>NZ_BMIF01000074.1 GCF_014641695.1 Nitratireductor aestuarii | reverse complement strand
CAGCACATAGAAAATCTTTAGGTCTTTGGAATTTTCTAATTCTTTTTTTTTTTTTTTTAACTTTACAATATTGTATTAGTTTTGCCAAATATCAAAATGAATCCACCACAGGTATACATGTGTTCCCCATCCTGAACCCTCCTCCCTCCTCCCTCCCCATACCCTCCCTCTGGGTCGTCCCAGTGCACCAGCCCCAAGCATCCAGTATCGTGCATCGAACCTGGACTGGCGACTCGTTTCATACATGATATTATACATGTTTCAATGCCATTCTCCCAAATCTTCCCACCCTCTCCCTCTCCCACAGAGTCCAAAAGACTGTTCTATACATCTGTGTCTCTTTTGCTGTCTCGTACACAGGGTTATTGTTACCATCTTTCTAAATTCCATATATATGCGTTAGTATACTGTATTGGTGTTTTTCTTTCTGGCTTACTTCACTCTGTATAATAGGCTCCAGTTTCATCCACCTCATTAGAACTGATTCAAATGCATTCTTTTTAATAGCTGA
>NZ_BMIF01000073.1 GCF_014641695.1 Nitratireductor aestuarii | reverse complement strand
GTGACGGACGCTACTGTTACCCTTTGACCGTCACCGATCAGGCCTCGCGCATGATCCTGTGCTGTGAAGCCCTTGAATCGACCCGCGAGCAGCCGGTCATCGAGGCCTTTGTCCAGCTCTTCAGGGAGCGCGGCCTTCCGGCAGCGATCCGCAGCGACAACGGCCTGCCCTTTGCCAGTCCGAACGGACTCTACAACCTGTCGAAGCTCTCGGTCTTCTGGCTCAGGCTCGGCATCACCCTCGAGCGCATTCAGCCGGGCCATCCGCAACAGAACGCCCGCCATGAACGCATGCACCGCACCCTGAAGCAGGAAACGGCACGTCCGCCGGGCATGAACGTGCTTCAGCAGCAGGATCGCTTTGACAGATTTGTCCACGAATTCAATGAGGAACGCTCGCACGAAGCCCTCGGCATGCAGACCCCGGCGGATGTCTTCGCACCGTCTTCGAAGCCCTATGACGGACTGCCCGAACTCGAATATCCCTTCCACGACAGGGACATTCTGGTCACCGCCTGCGGGCG
>NZ_BMIF01000072.1 GCF_014641695.1 Nitratireductor aestuarii | reverse complement strand
TCGGGGATCAGGTATCCGGAAATCCACCCGACAATTGCGCCATCCCGACTTTCGGCAATGATGGAGGTTGCAGCGAAATGATCGCATTGCAGAAGATTGCAGTAGAGCGAGTTCTCATCGAGCGGCTCGCAGATGCGAACCAGCTGCCAGACCGCAGCTCCGTCTTTTGCCTTTGGGAGGCGGAAGGTAACTTCGTCATCCACGTGGGGAATTGTCATTGCTTCGGCGGCTAGCATCGATCTCCTCATATCAACGTCGCAGATATTACGGTCATCGAAAGATATTGCAACAGCAGATTCTCGATTTTGCGGTAAGTATAGGGATTCGATGCGTTATTTGTGCTCGAGCCGGCGGAAAATTGATTCGATAAACGAAATGCTTTTTATCTGCTAAGAAGACCGAGATGCGGAGCCCGGGGATGAAATGGAAGATCGTACGCAATCGAGTCTGATCGCACTGCGGCGCATACTGCGCGCTACCGAACTGAACGCGCGCACCGTCGCGCGCGCAACCGGGCTCACGACA
>NZ_BMIF01000071.1 GCF_014641695.1 Nitratireductor aestuarii | reverse complement strand
TCGGCACCAAGGTGCTGGTGGTGGACGCTGACATGCGCAAGCCGACCATGCACCGCCAGTTCGGCGTCGACAACACGCTGGGCCTGAGCAATCTTCTGACCAATTCGGTCGGTCGCGACGACCTGCCCGGCACGATCAAGAAGACGAAGGAAGACAACGTCTGGGTGATCACCTCGGGCACGCTGCCGCCCAACCCGGCCGATCTTCTGTCGTCGACGAAAATGGCGCTGCTGGTCCAGTACATGTCAGCGCGCTTTGATCTCATCATCATTGACAGCCCGCCGGTGATCGGCCTTTCCGATGCGCCGATCCTGAGCCGCATCGCCCACAGCACGCTGCTTCTGGTCTCGGCCAACAACGTGTCGCGCAAGTCGGCCAAGGCAGCCTTGAAACGCCTGCGTTCGGCGGGCGCCAATGTGATCGGTGCGGCGCTATCGCGCTTTGCGGTGGGCAAGTTCGACTACAACTATGCCTACAAGTACATGAACTATTACTACTACCAGTATGGCGGCGAGCTTCCGAAGCTTGAGGCAAAGG
>NZ_BMIF01000070.1 GCF_014641695.1 Nitratireductor aestuarii | reverse complement strand
CGGTCAACACCCGCGTGAGCTCCTTCGACGACCATTCGCCGGCCATGTAGGACTCGCCGAAGCCGATCAAGCCGTGGCGCCCGATCCGGCGTGCAAGTGCGTCCGGCCGATGGATGAACAGGCTGGGTGCGCGCGGATCGGCGGCACCTGTTGCCGTTCCGTCGGAGTAGACCAATCGCAGCGGCAAGTGAGTGGCCGTGCGCCGAAGCAGCCGGTTGGCGATTGCCGCCGATGCCGCGGCTAGGGGACCGCGCGGCACCTTGGCAACCGCTGGCCAGCGATCCGAATCGATTGCTGCCGACGGTGTCTGGCTGGTTTCGACGGTCATCGCGGCACCACCGGAACTCGACGTAGCCACAGTCTGATCCCCTGTATCCTGATGCGCGCGGCCACCACCATCGGCGCCAGCGGTGAAATGATTTGCATCATCGCGATCTGTCTTGTCGTTGCCGGTCGCCGCTGCCCACGCAGGGTGGCTGTGAATTCCGGGCACACCTGCCGGCGGTCACGGTGCAGCGTCACCGTGACGTCGAGTTCGCGGTCGGGC
>NZ_BMIF01000069.1 GCF_014641695.1 Nitratireductor aestuarii | reverse complement strand
GTCGGCTTTCTTCGCGGCCGAGCTCGACCGGCCAGCACGCTAATTACCCGGTTCATCGCCGATCATCAGGGCCACCGCGAGGGCCCCGATGGTTTGCGGTGGGGTGTCGAGTCGATCTGCACACAGCTGACCGAGCTGGGTGTGCCGATCGCCCCATCGACCTACTACGACCACATCAACCGGGAGCCCAGCCGCCGCGAGCTGCGCGATGGCGAACTCAAGGAGCACATCAGCCGCGTCCACGCCGCCAACTACGGTGTTTACGGTGCCCGCAAAGTGTGGCTAACCCTGAACCGTGAGGGCATCGAGGTGGCCAGATGCACCGTCGAACGGCTGATGACCAAACTCGGCCTGTCCGGGACCACCCGCGGCAAAGCCCGCAGGACCACGATCGCTGATCCGGCCACAGCCCGTCCCGCCGATCTCGTCCAGCGCCGCTTCGGACCACCAGCACCTAACCGGCTGTGGGTAGCAGACCTCACCTATGTGTCGACCTGGGCAGGGTTCGCCTACGTGGCCTTTGTCACCGACGCCTACGCTCGCAGGATCCT
>NZ_BMIF01000068.1 GCF_014641695.1 Nitratireductor aestuarii | reverse complement strand
TCAGGCCCAGCGTGTTGTCGACGCCGAACTGGCGGTGCATGGTCGGCTTGCGCATGTCAGCGTCCACCACCAGCACCTTGGTGCCGAGCGCGCCGAAGTCGGTGGCGAGTTTCCTGACCGTCGTCGATTTGGCTTCGTTGGGTTCGGAGCTTGAGACCATCAGCGTCTTCGGCAGGCCTTCAGTGCCGGAGAACTGGATCGAGGTTCGAAGGCTTCGATAGGCTTCCGACAGGCCGGATTTCGGATCGGCCAGGCTTTCCGCCAGATCCTCCTCCTCGATCTTCGGCAGGATGCCAAGGACCGGAATGCCTAGCTCCCGCTCCACCTGGTCCGGATTGACGAAGGTGTTGTTCATCAGTTCCAGCAGGTAGATGATCGCTGCTCCAAGGCCCGCAAAGGCCACCAGCGCGATTGCCAGGTTGATCGACAGACGCGGTGAGACGGGCGAGCCAGACAGGACGGCCGGATCGACGATGGAGGCGTTTTCCGACTTCAGTTCCGATCCGACGCCGAGCTCGTTCAGCTTGGCGATCAGTGAATCGTACTGGGAGCGGTTGGAGTCCA
>NZ_BMIF01000067.1 GCF_014641695.1 Nitratireductor aestuarii | reverse complement strand
AATTTTCTCTTCGTGCCTTAATCGAATAGTTCTTGGTAAAGACAACTTTGTTTTTACTTTTAAAAGAAAAAGTAAGTTCTGTTGGCGCAATATTCTTAGTGTCAATGGTTACAAAAACATAATTGGGATTTTCTGTCTTTTTGATGTTTTCAATAACAACATTATTAGAGACCGCAACTTCATATTGCCCAATGTTTTTTCCGTAAAACATAATTTGAACGCTGGATAAGTTCATCCCGGCATACCAAAATGGCGGTTCTACACGATTAATTTGTGCGAAAGACAAAGCTGTGAAAAGTAATGTTATTGAAAATGTTAAAATTCTCGCGAAGGCGCTAAGGCGCAATTTTTTTTTATAGTCCATATGCTACTCGTTTTATTCCGTCTTTAATTAGAGCTTCATTGAAGTTGATTAATAACCCCAATTTTAATCCCGTTATTTTTATATATGTTAATAGTTGTTTTAAATGAGCGTTTGAAAGTTTTTCAACGGATTTAATTTCTAAAATAACTTTATTTTCAATTATTAAATCAGAACGAAATCCGATATCTAAATAGACGTCATCCCAAAT
>NZ_BMIF01000066.1 GCF_014641695.1 Nitratireductor aestuarii | reverse complement strand
GGCATTGCCACGTTACCTTCATGAGGCCGCGGAACCGCGCATAACGGTGCCCGTGCAGCTGTTTGGCATCCGCAAACGAGCGCTCCACCGTCTCCTTGCGCCGCTTGTAGATCGCCTTGCCCCACGGTGTCTTGCGGTAACTGTCCGTCCGCTCGCGCGCCTCCGCCCACACATGCCGCGTGATGGTGCGCACCGCCTTCGCATTGCTGGTGCAGGAGGTCCGCAACGGGCAGTCGCGGCAATGGGCGGGATCGGAGCGGTAGTGCCGGTAGCCGTTGCGGTCGGTGGTGGCATAGCCAAGCAACTGGCCCGCCGGGCAGCGGTAGCCATCGGCGTCCTTCTGGTAGACGAACCTCGACTTGCGCATCATGCCCTCGCGCGGCGGCGTCGGATTGCGATAACCGGTGACGCCAAGGATCTGGCGTTCCTCCAGCCCCCGGGCGATGCCTGCCGTGGCGTAGCCGGCATCAAGCCCCACCGCCCGCACATCGAAGCCGAAGCGCGCCCGCTGGCGGTCGAGCCGCTCCAGATAGACGATCGAGTCATGCACGCTGGCCGGCGTCACATGGGTATCGGTGATGATCG
>NZ_BMIF01000065.1 GCF_014641695.1 Nitratireductor aestuarii | reverse complement strand
AGCGTGTTTAGAGCCCGGCGTTTCGGTTTCGCGTCTAGCTCTGGAGCACGGCGTCAACGCCAATCTCGTTCGCAAGTGGGTAAAGAGAGCCAAAGAAGATAGTGCTTTACCTGCGGTATCTACGTTCGTTCCGGTTCAGATAGCTACGGATATGCAGTCGTCTTCTGCCAGCGGTCCACCGACGAATGTGGAGCCGGTCGGCAAGCGATCTCATGCATCCAGGCTGAGCGCGGTGCTGCCGAACGGGATCAGCCTGACGCTGGAATGCAGCGATGTCGATGGTCTGGCGGCAATCATAGGAGCGTTGAGCCATGTTCAGACTGGGCGCTGATCTGAAGGTCTACCTCCATCGGGAACCCATCGACTTCCGCGCGGGCATCAACAGCCTCGCGGTCCTTGTGCAAGAGGTGATGGAGCTGGACCCGTTTGCTCCATCGGTGTTTGCCTTCTGCAATCGCAGGCGTGACCGGGTGAAGCTCTTGTTCTTTGATCGGTCCGGGTTTGTTATGGTCCTGAAGAAGCTAACGGAAGACCGGTTCAGGTGGCCCCGCCGGGAAACTGCGGTGGTGACGCTGACGACAGAGCAACTCCACTGGATCCTCGATGGCATCGA
>NZ_BMIF01000064.1 GCF_014641695.1 Nitratireductor aestuarii | reverse complement strand
AACTTGCTCTTCTGTCAATTGATCGTTTATTTGATAAAACTCACGAGTAGATTTTGCCGCTTTCAATCCAGTAAAAACAGATTGATCAAAAATTGCCTGTGTCAAAGAAAGTCCTGCAGTAGAAGTCCAAGTCTGTCCAAATGCTGCCTGAATTGTAGTTCCTGGTTGTCCAAAACCTGCTCCATCAATAACTGTTGTCTGGATAATTGGATTGTATGTTAGGTTTCCATTTGCAGATATTTGCGGTAATGCTCTTGAACGTACTTCCTGAATTTTATATTCGCTGTTTTCAACCTGAAGTTTTGCCTTTTTAGCATCGGCTTTATTTTGAAGCGCATAATTGACTGCGTCTTTCAGTGTTAAAGTAGTGGTTTGTGCGACAGCAGAAAAGCCTATGGTACACAAAACTATGAGAAAGATTCTTTTCATAAGTGTTATTATTTATTAAATTTGAGATGAGACCGTCATTTATCTCTTTATCCTCACACAGAAAAATGACGGTTAATTTTGGAATGGTTAATTTTTAATTCTTTGTAATTGCTTTTCTAATTCCTCGACTCCTTTTGGAGTAGCCATTGCTCGAGTATGGTATTCTAATGCTTCTAATTCTACTCTTTGTGCTTCGCTTTCAGAAACTGTAT
>NZ_BMIF01000063.1 GCF_014641695.1 Nitratireductor aestuarii | reverse complement strand
GGAAGGGATTAGCAGAGACGGCTGCAACAGCGGTGCGCGCAGCCTTTTCTCTGCAGGCGCGCACCGCTCGAGGTGCCATGGCCAGTCAAATTTTCTCTAGAATGTGAGTGTTCACAACCCATTCGGAGAGATCGACCATGACCAACGCAAATATTATACCCGCCGATGCGGTGTTGGTAGCCATCGATATTGCCAAGGTTCGCAATGAAGTTCTGATCGAAGATCCAAGCCATAAACGTCGCCGCCGGCTGCAGGTCCTCAACAATCGTGCGGAGCATGATCGACTGATCGAAGTTCTGCAGACGTATGGCCGATCGGTGGTCTGCGGCTTTGAGGCGACGGGCAATTATCACCGACCCATCGCGTGGCGCCTGGCTGAAGCTGGTTTCGAGGTGCGGCTGGTGTCGTCGCTTGCGCTCGCCCGAACCCGCGAGGCCTTGCACAACAGTTGGGACAAGAACGATCCCAAGGATGCGCAGGTGATGCTGCACATGCTCAAAATTCAGGCGACCCAGTTCTATCACGACCCGCTTCGCGCCGGCATCAACGACGCGCAGGAACTATCGAAGACGCATGAGGCGATTGCCAGGGCCAAGACCGAGATCCAGCATCGCATCTTGACGCATTACCTGCCTCTATATTTTCCTGAGATCGAACGCTTTCGGGGTAATAGCCGCAGTGATTGGTTCTTCGCCTTTCTCGACGCGTTTCCAACACCTGCAAGCATCGTGGTGTTGTCGAAGGAGGAGT
>NZ_BMIF01000062.1 GCF_014641695.1 Nitratireductor aestuarii | reverse complement strand
AAGAGAAAGAACGACATGGTGAGACCAAGTTTCGGTGAACAAGGCCCGCACTTTATTTTTCAAAGTAGTTTTTATACCTTAAGTTATGCATAGAGGATAATGGGGGAAGGGGTCGAGTCTTGCAGCAAACCAGGCTTTCTTCCTGCAAACTTATCATATGCAAAAGCTTAGGTGATTTGCATCATCTTCTGGCCCGGAGGCCTGTTAACATTTTAAGACCTTTTCTTCAGAAAACTTATTTTTCTCTAAAGGTGGTTGGTCAGGAGCCACCCTCCAAAAAAGCATTAGATAAAGTTGCATTCCTACAGAGCAAAGGTGTGGTGGGCTATAACAAGAAAAAGAATTAACTCAAGGGTCCCAGGTTACAAACATTAAAGCTACTACTTACACCAATTATATTAATCAATACACTGCCAGGGACACAGCAGGTAAGGGATATGGAAACTTAGCAGCAAACAATGGCCCAAGAAGTGAAAAACCATTCACCAATACAATTTCTAATCAATCTTGTAACTACTCAAAAGAATCTGTGTTTAGACGGTTTAGGACCTCTGCCTCTCACAGTTGGGAGGCTCTGAACAATCACATGTGGCCGGAAAAACCTATTCAGGCAGGCTAGAGGATTTCCAAAGGAGTTTGTATGTTGAAACACTGTCACACCCAGGGATTATTAACTGGAGCTGTAAGCTAACTCTTTTTTCAGAGAGAGGTAGTGGGGGAGAGCCCCCCGTAAAGTCAGAGGTTTAGGTGAAAGCACAA
>NZ_BMIF01000061.1 GCF_014641695.1 Nitratireductor aestuarii | reverse complement strand
GACCTATTAATTTGAGTTGAGATGTGATTCACGGTTTCTAGAAGGAGACCGTGATGAGTGATTTGTTTCTGCTGAGCGAGCGCCAGATGGCTCGGATCGAGCCGCATTTTCCCTTGGCCCACGGTGTTCCACGCGTCGATGATCGCCGTGTCGTCAGCGGCATCGTCTACGTCATCAAGCATGGTCTGCAATGGAAGGATGCGCCAAAGGATTACGGGCCGCACAAGACCCTCTATAACCGCTTCATTCGCTGGAGCCGGCTCGGCGTGTTCGACCGCATCTTCGCGGCGCTGGCCGGCGAAGGTCCCAATCCCGAACGCATCATGATCGACGCCACACATCTGAAAGCGCATCGCACGGCCGCGAGCCTGCTAAAAAAGGGGATGTTCCCCGTCGTATCGGGCGAACCAAAGGCGGGCTGAACTCCAAGCTGCACACTGTCTGCGATGGCGAGGGACGCCCGATCATCATGCTGCTCAGCGAAGGCCAGATGAGCGACCATAAAGGCGCTCGTCTGATGCTGAATGTATTGCCTGCTGCAAAAACGCTGATTGCCGACAGGGGCTATGACAGCAAGTCCTTCCGGGAAGCCTTGCAGGCAAAGGGCATCGAGCCCTGCATCCCCTCAAGCCGCAGCAGAAAGGTTCCATATTCCTACGACAAGGCGCTCTACAAGAAGCGTCACAAGGTCGAGAACCTCTTCGCCAAACTCAAGGACTGGCGGCGCATCGCGACGCGCTACGACCGATGTGCGCATACTTTCTTCTCAGCAATATGCATCGCCGCTGCCGTTATCTTCTGGCTTTGATTTAACGAGTCCTGAGCCTA
>NZ_BMIF01000060.1 GCF_014641695.1 Nitratireductor aestuarii | reverse complement strand
CAAAAGTAGGAAGTCAAGAAACACCTGGAGTAACAGGAAAATTTGGCTTTGGAATATGGAATGAAGCAGGGCAAAGACTAATAGAGTTTTGCCAAGAGAACGCACTGGTCATAGTAAACACCCTCTTCCAACAACACAAGAGAAGACTCTACACATGGACATCACCAGATGGTCAACACCAAAATCAGATTGATTATATTCTTTGCAGCCAAAGATGGAGAAGCTCTATACAGTCAGCAAAAACAAGACCAGGAGCTGACTGTGGCTCAGATCATGAACTCCTTATTGCCAAATTCAGACTGAAATTGAAGAAAGTGGAGAAAACCACTAGACCATTCAGGTATGACCTAAATCAAATCCCTTATGATTATACAGTGGAAGTGAGAAATAGATTTAAGGGCCTAGATCTGATAGATAGAGTGCCTGATGAACTATGGAATGAGGTTCGTGACATTGTACAGGAGACAGGGATCAAGACCATCCCCATGGAAAAGAAATGCAAAAAAGCAAAATGGCTGTCTGGGGAGGCCTTACAAATAGCTGTGAAAAGAAGGGAAGCAAAAAGCAAAGGAGAAAAGGAAAGATATAAACATCTGAATGCAGAGTTCCAAAGAATAGCAAGAAGAGATAAGAAAGCCTTCTTCAGTGATCAATGCAAAGAAATAGAGGAAAACAACAGAATGGGAAAGACTAGAGATCTCTTCAAGAAAGTTAGAGATACCAGGGGAACATTTCATGCAAAGATGGGCAAAATAAAGGACAGAAATGGTACGGACTTAACAGAAGCAGAAGATATTAAGAAGAGGGGGCTAGAATATACAGAAGAACTATACAAAAAAAAAAAATC
>NZ_BMIF01000059.1 GCF_014641695.1 Nitratireductor aestuarii | reverse complement strand
GCGCCGCACGGAGGGAATCAGGGTCCCGGTGCCCCTGGCTTGGGGAGGCAGCTCCACAGCCAGAGTGTTGCTCCGTTTGTGCCCAGAAAGCGCCTGCCAGACCGGGCCTTCCCTGGAGCTGTCCTGCCGCCTAGAGGCAGGTGGATGTGCTGTGCGGGCTTCCCCTGGGCGTTTGGGCTCCCTAGCACAGCCGCAGCGCAGGGGAACCAGCCCATGATCAGTGAGCTCCGGGCAGTTACTTTGGTCCCAGGTTTGGAGCCCAATGCCCGGAACGCGGGAGAGAAGAGGCTGGCTGCCGGCGGGTGCTTGCAAGCCTGTACTGGGAAGGACCGAGTGAGCTTCCACACCGGCGGAGCTCCAGCTCTGCGCCCAGGCGCGATAGCACAGAGCCCCGGCCGAGAGGCTGCTCTGTGCTGGGCGAGCCTCCCCAAGCCCTGCCCAGCTTCTAGCGTTCGCGCCCGGGAAGGAGCAGGCTGCGGGAGTGTGGGAGCCGTGAGTGGTGCCTGACTGGTGCCTCAGCTCAGCTCTCGCCTTCCCTTCGGACCTAGGAGCCAGGCGTCCTTGCAGAGGGCTTAGGGGCTGGGGGTGTGCACACTGCCAAAGCCTCCCGCGGGGAGAGCTCTTTCCGAGGGAAAGGAAGCGCCCCAGGCTGCATTCCCAAGCTGGTGCTTCCCCGCCCAGACTAAGCGCCGCACGGAGGGAATCAGGGTCCCGGTGCCCCTGGCTTGGGGAGGCAGCTCCACAGCCAGAGTGTTGCTCCGTTTGTGCCCAGAAAGCGCCTGCCAGACCGGGCCTTCCCTGGAGCTGTCCTCCCGCCTAGAGGCAGGTGGATGGGCTGTGAGGGCTTCCCCTGGGCGT
>NZ_BMIF01000058.1 GCF_014641695.1 Nitratireductor aestuarii | reverse complement strand
CGACATTGGCGACCTGCTGCCGTTCAACTTCTCCAAGGCAAATGCCAAATAAAGCTGGATACGGCTAGAACCCGTGCGCGATTACGCCTGAAGAGGCCGTCTAGGCGCATCGAAAATCGCGCTTACGAACACCGCGCGGTGGTCGTCAATGAACGAGATCATCGCTTCAGTGGGCGGTCGAGCTCCGCCATCGCGAAATAGGCTGACGCCGTGCGCAAGATCTCGTTGGCCTGAGGAAGCTCACGGTTCTCCCGCTCAAGAGCTTTCATCTTCTCGGCCACATCACTCGGCCAGCCTGCTCGTTTGCCGCTGTCGACCTCGGTCTTCTTCCCCAATCATGCAGAGTGGGCGTAAGTGACCTGCCACTGAACTTTCATCCAGCGGCGATTAGAGCCTCGGCGGTTTTCAATACGCCATTTGGCGCGGTGGGAGCAACCGGCGGAAACGCGTAGCCTTCATCTTGCGCAGCGTTGAAGTCGGTTGCGGCGATGGTCCCGGCAAAGGCTGCCGGGGTCTGGTATCCGAGCGACGAGTGCGGCCGGAATGTGTTGTAGTCGACGACCCATTCGGCGATGGCGCTGCGGGCATGGCCGAGACCGAAGAACAGGCTTTCGTTCAGCAGTTCGTCGCGCATCCGTCCGTTGAAGGACTCGACATAACCATTCTGCATCGGCTTTCCCGGTGCGATGTAGTGCCAGTCGACCTTGTGCTCCTGCGACCAGGCGAGGATGGCATTCGACGTGAGTTCGGTGCCATAGCACCTACGGAAGGGATTAGCAGAGACGGCTGCAACAGCGGTGCGCGCAGCCTTTTCTCTGCAGGCGCGCACCGCTCGAGGTGCCATGGCCAGTCAAATTTTCTCTAGAATGTGAGTGTTCACAA
>NZ_BMIF01000057.1 GCF_014641695.1 Nitratireductor aestuarii | reverse complement strand
CTCTGGAATTGCGCTGATGAAGCAGATACAATAAAGCCATAGGGAATACGGGGCCTTAGCTCAGCTGGGAGAGCGCCTGCTTTGCAAGCAGGATGTCGTCGGTTCGATCCCGTCAGGCTCCACCATTTCTTTTTGCTTCGGACCCTGGTCCTTGAGGCGGTCTTGGTGGCAAGATCATCCGTTCCAAGAGTTTGCGGCATTCCTTCGTTGAAGGGATGCGGCCTGTTCTGTTGACATTGTGAAGAGAAGATTTGTTCAGACTTTCGGGGGTTATCCTTCGAATTTGTCGGTACGGGGCGCTCACCCCTTACCACTATGATTGGCTTGCCTGACCGCGGCCACTGAACAGATCTCAAGAAGCTGGTCTTTCTGCCAATACGTCAGACCTGATCTTCTCATATGGTTTGCCGACCGTATGGGGTTCTGGATCGGGATAAAAATCTGATGGATATTGGCAATGAGAATGATCAAGTGTCTTAAGGGCAACTGGTGGATGCCTTGGCATGCACAGGCGATGAAGGACGTGATACGCTGCGATAAGCGTCGGGGAGGTGCGAATACCCTTTGATCCGACGATTTCCGAATGGGGAAACCCACCTAAAACACTTGGAAAATCTGTATTGTTGGAAGCGCCCTTGCGCTTCGTTCGGCGACTATCGTCGAAGCGAAGCTTCGCAAGGCCGACCGGCCGTCGCGGCTTGTGCCGCGCCTGGTTCGGAGCCGTTCAGCGCAAGCTGAACTGGCGTGAGAACAAGACAGATTTCCAAGTGTTGACGGGTATCTTATCCTGAATACATAGGGATAAGAGGCGAACGCAGGGAACTGAAACATCTAAGTACCTGCAGGAAAGGACATCAACCGAGACTCCGCTAGTAGTGGCGAGCGAA
>NZ_BMIF01000056.1 GCF_014641695.1 Nitratireductor aestuarii | reverse complement strand
CTGATCACGTGACTGATCATGCACTGATCACGTGGCTATCATGCACTGATCACGTGGCTGATCATGCACTGATCACGTGGCTGATCATACACCTGTCACGTGACATAACATGCACTGATCACGTGGCACTCATGCACTGATCACGTGGCTGATCATACTCTGCTCACGTAACTCATCATGCACACATCACGTTTCTATCATGCACTGCTCACGTGGCTGGTCATGCAATGATCACGTAGCTACCATATACTGATCACGTGACTGATCATGCACTGATCACGTGGCTGATCATACACTGATCACGTGGCTGATCATACACTGATCACGTGGCTGATCATACACTGATCACGTGACTATCATACACTGATCACGTGACTGAGCATGCACTGATCACGTGGCTGATCATACACTGATCACGTGACTGATCATGCACTGATCACGTGGCTGATCATACACTGATACCGTGACTGAGCATGGACTGATCACATGACTATCATGTAGTGATCACGTGACTTAATGGCGCTGATCATGTGACTGATCATGCGCTGATCATGTTTGCTATCATACACTGATCATGTGCCTCTGGAGGCAATAAACAAAGAGCTGAGTAGGCACGAATCAAACAGTCAGCAGGCAATAATCATGGAACTCAGCTGTGAGGAATCATGCTGCTCAGCTGGCAATAATCAAGCAGCTGAGCAGGCAGGAATTACACAGCACAGCTGGCAATTGTCAAGCAGATGACAGGCAGGAATCGTGCAGCTCAGCTGGCAATTGTCAAGCAGATGAGCAGACACTAATCACGCAGCTCAGCAGGCCCGGATCACGTGACTGAGCATGCACTGTTCACGTGGCTGATCATACACTGATCACGTGATTGATCATGCACTGATCACATGGATATCATGCA
>NZ_BMIF01000055.1 GCF_014641695.1 Nitratireductor aestuarii | reverse complement strand
CTCGCGCTGCTGCGCATGCCACCGGATCGCCGTCGATGGTGCCACGCCGAAACGCGCCGCCGCCGCCCGGCAACTCAGCCCGCCTTCAATCGCAGCCAGAAGCCGAACCCGCAAATCCATTGAGAGAACGTGACCCATCCATGCCGGCCTCCTTCACCAGCATGGATCCTGAATCAGAAATCAGCCGGCGAGGGAATCCCTCATCGATTCAAAGCGGTGGAAAACCGCTCTAATGATCAGCGATCGTCCAACGGAGGTCGGCGACAGAGCGGTGCCTGGACACTGGGAGGGTGATCTCATTCTCGGTCTCGGCAGCTCGGCGATTGGCACGCTGGTCGAACGTACAACACGGTTCACAATGCTCCTTCACCTGCCACGCATGGAGCGTCACGGGATCGATAAATCTGTCAAAAACGGCCCCGCTCTCGCTGGACACGGCGCCGAAGCAGTCCGTGACGCTATCGCCGAAACCATCATGGAGCTACCGGCGCACCTACGCCGATCCTTGACCTGGGACCAGGGTGCAGAAATGGCTCAGCACGCACAGCTTCGGATCGACACTGGTCTCGAAATCTACTTCTGCGACCCCCAAAGCCCTTGGCAGCGCGGAAGCAACGAAAACACCAACGGATTGCTGCGCCAATACTTTCCGAAGGGCACCGATCTCAGTCAGTATGGCACCGATGAACTCAGCGCTGTAGCGCATGCCCTCAATACAAGACCCCGCAAAACACTGGGCTGGCGCACGCCTGCAGAAGCTCTCGACCAAGTGCTCAATCAAGCTATAATCGACGGTGTTGCGACGACCGGTTGAATCTGCCCAATACGTGTCAATCAAGTATTCCGAGCGGCTGGCGGAGGCAGGCATCGAGCCGTCGGTCGGCAGCGTTGGCGATTCCTATGACAACGCTCTCGCCGAA
>NZ_BMIF01000054.1 GCF_014641695.1 Nitratireductor aestuarii | reverse complement strand
CATTGAGGTCGCGAACGATCATTCTCGGTTACTCCGCAGCTATACTGGTTGATTGGGTGATTTCGCGGACGGCATGCTCGAAGATGTCGAGGCCGCGCGAAAAGAGGGGCATGTCGATGTTCAGTGGCGCCAGGACCTTCACGACCTCGTCATGGGCGCCGGAGGTCTCGATGACGAGGCCCTTGTCGAAGCAGCGCGCGCAGATCTCGCTTGCCAGCTGTCCGGTGCCGACATCGACGCCCTGCATCATGTCCCGGCCCTTTACACTGGCCGTCGGCAGCAATGCCGAGATTGCCTCCAGACGCTTCGCCAGATAGGCGGAGCGCTCGGCGATCTCTTTCTGAAACGCATCATCGGCCCAGAACTTCTCCAGCGCGACGCGTGCGGTAACAAAGGCGTGGTTGTTGCCGCGGAATGTCCCGTTGTGCTCAGCCGGACCGAAGACGTCGAACTCCGGTTTCACCAGCAGCACGGCCATGGGGAGGCCAAAACCTGACAGCGACTTTGCCATGGTGATGAGGTCCGGGTTGACCCCCATGCCTTCGAAGCTGAAGAAGGAGCCGGTGCGCCCGCAGCCGGCCTGAATGTCATCAATGATGAAGAGCGCCCCGTGGGCGCGCGCAATTTTCTCGACCTGGCGCACCCATTCCGCTGACGCCACATTCAGTCCACCTTCGCCCTGGACGGTCTCGAGCACGATGGCAGCAGGCGTATCGATCCCGCTTGAGGGTTCCGCGATCATCCGCTCCAGAAGGTCGCAGGAATCGACGCCCTCACCGAGAAAGCCGTCATAGGGAATGCGCGTTACGTCGGGCAGCGAGACGGAGGCGCCGCCGCGGTGGTAACCATTGCCCGTCGCGGCGAGCGCGCCAAGGGAAACGCCGTGGAACCCGTTGGTGAAGGCGATGACGTTGTTGCGGC
>NZ_BMIF01000053.1 GCF_014641695.1 Nitratireductor aestuarii | reverse complement strand
CATTGAGGTCGCGAACGATCATTCTCGGTTACTCCGCAGCTATACTGGTTGATTGGGTGATTTCGCGGACGGCATGCTCGAAGATGTCGAGGCCGCGCGAAAAGAGGGGCATGTCGATGTTCAGTGGGGCCAGGACCTTCACCACCTCGTCATGGGCGCCGGAGGTCTCGATGACGAGGCCCTTGTCGAAGCAGCGCGCGCAAATCTCGCTTGCCAGCTGTCCGGTGCCGACATCGACGCCCTGCATCATGTCCCGACCCTTTACACTGGCCGTCGGCAGCAATGCCGAGATTGCCTCCAGACGCTTCGCCAGATAGGCGGAGCGCTCGGCGATCTCTTTCTGAAACGCATCATCGGCCCAGAACTTCTCCAGCGCGACACGTGCGGTAACAAAGGCGTGGTTGTTGCCACGAAATGTTCCGTTGTGCTCAGCGGGACCAAAGACGTCGAACTCCGGTTTCACCAGCAGCACGGCCATGGGGAGACCAAAGCCTGACAGCGACTTCGCCATGGTGATGAGGTCCGGGCTGACACTCATGCCTTCGAAGCTGAAGAAGGAGCCGGTGCGCCCGCAGCCGGCCTGAATGTCATCAATGATGAAGAGCGCCCCGTGGGCGCGCGCAATTTTCTCGACCCGGCGCACCCATTCCGCTGACGCCACATTCAGTCCACCTTCGCCCTGGACGGTCTCGAGCACGATGGCAGCAGGCGTATCGATCCCGCTTGAGGGTTCGGCGATCATCCGCTCCAGAAGGTCGCAGGAATCGACGCGCTCACCGAGAAAGCCGTCATAAGGAATGCGCGTTACGTCGGGCAGCGAGACGGAGGCGCCGCCGCGGTGGTAACCATTGCCCGTCGCGGCGAGCGCGCCAAGGGAAACGCCGTGGAACCCGTTGGTGAAGGCGATGACGTTGTTGCGGC
>NZ_BMIF01000052.1 GCF_014641695.1 Nitratireductor aestuarii | reverse complement strand
TCTCTCAATGGATTTGCGGGTTCGGCTTCTGGCTGCGATTGAAGGCGGGCTGAGTTGCCGGGCGGCGGCGGCGCGTTTCGGCGTGGCACCATCGACGGCGATCCGGTGGCATGCGCAGCAGCGCGAGACCGGCAGCGTTGCCCCCAAGCCTCAAGGTGGAGACATGCGCTCGCGCCGTGTCGAGGAGCGATCTGCCGACATTCTCGCCCTCTGGGAAGCGCGCAAGGACATCTCGCTTGAGGAACTGCGCCTTGCCTTGAACGAGGCGGGGCTCGCTATCTCGGTTGCCGGGCTGCATCGCTTTTTCGCGCGGCGCGGCATGACGCGCAAAAAAAGACTGGGCATGCCATCGAGCAAGACCGGCCCGACGTCCTGAGGCAGCGCCACGACTGGTTCGACGGTCAGATCGATCTGGATCCCGAGCGCCTGGTTTTCATCGACGAGACCTGGACTGCCACAAACATGACCCGCAGTCATGGGCGCTGCGCCAGGGGTGAGCGCCTGCGAATGGGCTTCCCGCATGGTCACCGCAAGACCACCACGCTGGTCGCCGGCCTGCGCATGACCGGCATGGTCGCGCCGATGGTGCTGGATGGCCCGATCAACGGTGACTGGTTCGAAGCATATGTGGCGCAGGTTCTCGTGCCCGAACTTCGGCCCGGTGACGTCGTCATCATGGACAACCTATCGAGCCACAAACGTCCCGCGGTCCGCGACCGGATCGAGGCGGCAGGAGCAACGCTGCGCTTCCTCCCACCCTACAGCCCCGACTTCAACCCGATCGAGAAGGCATTCTCGCGTCTCAAGGCCATGCTCCGAAAAGCAGGCGAGAGAACCGTAAACGGCCTGTGGGGCCTCATCGGCAAGCTCGTCGACATCTTCCAGCCAAGCGAATGCGCCAATTACTTCAGCTCGTGCGGATATGATCCAGATTGATCGGAAACCGCTCTA
>NZ_BMIF01000051.1 GCF_014641695.1 Nitratireductor aestuarii | reverse complement strand
TCGCGGCCAACAAGCCGCACCTGCAGTTTAGGAGTATCGTCCATGATTTGGTGTCCACCTCTTTTTGGTGGACACTTCATGCATCAGAGCACTGCGCTTCAGAAGGTGCACAGAAATTCGCGCTTACGAGCATCGAGACATTCCCGTAAACGTAGTCACAACGCTCCTCGGTGTTGCCCTATGGGAGGACTACGTGGACTATGCAGGGGAGCCGATGAACCTTGAGGATTTGGCAGTGAAGGTAGGTACCACGCCGACCACCATCAGTGGGCACTTGCGGTACCTTGGAGACAACTACCGCCCTGGCAAGTCGGGCTTGGGTCTGGTGGAGACAGTGCCGTATGACCACAACCGCCGCAAGAAAGTGTTTTGCCTGACACCCAAGGGGCGAGGCCTCATTCGCCAGCTAGATTTGATACTGAGGAAAGCATAGCTGATTTATCCTTCTACTTGAAGAGCCGCCGATTAATGGGAGCGTACACTTGGAAGGCAAGGACGAGAAATTACCAACGCCAGACCTAATAAGGCGATGTCGCGAACATATGGAAAGGGCCACCTATCCGAAGTCCGCCAGCGAACTCGTGAAGATTTGGTATGATGACTGGAGAGGTAACCCAGCCAAGCCTAAGAACATTACTAAGAAGCACAAAGCCGGACACGTTGGCAGAGTCTCCAAATGGTTAGAACGTCATGAGAAGGCTGGCCGCCTCAGAGTGGTGGACCACAGCGGAAAGTGGAATGCTAAGCGGTACCTCCAAGTGGACGGCGCAGACTGGAAAAGACCCAGGAGGAGCCTTGCTAAAGGTTCTGAGAAAATCTCAGAAGGTTAATTTCCTAAATATTTGAATATTAATGATAAATAAATAGGTGCGTTGTTGGTTTCCACCCAGAACTGAGCCGGTTAGGCGCATAATTTCCATTGAGAATTGAGCCATGTGAACCTTCCCCCCAACGCGGTGAGCGACGGGGGCAACGGAGTGATCCACATGGGACTTTTAA
>NZ_BMIF01000050.1 GCF_014641695.1 Nitratireductor aestuarii | reverse complement strand
AGGCGAGAGAACCGTAAACGGCCTGTGGGGCCTCATCGGCAAGCTCGTCGACATCTTCCAGCCAAGCGAATGCGCCAATTACTTCAGCTCGTGCGGATATGATCCAGATTGATCGGAAACCGCTCTAGCGCATCAGCAGTGAACGACTTGCCACGGCTGCGAGCACGTTCACGTGGTAAACGCAGCGCTCGTCCAGAGCGCAGGCATGCCGATAGTTCTCGCTTCAATGCGCCGCGGCTCTGAATGTAGAGCGCCTGGTAGATGGCTTCGTGGCTGATGCGCATAGTGGGGTCCTCGGGGAAGTCCAGCCTCAGACGCCGCGCAATCTGTTCTGGACTCCAGGCTTTGGACCAGCGTCGATTTTGCCGATGAACGGCCCGTCGTCCTTTCCATACCACGACTGGCCCATCAAAGGCGATGCCGTCGGGCGTGGCAATGAGGCCCGCGAGCCGGTCCTGCACGTAATCACGAAGGATAGGATTAGTTGCCAGTTTCGCCACCTTCGGCCGCCGTGCCGCTCGATCAGCATGCCACTGTGCGGTAATGGCGCGATAGTCGAAGTCGCCTGCGCGTGTCGCCGAGTTGCGCCTGATCTCGCGAGAGATTGTGCTCGGCGATCGACCTAGCTTTCGTGCGATCGCACGGACACCAGTGCCCCGAGCGCATTCCAAAGCTATATCTTCTCGTTCTCGGAATGTCAGGTTTCTACTCGTGAGTGGTGGGGCTGAAGGTGAAAGATGTGTGGGAGGCATGCCGCCTGAACTCCGAAACCACCGGTTCCCAACGGGGCCGGAAACGCCGGCCACAACAGCAGCATCTTCGCTGGTCTGGCCGGCCGCCACCCCACGCCAGAACCGGCACAGGTTCTCACGCTGCCACACAGGTGGCCGACCTGGCGAGCATAATTTCTGCCGCCTTGAGCGCTCCGACTTCCGTCTTCCCGTAACCATTAACACCTCCTGGTTTGGAGTGTTGCGACGACCGGTTGAATCTGCCTTGAACTCCCCTGTCGGAATGGTGGATGAGGCCGCTGCGATGGACGGGCCGCCGATCATGAAGGGCCTGGTCGAGGG
>NZ_BMIF01000049.1 GCF_014641695.1 Nitratireductor aestuarii | reverse complement strand
GGAATGCGCGTTACGTCGGGCAGCGAGACGGAGGCGCCGCCGCGGTGGTAACCATTGCCCGTCGCGGCGAGCGCGCCAAGGGAAACGCCGTGGAACCCGTTGGTGAAGGCGATGACGTTGTTGCGGCCCGTCACCTTGCGGGCAAGCTTCAGTGCGGCTTCCATTGCATTGGTGCCGGTTGGCCCGGTAAACATCAGCCGATGGTCCATGCCCCTCGGCTTCAGGATCAGCCGTTCGAACGTCTCGAGGAAGGCGGCCTTGGCGTCCGTAAACATGTCGAGACCATGCGCCAGTCCGTCGCCTGAGATATGCTCCATCAGAGCCGCCTTCATGTCCGGATCGTTGTGTCCATAGTTCAGCGACGAGCAACCGGCGAGAAAATCGATGTATTTCTTGCCGGCCGCAGAAGTGAGCGTTGCCCCCTCAGCCTTGGTGAATAGGGCGGGAAAGCTGCGGCAATAGCTGCGCGCTTCGGATTCCCTCCGGGCAAAAATCTTCTCATCGTCCGTGGAAGCGGTCGTCATAAAGTCATCCTTTCGGGCTGGATTTGTCTGAGCTGGGAGTGGGCCGGGTTCCCGGAGTTGTTCCGGGCGCACTCAAATGGGTGGAGTTCCCAAACCTCCACCGGGACGCGCGGCACTTAGGCGGCTTGCTCAACGCCCTCGGTGAAGCGGATCGTCACCATATGTTCCGTGGGATGTACCCCGCCGAAATGTATGTTGCTGTCGAAATGCAGCTGCCGCTCAAGGCTGCTGCCCTGCATCTTCGCAAAAGAGGTAAAAAGGGCCCAGCTTGGCGCGTTATCTTCGGTGATCGTGGTCCTGAGGGCCGTCACGTCACGGCAGATCTCACGCGTGACAAGCCTGCTCAACATCTTGCGGGCGATGCCCTTCCCTTGCGCGGACGGCGCGACGGCGACCTGCCAGATGAACAGTGTCTGTGGCTCGTCGGGGATCAGGTATCCGGAAATCCACCCGACAATTGCGCCATCCCGACTTTCGGCAATGATGGAGGTTGCAGCGAAATGATCGCATTGCAGAAGATTGCAGTAGAGCGAGTTCTCATCGAGCGGCT
>NZ_BMIF01000048.1 GCF_014641695.1 Nitratireductor aestuarii | reverse complement strand
GTGTTTATCAGGCAATGATCAGTGACTGACAGGCGCTGATCACGTGACTGATCATGCACTGATCACGTGGCTATCATGCACTGATCACGTGGCTGATCATACACTGATGACGTGGCTGTTCGGGCACTGATCACGTGTTTATCAGGCAGTGATCAGTGACTGACAGGCGCTGATCAGGGGACTGTGCACGCACTGATCAGGTGGCTGATCAGGAACTGACCACCTGACCGCGCATGCAGTGATCACG
Source organism: Nitratireductor aestuarii (assembly GCF_014641695.1). Taxonomy (GTDB): domain Bacteria; phylum Pseudomonadota; class Alphaproteobacteria; order Rhizobiales; family Rhizobiaceae; genus Chelativorans; species Chelativorans aestuarii. The sequence continues at coordinate 1,053 of NZ_BMIF01000048.1, read as the reverse complement.
TGGCTGGTCGTTCACTGATCACGTGTTTATCATACGGTGATCCCGTGACTGAGAGGCGCTGATCACGTGACTGTGCCGTCAGTGATCACGTGGCTGAGCAGGCACTGATATCGTGACTGAGCATGCACTGATCCTGTGCCGGGAGCCGGGGAGGCATTCCACTCTGGACAAAGGTCATGAGGAAGGAGGCTCGGCATACGCAAATGCGGGATCGAGCCTCAGGAGTCCACCCGGATATTCTCGAGCATCTCCCCCCCAAAAAAACCAGAGTCTGCCTACTGTATTGCTTTGTGCTCTCACCTCTGATTTCACTGGGGGCTGTCCCCCACCACCATCTCGCTCTCTCTGTCAAAGAGTTAACTTACAGCTCCAATTCATAAAGTTCCTTGTCATTCTTCCCTTTAACTTCCAGCTGAGTCTCCATCTGGAGCGCGGAACCCACCACGCTTACTAATTATGCCTGGGCTGCTAAGACCCACTCGAGAAGGTGTCTAGGGTGAGGCACCTTTCGCTATTCGAGAGGGCGCCTGCGGCCTACGTAAGTGGTGCAAACTTCTTGTCTTGAAGTTTGATTGGTCTTCCGCGTAAACCAAGCTACTCAGTCTCTTTTCTCCACCGAATTTTCCTACTGAGCTCTCCTCATACTATTATTCTTGACATCTCTGATTAGCATATAAATAGTCGCCTAGGCCATCTCTCCTTCGAATACCCTGGATCAGTTGGGGCTGGTCCCCGGCAGGTGGCGACCGAACAGGGACCTCAGGAGGCAATACTCAAAGAGCTGAGCAGACACGAACCACGCAATCAGCAGGCAATAAGCATGGAGCTCAGCAGTGACGAATCATGCTGCTCAACTGGCAATAATCAAGCACGTGACCAGGCAGGAATCACGCAGCTCAGCTGGCAATTGTCAAGCAGATGAGCCGACAGGAATCACGCAGCTCAGCTGGCAATAGTCATGCAGATGAGCCGGCAGGAATCACGCAGCTCAGCAGGCCCTGATCACGTGACTGATCATGCACTGATCACGTGGCTGATCATACCCAGATCACG
>NZ_BMIF01000047.1 GCF_014641695.1 Nitratireductor aestuarii | reverse complement strand
GAGCTATGGTCGGAACTGGGTGACGGGGCCGATCAGGCGGCGTGTTGATCTGGCGTCGTCGTGACGGCAACGCCGTCGGCGAATTTGATGCCTTCGACGACCATTGGCAACTGATTTTCGCCCTTCAGCCGTCGCCAGGTCTTAGCTGCGGCCATGACCAGCTTGAAGACCATGAGCCGTGCGGTCTTGTGTGAGAGGCTTCCCTTGGTGCGCACGGTCCGGTGCCGAACGGTGGCAAAGACGCTCTCGATCGGATTCGAGGTGCGCAAATGGTCCCAATGCTCAGCGGGGAAGTCGAAGAAAGTCAGCAGCGCCTCACGGTCCTTCGTCAGGCAGTCGACGGCCTTGGGATATTTGGCCTGATATTTGTCGACGAAGATGGCCATCGCGGCCTCGGCGGTGGCTCGGTCCGGCGCGTCGCGGACTTCCCTGAGGTCATTCTTCATGTTGGGTTGAACCGACTTTGGCACCTTGTTGAGCACGTTGAGGACTTTGTGCTGCCAGCAGCGTTGATGACGGGTCGATGGAAAGATCTCCTCGAGCGCTTTCCAGAACCCGAGCGCGCCGTCGCCGACAGCGATCCGAGGCAGGATAGAAAGGCCACGAGCCTTCAGATCGACGAGCAGTTCACGCCAGCTCTGCGCACTTTCGCGCACGCCGACCTGGAAGCCGACCAGTTCCTTCCTGCCTTCCGGCGTCGCGCCTATGAGGACCAACATGCAGGCGGCATTGTCCTCCATGCGCGCCTGTAGATAAACGCCATCGGCCCAAATGTAGACATAGTGGCGGGCCGACAGGTCGCGGCGCTGCCAGCGGACATAGTCACCTTGCCACTCCTCCTTCAAGCGCCCGATCACCGATGGTGACAGGTTCGGTGCGTCGCGACCCAGAAGCGCGCCAAGCGCTTCCTGGAAATCGCCGGTCGAGATGCCGCGCAGGTAGAGAACCGGTATGAGAGCGTCGAGGCTCTTCGTGCGACGTGCCCATTTCGGCAGGAGCGCCGAGGTGAACGTGATGCGGTCCTCGCCGGAAGCTTCCGCGGCTCGATCACGCAGCTTGGCACGCTTGACCGGCACCGGACCAATCCCCGTCTGGATTATCCTTTCCGGCCCGTGGCCATGACGCACCACACGGGCACGCCCATCGGCCAAGCGCTCTTCGGACATGGCGGCAAGAAACGCCGCCGCCTCCGCCTCGACGGCCTGCGCAAGAAGTCGGCGTGCGCCTTCGCGCAGAACTGATGTCAGGGGATCGTCGAAAGCGTCAGGATGCGGAAAGGAAACAATGGTGGTATCTGTCTTCATGGCGTATCGCTCCTCGTGAGGTTCTGGCAGGCTTTGTCACCCGCCTCGATACGCCGCCTCTCTCAAACCGTCATCACCCAGTTTCCGCCATAGCTC
>NZ_BMIF01000046.1 GCF_014641695.1 Nitratireductor aestuarii | reverse complement strand
GCATCATCTTTCAGGATTTGGAATAGCTCAACTGGAATTCCATCACCTCCACTAGTTTTGTTCGTAGTGATGCTTTCTAAGGCCCACTACAAATAAAGCCAGTGGAGGTGATGGAATTCCAGTTGAGCTATTTCAAATACTGAAAGATGATGCTGTGAAAGTGCTGCACTCAATATGCCAGCAAATTTGGAAAACTCAGCAGTGGCCACAGGACTGGAAAAGGTCAGTTTTCATTCCAATCCCAAAGAAAGGCAATGCCAAAGAATTCTCAAACTACCACACTATTGCACTCATCTCACACACTAGTAAATTCATGCTCAAAATTCTCCAAGCCAGGCTTCAGCAATATGTGAACTGTGAACTTCCAGATGTTCAAGCTGGTTTTAGAAAAGGCAGAGGAACCAGAGATCAAATTGCCAACATCCGCTGGATCATGGAAAAAGCAAGAGAGTTCCAGAAAAACATCTATTTCTGCTTTATTGACTATGCCAAAGCCTTTGACTGTGTGGATCACAATAAACTGTGGAAAATTCTGAAAGAGATGGGAATACCAGACCACCTGACCTGCCTCTTGAGAAATCTGTATGCAGGTCAGGAAGCAACAGTTAGAACTGGACATGGAACAACAGACTGGTTCCAAATAGGAAAAGGAGTTATCAAGGCTGTATATTGTCACCCTGTTTATTTAACTTATATGCAGAGTACATCATGAGAAACGCTGGACTGGAAGAAGCACAAGCTGGAATCAAGATTGCCGGGAGAAATATCAATAACCTCAGATATGCAGATGACACCACCCTTATGGCAGAAAGTGAAGAGGAACTCAAAAGCCTCTTGATGAAAGTGAAAGAGGAGAGTGAAAAAGTTGGCTTAAAGCTCAACATTCAGAAAACGAAGATCATGGCATCTGGTCCCATCACTTCATGGCAAATAGATGGGGAAACAGTGGAAACAGTGTCAGACTTTATTTTTTTGGGCTCCAAAATCACTGCAGATGGTGACTGCAGCCATGAAATTAAAAGACGCTTACTCCTTGGAAGGAAAGTTATGACCAACCTAGACAGCATATTCAAAAGCAGAGACATTACTTTGCCAACAAAGGTCCGTCTAGTCAAGGCTATGGTTTTTCCAGTGGTCATGTATGGATGTGAGAGTTGGACTGTGAAGAAGGCTGAGCACTGAAGAATTGATGCTTTTGAACTGTGGTGTTGGAGAAGACTCTTGAGAGTCCCTTGGACTGCAAGGAGATCCAACCAGTCCATTCTGAAGGAGATCAGCCCTGGGAGTTCTTTGGAAGGAATGATGCTAAAGCTGAAACTCCAGTACTTTGGCCACCTCATGCGAAGAGTTGACTCATTGGAAAAGACTCTGATGCTGGGAGGGATTGGGGGCAGGAGGAGAAGGGGACAACAGAGG
>NZ_BMIF01000045.1 GCF_014641695.1 Nitratireductor aestuarii | reverse complement strand
CCACTGAACATCGACATGCCCCTCTTTTCGCGCGGCCTCGACATCTTCGAGCATGCCGTCCGCGAAATCACCCAATCAACCAGTATAGCTGCGGAGTAACCGAGAATGATCGTTCGCGACCTCAATGTCGAAAAGAACACCACGCGCAAAGTTGAATCCAAAGGCTGGGACAGCGTCAGGCTGCTGCTCAAGGATGATGGTGTCGGGTTCAGCTTTCACATCACCACCATTCATGCCGGGACGGAGCACCTGTTCCATTACAAGAACCATTTCGAGTGCGTCTACTGCATCTCCGGCAATGGTTCGATCGAGAATATCGCGACAGGCGAGTTGCACCCCATCCACCCCGGCGTGATGTATGTGCTCAACGAGCATGACCGGCACCGCCTGAAGGGCGACACCGAGATGGTCATGGCCTGCGTCTTCAATCCGCCGGTCACCGGACGCGAAGTGCATCTGGAAGATGGCTCCTACGCGCTGGAAGGCGCGCCGATCTGAGACCAGCACGATTGAGCCCAGCCATCCGGGCTGGATCATGCCCCACAGAAACCCCTCGCAAAGGAGAGCGAACATGACAGCTATGTCTGTACAGAATCCGCACACCCACGACCCCTATCCAAGCCGGCTGCCGGAGGAGAAGTGGCTGCCGCGTCAGGACAAAACCGTCTGGAGCCAGTGGAGCCCCGAGGCACCGCTGACGGCGCAGCAGGCTGAAGCATTCGAACGCGACGGCTTCCTCATCCTGGAAAACATCTTCTCGGCCGATGAAATCGCCGCCCTCATCGCGGAATCCTCGGCACTTCGCAGTGGCGAGCGTGAGCTGATGGAAGGCAGCGTCATCACCGAGCCCGGCTCGGATGAGGTGCGGACTGTGTTCCAGCTGCCGGAGCAGAGCCAGCTGTTCAACCGGCTTGCAAGCGACCGGCGCATTGCCGGTGTCGTCAAGCATCTTCTCGGCGACGAGGTCTACATTCACCAGTCGCGGCTGAACTACAAGCCGGGCTTTACCGGCAAGGAATTCTACTGGCATTCGGACTTCGAGACCTGGCACGCGGAAGACGGCATGCCGCGCATGCGCGCCATTTCCGCCTCGCTGCTGTTGACCGATAACGGCACGCAAAACGGTCCGCTCATGCTGATGCCTGGCTCGCACAAGCACTTCATCGCATGTGCCGGAGAGACGCCTGAAGACAACCACAAGTCTTCGCTGCAAAAGCAGGAGGTCGGAGTGCCGTCCGAGGAAAGCCTGACGAGACTTGCAAAGCAGCACGGGATCACGACCGCGACCGGCAAGGCCGGCACGCTGGTGCTGTTCGACTGCAATACCATGCACGGCTCCAACGGCAATATCACGCCGTTTGCCCGGTCGAACGCGTTCTTCGTCTTCAATGCCATGTCCAACCAGTTGCAGGAACCGTTTGGCGCCAAGACCGCGCGGCCGGCGTTCCTGGCCAATCGCGGCACGCCAGTAGCCATCGAGGTCCAGAC
>NZ_BMIF01000044.1 GCF_014641695.1 Nitratireductor aestuarii | reverse complement strand
GTAAGCGCGATTTTCGATGCGCCTAGACGGCCTCTTCAGGCGTAATCGCGCACGGGTTCTAGCCGTATCCAGCTTTATTTGGCATTTGCCTTGGAGAAGTTGAACGGCAGCAGGTCGCCAATGTCGGCCGTTTCTTCGCGCTGAGGTAGCTCAGAAAGCACGTGGCGTAGCCAGGTGAGCGGGTCGACGCCACAGGCGCGGCAAGTCAGCATCAGACTGTAGATCACAGCACTGGCCTTGGCCCCGTCAGCGGTGTCGCTGAACAGCCACGATTTTCTTCCGGTGGCAAAAACTCTGATCTCGCGTTCCAGAATGTTGTTATCGATCGGCATCCTGCCGTCGCTAGTGTAACGCGTCAGGTAATTCCATTGGTTCAGGGTGTAGGACACCGCATCACCGAGCTTGGTATCCGGCACGATCTTTGGCGCGATATTGTCGAGCCACGCCTTTAGGGCGTTCAGGACAGGCAGGCTGTGCTGCTGGCGGAAACGGCGAATGCAATCGGCCTTTGTCTCCCCCGGATCCGGGGTCTTGTCTCTCGCCTGCCTTTCGATCCGGTAGAGCTGTTCGAAGAACCGGAGAGCTTGCTCCGGCGGGCCGCCACCATTCTTTCTCGCCTTGAGGGCATCAACGAAGCGCCGCCTGGAGTGAGCCATGCATCCGACATGGGTTGCGCCATTCAATGTGCGCCAGGCGGTGTAGCCATCAGTGACGAGTATGCCACGGTAGTCACCAAGGAAGGTCTGCGGGTAAATCTGACCGCGGCCGGGCTGGTAGTCGAGAAGCACGATCGGCTCGTCACTGTTCTCGCTGCTGCGGTACGCCCACATGTACGACGTGCTGGTGGCTTCCTTGTCCTTTTCCTTCAGCACCTGAACCGTCGTCTCATCGCCATGGATGAGAGACTGCGATTGCAGCCGCAGCTTCAAAGCATCGTAGATGCGATATAGATGCTTCTCGCTCGAGCCGATGACCCAATGCGCAAGAGCGCCACGGCTGATCGGAACGCCAGCACGCTCGAATGTCTGAGCCACGCGGTAGAGCGGCGTGCCATCTACGTATTTGTGGACGAGAGCAAAGGCGAGCGTCGACGGGGTGGCGATGCTGCCCGGCAGGGGTTGCGTGGGCATGGGCGCGATTACGACGGGCGTGTTAATCCCTGTACGGTCACAGTGCCGGCAGGCGTATTTGAACCGTACGTTCTGCAGGACCTTCGCCTTGATCTCGATATGGAGCTGCTCGCTGACGGCTTCTCCCATGCGATGCATTTGGCTTTTGCAGCACGGGCAAGCCTTCTGATCGTCAGCAAGGTCGTATTCGACACGCTCGCGCGGCAGGTCTGCCGGCAGAGGCCTGCGTCCCCGCTTTTTGCCCGTAACGCCCCCGGCCGCAGGCAAGCCAGTATCCGGAAGCTCGACGTTGTCGTCTTCCTCGCTATCACCGTCGACCGCAGCCTCTTCGGCCTCGTTGAAGAGACGGTCAATATGCTTCTCACTGCGGGG
>NZ_BMIF01000043.1 GCF_014641695.1 Nitratireductor aestuarii | reverse complement strand
TCGAGTGGAAGCAAAGAACCCCGCTCTGCTCTCGAGTCGCGACGGGTATCTCTTGGAGCTCACTGGGTGGACTCAAGGGAGTCAAGCCTCCTGAGGCGTTTGGAGAGAGGTCGCGAGATTGGTCTCTAGGCCATGCAGGAGACGAAGGCCCTCATCTCTCGATGACGGGGGAATCTCGGGGTTGTTCTCGAGCGGCGGCCCCAGTGTGCGGTTTCTCACGAGGTACGACGGCGAGGTCAGTGAGCCTCTCGTGGGGCGCCAGGGAAGTCGGGTCTCCATGCGAGTGGCGAGGGGGAGCGCGTCATTGCTCCCGAGCCATGGTAGGGGAATCTGGCCTCGAGACGTGTTGAAGAAGGTCTCTCGAGGTCTTTCCCGGGTTGAGGCAGGAAACCCTGGGTTCCCTCGACTTGTGCAGGTGACCTCAGGGGGCTTCTCATGGTGGCTCTGAGAAGCCAGGGAAACTGGAGGTGGGAGGGGCCTCTCGGGACTCCACTGGGCTTGGTGCATTGGAAGAGGGCCTCATCTCCAGTTGAGGCAGGAACCGCAGGGTACCTCTGATTTCAGACTCCGATCGCAGGGTCCCTGCAGACTGGGGACAGGAGAGTCAGGCCTCGTCTTGGGTTGAGGCATGGAACTCCGCTTGCCTCTCGAGATGTCCCCGGGGAGAGAGGCCGCTTGTCGAGCTGTATTTGGAACCTGGGGTTTTTTCCGAACGATGCACGGAAAAACTGCCCCTTCGTGTTGACTTCATTCACAGGGTGGAGTTCGGAGAGGTGTCCGGGCATCGGGTTCTTATCAAGAGGGGACCGGGAAATCGGGGTCCTACGGAATGTGGAACCACCCACGAGGCCACGTCTGGAATGTCTTCGTGAGACCGGCCTCATCCTGAGGTGCGACCGGAAGGTCGGGAACCCCTTCCAGACAAAGCAGGGGAGTCGACCCTCCTGTCCAGATCAGGAGGGGAGAAAGGGCTCAGAGGAGGGGGTGCCGGAAAACCTCAGTGTTCCTCTCGAGGGAGACCGGGATTTCGGGGAACTTTGTGGGTCGCATCAAGGGTGCCAAGTGCCCTTTCGACCTCCAATTCCTAACGTGGGACTTCTCCTGAGGCGCTGTAGCGGGAAAGGGCTTCATCTTGCGATGACGGGGGAGCCACGTGGTTTTTCTCGAGTTACGGCGGGATTCTCGAGTTACGACGGGGAATTCAGGCTGCCTCTTGTGTTGGCCCAGGCAAGTCCAATCTTCCATTCGAGTTGCGAAGGAAAGCTGGGGATTGCTCTCGAGTGACTGCAGGGCCAATAGACCTCATCTAGGCTTGTGTCCAGAAGCCAATGTTCCTCTCCAGGGGCGACAGGGATCTCGGGGTTGCATTCCAGACGCACCCGGGGAGACAGGCATTCATCTCGAGTGGAAGCAAAGAACCCCGCTCTGCTCTCGAGTCGCGACGGGTATCTCTTGGAGCTCACTGGGTGGACTCAAGGGAGTCAAGCCTCCTGAGGCGTTTGGAGAGAGGTCGCGAGATTGGTCTCTAGGCCATGCAGGAGACGAAGGCCCTCATC
>NZ_BMIF01000042.1 GCF_014641695.1 Nitratireductor aestuarii | reverse complement strand
CCCGGTCGAACGCGTTCTTCGTCTTCAATGCCATGTCCAACCAGTTGCAGGAACCGTTTGGCGCCAAGACCGCGCGGCCGGCGTTCCTGGCCAATCGCGGCACGCCAGTAGCCATCGAGGTCCAGACGGGCTCGCTCGTCTAAGGCCAATCCGGGAAGAGGGCGGAGCGTATGCTCCGCCCGGGATTGCAGAGGAGACAGGATGGCATGTTGCAGCGCTTCTGCTGGAACATGCCGAACCGGGGCAGATATGACACAACAAGAAGAACGAGGCAGCGCCGAGTTGGCGCTGCCACGGTTGCGGTCGGTCGAGAAAATCGGCGGTACATCCATGAGCCGCGTCAGCGAGTTGATCGACACAATCCTGGTCGGTAATCGCGCAGCGCTGGAGCTTTACAATCGGGCCTTTGTGGTTTCCGCTTTCGGCGGCATCACCAACAAGCTGCTCGAGCACAAGAAGACGGGTGCTGCGGGCGTTTATGCGCTTTTCGCGCAGGCTGACGCCGAGCACGGTTGGTTGGACGCGCTGGAGGATGTGAGTTGCGCGATGCTTGCCATTAATGCCGACATGTTCAACGAACCTGACGATTGTGCTTCGGCTAACACCTTCGTGCACGAACGCATCGAAGGTGCCCGGCATTGCCTGCTCGATCTGCAGCGGCTTTGTTCGTATGGGCATTTTCAGCTCATTGAGCACATGCAGACCATCCGCGAGATGCTGTCCGCCCTTGGCGAGGCGCATTCGGCCTACAATCTGGCGCTGTTGTTGCGCCGCAACGGCGTCAATGCGAGGTTCGTGGACCTGACCGGCTGGCGGGATGGGGAGCGGGTGTCGCTCGAGGAACGGATCGTGGCCGCCTTCGGAGATGTGGATCCTACAACGGAACTGCCGATCGTGACGGGCTATGCGCAGTGCCGCGAAGGCTTGATGAAGGAATTCGACCGCGGCTATTCCGAGGTGACATTTGCAGCGCTTGCAGCACTGTCGCAGGCGGGCGAAGCGATCATCCATAAGGAATTTCACCTGTCGAGCGCCGATCCGCGCCTCGTCGGTGCGGAGAATGTGCGCAAGATCGGTCGTACGAACTATGATGTCGCGGATCAGCTTTCCAATTTGGGGATGGAGGCCATCCATCCGAAAGCAGCGAAGAGATTGCGGCAGGCGGGTGTTCCGCTGCGCGTCACCAATGCATTTGATCCAGGTGATCCCGGCACATTGATTGATTCAGCACATGCCGAGAAGCCCGGCGTCGAGATCGTAACGGGCTTGCCAGTCATCCGGCTGGAAGTGTTCGAACAGGACATGGTGGGGGTGAAAGGCTACGATGCCAGCATTCTGGAGATTCTTACCCGACATCGCATCCGGATTATTTCGAAAACCTCCAACGCGAATGCGATCGTTCATCATGTGGACGCAAACTTGAAGTCGATCCGGCGCTTCGAGCGCGATCTCTGCGAGCGCTTCCCAGCGGCTGATGTCAGAGCTATGGCGGAAACTGGGTGATGACGGTTTGAGAGAGGCGGCGTATCGAGGCGGGTGACAAAGCCTGCCAGAACCTCACGAGGAGCGATACGCCATGAAGACAGATACCACCATTGTTTCCTTTC
>NZ_BMIF01000041.1 GCF_014641695.1 Nitratireductor aestuarii | reverse complement strand
GCCCAGGCTGCAAGGAGCAAGACGGCCCGCGCCCTGCCCTCACCGCCACCTTCATATGGGAATGCAACCGCGCGTTTCCAAGGGGTCGCGCTGAGCTGGTCAATATATGGAAGAGTCGATGCCTGGATTCTTAGACACCAGCGGAGCTTGTCGGCGCAAGAAGCGCTGCTCTCCACCACCGCAGCGACAACGAGAATGCGCTCGTCAAAGTCACAAATTAGCCTGCCTCAATGTTTACCAAACGTAAACCATACAAGGGTGGCTCGGGTGGTAGGGGAACGGTGGGATGGTGCAGATCGAGGATGCCGAGTTCTGCGGTGATGATGGGGCTCGAGCGGAACGCGTCGGCTCGCCCTCGGGAGATCTCGTTCGCTTCGCCCGGCTCACGGCGGAGATCTGCGGCACGGGTCGAACATTGGATCTCGGAAGTGGCGAGGGCTGGCTGGTCGGTGAGCTACTCCAACTGGGCATAGATGCAATCGGAGTTGATGTCTCGCACGCCTCGGTAGAGCGAGCGAACAACCGTTTTCCAAACCGATTCTCAGTGGCATCGATCCTGAACTTGCCTTTCAGGAACGACGAATTCGAAACAGTCGTGTCCATCAATTGCCTGGAGCACCTCGCGGCCGAGGATGTTCCCCGTGCGCTTGCAGAGATTCACCGGGTCGTGCGTAGATTCGCCCTGTTACAAATCGCGACTACGCCGGATCAGGAGAACAGCGGATACCTGACGGTCGAAGGACGCCAATGGTGGGAGGACCAGTTTTTCCAAGCCGGGTTCCGGAAGGCTCCTGGCTACTACACCGTAAACCGCTATCAGAACCTGAACCATGATGATCGGCAGATCCATCTGGTGCTTGAGAAAGTGCCCTCTGACGCTCAACGGCGAACACCACATCCGCCAAAGGACATGTCGCGTCGGAGCGGTCTGGACTCTGATCGAACGCTTTTTCCATATCATTGGGCAAAGGATTTCGCCAGGCCGGGAGACAGGGTTCTTGACCTGTCACTTATCGATGTATTCGGGCCGTATATGCTCTACCAGGACACCGAAGTGGCAAGCGTCGTCACCCTGACGTCGGAGCACACCTATGCTCGCGCGAATTTCGGAAGCCAATCTCCTGCCGTGGAATTTCTACCGGAGGATCCGCTAGGCTTCATTCAGAAGGCGCAAACCGGAGAATATGACCTTGTCATCGGCTTCAGCCCAGAATCAGCTTTCCATCTCAGCAGTTCGCTCACGGAGTGCAGCAGAGTGCTTTCTCCGGGAGGAAGGCTTCTTCTGGCGATCGAAGATCGCGCGCCACTGTCTGATCCCGGTGCAGGCGCTCTCGAAACTGCGCTTTCAACACTCATGGAGCACGCAGGTGCGGTTTTCCATCTTGAAACCATTGTCCTGCAGGACCGGAGGATCGTGGTGGAAGGACGCGAGGCCACGATACGCGCAATTGATGTGGTGTCGCAGCCTTGTGACATTCCTCCTGGCGTAGCGAGATTGCTCGTTGCACTGATTAAGGACCCTACCAGGAACTCGGCCCCGTTTCGAGAGACGATCCATGGCTACTCAAAGCCGCCGAAAAACCTTCTTGCCTTCGAACGTGACTATGACAACCCGTGGCTCGTGCGCTCGCTTCTGAGCATGCCAAACCGGGCGAAATCCAAAAGCGCCTTGCTCCGGATTGCCAATACGGTTCTCACACAATCAGGCGGCAAAGCCTCGCCCGATGTAGGCGCGTCACTTGCAGTGCTTGGCTACCGCCTTCTGGAGACACCAGACATCCACGCATCCACTATCCTGGAATTCGTCGGCAAATTGGATGTCTTTCTCGCGCGGCCGAGCAGGAACGCCCACTCCATTCGCTGGCGTATCTCGCTTAATTTCCTTGCAGGGAAGCTCCAGCAGAAGATGGGAAAACTCGGCAAGGCGGTGGAGTATTTCGAGAAGACGCTGGAAATTCCATTCTCAAAGTTCAGCCTGTTGGTTTCCACCCAGAACTGAGCCGGTTAGGCGCATAATTTCCATTGAGAATTGAGCCATGTGAACCTTCCCCCCAACGCGGTGAGCGACGGGGGCAACGGAGTGATCCACATGGGACTTTTAAA
>NZ_BMIF01000040.1 GCF_014641695.1 Nitratireductor aestuarii | reverse complement strand
TGTTGGTTTCCACGCGGAACTGAGCCGGTTTTTCCACCGAGAAGTGAGCCACCTCTAAGTATGGTTTTCTGATCAGGCTTTGGTCAATGGGTTGGTCTTTTCTCCTCTCTTTTGCGCTGCTGCGGCCGAGCTGGCTTTGAAGCGGAAGCTGTCGTTCCCGGTTTCCAGGATATGGCAACGGTGGGTGAGGCGGTCCAGCAGAGCGGTCGTCATCTTGGCGTCGCCGAAGACCGTTGCCCATTCGCTGAAGCTGAGGTTTGTGGTGATGACGACGCTGGTGCGCTCATAAAGCTTGCTCAGCAAATGGAACAGCAGTGCACCGCCTGAGGCACTGAACGGAAGGTATCCCAGCTCGTCGAGGATCAGCAGATCGAGGCGAACCAGTGTCTCGGCGATCTGGCCTGCCTTGCCTTTGGCCTTCTCTTGCTCGAGCGCGTTGACCAATTCGATGGTCGAGAAGAAGCGGACCTTTCGGCGATGATGCTCGATCGCCTGGACACCGAGGGCGGTCGCGACATGTGTTTTGCCTGTGCCCGGCCCGCCGACGAGCACAACATTCTGCGCTCCGTCGATGAACTCGCATCTGTGCAGTTGGCGCACAGTCGCTTCGTTGATCTCGCTGGCGGCGAAGTCGTATCCGGAGAGGTCCTTGTAGGCCGGGAAGCGAGCAGCCTTCATGTGATAGGCGATGGACCGGACCTCACGCTCGGCCATCTCGGCTTTCAGCAACTGGGACAGGATCGGCACGGCAGTGTCAAAAGCCGGAGCACCTTGCTCGATCAGGTCCGTGACGGCTTGAGACATGCCATACATCTTCAGGCTACGCAGCATGATGACGACGGCGGCGCTGGCGGGATCATGACGCATGGCGACCTCCCATGATCCGGACACGAAGGCCATCATAGCGTTCGACGTTGGCCTTGGGTTCGCGGAGCAAAGTCAGTGCCTGTGGCGTATCGACGTCGGGACCGTCGGTCGTCTTGCCGTCGATCAGCCGATGCAGCAGGTTCAGCACATGCGTCTTGGTGGCCACGCCTTGATCCAGAGCCAATTCCACGGCCCTGACGACGACCTGTTCGTCGTGATGGAGGACGAGGGCAAGGATATCGGCCATCTCACGATCACCACCAGGGCGGCGCAGCATCTGGTCCTGTAGTTGTCGAAAGACCAGCGGTAATTCCAGGAAGGGCGCTCCATTGCGCAGTGCTCCAGGCTTGCGCTGGATGACCGCAAGGTAATGCCGCCAGTCGTAAATCGTCCTCGGCGGTTTGTCGTGGCTGCGTTCTATGATCCGCGGATGTTCGCAAAGGATATTGCCCTCGGCCGCAACAACCAGTCGCTCAGGATAAATCCGCAGGCTGACGGGCCGGTTCGCAAACGATGCTGGCACGCTGTAACGATTACGCTCGAAGGTGATCAGGCATGTCGGCGAGACGCGTTTGCTCTGCTCGACGAAGCCGTCAAACATGGCGGGGAGCGCCATCAATGCTGTCCGCTCATCAGCCCAAACATCTGCGATAGAGCCGGGCAAGGTGCCATGCGCTGTCTCCCGCCACAGGTCCTGGCAATGCTGTTCCAACCAGATATTCAACGTTGCCAAATCCGGGAAGTCCGGCATCTGCTGCCACAGCCGCGGTCGCGCATCCTGGACGTTCTTCTCGACCTGCCCCTTCTCCCAGCCCGCGGCGGGATTGCAGAACTCGGGCGCAAAAACGTAGTGGTTCGTCATTGCCAGGAAGCGGATGTTGACCTGTCGCTCCTTGCCGCGGCCAACGCGATCGACCGCTGTCTTCATGTTATCGTAAATGCCGCGACCAGGTACGCCGCCGAACACGCGGAAGCCGTGCCAGTGGGCGTCGAAGAGCATCTCGTGCGTCTGCAGCAGGTAGGCCCTGACCAGAAACGCGCGACTGTGAGATAGCTTGATATGGGCGACCTGCAGCTTCGTACGCTCGCCGCCGATCACGGCATAATCTTCACTCCAATCGAGCTGGAATGCTTCGCCTGGGCGGAAAGACAGCGGAACGAATATGCCGCGGCCCGTCGTCTGCTGCTCACGTTGCCGATCAGCCCGCCAATCACGGGCGAAGGCGGCGACCCGACCATAGGAGCCGGTGAACCCGAGAACCACCAGATCGGCATGAAGCTGCTTCAACGTTCGGCGCTGCTTGCGCGACTTTCCGGTCTCTGTCTTCAGCCAGGCCGTCAGTTTGTCGGCAAAGGGATCAAGCTTGCTCGGTCGTTCCGGTACCGTGAACGTCGGCTCGATCGTACCCGCGTTCAAATACTTCGCGATCGTGTTGCGTGACAGCCCGGTGCGCCGGCTGATCTCGCGGATCGACTGCTTCTCTCGCAGCGCCATGCGCCGGATGATGTTTAAAAGTCCCATGTGGATCACTCCGTTGCCCCCGTCGCTCACCGCGTTGGGGGGAAGGTTCACATGGCTCAATTCTCAATGGAAATTATGCGCCTAACCGGCTCAGTTCTGGGTGGAAACCAACA
>NZ_BMIF01000039.1 GCF_014641695.1 Nitratireductor aestuarii | reverse complement strand
TGAACCGCACCGGGTTTGCCGGAGACCCCAACTCGTGAGAAGTAGGGTCTATGACAAGCAAGACGACGAACAAATTCTCTCCTGAAGTTCGCGCCCGCGCCGTTCGAATGGTGGCGGAACATGAAGGGGAACATCCGTCTCGATGGGCTGCAGTATCTTCGATTGCCGCTAAGATCGGCTGCTCTGCACACACGCTGAATGAGTGGGTGAAGAAGTCCGAGGTGGACAGCGGCAAGCGAGCGGGACTACCGAGCGATGTCTCGGAGAAGATGAAGGCTTTGGAACGGGAGAACCGCGAGCTTCGTCAGGCTAACGAGATATTGCGCAAAGCTTCGGCATATTTTGCCCAGGCGGAGCTCGACCGCCCACTGAAGCGATGATTTCTTTCATCGACGAACACCGCTCAAGGCTCGGGGTCGAGCCGATCTGCAGACTGCTGCCGATTGCCCCGTCTACGTATTATGAGGTCATTGCCAAGCGCACAGACGTGGACCGCCTGTCGGCCCGCACCCGTAGCGACATGGCCATGAAGATTGAGATACGCCGGGTGTTCAACGAGAACTTCCAGGTCTATGGCGTGCGGAAAGTCTGGCGACAGTTGCAGCGGGAGGGCTTTGAGATTGCCCGCTGCACCGTCGCACGGCTCATGAGGGTAATGGGTCTTCAGGGCATCATTCGCGGCAAGCCCGTCAAAACCACCGTATCGGACAAGGCTGCCCCTTGTCCGCTCGACCGCGTAAACCGCCACTTCAAGGCTCCCGCGCCAAACATGCTCTGGCTTTCTGACTTCACGTATGGTGCGCCTCGTCCCGGATGGTCCGGGGTGCATATGACTGGAATGCATTGAGAAAGGAGGATTTGAAGAATGCCGTGCCCCCTGCTGTGAGGGGCATGAGCCCAAGCGGCGGTGACCTGTCGTCAACTGGCAGGGTGACGTAGCCCGCAGGTAAAGGGAATTGAGGCGAAGCCGTTACGCCGAGATGGTTCCCGAGGCTGTAGCACTGGAAGGTTGAGGAACACGAACCGGTTAATCCGCATCCGAGGGCTGAAATGTCGCCTTCGCCTACACGGCTTAACAGGCGGAATGCTGATGGTGCCCCCAACACGTAGGCGGGGGGTGTCCGAATGCGGGCGTATATGTATGGCGTCTCGCAGGGAGTCATGGGGAGAACGCAGCCAGACCATGACATCGGCATCGACTTGCGGGACGCAAGGACAAGGACTGCGACCGGCAACCTCCCCAGTGCGTGGAGTGTCCAGCATATGAACGAGGGAAGGCATGATGGAATGCCCACGATGTTCTGCGTCGCAAGGGAGTTGACCCTGATGTCCATCATGCTGGCGGAGTTCCCGTAGTAGTCCGCGGCAGGGAAAGCCTGCCACATGGCGAAGGGGAACAGTTCAATCTGCTTGGAGTGCAAATTACCTGACCAAATGAGGTGAAGACCTTTGATAATCAGCGAAATGCAGCACAAGCTCGCAACATGGGCCGAGGCCGGTCCGAACCGTCGGTTCGATCGTCTCTTGCGGCTCATTGCCGACCGGGAATGGCTTGCCGAAGCCGCCCGGATCGTTCTGGCGTCGAGTGGCGCACGAACTCCGGGCATTGACGGAATGGATAAGCGACGGATGCAGGCCGGGCTGGATCGCCATCTGGCCGACCTGCGGACAAACCTGTTGAAAGGCACCTATCGCCCGAAGCCGGTCAAGCGAATCTATATCCCGAAAGCCAATGGCAAGCTACGACCACTGGGTATACCGACCCTGACAGACCGCATTGTCCAGCGCGCCATGCTGATGGCCATGGAGCCGATTTGGGAAAGCGACTTCCATCGCCTGTCCTATGGCTTCCGGCCGGAACGCAGCGTGCACCATGCCGTTCGTACCGTGAAGTTGCAGCTTCAGGACGGCGCGGACACGACGAGGGGCCGCTGGATCATCGAAGGTGATCTGGCGAGCTACTTCGACACCGTTCATCACCGGCTGCTTCTGCAATGCGTTCGGCGGCGGGTGCGGGACGGACGGTTTGTTGATCTTCTCTGGCGCATCCTAAAAGCGGGTCACATCGACCGTGGCCTGTTTGCGGCGTCCAGTGAGGGTGTTCCGCAAGGCGGCGTGCTGTCGCCGCTCCTGTCCAACATCATGCTCCACGAGTTTGATGCGTGGCTAGAGGCGAAATACCTGAACCGGAAAGCCCGCAAGGATCGCTGGGCATGGAACTTCGGCATTCAGCAGGGCCGCCCCATCACGGTTCGAGAGAACCGGCAATGGAAACCTGCGATTGCCTATTGTCGCTATGCCGATGACTTCGTCGTCCTCGTCAAGGGGACGAAGGTTCATGCCGAGGAAATCCGCGAGGAATGCCGGGCCTTTCTGGAAGACCGCCTGAAGCTGACGTTGAATATGGAAAAGACCCATATCACCCACGTCGATGACGGGTTCGTCTTTCTGGGGCATCGGATCATTCGCAAGCGGGGGTCGAACGGGCATATGTCCGTCGTCACGACGATACCCAAGAAAAAGGCCAAGGCGTTTGTTCGCAAACTGACCGAGACCCTTTCCGGCAATCATGATGTCGGCAAGGTCGACATGGTAGACCGCCTGAACCGCCAACTGGCGGGATGGGCGGCCTTCTACAAGTTCACCGACTTCACAGCGCGTTGCTTCCGGCGCATCGACACTGTCGTGTTCTGGAAACTGGCGCACTGGCTGGCGCGAAAATATCGGTCACGCATCAAACCCTTGATGCGGAGCTGGTATCGAGCGCCAGAGGCGGGCAAGGCAAAAACTTGGCTTGTCTATGGACGAAGTGAACGTGGAAACCGTGTCGGCAAGGCGCTGCGCCGAATGGTAACCAGCCCAAAGGCGCAGTTCCGGTGGCGGAATCCGGAGAGCAATCCATATATCTTCCGGAGCGAACCTCGCAGCACCGTCACCTCAAATTATCATGACGTTGCCATGGCCATGGGCAAAGATTGAATAGAGAGCCGTATGCGCTGAAAGGTGCACGTACGGTTCGGGGAGGAGAAGCGCAGCAGCGCTTCTTACTCCACTCGCGACTTGGCAGGGGTTCGTCTACGTGGCCTTTGTGATTGACGCCTTCGCCCGCCGCATCGTTGGTTGGCGAGCGAGCAGGACCGCCCATGCGGGCTTTGTGCTCGATGCCCTCGACCAGGCCCTTCATGATCGGCGGCCCGTCCATCGCAGCGGCCTCATCCACCATTCCGACAGGGGAGTTCAAGGCAGATTCAACCGGTCGTCGCAACACTCCAAACCAGGAGGTGTTAATGG
>NZ_BMIF01000038.1 GCF_014641695.1 Nitratireductor aestuarii | reverse complement strand
GTATCCATCCGAGGTGGGCCGCGGGACTTGGGATCTCGCGCGTGGTAGCATAGCAGAATGGAGATCGACGAGGACAAAATCGATGACGCGGTCCTGGCACTGTTATGGCTGACGCTCCACGATGAGCGTTGCGCCTGGAAGGGATTTGATTGGACGACGACGAACCGGTTGCACGAGAAGGGACTGATCTGTGATCCGGCGAACAAGTCGAAGTCGCTGGTCCTGACGGACGAAGGTCTACGGCGCTCGGAAGAGCTGTTCCGCCGGTTGTTTGCACGGTAAAATCCACTTTCGGCCTTCGCTCACAGCCAGGCGTTCAGGTTTTGCGGCGCGCTTTTCGGGCCCATTTTGCAGCCAGGTCATCGACGGCTTTGTTGAGCTGCGAGAAGTCGGCGGCGGTGGGATCATAATCGCTGCCGCCCCACCATTCGAGGATTTCGGCATGTCGCTCGTGCGCCGGGTCTGTAAGCGCCTCGCGGAACTCCTGATAACCCCATGGACCACCGACGTCTTCAGGCGGGCAGTGTCCCGTTGCTTCGAGGAGCATTGGTCCTTCCGTGCCAACTGCAGGAAAGGTGCGCTCGATCTTGATGCTGTGTTCCCATCCGTCGCCAAAGTCGTATAGGTATTTGAACGATTTCGCACCGGTGTCCTGGACTGCCGACAGCAGCGAGACCCTGCGGGCATCGATCGGACCATCTCCCCATTCCTCGTCAGGCAAACCAAAGCCGACGTCACGCATGCGGAATTCGTAAAGGTGGCTGTTGGTCCAGCCCATCGCCGCCTGCAACACCTCGTGCAGCCGACTGAGCCTGATGGTGAACGGCACGACAACGCGCCGCATCACTATCGGCTCGACATGATCGAGGGTGATCTTCAGGCGGACGACGGAAGCCACCATCGTCAGGCCGCCAGCATGACGGTTGCCGGCGATGCTCGTTTCCACTCCCAGGGCAGCAGTTCGTGCAGGCGCGTGACAGGATGGTCCGCGATGCGAGCCAGGACATCAGCAAGCCAAGCCTTTGGGTCGACATCGTTGAGGCGGCAGGTGGTGATGACGGTCAGCATGACAGCGGCACGATCGGCCCCACGCTGGGAACCGGCGAAGGTCCAGTTCCGTCTTCCCAGTGCGACACTTCTCAGCGCCCTCTCGGCTGCGTTGTTCGTTAGACAAACTCTCCCGTCTTCGAGGAAGAGGGCAAAGCCCTCCCAGCGCTTCAGCATGTAGTCAATCGGCTCGATGACCTCGGACGATCTGCTGAGCGTGGCGCGTTCTTTCGTCAACCACTCGTGCATATCATCGAACAGCGGCTTGCTCTTGTCCTGTCGCACAGCCCGCCGTTCTTCGGCGCTCAATCCGTTGATCTGCCGCTCGATCTCGAACAATTCGTCGTAGCGCTTGACGGCTTCCAATGCGATCGGCGAGATCGGCTTGCCCTTGCGTTTGCGATCCCGCGCATTCTTCTGGATATCGGCCAGCTCAAAGAATTTGCGCCGCGCATGCGCATGGCAAAAGGCGAAGGTGATCGGCACCTCTTTCGTTGCGGCAACAGCGATCGGCTCAAAGCCATTGTAGCAATCGCTCTGTAGAATGCCGCCGTATCCGGCGAGGTGTTTCTGCGGATGTTCGCCGCGCCGGTCACTCGACGCATAATAGATTGCGGCTGGCGGCGCCGTTCCCCCGAACGGCCGGTCATCGCATACGTAAGTCCATATGCGTCCAGTCGTGCATTTGTCCCTGGCCTGAATGGGAATGGTGGTGTCATCACCGTGAAGACGCTGGGCCGCAAAGACATGCACCTCGATCAGATCGAAGACAGGCATGAGAGCCGCTGTCGCGTACCCGACCTGGTCGGCCAGCGTCGAGGTCGAAAGATCGATCCCTTCGCATTTGAACCGGGCACTCTGCCGGTTGAGCGGGCTGTGCATGCCGAACTTGTCGAACAGGATCGTCGCCAGCAGATGCGGACCGATGAAGCCGCGCGGCGTGGCATGGAACGGTGCCGGCGTCTGGCTGATCGCCTCACAGTCACGGCACGTGAACTTTACCCGCACCGTCTCGATCACCTTGAACCGGCGCGGAATCTCCTCGAGCGTCTCGGTGACGTCCTCGCCCAGCTTTGACAGGCGCGAACCACCACAGCAGGCGCAAGTCGTCGGCGGCTCGATGACGATACGTTCGCGCTCAATATCGTCCGGCCATGGCTTGCGCACCGGCCGTTTGCGCGTGAACGAACGTACGCTCGAGGTTCTGGCGCTTGCTGCTTGTGCCGCGACCTCATCCTCCGTCGCCGCCGTCACGAGTTCCTCGAGCTGCAGTTCCAACTGGTCGATCAGGCGCGCCGTGCGCTCGGATCGCCGACCGCGCAACTCGCGCCTGAGCTTCTCGATCTTCAATTCCAGAGCAACGATCAGCGCCTCGTTGTCAGTGAGCATCGCCTGCGCATTGGCCGCTTCCGCTACTGCGATAGCGTGTTTAGCCTGCAAAGCTTCATGCTCGCCGAGCAGCGCCAGGTAAGCGCCGACAACATCCGCAGGAAGATCGACAGGCTTTGAGATCATGAAGCCATTCGATCAGATTTCTCCTGTATTTTCAATCGAATAATGCTCAGCCGACCTTCGTCGGCCGCCAGGTTTCCTGAGGATGCCTCCAGTCGATCCCGGACAGAAGATAACTGAGCTGCGCGGGTGATATCGCGATCGCGCCGCCCTCCGCAGACGGCCAGACGAACCGGCCGCGGTCCAATCTTTTTGTAAAAAGGCAGCTCCCCTGGCCGTCACTCCAGATCACTTTTATCAGCGATCCGCTACGACCGCGGAATACAAAAAGATTGCCGTCCAGAGGGTTCAGCTTCAGCACCTCCTGCACCCGTAACGCAAGGGAAGGAAACCCACACCGCATGTCGGTATGGCC
Organism: Nitratireductor aestuarii; assembly: GCF_014641695.1. Classification (GTDB taxonomy): domain Bacteria; phylum Pseudomonadota; class Alphaproteobacteria; order Rhizobiales; family Rhizobiaceae; genus Chelativorans; species Chelativorans aestuarii. The sequence goes on along the minus strand of NZ_BMIF01000038.1, from coordinate 567 downwards.
CGTTGCGATCCACACCCGCACATTTTGACCGGAAGGAAGCGTGATCACCGCAGCGTCTCCAGACCCCGCATGATCCGCAGCAGCGCCTCAACGTCGACGCTGCCGTCCACGATCACACGACGGCCATTCGCCGCAAAAATCTCCATGCGGCCGGAAGGAGACGCCACCGAATGCTCCATCGCAGCAGGGGGAGTGACCTGCTTCACCGGCACAAAAGCTTCCGGCATGACGAAAGCCGGCACAAAACCATCGCTTTGTTTCTGGGCGTGCAAACTCTGGCGAACCGATTTGCGCCAACGGTTCAACAGGGAGCGGCTGATGCCGTACTGACGGGCCGTGGCCGACGCCTGGCCTCTCCCCGCAAAGCTTTCTGCGACAATCCGCAGCTTCTCATCCTCACTAAAGCGACGCCGCCGACCGGTGTTGATCACCTCGATACGGCTCACCCGAGACCCCCTGTCCCCTTCAAAAATCTCCATCTGTCCAACTGTCCTTATGCCTGGGAATAAGGACAGGGTCTGAACAGTTTTATCCAATATTCACAGGCGGCCTCGCTCGGACGGATAC
>NZ_BMIF01000037.1 GCF_014641695.1 Nitratireductor aestuarii | reverse complement strand
TTATTGCGGGGTGGCTGCACCCGTTCCCATTCCGAACACGGCCGTGAAACGCCCCTGCGCCAATGGTACTTTGTCTTAAGACACGGGAGAGTAGGTCGCTGCCAGGTCTGCCAAACGCATGTTCTTCGAAACATTCTCTCTTCACAGCTCAAACTCGAAGGCCGCTCACCGCGGCCTATCGTTGTTGGAGCAGAAATTACGCAAAGACCGGGCTGAAGCCCAGTCGCTGCCAAAGTTGACGCAGGGTGGAGCAGCACCCCGACCGCCCGCAGGCCGATAGGCCGAGGACGGCGAGACAAAAAAGACCGGGCTGCATAGGCTCGGTTACTGCAAAAGTTGACGCGGGGTGGAGCAGCCCGGTAGCTCGTCAGGCTCATAACCTGAAGGTCGCAGGTTCAAATCCTGCCCCCGCAACCAAATCAAAGCCTGTACAGCCCGGAGACATAGGTAACAGATTGTACCTAAGACATGGGTGACAACCTCGTGCCGAACGGGTTGTCGATTGTCTGCAAGGTTCTCTGTTCCAGATCGATGTATCCCAGATCATACCGCATGAAGCTTAGGAGCCAAATGCCGTCATCGACCTCCTTGATTCCCAGCCTTTGACCGGCCAGCACGGTCGAAATATTGATCTTCTTTCTTGCCATGCAGATACGCCCGCAGGCGGTGACCAGAATGTCCCTGTCGTGGAAGGGATATTCGAGTTCGGGCAGTCCGTCATAGGGCTTCGAAGACGGTGCGAAGACATCCGCCGGGGTCTGCATGCCGAGGGCTTCGTGCGGGCGTTCCTCATTGAATTCGTGGACAAATCGGTCAAAGCGATCCTGCTGCTGAAGCACGTTCATGCCCGGCGGACGTGCCGTTTCCTGCTTCAGGGTGCGGTGCATGCGTTCATGGCGGCCGTTCTGTTGCGGATGGCCCGGCTGAATGCGCTCGAGGGTGATGCCGAGCCTGAGCCAGAAGACCGAGAGCTTCGACAGTGAACTGCCCCCCGTTTCGACCGGACAGTCGGCATAAGCAGAAAGGCTCAAGCACAGACTTGAGGACAGGCTTATGTCTAACGAGTATCGACATGTTGAATTGCTGACGGGTGATGTTCGCCGTAGGCGGTGGACAACCGAGCAGAAGCTGACAATCATCGAGCAGAGTTTCGAACCAGGCGAGACGGTATCTTCCACCGCTCGCCGCCATGGCGTTGCGCCCAATCTGCTCTACCGGTGGCGCAGGCTCTTGAGCGAGGGAGGTGCTGCAGCCGTGGATTCTGACGAGCCCGTTGTCGGCAATTCGGAAGTGAAAAAGCTGGAAGACCGTGTCCGCGAGTTGGAGCGCATGCTCGGCCGCAAGACGATGGAGGTCGAGATACTCCGCGAGGCCCTTTCCAAAGCGGACTCAAAAAACGTATGGCCCGCCCCGTTAGCAAGAGGATTTTACGGTGTTCTGATCAGTCTGCGTCAACGTATGCGGTCTTGTGAGCATGCTCACAGCCAAGATGGACATCCGCACGTCTAGAGCCCCATAAACGGTTCGGCAGTGAATGCCATTTTTTTGATCGGGCTTTCTAAACGCCGTTCGACTGTCAGGCCATCTTCACGATCCTTCCTGCAAACCTCGTTGGGCTACGTTTTTCCTAGTGCGTAGCCGATCTAATTACCCAGCTACCGGGTAACCGCGGTCAAAGCCTGCTTCCTTGCGCAAGGTGGCCCACGCTATCCGCGCCAGCTTGTTAGCCAGAGCCACGACCACAGCGTTACGGTGTACGCCTCGCTCGATCATGGCATTCAACCATCGACCGAGCGGCGTGTCAGTCGTTGAAAGCGACGGTAACGCTGCGCGAGCACCATGAATAAGTAGGGTGCGTAAATAGGTATTCCCCCGTTTTGATATCCCGAGCAGTCGGGCTTTACCGCCGGTACTGTATTGTCTGGGTACCAGTCCGAGCCAAGCACCAAGATCGCGGGCTTTGGCGAAGCTACTCGCATCGCCTACCGCAGCCACCAGGGCCGTCGCATTGAGTACGCCTATACCGGGAATCGACGTCAGTCGGCGCATGGCGGCATTATTGCGCGCCAATTGGATAAACTCAGTATTTAGGGCACCAATCTTCGCGTCGAGTAGCTTCCATTCGGCGCGCAATTCGCCAACCAATTGATGCACACGCGGTGACAGTCTCTCGATACCCTCGGCAAGCATACCATCCACGCCCAACTCGAGTTTTCGCCGCCCAACCGGAAAGATCACCCCGCGTTCCAGCAGGATTGCGCGAAGCTGATTGATGAGGTTCGTCCGTTCGGCCACAAGGCGAGAACGCACCCGATGCAGCGTTTGAAGGTCCAGTTGCTCCTGGCTCTTAAGATCGACAAAACGCATGGTCGGACGAGATGCAGCTTCGGCAATACCCTCAGCGTCCCGGTCGTCATTTTTCTGGGCCTTTATATATGGGCGAACGTATTCCGGCGACATCAGCCGAACCTCATGACCTTGTGCCGCAAACAGCCGGCCCAGATGATGGGCACCGCAGCATGCTTCCATTGCAACCACGCAGACTGGAAGCTTCGCCACGTAATCAATCAGCGTTTGGCGGCGCATCGCCCGACGAGTGACAACTCTACCGGTCGCGTCGACACCAACTACGCTGCAAGAGTTCTTGCCCAGATCAATTCCAAGGATCACTATAGTCATTGGCCCGTTCCTTTCTTTCTCACACACGACAGCATCATAATAGACGCTGGGGAAAGGGGCGGGCCATTCCCTAAACGGATATCGCGGCCAATCTTGTTGCCGAAGGACGGTTCCCGATGAAGACTGTCGCAGACACGCTAGGCGTCTCCCGTTCCAACCTCGTCGAGCGCTTGAAAGGCAGATCGAAGCCGCGCGGGCCCTATCACAAGGCCGATGATGCAGAACTCCTGCCCACCATTCGAAGGCTGGTGGATCAAAGGCCAACCTACGGCTATCGGCGGATCGCCGCGCTCCTCAACCGCGAAAGGCGAGCCGCCGATAAGCCTGTCGTCAACGCCAAACGGGTTCATCGCATCATGGGCAACCACGCCATGCTGCTGGAGAAGCATACGGCCGTTCGCAAGGGCCGCATCCATGACGGCAAGGTCATGGTCATGCGCTCGAACCTGCGCTGGTGCTCCGACGGGCTGGAGTTCACCTGCTGGAATGGCGAGGTCATTCGTCTCGCCTTCATCATCGATGCCTTCGACCGCGAGATCATTGCCTGGGGGGCGGTCGCCAACGCAGGCATCTCTGGCTCAGACGTGCGCGACATGATGCTGGAGGCGGTCGAGAAACGGTTCGCAGCAACCCGAGCCCCGCACGCAATCGAGCATCTCTCGGACAATGGCTCAGCTTACACCGCGAGGGATACGAGGCTGTTTGCACAGGCGCTCAATCTGACGCCTTGCTTCACGCCGGTGGCCAGTCCGCAGTCAAACGGCATGTCGGAAGCCTTCGTCAAAACCCTGAAGCGGGACTATATCCGCATATCTGCGCTACCGGACGCCGAAACAGCGCTCCGGCTCATCGACGGATGGATCGAGGATTACAACGAAATCCATCCCCATTCCGCGCTCAAGATGGCTTCCCCACGGCAGTTCATCAGAGCTAAATCAAACTAGCCGACATGTCCGGTGAAACGGGGGGCACTCCAGACAGGTTGTAGAGTCCGTTCGGACTGGCAAAGGGCAGGCCGTTGTCGCTGCGGATCGCCGCCGGAAGGCCGCGTTCCCTGAAGAGCTGGACAAAGGCCTCGATGACCGGCTGCTCGCGGGTCGATTCAAGGGCTTCACAGCACAGGATCATGCGCGAGGCCTGATCGGTGACGGTCAAAGGGTAACAGTAGCGTCCGTCAC
>NZ_BMIF01000036.1 GCF_014641695.1 Nitratireductor aestuarii | reverse complement strand
GCCGCAGCAGCGCAAAAGAGAGGAGAAAAGACCAACCCATTGACCAAAGCCTGATCAGAAAACCATACTTAGAGGTGGCTCACTTCTCGGTGGAAAAACCGGCTCAGTTCCGCGTGGAAACCAACACATTCACTCGACAGATTGGACGTTGAAGGGAGTTCTAGAAAGGTCCCGCAACCAAGCAGGGAAGAAGCCCCCTCCATCTTCCTAGACCCATGGCTTTCCGCGAAGGGAGACCCTCTAGCGGCCTTGGTGGAGCACCTCATGGACGCCGCCCGTCCAGACCCCTCAGGCCGCGTTAGGTCCCTCCGCAGGGACGCCGAGCAGCGAAGGCGGCTTGTAGTCGGAAATATCGTGGCGAACCTTGTGCTCCTCGCTCTGAGTCCCGCGCGGGAGACAGGAAGCGCCCTTGCAGTAGCCACCGCAAAGACCAGGCCAACACGCTATGACCGCGGGGATTTCCCCCAGCGTATGCTCAAAGAGGTAGTTGCGGCTCTAGCATCGGCAGGAATGTTGACGGTGGAGCCATATGTCTACAAGCAGCGCACCACCACAGTGGAGCCAACTACCGAGTTCCTGGAGTTGCTGGTGAGCTATGGGATCCGTTTGGCCGATGTTGGCCGGGAGGCCGGAGGGGAGACCATCTGGCTAGTTGCCCGCACAGGAGGGCCGCGCTTTTACAATCAGCCCCTGCCGAAATGCCTTGTTCACTACGAAGACACCGAGGAGACCACGAGGCTCCGCCATGAGGTGGCGACCATCACTGATATGCTAGGTGGGGCCGGTGTAACCTATGATGGTGAAGCAGTGGGACCTCTCTTCCTCCATCGTTCGTTCCTGGTACGCTCCCCCGAAGCGCCCGCAGAGTTCAATCTCAATGGCCGCTTGTGGGGTGGCTTCTGGCAGACCCTGGATAGTGAAAAGCGTCACCGCATCACCATCGGCGGAGAGGGGATCACCGATCTAGACTTCGCCGCCATGCATCCGACTATGGCCTACCTCCAGGTCACCGGGAGACCGCCAAGCGGAGACCCCTACGACATTCCCGGCCTGGAGGAACACCGAAGCGGGGCCAAGCAGGCCATGGCGTCACTGCTTTCGCGTACAGGCCCGATGCTGTCCTTAGCGCCGAAACTCAAGGCCAAGCTTCCCGAGGGGTGGACCGCTAGGCAGCTTGTGGAGGCGATCAGCGGGCGACATCCGGCCATCGCTCACTTGTTCGGTACCGACTTGGGCGGCTCATTGATGCACATGGAGTCTCGTATCTTAATGGCGGTGCTCCTGGAGCTTGCCCGCCGAGGGATAGCCGCGCTGCCCATGCATGATGGCATTCAGACCAAACTCTCCGACGCCGAGGAGGCCATGGAGGTGATGCAATCCGTTTCCGAACAGATGCTAGGCGTAGCGTTGCCCGTGAAGGAGAAGCCGATTTGGCGACCATCGAGCCTAGCCAACGCGGCATAATTGCTTAAGTGGCCACTATCCCCCCCCCTTCTAGTCTCCCCCTCTAGGAGAAGGCTTGGAGAGTTATATCGGTCTCTTCTCATCATCTCGACCTCTAGACCGCAGGGGAGACCTGAGGGGCAACATGAGGAGGGGGAGGAGATCAAGCATTAGTGCTCAAAGTGACCGACATCATACCGGATAACTCTTTGTCTTCCATGTGGTCTCAAGAGGATGATGGGATCATGTCCACCTACTCCCCGCCAGCCTCCTTCAATCCCTCATCGACCCTCGCAGTGAAGACAAAAAGGAAGTCTCCTAAGGCTGTCGCAAAGTCTACCACTTGCTGGGCATCCTCTCGTGTGGGCGGTTTTGCCTCTTCATCCGCGTGACGTACTGCGTTGGCATCGAGACGCACCTTGTGAGCCCATTTGCCCATTCCCTCAGTGAGGATATGGTCGGAGACAGCTTGGTCAATCCGGGTGTAAAGACTGCCCTTTGAATATCCCTTGTCCTTCAGCATGGCGTCCACAGCGGAGGCTGCCATCACGATAGCTGCATCTGGAGCGAATAGGGTTTCCAAAGCCTGTTTGAGGTAACGCTGCGCCTCTTCGGGTAGGCTGTCATCTACTTCCCGTTGGCCAGGGTAAACGGCACGCACTAAGTTGCCGAAGTCGCCCCGCACCAGCCCCAAAGCATCGATTTGCCCCTCAAACCCTTCTACCATTGTCAAGCGGTTGCAGCTTGAGCATTCGTACACACCCCAACGCACACCGCGATTGCCATTGACCTTGATTGGCCCAGACCATGTAAGCGACATATAAGGCCGAGCGATATTACATTGTGGGCAGCGATCCACCCCCTTCAAAGAGTTCCCGAATTCAATAGTCATGAAGCCCCCTAAGTATTCCTAAAAGCTTAGTCGGGCACCCCGGCTGCTTCAAGCATCGCATATGCAAGACCCTGTGTAATCGTGTTGAATTAGCTTCCCGGACTGCCAAAAAGTATCCGCCGCGTGAGAGGTCCAATATACGTGGCAACAGACACGCTTCCCCCCATGGCCCCCCTCCCAGACCGTGCCAGATGTTTTTCCATGGGGGTCTCCCTTCAAACTACCGGGAGGCGGCACCCTATGGCCCTCACGAAGCGCTATAACATGCACAACCAACGTTGACATTAGATAAATACTGACCTAGACTCCTCCTTGTCACCTGGAGGAACCCATGAAGCGTTACGTCATCTACACCCGAGTGAGCACGGCAGAGCAGGGCAAGAGCGGCCTGGGCCTAGAAGCGCAGCAACGCGATATAGACCTCTTCCTCCAGAACTTTTCTGAGACCCCATGGGAGATCATTGGGGAGTTCCAGGACGTTCAATCCGGTAAGGTGGCCGACAGGCCCGAGTTGATGAAGGCGCTTCAATTGGCCCGCAAGGAGAAGGCGGAGCTACTGGTGGCAAAGCTGGACCGCTTGAGCCGCGACGTGGAGTTCATCGCCAGGACGATCAAGCAGGCAAGTATACGGGTCGCCTCGATGCCACACGCCGACAACTTCCAGCTTCACATCTACGCAGCCCTTGCAGAGCAGGAGCGGGAGTTCATCTCAAAGCGTACCAAGGCGGCACTCCAGGTGGCAAAGGAGAGAGGGCGGCAGCTAGGCGGTCTCCGAGACAAGACCATGAAGCGTAACGAGGCGATCCAGGCGAAGGCCAAAGCGGAGGCGGAGAAGGTTGTGAAGGTCATCGGGCCATTACGCAATGCCGGACAGACCCTCTCAGCCATCGCAGACACGTTGAATGACATGGAGGTAAAGACCTCAAGGGGCGGACAGTGGACCGCTATGCAGGTCAAAAGGGTCTTAGACCGTGTGGCTGCTTAGAGCATCGGTTCGTAGATAGGCCCAAGGCCTCATGCTGGCACTACAAAGCTGCTTAACCAGTTGACGAGAACACCCAGCCCTATGGTTCCTAAAACGATGCTGATTGTGAACCTTCTTCTTCGATTCAGAGTTGCACCTATGCCGAAATCGAAGATGATTGACGGTGCCAGTCTATGGCCAAAAATGCCCAGCAATGCCGAAGCCATTAGGAACCCGAAAATATAATAATATGCACCGCTTGCAAATACCCAATCGCCTCGAACGTAGGCTATGATGCCCGTACTTAGGATGCCTAGGGAGATCATACTTATCCCCTCGTTGAACTCAATGCCGGGCCATTGATGAGTGTTAAGAAGCCATACTGGTGACCTTGCACCATGCAGTTCGTTGACAATGTTATCTTCAAGAGAGATAGCAAAACTGCGATCACCAGTAATTTCAATCAAGACGGGATGCTTCTTCGAATATCCAAGAATAACACTAGATCGAGTTGGATCACCAAACGTACCACATGCGAGCCGAATCGACTCAATTTTATGGTTGGAGATTGAGCTGTCCGATAGGATCGAGCTGAGATTTTCGGTTGAAATAGTTCTAGCATTGATAAAGCGTACCGTGACGGACACGGGTTGACCCATTGCTTCCGCTATGTGCCTGTAGACATTTTCCAGCGTCGCAGAAGTTATTGCAAACGAACCTCTTAGCGACCGTGAAATCTCAAACTTGATCGCCACCCTCAGCCTCCGCCATCAGCAACCCAATGATGTCCGGTATTTTGTCCATAGCCTTAGCTAATCCCGGCAGCATTAACTCACTCCGTCCATATTGATCCCTAGATTTCCCCGAAGCTCTGCCCGTCATGAAATCTCTTGCGGCATCCGACATGTTGGCCAATGCGCAGAGGTCTTCAAAGAAGTGCCGCCAGCCGTGGTTAGGGGATAGCTCAGGCCGCTTGATGCCCACCGTGTCGCGAACCCATTCTGACATCAGAGGTTGGATGCGGTTAGACTTGAAGAGCCGCCCTTTGCCGACCTTGCGGACGAAATCTAGCAGCCCCTCTGCCTCTAATGATGGATGAATTGGAATGCGGCGCTGACTGGAGGCCGTCTTTAGGCTCCGCCTACCTGAAGTCGAAACCCTGAGGAACCATCTTTCGCCTACCTGGAAGAAGTCCTCCGCAGTCAATTGGCCCGCCTCTTCAATCCGCATCCCGGAGTAGGCACACAGCCAGGGCAGCCAACGCCTCCTCACTTCAGTCTCTTTGCGGGCAGCTCTAAGGACCGCCACGGCCTCATCAATGCGGTAGGTCCGGGCATCGCTGTCAAGAACCTTGAAGTCCAACTTCTCCGTATCCGTCCGAGCGAGGCCGCCTGTGAATATTGGATAAAACTGTTCAGACCCTGTCCTTATTCCCAGGCATAAGGACAGTTGGACAGATGGAGATTTTTGAAGGGGACAGGGGGTCTCGGGTGAG
>NZ_BMIF01000035.1:0-2742 GCF_014641695.1 Nitratireductor aestuarii | reverse complement strand
GGTTTCCAAGTGTTGACGGGTATCTTATCCTGAATACATAGGGATAAGAGGCGAACGCAGGGAACTGAAACATCTAAGTACCTGCAGGAAAGGACATCAACCGAGACTCCGCTAGTAGTGGCGAGCGAACGCGGACCAGGCCAGTGGCTTTTGTGAGTAAAGTGGAACCTTCTGGAAAGTTGGGCCATAGCGGGTGACAGCCCCGTACACGTAAATCTCACAAGAGTCCTCGAGTAAGGCGGGACACGTGAAATCCTGTCTGAACGTGGGGGGACCACCCTCCAAGCCTAAGTACTCGTGCATGACCGATAGTGAACTAGTACCGTGAGGGAAAGGTGAAAAGCACCCCGACAAGGGGAGTGAAATAGAACCTGAAACCGGTTGCCTACAAACAGTTGGAGCCTGCAATGGTGACAACGTACCTTTTGTATAATGGGTCAGCGACTTAGTGTATCGAGCAAGCTTAAGCCGGTAGGTGTAGGCGCAGCGAAAGCGAGTCTGAACAGGGCGATTTAGTTCGATGCATTAGACCCGAAACCAAGTGATCTAGCCATGAGCAGGTTGAAGGTTGGGTAACACCAACTGGAGGACCGAACCCGTTTCTGTTGCAATAGATTGGGATGACTTGTGGCTAGGGGTGAAAGGCCAATCAAACTTGGAAATAGCTGGTTCTCCGCGAAATCTATTTAGGTAGAGCGTCGACCGAATACCCCCGGGGGTAGAGCACTGAATGGGCTAGGGGTCCTCACCGGATTACCAAACCTAATCAAACTCCGAATACCGGGGAGTACTAGTCGGCAGACACACGGCGGGTGCTAACGTCCGTCGTGAAGAGGGCAACAACCCTGACCAGCAGCTAAGGTCCCCAAGTCATGGCTAAGTGGGAAAGGATGTGAGGATCCCAAAACAACCAGGATGTTGGCTTAGAAGCAGCCATCATTTAAAGAAAGCGTAACAGCTCACTGGTCTAATTAAGGGTCTTTGCGCCGAAAATGTAACGGGGCTAAAGCCATGCACCGAAGCTCTGGGTTCACACTTTGTGTGAGCGGTAGCGGAGCGTTCCGTAAGCCAGTGAAGGGTGATCCGTGAGGACGCCTGGAGGTATCGGAAGTGCGAATGCTGACATGAGTAACGATAAAGGGAGTGAGAGACTCCCTCGCCGAAAGTCCAAGGGTTCCTGCTTAAAGTTAATCTGAGCAGGGTTAGCCGGCCCCTAAGGCGAGGCCGAAAGGCGTAGTCGATGGGAACCACGTTAATATTCGTGGGCCTGCGGGTAGTGACGGATCACGTGTATTGTCAGATCTTACTGGATTGATCTGGCAGTGAAGTGGTCCCGGGAAATAGCTCCCGCGTATAGACCGTACCCTAAACCGACACAGGTGGACTGGTAGAGTATACCAAGGCGCTTGAGAGAACTCTGCTGAAGGAACTCGGCAAATTGCATGCGTAACTTCGGGATAAGCATGACCCTGTATCACGCAAGTGGTATGGGGTGGCACAGACCAGGGGGTAGCGACTGTTTATCAAAAACACAGGGCTCTGCGAAGTCGCAAGACGACGTATAGGGTCTGACGCCTGCCCGGTGCTGGAAGGTTAAGAGGAGATGTGCAAGCATTGAATTGAAGCCCCAGTAAACGGCGGCCGTAACTATAACGGTCCTAAGGTAGCGAAATTCCTTGTCGGGTAAGTTCCGACCTGCACGAATGGCGTAACGACTTCCCCGCTGTCTCCAGCAGAGACTCAGTGAAATTGAATTCCCCGTGAAGATGCGGGGTTCCTGCGGTTAGACGGAAAGACCCCGTGCACCTTTACTATAGCTTTACACTGGCATTCGTGACGTTATGTGTAGGATAGGTGGTAGGCTTTGAAGCAGCGGCGCCAGCCGTTGTGGAGCCATCCTTGAAATACCACCCTTAACCTCATGGATGTCTAACTGCGGCCCGTTATCCGGGTCCAGGACCGTGTATGGTGGGTAGTTTGACTGGGGCGGTCGCCTCCTAAAGAGTAACGGAGGCGCGCGATGGTGGGCTCAGACCGGTCGGAAATCGGTCGTCGAGTGCAATGGCATAAGCCTGCCTGACTGCGAGACTGACAAGTCGAGCAGAGACGAAAGTCGGTCATAGTGATCCGGTGGTCCCGCGTGGAAGGGCCATCGCTCAACGAATAAAAGGTACGCCGGGGATAACAGGCTGATGACCCCCAAGCGTCCATAGCGACGGGGTTGTTTGGCACCTCGATGTCGACTCATCGCATCCTGGGGCTGGAGCAGGTCCCAAGGGTATGGCTGTTCGCCATTTAAAGCGGTACGTGAGTTGGGTTCAGAACGTCGTGAGACAGTTCGGTCCCTATCTGCCGTGGGTGTAGGAATATTGAAAGGATCTGTCCCTAGTACGAGAGGACCGGGATGGACGTACCTCTGGTGGACCTGTTGTGGCGCCAGCCGCAGTGCAGGGTAGCTATGTACGGACTAGATAACCGCTGAAGGCATCTAAGCGGGAAACTAACCTTAAAACGAGTATTCCCTGAGAGCCGTGGAAGACGACCACGTTGATAGGACGGGTGTGGAAGTGCGGCAACGCATGAAGCTTACCGTTACTAATAGCTCGATTGGCTTGATCATTCTCATTGCTTGTATCCATCAGACGAAGTCTGATGGATGTTTTGTCCTCACGCCAGTTCGGCTCACGCCGAACGGCTCCGGCCCCTCGACGGGCTCGGGAGGGCGGCCAAAAGTGGCCGACG
>NZ_BMIF01000034.1 GCF_014641695.1 Nitratireductor aestuarii | reverse complement strand
GGCCGCAGCAGCGCAAAAGAGAGGAGAAAAGACCAACCCATTGACCAAAGCCTGATCAGAAAACCATACTTAGAGGTGGCTCACTTCTCGGTGGAAAAACCGGCTCAGTTCCGCGTGGAAACCAACAAACCATCCGTCACGATGCGCTGAATACGTTGCGAACGTATGTTGCGGCCATGAACCTCGACAACTTCATCGTGCGCGGCAAGCGTCGCGCGGTGGAGAAATACAAGGACGCTGGTGCCTGGAACGACTTAACGGACGAGGTGCGTGACGAACTCCTCATCGACGTCGCGCCGCTGCCAAGCCAGGTAAAGGGAGAGCCGGAAGAAGCGAAGCGCTTCGATCTGCTCATCTTCAATCTCCAGCTGGCGCTTTTGAAGGGTTCGAAAAGCTTCGATCGACTGAAGAAGCAACTGCTCGAGATTGCCTCCGCGCTGGACGAGCAGACAGCCATCCCGATCATCGCGGCGCAGCATCCGCTCATCCTCGACATACTTTCCGACGCCTGGTGGGAAGGTATCACTGTGCCGGTTCTGGAACTGGTGCGCCTAAGGCTTCGCGGTCTCGTCCAGCATATCGAGAAGGGCAAACGCAAGATCGTTTACACGGATTTCGAGGACGAGCTTGGTGCTAGCGCTGAGATTGATTTGCCGGAGGTGGGTGAGGTGGATTTCTCTCGTTTCAAGAGCAAAGCGCGGCACTTTCTCCGCGAACACGAGGACCACATCGTCATCGCCAAGCTGCGCCACGGCAAGCCGTTGACGGCGACTGACATCGAAGAACTCCAGACCATGCTGCTGTCGGCGGGGATAGGTGACCAGAAACACTATGAGAAAGCCACCCAAGTCGCCAGTGGTCTTGGTGCCTTCGTTCGTTCACTGGTGGGTCTGGACCGCTCGGCAGTGGCAGAAGCATTCTCAGACTTCATTGCGGATACCGGTGCCACCGCCGACCAAATCGAGTTCCTCGACATGGTGATCGAGCACCTTACCGAGAAAGGCGTAATGGACCCGGCTCTTCTCTACGAAAGCCCATTCATCGACATTGCCCCAGAGGGACCGCAACAAGTGTTTGAAATCGAGCGCGCGAAAAAGCTTGTGCAGGTAATTCGTGAGTTCAACGAGTCTGCAGCCGTTGGATAGCGTCCGGTGCGCGTCAGAATGCTCTGTATGACTCAAGAGAGCTCGCTGGCGAGCGTTTGCGGATCGGATGCTGTCGGAGGCTCTGACGCCACCGATCGTGCCGGTGAGCTTGTAAGAGTCAAAGGCGACTGCTCGTGCAAGGACGCCGCGCTGATGGCTGATCCACCAGACAAGGCGGAGACTGGCTGACTATTCGGTCTGCGGCGTCCGACCTGGTTGATCGCGCCAGCCCTGCTGCGTCGAAAATATGAGAGAGAGCGCATTGCGGAGCTCGAACATCAGGAAAAACTTGCGAAGCGCCGGGAGGCTTATGCAAAAAAAGAAACTAGCCAAGTCCGGAAAAAAATAACCTCAGTTGAATCTTTGAAGAATGTGCGAGTGAGAACTCAGGTCAGGTGCTGCCTCGCCTGAAGATGCGCTACTCACCGGCGCTCAGTTCAACTCAAGGAAACTAACCGCTGGGCGTTCGCCACGACATCCGGAGTCCTCAGAATGTCTCGAAACCTATAGCAGAGCAGGCTGACGCGGTTGTTTCTAACACATTGTTATTTTCGGTGGCAGATGGGTCTGATCTGCGCAGCTGAACTATGCGCATCAAGCGGGCCGCTGTTTGACCGGAGAAGCTTCAACTAGATGTGCTCTAAACGACGCAGGGAAGCTCACTGGCGGGCATTTGCCTCTCGAATGGGTTAGGTGTCGAAAAATGGACGGCGCTCACCCAGTGCGCTCCCCTGAGTCATTCAGCCTGTAGCCACCTTGGACGGCTACTCCGCTGATATAACCGGATGAGGAACGTTCCGTGTATGGATCTCAGAAGCGACCATAGAGTGGGTGGTTCTTGTAATGCTCATCCTCTTGCTTTTGGGCTTTGGCTTTCTCCTGGAGTAGTCGCTCAGCGTCTCTTCGAGGTCTACGTATAGATTTTGCAGTCCATAGCTTGCCGAAAGCAGTAGGAATATTTCGCTGGTTTAAGATGTCGGCCAGTTCCTGATGAGTTAGCTTCTCCGGAAATTCCTGCAGCACTGTCTCTATCACTTCCACGCGTTTCCGAGCTTGAAGCTGCCGTGCTTCTACACCGCGTTTCTGAGCTTCCGAGATGTTGGGATTGCCAAAGACAGCCCCCTCATCCTTGCTTCTCGCCATACCATTCTTGGTATTTATCGAGATGCGCTCTCCTACTTCCTGGGCATATGCGACTCGTGAGGCAATAGTGGATGGGCTACCTCGCTCGCCGGTGCGGGTGGAAATTACTATAACATTGGTTGTCTGAACGATTTCCTCGGCGCTGCTAGTGTGTCGAGAGAACCTGTCAAAATCATATACCAGTATGGGAACTTTCTTACATGCTGCTTCTGCTATTGCAGCTTGTAGCCCGGAACGTTCATAGGCGCTTTCCTCACCCTTGCCGGTGCATACGTCCTGGTATTCGGCAATAATGGTGTATCCTTCTTGCTCAGCATAGGCTTTGACTGCAACGGTTTGTGCGGGCAGTCCTATGCCAGTTCTCCCTTGTCTTTCGGTTGATACACGACGGTAAAGGATAGCCGGTAACCGTTCTCTACTCTTTGCCATGACTTGTCCTGTCATTAAGTATAGGTAGGGGGAGTATGAGCACGACTATCCGATGCCCTTTAGTCGTGCTCATGCTCTGATTAAAGGCTGCCTGGCGCTGAGCGCTCTAGCTCATTGTTCAAGTCACAGCGATTTAGGCTGCTGCAGTGCATCAGCTAGGTGATCTGGGATAGACCATAAAATAGAACCGCCCCAGGCAGTATTGGGCTCGACTACGAATTGCCCGAGAAAGTGGCTGTTATTGCCTTCTGGAGGAGGCTGCCAAAACTCCGAACTTCAAAGCCCCGGCTGCTAGCTACCCTCTCAGCTGCGCTTCTATCCAGAAGGCCGGCGATTAGGTTTGCCAGCGCTTCAGCCTCACCCTTGTCTGTTTTGCGCGGGCTTGCTGCCGTGTTGGCCTTTTTGAAATCATCCGCCTTGAGCTTCCTACCAGTCTTCGCCGCCTGGGCAATTTGAAGCTGTTGTGATTCCGATAGCTTACCAAAGCTGTAAAGGAGCGTTTGCGGAATAACTTTGACCTCGGCCTCAGGCTCAAGCTTGCGAATATCATCCCATGCCCGTGCGCCGTCCATGTAGCGCTTAACGTCCATCGCGTTCCAACCGAACTCACCTCTATACCATTTGGTGAACTCGCCATGTTTAAGCCGGTCTTTCATGGCGATCAGGTCTCTACCAATAGCGACAAGAACTGCTGACCCTTTCCCGTGTAGGTCGCGTATCCTGTTTGCTGTCGCGTCCATTTCCTCCAGAAGCTCGCGCGGCGTAATTTCTGCGCCATCCTGGTTCGTGGTAATCGACGCGGCTGATTTCGCCTTCACTGGCTTTGCCTTGGCCGAGGCCATATTTATCACATTGTTATTTTTCGGCAGTGAAGTGGTCTCTACCGAAGCAGCGTCCGCCTCATCGAACTCCACAACGGCGTTATCGCCATACTGAAGCTCCTCCAACTCGCATTCAATGATTTCTTCCGGTAGATCGTCGATCCTATCAAGCGCCTCGTTATCAACCTGGTTGATACACTGCGGGGCTTTCGCCGTTGAAGCTCTGCTTACATCCGTGCTATTCATGAAGGTATCTCCGTCATTTTCCATACTGATGGGGTTTGCTGAAAACGGTGTGGTGTGGTCGCCAAACTTTCCCACGCCGTTTTCATTTTCATCTTTTCTCACTTCAGCACCTTCCACTGCGGGAAGGTCCACCGAACCTGTTTATCTAACTGCTGCAGCATCCTCTTAAGTTGCACTATGTCGTTGAGTGCTTGCTTGCGCGCTTCTGGCGTTGTGAGGTCACCAGTTTCAATCTCATCTATCCGGTCTACGATCTCCTTTCGCTTGTATTCGTTGATGATGCTCGCCAAGCCCGCGGCCGCATCGATCAAGGATGCAACGATCAATTCGGCACGCTCAATAGAGTTATCCGCTTTCGGTAAGTCTAGGCCATGAACCTCGGGCGGAAACACGGCCGGACCGTCATCGGCAAACACTGGAACGTTCAAGTTGGCTAGCTGTAGCGGCAGCTCGAAAGAGTCCGTGTCTGGATGCTCACCGTAGAATTCGAAGAACGGCGTTGTCTGAAGAGCGGCGGTGATATCGCCGGGCTTCTTTCGGGCCTCCTTCTGCTTCTCATAGTGTCTGCGCTGCCGTTCTGCATTGGATAGAGCCATGATCACCTCCTGATTTTTCGTGATGATCAGGTTATAACGAAGTTGAGTCCCTCGTGTCAATCAGAACCTAACGGAAAAATGATTGCTGTCGGAAAATTCGTCTGCGGTTACGGAAGCCGCCCATTTGCAGCATCAACCCGGACGCTTTCCGGCCATACACCTCCAATCATGCAGAGAGCTTCATTGATCTTGGCGGATCTGTCGCCGGTTAAGGGACAAGGCTCGATAGCCTCAAGTGCTTTGACCAGCCGGTCATAGATCCAATCAGGGATGTAGGTAGGCATTTGAACTCCTGAGCTGTTGCCTATTAGCTATTCAGCTTTTTGAGTCCAATTCCGGCCGATGTCTAGTGGGTGATGTAAAAAAACGCAATAAAAACAATAAGTAAGCATTTACTTATGTAGGTTTTGCAGCCTTCGGGCGAAGGCTAGAAAGGCGTTTTAAGACCGCTTGTGGACTATTCAGATCGTGCTGCTGGCGTGCGTGCGTGCCGACTTCTAACAGATTGTTACTTCTCGGCTGCAAGTGAGAGGTAGTGCACCCGCAGAGCCGAACGAACATGCGCTCGAAGCGCGCAGTTGTTAGGACAGCTCACCCCGCAACAGGTGGCCCAGGGATTTAGAGGCTTCCTTGATTAGTTCATCGGCACAGACGCTTCGCTGTGTTCCACATGATCTTGATCATAGCCGCAACGATGCACATGACTGCTATTGCAAGACCTGCACCACAGGAGACTTAGACCGACGCCCGGTATTGGTCAGAAGATCAGGTGGAGTCGGTCGATGGGCCTTGTCATTGCTGACCTTTTGACGCGTCTCTCGCACGGCTAGGAGATATTGGATGATCTTAGTCTCGCCGGGCATTACTTGGCGGACGCATAGGAATTCAGCTTGCACCCTTCATCCATATCAGCTTCAGGGCATGTTGACGTTTTGAGCGTTTTCTTTTCCGGTCCTGTTTTGTCAACATGATGTAAAGGTGTTTTCAGGCGATTTCTTACGCGAAATAAGGTATCCGTCCGAGCGAGGCCGCCTGTGAATATTGGATAAAACTGTTCAGACCCTGTCCTTATTCCCAGGCATAAGGACAGTTGGACAGATGGAGATTTTTGAAGGGGACAGGGGGTCTCGGGTGAGC
>NZ_BMIF01000033.1 GCF_014641695.1 Nitratireductor aestuarii | reverse complement strand
AACCGGGCTCACGACACCACAATTGATCGTTCTGGAAATTGTCGCCTCGTCCCCGAGAGCCCAGCCGAAGGACATTGCGGCAAAGGCCGGCGTTGGCCAGGCTACCGCAACCTCGCTCGTCGACAAGCTGGAGGCGCGTGGACTGGTGGAGCGCACGCGCGGCGAGCATGATCGCAGGCTCGTCTGGGTGACTGCAACGGAGGAAGGACGACGGGTGCTTGAATCCGCCCCCGATCCGCTGCAACACGTATTTTCGCAACAATTCAGCAAGCTGCCCGACTGGGAGCAGGCGATGATCGTGGCAGCCCTCGAAAAGATCGGCGCGATCCTGAACGCGGGAGCAATCGATGCCTCGCCGCTCCTTGACGTCGGTCCGGTGGACCGCCGCTGAACGCAAGCGGCTCCATATGAACGGTTCTCAGAAAGTATACGTGGTGTGCGATGCCAGCGTGAACTTGGTGACCCGCTAGAGAGAGACAGGTCTACTGAGGACATTTTCCGGTCATAACAGCCACCTCCCCGTCACACCATCCATTGCGTCTGCCGGTTTGAAGGCGGCCTTTCTGCTGCTACCCGGTGTCGCTGGATTGGCGTTGGTCACATCTAATGCTGTTGCTTCCGAGACGTACCCACGACCCAGCATACTTTCCTGGTCGCTCTCATGTGCAGGCGATGATTTGTCAGGAAGACGCATTGTGTCGCCTAAAGTCACAGGCTCCGAACCCAGCTCCACTCCCTGGCTGGGCCCTCCGCAACTTACTGAACTGACGGTCTAATTCTAACAGCGTAGTACGAGCCGAAGGGTGAGTTCGTCCTACTGTTTTCCGTCCAATCAGCTGCTTGAGACGGGTCCCCGCGGCTCGGACATCAACCCGCGTGCGAGTGCATAGCAACCAAGCAACAGCACGATAGTAAACGGCAACCCAGTCGAGACAGCCGCGGCCTGCAAGGCAGCCAAACCTCCCCCCAGCAGCAACGCAATCGCCACGAGTCCTTCGAAGGCTGCCCAAAACACCCTCTGAGCTGTCGGTGCGTCGACCTTGCCGCCAGCAGTGATAGTGTCGATCACCAGTGAACCGGAGTCAGACGACGTGCAGAAGAAGACGATCACCAAGACAATTCCCACGAAGGAGGTGATCGCAGCGAGCGGCAGGTGCGACAGCATTGCGAACAGCTGCAGTTCTAGAGCTGCGCTGGAAATATCGTTGAAACCTGTGCCGATCAGACTGATGGCCGTACCGCCAAAGCTCGTCATCCAGAGCACCGAAACCAGCGACGGGACCAGCAGAACAGCAATCATGAATTCACGAACCGTCCGTCCCCGGCTGACACGGGCGATGAACATTCCGACGAAGGGTGACCACGAGATCCACCAGGCCCAGTAAAATGCGGTCCAGCCTTGCCGGAAATTATCGTCTTCGCGACCTATGGGGTTCGATAGAGCTGGCAGATACTCGATATAGGCAGCGAGGTTTAGAAAGAACCCGGAGATGATCGCAAGGGTTGGACCCGTGGCGATCACGAAAATCAGCAGAAGCGCAGCCAGCACCATGTTGATTTCCGAGAGCCGCCGCACACCTGCATCTAACCCGGCAACAACCGAGATCGTGGCAACCGCAGTGATGCAGACGATCAGTAACACCCTTGTAACATCCGTGTCCGGCATGCCGAACAGGAAGCTGAGCCCTGCATTTGCCTGCTGCGCGCCGAGGCCGAGCGAGGTGGCGAGTCCGAAGAGCGTCGCAAAGACCGCGAGGATATCTATGATGTGGCCAGGCCATCCCCACACGCGTTCGCCAAATATGGGATAGAAGATGGAACGCATTGTCAGCGGAAGGCCCTTGTTGTAGGCAAACAGTGCGAGTCCCAAGGCAACTACACCGTAGATTGCCCACGGGTGCAGCCCCCAGTGGAAGATCGTCGCAGCCATCGCGAGCCGCCGCGCACCCTCGGCATCGCCTTGAGCGCCAGCAAGCGGTGCCCAGTCGGTGCGCGCGCCTCCCTCCTCGATCACTCCCGCAATCGCCGCGTCGTAGTTCCCGATCGGCTCCGCAACGCCATAGAACATCAGCCCGATCCCCATGCCGGCGGCAAAAAGCATTGAAAACCAAGCGGCGTAACCGAAGTCAGGGGTTGCCTCGCTCCCTCCGATCCGGATGGCTCCCCAAGGCATAATGATTACGGCGACAGCCATCAGCACGAAGATGTTGCCCGCGACCAGGAAGAACCAATCGAGCTTAGAGGTAAGCCAGTCGCGCAGCCCATTGAAGAGGACGTCAGTTTCGTTCTGCAGCGCCAGCGTAATGACGACGAAGGCAACAATCACTAGTCCGGAGATTGCGAAGACCGGATTATGGACGTCGAAGGCAAGTGCCCCGATGCTTGGCTGTACATTATCCTGACCAATCTCGTAGTCAGTTTCGATGATGTCCGTAGGCCCCTCAGGCTCAGGGATGCCTGTCGTTTGTGTATCAGTCATTTAGCTCTCCCCCTCGCCTGGGCCTGGCTCCAGCTATATGTCTAAGATGTGCGCTCTTCTTCCCGTTCGTCCATCCTAATTCCGGACAAACATTCAGGGGTGAATAGATAACAATCCAAGGGACAAATGGTTCGTACGGCAACCAAGGGGGGGGGGGGGGGGGGGGGGGGGGGGGGCGTGTCGGCAACGTAACCAGCGATCACGTCGGGTCAGGCGACAGATCCACTTAGTTTGCAACTGACGACCGCAGCATCTCGAAACGTTCATGCAGAAACGCCCTTTGCCTCCGCAGACCGGAACAATCAAGTTCGCCACCGGTTGGTTGGATGACCGTCGGATGGAGACAACCATGAGATCGGACATCGCACCGGGAGGGACGTTCCCGGACTACCGTTTGCCTGACCACACGAAAACGGAGCGCAGCCTGTCGGGCCTCCAGGGCGATCAGCTGATGATCGTGGTGCTGACACGTGGTTTCTTCTGTCCGAAAGATCGCCAGCACCTGCTGGAGCTGGTCCGATTCCACCCACAGCTGGTCGTGGGCTACACGCAGGTGGTCGCGATAACGACCGACGACTGGCATACCACCAACAATTATCGGCAGCAGACTTCAGCGTCGTTTCCGTTCCTTTACGACGAGAAGCGGATCGTACAAAAGGATTTGGACATTAAGGAATACACCGACACGACCCACGACGTGATGATCCCGCACACGATCGTGCTTGGCCGAAACCTGAAGATATTCAAGGTCTACAACGGTTACTACTACTGGGGACGCCCTTCTGCAGCTGAACTCTATCAGGACCTTCGAACGCTCGCCAAGGAGACCTACAGCGACTGGGACATCACGCGGCCGGAGCTGCGGCAGAAATGGCAACAGGGCGACAAGTCGGACTTCTACCCTTATGGCGAGAACTCGATCTCAATGGAACAGCTGATGCTGCAGATGGCGGGAGCCACCGATCAGTACACGAACAAGAGCTGACGCAGCGAAGTTGGCGAAAACATAGATTATCATTGATCACGCTCGAGATCGCCCAGCAATCGCCGTCGGCCTGCCGCGCTGCGGATCTGGCGAGTTCGTAGTTCGCTGCCCCGAACAACCATATTTCCGTCCTGAGCGAGCAAGAGAAAACACCTGCGAGCTCCGATTGGCAGGTCCTCCGATCCATAGAGACCTACAACCTCAACGGTGATCGAGCGCAATTCCCCAAGCGCAAGATGGGGTGCGGCGGCAGGAGCCTCCCCCGAATGACGAAGCAGCTGTTCGAAGGAGCCGATGTCCCGCGTCTCACCATCCCGAAGCGGCCCCTGTCGCGTTTGGCTCTGCTGCCCTCCTGCTGCATCGAGATCAACAACATCAGTAACGGGGCAGACGACCGAGCCCTCGGCGTATTCAAGCTCTACCTGGATGGTGGCAACGTAGATTGGTCCCGAGCTCATATTGCTGAGGAAGCAGCGCGCCTGGAGTCCCAGCCCCGGGCCGCGTGTGATCAACATCGTGGCACGAAGTTGCCTGCGATAGCTCGTGACGAAGACTTGCAGATAGATAATCCAGACAATCAGGGTGCCAACCCCAGTTATCGCTGAAATCGTCTCGCCGTGCTGTGCAATCCATTCCAAAAGCGTGCTCCGATCCCGCTATTTTTACGAGCCGCTGTTATTTCAGCGCTGCCATCACCAACAAACTCAAACGCACATGTTGCTGCTTGCTGTCAGGAAACCGCATCCAAACGCGATCCCGGCATCTCGCAGCAAGAAGTAGTAACCCCGCCTACCTGGGGCTCAGTGCGCACCAGCAGACTTCGCTGCTGGCGTCTTCTCTCTCTCTCTCTCTGCATGATACGGAGTGGGAAGTTTGCGTTGCATTCGGGAAATGAGCGGCGCAGGTGCCAGATCGCAGATTGAGTCGATTGCCTGAAAGCATCCATTTGGGACGTGAGGTCCCAGAAGGTTGCTTTTGCGCCGTTTTCGAAGAGCCGCCGGCTTCTTGTGCTTGCGCATCAACCTGGCAGCACCGGTTACAGCACCACGTCGGGACTGATTGACTTATTCCCAGCCCTCCGGTGACTGATCATAAGGTTTGTAGCGGGCTCTCTCATTCAGGTCACACTCCGAGCTCTTCTCCTCAGAAAAGAGTTCCGTCGCGGATATGTTCCTGGCTGTTTCTCGCCCTGAGCCGATCCTCGAAAAGAACGCAAGGAGCCTCGCATATCAATCAAGAATACAACTCTGGGTTCCTCAGCAACACAACTTTGCGACCGAAAAAGCATCCCCTCCAAAAAAAAGATTTTCTTTTCACCCGCTTACAGGCGGACGCTTACACAACTTTGGGTCTGCGGCCACACATCCTGGCATCATCGGCCGCGGGCAGTCTTGCTTGCAGCCTGAGTTCGATATCACGCAGCTTCTTGGCATGGAGGACGCCAGTGCCCAAGCATAACTCTCGCCCAAAATCCGGCTGATTGAAGCTGTCCCTGAACATCCCCGGCATTGGTACATCGCTGCCGGCGCAACTGGGCAAACAATCATAGTCATATCGCTGTACTGGTCTGGCAGACCGTTGAGGCCTGGTTCGGCCATGTCCTGCGACAGAACTCATCGGGCACGAGGGAGCATCTCGGATCCAGCAGAGCGGATCCACCGGACAGACTCAACGCGCGCTGACGTACCGTTCCGTAGTCCGTATTGTTCAATTTCCCCAAATCTCCTCCTCTTGACTGAACCCCCATTCCGGGGCATAGAGGTGATGCACCTCGGTAGAGCGAATCTTCAAGCGATCTCAAGGAGATGGCTGGGGAACCCTTTTTTACACGCTGGAAATCCAGGTCTTCCAGGCAGGCTGTTTTGAACCGATTTTCCGATCCAAAAGCGCGGCGATCTCAGGCAGGAAAAAGCGACGTTCGAACAATAGCTTGTACGATCTCAGCCGCGGTTTTTCATACGACCCTAGTGTTTAAACGTCCCTGACGAATTGGCTGGGGACCCGCAAGAAACGCCGCAACGGGGCGGACAGGAACGGCGGCTGCTCTACGTCGCAATGACGCGGGCAAAGGACAGCCTGCACCTGACCACGTCGCAACGCTTCTTCGTCCTCGGTCAGGCATCACGTGGCGATCGCCATGTCTACGGATCCCGAGCCCGCTTCATTCCCCAGCGAAGCCCGGCATATTGTCGGGTTTCTTTTTTTGGCATCGATTTTCGTCCGGTTCGCTCTTCTGCCCTCGCCTCATATGGCCACTCAGCGTCGATTGGTTCACGAACCTGAGCTCGCGCGTCACAAGGAGGCGGTGGAAAAGATCGCTTTGTGAACAGAAAGGACTATTCAACAACATCCGTCTGCATCGGTTTGCCCGGCGCGATGTAGTGCCACTCGAGACGCCGATCTTCCTGCCATGTCAGGATGGCATTTGAGGTTAGCTCGGTGCCGTAGCACCTACGGAAGGGATTAGCAGAGACGGCTGCAACAGCGGTGCGCGCAGCCTTTTCTCTGCAGGCGCGCACCGCTCGAGGTGCCATGGCCAGTCAAATTTTCTCTAGAATGTGAGTGTTCACAACCCATTCGGA
>NZ_BMIF01000032.1 GCF_014641695.1 Nitratireductor aestuarii | reverse complement strand
ATCTGCTGGAACAAGGCTCTCGAGCGTCACCATCTCGATCGCCGTCTGAACTGGAGCAGGTTTCTTCAACATGCCCCAGTGAATCAAAAACCTCCAGCTAACGCCAGAGGTTTGTCAGCAGTCTGAGCGGATCCCTGGCGATCCGCTCTTTCTTTATGGACATCCTACCCTGAACTAGCGTGCGCGACTTTCCATGGTCTTTCCAGTGATGAGGCTCGTCTCGATTTCGAGGCGGTAGCGGTTTGGCTTTGCTTTCCAAAGCTCGTTCAGCGTGCTGCGCAGCGCCCTGAGCCGCTGGTTGGCTAGTGCCTTTTCGCCTGCGGTGTCACGATATGCTATCCGCAGCACCGAAGGTTCCGTGGCCAATGTTTCCAGAAGTGTCGTGAGACTCTGCTGCCAGACTGGCGAAAGGCTGGTGGAGCCGGCGATAAAGGCCACGCCGGTTACGTCAATGCGTACCACGCGCGCGATGGACGTGGCGAAACTGATTTCCGACATCTTGCCCGCGGTTAGCCGTATTACCCTGGGGTTCTCGCTCAGAATCCGGTAGCCTGCAGGAAGCGACCGGGGGTCCAGCTTCATGAGATAGCTCTTGCCGATCCTGCTGTTCGGGAGATCCGCGCAGGCCACGCTGAAGCGGCCGTGGCTATCGGTCGTTATCTGGATACCATCGACGCTGGTAACACGGGCTCCGGCTATGCCGCCTTCACCCTTGTCCTGATAGCCGTTGCGGTTCTCGTCATTGAACACCTTGCCGATGATGTCGCCGCAATCGAACACTGGCTCCGGGATGATCTCGACCTCCGCGTAGCCTTTTCTGCGGTAGACGACATCATTGTCGATGCGCTCTGCCTGTGCGGTGTTGACGAAAGTACCGAAAGGCGCGGACGCGGAGACGCCCAGGATGAGCTGAACCTCCACGTTGCGCTCAGGATCCACATCAATCTCCCAGGTAAGCCGCCGACCCTCGATGACAGGCTCCAGGGCCTGGCCGTCCACGACCGCAGTGCCCGGTATGTAGACGAAGCCTGCGGGTATGATATCCGCAAGGCGGATCCTGGTGGTCTGGATCAGTTCCATCGGCTTGAGGATAAGCGTGTAGGGAACCTTCCCACCGCGCTGGGTCTGGGTGATCTCGGCGCGCTTCTCGACGCCGAAGCCCGGCATGGTAAACGCCATGGGTTCCGGCATGTTCGCTTCCAGTGGCGCCCCGGTGGGATCGGTTGCGGACACGCTCGCCTGATTTTTCACGGCATCCTCAAGCCCGGACCCGTAGGCAATGTCTTCGGTGGTGAGCGTGTAGTAGGCAGTAAACACAAGGGATTCGCCAGGCAGTATAGCAGAGGGACCCGGCGAAAACGGCGTCATCACACCGGTGCCCGGCTGGCCGTCGAACGTGGGGCCGGGATCTTTGGGCTCAACGTTGAAGGCCGTGACGTTGCCATCGTTGGTGACGGTTATGTCGAAGCGCAGCCGTTCGCCGGGGTCAGGCAGTCCATCGCCATCGTCTGTCTCGGGATCGAAGCTGCCTTCCTTGATCATGCTGATGGCGGGTATGTGGGGCAGGGGCTCCTGGTGGTCGCTGGTCGCGGTGACCTGGTCCTCGCGGCCCACGAGATTTGCGGTGAAAGTGGCAACGTTTTCCTTCTGACCGCTGTCGACGTCGGCCTGGGTCAGCGTATAGCTCGCGACATAGACGGCGACTGCGCCGGCGGGAAGGTTGCCGTCCGGGTCGAGGCCGGATCGGCTGGGAT
Source organism: Nitratireductor aestuarii (assembly GCF_014641695.1). Lineage (GTDB taxonomy): Bacteria > Pseudomonadota > Alphaproteobacteria > Rhizobiales > Rhizobiaceae > Chelativorans > Chelativorans aestuarii. The sequence continues at coordinate 4,567 of NZ_BMIF01000032.1, read as the reverse complement.
CGAGTGTTGGCGTGCCGATGATGGTGTCGGTTACGGCAAGATTGGTGAGCGTGACGTCGCCAGTGTTGGTGACGATGAACTCGTAGTCCATGCGGTCACCGGCGTTCTTGATGGGAGAGCCATCCGGCGCCATGCCGCCCACGAGATCGACAAAGGTCCCGATCTTCTCGATGCTCGCATGGGCGTCCAGGATCGTGTAGGTGGCAGCTACTATGCCTTGGGCGCCGCAGGAGGTGGTACTTCCAGCGCGATAGCCGCCTTCGCCGGGCTTGTCGACCAGCTCAATCCGAAACTGCTCGCGGTTTTCGCGGACGTCATCTGCCAGAACTGCAATTGGAATAGGGAATGGCTCAGCCGCATAATCTCCTGGAGGAATGGAAATTGTGACGGTGTCCATTGGTGAAATGTCTGCGCCATCCGTATCGAAATGAATGATCGCCACTTCCACATCGAGCGTTTCTCCGACAGGGATCTTGCCGCTCACTAGGATACTGATTGGAAAATTGGTAGCGGAATGTTCGCCTTCCAGTCCCCGAGCTTCGTCCGTGCTCAGTTCGGCGATGGGTGAGACGCCATAGATCGTTATCGAATCCAGGTAGTTGCCCACTGCGCCTGGGCTCAGGGATTGAAAGCCAATCGTACGTTCCCCGGACGGATTGTTCCACTCAAAGCTACCAGAATATCGCGCCCACTCATTGATGACGGTGGTTACAGCGCATTCACCCAGACAGCTGTTGTTGGCTATGCTGCCAGCACCAGAAGTGTCAGTCGTTCCTTGAACGACGCTTACGGCATCGGAACCATCGGGCTGGATCCCGATATTGAACACCATGCTTTCGGTTTGGCCCGTTACGCGAGCCTTGTGGTGGAGAAACCACTTAACCCTGTCACCTTCCAACAGGCAAACGGTCTGATATAGGCGAGATGGAGTGTATGCGTTGAGTTCCGCCCACTGCACACCATCCGCTGCCGATACGCCACCGAAGCCATTTTTGAACATTTGAATGGCGCCTGCGGGCGGTGGCGTAGCGGAATGACCACCGCAAGTTCCATGTCCCGTCGCATCCCAAACGTTTGGCGGGCCCTCCGTGGTGCGCCAACCGGGCACTCCTTGAGCGCTAGAATCCTTGTCTGATGCTACGCGGATAGAGAAGCAATCCTGGCCGGGGAGTGCGGGCTCCTCAAAGCTGAGGTTGAGAAAGCTGCGCTGAATTTGGGTAAGCGCTAATTCACTTTGCCGTTGTTCATTCGCGATTCAGGAAGAAACGTCGTTTGCGGCCGAAACCGTAGATGACGTGATGGAAACGGCTTCAGGAGATTTTACGTCGCAATCGATTGCAGGCAGCTCGTTCTGGATTGCGCGTAAGCCATTTCAGCTTGTCGCTACGTCATATCAGGTTGCGGGCGATGTGTTTCAACTCGAAACAATTTGTAGTAACGCGATTCAGGATCCGAGTTTATCGTTTCCAATCTTGGGATCTTCGTTGCGAAGCTTGAGATTTCCGATTCTGGGGCGAACGGCGTTTGCGGGGCAGGCCGGGACTGTCAAAAGCATTCTTTGCGCCGACTGGGTTTGAGCTCACCATGGTTGCAGCGTGTGACAGATGGAGGAGTCATGGCGACAAGCGAGCAGCAAGCGGAGCGATTGCGGTGGGATGGAGAAGCTGATCTCTATGCTCCTGGACGCACTGGCCGATCAGGGGTTCGATAAAGATGCCTCATTAGATGTCATCGGCGATCTAATCGCGCGCTACACAGAAGGCGGCCGGAAATTCCGCGTAAGACGCACCTGACGTCAGATTGAACGGCTCGGGATATCGAACACCGCAGATCGGTATCGAAACGTCTTTTTGTGCTTTCCGACTATCTCGTTGCAAACGCAGTTTGCCTTCTTCCGTCTGTTTTCCCCCCGTTACTTCATCAAACGGCGTTTGCGCATGAATCGCGTTTCCAGGATTTTGGAAGATCGCATCAGGCGCGTATAGGCAGCTTCTTCAATTGCCTTCAAGGCTGCAATTTGAACAACGAACCAAGCGGGGATTGGCTTCTTGCTGCTGATACCGGATCCAAAAAGACCGGTGATATCCGGGACTTAGATAGTGCGGGGCGGATGCATTTTTGTGGCTTTAGATCCTTGCGGCGCGCATCGGATCCTGCAATAGTGCCCTTGTCTTCACCAAATGAAGACGTCTCCACCCGGTGTTGCAGCACTCGGAGTGGAGACTGGACTTAGCCCTTATCCTACCGGGAGCCAAGCTTATGCTGGATACTAGCGACATCCGCTTGAAATTAAAAGATCCATCGCCGGAAATCGACGCCCGCCTGATGGTCAGACAGCGGAAATAATCTCCGCTTCCTACGCGTTCGCCTCGATCTAGCCGGGCGAACTCCCATCCTCGATTGAACTGTTCAACCGGTACGCGGCGGCGCGCGACCGCACGCTGGTTGCAGACTTTTAACCGACGCTTTTCCTGCAAGACCGTCGGACACTCGTCTATTGCCTTCTGCACGGCCAGTCCGGTGGCAGGCAGCCCATAATCATGTCCTTACACGTTGGAGCCATCATGTCCGCCAAACCGCTTTTGGGTCAGTTCGTCTGGTTCAAGACACCCGTTCCCTGCCGCGATGCCTTTGGAGGTCTTGCGATAGACGTTGCACTCAGACAGTACTACGATTTTATCGCTAGCGCTGCCGATCAGAAAGCAGCTGCTCAGGAATGTCTCGACCAGGTTCTGCCGCTAGCTCTGCGGTATAGCCTGGAGAAGATCACTGATGGGATCGAAGCAGCTTATCCCACAGATCCGAAGCTTCCGAACTACCAGGACCATGTGTTTGTGGCGGCGGAAGAACTTAGGGAGTGGCTGCGCCGAAAAAGACGTCAGGGTAAGCTGCAGGCTGATGTCTGGCCGACGATCGAAACGTTCGAGCGCCCAAGCTTCGCTACGGACCTGCTGATCACTGACACGGCGCGGGAGAGTGTCCTGTGGATCCATATCGCCCCAGGCGCTGGTTCTGACCACGGCATAGTGGGGCGATGGAAGAGCGAAATGGTGGCCTTTGTGTCTGCTCTGCCGCGTCTGACGCAGCAGTATCTGCGCCTTGATATCAAGCAGCTGGACTGCGCCCTTGTCGATCCCTTCCTGGCTGAAACCGGGCATGACGAGGATGTCTGGGCGCTGGGCGAGCTGGATGCCTTAACAGGAAAAGTTGGCGTCGCCGACGGGATTCTGCGCATGCGAGCTCAGCATCGGGAAACTCTGCGTAGCAAGATCGGCGAGGCGCTTGCACCTGACGAAGAGACGCAGCTCAAGCTTATCGATGAGGCTTTCCAGCGCATTGCGTACGAAGCCGCCGAGCGCGTCAGCAGCGTGAGGCTGAACATTCGTGGGCCGCGCAGACATGGTTAGGCTTGAGCGCGTCTAAAGTCGCAGACTGGCTCGGGAAAAACGACGATGACGACCGGGATCTCGGTTTCGTCTGCGAGATCAATGACAATAGGCAGGGTTCGAGCACGCCAACGTCTAAAGCATGTCCCGCATACCAGGAACGCTTCCGAGCAGGGGTTGGCAGCCGGACGTCGGCGACGCCCGCATCAATTCAGACACAACACTCGCGGGCTGTTTAGCAGCCTAACTTCATCAACCAAGCTCATAAACTTTCGTCCGTCGAGCACACCTCGAGCGGCATAGGAGAATATTATCGTGTCAAACATCAAGCCAGCACTGGAACAGCCAGGAAGCGCGAGTTTTCGTTGCCGACAGGCGGCAGGACGAACAACGCACGGCCGAGGGCGGCGTGAAACTTACGTAACATTAATGCCGGGCCTGACGCCACGTCAGCGTGTCGCGACCTTTATTGTAGGAGTTCTCTGATGCTGAAATTCAAGCCTGGCCAAGAAGTCAGCGCCACATTCCTGTTGCAGTTGGAGCGATTGAAGCCGCTCGTTGCTGACATGGAGAAGGTTGCCGCAGGGATGTTACCCGAAGAAATCGCGGTCCCGGAAGAGACGCCAACGCTCGATGACTGGTTCGGCGTCGCACTTGAGACGCCGGCGCTCGCTGGCTACTCCACCGGTCACCCGCGTCTCGTCGGCACCAGGCGCCTTATCACCACGAGCGATCTCTGGCTTATTTCGCATGATCAGAGGTGGGCGCGGACACTCTCGCGCTGGTATCGGCTCGGAGAGCCGATGACTGCCCAGCAAGGTCCGGACGGCAAGTGATGATGAGCAGCGGCGCTGAAAACGCTTCACCCTCGGCCTGCGATTGCAACACGCTGACGATGATGAACTGAGCTGGATGCACTCCGAGCGATCGGGTTGCGGGTCTATGGAGCATCCTCTTCGGTGAGCTTCTAGCAAGCGGCGTCACCAAGGAGCTCTCTCTTCTCGGCCCAGCAATCATGGGCGTCATTCAGCCGCTTCGACTGTCTCGGGTTAAAGGTAAGCGCGATTTTCGATGCGCCTAGACGGCCTCTTCAGGCGTAATCGCGCACGGGTTCTAGCCGTATCCAGCTTTATTTGGCATTTGCCTTGGAGAAGTTGAACGGCAGCAGGTCGCCAATGTCG
>NZ_BMIF01000031.1 GCF_014641695.1 Nitratireductor aestuarii | reverse complement strand
TTGGTCAGAGGCTTCTACCTATGAGCTGTGGCATGACACAACTCATCAGCTACAAGCGCCACCGATTCCGCCCCAGATCATTGCCCATGCAGTTTCGTTGTAGTTCCGATTCCTCCGAGCCTCCGACTTGTCGAGGAGATACGGCTCGAGTGGCGCGCGTTCACGACCCTTCCGCGATCCTGTCCAGGTCGCAAGAGGGGTCTGCTGCCGTGCCGGAACTGTCCTGCCGGGGCCCATATCCGAAAAGGGCCGGGCTGCAACATCACGGTCATTGTTAGCTTATGTCGGTAATCCTCCGCCCCATTCTAAGGCTGGCACTGCATGCCGGTTTGCCCGCCCCTCTGCCTCATCAGCAGAAATGATCTCGGGACCTAGTGTGGTGCGGAGGCGCACCCGATCCTTATAAGCGTGCTTGTAGCTCAATCGGGCGATACCGCTTTTCAAATGTCGCGACAGAAGGATCGCGCCTAGCTGGACCCTACATCAGGTGCCGAACTGGCGGGCGAGCGTAACCTTGAAGGTACGGCCCTTGGTTGGCGTTCCCGACAGATATTCGCGATAGTCCTTGTCAAAGATGTTATCGACGCGCAGGCTTGCCTCGAAGTTCTTGAACGTACCTTCGTCCGGCTTCCACGTCAGGAACGCATCGTGCACCTGGAAGGATGGCGTTGGCTGGCGTCCGAGCGGATCTCCGCTGGTGCGCTTCTGCGCGGCGACCAGCCGGGCCGTCCAGCCGAAGGTCAGGTTCTGGTCCGGCAGGCGTCCGCCGATGGTTGCGGAGAACTCGTGCGGGGCGATCGTTTCGAGCGGTACGCCCTCGGTCAGGTCGTCGCCTCGCGTGTAGGTATAGGCAGCGTTGGCGAAGAAGCGTTCCGCGTCATAGGCGAGCTCGAACTCCGTACCATAGATGCGGGCTTCGCCCGTGTTCGTATAGCGCGGGTTTGCCGTTCGTCCGTTATCGGTGATCAGGTCGCTCACGCGATTGTAGAAGCCGGTGGCCTTGAACTGCAGCATGTCGGAGGGCAGGGCGATGTCGTTGAGCGACACGGAGAAGCCCGCCTCGAAGTTGTTTGACTTTTCCTTCTCCAGGCTGAGCGTCAGCGCACTGCTGTCAAACACCTCGTCGATGGTCGGAACGCGCTCGGTATGGGCGATCGAACCAAACACCGCAAAAGTGTCGTTGATCTTGTAGTGCGCCGCGATCTTCGGCGAGAAGGCCGTGTGCTCGTTTACCCGCGCGCCGGCGATGTTCGTCGGCTCCAGCTTCTGGAAGTCAAGGCGCACGCCGCCGATCAGGGTCAGCCGGTCGTTCCAGATGAACTCGCTCTGCGCAAACACGCCGGTCTGGAAGTCAGTGCCCTGCGGATGGGTGCCCGAAGTCGAGCGCAACGTCGTGCGTTCCTGATGGGCAGTCTGCGAGCCTATGGTCAGGTAGTTTTCGAAGTTCTCGCCGATATAATCGAATGTGTTCTGGATGTTGAACTGATAGGTCTTGTAGCCGAACACGCGGTTGAGGGAAGCCAGCGTGGCATTCGACTGGTCGTTGACGGTGTCGGAGAAGGAGGCGCTGATCCTGAGGTCGAGCCACGGGTTGTCCGTGGCCGGGTTCTCGTAGGTGATGGTGGCCGTCTTGTCGGTGACCTTGCGGTCCACGGTGCCGAAACCGCCGGTGATCGGATCGTCCACGCCAGTCTGGTTGTAGTACTGGTCGTCCGCGTCCGATTGCCAGTGCATGTAGGATGCGCGCAACGTCTGCTCGTTGTTCTCACCGAAATGCGCGGTTCCTTTCACCAGCCCGGAGGGGGCTTCGATATCTGAGCCGGGTACGCGGAATCCGCCTCCGGTCTTGTACTCATCCGCCTTGCGGTAGTTGCCGGCGGCCAGGAATTCTAAGGCTTCGTTCGGCCGGTATGAGAGAATGGCGGAGCTGAGCCAGCCGTTCGGGTTTGAGTCGTAGGTCGATTTGAGGCGCAGGGCCGCGATCTGGCCGTCCTGCAGGAAGTCGGATGCATCCTTGGTCTCGAAGTTCACCACGCCGCCAAGCGCGCCTGAACCATAGAGCGTCGAGGATGCCGGACCGCGCAGGACTTCAACGCGCCTGAACAGTTCCGGATCGGTGAACAGGCCGCCCATTCGGTACTGTTCGAAGAACTTGCTTACACCATCGACGTTGATGATGATGCGACCTTCCTCGCCGCCGGTCTCGGGCCCGCCGATGCCGCGGATGTTCAGGCTCTGTCCGAGCACGCGGTCGGAGCCGGAAAGGTTGACGCCGGGCACATTCTGCAGCGCTTCCGAGATTGTGGTTGCCTGCTGGAGATCGAGCTCTTCTTGATCAACGACCGTGACCGACTGCGGCGTGTCGATGGCGACCTTTTCCACGCCGGCGCCCACAACGATCTGTTGTAGTACGGTCGCGTTGGCCGGCGTCGGGCGAGCGGCTTGTTCTTCCGTCTGCTGAGCGCTGGCTGCCTGAGCCGCGAGAAGTGTGAATGTCGCGATGCCGCAAAGCTTCGCCGCCGTGTTGCGAGCCAAAAGACTCATGCAAACCCCCTTTATGTGGCTTTGCTGGCTGGCCGGGAGGCTCGCTGGCTCAAATTGTAGGAATAAACATGATTGCTTTTATCATGTATTGCGTCTCGTATAAAAGGTGAGTAAAAAAGTCAATATTGAGTCACCGACAAACGCCCAGCAAGGTTCAGGTAGCCAGGCGCTAACATGAGGCACCGCACGTGAGCGCTCATATACCGCTGGACCATAGCCTGCCGACCCAATCGCGCCCGGATGCCGGGGGCAAGGGGCACACTTCTGTTCGTACTCTGAAGAGTGAAGACATCCTCCGAGGTTCAAAAGAGGTCGTGATCGAGCATGCCGGAACGGTCTACCGGCTGAAGCTCACGCGTCAGAACAAGCTCATTTTGAACAAGTAAGGGGGAGTACCCATGACAGGTACGTATTCGCCGGCAGAGATCCGGCAGAAGCGCATCGATCATCCGAAGATGCGTGAGCGGGAGCTGGCCCGCATCCTTGGTATCAGCGAAGGCGAGCTGGTCGCCGCCCATTGCGGCTTTGGCGCGACGCGGATCGAGCCAAGGCTCGCTGATTTTCTGAATGGCATGAAGTCGGTTGGCACCGTGATGGTTCTGACCCGCAACGACGGCGCCGTGCACGAGAAGATCGGGGTCTACGAAGAAATCCAGGTCGGAGCGCACAACTCTCTGGTGATCGGCGAGAACATCGACCTGCGCATCTTCCCGCCCCACTGGGTCCACGCTTTCGCGGTGGAAAAGCAGGTGGAGGGCGAGACGCGCCGGAGCCTGCAGTTCTTCGACAAGTCGGGCGAGGCCGTGCACAAGGTGCATCTGCGTCCTGAATCGAACCTCGAGGCCTATGTGGCGCTCGTGGAGCAGTTGAAGTCTGAGGACCAGACTCCCGGTATCAGCGTTGATCCCTACGAGCCGTCCGCTACGACGGCGGACGAGGCCGTGAAGCCGGAACTGCGCCAGCGCTGGGCAGAGATGGAGGACGTCCACCAGTTCACCCGAATCCTGCGCTCGCTGAACATCTCTCGCCGCCAGGCTCTACACATGGCGGAAGAGGAATTCGCGACAAGGCTGGATCATTCGGCTGTCGAGGCACTGTTCGATCGTGCTGTCGGGACGGGCATCCGGATCATGTGCTTCGTTGGCAGCCGCGGCTGCATCCAGATCCACACCGGCTCGATCCACAACACCAAGCGGCTTGGGCCATGGCTCAACGTGATGGACCCGACCTTCCACCTGCACCTGCGGCTTGATCTGCTGGATGAGGTCTGGGCCGTGCGCAAGCCTGTGAAGGAAGGCTATGTCACCTCCGTCGAGGCCTATGACGCGGCCGGAAATCTCGTTATCCAGTTTTTCGGCAAGCGTCATGAGGGCCAGGACGAGCTCGCCGAATGGCGTTCGCTGGTCGCAGGCCTGCCGCGTCTGCAGCGCGCGACAGCGGCGTGAGAGGCTCCGGCGCAATGCGGGCACGGTTCCTTCTTCCATTTCTGCTGACTGTCTCCATCACAGGCGGCGCGCTGGCGGGGTTCATCTATCCCGCTGCTGCGGCCGACGACCTGCCGGAGCCGTTTGCGGACACCTCGCGGCTGGTTTCTATCGGTGGATCGCTGACCGAGATCGTCTTCGAACTCGGCCACGGCGAAAACCTGATGGGCCGTGATACGACCAGCACCTTTCCGCCGGAAGTGAACGAGATCACTGACGTCGGCTATTCGCGCCAACTTGCGCCTGAGGGCGTGCTGTCGGTTGCACCATCCGCCATCTTGCTGCTGGAAGGCAGCGGTCCGCCAGAGGCGATCGATGTTTTGCAAAAGGCACATGTGCCCATGGTCACGGTGCCGGAAACCTTCAGCGGAGAGGGCGTGCTCGCCAAGATCCGCCATACGGGCGCAGCATTGGGCGAGAAGGAAAAGGCGGAAACGCTGGCTGCAAAGGTCGCGGCAGACATCGAGGCTGCCGAGAAGCTCACCGCTGATGTGGCTGAGCGGGTGAAGGTGCTCTTCATCCTCAGCATGCAGGGCGGGCGCGTTCTCGCCTCCGGATCGGGCACGGCAGCCAACGGCATGATCGAGATGGCTGGCGGCGTGAATGCCGTCGAGGGCTATCAGGGCTACAAGCAGATTTCCGACGAGGTCATCACCCAGATCGCGCCCGACGTCATCCTGATGATGGATCGGGGTGAGGATCTGGATGCCACCAATGCCGAGCTCATGGCCAATCCGGCGCTGGCGGCAACGCCCGCCGTCACGAATGGCAGGATCATCCGCATGGATGGAAGCTATCTTCTGGGCTTCGGTCCGCGCACTGGCGCGGCCGTCAAGGATCTCGCCCAGCAGCTCTATGGGGATCAGGTTGCCCGGTAGGATGGCAGCGGGTGTCGATGTTCTTGTCAGTCCATCGCCAGGGGAGCGGTCGCAGATGTCCGGGGTCAGCCGGTTTTCCACTTTGCCGTTTGGGTTGAACGCCGTCGTGGCAGCACCTGAAGGTGATCGTTCAACTCGCGCGCGCTTCGTGCTGGCATTGCTGGCGGTGGTGCTGGTGGTGGTCGCCTTCATCAGCGTTACCACCGGCGCTTCCGAGGCTTCGGCGCTTGGGTTGATCCGCGACTGGTTCGCGGACGGGCAGGACGCGGCACTTTCGGCGCGTGATCGGCTCATCATCTACGACATACGCATGCCACGCGTGGCGCTCGGTATGTTGGTCGGCGCGGCACTTGCCGTTTCAGGTGCGCTTATGCAGGGCCTCTTTCGCAACCCGCTGGCCGACCCCGGCATCATCGGCGTTTCAGCGGGCGCGGGACTTGGCGCGATCGTGGTGATCGTGCTCTCCGGCAGCATTCTCGGGCCTGTGGTGGCGCTCCTCGGCATCTACGCAATGCCGCTCGCAGCCTTCTTAGGTGGCCTCGTCATGACGCTTTCGCTCTACCGGATCGGCACGCGCGGCGGCGAGACCTCCGTGGCGACAATGCTGCTTGCGGGCATCGCGCTGGCGGCGCTCTGCGGAGCGCTTTCTGGCATCCTCATCTTCATGGCGGACGACCGACAGCTGCGCGATCTCACCTTTTGGGGCCTTGGCTCACTCGGCGGCGCAACTTGGGTGAAGGTGATGGCCGCTGCACCCTTCGTCCTGGTCATTCTCGCCACCTCGCCGTTCCTCGCGCGCGGGCTCGATGCACTGGCACTGGGCGAAGCCTCGGCCCGTCACCTCGGCATTCCCGTCCAGAAGCTGAAGACCACGGCAATCCTTTCCGTGGCTGCGGCGACGGGTGCGGCCGTGGCAGTCTCGGGCGGCATAGGCTTTATCGGCATCGTCGTACCGCATCTGCTGCGATTGTTGATCGGACCAACGCACCGGTATCTGCTGCCAGCCTCGGCCCTTCTCGGCGCAAGCCTGCTGCTGCTCGCCGACGCCATCAGCCGGACCATCGTCGCACCGGCCGAACTGCCGATCGGTATCGTCACTGCCGTTTTCGGCGCTCCGTTCTTCATGTGGGTGCTTCTGCGCCGACGTGGCCTGCTCGACCTGTAAGGACATCATGATCAGCGCTCGGAATATCAACGTATGGGCGGGAAGACGTCAGATCCTCCATGATGTGAGCCTCACCGCCCAGCCGGGACAGGTGACGGTGATCATCGGGCCGAACGGATCGGGCAAGTCGACCTTCGTCAAGGCGTTGTCAGGCGATCTGACCTACACGGGCACGGTGACGCTCAACGGCCATGACCTGACACACCTGCGGCCGGAAGCGGCGGCGACCATGCGAGGCGTGCTGCCACAGCACACGCGGATTTCCTTCCCCTATACGGTTCGCGAAGTGGTGCAGCTCGGGCTCCTGCAGGGTGCGTCGACAGAAGGCCAACACCACATGACCGATCACGCGCTGGCGATGGTGGACCTCAGTGGTTTTGCTGGCCGGCTCTATCAGGAGCTTTCGGGCGGCGAACAGCAGCGCGTCCAGCTTGCCCGTGTGCTCTGCCAGGTCTGGTCCCCCAGGCTGGAAGGCGTGCCGCGCTGGCTGATCCTCGACGAGCCGATCTCCAGCCTCGACATCCGTCACCAGCTTCTCGTCATGCGCATCGCACGCGACTTCGCCTCACGCGGTGGCGGCGTGATCGCCGTGCTGCACGACCTGAACCTCACGGCTGCCTTTGCTGATCATGTGGCTGTTTTCCGCGATGGACAGATCGCGACCACTGGTGCGCCGC
>NZ_BMIF01000030.1 GCF_014641695.1 Nitratireductor aestuarii | reverse complement strand
TCGATCACCGCGTCGATCTTGCGCAGCAGGTGATCTGCTGGAACAAGGCTCTCGAGCGTCACCATCTCGATCGCCGTCTGAACTGGAGCAGGTTTCTTCAACATGCCCCAGTGAATCAAAAACCTCCAGCTAACGCCAGAGGTTTGTCAGCAGTCTGAGAAGCGCTGGTGCGCTTCTCTCCCCAAAGCGTACGTGCACCTTTTAGCGCATACGGCTCTCCTTTCATGCCTGGCCCATGGCCATAGCAACATCATGGTAACCGTTGCGAGCGCCCCACATTCAACACGGATTCCGGATCGCGCATAATTGCCGTCTGTTGAATACTGCAATGTTGAGGTTATGCGGGTGTCGGACGATGAGAGGTTGGTTTCGCATCATGCTGATGATGGTCATCAGCATGATGCGCAAGACAGTTCGGGCAGATCGGGAAGGTCAGCCCGTCGTGTGGAAGTGATCATTGGCGGCAACCAGCGGCGGCGATGGACTGGGGAAGACAAGGCCAGGATCACGGCGGCGAGTTTTATGCCTGGTGCCAATATCGCCGCGGTGGCGCGCGAGCATGGTGTCAGCCAGGGCTTGCTCCATTACTGGCGTCGCTGCGCCCGCGAGCGGGTCTCGGACGAGCAGGAGATGCGATTTGTGCCGGTCGTGACACGTGATGACGAGCAGCCGGCGGCCCGTACAGACGAGAGGGTGACGATCCGCGCTGAGGTCGGTGGCTCCTGTGTTCTCATCGAATGCAGCGTTGACGAGCGAGCGCTGCTAACGGTGTTCAGCGCGTTGCGGGGCTCTGCTTGATCTCGTTGCGATCGGGGTTGCGGATTTTGATCGCGTCCAGACCGGTTGATTTCAGGAAGGGCATCAACTCCCTTGCGGCATTGGTATCGACGACGCTGGGAGCAAATCCGTACTCGGGTGACATCTATATCTTCCGCAGCAAGCGCAGCGACCGATTGAAGATCGTGGTGTGGGATGGCAGCGGCATGGTCCTGCTGACGAAAATCTTGGAAGATCGCCAATTCACATGGCCTCCTGTTCGAGACGGCGCCGTTCATCTCAGTACGAGCGAAACGGCGCTTCTGTTGGATGGCCTCGACTGGACAAAGGTGGATCAGAAGCCGGTCAAACGCCCGACAAAGATAGCCTGATCCTGTTGTAATACATGGACAAATACGGCCTTCTCGGTTAGTGTTCGTCATGCTCAACCGTAGCCAACACCTGCCTCGGGATCCTGACATTCTGGTCGGCATGATCCTGGAAAGAGACGCTGAAATCGAGCGTCTGCAAGCGCTGTTGAAGGCCGCCAACGCCCAGCCGTACAGGCAGAAATCCGAGACGTCATTGGCCGTTCTCGACGGCCAGGCCCGTCTTGATCTTGGAGACGAAGAGCTGATAGCCGAGGCCAGCTTATGCGACGGTGATCCAGAGCCTGTCAGGTCCCAACGCAAGGCTAGCGCCTCGTCAAAGCCGCGCCGCAACATCGGCGCTCTGCCTGATCATCTCGAGCGTGTCGTTGAAGTCATCGAGCCTCCATCCCTGGACTGCGCCTGCTGCCATGGGCGGCTGCATCGGATTGGCGAAGACGAAAGCGAGGCGCTCGCGTCTCGCCCGGCCACGCTTTATGTACTGCGCACGGTGCGGCCAAAATATGCTTGTCGCGCCTGTGAAGCCGGGATCGTTCAGGCAAAAGCCAGGCCGCGTCTGTTTGACGGCGGACTGGCAACGACCGCCATGATCAGCAATGTCGTGGTTTGGCGCTATGCCTGGTATCTGCCGCTTCACCGCCAGGTCCAGATGCTCAAAGGACAGGGTGTCCGTTTGGACACATCGACCCTTTGCGGGTGGGTGAAGCGCTCGGCCTGGTGGCTAAAATCGCTCTATGACAAATTGCTGGCCTACATTCATAGCCATTGCCGGGTGTTTGTGGACGAAACCCGAATGCCGGTTCTCAGGCGGGACAGAAAGCGCACCAAAGTCTGCCAGTTCTGGGCCCATGCGGTGGATGATCGCCCATGGAACGGGCCGGCATATCCGGCGGTTGCCTATGTCTTCGCGCAGGGTCGCGGAAAGGGCGAGATCCAGTCGCAACTGGCGAACTACCATGGGCTTTTGCAGGTCGATGCCTACAAGGCTTACAAGAGCCTGACCCGACCTGGTCGCAAGGCGGGTTCGATTACGCTTGCCTATTGCCTGGCCCATGCGCGTCGCAAGTTCGTCGATATCTACAAGAAGTACAAGTCTGATGTGGCCAGGACGGTGATCGAGCGACTTGCGGAGATCTATGCGATCGAGGCCAGGATCCGCGGCACGAGCGCCGAGCATCGGCAAGCAGTTCGCCAGGCGACCACCAAAGGCCTGATGGCGGGTCTCAAGACGCTGCTGATGGATACGCTGAACGACATATCCGCCAAGGATCCTTTGGCATCTGCTATCAAGTACACGCTTGGGCTCTGGTCCGGGCTGACGCTCTTTCTCGACGATGGTCGGCTGGAGGTGGATTCCAATACCGTCGAGCGCACCATGCGCGGGATTGCACTTGGGCGCGTCAACAGTCTATTTGCCGGCAGTGATGGCGGCGCTGAGACCTGGTCCATTCTCGGATCCTTGCTGACCACAGCCAAATTGAATGATGTCGACCCCTACACGTGGCTCAATGACGTGCTTGAGCGCCTGGTGTCCGGGGAGATAAAATCGACGTCCCTTGAGCGCTGCCTGCCGTGGAATTGGAAACGGGAACATGCCGATATGAACAAGGCGATCGCAGCGTGAAGCGGCCCAAGCGTGCAAAACCGATGTCGCTTGAGCAGTTGGAAGTCTGGTTCGACAAGGCTGAACCAGAACCACCTTGCAACGGCGTGTCCATGCTGAACGGTTTCCTGACCGGCCTGGCTGTCGGCCCCGTCTTCCTGTTGCCGAACGACTGGATGTTCCATGTCATCGGCGAGCACGAGAAAAGAGCATTCATCGGAACCAGGACCCAGGCGGTGATCGACACGATCGTCGATCACTACAATCTGGTCGCCCACCAACTGACGACACCGGGTCGCTATGCGCCGGTCCTGATGCGCACCGACGAAGACGACGTGTTTGCCGACCATTGGGCTGATGGCTTCCTTGGTGCCATCACCCTGAACCCGCAGGAATGGGAACCTCTGCTTGCTGAGAAGCAGACCGGCGAGCCCCTCATGAGCCTTCTCATTCAGTCCACGAGACCCGAATTGGCCGAAATGATCTCGATGGCATTCCCAAAGCCTTCGCCGGACCTGCTCAGGGATGCATGGCGCGCAATCCCGTTTGCGGTCGAGCAGATTTATGCTCATTGCAAGCCGATGCGCTACAGTCCCGCAGCCCCGGCAAACGATCCATAGGCAACAAAAAGGCTTCAGCCTCACAATAACGCCACCGGCATCATCAATCCGACAACGTCAACACAGGTTGGCAGTGGGGCATTCGAAGCGGTTACACATCATGATAGCGAGAGGTTACGATACTACGGCTTTCGATCCGGACGATGTATGGGTTCACTTCTGGATTAGGTCACCGGAATTACGGGTTCTGTTGCAAATATTCGGGTGGATGCAGTCGGCCTGCTTGAGGGATGTCAAGCGGCGATTGCCTCAAATTGTTCTTTCAGCGTAGCGATCGGGCCGAAGGAAACTTTTGCTTGCCGCTTGCGCATCATGTGAACAAGTTCGATGCCGCCGAGGGTGTCCACCACAGAGGGGAACGCTTTGAAGCCGGCATCGGGCGTACACGCCGCTTGACGTCGCGGTGGTCCTATTCAATCCGATTGTTGAGATACTGGCTCTGGCCGATGAGGATCGGCTTCAAAGGCCGACATGAGCGATCTCTCAGACGGCTCTCTGCATCGCATAAGATGATTGCCTGATAGTTGGTGGGCTACCGTCGATGCCAATGCTGTCCGGTTGCCCGTTATGCTCCAACGCCTTACGGAGATAGCGTTTAGCCGCTGGAAGATCACGATGTTTGCTGAACCAGAAGTCGACTGTCTCACCAGAGCTGTCGATTGCACGGTAGAGATACATCCACCGACCTCGAACTCTGATGTAAGTCTCATCCATATGCCACTTGCTGCCAACAGTACCGCTTGCGGGGGTTGAAGCGCGCTCCTGCAGCAGCGAGAAATGAACCACCCAGCAATGAATCGTAGAATAGTCAATGTTGATGCCCCGCTCAGCCATCATCTTGATGCCTCCGCCGCAAGCGGCCAAGCCCTCATGTCGTCTGGCATCTCGGTGGGAGGCTTGCAACGGTTTACCTCCGCTTTCTCGGCTGTTAGAAATCCGTTCGTACCGCCCCCTTCTCACCGCTCGGGGCCACCAACTTTCACCATCTGAGGGCCATGGCTGCTTTGAATGCCGCGGCGGGCGTGCTCGCGTGGACCCAGCCAAGCAAGTCCTATTGCGGTCCCTCAGGGTTACCGTGACATCGCCATGTATCCATCCGGCTCGGTCCTCCCACCTTTCGAGACCCGTTGACTAGTGAGTGGCGACAGCGTCGGCCGAATGAGTGAACCTGAATGCTCTGAGCCCCGTATGGGCTCAGGGGATCTTGAGAGCCCGCCCTTGAGTACAAGGTGGCGACGATGACGTTCGCGTCAATAAACGTGCCGCGCGGCGCACTAAAATTTCAGCGCAAGCTCTGACTTAAACCCGTGCTGCTGCGCACCTGAGGCAAACTGACCGGTATAGGATAGATCCAGGTTCACTGAACGCGAGAGAGCGAAATCGACACCCGCATCTAGAACTGCTGCATTGCGAGCAATTGGCGCGCCTGAGATGGTGAACGTATCGCTGCCAATGAAGCTGTTCAACACAGACGGGTTAATGTCGCCGCTGGCATGACGCCAGCCAATCATGCCGTGCAGCGAGGTGGTGCTGTCTTCACTGGCGAGCTCGGCGGAAGCACGAAGACCAACCGTCGTGAAGGTGGTGTTCGTGGTTGAGCGGGCCGTCGTCAGGGCTGAATCGCCACCTGTCTCCGTGAAGGCATCCGTCCGCGCGCGGACATGGGCAACGTTCATGAAGGGTTCGAAGTCAGCGATGTTTGCATCAACCTTGTAGCCCAACTCACCAAAGACTTGGAACGTGCCTGCATCGTAGTTTCCAGACAGGACTTCGCTTTCCGGAAGGGCCGTTACAACGCGCGTCGTATCGATGTCAGACCAGGTGTAGGCAAGGCCGGTGCGCAGCCCGACAGCACCCCATTGCGTGCCGCCATAGACACCCAGGTGGATCTGATCCGCTTTGGCGGATGAAGCAAGGGCGCCTGTGTCGAAGGACGCGCGGCCATATCCGGCAAAGCCACCGAGCAGCCAAGTCTCGCCGATCGTACTGTCAACACCAACAAGCATGCCTGCACTCGAGCTGTCGAACTCTGCCGTGTTGCCGTTCGCATCCGTGGAACCGTTGGTCCCGTAAACAGATCCCCATACTGCTACACCATTGCTGGCGGGCTCCGAAGCGAGGGTTGGTACTTTCTCGCCGTTGAAGGCCATCACCGGAAGCGAGGGCGCTGCGACCGAGCCGAAGGCCGCGCGAACACGATCAGAAGCCATGTTGCGGATGGAATGACTGCCCTGAACCAACCCTGCCAACACCGATCCGTGAATCTCACCCGACAACTGGTCGAATGCAGCACGCGTTGCGTTTGCATCGCTAGCCAGTGCGATTGCGCGCCAAAGCGGGTTGTTGGTGTTCAAGGAATCGATCGCGCCCGCGGTTGCGGACTGGTTTGCTGAAGAAGCAATCGCTGCGAACTCCACGTCGTTGCGCGCCAGCTCCAGGGTCAGATCGTTTCCGTCACCGCCGAAATAGTTCAGGCTGTGATCCAGGAAAAGGAGATTGTTGGTTATCGAGGCAAAGCTGCCCGTGATCGCACCTGTCCCCACCGATTCGATAAGCGTGTAGGGGCCGTTGATGATATCCCATGAAGTCGCCGTTGCAGGAGACAGCACCAGATCAAGCGTAGCGCCGCTGATGTCAACTGCCCCTGAAACCACCAGCATATCAGACGAGGACGGGGTGCCTTCGACGCGGAGCGTCCCGGCATTCCGGTAATCGCCATCGATATACTGGGTGCCGACCGAGCCACCAGGCGTATGTATGCCGCCACCCGCGATCGTGGTTGAGCCCACATGACCCGTGCCCGCAAGCGTTGCGCCACTTGCAACTGTCGTCGACGATGACGAGGCGATCGAACCGTTGACGATCAACGAGCCGGCATTGACGAAGGTTTCGCCGGTATAGCTGTGTGTTCCGGTAAGAGTAAGGCTTCCGGGTCCACCTTGCGCCAGGGAGCCAGCGCCGGAGATGCTTCCGACGAATGAAACCGCATCTGAACGATTGTAGATCAGTGAGCCTTGGTTGCTTATGCTGCCCGCATAGCCATTTGTTCCGCCGATCCAGCCGCTGGAGCCACCGCTACCCAGCTGGAGCGTGCTATTTTCGCCGATGGAAACATTGCCTCGCGTGGTGTTGTCAGCTGTCAGGATAAGCTTGCCGGCGCCGATCTGTTCGAAGGCGCCATTGGCAGTGATCTGGCCGCCATAGGTAACTTCGTCAGACCGGTTGAAAACAACGCGGCCGTAGTTCGTAATGCTCGACGACGCGATGGAGCCGGAGGTTCCGCCATTGCCGATAAAGACGGTCGCGCCTTCAGAGGTGGCGAGTGAACCGGCGAACGTGTTGTCGCCTACAAGCGTGAGACTTCCCCCGGTGATCATGACACCACCAGCGCCGCTGATGACGCCAGAGAAAGTGCTAGTTGCGGCAGTTACAAGCAGATAGTTGTCGCCAAGAAGGACTGAGCCGCCTCCCGCCAGATCCTTGACGCTTGCAGACGAAGCTCCGGAAACGTCGAATGTGCCGTCTGCAGTGACCAGGCTGGACGCGTTTACACGACCTTGGCCGAGAAGAATGAGAGTGCTGCCATCCTGAACAGTCGTTGCACCAGTATACGTGTGCATCGCATAGTTGAATGTGACGGGTAGAGGGCCGGTAATGATGACGTTAACTGCGCCGCCGATAGACTGGGTAATATTGGTTTGACCGCCATCCGGTAGGATGATGTCAGTGGGGTCTGCAAAAGCAGCTGTGCCCAAAAGTGCTATTGAAAAAAACGCGCATGATGAAAGCAGCCCGGAGCGGCTGCACAAATAGTTCATAGCTGAGGTCCCCCTTTAAAGAGCGGATCCACAGATAAACCACCATTACTAATTTCACCAACGATTTTTACTAACGCTCTAGGGGTTTGATCAGGTGATTGGATGGCGGGATCCAGTCTTTGGTATAGGAAGGATAACACTTTTAATCGCTGTCCCGACCGCCATCCATCCGCAAATTTCAACAACTTAGTATAGGTCAAGAGCGCTTTAACGTAGCGTTCTTCGGATACAATGAACCTGTCCCTGCGACTCATCCCGACCGGGCATACCTCTCACGCGCACGAACTCCCGTATCTGGCCGAGGATCTCCACCGTCGTCTCGTCGTGGTTCTTGATCGTTTCCATGGTGCAGTGAAGGGTGATGTCACGGTAACCGTTGGTCAGAGGCTTCTACCTATGAGCTGTGGCATGACACAACTCATCAGCTACAAGCGCCACCGATTCCGCCCCAGATCATTGCCCATGCAGTTTCGTTGTAGTTCCGATTCCTCCGAGCCTCCGAC
>NZ_BMIF01000029.1 GCF_014641695.1 Nitratireductor aestuarii | reverse complement strand
AGGCGAGAGAACCGTAAACGGCCTGTGGGGCCTCATCGGCAAGCTCGTCGACATCTTCCAGCCAAGCGAATGCGCCAATTACTTCAGCTCGTGCGGATATGATCCAGATTGATCGGAAACCGCTCTAACGATCATGAAATGGAGCAGAATTCTTGCGATGTCGTCGCGGCCTGGTCAGCGCTCAGTCCTCAGTCGATCGCGATATTGCTGCTGTCGCTCACGTTGCTTGCGTAGCCGCTCCGCCCGCTCCCCACTCGTCGCCATGGCTCCTCCATCTGTCACATTGCTGCAACCATGGTGAGCTCAAGACCGGTCGGCGCAAAGCATTATTCCTCCAGCCCCTCACCTGCCACGCAAACGCCGTTCGCCCCAGAATCGGAATTCTCAAGCCTCGCAACGAAGATCCCAAGATTAGAAACGATAAACTCGGATCCTGAATCGCGTTACTACAAATTGTTTCGAGTTGAAACACATCGCCCCCAACCTGATATGACGTAGCGACAAGCTGAAATGGCTTACGCGCAATCCAGAACGAGCTGCCTGCAATCGATTGCGAAGTAGAATCTCCTGAAGCCGTTTCCGTGAAGTCATCTACGATTACGACCGCAAACGACGTTTCTTCCTAAATCGCGAATGAACAACGGCAAAGTGAATTAGCGCTTACCTGGGACAAGCCCACGCCACTACCGGATCGCAGCTGTGGGTCCAGGTTCCCCAGCCATTTCCCTAAGAAAATCCTTGGAATCGCTGACTTTGCAAGGCCTTCAAAGGCTAGCAGATTCACTTCCGATACGCCGTTCACAAGTGATGCCCATAACTGATGCCCACAGGTGATGCCCAATCGCCTTGGGAGCAAGGGAGCGCAGGGGGAGCACAGGCGGATGGGATTGCGACGTCACCAGGTTGAAAACCTGATTCTGAGAGGTCCGGTCTTCTACTGGAGGGCCCGGATTCCAGTTGGCTTCAAAGCCGCTGGCGGGAATGCGCGTCTGTCATTGAGTCTCGGTCTGTCAGACCGTAAGAAGGCTTCTGTGGTTGCGCGGCGGTTGAACGCGCTGCTCCTGCAGATGGAACTGGTCTCGAAGGCGCGAATGGCAACAAAGGAACAGCTGGCGAAGATCTTCACCCTCGAGATCCAGGCCATGCACGAGCAGATCGAAAATCTGGATCGCGCCGCCAAGCGGCACGGTTCGCTGCGTGATCCGGTACACAGGGATGCAGACCGCCAGGTCGGATTGGCCTACCGCCTGCTTGAGAGTTATGGCTCGCTCGAGGAGCTGAACTTTGATCCCGGCAGCGAGACACACGAGGCCCTTCTGGACGCAGGCGCGACGGACGCCGATATTCCCTTCATTGCCGAGACCTTCCGCGCTGAACGCGAGGAGGCGCTTAGCGACCGCGCTGGTGAAGGCAGGACAGCTTTCATGCGCGATGTGCTGCACCGTATGGCTCAGGTCGGCCTAGACGATACAGTCTTGAACCGGGAAGCTGCAGCAGAAGAAATCTACCGCGCGCGTGCTGACGCCTTGCTTGAGTCGGCCGACGATCCGCGCAAGCCTAGCCTCAAAGGCCGCCCTTCACGACGCCAGCCAACTCCAGTTGAAACCGATCCTGTAGCCCCACCTCCTAAACCCAGCATCATGTGGGCACATGAGGCTGAAGATCCTGTGGTCGTCAAAGCTGACGTGGCCTATACCGAGCCGCCGGTCGCACCACCTTCCCCACCTCCGCCTGCGGAGCCTCACAACACCGTAGCGTTTGAACCGCCCGCTCCAATGAGGACACCTGCCGCTTCCAGCGGCCGGGCGCGGAAAAACCTGCCCATCCCCCAATTCGATGAGGAAATCGACAAGCTGGTCGCCAACAACCGGGACCAGTGGGAAGACGACACGGCATCTGATGTCCGGGTTCTCATCGGGATCTTCCGCGGCATTCTGGAGGAACACGGCGTGACGCACTCCGGACAGATCACTCAGGAGCATGTCGCTGCGCTTCGACAGCACTTCAATCACATCCTGCCGGGCTGGGGTCGTAGCCCCAAGCTTCGCTCGCTCTCACCACTTGAACTCCGCAAGACAAGCCAAAAGGCTGCCCTTGAAGCCGAGGTTAGAGGAAAGCCGATCAAGCTGGGTCTCTCAGCTGCCACCATCCGGCGTCATCTGGGCAATCTCGACCATTTCCTGAAGCATCTGCGCGCGTCGTACTATGCGATCGGCGAATGGACGTTCGATGGCCTGCGCCCGAAAAAGCCCAAGCGTGGCGAAATCCGGCTACAGCAGGACAAGCCCGGCCCTGATGACGTCAGGCCGCTGTTCGACATGCCGATCTTCACTGGCAGGCTAAGCGCGGAACAGCCAGAACTGCCAGGCGAGCAGGTGTATCACTGCGCTAACTACTACCTGCCGATGTTCCTTACTTATCTGGGCCCCAGACGAAATGAATTCGCGGGCCTGATGGTGAAGGACGTCGTTCAGATGAAGGACGGAAGCTGGGCAATCCAAATCCGGCGTAACGATGTACGTCGTATCAAGAACGCTCAATCGCACCGCCTGCTGCCCATCCCTGATGAGCTGATCCGCCTGAACTTCCTCGACTATGTCGAGCAAGTGAAGCAGCTCGGCTACGACGTGCTCTTCCCGGAACTGTTTTCTTCAAATGCCAAGAAGATCGATCCAGGTGAACGCTTTTACAAGGGTTTCATCCCTGTCGCAGAGAAATGCTTCCCGGGCGAACTCTGGAAGCGGCCGCTGCACGCATTCCGGCACGGGTTCGCCGACACGCTGAAGCAGGCCGGGGTATCTGAAGGTTACATTGAGGATCTGTCCGGGCGACTGGGCAGTAGCGAAACCTCAACGCGCTATACCAATCCCGCGGGCCTGCCGCTCCTGCGCGCGATCATCGCGCACTATCCGGTGATCACCGGCCATCTGGAACCGCGTCCGATCAAGCTGCTTCCCTGGGTTGAAAAGAAGCTCCCTCCGCCCGGGGCTGGAAAGACGAAAGCTGAACGATTTGGTTGCAAGCGCGGACGGAAGCCGAAAAGGACCGCAGAGAGCCTTCCGTGAGGGTTACCGTAGGCACTCCGGGCAGCGCCATACGACTTGCTCAAGGTTGCTCGGTCAGCTTAGGCTGATGGAAATGAATCTGGAGGACGCGATGCAGCAGGAACGGTCCTATAGCGGCGAACAGAAGGCAGCCGTGGGTCTCAAGGCCTATTCCCGCATCGTTGTCGCCTGGGCTTTGTCTGCGACCGAGGCTGCAGCTCTCCTTAACGTTTCAGCGGAAGACTGGGACCGCATCCAGCAGGGATCGTTCAAGGATGAATTGTCCGAAGAGCAGCTGTTGCGGATCAGTGCAACTGTCGGCATCTACAAAGCGCTTGAGACCTACTTCGAAGAACCGCTTTCAAGATCGTGGCTCACCCGGCCCAACGACGCACCCTTTTTTAACGGCAACCGACCCTTCGACACCGCCATCAAGGGTGGCTTGCCACAGCTGATCGAGATCCGATGGTACTTGGATGCCGTTGCACAGGGAATGTAAGGTAGTGGTTCGACGACCAATCCGGCACGGGACAGGGAGTGACCCAGCCTCAGCGTTTGATCTTAGGTTTTCCTTCCGCTTGTACCAGGCGCGAACGGTAAACCGAGTCTTGTCAATTCGCTTGTGGGAATGCCCGAGCGCAGCCTGAGCATTGCCACCAATCTCTTCAGGCTTGCCCTCAGACAGGTTTCAGTTGTGGCGCGTGCCTTATGCATCTCGGAAAACAGTTAGCAGCCCGCTGAAACAGAGCACTACCGCTTCTGCTCTTCCACTAGCTCGCTTATCTGTTATGGAGTGAAAGTTAGCGGCCAATTTCGTCACACATTCGGGAGGAGCCAAACATGGTTAGTTTCACTATATACAAGATATCTCCGCATTTAAGCGATTTCGAAGCCTCAATTGGCGTTCATCAAATCGAACCTATCTGGGGGCCAAGCTTATCACCTCAAGAGTTCCACGATTACATGAGACCTCGCGTTGAGGCAGCGCGTCGCCTTCTACTTCCAAGTGAGCTGGGATGCGCCCTCAGCCACGTAGAAACATATCGCAGAATTGTACGACAAGGACAATCTGGCCTCATATTGGAGGACGACATCCATCTAACGGAAATTGGCTTGGCTAAGGTGTGTAACGTAGCGGGAAAGCTTATTAATCTCGACTTCCTACATCTCGCTCGCTACCGTCATAATTTCGGCAAGAAGGAGGTCCTTCCAGGAATATATATCGCAGACACATCTCACGGTTTTTGGGGAACAGCCGCATATCTGATCTCGCCTACAATGGCCCAATATCTACTAACCCGTCATTCAGAATATATAGACCTCGCAGATAACTGGCAGGAGGTCTTTATCGAATCACGCATGA
The DNA here is from genome assembly GCF_014641695.1 of Nitratireductor aestuarii. Lineage (GTDB taxonomy): Bacteria > Pseudomonadota > Alphaproteobacteria > Rhizobiales > Rhizobiaceae > Chelativorans > Chelativorans aestuarii. The sequence continues at coordinate 4,932 of NZ_BMIF01000029.1, read as the reverse complement.
TCCCTTATTATTCTCCTGTCTTTGACCACTCTGGGGAGGAAACAGCTATCGGAAACCAAAGAGAAGTATGTCAAAACCCGTCTTTAACGGCAGCTTTGAGGCTCCGCGTACAAAGACGCCGTATGGTCTCGCTAGCTGGATTGCGTTTTAGGTGGCAAACTATTCGTACGCAATTCCAACTTAGAATGTCGCGACAGTATCGCTGAACCATGATCTAATCCTTGGACCATACCAAAGTGGAGCTTCCGCTTTGTTTGGCACTACACTTTTTTGGACTGCAGGAGGTCTTCCACCGGGGGATGGCTCCGAGATCGCGCAGAGGGGCTGCGTCGTATCGTCGAATTCTATGCTGTCGAGGCGGACATCCGCGGCACCTCACCCGGCCAGCGCCTGTCCCGTCGGCCAGGCTCGAACCGCGCCGCTGGTAGCTGCTTTCGGTGAATGGCTTCAGGCACAGCGTTGCAAGTATCGTGTCATGGCCCAAACCGGTCACGTGTTCTGTCGAGATTGTTGACGCATGATCGTGCGCCGCAGATGAGAATGCGGCCATGATATTTGTTTCCGCCTTTTCTGATACCAAGTAGCGTGGTCTTGCACCCGACGAGTACTCTCTGGGCACCCGGCCCGGCCAGGTCGCCATGTCGTATGCAAATCTTCCCATTGTGACAGTGGTCAGCCGGTAGATCTTACTAGCTGTTGTACTACCTCGGCCAAAGAGAGCCTCCAGTGAGGCAACGAGTATCCGAAATTCCGTTCAAATTTCAAACTGGAAAGCCGTGAGTTTGGTGGGCGTCTCGCTTTCGTCGGAAAATCATCACTAGGGATATCGATGACTCGAGCAGTGGGCCCCCCGCATTCTCTACTGGTTGAGAATATCGTCTGGGCGAAGGTGCTCCAACTCGCATCGCCTGTACCAGCGAGATGGTAGAGGCCATACAAATCCGCCTCTTGTGCTGCGCCCATACGGTCTATGACGCAGAGAATTGCGTCGGCTATGTCAAGCGCGCTGGTAGGGTTTCCGATTTGGTCAGCCACCACAGAAATGGACTCTCTTTGACCAGCGAGCCCAAGCATCGTCTTCACGAAATTTTTTCCGAAAGGGCTGTAGACCCAAGCCGTCCGAAGAATAACATGCTTGGGATTAGCTGCTGCCACCAGCTTCTCACCTTGGAGCTTGCTGCGACCATACACACATCCAGGCGCAGGTTCATCTTCTTCAGTGTAGGGTTCATCCGAATCACCAGAAAACACATAGTCCGTGGAGAGATGAACAACGGGCACTCCACACCGCTGCGCTGCGGATGCAACAGCCTCCGCACCATGAGCATTGATCTCAAACGCGAGCGAAGGTTCGTCCTCTGCTTGGTCAACTGCAGTATATGCTGCTGCCGAAACGATTACGTCCGGTTCGGCCTCAGCTACTGCATCGATAATAGTCTGCCTTTGTGCTAAATCAAACTCGGGCCGCCCAATGCATAAAATCTCGATGTCGGCTTTCTGAGCAGCTTTCGCTACAAGGCTTCTTGCTACCTGACCATCACGTCCAGTAACTAGGATTCTCACGAAAGTCTCCCCAGACGTTCACCGTTGTAACGTTGGGCACGGATCGGTTGCCACCACCATTCGTTGTCGAGATACCATTGAACAGTCTTCTCCAGCCCACTTTCGAAAGTTTCTACGGGCTCCCAGTGCAATTCGCTGCGGATCTTGGTTGGATCAATCGCGTAACGGCGGTCGTGGCCAGGTCGGTCTCTGACGAACGTGATTAGCTCCGCATAGGGGTTGCCATTTGCTCGGGGGCGCTTAGCGTCCAAGATCGAGCAGATAGACTGTACGACTTCCAAATTTGTACGCTCAGACTTACCGCCTATGTTGTAGCTCTGCCCGATACCTCCCCTCTGGAAGACGCTCTCCAGTGCCCTGGCGTGGTCCTCCACGTATAGCCAATCCCTGACGTTTCGACCTTCGCCATAGATAGGTAGCGGTTTCTCTTCTAACGCATTGAGGATCACCAGCGGTATCAGCTTCTCAGGAAAGTGATATGGGCCGTAGTTATTCGAACAGTTCGACAGAACAACCGGCAACCCATACGTCTCATGCCAGGCGCGAACCAGGTGGTCTGATGCTGCTTTTGAAGCTGAGTAAGGGGACGAAGGACGGTAAGACGTTAATTCTGTAAAGAACCCGCTGTCAAACGGCAAGTCACCGAACACCTCGTCGGTGGAGACATGATGGAACCTGAACCGTTCTTTCATTTCACCTGTAAGTTCCTGCCAATAGGCGAGTGCTGATTTGAGCAAGCGGAAGGTACCGACGATGTTGGTCTCGATGAACGCCTCCGGCCCTTCAATGGACCGGTCTACGTGGCTCTCTGCCGCAAGGTGCATGATGGCGTCTACGCGATACTGCCGCAAAGTGGTGAGGACTAAGTCGCAATCGCATATGTCACCTTGGATGAAATGGTAGTTAGGCTGTGCGCTAATATCACGCAAAGAGTTGAGGTTGGCCGCGTAAGTAAGCTTGTCGAAATTGATAACCGTATTTTGGTCTTTTGATGCTAGATGGCGACAAACGGCAGATCCGATAAACCCCGCCCCTCCGGTAATCAGAATTTTCAATCTTCTCCTCCTTATTCGAAAACTGTTGCCATCGACAGGGGCGGTGCCTGTCGGTCCTTCTCCGAAAGGATTAATTCACCGATGCTAGAAGGCCAAGCGATTCCAATGGCTGGATCGTCAAAACGGATCGATCGGTCATGTTCCGGTGAATAGTACTCACTTACTTTGTAGATGACCTCGGTGTGGTCCGTGAGGGTTACAAAACCGTGAGCAAAACCTTTCGGGATGAAGATCTGGTTCCATCTATCTGCCGCGACTTCCAGTGCGACCCATTGGCCAAAGGTTACTGAACTTCTGCGGATATCTACCGCCACATCGAGTATAGCTCCTTTGACCACCCGCACCAGCTTGTCCTGTGCTTTGGGTGGCAGTTGATAATGGAGACCGCGCAACACACCTTTATGAACTGAATAGGAGTGATTGTCCTGCACGAACGTCAGCGTTAGGCCGATTCGGTTGATCTCACGTTCATTATAAGTTTCTGAAAAAAATCCTCGCTCGTCCTCAAATTTCTGGGGTACGATCTCAAGGACTTCTGCAAGCGCAAGTGATCGAACGTACATTACCGATCCCTCAACTCTTCCACTCTCCGGCGGAGATAGCCTGCATATTCGGTTTTACCGAGGCCGGCGGCTCTTTCAAGAACGGCATCCGGCGTAATCCATCCCTTTTCGAGCCCGATCTCTTCCGGACAAGCAATTTTGATTCCTTGCCGCCGCTCGATGGTGCGAACGAAGGATGATGCCTCGTGTAGGCTGTCTTGAGTCCCTGTGTCGAGCCATGCAAAGCCACGGCCGAGCTTTTGCACGTTTAGTTCGCCGCGCTCAAGATAGGTGTTATTGATAGATGTGATTTCCAATTCGCCTCTGGTTGAGGGTTTAATGGATGATGCAATGTCAACCACTTGGTTGTCATAGAAGTAGAGACCAGTAACGGCCCAGTGCGACTGCGGCTTTTTAGGCTTCTCTTCAATCGCGCTCGCTTTTCCAGTTTCCCTATGAAACGAAACCACACCGTAGCGTTGCGGATCATCGACGCGATAGGCAAAAACAGTTCCTCCACTGCTCCTTCTTCTTGCTTCCGCGCAGACGGCTGATAGTCCGTCACCAAAGAAGATATTGTCCCCAAGAATCATCGCTACCCTACTATTCCCGATGAACGCCTTCCCAATGATAAAGGCTTCGGCGAGCCCATTTGGGTGAGGCTGCTCAGCGTATGAAAAGTCAACTCCGAACGCACTACCATCTCCTAACAGCCGTTGGAAGAGTGCAAGATCGTGAGGGGTTGAGATGATAAGGATCTCTCTGATGCCTGCGAGCATCAGAACGCTCAGGGGATAGTAGATCATCGGCTTATCGTAGATGGGCAAAAGTTGCTTAGAGACCGCAAAGGTAAGGGGGTAAAGGCGTGTCCCGCTTCCACCAGCTAATATTATGCCTTTCATTCGGGCGTCCTCTTTCATTAAAGCGTAGGGATATACCAGGTAATATCCACGATCGGCAGAGCTTTCGACCGTTTGCGCTACTGCGACTGTGCTGCCGTCGGATTCATCAAGACCTTATGCACAATGAGCGGTCGGCCCACGTTGAAAATGTCGTGCGTCCATGCGGTCAATTCGTATGCTCCCTGGGTCACGCACATCCGTAACCCACTGGTGGCTTTCTGGTGGAATTATCACGAATTCTTTCACCATTAGGAGAACCGAAGCAGACGCCCTCATCACCGCGATAAGGGCTATTTTTCCGATGATACTTTCCGTGACCATTCTTTAGTCGTTTTACGTTGGGTGCACCATGAATATGCATTTTGGGCGTATATGTCACCACCATAACACGTCCCCGGGAGGAAATCCCTCTAATACTATATTGTAGCCTGTTTGGCGCTTGCGGAACGAGGGCGGGCTTGCCATTCGCGATTGACGAGCGCGACGACCCGCCGTTAGCCATAGATCGACCTTTGATCCACCAAGCAGCGCATGGTTAGTAAAAGCTCTGAATCCTCTGCCTTGTAATAGAGTCCGCGCGGCGTTGCTCCGCCAGTCAGTCGCTCGGTAAGTTTTGAACGAAGGTCGACTAGCGTGCCTGCGACGCCTCGATGCGGCCGTCCTTTGGCAACAAGATCGGTCGCGCATCAGTTCTTTTGAGACGGCTTTGGAAACGGCTGTCCGGACTATGTCGACCTCCATTATGAACCGCACCGGGTTTGCCGGAGACCCCAACTCGTGAGAAGTAGGGTCTATGACAAGCAAGACGACGAACAAATTCTCTCCTGAAGTTCGCGCCCGCGCCGTTCGAATGGTGGCGGAACATGAAGG
>NZ_BMIF01000028.1 GCF_014641695.1 Nitratireductor aestuarii | reverse complement strand
GTCGGAGGCTCGGAGGAATCGGAACTACAACGAAACTGCATGGGCAATGATCTGGGGCGGAATCGGTGGCGCTTGTAGCTGATGAGTTGTGTCATGCCACAGCTCATAGGTAGAAGCCTCTGACCAAAGGTTACCGTGACATCACCCTTCACAGTGGCAGCGCCACGAGAGAGCCGGACCGCCCGAAGCGGGGCGGAGCGCTCGATCTCATGACATCGCGATTCCGATGCTTCGGCCGATGGGCCAGTCCACGATCCGTACGGCAAGCTTCACGCTGACTTACATGCGTGCGAGGGCCGTTGCATCAACTACCTGGATCCCCATTATTTCGACGAATGGAGAAAGGCTCTCGAACTGGACGAGGGACATCGGCTACCTCCGGGTGTCGCTTAATCAGACGGGAAACGGCTGCCCGCCGAGTGTTGCGGTCGCCTCTTCCGCCCAGCGGATTACCTTCAGTCCAAATTCGGAGAATCGCTCCGGCGGCATGTCGCGCTCATCGGCCGTGAGGGTAATCGATCCACAGATTTCTCCATCGCTTGCCCATACCGGGGCCGCGAGCAAGCAGCGCAATATCCGCCGCCCAGCTTTTCCGGGACGCCTGCAGGCCAAGGTCGGACGCGAGCTCCTGAAGCGGGGGCGCGGCAAAAAGCGCGACCTGCGCACCGGGGCATGGCAGCGGCCAGCTCCCGCACCGCCTGCTCGCCAGCAAGGAAGATGCGTTCGGCCGGAACCTGCAGCCCCATGTGAGAGAGCCGCACCGACAGTGTTTGTGCCGTATCCGAAGAGTTGTTGGAGACGATCCATAGCCGCTCACCGGTGCGGCGGACCAGTTCGGCCGCACCCGGGAGAACCGTACTACCGGAGATCAGGCACCCATCCAGATCGGCCAGAACTGCCGCAGCTTCAGGTCCCGGCCCCGCCAGAAACTGCTCCAGATCGATCGCATCAGAGCTGACTTGTGCGGCGGGAAAAACGGCGTTGTGACTTGCGGTGAGCATGTGGTCTTGTCGTCGTCCTGATCAACGCAACGACAGATGGACCCGCGATGTAACGCGCTTGTTACAATCACAAGGCAAAGCTTCGGAAAGTGAAATCTGAGGTTTCGGTCATGTCTGATCCTGTGAGTCTTGCTCTGATCCGGGCAATTGCCGCTGTGACGGAGGAAGGTTCGTTTGCCGGCGCGGCTCGGCTGCTCGGCCTGTCGCATACTGCAATATCGCAGCAGATCCGCGGTTTTGAGACTGACAAGGGATTGCGGCTGTTTGAGCGGATGCAGGGCCGCCTTTCTCCTACCCCCTTGTGCCGCGAGCTGTCCGAGATCGGCGAAAGGCTCCTCGAGGTAGAGACGGAGGCGGTGCGCCTGCTTGCGCGCCGCGATCCATCCGGCCAGTTGCGCATGCGCGTCGGCCTCGGCAATTCAATGCCAGGGATCGCCATAATTGGGTTGGTGATTGCCAATCACCCCAAGGTCTCGATCACTGTGGAAAGCGGCTCCCATCAGGCAATCGTCAGCTCGGTGCTGCGGCGCGAAGTCGATGTGGCGGTGCTCCCGGACATCCCTGCGGACCCCCGCTTCCGCCGCCTGCCGATTTTGCAGCAGAATGTCGTGGCGATAGTCTCGGAAACGCATCCGCTGGCGGCTGCAACGGAGGTCCAACTGCGCGATCTAGCGCAGCAAGCGCTGATCTTCCGCTCGCGTGGCTCATCGACGCAAAAAGTTATCGATCGAGCCTTCGCCCGCGCTGGTCTTGCTCCCAGGCCCCGCCTGATCGCTGACACTCGTGACGCGGTCTATGAAGCCGTCAGTCTCGGCATCGGCGTCGGCTTCATGTGGCGCCTCGGCACCCACCGCGCCGATGCAGTTCGGCGTTTGCAAGTGCCGAACATTGGAAGCGGTTCCGAGGAAATAGTCTTCGCCCTTGCCGAGGAGCGCAACCCGCTCACAGACATGTTCTTTCTGGCCGCCGAGTCCTATACTCGACGCCTGCAGGAGCAGATACTGCCATAATTGGACGCTTGTCCCTGCCAAACAACCAGAGATTGCCACCCTGTAAAGATTCCGCGGAATCCGCCTTCCGACCTCGCAAGAAATTTTTCAGCAGGCGGGACCGGATGACCCTGTCATCGCGAACAACTTGGCCCGCGACCTCCTTGGGAAGAGTTCAACCTCAACACGCCGGAAATTCCTCACACCACATTTGGCGGGTGAATCTGCAAAGCCACTTTCACAGTTCCTTCACACATCGTCAGAACAGCCGTCATCAAAGTGTGTTACGGCGCGGTGCGATGGGCACCTTTGGCCCGAGCAAGATGGGACTGTAATGCAAATTTTTGAGGGACAGCCGGCTCGGTCCGGCAGCGACGGTGAGATTTCGTGAGCGGGTTCAAGGCGATACTTTTCGACTGTGACGGCGTCGTGCTCGATAGCGAGGGCATGGGGTGCGGGTCGCTGGGGATGGCAGTGACCGAGGCTGGCCGGCCGATGTCGCTACACGAGGCGCGCGATACCTTCTCCGGAAACTCGGCTAATGACACACGTAGCTGGATGGCCGCGGAGGGGTTTGATGCAGATTCCCTTTTCAAGCGGGCGGACGAGATCCTGTTTGAGATGTTTGAGCGGGACGTGCCGCTGATGCCGGGCATCGAACACGTGTTGCGCGACTTTTCCCTGAAGAAGGCGATCTGCTCGAACTCGTCGATCAAGAGACTGGACCTGTCAGTCGCGCGCACATCGGTTGCGCCATTCTTCGCGGGGTACATCTACTCGGCCGAGCATGTGGCAGAGGCAAAGCCTGCGCCGGATATCGCGCTCCATGCTTGCGCGGCACTTGGGGTTTTACCAGGCGAAGCGATCTTCATTGACGATAATGTCGCCGGCATTGCCTGCGCACGGGCTGCCGGATGCCTGGCAGTCGGCTTCATCGGGCATTCGGATGACCGGGAAAACCACGACAGGACGCTTCTTGCGGCCGGTGCCGATCATGTCGTCTACGGCATGGGCGAGTTACATGCGCTGCTGCGCACGCTGACCAGCGACAAGCGGGAGGTCGCGTAACGTCCGATCTCCGCTCGGTGCGGCGATGCCCATCGGTGAAGGCAATATCAGCTGGCACGCTGTGTTTCGCGCGCTCGGCGAACTGACCTCAAAGCCGCGTCTGATCCTCGAACTGCGCGACAAGGCAGGAATATTGACGTCCGTCGAATGGTTGCGAGAACGTAATCTCGCCCGCTGATCTGAAGCGAACCCATTAAAAAAGCCCGGTGGCAAAACCGGCTTTTTTGTTGGGAGCTTTTAGATTTCGAGGAGCTTTGCCAGCGCACCGTGGTCGATGAGGCGCTCGGCCATCTCGATCATCGGCTGCAGCGGATAGTGCGCTGCGTTGCCGCGAAGGGTGCGAATATGGTCGATGGCAGACGCCAGCGTTGGCCACTGATCCGGAGCCGTCAGGTGCATGTAAAGGCCAAGCACGGTGACCGAACGCGAACGCCCGCCGCGGCAATTCACCAGCACATTGCCATAACGATGCGCAGGATAGTGTGGCTTGCCGGGGCTCGCCTGATTGAGAAGACCATGCAAGGTGAGCACTGCACCGGCAAGGTACGATGCCGGATTGCCGTTGCCATCGATGAGGCCAACATTGGCGCGGCGGACATGGGTGCCGTCGGCAAGCTGCATTGCCGGCACGATGATGTTGACCGACACGTTCAGCGTCGAGGTGATGTTGAGCGCCAGCAGGGTATCTGCATCACAAGCCGCCGCCTGATTGCCAACATAGAGCATGGTCTTGCGGCCATCGGCGTGGGTGACTTCGTGCACCGGAACGGCAACGGACTTCTCGTTTTCAGCGACTTCGAGGTCGCTTTCCTGCATGTGGATCATATTACTTCCTTGGAGGGGCGCTTAGAGCGCGAGAGGGGATGAAAGAGAGAGCCGAGCACCAAGCCCGGCAGCCAGATGCGGCGCATCAGCGATCGCGCCGAAGGCCGGCAGGACACGCTCGGCGGCGACGGCATCAGCGAGCCAAAGGTTGCAGCCGCGCGGTGGATGCACGTTCCAGGGCATGCGCGAGGCGCGCTTCTGTTGCAGCAAGCTATCGCCAAGCGAGTTTGCAGCGACGTGACCGGTGAGGATGAAGTGACGGCCTTCTTGCTGCACCAGAGATGGCAGAATGCTTTCGCGATGATCTGCTTCCACAACGACGATCAGGCTTTCGGCATCCGCTTCAACGGAACGGCCAAGGCGCGGCATCAGCTGCGTCAGAGCTTCGCGCGTTGCATCGCTGACATGGCCTTCGCGTTCGCTAGCCAGCATGCGGATTTCGCTCTCAACCACAGGGCAGACGGCGACCTTTCGGCCAGCTTCGGTGAGACGGAGCGCAAGTTCAGTCCCGCGCCCCATCTGGGGGACAGGGAGGACCGCACCCGCTGGTGCATCCCTTGCCAGATCATCAATCTGCTCGGCCAAGGTCTGCGGGCGATCGCAATAGCTGACGTCGGTGATGACCGTTGCAGCTTTCGGCGGTGTATCGAAGGCGAGGATCGTGGTCTCACGGCTCCAGTCGCCCATGTAGAGAATGCCGCCATTGTCTGGAGCATGCAGCCAAAGACCGCCAATCGCGTGACCCGACCTTCCGACCGTGAACGGAATCCCGAGGATCTCGACCGCGCCGACGAGCGGCAGCACATGGCACGCTGCGTCGGGCAGGTTGATGCCTTGCGGCACGAGCCCTCTGAACGTGGCGGCGCTGGCGTAGACCGGAGGAGAGCCCAGGCTCTCCCAAAGGTCCATGGAACCGACATGATCACCATGTGCATGCGACAGGAAGATCGCGTCGATGCAGCCAAGCTTGGTCGCATCGGGGCGCACGCCTGGCTCCGGACCTTCACCGAGGTCGAGCAGAATGCGCTTGCCGCGAAGTTCGAGAACGAAGGCGGCCGGCAGCTTGCCATTTAGACCACTGACACTGGTCAGAACTGCCATGGCAGGACCCTTTCCGGCAGGTAGCGCGAGAAAATGCTGGTGATGAGCATGATCGCAAGGATGCCGAGAACCATGAGGCAGCCCACCGCCGCGGCGAGCGTCGATGCACCACCGTCTTCGAGGAAGATGATCATCGGGCCAAGCGTGCGTGCCGACGACGAGATCAGCATGATCGAAGTCTGGATCTCGTTGATTGCGCTCATGAATACGAGGATGGCACTTGCGGTTGCCGCAGGCGCGACAAGCGGGAAGATGATCTCGACCATGCGTCGGCCCCAGCTTGCACCAGCGACCTGCGCTGCTTCTTCAAGATTGCGATCAATCTGCTGGTAGCCGGAGAGAACCGGACGCAGGGCGAGCGCGAAGAAGCCAGCGACATAGGCGACGAGGATGATCCAGGCGGTGCCGTAGAGGGAGACGTCGAAGATTGGCAGCGGGCGCAGGAAGATCAGGATCAACGCTACACCCAGCGACACGCCCGGCAGTGCATAGGCAGCATCCGTGCAGAATTGCAGAACGCGCACTAGTGGGCCCTTGCGCCAGGTCAGGAAGTAGCCAAGCAGGACGGCGATCACGGTCAGGATCACGACACTGACAGACGTCAGCCACAGCGATGTCTTCAGCGCGTCACGCAGGATCGGCTGATTGAACAACGCTGCCGTGTAATTCTTGAGCGTGAAGGTTTCCGCCGAAAGCGACAGGCCAAAGGCCGGAACCAGCGACGTTTGCAGGAGAGCCGATAGCGGCAGGAGCAGCGAGACGATCATGTAGCCCCACAGGAGGATCATGACCGGCCATGTGTAGACGCCGAGCGCGACCGTCAGCCGATTGGTGCCAAGATCAATCCGGGTATCGGCGCGACTTGCAGCCCAGTTGGCCATCAGAACGGCGGTGACGGTCAGAGCGACGAGCACGATCGACAGCATTGCCATGTTTGGCAGGGCAGACGGGCCGATATTGTTCACCTGCTGATAGATCTGAGTCATCAGCGTCGGGACGCGACCCGGAATGCCCAGCATGGCCTGAATACCGAAATTGCCGATGGCAGAGACGAAGGAGAGGCTCGCCGCAGCGAGAATGCCGCCACGCGCCAGAGGCAAGAGGACGGTGAAGACAGTGCGTGCAGGGCTCGCACCAGCCGCACGTGCAGCCTCAGCGAGGTTAAGCGGCAAACGGCGAAGGCTTGCCTGGAGGGACAGGTAGACCAGCGGCGCATTGTAGACGCCAAGCAGGAGAACCACGCCCGTCATGGAATAGAGCGGATGCCTGCTGCCGGGCTCCATCGCCATTCCCAGCATGCCAAGCACCGGGCTCGACGGGGAGAAGGCCTGAATCCACGCCATGGCAGTTACCTGCGGCGGGATCATGAGCGGCAGGACGAAGGCGAATACGAGAGCCGACTTGTGCTTCAGGTCGGTGAAGACCATCACGACAGCAAACACGACACCGATGACCAGCGAAGCGATGGTCGACAAGGTCGCGATGATCAGCGTGTTGACGAGTGCGGCGCTGGTCTGCGGTCGCGAAAACAGCTTGGTCAGGCGCTCGACCGCAAAGCCATCGCCATCAAACAGCGCCGAAATGGCGAGGCGGACAAGCGGCGCGACGGCAATTGTGCCGACCAGAAGCGTGAGAAGCACGAGGACAGCATTCTGTCCGGTGAACCGGGAGAAGATTGACAGCGCCACCTCTCGGCGGCGCTGTGCAGGCATATGAGCAAGTGATGGCAAGGGATTAACCGCCAAAGATATCGATGAACTTCGCGCGCTCGGCTTCGTCTGCAGCAACGGCTGCGTCTGCGTCGAGAGGCATCAGCTTGATTTCAGACAGCGACGGCATTCCCACTGGAGCGGCAACGCCTTCGAGAACCGGGATGTAGCCCTGCGAGGCAGCCAGCTCCTGACCTTCCTTCGACAGAATGAAGGCAACGAACGCCTTTGCGGCTTCAACCTTCTCGGTGCCCTTCACGATCGCAACCGGCTCGGCGAAGTAGCTTGCGCCCTCTTCCGGGTAGACGAACTCGACCGGCGAACCGGCACGCTTGGCGCGAAGAACGTCGGCGTCGATGTTGATCGCGTACTTCATCTGGCCGCCGGCGACCGACTTCAGCACTGGCCCGTTGCCGCCTTCAGGCGCGATGTCGAGCTCGGCCAGACGCTCGTAATAGGCCCAGCCCAGCTTTTCGTCCTGAAGCACCGAGTGCATGTGAACGAGTGCAGCGCCCGAATAGAGCGGGCTCGGAGCCGCGATCTGACCGGCATTTTCGTCAACAAGAAGCTCGGCATAGCTCGAAACCGGCTTTGCGTTCTGCGTGTTGTAGACGATGCCGTTAGCCGACAGCTTGGTGCCGAAGAAGGTGAAGTCCTTGTCGTAGACTTGGGGGTCGATACCCTCGACCGGCGCTTCCGGCCATGCCAGAAGCGCGCCGTCGCGCTTAAGCATGCCCAGATTGATCGGGTCAGCGATCAGCAGGACGTCTGCCTTGATGCCGCCAGCTTCGCGCTCCGCACTCATGATGTTCATCAGCTGCGAGGTGCCGTTGCGGGTCCACTCGACCTTGATGTCCGGGTGCTTGGCCTGGAAAGCGTCGACGGTCTGTTGTGCGATTTCCGGCGACTGAGACGTGTAAAGCATCAACGTGGTTTCCGCGTGAAGCGCGGACGAACCAAGCAGAAGCGCGAAGACGGTGGAGGTGATCAGACGCATTGGAGCACTTTCTTTTGGTCTGTGGTGGAGGATTGATTGGTTTTGGTTGATCCGAACGGCGCGCCCTGACCTTCCGGCAGTAGCCAAAGGTCATCGAATGCGACGCGGGCGTCGTCGCCGGGTTCGGGAAGCGATCCGCCACGGTCAGGGAGATCGATCGTGTAGGTCAGCGACTGATCGGCGTAAGGGCGCATCTCGAGCGACCAGTGGCCGCCGCGGTAGACACGACTGGTGATCACGACATCGAGACCATTCTGTTCGTGGTCAGCACACAGGCGCAGATTGCCTGGATGGCAGGTGGCAATTGCAAATGGCACAGGCCCTTGCGGTGGCGTGGCTCGCATGGTGACCTCGACCCCCAGCAGCGTGGCGCGCACGCGCCCGGCGTATTCGGGGCGGACGTTTTCGACCGGGAACAGGAGCCCATCGCCGATGAAGGTCGCAACCGTTGCATTGGCCGGCTCGCGATAGAGCTGACGCGGGGACGCGCATTGAAGGATGCGCCCCTTGTCCATCACCGCCACGCGATCGGCGAGCGCCATCGCTTCCGACTGGTCATGGGTGATGTAGACAAGCGTTGCGCCGCTTTCGCGGTGGAAGCGCCGGAACTCTTCCTCCATCGTTGCACGCAGACGTACATCGAGATTGGCTAGAGGCTCGTCGAGAAGAACAAGATTGTTTCGCGCGGCGAGACAGCGCGCGAGTGCAACGCGCTGGCGCTGACCACCCGACAGATCAGCCGGGCGACGGTCGGCGAAACGTGTCAGATCGACGGTTTCGAGAGCCTCACGAACCCGCTGGTCGCGCTCAGCGCGCGGCAGCCCCGCCACCTTGAGCGCATAGCCGACGTTCTGCGCAACCGACATATGCGGCCAGAGAGCATAGTTCTGGAAGACGATGCCAAGGCCGCGTTTTTCCGGCGGTACCATCACGCTGCGCGACGCAACCGTGCGGTCACCTAGCTGGACCTCCCCCTCGGTAGGCGTTTCAAAACCGGCGAGCAGACGCAGGAGCGTCGTCTTTCCGCAGCCCGAAGGCCCCAGCACCGCAAGAAACTCACCCGCCTTGATATTCAGGCTGACATCCCGAAGAACAGGCGTCTTGCCGTAGGCTTTGCTGACATTCAGCAGGCTTGCGCTCGTCATAAAATTCACCCGGATCGTTTGTCTGGGTGAGGAAATGACGGCCGATCATGACAGCCGATTTACGGTTTTATTGAAGTTTTGCGACAGTCCCCAAAACCGGCAGAACGAGAACCGCAACGAAGCCGGCCGGCCGATTGGCAAGCTCGATCCTGCCCCCCACGGCAGCAGCTATGTCGTGCGCAATGGCAAGGCCTATGCCGGTGCCGGTACCAGTTTCATCAAGCCGCTTGCCGCGCTCGACGATGGTCTTGAGCTGATGATCGGGAACGCCGGGGCCGTCATCCGCCACGCTGAGGCGGATTTGGCGGTCGTGCTCGACAGCGTCGATCCTCACCTCGCCCCGCGCATGATGCAACGCGTTCTCGGCCAATGCGCCCAACGCCTCAGCCATGTCTGCGGGATCGATTACTGCCTGCAAGCCAGTTGGCACGTCAATGACCCACTCCAGCTCGGCACCACGCGGCGTGCGATGCAGGACCGAAACGATCTGGTCCACCACCTTTTTCACATTGGCCGACTTGTTCTTGGCTTGTATCGACACGCGCGAACGCACCAACTCGCGTTCGACATGCGCTTGCATCGCGCTGGCTATTTCTTCGATCGAGTTCGCGGACGCCGTCTCGTCGCGTTCGCGCAGTCGACCAGCCTCGCCCAATAGCGCCTGAAGCGGGGTCTTTAATCCATGCGCGAGATCAGCCGCGCGGAACCGTGCGCGCTCGATATCGGCTTCGCGCATCTTCAAGAGCTCATCGATTTCACTTGCGAGCGGCTGCACCTCGTTCGGCCATTCATCGCCCATGCGATCCGTTTCGCCTGCCCGCAAGGCGGCGATGCGTTGGCCAATGGCGCGCAACGGGCGAAGGCCAAAGATCAGCTGCGCCAGCTGGGCGCCGAGAAGCGTGATGGTGAGCAAGGCGAGATAGGGAGCGAGGTCTTTAGCAAACGCGTTGCGAGCCGCAACAAACTCGCCCGAATCCATCGCAACCGACGCCGTTACCATCCCCCCGTTCAGGGAGGGCGGCAGGGTGACGGACCTCGACACAGCCAGCAACTCCGCCCCGTCCGGTCCCTTTATCCGATGTATCTGCGCCTCGGCCTGCGGGACAGAAGATACGGGGATGTCCAATGAACCGTCCCAGAGTGAACGCGAGCGCAGCACATTGTCCGCCGCGGCAAGCTGCCAATACAGCCCGCCATAGGGACGGTGGAAACGAGGATCGGTCGGCGGACTGCTGATGCCAAGCTGATTGTCTGGCTGCAATGTCAGCCCAGCCAGAACCTGCTCCAGCTGCAGTTCCATTTCGGCAACAGCGCGCCGCTCGACGTGCAAGGCAAAGAGCCCCGTCAGAGCCCAGGCGGCAAGGCCGAGAGCGACGATCGTGGCGATGGCCCCAAGGAGTGCCAGGCGCAGACGAAGCGACAGACGTCTCACTTGGTCACACCCGAAGCGTCATCGTCCCCGGCCAAGCTATAGCCAAAGCCGCGACGCGTCACGATGAATTGCGCGCCGAGCTTGCGCCGCAAACGCGCGATGATTGCCTCCAGCGCGTTGGCCTCCCGGTCATTGTCGACACCGTAGAGATGTTCGCGCAACTCAACCGGTGACACGGCGCGATCCTTGTGCGTGGCAAGATATGCCAAAGCGCGGTATTCCAGCCCCGTCAGGTTGATCGGCGCACCGCGTAGGGTCACCGACATGCGCACCGTATCGATCGACACGGCGCCGATTTCCTGAACTGAGGTTGCACGTCCGGCTGCCCGGCGCACCAGCGCCCTTGCGCGAGCGATGACTTCTTCCATGCGAAATGGTTTGGGCAGATAGTCGTCAGCGCCTGCGTCGATGCCTTCAACGCGCTCTTGCCACGTGCCCCGCGCAGACAGGATGAGGACCGGCGTTTCAAGCCCACCCGCACGCCACTTCTTCAAGACCGACAAGCCATCCATGCCGGGAAGTCCGAGGTCGAGCAGGATCAGGGCAAAATCTTCCGTATCACCCAGAAACCAGGCGTCTTCGCCATTCGATGCGGTATCAACAATGAACCCGGCCCCCGAGAGAGCCGCAGCAATGTCTGCTAGGATGCGTGCATCGTCCTCAACTACAAGAATACGCATCAGTCATCGATCTCGCGCTCGAGGATGCGCCCGCTCGCGGCATCAATCTTCATTTCGACGATCTGCCCGCCGCGGCCAATGATTTCGACCTCATAGACATAGCGGCCGTCATCTTCATCGAGTGAGACATCGATGACGCGGCCCGGCGTATCACGCGCTGCGACTTCAAGAATACGGTTCAATGTCAGGATCGCCCCCCGCTCGACCGCTGCGCGCGCGCGATCATGATCGTCGTCGTCCGCGAGTGCGGGCGCGGCGAGGGCAAGCATCACAACGGGGCACAGCCATCGAAACATCCCTCTTTCTCTATCGAATTGAACCTGACAGCAAGCTGACAAAACCCGTCAGGATGCTGTCAGCGACGATCTGCCAAAACCTCAGGCAAGCAGCTGAACGGTTTGGCTGCCCCGAAACGAAGGGTTTTACGATGAAAACTGCACTGATCACCGTCTCCGCCGCACTCCTGCTCACGTCCGCCGCCAGCGCCCAGGCACCGTCCGTTGCCGGATCCTCCAACGACTGGATGAGCGTCAGCGCCCTGTCATCCCAGCTCGAAGCGCAAGGTTATACCGTCCTCGAAGTCGACCGCGACGATGGCCGCTACGAAGTCGAGATGCGCGACACGAACGGGGTCAAGTACGAAGCCAAGATCAACCGCATCACCGGCGAAATCATCGAGCGCGAGCGTGAGGACGACTGAGGGGTGCGAGCAACCAGTGCGGCCCAAGCTGGCCGCACTGTCGACACCCTGCCTCGCAAGCACGAGTAACGCACCGGGAATGGCAGCCAATGCATCGCATCCTGACATTTCGAGGTTGCCGGCCAGCGGTATTCCGATTGGAGGGCCTGCACCTGCCGGTGGTGTGGGAAGGCGATGGTCGGCATCCGGCGAGTAACGAGCGGACATATCTCAGGCAGTGGGACTCGGCGCGGTGCATAACCGAGTCCCTAGAAACCTAGGCTCAAGACCTATTAATTTGAGTTGAGATGTGATTCACGGTTTCTAGAAGGAGACCGTGATGAGTGATTTGTTTCTGCTGAGCGAGCGCCAGATGGCTCGGATCGAGCCGCATTTTCCCTTGGCCCACGGTGT
>NZ_BMIF01000027.1 GCF_014641695.1 Nitratireductor aestuarii | reverse complement strand
GCCACGTTACCTTCATGAGGCCGCGGAACCGCGCATAACGGTGCCCGTGCAGCTGTTTGGCATCCGCAAACGAGCGCTCCACCGTCTCCTTGCGCCGCTTGTAGATCGCCTTGCCCCACGGCGTCTTGCGGTAACGGTCCGTCCGCTCGCGCGCCTCCGCCCACACATGCCGCGTGATGGTGCGCACCGCCTTCGCATTGCTGGTGCAGGAGGTCCGCAGCGGACAGTCCCGGCAGATTGCCGGATCGGACCGGTAGTGCCGGTAGCCGTTGCGGTCGGTGGTGGCATAGCCGAGCAACTGGCCCGCCGGGCAGCGGTAGCCATCGGCGTCCTTCTCGTAGATGAACCTCGACTTGCGCATCATGCCCTCGCGCGGCGGGGTCGGATTGCGATAACCGGTGACGCCCAGGATATGGCGTTCCTCCAGCCCACGGGCGATGCCTGCCGTGGCGTAGCCGGCATCAAGCCCCACCGCCCGCACATCGAAGCCGAAGCGCGCCCGCTGGCGGTCGAGCCTCTCCAGATAGACGATCGAGTCATGCACGCTGGCCGGCGTCACATGGGTATCGGTGATGAGATGTCCTGCGCCACCGTCGTGCCGTTGAAGCGCCGCCTGCGGTTCTGGCTCAGCGTTGAGGCGTCGAACACAGGATCGGTGAGCTTCAGCCGCAGGAACCAGCGGTAGGCGACATTGACCTCGATCTCGCGCACAAGCTGGCGCTCCGAGCGGATGCCAAACAGGTAGCCGACGAACAGCGCCTTGAACATCAGCGTCGGATCGAGCGGCGGGCGGCCATTGTCGGCGCAGTAGAGCCCCGCCACGCGGTCATGGATGAAGGAGAAGTCGATCACCGCGTCGATCTTGCGCAGCAGGTGATCTGCTGGAACAAGGCTCTCGAGCGTCACCATCTCGATCGCCGTCTGAACTGGAGCAGGTTTCTTCAACATGCCCCAGTGAATCAAAAACCTCCGGCTAACGCCAGAGGTTTGTCAGCAGTCTGAAGGGGGCTTCGGCCCCCTTTTTGTTATGGGACGTTCTCCGCAGGCGACTTCCACATGCAAGATTAGTTGTGTGCTGGGCCTGTCAGGAGTGTCATCCGAGTCCATATTTGATAAAACGACATCGTGCTTCGGATCGAGAAGCGGTTGCCTAATGGCGGCGGTGGTCTGAACGCACTGGAGCAGGCAGTCATAGCCGCCTCTGTTGCTAGGCGGCGTAGATCTGATCTGGAGAAGCGCATGGAGGAATTGCGTCTCAAGTCCCATACTCGCCAGGCCACGTGGCGACGGCAAAACCCCGAGAAGTACCTTGCCCACGTGACGGTGCAGAGGGCACTTGCCAGCGGAGAGCTGGTGAAAGGGCGGTGTGATATCTGTGGCAACCCGTCAGTGGACGCTCATCACACCGACTATGCGCAGCCACTAAAGGTCCGCTGGTTATGTCGGCAGCACCATGTCCGGCTTCATGCCACAGGCTGTGAGGGGGACCTATTTCCGGTTCGCAACTAGAGCGTCGCAATAGTTTGCGCTTGTTGTTTCACGCAGCCCGTCGATTTAACGTGAGGAATGCACGACAAAAAGGAAGCCACATGAGCGAGAGCGACAACATAGTGATCGGATACCACGGGTCTTACCGAGAGATCACGCAGTTCTCGGCGCTCAGATATGAAGGTGTTGGCGGTATCTACTTTACGCTCGCGGCCGACGTGGCTTGGTCGTACGCGAAAGATGCCTACATCGACGAGGACAATGTTCCGACGGTAATGACAGCGAGCTTGCGTATTCGTAAGCCATTTCCGATGACTGGTATCGAGTCCCAGGAGCTGACAATCGAGCGAATAGCTGAACTGAAGGCCCAAGGGTATGATGCAGTCTATGGGATGACGGCCCCCGGTGAAGAGGTCGTCGAAGTCGCTGTTTTCGATCCAGACCAGATCGAGATCACTGCGGTCGAAGCGCGTTCAGAACCAGAGCCGTCTCTGCCAAGGTTCTAAATACCATCGCGGTAGAGAGCTAAGCCTGTCTTGCCTTGCGGGCAGCTTCGCGCGTTAACTTCCAAAGTGAGCGCTCCCCATCACCGCCTCCACACCACATTGTGACCCTCTCTCGATCGGATGTCATCGCCTGCTCCGCTGCGGTTAAACGGACTTGCTGATAAGATCGTGCCACTCAGGTCACCCTGATGGAGGGCGCATGATGTGGCGCAACAGCGAAGACGGCTATGGGCTGGTGGCGATCCTGTTCCACTGGATCGGCGCGTTTCTAGTCATTGGCCTGCTGGTGCTCGGCTATGGAATGGTCCGAACCAGCGACATGCTGCTGCAGTTCAACCTGTATCAATGGCACAAGTCCCTCGGCTTCCTCGCGCTCATCCTGGTGACCCTGCGCCTTGTCTGGCGGATGGCGAACCCCAAGCCGCGCGAGCTCCCCGAGCTTCTGCCCCTTGAGCATCTGGCCGCCCGCAGTGCGCACAGGGCGCTCTACCTGATCCAGGTGCTGGTACCGCTTGCAGGGTGGGCGGTGGCGTCCGTGTCGCCGCTCGCGATCCCTACCTTCTTCTTCAATCTGGTGGTGATCCCGCATCTGCCGATGTCGGCTTCCGACGAGGCGGAGACCTTCTGGGCGACGGTCCATGCATCGCTCGCCTATGCGGCGGCGGTGCTGATCGCGGGGCACGTTGCGGCGGCTCTTCTCCATCACTTCGCAGCACGGGACGACACCCTGCGGCGCATGGTGCGTCCGCTTGTGAGGGAGAAACGTGCCGTCATGAGGAGATTTCGATGAAAAGCCTTTTGATCGGGTGGTTGCTGGTGCTCGGCTTGCCGGGATGGGCCGCAGCCGACGAACTGTATGAGGCCGCAGGCCGCTATCAGATAGATCCCTCCTCCAACATCACCTTTCTCGTGTCACAGGTGGGCGGGGGGCGGGATCAACGGCCGCTTCGACCGCTTTTCCGGCAGTTTCAACCTGGATGGGAGAAACCTCGGCCGCTCGAAGGTCGAGTTCATCCTTTTTCCGGAAAGCGTGAGCACCGGGCAGAGCCGGGTGGACAACTTCCTTCGCTCCGACGCCATCTTCGACGTCGCCCAGTACTCGCAGATCACCTTCCGCTCGACGCGAATTTCACGCACCGCCGAAAACGAAGCCATCATCGAAGGCATTCTCACGGCCAAGGGAAGATCGCGAGCCGCGACCTTCCGCGCCCAACTTCAACAGCGGAGCGCGGGCAGCATCGCCTTCCGTGTGTTGGGCGACATCTACCGGACCTTCTATGGAATGGATGCCGGAACGCCGATCTATTCCAACATCGTGCATTTCGACATGGTCCTGCACGGCAGGCGGTCTTAGGAGCAATTCCAGGAAAAGTGGAAGCCTGTTTTCCGTTCGGAGTTGCGCTAAAACAAAGACTTAGATCATTTCAGCGTTTCAGTGAAATACTGACATGATCTAGCTGCCACAAATCGTCGGCAGCGCCACCGAGGCGGACGAAGCTTTACTGCCCCACGGCAGCAGCGTCTTTCGCCCGCTTGTTTTCATACATCAGCAGGTTGGCGCGGCGGGCGACGGCGGTCAGCCGTTCGCCTGGCTGAGACGTGGCGCAGCCGATGGAGAAATTGAGCTCCATCTGCGAATAGTATTGGTCGTTAAGCTCAACCAGCTTGAGAGTATCAAGGGTATACGGAAATTATGGAACAGCAAACTACACGTTCGTTGTCGGCGAGACTGGATCACTAGATATCGAGGACTATGAATTCCCTGACGCAAATGTCGGTGAAGTCTACGGACCTCACTACCTTTCTGCGTCGGGCGGGAGCGGAGACTACGAATACGAAGTTACTGGCGGCTCCATTCCAGGCAGCTTAAAACTGAACCGCGACGGAGTAGTTTCGGGCAGGCCTGTGGCTGTTGGACTCTATACCTTCACCGTCGGCGTGCAAGATCGCGACGACGTCAGTCATGCGACAGGTTCAGCCACCTCCCTTCCACGCTTAAGATGAGAAGCCCCGTCACCGATAGGCGCTGCCATCGGCTGCACGTGCCGGGTTGCCGACATAAACGCCCTTTTCAGGCACAGCGATCTTGTCGAAGTTCCGCGCAAGCTCATCCAGAGCGCGGCGCATCTCCGGCCCTTCCAAAGCGGGGCCGTGTCCCGTGACCACGAGCTCGGGTTCGAGATCGGCCAGCATTTGCACGGATGATAGAGCGCTTGGCCAGTCGGGGGTAAAATACATCGGTGGGCCATGCATTTCGGGAGCCTGGGTTGCCACGGCGTAGGCAGATTCCTGGCGCGTCGTGATGAAGGCATCCCCGGCGATCAGCACCTTGTCCGCCTTCCGCCAAAGCGAGATGTGTCCCGGAGCATGACCCGGCGTGTGGAGCCACTGCCAACCAGGCAGATCGGGAATGCCACCGTCCGGGGGAAGTATCCTGAGCCTGCTGCCCACATCGACAGGGCTAGTCGGATAGAACGAGGAGAGCCGCGCCATCAGACCGCCGCCGACACTTGGATCCGGGTCGGGATAGGATGCGCTTCCGTTGAGGTAGGGCTCTTCCAGGGGATGCGCGTAGACCGGAACATCCCAGTGCTCCGCCAGTTCTTCGAGCGCTCCCACATGGTCAAAGTGCCCGTGCGTCATCACGATCGCGGCGGGACGTGCCCCGACGCCAAACCGTTCTTCGGCGGCCTGCATGATCAAGCCTGCAGTACCCCTCAGCCCCGCATCAACCAGAACCCACTTGCGGTCGCCCGCGCCGGGAAGGCCGATATAGATAACATTGACGATGCCAAGTCGCCGGTAAGCAATGTCGGGTGCGATCTCATGTGTATGGTCTTTCCGTGCAGCGTCAAGTCGCGCGTCAAAGGCCTGCTGGTCGCGGTCGAGGGGTATCTGAGCCATCAGGGAGTTCTCCTTTTTCCACCCCAACATGGGCAGCTGGTGATGGTTCCAGTGACGTGGAGAAGGCCTTGGAGCATCGAACTCCTAGCACCTGATGGCAGCGGAGGCCCCCCGCACCTCCGCGCACCAGACATCAGCTGACAAGGATGTAGACCACCTTGAGCGTGTCCGGTTCAACAATGACGATCCGGCCGTCGGGCAGCAAGAAGAACTCGTAGCCTTCGTAAGCCGGAACGATCTCTACAATTTTCGGTGGAAGCGGGCGAAGCTTGATCGTGCGTGGGACTTCAACACCGATGTTGACGTTCACCTCAGTCGTTACGGGCTCGACATCGACCTCAGTGATGACCTTGCGGATTTCCACCTGCTGTTCACTGGAAATTTCGACATTGGTCGAACCTTCGTCGGACTTTTTCACCTGCCCCGGAGCGGCCTGCTGGGCATCACCCGGTTCGCCGGACTTCTGCTGCTGTCCTGGTGCGGCTTCGGTTGCCGAACCCGCCTCGCCACTATTTTGCATCTGACCTGGGGCTGCTTCGCTGGCAGAATTGTCGTTCGGTTGCTGACCGGCTTCTCCGCCACCGCTGGCAGGTGCATCGCTTGCGCTGCCGCCGGACGATTCCGCTCCCGAAGAACCGGGCGAGGTCGATTGAGCATCGGCACCGCCTTCCGAGCTGGCGCCCGGCGAAGCAGCGTCGCTGCCGGTCGCGGCGCCACCCTGGGCTGAGCCGCTACCTTCTGCGCCACCGGATGGAGCCTGATCACCCTGAACAGGGCGCGGAAGTTTGTTGTCCTGCGCATCCTGCGCCATGACCGGCATTGCCAGCAGGGATACGCCAGCCAGGAAGGCAGTCGTGAATACGACTGGATTAAGCTTTTTCATCGTAATTCTCCGTTCAAAAGAGCGCGCTCGTTCAGTCATCACTGAATGATATGGATGACCTTGCGGGTCTCAGGCTCGACAACCAGGGTGCGATCGTCGACGACCACGTAGCTGTAGGGCAGGTCCTGGGCCTCGATCCTGTGAAGCTCGACTGTTTCGGGCAGCACTGCACCGACAGAAACTTCAACATCCTTCAGTTCGATTGGCTCGATTGGATGGGCGGTTACATATTCACGGATGGTGATTTCCTGGGCTGGCTCGATCACCACCGTCTGAGCGTGAAGCGTAGTGGCGATCATCGCCGCCAAGGTCGCAAAAGCTAGTGTTTGACGTTTCACAATCATTCCTTTCATCGCTGTACTTCCGTGTGGAAGCTGCGAGGCCAACCTGAGCCGCGAGCCAGAGTTCCGGATCTAGGACCGATGCGGCGTCATGTGGGGCGAAGGACCGTTAAATGACTGGGCCTTTGGTCCCAGAAAACGCGACGCAGAAGGCCGTAGCTGAGCTTTGCAGGAACGAACGGGGTCTGCCGGCGCTTGGCGCTACAAAAGGAAAGGACCCCATCATGGACAAGAGCATCTATCAGGCCCGCTGGATTCTTGGACCGCTGTTCTGCTTGTGTTTTGGAATTTTCGTCGGCATCGGTATGATAGGCGGTTAGCACCGCAGGCTGGAAGAAAGCGTCAACGCGGCAGAAGGCCATTGCTGCGGACAAGTCATTAAGGATGGAACGTGGCCAGAATTTCTCTACCCGCTCTTTGGCCGGCTTTCATCGTTGCCAGCCTTGCGCTCGTGATACTGCCTTGGCCTCCCTCAGGCACGGATATAGCCTTCGCGCAGGGAAACAGCGGTGGGAATGGTGGCGGCAACGGTGGCAACAACGGTGGGGGAAACAGCGGCGGTAACAATGGCAACGGCGGCGGGAACTCCGGTAATGGCGGCAGCCAAGAGAGCAATGGAAACAGTGGCAATAACGGGAACGCCGGGAATGGCCGTGACAGCAACAGCGCAGGTGGTAGGAACCAGGGCGCGGCAGGAAACCGAGGCACCGCGAGCGGTAGTAACAACGGAAGAGCTGGTGCGGGCACGCAGCGTTCGATCACGCATAGCAATGGAATGACCGAGACAATCCGCAATGGGCGCTATGAGATGCGAGACGCGCAGAAGCGCGTCATCGTCAATCGACAAGCGACGATTATCGATTATCTCCGGCTCAGGCGATGAGCATCGTCGTCTCGCAAGAAGCTCGCGGCAATCATCGCGGCTTCCGTCCGGTTTTGCGCCTTCAGTTTGGAAAGAACGTGGGACATGTGATGCTTCACGGTCTTTTCCTGCAGGTTGAGCTGCTTGGCGATCTGTTTGTTGCTGAGACCGCTGGTGACAAGCTGCAGAACCTCACGTTCCCGTTCGGTCAGCGTCTGGAGCGGATTGGTGCTGGGCCTGCCTTGCGTCAGATCTGATAGAAGGCGCGCCGAAAGCGTCGGCGACACGTAAGTTTCACCGGCCGCAATCAGCCTCAAAGCTTCGGCAAGGCCGCGGGCTCCGATGCCCTTCAGAATATAGCCCTTCACGCCGGCACGCAGAGCAGCAGACACGTCATCGCTGGATTCCGACACGGTCAGCACCACCACCTTTTGTGCGGGGTTTGCCCTCAGGATCGGTTCCAAAGCTGCCTTGCCATCGCCTGGCATGGAGAGGTCGATCAGGAGAATGTCCGGCTTCGCCATGGCAGCTATTGCTATTGCATCGTCGCAGCTGCTGCCTTGCGCAACGACGCTGAAATGGCCCATCGCTTCAAGACTGCCGACCACGCCCTCCCGCAGCAACGGGTGGTCGTCAACGATCGCGATCGAGATTCTCGCGGTCATCCTGCTCCTCCTGAAGAGTAAGTTCCATGGTAAGACTGGTACCAGACGGCCCAGTCGAGAGTGAGAACCTTCCCCCGAGACTCTCGATCCGATCGCGTAGCCCGGATAGGCCAAGGCTGTCATTGCCGATAGTGTCCGGGTCAAATCCTGGCCCGTCGTCACTGACATTGATCACGAGGCTGGAAGGGGCGGACGAGCCTGTCACGGTCAACTTCGCGCCGGGCGCATGAATATGCCCGTTGTTCAGGGCTTCCTGAACAAACCGGTAGAGGCATATGCGGTGGGGCAGCGGCAAAGCATTGGTCAAGGGACCAAGCTGGTGTTCCACCTTGCAGGCTGTCCGCTGTTCATGGGCCGTGATTGCTTGCTCAATGATTTCTGCCGGGGTGGCGCTCTCCAGTTGCGGCAGGACGAGGCCGTGGCAGATGGCGCGGATTTCACCCATGGCATCATTGAGGATTGATCGAATTGCAGTCACCTCGCGCTGGCGCAACGTCGGAGACGCCCCCTCCTCCAGCACGAGGTCGCTATCGAGCTTGAGGGACGCGAGGGCGACGAGCTGGGCAGGACCGTCATGGAGGTCGGCTCCCACCCGACGCAGAAAGCGCTCGTTTCGAGCAACCGCGCGCTGCGTGGCCGTTTGCACCCTGTTGTGCAGGGTGCGGTTGGCTTCCAGCGCCTCGGTAAGGTCGCGCACCCTCAAGCTGAGGTCGGAAGCCTGTCGGTCAATCGTGCGACTGGCACGATAGACGATGGCGAAGAGCGCGAGGAAAATCAGCAAGACGGCTCCGGCCACGGCCATCCAGCTTGTCAACAATGCCTTGCGCAAGGTGCCCTGAAGGTCGCCGGCAAGCTCATAGAACTCGATCACGGCGACAACCGTGCCCGACCATGGCTGGCGGATCGGGTTATAGATTTCGAGCAGAGGGACATCCTCAACGCCACGGCGGATTCCGAGATGGTCGTATCGATCGTAATTCGCGACGAGCTTTCCCATGAACGCGCTTTCAAGATGTTCGCCCACGGGAAATCTGCGGCCAATCAAATTAGCCTTGTTTGAATAGAGGATTGTTCCGTCTGGCCCCCACAGCCGCATTTCTACGAGCTGGGAACCAAGCGCCCCGTGCTGCAGGGTTTCGTCAAGCGCGCGCCGCACGACAGCGTCGAGTTCAGTCGCTTTTTGTATGTCGGGCAAGAGGGGCGCGATGACACTGTCCACGTAGAGCGCTGTCGTCGCAGCCGCATTGCGTGTGACTTCATTGCGGATCAGGCTTGTAACGACACCGCCTATAATGGCTACGGCTACCAGGCTGATAAGCATCCCCAGCAGGAGAAACTGCTCCAGGAGCGATCGTTCTGACCACCCTCGGCGGAGGTGGCCGACAAGGTTCCCCTTGCTGGATGAATCCGGAGTGGTGCCGAAAGCATCGCTGTCAGCCTCGCCTGGGGCTAGTTGTGGTGGTGCTTCGTTCAAGAGAGCAGCCCAATGCGTGTACACCGCTGGGGAACGTACCAGACAAGGGTCTGTTCCACCTCGAATAGACCTAGCGAAGCGCATAAAGATACGCCGCGATATCGCGGGCTTCCTGTTCCGATATGCCTGTGGAAGGCATGGCCGTGTGCGGCACCATCTCGCGGGCGGATCGAAGGAAGCGGATCATGTTCTCGCTGGTGTTCGGCACCACGCCGGCGATGTAGAGCCTCTGCGAGAGCGTTCCGTCAAGGCGCGGACCGACGAGGCCCTGCGCACCCGGTACGCCGGGAATTGTATGGCAACCACCGCATCCATTGGCGAGCATCACCGGAACTGCGCGCTCGATCCTGCCGCCCGTCGCCAGCTCCACCTGTTGGCGAATTCGGCTGTCTCGGTAAACGAGTATTCCGGCTGTAATCAGCACTGCAAGGCAGACCAGAGCCAGGCCAATCCAGCGCACCACGCGCGGAGTGGTTCCCGCGCTCCCGGTGAAACCGTGCCGTTTCGGTTCTAGGCGAGCAGCTTTGCCATGCGGTGAGCTCAGCAACCAGTACTGTAACGTTATGAAGCCCACCATTCCGGCGACCGCCAGCCCAAGGGGACGGAGCATGTTTCGGTCCGGCGCTTTGCGCCTAGCGGGTGCGGAGCGCATAGGAGCCTCCCGATTGATCGATCTGCCGTCTGCCGCTCTCCCTGATCCAGAGGCCGGCCACCCAGAGTGCTGCGGCTCCATAGATCAGGCCGGCTGGCACCCACATGAGGAGCCCGGCCAGCTGCTGGTCTTCGAGCGCCGTCAGACCCCAGAGCTCGGGAGTCAATGTGTTGGACGGGTACCATAAGCGGGGTGAAAACAGGAGCAGCACTCCAAGAAAGGAGGTGTGGAGCGAGGTGAGAAACAGATGCAGCACCGACATGCCCAGCCGTGTCCCACTCCTGTGCGGAAGCATCACCCACCAGAACAACAGCGCGCTGGCAAGGAAGCTCGCATGCTGGAGATAGTGAAGCGGGCCTTCCCTGAGCGCGGCACCTGCAGATCGAGCGGCACAGAAGCAAGCATCACGCCCGTGAGCCCGCCAGCCACAAAAATGAAGAAGAACCCCAGCACGAAGAGCAGCGGAGTCTTCAGGATGGCTCGCCCTTCCCAGAGCGTGGCGAGCCAGCAGAAGATCTGCAGGCCATTGGGGATCGCGATCAGCATGCTTGAGGCCGTGAAGAAGCTTGCACCGAGCTTGGGCAATCCCGTGGTGAACATGTGATGGACCCATAACCCGAAGGACAGGATGCCGACGGAGATCAGGGCGAGCACCAGCGGCAGGTATCCGAACACTGGTCTGCGGGCGAACGCCGGAATGATCATCGATACCATTCCGGTTGCCGGCAGGAAGATGATGTAGACCTCGGGGTGGCCAAAGAACCAGAACAGATGCTGGAAGAGCAGTGCGTCGCCACCTTCGACCGGATTGAAGATATGCGTGCCGACCAGCCGGTCGAGGATAAGGAAGGTCGAAGCGATCATGACGGCCGGCATGGCGAAGACGATCACGAAGGATGTAACCAGCATGGCCCAGACATAGAGCGGAATGCGGTCGAGCGACATGCCCGGAGCCCGCTGCTTGAACACCGTCACGATGGTGGCCACGGCGACGGCAAGCGAAGACACTTCCGTATAGGTGATCATCTGCGCCCAGACGTCCGCCCGTTTGCCGGGTCCGAATTCAGGCCCGGAGAGCGGCACATAGCCGAACCAGCCCACGTCCGGCCCGATGTTGAGCGCGAATGACACCCAGGCAAAAATGCCTCCTGAAACATAGATCCAGTAGCTGAAGGCGGTGAGCCGTGGGAACGCGATGTTGCGCGTTCCGACCATCAGCGGCACCAGATAGATGCCCGTCGCCTGCATGATCGGCACGGCGAACAGAAACAACATCGTGATGCCGTGCATGGTGAAAAGCTGGTTGTAGAGGTCCGGGCCGATCAAACCACGCTCTGGGCCGGAGAGCTGCACACGCATCGCCACCGCGTTGAGCCCACCAAGGCAGAGAAAAACAAATGCCGTGATGAGATAGCGCCGTGCGATCACCTTGTGATCCACGCTGGAAAGCGCACCCACCAAGCCCTTCGGTGCATCCCAGGTCTTTGCCAGCCAGTGCCGCAGGGCTTCGGCCTCGAGTTCATCGTCGCGGACCCCGTGACCTTCCGGCATGACATCGGCGCGGCTCATTTGAGCGTCTCGACATAGGCGACAACGTCCTAAGCGCGGAAGAAAATGGAGCTACCAGTCAAAGTCTCTCTGTTCGTCAGCATGCTCTCGCTGCGTGACGCCGGTCAAGTGGTAACGTCGAACCAGGCGGCTTCCACCGGCAAGGGAAAAGGTCTCGTCCATAGCAAACACAGGGTACGCGCGCTGGCGGCCCTCACCGTCCTCAATACGAGCTTCTGATCCAGGTGGAAGACCCAAGCATTATCTACAGGGTCATCAAAGCGATGCCCTCACGGCTCTAGCTGAGAGAGGTTCTTCCACCTGGCACCCGCCCTTCGACGAAGGGCCGGTAGTCGGAACCGCTTTTGATGACCGCGTGTACAACACGGGCCATCTTGGCGGTAATGGCAGTCAACGCCTTGCGGCGCAGGTCTGGATTGTCGCGATCTTTCGCGATGTAGCGCTCGAACTTGTGCCTGAAGCCATTCTCACGCTGGCGGATGGCAACCTGCCCAGCGATCCACAGAGCGCGACGCAGTCGAGCGTTGCCGAACTTCGACAGCCGGGTCTGACCGCGGTATTGGCCAGATTGCTGGGTCGAGAGGTCAAGTCCGCAGAATTTGAGAAACTGACGATGATGGTGGAAGCGGCGCAAATCACCGGCCTCGGCAATGATCGTCAGCGCAATGATCGGTCCGACGCCAGGGATCTGCCGCAGGAGTTGGTAATCCTGGCTGTGTCGTAACAGTTCATCAGCCTGTGCTTCGATCTCGTTGCGTTGCCGGATCAGGCTGCGGGCTTCAGCCACAACCATGCGGAACATACGAACGGCAGGAGCCTCAAGCGGTAGCGGCAGTCCGATCGATGTGCTCGCGGTCTCGTAAATATCCATGAGAATCTGTGTCTTACTGACCTTGCGGCCGACGACACCCCAGGCAGCTTTAACGAACTCCTCCTTCGACAACACCACGATGCTTGCAGGTGTTGGAAACGCGTCGAGAAAGGCGAAGAACCAATCACTGCGGCTATTACCCCGAAAGCGTTCGATCTCAGGAAAATATAGAGGCAGGTAATG
>NZ_BMIF01000026.1 GCF_014641695.1 Nitratireductor aestuarii | reverse complement strand
CCCTCGACCAGGCCCTTCATGATCGGCGGCCCGTCCATCGCAGCGGCCTCATCCACCATTCCGACAGGGGAGTTCAAGGCAGATTCAACCGGTCGTCGCAACACTCCAAACCAGGAGGTGTTAATGGCAACGGGAAGACGGAAGTCGGAGCGCTCAACGCGGCAGAAAATGTCCTCGCCAGGTCGGCCACCGGTGTGGCAGCGTGAGAACCTATGTCGGTTCTGGCGAGAGGTGGCGGCGGGATTGTCCAGCGAGGACGCTGCGGTTGAATCCGGCGTCTCTGGTCCCGTTGGGAACCGGTGGTTTCGGAGTTCAGGCGGCATGCCCCCTACACATCTATCGCCCTCAGCGACGCCACTCAAAAGCAGAGGTCTGACGTTCCGAGAACGAGAGGATATAGCTTTGGAATGCGCTCGGGGTAGTGGCATCCGTGCAATCGCACGCAAGCTGGGGCGATCGCCCAGCACAATCTCGCGCGAGATCAGGCGCAATTCAGCGACACGCGCCGGCGACTTCGACTATCGCGCCATTACCGCGCAGTGGCATGCTGATCGAGCGGCACGGCGGCCGAAGGTGGCGAAACTGGCAACTAATCCTATCCTTCGTGATTACGTACAGGACCGGCTCGCGGGCCTCATTGCCACGCCCAAAGGCGTCGCCCTTGATGGGCCAGTCGTGGTATGGAAAGGACGGCGGGCCGTTCATCGGCAAAGTCGACGCTGGTCCAAAGCCTGGAGCCCGGAACAGATTGCGCGGCGTCTGAGACTGGACTTTCCCGAGGACCCGGCCATGCGCATCAGTCACGAAGCCATCTATCAGGCGCTTTACATACAGGGCCGAGGCGCGCTGAAGCGGGAGCTATCGGCGTGCCTGCGCTCTGGACGAGCGCTGCGTTTACCACGCGAACGTGCTCGCAGCCGTGGCAAGTCGTTCACTGCTGATGCGCTAATGATCAGCGATCGTCCAGCGGAGGTCGGCGACAGAGCGGTACCTGGCCACTGGGAAGGTGATCTCATTCTGGGTTTAGGAAGTTCAGCGATCGGCACGTTGGTCGAACGTACGACGCGGTTCACCATGCTGCTGCACTTACCACGCATGGAACGCCACGGGATGGACAAGTCCGACAAGAACGGACCGGCTCTTGCGGGGCATGGTGCCGAAGCGGTCCGCGATGCCATCGCCGAGACCATCATGGAACTACCGGCGCACTTACGCCGATCCTTGACTTGGGACCAAGGTGCCGAGATGGCTCAGCACGCACAGCTTCGGATCGACACTGGCCTGGATATCTATTTCTGCGACCCTCAAAGCCCCTGGCAGCGCGGGAGCAACGAAAACACCAATGGCCTGCTGCGACAATACTTTCCAAAGGGTACGGATCTGAGCCAGCATGGGGCCGAAGAACTCAGCGCGGTAGCGCATGCGCTCAATAGCAGGCCTCGCAAGACGCTGGGCTGGCGCACGCCTGCAGAGGCTCTCGACGGGTTGCTCAAATCAGATATGATCGAGGGTGTTGCGACGACCGGTTGAATCTGCCCAATACGTGTCAATCAAGTATTCCGAGCGGCTGGCGGAGGCAGGCATCGAGCCGTCGGTCGGCAGCGTTGGCGATTCCTATGACAACGCTCTCGCCGAAACGATCAACGGGCTTTACAAGGCCGAAGTAATCCATCGGCGAGGACCATGGCGCAACTTCGAAGCTGTGGAGTTCGCAACACTCGAATGGGTAGATTGGTTCAACCACCGCCGACTTCTAGAGCCCATCGGAAACATCCCACCAGCCGAGGCTGAAGAACGTCACTACGCCACGCTGGACGCGCCAGCCATGGCCGCATAACTTAAACCAAACGGTCTCCGGCAAACCCGGCGCGGTTCATTATCTTACGCGAGACGCTTCAACTCACGCGCGCGATCCTCCAGCTTCTTCGCTCAAAAAATGCCGACAACAGGCTCGTCAGGATCCACGGTTGCGGCACCTAGGTCGGTAACGAGTCAGCGCACCGACGGTAGACAGGCGTAACGAAGTGGCGACCAGTGGTGGAAGATACCCTCTCCCGATTCGCAACTCTGCTCAATGATCTCAGCTTCCGCTTGGGTTCCGCAGCGAGCATGGAACTTTACCCAATGATTTATAGCTGATAAGGCCGACTGCGTACAGGTCAAGGGCGGTAATATCATATGCATCCGGAGTATGGGTCAGTGATCATAGGCACTGAATTTCATTCGAGATTGAAAACGACGCATCTTAGCGTACTAACAACACTGCGAAAAGGTGTTCATGGAGTCTTGAGGAAGGTATGAAGAAAATTCTTTGCGTTGTCGGAACTCGGCCCGAAGCGATAAAAATGGCTCCTGTTATACTCGCACTAAGGTCACAGCCTTGGGCAGATGTCTCCGTTCTTGCAACCGGTCAGCATCGCCAGATGCTCGATCAGGTCCTGAAGTTCTTTGGGATCGTAGCAAACCACGACCTGGACGTCATGCAGCCCAATCAGGGCTTAAATGAATTGACTGCACGTTTGCTCGTAGGGGCCGGACAGATCTTAGAAAAAGATCGGCCGGATGTTGTACTTGTCCAGGGGGATACCACCACCGTTATGGCAGTGGCAATGGCTTCATTTTATAAGCAGATTCCGGTAGGGCATGTCGAGGCAGGTTTGCGAACGGGGGACATCTTCAATCCGTTTCCGGAAGAGGCTAATCGTGTTATTGCCGGCCGTCTTGCACATTGGCACTTTGCACCGACGGACAGAGCGAAAGCCAATCTTCTCAAAGAAAGCATTGCCCCAGAGAAGATCGAAGTCACAGGAAACACTGTTATCGATGCGCTACTAACGATTGCAGACCAAGAGCTTGAAATGGGCGTTGACCTTCCACCTCACGAACGACTAATTCTTGTCACCGCGCATCGAAGGGAGAATTTTGGGCAACCATTACGCGAAGTATGCCGCTCCATACGCTATCTCGCAAAGAACAACCCACACGTTTGCTTCCTGTACCCGGTGCATCCAAATCCTAATGTAAAGGACGTCGCGGAGAAGATCTTGGCAGGCCTAGGGAATGTAGTGCTATGCAAGCCACTTGACTATGCACCGTTTGTTGCGGCGATGAAGAAGGCTTGCATTATCATCAGCGACTCCGGCGGAGTTCAGGAAGAAGCTCCAGCGCTTGGAAAACCTGTTCTTGTACTGCGTCGTGAGACCGAAAGGCCAGAAGCAGTAGCCAATGGCACAGTGAAGCTGGTCGGTACTGATTTTGAGACCATTGTAGCCGAAGCACAGCTTCTCTTGGATAATCCTGCAGCCTACCACGCCATGGCCCGCGGGGTGTCTCCGTATGGAGACGGAAACGCATCCCTACGCATAGTAGAAAGGCTTGCAAGAGACTTATTATGATGGCTGTCCCTCTGTGCCAGAAACTGTTGACTCGATCTCACAAATAGATGGCTGAGCGGTGGAAGGACCGTTGGCTTCCATCGATAACTGCACAACCTCTTCCAATTCTAACCGCAGGCGCTCAGCACCCCGTCTCGCGTCATACATCTCGGTCTGTCCGTCAACCTGAAAAAATGAACTGGATCCATTTTGCCATTCACGCCACGCTTTCTCAATCTCTTCTGACACAGCGTAACATTCGTTATGTCCATAACTAGATCCAAGCTTATGCCTTCCAATGATTTCTCTTGCGATACTCCCAGTTGAAGTGATTGCCAGTATTGGTCGTTGTGCAACCATATAATCTAGGAGCTTAGATGGGAAGAATTCGTACGGGCCGGCATCTATTCCTGGGGAGACGAAATTGTCTACGAGAACCAGCATGTCTGCACTGCGAATAAGCTTCATAGAATCGGGGAACGAAAGCGGACCAAGCCAGCGGACATATGCCCTCTTCTGCGTTAAATACCTCCGCGTAGCTCTATCGGCATGACCCGCAAATATCAATCGTAGTTGATCACGAGCGTTAGGAGCGCGCTCGAAGAGTCTTTCAACCGCTTCACACAGTACGTCCGGTCGGCGCGAACCTCCTAACGTTCCAGCATATACTATGCTGAATTCAGGTCCCTTGTTCCAGGGGTTTGGCATCGCTTGGTCCGGGTCAAAGGTGTTAGGGTAGTATCTCATCCTCCTCGCGGCAGCAGGATAGAGGTCCTGATACCGCTTGAGCGTTCGTTCCGACGTAAATGTAATGAGCGAGGCCTCCGCAATTGCAGCGATTTCTTGTTTCTTGTTCCATTCAATGTCATAACCGCTGGGGTGAAGAGGTGATATCGACCAAGGATCACTTAGTTGCATAACCCAAGGTACTCCAAGCCGCTTGGCTATAGATTTTCCCAAAAGTGAAGAGGAGATAGGATAGGAACGAGATACCACGACGTCCGGTCGCCAAGGGAGCGCCTTGCAAATAAGCTCTGAGCGATGAATAGCGGCAGCCTTGATGTCCGGTCGTGAGGCCAGAGCAGGAAATAGCCGAAGCCACAAGTAGTTTATATAGCGATTTGAGAACAAGTCGAAACGGGTGGCAATGTCGTCAACTGATATCTCGGGCTTTAGGAGCGCCCTAATGCTCCCCGACTCCGTACCGGTAATAACATGTACTTCTGTGTTGGGTAACGCAGACAAGTACTTGTGCAGTTTCACGGTTTGGAGTACTTCGGCATCCTGTTTTGGCGGAAAAGCCAAGGATACCATTAGAATCCGCAGGGTCCTATTCAGCAATTTAATTCCGTTCTCCTTATAGCTCTTGAGCTTCGCCTCTGGCTGTTGCTACAGACTAGTCCCGTATTTTTGAGCTTATGATGTCCACCTAGAAATCCCAGCACCGCCTTCGCTAAGTGTCTGGAACGTCACAGGACTCTATCCCTACCCACAAGAGCAGACAGGGCGGTTTCAAACCGAGCTTGGAGTGTCTGGAATCCCCGATATTCCAGTCCAACTTTTGTACAATGTGCGCGACGTTGAACCGGATCCATTTCCAAAAATGACCGTATAGAGGGCCATGCGTCACGTATCGCTTCTCGTGTGAAGCCATCCACGACTACTCCGACCTGGCAATCAGCAGCAACGATAGAATCCTCTGACACTCCTCGTGTAATGAGGAAGGGTAGACCCGCGCAAAGGTATTCACCAACCTTGATATTCGATATGAACTTTTTAGAGTCACCAGGGGGTACAGCGATGATACCAAAATCGGCTACCCAAAACCATTGCTCGATGTTCTCATAGTCTGCTTTATCTACCTTATAGCTGCTCTCTGGAACGTTACATTCTGCGAAAAGGGAACGGATCGATTCAGCAGATTGAGGACTCAAGACCAAGAAAAAAAGGTCCGGATCTTCATCCAGAAGCCAGCGAAACATTTGGGTGATTTCGCGTGCGTAGTACAATCCCCCAAATTTGCCGGGATAGAATATGACTTTACGTTGTGGGTCCAAGCCGAGTTCCGCTCTCCTGTGGGCTCGTAGAGCGCCGTTGAAGGCAAACTTCTGATTATCTGTCACACTAGGAATTTTAAAAAACTCCCCGGTTACAGCCCAATCATCGAGCAGCCGTCTTTTCATAAAAACTGTACCAGATGAAATCACGGCAGCCGCATTGGCGGCTTTTCTTTCAAGGAAATGAAGAACACGGTACTGCAAGCTCTGTTCACTTAGGATACCGTTATCGCGTGCGTATTCACTGTGCGGCTCATAGCTGTATAAGAACAGTTTGACGCCTAGCAAAAGCGAATACAAATAACAGAACGAGGCAGCCACGGATCCATACGCGATGACGTGCTTGTTACCCTTCAAACGCTCTCTGGTAACCGCAAAAAAGCCTGAAATGAGATCGGTAACTTTACTTATGACTCCTTGTCCCGGATGCCATTTCAAAGGAGACCAACTAACGCCGATCGCTTCCATTTCTTGGACCTGCTTTAATTGTGCGTCAGTTAGTGGTCTCTCAGCGTCCTCATAAGAAACAATTCTAAAGTGATATTGGCCGGGTGTTCGCTCCTGGATTCCCTTGATAAAGACCCAGAAATTGCCTTGTATAAGGGGATCAAATAATCGACCATATAGGAATACTGTTACTCCATTAGGCTTCAAGTTGCTGTCTCCAAAAAAACGCTTACGCTTGGGATCGGTAGTTTTTAACATCAGCCTCGAAGCTGAAGAAGTTCACAAGCACTTTTCTGCCAAATAAGATCTCATCGGATGAGATCACCTTTTTCGCCAAGAGCGGTCACGATGCGTTCTAGCTGTTGTGAATAGCTATTCATAGCAGCAAACTCCTGACGTTTGGCTGTTAAGAAATCTGTGTTCCAAGCCGCCGGATCCTGAACGATTGTAGAAAACTTATCCAGAAATTCGCTCGGGCTAAGTGCCATCTCGATGACACCTGGAGTTTCCTCGTACTCCAGTGTCCTAGTTGCTAGTACACAACGACCGGAGGCGATATATTCCATGATTTTATGAGGGTTGGCTAATTGGTCGACAAAGTTGTCGGCACGGTACGCTACTAATAGAACATCGGCACGACCATAGAACGCGGGCAATATCTCTGCGGTTTGGAGCCCCCAAAAGATGGTGTTTGCTGCAGTTCCCACGGCTTTGTGCAATCCGTATCCAATCTGATATGGCCCGATAAAATGAAACTGTACCTCTGGATGTTTTGTGACTAGTTTCCCCAATAGATCCTTATCGAGATAGGGTATGGTCAAATTTCCTGCCATCACTGCATTAACGCCAGCTCTCCCAAAGCGCTTTTCAACTTCGTCGGGGAGCTTGCTGTCTGCAGAACTCAGCACACAACCATGCGTAAGTCGTAGTAGATTTTGCGCATTACGGCGCAACCGATCCTCAATAGGCTTCGATATTGCAATCGTGAGGTCGGCAGTTTCGGCAGCTAGACACGGATAAAAATCTTGATTGAGATCTACTTGGTGGTAAATTTTTAGACGATTACCAGCAAAGCGCATATCGAAGAAACGAGAGTTTTCGAACA
Source organism: Nitratireductor aestuarii (assembly GCF_014641695.1). Lineage (GTDB taxonomy): Bacteria > Pseudomonadota > Alphaproteobacteria > Rhizobiales > Rhizobiaceae > Chelativorans > Chelativorans aestuarii. The sequence goes on along the minus strand of NZ_BMIF01000026.1, from coordinate 10,863 downwards.
ACCATACAACTCCAATTCTCTTGCCCACTGCCCGCTCGAGATGACCCAACCAGCGAGCCTCGAGCCAGTTACGGATTGTGCGCGGCATTCTCCGCAGTCCTGGAGCAACCCTCGGCGCACTGACAATTCGCAAACTACCATTTGTAGTTGTACGGATGAGTTGTACCTTCATGGAGCCACCAACGTCGGGAGGACCATGGAATAGTACGTCATGTCCTCGCCGTGCCAGCTCCTGTGCGAAATGATGCTTGGAGACGTGGATTCCGTCCCAAGGTTCGGGGGAGATAATTAATATTGTGGACATGAGTTCTCCCGCATGGTGTTAAGAGTGAGTGTATGCCGCTAATCTGCGGACGGGTGCAAATGAATATTGATCAAGAAGACATTTTCTTGGCGATATTTCAGATGCTGCACACACCATACGATGGTTGCCTTAAGCCGAACATTCCAGGCTTGCTATTTTGGTTTGGCTCTCTGCGCATGCATTTGGTGAAGGTCGGCAAAGCGGATCAAGCGGCCCTCCGGCATTTGGAGGATCATACTGCAGTTTTTCAGGGTGGTGGTCCGGTGCGCAATCAAAAAGATCGTTAGATCCTCGGACAATCTCTCCACTGCATCCATAACAGCCTGCTCTGTCTCGTTGTCTAGCGCACTTGTTGCTTCATCCAAGACGAGAACATCGGCATTGCGGTAAAGCGCCCTTGCGATTCCGATCCTTTGCCGTTGCCCCCCTGAAAGTCTGACTCCACGTTCACCCACAAGCGTATTATAGGCATCTGGCAATGATTCTACAAATTCGGATAAGGCCGCTTGTTCTGCAGCCTTGCGCAAACGATCCATATCGACTTCTTCTGGCGTTATTCCAAAAGCAATGTTCTCAGCGATAGAACTGTCCGATAGGTAGATGCTCTGTGGCACGTGGGCTATTCGCACCTGCCAAGAAGCACTATTGACAGGAGTCAGTGGGATACCATCGATTAGTATGCGCCCCTCGGTCGGGCTAAGGAGGCCAAGCAGAAGATCCATTAGAGTAGATTTTCCACTGCCCGTCTTACCGACAACACCGATTCGTGCACCGCGTGGAATGGCAAGGGATAGCTTCTTAAGAACAGGATCTGCGGCTGTTGGATAGCTATAGGTGACATCCTTGAAGTGTATCTCCTGATGGAACGGAATCGCTTTTTGCCTTATTATATTTTGTCTTAGCAACGGCAAATCCAGTGCATTCAGTACATCCACGACACTCTGCCGATTACCCGTAATTTGAGACCATCCATTGTACATTAGTTGCATCAAAGGCAGCAGCCGGATCGCTCCCAAAGCGAGAGCGCCCAAGACTGGGAGTGCTGTAGAAATCCCTCCTTCTCGGTCCGAAAGAAGCAGAGTTAATGTGGCGATAAGAATCATCCCACAGCTTTCAATGACGAAGCGAGGGGCGGCCCCCAAGAAAGCATTATCGGCCTGAGTGTCGCGCAGGCAACGGTCATGCATTGCAAAGCGGCGTTCAAAGGCAGCCTGCGAATGGTCGAGCAGTATGTCTCGGATGGCGCTGGTGCCTTCTTGTACCGCGCGAATGCGAGCAGCATAAACGGTTGCGATTAGTTCGCTATTTTGACGCAATCGCTTACGGAACCCTAGTGAAACTAGAATATAAAGGGCTCCGAAGCCCAAGGCTGTTGAACATGCTACAATTGGATCAATTGCCACTAGAGCTGCAAGAATAAAAATCGATATGACTAAAGATGTAGCTGCGTTCATCAGAGGAAGAAGAACGTTGGTCGCCACAACTTGAACTTTTTCTATATTTGCCAAAAGAGAACTGGAGTTTTGCGACAAATAGTAGGTGTAAGGTTGACATAGCGCGCGCGCAAACACTTGTACCCCTATATCATTCGCTACTCGAAACACGAACCGATGACTGACCCATGCTAGACAAATTCGAACAATTCCCGCGACTGCCGCCGCAATTACGAAAACTGCGGTCGCGACTTGCCGCCCATCCCAGCCTTCTATTTCGACCCAGTCGAATGATTTACCTATCAGCGGAAGTTCTCCTGATCCGTCAAGGTTAGCAATCAGCGAGAGAAATGGTAGAACTGCGCCAATTGCCATTAGTTCTGCGAGAGCTCCTAGGAGCATCATCACAAAGACACCCACAAGCTGCATTCTTCTGCGTGAACTAATCGTAAGTAGCAGTTTTCCGAGAACCCGAATGAAATGTGCTTTGGAGTTATCCGAAGAGACGGAGGATTTGGAACTCATGTTCTGGTTGTCCTTCAAGCGTTCTGGGAGCGTAGCTGGGGCTGCAAATCGCTGCTCCTTCTGCCATAGCAGAACAAAAATGCAATGGCGCTTAATGCCCTATTGAAAGGGCAGATTATGAGATGGAAAACCAAATAACCAAGTCTGGTAGGGTACATAGCAAAGGGTAAAAAGATTCGACGAGGTAGTCCAAACTAGAAGCATCAGGGACAGCGCGAGATAAGGGGAGACGATTAGCAAACGCGTTTCCAACTTGCCCGCAAGGAAGGGTGTTCGTGCAAATATCATAGCCTGCAATGGCATTAAATAATAGCCGACGCGATCGGCGATCACCGTGGACACTGCCGAGAACGGGAAAACGGCAAACATCATCAATGCGCCCAAGCCAGCAAGGGTAAAATCTGCGCCAAAAGCTTTCTTCCATCTACGGCGAAGAAAGATGGAGAAGAAAATGGCTGACAAAAATAGTGTTCCAGTCCGATAAATCGCTCCGAAGGCATCAATGTTACGCTCTACGTAGCGGGAGATCGCTAGTTCACCGCTTTCACCACTGAGCAAAAGCAAGCCGCCAGGAATTGCGAGAAATCCTGCTAGTGCCAGACGTCCTTTCGAAAGATTGCCGCCGATGAGGGGTGCCAATAGCAGAAAGATCATAGCACTTGAATGGAAACTTGCAGCTACTAACGTCCACAAAACATACCTTATGAAACGTCCATCTTGGAAGGCGGTAAAAGAGATGCACATGATACCAATCGCTGCACCCTGCCGGATTCCTGACATTGGCATGTTCAGAATTAGTATCGGGAATAGCAGCATTAGAAAAGCCAATGGATCTGGCTGGCGTCGGGCCAAGATGTGAACGCCTAAGAAAAAGAGCGCTGATGAAAAAACGTTCAGCCACGGATAAGGGAGCCCAGCCCATTGTGTAAGCTCAATCGTAATCCACCAGAGCGGTTCCCTGCGCTCCAAAGCCGCTTGAAGTCCCGCTCCATGTTGCAAATCGTATTGGAAGAGATAACCTGTCCAATCGCAGCCCACCTCGAAGCGAAACGCCGAAAACAAAAAGAGAAATATAAAAACCAGCCAGTACACCGCAAGACGGCTACGGAATTTGTAAGCTGTTGCGAAGTTAAGAATCAGAAGCAAAATAAAGACAGCAAAATATAACATTAAGTCATCTGACTCTCATAAATTGGACAGTAGTCTCTAGAGAACTAAAGCCTCAAATCACTCTCACGAGCATCAAAGATATTTTTGAGATCATACAGAACGTGAACGGGTCGCCCATAGCTATGAATCAACTTGGGTCCGGATTCGCGAAACTGAGAGTGTGCAACAGCTAATATTATCCCATCATATTCACCAGTGTCAGGGACTGCTGTCATGTTAAGACCGTATTCCCGCTTAGCTTCGGTTTCGTCTACCCACGGATCGTGTATGTCGACGGAAACATTGTATTCTTGAAGTTCTCGAATGACGTCAATGACCCGAGTGTTGCGCAGGTCCGGGCAATTTTCCTTGAAAGTAAGACCAAGGATCAATACACGAGCACCGTCGACCTGGATGCGCTTTTTCAATAGCGCTTTAACCATTTGCCCCGCTACATAGGTTCCCATTGAATCATTAAGCCGCCGACCGGCTAAGATGATCTCTGGGTGGTAGCCGACGGCCTCGGCCTTATGAGTCAGATAATAAGGATCTACTCCAATACAATGACCACCGACGAGACCTGGCTGAAAAGGAAGAAAGTTCCACTTTGTTCCTGCAGCCTTGAGGACCGCCTCAGTTTCGATATTGAGCTTGTTGAAAATAATAGCCAATTCGTTGATCAGAGCAATGTTGAGGTCGCGTTGCGTGTTTTCGATTACCTTCGCTGCCTCGGCAACTCGAATCGACGTAGCCTTGTATGTTCCAGCAGTCACCACCTGAGCGTAGACTGAATCGACGAAGTCAGCCACTTCAGGGGTCGACCCGGACGTTACCTTACAAATTGTCGTTAACCGATGCAGTTTGTCGCCGGGGTTTGCTCGTTCAGGTGAGTAGCCGACAAAGAAATCTTTGTTGAAGGAAAGCCCGGATATGCGCTCTAGGACGGGTACGCAGACCTCTTCAGTTGCTCCTGGGTAGACAGTCGATTCGTAGACCACAGTATCTCCACGCTTGAGCACGCTAGCGACCGTTTCTGATGCTCTAATAAGGGGGAGAAGGTCTGGCCGCCGATGCTGATCGACAGGGGTGGGTACGGTTACTATATAGAAATTGCAGTCACCAATCTCGCTCGCGTCGCTTGTGAAACTAAGTTCGGAGGCAGCTTTGAGATCTTGTGTCGCTACTTCACGCGTGTGGTCATAACCCTCCTTCAGGCTAGCGATCCGATCTGAATTGATGTCGAAACCGACGACAGGGAATTTCTTACCGAATTCCGCGGCAAGTGGAAGTCCGACGTATCCCAGGCCAATTACGGCAATCTTAAGGTTATTCATGATGTTCTGTCCGAAAGTCACTTGTTGTAGTATGAACGATACCAACGCACGAAATTTGCCACGCCCTCTCGATAAGGGGTGTTGGGACGATAGCCTGTTAACTCCAGTAGGAGGCTAGCGTCAGCCCAGGTGGCCGGAACATCTCCCGGCTGCATGCCCATATAGTTTCGCTTGGCTTTCTGTCCCAGTTCATCTTCAATCGCTTCGACGAAATCCAGTAGCCGGATCTTAGTGGAGTTCCCGATGTTCACGACACGAAAGGGAGCAACTGGTGAAATGCTATCATTTTGGATGCGATGTGTCCGATCTCGGGGTGCAGGCGGGATAGCATTAATCAGCAGCCTAATACTCTTGACTAGATCATCAACATAGGTGAAATCGCGGAACATACTCCCATGGTTGTACACATCAATTGCCCTACCATCTAGGATCGCATCGGTGAACCTGAAGAGCGCCATGTCGGGCCTTCCCCACGGCCCGTAGACCGTGAAGAAGCGGAACATGGTCGTATGCAAGCCATGCAGATGGGCATAGGCATGCGCCATCGTTTCATTTGCCTTTTTCGTGGCAGCATAGATCGTTAATGGGGTGTCGGTCTTTTGATCTTCGTCAAATGGCATCGTGGTATTGGCTCCATAGACCGACGAGGTTGAGGCCATTAGGAGATGCCGAACGTTGAGCCGAAGTCCAGTCTCCAGTACGTTGAAGGAGCCGACGATGTTGCTATCCAAATAGCTGCGAGGGTTCTCCAAGCTGTATCTAACACCAGCCTGAGCGGCGAGATGAATAATCACATCAGGCTGGAAGTCTGACGCAACTCGCGTGAGGAGAAGGGAGTCTTGCAGCATTCCAATTGTGGCTGAAAAATTTTCGTGCTCTAATAGAATCTGGTGCCGCCTTTGTTTAAGGGAAACATCGTAATAATCCGTAAGTCCATCATAGCCGTGGACACAGAACCCCTCGGACAGGAGCAATCTGGCCAAGTGAAATCCAATGAAACCGGCCGTACCAGTTATTAAGATACGCTGCAAGTTAGCTACCTACGTTCAATGTTGTGCATTTCCATGAGCGAGTTCAAGGGGCTATTCTAGACCTGAGTGTTGCACCGATGAAGCTGAAACAAAGTCCTCCGTCAAGAGTTTGATTGCATTTTGATAGGCGCTAACAATGAGTGTTTCATCAAATTCGCGCACCATCTTCTCACGACCAGCTTTGCCCATAGAAACTTGCGCGTCAAAGGGCATCTCTAGGAATTGCCTGCACGCGACGTATAGGCTTTCGCCGCTTCGGGCCTCACAGAGTAGCCCCGTGACATCTTTCTCCACCACCGACCTACATCCTGGCACGTTCGTGGTAATCACAGGCCTTCCCATCGAAGCTGCCTCAATTAAGGTGCGCGGTGCGCCTTCTCGATAAGAGGGGAGAACGACGCAATGAGCCGCCGCAATGAATGGCCTCACGTCACGCTGGTGGCCAAGATACTCAATAACGCCTTCGCGATGCCAATTCATTACCGTCTCTTTAGCGATTGCGGAGCGATTTTCTGAATCGATCGAGCCCAGAAGCTGGAACCTAGGGCGAGGAAAATCCTGTCTTACCCTTCGAGCAGCTTCAACAAACTCAATCACTCCCTTATCCTTTAGAACGCGAGATATCATCAGGAAAGTGGGGGGCGACCTCCTTGGCGGAAACGCAGCGGGTAGAAAATGTTGTAGGTTGATGCCGGAGCCCGAAAGCAGATGACCTTGTTCTTTTGTAATCAGCTTGCGCTGGAGGAAAAGATTCCTGTCATCTGTGTTCTGAAAGAAAATCACAGGCAACCCAACAAACGCCACCCTATAAAGTTGTTCTACAAGCGCCTGCAACACGCTTCCCGAGAGAAATGCTGTTCCCAATCCGGTTACGTTGGGAATAAAAGGGATCCTAAGCATCTTCGCTGCTAAGGCCCCAAATATGTTGTTTTTTATCGTGTAACTCAAGATGACTTGGGGAGATTCCCTCTTGAACACCGACCTAAACTCATGAAGGAGCCTAAGGTCATCGATGGGGTTCAATCCTTTTATGTTCATGGTTAGGGAAATGAACTGGCAACCAATGCGCTCGACCTCACCAACACTATCGTCAGTAGGAGCCAAGATCGTTACCGAATGTCCAGCTGTTCTCAATGCTTCAACAACTGGACGCCTGAAGTTGACGATGTTCCATGCAGAATTTGCAGTGACCAAGATGCGCATTCGAAGTCCTGTAAGAAGGCCACTTGGTCCGTCTAGTTAAAGGGGGCTTCGGAGTCCATACCGGGGCCGCACAATTCACAGCTCTCTAAGTCGCGTATGCGTTTCTGTGACGCGTATGATCAACAAAATCATGGTTGCAACATGGGCTGGGGTTTCTTATGAGATGCTCTCCCTACCCTCTAGTTTGCGAGGACTGGCGCTTGGACATCGTCTGCATCTTGCTAGTACACTGCTTCTTTTTGCCGCGAGCAAGATGCTTAGACGTGAGCGACCTCTCCGCGAGATGCCCGTCACGCGAAGGTATCAAGAGGAATTGCTGCTAAGATGTGCGGTATTGTCGGCGTTCTCTCGCGAAAGAATTTCAACGGTCTGCAAGAGACCGTAGGTCGGATGGTTAACGCACTCCGTCACCGGGGGCCAGACGCTGAGGGGATATGGATTGGTGAAGGCGTAGCTTTAGGACATCGCCGCCTCGCAATCCTAGATCTGAGCTCTGCCGGGGCACAACCGATGATCTCGTCGTCTGGCAGATATGTGCTGGTCTTAAATGGCGAAATATACAACCATCTCGAGCTTCGACGGGTTATGGAGCAAGAAGGCCAAGCTCCAAATTGGCGGGGTTTTTCTGATACCGAAACTTTGGTCGAGGCAATCGAGAGATGGGGACTTGATGATACCCTAAGTCGTGCATACGGGATGTTTGCACTGGCGGTCTGGGATACGCAAACATGCCATATTTGCCTTGCACGTGACAGGTTTGGCGAGAAACCCTTGTATTGGGGTTGGGCGGGAGAGGACTTCGTATTCGCGTCCGAACTCAAAGCACTGAGAAAGCATGGAGAATTCGCTTCTACAATATGCACTGATGCGCTCAGTCAGTATCTCGCTTTCGCATATGTTCCTAGCCCCAGAAGTATCTATCAAGGCACCTACAAACTTGAGCCTGCCTGCATCCTCCAGATTGAAGGCGCGCCACCGTTATGCGCACCTTCCCATCCCTTGCGCTCGGGACAAGCGTATCAATCAATATCGATACGTCGCTACTGGTCCCTCGAACATACAGTAGAGGAGGGAGCTTGCAACCGTTTCAATAGTGAGGCGGAAGCGATATCCTTGCTTGCTAGGACCTTAGAAGCATCGATTGGTCGGCAAATGCAAGCTGATGTGGAGCTGGGGGCATTTCTCTCGGGGGGCGTAGACAGTTCCTTGGTCGTCTCAATCATGCAAAGGTTAAGTCACCAGCCGATTCGCACTTACACTGTTGCGTTCGAGAGTACCACTTTTAACGAGGCACCTTACGCGCGAGCCATAGCTCGCCACCTTGGCACCAATCATTCTGAGATCATGGTGACAGAAGCAGAAACACGTGACGTTATTCCAGAGCTGCCGCATATTTTTGATGAGCCGTTTGCAGATTCCTCGCAAATTCCCACCTTCTTAGTCTGCAAAGCAGCGAGGACAGGTGTGACTGTGGCCTTGTCTGGAGATGCTGGTGACGAGGTTTTCGGTGGGTACAATCGGTACGTTTGGGGGCCGCGAATATGGAAGGCCATGAACCACCTGCCTCTTTGGGTGCGCTATGCGGCTGCGTGGGGTATTTCGGCCATCCCCGTATCCGGTTGGGATGCGGTAGGATCCGCAATCGCAAAAATGGGATGGGAAGGAGTGGTGCGGCCGGGCGAGAAGGCACACAAACTGGCAGCTCGCCTATCGAATAGTCGGTCGATAGAGGAATTTTACCGCGGCCTGATCTCAGAGTGGACGGATAGTGCAATACCGATTGCCTTTACACATGTCCCTAAATCTACTGTTTTGGACGATCCACTCCCGCATATGCTCGCGGGTGATGTAGCCGGAACGATGATGGTGCAGGATCTTCGTACGTATTTACCGGATGATATTCTCTGTAAGGTCGATCGTTCTGCAATGGCCGTTAGCTTAGAGACGAGGGTACCTTTCCTAGATCCAGATGTGTTCGCCATCTCTACTCGATTGCCGGCCCATATGAAAGTACGCGGAGGCAAGGGGAAATGGGCTCTGCGGCAGATCCTTTTCCAACATGTGCCGTGCGAACTGGTCGAAAGGCCGAAGAGTGGTTTTGCGGTCCCAGTGGGTGAATGGCTCCGTGGTCCACTTCGCAGTTGGGCGGAAGACCTATTGTCCGTGAAGAACCTAGAGGCGGATGGATTACTCCAGGCGGGGGCTATACGGCAAACTTGGTCAGAACACCTAGCCGGCAGGGATTGGACGAACAGGCTCTGGACTATTCTGATGTTCCAAGCTTGGCGAAAAACGCAATGAAGCTACTGGTATTGAGCCGCTATGGCCAACAAGGCGCATCCAGCCGCTTGCGCATGTTTCAATACCTTCCATACCTCCACGCCGCGGGCATTGACGTCGAGGTGTCGCCCTTTTTTGCCGATTCCTACTTACAGGCACTGTACGCCGGCCTATCTTCGGGAAGAAGTATAATTGGCTATTATGCTTCTCGCGCACGCAACCTGCTCGTAAGTCAGCGCCCAGACGCTATCTGGCTCGAGAAAGAAGCTTTCCCATGGATCCCGTTCGCGCTCGAAAGGGGGATTCTTCCGAGAAATGTGCCCTGTGTAACTGACTACGATGATGCTGTTTTTCACCGCTATGATCAACATGCAAATCCGGTCATACGAAAAGTGCTAGGCAGCAAGATCGACCAGGTAATGGGCAACTCCGCCCTTGTTCTGGCTGGAAACGCCTATTTGGCGGATCGTGCAGAGAAGGCAGGTGCACCGCGGGTTGAAGTCGTGCCCACCGTTGTGGACGTTAATGCGTATTCGACTATGCCGTGCCCATCACCTGACGGACGATTGCGAATTGGATGGATTGGAACTCCGAGCACTTGGCGTGAGTATGGTCTACCAATGGTGCCGTTATTGACGGATGTGGCAAGGAAACACGGCGCGCGTGTACGTATTGTTGGAGCAACTGATGGTGTTCCCGCTGATGGCGATTTTGAGTGCCTACCTTGGTCTGAAGAATCCGAGAGCAAACTCATCCAGGAGATGGACATCGGCCTTATGCCACTACACGATTCTCCTTGGTCACAAGGGAAATGCGGGTACAAGCTTATCCAGTATATGGCATGCGGGCTTCCAGTAGTGGCCTCTCCGGTGGGTGTCAATTCGGACATTGTGGTGCATGGGACAAATGGATTTCTGGCAACCACAGATAGCGACTGGCACCACGCGATAGACACTTTGTTGGGCAATGCTGAGCTACGAATTCAGATGGGCACTCTAGGGCGGAAGAAAGTTGAGAACTGTTACTCACTACAAAAATACGGGCCTATAGTATCTGATCTGCTTAATTCAGTAGTATATTAGGCAAATCGCCTTAGAACAGCAATCACTTCGTTAAGACGCGGTAGTTCTTTTCAAAGACACGACCTATCTCGATCTTGAGGCTGATGTCGCTGCAGGGCGCGGACTGACAGGCGGTCTACATCCGCGCGCTTGGCTACGTTCTCGTAGGAGGTTGGTGGGGCAATCGGCAGCAGCCTGCAGATTGGCCCGACCCCGAACACCGGTAAGCGCGAATTTCTGTGCACCTTCTGAAGCGCAGTGCTCTGATGCATGAAGTGTCCACCAAAAACAGGTGGACACCAAATCAATGGACGATACTCCTAAACTGCAGGTGCGGCTTGTTGGCCGCGACGGCCGCCGTCGATATGACCCTGCCTCCCGAGATCGGCTTGTCGCAGCGTGTTTAGAGCCCGGCGTTTCGTATCCATCCGAGGTGGGCCGCGGGACTTGGGATCTCGCGCGTGGTAGCATAGCAGAATGGAGATCGACGAGGACAAAATCGATGACGCGGTCCTGGCACTGTTATGGCTGACGCTCCACGAT
>NZ_BMIF01000025.1 GCF_014641695.1 Nitratireductor aestuarii | reverse complement strand
GCACGCGACTTCGCCTCACGCGGTGGCGGCGTGATCGCCGTGCTGCACGACCTGAACCTCACGGCTGCCTTTGCTGATCATGTGGCTGTTTTCCGCGATGGACAGATCGCGACCACTGGTGCGCCGCGCGCAGTCATGAAGGACGGGCTGCTCTGCGATGTTTTCCAATGCGCGCTCAGGGTAGGAGCTGTTCCAGCCCACGTGCCCTTCGTGCTGCCGCAGACCGTCAGCGAATAGCATTGCGGCAACTCCTGATCTGCGTTTATGCTTGCCAGCACGCCTCACAGAGTCGTTCGTCGCTCGTCCGCATCCGAGAGAACTCCATGCCGCGCAAGAAGCAATTGATGATTCGCGCCCGTATCGACTTGAGCACCGGCGAAGCGGAAATCAATAACATGGCCGAGCTGGAGGAGCTCATAGCGAGCGACCCGCTTCTTGCTGCTGATGCACTAGCCGACGTGCTTCGTGATTTACAGAACGCGTATGCCCGCGCGATGCGGTTGCTCAGTGTCGAAGCGGAGTTGTGGGCCGGAAAAGACGGCGAAGATGCTGAGTTTCCCAAGTGCGATTGCGCTTAGACAAGTCGTCTGAGGTTCTTGCTGAGGAAGGAAGAGAGGGTGGGGTGAGCCACCCCATGGTGCTCATTTGCTCTTGAGCGGCTGCGTGAGCTCGCCTGTCATCACCCGCCTATGTGGCAAAACGCCGGATTATAGCATTTTAGCCCCAGTTGGTTTCAATTGCCGGTGGAGGAGTAGCCGGCGAAGCTTCTCTAAACACGTTAGGGGACTTATTATCCAGTTTATCAATTTGCCCCCGCCTTTGGACCGCTCATGCCAAAACAATCATTGACCATGCCCCAGCGCGGACGAAGACAAGATAGCGTTGTTTAACATGAGCCCCCTCAGGCAATGAAATGCTTAACCAAGGATCAAAGCTAGAAGTTGGTAAACATGTGCTCGCAAGATCATTAACAATAACTTTTATTGGGGTTTGCTATTTAACATTATTGACGGTGCGTGCGGATGAAGTGAAGCCGCTTGGGCTCCCGCCGCAGGGAGGAGATGCCCTGGGCCGCTGGCAGCGCGGTCGGAATCGATCACGTGGGATGCAAAATGCACAAGAGCGGCGAGGTAAACGCTGCTCCAGCGACTATCAGTCGCAGTTTGCTAAACAGGGACCTTGTACACGTAAAGTTGGCTGCTGCCAGCGGTTGGAACCTTCCATGGCCATTTGCCAGACCAGTCAGCTATTGCTTTGTTGGTAACTTCAGTCACGATCCCAGGGCTAAAGCTATGGCATGACCAAGCCTATCAGCTACAAGCGCACCAAAATCGATCCGAGGTCATTGCCCAGGGCGATGGGCTGTATTTCCGGGTTCCTTTGGGCCTGCGCGAAGCGATCCTGGCCTGCGATCCTGTAGGCCCTCTCCGGGACATTTTGAGAGATTACTTGAAGCCGATCTGGTCGGCAAAGTGCCTATCTGAATATCGTTTCGAGCATCAGCATCATAATGACCGTCAAGGCAGGGCGCGATGACGACGATGTAGGAGACGGGCCAGACTGTTCAGCGCAATAGCCTCCGCTCGAGGAAAGACCGCATATCTCGCCGGCCATCCATGATGCAGTAGATAATGACATCCTTCTCGACAACCCTGTAGATCATCCGCCACGGCTTGTGGTGCAATTCTCGGTATTCGGTGATGCCTAGCCCTACCAGTTCCTTCGGCACATTTCCGCGATCGGGAAAATCCTGCAGTCCCCGACACGCTTCCTCAATCTCGCTAAGTATCCGCTCAGCGGTCTGAACACCGTCACGGCGGACGGGAAAGAGGTAGAGATCCTCGAGATCCCGTTCCGCGTCATCTGCAAAAAGGATTTGGTACGGCATCAAATTCCAGAATTCGACAGGCGAGCGCGAAGGCGTGCGAACGTCTCTTTCGCAGGGCGGACTTCCCCCTCCTCCACCTGTTTGTTTGTCAGCGCCAGCACTTTGAGAAGCGCCAGTGTCGCCTGCGTCTCTTCATATTGGGCCAGATCCTGAAGCACGGCTTTTGCTTCGCCATGCAATGTGATCACCACGGGCCGCCGGTCGTCACCAAGCTGGCGTATAACTTCCGGCGCATGAGCCTTGAGGTAGCTAATCGGCCTGACCTGTTCCGACAATTTCATTGATGCGAACTCCTTTTGACCAAAATATAGACTTTTAGTAGCCGGATGGAAAGGGGTTGTGAAGGGTTCCGCCACAACTATGGCCCCCTGCAGAAATCTGGCCGCACAGAGCGCCGCTAGGCGAGCGCTTCCGAATAGGCAGCACTAACTTGAGTGGCTTCGCTGTCGCACTTCAACGAGAGGTCTGGAGGCAATATTTACCATTCTGAGTGGCACTCAGAGTTGGGACGAACTCAGTCACAGCGCCATTGGCGGTCTCGTTGTCCTAGAATTCGCTACGTTTCCAGCCCCGCTGGCTTGAATGGTTCACCGCACTACGTACAGCTAGCATACCAGTACCAGCGGCAGTTCCCGCGTCCTATCTGAAGTAAGCCATGCGGCACAGATTTGCAGTCAGCTCACAGCAAGCCCGCCGTTTATGCGGCGGGCCTGTACCAGCTCAGCCTATTTTTGGCGGACTTTCACCAGCCCACCATAGAGCAGGATGGGGTAAATCTCCTTGTCGAGGTTCTGGAAGAAGGTTGTTGCTTCCGCGCCAGGCATGGGGCTGATCGAGAAGCCCGCATCCTTCGCCGTTTGCTGGAACGATGGATCGCTCAGAGTTTCCAACAGAACTTTTTCGAGAACTTTAGCTGCATCAGGGTCCACATCGGCGGGAGCTACCATGGCGCGCATGGTTCCGTAGACAATAGGATACCCCAATTCCTTGAACGTCGGAACGTCCGGGGCCATGAAGTGCCGCTCGGAACTTGCAACGGCTAGGATCTTCGCTTCACCTGCCTGATGCTGGGACGCTATTTCAGTGACTGACGGCGTTCCCGTCTGCGTCTCACCTGAGAGAACGGCCTGAACGACCGGAGCGGTCCCAGAGTAAGGAACGTTTGTCAGCTTGATCCCTAGTAGGGACTCGATCAGAGCAACAGCGACTGCCGACGTACCTCCAGGGCTTGCGTTGCGCAGTTTACCTGGCTCGTCCTTCGCCTTTGCGACTAAATCCTCAAGGCTCTCGAAGCCCGAGGAAGGGCCGGCTGCAATGACTGTCGGGTCCGTACCAACGAAGGCAAGAACCTTGAATTCTTCGAGCGTGGGGGCATTGGGGCTGCCGTATTGCTCGGTGATGAAGCCGGTAGCGATCATCGAGATCGTGTGGCCTGACCTGTCCCCATTGGCTACATCGCGCAACGCGATCGAACCACTTGCTCCCGGCTGGTTCACAACAACGACCGGCTGGCCAAGCCTCTTGCTGGCGTTGTCCGCGACAATGCGCATGAGAATGTCCGTGCCTCCCCCCGCAGGCCACGGCACGACAAGCGAAACAGCCTTCGTTGGGAAGTCCGCAGCGAAGACGTTGGAGGATAGCATGAGGGCAGCCGCGGACAATGCCACGGCGATTGACTTGAGTTTCATGATGGTTCCACCTCGGTTATTATTGTAATGGCATTTTGTGATCACATCTGATTATGATGCAAGTCAAATTTGGTCGCTGCCAACCAGGGAACAGAGAAAATCAAACCTTACTTCAGGGGTACTACATGCGTATTCGCGATATCGTTCCGGTTCGTTCACCGAAGGTCATCAACGGGATGACCATCCAGCGCGAGCGCTGGGCAAGGCCGGATGTCGAGATTGAGGTTGTTCCGATTGAACGCGGACCGTTTTCGATGGAATTTGCCACCGAAGAGGTTCTGGCCGGACCCTATATCCTCGAAGCAGTGCGAAAGGCAGAAAATGACGGTGTGGATGCTGTGGTGCTCGACTGCTGTGTCGATCCAGTGCTGCGTGCGGCCCGCGAGACTGTCAGAATTCCGGTCATGGCGCCGGCGCACTCCGGTCTGCATGTGGCGAGCATGCTGGGCTACCGCATCGCCGTTTTAGGCATGCGCAACGGTCAGCAGGCGCTGGAAGAACATATCCGCGCCTATGGCTTCGATCACAAGGTCTGCTCGATGCACATCGTGGATTGCCCGCCGGCAGATTTGATCGAATCCCAGGAGTATTGCCGTGAAATCGTCGAGCGCGAGATAGAGGCCGCCCTAAGGAACCATCGCGCCGACGTCATCCTGTTCGGCTGCACCGCTATGTCCGGCTACGTTGATGGGCTGACAAAGCGTTATGATGTGCCGATTGTAGAGCCCATGGCCTGCGCCATCAACATGGCGATCAACCTCGTAACCATGGGCCTGTCTCACAGCAAGATCTGCTACGAGGAGCTGCCCGTACGCGGCACGGCGCCGGGCAGCATTGATCTTCCCTGATAGTCGAGGCGTTACTGAAGAGCAGCGCTCGCCTGAATTTCGATCAGCAGATCGGAACTGGCGAGCTTGCTCTCCACGCAGGCACGCACCGGTTGCTGGCCCTGCGGAACCCATTGGTCGTAGACTTCGTTCATCGCATCGAAGTCCCTGGTATCGGCGATCCAGATCATCACCTGCAGAAGTGCGTCCTTGGTAAGGCTGGCCTCGGCCAGCAGCGCGTCGAGCTGACGTAACACATCTGCCGTCTGGGCCTTGATATCGCGTGGCAGGCCACGGGCGGTGATGCCCTTGGTTAGCAGCACACCCTGATATGCCACCATGTTGCTCATACGGGCGGTGCCCGGGAAACGCTTGATGTTCTCGGTCATTTTACCCCTCTCAGGTCTTGCGTATATGTAATTGAATTCCGGTCGAGTTCCGCCAGCGACTTCCATCCACCAATGGTCATCGCATTGATGATTTCGGTTTTGAGAATGTCGAGGACGGCGCTCACCCCTTCCCCGCCGGCAACGGCCATGCCCCAGAGATGCGAGCGGCCGATGAGGCAGGCATCTGCTCCGAGCGCGATGGCCTTGAGTATCGAAGTACCCCTGTTGATACCACCGTCGAGAAGGATCGGCACCCGCTTCTCGACGGCGTCGGCAACTGCCGGAAGTGAGTCTATCGATGCGAGGGTACTGTCCAGCTGCCGGCCTCCATGGTTTGAGATCTGGATGGCATCCACGCCGCGCGCGATGGCCTCGCGTGCGTCTGCCGGGTTGAGGATGCCCTTCGCAACGAGGAACCCGTCCCATTGCGACCGAAGCCAAGAGAAGTCATCCCACGTGATGTCGGGATTTAGAACGCTGGCTATATAGGAAGCCATGTCGTTCATGTCGCCATCGCTGCGGCTGGCAAAATTGGCCATTCCGAAACGCGGTTGGGCGGCCATGCGCAGCAACCACTTGTAGTGAATGGCGGCATCCAGCATCGTCGACAGAGTCAGGCGCTGATCGATTGCGAAGCCATTGCGATAGTCCTGTTCACGCCGGCCATGCGTGGGGGCATCAGTCGTGACGACGATACCGCTATAACCTGCCGCCTTGGCGCGGCTGATGAATTCCTTTGTGAGGCCACGGTCACGATAGAGGAAGATCTGCAGCCATTTCGGTCCAATCCCACCTGCTGCAATGTCCTCCATGGACAGGATCGACCCAGCGCTGACTTCCATGATGGTATTGGCCCGTGAGGCGGCACCTGCCGCTTCCGCCTCGCCCCGCGGCCAGAGCAGACCGGAGCAGCCGGTTGGGGCGATCAGTACGGGAAGATCGATCCGGTGACCACCAAGTTCGACACTGACGTCCGGCGCGCTTGTCGAGGCGAAGCTACGCGCGCGCAGCCACAGGTCGTCGAAACCGGAGCGGTTGCGCTTGAAGGTTTGGCCATCTAGAGCCGATCCGGCAGCAAAATCATAAAGTACACGGGGTAGCGTGCGCTTTGCGGCTTTGCGATAGTCCTCAATATTTACAAGTGCTGCTTTAGACATTCAGTCTTTCTGCCGTCCATGTTGCATCCTTGCCCTTGCAGTTTGCCAAAAGATGCACGATGCTTAGTAATGATTTTATGATCACAAACTGTCATCACAAAGTTGGATCGTCAAGCGGAGACCCAATGAAGTCCAAGGAGATTGAAGCCAAGACCGCCCGCGGCAACGTGCAGGACAAGGTCCTTGCGGGTCTTCGCTATGGTTTGATGTCCGGCCTCTTCGTTCCCGGACAAGTTTTCAGTCTGCGCAAGCTCGCTGCCATCTTTGGTACCAGCGCCATGCCAGTGCGAGAGAGCCTGAGCCGCCTCATTGCCGCGAATGCCCTGGAGGAACTTCCCAACCGCTCTGTCCAGGTCCCGCGCCTTGGCACTGAAAGTCTGGAAGAGCTATTCGAACTGCGCGTTCGCGTCGAAGGCATGGCGGCCGGCATTGCGGCACGCAAGACCACGGACGAAGGTGTGCGGCAGCTTGAGCAGATCAATCAGTCGGTGAAGGACGCGCATGACACCGGACAGATGGGTGAGGTGCTGAAGGCAAACCAGCGTTTTCACTTCGCGCTCTACCGCCTGTCTGAGTCATCAATTCTGCTCCCGATGATCGAGGGACTCTGGCTCCGCAGCGGCCCCACCATGTTTTTCTCTCTGAGTTCACCAGGCCTCTGGGACAGCTCCTCGCATCTGGACATTATTGAGGCCCTGAGACGCCGTGATCCGAAGGCCGCCGAAGAGGCGATGGCCCGCGATATCATGAAGACCGGCAACTTCCTGATCCAGCAGTCGAAGGGAGGAGTCAGAACCGGCCCGATTGCTGATCTCTCTTTCCGGCTTGACGATGCACCCGAGGCATTCTAGGTGAAAAGCCGCTTACCAGAGATGAGCGGCTTTCCCACACTTAACCGACCCGTTTTTTCAGCTCTTCCATACCGGTGGCAACGAGACCCATAGCTGCAGCATCACGTGCCGGCGGCTTCGGCAGTCCCGCAACCATCGCCGCGTGAAGCTTGACCAGCGCGGAGGCCACCGGTGTCTCGACACCCGCAATGTCAGCAAAGACCTGGAACGGCGCGAGACCGTGGCTGAAGTCTTCGACATAGTAGCGATGCGCCAGAGAATCCGGAGCCTTGATCCGCTTGTTGGCTTCGCCTGCTGCAATCGCCCGATAGTCGTCTCCGGCAGCATCCGCAGGCACGGTGCCGATCGCCTTCATCTCCTCGATGATGGTTGGCAGATCGTGTCCGAAGGCCTTGGCAACGGCGATGCGCTCCCTGTCGAGGGCTTCCATCACGCGAACGACGCCGTCCGTCAGCCCCTCGACATAGAAGGTGAAATCGCCGCCTGTGGCTTCTGCCCAAGCCGCGCCCAGCATGGCACCTGGCGGATGCACGATCATGTTTACATTGCAGAGGTCGGAGGCAATCACATCGCCGCAATCATAGCTTCCGGGGAACAGAGTGAGCGCTGCATCCAGCGCTGCCTCGCCTCCCTTGAGCGCAGCGGCGCGCAGGGCCTTGGCCCGTCCGGTGATATTCACCACATCGGGCGATGGCTTCCGTGCCACATAGGCGAGCGTGGCAAATTCAGCGATCGGCGGAACCGCGTGGCTGTGCTTGCGGTAAGCCGTGTCGAACTCAAGGGCACCGCCTGTGTGACCTGGATTGAGCACAACGGGTTTATCCGTGTTCCAGTGCGCCTCGACCAATGACTCGGCAACCGAAGTTAACGCAAAGGTCGGCAATGCCACCACCACGGCATCAGCATCCCCGATGGCGGTTTTCAGGTCAGTGGTGATGAGTGCCGGAGAGATCCGGCCTTCCCCAAACACACCCTGATAGCCGATACCGCTTGCAAGGAAAGGTTCGATCGTCGCCTGCGAGCGACCGTGCAAGGCAACGTCGTGCCCAGCCAAAGTCAGCTCGACAGCCGCCGCGGCGCCGCCATTTCCGGCGCCAATAACTGCTACGCGCATGTATTCCTCCAGTCGCTAGGCCGAGAGCCTGGTACGCAGGTCGTCAAGCGCGGCAGCGGCTTCCTCGACGTCGGTGACCTTAAAACCTTCCGCCAGTTCAGGGCTGTATTCCTTCACCAGATTGCGGACGCGCTCGGCATAAGTAACCTGACCGTCATGGATGAAAACGCCATCGGCTTCCTCGAACTGGGCGTTGAAGGCAACAGCTTCTTCCTTGGTCATGCCGGCAGGCAGATCGAGCGTCACACCATTCTCATTGGCGATGACCGGATATCCGCCCGTGAGGCCGAGAGGCCCCGGAACATGGACGCGTCGTGCCCCCTCGCCCGTAAGCGCGAGCAGTGTTGGAACGGAGCCTGCGGCTGAAATCAGGTTGAGATCTCGGTAAGGCAGCTGGATGTCGCTGGTCATTCCGTTGACATCCTCGAGCTCCTTCTCGCCTACCCAGGCCCGCACCGGCGCGCCCGCACGTTCCGCCGGTGGCTTGCGCCACTCAACGATATGCCGGTGATGGGCGATAACGCGCAGATCCTTGCGCTGTTCGAGCGGCAGACGACCGCCCAGAACAGACGAGAAGATGGAGATGTTGCCCACTCCGGTCGTCAGCGGAAGGCCCGCCTGCGTGAGCACCTGGTTCACGCCGTCCGGATAGCAGGTGTTGACGAAGTGCCCCCTGAGACCAAGCTGCTTCATCGCCCTAGCCGTGCGGAACGACAGAAGCGAATTGAAGGCAATCGTCAGGCCAAAGCCCGCCCTTGCCACCAGCCGTGCCCAGTCGCTCTCATTGTTGTCGACCTTCCAAGGAGATTGCGCGGAAGCCGACTGAACGACAACGCGAGGATTGTAGGCTCCGAGAGTGTCGGCGATCGATGCTGCGGACGTCGAGTCCAGCTTCGCGCTCGAAAAGCTGACGGACGTGCCGAAGGTTGCAGCGCGGGCCTGGCAGGCCTCAACCAGCCATTTCAGCCTTTCCTGATTGCGGCCGGCAATGACCACGTTGAGCGGAGTGCGCGCCGTGGTCGCAAGATCCGCCAGCATGATCTCTGCGTAGTACCCAGTTCCTGAAACGAGAATATCGCAGGACTGCGGGGCTTCATTCGCCATAGGATCCTCCCTTTAGCCGCCTACACGGATGAGCTTGTCAGTGTTGGTGAAGTCCGAGAGCAGAACCGAGCCGTTGGCCGTCACATGCAGAACGTCCTTGTTCTGCACGCCGAAGCCGTAGCCGGTACGGTAGCAAAGCGGCTCGAAGCCCAGAACCATGTTTTCTTCCACGACGGCATCCTCCCCCGGACGTCCAATGGTCGGCGTTGAGCCGATGTACGGATCTTCGTGCAGATGCAGGCCGATGCCGTGGCCCACGAAGGAGATCGGCGGCAGCTTAATCTTGTCCAGACGCGCGATGAAGTCGTTGTAGATGTTGAGGCAGCTTGCGCCCGGCTTGATTTTGTCGAGGATCGCGTACTTGCACTCGACCATGAGGTCCCAGATTTCCTCGGCCATCGCTGGCGGCTCTTCGACATAGGCCGTGCGACAGACGCCAGCCTGATATCCGTTGATGACGGAGAAGATCTCAACGCGGCAGACGTCGCGCGCCTGCAGCTTGCGGCTGGTCGGGCCAACGTTTGGCAGCTGGCTGCGCTCGCCGGTGGCGACGATCAGCAGCTTGAAGTTCTCTGCACCCAGTTCGTAGATGCGGCGCGTCAGAACCGCAGCAATATCGAGCTCGGTGTCGCCGACGCGAACAGAGGTCAGACTGTCGTAGATCGCCTGATCGGCGATGCGCGACAGGCGGTGGATGAGTTCCACTTCTTCCGGGGTCTTGATCTGGCGGGCGCGGTTGAGCTGCGCCTCGAAGGGCACGAAGGTGGCCTTAGGCATCTGAATGACCAGACGGGCGAAGTCGCCAGCCGGCAGATAGTCCATCTCGAGACCGATCTTTGCCTCGGCAAGGCCAGCCTTTTTCAGGGCTTCGGCGAGGATGACCATGGCATCGTCATGGAACTCGCGCCAGACGGTCAGTGGCGTTTCCGGCGCCTTGTTGGCAATGGTGGTTGCTTCCATGTCGACGCCGAACAGGCTTTCCTTGCCATCGACCGTCAGGATCGCCATCGCATGGCGGTGCCGGATCATCGGCTGGGTCGGAACCACGAAGCCGGTCAGGTAGGCGAAATTCTCCGGCGAAGTCGTTACAACTGCGTCCACACCTTCGGCTCGGAGGACTCTGGTAATCTTCTCAACAATAGCTTTGCGCATGTGAAAAACTCATCTCAAAGAGAAATTGTGTATTTTTCGACCTTGGCCTCATCCACAACCATGCCCATGCCGGGCGCGTCGGGCACGCGGATGCCGCCATTCTCGAAGATCATTGGCTCGGTCAGCAGGTCGTCGGCGTAGTAAATGCCGCCGATGCGGCCGTTCTGATGCTCGGCTGGCATCGAAACGGGAATGACATTGGAGAGCGACGCTGCCGGTGCCGCCGCCGCCAGATGCACGTTTGCGAGGTTGCCAACGCCAGTCTCGACCGAGCCATTGACGTTGCAGATGATGCCTGCAGCCTGGCATACGGCCGAAACCTGCATGGCCTTGAACAGACCACCTGGCTTGGTTGTGTAGATGGAGACGATCTGCGCCGCATCCTGCGCGATGATCTGCACAACGTCATGAGCATTCCAGGCGGACTCATCGGCCATGACTGGAATATCGATGGCGCGGGCCACACGGCCGATACGCTCGATACCCATGACGGGCTGTTCGACATAGATCAGGCCGGCTTCCTGCATGCGGCGAACGGTCTGGATCGCCTGCCCCGGCGTGGTGTAGCCTTCGTTGGCATCGACGCAGAGCGACATCTCCGGACCTACGGCCTCGCGGATCGCCTTGACGATCGCTACGTCGCGGTCAGGATCGACACCAACCTTGATCTTGATGGTCTTGATGCCATCTTCCTTGACCTTCACGACTTCCTTGACCGCCTCGTCGATGTCGAGCAAGCCAATTGAATGGGTGACTGGCACGATATCGCGCAGCTTGCCGCCGAGCAGCATATGGACGGGAACGCCCAGCACCTTGCCGGTCAGGTCGTAGTAGGCAAAGTCAACCGCAGCCTTGGCGTAAGGATAGCCCTTGATGACGGCGTCCATGTGCTTGTGCAGCATTGCCGGGTTACCGATCTCGAGGCCGGTGACGGCGGGTGCCAGATAGCGCGAGATCACCATGTCGACGATGGCCGTGCTCTCGCCGAAGTAGCGGCCGAACTCACCGCCCCAATCCTTTAGCGCAGGAGCCTCGCCCCAGCCGACAGTACCGTCGCTGCCGGTGATCTTGACGAGAAGATATTGTCCGATCGGTTCCGTCAGGCCGGTCCACTTATGTACTCTTCGTGTTGGCAGGCGAACCAGCCGTGTTTCGATCGTTGAAATGGTTACCACAGTTTCTCTCCTAATGTGATTTCGAATTGTGATCACACTCGTGGATATGTCAAGCCTTTGATGCTATCGACGGCGCGCTATCGCGCCGCCGACGGGGATTATTCAGTCGGGCCCGGCCTCAAGGGCTGCCCGGGCAAGCCGTTCACGCACCTTCCCGAAGAACGGGAGAAGAAGGACGACGGCGGTAATGGCAAGGAGAACGACCGGTATCGGGCGCTGGAAGAACACCATCCAATCGCCATAGACGACCAGCGTACGGCGAAGGTTTTCTTCAAGCAAAGGCCCGAGGACCAGACCGAACATCATCGGCGCGGTCGGTATGCCGAGCTTCGTGAAGAGATAACCAAGAGCACCAAAGAAGATCATCAGCAATACGTCAAAGAGCGCGTTCTGAACCGCGAACGAACCGGTGACGCAAAGGATGAGGATCCCGAGGTAGAGGATGCGCGGCGGCGCCGAGAGCAGCTTCGCAAAGGCACGGGTCAGCACCAGCGACAGGACGAAGGTGAGTACGATTGTCAGGGCGAGCGCCACATAGATGGTCGCAATGAAGTCCGGGTGCTTGGTGAAAAGCTGCGGACCAGGCTGCAGACCGTGGATCAGCAGAGCGCCGACCAGAACCGCCGTCATCGTATCCCCCGGGAGGCCGAGCGTCAGGAGCGGCACGAGCGCACCACCAACGGCCGCGTTGTTACCTGTCTCCGCAGCCACGATGCCTCGCGGATTGCCGTTGCCGAAGGTTTCGGTCTTCTCGTAGAGCTTTTTTTCCTGCGCATAGGACATGGAAACGGCGACCGCCGATCCCGCCGCCGGTATGATGCCGACGATGAGACCCACGATCGATGATCTAATCGCAGTCGCCCAGGTCTTGATGACATCCCGAAAGCGCGGCCAGATCTCTCCGATCTGGGTCGCCGCCTTTTCCTGCACAATTGGCTGCTCCAGCAGCTTCAGAATTTCGGTCAGGCCAAAAATGCCTACCGCGAAGGGAATGATGTTGATCCCAGCCTGCAGTCGCGGGATGCCGAAGTCGAAGCGCGACAGGTTGGTGATCATGTCGAGACCGACCGTGCCGAGCAGCAGCCCGAACATGCCGGCGAGAATCGCGAGGAAGGTTGACCCGGGCGACGCATAGGCGAGCATCGACAGGCCGAAGATCATCAGCACGGCGAATTCAGGGCTCTGGAAAGCAAAGCCAGCGCGCGCCAGTGTTGGCGCGAAGATGACAAGGCCGAACCAGCCGACGACACCGCCGAAGGTGGAGGCAATCAGCGCATAGGTCAGCGCGACACCAGCCTGCCCCCGCTTGGCGAGCGGATAGCCATCCAACTGGGTCAGCATTGATCCTGGCGTGCCGGGGATGTTGATCAGGATAGCGGAAATCGATCCGCCCCAGGCGCTTCCATAGAAGGCGCCCAGCAGGAAGACCATGGCGTTGCCCGGTTCCATGCTGAAGGAAAAAGGCAGCAGCACCGCGAGCGTCATGGTAGAGCTGATGCCGGGCAATGCGCCGAGGATGATGCCAACCAATGTGGCCACCACAGCCAGCGCCATGGTGACCGGATCGGTGAGGATCGTTACGGTCGCGTGTAGCAGTTCAGTCATGTGAGGCTCATGGGAACGGCACGTTGATGCCGTAGTAGAAGAGGCTGTAGATGCCTCCGGCGATCAACACGGCTTCTAAGGGCAGCTGGATCAGGTAGCGCTTGGTGAACGCACCGCCTGAACGCCAGTGAAAGACAGCAACCCACGGCAGGGCAAAGATGATGCTGGCGGTGAAAAAGCCGAGCGGCTTCATGGCCAGCTGATAGATAATCAGGGAGACCACGAGCAAAGCCGGAAGCCAGAGCTTTGCGACGACGAATTCGCCGCTCGTCTTCAGCACACCGGCCTTCTTCGCCTTGATAAGCACCCAGATCATCTGGGCAAGGCCGCCAAGGCCAATGACCGTCGTGCCAATCCAGGGTATGAAGGAAGGGCCCGGATCGTCGCCGACCTTGCCAAGTTCCAAATATGGGTCGGTCCAGAGGCTCCAGGAGGCGATCAGCGCAATCAGGACGAACACAGCACCTGCTGCAAAATCAACCACCCGGGGTGGTCCCGCCAGGACGGACTCCGTCCCGGCAGCACCCTCGTTTATTTCGCGGCTCACTTCTGGCGTACCTTCACCAATCCTGCCTCGAGGAGGACGGGGTACATTTCCTTGTCCAGGTTTTCCATGAAGGCGGTCGCTTCTTCCGAGCCCATCGGAGTAATCGTGAAGCCGGCATCACGTGCGGTCTTGTTGAAGCTTTCGTCGTTCAGCGCGTCGACAATCGCCTTTCCAAGCACCTCGGCTGCCGCCGGATCGGCATCGGCAGGAACGACGAGCGCGCGCACTGTACCGGTCACGAGTGGATAGCCTGCTTCGGTGAAGGTTGGCACGTCAGGTGCCAGGAAATGACGCTCGACGCCAGCAACGGCCAGAATGTTGATCTCTCCCGCTTCATGCTGGGCGATGAGGTCGGTTACCGAAGGGGTGGCGAGCTGGGTCTCTCCAGCAAGAATAGCCTGCACGACCGGAGCGGAACCGGCGTATGGAACTAGAGTGTAGTCGATGCCAAGTTTTAGCTTCATCAGCGAAGCAGCAACATAGGAGGTGCCGCCCGGTTGGTCGTTGGCGTTGCGCAGCTTGCCCGGATCTTCCTTGGCCTTCCTGACCAGATCATCAAGCGTCTTGAGGCCTGTGTCAGCACGGGCAGCCATGATCGCCGGATCAGTGCCGACAAAGGCAAGAACCTTGAACTGGTCGAGCGTCGGAGCATTCGGGTTGCCGTACTGCTCGGCAATGAAACCCGTCGCAATCATCGAGAACGTGTGGCCCGACTTGTCGCCATCGGCCACTTCCCGCAGCGCGAGCGATCCTCCCGCGCCAGGCTGGTTCACCACGACAACCGACTGACCTAGCTTTTCGCTCGTCTTCTGTGCGATCATGCGCATCAGGATATCACTGCCACCGCCCGCCGGCCACGGCACGACCAGTGACACAGGCTTTGTCGGAAAATCAGCTGCTACTGCGCCCGAAACGGAAAGTGTCAACGCAGACAATGCTGCCACGACGATCGACTTAAGACTCATATCTGTGTTCCCTTGGTTATATTTGTTATCTCATTTTGTGATCACAATTTGAGAAACGCAAGAGGGTAGTCGTGGTGATCCGTTAAAAAGCGCGTCGGGTCGTCAATGATGGCTTGATGTGCGGGTGCTTGTGGGGAGCGACCTTTTGGAAAACGCCAGTTAGCCCGCAGCTTCTATCAGGCGTCGGCTCCGCTTAATACAGGCTTAGGAGGGTAAGTCCCGAAACTGGTCAATGATCAAATTGCGTAGCCATTGGAGCCCCTTGTCGCTTCCCGTCTCCTCCCTCCAGGCGAGGTAGGACCTGTACTCAGGAATCTCGATCGGCGGGTGGAACAGACGCAGCTTGCAGAGCTCTTCATTGTTGCGCAATATCCCCTCCATAAGGGTGAGCACCATGTCGGTATTCTGAAGGAGCGCGGGTGCTACCAGGAAATGCGGGACGATACAGACGATATTCCGACGCAGATTGCGGAGGGAAAGCTCGAAATCGACTATGCCGATCTCTTCGCCGGTGGTCGCCACCAGGAGGTGCGGAAGTGCCAGATATTCCTCAAGGCTGATCCTCTCCCCACGGAAACCATGTTCCCGGGCCACGGCGCACAGATAGCGCTCGCTGCTGAATGGATAAAGCGTGAGGCCGGGCTCCTGAAGAAAGCTTCCCATTGCCAGGTCAACCTGGCCCTCGGTGACAGCCTTTCCTCCCTGGCTCCGTCCCACGTGACGCACCATGACCCGGACCTGCGGAGCTTGCCGCCTGATCTCCGTTAGCAGCCGTGGAAGAAATGAGGCACTGGCATAGTCAGTCATACCGATCCGAAATGTCCGCTCGCATGCTCCCGGAACAAACTCCTCGCTGTCGCCCACCAGAGTGTGTGCATCCCGGAGTATTTCTGCGACCTTTGGGGCCAGCCGAAGTGCGGTGGCGGTAGGCAACATCTCCGCGCCCTGCCGGACAAGAATTGGGTCATCTAGCATCTGCCGCAATCGCTTCAGCGCGTGACTCATCGCCGGCTGGCTCAATCCTGCGCGTTCAGCTGCCCGGGAAACATGCCTCTCACGTACCAAGGCATCGAAGAGCTGCAGCAGATTGAGATCGATCCTTCGTTTGCTCATGTGAATGGTTCATCTCCAATCGCAACGCCCGGCAACTGCAATGCTCGAACAGATGCCGTGATCAAGATACCATTGCCGAGGAGCCTGCAAGATCTCAGCACGTGACTGTCATTCAAATTATGAATAAGCAGAATTCAATCGTTCCATTTCACACTCGCCCCACTCGGTCTTAGCCTGAGATTCAAAAAGGCCGACTGTCCCAGATTCACGGCGACGGTCAACAACATTCATTGAGGGAATACATGTCTGACGAAAGAATGATGCACTTGGCCGTCTATGCGCTCGGCACTGGCAACCACTCAGCCGGCTGGAGAATGGATGGAGCAACCGCGCGGCACAGCAGCTTGGAAGTTCTGCAGCAGATTGCAGTCACGGCAGAGCGCGGCAAGTTCGACCTGTTCTTTCTCGCCGACTCGGCCATGATGAGCTTCAATGACCATCCGTCCCACCAGTCGCGGCTTGAACCGCTGACCGCACTAGGCGCTCTGAGTGTGCTCACCAAGGACATCGGTCTGGGCGGTACGGTCTCTACGAGCTTCTCCGAGCCCTACAATGTCGCCCGCGCATTCTCCACACTCGATCACATCAGCGGCGGGCGCGTCGCGTGGAACGTCGTAACCAGTTCTGCAGACGCGGCCGCACTGAACTTCAGCCGCGACAAGCTGAACGAACATGACAAGCGCTATGAGATTGCAGGCGAATTTGTTGATGTGGTGCGCGGCCTTTGGGACACGTGGTCCGAAGGAGCGATCGTCGCCGACCGGAGCACGGGTCAGTTTCTTGATGATACCAAGGTCAGGGAGTTGAACCACGCCGGCACGCATCTCTCGGTCAAAGGGCCGCTCAACATCGAACGCAGTCCGCAAGGTCATCCGCTGATCATCCAGGCTGGCGGTTCGCCGGCTGGCATGGAGCTGTCAGCCCGTGTCGCGGATATCGTCTTTGAAGTGGTTCAGGATCCGGCCGCAGCAAAGCAATTCTACGACACGCTGAAGGGCATGGCAGTCCGCAACGGAAGGCAGGAGAGCGACATCCGCATCCTTCCAGGCGTCATGACCATCGTCGGGAAAACCGAGGCGGAAGCAAAGGCAAAGCTGGACAAACTCCAGAGCTGGGTCACACCAACCAACGCGCTGGCGCTGGTATCGGCCCGTCTGGGTCATGACATCGAGGGCTTGTCTCTCGATTCACCGGTTCCCGATTTCCCGTTAACGGAGCGAAGCCAGGGATTCTCACGCACCCTGCTGGAATTGGCGTTACGGGAGAAGATGACGCTCCGCGACCTCTACAATCTGATTGCGGCCGCCCGCGGTCATTGGGTGCTCTGCGGCACGGCCGAGCACATTGCCGATGTGTTCGAAGAGTGGTTCGTCGAAAGACGGGCTGATGGGTTCATGATCCTCCCCCCCTACTTCAACCAGGGTTTCGCTGACTTCGTTGATCTCGTGGTTCCCGAGCTTCAGCGTCGTGGCCTGTATAAACGTGAATATGCCGAGGGTACCATGCGCGAAAAGCTGGGCCTCCCGAAGAAGTAGGAGGATGGGGCCACATGTCTGCAATTACCAAGATCATCGATTCAAATTCGTCACCTGTTCTTCGGGCTGCAACGAAGACTTTCCGTGAGGCGATGGCGATGTTTCCAGGGGCCGTGAACATCGTCACTACTGATGGTCCGTCGGGCCGCGCTGGCTTCACCGCCACTGCAGTCTGTTCAGTTACGGACAGTCCACCAACACTATTGGTGTGCATCAACCGTTCGAGTTCTGCCGCTCCGGCATTCGCCGGCAACCTGACGCTATGCGTAAATACGATTGGACCGCGCCATCAGGATCTTGCAAGGATCTTCGGCGGCAAGACCCCAATGGAAGAGCGCTTTGCAGCAGCAAGCTGGATCATGGACGAGACCGGCTCCCCAGTATTGGAAGGAGCTGTGATTTCATTCGATTGCGTGATTTCGGAGCGCCAGCAGGTCGGTACTCACGATGTCCTGTACTGCCAGATCCTGTCCATCTCCAAGACGGACGGATTATCCGCATCTATCTGGTTTAATCGAAGTTTTCACAAGCTCGCCGTTTAGGTCTTGGGTGTGCCGAAGGAGAAGACGTCGTTTCAAGGGTGATGTCATGGTGACCTTTGGTCAGTGGCTTCTGGCTATGAGCTCTGGTGTGCCTCATCCTATCAGCTACAAGTGACATGGCATCCCAATGATGCAGGGCCTTCGGTCGGTGGAGGCCTGCATCATTCTCTCACGCTTCCTGAGTGGGAGATGGAATTTTGAGCCCTTTTGTTAAGTGCCCTTGTGGGACCGGTGCTCCACCCTCGGCATGACCTGGCGTCAGGCTGCTCCGTACGAGGACAGCTTGTGAGGAGCTATGGTCGGAACTGGGTGACGGGGCCGATCAGGCGGCGTGTTGATCTGGCGTCGTCGTGACGGCAACGCCGTCGGCGAATTTGATGCCTTCGACGACCATTGGCAACTGATTTTCGCCCTTCA
>NZ_BMIF01000024.1 GCF_014641695.1 Nitratireductor aestuarii | reverse complement strand
AAGGGCGAAAATCAGTTGCCAATGGTCGTCGAAGGCATCAAATTCGCCGACGGCGTTGCCGTCACGACGACGCCAGATCAACACGCCGCCTGATCGGCCCCGTCACCCAGTTCCGACCATAGCTCCTGATGTCATCGCAACGAGAGCAAGTCTCGTCTCAGTGATTGGGCGCGATCTCAAGGGTCTGAACACGGTGCTGCAGAGCCTTTCGGCACTTGACGCCGCCGGGATTCAGCCGATTTCGGTGCAGGAATGCGGGCGAGGTGTGGACGTTCAGGTTCTCGTGAAAATGCAGGACCAGGACGAAGCCGTGCGTGTGCTCCACGCTGCATTGATTGGCGCGTCCTCAGATGTCCACCGGGCAGACCAACTGGCGGATCAAATGTCGTGTAGATATATTTACCGTGCAGTGGTTACAACCGATTGACCAAACCCTCTCGCGAGGGCGGTGCTCCCATTCGGGTGGCCCATTGCTGGGCTCACCCAATTCGACCGGGACGGCTCCGAGATCGCCGCCGAGGGTAGCGTCGCATTGCCGAATCTTATGCTGTAGAGGCCGACATCCACGATACCTCACCCGGCCAGCGCCTGTCCCCCCGGCAAGCTCGAACCGCGCCGCTGGTCCCCGCGTCAGGTGAATGGCTCAGGCACAGCGTTGCAGAGTATCCGCCAAGTCTCGGCTGGGCGAAAAGCTCACCTATATCCACAAACAATGGGACGGGTTGCAGACCTTCCTCACCGACAGTCGCGTCGAGATCGACTTCAACAGGATCGAAAATCTCGTACGACCCACTGGGACGCGTGTTTCATTATGCACTCCTTACTCAAGTATCTGTAAACATTGGAAGCGTGTCTTGATCGACAGGGCGACACGGGCGCTCCTTTCGGGCGATCGCGGCTTTTACCGCGTCGGCCGTAAGGTCCGACGTCCGGATTTGATAAGGCGCGCCTGGAACGACTTGTATGGCGGGAAGGATATTGGTCTTGATAAGGCGGCGAATGGTATGGTTCGTTACGCCAAGCGATCTGGCAGCCTCCAACATGGTCAACCATTCGCCACCTTTCTCAGCCGATAGGTAGGCATGAATGTTCCTGACACGGCGCACCGAGCTAACGCGTTTCGCGGTCCACGTTTTCCCCTGGCCTGTCGGAATGCCCATTCGATTAAGCGAAGCTGCGATATGCTCGTCAGACCAGCGGCCTGCCATGCTGCGCATGACTGCCAACGCATCGTCAGTTGTCGCGCAACCGTGTTCCCCAGTCTTGGGCTTGCGGACACGTAGTTCTGAGTGCTGGCCGCCGCGCCAGTGGATCGTGAGAACGACGTCACGAACTGTCTCATCGACATCGACAATGATATCGGCGATCAGCGTCCGCAGCAGTTGTTGACGGGCACGCATCGTCACATCTGGGGCGTTCCAGGCGGCGGACAGGTTCTCCGCCATGTTGACAAAAGAGCCTGGATCAACCTCGAAGGTTGATGTGCTTCCAACCGGCTGGCGTATTTCCAGATCTTGCACACGGCGTAACGCGGTTTCCCAGTTCTTCTCCAACTGAGCGGCGATCAGACGATTGTCGGGATCACATGCTGCGTAGCGGCGCTCGGCAAGATTAGCCTCGTAACGGGCCTGCTGGAGTTCCAGATCGAGGATCCGGCGTTGGTCGTCTTGTCTTTCCCGATGCATCCGCTCCGCCTCGAACGCGGCCTCGACTGCCAAGGGTTCTACCGCGCGTAACAGTTCGCGCGCAACAGCCGCGTCTACCCGGGGGCCACCAAAGGTCATGCACCGGGGCAAACCCATCATCAGATTGGGCTTGTCGCAGCGATAGACGGGTCGGCTTTGCGGATTTCCGGTATAGGCAACAGACAGTCGCCGCCCGCAGCGGCCACAAATCATGATGCCTGAAAGCAGCGCTCGGCCTCCTCGGCCCGATTTTACGCCGTCGGCGCGACCGTAGTTGTTGAGCGCCAACTGTTTTGGTTTCGCTCGTATTCGTCCCAACCGATGTAGCCTTCATGATGGTCCTTGATGAACACTTCCCAGGTCCCGACCGGCTTGCTGTGTCCGTAACTCCGCCGCGCGCGCCCATCGACAATGGAAGTCCGTTTTTCGCTTTTCCCGTAAACATAAACGCCCGCGTAAAAGGGATTCTTGAGCACGGAGATCACGTTGCGATAGCGGATCGGCAGCCAGGTGAAGCTGGTCATGCGCCCTTCATCGGAAGGCCGAGGGAAGTGAATCTGATCAGCCGTCATCGACAACAATACCTGCCGCGCGCTGCCAAGTTCACGGAAGCGGGTGAAGATGAGATGGATCACCTCCTGCAAGCGCAGATCAGGATCGAGTCCCAGCCCCGCTTCGCGGTGCCAGATGTAACCGAACGGAACTGACAAGCGCAGTTCGCCCCTGCGCGCTTTCGACCTGGCGGCATCGAGCATTCGTGTCCTGAGCACGCCGAGTTCGAACTCGCTGATACTGCCTTTCATGCCCAGGAGCAGGCGATCATTGGGCTGGCAGGGATTATATACGCCGTCGTGGTCAACGACCCGGGCTTCCACCAGTCCGCACAACTCCAGAAGATGGTGCCAGTCACGCCCATTTCGCGCGAGCCTTGACGCATCCTGACACAAGACAGCACCCACCTTGCCGGCGCAAAGCCATGCAACAAGCCGATCGAAGCCAGGGCGCGCCACGGTTCCGCTCGCGGATCGCCCGAGATCGTCATCGATTATCTCGACATCGATGAACCCGTGCTGGCGGGCAATATCGGCGAGATCATATTGCCGTCGCTGGCTTTCCAGGTTGGTCATGACCTGAGACTGCGACGATTGACGCACATAGACGACGGCTTTGCGCTTCAAGAGTTGTGTAGGGATCAGTTCAGTGACGTTCATCATCGAGCTCCTCGATGACTAGGCCGGCGGCCTGCATCAGAACCTGGGCAAGCGTGGTTATGGCCTCCGCCCGCTCGGCATCGTTCATTCCCTCCACTTTGCATGGTTCGAACATCAGGCTCATCTGCCTGCCCAACGTCCGCACAGGCGCGTCGTGCTGCTTCATCGATTTCCTCCCTTGCGATTCCATTATCGCTCGGGGAGTTTGTGGGAGCAGCAGTCCGCGTGACCAGCCTCTTGAGATCCAACAGCGTCGCAAGATCAACCTGCGGCTGGCCAATTCTCATATCGGCGCAGACGAGAGGATCCACTATCCAAGCTGGAATCGAGACAACGATGCCAGACGGTCCCTCCACCTTGAGAAACTGACCAGTGGCTCGCTGCTCTACTCGCCGTACGATAACCGTCCGACCGAAATGAGGGTGCCAGCGGTAGTGTACTTTCAGCTCTTGTCCGACATGGGCAGAATGAACGGGCGATGGCAATCGGAAGGAAGAATTGGTTGTTTGCCGGCTCGGATAAGGGCGGTGAGCGCATCGCCAACATCCTGACCATCATCGAACGGTCAAATTGCACGGCCAAAATCCGGAGGTGTATCTGACAGATGTCCTCGCCCGGATCCAGGATCATCCCAAGGATCGAATTGAAGACCTGCTGCCCTGGAACTGGATGCCAGCAAACCCTCGATGCGAGGCCGCCTGATGGCGCGCTCGAGGTTCATCTACACACCCAGCCAAGTTGCAGGCATGATCGGCGAGAACCTCGAACTGATCGAAGAAGTGACCGCAAACTCAGACAACATCTCCGAGGGCGAACTGGTTTACGTTAGCGATGGCACTGAAGATGGCACGAAGGGTCTGACCCAGAATGGCATCGAAGAACTTCAAAGCCTACTCGCCGACATCAGGACGTGGGACGGCGGTATCCGCGAGTTCCTCATCGACACACAGTGCGATCCTGAAATAATCGATCGCATCATCGCCGATGAGATGAAACGCGCCCTATAGCTTCCATCTCTCGACACCCGAAAAATGCGTTCGCCGGACGCTCACAGCCGATATGAGATCGCCAGCGATTACAATCGCATCGCAATCGGGCGCTTGCTCTCGTGTTGGATAAGCCACTTGCTGCTGTTCAGAATGGACGTCAGACCAGATCCACAGTCTCATACGTATCCCCCTTGCCCAGATTTCCGAGTTGATTTCTTTTCAGATTTTCCATGACGCACAGCGGGGTCTCAGGAAAGACGCGCAGTGCCCCCCAAATGGTCATGCCTGTTGATGTGGTTACCAGTTCGTCCGCCGGTTAAGCGTCGGTGGCTTTTTCTCCGAGCCGGTAAAAGCGGCTGAATGTGCGCGCATAATTTCTGTCGAGATCGATAAGCCAAACCTCGGAAGTAATGCCATTGGGCACAAGGCTGCCAAGGCGGGGGTGCTCCACTAAAGTGCCCGCAAGACAAGTAGCGGGGCGCGCACTCAGCTTCCAATTCGTGATCGCCGGTGAGGTATCCAGTTGCTGCATACTCGGATAACAACCGTTCAATATCATCTCCAGATCATCAGCCAGACTCCGAAGCGAGGTGATTTCAGTTTTGAGGCGTTCACGGTTGTATTTGCCGTTTTTGATGATGGTCATGGACTGTTCCTGATGAATGATGAAAAATGAGGGCGTTCGTGCGCGCAGTGCAGCTACGCGCACGTGGATCGACACTTCAGAAATCCGGTGCATTGGTGTGCTTGCCGGGAACGCTCAACACATTCGGCCAGGAGTATGCCGAACGTTTATGAGTGCAGCAGATGCTCCGGAAGCGTAACTCCAACCTTGGCATAGCTCTGCTGCTCCCCCCGATGGTCGTTGGGTGCCTTGTTGAGAACGGGGCAGTCCGCCTTCCAGCAAAGGGGCGATCAGCGCATCAGCGGGTACTTTATGCGCCAGCACTTGGCGGGTCTGCCGTGGCGCAGGCTCATAAGCTTCACACGTGCTCATCGAGACCCTTGTAATCATGTCCGTCAGGGTGACTCAGATCGGGGCGTCAAAATCCGGTAGTTCGGCTTATGCAGGCTGTCGATTGCCTGGAGCGCAATCTCGACAAACGCTTCATCGATCAATCGCTCCTGGTCCGCCTGCGATTTGGCGAATACGTCTCCAAGCCACAGGGTCACTTCCTCACGAAGAGCCTCTTGCACGTTGAGAGCTTTATCGGCGAGGCCTGGTTTGCCGATCAGTCGATCAAGATCAGCAAGCGCCCAAATGCCATCTTCAACAAGACTATCGTTGAGTAGCGGGTCGATCAGCGCGAATTCGCAAAGGGCGTCTTCAATGCCGAAGTATTGCCGCCCCAGCCGGTCCCAAAGGCATGCCCCGAAGGTTGCTTCTCCATACCACTTGCCAAGCGCGCCTTCCTGCGCGGCGACGCCGTACAGCATATGGATGGCGCGCAGCCGGTTCTGCTCTGGCTCATAAATAAGCAGATCGAAAGCATAGGGGCCGGGCGGCAGTTCCTGGCGGATCCGGGGGACGTCGATTTCGCTCAGCGTGGCTTTTGTTGCGACCGAATCAATGACATGTTCGAATGTATCCCGCGTCAGGGGCTGGGGGCGCGACAGTTGGATCTCCTTGCCGGCCGTGTCTTGCCCGTTGACCATTGCTTCTTCGATCACTCCGATGATCTTTTCGCCCTCGTTCCAAAGCGAATAGCGCGTTATCAAGTCGCAGAGCTCACGTTTCTTGCTCGCCCGATCTTGAGCGTAATCAATGGAGTGCAGAAGGAGTGCCAGGTTTGATGACACGTTTGCTTCGCGCTCGAAATTGCGCAGGGGAATCTTGTTTTTGACGAAGTCAATGTAGCCAATAATCGTTTCTGCGAACATGGTTTCTCCTTCTCCGACAGGGTTGTTCTGTCTGGAGCCAGTGGATGTGAGAGACCGACCGCACACGTGCTATCCGTGCGCAGTACCAGTCGTTGAAGACAGCCGAGGATCAGGCGTTGCGCGTCTGCGCACGCTTGGAACGGCTAAAAATCAAAACAGGGAGTTCGTGCAGCTAGCATGCAGCGAACGCGCAGGAAGCGGGATTTATTTCCGCGATTGGACCATCAGGGAAGCATTCCCCACAGGAGATGGATCTTTTATTTGAACGCGAGTATCGATAAGGAAGGACACAGGCTTGGCTCCCGCTAGATAGGGCTGAGTTCAGCCTCCATCCTGGTGCTGGAACACTAGGATGGAGGCGCCTGATTGATCAGGCAAGGGGACTATTGCAGGATCTTGTTTGGCCTGCAAGGATCCCTCCTTGAAAAAGATATCAAACCGCCACTTTTATCTAAGTCCCGGATATCACCGGCTTTTTCTCGTTCGCAGGAATAGTGCGAAACGCAGTAGCCATAGGCATTTTGCATCTAGCGAGAGCCTAAGCCCGCACGTGAAAGTTATCCACAGGCCCGTCGTTATGAGAGCTCTACAGCCGTAGTAGGCAATGATCGTGCACCGATCTCAGATCGGCGATATGCAAATGGAACAGCACAAACAAGAGGGGGTTTGACCCACAATTGGCTTCAGATAACGGATGCCCTTCGGCCTCGAGAAGGGCCAACTACAGGAGCTTGGGACCGCGTGATCGTGCCAGTGCGGCCTGCGATTGCAGACAGGAACCTGGGAGCAGGCCATCCTTCCCGATCATGCGGCGCTCAAATGTGCAACGGATCCCTGCCGACAACTCTGGATGTCGCCGCAACATCTCATCGTAAAGCGGCGACCGCGCGGATACCGGGAGCGGCTTCGAGGAGAGGAACAACCTCCGCATCGAATACGTGCTCAAGCGGATCGGGGCGACGGCGGCCGCGGGAGGTCTTGTCTGCAATGCAAGCCGGGCTTCCTTCTCAAGGCGGTACGCCGTTGCCCGGCTCACGGATGCTTTCGTGCTCGCGACTTCAACAGTATGCGTTTGTTGATACTTCATGAATAATCATCATCTGATGATCGATTGCATGGCGACCCGGCACAAAGTGGCTCTCCTCCTGAAAGTCACCAACATAGCCGGTCAACCGTGATCATGAGACGCTGAAACTTTGCGCCGCAGCGGGAATGCATCTTCGGTTAGGCTACGCCTTTCCTCAGATCCATCCCCGCCGCAGAGTCTCATCCTCAATTACGCTGAATCTCACCTGGATTGTCCCTGTGCACTTGAAATCCGATTCATGTGCAAACGGCGTTTTCAGGAGTAATGGGGAGAATACAGCACAAAGCTGCAAACGGCGTTTGCTCAAGCCAGGTCGGGGAGGGCGGTTCTAGGAGGTCTCGCCGGCGGGAAGAATGCTCATCAGCTCGCGCAAGGTGCGGGGCTGGAAGGCGACGTCCGGGCAGCCGACGTCGCGGGACATACCGAAGTGCGGAATCGTGTTGTGGCTATGGCCATAGAAGTGGATCGCCCCATTGTGCTGTACCGGCCATGTGCGGTGGGCGTAGTGGCTCAGAAAGACCCTTTGGCACTCATCCCTCGTTGCAAGGGTCGCAGTCGGAGGCTGCTCCCAGTCGAGCGCAAGGATGTGCGGTTTGACGTCCGACCCTCCGCGGACATCATGGTTGCCCAGGATCAGGTACTTCCGGCCTTTCAGGCGATTGAAATGGAGCGCACACAATCAGCATCGCCAAGAGCGAAATCCCCAAGGTGGAATACGATATCATTGTCGCCAACTACCGCGTTCCAGCGCTCGATCAAGTGCTTATCCATTTCGCTTACAGACGCGAAGGGACGGTTGCAGTAGCGGAGAATGGCTTCGTGTCCGAAGTGTATTGCTGAGGTAGAATTTCAGGACGAACTGGGAAGCGGAAGGGTTGTGACATGGCATTGGCTCAGATAGCTGAAACGATCGCGTGGGGGCGTTCAATTCGCTATGTATATCGAGAGCCTTGTCATGCCTACTTGTGCCTCTAACTTATGTTAGCAGGATAGCAGATACAGCTCTGTATCGGCAAGCCTGCTGACCTTAGCGCCGTGACAACTGACCATCGTCCCTTCAGCTCTTCTTCGTGCCGTCGGTGCCCCCATCACCGGGCCTTCTCCGCAGATGCATCTTGCGACGGAAATCCCATTTTCCTTTTGTATATTTCTCGATCAGGTTTTCGATGACATCAAGCGAAGCATTCTGATCGAACCCTTGTTCAGTCAGCGGCTCCGCTATAACTTCGATCAGACGCCCAACGTCCTGACCTCCCTTCTTGTCAGCATTCATGATCATGAGGTGGAGGCAGACTCTTGCAACGTCATCGCGGCCAGGCCTGCGCTCAGCGCGCATTCGATCCCTATATTCCTTTTGATAGTCGCGCTGCGTGCGCAACTTCTCTTGCTCATTCTTGCTTTTTCCCATGGCGAAACTCCGTGTTGCCTGATGTTTCTGACCATGATGAGCTCAAAGGTTGTCGGCGCAAAAAGATTTTTTTACCTTTTACACCATCCAGAAAACGACGTTTACAGTTGAATCGGGAATATCGAACTATGTAACGTTGCCATAAAACTTTGAATCGGAAATCTGGAATTCTGAATCGGACTACAGCAATTTTTTTACATTGCAGACAACTTGAAATCCATTTCCTGCAATTTTCGGCACATTGCCCGCAATGTTCGGCAACATGTGGGGAAGGTGTCTTGATTTAGAATGGCGTTCGTTGCCGGACCGGGTCTGCAGGTTGCGCCCGCGCGTGGAGTAGCTAACGGCGTTTGGTATTGAATCGCTTTTCACGACCTCCCTACGTGGCGAAAGACCACTGCCTCCCGCATCCACGCCATCACGGAAACGGCGTCTCCTTAACGATTGAAAAACAACCCTAGGGGAGGGGCTAACCGCTAGATTATAACGCGCACACCGGCAGATTGGGGATCATCAAGCCTCGTCATCTCCAGCCCACCGGCTCCCCTGACTTTTCGCCGCTTCCGTAAACGACGTTTGCAGCTGAATCCGAAATCTCGAGTTTTGTAACGTTCTCATGGAACCCTGAACCGAGAATCCAGGATTCTGAATCCAATTACAGCAATTTTTTTCAAGTTGCGGGCACTTTGAGATCAATTGCCTGCAGGTTACAGCAACTGGCCTGCAACTCATGCCGACGTGCCTGAAAAGTGTCTCAACTCGAAGGGGTGCTGGCGGTCCTAAGCGATCGTGGCGCGTGCTTTCGCTGAGAGCAATAAACGACGTTTGCCGCTGAAACACTTCTCGCCATCAAAGGCTCCCAGTGGACATGGGACGGCAATCCGCGATGTATTGTTGGCGCATGGTCCGCGCGGGCGGACCAAGACGCAAGTTGCACATTGACCTTCGGTTGCTGACATGACCATTATCCCGAATTATTTCAAATGGATACTTTTGCCGCCTTCGAATGACCGAGTTGTTCCGACCCCTCCTGCAGCGTTGCATATCCCTCGATCTAGAA
This sequence comes from Nitratireductor aestuarii, assembly GCF_014641695.1. Lineage (GTDB taxonomy): Bacteria > Pseudomonadota > Alphaproteobacteria > Rhizobiales > Rhizobiaceae > Chelativorans > Chelativorans aestuarii. The sequence continues at coordinate 9,345 of NZ_BMIF01000024.1, read as the reverse complement.
GTGGACCCATCAACCGCCAAGATTTTCGCCTTTGCCGCCGTACTGGATGATGATCGGGAACCAATACTTGCGAAGAGGAACAATCTCGAAGCAGCGCTGGACCGGCTGGAATTGGAAGCGGCCGGAGCAGAACACCTGCTGGGGCACAATATTCTGCGGCATGACCTACCTCAGCTGGCTGCGGTACGACCGAAGCTTGCAGACCTTTCCAAGTCTGCAATTGACACCCTCTGGCTAAATCCGCTCGCCTTTCCGCGTAGTCCCTATCATCACCTCGTCAAGCACTACCATGACGGGCGTTTGCAGGCGGGCCATGTCAACAATCCGGAACTCGACGCACGCCTTGTTTTTCAAGTGTTGCGAAACCAACTGGACGCCTTGGTGAAGCTGAATGCTGAACAGTCGGAGGCCGTGACGGCGTATCATTTCCTGACCACGAGGATGGAAAACTCCGGCGGTTTTGATGCAGTGTTCCAGCTTGTTCGGGGGAGTGCTGTTCCTGGTCGGGATGAGGCCGAGGCGGCGCTTTCCAGGTTGCTGGCAGAGCGCGGCTGCGGAAGGCGTATCGAGCAGGTGTTAGCCCGTCTTTCAAGCCCGCGGCTCGGTTGGCCGATGGCCTATGCCTTGTCGTGGATACTGGTGGCGGGTGGAGATTCCGTCATGCCGCCCTGGGTACGGGCTCAGTTCCGCGAGTCCGCATTGATCGTGCGGCATCTGCGCGACAGCAATTGCAAGTCCCCGGACTGTACCTGGTGCAGCGAGAAGAACGATCCGGTTCGCGCATTGTTGAAATGGTTCGGGTTTGACTCCTTCCGAGCGGAGCCTGTCGACGATTTTGGCCGACCGTTGCAGGAAAGGATTGTGGACGAGACGATGAGCAGCTCGAGTGTCCTCGGCATTCTGCCGACGGGCACAGGCAAGTCCGTATGCTACCAGGTTCCAGCTCTCTCGAAGTTCGAAAAGACAGGGGCGCTTACGGTGGTGATCTCGCCGCTCGTGGCACTGATGGCCGATCAGGTGCAGGGCATGGAGAGGGCTGGCATCTCGTCGGCGGTTACTGTCAACGGTATGCTGTCGCTGCCGGAACGGCAGGATGCACTGGATCGGGTTCGCCTGGGTGAAGCAGCAATTCTGTTGATCTCGCCGGAACAGCTGCGAAGCACTTCTGTTCGCTCCGTCCTCGCTCAACGGGAAATCGGCCTCTGGGTGCTGGATGAGGCACATTGTGTCTCGAAATGGGGTCATGATTTCCGTCCCGACTACCGATACGTCAGCCGCTTCATCACGGAGTCGGCGGGTGATGAGGAGCCCCCACCAGTACTCTGCTTGACCGCTACCGCGAAACCGGAAGTCGTAAGGGATATCCGCGAGCACTTTCATTCACGGATCGGCCGCGAATTGATGCTCTTGGACGGCGGTGCGGTCCGCACCAACCTCAGTTTTGAAGTTCGTTCGACCCAGCGCGCTACGAAACTGGCGGACATCCTGGACGTGATAGAGGCCAAGTTGCCAAAGGAGGGGGCCTCCGGTGCGGTCGTATATTGCGCCACTCGCAGTGAGACGCAGCGCGTCGCCGATTTCCTTAAACAGCAAGGATTGCTGGCGGAGCGCTTCCACGCTGGACTGACGCCGGAGGAAAAGCGCGATATCCAGGAGCGGTTTCGCATCGGCGAATTGCGGATCATTGCTGCAACCAATGCATTCGGCATGGGAATCGACAAGCCGGACATCCGTCTGGTGGTGCACGGAGACATACCCGGATCGCTCGAGAACTATCTTCAAGAAGCGGGGCGCGCCGGACGCGATCGTGCCCACGCCAATTGCGTGTTGCTTTATGCTGCTGAAGACGTCGAGCGACAGTTCTCGCTTTCGGCGCGTTCGCGTCTGGCCCGGCATGAAATCGGGGCGATTCTGAAGGCTCTTCGACGGCTCGATGAGCGCACGAAGAAGACCGGCACTGTGGTCGCGACCTCCGGAGAGGTCGTTCGGGCTGAAAGCGATGAAGAGTTCGAACGCAATAGCTCGACTGAAGACACAAGGGTGAAAACAGCAGTCTCCTGGCTGGAAGAAGCCGCTCTGCTGACACGCGAGGAGAACAAGGTACAGGTCTTCCCCTCGTCACTAAGAATCCGCAACTTTGAAGAGGTCGAGGCCATCCTTGCCAAAGCCCAGATTACCGGCGTCCGGCGCAGGCAGCTGCTCGACATCACTCGCCATCTTATGAATGCGCCCGCGGATCAGGGCATCAGCACTGACGAGTTGGCAGGTGTCAGTGGATTGACCGGCGGAATGCTGAACAAGGCGCTGGCCGATCTTGAAGCGCTTGGGATCGCCCGCAACGATGTGGTCGTCACGAGTTTTGTCCATGTTGCGGTCGAGGGACATTCACAGCAACGCCTGGCGGAAGCGGTAAGATTGGAGAACGCTCTGATCTCCCTGATGCGTGAAGCAGCGCCCGACGCAGAGGATGCGGGAGGCATCCCACTGCATCTCGCGGAAACCTGTCAGGCACTTCGTAACCAGGGACACGCATCCGTCCGACCCGACGTCGTGGAAAAGCTGCTGCGTAGCATGGGCCGCGACGGACGTGATCTGGATGGCGGAAAGGGCAACCTGCGGCCGCGTAGAGCATCCCGCAACACACTGATCGTGACGCTGCAACGGACCTGGCAGGTGCTGGAGCAGACGGCGCGCCTTCGGCACCAGGCTGCGGAGCTCTTGCTCAAGCATTTCCTCGGAACACTGGCCAAGGGAAGCCGTGGCAAGGATATTCAGGTCGAAACCACGATGGGCGACCTTCTTGCTTCCCTGACCGGGGACGCGTTCCTGCGCAGCAGCGGTATCCAGGACATGACGAAGCTGATGGACCGCTCACTCTTGTGGCTTCATGAGCAGGAGGTCATGACGCTGGGTAAGGGCCTTACCATCTTCCGGCAGGCGATGACGATCCATCTCAATCACTCGGGGGGCCAGTTCACCGTCAAGGATTTTGCTCCGCTGGAAGAGCACTATTCCGAACAGACGATCCAGACACATGTGATGGCCGCCTATGCCGAAAAGGGGCTGACCAAGATGGACCATGCGCTCCGGCTGACCGAAGATTACTTCGTGCTGGAGCGGGACGCTTTCCTGCGCCGCTGGATGCCAGGAAAGAGCAGCGAGATCCGGCGGCAGACGACGGGTGCGTCATGGAAAGCGATCGTCGAGGGACTGAAGAACCCCGTTCAGCAGGAAATTGTCACTGATGACCGCGAACAGACCAATGTGCTGGTTCTGGCTGGACCGGGTTCTGGCAAGACGCGCGTTCTGGTGCATCGCATTGCCTACCTGATCCGCGTCCGACGTGAGAACCCAGGCGGCATCCTGGTGCTGACCTACAATCGTCACGCCGCTGCCGAGATACGGATCCGGCTGCGGCACCTGATCGGCGATGATGCCAATCCAGTCACGATCTCAACCTGTCACGCCCTTGCAATGCGCCTCGTGGGTGCGAGTTTTGCGGGAACGGCGGCTGAAGCTAAGCGCGATTTCGATGGAATCGTCATGGAGGCCGTACGACAGCTGAACGGGGAGGGGCTGAGCAAGCTGGAAGCCGAGGCGCAGCGTGAGACACTTATCCAGGGATACCGCTGGATCCTGGTGGATGAGTACCAGGATATCGGCCCTGAGGAATATGCGTTGATCTCGGCGGTGGCTGGTCGCTCGCTTGAGGACAAGGATCTTCGATTGAGCCTGTTTGCGGTTGGCGATGATGACCAGAACATCTACGCCTTCGCTGGAGCCTCTATCGACTTCATCCGACAGTTCGAGGCCGACTATCACGCCCGCCCGCAATACCTGATCGAGAACTACCGCTCAACGAAGCACATCATTGAAGCGGCAAACGCAGTCATAGCGTCTGCGGCGGCACGCATGAAAGCGGGACACGACATCACGATCGACCGCAACCGGCGCACCGAACCTCCGGGGAGAGAACTGGAGGCGCTTGACTCTGTGGCCCATGGCCGGGTGCAACTACTGGACTGTCCACCAGGAGACGTGGCGCAGGCGGTTGCTGCCGTCGATGAACTCGTCCGGCTATCGAAACTTGATCCGGATTGGAGCTGGACGCGCGCAGCTGTCATCGCGCGCGACTGGCGGCGGCTTGCCCCGGTACGTGCCTATGCGGAAACGCTGGGTATCCCGGTGGAGACGGCGAATGAGAGTATGCCAAGCATCTGGCGTCTGCGTGAGATGCAGCAGTTCATCGATGCAGTGAAACGTGAGCCAGCCCGTTCGCTGAGCGTCCATGATCTTATCATCTTCCTGAACGCCATACCGTCGAATCGCTGGACGGACCTGATTGGCGAGGGCATCGCCGCGCTGGCAAAGGAACTCTCAAGCAAGACCATGCCCGTGCCGGACATGGTGGAATGGTTCGCCGAATGGGCGCGCGATGTACGCAGCGAACAGCGGGGACTCCTGCTGTTGACAGCCCACCGTTCAAAGGGGCTGGAGTTCGATGACGTCGTCATTCTGAATGGAGGCTGGGACAGACCGTCACGAAATGAGGATGCTGACGCGCCGCGCCGCCTGTTCTACGTGGCCATGACCAGGGCAAGACGCAGCCTCGCGATCATGACCTCGGGCCAGCATCCCTTTGTCCCGCCGGACGCAGACTGGGTCTTGCGCCGAAGCGCTCCTGTCATCAGCGGTTTCACCAGTCTCCCGACTGCGCTCTACCAGATGCCTGACCTGAAGACCGTGGACTTGTCATGGGCAGGGCGACTTGGATCCAGTCATGCTTCCCTGAATGCTATCGCGTCAGCAAGGGTGGGGGACGCTCTGCAGCTACGCCGCGAGGGCGATGTGTGGATAATAGAGGACGCTCAAGGACGTTTGCTTGGCCGTATGGCGAGGAGCTGGTCACCTCCAGAAGGGCGCAACCTCGCGCGCGGTGAGATCGGTGCCATCGTGCGTTGGCGCAAGTCCGACTGCCAGGAGGAGTACAGGGAGCGCATCCGTCGGGAGGTATGGGAAGTCGTGGTGCCGGAATTGGTTTTCAGCTGACAAGAAGCACCTCAACGGGCGACCAATGCGAACATGCGCAGGCATATGAAACCTCAATTGGAAAGTGCCTTTAATGCAACAGTCGACGGGAACATGGATTGTTAGAGGACGCTTGAATACCGAAAATAATTATTTATTACAATCGTTTAATGGCTTGCTACGCCCGCCGCCCCTTTGGTTGGTTGCACTTTCTAGAAATTGGGGATGGACATGAGCGCTGACTGCTTGCATATAGGCCGGAATTATACTGCGAAGGTATCAGACCGTGCAATAGCGTTCTGTAGTTGTTGAACATGCAGAATTTTCGGTCCACCCCATCGGTTCACTCAGACGACCAGCGGGGCTTAGGTAACCTTTAGGCGCGCTTGATATGTATCATTACGTCAGCACAATAGGGCATAAACGACATCCACTCTCGCGACGTCGATACCAGTTGTTAGGAGGGCTGGCGTTTGCGATCGGTTTGCCCTTGCTCGTACGTATGGCCGCCGATCCGGCTGTGCTATTCTCGCGGAACCATCAAGTAACAATCATTGCCGCGGCCTTTGCCCATTGTCTGGGATATCTTACATATCGACGGCTTGGAACCTTCCCGGGTGTATCTGCCTCCAGCAACATATTGCCGACATTTGCGCTCGCTTATGGGTCAGTCTTTCTGGCCATCTTCCTGCTGCGGCTTGACTATAGCCGTTTTCAGGCCATTGGCTCGTTCACGTGCTCAATTCTTTGGTATTTCGGCCTCAATCTTTTTGTAAACCGGCTGGAGCCATACAGGCTGGCCATAGTTCCTGAAGGAGATGTTGAGCGGCTCTCCAAGGTTGGAGGGGTTGATTGGCAAGTACTTGCTTCACCCAGTGGGGCCTTTACCGCTGTTCACGGGGTCGTGGCCGACTTGCGTGCGAATTTGCCGCCATCGTGGGAGCGGTTCATAACGAAATGTGTGCTCTCCGGATTACCTGTCTACCACGTCAAGCAGGTAATGGAATCGCTGACGGGCCGGGTGGAGATTGAGCATCTATCCGAGAACACCTTGGGTTCGCTGAACCCTAACCAGGCCTACTTGCAGCTTAAACAGATCATCGACTGGTTCGCAGCGCTCGTGGTGCTGATCCTTGCCTCGCCATTGCTCCTGATTCTTGCTGGCGCGATCAGGCTTGAGTCGCGGGGCCCGGCCCTGTTCAAGCAGAAGCGGGTTGGCTACCGCGGCAAAATTTTCACCGTTTACAAGTTTCGCACGATGCGGCAGGAGCAGGCGGGTGACGCTTCGGCCAAGGACCTGGCGATCACCCGAGAGCACGATCCCCGTATTACACGGTTTGGGAACATTCTGCGCCGAACTCGTCTCGACGAAATGCCGCAGCTGCTTAACATCCTGCGCGGCGAGATGAGCTGGATCGGTCCCCGCCCAGAAGCGGAAGTCTTGTCACGTTGGTACGATGCCGAACTGGCCTTCTATCCCTACCGGCACATCGTCCGGCCGGGCATCACAGGTTGGGCGCAGGTCAACCAAGGACACGTAGCTGCCGTCGATGATGTTCATGAGAAGCTGCAATACGATTTCTACTACATCAAGAACATTTCGCCCTGGCTCGATCTCGTCATCGTTTTGCGCACAATCCGGATCATGGCAACAGGCTTCGGCGCGAAGTGACGGACCAATAACCAATTGTTAGCTGGAAAAGAGCCAATTGATACTTCGCTACACTGTGCTTAAGCCGTTGCGATCAAAAGGGCTCGGAGGGCAGAGACCAACCCTAGCGAGAAGGAAAAAGCAATATGACGATTCTTCCGAAGCTTCTTGAAGGACTTTGTTCGCGTCTGATTTTGGGTTTCTGCATTTCTGCTGTTGGTGTGTCAGGAACAGCCTTTGCACAAGAGTGTGGCTGTTCAGTTCCGTTGGCAAATTTACCAACAACTCAGGTGGTCGGGCAGCTTTCAGCTACCTCTGGTCCAGTTAGTGTGCTCGGAGCGAACGGTTGGGTTCCTGCCTCGGCAGGTACGCAGCTCTCACTTGGTTCGCAAATCGAGACAGGTGCTGGTGGTACTGCGTTGCTGACAATGGCAGGCTGTTCGCTTAATATTGACGCGCAGGCAGCTGTAAGCCTGGTTGTTGCGGATCAAGCCTTATGTGTCGCGGTAGAAAGCACGACTCCAGTCGGAGGCGGAGGCAATGGTGTCGCCAACGCACCGGTCAACAACCCGATCGTGATGGGAATTGCTGGAGGGGTATTCGGCACAGCGGGTGCGATCGCAATTGCTACTGAAGATGATCGTCCGGCTAGCCCTTGAAACACCCGGAAGGAAAAAAGGGGCAGATTTGTGTGGGATCAGCCCGTTTTCAGGGTGAGTTGATTTGCAACCTGGGTTACCCAAAGACGTGCTGCTTCAGTCGCAGTCAAGCCGCGTATGAAGTCGGTACGACTGGGTCGCTTGTCGATTGGATAAAAAATGCATAGCTTGCTGACATTCCGCTCTCTGATCGCCGGCGTTCTGGCTTGCGGCTTTGCTGTTCTGGCGGGTTGCTCGACAAGCAGCGTCATGACGCCCGAAGGCGGCACGTCGTCCGGCATGGCGAACCTGGCGCCGGGTGCGGGGGATGCGACGCTGCGCGTTGTGGCTGATCTTCCGCCGCCGCCGGCAGCGGCGAATGGTGTGGCACAGCCCGTCTCCATTTCGGACATCATCGAGGTTTCGGTCTTCCAGGTGCCGGACCTGTCGCGCACCGTGCAGGTCGACGATGCCGGCAACATCAATCTGCCGCTGATCGGTCAGGTTCCAGCTGCCGGAAAGTCGGTGCAGGCGCTGCAGCTCGACATCCAGGCCGCCTACGGCCGCAATTATCTTCAGTCGCCGAGTGTGTCGGTGCTGGTCAAGGAATCGGCTGCCCGTCGCGTGACGGTGGATGGCGAGGTGAAGCGCGCCGGCGTCTTCCCGCTGCCGACGTCCTCGTCGCTGCTGGATGCGATTGCGCTGGCCGGCGGCTTCAGCCCCGTTGCGGATCCGGCCAAGGTCTATGTCTTCCGCCAGGTCGGCGACATCAAATATGTCGCCAATTACAACGTGGACGACATTCGTCGTGGCGCACGGCCGAGCCCTTCGGTCTATGGCGGCGACGTGGTCGTTGTCTTCGCGTCGAGTTCGCGCGTCGCATTGCAGAATCTGAAGGAAGTTTTGGGCGTCGCATCGACCGGCGCCCGGCTTGCCACTGTTCCGTGATTGAATGCTTTAAGGCTGTTTGAATGTTGGATCGACCCGGCGGCGCGCTGCCAAACGACAGATATCTCGCCCAGTATGAGGGCAGCCGGCAACTTGTGGATCCGGTCAACTACCAGCCTTACGGCTATGCGGAGGCTGAGCGCGAGAGCCTGTTTGATCCGCTGAAGCTGCTGTTCCTGCTCATCCAGTACCGCTGGCTGATTGCCTTCCTGCTCGCCTGTGCGGTGGTGGTCGGCACGATCGTCACCTTCATGATGACGCCGGTCTACCAGTCGCAGGTCCGGCTGGAGATCATGACGCCATCGGCCCGCGTCTTCCAGGACCTGGAGGTGGTAAGCGAATCCTCCGACGTCCGCGCCTTCCAGACGGCGCGCGAGAAGATCATGAGCCGGGCGCTGGCGCAGCGCGTGGTCTATGAGCTGGGCCTTGCCGACAAGCCTGACTTCCTCTATCCGGCGCCGAACTTCTCGCCGGTCAACATCCTGAACCGCGCCTTCGGCCTGAACCTCGGCCAGGAACTGACGGATCCGAGCCCCGAAGCTCGCGAAAATCTCGCCATCCGACGCGTACTGGACAACTTGTCGGTCAACCTGGTGCCCAACACCAGCCTGCTCGCGATCTCGTTCCGCGACCAGAAGCCGGAATATGCCCGCGACGTCAGCAACCAGATTGCAAAAAGCTACATCGACCAGCGTGTCGACCAGACCGGCCAGACCTCGGAGCTTGCCCGCCAGTTCATCCAGGAACAGGTGATCCAGGTCAAGGAACGCCTGCAGGAGTCCGAGAAGGCACTGGTGGACTATGCCCGCCAATCCGGCATCTCGGTCTCCGGTGATGAAAAGTCGCTGATTGCCTCCAATATTGAGTCTATCAACACTGCTCTGTCCAAGGCCATCGAGGCTCGCCTCGACAGCGATGTGCTGCTGAGCCAGATCGATGCCGGTCGCGGCGAGAGCATCGAGCAGGTGATCGGCAGCGAGCCGCTGCAGAAGATCCGCGCCAGCATCGTCGAGCTGCAGGCGGAGTATCAGCAGAAGCTTTCCACCTTCAAGCCGGGCTTCCCCGAGATGCAGCAGCTGC
>NZ_BMIF01000023.1 GCF_014641695.1 Nitratireductor aestuarii | reverse complement strand
GCTCATCGTGGAGCGTCAGCCATAACAGTGCCAGGACCGCGTCATCGATTTTGTCCTCGTCGATCTCCATTCTGCTATGCTACCACGCGCGAGATCCCAAGTCCCGCGGCCCACCTCGGATGGATACACTTCTCCAGTCCCGCCAGGGGATTTCCTTCAGGGTGGAACGCCTCACGATGAAGCCTCCGGCCCCACTTGATTATAGTCGAGATGCAAGACACCTTGTCGTTGATGGTGCGATTGGTTAGCTCGCTACCGGCCAACAAGGAAGCTCTCCACCGCTCCACCTCTTCCCGCGTAACCGTTCGAGCATCCAAGGCAGCAGACTTACTTAGACCTTGGGATTGCCTCCAGGAGGCGAACTCTTCACCTCGCTTCAAGTATTTCCTTGGGGTTGAGGCCGGGAAGGGCTTGGCGTCCTTACCCAGCGCCCGCCGTGCTGTCTCTGCTGCCACGATGCTCCTAAAGGTGAACTGTGGGTCGGCCTTGCTAGATGCTGTGGAGGTCTTCGCCGGAGGGACAAACGCCGGGGCCGCTTCGAGTTCGGGAACTGGATTGTAGTTTCCGCCACGCTTCGCCTCTAGACCGCGATGGGCCGCACCCATGAAGGAAAGCATCTCAAGGTTCACCAAACGGCGGGCCTCAGCGTCGATGTGAAGGGCCTTACTGGCGACTGCTTTGTCCGTATCATCTCCATGGGCAGCCTCAAGTAGCGAGGCAAGATGGGGGGCGATGAAGGGCCGAATGTCGGGATAGCGATCCAAGAGCTTGAAGGCCAAGGAGGACCGCCGCTTTTCATCCTGGCTTTTCAGGTACGCTCTGAGGTCTCGCATAAAGCGTTGACGCTCAGACGGAGGCATCTTCTCTGCCATCGCAATCCAATGGGCATCATCACCTAAAGAGGGCTGAGGAACTGGAGGCGAGGGTGGAGCTGAATATGGGTCTTCATCATAGGCCGCTACGAACGCTCGGGCATGGTCAGCAGCAAGAGCCATTTGTTGCTTAGGAGTTAGGGGCATTGGGCCATCCGCTAAGACCTTCTCCCAAGCTGCCATCTTGGCATCCCAGGCTACGAGCATCGCGCGATATGCTTCTCCGGCCTCATCCCGATCAGACTTGCCGGTGGAGCGCCCATGTTCCTGAGTCTTGGGGATGTCTTTGACCCCGAGGCCGATCAAGCGATTTCGTTCACGCCATAGCGGCGAGGGGATACGGAACCGCCCCTGGTAAATGTCCGAGCCTTTGCGCTTGAACAGTCCTTGCATCAATCGACGCCTACCAGCCATTGCCCTAGCATATTCCCATAGCAGTCCGCGTTGACGGAAACCATTAGAAATGCTATGTTTTTGGTTCTGCTAGGGAAAATAATGGTGGGCGATGAGAGACTCGAACTCCCGACATCCTCGGTGTAAACGAGGCGCTCTACCAACTGAGCTAATCGCCCGCGGGCGGCAAGTGGTGCGCCCGTGTTTCGTGAGGCTCGTTTAGGCATTTCCGGACTGATCCGCAAGCGGAAAAATACACTTCCACAGCCCCAATCGAAAAAAAATGAAAAATGATCAGGCGGGCCGAAACCCCTGTTGACTCGAATCTCGATACCCCCTAATTGAGCGCCATCGCTTCGAAACAAACCGAAGCAAATGCGCGGGTGTAGCTCAGTTGGTTAGAGTGCCGGCCTGTCACGCCGGAGGTCGCGGGTTCGAGCCCCGTCACTCGCGCCATTCTCTTCTGAAGAATGGTGCGGCCCTCGCAAATCACTTCCCAAATCGTCTTCAACATATCTCTCGCTTGACTTGCGTCTGACGTCAGTCCAACTCGTCAATTCGGCGCAGAAACAAGCTTTTCCACGACCATTCCACAGGGAAAGGCTTTGCTCTGTGGAGCATCGGCAGGGCAGGGCGTGAAAATCGCTGTAACAATTGACACGAATCTAGATACCCTCTAAAGGGTCGCCATCGCTTCGAAACAAACCGAAGCAAATGCGCGGGTGTAGCTCAGTCGGTTAGAGTGCCGGCCTGTCACGCCGGAGGTCGCGGGTTCGAGCCCCGTCACTCGCGCCATTCTCTTCCCCTACATATGGGCTCCGACGCCCCGTAAGGCTTCGCCAGCCAGAACCCGTCATAGGTCATCCGTTTCCTTGCTTCCCGTAAGGTCACGGTAATGCAATTGCCCTTTTTGCAATTTTTCCGGAGGCTCAAGGAGCAACACGAACCTTGTTCCGCAAATTTGGCGAACGGGAATTGGCAGGATCGAGCACGCCGATGATGAGCGCTCCTTTTTTCTTCTATCTGTTGGGTTTTGTTTCGATCCTGCGAGGGAATCGCCTGGCTGCGCTTTGCCTTTGGTGGTTGGCGAGCTTGTTCGTGCTCGCGTTGTTTGCGGTGCACGCGTCCAGCGTCCTCCACATTACGCTTTGATCGAGGGCAGGCATGACCCAAGCGCGCCTGATCTGGCTGAACTTGCTGGGCCTTCTCGCCATCTGCGCGGTGTTGCTGTTCGCCTTTGCGGACCAGATCATCTACGGCGACATTCCGTGCCCGCTTTGCATCCTCCAGCGGGCCGGGTTCATTGCGGCAGGGACGGGGCTCGCTCTTAATCTCGGATTTGGCATCCGTCCAAGCCATTATGCAACCATGATTCTAGGCGCACTCGTGGTCGCTGGCGTGGCGACGCGGCAGATCCTGCTGCATATCGTTCCCGGCACTGGCGCCTATGGCAACCCGTTCCTCGGTCTGCACTTCTACACGTGGAGTTTCATCGTCTCGGTGCTGATCATCTCGGGTGGGGCGATTCTTCTGGCCTACGACCGCCAATTCGTCGTCAGCGATCCACTAAGAAGCCCCGCCGCGTCGCGGTGTTGGCAATGGGCGCCTTCTGGCGCTGATCTCAGCCGCAAATGGCGTTTCGACGGTCCTGCTCTGCGGAGGAGGACTTTGCCCCGGCGATCCGACACACTACATGCTCTTGCCATAGTCTGGGAGCATCCGCGCCAACATGGCCTCCCTGGCAAAAGCGTGTTAGAGGCACGCCACACCCAGTTTCTGAACCAGTGCAGTTAGTTTTACCGATGGCAAATCCATATTCCGGGCGCGAAAAGATCTTCAGCATCGCCCCCATGCTCGACTGGACGGATTCGGCCTGCCGCTATTTTCACCGGCAGCTGACGCGTAAAGCGCTGCTCTATACGGAGATGGTGGTGGCGGATGCGGTGATTCACGGCAAGCGTGATCGCCTTCTGGGTTTCGATCCCTTGGAACACCCGGTGGCCGTGCAGTTGGGCGGCAGCGATCCGGCGAAGCTCGCCGAGGCGGCGCGGATCGCAGCTGACTTCGGCTATGACGAGATCAATCTGAACGTTGGCTGCCCATCCGATCGTGTGCAGTCTGGCACCTTTGGCGCGTGCCTCATGAAGACGCCCGAGGTGGTGGCTGAGTGTGTCTCCGCCATGAAGGCTGCGGTCTCCATTCCTGTGACAGTGAAATGCCGGATCGGCGTCGATGAACAGGATCCGGAAGAGGCGCTCGATCGCATGGCAGATGCCGTATTCGCGGCTGGCGCTGACGCGTTATGGGTTCATGCGCGCAAGGCCTGGCTGCAGGGGCTGAGCCCAAAGGAAAACCGCGATATCCCGCCGCTCAACTACGATCGCGTCTATCGCCTCAAACAGCGATTGCCGAATCAATTCATAGGCATCAATGGCGGAATTCAAACGCTGGATGAGACCCTTCAACATTTGAATCAAGTTGATGGCGTCATGATCGGCCGCGCGGCCTACCAGAACCCGGCGATCCTTGCGGACGTGGATCGCGTAGTCTACGGCGAGGATGCACCCGCACCGGATCTGGCCGAGGTCGTCGCTGCCATGGCCGACTACGCTGAGCGTCACATCGCCAACGGTGGCCGTCTGGGCCACGTCACCCGCCATATGGTGGGGCTTTTCCACGGACGCCCAGGTGCACGCCGTTTCCGTCAGATCCTGTCGAGCGATGCCACGCGCCCGGGTGCAGGGCCGGAAGTCCTGATGCAGGCGCTGGCCGAAGTTGACCTGTCGGCTGTCGAGGCCGCCTAATCAGTCAGGATCAGACGGCTGCCGCGCATCTCGAAGCTTGAGAGGCTGCTGAGGAACTGCATGCCGAGCAGGCTTTGTTCCAGCCGTCCTGCTTCCGCCACCATAACCGGCACTCTGCGCCGCTCGATGCCGCCCAGCGACATGACGTCGACGGTGGCGCGGGCCGCGTTGGCGCGTCCATTGGCGGTCACCACGGGCGTGGTGAAGGCGAGGCGTTCCACATTGATCCCGATCCGCCCTGCGTCGGCGTAGGTCAGCACGGTTACCGATGCGCCGGTGTCCACCAGTGTGAGCACTGTTGCGCCGTTCATGTCCACGCGCGCTTCGAAATGGCCGTTCCTGGAGCGGTCGATCATCACGGCCATTCGCCCGTCACTCGACACTGACATCGGGCTGCCGGGTACGAGGCCAGCCGACACGCGGCTCGCCACGTCCTGCAGCTCGAAGCGGTATTGGTATCCCGTCATCAGTATGAGAATGAGCAGCAGCCAATAGGCGAGGTCCCGCAGCACTTGCGACATGTGCCGGCGCGAGCCCACGAGGCCCACGGCGATGACGCAGGCCCAAAGGCTCATGTAGAGCCCCGAAGCAAACGCATCGTTCTGAATGCCGAAGACAGAGCCGCTGTCGTGATTGGCGACCAGCAGCATAAGGCCCACGGCTATGACAGCGATGAGGATCCAGAACAGCCGCATCTCAAGCCTTCTCCCTGTCTGCGATCTTGGAGAGGCGCTTCTCCAACCCGGCCATAACTGTACGGCGTTCTTCGGCTGTGTAGGACATCCAGCTACCGATTTCTTCCAGCGTGCGGCCGCAGCCGATGCAGATGCCGGTCGTCTCGTCGATCACGCAGATGCGTACACAGGGTGTTTCAATCGCTGTCATGAGGAAGAGATGGAGGCTTCGGGACAAAAACACAAGGCAGCAGGAAAGCTGTGCGCCGGGGGGCTTTGCGCGTCGACAAATCAACGTCGACGGCTAGGATCGCCTCTTTGAAGCTCGAAAGGCTCATTCCGTTAATGCCCCGGAAACCTGACCTTGCGAAACGCGCTGGCTCTCGCCCATCAAGCCGATCCCGGCGGTGGCGCTGGAGGCGGGTGCGGGACTGGTTACTGGGCATTGCAATCGTATTCTTGCTGGGCCGCCTGATCTTGGGACTGAATGGCTTCCGAACAGATCTCGAAGGTTTCCCGCACGTGGCGGACGGTGACTCGATAACACTGAACGGCGAACGTATCAGGCTGAAGGGCATCGACGCGCCGGAACTCGACCAGCTCTGCCTGCGTCATGGCGAGACCTACGAATGCGGGCGTGAGGCGAAGCGCGAGCTTCAGCGCCTTATAGGAGGTAGTCAGGTGAGCTGCAGGGGCGATGGCCGCGACCAGTACGATCGCCTGCTTGGCACCTGTTCCGCGGGCGAAATTGAGCTCAACAAGGCGATGGTGGAATCCGGCTGGGCCTTGGCATACGGTGAATATGAAACGGTCGAGGTGAGGGCGAGGCTCGCCGACCGTGGTCTGTGGCAGGGGTCGTTCGACCGGCCGAAGGAATGGCGCGCTGGACACCAGACCGTGCTGGAGAGGGAAGGCCAGAACTGGTTCTACCGGCTGGGCAGCACGATCGGGGATGCCCTGTGGTCGCTGTACAGCCGCATCTTTGGAGGGAGTGAGGTATGAAACTTTACGATGGGGGCAGAGCCCCAAATCCGCGCCGCGTGAGGATCTTTCTGGCGGAAAAGGGCATCGATATTCCGCTGGTCCCGGTGGACATGGGCAAGCTTGAGCATTTGGGCGAGGCGTTTGCGCGGCTGAACCCGATGAAGCAGCTTCCGGTGCTGGAACTGGACGATGGAACGATCCTCAGTGAGACCATCGCCATCTGCCGCTATCTCGAAGAGCTTCACCCGGAGCCGGCCCTGTTCGGACGGGGAGTGCTCGGAAAGGCGCGGGTAGAGATGTGGCAGCGCCGGGTCGAGTTCCATCTGCTGGGCACGATCCAGGCTGTGTTTCGCCACACCCATCCGGCGATGAAGGAAATGGAAGTTCCGCAGATCCGGGAATGGGCCGAGGCGAACCGTCCGCGCGTGCGCGCTTTCCTCGAAATCCTCGACAGGGAACTGGCCGGCCGTAGGTTCATAGCAGGCGACGAATTTTCCGTGGCCGATATCACCGGGTTCGTCTCGGTTCAGTTCATGAAGCCTGCGCGCATTGAATTGCCGCCTGAACTCACCCATGTAGGGCGCTGGTACAATGAGATCGCAGCGCGTCCAAGCGCCTCCGCCTGACCCGCTGCCAACTAGCCGGTAAATGACTGACAGCCTCGATACGCTTCTGGCGCAGATCCGCGCGTGCCGGATCTGCCGCGACAACCCCGCAGCAGGCATGGCGCTTCCGCATGAGCCACGGCCGGTCCTGATCGCCTCGCAGCAGGCGAAGATTCTGATCGCCAGCCAGGCGCCGGGGCTGCGCGTGCATGAAACGGGCCTGCCGTTCACCGACCGGTCCGGTGATCGCCTGCGCAGCTGGATGGGTGTGACGCGCGAGGAGTTCTATGATCCGGCGCGCTTTGCCATCGTGCCGATGGGCTTCTGCTTTCCGGGCTATGATCGCAACGGCGGCGACCTGCCGCCACGCCGCGAATGCGCGGTGCACTGGCGCGCAGGCGTGCTGGCTGAGATGCCGCAGATCGAACTGATCCTCACCATCGGGCAATATGCTCAGGCCTGGCACCTTGGTGACCTGCGCAAGGCGAGCCTCACAGAAACGGTGCGCGAATGGCGGGCAATTCTGGAGAGCCCGGTAAAACCGCGCGTGCTGCCCATGCCACATCCCTCCTGGCGCAACACGGGATGGCTGAAGAAGCATCCCTGGTTCGAGGAAGAGCTGCTGCCAGTCCTGAAGCAGCAAATAAGAGCGATGATTTAAAACCGGGGACCACTCGAACGCTTCATTGTAGAAATATTTTCCTTGAAATAGCCCCATTTTGACGGCATTTTCTAGAAAATTATTCTACGGGTGTGCCGCATGGACCGTCTTGATCGCAAAATTCTTCGCCTGTTGCAGGAAAATGCAACCCTTGCCGTGGCCGACGTTGCCAAGAAGGTTGGGCTTTCGACGACCCCATGCTGGCGCCGTATCCAGAAGCTTGAGGAAGAGGGCGTCATCCGCAAGCGTGTCGCCGTTCTCAACCCCGAGAAGGTGAATGCGCGGGTGACGGTTTTCGTCTCGATCCGCACCAATGCGCACAACCCCGAGTGGCTGAAGCGCTTCTCGGAAGTCATCAAGGAATTCCCGGAAGTCGTGGAATTCTATCGCATGAGCGGTGACGTGGACTATCTGCTGCGCGTGGTGGTGCCGGACATCGCCTCCTACGATCAGTTCTACAAGAAGCTGATCGCCAAGATTGAGATCCGCAACGTCTCCTCGGCCTTCGCGATGGAGCAGATCAAGTACACGACCGAGCTTCCGCTCGACTACATGGTTCTCGACAAGGAGCCCGCGCAGGCTTCTGCGTAAAATCCTTTACCGTTGAATCCCTTGCAGGCGTTTGTTGAGCGCCTGCTCAAGGTCCGGCGCAGCCTCGACAAGTGCTCGCGCCGGCTCTGTCTTTGGCGACGAGAGCACTTCTGACGTCGGCCCGCGCTCTACAATCTTCCCGGCATGCATGACCATCGTAACGTCGCTGACAGCGCGCGCGACAGTCAGATCATGCGTGATGAAGAGATAGGCGAGGCCGAGTTGCTCGTTCAGTTCCGCAAAGAGATCGAGGATCTGCGCGCGGATGGAAACGTCGAGCGCCGAGACCGGCTCGTCGGCGACGATCAGCTTCGGTTTGGTGATGATGGCGCGCGCGATGGAAAGCCGCTGCCTCTGCCCGCCCGAGAACTCATGCGGATACTTGTGCATGTCGGAGGGCGAGAGACCCACCTGCTGCAGGGCCTCGGCAACCCGGTCCCGCTTCTGCGCTGCGGTAAGCGGCTTCTCCATGAGATGAAGCGGTTCGCCCACCAGCCGCTCCACGCGGTGGCGCGGATTGAAGGAGCCGTAGGGGTCCTGGAACACCACCTGTAAATCGCGGCGGATGCTCTTGAGCTCAGCCTGCGAGCCGTGAGCCAGGTCCTTGCCACGGAACGTCACAGAGCCGTCTGACGGCTTGTCGAGCGCAAGGATGATGCGGGCGAGCGTAGACTTTCCGCAGCCGGACCGTCCGACGAGGGCCACCGACTGCCTCTCCTGAATGTCAAAGGAGACATCATCAACGGCTCGGAAAGTCTTCCTCGGCGCAAAGAGGGATGTCCGGCGTACGGGATAATCCCGCGCCACACCCTTCACCTCCAGGAGCGGCTTGCCGGAAGCAATTTCTGGAGCCTTGGCCCGTGCTGGCACATGCGTCGACGCGCGGGCGAGTTGTCGGGTGTAGGGGTGCTTCTGTTCGCGCAGGATGGCAGCCGTTTCACCCGCTTCCATCACCTCGCCATCGCGCAGGATGGTGAGCCGGTCGGCATATTGCGCCACCACCGCGAGGTCGTGCGAGATGAGGAGCAGCCCCATGCGGCCCTCGTCCACCAGCTCCTGCAGCAGGTCGAGGATCTGCGCCTGAATCACCACGTCGAGCGCGGTGGTCGGCTCGTCAGCGATGAGCAGCTTCGGATTGAGCGCGCAGGCCATGGCGATCACGACGCGCTGACGCTGCCCGCCGGAGAGTTCGTGCGGATAGCGGTTGAGGGGGAATTGGCTTTCCGGCAGTCCTACGCGGTCGAGCATGGCGCGGGCGCGGCTCTCCGCATCGGCCCGGTTCGCGCCCGTGTGCCAGCGGATGCCTTCCGCCACCTGTTCGCCAATGGTCTTCAGCGGATTGAGCGCCGTCATCGGCTCCTGAAACACCATGGCTATGTCGTGGCCACGCAGGCGGTTCATGGCGCTCTCGGGCGCGCTGAGGATATCGACGCCATCAAGCGTGACGCGACCGAAAGCTTCCATGCCGTGGGGCAGCAGTCCCATTGCCGTGAGCGCTGTCATGGACTTGCCTGAGCCCGACTCGCCCACGAGCCCCATGATCTCCCCGGCTTCCACCGTCAGGCTGACACCGTTCAGGATCGGGATCTGCCCGATCGAGACACGAAGATTTTCGATCTCAAGCAGGCTCATAGAGTCCGCCTCTGCTTGGGATCGATGGCGTCGCGCAGGCCATCGCCAAGAAGGTTAAGCCCCAGCACGGTCAGCACGATCGCCATTCCCGGGAAGAGGGCAAGGTGAGGGGCAACCGCAATCCGCGTTTGCGCGTCAAACAGCATCCGGCCCCAGGATGGCATCGGCGGCTGTGCGCCAAGCCCCAGATAGGAGAGTCCAGCTTCGGCGAGAATGCCAAGCGCAAACTGGATTGTCGCTTGCACCAGGAGCAGGTTCGCGATGTTGGGCAGGATATGTTCGGCAGAGATCAGGAACCCGCCTTTGCCGCAGGCCTTCGCCGCCAGCACGAATTCGCGCGGCCAGATCGCAAGTGCCCCGCCACGTGCGACGCGGGCGAAGACGGGAATGTTGAAGATGCCGATGGCGATGATGGCGTTGATCGCGCCGGGGCCGAAGATCGCGGTGATCATCACGGCAGAGAGCAGCGAAGGAAAGGCAAAGATCACGTCATTGGTGCGCATCAGCACTTCATCGATCCAGCCACCCCTGGCCGCAGCCCAGAGGCCGAGCGGCACCCCAAGCCCCATGCCGATGCCGACCGCCACCAGCGCGACGGCGATGGAATTGCGCGCGCCTAGCATGATCATTGAGAGAATGTCGCGGCCGAGGTGGTCAGTGCCGAACGGGTGCGCCCAGGACAGCCCTTGGACGCGACTTGCGACCGACAGCTTGGTCACGTCGTACGGTGCCCAGAAGAGCGAAACCAGCGCCACGATCGCGATCGTCAGCGTGATCGCGAGACCTACCACAAACGAAGCGTTGGAGAAGGCCCGGCGTAGCACATGGCGCTGGGAGAGATCGACGGCGGTCTGCTCGATGGTCATCGGCCGATCCTCAGGCGGGGATCGACGATGGCGTAGCAGATATCGACGGCGAGATTGATCAGGATGAGGCTGGCAACGAGTAGCATCACCACGCCTTCCACCACGATCAGGTCGCGCTGGTTGATCGCCTGGAAGATCAGCCGGCCAAGCCCCGGCAGATAGAAGACGTTTTCGATAATGATCGTGCCCGCGAGCAGGAATGAGAACTGTAGACCCAGGATCGTCAGCACCGGTATCATCGCGTTGCGCAGTGCATGCCGCCAGAGCACCTTGCGCCGAGGCAGACCCTTGGCCCGGGCGGTGCGGATAAAATCTTCGCCGAGCGTCTCCACCATGGCCGAGCGTGTCACGCGGGCGAGGATCGCGGCCTGGGGCAAGGCGAGAGAGATTGAGGGAAGGATCAGCGATTTGATCGCCTCCACCGGATCTGCCCAGCCTGGAAAGCCACCTGCAGGCAGGACGCGCAGGCCCACTGCAAAGACATAGACCAGAAGGAGCGCTAGCCAGAAGTTGGGCAGCGCGATGCCGATCTGCGCCGTGCCCATCGTAAGCGTGTCGCTGAGCTTGCCGCTGCGCGACGCAGCAAACACCCCAACCGGGATTGCTATTGCTGTGGAAAGAAAGAGCGAGATCAGTGCCAGCGGCAACGAGACGACAAGCCGTTCCTGCACGAGATCTATGACAGGGCTGGAATAGGTGTAGGAGCGTCCAAGATCGCCGGTCACAAGGCCCGCGAGCCATTGGAAAAAGCGTACAGGGGCGGGCTGGTTCAGGCCCATTTCCTGCCGCAGCGCCTCAAGCGCATCTGGACCGGCATTCATACCCAGCATGATCCGGGCGGGATCGCCCGGAAGGATTTCGAGGACGCCAAAGACGACCACCGATGCAAGGAGCAGCGTGACAAGCCCGATAACCAGCCGCTTTGTGACATAGACAATCATGAGCCTGTCTTGCCGCTCCCCCGCATTCAGATACGCTGGACCTTAGTCAGTCCAGCGTACCTTGGTCAGGTCATTCGCCTGCAGAGGCGAGTTTTCCCACAGGCCGGTGAGCTTTGCATCCCATACGCCGATCTTCGGCAGCTGGAACAGGAAGCCGTTGACCGCGTCGTCAGCAATGATGCGCTGGGCCTTGCGATAGAGCTCGTTACGGACAGCCGGATCGCTCGACTGGTCAAGCTCGGCCATCACGGCTTTGAATTCCGGATTGTTGTAGCCGAAATAATAGCCCTCGCGGCCGTAGATATCGATGTCGTTCGGCTCGGTATGCGCGATGATCGTGAGATCAAAATCCTTGTTGGTGAAGACCTGCTCCAGCCACTGCGCCCATTCCATAGGCACGATCTCGAGCTTGATGCCGATTTCTGCCAGCTGCGAGGTGATGATCTCACCGCTAATGCGGGCATAGGGCGGTGGCGGCAGCTTGATCGTCGCTGAGAAGCCGTCAGCGAAACCGGCCTCGGCGAGCAGGGCCTTGGCCTTGTCGACGTCGTGCGGATAGGTGCCGGTAAGGTCCTCATAGGCTTCGTTGGCCGGCGAGAAATGCGAACCGATCGGAACGCCGAGCCCGTCCGTCGCGCCGAGAATGATCTCTTCGCGGTCGAGCGCATGCGAAATCGCCTGGCGCACCTTGATGTTGTCGAACGGAGCCTTGGCGTTGTTCATGGCGAGGATCGTCTCGCCTTCCGTCGCGCCAATCACGACGCTGAAGCGCGGGTCGGCCTTGATCGGGGCGAGCGCATCTCCTGCCGGAAAGCTCGGGAACGCCTGAACGTCGCCGGAAAGGATCGCGGGTAAAGCTGCAGCCGCATCCGGAATGAAGCGGAACTCGGCCTTGTCGAGCGCGACGGCATCGCCCCAGTAGTCCGGGTTCTTGGCAAGGGTCACCGATGCGCCCTTGGCCCAGCGCTCGAAGCGGAAGGGGCCGGTGCCGATCGGCTTTTCCTTGTTGCCCTCAGCGCTTTCGGGCGCGACGATGACAGCGTCACCCCACCCCATATTGTAGAGGAAGGAGCCCTGAGGCTGCTTGAGCGTAACTTTCACTGTCTGCGGATCGACGGCTTCGACAGTGTCGATAGCCGCGAAGAGAGCCTTCTGTGCATTGACGGAATCGGCGGCGCGCGCGCGATCGAGCGAGAACTTCACGTCCTCGGCGTCGAAGTCCGAGCCGTCATGATACTTCACGCCCTGGCGCAGCTTGAAGGTGTAGACCTTGCCGTCTTCGGTAACTTCCCAGCTTTCGGCCAGGCCCGGCAGCACTTCGCCATTGGGACCGATCCGCGTCAGACCTTCAAAGACATTTGCGTAAAGGATCTCGTCGATGGCGCCGGCAGCACTCGCCGTCGGGTCAAGGTGCGGCGGTTCCAGCACGACACCGATGACGAGGTCAGTCCGCGCACTGAAAGCGAAGCTGGCAGAAGCAAGTGTCACCGCCGCTGCGCTGAACACAGTCACAAGGCTTTTCATGAAGGGCTCTCTCCCGATACAGTTCCATGGATCGCCGCTTGCAGCGCCTCCGGCCGCCTGCAACGATGAATGGGCCAAATCCATCGCTGATTAAATTGTATTTCGCAAGTGCGAAGACGACCCTTGAGAGTTCTATATCATAAGGAAAAAGCATGCTGACCGCAGCCTTATTTCGTGAAGAACCCTATTTGAGAACGATCAGTGCCGTTGTGACCGGCATCAACGACCGCGGGGGAATCATTCTGGACCGCACGATCTTCTACGCCACGTCGGGCGGCCAGCCGGGTGATACCGGCAGGTTCGTGCGCGAGGATGGAACGCGCATCCCCGTGGCCACGACCGTTACCGGCGAAACCAAGGATGACATTATCCATGTCCCTGCAGATGGCGCCGTTCTGCCCGAGATTGGCGAGACCCTCCAGCTCGAAATTGATTGGGACCGCCGCCTGAAGCTCATGCGCATGCACACTGCCTGCCACCTGCTGAGCGTCGTCTGCCCGTTCCCGATCACGGGTGCTTCCGTGGGCGAGGAGGAGTCGCGCGTCGATCTGGACCTGCCGGACCCGTCCTACACGCGCGAATTGGTTACCGAGAAGATCATGGAACTGGTGCATGGCAACCATCCGATCTTCACCCAATGGATCACCGACGAGGAACTTCAGGCGAAGCCCACGCTCATCAAGTCGAAGAACGTGCGCCCGCCGATCGGCACCGGCCGTATCCGCCTGGTCTGCATCGGCGAGGGATCGTCCGTCGACAGCCAGCCCTGCGGCGGCACCCATGTGGCCAACACCTCTGAAGTGGGTGAGATCCATGTCGGCAAGATCGAGAAGAAGGGACGCGAGAACCGCCGCTTCCGCCTGCGCTTCGGCCCGCTGCCCGACAGCGCCTGAGCAGGAGACGTACTTTACTCTTGCGGCACTGCCATTAATTCGGTCTTCTGAAGAGAAGACCCCCAAGTGAGTAGGTTCAGGAAATGGGTGAGAAGAGTCGTTTCGTGGTCTCCGCCGACTGGCTGCAGGAGAACCTGGAAACCCCCGGAATCACGATTGTGGATGCCTCCTGGTATCTTGCCGCTGCCGGACGTAACGCCGAAGCGGAATACGAGACCGCGCATATCCCGCGTGCAGTGTTCTTCGATCAAGATCTGGTGGTCGAGCCCGATTCGCAGTTCCCGCACACCATTCCGCACCCGCGCCTGTTCGAGCGATTTGCAAGCTCGATGGGTATCTCCGCCGATGACACGATCGTCGTCTACGACGGCCCCGGCTACTTTTCCGCTCCACGCGCCTGGTGGCTCTTCCGCGTCATGGGCGCAAAGAACGTCTTTATTCTTGACGGTGGCTTCGACCGCTGGAAGGCGGAGGGCAGGCCGGTGACAGACAAGCCAACCCCGATTGCCGGCAGCGCTTTCATTGCCGACTACGATGAGAGCAAGGTCGTGTTCCTCGACGAGATGCGCCAGCTGGTTGACCAGGGCGTACAGATCGCCGACGCGCGGTCTCTGGGACGCTTCACAGGGAAGGACCCCGAGCCGCGTCCGGGCCTGCGTGGCGGGCACATGCCGGGCGCGGTGAGCGTTCCGGCAACCAGCCTGGCAGAAAACGGCGAGCTGCTTCCGCTCGATCGACTGCGTGAACAGCTGACTGCTGCTGGCCTCGATCTGTCCAGGCCGACCGTTACCTCCTGCGGCTCCGGCGTCACGGCGGCCGTAATCGCACTGGCGCTCGAATCAGTCGGCGCGACAGGCACGCGACTCTATGACGGGTCGTGGAGCGAGTGGGGAGCCCAGCCGGACACGCCAGTCGTGACGGGAGACTAGGCATGACGGACTCGGCCGGACCACTGACGACAGTTACACTGCTCGAAATGCATCGTCCGCCAGAGCGCTATCCCCCCATACCGATGGGCCCGCACCAGCTGGCCCTTCTGCGCTGCCGGGACATGCCGCTCCACTTCTACCGTTACATCTACGATCGCGTCGGGCGTGACTGGCACTGGACTGCAGCTCTCTTCCTGGACGATGAACAGCTGGCCAGGCGCCTCAAGGCGCCGGACAGGGAGTTCCATGTGCTCTACATGGATGGCGCGCCGGCGGGCTTCTTCGAGCTGCACCGCTTCGACCGCAAGGAATGCCGCCTGCTGCTCTTCGGTCTGATGCCGCATGCGATCGGCAGGGGCCTGTCGCGCTGGTTCCTTGGCTGCGCAATTCGCGCGGCCTGGGAGGGCGGCCCCAGGGTCGTTTCGGTCGAAACCTGCACGCTCGACCATCCGGCAGCACTTCCGCTCTACCAGAAGATGGGCTTCGTGCCGGTCCGCCGCTCCGAAACCTACGGCATGCCGATCTCCGACGAGAAACGGGCAGAGGTCCTTCTGCATCGCTGAATGGGCGCAGAGGGACCGGCTCCCTCAGATGCGAAAAATGTAGCCAGCGAAGAAGCTGAACTGTTTGTAACCGACATATTCATGTTGCCTTCACCTATGCTGTCGCATGTTGCGCGCATTGAATTCCTGGAGGCAACATCATGCTAAACCGCCGTAACGCACTTTTCCTTTTTGCAGCAGCAACCCTTGCTCCAACCGCCGTCCTCGCGCAGGCGAGCATGCCCGGTGAGGCTCAGATCCTGCGCCGTCTTGAGGCAGGTCCGCGCGAGCGTGTCCGTCAGCAGGACCGCGTGACGATCGACCAGTTCAAGCGCCGGCCGGATCTGCGCCGCCGCGCTCCGTCCGTCGATATTCAGGCGATCAACTTCGAAACCGCCTCGGCCGACATCGGACGCTCGCAGTACCCAAAAGTTGAGCAGATCGCATCTGCCCTGAAGCGGCTGCTGCGCAACCGCCCGGGAACCAGGTTCCTGCTCGAAGGTCACACGGATGCGGTGGGCGCTGCCGACTACAACCTGCGTCTGTCGCAGGCGCGGGCTGATTCGCTGAAGCGCGTGCTGGTCTCGCAGTTCGGGGTACCGTCGCGGGCGATCGAGACGGTGGGCTACGGCGAGGAATTCCTGCTCGTAAACACTCCTTACGAGAACTGGGAGAACCGCCGCGTCACCATCCGCCGCATTGATGATTTCATTAGATAAGACGATAAGGCGGCTGATCGTTGCAGCGTCTCTCGGGTTCTTGGCCTGAGGGATCTGCAACCGAAGGGGAGGCGGCAGAGTTCCTGACATCGGGAAGCTCGGACCGCCTCCTTTCACGTCTGTCGCTTTGCATCGGAGTTCGCATGATACGCCACATCGTCTTTTTCAGTGCCAATGATCCGCAGGATGTCGATCGAATCGCTGAGGGCCTGTGGCGGCTGGCCGAAATTCCGCACAGCGACTTTTTCGAGATCGGCATCAACCGCAAGGTCGATCTCTACGACAACTCGAAGGTCGACGTGATCGTCTACGCAGAGTTCGCGGACGAGGCGGCTCTGGCGGCCTACAAGGCTCATCCGCTCTACCACGAGACGACGGAGCGCGTTCGCCCGATTCGCGAGCACCGTTACGCCGCGGATTTCGTTTCGCGCCGCAAGTAGCCGGCGCAGTTAAGCTAGCAGGGGGCACTATATGCCTAGCTCATTAGCCGGTTTGCGATCATGGATCAGGTGAACCTGCGGGAAACTCAAAATAGTGCTTGCGCGTCGGGGTTGGGTTATATAGGGGTTTGCACGGCTCGGAGCGTAGCGCAGCCCGGTAGCGCACTTGACTGGGGGTCAAGGGGTCGTGGGTTCGAATCCCGCCGCTCCGACCATTAAATCAAAGACTTAGCCACCCCCAAAATTGGCTCAGTTTACCGGAAGAGCAAACGGTTTACTTTTTTGTTCTTCCTTCGATCTTTTCCACGGCTGCACTCGAGACGAGATAGTGCTTCCGGATGATCGTTTCAGCGTCCTTTTCGGAGTGCCCTGTGACCTCTGCAATCTCCTTGATTGAGGCCCCGTTTCGGTAGGCCAGCGTCACGAACGTTCCTCTCAGATCGTGGAACGTCTTTCCCGTTATCCCCGCCGCAGCAAGCGACTTGCGCCAGGACGATTTGAAGCCTGTTTGCCAGGGCTTCCCCGCCTGGTTCGTCAAGATCGTAATGGCCGGCTTCGCGTTTGCCTCGTTCCGCGCCTTCGCTTCGTCCAGAATCGTCTTCAGCTCTTCCGACACCTTCACTGCCACATGCGAGCCTGTCTTGGACTGCCGGAGGCGAATCGCTCTGCCATCGTAGGCGGCCCATGTTAGCGCGAGCAGGTCGCCCTGCCGTTGACCTGTCCAGGCAGCGAGCATCATCGCCCGCACAAGGGGCTCCGGTGCCGTTGAGCGATACCGCTCGATCTCCTCATCTTTCCAGATAATCTCTCGGCGTGATCCGTCGCTGACCTTGCTCACGCGCTCAAGGGGATGCCGGGTAATCATCTCGCGATCGAGCCCAAACCAAAGGATCCGCTGCAGGACACTCATGTAGAGGTCTGCTTTCCGCGGATGAGCCTCGGCGATCTCGTCTCTCCATTGAAGGAAGATTGTCCGCGTTCCTTGTGCCGAGATCTGTTCGGCCGTCATGTCGTAGAACTCCGCCTCGATCGCGCGGATGGCCAGAAGGTAGCCTTCGCGGGTCGAGGCCTTCAGTTCCTTGTAATGGGGGGACTTCATATAGGCCCGGATGATCGAAACCAGACGGCCTTCAAACTGGGGGTTCTGCCGATCCTGCGTCATCCGCAGGAACTCCTCGTTGAACTTCCGCTCTTCCTTGACCGGATCAGCCATAATCCTCGGACCGCCGCGCCAAGCATAATAGTAGAACACGGTCGAGCCGTCGGCGAGGCGCTTCCTGACCTTATGGACGCCCGGTAGACGAACGCGCATTTCTATTCCTCCACGCCTCCAGAGACTTCAATGGGGCGGCATCATTGTCAATTGTTGCGTCGTTATCAGGGATCAGTGTGATCGCCCCATCCGCCTCCAGGCGCACGGTCATGTTCATTTCCTTCGCGACTCGAGCGGCGTTCTGGATCTCGCTGCGGCTATGGCGAAGCGGCCTGGTCATTTGTTCACCTGAATAGCTGCGGCCGTGCCAGTGGGGGCAGGGCGTTCTTGTCTATGGATGGATGCTTGCTGGCCTTGGGGAAGGCTTGGCCTACCAGCTTGGGCCTATTGCGCATTGCGCCTGAATGCTTGTCGCGCTGGCGATCGGCCTTGCGGGTGCGGCGAATGTCGTCGGCTGTTTTTTGCGCATGGCAGACGCGGCATAGCACCTGAGCATTGGCCAGGACCGGCTCGCCGCCCAGAACATCCGGCAAGATGTGGTCAACCTCACCTTCGCCAACCTTGAGCGCGGCCTTGCACTTTTCGCAGTGGCCGCCCGCGCGCTCCAAAGCTTCGCGCTTGGTCTTCCGTGAGAACTCGCGTCTTGCCATCACTGCCTCGCCAGCGGGTTGGGACGGCCAAGCTCCTTGGCAAGCATTGCGGTCTTCTGTTCGAGGGCCTTGTCAGCATCCGTTTTCTTCACCCGGTAGGTGGAGACGGATACGACGAAAGGGCGGCGACGGAATAGGCGTGAGAGTAAGCGCTTCATGCTGCTGCCTCCGTCTTGGCTGAAGCACCGCGCTCCAGGCCGATCAGGTCTTCGATGTATTCGAGGACGGCGGTCTTGCTCTCCTGGAAGCGCTTGGCACCCATCGCGCGCTTGGACTGCGACTGAGCAATGAAGCGGTAGACCGTGGTTCCTTCGACAGACACGACGCTGTATTCGCACAGCGGCCGCAGGTTTTTCGCCCAGCGCTGCGCCTCGGCATTGGAGCCACAGGTGTAGGTTTGTGTGTCGCAGTAGCGGCACATGATGAGCGCGTATTTGCGCAAGTGTTCCGGCGACTGCGCCCATGGCTCATGCTTGAAGCGCTCGGGAAGGTTGGCCCATAGGTCGGCAATCACCGCGAACTCATGGTTATGGCTCGCCTGGCTGCGGTCTTCGCATGGTGCCAGCTTGTAGACTTCTCCAACGACATAGGCCGTGTCTGCCTTGCTGCCCCAATACTCGGAGGCAGGGCGGAACTCGCCTTCGCCGCAATATCTGAAAAGCATGGGGGAGGTCATGGTTCAGCCTGCCATGAGTAGACGCACCGCCTCAGGCAGCTGGTCTGTTTCGGGTTCATACTTTGAGCGGAGCCTATCGACGCGCTCTCGCAGTTCGGAGAGGAAGGCAACCACGTCTTGTTCGATCGCCGCTATCGTTTCATCGTCACGCTTCACACGCTGGACGTAGAGCTTCATCGCTTCGGGGTAGCGCGGGTCATAGCTCGCGAAGTCGCACCACTGGCGGCCGGTGCAAGCCATCTGCCACTGCATCTGCTGCAGATACTCTGGCGCGATGGCGTCGGTTTCCAGCGTCTCAAGGTGGGTGATGACGGTCGGGCATTTGAACTCGACCAGCCCGTCGTCGCCAACCAACCCATCGGGCGAGGCTCCAGCGTCGGCAATGGTCGGGTGCGGGATAAACCCAACATCGACAATCTCTGCATCGCTGTAGAACTCATAGGCGCGCTTTGCCTCGGGCTCTATCTCGGTGCCCCATCGCCGCGCCGCTCCGGTGCCCCCCGGTATGTGCTCGCCGGAGAGGCGCTCGGCTATAAGGTCGGCCATATAGTTCTTGCGCGATGCAGCCCAACCGGTTTTCGTGCGGGCGCGAACGTCAGCTATACGCGAGGCAGTCACCTTGCCAGCGCGGACGACAAACCATTCTTCCGAACGCTGTTCCATCACTTCGCCGCCTTCTTCCTGAGTGATTGCATTGCTTCCTCGAAGCGCGAGGCGCGGAGTTCTGGGAGTGCGTCGATTTTGAAGTAAGCGCAGAACTTCTCGATGTCTGATCCGGTTTTTGCGATCAGATCGCGCAGGGTCTCCAGTTGTTCTTCGCTGACCGTGGCTAGCTCTTCTGCGCTCTTGCCGTGGCTCTGTCCGTCGTCGTCTTCGGCGGAGGCTAGGCCGAGGGACTGGATGAGAGTGTAGCGTTGCAAATAAGTGAGCGTGGATCCGATCGCTTGAATGGCGGTCTTGTTGCCGCT
Source organism: Nitratireductor aestuarii (assembly GCF_014641695.1). Lineage (GTDB taxonomy): Bacteria > Pseudomonadota > Alphaproteobacteria > Rhizobiales > Rhizobiaceae > Chelativorans > Chelativorans aestuarii. Next base: position 1,805 of record NZ_BMIF01000023.1, on the reverse strand, counting down.
CGTATCCGCCGGGCCGGAAATGCTGTTCTCCTCAGAATGCCCATCCTTGTGAGACAGGACGCAAGTGACAGTGATCTTGTCATTCTGTTCGGTGCGGAAGCGGTAGGACAGGCCGTGCTCACTCAGAACCGGATCGACAGCGCTCGCGTACGCAGCGAAATTTGCGTAAGCCTTGCTGTTGTGTCCCTTGGCGTTTTTGATGACGGGACCAATTTCAGACTTCGCAGCCGCCACGGCTGCGTCGAATGCGCGCTTGGCCTGATCGGCGGCAAGCTCCTTGCTCAGTGCCATCATCTCGCGGACGGACTGGAAGTCGGCACCGCTCTGGATAAGCTGATAGGCCATCTGCATAGGCGTCATTTCGGCGGGTGCAAAGCGGGAAGGCTCATCTACGGCGCGGCTTGTTTCTGGCTCGCGCAGGTCTAGTGCAGTGTTCGACGTCATGCTGCTTTCCTCATTGGCGTCTCGCGGCGTTCAAGCTCGCGGCGGATTTCGGCCTTGACCGCCTCGTCCAGGTAGAGGGCTAGCCAGCGGTGAAGGGTGTCGGATGAGGCGGGGGCGAAGTCAGTCATGGCTGACCTCGTCGTCGGGGTGCGACGGCCACAGCATCCACGCAAGCGGCGGGGTATCACGAGTGAAGCACTCCCAGCGGCCGCCACCCCCGCGCTCGTCTTCAGGCAGCCAGCGTGAGGCGGTTACAGTCTTGCCATTCCCGGCGGCGATGATCTTCGGTGCGCGGTAAACCTGAACGGCTATTTCCTGGCCGTTCTTGCCTCTCCGCGTCTCGGTGACGTAGCCGCCTTTGGGGGCTTGCGAGATGTCGCGGTTCCACTTCATGCCACTGCTCCAAGTATGGTGATGCCGATGATGAAGGCAGAGAGAGCGAGCAGGGCGGTGAGGTCTTGAAGGAAGTGGCGGGTCATGCTGGGTACTCCATGACGTATTTCTTTGCGTCATCCTTCGACATATCCTCGCCAGACCAATCGTTTCGTATCGGCCCATTGATCGCGTCGATCAGTTCGCAAAGAGCGGCCTTCTGATCAGCTGTGTCGCTCTGGGAAAGCAGACTGACGGACGTTGGACCGCTAGCGTACCTTGCAAGGGCGGCACGGGCTTTCCCGTTCTCACCAATGTCCCATCCCTTGAGCGTTCCCCATTTCAACAGCAGGTATTCGCTCATGCTGCGACCCTCACCATGCGGCCATCCGGATCATTCGGGCCAAGACCTCGAAAGGAGAAGCTCCCGTCTTGATCGACAGCGCGCTCGATGAAGGCGTCATCGTCTTCGGCGTCGCGCTGAATGCGATCAGCGATCGTTCTCGCCAGCGGGTCATCACTCTGCATCAGACTGCGGTCGTCGAGGTACACGTCGCTGACAAGCACAACAGGCTCGCCGTCTTCCCACTCGACTTCGCACTCAAGCTCAACCTCAAGGCATTCGATCAGCATGAACGGGGTCGCATCATCGACCGTGCCAGCATCGGGTATCTGGGCTGTGTAGGGAATTCGCATCTTGCATCCTCCTTCGGCGGATCAGGCGAACCGTCTTCGCGCCGTGTTGATGGGAGAAATATGCGTTATGCACATCAGCCAGTCAACATAAAGATGCGTAATGCATATTTTTCTTGAGTGGGTCAGAATCATCTGTCATAACGACAGTGCCTAAGGCGAGTGATGCGAGCTATGGCGGAAACTGGGTGATGACGGTTTGAGAGAGGCGGCGTATCGAGGCGGGTGACAAAGCCTGCCAGAACCTCACGAGGAGCGATACGCCATGAAGACAGATACCACCATTGTTTCCTTTC
>NZ_BMIF01000022.1 GCF_014641695.1 Nitratireductor aestuarii | reverse complement strand
CAAGCCGGCGCACCAGCAGCTCGCGGATCTTCCTGGCACCCCAGTGCGGTTTGTCCCGCTTCGTCTCCACGATCAGCCGCTCGATCTGCGCCGGCAACTGGTTGGCATAGCGGACTGGGCGCCGCGATCGGTCGCAAAGCGCGTCTATTCCCTCCTGCCGGTACCGGTCCCAGATCTTGTAGCCGGTCTTGCGGGAGATGCCGAATTCCCGGCACACCGCGCTCATGCTGTCGCCCTCCAGAAGATGGCCGACAAAACGAACTCGCTCGTCCATAACCGAACACTCCTTCCACGGCATCAACACCTCCCGAAAAGCGAGAAGTGTTACCTATGTGTCCGGTACAAAACGTCACCTATCTCTCGGGTCGTTCACGACAAACCCGCCGCTCCAACGGCGGGTTTTGTCATTTTAGAAGTCTTTCCAATGGCTTGCCGCTCCGCCCATTCGAGGATTGTGCGCAGTTCGCCATGCAATGTGGCGAAGATTTCCCCGCGTTCCGGGCCGGGCGTGAGCACGATCTTCTCGATCAGCATCCGCAAAGCCGCCGCTGCCTGCGGCCGTTCGTCGGGCCGGGCAAGTGCTTCGGTCAGCGCGGAAACCTTCTTCGCATAGATTGCAGAAGCACTCGGCAGCAGGTCCGGCGCGTCCTCGGGAATATCGGCGAGTTGCTCGGTCAATTCGGCTTTGCGGGCTTCCAGCGCATCCATCTCGCCCTTCATGCTCGGATGGAACATGCCTTCCTTGATCGCCTCGATGATGCCCCTGATCTGCTTCTCGACCTTCACCAGCTCGGCCTTCCAGCTATCGCCGTTCGAGCGGCGCTCCCTGTTCAGCCGGTTGGTTTCCTCGGCATGGGCGCGCATCGCTTCCGCTGCGACTTCGGGCGCCATCATCCGCTCCTTGAGGCCGGCGAGAACGCGCCGCTCCAGGTCTTCGCGCAGGATGGTGCGGCTGTTGGAGCAGACGCCCTTGGTCACATGCGTCGAGCAGGCGAAGCGGTCGGAGCCTCGGATGGAGAAGGGACCACCGCAGCGACCGCAGAAGACCAAGCCCGAGAGCAGGGTCTTTGGTCGATGGGTCCCGTTCAGGCGGTTCTTCTTGTGGTGCTTGCGCACGCCCTCGGCGACATTGGCATATTTGGCGGAGGTGACGGCCTGCCGCCCCTTCACCGCCTGCCAGAGTTCATCATCGACAATGCGCAGGTCGGGAACGTCCTTGACGATCCATTCCGATTCCGGGTTCAGCCGCGAAACGCGCTTTCCGGTCGACGGGTCTTTCAGATAGCGCAGCCGGTTCCAGATCAGGCGGCCGATATAGAGTTCGTTGTTCAGGATGCCCGTGCCGCGCTTCGTGTGGCCATGGATGGTGGTATCATTCCAGAGCCGCCCTTCGGGACCGGGCACGCCTTCCTCGTTCAGCGTCTTTGCGATCACACGCGGGCTGATACCTTCGGCATAATCGCGGAGGATGCGCCGCACGACATTGGCCTCGGCTTCATCGATCTCGCGGTCGCCCCGGATCGGATCGCCGCGTGAATCCAGCTTCTTGACCACCTTGTAGCCATAGCAAAGCCCGCCGCCCGATTTGCCGTCTTCGACGCGGCCACGGATGCCGCGATGCGTCTTGGCGGCAAGGTCTTTGAGGAACAGCGCGTTCATCGTCCCCTTGAGGCCGACATGAAGCTCGCTGATCTCGCCCTCGGCCAGTGTGACGATGGGAACGCCGGCGAACTTCAGATGCTTGAACAGCGTCGCCACATCGGCCTGGTCGCGGCTGATGCGGTCCAGAGCCTCGGCGAGCACCATGTCGAACTGGCCCGCCTGCGCATCCTGCAACAGCGCCTGGACGCCGGGCCGCAGGATCATGCTTGCGCCGGAGATACCCGCATCCTTGTAGGTTCCGACGATCTTCCACTTCTCGCGCTTCGCCTGCTCGCGGCAGATGCGCAGTTGGTCGTCGATCGACGCCTCGCGCTGGTTGTCGGAGGAATAGCGGGCGTAGAGGGCAACGCGGGTCATCGGCCGGTCCTTTCAAAACTCCATGGTCAGCGGCGCACGGCACCGCTCTTCTTCGCGCGGGCCAGTTCGAGGAAGCTGGCCCTGATCTTCGCAAACAGCCCCGGCGGGATGAAGCCATAGGCGAACTCGCCCCGCTTGCCGGGAACCGGCGACAGCCCGCCATTGGGCCATTCGTCGATATTATGCTCCGAGACGATCACCCAGCTTGGCGCGTTGTCGAGGCCGATGGCCTCCTTCACCTTTGCCGGGATCTCGATGCCGACCGTATCGCCGGAGGGCGGCGTGTGGGTGATCGGCAACAGCACCACATGGCGCGGGCGCACAAGCGCGTCGGTCGCGGCGACGAGGCAGGTCGGGCGGTCCTTGCCCTGATCCTGGCCGGCGGCAGCCTCATGCGTCCAGAGGTAATCGTAGCGGAGGACAAGGCCGGGCTTCGGTTCAGGGATCGCCACGTCGCCCGCCTTACTTCAGCAGATCGTCGAGCTGGGCGTGTTCCGGGTCCATCTCGGCCCGCTCCACGGCGTCGATCACCACATCGGCGGCATCTGCCGTGCGGTGCGTCCGCTGCGCGGCGGCGCGGAGCCAGTCGTAGTGGTCGGCGGTCATCAGCACGAACTCGCGGCGGCCGTGGCGGGTGATCTCCACCGGCTCGCGCTGCGCCTGATGCTGGAACTCGCCGAACTTGCGCTGGAATTCGAGGGAACCGACTGTCGGCATGGCAGGCATCCTTTCCAAATGGGATGCCTGAATTATACGTGTAATTCGTGTTTTTGCAAGGGCGGCATTACGCATCCTCGCCTGCCGGACGCTTCTTCTGCGCCTTGCGTTCCAGCGCCATCTTGCGCCCGAACTGCTCGCGGGCGATCTGACGGCCGATGAGCCGGGCGAGGGATCGGATCGCTGCATCGGCGCGCGCAGGATCGTTCCCGCCCGTTTCCGGTCCTATGACCTCGATGCTGATCCTGTCGCGTTTGAGCGCCATCGTCTCCAGAAATCCCATGCCCGGAAGGGGCAGGGGCCATCGAAGAACTGCCCGCGTCTGAAAGAAAAGCCCTGCATCGCAGCCGTGCGGCATATGGGATACTGTAGAGTAAAATAGGGTTGGTCCGTAATCGAAAGGACATCGCGCAATGGAGATCGACAAGAACAAGATCGACGATGCGATTCTCGCGCTGCTCTACCTGACGCTCGACCGAGACGGCCGCGCCTGGAAGGGATTCGACTGGAGCTCGATGAGCCGGCTGCACGAGAAGGGCTTTATTGGCGATCCCGTCAACAAGGCAAAATCCGTCTGGCTTACCGACAAGGGGATCGCCAGATCGGAACAGCTCTTCCGTGAGATGTTCATGGTCCGAAGTTGAACCCTCTGATCGTGCGCCCCAATGGAAGCGAACAAATCAAGTGACCGGCCTCAGCCGTTGGAAGTAGATGATGGATTTGAGTGAAATTCCCACCTCGACGATAGAGCAGATCGCCATGATGGAGGGCATCCTTATCGCAGCCGCGACCGGAGGCTCTCCAGACAATCATATTTATGAGCACCTGCGTCGTGAGTTCATGGCGGACCCGACCATTCGGGATTTGCTCCCGCAATTCGTGCGCACCTATCGCAACCTCAATGCCTTCTGGCCGTTCATCAAGCACGAGGCTGGGACCTACGCCGAACGCCGCCAGATCATAAGCGGTGCATTCACGCCTTTGATGGATCACCTTGAGGGGCGCAACGCAGCTCCCGGCGATAAGGTGGCGTCGGATGCGTTGGAAACATTTGATGTTGATGGCGTTCACGCCGTTTGGACGAAGGCTATAACCCGCCGCAATACCGACCCCGAGGGAGCGATCACGGTCGCCAGAACCTTGCTCGAAACCGTGACAAAGCGAATCCTCGACAAGTCGGGAGAAGCATATTCCGACAAGGACGATCTGCCGAAACTATACGCCAGCGCGGCAAGGATTCTGAACCTTGCGCCCAACCAGCATACCGAGGAGCCGATCAAAGCGATCCTGGGCGGGGCTATGAATCTCGTGAACGGCATTGGAACGCTAAGAAATCGGTTGTCCGATTCTCATGGGCGCGGGGGGAAATTGCCGGTTAGGCCATCGCCGCGTCATGCAAGCCTGGCGGTCAATACGGCGGGAGCGATAGCGACTTTTCTGGTCGAAACGTTCTTGGAGCGGCAGGGGCGGTAGTCGTCGCTCGCAGTTCTGCCGCACGGGTCAATTTGGAAGCGGCCAATGCCACAATGGCCTCGTGTCGATTCAATGTCGGTTGAGCCGAATCTGTTCCTCGACGGCCTGTTCCAGAATCCGCCGATAGCCGATCTTCGTCATCCATCGGGCGCGGGCGAGATGGCTTTCCCAGCAGCGCCGCGTGCGCGCCGGATCGGCGGCGGGATCACGGTGCAGGACGATCCGCGCAACCTCGGTCCAGTCGGCGCCTTCCTTGTCTGCGTCGAGCAGGCGCAGATAAGTCACGAAATGCTCTTCGTCGTAGGTCGTAATGTCGGGGCCGGTCGGGGCTTCATCATCGACATTGGGGTCCAGTTCCGGCTGGACACGCATCGGTTCGTCTCCCTACTTCTCGGGATGGTGTCCGCGGTGCGCCCCCGCAAACCATCCTTGTCACCCTGGTGATCGGGGAGTTCGAAACCGTACCAGACGGCCCCGTGGCCTTTAGGCGGGTAGCCCTGGACATGCGCCACGGGCTCCCCGACCATAAGGTCAAGGAGTGTGGTGCCATCCTGGCCAGCACCAGCCACTGGTAGGGGTTTCGACGCCCCAGAGCAGCGCGTCTGCTCTGGGGGCCAATCTAGCGGGTCAAACGTGAAATGTCCCGCGGTTTCTGGGCTCCGAGCCGCGCCATACCGATCATACAGGAACAGCCGCACTGGGCCGATCTTGGGGCGCCGCCTTAGGTCGCCACGAGAGAATTGCCCCCATATCGTGCAACGCAATGCCAAACCCACTTCGCCATTTGATAATCGAGCAGATGACTTCGAGCGCGCCATATTGCAACTGGTGTCACTACGCCGCACTCAGCGATTTGGGTAATTGCATCGGCCACAGCAGCACCTCGGAATGTTTCGCAGTTGGCCAGACAATTCAAAGAAAGTCGAAAGCCGCCGTGCCACTCTACCGCGCACCCGAGCGAGGCCGCTGCTGTTCCGATGCGGGTGCCCTTGAAGGATGGGTCAAGAACGACGGCCTCGACGTCTTCCGGCACACTGAGCGCGCCATGGACATGCGCCTCGATATAGTTGTCGAGAAATGGGTCGAGGTCTAATACGTTTTCCTCTGCGAGAACGATGAGCGGACGAACGTCATCGACGGCATAGTGGTGAGGCTCCCAATAACTGTCTGGATAGCAGAATGAGGTTCGCGAGCGGACGTGCGAGGCTAGACGAATATGGCATGAGCCAAACCGGCGAGACCCGCCGGCGGGGTCATGGCGATAGTTCAAGGCCCCATACTTTGGGCGCAGCGACGGGTGAGCGTTATCATAGGCGCCGCCGAACACCCGGCTTTCCCAACTCCAGCGGTCTCCGCCTTCATAGGCTGTGAGACCACCACTGCTGGTACCAGTCTCGAATTGTGATCGATAGCTTCCGTGCCGCGCGATGAGATCAATAACCAAAGCGCCGCTGACGGTGACATCAGGGTGGAAGTTTAACGTGATTGGGTAGGATACGTCTTCTGCGCCATGCGGACTTTTTTGACGTAGATGCGCCAGAGCTCGTCCGACCGGGCTAGTTATCTCGGAACCAACTGAACTTCCCGAATAAGCGGTCTTCATAATCACGGCCAACCCAAATCCCCAGAACCCCTGTGGCGGTTTCCAAACCTTTCATCAAAAGTGGCTTCGGGGATGTTGAGGCAATCGATGCGCTTACCTGATTACGCTCACTCTGGTCCGCACACGCAGTGCTGCTGATGAGCATCCTACGGCCGATGCCGTCCGAGCCAGAGGGTGACTATCGTTGCTGAAGGGCCAAGCGAACGCTAAGGCCACAGTAGATTCCCCCGACCACCTTGCTCTGCCATTTCAGGACGACCGGATGACGGCGAACGAAGGCACCGAGACTACCGGCGCCAATTGCGAAAACAATCGTGCTCACGAAGCCGAGAACAGCGAAAAGCACTCCCAAGATCATTAGCTGCATGAAGACCGCACCGTTTTCGGGGTGGACGAACTGTGGTAGGAATGCCAGGAAGAACAGTGCGGTTTTAGGGTTGAGGACTTCGGCAAGAATGCCTTGGCGGAATGCTTGGGAAGCTGAAAGGCGGATTTGATCCTGCCCCGGCATCGTTGGCGTTTTGTCCAGGATCGCCTTGATGCCGAGGTAGAAGAGATAGGCCGCGCCCGCATACTTGATTATGCTGAACAAGGTCGCTGAGGCCGCAATGATCGCGGAAATCCCTACGACTGCAAAGACAGTGTGAATGATGTCGCCGGCCGTTATTCCGGCTCCGGTCGCTATGCCGACTTTAGTGCCTGAGGTCGATGCTCGTGCAAGAGTGAGAAGCGTCGCCGGCCCCGGAATGAAGACGAAGCCAAGAACAATTGCGCAATATGTAAGCAGCGTCGCGGGATCGATCATACTGTAGTCTCCTGATCTCAGCACCATCAAGCATCATTTGCTTTCGGTACGCAACCGCGTTTTGGTGTTATGTTCGGCAAGTGCCACGATGCTCTTCTCTGGAGCAATGCCAAGCTGCCCATGTCACTTTGATTTTCGTGCCTGGGCTTCTGCGGTAAGATGCCATAGTGAGCGGACTGGTGAGGTCAGCATAGCCATCGCCACGGCCGTTTCCAGTGCTATGTAGCTGGGTTCTTCCGCGACGCCGACTCTGTCGATGTTACCTCACCAGTAGGGCGTGGTCGGATCAGTTGCAAAGTCAGCGACATGGTCCAGTGGATATTCGCTGTGAAGACTTCGGAGGAGAATGTGCGCGGATACAAACAGGTTGCCTGGGTTCGCTTTATTCCACTGCTTTTTGCGGTGGTAGGAATGCCCCTCGTGCTCAAGATGGTCCCGCCGAACCCGTATTACGGGGTGCGCACGGAAACCACCTTGGCCTCGGCATCAGTTTGGTACAAGGCAAATTTCTGGGCTGGCCTGGTCGCAGTTGTTTTGGGCTTGTTTGCGGCGGGTGCGAACGCTGCTATTCATAGATCCGCGTCCATACCGGACAACATGAAGATGCTCATGACAGTATCTGCAACTGTCGTCGTTGCGGGAGCGATGGCTGTTGCAGGCATAATCGCCTCGTGACGCTTGGAGTGGTACGTTGATCAGCGCCGGTGAAGACGGGGAAGTCTTGGGCTTTCAGCAAGCACTTGATCGCGCGTCCTCGCTCCTGCGTACTCACCCTCGCATCGTCTTCATGATGTGCGGGATAGCAGGATCAGGGAAGACAACCTTCGCCCAAGCATTAGAGGGCATGGGCTGCCGACGGCTATCTATAGATGAGGAAATTTGGCGCACCTACGGTCGCTTTGGTGTCGACTATCCTCAGGATGAATATCCCATCTTGCAGTCTTCGGCAGAGAAGATACTGCGCGAGCAACTCGTTCAAATGCTGCGGACGGGGACAAAGGCGGTGATCGACTTCAGTTTCTGGAAATCCCAAACACGAGCCGACTACCGTGAGCTTGTGCATCGCAGTGGTCACCATTGCCAAATCGTATTTCTGAAAGTTCCAGAGAATGTGCTGCGGGAGCGATTAGTTAATAGAGCTTCCCGTCGCGATGCTAATGCGGCCTTTCCAATTACAGACGATCTCCTACAGCGCTACATCCAAGGTTTTGAGCCTCCCTCCGGTCAAGATGCGTGGACCGTAGAATAATCCATTGTCAAAGACTCTTGTGGGCAAGTCAGGTCGTCTCTTTTCGCTCGTCAACTCCACTGAAGCATATTCCGTTGATATCGACCACATCTCCAGGTTTGGCCAGTCCGGTGCGAACGGTTGGCTACGCGTCGGGCCAGATTACTAAGGGCGCTGCCCTCGCGCGGCACAAGGAAACTCTCCGGCCTTTCGCGGCATAAACGGCCCGCTCCCCGCAAGCGGGTCCCCTCCATTTATTCCACGGTGCCAGAGACTTACCTTGCACCTTGCTACCCCGGTCTCGCCGACGGGCAAGGGTTCAGGAGCGGCGCTTCGCTTCTCTGAACCCCCAACCCCGAAGGAAGAAAGACGATGACCGGAACCGCCAACACCCCCCGCAACGTGATTTTCAAGGCCGATTGCATCCAGGCGATGCGCTCTTTCAACAGGGGAGCGGTTGATTTCATCCTGACCGATCCGCCCTATCTGGTGAACTATCGGGACCGCAGCGGCAGGAAGGTTGCGAACGACGACAACGCCCGCTGGCTTCGCCCCGCCTTCAACCAGATGCACCGCGTTTTGAAGGACGGCGGTTTCTGCATCAGCTTCTACGGCTGGAACAAGGTCGATTTGTTCATGGACGCATGGAAGGCGGCAGGCTTCCGCGTCGTCGGGCATATCGTTTTCCGCAAGCGTTATGCGTCCTCGGCGAAGTTTCTGCGCTACCAGCACGAACAGGCTTACTTGCTGGCGAAGGGCAATGTTTCTCTGCCCGAAAATCCCATCCCGGACGTGATCGACTTCCCATATGCGGGCAACAAGCTGCATCCGACGCAAAAGCCGGTCGAGGCGTTGCGCCCGTTGATCGAGGCTTTCACGAAGCCCGGCGACCTCGTGCTGGACCCGTTCAGCGGCAGCGGCTCCGCACTGGCGGCGGCGCAGCAACTCGGCCGTGACTGGATCGGCATCGAACTGGACAGCCGGCACCACCAGACGGCCAGTAGACGGCTTGCATGGATGCAGCAGCAGAACGGAAGGGCGGCGGCATGAGCCGCCCCCTAGCTTCCCAACGAACCGAGAGAGGATGTTGCAATGCGCTGGATCGTGACCGCCGACTACTGGGGAAACTGCCTTGGCATGGGAGAGGACGCGGACGGCGTTCCCGCCCGCGGCACGCCGGAACAGGGCGACGCTCTGCCGATGGAGTTCTGGCTTTGCGACGCCAAAGAAAATGTGGTGTTCGAGGGCCGTTGCGGCGACATTGAAGCGGATTGGTGGCATGGCTTTGAGCCGCTTATCGCAACTTGGAATACGTTCCGTTGTCGTCGCCTCTATTATCGCCGCGCTGGAAGCAAAGAACCCTGGCGCTTGCTTAAGCAGCCATAAGCCGAACGCCAAGGCGGGAGTTGAAGGAGTTCCGGAGCCTTTGCTTGGCTCCGTACTCTGCCGAAAACAATGGATAGCGTCTACCAGATCAGCTGGACCGATCTGCTGTTGCTGCGTGTCCCACTGGCGGCGTTGGAAATTGCACTCGCCGGCGCCGCCGGCTCGCGAGTCGAAGCGAACGGGGCTTTGAGGGCGCACATCCAATGCGTTCATTAGTTATACGATCCGGTTATCTGGAAAGATTAGCTACCTCGGTCACTAGCCAGGCTGACGCTTGTGATCGGGGCGGTAGTACAGAAATCGAAACGCCGCCCTACATAGGGAGGTGACGCCATGCTGTTGGGCATCGATTGGCGTACATCGGCGGACTACAGACATACGAAGACCATCCCTGCCGCCGGTTTCGCTTGGGAATATCTGCGGCGCGACGACGAGTATCATCACGATTTCCGCGCAATTTCGCGAATGAAGAACCCTACAGGCCCCCGGCTCGATGCATTCGCACGACGCTGGGGGTTGCGATTTCCCCTGCGATCCTGAAACGCTCGCCGACCGGCAATCCCAATTCTGGATTCCGAGCCTTCAGCCCCAGGCCGTCATGTTGTCGCCGGCGCCAGCGCCGGAGCCGGCCAGCGCAGAGACGCCGGGCTTCACGCTCGCCCACCTCGATGGTCTCGATCTGCGGCGGGCGGACGATGGCTGGCATGGACTCTGGCGCGTGGATGGCGTCGCGCATCAGTTCTGGCTTCCCGAGGCGGTCCCCGACGCGGCGGCGTTTTATGCCGTCACCCTGCCAATGGATTCCTTTCTCGAGCTGCGTGCCCATGCGGCGCGGCGCTTGTGGCGGTCCCTGAACGGGCGCGCGCCAGGCCCGGATTTCCGCACCATGCCCTCGCAGCTGCGCCAGTTTCATATCCTCTCTCTGCGCGCGCTTGACGCAAAGCTGCATGGCGAGAGCCATCGCACCATCGCCGAAGTGCTGCTCGGTTTTCGTGGCGACAAGACCGATTGGGAGAACGACCCGCGCCGCAACAGGACCCGCCGCCTGGTCGCCCATGGCCTCGCCATGATGAAAGGCGGCTACCGGCTGCTGCTGCACTATCCTGTCAAGCGCCGACACGAAGAGCCCCGCCATCGCAGACGGCCGCAATGGGGGCCGTGAAAGTATAGACGCAAATTCGGCCCGCTACAGGTCGCCGATTCCTCGCCAAGGTTCGCCACAGCCCGCTGTCGCCGCTGACAGCAGCATCGACCGACGAACCTGAGGTGATCCCATGCCCGACCCGCTGGCGGACCTGCCACCGAGATTCCTGCGCACCAAGGAGGCCGCGTATTTCCTCGGCCTTTCGCGCCGAACACTTGAGAAGCATCGCACCTATGGCACCGGCCCGGTTTATCGGAAGGTTGGCGGCCGCGTCCTCTATTCGATCCGCGATCTGGAAGCCTGGACCGAAACTGGCGCCCGCAAATGCACGCGGGACAAGGACGCCGGCACGGTCTTTCCCCCGCACCCGCTCACGCCCGACGAACGGAATCGGCTCTGAATGTCGCGGGACAACGATCACAGCCCCGCCCGACCGGAGGGCGCCAGCGAGCGCAGCCGCCTCCACCCCTTCGTGGTCGCAACCGGCGACGCCGCACCGCGCGACCAGCGAGACCTGATGGAGCGGCCTTTCTTCTCCCTGGCGAAATCGCCGCGCACCAAGCCGATTCTCTACAAAGCCGCCGATGTCGAGGTTCAAGTCCTCGGTATGCCCGAGCACGGCATGGCAACCATCTGGGACGCCGACGTGCTGATATGGGCGGCGAGCCAGATCGTCGCGGCCGAGAACAACGGCCTCATCACGTCGCGCTTCTTTCGCTTCATGCCCTACCAGCTTCTGCGCGCCATCGGGCGGGCGACGGGCAACCGGGACTATCTTCTGCTCAAGGCGGCACTCGCACGGCTGCAATCCACTGTCATCGCCACCACGATCCGCAACGGCGCGCATTGGCGGCGGCGGCAATTTTCCTGGATCAACGAATGGGAGGAAATGACCACGCGCGCCGGCCGCGTAGAGGGCATGGAATTTGTCCTGCCCGAATGGTTTTACAACAGCGTCATTGATCGCTCGCTCGTGCTGGCGATTGATCCGGCCTATTTCCGGCTGAAGGGTGGCATCGAGCGCTGGCTTTACCGCGTCGCGCGCAAGCACGCCGGCCGCCAGCCGGAAGGCTGGTCTTTCGAGGTCGCTCACCTTCACCAGAAGTCCGGCAGCCTCGCCCGGCCGTCCGACTTCGCGCTCGACCTCCGGCGGATCGCTGCCCGCCAGTCGCTGCCCGGCTACCTGCTCCAGATCGAATGGGAGAAAGGGCAGGAGCTGCTGCGTTTCCTTCCCGAAGAACTATCCACAGTGCCTGTTGATAACCATGTGAATCCTATCGGGACATCAGGCGCACGCAATATCGGGACATCAGGCGCAAATCGTTCGCCGGACTCTATAGAAGAATCTAACAACGAATCTAACTCTTCTTCTTTGACGCACGTGCGGGCGACCCATGGTGCCGGCACCGTGCCGCGAGGTGCGCCATGATGCGCGCACTCGACCTGTTCAGCGCCGCCGCGGGCGGCTGGTCGCTCGGCCTGCACCGCGCCGGCTTCGTCACCATCGCCGCCTGCGAAATCGTCGAATGGCGGCGCATCCTTTATGCAGAGAACAATCCCCATGTCAGACTCTACGAGGACGTGCGCGGACTCACGGCAGCTCACCTTGTTTCCGACCTTGGAATCCTGCCCGACATCATCGTCGGCAGCCCGCCCTGCCAGGACATCAGCAGCGCCAACACCAAGGGCAAAGGGATCGACGGCGAGCGGTCGGGCCTCTACCTCGAAGCCGTCCGGCTTGTCGGAGATTGCCGCCCTCGCTGGTTCGCTTTTGAGAACAGCCCTAATCTCAGAACTCGCGGCGCTGACCGGCTGCTCGCTGAACTGGAAGCGCTCGGCTACGCCGTCGAACCGTGCGTGGTGAGTGCTGACAGCGTTGGCGCCAACCATGTCCGCAAGCGATCATGGCTTATCGGCTACGACCCCGGCCAGCTTGCCGACACCCGTATCGCAATCCCAGCAGGGTGGCATCCGCCTGGAGGGTGGATCGGGCGCGCGCAGGGCGATGAAGGAATCGGGCCTCTACAACCTGTTCCGCAATCGACCGCTACCGACGCCAACGGCGACGGATGGCATGATGAATGGAGCGGGCGGCGGCGCGGGATCGAGATATCCGCTGCGGATGATCCTCGCGACACCGAGGAAGTCAGATGCGGATCGCGGTGGCCGGGGCGACGTGTTGAGCCAGTTGCAGGGCCATGCCAGCCGCCATGCTGGGATGATGGGAACGCCGACAGCGAACGCAGCGCCGCGGGGGAGCATCCTGCGCAAGCTCAAGGGCCGGATGACATCGGACCAGGACGATTTCGACCGGACGCCGACCATGAGCGAGGTGCTGCATTTCGACAGGCCGGATATGCCCCATGGTATGATGCCGACTCCGGTGAAGCCGAACGGCGGGCGCAGATTGAGCGCGCAGGAGATCGAGATGGGACGCCGGGCAAACGGGGTGAAGGCGCAGATCGACACGCCGAACCTGTTGCGCCACGCGGCGGAAACCCTGCCGACCCCGACAAAGCGGGACAGCCGCATGGACGGCTGGAGTCCGGCCTACGACCGCAGGAAATCCCCGACGATGGACGCGGTGATGGATGGCGCGATGACGGATCGCGCCCCAGACAAATGGGCAGGAGCGCGGGCGCTGGCGGCGATGTTGAGGAGCCATGGGCTGACTGGAACGGCGGCCTTGCCCATCACCTACGGCTGGATGATGGGCTTTCCGCCTGGCTGGCTGACACGCGCATTACGCTCGGCAGTCGAAAAGGGACTGTTGCGGCCAGCCTGATCGTCGAGGCGTTTGGCGACGCGTTCTTCCGCAAATCCCCGAAGCCATCGGCCGCGCGATTCTTCGCATCGAAGCCGCGCTCGACGCGGTGCTTGCCCGCGATCCTCACCCCATTCCCGGAGACGAACCATGACCCGCCGCGCTCATCGCAGCGCGCACGGCCATCCACTGCCAGACGGCCCCGCGCCCTTCACAACCCTGGTCCAACTCACCTTTGAGAAACGCAAGATCGAGCATTGGATACGCTTTGGCCGCAAGAGCTATGAGCAGATCATCGACCGCCGCCGCAGCGTCGTCGGCTTCGCGCCGGAGAGCCGTTCCAGACATTGCCCTTCGTGCGCCCCGGCGGCGACATCCTCTTGCGGCTCGACGGCTGGCCGAAGGTGCAGCGCGCCCTTGCCGTGATCGACGCCGTGGAGGCCCTGGGCCTCGACCCCGCCGACACATCGCCGGACTACTGGCGTCACGCGCATAACCGCCTGACCGCCAATCTGGAGCCGAGCGCTTACACGCCCGAACGCCATGCGGCATGGATCGGACGCAGGAGGATCGCCCCATGACGCGCCGCCGCTATCTCGCGGTCACGGCGCTGGCCACAATCGGCATCGCCGCCGCAAGCGCCGTCGAGACGCCATTGAGGCTCATCTGGAACGCCACCGCCAGCGCGCCGGTCGGTCTCTACACGGTCGAGCCAGCCGATGCGCTCGACGTGCCGGAGCTGGTAGCAGTCCAGCCGCCCGAACCGCTCGCCGCCTTCATGGTCAGGCGCGGCTATGTTGGGCGCGGCGTTCCGCTGTTGAAGCGCGTCCTCGGCCTACCGGGGCAGCGGGTTTGCCGCACCGGCCGCACGATCACGGTTGACGGGATCGAGATGGGCGACGCGCTCGACCGCGACCGGATCGGGCGGGAACTGCCCATCTGGCAGGGCTGCCGCGTCATCGCCCCCGGCGAAATCTTCCTCATGAATTGGGACGTTCGCGACAGCCTCGACGGTCGTTACTTTGGACCCATCCCCACAGCTTCCGTCATCGGTCGAGCGGTCCCGCTTTGGACCAACGAAGAAGGCGACGACCGCTTTGAAGGGCGCGCGCCGAGCACTGATTTCCCCCAACCAGAAGGAGACTGACCATGCCAGCCAATATCTTTGAACCCACCGCCAACGGCTATGCCGGCCGCGTCCGGCTGTTCGGCATCGACGAGGCAATCGTTCTGGTCGCCATCGAGCCAGGCGACGGCGAGAACACGCCCGGCTATCGCATCCAGCTCGACGACGAGGACGGCCCCGAGATCGGCGGGGCGTGGAAACGTGTCGGGGAGCGCGCCGGGGAATATATCGCCCTGGAGATCGACAGCCCGCTTTTCCCCGCGCTGTTTCGTCCGGCGCTGTTCCAGGCCGACGACGAGGGGCGCACCTTCCGGCTCGCATGGAAGCGGCCAAGGGCGCGCGAGGATCGGGGCTGATCGGTGCGCGTTCCCGTCATCCCTTTGTTCGCGGGAAATCCGTCTCCTCCCTTCGTCCCGCTCGGGCGCAGGACGGCCAGCGCCCGCTGCGAAGGTCAGGGGCGGCCCCCGGCCGGCGCTTGCGCCTTGCCCTTGACCGCAGCGAGGACACTGGCAGGCCGGAGCCATAGCGGAGACAGGGAGGCATGGCGTTTTGCCGTCCTGTTGCTCGCCGGGGCGCTTTCGGTCTGCGCCGGATCGGGCGTCGCGGTCGCGCAATCCGCGCCGGTTGAGCGCCCGGCAGCCGCCCATCCTTATGCGGCCCATATCGCTGGGGCGTCGCAACGGTTCGGCATTCCGGAGCATTGGATTGCCGCCGTGCTGCGCGCCGAGAGCGCGGGCGACGTGCGTGCGGTGTCATCGGCCGGGGCGATGGGATTGATGCAGGTGATGCCCGACACATGGGCGGACCTGCGCGTCCGCCATGGCCTCGACCGCGATCCCTACGACCCGCGCGACAACATCATGGCAGGGACGGCCTATCTGCGCGAGATGTGGGACCGCTACGGCAATGTCGGCGCGATGCTCGCGGCCTACAATGCCGGTCCCGGCCGCTACGACGAACACCGCGCGACGGGCCGCCCGCTTCCCGCCGAAACCCGCGCCTATGTCGCCGCGCTCGCCCCGATCCTCGGCGGCGCGGCTCCATCGGATGCACCATCCCGGCAACCGGCGCCGCCCCCCGACTGGCGCGACGCACCCCTGTTTGTCCAGCGCCCGGATGGCAGCCAATCGACGGTCGCGCCGTCATCCGACGCGCAATCCGGCGACCTGTTCGCTGCCGTTTCGGAGCGGGATCGCCCATGAAGATCGCCTATGCCGACCCGCCCTATATCGGCTGCGCTCACCTCTACCGGGACCATCCCGACTATGCCGGCGAGGTCGATCCTGCGCGCCTGATCGAGCGGCTGGAGAGTGACTATGACGGCTGGATTTTGCACGCCGCCGCGCCGCCGCGCTCGATTGCGACACTCGCCCCGCTGGTGGAGAAAACCGGCGCGCGGTGGATGGCCTGGGTGAAAGGATTTGCCGCGTTCAAGCGCAATATCCCGGTCGCTTTCGCGTGGGAGCCGGTCATCGTGAAGGCCGCGCGAAAGCCCGTTGTCAGCAAGCGGCTGGTGATGCGGGACTGGATTCAGGAGAGCATCACGCTGCGCCGCGGCCTCACTGGCGCGAAGCCCGAAGCGGTCTGCCATTGGGCTT
This sequence comes from Nitratireductor aestuarii, assembly GCF_014641695.1. Lineage (GTDB taxonomy): Bacteria > Pseudomonadota > Alphaproteobacteria > Rhizobiales > Rhizobiaceae > Chelativorans > Chelativorans aestuarii. The sequence goes on along the minus strand of NZ_BMIF01000022.1, from coordinate 5,613 downwards.
TCGAGATGGTCGCCGCGCGTCCCGACGACACGCTCGACGACCTGTTTCCCGGCACGGGTGCGGTCACCGATGCGTGGCGCACATGGCGTCTCAAATTCGCGATGCCAGGCGAGCCGGCGGCGCGTGTCGCGCCTCGCGATGTGCAGGAACGGCCAGCGGAGGGAGCGGGATCATGAGGGCCGGAGGGGCGGAAAGGGCGGGACTTTACGAGGGCAAGATAAAGGAACATGGCACCATGTCGGGCCAGTTCTCAAAATTAACGTTGTCTGCACACTGGTTAGGGGAGCCGCGAGCGGCACCCTGTTTTCGGACCCCGCGTGCCGCGTGTCAGCGCAAAGCCTTGGCTTTGCAGGGTTTTGACCGGCACCATAGGCCCGTATCGGCCTGTTTTCGGCAGCTTTGGCCGGAGTCGCGCCCATGAGCGCCGACGACGAAAACCGCTTCCGTCCGAAGCCCGGCCGCATCCGATCCGACACGCCGAAGGCGGGCAGGACCAAAAGTTTTCTCACCCAGGCCAAGAAGCTCGCCCGGCAGCATCAAACCGCCAATCCCAAATACGCGCCGCGTCTCGAAACCCGCACGGCCGCAAAAGGCGGCAAGGCGTCCCGTTCGGCCAAGGGGCCGGGCGTTCGGCGTGGTCGCGGTGCGGCCTTCGTTCACGCCCGCACCTTGTCGGGCGGCTGGCGGCACAGCGCGCCGGGGATGCGTCGCGTCGTCGTCAAGACCCGATACGTCAAGGACGCCGGCAGGAACGGCAGATCGGCCGCCCATCTTCGCTACATCCAGCGCGACGGGACATCCCGTGATGGCGAGCGCGGCCAGCTCTATTCCGCGACTGAGGACCGTGCCGATGGCGACGCCTTTCTTGATCGCGGCAGGGAAGACCCCCGCCAGTTCCGGTTTATCGTCTCGCCGGAAGACGGCGCGGACTTGACCGACCTGACCGCACACACGCGCGACCTGATGAAGCAGATCGAGGCGGACCTTGGCACGAAGCTGGATTGGGTTGCGGTCAACCACCACAACACCGGCCATCCCCATGTGCATGTCATCGTGCGCGGCAAGGACGACCTGGGCGAGAACCTTGTCATCAACGGCGACTATCTCGCCAACGGCATCCGCGAGCGCGCCAGCGAATTGACCACGCTGGAGCTTGGCCCCGTGACCGAGATCGAGCAGGCCCGCAAGCTGTCGGACGAGATCGACCAGGACCGTTTCACCCGCATCGACCGGGCGATGACCGAGGAAACCGACGACAGGTTTCTCGACCTCCGGCATGAGCCGAACGAACCGCGCCGCCAGTTCAACCGGGCGCTACGCCTGCGCCGCCTCGCCAAGCTGGAGAAGATGGGGCTGGCGACCGAACATGCGCCGGGCGTTTGGGAGTTGAGCGAGCGCATGGAGCCGACCTTGCGCGAGATGGGCGAGCGTGGCGACATCATCCGCAACATGCACAAGGCGCTGGAGGTCGATGGCATGGAGCGCGATCCGCTCACCTTCCATATCCATGACGGGCCGCCCGAGACGCCCATCGTCGGCCGCGTCGTCGATAAATACCTGTCCGACGAACTGGGGGAAAACCTGACTCTTGTGGTGGATGGAATCGACGGACGGACGCATCATGTCGCTGGCATCGACCCGGCCCGCGTCGAGGATGCGCGGATCGGCAGCATTGTCGAAATTGGCCCGGCCGACACCGGGCAGCGGCCATCCGACCAGACCATAGCCGCCATCGCCGAGGATGGCGTCTATCGGCCGAGCCGGCATCTGGAACGGGCCAAGTTCGAGGGGCGCGTTCCGGGCAGCGACTATGAGGGCTATGTCGATGCCCATGTGCGTCGGCTGGAGGCATTGCGCCGCGTCGGCATCGTCGAGCGGATCGACGCCGACCAATGGCGAATCCCCGAAGACTTCGAGAGCCGCGCCGCCGCCTATGACGCCGGCCGCAACCGGCAGGCCAGCGTCCGCGTTCTGTCGGCCTTTGACCTTGAAAAGCAGATCGGTGCGGACGGTGCGACCTGGCTCGACAGGCGGTTGCTATCCCCCGACGCATCGGATCTCGCCCCGGCCGGTTTCGGTCAACAGGTGCGCGAGGCGATGGACCGGCGCCGCGAGCATCATGTCGAACAGCGCGACGCCACTCGCAGCCGGGAGGGCCGAATCTTCTACCGGCGCAATCTTCTCGCCACCCTGCGCGAGCGCGAGGTTGCGCGCGTCGGCGCGGAGATAGCCGAGGGCAATGGCTTGCCGTTTCGCGCCGCCACGGATGGCGAGAGCGTTAGCGGTAGGTTCACCGGGACTGCCCAGTTAACGAGCGGCAAGTTCGCTATCGTGGAAAAGAGCCACGAGTTCACCCTTGTCCCTTGGCGGCCCGTTATTGATCGCCAACTCGGCCGCGAGGTGACGGGCATTGTGCAGGGCGGGTCAGCGTCATGGAAAATAGGCCGACAGAACGAGCTAAGTATCTGAATGCCTCGCTCATAACTCAACCAGATAATTCACGCTCATTTCGGTTTTGCCAGACGGAGCAACCTGCGGCAGAGGATTCCTACTTGTTCAAATCCCACGCCTAAGAGAACCTTGCCGGAAGCAGGGTTGTTCTGAACCGTGCGAGCACGAAGCTTTTTCAGCCCCAGTTTGCGGCCAATTTCCATAGCGAGCATAAGTGCTCGGCCCGAAACTCTTCGCCCCCGATGCTCGGGGGCAACCCAATAGCCGATCTCCGCATCGCCAGATGTAACGTCAAAAAACACCAGACTTCCGAGAAACGAATCCGAACTTGCATCCGAGATCGTCAGAACCGCGAGGGTCCCATCGCGCAATCCGTCTGCTATCGCACCTTGGATGAGATTATGCACAACCTGTGGCGTGTACTTTTCCAAGGGCAAGTGAGCAAAGCGCCTGACCAGCGCATCATCAGTTCCAGAAGCGTATGCTTCTGCATCGGCATGTGACATCACCCTCACCGCTACCGCTCCGTCAGAGATGGGCAGGGCCTTCAAAAAATTCCGAATTTTGCATTCGCTATGCTTTGCGGCCTTTTTTTCATTTTCCTACTGTTGCCATCTCTAGTTTGATCGCCCCGTGATATTTTGGGTTCATACGGGCGAATACACCTGGCCGTAAGCTTTCGCGGAAGGTTGATCCAAGCCGCTGTCCTGCCGACGATCATGGGGGACAGGATAAGCGGAGGTGGCTAACACGAACATCTTATCCGTGGCGACATCGAACGCGCCGGCGACCAGTTTAAGCCCCAGGGCTTCAACCCTAAACTTTCAGTTTACCCGATGCGGGCGGCCTTCGGTACGGTTGCAACAGCCTGCGGATGTTCTCTGCGACCTGTTCCGGCAGGGATTCGTCTGCTTTCAGTAGCCACCCAATTTGGGTGCCGGTAATGACCGCCAAAATCAGTTCAGCAAGATTGTCAATATCGGTTTCGATTATTTCATTGTTCTGTATAGCCGCTTCGAGTCTAGCCTTAAGTCCCGATCCCAGCGCAATCAGCCTTCGCTCAACACACACTCGCATAGCCGGGGACGCTAGCTCCATCTGCAGGAATGATACATAATTGGCGAGTGTGGATGCCGATGTCGCTACATCGCTGACCTGCCCTACGAGTTCGAATAGATCATCAAGTGCAGCTTGTGAGGAAAACTTCCGGCTGCTTCGTTCTTCTGTCTCGACAGTGACCATCTCCGATACCTTGAACAACAAGGTTTCCCGGCTGCCGAAGCGATTCACCAGCGTCGCTGGAGACACCTTGGCCTGACGAGCGGCGTGTCCAAGCGTCAACTGTTGGGGGCCGACCTCGCCCAACGCCCGGTAGGCTGCCTTAAGCAGCTCTTCATCACTGGCTTTGCGTGGGCGTCCTCGTACGCCTCTTGCATTTTCTGAATCTCTGTTCAATAAATATACCTCGGACTGGAGGTCCGTGCGTCAACAAGCGCTGCCGCTCCGTACCGGCGCTCCGGCCACCTGATAGCACGAAACTTGGAATATGCCGATGATACGTATCAACATCCCTATGACCGACGACATCGAGAAATATATCGACCGAGTCGCATATCGCGATCATCCGGCGCTTGCTGCTTGCCGCAACGAGGCTCAGACTCGTGGGCAAATGGCCATGATGCAAGTTGCCCCTGAGCAGGCTGCGTTCCTCCAGATGTTGATCGGCCTGCTCTCAGCTCGACGGGTTCTGGAGATAGGGACTTTCACGGGCTACAGTGCGCTTGCGATGGCGCTTTCCTTGCCAGAGGGAGGCAAGCTGACCACGCTGGATATATCGGAAGAGTACGTCGGTTTGGCACGTACGTTCTGGGAACAGGCGAATGTTGCCGATCGTATCGAAGCTATCATTGGGGACGCTGCAAAAAGCTTGGACGATCTCATCCGGCTTTGGGGTGAGGGCTCATTCGATCTTATTGTGATCGATGCCGATAAGCCAGGATATCCCGCTTACTATGAGAAAGCGCTGCGGCTCGTGCGCTCGGGGGGAGTGATAGTCGTAGATGATACGCTCATCCACGGTCGAGTGGTAACCGGCCCGCTCGCTACCGACCCAGACTATGTAGGCCCTGCTACCGATGCGGTCCGTGCCCTGAACGAAACGATCCATGCTCAGGCCTCTGTGGAGATGGTCCTTATGCCATGGAGGGACGGACTGACGCTCGTCAGAAAGCTGTAGTCGTGGTGGCACATGCGGCGGAGGTCGAGGTCCCGAGGAAAATCAGCCAGCGTGTCTCCCAGGCAGATTTGCGGGACCTTGCTTGGCACGCGCATCCCCCTGGCGTCGTTTATCCAGACGCTCGCAGTTGCCGAACATCTGAGCTTTTATCGTGCCGCCCAAGCGCTCGGCACAACCCAATCTAGCGTTAGTGCCTGGATCAGGACATTAGAGGAAGATCTTGGTGTGCTCCTGTTCGAGCGCAACACGCGAGGTGTTCGGCTCACAGAGGCTGGACGCTTGTTTGTGGAGCGAGTCTCTATAGGCGTCGACCAACTAGACCATGCTGTGAAGACTGCTGGTATGGCAGCATTGGGAGAATGCGGCCGCTTACGCATGGCCATTCACGCTTTGATACCGCGAAGCTTTCTCGCCAGACTGATTTGGCAATACCGCAAAGACTATCCGTGCATTGATCTTGAGATCATCGAGAGCACGGCTCGTGAAGCGGTTATGAAGCTTCGCGCTGGTCAACTGGATATGGCATTCGTGGCAGGTGTTCCCGAGCTTCCCGACTGTCATGCACGCCCGATCTGGACCGAGCCGCTGATGGCTGTGCTACCTGAGGGGCATCATCTCGCTAAACAGAGGGACGTGATCTGGGCTGATCTGACGGGCGAAACATTCCTTGCTGGCTATGGCGGGACCGGCCCCCAGGTCCACGACCATATTGTGCTGCGCCTTGCGGGTTGCTGGCCCGCGCCATCAATTCGGCGCTTCGACGTGGGACGGAGCACTCTGCTATCATTGGTTGGGCAAGTGTTGGTTTCCACGCGGAACTGAGCCGGTTTTTCCACCGAGAAGTGAGCCACCTCTAAGTATGGTTTTCTGATCAGGCTTTGGTCAATGGGTTGGTCTTTTCTCCTCTCTTTTGCGCTGCTGCGGCC
>NZ_BMIF01000021.1 GCF_014641695.1 Nitratireductor aestuarii | reverse complement strand
TCGGGGATCAGGTATCCGGAAATCCACCCGACAATTGCGCCATCCCGACTTTCGGCAATGATGGAGGTTGCAGCGAAATGATCGCATTGCAGAAGATTGCAGTAGAGCGAGTTCTCATCGAGCGGCTTGCAGATGCGAACCAGCTGCCAGACCGCAGCTCCGTCTTTAGCCTTTGGGAGGCGGTAGGTAACTTCGTCATCCACGTAGGGAATTGTCATTGCTTCGGCGGTTAGCATCGATCTCCTCATATCAACGTCGCAGATATTACGGTCATCGAAATATATTGCAACAGCAGATCCTCGATTTTGCGGTAAGTATAGGGATTTAATGCGTTATTTGCGCTCGAACTGGTGGACAATTGATTCGATAAACGAAATGTTTTTTATCTGCTAAGAAGGCCGAGATGCGGAGCCCGGGGATGAAATGGAAGATCGTACGCAATCGAGTCTGATCGCACTGCGGCGCATACTGCGCGCTACCGAACTGAACGCGCGCACCGTCGCGCGCGCAACCGGGCTCACGACACCACAATTGATCGTTCTGGAAATTGTCGCCTCGTCCCCGAGAGCCCAGCCGAAGGACATTGCGGCAAAGGCCGGCGTTGGCCAGGCTACCGCAACCTCGCTCGTCGACAAGTTGGAGGCGCGTGGACTGGTGGAGCGCACGCGCGGCGAGCATGATCGCAGGCTCGTCTGGGTGACTGCAACGGAGGAAGGACGACGGGTGCTTGAATCCGCCCCCGATCCGCTGCAGCACGTATTTTCGCAACAGTTCAGTAAGCTGCCCGACTGGGAGCAGGCGATGATCGTGGCAGCCCTCGAGAAGATCGGCGCGATCCTGAACGCGGGCGCAATCGATGCCTCGCCGCTCCTCGACGTCGGTCCGGTGGACCGTCGCTGACCGCGAGCGGCTTCTTTAATGCATCATCCGTGGGACCGGCTATCGTGCCTGTTGCATTGCTAACTATATCACTTGTCAAAGCTGAAGGGGGGTAACTGGTCCAGCGCGGATTGAAGAGCAATAGACCAGCTTTGCGATACCGTCTGGTAATAGGGATCAGACGCCGTAAAGCGGTGTTTCTCGCCGAGTTGCAGGCTGTCGGCCTCATAGATCTGCATATCGAGCGGCAAGCCGACTGAAAGGTTGGCTTTCAATGTCGAGTCGAACGAGACCAGCAGGAGCTTGGTTGCGTCCTCAAAGCTCATCTCTGCCTTATAGGCGCGCACGAGGATCGGTTTGCCGTATTTGTGCTCACCAATCTGGAAGAACGGCGTATCCGCCGAACACTCGATAAAGTTGCCTTCCGGGTAAATATAAAACAGGCGAGGCTGTCCGCCCTTGATCTGCCCGCCCAGGATAAACGACGCGCCAAATGCATCGGCGTTCTGACCGCCTTTGGCGGACACGGCGATCACTTCCTTGACCGTTTCACCCACCATTCGTGCAATCTGGAACATGGATGGCGCTTCGAACAGGCTCGGATGACGGTCACCCGGTGCTTTCATCCGTTCTTCCAGCAGGCTTGCGACAGACTGGGTTGTCGCGAGGTTACCGGCCGACAGAAGAACGATCACCCGTTCGCCCGGGATTGACCAGCTGCGCATCTTCGAGAATGTAGAAATATTATCGAGGCCTGCGTTTGTCCGTGTATCGGACATGAAAATCAGCCCGCGATCGATCCGCATTCCGACACAGTAGGTCATTGGCAATTCCGTAAGGCAATTCGTCTTGTTCGTCTCTGCCAGGCATCCTGGAGAGTCGATATTACCGCATCACTGCCCGACATTGATAAGGACCGCAAGATTTTCCTCTGTGCGGCCGAATCTCAGACCTGAGATCGGCGCTGCATCGCGGTAGTCGAGGCCTGTTGCAAGGCGCACATAGCGGTCATTGGGGCAGATATTGTTCGCAGCATCGAACCCAACCCAGCCAAGTCCGTCAACATGCGCTTCCGCCCATGCGTGGCTCGCCGTCTGGTCTTCCACGCCCTCCATCGACAGATAGCCGGAGACATAGCGCGCAGGAATGCCGAGGAGGCGGGCAACAGATAGGAATACGTGGCTATGATCCTGGCAGACGCCCTGGCCCGCAGCCAACGCAGTTTCGGCATCGGTGCTGACATTGGTGGCGCCCGGAATATACTGGACCGCCGTGTGTACCGTGGTCATCAAGTCATGCAGGAGTGACAGACGATCAGTGCGCCCTGAAAGGCCGGCCGCAATCTCACGCAGCCGCTCGCCTGGCATGGTGAGTTCAGTCTCACGTTCAAACACCCAGAGCGGCGCCGTGCCATAGACGCGCCCCAGAACACCTGCCCGGTCTTCAACCTCAACCTTGCCACTAGCCGTAATCACAATCTCGGTGACATGCCGATGGTGCTGGACAAGATCAGTCTTGTTGCCAAACCCATCCACATAGCTGACTTCAGGCGCGCCGCCTTCAACCGCTACATCCCATTCCAACACGTTCTGTCCGGGGACTGTTGGAGGGCGCAGACGCAGCCTTTGCACGGCATAGGGAACGGGGTTTTCATAAGAGTAGTGCGAAACATGCCGGATATTGAGCAGCATATCGTCACCTCAATTGAAATTATAGGCTTCGGCGATTTCACTGCCGAGCTGATTGTTGTTCCGGATGAATTCGGTCAGGAACTCATGCAGCCCCATATCAAAGATTGCCGAAATATCCTGGTTGGCGAGGCTTCCCGCGATTTTCGCCGCTGTTTCGTGACAGCGGGTGCGGGTGCCGTAATCCTTTTCGAGAAGATCGAGAAGGTTGATGATGTTGATGTAGCAATGGTGCAATGAACGCGGCATGCGTCCGTTCAGGATCAGGTAGTCGGCGACCTCCGCGGGACGATAATCGCCAGAGTAGACCCAGCGATAGGAACGATGCGCCGCAACCGAGCGCAGGATTGATTCCCACTGATAATTGTCGAGCGTCGTGCCGACATAGGACACGGCCGGCAGCAGCACATAATATTTCACATCGAGAATGCGCGCTGTGTTGTCGGCCCGTTCAATGTATGTGCCAAGCCCCGCAAAATCGAAGATCTCGTTGCGCAGCATCGTGCCGTGGAAGGCTCCGCGAATGAGGGCCGTCTCGCGCTTCACCTGATCGAGAACCGCCGGCAGATCGCTTTCCTTGACCTGTTTTTTCAGCGTCTTCTTCAGCGTCATCCACGCCTCATTTACGCTTTCCCATGCCTCACGGGTCAGGGCTGTGCGCACCATCCGCCCATTGGAGCGCGCAATTTCCATGCAGGACATGACGCTGGATGGGTTTGCGGCATCGCGCAGGAGGAAATCTGCCACATTGGCAGCAGTGTAGCTGTCGTGCTTCTGCGCAAAGGCCTGCGCAACACCTGCCGAAACAACCACGGATGACCATTCTTCCGGAGCATCCGATGTCTTGGTGATCGCCATTCGCAGACCCGCATCGAGCAGTCGCGCCATGTTTTCGGCGCGCTCGATATAGCGGAACATCCAGTAAAGCCCATTTGCCGTACGGCCTAGCAGCATAAATCATTCCCCTTTTCGCGCGCCGGTCTTGGTGCCGGCCTGGTCGCATTTTATTCGAAAACAGCATGCGTTCTCCCGGAGCAGCTACTCACTCCAAGGAGACTTGCTTCAGTCATCCAGCACCCATGTATCCTTGGTGCCGCCGCCCTGACTGGAATTGACCACCAGCGAGCCTTCCTTCAGCGCCACACGCGTCAGGCCACCCGGCGTGATGCGGATCTGATCGGAAACCAGCACGAATGGCCGCAGATCCACGTGGCGCGGCGCAAGGCCCTTTTCCGTGAAGATCGGCGTGGTGGAGAGCGCCAGCGTGGGTTGGGCGATATAGTTTTTCGGTCTGGCTTTCAGCTTCTGGGCAAAGGTTTCGCACTCTGCCTTCGTCGCCGCAGGGCCAACCAGCATGCCGTAGCCGCCCGAACCGTGGACTTCCTTGACCACCAGATCAGCCAGATTTTCCAGCACGTATTTCAGACTGTCGGGCTCGGCGCAGCGCCAGGTCGGCACATTCTGCAGGATCGCCTTGCGACCCGTATAGAACTCAACGATCTCCGGCATATAGGAATAGATCGCCTTGTCGTCGGCGATGCCGGTGCCAGGTGCATTGGCAATGGTGATGTTTCCGGCGCGGTAGACATCCATGATGCCCGGCACGCCAAGCGTTGAATCCGGCCGGAACGTCAGCGGATCAATATAGGCGTCATCGACACGGCGGTAGAGCACATCAATGGGCTGGTAGCCCTGCGTGGTGCGCATGGCGATGCGCCCATCAACCACGCGCAGATCACTGCCCTCGACGAGTTCCGCACCCATCTGGTCGGCAAGGAATGCATGTTCGAAATAGGCCGAGTTGTAGATGCCGGGGGTGAGCACCGCGACTGTCGGCTCGCCCTTGGCGCCGGCGGGGGCCACACGCGCCAGCGACTGGCGCAGCAATTGCGGATAGTTTTCGACCGGGCGAACTTTTACATTCTGGAACAGCTCCGGAAAGAGCTGCATCATGGTTTCGCGGTTCTCCAGCATGTATGACACGCCGGATGGCGTACGGGCATTGTCTTCCAGCACGTAGAACTGGTTCTCGGCCGTTCGCACGATATCGACGCCGATGATATGGGTATAGACGTTGCCGGGTGGGCGGAACCCGATCATTTCCGGCAGAAAGGCTTCATTGCCGACAATCAGTTCCTTGGGAATACGGCCGGCTTTGACGATCTCCTGACGATGGTAAATGTCATCCAGAAAAGCGTTCAGCGCCATGACGCGCTGCTCGATGCCTTGTGACAGACGCCGCCATTCCTGCCCGGAGATGATGCGCGGGATGATATCGAAGGGGATCAGCCGCTCTCCGGCTTCTTCGTCGCCATAGACGGCAAAGGTGATGCCGGTCTTGCGGAACACGCTTTCCGCATCGGCGCACTTTAGAAGAAGATGATCAGGGTCCTGCTCATCAAGCCAGCGCTTGAGAAACTCATAAGGGTGGCGAACTTGCCCACCAGGGCCAAGCATCTCATCAAACGGCTTCACTGCGTACCCCTCGTTTTTTATCCATCATTATTCTGCGCGCGAATTGAGGAAAGCAAGCAGGTAAAATCGAGAAGCTGATATGCCTGGTCGAAATGCCTCAGCCCCGGCCGCCTGCTGACGCATCCGAACAATCTCATCGAGTCCGTAACCGTTGTCGACAGCCTCACCACCAGCGGTCTTTGCCGCGGCGGTGCTTCCAGGTGCAAGGCGGAAGGCGAGAAATGCTCTTTTTGGATACTGTCCAAAGAAAAGCGGTTTCGATGACCAAGCACATTTGGAAAATAGAGCCTGCTTTTTATCGATGTATAGCGCAAATGTAATATACGTACATTTGATAAGAGGCCGACAATGACCCGTCACATCGTAGGATTTTCAGGCAATATATCTCGGCCATCCAAGACAAAGAACTTGGTAGAATTTGTCGCGAATGCCATCAGTGATAGAAAAGGATGCTCTTATAGCGTATTTGACGTCATTGATCTTGGGCCTTCTTTCAGCAACACCCATAGGGTGCAGGATCTCGATGGTGCAGCCGCCAGGATTGTCGAGCAGATCGTGTCGGCGGATGTCCTCGTCGTAGGATCGCCGACTTTCAAGGGCAGCTATACCGGCCTCTTCAAGCATTTCTTCGATCTGCTCGACCCGGCATCGCTGCGCGGCAAGCCGGTGTTGGTAACCGCGACCGGGGGAGGGGATAAGCACGCCCTCATCGTCGAGCATCAGCTCCGGCCGCTGTTCGGTTTCTTCGAGGCGCTCACCCTCCCAACCGCAATCTTTGCCTCGGAGCGGGACTTTGCTGGCGGAAAGCTGGTCGGTGATGCCGTTCGACTGCGCACCGAGCAGGCAATCGAACAAGCGGTAAACACTTTGGATGCCCGGCGCCCCGTTCGTTCCGGCGTCGCGGCATGAGGGATGCAGCCATGAACAAGCATCAGTTTGATTTCGTCCATGAGGCAGCGGCGCCGGTCGGGCAGTTGTCGTCAGAGCTTCTCGCGGAGTTCAGCGCCAAGGCTGCATCGCGGGACGCCAATCGCGAGCTCCCATTCGTCGCGGTGGAGCAGCTGAAGGCCATCCGGTTCGGTGCGTCGCGCTTGCCGGTAACTGCGGGCGGAGGCGGCGCGTCGCTGGTCGATGTCTTTGCTCAGGCCCATGCGCTTGCCGAGGCGGACAGCAATATCGCCCATATCTGGCGCAACCATTTCATGCTGATCGAACGGCTGGCTGTATATCCAACCGAGGATCCGTTTCTCACGCAGCTGCGCAACCGCGTAGCCGTGGGCGATCTGATCGGCCTTGCGGGCACCGAGCTCGACCGTAAACAGACCGGTGGCGCATCGCCATTGAGTACGGTGCTGGTAAAGCATGGCGCAGGCTATCGCCTGAGCGGCAGGAAATTCTATTCAACCGGATCGTTGTTCTCCGACTGGATCTCCACCTATGCCGCCCTTGAAGACGGCACGACCGCCGGTGTCATCCTGCCTGTCGACCGCAAGGGCATCGATCTGGTCGATGACTGGAACGGCATGGGCCAGCGCCTGACCGGTACCGGCACGACCGTCTTCACCGATGTTGAGGTCGCTCCCGAGGAGATCATCCAGAGCGACCGTCTGCATCCGCAAGGGATGTTCTTTTCCTCGACCATCGCGCAGCTGTTCCTGACGACCGTCATCGCCGGCATCGTCTCGGCAATAGCAAGGGATGCGGCCCAGGTTCTCGAAAGCAGAGGCCGCACCTTCTACTTCGCTCCAACAGAAGTTGCCAAGGAAGACCCGATCCTTCTGGCTTCGCTCGGCGAACGCGATGCGGATGCCTTCGCCACCAGGGCCACCATCCTCGCGGCAGCCGCGGTGCTGGACGAGGCATCGGCAGTAATCGCCAGCGGCGCAGACGCGACGGAGGCAACGCAGGAAGCAGCCGTTGCTGCAGCCAAGGCGAAGGTTGCGGTCGACGCGATCGCGCTGCGGGCGGCGAGCGGCTTGTTCGACATAGCCGGAGCCTCCGCTACGGATCGTGAAAAAAATCTCGACCGTCACTGGCGCAACATCCGCACCATCGCCTCCCACAATCCCGCCAGCTACAAGGCGCTCGCCGTGGCCGCGCGGCGCCTGAATGGCACACCTCTCCCCACCCTTGGCTTCTTCTGAGGAGCAGTACGATGACCATCCTGGCAGAAACACATCATTCCCGTTTCGAACGATTTCGCGATCTTCACAACGGCTTCTTCGTGATCCCGACGGTCTGGGATACGCTGTCAGCCATCGCATCGGAAGATGCGGGCTTTGAAGCAATCGCCACGTCCAGCGCCGCTCTCGGCTATGCCAACGGCATTCTTTCTTCCGAGCGCATCCAGTTTGAAACGGTCGTCCAGAAGATCGGCGAGATCGTCAAGGCCGTGCAGATCCCCGTGTCGATCGACCTGGAGGACGGCTATCCCGAGGTGACGGGCGATATTGGCGACAGCATCCGGCGTGTCATTGATGTCGGCGTTGTCGCCGCGAACATCGAGGACAGCCCCGCGCGCCACGACGTTCCGCTGGTCGCCGCCGAAGATCATGCGCGGGCGATTGCGCGTGCCCGGGAGGCGGCGGACCGCGCCGGCAGAGGCTTCTTCATCAATGGGCGCACGGACGTGTTCCTGCTCGAAGACGGGCTGCCCCATTCGCGTTCCGTCGAGGAGGCAATCCGGCGGGCGAACCTCTACATCGATGCCGGCGCAGACGGAATTTACGTACCCGGACAGGGTCTGTCCGATGAGGATGTCGCCCAGCTGGCAGTAGGTATTCGCGGGCCATTGACGCTGCTCGCCCCGCCGCAAGGCACCTCATTTGCCCAATGGCGTGAGATTGGCGTGGCACGTGTGTCGCTCGGCACACTGGTGATCCGCAATGCATTTGCCGCCATCCAGACACAGCTCGCAGAGCTGCGCGACGGCAATGTCGTCACCGCCTTCCCGGCAGTTGATATCGACGCGGTGCTGAGGCGCACGTCGCCAAGCCAGGTCGCAGCCGAATAGGGATGACCGACGATGTCCGACCGCAAGCAACTCCATCTCGCAGCATTCATCTATACGGGTCAGGCCTCGCAGTCCTGGCGGCACCCGCTGATCAACGTCCACCAGTCGCTGGATATCAACTACTACATCGACTACGCGCAACTGGCGGAAAAGTACAAGTTCGACACGCTGTTCCTGGCTGACAACGCTGGCTTCCCGGTCAAGGGAGACCCGTTGGCCAAGCACTACTGGAGCGTGAGCACATTCGAGCCCGCCACGATGTTCTCGGCAATCGCGGCGCGGACCGAGCGTATCGGGCTTGTCTACACGGCGAGCGTCTCCGACAACGAACCCAACAACCTGGCCCGGCAATTGGCCTCGCTCGACCATATCAGCGGCGGCCGTGCCGGCTGGAATATCGTGACCACGCAGGGTCCGGCGGCGAAGAACATGCAAGTGCCGGCGGATGAGGCCGGAGAGGCCAAGTACAGGCGGGCACGGGCCTTCTACGACGTTACCGCAGCACTTTGGGACAGCTTTGAGGACGATGCTCTGCTGCGCGACAAGGAGAGCGGAATCTATGTCGACCTCGACAAGGTTCACGCGCCTCGCATCGACAATGGCTACTATGTCGCCGAGCAGCCGCTGCGCGTCGAACGCCCGATCCAGGGTTATCCGGTGATCGCGCAGGCAGGCACTTCGCCTGAGGGCATGGCCTTCGGCGGTGCAGTGGCTGACCTGATCTATTGCGCGAATTATTCGATCGCCGACGGCCAGAAGACCTACCGCGCCATCAAGGCGAATGCGATCGCGGCGGGACGTCATCCGGATGACGTCAAGGTCCTCACCGGCGCTGCCGTGATCTGGGGTGAAACGCAGGCCGAAGCCGAGCGCAAGCTCAACGAAGTATCGCGGCTCTGGCCGATCGAGGTGGCGCTGCAGAACCTCGGCATCGATTTCGAGGGCGCTGACATCGATGGTCCGTTCCCCGAAACCTATCGCTCGACCATGTCGAAGGGGCGGGCCGCTGCAATCGCGAATTTCGCGCGCAGCAATGGACTGACCATACGCGAAACAGCCGAGCGCTGTTCGATCGGCCTCGGCCATCGCCCCCTCGTCGGCACGACGAAATCGATCGCCGACGATTTCGAGGCGTGGCTCGATGCGGGCGCAACTGACGGGTTCGCGGTGATCCAGCCCTGGGTCATCCATGGCCTCAGGGACTTCTGCGAGCATGTGGTGCCCGAGCTCCAGCGGCGCGGTCTCTTCCGCCGCGAATACGAAGGCAGGACGCTGCGCGAGCACCTCGGGGTCAAGCGCCCGCAAAACCAGCATGTCCGGCGTCAGGCCGTCGCGGCCGCCGAATAAGATCTCTTTGTTTCTTTCGAAAGAAAAACCATGACCAGACTGTCTCGCCGTGACTTTGGTAAGCTCTTAGCCGGAACGGCTCTTCTCGGCTCGCTGCCAAGCAGCAGCTTCGCCGCCTCCGAAAAACCCGTCCAGGGCGGCACCCTGCGCGTGGTGATGGGTCTCGAACCCGCCACGCAAGTGGAAATCCTGCAGAACGCCGGTGGAGCAGGCGTCGGCGGCCGGGTTGTCGAGGGCCTCGTCACCGAGGGCCTCGACCTTTCTATACAGCCGCAACTGGCCACCTCGTGGAGTGTCAGCGATGATGGCCTGATTTACACGTTCAAGCTTCGCGAAGGTGTGACCTGGCATGACGGCACGCCGTTTACCTCAGCCGATGTGGCTCATACCTATTCGTTCCTGAAGGACGTACATCCGCGCCGGCGCAATACCTTCGCAAACCTGGTCAAGATCGATGACAGCGATCCCCATACGGTGGTTCTGCATTTCTCCAGGCCGGCGCCAGCGCTGCTGCCCGCGCTCAACGCCAACTCGGCTCCAATCGTGCCAAAGCACCTCTATGAAGGCACTGATCCGCGCACGAACCCATGGAACGCGAAGCCGATCGGCACCGGTCCGTTCGTGTTCAGGGAATGGGTGCGTGGCAGTCATACGCTGCTCGAACGCAATCCGAACTACTGGGCACCCGAACAACCTAACCTTGATGCAATCATCATCCGCTATATTCCCGATGCGGTGACAAGGCTCGCCGCCTTCGAGGCAAACGAGGTTGACATCGGCTATTCGACACCTGTGCCAATCGGTGAGCTCGCCCGCTTCAAGAACAATCCGGAATTCAAGCTCGATACGGAGGGTTATTCCCTTGGCGGCGGCCTGAACCAGATCTTCTTCAATCTCCGGTTTGAGCCGTTCAAGAAACTGGAAGTGCGTCAGGCGGTGGCGCATGCCATCGACATCAACGCCTATATCGCGAAGGTCTGGCAGGGCTACGCCATCCCGTCGCCGAGCGCGATCGTGCCGGCCATGAAGCACTTCCATGACGCCAGCATCAAGCACTATGCCTATGATCCGGCAGAGGCCGAACGGCTGCTCGATCAGGCCGGTTATCCGCGCGGCGCCGATGGCACGCGCTTCACCGTTCGCTTCACGGCCAACCCGTTCATGTCTCAGGTGATCGATGGCGCGAACTTTATCCGCTCAGCGCTCGCGGAAATCGGCATCCGGGCCGAAATCGCGCTCTACGATCATCCGACCTACATCAAGAAGCTCTATACGGAAGGTGCGTTCGACCTGGATATCCAGGTCCTTGCCAACGGCTACGACCCAACCGATGGCATCCAGCGCGGCTACCATTCGGGCAACATCAAGGAAGGGCTCGCCTGGTCGAACCACGCGCACTATTCCAACCCCGAAGTGGACCGCATCTTCGATGAAGCTGCCTATGAGCCAAATCCGGAGAAGCGACGTGCGCTCTATGTCGAGCTGCAGCAGATCCTTCATCGCGACCTCCCGGCAGTGAACCTGGTTCAGTACCAGCCTGTCACCGTTTCGAGGGCGGCCCTGCGCGATCACCTCATTGACCAGCAGAATTCGAGCACGTCCTATGCGCGGGCCTGGCTGGCCGACGGCGGCGCCTGATGGAAGGGAACAGCCGATGACCCTCCTCAGCAGGCTTGGCTTCCTCCTTCTGAAGGCAGTGCCGACGGTGTTCATCGTCGTGACGCTGAGCTTCTTCTTCGTCCAGCTCGCACCGGGCGATATCGCCGACTATATCGCCGCGTCATCAGGCGCGGCGACCGAGGAAGGTACCAGCGCGCTCAGGGAGTCGCTGGGGCTCGACCGCCCGATACTGGAACAGTTACTGCATTATTACGGTACGCTCGCACAGTTCAGCCTGGGTCAATCGATGCGCTTCGACGTGCCGGTGACCGAGCTGATCGCCGCTCGCCTACCGTCAACGCTGTTGCTGGTTGGAACGTCGATCACCCTTGCATTGGCCCTGGGCATTGCGGCCGGGGCTGTGATGGCGCTGAACGCCGGACGCAGCAAGGATCGCCTGCTGTCGGCGGTGACGCTGGTGCTCTATTCAATACCGTCCTTCTGGATCGGCCTCATGCTCATCATCGTGTTCGCCGTGCAACTCGGCTGGTTGCCCACGGGCGGAGCAGAGAAGATCGGCAGTCGCGCCTCCGGTTTCAGCTACCTACTCGAGCGGGGACGATATCTGCTGCTCCCATCGCTGGCGCTCGCTTCCTATTACATTGCCATCTATGCGAGGCTCACGCGCTCATCAATGCTCGAGGTCATCCGGCAGGACCACGTTCGCACGGCGGTGGCGAAGGGCCTGAACCGGTGGCAGGTGTCGCTTCGCCATATCGTCCGCAATGCGCTGATCCCCGTGTCCACCATGGCCGGCATGCACATCGCCGGCATTCTGGGCGGCGCTGTCGTGGTCGAGACGGTGTTCTCGTGGCCCGGCATGGGACGTCTCACTTACGAGGCTATCAACGCGCGGGACTATGTCCTGCTGCTGGGGATCCTGCTCACCAGCGCCTTTGTGGTGATCATCGCCAACATCCTCGTTGACCTGCTGCACCGCGTCCTCGATCCCCGCATTGGAGCGCGCGCATGACGCCCCTCGAAATAGATCCAAACATCGCCCGCCGTTACCGCGAACCGGGCGCTGGCGTCTTCGATCCTGCGCTCGGCTCACGCAACCGCTGGGGAGGCATCCGCTTCCTTAAGACGCCATCCGCTGCATTGGCGACGGCGATCCTGGCCTTTGGCATCCTCACGGCCATTGTTGGGCCGATCCTGCGGCCGGGCGATCCGCTCCGGATAACCGGCGAACCGCTGATCCAGCCGTTCGTCGACTGGGCCCATCCGTTGGGCACCGATGTGCTGGGCCGCGATCTCTTTAGCGGAGTGCTCTTTGGTGCGCGTGTGTCGCTCCTGGTCGGCCTGTCGGTGGCCTTCATCAGCCTCGTCGTGGGCGTCCTGATTGGAGCCATCGCCGGATATGCGGGGGGATGGATTGACTGGGTGGTGACGCGCGGCATCGAGATCTTTCAGACGATCCCCGGCTTCGTCCTGTTGGTGGTGCTGGTGTCCGTGCTTGAGCCTTCGGCGACGACCGTCATCATCGGACTGGCACTGATTTCTTGGGACGCAGTCGCCCGGCTGACGCGAGCCGAGGTCATCAACCACCGTTCGCGCGAATACGTGCTGGCGGCAGAGACAAGCGGTGTCTCGGGTCCGAGGATCCTGTTCGGCGAAATACTTCCAAACATCGCCCCGACACTCATTGTGACAGCCTCCATCATCGTTGCGTCCGCGATCCTGGCGGAATCGGCTCTGTCATTCCTCGGACTTGGCGATCCGAATGCTGCCTCCTGGGGCAGCATGATCGGCTCGGGCCGCGAACAGATCCGCAGCTACTGGTTCCCGACCGTCATTCCCGGCGCGTTTATCGTGGTGACCGTCTTTGCCCTGAACGTCCTTGGCGATGCCCTGAATGACTTTCTCAACCCTCGCAGCAATGGGTGACACGACACATGACCGAACCCCTGCTTACGGTCTCGGACCTTCGCATCAGTTACCGCAACGCGCTGCGCACAGGCATTGCGGTTGACGGGCTGTCGTTCTCGATCGCGCCCGGTGAATCGCTGGCACTGGTCGGCGAGTCCGGCTGTGGCAAGTCTACGACAGCACTGTCGATCCTGCGCCTGTTGCCGGGTGAAACGGAGATCGAGGGCTCCATCCTGTTCGAGGGTAAAAATCTCGCAACTGCAAGCGAAAGCGAGATGGAGAAGATCCGAGGCAATGACATCGGCATCGTCTTTCAGGAGCCGCAGACCACGCTGAACCCGGTCTATCGCGTGGGCTGGCAGATTGGCGAAGTCCTGCGGCGGCATCTGAAGATCTCGGCTCGTGAAGCACGCGAGCGCACGCTAGAACTGCTGCGGATCGTGGCGCTGCCCGATGTGGAGCGCATCATCGACGCGTTTCCGCATGAACTTTCAGGCGGCCAGCGCCAACGCATTGTCATTGCCATGGCCATCGCCCTGAAGCCGAAACTTCTCGTTGCCGACGAACCTACCACGGCGCTCGATGTGTCGATCCGGCGGCAGATTCTGGAGCTCATCGACAGGCTGCGACGCGAGCTGAACATGGCCGTGCTGCTGATCTCACACGATCTGCCGCTGGTCAGCCAATGGACCGACCGGGCGGTGGTTATCCATCACGGCCAGGTGATGGATACGCTCGCCTCACGCGATCTCTTCAGGAACGCCAAACATACCTATACCCAGGGACTGATCGGCGCTTCGCTGAGGCTCGACGATGACCGGAGCTGCAACCAGCACAGGCTGGCCGAGGTGAGTGTCACGCGCCAGAGCGACGGCTCATTCAACTATGAATTGCGGCGGCCCAATCCCCCTGCGACCCCCTTGCCCGTCGCGGAACCACGGCAGCACGGTCTGGCGGTGAACGATCTCGTTGTCCGCTATGACCGTAGGACTGCTGTGGACGGCGTATCGTTCAATATACCGAAAGGCAGGACGCTTGGGATTGTTGGCGAATCCGGCAGCGGCAAGTCCACGGTAGCGCGCGCCATTATCGGTCTCGTCCGCCCGGAATCGGGTGCAGTTTCGCTCGATGGTGTGCGGCTGACGCGCTTCAGCGGCACTGCGTTGCGCTCGCACCGCAAACGGATCCAGATGATCTTCCAGGACCCGTTTGCCTCGCTTAATCCTCGTCATACCGTCCAGCGTATCCTCGACGGCGTGCTTGTCGCCAATGGCATTTCGGACCGGCTGGAGCGGCAGGGCAGGATTGCCTCGTCTCTGGACCACGTCGGACTGCCGCAAACAGCGGCCGGGCGGCATCCGCACGAGTTTTCGGGCGGACAGAGACAGCGCATAGCGATCGCCCGCGCCCTCATCCTGCGTCCGGAGTTCGTACTCTGCGACGAACCCACTTCAGCGCTCGACGTGTCGGTACAGGCGCAGATCCTCAACCTGCTGGCGGATCTGAAGCAGGAACTTGGCCTTAGCTATCTCTTCATCTCCCACGACCTTGCCGTTGTGCGCTTCATTGCCGACGACGTGATCGTGATGCGCAACGGCAGGATCGTGGAACAAGGCAGTTCCATATGGACAGCGCCTTCGACGGAGTACGCACGCGCCTTGCTCGCTGCCGCAGCATAGCGCTCCACGTCAGGGTGGTTGCCGGCCCCTGTCTGCTGGAGACGGGAAGGGGACCGGCAACCTTGAAACTGGAGGTAACCACGCATCAGATGCGCATGCCGCCGGAAACCTCAATCCGCTGTGCGTTGACCCAACGGTTGTCTTCCGACAGCAGCGAGGCAATCATTGGCCCGATATCTTCAGGCTGACCAGGCCGGCCAAGCGCGGTCATTGCGCCAATTGCTTTGGCGACATCCGGATTGTCCCGCACAACGCCGCCGCTGAAATCGGTCGCGATGGCGCCTGGCGCCACAACATTCACCGCAATGCGACGGTCACCAAGCTCGAAAGCCATGTACCGGGTCATGGTCTCCACCGCTGACTTCATGGTCGCGTAGGCCGCACGGTTCGGCAGGGCGAACCGCGTAAGGCCGGACGAGATGTTCACGATGCGGCCGCCATCCTTGATCAGGGGGACGAGCTTCTGCGTCAGGAAGAAGACGCCCTTGATATGAATTCTGTACAGGGCATCAAACTCGTCCTCTGTGGCGTTCAGGAAGCTCATGTTGCTGGAATTGCCGGCATTGTTGACGAGATAGTCGAACTTCTCCGCACCAAGAGTTTGCAGCGCCTCCTTGACCTTGCCCACGAACGGGTCAAACGCTTTGGTGTCTCCGGTGTCGAGTTGCAACACTACGGCTTTCTGGCCGGACTCCTCGAGGATGCCGGCGACCTTTGCCGCTTCGGCCCTGTTGATGTTGTAGGTGAAAATGACATTGGAACCCCGGCGAGCGAGCGCTTCAACTGTCGCGCGGCCAAGTCCGCGGCTGCCGCCGGTCACCAATGCAATGGAAGATTGTTTTGTCATGGTAAGGCTCCTTGTTTTTGCCTCACCCAAAATAGTTGCAGCCTACTGTGGGAATTAGATCAAGCTTGCCGACAATACTGTTCTGGAATACAGAATAATCCGCATGGACAGGCTTGCCACCCTTGAGTTGTTCGTACGGATCGTTGAGCGCGCCAGTTTCAGCGCGGGCGCTGCCGATCTCGGCATCTCCCGACCCGTCGCTACGGCTGCAATCAAGGATCTGGAACGGCGGCTCGGCGTGCGCCTGCTGCAACGCACGACGCGCCATGTTCAGCCAACCGTCGAAGGCTGGGAGTACTACCGTCGCTGCCTGTCCATTCTGGCAGAGCTCGAGGAGGCAGACCAGAACGCAAGCGGAGGGGTGGCCGGCCTGCTGCGCGTTGATGCGCCGGGCAACCTCGTTCGGACGATCCTTCTTCCTGCCTTGCCGGATTTTCTGGCGCAGCACTCGGGGTTGACTGTCCATCTGGGCGAAGGGGAGCGCTATGTAGATCTGGTGAGGGAAGGGGTTGATTGCGTCATTCGTGCAGGCAAGCTGGACGACAGCGACATGATCGTCCGGCCGTTGGGCGTCATGCAGGAAATCACCTGTGCCAGCCCGGACTATCTCGCCCGGCATGGCACGCCGAAGTCGCCGCACGACCTCGAGGGCCATATGATGATCGGCTTTGTGTCGTCCCGCACCGAGCGGGTCATGCCGCTCGAATTCACCATGGGAGACGGGAGCATGGAGGTTGCGCTGCCTTCCCGTGTTCTGGTTACCGGTGCGGATGCCTATGCAGCAGCGGCGCGTCTGGGGCTAGGGATAGTCCAGGCTCCACGCTATCGTTTCGACGAGGATATCGCGGCGGGTACGGTGGTTGAGATACTGGGAGAATATACACCGCGTCCGACACCGCTGTCGGTGCTCTATCCGAGCAACCGGCAACTTCCGCCCCGCGTGCGCGTGTTCATCACGTGGCTCGTGTCGATATTGAAGCCGGTGTTCGGTGATCCCCCGCCCGATGCGAGTTGATCATAGGGCGCGGCTGCCATGCCTTCGCCGCGCCCATTGGTGATGTGCTCAGATGCTGACCGCGGCCTAAAAACCCTCGAGCACGATCTTGCCGCGGGCCTTGCCCGTTTCGATCAAGGCATGCGCCTTCCTGAGGTTCTCGGCGTTGATCGGCTTCATGACCTCGGTCACCGTCGTCCGGATCCGGCCTTCGTCCACCAGCCTGGCTACTTCGTCGAGCAGCTTTCCCTGTTTGTGCATGTCCGCAGTCTCGAAGATCGGACGTGTGAACATCAGTTCCCAGTGAACCGAGACTGACTTTCGTTTGAAGCCCATCACATCGAGCGTGGCGGGATCATCGATCAGCCCGAAACGGCCCTGGGGCGCGATCAGCTCCTGGATGCCGGCGATGTGGTGCTCGCTGTTGTTCGTTGAGAACACGAAGCCCGGAGCACCGATCCCCAACGACTTGATCTGGTCAGCCATATCGCCATTGTGGTCGATCACATAGTGCGCGCCGAGTTCGCGTACCCATTCTTGCGTCTCCGGCCGCGAAGCGGTTGCGATCACGGTCAGATCGGTGAGGGCGCGAACAAGCTGGATCGCAATCGACCCTACACCGCCGGCTCCGCCTATGATCAGCACTGCGTTTGCCGCCCCAGGCACTGGACGGCGGATATCCAGCCGGTCGAACAGCATCTCCCATGCGGTTATCGCTGTCAGGGGAAGAGCCGCCGCTTCAGCGTGGGAAAGTGACTTGGGCTTGTGCCCGACGATGCGGGCATCAACCAGATGGAACTGGCTGTTGGTGCCCTGACGGGCGATGGAGCCGGCGTAGAAAACCTCGTCGCCAATCGCGAAGCCTTCCGCCATGGGACCCATCTCCACCACGCGGCCAACGGCATCCCAACCCAGAACTTTCCAGTCATCGTCACCCGGCGTCACTCTATGCCGGATCTTTGTGTCGACGGGATTTACTGAAACTGCGTCGACCTCGACCAAGAGGTCATGGCCGGATGCACTGGGACGTGGCAGCTCGATATCCTCCAGGGACTTTTCGTGCTGGATAGGTCCGGGAATTCTGTAGCCAACTGCTTTCATGATTTTGCTCCTCATCAGGTTGCGACGGGGCAAAGATGAGTTACATAAAAGCCCAATCAATACGCACAACAAATTCATATAGTATCAAAAAGGATACTGATATGGCCAAGGTTCGTCATTCCCGTTTCGACTGTGCTCCCGGCTGTTCCGTCGAGGCTGCCATTGGTCTCATCGATGGAAAGTGGAAGTCGATCATCATGTGGCATCTGCTGTCCGGCACGCTTCGGTTCAATGAAATCCGCCGCCATGCCTCGAACTGCACTCCCCGGATGCTCGCGCGCCAGTTGCGTGAGATGGAAGAAGATGGCCTCATCATACGCAAGGTCTATGCTGAGGTGCCGCCCAGAGTGGAATATTCGCTTTCGGATCTTGGGCGCACGATGGAGCCGATCCTGAGAGCTCTGAAGGACTGGGGAGATGCCAACATAGGGCTCTCTGGCAAGCCAAAAGGGCATGATCCCCGCGAAGCTGATCCTCTCCGCAATATCTAACAATTTCTAACGCCATCAAATTAGAAACCGGGAAATTGGCTTCCTATCTGTCGGCTGTCACGCAATTCCAAGAATAGACTACCAACAACAAAATGTAGTGCGGGCTGTTTAAAGGCAGCTGGTGCGTGATCGCATGAATATGATAGGAGTAAAAGCAAATGAGGAACTTTATTCTCTCAACTGTTACCGCCGCAATACTGGCATTCCCCGTTTCGCAAGCTTCGGCATTTACTGCCATCGGCACCGTCGAAGCTGTCAGCGGGCATGAGGTCATCATCCGCAATGGTGATGCCTACCGGCTTCCGGCGAACTACGACCTCTCGCATATCAAGGCTGGTCAGAAGGTAGCCGTTACATGGCAATCTCAGACCCCGGATATCATGGATCTGGGCGAGGAGAACTATGTAAGGGTACTTGATGCAACCGAAATTGTGGTGGCCGAATAGGCAGGCTCGTGCCGCTGTCCTTCGGCAAGGAGCCTCTCAGTGAGATGGGGGGGGGGGTGGACATTCCTGGTCTGCCTTCTCGTATCCTCTCTTGATCACAGTACCTCGTTTGCACAGCTCATCTCCTCGGAGCGAACGACCTGCTCGGAAGAGCGGGCTGTGCAAGTTCCTGCGTCAACAACTCCAAGCGTAGAAGGAGGAACGCACGTATAGCGGCAAGAAAAGAAGGCTCGCGGATCGGTTCGTTGTGTATAAGTTTCGTTGATCAAAGACCGCTGCATGACCTGTATTAAGTGCTTCATTTCAGAAGCGCGTCATTTAACAGGATCTCACAACGTTAAACTCGCATTCCTCGTACTGATCGGCAACTCTCATCGTCACAGGGATATTGTCGAACCGGGAGTGAGAACCGCCATGTTCCAAAGCATCAACAAGTTAGAAATGCCCGCCCGAAGCTTCCTCCAGGCACGTAGCAGTCCCGAAGACGAGCTGCGTCCAGAACTGAACTTTGAGAAGTTCCTCCTTGCCATAGCGGCTCACGATCTGTGGCAGCCACTACAGACCATCGGACGCAGTCTTGAGCTTCTGAACCTGGGAATACGGAACATCGAGGATGTTCATCTTCTTCAACGAGGCGAGGATGCTCTCGGCCGGATCATTGAAGACCTCTCGCTTCTTATTGAGGCTTTGCAACCTTTGGATCAAAGTGGCGCCGCGCGTCCGGTTAACGTCGCAGACCTGCTTTCTCAGGCCGTGCAGGATTGCGAGGAAATGGCGAGGTCTGCCGGCGTTTATATCCGGCTGGCGAGGACGAGTGCGGTGGTGGAGAGCCATCCGCTCCTGCTCAGGACCATCCTGCGCAATCTGACCCGAAACGCGGTTTTGTGCACGGGGGAAGAGGGACAGGTTCTCGTCGGCGCGCGACGGCGCGGTGACACCGTCCGGCTTGATGTCATTTACACGCTCCAGGCATCCAGCCACCCGATCCCGCGGCCGTTTAGTCCGTTTACGCACCTGGGATCCACCCAGGAGGTCCGATCAGGTGTTGGGCTGTTTATCGTGCGCCAGGCGCTCGGCCTTCTGGGGTACAGAAGCGAGATCGGTTCAATCCAGCATCGCGGGGTCCGGTTTTCCATCTTCGCCCCGACGGCATCGGTCCAGACCAGGCCGAGGCAGCTGATGTTTGCGGCCGAGGACCTTCGATGAAGCGGGCAGGGCGAAATGCTTTCTGAATCCTGTCGGCTTGTACTGACAATAGAAGGGATAAACCATGAGCATCACAGATTTAAAACTCACCCGCCGTGAGGCTTTACAAGTAGCAACGGCAATCACGGCAACCACAATTCTACCGTCAGAGACTGTGCTGGCGGCAGAAAACTCAACCATAGATCCATCAAATTCAGGAGAAATGAAAATGGGTTACGTTACAACCAGGGATGGTGTTGAAATCTTCTACAGGGATTGGGGCGCAAGAGAAGCCCAGCCAATTATGTTCCACCACGGCTGGCCGCTTTCATCGGACGATTGGGATGCTCAGATGCTGTTCTTCCTTTCGCATGGGTATCGCGTCGTCGCTCATGACCGCCGGGGTCATGGACGTTCCTCGCAGGTGTCCGATGGGCATGACATGGACCACTATGCGGCTGACGCCTATGCCGTGGTCGAGGCGCTGGACCTGAAGAACGTCGTCCATATCGGCCACTCGACAGGCGGCGGCGAGGTTGCCCGCTATGTCGCGCGCCATGGTCAGCCTGCCGGACGCGTTGCCAAGGCCGTGTTGGTCGCTGCCGTCCCGCCGCTGATGCTGCAGACACCCGAAAATCCGGAAGGCACGCCGATGTCTGTTTTCGATGCATGGCGTGCAACGCTAGCCAAGAACAGGGCTCAGTTCTTCCGGGATGTGCCTGCTGGTCCCTTCTACGGCTTCAATCGTGAAGGTGCTTCCCCCATGGAAGGCGTCATTCAGAACTGGTGGCGGCAGGGCATGAATGGTGGGGCCATTGCCCACTATCAGGGCATCAAGGCCTTCTCGGAAACGGATCAAACCGAGGACCTGAAGGCCATTACGGTTCCGACGCTCGTGTTGCATGGCGAGGATGATCAGGTGGTTCCGATCGAAGCCTCTGCGCTAAAGACGATCAAGCTGCTCAAGAATGGTACGCTCAAGACGTATCCCGGATATTCGCACGGCATGCTCACGACTCATCCCGACGTCATCAATGCCGATCTGCTGGCATTCATCCGGGCGTGAGTTCTGATGGGGATGTGGTAGCCGGCACCACGTTCCCGTCAGCCCGCCAGGTCCGCGAGAAGTTGTTCCGCTTCGGCAAGATCCCTGGATCTCGTGCGCTCGGCAAAGCGACTGCATACATCCTGAAGGATGGCTTGAGCCCGGGCCTTGTTGCCTATGCTCACGAGGTGACGGGCGAGCGCCTTTGTCGCTCTCAGCTCCCAGGCCAGCGCACCATCATCGCGCGCTTGAGCGATCGCTTCTTCATATGCACTTTCTGCTTCATCGTCGGGGCGTCCCTGCATCACCAACAAGTCCGCTCGGGTTCTGAGGAGCTCCGGAAGAAAGTAGGTTGGCGAGCTTCTGGCGCTCTGAATCAGAGGCAGAAGAATTTCCTCCGCCTCTTGCGTCTTGCCGGTCGTCGCGAGGCACTCCACGTAGGACCTTGCGCCTGGCGTTATCAGCACGGTCACCCGCAGTTCTCTCAATGACTGCAGCGCCTCGCCAAGGACGGGAATGGCTCCTTCGACATCTCCCGCAGCCAGCAGCAACTTGCCTTGAAGCAAACGCCCGCCGCTCCTGTATGGGCGAAGATCATGTGTGGTGGCGATATCCATCAGCTCATCCACCACGCGCTGCGCCCACTCCCTGTCACCTGACCACAGGATCTGCTGCGCGACGAGCAGACGTGCGATAGAGGCGGTCACGGGGTTGGCATCCCTGGCCGAAGCCTTCAACACCTGATCGGCCAAAGTGGCGGCCTCTTCGGGGAAGCCGCACAGCCATGCCGTCCATACGCGGCTGATGTGTGTCCGCAGTATTGTGTCATACCCACAGTAGACCAGACGCCTGAGGCCGAGCATTTGTCCGCGCACCCATCCTGATTCAAGCGTCTTTCGCGCAAGGTCCTGCTTTCCGACGAGGTTATAGGCAATCCCCAGGATGTATTCTGCAGTGACGAGGTGTTTGGGATTCTCCAGTTTGCGAGCAAGGGCCGCAAATCGTTCTGCATCCTTGAGTGCGTCTGCAAACTCACCCCGACGCGTGTGATACAGGTTTCGGCCGGCGAGCAGTTCAAGTGCGTAGTCGTTGTCTCGCAGAGCAAAGGCGATCTGAAGCCCCCGATCGAGCACCCCGCCGACCGCCTCCACATTGCCAAGCGAATACATCATCGACGTTGCAAGCGACAGCTGCAGCAACAGTGCTGATTTCGACGGCTCTGCCTCTTCCCCAAGGGCAGCCAGCGCAGTTTGGCACCACCGCACGCAGTCGTGCATCAGCCCGCGCTCGATGAACAGGCGCGAAGCCACGGCTGCGAGTTCAATGCCAAGCTCCTTGCTTCCCGATGCCGAGAAGCACCATTCGAGCGCAGCCCGGACATTACCCATGAGACCCGCCTCCAGAACATCTTCCGGATCGCGGTCAATCCTGGTGTGCAGTTCTTGAAGAACGCCCAGGAAATATCCCGCATGACGCTCGGCGACATGGTCCCTTTCACCGCTTTCCAGGAGCTTCACCTCGGCGTAGATCCGGGTGACGTCGAGCAGGCGGTACTTGAGTGCTCTGGAACCATGCTGGGTGGACAGAAGCGACTTGTCGACGAGTTCCTCGATCACGCGCGCTACCGTCCATTGGTCTTCGGCAAGATCCCGGCAGACGGCAACCGCTGCCTCCAGCGAGAATGTCCCCACAAAGATCGATAAGCGCGTGAGCACCCTCTGCTCAAGTTCAGAAAGAAGCGCGAAGCTCCAGTCGAGCGCAGCCCCCAGCGTCGCATGTCGCGGATCGTGGCGAAGGCCGGGCCAGCTGAGGAACAGCCGGTTGTCGAGCACCTCCAGGAGAGCCGAGAACCCGTACATCTTGACCCGGCTGGCTGCCAGCTCGATCGCCAGAGGATTGCCTTCCAGACGATGACATATATGGACCAGCGCCAAAGCGTCCTCATCTTCGAGCTGGCCCCCGAAGCCACATTCGCGCGCTCGCGTCATGAAGAGCTGAACAGTAGGAGACAGCATCGCCTGGGCGGCAGTGATTTCTTGCTGGTTCATCTCCGGCAGCATGAGCGGCGGCAGAGCGTAGACGTTTTCGCCGAGCGCCCTCAGCGGCTCGCGGCTTGTCGCCAGAATGAAGACCGACGGAGCCTCCCTGACCAGAGTTGCAGTAACCTCGGACACGGCATCCAGAACGTGCTCGCAACAATCAAGGATCAGCAGGATTTGCCGCCGTTCGAGGGATGTTACCAGACCCCGCAGCAGATCGCCTGAAGCAAACGAGAAACTGACTGCACCCGCAATCGCGGGCAGCACCGCCTCAGAGCTGCCCACCAATCCGAGGTCAACAAAGAAGATGTTGCTGCCGAAGCGCTCGGTGAGCCTGTGCGCCAGCTCGATGGCGGCCGTGGTCTTCCCCATTCCCGCGCTGCCGACGATACTCACAAACCGTGCCTGCAGCAGCAGGTCATGGAGCCTGTTCAGGTTCTCTTCTCTGCCAAAGAGGAGTTTCACCCTGGTGGGGATCGGTGTGCGGGATTCCGGGCTGCTGCGCGCTTCTTCGATATTGCTCGGTTGGCTCTGGGCTGTGACCGGAGCAACAAAGACATAGCCGCGGCCCGCAACGCTCTTGATGTATTCGCCAGGTTCCGATGACTGGGACAGTTCCTTGCGAAGGCGGGAAATCTGGAACCTGAGGTTTGTTTCGTCGACAATGAGGTTGGGCCAGACCTCGTCAAGGATCTGGTTCTTGCTGACGATTTGCCCCCTGGCGCGGACCAGAAGCACGAGAAGATCAAAGGAACGGCTCCCCAGCTCGACAGGGTTGCCTTCTCTGGTTAGCTTCCGTCGCTGAGGATCAAGCAGGTAGTTTCCAAAACGAAATGTTTCCAGATGGTCGGATGGCTCCATGCTCCCCTCCCGTCGAATGAGGGTAACCCCCAGGTGGATTGCAAGTGTTGATGGCGCCCGGGCAATTTCCAGGTGCTCGTGCCGGGAACGGATGCAGTTCATCTCCGTGCCCGTGGTATTCTCGATGAGGCCGGCAGCAAAATCGCTGGCCCTACCGTGGCGGAGGTAGGATATTGAATGGCCTCTCACGGTCAAGACACCCCTTTGTTGCGGGGCCGAACCGATTCAGTTCATAGACGGATTCGCGTCGTTCAATCCTCCCAGCATTCTACAACCGTTGCCCTCCTTGGAATCGCGCTGTTGCGTTCCCATATGTGGTTAGCGCCGAGGGCAGGGCGCGGGTCGTCCTGTTCTTTGCAGCCTGGGCCGTTGGTCTTGGAACAGCCCGTTCTTTGAAGCTTCCGTCGGTCTGGCATTTGCGTCGTCTCGCATCTGTGGATAACGCTGGAAGCGTTGGGGCGTAAGGGTTTGGGCGAAGCTGGGGGCTTGGCTGCGGCCTTTCGGGAAGGCTTTGTTAACCATAACAGGCCAGTGGAGCGATAATTTTTGGGTTCGCTCAAAAAACCCGATTGACGACTCGAGTTTGAGGGGCCTATAAGCAGCCCATCAACGACGGCGGCGGCGCTGCTGACGGAGGAGACGCTTCGTCTCCGAGATATGGTTTTCCGAAAGACGCGATGGCGGCTTTCAGGGTTCGGTGGTAAAAGACTTGAGCCCTGCGGCGATTAGGTTCGCCTGTTCTTTGACAATTGAATATAGAAGAAAGAGAAACGTGGTCGGCAGAGGACGCGTGGATCTGGAAGCGTCAGGCAACTGA
>NZ_BMIF01000020.1 GCF_014641695.1 Nitratireductor aestuarii | reverse complement strand
GCACGCGACTTCGCCTCACGCGGTGGCGGCGTGATCGCCGTGCTGCACGACCTGAACCTCACGGCTGCCTTTGCTGATCATGTGGCTGTTTTCCGCGATGGACAGATCGCGACCACTGGTGCGCCGCACGCAGTCATGAAGGACGGGCTGCTCTGCGATGTTTTCCAATGCGCGCTCAGGGTAGGAGCCGTCCCAGCCCACGTGCCCTTCGTGCTGCCGCAGACCGTGGGCGAATAGCTACAATTGCTCTGGACCGAGACGAACCGGCAACTTCCAAGGCTGGTCTTCAATGCCAACCGTCATTGCCAGCGGCTGAAGCCGTATGGCTTCGGATGGCGTTCTGTTTGTGATGAGGTCGGCCAGCAGCTCACCTGACGCCGGGCCGGTCCCTAACCCGTGACCGGAAAACCCCGCCGCAATAAACAAGCCGGGCCGGCCGGGAACGGCATCGATCGCGGGTACAGCGTCAGGTGTGACGTCCATCACACCTACCCAACTCGTCGTTACCCTGGCGCTTGCGAAAGCCGGAAAAGCTTTCGAAGCGTTGCGCTGGGACCGCCGGAGGAATGTTGAGGAGGCTGGCGGGTCAAGCGTACGGACCGCTTCGAAAATCGTCTTGTCGTCGGCCGACCATCGCCTCGGAATGCCAGATCTTCCGGAAAGGAACGTCCGAAGCGCAACTTGAACTCGCTCCAATTGTTGCGCAGGTGAGACGCATACCGCGGCAGTAAAATAAGGTTGTCGATGAGAACCGGTGCGATGTTCGCGTTGCGAAGCGTCAATGTATGCTGTCCATCCGCACGAAGACGAAACGAGAAATTTTCCGCGCCGACCGGGAAGTCCGGCACTCCGGAAACGCCTAAGACCCTGGCGACCGTGCCAATAGCCTTCAATGAAGGGAAGTCCAGCCCAAGATTGCCGGCAAACAATCGGCTCGACGCGCCGCAGCAGATTGCCGCGCTATCACACCTGATCGTGTCACGCTCCGTCACCACCGAAGACACCCTGCCCGCTGCCCTTTTGACGGTCCGAACTGCGCACTGCGTCAAAACGCGGACACCGGCGGTACGTGCCGCCCGGGCCATGGCGGGGACGGCAAGCCATGGTTCCGCGCAACCGTCGTGAGGCGAATACAGGGCCACACGCGGGTTGCGCTGCCCTGCCCGGGAGTTTTGCCGCGACCGTTGCTCCCGATAGTTCATGGGTAACAACGCCGTGCCGCTTGCCAATCTCGTGCCACGTCGTCCAGTGCTGCTCATCCGCATCCGTGTAGGCGACATACATGATGCCGGTACGCCCATAGCCGGTAGGGCTGCCAAGTTTTCGATCCATATCCCGCCAGATTTCCATGCTGCGTGCGGAAAGCGGCAGTTCCTGCTCGGCCCGTCCCATCTGTCGCACTCAGCCCCAGTTGTGGCTCGACTGTTCGCCGGCAATCACGCCCTTTTCGCACACGACGACTTACAGTGGCTTTGTCGCAAACCTGTTGTCAACCTTGGCTGTGGCATGAGAGCCCTCCATTTCTGGGAGCTCGCCGATGTTCAGTGGCCGTCACTTCGACCAATCAGTAATCCTGCTGTGCGTACGTTGGTATCTGGCTTATAATCTCAGCCTACGTGATCTGGAGGAGATGATGGCCGAGCGAGGCATTCACGTCGACCATTCTACAATCCATCGCTGGGTCGTGCGCTTCTCACCGCTGCTGCTCGAACGGTTCAACCATCGCAAGCGACCCGTCACCCGTAAATGGCATGTCGATGAGACCTATGTGAAGGTTCGTGGTCGATGGATGTATCTCTACCGTGCCATCGACAACCTGGGCGACACGGTCGAGTTCTTCTTCAGCGAACATCGCGATCTATTGGCTGCCAAGCGCTTTATCCGGAAGGCGTTTGCGCGCCATGGGCGACCGGAGCGCATCGTCATCGACGGCAGCCAGACCAATCACGAGGCGATCATTGCCTGTGATGGCGAAAGCCGCCTGCGAAATCGATCACGACGGTTGTTAAAGCCAATCCGCATCCGGCAAAGCCAATATCTGAACAACCGCATAGAGCAGGACCATCGCCGCATCAAGCGCCGGATACGCTCCATGCTGGGATTCAAATCAACTGGCAGCGCCGCGACGATCCTGTCCGGGATCGAAATGGTTCACATGATGCGCAAACGACAGGCGAGGTACGCCTACAATCCGGCACCATCACTCGCCGAGTAGTTTGAAATCCTCGCTGCATGAATGCCGTATCTGATCAGCTTGTTCGTCCAAATGGCAAGTTTGCGACAAAGCCACTTCAACCCCATCGAAAATGCTTTCTCAAAACTCAACGCGCTATTACGTGCAAAAGCTGAAAGAACCGTCAGCGCCATGTGGGATGCTGTCGCAGCGGTTCTCGACCTCTTCACTCCCGACTGTCATCGCGGAATAGGGACCCCTGTTTTGGGTTGTGAAGGGCACGACGGCGAGCACCCGATCAGGCATCGCTAGTCAGGGTTGCACAGCCTGATCGGGTGCGGTTGAATTTGGTTCTCGGCTTTAGCTTTGATAGAGGCTTTTGAAACGCCACGAGGCGTTTCCGGTCTCAATGATCTCGCAGTGATGGGTGAGCCGGTCGAGCAAAGCCGTGGTCATTTTGGCGTCGCCGAAGACGAGATGGGTGGTGACGATGATCGAGGTTCGCTCGTAGAGCCTGCTGATGAGATGGAAGAGCAATTGCCTGCCGGCTTGGGCGAAGGGCAGATAGCCAAGTTCGTCCATAATGACGAAGTCGAGCCGGGTCAGGTGATCGGCGATCGCCCTTGCGGCCGGCGCGCCCTTCGGTCTCCAGTTGATGAACGCCGGTCGTGGAGAACCTCGCACATGTAGGGCTGTGGTGCGAAGGTAGTGGTTAGCCCGGTTTCCGGTACCATACCGATATAAAGGAAGCACCTTTCAGAACACGGAACTTGCTATGCATATTGACAGGATCAGTTGCATCGTGCTGACCGAGACCGATGACAACCGGGATACCATTCCAGGTGCTTTGGCGACAAGCAACAAGACCGCCAGGAGGCTTATGCGGGTGGGATAGCGAGGCTCAACGAGCCAGATGCCGGGCGCGCAACCATGCGACAGAGGGAAGGATGCCGCTCTTATCGCGCAGTTCGAGGATCAGGCGCGGCTGAGAGGTGAGTTCGCCGATGGCGCGGAAAACGGCGTGCCAGCTTATGGTGCCTTCGCCGAGCGCCCAATGTCTGTCCGCATAGCCGTCGGCATCCTGCAGATGGACGTGTTGCAGGGAATTACCCGCGCGACGGATGAAATAGTCGACCGGTGGCGCGCCCTTGGAGCCGCAGGCATAGTGGGCATGGCCCGTATCCACCGAGACAGCCATTGCAGGCGTGCTGAACGCATCCACGAGGATACGCCGGATGTCGGGATCCTTGTCCATGATGTTCTCGACCACCATCGTCACCCCAATTTGTTCAGCCCGGTAAACGACCTCGTCCATCGTGGCGTGGGTCAGGTCGAGCACCGACTGATAGGACAGACGCTCCGGCGCATTGTCGAGGTTGTTATAGTCCCAGGAGGTGTAAGGCGAGTGGATCACCATCTGGCTCGCGCCAAGGAACTCGCAGACATCAAGACCCTGCATCATCCGGCGTCTTACGACCTTGCGGATCTCAGCGTCCGAACTGGCAATATGAAGGCCCCAGAATGGGCCATGGATACCAAGCCGGCCTCGGTAACCGGACAAGAGCACCCGCGCCCGTTCGGCTGCGGGCCTCCAGTCCCTGTCGAGCGCTCCCTGGACGCAGAAGTCCTGCAGCTCCAGGTCACGGTGTTCATTCAGGATGAAGTCCTGCAGCTGTTCGAGATCTGCAACCGTCATGGCTGCGCCGAGCAATGGAAGATCATTCATAGTGACTATGCATCCTCTAGAATTTTGATTGTGAGAGTTCTGAGAAGGTTCTGGAACTCGGCTATGCCGTGAACCACATGGTCCGCACCGGCCTCCCATAGAGCCCGGTCGTGTCCGGGCCTGTCGTCCGAAGGACCAACGAAACCGACGGCAAGGCAGCCCGCAGCCTTGGCGCAGTGGATGCCGTGGAAGTTGTCGTCGATGAAGAGGGCTTCGTGCGGCGCCACCCCCAGCTCGCGGCAGGCATGCAGCGCCAGGTCCGGTGCAGGCTTTGGCTTTTCAACGTGGTCCGCCGAATAGATGTGAGGGCCAAAGCGCGAAGCAATCGTCGTGCGGCAGACGGAAACCGCGAGCCTGCGATGCGACGCATTCGAGCAGATCGCCATCTTGAGCGGGAAGTCCCTGAGGACGGCTTCAATGCCCGGAATGAGCGGGATCGAAGAGGCGAACATGCGAAAGAGGATCTCGTCGCTCTCAGCGAAGACTTCCGCAGCCTCAAGACCCTCACGGGCCATCCAGGCACGGCTGTCCTCAGCCGCACAGCCAGAGAAAACCTGGCGCGCTTCGGCAAACGTCATGGGCCGTCCAGCGGCGGTCACTGCCTCCGCCAGAGCACGGCATCCAAGAGGTTCGCTGTCGAGCAGGACCCCGTCACAGTCAAACAATAAAGCCTTGATCCTGTTCATGCCGCCGTTGCGTCCTGGCGCAGCAGGGACTTGAGCGTGACCGGATCGTCGGAGACAAGAAAGGCAGGTCCGACCTTGATCCACTTCTGCATGAGTTCGGTCGTGTTGATCGTCCAGACCGAGCAGTTCTCAACGCCCCATTCGCGGGCGATGAGGTCGAATTCCGCCTCGAACAACGCGTGATGCACACCAAGAACGTCAACGAGCCCCCGGACCTTTTCGATGAGGGCAGCAAGGCCGCCATGCTTTTCTGCGGACGGCGCGTGAACGGAGACGAGGCGGCGCATTTCAGGCGCGACATCCCGAACCTCGGCTACAACGTCGATGTCGAAGCTGTGCAGCGCCGATCGATTGGCGAGACCCGCGGCGCGGATCGCCGCGGCCGCCTTTTCGACCATTCCTTCGTAGGGTCGGCCATCGGGATCCGACTTCAACTCGACCCACGGTTCAATCGCGGGATCGGTTGCGATGACCGCAAGTACGTCCTCGAGTGTCGGCGGGCATTCATCGATCAATTGGCCATCCGGACCACGAAGACGCAGTCGCCGACGGTCTTCAGGCCTCAGATTGCGCACCGGGCCAGTGCCATCGGTCGTACGCTCCAGTGTGGCGTCGTGGATGACGACCAGTTCGCCGGCATCGGTCAGATGAACGTCGAATTCAACGGCTTCGAAGCCATGCTCGAGGATCTTGCGGAAGCCAAGAAGCGAATTCTCAGCCCAGAGGTTGCGCGCACCGCGGTGCGCCATGATGCGGGACATGCTGTTCTTTCCCAGGTTTAGCGAAGGGTTGGATCGAGGCGGTCGCGCAGCCAGTCGCCCAGCAGCGAAATTGAAAGAGTGGTCATGACGATGACGAAGGATGGTGCGAGCATGATCCATGGAGCCTGCGTGAGATATTCGCGTCCAAAGCCCACCATGTTGCCCAGTGAACTCTGGGGAGGCTGGACACCGAGGCCAAGAAAACTCAGACCGGATTCCATCAGGATGATTTCAGGAAATGTAAGGGTCATCGAAACGATCAGGGTGGAGGCCACGTTCGGCAGGATATGACGGAGGTAAACGCGCGCGGGCGTTGCTCCCAGCTGCACCACGGCTCCGGCATAGCCCTGCGCCGAGGCGGAGATGGCAAGGCCACGGGCAATGCGTGCGTAGCGTTCCCAGCCGTAGAAGCCCATGAGGCAGACAAGCAGAACCATCGAGTTGCCGAAGAAGGCGAGCACGGCCAGCGACATGATCAGGAACGGCAGCGCGGCCTGGAAGTCGGCCAGCGCCATCACGGCTCCCTCGACCCATCCGCGGAACTGCGCGGCAAGGAAGCCGAGGCCGGTGCCGACGACTGCCGACAGGAGTGTCGCGCCAAATGCAATGACAAGCGAGACCCGGATGGACTGCATGAGCCGCGAAAGCACGTCGCGCCCGAGATCGTCGGTTCCGAGCAAGTGTCCGGGCGTGCCTGGAGCAGCCATCCTTGCACTAAGATCCATCTTCGTGATTGCGTAGGGGCGCATCTGGTCGGCAAAGACAGCGACCAGCAGCATGGCGATGAGCCAGAGCAGCGACACCCATATCAGGAAGGGTAGGTTCAGGCGCAGGCGGGACAGAAGGCTGCGCTTCGCCGAACTTTCGAGTGTGGCTTCAACAGAAGTCATGACCTTCAAATCCTCAGTGAGCGGCGCGCCTGGAGCGCAGCCTTGGATCGAGCAGCCCATAAGCCAGATCGACCAGGAAATTCGCGACAATCATGGAGCTTGCGATGACGAGAAGGAGGGCCTGAACAACGGCAAGGTCACGGTTGGCGACAGCTGTGACAATCAGCCTGCCGACGCCGGGCCAGGAGAAGATGCTCTCCACCACCGCTGCGCCAGCGATGAGCGAGCCGATCATGAAACCGAGCAGCGTGACGATCGGCACGGCGGCATTGGGGAGTGCATGTTTCCAGACGACGCTGCGCCAGCTCAATCCCTTGGCCATGGCAGTGCGGATATAGGGCTGACCAAGAACCTCGATCATGGCTGATCGGGCAAAGCGCGCCATGATGCCGATCCCGCCGACCGAAAGCGTCAATATCGGCAGAAGCGCATGCTCCACCCCTTCCTGCCCGCCGGAGGGAAGCCAGCCGAGTTGCACGGCAAAGACCAGCACAAGGAGAAGCCCGAGCACGAAGGAGGGCACCGTGAAACCCAGGATCGACAGAGTGATGACCCCACGATCGGCAATCGACTGCCTGTGCAAGGCTGCATAGACTCCTGCCGGAATGCCAAGCCCAACCTTGAGCAGGAGCGCGGGAAGCGTGATCGCCAGTGTTGCGGGAATGCGCGACAGGACGAGGTCAAGCGCCGGCACCTGGTCGCGCATCGATACGCCGAATTCGAGGGTCAGCAGCTGGACAAGATAGGCGAGATACTGCTTCCAGATCGGATCGTTGAGGCCCCAGCGTTCGCGAAACGCGTTGATGGCGTCCTGCGGTGCATCGGGGCCAAGCAGGATGAGTGCGGGGTCGCCAGACAGGCGCAAAACCAGGAAGGCGAAGGTCATGACCAGCATGAGTGTCAGGAAAGAACGGACGAGACGTGACAGGATGTGCCTAAGCATGGATTTCCCGGACCTGATCCTGATTGGGTGCTGCTCGAAGTTTCAGGCAGGCGGCCAGGCGATGGCTATCCCGGATCAGGGCTGGCGCCTCGGCCTTGCACGCCGCATCTGCAAGATGGCAGCGGGGATGGAAGGCGCAGCCGGAGGGCCGCGACGCCGGATTGGGGGGCTCGCCCTGCAGCAGGATGCGCTTGGCATGTCCCCTGCCCGCGCTCGGCACGGACGAAACCAATGCCTGCGTATACGGATGGCGCGGATTGGCGAAGATCTCGTCGGCGGGTCCTTCTTCAACGATACGGCCGAGATACATCACCACGACCCGGTCGCAGAGGTTCCGCACGACCTTCAGGTCGTGGCTGATGAAGACCATTGTCAGGCCTTCCTCCAGCTTGAGATCATAGAGGAGGTTCACCACCTGCGCCTGGATCGATACGTCCAGCGCTGAAACAGGCTCGTCGCAAACGAGGAATTTCGGCGCCATGGCCAGCGCCCGGGCTATCACCACCCGCTGACGTTGCCCTCCGGAAAGTTCGTGCGGGTAGCGCCCGGCCTGGTCGGGCCGCAGACCAACCTTGCCCATGAGTTCCGACACCCTGTTTCTAATGGCCTCACGCGGTACAAGGCCATGAATCTCCAACGGTTCACCAATCTGGTCGGCGATGGTCATCCGGCGGTCGAGGGCTGCGAGCGGATCCTGGAAAATGAGCTGCATTTCCCGGCGCAGCCTGCGCCACTCAGGTGTACCGGGGGCTGGCATAGGCGCACCCCTCCAGGTCAGTTCGCCCCTGTATGGCGGTTCAATGCCGAGGAGCATCCTTCCAAGGGTCGATTTCCCTGACCCGGATTCCCCGACAATGCCGGCAATTTCTCCTTCTCGGATTTCGAGATCGATGCTGTCGACTGCCCGAACAACTGTCGGATGCTTGAACAGCGTCTTGCCTGTTGTGTACTGCTGGCAGAGACCTGACGCTTGCAGAAGAACAGACATCAGGCTGCCAGCTCTGCGCTTGCTGGAGAAAAGGTGCGGCGGGGATCCCGTACCGGGTGGAAGCAGGCAACCTGGCCACCGTCTGGTTGCTGGAGAAGCGCCGGTTGCGCGGAACGGCAGAAATCACTGGCATGGGCACAACGCGGGGAGAAAGCGCAGCCACGGGGCAAGTGGCGTGGATTGGGAACCGTGCCGTTGATTGGCTGGAGACGCCTGCGGGGGCCCTGCAGCTCAGGTATTGCCTCGAACAGGCCGACCGTATAGGGGTGCCGCGGGTTGTCGAACAATTCGCCGATGTGGTTCTGCTCGACGACACGCCCCGCATACATGACAGCCGCACGGTCGCAGACCGCGGAAACCGCTCCGAGGTCATGGCTGATGAACACCATGGCCATGCCGGTTTCATGGCGGATTGTGGCCAGAAGATCGAGGATCTGGGCCTGGATCGTCGCGTCGAGCGCGGTGGTCGGTTCATCAGCGATCAGCAGGTCGGGCTCGCCGGCCAGCGCCATCGCAATCATGATGCGCTGGCATTGTCCCCCCGAAAACTCATGCGGATAGAGGTCGATGCGGGTTTTGGCGGAAGGAATGCCCACCAGGTCCAGCAAGCGTATCGCTTCAGCCCGGGCTGTGGCACCGCTGAGGCCGCGATGAAGGCGGAGGCTTTCATCCAGCTGCTTGCCCACCCTTTGGACCGGGTTCAGCGAGGACGATGGATCCTGGAAGATCATGGCGATGCGGCCGCCACGCACCTGCTCAAGCTCACCCCGCGAAGCATTGACCAGCTCCCTGCCTTCGAGCGTTACCGATCCGCTGATCTGCGCCCGTTGCGGCAGAAGGCCCAGGGCCGCAAGCCAAGTGACGGACTTCCCGCAGCCGCTTTCGCCGACCAGGCCGATCGACTCTCCTTTGCCAACCTGGAGATTGATACCATGCAGCACTTGTACTCCGTCGAACGAGACGCGCAGGTCCTTGATCCAGATGAGAGACATAGCCAGTTCTCCATGTTCAGAATCGCTTGGGGCAGGCTTTACGCCCGGCCCCTGAAGGTCACGCGTTCCAGTTGTCTCCACGGAAATCCATTGCGAAGGCGGGAGCAGCCTTCCAGTTCAGCTCCGACTTCATGCCGGTGAAGACGGCGTTCTGGTGCAGCAGCGTGTAGAGGGGATCCTCACGCTCGGCGATTTCCAGCATGCGGCGGAAGGCCTTGCGCCGGGTCTCGTGATCGGTAGAGGTTTCGAGCACGACGGAGAGCTGGTTCAGCTCCTGGTTGGCGTATTCCCTGTTCTGTTGTGCCTGACCGTTCGGGCCAAACTGGTTCACCATCGGGGTGACGGGGTCGTTGATCAGGTTCGATGCCGACCAGTCACGCACGCCGCGACCGGTTTCAGCAAAGATCTGCGACCAGTTCTCCTTCATCTGGATCTCGACATTGAGCCCGGCCTGCTGCCACATTTCGGTGACCACCTGTCCTGTGGCAGTCTGGTTGGTGTAGTAGTTGTTGAGCAGCACATAGGGGATCGGGTCGCCCTTGTAGCCGGCTTGACGAAGCAGACCGCGAGCAAGTTCGGGGTTGTATTCCGGCACGTTCCAGTCCTCGATCAGCATGTTGCTGGCACCGTAGCTGTCAAACTGCAGGCCCTTCGGCACTACGGTCTCGCCGGCCCAGAGCGCCTCAACGATCGCCTGACGGTCAATTGCATGGGTCATGGCGCGGCGGACCAGCGGGTTGGCTACAGTTTCGTTTTGAGTGTTGAAGACCATGACCCTATGGTTCCAGATCGTCGACGACTGGACTTCGAGGCCCTGCGTATTGGCTATGGCGCCAATCTGATCGGGCGGAAGGTCGCAGGCGAAATCGTACTCACCGGAAAGAAGGCCATTCACCCGGCTTGCCACTTCAGGCACCTCGACGAAGCGGATGCGCTCGAGTGGCGGGCGTCCGCCCCAGTATTCATCATGAGCAACGAGCGTGAGCGATACGTCGGGCTTGTATTCCTCAACCATGTAGGCGCCGGTGGTGACGGGTTGGCGGGCCCATTCAGCATAGGACTTGGCCTCGTCCCAGGCGCGCTTGGAGGTGATCTGCGGACCAGCTGCAAAGAAGCGGCCTTCCAGCGTCACATCCGGGGTGGCGTTGTGGAAGCGCACGGTGTAGCGGTCGACGACCTCAACGCCTCGCAGTGCGGGCCACAAGCGACGTGCCGTGCCGGGAATGCTCGCGGGCAGTTCCTTGTCCGTGTTCGGCTTGAAGTTTTCAGCATAGAGCGTGGTGCCGCCGACGGGCTCAGTTCCGGCAAAAAGGCGCTCGTCAGAGAAGGAGAAGGCGACATCCTCGGCGGTCATCTCGTCGCCGTTGTGGAATTTTACGCCCTGGCGCAGCTTGAATTCGATGGTCTTGTCATCGATGCGCTTCCATTCCGTGGCGAGCTCAGGCACCGGGCCCTGGTTGCCCATCCAGTCGCGGCCGATCAGGCCTTCCCAGAAGTTGGGGTAGAAGATGCGCTCGCCGACATTCGACTGCTCGTGCCAGTTGTCGAGCGTGTTGTTGTTGCTGATCTTCTGGACCGCGATCGTTACGGAGCGGCGCGCGCCCTGCGCCATGAGACGGCGCGGCAGGATGAGCGAGGTCGCTGCAGTTGCGCCCAGGAATCCGAGGGTTTGACGACGGTTGATCTTCATGGCTGCCCCATCTTGTCTTCAGTCGATCGTTGACCGAGTTGCGATGCGACAGAGCTAGCGCACCCATGTGACAGCCAGTCGAAAGTTCTATGAACCTTTTGTGTAACAATGGGGATTAGAATAGGTGAGAACGAATATCCTCTGCCCAGTCTAATCGGACATTCAGAGTCAGATGCTGTTCGACATCCAAGAGCAAACCGCACTGATTTTAGAGGTTGTGAAATCAGTCGAAACAGCTTCTTCCGCCTTAGATGATGATCTCGACTAACGTCCCGACTATCGGTGACGACCGACGACGACGATCTTCTATGAAACCCTGCTCATCGCCCAGCTAACTTCAATGGCGAGTGGCGGTTCGAGTACGATCCGGGCTGGAAACACGCCACACTGCCTTTCCCGGATCGCCCGCCATGCCATTTCCTTCAGACCTTGTCAGTGCCGCGGTCTGGTGCGGACAACGCACCGCTACGAAATCCACCACTATATGGCCGTCACATCTGATCAGAACTTTGAAATCAAGGTCCGAAACGATCCAATCGGCAGTCGGGATGTAGCTCGCGACGGCCGTCTTCCTTCCACGATATTGCCCAACGTAGAGTTGGTGCATCTTATTTGCGAGCTGCCCAACGTCCCGTCGATGCTGATGGTGAGCTTCGCCTGTCGCTGACCGGCGTACATGACAAGGCGGCTGTTGTGCGGCGGGAAGTCACGGCGGCCAAAGCTCACCGGTACGACCAAGGCAAGATGCTATCACGGCACCTGCCTGCTACGCTTCTGACTGCTGCAGCGCCCGCCGATTTGCCCCGCTTTACCTCGTGTACGTAACTGGAGCAAATTCGGTGACAGCTTTGGCACCCTCTTTCGACGCTTCTGATTAGGAGTCAGAATTCGATCCAGTTCCTGAGTGGCACTCAGAAACTGGCAAGTTTCTCGCATTCGGTGTTGCTTGCAACAGGACTCGTAAAGCGCAACCAAATTGCCCCAGTTACCCGGGGAGGCATCTTCCCTAGATAGTCCCTCCACGTAGCTGATCAGCAACCGGACAATCCCTCACTTGGCGATCTCGACCCCAACATCGATCAAGAGCATCGTCACTCGTTCTACCCTGCCCTTGCCCCGAGAGTAGAGTTTCAGGGGAACCGCCGCACTTGAAGCTGCACAGAGCCGGCAGCGGTCGGAAAGGTCTAGCCGGCGGGCGTCATTGGGCTTTTCGCCGATGCTGATCCAGATTGGCCTGAGCGCCGCACTTCTGGTAGCTGTCCCCTCGGCAGGTGCACGACGTCATTGTCAGAACAATTCCAATCCCCGAATTGCAAAACGCTGGGCAAAGGCGAGAGGGCTGAGTTTCGAGGCATTCGGATCGGCTGCCGTGCCAGCTGCCGCGCGGTCGGCAATGCCCACCCAGATGACAGCAAAGCGGAAGAGGGCAAAGGCAATGTGGAAGGGAAGCAAGGGTGAGCTGTCGCCCAGACTGCGCTGGTAGTGCTCGACGAATTCCGCCTGCGAGGGGATGCCAAGGGCTTCCCGATCGAGCCCGAGAATGCCGCCATATTCATCCGGCGCGGTGACCCATGTCATGCAGCAGAAGCCGAGATCGGCCAGCGGATGGCCAAGCGTCGAAAGCTCCCAATCGAGGATGGCGACGACGCGTGGCTCCGTCGGGTGGAACATCAGATTGCCCAGCCGGAAGTCGCCGTGGGCGATGCCCAGACGCGCGTCGTCGGCCGGCATGTTCTGTTCCAGCCAGTCCATGAGCTGGAAGAGTTCCGGAATGGGTGCGCTGGGGGACTCCTTCAGCTGTCTGCTCCAGCGGGAGAACTGGCGTTCAAAATAGTTGCTGGGCTTGCCGTAGTCGGACAGGCCAACATCGTTCGGGTTAACGCTGTGGAGCGCTGCCAGCGCTTCGGCCATGGCAAGGTAGATGCCGTGCCGTTCGTCAGGAGAGAGGTCGGGCAGCGAACAGTCGGAGAAGACGCGGCCCTCCACCCGCTCCATAAGGTAGAAGGGCGTGCCGATGATGCTGTCGTCTTCCTGCAGCAGGATGGTTGCGGGAACCGGCGCAGGCGCGTCCTTGAGCGCATTCAGGACCCGGTATTCTCGCTCGATCGCATGGGCGCCTTTAAGGATCGGGCCATTGGGCTTCTTGCGAAGCACCATGCGATGTGCGCCAAAATCCACGAAATAGGTGGGGTTCGACTGCCCGCCACTTATGCGCTGGATGTTCAATGGTCCGTCCGCCGGACCAAGCGCTTCGGTGAGGAACGCCTGGAGCTTTTCCCGATCGAAGTCGATGGTGCCGGTGCTTACTGCAACTGTCATGTTCAACCGGATGCCTTCCCGCTCAGTTCTTCGCGCAGCATGAATTTCTGGATTTTGCCCGTGGCCGTCTTGGGCAGTTCCTGGAAGATGAAGCGGCGGGGGATCTTGAACCCCGCGATCTTGCTTCGGCAGAAGGCTTCCAGCTCCTCCGGCGTTGTGGATGCTCCGGGCTTCAATTCCAGCACCGCGCAGGGGATTTCGCCCCATTTAGAGTCGGGCAGGGCTACCACAGCTGCAAGGAGCACGGCTGGGTGCTGGTGCAGCACGCCTTCCACCTCAAGGCTCGAGATGTTTTCACCGCCGGAAATGATGATGTCCTTGGACCGGTCCTTGATCTCTACATGGCCGTCTGGATGATGGCGCACGGCGAGGTCGCCCGTGTGGAATACGCCGCCTTCGAAGACCGTTTCAGTCGCCTCCGGATCGCGGTAGTAACCGGCCAGCAGCGTGTTGCCCTGGAGGACGATTTCGCCGATTGTCTCGCCGTCGAACGGCACATCCTCAAGGTTCTTGTCTACGACACGAACGATATTGGAGGTTGGATGGCGTGAACCCTGTTGCGCGAGCAGCGAAGCCCGGTCTTCGAGGGGAAGCGCCGTTTCGCTCGCCTCAAGCTCGCGCATCGAAGACGGGCCGTAGCTTTCCGTCAGCCCGTAGAGGTGGATGAAGTCGAAGCCAAGCGCATCCATTTCCGCAATCAGCGTGCGCGTCGGGGCGGCTCCGCCCGTGGCCACCGAAACACGGTTCGTCGGCTGGTAGCTTGAACGGGCCGGATGGTTGATCAACATGTAGAGCACGACTGGCGCACAGGACATATGCGTGACGCCGTGCTTGCCGATCAGCTCGAAGATGAGCTCAGGATCGACCTTCTCAAGACAGACGTGGGTGCCGCCAGCCGCTGTGATAGCCCAGGTGTGGCACCAGCCATTGCAGTGGAACATCGGCAGAGTCCAGAGGTAGACCGTCTGCTTGTCGAAGCCGAGCGCCAGCGTGTTGCCGATGCCGTTCAGATAGGCGCCGCGATGGTGCAGGACCACGCCCTTCGGCTTTCCCGTGGTGCCGGAGGTGTAGTTGAGCGCAATCGGATGCCACTCGTCTTCG
This sequence comes from Nitratireductor aestuarii, assembly GCF_014641695.1. Classification (GTDB taxonomy): domain Bacteria; phylum Pseudomonadota; class Alphaproteobacteria; order Rhizobiales; family Rhizobiaceae; genus Chelativorans; species Chelativorans aestuarii. The sequence goes on along the minus strand of NZ_BMIF01000020.1, from coordinate 13,384 downwards.
ATCCTCGCCTTGAAGGGCCGAACGGGAGGCGTGGGACCATCGAGAAGGAAGAGTTTTTCACCCTCATGGGTGGGCTCGTCGGGAAGCACCAGCAATGGAACGTTGGCGTTCCTGGCCGACGCTGACGAGATACCCTCACAGGTCTCGTCGCAGATCAGCAGGCGGCTCTCCGAATGTTCCAGAATGTAGGAGACGGTGCTTTCATCGAGCCGGGTGTTGACGGAATTGAGCGTCGCGCCGAGGAGTGGCACCGCGTAATGCGCTGCCAGCATCTCAGGGCGGTTCGGGCACATGATCGAGACCACATCGCCCGACCCAATACCCCGCGCTTCAAGCAGGTCTGCCATCCGCTGCACGATCGCACCGAACTGGCCGTAGGTGAAGCGGCGGTCACGCCAGATGACGGCCTGACGGTTCGGAAATACGCTTACCGCCCGATCGAGAAAATCCACCGGCGAGAGGGGCGAGTAGTTCGCTCCACGCGGGCCAAGATGCGGTTCAACGTGCATGCTTCTCCTCCCAAGACGCTTTCTTGTCAGGCCACGTTCCACGACCAGAAGCCGCGGTCTTCCTTCGCCAGCGCCCGGTTCAGCACCATCTTGTGGACCTCGTCGGCGCCGTCGACCAGCCGGGCCTGGCGGGCGTAGCGGTAGATCCATTCAAGCACTGTGTCGGTGGAATAGCCACGCGCGCCATTGATCTGGATCGCGGTGTCGGCTGCCTTGTGCAGAAGGTTCGCCACGTGCACCTTGGCCATGGAAATCTGCTTCTGGGCGTATTCGCCACGGTCGAGCTCCCAGGCAGCCTTCATCACCAGTAGGCGGCCGATCTCGATGCCCATGGCAAGTTCGCCCAGCATCACCTGAACTGTCTCGCGGTCTGCAAGGCGCACGCCAAAGCCCTCGCGCCGTTCGGCATATTCACGGGCGATCTCGACGCAGCGCTTGGAGAGCCCCAGCCAGCGCATGCAGTGTGTCAGGCGGGCCGGTCCGAGCCGGGTCTGCGTGACCTTGAGGCCACGGCCCACGCCGCCAAGGATGTTCTCTTCGGGGATTTCCAGCCCGTCGAATTCGAGCTCACAATGGCCGCCATGCTCTTCCGGGCCCATGATGCCGATGCGGCGGACGATGCGCCAGCCGGGCTGGTCCTTGTGGTAGAGGAAGGACGTGAGGCCGTGGCGCGGATCATCGGAGGTGCGCGCGATCAGGATGAAGAGTGAAGCGTCCTCCGCACCTGTTATGAACCACTTGCGGCCGGTCACAATGTAACGGTCGCCCTTTTTCTCGGCCCTGGTCTGGATCATGGAAGGATCCGAGCCGCCGCCCGGATGTGGTTCCGTCATGGCGATGGAGGAGCGGACCTCGCCGCGCATGATCGGCATCAGCCATTTTTCTTTCTGCGCCTCGGTGCCAAGCTGCGCCAGCACCATCATGTTGCCGTCATCAGGCGCGGCGGAGTTGAAAACGACAGGCCCGAAGATCGAGCGGTTCATCTCCTCGTAGCAGACGGCCATTCCCTGCTTGTTGAGCCCGCCTCCGCCGATTTCCTTCGGCAGCTGGAGCGCCCATAGACCTTCGGCCCTTGCCTTTGCCCGCATGGTCTCAAGATAGGACGGTGCGATGTTGCCGTGCGCGTCGTAGGCTTCCTTCTGGCTTTCCAGCGGAAGGAGCTCGCGTTCGACGAAGGCCGCGATCTTCTGCCGGGTTGCTTCGACTTCCGGAGAGATGGTGAAATCCATGGGTGAACCTCAGAGGCTTGAAACGAGATGGCCGCCATCGACCGCGATGACCGAGCCGGTCATGTAGCGGGAGGCGTCGGAGAGAAGTAGAAGCAGCGGACCGTCGAGGTCGGAAAGCTGCCCAAGTTTTCTTTGCGGGATGCGCCTGACTAGCGCTTCACCAGCTGGCGTGGCGAAGAAATCGCGATTGAGCGGCGTTTCGATATAGCCGGGGCAGAGTGCGTTGACGCGGATGTCGTAGCGCGCCCATTCGAGTGCCAGTGCCTTTGTCAGCTGGACGACACCTGCTTTCGAGGCTGCGTAAGCTGACAGGGCTCCAGCAACGCGAAGCCCGAGGATCGATGCGATGTTGACGATCGAACCGCCGCGACCCTTCATGTTGCGAGCGGCAGCCTGTGCAACAGTGAAAACGCCCTTGAGGTTCGTGTCGATGACAGAGCCGAAGTCTTCAGCGGAAATATCCATCGCCGGAGTGGTCGTGGTGACGCCCGCGTTGTTGACCAGGCCGTCCAGCGTCAGGCCCTCCAGGGCTTCTGCCACGGAATCGGGGTTGGTGACGTCCATCCTGACGGCGGTGGCCTTGCCGCCTTCAGCTCGCAATTGTTCGGCAGCATCCTTGACGGCGTCCAGCCGACGCGCGGCCAGAATGACCTCAGCGCCGTTCCTGCTGAGCGTCTGGGCAAAGTGCAGGCCGAGGCCGCTCGAACCGCCCGTAACGAGAATGGTTTTTCCGGCGATGCTTCCCAGTTCGGGCACTCGCTTTCCTCCTAACAATCTGTAAGCTGGACCATTGTCCGACAATCGGATAATGTCAACTGGTATCTTTGAGCAGCGGTCCGGAAATGCTATCCGAGCGGTCCGGGACTCAGGTGACGTAAAGAAGGTTGGGAATGAATCTGAACTCAAAAGGTCATGTGCTTCCGAGCGTCAACAATACCCCCGGCTATCGCAAGGTGGCCGAGACCATCGAAGGCGAGATCCTCAAGGGTAACCTGAAGGTCGGTGACCTGCTGCCCATCGAAAGCGACCTTGCCGCGCAGCTCGGCGTCAACCGGTCCACCATCCGCGAAGGGATCCGAGCTCTTGAGAACTCCGGGCTGCTTCGGCGCGTCGAGGCAAAACGTCTGGTGATTGCGGCACCCGACGCAACGATGATCGCGCGGGCCAATTCGCGCGCCATGGGGCTCAACCGCGTAACCTTCCAGGAACTGTGGGAGCTGCAGATGGAGCTGGAACCCTTTGCGGCACAGCTTGCCGCCGAACGAATAAACGAGGACCAGTCCCACAGGCTTCTGGCAACGATCAAGGAGCTGGAAGACAATCTCGCTAACGACGAAGCGGTCATCCAGCACGACATCGCCTTCCACAATCTCATTGCCGATGCGACAGGTAACCGGGCGCTTTGCCTTTCTGCCGCACCGATCGGGATGTTGCTCTTCTCTGCAACCGAGGATCTCTACCGCAACGTGCCTCGCGCACGGCATCGTCTGCTGGAAGCGCACAGGGCTATTGCGGAAGCGATTGTCCGGCATGACGCGCCGGGAGCGCGAGGATGGATGGCGAAGCACATCCAGGACTTCCGGCGAGGTTATGAGGCCGGGGGTCTGCCCCTGGATGCGCCCATCTCGTTTGACGCGCGGGCCTTCGGATAGGAGCACTCATCCGCGGCTTCACAGCACTGAGATCGGCTCGCTCAGCGGTACCACGTTTGATCTGTATTCTGCCCGCTTAAGTACTCCACCCCTTCGCAAAAGACAACGTAGCCGCTCCTATTCGCTGGCTACTGTAGTAACAATGTTCAGGTGCCAAATGTCAGCCGGACATGGCAACTTACGGCCAAGTCGTCGCGCATAAGCCGGACCGGCTTTCTTTACCCAGCGCCGGATTTCTCAAGGCTACGATCCCGCGCTCGAATAGCATCTTCTCACCGGCCGAACGCTGAAAGCGGAGGTACAGCCAAACGGCATGAGCAATGACATTATCGGAAAGTCCGCCGGACGCAAGAAGCACATCAAATCAAATCTAGGAGGCACTCCGTGTCTCGGCCGAAGCGTAACGAACCCGCATTCCTGGAAGAGCGATCTAGCGAAAGTCATCCCTTAGGTGCCGCTGGACTGAACTTTCCGTTTGAATATCTCAGATAAACAATACAAGCAGGCAGGGGTCAGGAGTAAGTTGCTCGCCGCTAACGATGTCACCTGCTGGGGAACCTAGAGTCTCAGATTGTTTCAAAGACTTAGTGAGAAAGCCTTGAAGTTCCCTCTGTTTTCCCATTCCCGAGCGACTGTGGATGCCACCTTTGTGCCCTGGGTTTGGGCCTCAGTCAACCGGGCGCACTGCAATCGACAGGACACGCAAACGGCCGACCCGATCAGTAAGGCTTCCTGCGAAAGGCGCGATGAACGCGGTGGCCAGCGCAGGCATGGTAATTAGTATTCGGGTCAGGAAGGCCGGGCGAGATCACGGTTGCAGCCCACCACCGCAGTCGTGAGGCCAACATCGCCATCGCCCGTTGCTCATCGTCAGCACCTGCGAGCCGGCCGTCGCCCTCGTACCGCCGCCAGGGATTGGCGAAACTCACACTGTCACGGAGCGTCAACGCATGCAGTTCGGCGAACCCCAGTCGAAGCTGTTCGACGGCGCGCAAACCGCCGGAAATCTCGCCATAGGAGACGAATGCCAACAGGCTTGGCCTGCCACTCCTGATAAGCTGAATCGATCAGGAACTTCAGCGGTGCCGAATAGCCGTGGTTGTACTCCGGCGTCACGATGAGAAACGGCTCGGCTTCGCTGAGACGCTTCCTGAACGCCGCAATTGTCTCGTCATCTGTCTCTTCATCACCTCTCTGATGCCAAGTTTTGGCTGGGTCAATCACGTCAAGGATAAAGTCGTTGCGGTTGCCGATCTAAGTAACAACGCAATTCGCGACATTGTCGCAATAGTGGCCTTCTCGGGCGCCCTAGAACAATTGCGAGCTTGATAGGTTCATTCATCTACGACCTTAAGTAAGGTTGAGGTCAAGGGACCACATCCATGGTTTCGGGGGCGTCGAGATACTTGCGTACTCGCGTGGCTACGTCGGCGGGGAGTTCGGCGGCATTGCCCATAAGCGTGCCTCACATCAGTGCTTCCGGCTAGTTGGCGAAGGTGCCTTATCCTTACGCTCACAATTTGGTCGGGGCGCGGCGGGGTCAAGCAGTGAATTGGTGGAGCCATTGACGACAACGCTGCGCTGTGGCGCGCTGGAATTTGTGTTCTGCGTGCTCATGTCGTGCTTCCTATCCGTTTTCTCGCTGGCGATCAGGATGTCCAGGCACCTCCCTTCTCCATCATAATCATATCGCGTTCGGAGCGATGGTCCTGACGTGAATCAAGGTGCACATGGGGATTTCTCCGCGGGGCTGGGTGGGGCGTTTTGGCCCCCTCGCCTGTGTTCAGGCGCGGTAACCCTTGCGCAGCTTCGCTTTCCTGATGCGGGAGAGCTCCTCGCGGGCGTCTTCCAGCGTTTCGTACGTCTGGATCATGGCCTGGCCCTGGCAGCCGATGCGGCCCCAAATGCGCATGACCGAGACGCCACCAAAGAGCGTCGGTTGGATGGTGAGGCCGTAGAACCGGTGCATATTGATGGCCGGGTCGATGCGGCGCAGGTGGATGTCATCGGTGAGAGTGTCCATGGGCCTGACATTCGCGCGCATGCCCGCGCGGGTCCAACGCCAAGTTTGAATCAATGGGGCTCGATTGATTCAATGGCGTGATGAGTCGCAGCTGCGACAAATGCCGGGCGAGAAGCAACGGCTACGGCCGCCCCCCTCCCCTTCGACAAGGTCAGGGTGAGGGTGTCGGGGTCGAGAGAGGCATTTCAGGCTCGGGGAGAGCTTGCGTTCACGCTTCCCCGGGACCCGTATCGGCCCCTACCCTTTCCGGAAGCGGGCGGTGGCGGTCAGGCGCAGGGTCAGCGGTTCAGCCTCGGGCCAGCCGTAGATCTCGCTGCACAGGTAGGCCAGCTCATCCTCGCGATCTCGATCCACCTGGCTTTCGGCCTGCCGTCGTGCCGTCGGACTAGCGGTAACCGCTGGCCTTGAGGTAGTCCTTCATATCGAACGGCGCGTGTTCGGAGAAGATGCGGACGCGGCAGCGCGCGCTGGATCTCAGAAGCTCCGCGAAGGGCGCCTCGCTCCCCTCCCCTACCGGACGCGCCAGCACTTCCAGAAGCGCGTGGCGTCATCGGTCGCCTTCATGGAACAGGCCCGTCTGGCCAGCCAGTTGCCCTCGGAGCCGTGATCCGCCCCGCGGATTTCCTTGACCGAGCACGCCCCTGCCTTCGCTACAAAGCACGGCGAGAGCTATTGCAGAAGAGACGGTCGAAACCGGCCTTGCGGGCAATCACCAGATCGGCTGGCTCCACCAATCGTTCGAGCGCGGCCAGATCGATCTCCTCGCCCGCAACATTCGACGCGCGGCACCACCCGGGCGCGGGATGAACTTACGCAGGATGCAGAAGCGGCTGCTCCCTTCCAGCATACGCACCGCCCCGTGCCTCATCCCATGCGACGGGTACAGGTGCTGGCGCGGGTCTGCGCTTGCGCGCGTTTCAGGCGACCCCGTGAAACCCTGGTGCTTGATCAAACAGATCGAACTGCGCGGATGCCGCCTTTATGTCATGTTCGCCCTGTATTTTGTCGCAATCCCCCTGCCCTGCTAGTGCTAATCGGTTCCCTATTATAGGTCATCTGTGGGATGTCGGAGGTTTGATGGCTGCGTTAGCCTGTGGAAGCCTGTGTGTGAGCTTCACGTGCAGAGCGGTTGGCAAAGTTGACAGCTGTCAACGCTATGCCTTGAGCCGATGGTCCAGGCTACCCCCGGCGCATCTGTGCGCACCGCAACAAACACCTTTTCGTTCAATATGTTAGTTGCAGAAAGGTAAATTCCCGTTAACCTTAATTTGCTTGACAGGAATCGACGTCTGAACGACGTTGTTACGGACAGAATGGGTAAACAGCACCACCCGCCGTAAGCAGCTCGAGGGGCTGTAAGTTCCGGATAAATTGCGTAAGCTTTCAACTGTGCACTGAGTCGCGAGTCCCAGCCCGGGAGGCGATGCTGCACATTTATGGGAATGATGACGTTGGCGACTGACATTGAGACGATGCCCGAACCGGCGGACAAGCAGATTGCAGCGGATGCGGCGCTGCTGTCGGCGCAGTTGGCTGCGCTTCGGGGTCGGCTTTTCCCTCCGACCGCGCAGAAGACCCTGCGCATGTTCACTAGCGGTGAGGCGGCAAAGCTCATTGGTGTCAGCGACGGCTATCTGCGGCAATTGTCGATTTCGGGCGATGGACCTGTTCCAGAGATTGGCGCGGGCGGGCGCAGGCTCTACACCCTCGCCGATGTCAACGCGCTGCGCGAATATCTTGCAGCCCAGGGCGGAGCGAAGTCGAAGCAGTACCTGAAGCGCCGCCAGCCTGGCGAGCATCTGCAGGTGATTGCCATCACCAACTTCAAGGGCGGCTCGGGGAAGACCACCACCACCACCCATCTGGCACAGTATTTCGCGCTGCAGGGCTACCGCACGCTGGCCATTGATCTCGATCCGCAGGCCTCTATGTCGGCTCTGTTCGGCTATCAGCCGGAGCTGGATCTCAGCGGCAACGACACGCTCTACGGCGCCATCCGCTATGACGACGAGCGCGTGCCCCTGCGCAACGTCATTCGCAAGACCTATTTCGACGGGCTCGATCTGGTCCCGGGAAATCTGGAGCTGCAGGAGTTCGAACACACGACGCCGCAGCATCTGGCCCGGCGGCCGGACGGGACGACAGACGATCTGTTCTTCACCCGCGTGCAGAAGGCGATTGCCTCGAGCGCGCTCTGCGCCGCCACGTCGGTCATCGTCACCGTGCATCCCCAGATGCTCGACGTGGCATCCATGAGCCAGTTCCTGTTCATGACGTCCGACCTTCTGGCGGTCGTGCGCGAGGCGGGCGGCGATCTCAACTTCGATTTCCTGCGCTACCTTATTACCCGCTATGAGCCCAACGACGGGCCGCAGACCCAGATTGCGGGTTTCCTGCGCACCCAGTTCGGTGACCGGGTCCTCATCAACCCGATGCTGAAATCCACGGCCATTTCCGATGCCGGTCTCTCAAAGCAGACCCTCTATGAGGTGGGCCGCGAGAACTTCAATCGCGCCACTTATGATCGCGCCAATGAATCGCTTAACGCGGTGAATGCTGAGATCGAGGCTCTGCTGCTCAAATCATGGGGGAGGGCAGGATGAAAATGCCGTCGTTGACAGCTGTCAACTTCACCCTCGACGCCATGCGCCACAAGGGTTGCGCATATTCCTGGGAAATCGGGACCAAACGATTTTATCCACGGTCGCCGATCCTGGCGCATTCTCTGCCGCGGGGAGCAGCAGCATGAACGCACGCAAGGATAGACTTAAGTCTCTATTTGCCGGAACTGGCACCGATGGGGCAGGGGAGGGCACTGGATCAGCATCACAGGATCAGGGTCCGGCAACGCCAATTCCCGCTGAAGCGCCGCGCCGGGCCACCTCGGGCGCCGTGAAGGCCATGGGGCTTTCGCTTGGATCGCTTTCGGAAGAGGTTCAGGAAGCCCGCAAGCTGCGTGCCGCGCTGGCTGCTGGTGAAACCGTTGTAGAGCTCGACACCGCCCACCTGGAAAATTCGCCGTTCAGGGACCGCCTGAGCGAAGGCGCGCACAACGACGAGGAATTCGCTGCGCTGGTTCAAAGCATGCGCGAGCACGGACAGCAGGTGCCGATCCTGGTTCGCCTCCATCCGGATGCGGAGAAGGCTGCGCGCGGGATCTACCAGATCGCCTATGGTCATCGCCGCGTGCAGGCAGCTCGCGAGCTGGCTATGCCGGTTCGCGCCGTGGTACGTGAACTGGACGATACAGGGCTCGTTCTGGCGCAGGGCAAGGAAAATGCCGAGCGGCGGTCGCTGAGCTTCATCGAACGCGCCTTCTTCGCGAAAGCGCTGATTGACCACGGTTTTGACCGCGCAACGGCTCAGGCCGCACTTTCCGTCCACAAATCCGAAATGTCACGCCTGCTGCAGGTGGCCGAAATGGTGCCGCAGAGCGTAGCGGAGGCCGTCGGTCCCGCGCTCAAGGCCGGGAGGCCGCGCTGGCTGGCACTCGCCGAGCTTCTGACCAGGGATGCCGACGGCGTCGCCGAAGCGCTGCTGGCATCGCGGGAATTTGCCGAAGCTGACAGCGATACACGATTCCAGCTTCTCTACAACGGTCTGGAGGCTGCGGCGCGCAACCAGCGCAGCAAGCCGCGCAACTCGGCGCAGACGGTCCAGAACGCCGATGGCAGGCAGATCGCCGAGGTCGTCACCGCAGGCAAGGTAACGCGGCTGACCATCCCGGCTTCGGCAGGCAAGGACTTTGCCGCGTATCTGCTGCGCCGCCTGCCGGAAATCCACGCTGAGTATGAGGGGCATCCGGATGACTAGAGCGGCCCCCGGCATGGGAAACGAAGGGTCAGAACGCGAATCAGGGAGATCGATCCCGGACTGACGCAGTGAGAGATTCGGGGCGGTGAAAGCCGCCGCGTGTGTATGGAACCAGAGTAGGAACGAGGAACAGGCAAGAAAAAAGGCCCCCAGAACGTGAAATCCCGGAAGCCCCTTTCGATGTAGCAATCTGAAAGAATCACTTCCGAGTCTTGAAGTCAAGGCGTGGGCACGTTCCGGCCGCAAATTTCTATGCCTCCAGGTGAGGTGATGGCATGACGGAGCGTTTTGCAACGACGCCTTTTGGCGGCGGCAGGATAAGTGCGTCCAGTTTTCTGCGACGCGAAGAGATCGATCAACGACGGCGCGAGATCAAGAGCGCCAAGGGAAGCAACGATACGGGCAGTGCCGAGAAGTGGCAGCTGCTGCGGGCACTGACGGAGGTGCGCGCTGCGTTCAACCTCTCGGACCGCACGATCACCGTACTGGAGGCGCTGCTGAGCTTCCACCCGGCGCGTGAGCTCGACGGCTCGCAGCCGATAATCGTCTTCCCGTCCAATGCGGAACTGTCGCTGCGTTCGCGCGGCATGGCGGATGCGACGCTGCGCCGGCATCTGGCGGCACTGGTGGAGGCGGGGTTCATCCTTCGCCGCGACAGCCCCAACGGCAAGCGCTACGTGCGCCGTGACGAGCGCGGCGAGGTGGAATGCGCGTTCGGCTTCGATCTGTCGCCCCTGGCGCTGGCAGCGCCCAGCATCCATTCGGCAGCGGAAGAGGCGAGGGCGCTTGCGCGCCGGTGCCAGACCGTCCGCACCGAGATCAGCATCCATCTGCGCGACACCGGTAAGATCATCGACGCGGCGATGGCCGAAGGTCTTGCCGGCGACTGGCAGCATTTTGCCCTGCGTCTGATGCCACTCGGCCGCCGCCTTGCCCGCCAGGCTCCGCTGGAAGCTCTCGAAGCACGCCGGGACGACCTCGCCAAGATTCGGGCAGAGGTGGAGAAGGCCTATCTCGATGCATTGTCAGAACAGCAAATGAGCGGCAATGACAACGATTCTGAGCGGCACTATCAGAATTCAAACACAGACCACCATATTGAAATACGCTCCGAAAAAGAGCTGAAGCCGGAACCTGTGCCCCAGAAGGTTGAACCTGAGGGCGGCTTGAGCGGGGAAGCGGGCGCAAAAGCAGCGCGCGCGCCGGAAACCAAGAGCGAGCCGGTGCCGCTTGGCTATGTGCTGGCGGTCTGCCCGGCAATTGCGGGCTATGCCAGGGGCGGGATTTCCGGCTGGCCCGACCTCATGCGGACCGTGGAGCTGGTGCGCTCCATGTTGGGGATCTCGCCAGATGCCTGGCGCAGGGCGTGCGAGGCAATGGGCGGTGCTGCGGCTGCGGTAACGCTGGCGGCTATCCTTGAAAAGGCGGACACGATACGCTCGCCGGGCGGCTATCTGCGCGCGCTGACCCAGCGGGCCGAGCAGGGCAAGTTCTCCGTGCGGCCGATGCTTGCCGCGCTGGAAAAGGGTGCCGGGGCTTCCGGTTGAGCGGGCCCGGGCAGTTGCAGACCGGCGAAGGCCTATTCGAGCAGCCGTGCGGCCTTGCCCATCGTGCGTTCGGCGTCGTTGTAGTAGCGGGCGGCCTGCGTGACCGAGCGGTGCTGGGATTGCTGCATGGCTTCAGGCAGTGGGATACCCTGGCGCGCGGTTTCGGTGAGGTAGCCCGATCGCAGGCCATGAGCGCTGAAAAGCGCCGGGTCCAGGCCCGCCTGACCGGCTCGCTTCTTGAGGATCAGGTTGACGGACTCTGGTGTCAGCGCCCGCCTTTCCAGATTGCCCCAACGATCGATGCTGCGGAAAACCGGTCCTTCCTTGATCTCGGCGCGCTGAAGCCAATGCATCAGGGCATCGACAGGCTGGCCGATCATCAACACGTAGGCGTCCGTGTCGGATTGCGTGGTTTTAGTGCGGCCAAGACGGATTCTAAGGCAGGGCAGTAGCGGGCTCTGCGGGTCTTCAGAGTCCTTCAGAACGCTTTCCTGCTGCACAAGTTGGTCACAGCGCAGGCTTGCGACTTCACTGCGCCGTCGGCCACCCGAGGCGAACGCTGTCAGAAGAAGCGCACGGTCGCGCACATCGGTCAGCCGGTCGGTGGAACAGGTTTTGAGGAGCGCTGCAAGAATATCGCCGGTCACTGCCCTGTCGCTCTTGCGCTGTCGCGGCCGGTCGCTGGCACGAACCGCAAGGCGAAGGGCACTGCGCAGACCGGGTGCATTGAACTCACCGGTAAGACCGCGCCAACGGGTGAGCGTGGACCAGCTCGCCAGCCTTCGCTGAACGGTGGAGGGGGCATGCGGCGCGTCACTGCGCAGCAGGCCAAGCGACTTCAGTTCTACGCGCACATGTTCCGGCATGCCGTGGTTCGGGTCGCTTTCCTTGCGCGCCTTGCTCCAGAGGTGATGGGCAACGAATTTCATGAGCAGCGGCTCTGGTGCGGGCCAGGGCAGCGGTTCGCCGGTTGCGGTCATGCACCAGGCTTCGAGATAACCAAGATCAGAAACGAGGGCACGCAGCGTATTTTCGCCCATGCCTTCCGTCGCCAGATGGCGCAGCGTCTCAATGTCGTCATTGGTGAGAATGGTGGCCAGAAAATCCCGGCGGTCGAAGGGGAGGACCGACTCGAGCGCATCCAGCGCCTCCGCCTTTGCGGGATCGAAACCTGGAGCGTTCTTGCTGATTCTCGTCATGCAGTCACTCTAGCCTGTCCTGGCTGGATAAGGAATCTGGCTGATGCAGACGGTGACGAAGCTGCTCGAAAGCGTGACGCCGTTACCGGTGAAGTTAGGCAGCTGCCTATGCTGCCCAGGGATTGATGACCTTCAGGCCGGCGGCTGCAAAGGGGCTGACGTCACGGGTGGCAACAACCAAGCCATTAGCCCGGGCCGTCGCGGCGATGATCGCGTCGGCGGTAGCGATGGCCTTTCCGCCGCGACGGGCCGTGCTGAGAATGTCGGCATACGCGCTGGCGCACAGCAGATCGAAGGGCAGAATGCGGCCGGCAAACAGCGGCAGCACACCTGTCTCCAGGTAGTCTTGGATCCGCTCACGCCGTCGGCCCGCGGGCAATACCGCCACACCGGCGCGCAGCTCGGCCACGGTCATGGCTGACAGATAGAGGGTTTCGACCGGTTGCGCATCAATCCATGCCACGACTGTGGTGTCCGGTGAGGGACGCAACGGCTCTGACACGACGTTGGTATCGAGCAGGATCATTCGAAGCTGGCCGCCGGTGCCGGGGACGTGTCACGGACGCTTTCCAGGGCGGCAAACTCGTCGTCCGTCAGGCTCAGTTTGCGACCGATGTCAGCCAGTGTCGAGCCGAGCTTCATGCGGTTGGCTGGGCGCACGGACTGTTCCAGGATGTTCCGCAGCTCGGCTTCGACGCTGCGGCCATGCTGCGCCGCCCGCACGCGCAGCGCCCGGTGCACTTCGTCAGGGATGTTGCGAATGGTGAGCGAGGCCATGCAGGCAAACCTTTCAGGTGATGATATTGCTTGCAATTTAGGGTATTGCAAGCAGATGCGCAATCTTCGGGTTTCAGGGTTGCTTCATCCACGCATCATCCGCGGCCCACGCGTGGGAGGCTGGGCGATAGCAACGGTGTCGGGATGACTTGATCTGCCGCTGTCTCCAAGGCCAAGCGGGGCGGCTGGGCTCTGTGGATGCCGAGCTGAAGGCGTGAAAACAGTAACTTTCGATAAGAGGTACTTATCGGAAGTGATATATCATTTTCGGCAAGCCCGCAGTGACTCAAGTGAAAAATCAAATAAGTTGCACAAAATGAAAAAGGGGAAAGATTACTGATCGGTTATGAAGCGGCCGATATGGGGGCGGCTAAGTACGGGGGGTAAGCGGGGCGAATCGGTGGGCGATGCCGCAGTTCTGTGCATTCTTCTGCCTTCTGACGGTTCGAGAACCCGCGGATGATGAAGAAGCAAGGCTCGGTGCCCAAGCGCATTATCACTCACAAGCGGAGCTATGGCGGAAACTGGGTGATGACGGTTTGAGAGAGGCGGCGTATCGAGGCGGGTGACAAAGCCTGCCAGAACCTCACGAGGAGCGATACGCCATGAAGACAGATACCACCATTGTTTCCTTT
>NZ_BMIF01000019.1 GCF_014641695.1 Nitratireductor aestuarii | reverse complement strand
CCAAACTCAAGGACTGGCGGCGCATCGCGACGCGCTACGACCGATGTGCGCATACTTTCTTCTCAGCAATATGCATCGCCGCTGCCGTTATCTTCTGGCTTTGATTTAACGAGTCCTGAGCCTAGAGTTCCATACCAATGGCCCGACGGATCGCTATCTGCACCGGAGACGGTGGTAGAGCCGGATCAAACTCACCTTTCGGCAGGAGTGCGGGTTGGGCCATGAAACGAGGCCTGGTGCCGCGGTGCGGTTGTGCTGAGTGGACGAGGAAGGGGTGGCAGAGATAAACCGTCCCAGCCTCCCCAGTGGCCAGCACTTCTTCGCAACCCGCGGTCGAAGCGAAGCCATCAGCGGCCAGTTCGCCAAGCGTGAGGCCGTCCTCTCCGGCCGGGAGCAACTGCCTCGCAATTGCGCGGTGCGAACCTTTCCTGACTTTCGTCGGAGCATCCAGTTCCCCGACATCGGAGAAAAGGAACAGCATAAGCAGGGCGCGGCCCCTGCTCTTGACGTTGACCCGCCACTGCATGAAGTCGGGGTTATCGGTACCAAAGCTGGCATCAACGTGCCATCCCACATCCCCGGGCTCGTCAGGGGACGGGAAGCGCACCGGGAAGGTGCCCAAGCCGTTGGGCTTCAACCAGCGGCCCTTGCCGACCAGGGCATCGTAGGATGGCCTGACCCCATAGGGTGGTCCGGTTTCAATCTTAGTTCATGATCGGCCTTGGGGCTATTGCCTGGGCAGATGACGGTGCTGCTCCGCTTGCTGGCGCAGGCCAGATGATGGCCTCGGGTGCCGGTGGCTTGTATCCAAGCGACGAGTGTGGCCTCTCGGTGTTGTACAACACGACGACAGAACACCCACGGTACAGAGGTTCGCGAGCTTCTGTATCCGTGGCATCCCTGGTCCGGGCGGCTGGTTCACGTCCATGAGGTGCTGGTTAAAGGTGAGGCTGTTTTTCGGTGCAGCCTTTCTGGCGCTTTCTCTGATCGGCTTATTGAAGTCCCGGCTTGGATGTTCGACCGATCTTTAAGCGGATGCTGGCGCGTGATGCTGGTCCCGTATGTCGAACTCGCCAACCTGCATGCTTTGACCAAGTTGTTGGAAGACGCCAGCCCCTCATCACAAATTGCATCGACAGGCGCAGCATTGGTTTCTCACGAAGCGAGTCGGAGAGATATCCATGCCACGCCAGTTCATGACATATCAGTTCGATCTGTTCTCGAGCCTACACAAGGAGAAGATCGAGGCAACACCGCAATGGCGGGAGTTGCCGGACGAGACGCGCCAAGCACTTACGGCGCTCATCGTGCGCCTACTCATCGACCACGCAAGCGGTGCAAGCGCCTTCCGGCAGAAGGAGGCCAATCATGATGCATGAGAAGATCGCGCCGCACCATCTGGAGCGAAAGGCTATCCTCTATGTTCGGCAGTCTTCAGCTCACCAGGTTCTGCACAATCGCGAAAGCAGCGCCCTACAATACGCCATGCGGGATCGGCTGGCAGCACTTGGATGGTCACACATCGAGACGGTGGATGACGACCTTGGTCGTTCGGCGGCCGGCGGAGTGACCCGGGCCGGATTTGACCGGATGGTGGCGGAAGTCTGCCTTGGCAAGGTCGGCGCCGTGGCTGCACGCGAGGTGTCGCGCTTCGCCCGGAACAGCCGAGATTGGCAGAAGCTCATCGAGATGTGCCGTGTCGTTGATACCGTCCTGGTCGATCAGGAAGCAGTTTATGCACCCCGCCAAGGCAATGACCGCCTGCTTTTGGGTCTGAAGGGCAGCCTCAACGAGTATGAGCTTGATCTCTTGCGTCAACGTTCCCTTTCCGCCCGCTATGAGAAGGCTCGCCGCGGTGAGCTCGTCGTCACCGTTCCGGTTGGCTTCATAAAGGCCGGTGACAGCATCGAGAAGGATCCCGACCGGCGCATCCAGGAAGCTATTACGCTGGTCTTCACCAAGGTTGTCGAATTCGGCAGTGCACGGCAGGCCCTGCTATGGTTCCTTGAACAGGGCTTGGACCTGCCAGTCCGACGCGCCAATGGCGATGTCACCTGGCGCAGGCCCAACTATGCGACCATTCACCGGATGATTGCGAACCCGATCTACGGCGGCGCGTACGCTTATGGTAAAAGTTGCTCCGTACCGGGATATGATGGCCGATCTGGAATTCGTCGCAAGTCGCGTGATGAATGGCTGGCCCTGATCCCGGATGCACACGAAGGTTACGTCAGTTGGGAACGGTCGGAGGAGATCCGCAAGATGGTCAGCAACAATGTGCCGGCCAGCCGCCATCACGGAGCGCCGAAGCACGGCGACGCTTTGCTCGCCGGCCTTTTCCGTTGCAAGAGGTGCGGTCGGAAGCTGACAGTTCGGTACACGGGAAGCAATCATAACATTCCGCGCTATTCGTGCTGGCGTGGTCTGCTCGACAATGGTGAGCCACGCTGCATTGCATTCGGTGGGTTACGCGTCGATGACGCGATCGAAGAGGCACTGCTCGGTGTGGTCGAACCAGGCGCCATTGCTGCCGCCGTCGAGGCGGAACGTAATATGGCCAGTCAACGCGATCAGGTTCAGGATGCCCTTCAGCGCGACCTTGAGGCGGCGCGCTATGCCGCCGATCGGGCGTTCCGGCAATACGATGCAGCTGATCCAGAGAACAGGCTGGTGACGTCGGAGCTCGAAGTACGGTGGAACAAGGCGCTCGGGCGGGTTAGCGAGATCGAGGCCAGGATGGCCAAACACCAGACAACAACGCCAAGATCAATTCCACTGTCCGCCCATCAGATAGCCGCACTCGCAGGCAATCTTCGCGCCGTCTGGACAGCGCCATCGACCGACGCAAGACTGAAGAAGCGCATCGTTCGCACGCTCATCCATGAAGTGGTTGCCGATCTCGATGATGTGCTCTCTGAGATCGTCCTTGTCATCCATTGGGTTGGTGGGGTCCACACCAAGCTACGCTTGCCAAAACGGCGGCGTGGACAACGAAACGCGACACCTGACGACATTGTCGACGCTGTGCGGCAACTCGTCCTGATTGCCAATGACGACGTGATTGCTGGCGTTCTCAATCGCAATGGACTGACGACCGGCAACGGCAATCGCTGGACACGTGAGCGGGTCACCGCGCTGCGGTCATATCGCAAGATTCCAGTCTTCCGTCCTCAGATCGATGGGGTCGAACCCTGGCTTAATCTGGGAAGTGCGGCGAAGCTGCTCGGGGTCACACCAAAGACGCTGCGTCTCGCCGCCGAGGCTGGCGAGATAGAGGGCGCTCACCCGCTGCCCGATGGCCCATGGATCTTCAGCCGTTCAAAACTCGCGACCCCGGAAGCACAACAGATCTTCGCACGCGCCCGGCAAAGCCATCGACACCCCACAAGATCGCTGCCAGATCAGGAAAGCTTATTCCCTCCAATAACATAGAAAGATGGGTGTTATGAAACAGGATTGTACAACACCGCGCGACCGCATTCCTCGCTCGGATACCAAACCCCGGCAGCCTTTGCCGAAACTCTCACCGCAACCGGCTCCGACGCTTCGCTCGATAAGGGCTTCGCGTCTCCACCGGTTGCTCAACCCGCGCCCTACGGCGTAACAGAAACGGCCGAGGCTCTAATCGCCGCTGGATGACAGTTCAGTGGCAGGTCATCTCGACCGGAGGACCCCTACCTTGAACAAGGCTATGGACTTTGCGGTGGCGCGCGATCGTCGAGCGCCGATCGTCTGCTTTTCGCATCTACGGTGGGAGTTTGTCCTACAGCGTCCACAGCATTTGATGCGCCGCTTCGCAGCCGACAGGCTAGTTTTCTTCCTGGAGGAGCCTGTCACGAGCGAGCAAACGAGTGCATTCCTGGAAACCCGTACCTTTCAGGATACGACGGTCGTCGTGTGTCGCCCGCATATACCGAATGAATGGGTGGGCGCCCGCCGTGACCAGGCCATCAACGCTCTTATCCGCGACCTTGTGGCGAGGCACATTCCTGGGCAACGGCCAATCTTATGGTTCTACACGCCTATGATGCTCCACGCCGCGGACGGTATCGAAGCCGCGGCTGTTGTTTATGACTGCATGGATGAGCTAACCGCTTTTCGCTTCGCGCCAACGGAATTGAGCGCCAAGGAAGCGGAACTTCTGCGCCGTGCTGATCTCGTCTTTACGGGCGGTCATAGCCTGTTTCAGGCAAAGCGCGACAAACACCCCAACGTCCATCTTTTTCCCTCTAGCGTGGATGTGGCGCATTTCACCGGAGCGCGCGACGGGTTGGCTGCTCCTGCAGATCAAGCCGGCTTACGGCAGCCGCTCCTTGGCTATTTTGGCGTTATCGATGAGCGGCTTGATCTTGTCCTTTTGGAGGAAATCGCCGCGGCACAGCCAGGCTGGTCGTTCGTGATGGTGGGACCCGTGGTTAAGATCGACCCGGCCGACCTGCCGTTCGCGGAGAACATTCACTATCTCGGGCAGAAGGATTACCGCGAACTCCCGCAATACATTGCCGGTTGGGACGTGGCGCTGATGCCGTTCGCCATGAACGAAGCAACACGCTTCATAAGCCCGACTAAAACGCCGGAATATCTCGCCGCCGGCAAGCCGATCGTTTCGACTCCCATCACTGACGTGGTGAACTTCTACGGCAACTTGGACGGGGTCTTTATCGCTGGTGATGCGCATGCGTTCGTTGCGGCTTGCGAGGAAGCTCTTGAACTGGTCCGCCAGCCTGCGAGCTGGTTGCCGCAGGTGGACAGGGTTCTTTCGAGCATGTCGTGGGACCGGACTCAACAGGAAATGGCTCGACTGGTAGACGATGTGGTGACAGCGAGGCAATCGCTCGAGCTTGGCCTCCCGCTATCTGCTCCGCACGTCGCGCAACCCTCTCACTCCTACGACTATCTGATCGTGGGTGCGGGCTTTGCCGGTGCGGTGCTGGCGGAACGCCTGGCCACAATCGGCAAACGGGTCTTTCTCTGCGACCGGCGCCCCCATATTGGCGGCAATACATATGACTGTTTCAACGAGGCCGGCATTCTCGTTCATAAATATGGGCCTCACATCTTCCACACCAATAGTGAAGCGGTTTTCTCCTATCTTTCACGCTTCACCTCCTGGCGGCCCTATGAACATCGCGTGCTGGCGAAAGTCGGCGACATGCTTCTGCCGATCCCGATCAACCGCACTACGCTTAACGGTTTATATGGTCTTGAGCTTACCGATGAAGCGATGGCGGCGTCGTTCCTGGCCAGCAAGGCAGAACCGGTGGAGCATATCCGCTCGTCACGCGACGTCGTGGTTTCGCAGGTGGGTGAACATCTCTACCGCACGTTCTTCGAGGGGTATACGCGCAAGCAGTGGGGGCTTGACCCCTCCGAGCTTGACAAATCGGTGACTGCCCGAGTTCCAACGCGGACCTCGACCGATGACCGCTATTTCCTCGATATCTACCAGGCCATGCCGGCAGATGGGTTCACCCGCTTGTTCGAGAACATGCTTGATCACCCTAATATCCGGATCGAAACCAGCCTAGACTATCGCGAATTGCTCAAGGAGCGTATCGCACCACGCACGATATTCAGCGGGCCTATCGACCACTTCTTTGAGCATCGGTTTGGCCCACTTCCCTATCGCAGCTTGGAGTTCCGCCATGAAACACTTGACACGGAGGTCTTCCAGCCGGCAGCCGTCGTCAACTATCCCTCGCCAGATGTGCCTTTCACACGGATTACCGAATACAAGTACCTGACGGGTCAGGTGCACCCACGCACCAGCATCTCGTACGAATATGCGAAGGCGGACGGCGATCCCTATTATCCGATCCCCCGGCCTGAGAACCAGGCCCTGTACAAAAAATATGAGGCGCTCGCGCGCCAACGCGCGGACGTTATCTTCGTCGGGCGCCTCGGAACGTACGAATATTACAATATGGACCAGGTGGTCGGGCAAGCGCTGTCAACCTTCCGAAAGCTGAATAATTCCGCGGCAAATGAAAAGGCTGCGGTGCCGGATTCGTCCTGACATTGCCATGACTGGGCCGTTGCGCATCCTGTTCGTGTTCGCCCGGTTGCAAGCTGGCGATGACGAACGTGATGCGGTGATGCTCGCTAATTGGCTTGATCCGGTCTGCTACCGGATCGACGCTGTCGTCTGCTTTGAGCAACCCGGAATGCAGATCCAGGTCGAACGTCTGGAAGCTGCCGGAATCGATGTTGATACAGTGCCATATCGCCTGTCGTTTGAAGAGACGGTAGACCATCTCGCGCAAAGACTGGCGCTTTATGATGTCGTGATTTCATGCCAGAACGTCGCTGACATCTATCCCGCTCTCGAACGATTGCATTGGCGTCCGGCCCTTATCGAGCGGGGTCACTCTGCTGATCACGCTTTTGCCGGCCCGAAGCATTTCACATCGCCCTACGCAGCGGCGGATCTGGCCCACGCGCAATGCGGCGGCAATGGTGCTGCGGGATCGCCCGGAGCATGCCGTGCTCATGCCGTCCTCCGGCACGATTGATGCACTCCTCCTGGCAGATCGGTGGCGCCAGCTGTTTGGTGCCGTAGTGGCGGAGCGAAAGCCAGCGCCACGTCCGTCATTATTCCAGAGCTATGTCCAGGGCGGATTTGAGTGCTCCACGCACAGGCGCAAGGATGGCACCCGCCTCGATCTCATCACCGCGACCGGACACGATACGAATACAGTGGAGGACTATGCACAGCTTGCGGGCTTCGGGATCACCACGGTTCGCGATGGCCTCCGCTGGCACCTGATAGAACAGGAGCCGGGGCAGTTTGACTGGTCAAGCTTCACCCCGATGCTGGAAGCTGCTGTTCAAAGCCGAACGGAAGTCATCTGGGACCTTATGCATTACGGCTGGCCAGACGACATCGATATCTGGCAGCCGGATTTTGTGGCCAGGCTCTCGCGTTTCGCGACCGCCGCCGCCGAGCTCGTGAAGCGCCATGCCGGACCGGGTGCGTTCTATTGCCCAATCAATGAAATCTCGTTTCTCGCGTGGGCAGCTGGTGATGTGGCACATTTTTACCCGTTTGCTCAGGGTAGAGGTTTTGAGCTGAAGGTTCAGCTTGCACGCGCGAGCATAGAGGCCATGCGTGCCATCCGCGCCGTAGATGAAACTGTGCGCTTTGTTCAATGTGAGCCGCTGGTCCATGTGGTTGCCAATGGGTCCAGCGAGCGGGCAGAGGCACAAAAGGTTCGCGCTTTTCAGTTTCAGTCTTGGGATCTTATCTCAGGCAGCTCATGGCCGCAGCTGGGTGGTTCTCCCGATCTTCTCGATATCATCGGCGTCAATTATTACAGCCATAATCAATGGGCTTTGGGTGGCCGTACAATTGATGCGATGCACCGCGATTATCTCCCGCTGCGCCATCTACTTGCGGAGGTCTACGCCCGCTATGGCCGACCAATCCTGTTGAGCGAAACAGGTGCTGAGGGGCAGAAGCGGGCGCACTGGTATGCCGCCGTGGCACAAGAAGTGCGCGCAGCGCGGGGTGCAGGCGTTCCGGTTGAAGGCATCTGCCTCTATCCGATCATTGATCACAATGATTGGGATGACGATCAGGTGCGACAGAGCGGGCTGCTCGGCAATGTCGCGATCGATGGTCGCCGCAAGATCCACCAACCGTTGGCTTCTGAGGCAGCGGAGGTAAATGCAATTGGCTGAGGTTAGTGGCCAAGCTTGTGATGAGACATCCGCAACTGCCGCTATCCGCTGAGCGAGACGCTGAGCCGCTGCCAATCAGGCAGTACCATCTCATGCCGTTTGGCTGTACTTCAACACTTTCCAGGGATGCAACGGCTGCTTGCCGCCAAGGATCACGCTTCAGGATCTATTCGCTTGCGCCTGACCCTTTCGGCCACCATCCGAGCAAGCTGGTCGACGCGACGCTGGCGGACAGAAGATGTAAAGGGGCGGTCGCGCCAAGGAGTCGTTGCGCGGATCGCCAGATAGTCCTCAAACATCGGGTGGCGGCAATTCTCAGATGTTGGCTTGTCGGGAATGAAATGCAGGATGTGACCGGCCTCGCAGACATCCCGCGGCAACGGTTCGGTCGAAAAGAGGTTCCACTTGGCGTGGAGCGGCTTGATCTTGCCGTCGAGTACGATGTTGAGTGCATCCTGGTCCGGCCAGTAATCGTTGCGCGCCTGTGCTGTACGGATGCATTGATGACCGATACCATGCTCCCGCCAAGTCTGGAGGTCGAACATCAGCACACCGGAGTTGAAGTACGGAGCGTCTTCCGTGCGGCCGAGCCTTGCATTCGCCATCGCGTGGACTTGCGGCTTGCCACCATCAATCACGGCACCGGCAAGGTTGCCTTCCAGCGGGGTCTGCAGCAGCTCCCGGATCGGACGGTGTATGAGGATATCACTGTCCAGATAGAGCATGCGTCCATCGCCGGCAATCAGGTCGGCCAAAAGAAGCCTGATGTAGATCGCCGCATTGTAGAAGCTGACGGGCAGGTGGCCTATGCTTTCACGCATTGCCGCAAGATCGATAAACTGGAAATGAAGGTCGTTCGCGCATGCGCGCAGGTCTTCGACTGTCTCGACACTAAGGCCGTCGCCAATGAGATAGACGGGTATGTCCCGAACATCACCGTTCAGCGCCAGCGAGCGCAGCATCACGCCAGCCATTTCTGCGTAAGGCTCATCCACGGCGCAGGCGATCATCATCCGGTCAACCATGGCTTGCCGCTTTTCCGCGATGCGATACGCCGATAAGCCTGAATGGAATTGCCCCGTAACGCGCTATCTCGCTCGGGTCAGGCGCTCCGCGAAGTAGCCGCGACGGTCGCGCACTCAGGATCAGCCTCTCCCCTTCTTCGAGTGGAGGTATCTCCACCACGAACGAGAGCGTTCGACGGCCTGCATAACGGAGCAATTTACGGTGGCGCAATACAGCCAGGTGACGCTTCGAGGTCGCAAGTTCCCAATCGATCCGTCGTCGCACGGGAGGCAGATCAACGTCTATCGAAATGTCGGCCTGCCCACCTCCATTCGCTCCCTCGCCACTCACGTGGGCGACCAGTCGAGCAGTGGAGACAAGGCTCGATCGCGAAGGCGAAACGCGGGCCCGGCAGACCGGCTCCCGTTGTTTTTGCACCACCCGCTTGCCCATCCAAAGACGCAACTGCTTCACCAGACCGCGCATCGTGGCACTCAGCGGGTCGAGATCCAACTTAGGCTTGCATTCCATCAACGAAAGGCGGTGCACGTAGCCTGACCTATCCGCTGCTTCCAGCAGGTCAGCCAGAAATGTTTTTGGCACGGGCGTGCCAATTTCCTGAGACAGATAGGTCAGTGCAGATGCAGCCGGCACCAGCACGCGGCGTGCCTCCAGCGTCTCCAGAAGGTCAGACCAGACGACACCCCCTGTTCGAATGCAACTGTCGATGTCGCAAAGCCAGTCGCTATGGGTATGCGCGTCCAAAGCGCCGTGCGCGATTGCCAGCGCAATCCTGTCTGAAGCCGCCGGTACGCGGGCCGGAACACCGGCGAGACTGGTTTCGATGGATCGAGCCCAGAGCCTTTGATCATCATCCACACTGGTTTGCGTAGGGTGGTAGGCCAGGCGATGGACGTCGATGTCACCGAACTCGCCCTTGACGAAATTCACCGCGCGCCATGTGTCGGCAAGATCGATGAGACGTTGGGCACCAGCTCCATTCGTTGCCTCCCACCCGGCATCGAGCAATAGGGAAAAGGCCGGGCGCATGTGCGACTGCTGAACCAGGATGTCGATATCGTGGGACACACGTCCGCGCTGGGCGCCAGGTTCGAGCGCGACGCGGCTTGCGCCCTTCAGAAGCATGAACGGGATTTTGGCCGTATGGAGCATCTCCAGGGCTTCCGCCGTGTCTCTCAGCGCAAGGCGGGACCGGCTCCAAAGCATGCGCTGCAGCCCAATCAACCGGGGATGCGCCGGGCTGGATGAAAGTTTCTTGCCAAAGCGCTCTGAGAGGGCGGACAACAGGCGCTGCTCTCGAAAAGCAGCATCATCGATATTGTGTGTGGCGAGCCATGAAAGGCCAAAACTAAGAGCCTTTTCTTCGTCATCAACCAACACCGCCTTCAGCAGCACATCGTGATCGCCGCTTGGCCACGCCCAGCCATAATCGGGAAATCGGCGGCTAACCTGACGCGGCGCCATCATTTCGCCTGCGCCTTTCGCCGTTGCATGGCCAGCCATGCAACGCGGGCGTAACCCTTGTCCCGTTCCGCTGATCGGCCATAGGACAGGCTGTCTGGCCGTATCCGGCGCAAAGCATAGACGGTGTCGAGCATATCCATCCGGATGCCGAGGTGGCGTGCCCGCGCCAGCCAGTCGATCATCTCGCCACGACCGCCAGGCGGGTCAACGATGTCGCCAACCTGGCGGGCCAGATCAGTCCGCCCGCTCATCGTTATACGCGACCAGCCAGGGCTGATAACGCCGGCCCCTTCCTGCCCGCCATCGTCGCGAAAAGTCCGCATATGGCTGAAGACGAATCCGCAATCGGGATTGGCTACCAGATGGGCAAGCTGCGCTGACATTTTCTCCGGCAACCAGACGTCATCTGAGTCAAGAGAGGCGAAGATGGGAAAGGAGACATGTGCAATTCCCCTTGTCATCGCGGCTCCCGGTCCGAGATTGTCTTGCCGCACAACCGTGACCCCGGGATCGCGAGCCAGAGCAATATCTCCCGTGTCATCGCTGGAGCCGTCGTCCACCACGATGATCTCTCGGGCAGGCACGTTCTGCCTGAGAATGGAATCGATTGCTTCGCCGATCGTTCGAGCAGCATTGAATGCGGGAATGACGACTGAATAGTCCATCGTACTATCGCAGCAATTCATTCTGCGCCTCGAAGAGGTTGTTTATGTCGAAGAATTTTGGGATCTCCCGACGCGTTCCGTCTTCGCGCCGACGACGCGCGGAAAGGATGAGTGACCTCATGAAGAACTTGCGGGACTCCTCCCGGTCCTTGGTCATGTTGCCATCGTGACGGCGATAGTAGATCGAAACATCATCAAGCAGGCGGTATTTGAGCGGAAGTTCGAAGAAGCGCAGCAGATAGTCGAAGTCCTCGGATTGCCTCAGATCCTCGTTGAAGCGGCCGACACGCTCCACGGCAGCGCGCCGGAAAATTGCGGTGGTCAATCCGATCCCTCGCAACGTGCAGGTCGCAGCACCAGCCGGAGGCGCAAAGGAGGATGCATCGATATCCAGCGTGAGCGTCATCTGACCATAGGTCATTGCCAGCTCAGCATCAGCGCGAAACAGGGGGAGCTCCCGTCTGAATCGTCCCGCCGTGCAGCAATCGTCCGAGTCGAGGAAAGAGACGAGTTCAGCACTATCGTGGATATTGTCGAGCCCGGTATTCCTTGCCTTCGCAACGCCGGATCTCTGCTGCCGGACAAGCCGCACAGCAGGATCTTCTGCGGCAAGGCGGGCAACGATATCCGCCGTCGAATCTGTCGATCCGTCGTCCACGACAATGATGTCCAGATCGGCATCGCTCCGCTGGGCGAGCAGCGAGCGTATCGCGGTTTCAATATATGCCGCGCGATTATAGGCCGGCATGATGACGCTGATCTTCATGCCGCGCCTGCCTGGATGAATTCGCCAAGCCTGCCAGCAACTTCAGCCGGGTCGGGACCAAGCGTAACGCGGAAGCAGGGTAGCCTTCGCGTAATTTCACCAAAGAAGCGGAAGCCGCTCTCGCGCTCGCCGGGCATCTGGTAGATCGAGGATGCAGCCAGTGCAATCATAGCCTCCGCCCTTCCCACTGGCGTAATTTCGGTGCGCCCTGATCCGCCGATGTGCGGCAGCAACAGGGCACCAATGGAAAGACGCGATGGCACAGGATCCGTCGAAACGTCTCTTATCGTAAACTGGTGCTTGCCCTGCCAGTTGAGCGGCAGGTCATTGCCCAGGCGCTCATTCAGCCTGAGACGCTCAAATCCCGCTGGATCCTGCTTGAGGGTAGCAAAAAGTGGATACGCAGAAACGTTGCTGCCCGCTTCAAGCAGGACATAATCATCGCCGACACTTTGCAGCCCATGAAGAAGGCCGGCAATGACTGTTCCGGATTTTCCGCTGCCACCTGCTCCGGCAAGGATGATCCCTTTCCCGCCAATCCCGAGCGTTCCACAATGGGTAAGTCGCCGACCCGTCTGGGCATAGTGCCAGTGCAGGAAAGGACGAAGCGGCGCGCCGGTTTCCCAGGGCGGATAGTGGCCAACGTCACGCATAAGCTGCACGGCAGTTGCGGTAGTGCGGTCGTATAGATGCCAGTGGTCAAGATCGCTGAAATAGGATGCATCGAGGCCCGCTTCCCGCAACACATCTGCAATACGTTGCGGATGACAGGGCTTGCTCACATCCCAGGACAGCGGTGAGGACACACCCTCTATGCCAGGATGGACAATGAAGGCCTGCATTCGTGAAGGTGCAGGGTCAGGAGACGGGGCCTGTACAAAGTTACGACCAATCGCTTCAGTTATGGCGGGATCAAAGGAAAGCGTGTCAACCGCCAGTCCCGGCAGCGAAACTGGATTGCGTACGCCGGTAGAGCAGCGGACATCACGTGCCTCGCTGATGACGCGCCGGACGTAGTCTACCACCGTATCGATTGACACGGCCTCAACTCGCTCACGCAGCACAGGCTCCATGGGCGTCAGGCTTTGTTGACTACCGGCCACCCGGCCTGCTCATCGACATCGTGGATCGGATCAGCAAGGAAAAGATCCGCCAGATCATCGAAGACCGTGACCTCGGGCTTCTCCCTGGCTTGCGCAAGCTTCTCGACCGTGGCGGCGGGAGCGAGGGTATTCGCAGGTTCGGCAACGGCAACAAGCAGCTTGTATTCGACCAGCTTCTCTACAAAACCTTCAATGTCATCAGTGGTGTACGGGGCACCGTCGTGGAGAAGTGCTTCTGGCGCAACCCCTTCCACCAGACCTTCCCACAGGGCACAGCCGGAATCGGTGAAACTGAAATAGCGACCGCTATCGAGGTCGAGGACGACGATGTCGCCATCGAAGGCCTCTGACACTACCCCGCGCCCGGCGACGGCATATCGTGAGGTCAGCATTTCTTGGTTCCCCCCGTTGCACATGTTTACTGTAAAGGTTGCCTCATAAGAGATATGAATAACTCGTGCAACAGTCACTGTGGGGTCTCGTACGAGGCGAACCCAGCGCTGGGCGGAACGTGCGCCTTTCTGTGCTGCTTCTGCATTGCCCCAGCAAGCACCGGAATGCCCTAGATCATGCCGAGAGCCTCTCTGAGCCAGGTCCAGATATATCGCGCATGGCTCTGGTCGACGTGCACGCGCAGGCGGTCGCCGTGGAAATAGACAATGCCGCGCACGCCTGCGAATTCTACCATTGCACTGCGGCCGCTTCCCGTCAGCTCAAGCGACGTCGCACGCTGGATGATGGCATCCGCGAGCGCAGGATCGGCATCGATGATCGACATGCCGCCGTGAACAGGCGTGACGGCATATCCGGCCTCGTCATAGCCTGAGCGCTCAAACACTTCAGACTTTGCGACGATGAGCATCCGGTCGCGCGCAAGGCGCACCGAATAGGTGTCCGCGTCCGTGCGCGCCAGTGCTCCCAGACCTTCGGCATCGACGCCAGCATGGGCGGCGGCCTTCGCCAGGTTGCCACTGACGAGGTATTGAAAAGGCGTGTCGGAAACTGGGCGAATGACACCCTTCCCCGTATCGAGCTGCGCAGGAACCGCATCATCGAGATCCTGCCAGATGGTGGCGATATCAGCCATTGAGGCGGTCTCCTTCCGGATCGAAGACGCAAGGCGCGCAGATGCGTGCTCTGCGCCGTGCGCCGAGATGTTGCACTTCGATGATGTCGCCGATCCGCGAATACCCGCGTTCGATCAGCGCGAGAGCAATCGGCTTATTCAGGGTCGGGCTATGGTAGCTCGAGGTGATGTAACCGAGGCTGCGCAGACGCCCCTCTGTCATTTCGATCCCGTGCGCTCCGGGCGCAAACGGACCGCCGTCGTCCATCACCTCAAGTCCGATGAAGTTGGGACGGTCGGGACGCGTCGCCTCGGCGGTCAAGAGCGAACGGTTGCCGCTGAACTCGACCCGCTTCGATTTGAGAGGGCCGTTCATGCCAAGGTCCATCGGCAGCGTCGTTCCGTCGGTGTCCTTTCCGATGACGATATAGCCCTTTTCGGCACGAAGGATCAGCAGCGCTTCCATGCCAATTGGCGCAATACCGAATGGCTTGCCGCTTTCGCTGAGAAGCTGCCATAACCGCTCCGCCTGATCGGCTCGCACCGACACCTCGTAGGATCGGTCGCCGGTGAAGCTCACGCGGGTCACGCGGACGGCGAGATCACCGAGCGAGACCTCGCTCGTCGTCATATGGGCCAGCGTCGCATCATCGATGACGAGGCCAGCCGCCTCCAGCACCGCCTTCGACTTCGGGCCGCTCAGCGTCACGGTCGCGTAGGCGGTTGTGGCGTTGTGGATGAAGACCTTGTCGGTGGAGAAGCGGTCCTGACGCCAGGATTCCAGCATCGTGTGAACGCCGGCAACGTGGCTTGACGAGCACGAGACGATGAAGCGGTTCTCATCAACACGGATGACCACGCCATCATCATAGACAAGGCCGCTTTCCGACAAGATCAGACCGTAACGGCATCGACCTGGTTTCAGCGAGGACATGCTGTTGTAGAAGACGAAGTCGAGAAGTTCGGCGGCCTGCGGCCCCACGACCTCGATCTTGCCCAGTGGAGAACCGTCGAAGATGGCGACACTCTCGCGCGCGGCCAGCGCCTCACGCTGCGCCGCCTCTTCCATTGGCCCTTCGCCATAGTGGGAAGGCCTGATCCAGCCGCCATACTCCATCAGCCGCGCACCCATGGCGCGATGCACCTCTTCAAGCGCAAGGCGGCGCGGCGGGTTGAGCATTGTCTCCTGGCGGGCGCCACTCAGCGAGGTGAACGGTACCGGCGTGAAGGGCGGACGATATGTCGTCGTACCGACTTCCGGAATTGACCGATCCGTCAGGCTCGCCATGAGAGCGATACCGGCGAGGTTCGACGTCTTGCCCTGGTCTGTCGCCATTCCAAGCGTCGTGTAGCGTTTCAGGTGTTCGACGGAAACGAAGTTCTCGCGAGCCGCGAGCTCGATGTCCTTGGCCGTGACGTCGTTCTGGAGGTCGATCCACACCCGGCCGGACTGGCCCGCCTTTGGCCATGCAGGAGAGATGTCGAAAGCGGGCAACGACAGGGCGCTAGCAGGCGTGTTGCCCGCATCTATTTCGCATTGTGACAGCGCAAGGCGGACGCTGTCCACAACCAAGGCGATGTCGAAACAGGCTGCCGCGGCACCTGCAACGGAAATCCCGGGAACAGGCGCTCCGGCAACGAAGGTCTGCAACGTCTCATCCCACGTCAGCTTGCCCTTTGCCTGGCAATAAAGGTGCAACGTGGGCGTGAACCCGCCGGAAACCAGCACTGCGTCGCAGGTGATTGTCGAGCCGTCGCTGAGGGTCACGCTCTCGACGTGCTTGGCGCCATTGACGGTGGCGATCTCGCTGCCGTTACGGCTATCGACAAGAGTGACGGAAATGCCAAGGGCGGAAAGTTCGTCAGCGGTCGCCTTGCCGACGCTATTGTTCGTCGCAACAACAACCTTCCGGCCCGGCGCAACCCCATAGCGCTTGAGATAGGCCAGACCAGCCTCGGCCAGCATTACCCCCGGTCTGTCATTGTTCGCGAACGGCAGCGAACGCTCGATCGCGCCCGTCGCGAGGATTACCTTGCCCGGCCGCACGCGCCACAGCCGGTCACGGCCGTTGACGGCATCGAGCTGGCTGAGTGCCACCAGCCCGTGATCATAGATGCCGAAGGCAGTGGTTCGTGTAAGAACTGATGCGCCCAAGGCGTGTAGCCGCGCCACTGTCTCGTCTGCCCAGCTGCGGCCATCCATCCCGTCAATGCTGCACGAGCGGTGTAAAAGGCTGCCCCCAACGGCAAATCCGTCGTCGCAGAGGATAACCTTGCAACCAGTCTCGGCTGCACGAAGGGCTGCGAGGAGCCCCGCAGGGCCTGCGCCGACAACCAGCACGTCGCAGCCCACGTTGACCTGGTCGGCTGCAGGAACGGCCGCACCTTCCGGTACGATCGTACCAAGTCCAGCCATCTTGCGGATGCTCGGCTCGAACAGGCTCCAGGTGGGGAACATGAACGTCTTGTAGTAGAAGGCTGCCGGGATGAACCGCGCGAAACGGTCAATGAAGGCGTTACGATCCGAGACAGCCGTAGGAGCAGCGTTGACGCTGCACACGATCATACCATTGCGCGCCAGAACCGTCGTCGCACGCGCATTGGTCAGGCTAACCGGACCCGAAACGTCGACAATCGCGTTCGGCTCCTCGACGCCTGCGCCCCAAACACCGCGCGGGCGATGATACTTGAAGCTGCGCGCAACAATCGAAACACCGCTGGCAAGCAACGCCGACGCGATTGTGTCACCCTCCACGGCCTCGACGGTCTTGCCGTCGAACGTGAAGCGAATTGTCTTGCTGCGGTCAACCAGACCGCCGGTTGCCACTCGGTACGCGGTCATGACTGCGCCTCGCTGGAAAGTGCGTATGAGCCGGTTACTTCGTGGGTGACGGTGTGACGGTCCATGCGGAAGATCTCGTGGCACGCCATGTGCATCCAGAGCTCGCTCGCAGCGCCCTTCGGGTTGTTCTGGTTGTGCAGGTAGTCGGACCACATCTCTGCTGAAACCTTGGCCATGCCATCGGGCCGCGGCTTTGGAAAGTCTCCGACAAAGTGGAATTCTGTTTCGCTGCGTGGCCCGCAGAAGGGACAGGTGAAGATTTGCATGCTAGATCCCCTTAGTGCGCAATGCCCGACGCGCCGCCTTCATCGATCATGCGGCCGCGTGTGAAGCGGTCGAGATCAAATGGACGGCTGATGTCGTGATGCTTGCCGGTGGCGAGCAGATGCGCGAGCAACGTGCCGCCGGCAGGAATAGCCTTGAAGCCGCCCGTACCCCAACCGCAGTTCAGGAAGAGGCCCGGCAGGGGGCTCTCGCCAATGATCGGCGAAGAATCGGGCACGACGTCCACGATGCCGGCCCACTGGCGCATCAGCTTCAGCTGGCGGTAAGACGGGAACATTTCCATGAGACCGGCAATCACCGTCTCGAGCATCGGCAGGTTGCCGCGCTGACCATAGGACGAGATGCGATCAAGCCCGCCACCGATGATCATTTCGCCCTTGTCGGACTGGCTGACGTAAGTACCCGTCGCCGGCGAGAGGATGACGCAATCCAGCGAAGGCTTGACCGGCTCGGAAACGCATGCCTGCAGGGCATAGGAATTGATCGGAAGCCGGAAGCCTGCCATCGCGCCTAGAACCGAAGAGTGGCCAGCGACGGCCATGCCCGTACGGTCAGCGCGTATGTCACCCAATGACGTCTTCACGCCGTGGCAGACGCCGTTTTCGATGATGAAACCCTGAACCTCGCAGTTCTGGATGATGTCGACGCCGAGATTGTCGGCAGCACGGGCATATCCCCACGCAACGGCATCATGCCGCGCGTTGCCGCCGCGCGGCTGAAGGACACCGCCATAAACCGGGTAGCGGGCATTCGGACTGAAATTGTAATCCGGGACCAGGCTCCTGACCTTTTCCACATCGCAGAGCTCCGCGTCGATGCCGTTGATCTGCATCGCATTGACAGTGCGCGCCGCGATCTCCATCTCGGCCGGGCTGTGGGCGAGATGGAGCATGCCGCGCTGCGATAGCATGATGTTGTAGTTGAGGTCCTTTGAAAGCCCCTCGTACAGACGCAGCGCAAGATCATAGAGCTGCGCACTTTCTGGATAGAAGTAATTGGAGCGAACGATCGACGTGTTGCGGCCGGTATTGCCGCCGCCAATCCAGCCCTTCTCGATCAGCGCCACATTGGTGATGCCGTGGTTCTTCGCCAGATAGTAGGCCGTGGCCAGTCCATGCCCGCCACCGCCGATGACGACCACGTCATAGCGCGACTTTGGTCTGGCAGTGCGCCACGCCGGCACCCAGCCCTTCTGGTTGTTCAATCCCTCCTTAAAGAGGGTCAACGCGGAGTATTTCTTCATCATCTTGACCGCATGAACTGCGCGACGGCGAGCGAGACCTGATCTCGTCGCTACCGCTGACACAAACAGGAATTAGTGACGCTACATCATGCTCGGCAGCCACAGGGCGATGCCCGGAAATGCCGTGAGCAATGCAAGACCCAGCAGCATCATTGCTACGAACGGCAACGCTGCCATGCTGATCTTGCCGATGGAGACACCCGTTATCGAGCGAAGGACGAACAGGTTGAACCCGATCGGCGGCGAAACGATTGCAACCTCGACCATCAGAACGATGTAGATGCCAATCCAGATAGGGTCGAAACCTGCACCAGCCATCAAAGGCAGGATCACTGGCACGGTCATCAGCACGAGCGGAATCCCGTCGAGAACGGTGCCGAGCAGAATGTAGATGATCGTCAGCAGGATCAGCAGCTTCACCGGAGACAGGTTCAGTGCGGCGACACCCTCCGCCAGAAGCTGCGGCAAATGCATGTAGCCGACCGCTGTCGTCAGCAACGCAGCCGCAGCCAGCGCACTGCCGATCATTGCCGTGGTCATTATGGCATTCATCGCCGTACGGTAGAGATCCTTGAGCGTCAGCCCGCCGCTGAACGCGGCGATAATTGTCGCGCCGAGGACACCCACGGCTGCTGATTCCGATGGCGTAGCAAAGCCACCGTAGATGCTGCCCATCAGGAACAGGACCAGCAAGGTTACCGGCACCAGATTGATCAGTCCACGGAAGCGATCACCCCAGGTGAAGTGATCTGCCTGCGGCGGCGAAAATTCAGGGCGCATCACACAACGCAGAAGGATGTATCCGGAGTAAAGCGCTCCCAGCATGACCCCCGGCAGGACGCCAGCGGCAAAAAGCTTGGCAACGGACACCTGGGCGACGAGCCCGTAGACGATCAGCGTGATCGACGGCGGGATCATGATGCCGATGGTCCCGGCAACGGCAATTGAGCCGTAGACGAGGCTCGGATTGTAGCCGCGGCTCGTCAGTTCGCGCGTTGTGACCTTGCCGATTGTGGCGGTCGTGGCTACCGACGAGCCTGACAACGCAGAGAAGAGCACAGATCCGCCGACGTTCGCATGGAGCAGCCCGCCAGGGACACGCGACACCCACGGTGCGATGCCGCTGAAAATCTTGGCGGACAGGTTGGTGCCGCTGATGATCTCGCCCATCCAGATGAAGAGCGGAACCGCGGCCAGTTCAAAGCTGAAGACGCTCTGCGTGACGATCGGTGTCGTAATCGAGCCGATGCGCGCCATCGGGAAGCCGAGCAACACGGAGAACGAGAAGAATGCGGCCAGGAACAGGCCGATGAATATCCATGCGCCGGAGCCGAGCGCCACCAGCACCACGGCGAGGAGTACCAGCGACATTGTAATCGGATCCATCACGCCTCCTGCGTATCGTGTTGACCGAACAGCTTAATCGATTGCGCCTTCGTCACGGATCAGCCGCCGCCCGAAGCAGAGGCCAATGCCGTAGACGAGAACCTGAAGCATGAAGATCGCCATTCCGGTCGCGACAATGGCGTTGGGTATCCACATCTTGGTCGCGGCCTTGGTCATGCTGATCGTGCCGCGCGAGAAGTCGCGCCCGATGCGGATCGACAGGTAGTAGAGCACAAATGACATGACGATCAGCGCTGCGACGCATGCTGTGATCTCGACGCAGCGTCTGGAGGCGGGCCCAAGCTTTCCAAGCACAATATCGACGCGCACGAGCGAGCCGGACCGCATTGCCTGCCCAAGGCCCAGGAAAACCATCGTTCCCAGGCCGTAGGCGACATATTCCTCAACGATATTCGTAGAAGTCGCAAAGAAGGACCGGAGTACAATCTCCGTCAAGATCAGTGCCGTGACCGACACCAGGATCACGACGGCGACCTGTGCGGCCAGGAGCGAGAGCAGTCCCGATAGTCGTTCAACCAAACGCAACATTCAAACCTGCTCCCGCCCAGCCAGATCAGCGCTTTGCGTTGTACTCGTCCAGAATGACGGCGTTCTCGCCGGCAGTCTTGCGCCATTCCTCAATGAATGGCTTGGCGGACTCGACGAGCTTTTCGCGCAGGTCCGGGTTCGGCTTGTCGATGACGGCAACGCCCTTGGCGCGCATTGCATCGTAGTTCTCGCCGACCTGGACACTCAGGCGTGCGAAGGTCCGCTTGGTGGTTTCCGCACCCGCTTCCTTGATTGCCTGCTGCAGATCCTCAGGCAAACCATCCCAGACATCCTTGTTGATGGTGACGACCGAGATCGGAATGGCCCAGTTGATCTCGGTGAAGCTCGGCAGATAGTCATTGAGACCACTGTTGATGCCAAGGTCGGCCGATGTCACAACGGCATCGATTGCGCCGCTGCTGAGCGCGGGCATCACGTCGCCCCAGTTCATGTTGATCGCGGCAGCGCCAGCGCCGGAGAAGGTCTCCAGGCTGCTGAGATCAAATGCGCGGATCTTCAGTCCCTGCAGAGCTGCGAGATCCTCAACAGGCTTGCGGCTCCAGATGCCGCTCGGCGGGAAGATTCCAGCGGAAACCAGAACCTGGTTGTAACCCTCAAGGGTTATCGCAAGGTGCGGCTCATAAACCTCGTAGAGAGCGTTTAGATCGGCCTCGTTTTGCATGAGGAACGGAAGAGAAGAGAGCAGGAAGATGGGGTCGTAACCGCCATAGTAAGATAGCGCATGACGCGCGAGCGGTACGCCGCCGTCCTGCACTGCCTCAAGGTGATCCACGCCCTTGTAGCCCAGGGAGCCGTCAAAGTGGTGGACGATCTTGATGCGGCCGCCTGATTTTTCGGCAACAAGCTCGGCAAACGTTACGTCAGCGACACCGTCTGACGATGTGCGGCTGAAAACGTCTGGCATATCCCAGGTATATTCCTGAGCAATGGAGGCGGATGTTGCAGCAGCCATGCCGCCAATGAGCGCAGCGCTCAGTACAAAATTTTTCAAGGACACGAAAACGCTCCCAGGCTCCCAGTGAAGATCTCCCGCAGCCGAGATTGTTTCGACTGCTCGACATACAAATGCGTATGGATAGGTTTCCAACGAGTCAATAGATTTCACAGAGCCTGCGCAGTATTCGGAATTTTTTCGGCGCGTTGACGCACTTTTCGCGATGTGTTCTATCTCTCTCAACGCGAGGAACAAACACAGATGTATGGAATGCGGCTTGGCGTCGACATTGGCGGAACATTCACGGACTTTGCGATGGCAGACGCCAATCGCGGCTGGACCGCGGTCCACAAGCGCCTGACGACGCCCGACGAACCCTCTCGAGCCGTCATCGAAGGGGTCCGGGCGATTTGCTCGGAAAATACGATCGCCATCCCAGATCTGGCTGAGATCGTCCATGGCACGACCCTCATTACCAATGCTCTCATCGAGCGTCGGGGTGCGCGAACAGGCATGCTTGTCACGAAGGGATTCCGGGACACCTTCGACATTGGCCAGGAGCAGCGTTACGATCTCTATGATTTGCGCATCCAGTTCGCCCCGCCTCTGGTCGAGCGCCGCTGCAGAGCCGAAGTGATCGAACGGCTGGATCACGAAGGTAATGTGCTCGTTGAGCTGGACGAAGATGACCTGCGCACCTCCATCGTCCGGCTGGTTGAGGACGAGAAAATAGAGGCGCTGGCGATCTGCTTTCTGCATTCCTATGCCAATCCCCAGCACGAAAGCCGTGCTGCGGAAATCGCGCGCGAATTATACCCCAACCTGTTCGTATCGACATCGGCCGACGTATTTCCCTACGCCCGCGAATACGAGCGTTGGACAACGACGTGCGCCAACGCCTATTCCCAACCCATGGTCGACGCTTATCTGCGCAAGCTCGAAGATGGCCTGGCTGCAATCGGCTTCACCGGCAATCTGTCGATCATCGCCTCTGGAGGGGGGCTTATGTCACCGTCGATGGCGCGCCGTTATCCCGTGCGGCTGTTGGAATCCGGCCCTGCAGCCGGGGTGATCATGGCCGCCCGCATTGCCGAGGAACTCAAGATCGACGGATTGATCGCGTTCGACCTTGGAGGGACGACCGCAAAGGGGGCCCTCGTCCGTAACGGCGAACCGTTCAAGAAGTACACGTTCGAAGCTGCACATGCCTATAAGCACAAGACCGGCAGCGGCCTCCAGCTTCAGATCCCGGTCATTGACATGGCTGAGATCGGCTCAGGTGGCGGCAGCATCGCTGGCGTTGACGAACTTGGCCTCATTCGGGTCGGTCCGCGCAGCGCGAGCTCTTCACCCGGCCCAGCCTGCTATGGCCTTGGTGGTGAATACGCGACCCTGACCGATGCGAATTTGACGCTCGGCTATCTGGATGCCGGTTTCTTCCTTGGCGGCAAAATGAAGCTTGAGCCGACGCTTGCAAGCGAGGCTATCGAGGGGGTCATCGGCCAGAAGCTGGGCATGGAACTGTTGCGCGCCGCATGGGGCATCCATGATATCGCCAACGAGGACATCAGCCGTGCATTCCGCATGCACGCCACCGAGCGCGGCTTCGATTATCGTCGCTCAACCATGGTCGCTACCGGCGGCGGTGGTCCGATCCACGCCGCTCGCATCGCACGCAAGCTCAAGGTGCCGCGCGTCATTTACCCGGCAGGCGCAGGCGTGATGTCGGCCTTCGGCATGTTGCTTGGCGCAGCATCATTCGAGGTTGTCCGCTCGCACTCACAACCGCTCGAGACACTGGAACCGTCGAAGCTGGGCGACCTTCTCGCCGATGCTGCAGATGAAGTCCGCAAGCACCTTCTCACGGCTGGTATCGCAGCCGAGGCCATTGAACTCGATTGCCGCCTCGACATGCGCTATCGCGGCCAGGGCTACGACATCGAGGTCCGGCTGCCGATGCACCTTTCCCTCGAAGAGCAGCTCAAGGTGCTGCCCGCGCTCTTCGAGGAGGCCTACCGCGAGGTCTTCCACACAACGCTTGAGCAGCCGCTCGAGATCACCGGTTTGAAGGCCGAAGCACGAGCGCCAAAACCGGGCTTCATGACGCTCGGCGGCAGGGCTGATGCAACGCCGGAGTCGGCGCTCAAAGGAACACGTAAGGCCTATTTCCCGCTCGCGGGCAGGATAGTGGATTGTCCGGTTTACGACCGATACCTGCTGAGACCCGGAGAAACCGTCGACGGCCCATGTCTCGTCGAGGAGCGTGAATCCACCTGCCTGCTGGATTTTGGCGACCGCGGCACTGTCGACACTTACGGCAACCTCGTCGCAGAGATTGGTGTCTAAAGGAGATGACAGCGATGAACACGCAACGCACCATTGATGCAGTTGACCTGTCGATCATGTGGAACCGGCTCATCTCGATCACAGATGAAGGCGCTGCCGCTCTCGTTCGCACCTCCTTTTCGACGCTTGTGCGCGAGGGATATGACCTTACGGTATTGATCTTCGACGCCGCCGGTCGAATGATCGCCCAAAGCGCCAAGTGCATCCCGGTCTTCATTGGCACCGCGCCGACGACCTTGTCACACATGCTGCGCAAGTACCCCGCAGACACACTCGTTCCCGGCGACGTCGTGATCTCGAACGATCCGATGTACGGTACCGGACACATGTTTGACCTTGCCGTCATGCGCCCGATCTTCGACAATGAACTGCTTGTCGGCTTTTCCATGGGCATCACCCACCTTCCTGACATCGGCGGCATGGGATTTTCGGTCAGCGCGACCGAGATCTATCACGAAGGCCTGCGGCTACCGATCTGTAAGCTGTACAAGGCCGGAATGCTGGATCACGATGTCATCGAGCTCATCGAGCTCAATGTTCGAGTGCCCGAGCAAGTAACTGGCGACATCTTTGCAAGCGTCAGCTGCACCGAAGTGGTGGCACGCCACGTGCTCGAATTCATGCGCGAGTACCAGCTCGACAGCTTGACCGAACTGGCCGATGCTATCCTTACCAGCACCGACGACGCGGTGCGTTCGGCCCTGCGCGCCATGCCAGACGGTGTTTTCCGCAACGAGGTTCAGGTTGAGGCGCTTGGCGAAGTGCGCAAGCTGGTCTGCGCCATCAACAAGACAGGCGACACGATAGAGGTCGACTTCGAAGGCACCGGCCCTTGCGTGGGGGCCGGGATCAACGTGCCCTTTCCCTATACCCGGGCGATGGTGCTCTACGCAATCAAGTGCCTGACATCACCGAACATCCCGAACAATGAAGGTGCCATGCGGGCTATTGAGGTGAAAGCCCCGCTCGGATCAATCCTCAACGCGATCCCGCCCTCGCCGTCCGCCGGACGCCACGCCATCGGGCACTTCATCTTCCCGTTGATCACCGATACTTTGGCTGAAATCGTGCCGGACCGCGTGGCGGCCA
Source organism: Nitratireductor aestuarii (assembly GCF_014641695.1). Taxonomy (GTDB): domain Bacteria; phylum Pseudomonadota; class Alphaproteobacteria; order Rhizobiales; family Rhizobiaceae; genus Chelativorans; species Chelativorans aestuarii. The sequence goes on along the minus strand of NZ_BMIF01000019.1, from coordinate 5,264 downwards.
GCAGCGGGCTCCTGGACATCGTGACGCTGCAGGGATTCCGCCGCGACGGCTCACCGATGGCCGCGACCTATTTTTGTGCGGGTGGCTTTGGCGGTGCGGAGGGTCTCGATGGACACCCTACCCTTCCCGGCTCGTCCAACATGGGCCGCACGCCGATCGAAGTGTTCGAACCCCTTACGGGCCTCACCGTGCTGGAGAAGTCGCTGAGGCCAGATTCCGGTGGCCCCGGCCGGTATCCCGGTGGCGCCGGCCAGACCATCGTCATGCGTAATGACACCGGCTATCCAATGCGTGTCTACGCAATGGCCAACCGTACCCTGTTCCCCGCTGACGGTGTCTTCGAAGGCAAGGCAGGCGCTGTCCGTGAGCACTGGGTGGACGGGGAGAAGATGAGCGGACAGGGTGCCTACACCCTTGCTCCTGGGCAACATCTGAAACTCCTCCAGCCGGGCGGGGGCGGCTTCGGCGATCCGGCGCTACGCACGAGCGCACAGATCGAGCAAGACATCGAGCGCGGCTTCTTGACGCCCGAGGGCGCAAAATCGCTCTATAGCCACGCGGGCTAGAGATGCCGGCAGGAACCATGGCTGACCGCTCGGAAAAGCACAGGAACCTGACGCGCGAAGACTGGATTCGCGTCGCCAGGTTGTTCCTGGTCGACGCAGGCGTTGCATCGGTGAAGATCGAAGCACTGGCGCAAGCTATTGGCGCCACCCGCGGCAGCTTCTACTGGCATTTTGCTGATCACGCCGCGCTACTCGACGCGTTGCTGGACCAGTGGGAACACATTAACACCGAACCGTTCCGCCGCGCGTTTGCCAATGCAGAGGGCAGTCCGCAGGAGCAACTGTTGCGCTTCGCGCTGGTCTGGCTCGGCGAGGAATTTGACCCCAACTTCGATTCAGCGGTGCGCGACTGGGGCCGAAACTCGCCCAACGTTGCCGAAGCGGTACGGCGCGTCGATGATGAGCGCATCGATATGCTCTATTCCCTCTTCTGCCGAGCGGGCTACGATGAGACCGAGTCCCTCGTCCGCGCCCGCACTCTCTACTACCATCAGGTTGGCTATTTCGCGCTGAAGATTTCTCAGACGCGGGAAGAGAGGCTCAAGCTCCTCCCTGTCTACTTCCGCGTGCTCACTGGCTTTCCCATTCCTCCAAACACTGCCGAAATTATCCGTCAATTCCCAGATTCCAATCCCGGGGACAACGCGGCCTGCAAAGCCCGGAACGGCGGCAGGTGAGGATACATCTGACCCTGTAAAGCGGCAGCGGTCGGGCATCAGGATCACGTCTGCGGATGCCAGTCTTGCCGCGCGGCAAGAGCATGCTCGCCCACGCGTCGAGGAACTGCACGACTGGCTCAGAGCGCAACATACTCAGATGTCCAGCACAATCCCGTCGCCACGTCGCCAGGGCGATCAATTACATGTTCGAGAAGGAGGGCGCTAGGAGGCCTTTACCCGGTTCCTCGATGACGGCAGGCCATGTCTGATCAACAATGCGGCCGAGTGAGCCCTGCGGGGGATCGCTCTTAGAAGAAAGTCCTGGCTATTCGCCGGCTCCCAGCGTGGAGGTGAGCGTGCCACCTTTATGTATTCCCTGATCGTCACCGCCAAGATGAATGACATCGATCCGCAGGCCTGGTTGGCGGACGTGCTCGCTCACATGCCTGGCATCCCCGTATCACGGCTGCCGGAACCGTTGCCGTGGAACTGGTCTTCCGCAGGGCCTGTCTGGCAGAAAGCAGCCTGATAGCGCGCCCGACGCAGGTCTACACAAACGACTCTGTCACCTCGTTTGTCGGCGAGAACATTGAATTCCTCCAGCAAATCGCCAGCAACTCCGACAACATCGACTAGGGCAAGATGATCCATGGTACTGAAGAGGGCATTACCACCTTCACCGACCGCGGAAACGAAACCTTGCAGGAATTCCTCGCTGATCTCCGCACCTGAGAAAGAGGTGTTCGGCCGTTCCTCCTCGACGAGCAATGCGATCAGGAAAGGATCGAAAGCATAATGGCGGAAGAGCCAAAATCAAAATCCCTGCGGCTACTCCGGATGGATACAAAGATAGTGCCTTGGCACAAACTTTTTTGCGCCTCCGGCCTTGGCCTAGCGTTCAACGCAATCTATATATTGTTCAACAAAAGGAGGTGCCAATGAGTGCTCCTACACGTACTGTTGCCGAGCGTGAGGCTAAAGCCGCGCTGATCCGGAATAGGCTTATCCTTGATCAGGCGAAGACAGTTGGTCTTCTTGGATCAACGAAAAACACTCGCTTGTCAGGACGGGTTTCTTCAGAACTGATTGACGCAGCTAAGAAGCGCGCTCATGTCACCTCTGACACAGAGCTACTGGAGCTTGCGCTGTCGCGACTGGCGCTCGAAGATGATTTTGGCACTCGTCTGGTTGGTCGGAAGGGTAGCATCGCGGCGGATATAGATCTTGATTTTTGATCTTTCGGACGCACTGCGAGCGTTGAAGCCTGAGAAGTATGTTGGAACGCTGGTGCGACGGGCGGACGATGATCTTCCATGGGCTATTGATGAGCCTATGATCGGAGGGCCGCTTTTTCTTGATACAAGCGTCTACCTGGATGTCCTTCAAGGGCGATCACCAACGGAAATTGACGTCCTGCTAACGTATCGTTTGTGTCATCATTCGGCTGTGTGTTTGTCCGAGTTGACTCACCTGTTCGGTAGGCTTGATCCAAAACATGCTTCGACAAAAGCTGTGCTCCAGACCATTACAGCAACGATAGAGGATATCCCTGACCATCGGCTTCATGCTCCCGACGCGGTTATGTGGGGCAAAGCGGGTGTTTTGGCTGGACTGATGTTTCGGCTCAGCAATCTACCGAAAGGAGAGGGGCACGAGCGCCGGTTCCTGAATGATGCTCTCATCCTCTTGCAAGCTCGTCAATTGGGCGCGAGCGTGCTTACCGGCAACGTCCGTGATTTTGACTTGTTGACACAGATCGTTCCTTCAGCACGAATTATTCTATATCGGTCTGTCACTTAACGCTTGCTGCGAGCGTTTTCACGCCGCGCCGGATGGCAATGCCTGCACGAGATGATCCATACCAATGATGGCAATGAAGAGGGCATGACCACATTCACCGATCGCGGAAACGACCTTGCAGGAATTCCTCGCTGATATCCGCACCTGACAAGGAGGTGTTCGGCCGTTCCTCCTCGACGAGCAATGCGATCAGGAAAAGATCGAACGCATCATGGCGGACGAGCCAAAATCATAGTCCAGCCGCCTACGCCGGATAAATACTTGCGCACCTTGAGAACCATCTCGATTCCACACAGAATCTTCAGCGCTCCTCGCAAGAAGCGCGCGGGCTCGCTGAGACAAGAGAACGGGCCGCACGCCTGCCGCGCGGCTTCTCCGGCATCTGGTACCGGATCACCGGCCGCTATGGCCGGATCAGGAAGCAGAACGAGCCCGAAGCCTGGCAGGCCACGCTGCGGGACCGCGCCGAACGCGAAAGCCTCATCGTCCGGCAACTCGATGATCGCCGCGCGCTGCAACACGAATCCAGGGCCAGCGCGAGCAGCAGGCTGATCTGCTCCTGCTCCGCCAGGACATCACCCGCTACCGCGACATGGCCGAGCAGGAACGCGAGCGCGAGGACAGCAAACCCGAACGCGAGGGCCGCAGCCGCTCCGGCAGGCGCAGGCGCACGCGCAGCCCCCGCATGGAATGAGGAAAGCAGAAAGGAGCCGAAGCTGACTGAACTTGTATGGACGACCTACGTGCCGCGCCAGCGTTTACCCCACCGCCCGCCGCCTTGAAGAGGCTTGTGAGAATGCTGAAGGCAAGCCCTCGCCCATCGGCGAAGCAGAATGGCGGATGACAAGCTGGCCGATACAAGCGGGTTGCGACCAGTGGGCCGGAGTTTTCCGCTTTTTCATGGGCGAATACTGCCGCCAGGAGGATGAGAATGTCAGGGTGGTTATCGTTGACGATCCCGGCTTCGACCGCATGATCTCCATCTCGCCGCTACAGCTTCGCTAATGCTTGACTGATCTCTTCGCTCCTGTTGCACCGGCCTCGCGCATCTAGCGCGGGGCGAAGTCTCTTTTCGCTCTCCCACATACAAGCAAAGCGCGGAAAGGTGTGGAAACCGCTGGCTCGCCCGAAGGACTTGGTCTTGACGGAGGACGGGCTGCGAGGTCCCCAAAAACAGGAAATTAAGGTTCAGCCCGCCGGTTCGGCATTCAATCAGCGCAAGGGATGGAAGTTGGACTGCGGAGACTACAGGCTCCGTTCACGGCAGCCCAGCCTAAAGAGAGCGCCAGGTAAGCAAAGCCCCTCAATTTCGTTTTTCACAGAATACTTCTATAAGAACCATTTTTCATGTGGTAGAATCGAAATTCAGGAATAGCGCCCTTCTGGGCGCCGCCTAATCAGAAACAAGGCATGGTTTTCTTAACTTCGGCCACGCAGAACCAGTTTTCAGGAGCCGTATCGGTTTTTCAGGAAAAACGCCTTCCTGAAATCGCCACGCCTGCCGGTTACAGCGCGCTGATCGATGCTAAGCCTGACATATTGCGGCGTCTTTTGGTTAACGTGACCTCACCCCTGCCTACAATGCAAAGCTTGTTTGCCAAGGCGTCCAGCGTATAAACCCTGCACTTTTTGCGGACTAGTGACCGGGCAGGCTTTGTTGGCGCTTTTCTTCTTGGTACCGACCCCCAGTTCTGTCTGTCGATCAACCGTCGTCGTCTAGCTCTAACGCCCCCGGCCGCAGGCAAGCCAGTATCCGGAAGCTCGACGTTGTCGTCTTCCTCGCTATCACCGTCGACCGCAGCCTCTTCGGCCTCGTTGAAGAGACGGTCAATATGCTTCTCACTGCGGGGTGCAAAGCGATGGAGCTTTGCCAGTGCCAGTTCTTCTTCCAGCTTGACGACCCGCTGCGAGAGCGCTTCCTTCTCGGCTTTGAGCGCGGCGATTTCGGCAGCATTGGCTGCCAATTGCGCCATCAGTTCTGCAATGCTCGGTTCGCCGGTGCGCGTCATTAGATTCTTGAATCTGAACCGCCCCTGCGCGTCAATCGCAATTTGCCATCCTCAGCCAGCAATCTGATACTGCCGCACGGGATGGCGGACCATCGCATCGATATCGATGCCATCGAGGATCCAGTGGAGTTGCTCTGTCGTCAGCGTCACCACCGCAGTTTCCCGGCGGGGCCACCTGAACCGGTCTTCCGTTAGCTTCTTCAGGACCATAACAAACCCGGACCGATCAA
>NZ_BMIF01000018.1 GCF_014641695.1 Nitratireductor aestuarii | reverse complement strand
GAACGTAGATACCGCAGGTAAAGCACTATCTTCTTTGGCTCTCTTTACCCACTTGCGAACGAGATTGGCGTTGACGCCGTGCTCCAGAGCTAGACGCGAAACCGAAACGCCGGGCTCTAAACACGCTTGCGACAAGCCGATCTCGGGAGGCAGGGTCATATCGACGGCGGCCGTCGCGGCCAACAAGCCGCACCTGCAGTTTAGGAGTATCGTCCATGATTTGGTGTCCACCTCTTTTTGGTGGTGAACTGCATGCATCAGAGCACTGCGCTTCAGAAGGTGCACAGAAATTCGCGCTTACGAATTTGGGCCTGCGCCGGATATGTCAGTCCGGCGAACGCAAATAATCCGGCCATGGTTGCCCAGAGTAGTCGTTTTTTCACGCGATGTGGTGCTTCGGGGAGGATGTCAGGAATCATCTAGCGTACCCAGGTTGATGCACTAGTGATGCTATCCGAGAAAGTGCGCGTGTATGCGTATGCGAGACGTAACTAACTGTAGTCCTTACGCATCAGCCGACAGAAAGTGTGTATCTGACCAGATGAGGAACTGACTGTGAGCGGTTAGCGGACCTGGAGTGTCGGCGTAAACTTAACCCAACCATTGGGGCCGAGGTGCTCCTGGGGCTGGTAGCGGATCTTGTAGCCCATCTTTTTCGAACCGTTTACCCAGTACCCGAGATAAACATGAGGTAGACCGCGGGCCTGCGCCCGCCGGATGTGGTCGAGGATCAGGTAAGAGCCCAGCGAACGCCTTTCCAATTCCGGATTGTAGAAGGAATAGACCATCGACAGGCCGTCAGACATCTCGTCCGTCAGCGCCACTGCGATCAATTCGCCTTCGCCCTTGCCGGTCACGAAGGAGTCGGGGCCACGAAGGCGGTACTCGATGACCCTGGTGGAGACGTGGGAGTCCTCCACCATCATCGCATAATCGAGCATGGTCATGTCCGACATGCCGCCGCCGCGATGGCGGACATCGAGATAGGCGCGGAAGAGCGAATATTGCTCGCTGCTGGGCTCGGGACCGCGTTCCTCACCGATCAGGTCGGCATTGGTCTTCAGCACGCGCTTCATGTTCTTTGTTGGCTGGAACTGCTGGGCGAGGATGCGCACGGAGACGCAGGCCCGGCAGGTCTCGCAGGCGGGGCGATAGGCGATATTCTGGGAGCGACGGAACCCGCCCTGGGTCAGGATGTCGTTCAGTTCCATCGCCTTGTCACCGACCAGGTGGGTGAACACCTTCCGCTCGTACTGGCCCGCAAGATAGGGGCAGGGCGAGGGCGCCGTCAGGAAGAATTGCGGGGAGTGACTTGGTTGTTGCGTCATCTTGGGGCGTTCTACTCAAAACCAGTCGTTGTCCTGGCACCGCGGCATCTGCACAGTTTCAATTGTAAGTAAGAACGCGTTATGCGCAACTCAACCTCGCTTGATTGCCTTCCCTCACAATGTTGATCGGGGAACCGTGTAAGCGTTCGCGCCGCCCCACGGTTCCATGCGATCAGCCACGCAGACGCTCGGCAACCTCCATGGCGAAATAGGTCAGAATGCCGTCACAGCCGGCGCGCTTGAAGGCGAGCAGACTCTCAAGCATGGCTTTTTCACCGTCGATCCAGCCGTTGGCGGCAGCCGCCTTGATCATCGCATATTCGCCCGACACCTGGTAGGCGAAGGTTGGAACCGCAAACGTGTCCTTCAGTCGGCGGACGATGTCGAGATAGGGCAGGCCGGGCTTGACCATGATCATGTCCGCACCTTCGGCCAGGTCCTGCTCGGTCTCGCGGATTGCCTCGTCGGTGTTGGCGGGATCGATGTAGTAGGTCTTCTTGTCGCCCTTCAGCAGGCCGCTGGTGCCGATCGCATCGCGATAGGGGCCATAGAAGGCCGAGGCAAACTTGGTCGCGTAGGACATGATCGCCACTTCCTGGAAGCCGTTGGCGTCCAGCGCTTCGCGGATGGCGCCGATGCGGCCGTCCATCATATCGGAGGGGGCAATGACATCCGCGCCTGCGGCAGCCTGGAGCACGGCGGCGTCAGCGATCTGCTCGACGGTTTCGTCGTTGAGGATCACACCGTCGACCAGGATGCCGTCATGGCCGTGAGTGGTAAATGGATCAAGCGCGACATCGGTGATGACGCCGATCTCGGGAACCGCCTGCTTGATGGCGCGGGTCGCCTTGTTGATCAGGTTGTCCGCGTCGAGGATCGCCGATCCACGATCGTCCTTCTTCCCAAGCTCGATCTTCGGGAAGGTCGCGACGGCCGGAATGCCAAGCTTGGCGGCACGCTCCACCTCGCGCACGGCGCGGTCGACGGAGAGGCGCTTCACGCCGGGCATCGCCTCGATGGCTTCCTCGCGGTTCTCGCCTTCAACGAGGAAGATCGGCCAGATCAGGTCGTCCACGCGCAGGTGATTTTCCTGAACCAGCCGGCGTGCCCAATCCGCCTTGCGCATGCGGCGGAGCCGGCGGCTGGACGTGATTTCATCCACAGTCCGGAGAGTAGTTTTGGTACTGACGATCTTGTTCATTGGAACTCTCCTTTTCACAGTACACTATAACGCCGAAGGGCCGGCAGACAAGATTGCCGCTTGGCTTCCGGTACCGGGCGGGTGATGGATTGACGACTGCTACAGCGCTTCCTTAGCAATTACATGGTGAATCATGTACAAGGACTGGCCTTACCCCGCCATAAGACAAATCGAAGCTGAAGGGTGCTGCGAACGCCCGGTTGCCGAAGGAAGCCCGTGTCGGAAAACATCACACGCCAAATTGCAGCAAGACAATCGAACCACCACTTCGGTCTGGAGCTGTTACAGCGCGCCGTAGCCCTGCTCTGTCTTGCGCAGGGTGTACTCTACTGGACGCGGCTTGTGGGTGTTTATCCTTCTGCCGAATGGCGTTTCGATCTGCTGCCCACGCACTGGCAGGCTGCGGCGGGTTCGCTCGCCGTCTTCTTTCCGTTCGCTTCGGTGGGCCTGTGGACGCTTGCCTCGTGGGGGCCAGTGATCTGGTTCGTCTGTGCGGCGATTGAAATCGTGATGTTCAGCTTCCTCCACGATCTGTTCGGTTTCCGGCCGTGGATCGTGGCCGCGCATCTCCTGACAGCAGGCTGCTATGTTGCCCTTCGTCTCGCCATTTATCTCGAGGAGAGGCGGGAGGCCGATTAACCTCGGTTAACGCCTTTTTAGCCACGAAACCGCGCACTGCGCCGTAAGCCTCTGTTAAGTCTGATATTTAAGTACAATTTTAGAGGCCGTCGATAGGTTCGACGCCAAGGTGAAAACAAAAAGAAATCACCAGGCGTCAAACGAAAGGCACTACCATGATCAACTCAGGCGTTGCCCATCAGGGCACGGCAGTTCATCGACCAGGTGAGACAGGCCTCCGGTCGCTCTATCTGGAAGCGCTTCACCTGGTCGAACGTCTGCACCGCCGTTTGCAGGATGTCGTGAAGGACGAGTTCGACCGCCAGGGTCGCGACGACATCAATGCCATCCAGGCGATTCTGCTTTTCAACATCGGCGATGCTGAGCTCTCGGCTGGCGAGCTCCGTTCACGAGGATATTACCAGGGCTCGAACGTCTCCTATAACCTGAAGAAACTGATCGAGCTCGGCTTCATCAATCACCAGCGTTCCGCAACCGACCGTCGCGCGGTACGGGTCAGCCTCACGCCCAAGGGCAAGGAAGTGGCCGAGGTCGTTGCACGGCTCTATGACCGTCACATCGGCACGATTGAACAGGTTGGCGGCATCAACGAGGTCGAGTTCGGCCAGATGAACAAGGCCCTGCAGCGGCTCGATCGCTTCTGGAACGACACCATCGCCTATCGCATGTAGGCGGCGTTCCTTGTAATGTGATCAGCGAGCAACAGGCGGCTGCGAAGGATTGCGGCCGCCACAATCGTTTTGCTTGGCCACGTTAACACCATAATTAAGCCCGATGGAAATGGTCCAATTTTGAACGCAAAGGGCCGGGGCACGTTTTCTGTTCTCAGAAAATTAACGTTGTTCCGACCATTTATGCCGAGTAATCGCGCTGAATTAACAGGTCGGGTAAACAGATGAAATCCAGTCGCCGTCTTTTTCTCGCTGGAGCCGGTGCGGCGGTTGCTTCCGCCGCAGCAGGATCGGCTCACGCTCAGAACCTCATTGACTCTATCATTCGGGCGCCGCGGCGTGGCGCATGGAACGATCAGTTCGATGCGGGAGCCACGACGCCTGAGCGGGTTTCGTCCAATGTGGCAATCCTCAACCCAACCACGATCCCCTACGTCGAGCAGGCGATCGCCCAATACCAGAACATTGCCGCGAGTGGCGGTTGGCCGATCGTTCCGGCAACCAAGAAGCTGCAGACGGGCGTTATCGACCCTGACGTCGAGCTCCTGCGCCAGCGCCTGATGATCTCGGGCGACCTCTCGCCCCAAGCTGGCATGTCTCCGGCGTTCGACACTTATGTCGAGGCAGCGCTCAAGCGCTTCCAGGCCCGTCACGGCCTTCCGGCAGATGGCGTCACCGGCAAGTACACCTACGCCGCCATGAACGTTCCGGCGCACATCCGCCTCGGCCAGCTGCAGACCAACCTGCAGCGTCTGCATGAGTGGACGTCGCGTGACCTCGGCTACCGCTTCGTGATGGTGAATATTCCGGCTGCCCACATCCAGGCGGCGGAGAACGGCCGCGTTGCGTTGAGCCACACCGCTGTCGTCGGCAAGATCGACCGCCAGACGCCGATCCTCTCGTCCAAGATCAACGAGATCATCCTCAACCCATACTGGAACGCGCCGGTGTCGATCATCAAGAAAGACATTATCCCGGTCATGCGTACCAACCCGAACTATCTGAGGGACAATAACATCCGTCTGATTGCACCGGATGGTCGTGAAGTTGACCCGATCACGGTTGACTGGTCGACGGACGAGGCGGCGAAGTACCGTTTCCGTCAGGATCCGGGCAAGATCAATGCAATGGCATCGGTGAAGATCAACTTCCCGAACCAGCATGCGGTCTACATGCACGACACTCCGCAGCAGCAGTTCTTCCGCGATCAGGAACGCTTCCATTCGTCGGGCTGCGTGCGCGTGCAGAACGTGCGTGACCTCGTCACCTGGATCCTGCGTGACACGGCCGGCTGGGACCGCCGCACCATTGAGACGACGATCCAGACCGAGATGGACAAGCGCATTCCGGTCGCTGATCCTGTGCCGGTCCACTTCGCTTATATTTCCAGCTGGTCCAGCACCGATGGTGTGGTCCAGTTCCGCGACGATATCTATGGCATGGACGGCGTGCAGGAACTGCAGATGTCGAGCACGCTGTAGCAGCCAAGGGGCTCTTCACAGCGATTTCGATCGAGGCCGCCGTCATGGCGGCCTTGCTACTTCCGGGTGATGAGCCCGAAATTTCACAGGTGGAGTGCAAAAAGCAACGGATAGGCGTGGTGAGAGCGATTGAAAAGTGCTAATGCGCCCGCATTCCGCCGCCCTCATGAGTGCACAAGTCGAAGGAAGTTAGCGCTATGGCCACAGCCTCAGCCGCCCCGAACGTTACCGAGGCCTTTTTCTCCCGCCCGCTCGAAGAAGCCGACAAGGATATCTTTGGCGCAATTCGCAACGAACTCGGTCGCCAGCGGCATGAGATCGAGCTGATCGCGTCTGAGAACATCGTTTCCCGCGCGGTGATGGAAGCTCAGGGTACTGTCCTGACCAACAAGTACGCTGAAGGTTATCCGGGCAAGCGCTATTATGGTGGATGCCAGTTCGTCGACGTTGTTGAGGAACTCGCGATCGAACGCGCCAAGCAGCTGTTCGACTGCAAGTTCGCCAATGTGCAGCCGAACTCCGGCAGCCAGATGAACCAGGCCGTGTTCCTCGCGCTGCTGCAGCCGGGCGACACGTTCATGGGCCTCGACCTGAACTCCGGTGGTCACCTGACCCACGGTTCTCCGGTCAACATGTCGGGCAAGTGGTTCAATGTGGTTTCCTACGGTGTTCGCCGCGACGATCACCTCCTCGACATGGAAGAAATCGAGCGTCTTGCCCAGGAGCACAAGCCGAAGCTCATCCTTGCCGGCGGCACGGCCTATTCGCGCATTTGGGACTGGAAGCGCTTCCGCGAGATCGCTGACAGCGTGGGCGCATATCTGATGGTCGACATGGCTCACATCGCTGGTCTCGTGGCCGGTGGCGAGCATCCGTCGCCGCTGCCGCACGCCCATGTGGTTACGACCACGACCCACAAGTCGCTTCGCGGTCCGCGCGGCGGCATGATCCTGACCAACGACGAAGATATCGCGAAGAAGATCAACTCAGCCGTGTTCCCGGGTCTGCAGGGCGGACCTCTGATGCACGTCATCGCCGCCAAGGCGGTTGCCCTGGGCGAGGCTCTGCAGCCGAGCTTCAAGGACTATGCCCGTCAGGTCGTGCTCAACGCGAAGGCGCTGGCTGAAAGCCTCAAGGAATCCGGTCTCGACATCGTTTCGGGCGGCACCGACAACCACCTGATGCTGGTCGACCTGCGTCCGAAGAACGCCACGGGCAAGCGTGCGGAAGCCGCACTTGGCCGCGCCAACATCACCTGCAACAAGAACGGTATCCCCTTCGATCCCGAAAAGCCGTTCGTGACCTCCGGTGTCCGTCTCGGTACCCCTGCAGGCACGACGCGCGGCTTCGGCGAAGCGGAGTTCCGCGAAATCGGCAACCTGATCGCCGAAGTTCTGGACGGCCTCAAGGTCGCCAATTCCGACGAAGGCAACCAGGCGGTTGAGGAAGCCGTGAAGCAGAAGGTCGTTGCACTGACCGACCGCTTCCCGATCTATCCGTATCTCTAATCACGGAATCGTGGGGGCGGCCCAGTGGGTCGCCCTTTCGTTCAAATGCACTTGAGGAATATTCGCCGATAGGGCGAATGCTTTGAGGAACCGGATTACATGCGCTGCCCCTATTGCCAGTCTGAAGACACGCAGGTGAAAGACTCACGCCCGGCTGACGATGGCAGCGCGATCCGCCGGCGCCGGTCATGCCCTGTCTGTGGCGGCCGCTTCACCACGTTCGAGCGCGTGCAGCTGCGCGACCTGATCGTCGCCAAGAAGTCCGGCCGCAAGGTCCCGTTCGATCGCGACAAGCTGCTTCGTTCTTTCGACATCGCACTGCGCAAGCGCAACGTGGATCCCGAGCGGATCGAGCGGGCTGTCTCCGGCATCGTCCGCCAGCTTGAGAGCACGGGCGAGAGCGAGGTCACGACCGAACAGATCGGCCTTCTGGTGATGGAAGCGCTGAAATCGCTCGACGACGTAGCCTATGTGCGTTTCGCATCCGTCTATCGGAATTTCCGCGAGGCCCGCGACTTCCAGGAAGTGCTCGGCGAGCTGAAGGGCGAGCCGGAGGTCGACTGAGCCATGCCATTGCAGGACGTTTCGACCGAAACCCAGGAGGAACGCGACCGCCGTTTCATGGCCGCCGCGATCCGCTATTCCCGCCGACATCTTGGACTGACGGGCACCAATCCAGCCGTGGGCACCCTCATTGTGCGGGACGATGGTAACGGTCCAGTCATCGTCGGGCGCGGGGTTACCGCCATCGGTGGACGTCCGCATGCCGAGACGCAGGCGCTTGAAGAAGCGGGCGAGAAGGCGCGGGGTGCTACAGCCTACGTCACGCTCGAGCCCTGCGCGCACCATGGCCGCACGCCGCCCTGCGCCGAGGCGCTGATCCGCGCTGGCATCGCCCGTGTTGTTGGAGCTGCCGGTGATCCTGACGATCGCGTGGCAGGGCGTGGCTACGCGATGCTACGAGAGGCGGGGATCGAAGTCGTCAGTGGCGTGCTTGCCGAGGAAGCTGCCGATCTCATGAGCGGCTACCTCATTCGCTCAGCCAACAAACGCGCGCAGGTGATTCTAAAGCTTGCACTTTCCTCCGATGGCATGATCGGCCGGCAGGGCAGGGGTCAGGTGCAGATCAGCGGCGAGATTTCTTCCCGCCAGGTTCATATGATGCGGGCGGAGGCGGATGCCATCCTGATCGGCGTTGGGACGGCGCTGAACGACGATCCGGCTCTCACCTGTCGCCTGCCGGGGCTGGAAAGCCGTTCGCCAGCCCGTATCGTGCTCGACCGACACCTGCGGCTGCCGCTCAACTCCACGCTCGTCTCTTCCGCGCGCAAGGTGCCTCTGTATCTGACTGCCGCCAGCGACTGTCCGCTGGACCGCAAGGCAGCCTATGTGGAAGCCGGCGTGCAGTTCCTGGCGATCGAGACGGCGGATGGCGAGGTGGCTCTTCCGGAGTTGGTGGAGGATCTCGCGGCCAAAGGTTTTACTTCGGTTCTGGTCGAGGGCGGCGCGCATACCGCGGCGGCCTTCCTGGAAGAGGATCTGGTGGACCGCATCTGCCTCTTCGTTGCACCGAAGACGCTCGGCGAGGATGCTGTTGCCGCCCCGGTCACGCCTGATAATCTGCCTGATGGCTTCCGTCTCGTCCGCCGTGAGCGGTTTGGCGAGGACGACTATTTCGAATTCGTGAAGGAGCGTTGATGTTCACCGGCATCGTCACCGACATCGGCCAAGTTGAATCAATTCAACCACTTGATCAGGGAATTCGCCTAAGGATCGGAACCAATTACGATCCTGCCACGATCGACATCGGTGCTTCCATCGCATGCTCGGGTGTGTGCCTCACCGTCGTGACGCTGCCTGAGACTGCTTCCAACCAGCGCTGGTTCGAGGTTGAGGCCTGGGAAGAAGCGCTGCGGCTCACCACGGCCGGAAGCTGGAAGGAAGGCACGAAGATCAACCTGGAGCGGGCGCTGAAGGTTGGCGACGAACTCGGCGGGCATATCGTGTCCGGACACGTCGATGGTCAGGCGATCATCCGCGAGCGCAAGGACGAGGGCGATGCCGTTCGCTTTGTGCTTGAAGCTCCGGTAGAGTTGGCGAAGTTCATCGCGCCCAAGGGCTCGGTTGCGCTCGACGGAACGTCGCTGACGGTCAACCGCGTCGAGGGCAACCGCTTCGACGTGCTGATCATCCACCATACGCTGACGGTCACGACCTGGGGGCAGCGGCAAGTGGGCGATGCGGTGAACCTCGAGGTGGACACCATGGCGCGCTATGCCGCACGACTGGTTGAAGCCGAACGCGAGGCCCGGGCGGCTGGCTGAAACGCGCCTGCCTAAAGCTTCAAACGCTTGCACCATCTGAAGAATGTGGTGCAAGTGACTCATATGACTCAACAATGAGGTACCGGCGTTCGCGACAGCCCTGCGCCTACCGCATTGCCGGAATCCAAAAAGTACGGCTTGATAAGAATTGGGCTTAGGCCTAAGTCAGCCGCTATCCTGGAGTTACGAATGGCTGATACAGTTTCCCCCAAGCTTCTCATCGTGGAAGCCCGCTTCTATGACCATTTGGCTGATGGTCTTCTTGCTGGTGCAAAGGCTGCGTTGGACGCGGCAGGCGCTAGCTATGATGTTGTGACGGTGCCTGGTGCACTGGAGATTCCCGCTGCGATCGCGTTTGCCGCTGAAGGTGGCGAGAACGGCGGCGTTGAATATGACGGTTATGTTGCTCTCGGCTGCGTGATCCGTGGCGAGACCTACCACTTCGAGGTGGTCTCGAATGAATCCGCTCGCGGCATCATGGACCTTACCACCATGTTCGGCCTTGCAGTCGGCAACGGCATCCTGACGGTTGAGAACGAAGCGCAGGCGCTCGCCCGCATCGCCAAGACCGAAGATGGCAAGGCAGGCGGCAAGGGCTATGCGGCGGCTCAGGCTGCGCTTACAATGATCGCACTCAAGAAACGTTTTGGAGCTTGAGGTGACATCTGCTCCAACTGAAAATTCGGATCACCCCCGTCCGGCCAACAAGCGTGGCGCTGCCCGGCTCTCCGCAGTCCAGGCGCTGTACCAGATGGACATCGGCGGCTCGGGCCTGCTCGAGACCACTGCCGAATACGAGGCGTTCCGTCTTGGCCAGGAAATCGATGGGGTGATGTATCGCGAGGCGGACCCGCAGTGGTTCCGCGCGATCCTTGCCGGCGTCGTGGAAAACCAGAAGCTGATCGACCCGATCATCCGTCAATCGCTGACGGACGACTGGCCGCTTTCGCGCCTCGATTCCACGCTGCGTGCCATCCTGCGTGCCGGCGCCTTCGAGATCATGAAGAAGCAGGACGTTCCGGTCGCCGTGATCATCACGGAATATCTTGATATCGCCAAGGCGTTCTACAGCGAAGACGACGAGCCGAAGCTGGTGAATGCCGTCCTCGACCGTATCGCTCGCAAGCAGCGCGGCCAGAAGAAGCAGGACGAAGCTTCTTGACGGTCACCGACCCCTACCGCCTCGCGAAGCATAACGCACTGGTGCTCTGCGGAGCACAGGCAGTGGTAGGGGCCGGACAGCCCATTGTTCTTTCGATGGGCGGCCTTGCCGGGGCCTATCTTCTCGGCGCTGACAAGTCTCTTGCCACAGCGCCGATCACCACATTCATGCTCGGCACCGCATTTTCGGCCATCCCGGCAGCCATGCTGATGCGCCGTGTTGGCCGTCGTATCGGCTTCATCGGTGGAGCCGCAGCAACTGCACTCGGCGGCTTGATCGCGGTGCTTGCGCTTTTCCAGAACCATTTCTGGATTTTTGCCTTCGGCCTCATGATCATCGGCGGGGGCAGCGCTTTCCTGCAGCAGTATCGCTTTGCGGCAGCCGATGGCGCGCCATCCGATTTCAAGCCCAAGGCAATCTCCTGGGTCATGATGGGGGGGATTTTCGCCGCCATCATCGGTCCGCAACTTGTGATCTACACGCGCGACCTGTTTGAGCCGGTGATGTTCGCCGGCTCCTTTGCCGCTATCATCGGCCTCGCCATTGTCGGAGGGGCGATCCTCTCTCTCCTGCGTCCCACCGAGGCAAAGGGCAGCAAGGCTGGAGACGTCAAGCCGGCGGCCCGCCCTCTGGTTCAAATCATCAAGCAGCCGCGCTTCATCACGGCAATCGTCTGCGGCATCAGCTCGTTCTCGCTGATGAATTTCGTCATGGTGGGCGCGCCGCTTGCCATGATCGGCTGCGGATTTTCGCCGAACGAAGCGGCACTCGGCATCTCCTGGCACATGGTGGCCATGTATGCTCCGAGCTTCGTTACGGGCCACCTGATCGCACGCTTCGGCAAGGACAGGATGATCGCCTTCGGCATGCTGCTCATGATGGCAGCGGGCGGGGTTGCTCTTTCGGGCATCGAACTCTGGCAGTTCTGGCTGGCGCTCGTGCTGCTCGGTCTCGGCTGGAACTTCAGTTTCATCGGCGCCACGGCGATGGTCTCGGAATGCTACCGTCCTTCCGAAAAGAACAAGGTAGAAGGTCTGCACGACTTCCTGCTCTTCTCCATCGTGGCATTTGGCTCGCTCATGTCCGGACGCGTCTACAATGCGTTCGGCTGGGACATGGTGAACTGGATCATTTTCCCCATCGCAGTTCTCTGCCTTGGCCTTCTTGCGCTCAACGCGGTTCGCGCAACCGCTGCAAGATCAGAAGCATAAGCCAAGTTCTTACCTCTTGAGCAAAGATAAAAGGAGCGGAATTTTCATTCCGCTACCTAGACTTGACCTTGCTCAAGGGGTTTCGCATAAATCCTCTCTGAGGCTGTCTTTATCCATCCACAGTCTTTCTCATGGCCCGGGAGGAGTTCGGCGGGCCAAATTCAGAGGGAAATTGGCATGACCATGCTTTATGTCGTCATTGCCTGCGGCTTGCTTTCTGTCCTGTACGCCATTTGGGCGACACAATCCGTTCTCGCGGCGGATCAGGGCAACGCACGCATGCAGGAAATTGCTGCGGCCATTCGGGAGGGGGCGCAGGCATATCTTACCCGTCAGTACACGACCATCGCGATCGTGGGCATTGTTGTCTTCGTCCTGGTGTGGTGGTTTCTGACAGCTACAGCCGCTATTGGCTTTTTGATCGGTGCTGTTCTTTCAGGTGTTGCCGGATTTATCGGCATGTACATTTCCGTGCGCGCGAATGTCCGTACGGCACAGGCAGCTTCCAACAGTCTCGCGGCGGGGCTCGACATCGCTTTCAAGTCCGGTGCAATCACCGGCATGCTCGTGGCCGGCCTCGCACTTCTCGGCGTATCCGTCTACTACTGGGTGCTGGTTGGTGCGATGGGGCTCGATCCTGCGAGCCGCGGTGTCATTGATGCGCTCGTGGCGCTCGGTTTCGGCGCTTCGCTGATTTCCATCTTCGCCCGTCTCGGCGGCGGCATCTTCACCAAGGGTGCCGACGTGGGCGGCGACCTGGTCGGCAAGGTTGAAGCCGGCATCCCCGAGGATGATCCGCGCAACCCTGCTACGATCGCCGACAACGTGGGCGATAACGTCGGCGACTGCGCCGGCATGGCTGCCGACCTTTTCGAAACCTATGCGGTGACGGTCGTGGCGACGATGGTGCTTGCAGCCATCTTCTTCGGCGGCAGCGAAGTGCTCGGCAGCGCGATCCTCTATCCGCTGGCGATCTGCGGCACCTGCATCATTACCTCCATCGTGGGCACCTTCTTCGTCAAGCTCGGCGCGAATGGCTCGATCATGGGCGCGCTCTACAAGGGCCTAATCGTGACCGGCCTGCTGTCGATCCTGGGTGTCGGTGCGGCGACGTCGCTTACCATCGGCTGGGGCGAAGTAGGTGTGGTCGATGGCATTACCATCACCGGCACGAACCTCTTTATCTGCGGCCTGCTCGGGCTCATCGTGACCGGCCTGATCGTGGTGATCACCGAATATTATACCGGCACCAACAAGCGGCCGGTGAACTCGATTGCCCAGGCTTCCGTCACGGGCCACGGCACCAACGTCATCCAGGGCCTCGCGGTTTCGCTGGAATCAACGGCGCTGCCCGCCATCGTGATCGTCGGCGGCATCATCTTCACTTACCAGCTGGGTGGCCTGTTCGGCACGGCTATCGCGGTGACGACCATGCTCGGCCTTGCCGGCATGATCGTTGCGCTCGACGCCTTCGGTCCGGTGACCGACAACGCGGGCGGTATCGCCGAAATGTCCGGCCTGCCGAAGGAGGTCCGTCAATCGACCGACGCTCTGGACGCTGTGGGCAACACGACCAAGGCGGTGACCAAGGGCTATGCCATTGGTTCGGCGGGTCTGGGTGCGCTGGTGCTCTTTGCCGCCTATAGCTACGACCTGCAGTATTTTGCGGCCAACGGCGAACAGTTCCCGTATTTCGCCGACATGGGCACGGTGTCGTTCGATCTCTCCAACCCCTATGTGGTGGCTGGCCTGATCTTCGGCGGCCTGATCCCGTATCTCTTCGGCGGCATCGCCATGACGGCCGTGGGCCGTGCAGGCGGTGCAGTGGTCGAGGAAGTGCGACGTCAGTTCCGCGAGAAGCCCGGCATCATGAAGGGGACGGATCGACCCGACTATGCCCGCGCGGTCGACATGCTGACGAAGGCTGCCATCCGCGAGATGATTATCCCGTCGCTGCTGCCGGTTCTGGCGCCGCTCGTCGTCTATTTCGGCGTGCTGCTCATCTCCGGTTCGAAGGCTTCCGCCTTTGCGGCCCTTGGTGCTTCGCTGCTTGGCGTGATCGTCAACGGTCTGTTCGTGGCAATCTCCATGACCTCGGGCGGCGGCGCCTGGGACAATGCCAAGAAGAGTTTTGAGGACGGCTTTATCGACAAGGATGGCGTGAAGCACGTCAAGGGTTCGGATGCTCACAAGGCTTCCGTCACGGGCGATACAGTGGGCGATCCCTACAAGGATACCGCTGGTCCGGCCGTGAACCCGATGATCAAGATCACCAACATCATGGCGCTGCTGCTGCTCGCAGTTCTCGCGCACTGATTTGTTGACCCACCATAGACAAAAGGCCTGCGGAGTTCGCTCCGCAGGCCTTTCGTTTGGAAATCTCGAAAACTTCTTACTGTGCGCCGAGCGGGTTCATCGGCATCTGGCCGCTGGCCACACCGGAGATCATCTGCGCGATGAAGTTCTGCTCGCGGCCACCGGTCGGTGTGGTGCGCGAGATGAAGTCGAAGACCTTGCCGTCCTGCAGGCCATAATTGGCGATCTGGCGGACGCGGCCATCCGCACCGAAATAGACGGCCAGAACCTTCTGGTCGACCAGCTTCGGCTTCATGAAGGCAGCGCCGCGGCGGCGGGTCTGGGAGATGTAATAGAAGACCTCGTTATCGAACGTCGCAGTCGTTGAAGGCGTGCCCAGCGCCAGCATCACCTGCTCGCGGCTCGAACCGACGGGGATCAGCTCCAGAGCCTGCTCGTCGATGACATAACCCTGCGTGATGGTCTCGCCCGGCGTCAGGGTGGAAACGGTGTTGCAGCCAGCAAGCGCCAGTCCTGCTCCCGCAAGCGTGACGGCCAAAACAAGCCGACTAGCATGGCTGGTCTTGTAATTTCGCACTTGCAACGACATCTCCTTTATCATCATCCAACATCGCAACGGCTCCAAGCCTTGCGTACGTCGACAAAACGGGTAAACCAGCAACCGCGTCGATGCAACAGAATGCTTTCGATTTGCCAACTTTACTGCACCAAAGGGAGCTCTTATCTCCATGTTTCGATGGTTATTCGGCGACGGGCGCAAAGAGCGCCAGGCTATCGTCGACACCCTTTATGAATGTATTGTGGCAAGTGCACGTCAACCGCAGTTCTACGAGCATCTGGAGGTTCCGGACACGCCACTAGGCCGATTCGAGATGCTTTCTGTGCATTTCTTTCTGGTGCTGCACCGCGTGCGGGACAAAGAAGGCGCTCTCAAGGACATCGCCCAGGAGCTGACGGACCACTTCTTCCTCGATCTCGACCACTCGCTACGCGAGTTCGGCATTGGCGACATGGGCGTGCCGAAGCGCATGAAGAAGTTTGCCAAGATGTTCTACGGAAGGCTCGCTTCCTATACCGAAGCGCTCGACGCCAATGACCGGGATGCGCTGGCCAATGCGCTTAAGCGCAACATCCTGCCAGATCAGGTAAACTGGGACGGAGCAGGGCCGCTTGCGGATTACGTTTTCCGCGCAAACGGTGCGCTCAATGATATTACTGATCAGGAACTAGCCGCAGGAAAACTGCGTTTTGTCTCTTTCGAGCAGGAGAAAAACCAATGACCACTGAATCCAAGAGCCCCGTCTCGTTCCGGTTCCAGGTCAACCGCCTGCCGAAGAATGGTGCTGAGGTAACCCTCGATGCGGACGCCGATCAGCGGGCCGGGCTTGCCCAGGCGCATGATCTCCAGACCGTCGAATCCTTCGTCGCGCAGTTCACCATCAAAGGCTGGAAGGGCGATGGCGTGATCGTCAGCGGACGCGTTCAGGCGAAGATCACGCAGCCATGTGTCGTTACGCTCGAGCCGATTGCATCTGAGATCGACGAAGAGATTTCCTCAGTCTTCGTGCCGGAAAATTCGAAGCTTGCACGTCGCGCCGACGAGACCGAGATCGTGCTCGATCCGGAAGCCGACGATCTTCCCGAGACCTTCAGCGGCGACTCAATCGACCTTGGCGCACTGGCCGAGGAGTTCTTTGCACTCGGTATCGATCCCTATCCGCGTAAGGAAGGCATTTCGCTTCAGGACGCGCTGGGTGAGGAAGAGCAGGAAAACCGCGGTCCTCTCTACGAGGAACTGAAGAAGCTGCGCGGAAATCTTTGAGCCAATCTGCCGAAAACATTGTTGTGCTGCCTCATAAAAAAGCTATTTTCGCAGCGCTTTAGAGCGGCCACATGAGTGGTCTGGATAATAGAGGCATATTTCGCGTGATACGCATTTCAGTTGATGCAATGGGCGGTGATCATGGGCCGGCGGTTACGCTTGCCGGTCTGGCGCATGTTGCAACGCGCAGGCCCGATGCAAGGTTTGTGATTTTCGGTCAGCAGGACGCTGTCCTTCCCGTGCTCGAGCAGATGCCGAAGCTCAAGGAAGTCAGCACGTTCGTGCACTGTGACGTCGCCGTCCAGATGGATGCGAAGCCGAGCCAGGCTTTGCGCCACGGCCGCTGGAAGTCCTCCATGTGGAAAGCCATCGAGGCTGTGAAGACCGGCGAGGCCGATGCCTGCATTTCCGCCGGCAACACCGGCGCGCTGATGGCCATGTCGAAATTCTGCCTGCGCACGATGGCCGACATCGAACGTCCCGCGATTGCAGCCATCTGGCCGACGCTGCGTGGTGAGAGCGTCGTACTCGACGTTGGCGCCACCATCGGTGCGGATGCCCAGCTCCTGGTCGATTTTGCCATCATGGGCGCAGCCCTTGCTCACGCGCTTTTCGATATCGAGAAGCCGACCGTTGGTCTGCTCAACGTCGGCGTCGAGGAGATCAAGGGTCAGGAAGAGGTCAAGGAAGCGGGCCGCATGCTGCGCGAGGCCAATCTTGAGACCATGTCCTACCAGGGCTTCGTTGAAGGCAACGATATAGGCAAGGGAACGGTCGACGTCGTCGTGACGGAAGGTTTTTCGGGCAACATCGCGCTCAAGACCGCCGAGGGAACAGCACGCCAGATCGCGGGTTATCTCCGTGAGGCGATGAACAGTTCCTTCCTGTCGCGTCTGGGCTACCTGCTCGCCAAGGGGGCATTCGACCGCCTGCGCGAGAAGATGAATGTGAACAAGACCAATGGCGGTGTCTTCATGGGGTTGAAGGGTATCGTCGTGAAGAGCCATGGGGGGGCGGATGCGGAAGGATTTGCTGCTGCCGTCGAGCTGGGCTATGAGCTGGTGAAGAGCGGTGTTTTCGAGAAGACCCGCACGACGCTCGATCTTTATCACGCGCGCAAGCCAGCAACGCTGGCTGTCAGCGAAGTATCCGGTGCATAGGTGAATTTGATGATTAGGTCCGTTCTTGTCGGCGTCGGTTCCGCCCTGCCGCGCCGTGTCATGACCAACAAGGATTTCGAGAAGCTTGTTGACACGTCGGACGAGTGGATTGTTCAGCGTACGGGTATCCAGCAGCGCCATGTGGCAGGTGACGACGAAACCACTGTCACGCTCGGCGAGGCAGCTGCACGCGCGGCGATCGAGAACGCAGGGCTGAAGCCGGAAGACATTGACCTTATCATTCTCGCGACCGCGACCCCCAACAACACCTTCCCGGCTTCTTCGGTCGAGATCCAGAACCGCCTTGGCATCCATCACGGCTTTGCCTTCGACATCCAGGCAGTCTGCAGCGGCTTCGTCTATGCGATCAGCGTCGCCGACCTCCACATAAAGGCAGGTCAGGCCAAGCGCGCGCTGGTGATCGGCTCGGAAACCTTCTCGCGCATCCTCGACTGGAGCGATCGCACCACCTCCGTGCTCTTCGGTGACGGCGCAGGCGCTGTTGTACTCGAAGCGCAGGAAGGCGAGGGCACGGTTGACGATCGAGGCATTCTCGCCTCGTCGCTGCGTTCGGACGGCGCGCACAAGGAAAAGCTTTTCGTCGATGGCGGTCCTTCCACCACCGGCACGGTCGGCCATCTGCGGATGCAGGGCCGCGAGGTCTTCAAGCATGCTGTCGGCATGATCACGGATGTGATTGTCGATGTTTTCGCTAAGACCGGCATCACCGCAGAGCAGCTGGATTGGTTCGTTCCCCATCAGGCGAACAAGCGCATCATCGATGCATCCGCCAAGAAGCTCGGCATTTCCGAGGAAAAGGTGGTGATCACCGTTCACAAGCACGGCAACACTTCTGCTGCATCCGTGCCTCTGGCGCTGGCCACGGCTGTCGCCGAAGGCAAGATCAAGAAGGGTGACCTGGTGATGCTCGAGGCCATGGGCGGCGGCTTCACCTGGGGTGCTGTATTGCTTCGCTGGTAGATGGTTACTGATTTACTCACTTTTGGGCGCTTGACCTGCATACATCAATTTGGGTAACGTCGCCTTGAGCTTCTTTGTATTTCAATAGTTTGGAAGAAATGGAACCGTCTGATGGGGGGTAAAACCGTCACACGCGCAGACTTGGCCGAGGCAGTCTATCGGAAGATAGGTTTATCGCGCACCGAGTCCGCGCAAATCGTCGAGATGGTTCTGCAGGAAGTCTGCGATGCCATCGTGCGGGGGGAAACCGTAAAGCTGTCGTCCTTCGCCACCTTCCAGGTGCGCGACAAGAACGAACGCATCGGCCGCAATCCGAAGACCGGCGAAGAGGTTCCGATCTCTCCGCGTCGCGTGATGACCTTCAAGGCATCCAACGTGTTGAAGAATCAGATCCTTCGCGCCCACCAGCTGCGCAAGAAGAAGGCTTCCTAGTGAGCCTTGCCGCTCGTCGCCTGCCGGTTGTCGGGGGGCGGCTTGCATTGAACTGCCGTCAAAAGCCACACCATGACGCTTCATGTCAGCTCGACGCACAATGTGTTGTGGCGGGCGGCTTCATGCAGATGAGCATAAACCTCCAATCCACTTGTCATTTTCCGCCGAACATTGCTCTATTAAGCGAATGAGTCGTAACTGAGCGAGAAGGGCATGGACATGGATAAGAGCCCGGACGCATTCCGCACGATCAGTGAAGTTGCGGAGGATCTGGACCTTCCACAGCACGTGCTTCGTTTCTGGGAGACACGTTTCTCGCAGATCAAGCCCCTGAAGCGTGGCGGTGGCCGCCGTTACTACCGGCCGCAGGACGTGGACCTGATCCGCGGCATTCGCTTCATGCTTTATGAACAGGGCTACACGATCAAGGGCGTGCAGAAGATCCTGCGCGAGAACGGCCCGCAGTTCGTCGTGGCGCTCGGTCGTGGCGAAGTGGCCGAAGTCGAGGCCATGAACCAGATGAAGGCCGCCGAGGTTGCTGCGACCGCCGTCCAGCCCGATGACGGCGAAGATCTGGTTGGACAGGCCAAGAAGCCGGCACGGCGCTTCTTTGGTCTCGGATCGTCCCGTGAGGATGAGGGGCAGGGCGCCGGCGAGGGCGGTTCACTCTCTCGCGAGAACCGCGCGCTGCTGCAGGAGACGCTGTTCGACCTCCTCGAATGCAAACGCCTGCTTGATCAGGTGCGCTAGCCGCTTCTACAGCAAATCGCGAACCAGATCGGCGGGACGGCAGAGCCGCGTCCCGCGCGGCGTTTCCACAATCGGGCGCTCGATGAAGATCGGGTGCTCGACCATGAAGCCGATCAGCTGCTCATCCGTCCATTTCGGATCGTCGAGCCCGAGCTCCTCATAGGGCGTACCCTTCTTCCGCAGCAACTCGCGCGGCGACATCTTCATCGCTTTCAGGAGCTCGATCAGCCGCTCGCGCGATGGAGGGTTCTTCAGATATTCCACAACCACGGGTTCAGCACCGCTCTCGCGGATCATCGCAAGGACGTTGCGCGAGGTGCCGCACTTCGGGTTGTGATAGATCGTGACGGTCATCGGGCTACCTTCCATCTGCCAACGGGTATTGCAGTTCCCATAGCATTCTTTGGCGCCGTTCACGACCGGGAGGTCACTAGCAAAAGTCAGAAAGCGTGGAACTCCTTTGTTCATTCCGAGTTGGGTCAGCAACAGAAACAGGGAGATACCGCTAAATGAAACGCCTCATTCTGACGACTGCCTTTGTTGCCCTTGCAGGTTATGCATCTGCACAGACCACGGTCGTCATTTCCCCTGAACAGGAAACCGTCATTCGCGAGTATGTGGTGACGCATCAGCCGGCACCAGTCGAAGTTCCAGCCGATCTCACCCTTGAAGTAGGAACCGCCCTGCCTGAGACAATCGAATTGCAGCCACTCGAAGCACCGAACCTCGAGGTTGAATATCGCTACTTCGTGGTGGATGGCCGCACCGTTCTGGTAGAGCCGGAAACCCGGAAGATCGTACAGATCATCCAGTAAGCTGACGTTCTTGCATGAAGGCGCTGCGTGTCCCCACGCGGCGCTTTTTCATTTGCAAATTGATATTTCCACCGGGTCGCCTGCATCAGCCCCGAG
This sequence comes from Nitratireductor aestuarii, assembly GCF_014641695.1. Lineage (GTDB taxonomy): Bacteria > Pseudomonadota > Alphaproteobacteria > Rhizobiales > Rhizobiaceae > Chelativorans > Chelativorans aestuarii. Next base: position 22,181 of record NZ_BMIF01000018.1, on the reverse strand, counting down.
ATCGAGACACGTATCGGGCGTGCAAAGGCGCCAACCGCCTCCGGTCATGCCGGAGGACGCGAGAACCAGCTTTTCCTGGCTGGGTAGCTTTGGTTGATAGACCCACCAGCCCTCGACGAACTTTGACCCTTCCGGAGGGTCCATGCCGGCTCCCGACCCCTTCACGCGGGCTTCAGTCAGGAAAATGCCTGTAGAACTCACCTGCCAATCCTCGCGCCATTCGGTCTTCTGCACCGAGTGGGTCCAGGAGAGCGAAAAGAGCGAGGCGGCCAGCACTGTCATCTTGCCGGCCGCGAGGATGCAGAGCGCAGCCATGGCTCGCTATTGAGCGGCCCGCGCCGTCACATGACGGGTGCGCCACCAATGAGTGGCGATGATGGCCAGGCCGAGAATCCAGCCCGCTTCATCCGTCAACGGCAGGGCAAGCACCAGAAGTGCGCCGGCGATAAGGCTGCCGAGCCGTTCCCACCACAGCGCGTTGCTCCGCAGATAGCCGACGACCGCGACGCCCCACAGCGCAATGCTGAAGCAGGCCTTCAGGAAGAGGTAGATGACTTCACCCCAATAACCGATGTAGCCGGTGAGGGTGCCCGCATCCTGCAGCATCAGTGCAGGGGTGTAGACCGCCATGAAGGGCACGAGGAAGCCTGCCGTGGCAAGCTTCACCGCCTGGATGGAGATCTTCAGCCCCGACGTCTTCGCCATGGGGGCGGCGGCAAAGCAGGCAAGTGCCACCGGTGGCGTCAGGTCGGCCATGATGCCGAAATAGAAAACGAACATGTGGCTCACCAGCAGCGGTACGCCAAGTTCCAGCAGGGCAGGGCCGGCGAGCGACGAGGTGATGATGTAGTTCGGGATGGTGGGAATACCCATGCCCAGCACCAGGCAGGTGATCATCGTCAGCACCAGCGACAGGAACAGGTTGTCCTTGCCGATGGCAATGACCCAGCCGATGAAGGTCGAGGCGATGCCGGTGAGCGTCAGCGTGCCGATGACGATGCCGACGATTGCGCAGGCGATGCCAACGGGCAGGGCGTTCTTGGCGCCTTCCGCCATCGAATCGCGGCAGATTACGAGGGTTTCCCGGCCACCCTTGGCGAAGATGCAGGCGATGATCAGCAGGCCGATCAGGGCGGCGAGCACGTTGACGCCGAATTTCATGAACGTGGCTGCGGCGAGCCCGACGGCAACCCAGAACACGACGCGGAAGGCGAAGGGGCCAATCATGGCCGCAAGCGGCGTGCCGAGGATCAGCACGACGATGAGCGCCAGGCCCATGGTTCCGGCAAAGATGGGCGTGTAGCCTGCAAAGAGAAGGTAGACGAGTGCAGCCAGCGGCAGGATCAACGGCCAATGCTCACGCAGCGCTGCCCAGGGGTCCGGAAGGGTTGCGCGATCCATGCCGCCAAGTTTCGCCTTGCCAGCCTCCAGATAGACCATCCAGAAGCAGGTAGCGAAAAACAGGATCGCCGGAATGAGTGCTGCCTTCACTATTTCCACGTAGGGAACGTTCAGCGTTTCGGCCATGATGAAGGCCACGGCGCCCATCACTGGCGGCATGATCTGCCCACCCATGGACGATGTCGCTTCCACGCCGCCGGCGAAGGCCGAGCGGAAACCAAAGCGCTTCATCAATGGAATGGTGAACTGGCCGGAGGCTACGACATTGGCCACGCCGGAGCCCGATATCGTCCCCATCAGTGCAGAGGACATGACGCAGACCTGGGCCGGGCCTCCACGCCAGCCGCCGACGAGGCCCAAGGCAAAATCGTTGAACAGCGCCAGCATGCCCGCACGTTCCAGGAAGGCGGCGAAGACCACGAAAATGAAGATGTAGCTCGCCGAAACGTAGATCGGCGTGCCGTAGATGCCTTCCGTGCCGAAGCCGAAGTGCTCAATGATCTGGGCCACATCGTAGCCGCGGTGGATGAAGGGTGGCGGCAGGTGGTTGCCGAAGAGGCAGTAGGCAAGGAAGAGGCCGGCGATGATGGTGAGCGGCAAGCCCATCAGGCGGCGCGCGCCCTCGAAGACAAGGACGATGACCACCGTTCCCACAATGAGATCCGGCGTCGTGTGGAAGCCGGAGCGCATGATCAGGTCCTTGTAGAAGACCCAGTTGTAGACGCCAGTGAGGAACCCCAGAATGCCAAGCGCCCAGAACCAGGCTCTACCGTAGACCGTTTTCGCCACCAGATTGCCGAAGAGCGCAAAGCCCAGCAGCAGAAGGAAGCCAACGTGCATCGCGCGGATGATCTGGCTGGGCAGCGTTCCATAAGCAGCCGCCCAGAGCTGGAATGCGGTAAAGGCGAAGGCGATCCAGAAAGCTGCCCGACCGGGCAGACCGTTGCCAAAGCCGGCTGGAAGACCTTCGATGACTTCTTCAGCACTATCCTGCGGAATGAAGGTCTTTTCCGGTTTGGCAGACGTGGTCATGGGCGTTCTCCAGGCAAGCAGGCTCCAGGGCTACGCAGCTTCTGAAATGCTCGTATCCGGGGCATCGTTGAGCTGACATCGCAATGCCGTCGTGCCGCCCTTTGGCGGGCGGCAGCTGACGATCCGGTGATGAAGGGAACGCCCCCAATGGAGGCGTTCCGCAAAGGTTAGGTTACTTGAGGATGCCGGCTTCGCGGTAGTATCGCTCCGCTCCCGGGTGCAGCGGCACGGGCATGCCCTCCAGAGCCTTCTGGGGATCGATCGCCTTGGCTGCCGCATGTGCGGCTGCCAGCTGTGGCAGGTTTTCGAAGAGCAGCTTGGTCATCTGGTAGGCTGTTTCCTCGGAAACTCCCTCGTGAGTGATCAGGAAGTTGCCGACTGCAGCCGTTTCCACGTCTTCAGACTGTCCATCATAGGTGCCTGCAGGGATGACGACCGACACATAGGGAGCGCCGATCTTTTCAACGACGTCCTTCGGCACCGCCACCACGTTGATCGCCTGGGTCGTCGCGAGATCGCGGATGGAGGCTACACCAAGTCCCGCTGACTGCAGCGTTGCATCAAGCTGGCGGTTCTTGATCAGCTCCACGGATTCGGCGAAGGGGAGGTACTCGACCTTACCCAGATCCTCGTACTTCATCCCGGCAGCCCCGAAAATTGCTCGGGCGTTGAGCTCTGTGCCGGAAGCCGGTGCGCCGACGGAAAGGCTCTTGCCCTTCAGGTCAGCCAGCGTCTTGATGCCGGACTCCTGGCTTGCGACCACCTGAATGTAGTTCGAATAGATGCCGGCAATGCCGCGCAGCTTGTCGAGCGGCTGCGGGAAACCTGCTTCCTTGTTGCCCTTCACGGCTTCCTGGACAGAGTCGCCCAGCGAGAAGGCGATTTCGCCCTTGCCCTGCTGCAGAAGGTTCAGGTTTTCAACGGAGGCCTTGGTCGCCTGCACCTGCGTGCGGGAGCCTTCAATGCCCTTGGCGTAGATTTCCGATAGAGCGACACCGAGCGGGTAATAGACACCCGACGTGCCACCGGTCAGTACGTTTATGAACTGCTGCGCTTGTGCGCCGGCAGCAGGGATAAGAAATGAGAGGGCCGCGGTTGCCCCAATGAATGTCCGTCTCGAAAATACGTTCATACTCACCTCCTAAAACATTGGAAGTTGAGTGTAGCCACCAGAAATCAAATCGAAAAGTCTTTATTCCGTCCCCTTACAATATTGGGTAAGGGGATTATGGTCCGTTGTTGATAGAATTGAAATTATTAGCGTATATCGCGTTTATTGTCTCGATCCGCGTTCTCCTAGTCTTTCCGCATCCGTCAACATTTATTGTCTGTGGTCAGCGGGGGGCTCCTGCTGGCCACGATCTAGCCAGCCGGTTCCGTTTCTCCGCCGCCATCCACCCAGTCCGTGAAACCGCCAAGGTTGTAGACCTTTTCGTAGCCCATATCCTTCAGCGCCTTGGCGCTCAGAGCCGAGCGTCCGCCTGAGGCGCAGTAGAGGATGATCGGGCGATCGCGGCGGAATTCCGCATTGTGATAAGGCGTATCGGGATCAGCACGAAACTCAAGCATACCGCGCGAGACGTTCAGGGCTCCCTTAACCTTCCCGCTCGCCTGCACCTCTGGTGCGTCGCGGACGTCCACCACCAACGCGTCGGATTCCGCGATCAACTTCCTGGCCTCGTCTGATGTGATCTTGGGCACTGCAGCATTTGCTGCGGCCATCAGTTCTTTGACATTGGCTGCCATGTCCTGCCTCCAGAAAGAACTCCGCGATCACTCTAGCACATACCCCCTCTGCACGGAGAGATCCCCATTTGACGGAGGTCTTTGTGGCCGGTGTTTCCGGGAAGCTCTGAAGTGCAGATACGAAAAAGCCCGCCAGGGAGGAGGTTGGCGGGCTTGATCGGAAATACAACGTTGGGAGGAGGATAACGTTGTAATCTTGGTTGGCATTTCGTCTGGGAGGAGGAAGAGAAACGCCAATAAGGATCTTTTAATATTTTCAGCCGGAACGCGCTAGCGACAAATTTGCAATGCAGCATTGCAATTTGTGCAATGCATAATAACCGGACCGGGCTTCGGGTTGAGGAACAAAGCTGCGGCTCGGCCGTTCCCGCTGAGGCGGAAACCAAGGAGCAGGCCCATGACCCAGCACAAAGTCGGATATTTCGTCGGTAGCCTCGCCAAGGAGTCGATCAACCGGAAACTGGCCCAAGCGCTGGTGAAGCTCGCTCCGCCACAATTGGAGATGACGGAAATCAGCTTCGCGGATCTTCCTCTTTATACATATGACTATGATTCCGATTTTCCGCCGGTCGCCACCGCGTACAAGGATGCGCTGGCCGTTGTGGACGCAGTTCTGTTCGTGACGCCCGAGTACAACCGGTCTATCCCGGGAGGCCTCAAGAACGCCATCGACTGGGCAAGCCGCCCGTACGGGAAAAACTCGTTCACGCGGAAGCCCTCGGCTGTCATCGGGACTTCGCCCGGCGCGATCGGTACGGCCGTCGCCCAGCAGCACCTGCGAAGCATCCTGAGCTTCTGCAACTCGCCCCAGATGAACGCGCCTGAAGCCTATATCCAGTTCAAGCCGGATCTCATCAGTGATGACAGCGAAGTGACGGTCGAGAGCACGCGGGAATTCCTGCGCGGCTTCATGCATGACTTCCACGTCTTCATCACACGCGTCCGCTCGGTGCTGCCACAGGAATAAGTCTGGAGCGCATAGCGAGTTCATAGGTGGCGACAGCGGGCAGGCTTCAGCCGAATCTTTGGCCAGGTGCGATTCTTACGTCACCCAGGGAATCGTCACGGCGTGGCGGGTGCGCGAATGGACCACGTAGCCGGAGAAGGATGCCGCCCAACCGTTACCTTAAGCAGAGCCGTCGTTGAGCCAGACCGAACAAGCGATCGGCACTCACAGCGCGGGGCAGGGCTTGCGGTGACATTTCAATAATGGAAGGGTAAGTTATTGATCACTCTTGAAAAGAGTGGCTCCCCGGGACGGATTCGAACCATCGACCAACCGGTTAACAGCCGGTTGCTCTACCGCTGAGCTACCGGGGAACGGTGTGCTCGTTTGCAACGAGGCTGCGTATAGCAAAGAGCTTTTTGATTTGCAAAGAGCCTTTTTCGCATTTTCCATTTTTTCTTCGATAAGGCTCGATTTACCCACAGGGGCATCGCATATGAGCCTGACGGACGCCGGATACCGCCGCAATACGTGGGAAAGCTGCGGAATGCCGGGATCTGCGGGGTTTCCAGCGCGTCCGGGCAGGGTTTATGACGATGAAATGGGTGGTTGATGAAGGTTTGGTTCTCACCACTGCCTGACCAGAAAGAGGCCGTATGACGCAGGAAGAAGCACGCGAGGGATCCGGCAGCGAGAAGCCAAAACGGCATCATGTGCGCGTCGCCGGGCGTCGGATGCCGATTCCCCAGTCGCGCCGGGCCAGAATCGCGATCGGAATCACCATGGTGATTCTGGGCTGTTTCGGATTTCTGCCGATTCTGGGCTTCTGGATGATTCCCGTCGGACTTCTGATTCTGTCGCACGACATGCCATCCATCCGCCGCAAACGCCGCCAAATGGAGGTCTGGTGGTACCGACGCAAGCAGGCACGGGCCAATCGAGGTGGTGAGAACCTTCCGAAATAGAAAAAGCGCCGGGCAGGGCTCGGCGCTGGACGATTGTCAAAGCCTGACTTTCTCGCCGTCGCGTTCAGCGCACCACGAGAACGGGAATCGAGGAATGTCCCAGAACCTCGGACGTCTGGCTGCCCAGCAGCGTGCGCTTGATTCCCCTGCGGCCGTGGGACGACATGACGATCAGGTCACAGATGAGGCGCTGAGCCGCGTCGATGATGGCAGACGCCGCATTCTGATCCGGAATGTATTCAATGTCTGCCTGGACGCCGAGCTTTGCAGCCTCCGTCCTGATTCTCTCCAGCAGCTCCGATGCCGCCTTGCGGTTTTCGTCGGCGAATCTGTCGTAATCCTCGGGGTTGGGTACCCAGGCGTCGCCATACATGATGGGAAACGGCTCCGTCGCCGTAATGATCGTCACCTTGCTCCCAAGCCCTTTTGCAAGCGCAAGCGCGTGGTTCACGCCCTTCTGTGCGAGTTCGGAGCCGTCGGTTGGAACGAGAATATGCCTGTACATCTGGGCCTCCTGTCATCTCTGCGAGGGTTTCGCACGCGATTGCCTGATTGCGGAGGCAACGCCTGCCTGGAGTAACGGTTGCAACTACCGTAAGCCGGCTCCATCAGCGCTTATATATAGAGCTGCGTCTAGTGGCGGTCCTTGATTGAAGTCATAAGAAAGCTCCTTGCGTCGTCGGTGGAGAGCCCTTGAGGCGGGACCCGCCGGATATACCAGGTGCTATGCGGGGTTCAGGATGCGCTTTGAGCATAGAATGTGTGAAGTCGCTTCCTGATGAGAGATCGCGCTTGACGCCCGCGCTTCGCCAACCTATTGAGTGCCCAACGCGAACAGACGCGTGGGGCCTCGTGGCGGAGTGGTTACGCAGAGGACTGCAAATCCTTGCACCCCGGTTCGATTCCGGGCGAGGCCTCCATTAAAAGTCTGATCCGCGTTGCGGCATTTGACTGGCCGCTCTGGCTGTCTTTTTCCGCTTACCCAAGAAGATCTGGAACGGGCGTGATGAGCAGCAATTTCTCCCAACTGCGCGATACCATGGTTGAAGGTCAGCTTCGTACACGTGACGTGACTCACGTCCCTGTGCTGAACGCATTCCGCTCCATCCCGCGCGAATATTTCGTTCCTGAATCGCGCCGCAGCCTCGCCTATCTCGACGAGGATCTGGAGGTTGCTCCCCGCAGCGCCGAATCCCCGGCACGCTACCTTGTGGAGCCGGCCGTTTTTGCCCGGCTGCTGCAGCTGGCCGGCATCAAGTCGACCGACCTGGTACTGGATGTGGGTTGCGCGACCGGTTATTCGACCGCCATCCTCGCCCATATCGCTAGTTTCGTCGTCGGCCTGGAGTCCGATGCGGATCTCGCCCAGAAGGCATCAGCGACCCTTTCGGAGCTGGACTGCGGCAACGCCACGATCGTCAACGGTCCGCTCACCGCAGGCTACGCAGGCCATGCTCCCTATGATCTCATCATTCTTCAGGGCAGTGTGGACTATGTACCGGACGCGCTTCTGGAGCAGCTCAGCGATGGCGGCCGCCTCGTGGCCGTGATCGGCACAGGCAACTCCGCCCGTGCACATATCTATGTGAAGACTGACGGTGTCGTTTCGCAACGCGCTGATTTCAATGCAGCAATCCATCCACTGCCAGGTTTCCAGTTGGAAACAGGTTTTGTATTTTGATGTGACGGCTGTTGCTCTATTGCAACGGTTTTCATTTCAGTTCTGATGTAGCATTTTTAATGGTACTGCTTCGAAGGAGAGAATCGGCAGGTTCGCTTGACTTCGAGCGCTAATAATTTTGGGGACGGGGCGCATCGGAAGTTCCAGCGCTGACGAGACGAGGTTGAACGTGGCTTCACGCAAATTCTTCTTGGCAGGACTATCTGCCTTCGCCTTAGCTCTATCAGTCGCGCAAGTGAGTGCGGAGACACTGCAGGGCGCACTTGCAAAAGCTTACCAGAACAATTCTACGATGAACTATAACCGGGCGGGCGTCCGGGTCGTTGATGAAACTGTTCCGCTTGCGAAGTCGGGCATGCGGCCCCGGATAGATGCGGTTGGCTCCGCTAGCTGGCAGACCGACAATACCGGTGAAATCCGCGTGGGTTCCTTCGGCATCGAGCTTGCCCAGCCGATCTTCGACGGGTTTCGCACCAAGAACAATGTTGCCGGAGCCGAAGCCCGGGTGCGCGCGGCCCAGGCTGGTCTGCGCAACAACGAGCTGAACCTGTTGCTCGACGCTACGACAGCTTACATGGATGTGATCCGTGCCCGGCAGATCGCAGTCCTGCGAGCACAGAACATCGAATTCCTGCAGGAGCAGCTTCGCTCGTCCCGGTCGCGCTTCGAGGTGGGTGAAGGCACCCGCACGGACGTGGCTCAGGCTGAGGCAGCGCTCCAGATCGCGCTCGCACAACGAGCAACTGCCGAGGCACAAGCTCGCTCAGCCGAGGCGACCTATCGCCAGATCATTGGCGAAAACCCCGGATCACTCCAGATGCCGGAGCCGCTGAAGTCGCTCATTCCTGGCGGGCTTGAGACAGCTTACTCCATCGCTTTCGCTGAACATCCGGCCCTGATCGCCCGTGCACACGAAGTTGATGCTGCTTCCTTTGGGGTCAAAGTGGATGAAGGGGCTCTCTTGCCTCAGCTGTCTGCTACTGCCGGCGTAAGCGCCAGCGCGGGGGATCGCTATGGGGTTGATACCGATAGCCAGTCTGCTTCCGTGGGGCTTCGCCTCACCATTCCGATCTATCAGGGTGGACAGGACGCTGCACAGGTCCGTCAGTCCAAGGAGACGCTGGGCCAGGCCCGCATCAACGTCGATGTGACGCGTGATCAGGTTCGCGCAGCTGTTGCTTCCGCCTGGGCAAACTACTTCGCTGCGATTGAAACCGTCCGTGCCAACCGCGAGGCGCTGTCTGCCGCTCGGCTCGCACTTAGTGGCGTCATTGAAGAGCGTGACGTCGGCCAGCGTACCACGCTTGATGTGTTGCAGGGGCAGGCTGACGTCATCAACGCGCAGATTAACCTGCTGAACGCTCAGCGCGATGTGGTTGTTGCAAGTTACGCCATCGCTTCGGCGACCGGTCGCCTGACTGCTGAACGCCTTCGCCTGCCGGTGACGCTCCATAAGCCAGAGGAGCACTACAACGCGGTCAAGGATAAGTGGAGTGGGCTGCGGACGCCGGACGGCCGCTGATCTTCCCTTCGTTTAACTGCAATATAAGTTCTACAGAGAACCCGCTTCATATATCGATATGGGCGGGTTTTTACTTTCTGTGCGCAACTAACTGTTTCTTAGTTAATGGATTCTCAGCGCCGCAATCATCCGGTACGCTGCCCTTGATTCGCATCAACCCGAATACAGGCGGGTAAACAGTGGATGAAGGCACCGGAATGACCATGGCACAACCAAGCAGTGTGCAGCGTGAGCCCTCGATGGAAGAAATTCTCGCTTCGATCCGGCGTATCATCGAGGATAACGAAACTTCACGGAAGGACGAGAAGCCGGCCGCGCAGCCGGAGGCTCCCAAGGCTATGGAGCCATCGCCAGTCAGCGTTGATGAGCCTTCCGTTCAGGAGCAGCCGGCCCAGCCGGTGGCCGTTTCGCAGGTTGCAAAGCCCGCGAACATCGCCAATGAGATGGTCTCTATCAAGCCGGCACCCTACAAGCCGGAGGTTGTGACCCTGGAGCGTCCATCGCCGGCTCCTGTCATTGAGGAAGCTGAGGAAGAGGACGTGTTCGAGCCTGAAGTGGAATTGAAAAGCGCTGACGTCGAGCCTGTGGCTGAGGCAGAGCCGGAGCCAGTGGTGGAGCCGAAGGTCGCGACCGAGATCTCCGATGTTGCGGTCAACTCGGCGCCGATCGTCTCCGAGCAGTCAGAGCGCAAGATCGCAATGGCCTTCAGCGAACTCAACGAGGCTTACCAGTCCGTTCGCCGTAAGACGCTTGCGGATGCCGCCGAAGAAATGCTTCGCCCGATGCTGCGGGAATGGATCGACGAAAATCTTCCGCAGCTGGTGGAAAAGCTCGTACGCGAGGAAATCGAGCGTATCGCTCGCGGAAGCTGATAACAATTTTTTCAAACTGTCCGTGCCGCACAAGATGTGGCACGGCTTTGCTGCGCCCGCAGAATGGTGGGCTAGCCGCAATCTGCCATCCTGATTGGCAGGCTGCCTTGCGCTCTCACCCTTGACCGTGGTTGACTCACTTCAACCCTTCGGCTTTACACGCGGGTACCAACCGGCGCACGGAAACACCACTATGCTCGAGAAAACCTATGACGCCAAAGGCGTCGAAACAAAAATCACACAGCTATGGGAAGATGCTGGGGCATTCAACGCTGGCGCGGGCTCCGCACCCGGCGCCGAGGCATTCACCATTGTGATTCCGCCGCCGAACGTGACCGGCTCGCTCCATATGGGTCACGCGCTCAACAACACGCTGCAAGACATGATGGTCCGCTTCGAGCGCATGCGCGGCAAGAACGTTCTCTGGCAGCCCGGCATGGACCACGCTGGCATCGCGACCCAGATGGTCGTCGAACGTCAGCTGGCTGCCAAGGGCATCCACCGTCGCGACCTTGGCCGCGAGGAGTTCATTGACCGCATCTGGGAATGGAAGGCCGAATCCGGCGGCGCGATCTTCAACCAGTTGAAGCGCCTTGGTGCTTCGGCCGACTGGAGCCGTGAGCGTTTCACAATGGATGAGGGTCTGTCGAAGGCTGTCATCGAGGTTTTCGTCACGCTCTACAAACAGGGCCTGATCTACAAGGACAAGCGTCTGGTCAATTGGGACCCGAAGCTGCTCACCGCAATCTCTGACCTTGAGGTCGAGCAGCGGGAGATCAACGGAAACCTCTGGCACTTCCGCTATCCTATCGAAGGCGTAACCTTCGATCCCGAGAACCCGGCGACCTACATCACCGTCGCAACCACGCGTCCCGAGACGATGCTGGGCGATACGGGTGTTGCCGTTCATCCTGAGGATGAGCGCTACAAGCACCTCATCGGCAAGAACGTCGTTCTGCCCATCGTCGGCCGCTTGGTTCCGATCGTTGCAGACGAGTACTCCGATCCCGAGAAGGGAACGGGTGCGGTGAAGATCACGCCCGCGCATGACTTCAACGACTTTGAAGTCGGCAAGCGCCACAGCCTGCGTGCAATCAATATCCTGACGGTCGACGCCAAGGTCACGCTGCAGGAGAACGAGGATTTCCTGGAAGGTCTCAACCCGACGGCGGAACAGCAGGCTTTCTGGGCGCAGTTGCATGGCCAGGATCGCTTCGAGGCGCGCAACCAGATCGTCGCGATCATGGAAGAGGGCGGGTTCCTCGCCAAGATCGAGCCGCACCGCCACATGGTTCCGCATGGCGACCGCGGCGGCGTTCCGATCGAGCCGTTCCTGACCGACCAGTGGTATGTCGACGCCAAGACGCTGGCGCAGCCGGCGATCGCTTCCGTCCGCGAGGGCCGCACCAATTTCGTCCCGAAGAACTGGGAGAAGACCTATTTCGAGTGGATGGAAAACATCCAGCCGTGGTGCGTCTCCCGACAGCTCTGGTGGGGTCATCAGATCCCGGCCTGGTATGGTCCTGACGGCACGGTCTTCGTCGAAAAGGACGAAGAGGCAGCGCTTGACGCGGCGATCCAGCACTATCTGGCGCTCGAAGGTCCGTGGAAGGCGTGGGTCGAGGAGAAGCTTGAGAATTTTGCTCCCGGCGAGATCCTGACGCGTGACGAGGATGTTCTCGATACGTGGTTCTCGTCGGCGCTCTGGCCGTTCTCCACGCTCGGCTGGCCGGACAAGACGCCGGAACTTGCGACCTACTACCCGACCTCGGTGCTGGTCACTGGCTTCGACATCATCTTCTTCTGGGTTGCCCGGATGATGATGATGGGCCTGCACTTCACCGGCAAGGAGCCGTTCCACACGGTCTACGTCCACGCGCTCGTTCGCGACAAGAACGGCGCGAAGATGTCGAAGTCCAAGGGCAACGTCATCGATCCGCTGGAGCTGATCGACGAGTACGGCGCCGACGCGCTGCGCTTCACGCTCGCCATCATGGCGGCGCAGGGTCGTGACGTGAAGCTCGATCCCGCCCGTATCGCGGGTTACCGGAACTTCGGCACCAAGCTCTGGAATGCGACACGCTTTGCGCAGATGAACGGCGTGGCGCACGATGCGAGCTTCAAGCCGGAGAATGCTAGCCTTGCCATCAACCGCTGGATCCTTACGGAGCTTACGCGCGCCTCCCGTGCGATCACAGACGGCATCGCCAACTACCGCTTCAATGAAGCGGCCGGATCAGCCTATCGCTTTGTCTGGAGCCTCTTCTGCGACTGGTACCTGGAGCTTCTGAAGCCGGTGTTCAACGGCGAGGACGAGGCCGCCAAGGCCGAGTCGCGCGCCTGCGCAGCATATGTCCTGGACGAGATCTACAAGCTCCTGCATCCGATGATGCCGTTCATGACGGAAGAGCTGTGGCAGCTGACGGCGGCTGAGGGCGGACGTCCGGATGTTCTGGCGCTCACCCCATGGCCGTCGCTCTCCTTCGAGGACGATGAGGCTGCTGCCGACCTGAACTGGCTGGTTGATCTCGTCTCCGGCATCCGCTCTGTCCGCGCCGAGATGAACGTTCCGCCTTCAGCGCAGGCTCCGCTCATCGCCGTCGGTGCTGACGAGCTCACGCGGGAGCGTTTGGCGCGTCACGATCCGGCGATCCGTCGTCTGTCGCGCGTTCGCGAGGTTGGCTTCTCGACGGATGTGCCGAAAGGTTCGGCGCAGCTCGTCATCTCGGGCACGACGTTCTGCTTGCCGCTTGGCGAGTTGATCGATCTTCAGGCTGAGGCCGCACGGCTCGAGAAGGAGCTTGGCAAGGTCGCTGCCGAAATGGAGCGCATTGACAAGAAGCTCTCCAACGAGAAGTTCGTCGCCAACGCCAAGGAAGAGGTGGTTGCCGCCGAACGCGAGCGTCATGCGGAGCTTCTCGATTCCCGTGCGCGGCTTGAGGCTGCGCTCCAGCGGGTGCGGGAGGCGTCCTGATTCGCAGCTTTGGGGCGTCCGGAAGGCAAGTCCGGGCGCTAAAGCGGCGTGTTTTTTACATCCTGTTTAGGGTAATCGAAGTTCAGCCGGGGCCATGCGTGGTCCCGGCTTTTTTGTTCCCTTAGATTCCTTGAGAAAGCGGGGCCCGGGGCGGCCATAACAATTCTCAATCGCGTTTTGTGACCAAATCGCAACAGTCACTGAGGATGTAATAAGCTACAACAGCTCGGGGATGAAAAGTCAATTTCCCGCCATAAAGGGGGCGCACCGATTACATGTTGGCGTGCAACCGTACGTTATGGATTTGTTAAATAAGCTGTGCATGCAGCAAGGGTTCTAAATGAAGGCTCGAGCAATTTCAGGTTTTCATCTCCCGGCAGCCCCCAAGGGTCGACTGCCCGGTCATGAACTTGCAATTGAAAGCGTTCGGGCCTTTCGGAAGCCTGTTTGTAAGCCAGGTGCGGCATTGGGAAAAGTCGGTGTCATGTGCAAGTCTGAGTGTCTGGGGCGGGTTGTTTTTGGCGCGCTGATGATGCTCGCAGTTGCGGGCCCGGCAGCGGCGCTTGATGACAAGATCGTCGTCCAGCAGCAGGAAAAGAGCCCGTGGGCGGTCTTCAAATTCGGCTTCTCGGCTTACAAGAGCGGCAAGAAGGAAGAAGCCGTCGAGGCCTACCGCTATGCGGCTGAAAATGGGCAGGTTGGCGCCCGCTGGAAGCTTGCACGCATGTATGCGGATGGCGATGGCGTTGCCCGCAACGACTATGAAGCATTCCGGTTCTTCAGTGCCGTGGCGCAGCTCGACGTGCAGCCTGGCAGCGAGGATGAAACCTATGTGGCCGATGCCCTGGTGGCGGTCGCACAGTATCTGAAGTCCGGCATTCCCGGTTCTGCCATCCAGGCAAACCCAGGGCTTGCGCAGGAATATTTCATGCGCGCGGCAGCGACCTATCGGCATCCCGGTGCTCAGTATGAGCTGGGTGTGATGCTGCTCAAGGGTGAGGGTGTCGCCCGCAACGTGACACAGGCGGCCCGCTGGCTGCAGCTTTCCTCAGAGAAGGGACATGTCGGCGCGCAGGCGACCCTTGGCAACCTTCTGTTCCAGAGCGGACAGACGGTTCGTGGCCTTGCCTTGATGACGACCGCCCTGGAGCATGCCGCACCGAAGGACATGGCTTGGATCCGCGCCATGCAGGAACAGGCATTCGCACTCTCCGCGGAATCCGATCGCCGGACCGCCATCGCGCTTGCTGAAGATTATCTGAAAAACGGCGTACGCTGAACTCAACGCACTCGCTTGCTGGGCTTGTCAAAGAACAGCCCAGCCTTTGCGTTTTCAAGCGGCTTCGAGATCCAGTTCAATGACGACAGGCACGTGGTCGGAAGGCTTTTCCCATGACCGTGTGTGCTTCTCTACCCTGGTCGTGATCAGATGATCGGCTGCCTCCGGTGAGAGCATCAGGTGGTCGATGCGGATGCCGTTGTTCTTCTGCCAGGCGCCGGCCTGATAATCCCAAAAGGTGTAGGTTTCAGGCCGCCCGTTTACGGCGCGCAGCGCGTCCGTCATGCCGAGGTTGCGCAGACGGCGGAAGGCCTGCCGGCTTTCGGGTTGGTACAGCGCATCGCCCAGCCAGGCTTCAGGGTTCCTGGCGTCTTCCGGCTCGGGGATGATGTTGTAGTCGCCGGCGAGCACCAGCGGTTCTTCGAGGTCGAGCCGCGCTTCCGTCCACTTTTCGAGACGGTCCATCCAGTTGAGCTTGTAGCTGAACTTCTCGCCGGGGAACGGGTTGCCGTTCGGCAGGTAGAGAGAGACAACGCGGATCGCGCCCCTGTTGGTCGAGAACACACCTTCGATGAAACGGGAATGGTCATCGGCGTCGTTGCCGGGCAGGCCGCGTGAGACCTCATCGAAACGCAGCTTCGACAGGATTGCGACGCCGTTGAAACCCTTCTGGCCGTGCGTCTCGACATTGTAGCCCATTGCCTCGATCTCGAAGCGCGGAAAGAGCTCGTCCACGGTCTTGATTTCCTGGAGGCAGACGATGTCCGGGGCCGACTCTTCCAGCCAATGCATCAGGCTTTCGATACGCGCCTTCACGCCATTGATGTTCCAGGTGGCAATCTTCATCGGTTGATCCCGTGGGTTTCTTGGACGGTGACGGCTGCGCCCGCGTCGTCATGCGCGCTCGGACAATCGGTCTTCAGGCGAAGGTTTAGACCGAAAGCGGAACCGTTCCAATATGTGCCTGTGGACTAATCTTAATGGGGAACCTGTTGGCCCTCGTCGCGTTAATCAGCGTCGCTTGTTCTGGAAGGGTCCACAATGCGTTTCATCCTGGTGCTCCTCGGTCTGTGGGGTGTTTTTTCCTATCTGCGCGGGCGTCGCCAGCAGCAGAAGCCACGGGCCCTCATCACCGACGGTCGGAGCAAGAGGAAACCGCCGCATATAGTCTACGAGATCGTGGAGCATGATGGCGGCTGGGCCTACAAGGTAGGCGATGTCTTCTCCGAAACACATCCGACGCGGCGGGAAGCGGTGATAGCCGCGCAGAATGCCGCCGAGGCGCATGAGATGAGCGGGGAGGACTCCTTCATCGAATACCAGGACGAGCGTGGCAGGTGGCACGAGGAAATTGAATCCGGCGACGACAGGCCGGAAGTGGATGTCGAAAACCAAACGATGGCGAGCTCACGATGACCTTTACCTCAGCGGCAGAGAGGCACCCCTTCCACTTGGTCGACACCATCGTCAAGCGGGAGGCCCCCAACAGCCCATGGCTGACGGTAGAATTCGTGGGAGAGGGCGGCGAGACGGTTTCGATCCGCATGCCGTTCTCCGTGGCTTATCCGGACGAACTCGGACGCAGCCGTGCGGTGGGACGCGCCATCCAGCTCATGAAGAAGATCGTCGCGACGAGCGGTGAGGTCGAGATCGCCCTTCCGAAGACGGGACGGTTCGGCATTCCTACCCCATAGATGGTGATCAGTCTGCGTTGTTCGCTTCCCACTGGTCGCGCGTGATCGCATAGAACACGTGCGGACGCAGGTGCGGGAACTCATCGCCAACCTTCGGGTGCAGGAAATCGCCTTCGGGTCGATGTTCCATGCCAAGGCGCTTCATGACGGCGGTCGAACGATGATTGTCCTGCACGGCGAAGGCGATGATTTCCCGAAGCTTCAGCGTTTCAAAACCGAAGCGGAGCCACGCTCTTGCCGCCTCTGAGGCGTATCCCATGCCCCAGTGCCCGGCGCCCAGTCGCCAGCCGATTTCGATTGACCCGTCCGGCACCGGCGGGGTGTCCGTAACGATCGAGAGCCCGGCAAAGCCCAGGCACTCGCCAGTCTCTTTCAGTTCGATCGCAGCGAAGCCGAACCCATTGCGGTCAATGCCATCGCGGATGCGATCCATGACGCGATCGGCTTCTTCGCGGTTGCGCCTGAACTCGAAGAACTCCATGACCGTGTCATCGGAGTTGATGTGATGAAACAGCTCACGGTCGCGATCTTCCCAGTTGCGCAGGATCAGTCGGTCCGTGACGATCGGTTTCATCCAGCAAACTCCTCTTGTCTGTAGCCCTGCAGGTAAAGAAGCGCAGTCAGGTCGCCGTGGTCAATGCGAATCTGCGCCTGCGCGGCAACGGACGGCTTGGCGTGGAGAGCGACACCAGCGCCTGCGATGCGCAGCATGTCGAGATCGTTAGCGCCGTCGCCTACTGCCATGACCTCTGCGGGCGTGATGCCGAGGCGGTCAGCGATCTCGTTCAGCGAATTTGCCTTGGCTTCGCGACCGAGGATCGGTTCAGCGACGAGACCGGCAAGCTTGCCGTCCTCCTCGATCAGCGTGTTGGACCGATGCTCGTGAAAGCCCAGCATTTCGGCGATGCGTCCGGTGAAGACCGTGAAGCCGCCAGAGACCAGCGCCGCATAGGCGCCATTGGCGCGCATGGTGGCGATCAGCTCGCGTCCACCGGAGGCAAGCGTGATACGTCCCTCGATGACGCGGTCGATGACGGAGAGCTCCAGCCCCTTCAAGAGCGCGACGCGCTCGCGAAGCGCTGGTTCGAAGGCGATCTCGCCATTCATGGCGCGCGCGGTGATGGCGGCGACGTGGTCCTTGATGCCAACCTCGGCGGCGAGCTCGTCAATGCACTCCTGGTCGATCATGGTCGAATCCATGTCCGCGATGAGCATCTTCTTGCGACGGCCATCGGCTTCCTGCACGGCCACGTCGATCGGCGCGTCACCAAGCGCGGCGCGGATTGCCTGCTCGGCAGCTTCGCGCGACAGACCTTCCGGAACGGCAATGTCACAGGCGATTTCCGGTGCGAGCCACTCAATGGTGGTTGCGCCAAGGGCGTTGCCTGCCATATTCGCCACTGACTGGCTGAGATTTGCGGCCTTGGGATTGGAGATAAGCGTTGCGACAAGTGCCATTGGAGTGTCCGGTTTTGCTGGCGAAGGTGCCATGCTGAAAGGTGCCACCCTGATAGCGGGCCCAACCGCAAGCGGCAAGTCCGCTCGCGCAGTGGAACTCGCCCGGCGCAACGGCGGCGTCATCATCAACACCGACTCCATGCAGGTCTATTCGGTCCTGCGGCTGCTGACGGCGCGTCCCGGCGAGGTGGAGATGGCAGAGGCGCCGCATAGGCTGTTCGGCCATGTGCATCCTTCCCAGCCCTATTCCACTGGGGGGTGGATGAGGGATGTCGAGGCTCTGCTGCTGGATCCGATCCTTGAAGGACGGCCGGCAATCTTCGTGGGTGGAACCGGTCTCTATTTTCGCGGCCTCGTCGAGGGTCTCTCTCCCATGCCGACAATTCCGGACGAAGTGCGGGAGCATTGGCGCGGACGGCTAGCTGAAGACGGGCCGGAAATTCTGCACCGCATTCTGCAGGAAAGGGACCCGGAGACAGCCGCCCGCCTCAAGCCCTCCGACAGCCAACGGATCGCGCGGGCTCTCGAGGTGGTCGAGGCCTCAGGACGGCCAATTTCCAGCTGGCAGAAGGAGCGGACCGTGCCGCTTGTGGATGGCGAGAGTGCGGAAAAGATCGTGCTGGAGCCGGATCGCGCAGCGCTTGCGCGCAGGATTTCCGATCGGTTCGACGCGATGCTCGAACAAGGCGCGATCGAGGAGGTGAAGGCGCTCAACGCGCTCGCTCTCGACCCCGCGCTGCCGGCAGCAAAGGCCATCGGCGTGCCTGAGATCACCGCCTATCTTGCCGGAGAGATCAGCCTGGAAGAGGCAGCGACGCGCGCCAAGGCTGCCAGCCGCCAATATGCCAAGCGCCAGATGACCTGGTTCCGCAATCAGCTCGGGCCGGATTGGATGCGCGTGGCGGCTTGATCAGCTGAAGAAGCGGCTGCCCGTCGGAGTTGAAGGTGTGCTTGCGGGCTCGCTTGCTGCAATCCTCTGGGAGGCGGCTGCAGCCTGGGCCACAGCGGGAGGAGTGATGTTGCGCATCTTGTCCATGATCTTGCGCAGGTCCACGCCGTCCTTCTGGCTGTCGGCCAACGGATCCTCGCTCGCCTTGCCCGGAAGATACATCTCGGGAACCCTCTCGAACTTGAGCCGCATGGTCGTCGCGACCCCTTCACCGAAGGCAATGGCTTCGCGCTGGCCAAGTGCGGGCAGGAAGGCGAGGGTCGAGGCTGAAGCATCGCCGGTTGCCGACTTGATGATCGCCTGGTCCGCCTCGTTGGCCAGTCGCATGGCGAAGATGGTCGAACATTGCGACAGGACCGTCGGATCGAGATCGCCCGGACGCTGGGTAATAACGCCAAGGTAGCAGCCATACTTGCGACCTTCGCGGGCGATGCGGGCGAGTGCGTGACGGGTGGGTGCGAAGCCCAGACGCGGGTCGGAGGGAATGTAACGGTGGGCTTCCTCGCACATGATGAGGATTTTCAGCTTGCCATTGCCCCAGGTGGTGAGATCGAACGCAAGACGCGCCAGCACCGAGCAGACGGCGTTCACGACTTCCCCCGGAACACCCGCCATTTCCATGCAGGTGATGGGCCGGCCATCATTGGGAAGGCGGAAGATCGCACCCAGCGTTTCGTGCACGCTGTCTTCACTCACGTGGGTGCCGAACATGAAGCGATAGAGCGGGTCGTTGAGCGCCGCCTCCAGCCGCAGACGCAGCTGGCGCAGGTGCGGACGCTCGACCTTGGCATCAAGCGCGCCCATTCGGTTGGAGATCTCGGCAATCACGTCTGCAATGCGGTACGGGATGGGCGTATCCGCCGTGATGCCGGTGGCATCGCCCTTTCGGCGTAGCGAGATCGTGGGTTCGCGATAGCCATGCTTGGCGTGGACGATCAGGTCGCGCAGCAGTTCCAGCTCGTCGGCCGGCGCCTCGCGTCCGCGATAGAGAACCTCGGTCAGCTCCTCCATACGGAACAGCCAGAAGGGAAGCACAAGTGTCCCGAGATCCATGCGCATGCAGAGATCTGGCAGCGCCGAGGAGAATTCGTTGTGTGGATCGAAGAGAACAACGCTGAGATCAGGCTTTGCCTCGACGATCTTGCGCAGGAGCAGGGTGACTGCCGTCGACTTGCCGACGCCGGTGGTGCCAACGATGGCGAAGTGGCGACTCAGCACCGTATCGACCGCAACCACCGCATCGACTGCGCTATCCTGTGACAGGGTGCCGACACGGATGGTGCTCGCCCCGCCGAGATCGTAGATCGCCTGCAGGTCGACGGAGCGGATGCGGTGCGCCGGTGCGCCGATGAAGGGGTATTCGGTGATGCCGCGATCGAAGGTCGCCTTGCCGTCGATGTCGCGCACTTCGCCGATAAGCTCGACGGAAATGGCGGTCGGCCCGAGGATGTCTTCCGTCTGTCCGGGTATGCGCTCGATCGAATAGACGAGAGCCACGGTGCGGATGGGCCCCAGGTTGATCGTGATCAGCTTGCCGACTGTCAGCGCCGTATAGGCCTCGTTCGGCGCATAACCTGAAATAACGGCAGTTGCGCCATCGCATCGGCTGACACGGCCAAGGAGTCGATCGTCCCTCTGGCCCTGTCTGCGCCTTTCCTGCGAAGTGAGTTCACTGCGCTGCGATGCGTCTTCTGCGTACATGCGAAATTCCCTGCGTTGCTCCTTGCATACATGCCGGACCCTTAAAACCGCGTGAGCATGAATGGTTGATGGGGGGTTAAGGGAAAAAGCTGCGTAAGGCGAGATGGTAGAAGGTAAGATGTGTAAGAAAACATATAGTGTATGTTCCAAAACCACCATCAATAGATTAATATAGGTTTGTAACATTCGACACATTTTCGAACCGCAATTGCTTTAGTCGGTTATGTGGGCGCAAACAATCGGGTTAACTACATGGATGTTGTTGATAGATTGAGTGCAATGATTGCGGAAATTGGCCAAAAGTTACCATCGGTCAAAGGAATTTTGCAGCGGCCGAACGGAGAGTGGCTGGTTCGGCTCGATGATCTGGATGTCGTGCTCGAACTTGATGAGAAAACGCGACGGATGATGGTGTCTGTCGAGCTCAGTACGCTGTCTGAGCTGAGCGAAGCGGCGGTGCTGACACATCTGTTGCAGTACAGCTTTCTGTGGCGCGAAACAGGCTGCGTCTATGCATCTTTGAATGATGAGCTGCGGCCGGTCCTGATGGTGCCGCTGTTTCAAGAAGAGCTGTCGACAGACTTTCTTACAAATGTCCTTGCCCACATGGTCGAAAAGGCCCGGGCTTTCACTGCGCTGATTGAACATCTGAGCGTTGCATCACCCAAACAGGTGCAACTCGACGAGATAAAGATATAGTCAAGCGAGTATTGCCATGGTTGATGCATCCTACATCTATAAGAAAAATTCCGACCCGATCGCCTTTCTCGAGGCAGCTGCAACGGCGAACAAGGACCAGAAATTCAAGGCCCGCCGGAAAGACGACGGTATAGAGATCTACGCGCGGACTTTTCACACGGGGTTTCGCGGGCAGGCTGTAAAGCTATGGGAATTCGTCTCCGGAAAGGCGCATGACCGTCGCATCCTCGTGCGTGAAGTCATAGAGGATGTCATACGCCAGTGTCGTATCCAGCGCGGTTACGACATGAGCCAGGCAATCCAGGATCGGCTCCTGTCTAATGTCATCGACAAGGACATTACTGGGGCAGACATCCAAGTATTGCTTAAGGATATTCTGTTTTCCTTTGCTCCGCTCCCTGACGGGCCTGCTGGAAGCGAATTTGCGCTTCTTGGCGCAAGGCTACAAGAGGCAACTATCCTTGTCATTGGCACCTATAAGGAGAAAATTACCAAGGACGAGCTCGAAGGAGGTACGGCCAAGAAGTACTACAAGAATTTCACAAGCACCATCTCTTCTTGGGGTTCCAGCGCGAAGAACTATCTGTTGGAGAACGTGTGCGGGCCCGTAGGCCGGCTTTTCAGCAGGACGGATGATGTTGAAGGAGAGGCGGTCGCTGTTGATCCGGAAAAAAAAGAAGGGAAGCCTTCGAAGGAAAAAAAGCTTGCCAATGCCCTCGCGGCGGCGTGGTCTGAGGTTCTCGACAATGATGCGCTTGGCACCAAGTTCACCGAGTTTCGCACGAGGCTGGTGAACTCTTCGGGATCAAGGTTTCAGTTTGACCTGATCGAGTCCCTCGTCATCAAGGAAAACTTTGAGGATAAGGGTTCCATGAGGCGGATCTTCAAGAACGCCTTCGCGCAGGTGAAGGAAAAGTTTGTACCCGATTTTGAAGACGACAAGGGTATCATTAAGCGCTCGGGGACACTTTACGTGCGCGACGGCCAGAAGAGCGCGGATGGCGATTGCTTTTACACATACTACAGGGCCGAAAGCAACAAGTCCCCAACTGCGCCCCGGATCGTGGTCAAGTCCATCCAAGATCCGATGGCTTCCCTGGAAAAAATGCGCAGGATCAACGCCAACTTGTTGAACGTAAGCGCGATTTTCGATGCGCCTAGACGGCCTCTTCAGGCGTAATCGCGCACGGGTTCTAGCCGTATCCAGCTTTATTTGGCATTTGCCTTGGAGAAGTTGAACGGCAGCAGGTCGCCAATGTCGG
>NZ_BMIF01000017.1 GCF_014641695.1 Nitratireductor aestuarii | reverse complement strand
CACACATGGCCGGGGCGTGAGCCCGCGGGCTCCTTCTTCATCTTCTCTGCGTCAACGCCCGCAGCGACGCCTTCCCGCTCCAACGAAAAACCCGCCAAAAAAATCGGCGGGTTTGTCAGCGGTCTGAGCGGATCGCCAGGGATCCGCTCTTTTACTCTATCCGTTGAACTTGCCAGTGCGGGGGAAGCCCTTCGGCACCATGCGGCCAGCGGCAGCCCGGTCGCCAATCCACTCCAGCAGCTCTTCACGGCTGCGTGAATGGACCCTGTCGGCTGAATCGCGCCAGGTGAGCCCATCGGCGATGTTGAACGTCTTGATATCGCCGACACCGCCATCCTTGTAGCGCTGCAGCCGCACACCCTTGCCGCGTGTCATCTCGGCTATCTGATCGGCCGGGAAGACCAGCAACTTTCGGTTCTCGCCCACGATCGCCACCGTGTCGCCGACAACCGGGATGCAGAAGCGCGCTTCGTCGGGCAGCTTCACGTTCATCACCTGCTTGCCCTTGCGGGTGTTCGCCAACACTTCCTTCTCGGGAACGATGAAGCCGTTGCCAGCATGGGAGACGAGCAGCAGCTTGCGTTCAGGATCGTACGGGAAGGCCGCGACGATGTCCTGATCGGCTTCCAGATCCACCATGATGCGGACCGGATCGCCGTGTCCTCGTCCGCCTGGCAGCTTGTCTGCACCGAGCGTCAGGAACTTGCCGCCGGTCGACAGCAGCAGGATCTTGTCCGTCGTCTGTGCATGGAACGAAAGCTTGAGGCTATCGCCTTCCTTAAAGGAGAGCGACGACAGATCCGTCACATGACCCTTCATGGCGCGGATCCAGCCCTTCTCGGACAGGATGACAGTGATCGGCTCACGCTCGATCATCGCCTGCTGGACGTCTTCCAGATCATGGACCGAAGCCTCGCCGAAGCTCGTGCGACGCTTGCCCAGTGTCGGGTTCTTCTCCGGATCAAACGTCTGGCGAACCTTCTGCACTTCCCAGCGCACCGTCTGCCACTGCTTGGTCTCGGAGCCAAGCAGACCTTCGATCTGCTGCTTCTCCTCGGCCAGCTTGTCGTGCTCGGTGCGGATCTCGAATTCCTCGAGCTTGCGCAGGGCGCGCAGACGCATGTTGAGGATGGCTTCGGCCTGAACATCGGTCAGGTTGAAGCGCTCCATCATCTCCTGCTTCGGCTCGTCCTCCTCACGGATGATCCGGATCACCTCATCAATGTTGAGATAGGCGATCAGATAGCCAGCGAGGATCTCGAGGCGCCGCTCGATCTCAGCGAGACGATGGCGGGAGCGGCGCAGCAGCACTTCACGCCGGTGGTCCAGCCACTCGCGCAGCACTTCCTTGACGGAAAGCACGCCCGGCACCTTGCCCCGCGACAGCACGTTCATGTTGAGCGGGAAGCGCGATTCGAGGTCTGTAAGCCGGAACAGCGACTCCATCATCAGCTCGGCTTCAACCGTACGGCTCTTCGGCACGAGCACTAGGCGGATGTCCTCGGCACTTTCGTCGCGTACGTCGTCAAGCAGCGGCAGCTTCTTGCTGATGATCAGCTCGGCCAGCTTCTCGATCAGGCGGGACTTCTGCACGCCATAGGGGATCTCGGTCACGACGACCTGATAGCCGCCGCGCCCCTGATCTTCCTTGTGCCAGCGCGCGCGAACGCGGAAGCCGCCACGGCCCGTGTGATAGGCCTCTCGGATCGATTCCTTGCTTTCGACCAGAACACCGCCGGTCGGAAAGTCCGGGCCCTTGATGTATTCCAGGAGGTCATCGATCGTGGCTTCGGGATTGTCGATCAGCGCCAGCGCGGCGTCGCAGACCTCGGCCGCATTGTGCGGCGGGATCGAGGTCGCCATGCCGACGGCAATACCGGACGAACCGTTGCAGAGCAGGTTCGGGAATGCGCCCGGCAGCACGATGGGTTCTTCGTCTTCCTCATTATAGGTCAGGCGAAAATCGACCGCGTCTTCGGTGATGCCTTCGAGCAGCTCGGCCGCCACCTCGGTCATGCGGGCTTCGGTGTAGCGCATCGCTGCCGCACCGTCGCCGTCGATGTTGCCGAAGTTCCCCTGCCCGTCCACCAGCGGATAGCGCATCATGAACGGCTGGGCGAGGCGCACGAGTGCGTCATAGATCGACTGGTCGCCGTGCGGGTGGAACTTACCCATCACGTCACCGACGATGCGCGCGCACTTGGCAAAGCCCTGTTCCGGGTTGAGCCGCAGGAGCCGCATGGTATGCATGATGCGACGGTGCACCGGCTTCATGCCATCGCGCACATCGGGCAGCGCCCGGTGCATGATGGTTGAAAGCGCGTATGCGAGATAGCGCTCTTCAAGCGCTTTTTTCAGGTCGACCGGTACGGCCGAGTCACCGCCATCGGTTGGCGGAAGCGTATCTTTTCCCATAGATTTCGGTTACCGGAGCAAGTGATTCGGAACAAGTCTGACGAAGTGAAGCAGACGCTCTGCCCCAACTTTACGCGGGAAAATTGACAGCATTCCCATCAATGGCCATCTTGGTGGCCTTCTACTGCCCCGAACACCCTTCCGCTGAACGCTTTTCGAACAGGACTGGATGATGAACGCCTTTTCACTTGGTTTGAAATCCCTGATGCTGGCCGGCGCCGTGTCGGCCCTTTCCGTTACAGCGGCCCATGCGGTAGAAGCAGCCGATGCCGCAAAGCGCCTGCAGGACCTGCTCGCCCAGCAGCAGATGGAGCTCTCCTTCAGCGCGGCGAATGAGGATGGTAATGATATTATCCTTAGAGATACCACGGTCAAATTCCCGGAGTCGTCCGAAGCAGTCGATCTGGGCGACGTAACGCTCTCCTCGGTGACAGAGGAAGGCAACGGTGACTATCGCGTCGGCAGGCTCTTCATCGACACCATCCTGCAGCAGGACGACGACGGGACGGTCGAGATCAATGATATCACCTTCGAGGGCCTCGTCCTGCCGCGCGATGCGGCATCGGACCCTTTCGGTGGAGCCACGCGCTACGACAGCATGGAGGTCAAGAGCGTGGAGATCGATCTGGACGACCAGGACTTCCTCTGGATGGAGAACCTGACCAGCAAGGCCAGCGTGACGGCTGACGGCGCCATTGAGAGCACCGCAGGGGTGGCAAGCTTCACGCTCAAGCTTTCGGCCATCGACAATGACGAGGATGACGACGAATTTGTCGATACCCTGCAGGAGATCGACTATGACGAGCTCAGCGGCCGCGTGGAAATGGCCGGAAAGTGGAGCCCGTCCGACGGCCGCCTGACGGTCGATCAGTTCGATGTGCAGGTTGACGATGTCGGCACCATGCGTTTCACGGCGGATCTCGCCGGTTACACGACTGAATTCATCAAGAGCCTTCGCGAGCTGATGCCGCAGGATGGAGATTCCACCGACGCTTCGGCGCAGGGCATGGCGGCCCTGGGCCTCATGCAGCAGCTCACGTTCCACGGGCTGAGCTTCCGCTTCGATGACGACAGTTTCACCAGCCGCATGCTCAACCATGTCGCAGATAAAAAAGGCGTTGAGCCAGCGAAGCTGATCGACGAGACCCGTGCAGGCATCCAGGCGCAGCTTGCTCCCTTCGCGGGCGACGCCTTCGCCAAGTCGACGGCTCAGGCTGTCGCCACATTCCTCTCGGATCCTGAAAACATCGAGATCGCCGCAAGGCCTGCCGCGCCGGTGCCGTTCTTCATGCTGGGCGCAGCCCTCATGGGCGCACCGGCTACGCTAGTGACGCAGTTGGGACTGGCCATCACCGCCAACCAGTAATTTGCATTCACCAACTCACTACGATAGAGGGGTCCCTTCAACAAAATTTGGAGGGATCCCTTTTTTTGAATATCTTTTAAGTAATTCAGAATATTATTTAGCAGGATTGCGAATTTAATGCATACCATTTCCTACAAGAGATTGTCTTTTCTATCAACACTATGCCTTCTATCCTTTGCCCCTGGCGCCCAGGCTTTTGAAGCCGAGGATGTTGTCCAGCGCTTCCAGGATAGTTTGTTGTCGGCCCGATATACCCTGAATTATGAATCCCTCCGTCAGGAGGATGCCAACATTATCCTCAGCAAGACCTCCGTCGGCTCACCCTATGGCTTTACGGCCGAACTCGGGGATTTCACCCTCGAGCAGGTAACTGAAGATGAGCATGGAAACGTCCGCGTCGGTCGGATCGCCGTCGACAATGTCAAGGCTGAGGCTGGCGATCTGACCGTTGCCATCTCCGGCTACGAAGAACGCGGCATAGCGCTTCCTCGCGACCCGAACACGGATCCGTTTGCGGGGGTGTGGCGATCTGACGCTCTAAAGATTCGTCGCTTTCACGTGGCATTGAAAGGTGCCGAGGCCTTCTCGTTCGATAATCTAGACAACGAACTGACCATTTCGGAGGGCTCGTTGGGTGTCGATCGATACACGGTCGAACGCTATACGGTGAATTTGCCTGTAGCACTGTCTGCCGCACAGCAGAACACCATACCTTCACTACCCATCGAAACGATCACAGGCCAGCTCGATCTCACTTTTGCGATGGACGTTGAGTCCGGCGAGGCTCAGTCGAAATTGCAGCTTGTTATGGATGGCCTTGGCGTCATCAAAACAAACGAGACCCTGAGTGGATACACACGAGATTATCTCAATCGGATAAGGAAATCTGCCGCCCAGCAACCAAAAACCCATGAAGCCAGCGGCAATTATCCGATGGAGTTGCTTGAACTTTTCAGTGAGCTTCAACTCGTTGAGTCGAGCTCGCGGTTCGAGGACAAGGGCCTGACGCAGCTCCTGCTTGAATACGCAGCAAAATCGCAGGGCATGTCTCCGGAGCAGATGCGAGCGACTACCAAGCAGTCGCTTGCGTTGCTCACACTCGATCTTGAGAAGAAGCTGGGTGACGCCAACGCCGCTGAGGCAATCGAAGCATTCCTAGAAAATCCCCGCTCCATTGAACTCAGGTCCAGGCCAAAAAAGCCTGTCCCGTTGCTACCGCAGGGATCGAATTACCAAGAGATAGCAAGAGCGGTGCACGCGATGGGTCTGACGATCATTGCCAATCAGGAATAAAAGAAGGCTCCCCGCGGTGCCGTGGGGAGCCTTTTCAATTCAAAAGTGCCGTCAGGATCAATCCTGGCGCGGGATGAGACGCAGGTGCAGTTCGCGCAGCTGCTGCGGCGTTGCTTCCGAAGGTGCGTTCATCAGCAGGTCCTGTGCCTGCTGGTTCATCGGGAACAGCGAGATCTCGCGCAGGTTCTTCGCACCGACGAGCAGCATCACGACGCGATCGATACCAAAGGCGCAACCGCCGTGCGGAGGAGCACCGTACTGGAACGCGCGGTAGAGGCCGCCAAAACGCTCCTCCACGTCATCCTTGGAGAGACCGACCTTCTCGAACGCCTTCACCATCAGTTCCGGCGACTGGTTACGGATCGAGCCCGAAGCAATCTCGAAGCCGTTGCAGACGGCGTCGTACTGATACGCCTTGAGGGTCAGCGGATCGGCGCTGTCGAACGCTTCCATGCCGCCCTGCGGCATGGAGAACGGGTTGTGCGCGAAATCGATCTTCTTCTCGTCCTCGTTCCACTCGTAGAAGGGGAAGTCGACGATCCAGCAGAGCTCGAAGCGGTCGCGGTCAACGAGGTTCAGCTCCTCGCCGGCGCGGGTACGCGCAGCACCGGCAAACGAGGCGAACTTCTTGGGATCGCCGGCCGCGAAGAAGCAGGCGTCACCGTCCTCAAGGCCAAGCTGGGTGCGGATCGCTTCGGTGCGCTCTTCGCCGATGTTCTTGGCGATCGGGCCAGCGCCCTCGATCTTGTCGCCTTCCTTGCGCCAGAAGATGTAGCCGAGACCCGGCTGACCTTCACCCTGCGCCCAGGAGTTCATGCGATCGCAGAAAGCGCGCGAACCACCGGTCTTGGCCGGAATTGCCCAGACTTCAGCTTTTGGGTCGTTAGCGAGGATGTTTGCGAACACCTTGAAGCCCGAGCCCCGGAAGTGCTCGGAAACCTCTTCCATGACGATCGGGTTGCGCAGGTCCGGCTTGTCCGAGCCATACTTGCGGATGGCGACGTCATAGGGGATGCGTGGCCAGTTCTTGGTGACCGGCTTGCCCTCTGCGAACTGCTCGAACACCTGCGTGATGATGGGCTCCATCGTGCCCCAGATATCTTCCTGGGTCACAAAGCTCATCTCGACGTCGAGCTGGTAGAACTCGCCCGGCAGGCGGTCGGCGCGCGGGTCTTCGTCACGGAAGCAGGGTGCGATCTGGAAGTAGCGGTCGAAGCCTGCGACCATCAGCAGCTGCTTGTACTGCTGCGGAGCCTGCGGCAGCGCGAAGAACTTTCCGGGATGAATGCGGCTCGGCACCAGGAAGTCGCGCGCGCCTTCCGGCGAAGAGGCCGTCAGGATCGGCGTCGAATATTCGGCAAAGCCGGCGCCTGCCATGCCGGTGCGCATCGAGGCGATGATCTGCGTGCGCTTGACAATGTTCTTGTGCAGCGTCTCGCGGCGCAGATCGAGGAAGCGGTAGCGAAGGCGGATGTCTTCCGGATAGTCCGGCTCACCGAAGACCGGCAGCGGCAGTTCGGCGGCCTGCGACAGGACCTCGATCTCGTTGGCGTAGATCTCGATCTCGCCCGTTCCGAGATTCGGGTTCACGACGTCAGCCGCACGGGCCTTCACCTCGCCATCGACGCGGATCACCCATTCGCCGCGCACGCGCTCGGCGGTCTTAAACGCAGGCGAATCCGGATCGGCCACGATCTGGGTCAGGCCGTAATGGTCGCGCAGGTCAATGAACAGCAGTCCGCCATGATCTCGTACGCGATGCACCCATCCGGAAAGGCGCACGGTCTGGCCGACATGAGAGCTTCTGAGTTCAGCGCAGTTATGGCTGCGGTAGCGGTGCATCGTCTTCAATCCATTCTTTGGTGCTGGGCAACACCCGAAAAGCCCACAAAAGTTGGCGGGAAAAGCGCATGACAGCCCGCCTTTGTCAAGGCGTGGCGATCGAGTGCTGTTCTTGTAGTCGATCCGGAGCCGTTCCTCCATATCAAACAGCTGGTGGCAAACGGAAACAGCTTGTTATCACTGCTTCACATTTACAAAAACTGCGCATAAACAGTCCAAATGGACCTTTTAAAAACCGCACAAGAACTTCAAGACGCAGTCGATCGCCTCTCGGACTCTGCTTTCGTTACGGTTGATACCGAATTTATTCGCGAAACGACTTTCTGGCCGGAGCTTTGCCTGATTCAGTTGGCAGCACCGGGCGTGACCGCATTGGTCGATCCCCTTGCCCCCGGCATGGACCTGAAGCCGTTCTTCGATCTCATGCGCAACGAGCGCGTCACGAAGGTCTTCCATGCGGCCCGGCAGGACATCGAGATCATCTTCCATCTCGGCAATCTGATTCCTGCTCCAGTCTTCGACACGCAGATCGCGGCAATGGTCTGCGGTTTTGGCGACAGCATCTCCTACGACCAGCTGGTTGCCCGCATCACGGGCGAAAAACTCGACAAGACGTCCCGCTTCACCGACTGGCGCCACCGCCCGCTCTCCGAGCGGCAGCTGGAATATGCGCTGGCCGACGTGACGCACCTCATTCCGGTCTACGAACATCTCGTCTCCCGCCTCGAACGCGACAACCGCGGCGAGTGGCTGAAGGAAGAGATGGACATCCTGACGGCGCAGGAAACCTACGACCTGCACCCGGACGATGCCTGGAAGCGCCTCAAGATGCGAGCTCGCAAGCCGATCGAGCTGGCCGTCCTCCAGCAGATCGCCGCCTGGCGTGAACGCGAGGCGCGCGAAAAGAACGTACCGCGCGGTCGTATCCTCAAGGATGACGTTCTCTACGAGGTCGCGCAGCAGCAGCCCCGCGACGTAGCGGCACTTGCACGCCTGCGCGGCGTTCCGAACGGTTGGGAGCGCTCCTCCAACGCTGCGGGTCTCCTTGCAGCAGTCAACGCCGCCTTTGCGATCCCGAAGGAAAAGCTGCCCAAGCTGCCGCGTCCGCCGGTTCTGCCGGAAGGCACGCCCGCAGCAGCGGAGCTCATCAAGGTTCTGCTGAAGCTGGTGTCGGAAAAGGAAGGCGTGGCCGCCAAGATGCTGGCCTCCGGCGACGACATCGAGCGCCTTGCCGCTTACCGCGAGAAGGCGGAGGTTCCGGCCCTCACCGGCTGGCGGCGCGAAGTGTTCGGCGAGCAGGTCCTGAAGCTTCTGAACGGCGAAGTGGGTTTGCGCTTCGAAAACCGCCGCATCCAGGTTTTTCCGATAGATCAGACAGAGACCCCGGCCTAGTTCTTTTCAGCCGGGTTCTTCTTCTCTTCAGTAGCACTCCCTGTCTCAGAAGCCATCGCCGACACGATGTTCCCCATCAGCTTGTGAAGCTTGCCGAGATAGCCGTTGCTGGCCGATGGCCGGCTTTCGTCAGATGTCATCACAACCGTGAGTTCTTCCTCCGGCGCGATGTAGATCATCTGTCCGCCAAAGCCCCAGGCGTAATAGACGGGCTGTCCTTCCATCTCGGTGATGAACCAGCTGTAACCGTATTGGTCACCGTTGCGGATGGATCGCGTGCGCGGTGTCCACGACTGCTCGACCCACGCTTCCGGGACAACCTGCACATCGCCCGCCTTGCCGCGATTGCGGTAAAGTTCGCCGAATGCCAGCATCGAGCGTGGGCTCATCGCCATCTGGTTGCCGCCCATGTAGATGCCCTGGCGATCGCGCTGCCAGTGGCCAATGCGGAAACCCGTCACCGGCTTCAACCATTCGCGCGCCAATTCCAGGGTGGGCTTGCCGCCCTTGCGCGTGAGGATGGCAGAGAGGAGATGCGTGCTGCCGGTGGAATAGAGCATCCCGCCACCCGGCTCATCCTCGAACGGCTGGGCAAGCGCCGCAGCCACCCAATCCCGCGACGCGATCCACCGGCCGTAGTTCGCGCCTGAGGTGGGCCCAATCCCCGCCTGCATGGAAAGCAGATGGCCAATGGTGATCTCTTCCAGTCGGGGATCCGGATCCTCCGGCAGCTTGTCCTTGAGGATCGGCGCGATCTTCTGGTCCACGCCGTCCAGGATGCCCTTTCCGATCGCGATGCCGACGAGTGCAGAGACGATCGACTTCGAAGCGGACTTGATGTTTGTCGTTTCCGTGGTGGTGTGGCCGTGAAAGCCTTCCTCGACGACCACCTCACCGTCACGGGCCACGATCAGCGTTTCAATCGCGTCGAGGGCCCGGGCCTGATCGATGATGTCCTGGTACGGGTGCAGATCGGCAGCCGGAGCCTTGAGGGCATCCGTGACTTCCGTCTGCGCGAGCGTGACTGAGGGATACCCTGCGACAAGGCCGCAGGTAAGCGTCAAGGCCAGAATCGTTTTCATGCGGATTATGATGGGACTGGAAAATGGCAACTTCGGGCACAGCCTATAGCCTGCGCCTGAAGTCCGGCCCTTTATTCACCGGTGAGTTCGAAGGCCAGGTTCAGGCCTGTCACCTTGGCGAGTTGTTCCATGCGGCCCTGCGGCCGTTCACCGATCAGCGCTTCAAACTCACGCGGCACAACCAGCACAAGCGCACCTTCGCCCCTCCGCTCCCATCTGAGCCGCGGGATGATCCCAGGCAT
This sequence comes from Nitratireductor aestuarii, assembly GCF_014641695.1. Lineage (GTDB taxonomy): Bacteria > Pseudomonadota > Alphaproteobacteria > Rhizobiales > Rhizobiaceae > Chelativorans > Chelativorans aestuarii. The sequence goes on along the minus strand of NZ_BMIF01000017.1, from coordinate 71,724 downwards.
CGAGGCCGTGAGCAGGTAGACGACGCGCAGCAACCCGCCAAGAACCTGGGCAAGCTGCACGTAACGCGGCGTAGCCAGCTCACGCATCTCGTCGGACAGGATGTCTTCGTAGAGCCCCTCGTGGCGGAACAGGTTTGCCAGCGCGATATAGGCGCGTGCCGGATGGTCAATGCCGACGAAGGCACCGTGCGAGATCAGGTTCAGCGACTGCAGGCCGCGATAGTCCGGATGCGCCCGCCAGCCGATATCCGCGAGCAGGCAGGCAGCCCGGCGATAGCGTGCTTCCTCTTCCGTCTCGCTTATGCCGAGAGCATCAAACGAATGGCCGGACCATTCGGCAAGCTCGCGCGCATGGGCGACTGAGCGGGAGCGCAGGATCGCCAGCTCTTCCGCCGCCGAAAGCAGCGGATCGGCACTGCGTTCCGGTTCCTGGAGAAGCGACTGGAGGTATCCTTCGCGCACACCATTGGCAGAAATGACGATCTCAGACGGCTTGAGCCTGCGGATCACCTCCAGCAGCACGATAGCCCCATAGGGCAGAAGGTTGCGCCGGCTCTTGGAAATCCGGCCTGAACCCTTGATTTCCTTGACGTCGCCCCTCGCCACCTTCTCGAGGAACTTGAGATGCTTTTCCGGGTCGAGCTTGTAATTGTGCATCACCTGCAGCGGGTATTCCACTGACAGCATGTGAAGCTTGGCAAGGTTGCGCCATGTGCCGCCTACGCAATAGAAAGCCCTGCCCTGGCATTCGGATAGCAGCCAGTCCGCGCGGTCCATTTCCTTGCGGACGATCTTCGCAGCATCCTCAAGCGACCCGTCCGACATCTCCTGCAGCCGCAATCCGCCGAGCGGCAGGGTGAAGCCATCGCCGATCTCTTCGCCGCTTACGTCTACCAGCTCCAGGCTGCCACCGCCAAGATCGCCCACTATACCGTCGGGCTTGTAGAAGGACGACGTCACGCCGAGCGCTGCGAGATGGGCCTCTTGCCGTCCCGACAAGACCTGGATCTCGGTGCCGAGGATCTTCTCAACCTGAGCGATGAACTCGGGCCCGTTACGCGCCTCGCGCGCGGCAGCCGTTGCGATCACATGGAGCGATTCCGCGCCTGCCTGCTCCGACAGCGCGCGAAAGCGGCGGAACTCTTCAATCGAGCGCTTCACGCCTGCGGGATCGAGCTCGCCGGTGGTAACGATGCCCTTGCCGAGACCGGCGAGCATCTTCTCATTGAACAAGACAGATGGAGAGCGGGCAATGCCCTCATAAACCACCAGACGGATGGAGTTCGAACCAATATCGATGACGGATACCGGGCGGCGGTCCTGCAACCTGCCTTGAGATGCCTCGATCGCCACGTGCGTTCAGCCCTCGACAGCGTCTTTCTTGCGACGCTTATAGGCGACGATGCGCTCCGGGGCATTGGACTTCAGCGCCATGCCGCGGCCTGAAAGGCTGGGGTTCTTCATGAAGTATTCCTGGGCGTTGAAGGGTTTCTCTCCATCCTCGGGCACGATGCGCCTGGACGTTCCGTCGGCCAATACTTCGAAACTTTGCTGGTTGTCCATCAGATTCCCGAGCATTATCTGATCAAGAACCTGCTCATGCACAGTGGGGTTCGTGATGGGTACGAGGCACTCCACGCGGCGGTCGAGGTTACGTGGCATCAGGTCTGCCGATCCGATATAGACGATCGCCTGATCCGATGGCAGGCCGTGACCGTTACCGAAACAGTAGATGCGGCCATGCTCGAGGAAGCGTCCGACGATGGACTTCACCCGGATATTCTCGGAAAGCTTTGGCACCTGCGGACGCAGGCAGCAGATGCCGCGCACCACAAGGTCGATCTCCACGCCGGCGCGGCTCGCCATGTAGAGCGTATCGATGACTTCCGGATCGACCAGCGCATTCATCTTCATCCAGATCTGCGCGGGACGCCCTTCCTTCGCGTGTCTTATCTCATCGCGGATATGCCCGAGGATACGCTGGCGCAGCGTGAACGGAGAGACGGCGAGTTTCATATCCACGTCCGGCTCGGCATAGCCGGTGATGAAGTTGAAGACCTTCGTGACGTCACGTCCAATGACCGGGTCGACAGTGAAGTAGGAAAGGTCCGTGTAGCTGCGGGCCGTGACCGGATGATAGTTCCCGGTGCCCAGATGCACATAGCTGCGCAGCTTGCCTTCCTCGCGCCGCACGACAAGCGACATCTTTGCGTGCGTCTTGAGCTCGATGAAGCCGAACACCACCTGCACGCCGGCGCGCTCCAGGTCGCGTGCCCAGCGAATATTTGCCTCTTCGTCGAACCGCGCCTTGAGCTCCACCAGCGCGGTGACGGACTTGCCCTCCTCCGCCGCATCGATCAGCGCCCGCACGATCGGGCTGTCATTGGAAGTGCGGTAGAGCGTCTGCTTGATGGCGACAACGTCCGGATCAGCGGCCGCCTGCCGCAGGAACTGGACGACGACGTCGAAGCTCTCGTAAGGGTGGTGGACGATGAAATCCTTCTCCCGGATGGCCGCGAAGCAGTCACCGCCATGGTCGCGAATGCGTTCCGGGAAGCGTGGATTGTAGGTCTTGAACTTCAGATCCTCGCGCGGCAGCTTGACGATCTCGGAGATCTGGTTGATCGCAAGCGGCCCTTCAAGCACGCTGACGCGCGACGGCGGCACTCCCAGTTCGCTCGCGACGAACTCGCGCAGATCCTCGGGCATCGAGCTCTCGAACTCGATCCGGATCACCGAACCGCGCCGGCGGCGTTTCAGAGCCGTCTCAAACAGGCGGACGAGATCTTCCGCCTCTTCTTCTACTTCAATATCGCTGTCGCGGATGATGCGGAATGTGCCCGAGCCGATGACGCTGTAGCCCGGGAAGAGCTTCGGGATGAACATCTCGACCACGTCTTCCAGCATGACGAAGCGCGCCACCTTGCCCCGGTTAGGCAGAGGGACGAAGCGCGGCAGCGCACTGGGCAGGCGCAGAAGTGCGCTCATCCGCTCGCGCGTGGCTGCATGCCGCAAAGAGAGCGCGATCGAAAAACCGAGGTTCGGGATGAACGGGAATGGATGCGCCGGATCGATCGAAAGCGGCGTCAGCACGGGATAGATGGTCTCGTGGAACTGCTGGTCGATCCAGCGCTTGTCCACCCTGCTCAAGGCATCCGGACGCAGGACTTCGATCCTGTTTGCCTTCAACAGGTCGTGGAGCTGCATCAGGCTCTCGTGCTGGTCATTCTGCAGCTGGTTCGCTTCACGCAGCACCTGCTCGAGCTGCTCTTCCGGAAGAAGGCCGTCAACACTGCGCGCGCTAATGCCTTCGCGGATCTGGCCGGCAAGACCGGCAACGCGCACCATGAAGAACTCGTCGAGGTTATCGGCCGAGATCGACAGGAAACGCAGCCGCTCCAGCAGCGGATGATTGGAGTTCTGGGACTCCTCCAGCACCCGCCGGTTAAACTGCAGCCAGGAAAATTCCCTATTAATGAAACGGTTGACCCCATAGCCGAGGACGACGGCATCAGGCCCATGCGGATCTGGCAGGTCGGGTCTCAGCGGCTTCAATTCGTTCATGGCCAACTCATTAATCCAACGGAAGTCGCCGAAGCGCGACATCCCTGAAATCGAATATGATACATAATTCTGAGTTGTGACAGAGCTTTGCGACAGTTTCATGAGGGCTTGCAAAGTGGGCGTTTATGTATCAAACCCCGCCTGACATCAGAGCGTGGAGAATTGAGATGGCGGGACATCAGACACCCCATTTCCAAAACACCGACGGACATTCATCCATCGAGATCGGCGTGAAGGAATTCATGTGCATGGGTGCCAAGCCCCCGTTCGATCATCCGCATGTGTTCCTGGACCTGGGTGACGATGTGGAGCGGGTGTGCCCCTACTGCTCAACGCTCTACAAGTTCAATCCGAACCTGAAGGCCGACGAGACCGTGCCTCCGGGCGCTCTCTACCACGACGAGACAGCGTAAGCGGATCCGGCCATGGCCGGACTATCCATCGCAATCATCGGTGCCGGCATCGCGGGGCTGACAGCAGCCCTGGCGTTGGCGGCTGAAGGCATTTCCGTCACCCTGTTCGAGCGCGCCGAGCGCATCGAAGAGCTTGGCGCCGGCATCCAGCTGTCGCCCAACGCGACGCGGCTGCTCGCGCGCCTAAACGTCCTCGACGACGTCCTTGCGAAGGCTGTCGAACCCCGCAGCGTGGTCATCCGCAGCGCTCGCGACCTTGGTTCCTTGGCCGAAGTGCCCCTTACCATGGCGCGCCAGCGCTGGGGCGCGCCTTACCTGGTGCTGCGCAGATCCGACCTTCAGGGCGTTCTGCTCAAGGCCGCCGAGCAGAAAGACCTCATCACCATCGTGACCGGCGCGAACGTGCAGAACCTGTCGCTCGCCAACGACAGTCGTTGCGTTCACGTCGATGTTCGCGGGTCAATTCCGGAGCGGCACACCTTCTCCCTGGTCATTGCGGCGGACGGGGTGTGGTCCGGCATACGCAAGAGCCTGGGTGGCCCAGCGAGCAAATTCACCGGCCACGTGGCCTACCGCGCGGTGCTGGACCCGCAGAATGCTGAACCATTTCGCGGCTCGCTCCTGCCCTCGGATCAGGTTTCCACCTTCGCCTCGCCCGGATTTCACCTTGTAAGCTATCCACTGCAGGACGGCGCGTTCAACCTGGTCACCATCCTGCGCGGGAAGGACCTTGCCCGGCGCTGGGAAAATGTCGCCGACATCGCCGAACTCTCGACGGCGGCGCGCAACGTCTCTCCACGCCTCTCCTCCCTGATTGTCCAGGCCGGACCGTGGCATGCCTGGCCCATCCATGAGGTACGCTCGACCTCGCCCTGGAGCACCGGAGACCGAATTGTCCTGATTGGCGATGCGGCACACGCGTTGGCCCCGCACGCCGCTCAAGGGGCGGCCATGGCCATCGAAGATGCGATGTTGCTAGCCAGATTGCTGGGCGGTTCGCGAGATGCGGGAAATGCGCTCGCCCAGTTCGAAAAACTGCGCCGCCCTCGCCTGATCCGAGTTGCGATGCGCGGTCAGTTCAATCATTTCGCCTGGCAGGTCGGTGGGCCGGCTGCCCTGGTCCGCAACCTCATCCTGCGCACAAGATCTGGCGAGAGCCTCGCTGCCGATTTCGACTGGCTCTACGGCTACGATATAGGGAAGATCGCTTTAAACTAGTTCTTCTTCATCCAGCGGCGATCAGGGCCCTGCTGCCAGTAGGTCACCGCGTGACCGGCAGCCTTCAGCACCTTCCAGTGCGACCGGGCAGCTTCAAGCTGCATCATGTCGTGACCATCGAAGAGAAGTGCCGCTCGCTGGTAGCCGTCGAGCGGTCCAGGTTCCGCACCATCCACCAGGAAGCGGATGACCGCCCCGTTGATGTTTTCCGAACTGGTGGTGATCAAAACCGGTTGCTCAGGCGCGTGCGGTTCGCGGTCGGTCCCATGCGGAATGAAACTGTCATCCGCATAGGTCCAGAGCCGCGCATCAAGCGCATCCAACCGCTCCTCGGAGCCGGTCTGGATGGCGACGCGCCACCCGCGCTCGAGGCTTTTTTCCACGAGCGGGGGCAGCGCTTCTTCAAGCGTGGTTTCCGTCAGATGGTAGAATAAGACGTCCACCTATCCCTCGTAATTGTCGGCCACGAGGCGATCGAGCAGACGAACGCCGTAGCCGGAAGCCCAACCCTGGCTGATCTCGTTGGTAGGCGAACCCATGGCGGTGCCGGCAATGTCGAGATGCACCCACGGCGTATCGCCGACGAAGCGCTTCAGGAACTGCGCCGCGGTGATCGAACCAGCGTAACGGCCTGCAGAGTTCTTCATGTCGGCGTTCTTGGTGTCGATCATCTTGTCGTATTCGGAGCCCATCGGCATGCGCCAGACCCGCTCGCCCGTAACATTGCCTGCAGCGGAAAGCTGCTCGGAAAGCTGGTCGTCGTTGGAGAAGAGACCGGCATACTGGCTACCAAGCGCAACCATGATCGCGCCGGTAAGCGTAGCCAGATTGATCATGAACTGCGGGTTGAACTGCTCCTTGCAGTACCAGAGCGCATCAGCCAGCACGAGGCGACCTTCTGCGTCCGTATTGATGACTTCGATCGTCTGGCCTGACATGGAGGTCACGATATCACCCGGACGCTGTGCATTTCCGTCCGGCATGTTCTCGACCAGGCCGATGATGCCGATGGCATTGGTCTTCGCCTTGCGGGCGGCGAGAGCATGCATGGTGCCAACCACGGCGGCTGCGCCACCCATGTCGCCCTTCATGTCTTCCATGCCACCAGCCGGCTTGATGGAGATGCCGCCCGTATCGAAGACAACGCCCTTGCCGACGAAGGCGACAGGCTTTTGCTTCGGCTTGCCGTTCAGCCACTGCATGACGACGAGACGCGGCGGACGCACCGAACCTTGGGAAACGCCGAGCAGCGCACCCATGCCAAGGCGCTTCATCTCGCGTTCGGTCAGGATCTCGACCTTGACGCCGAGCTGCTCGAGCTCCTTGGCCCGAGCGGCAAATTCAACAGGGCCCAGAACGTTGGCGGGTTCGTTGACGAGATCACGGGCCAGAAGCACGCCCTCGCCGACTGCGCTCAACGACGCGTAGGCCTTCTTCGCGCCATTGGGATCAGCGCACTGGATGGTAACCTTTGCCGGCTTCTTGGCGGCTTTACCGTTGCCGTTCTCGTCTTTCTTGGTCTTATACTTGTCGAACTTATGCGCGCGCAGCAGCATGCCAAGGCCGATGGACGCTGCTTCGTGCCCGCCAACCGTCGCTTCCGCGGCATCGGCTACGACGGTGATCTCAGTTGCTCCCTTAACCGCCGCCTGAACCACGCCGCCGATCTTGACCCATGCGTATTCATCGAGCTCGGTTACCTTGCCGAGGCCGATGACCGTGATGCGATCATATGCAGTACCCTGTGGCACCAGTGCCTCGACCGTGCTGGCGAACTTGCCCGAGAACTCCGCAGCAGCAAAAACCTTGGGCAGGATGCCGGCAGGATCGCAGGCTTGCACAGCCTCCGAGAGCGCTCCCCCTTCAGGTACCAGAACAATGACACTCCCCTTCTTGGGGGCTGCAAATTTGGCGAAGGCCAGCGTCGGTCTTTCAGTCATGGATTATCCTATACGGTGAATAACTGATCCAGGCTCGTTCAATTATTGCAAACGAATTGACATGGGGTACCGCGCAAATGCAAGCGCGATCAGGGCGTAAGCTCACAATCGCAACAACGTAAATGCACCGTTAACCCTGTTTCTTTCCGTTTCATTATTCCTGTCAGCCCCAAAATGGAATTGATAAGGTAGGCGATTGGCTTTCAAGTAGGAAGGACGTGCTGTAACCACTCCGGCAGAATAGCGCCGCATGTCAAAGAGTGGCCACTAAAACCGGGAACAAGGGCGCCCATGAAAGTCATCGAATATTACATTCTGCGGCGCGCAGTCACCATCTTCGGTGCGGCGCTCGCATGGGTGCTGGTGATTGCCTGGACGACTCAGGTTTTGAACCGCGTGGATTTCGTCTCCGGAGGCGGTCAGTCCGCGGCAGCCTTCTTCCAGATCGCCTCGCTCCTTCTGGTGCCCATCATCCCGATCGTCATCCCCTTCGCCATCGGCATCGCGGTTGCGCAGACGCTTGCCACCATGAACCAGGATTCCGAGCTGGTGGTGATCAGCGCCGCCGGAAGCCCGCGCAGCACCGTGGTGCGACCCATGCTTCTGCTGGCGATCATGGCGAGCATCGCCTCCTTCGCCATCAACAACACGCTGGAACCCTATGCCCGGCAGGCGCTCCGCTCGTCGCTCGCCAACGTCAACGCCGACATCATCACCTCGGTGGCCCAGGAAGGCGTGTTCTACAAGATCTCCGACGATCTCTTCGTCCAGATCTCCAAGCGCCTGCCGCAGGGGCAGCTTGCCGGCATTTTCGTGGCCGACACCCGCGACAAGGAAGCGAAGTACATCTACCACGCGCAGCGCGGCGCCACCGTCGACCGCGAAGGTCAGAGCATCCTCGTCCTGGAGGACGGCATCCTGCAGCGCCAGACGTCGGGCGGCAATGTCTCGACCGTCCAGTTCGACTCCTATTCGCTCGATCTCTCGCAGTTCCAGCAGGGCATTCCGAACGTGCCCACGCTGCACCCCAAGGACCACTACCTGCCTTATCTCCTGAACCCCGACCCGCGCGACCGGTTCAACCTCAGCAATCCGCAGCTCTTCCGCGCCGAACTGCACATGCGCCTCTCCGAATGGCTCTATCCGATCGTCTTCGCCCTGATCGGTCTGGCTGTTGCAGGTGACGCTCGCTCGTTCCGCGAAGCGCGGCTCCATCCAATGGTCACCGCCCTCGGCATCGGCCTGCTGGTTCGCTGGGCGGGCTTTTATTCGGGCGGAGCAGCCGAGACGAATCCCTTCTTCTCCTTCATGCTCTACGCGATCCCCGTCGGCATGAGCGCGATCTGCATATGGTTCATCGCCACCAGCAGGCCGATGGAACTGCCAAGCGCCTGGACCGAAAAGCTGATGAACAAGGTGCAGCGAGACCGCGAACGGCTCGAGCGCTTTGGAACCTGGCTTGCCCGTCTTTTCGGTTTTGAAAGGAAGCAGGCATGATCGGCCGGACGCTCGGTTTCTATTTCCTGCGCCGCTACGGTGCGATCGCCGCGTGGAACTTCATCGGCATCGCAGCCCTCGTCTTCATCGTCACCTTTACCGAGGTGTCGGGACGTGCCGGCGGACTGGAGAACTACACGGTTGGCTGGGCGCTTGCCGTGGCCCTGCTCCAGCTGCCGATCCTGATGCAGCAGGCGGTGCCGTTCATCGGCCTCATCGCCGCCATGGCAACGCTGATCAGCCTCAACCGCAAGTATGAGCTGGTCATTGCACGCGCGGCCGGGATCTCGGCCTGGCAGTTCCTCACACCCATCGCTTTCGGTGCCTTCCTCTTCGGCCTTCTCTCGCTCCTGGTCCTGAACCCGATCGCAGCCGCTGGATTCGCCAAGTCGGAAGCCTTGCAGGCGGATGTGCGCGGCGCAAGCACGCTCGCCAATTCCGAAACCACACGCTGGCTGAAGCAGCGGACCGAAAACGGCGAAGCCTTCATCGGCGCCGATGCGACGACGAACTTCGGTTCGACCCTCGTCCGACCCGTGTTCCTACTGGTTGGTTCTGACGGCCGAATCATCGAACGACTGGACGCGCAAAGCGCAACTTTACGCGATGGTTACTGGGAGCTTACCGGCGCAATCCGTCACCGCGACGGAGTGCCTTCTGAACGCATGGCGAGCATGCAACTGCCCACAAACCTCAGGCCGGAATACGTCAGCCAGGAGCTCCTAGACCCGCAAGCCCTTTCAATCTTTGAACTTCCCTTCAAGATTCGCGAGGCGGATTCGCTGGGTCTGAGAGCAAGCAACTTCGCGACCCAGTTTCACTCAATGGTTGCTTTGCCGGCTTTGCTCATAGCCATGACGTTAATTGCAGCTACCGTTTCGATGCGTTTTACACGACTTGGTCAGTCCGGGACGATGATTCTGGGTGGAATACTCGCTGGGTTTCTGCTTTATGTCGTTTCGGTTCTGATGAAGGCTTTCGGGGGGTCGGGTGCAGTACCGCCTCTGGTTGCCGCTTGGACGCCGGTTATTATCGCAACTTTCTTTGGAATCACTTTCTTGCTTTTCAAGGAGGACGGCTAGGTTGGGGGCAGTACCCGCTCAAAAGAGCTCTCTTCTGAGCCCGCTTAAGCGCGGACTGCGCATGAAGGCTGGCGTGGCGCTGATCGCGCTCGCGGCATCCCTGTCCGTCGCCCACACGCAGGTTGAAGAGCTTGTTGGAGAAATCCCCGCCGGTCAGCAGATGATCCTGGTGGGCGATACGCTCGTCTATGACTTCGACGCTGGTACGGTTACCGCCGTTGGAGGCGTCCAGATCGAATACGGCGGCATCAACGTCGTTGCCCAGCGCGTCTCCTACAATCGCAACACGTCGCGCGTGATCGCCAGCGGCGGCGTCGAAATTCGCGACCGCAGCGGTAACAAGTACTACGCCGAAGAGATCGACATCACGGATGACTTCAGCGACGGCTTCGTTCGCGCCCTGCGTGTCGAGACGACCGAGAAAACCTATATGGCAGCCGAGAGCGCCGAGCGCTCCGGTGGCAACCTGACGACCTTTATCAAGGGCGTCTACACGGCCTGCGAGCCGTGCGAGGAAAATCCCGAGAAGCCCCCACTGTGGCAGATCAAGGCCCAACGCGTGATCTGGGACGGCAAGGCAAAGACAATCCGCTTCGAGCGGTCCCGCTTCGAGTTCCTCGGCATTCCGCTCGCCTACCTACCCTATTTTGAGGTGGCCGATCCGACAGTGAAGCGGAAGTCCGGCTTCCTGATGCCAAGTGTCGTTGGCGGCTCCGAGGTGGGTGTCGGCCTGACCGTGCCCTATTACTTCGCGCTTTCGCCAACTTATGATCTTACCATCTCGGGAACCGGCTATACAAAGCAGGGCTTCCTTGCCGAGGCAGAATGGCGCCAGCGGTTTGACAATGGCGGCTACACGCTCAAGCTCGCCGGTATCCACCAGAACCGGCCTGGCGCATGGCCCGCTACCTACGTCGATTCCACGGTGGAAAATCGTGGCATGATCGGCACCACGGGTGAGTTCCAGATCAACCCCCGCTGGAAGGCGGGCTGGGATGTTCTGATCCAGTCGGACAAGAACTTCGCGCGCAGCTATCGCATCGAAGGATTTTCGGAGGCTGTCCAGCGTTCGACGATCTACCTGACTGGTCTCAGCGACCGTAACTACTTCGACCTGCGCGCCTACAAGTTCAACGTTCAGGAACGCTATCTGGATTCAAATCCCGGCGCGCGTCACGACAAGCAGCCGGCGGTTGCTCCCTTGCTTGACTACTCCTACACCGTTGGCACTCCGGTGCTGGGTGGCGAGCTGAACTTCGACGTGAACAGCCAGGGCATCCATCGCAAGGAAGGCATGTATGGTGAGACGAAGCTGTCAGGCCTTGAAAGCTCATCAGCTCGCTTCTCCGGCGAAGGTGAGTGGAAGCGCTCGTTCATCACAGGCGGTGGTCTGGTCGTTACGCCGCTGCTCCATGCGCGCGCCGATGCCATCAATGTAAATCTCTCTCAGAGCGCGGTCGCGGCGATCGCCGGCTTTGACAACGGGATAGAGGACATCCGCAGCCACTATTACCGCGCCATGGCGACTGCCGGCCTTGAGATGCGCTGGCCGATCCTGTTCTCGTCCGCCAGCTCCACGCACGTCCTGGAGCCAATGGGCCAGATCTTCGTCCGTCCGGACGAGCCTTATGCAGGCCGCCTTGGAATTCCGAACGAAGACGCTCAGTCGCTGGTGTTCGATGCAAGCACGCTCTTCGAGCGCGACAAGTTCTCGGGCTATGACCGCATCGAAGGTGGTACCCGCGCCAACGTCGGCATCCGCTACTCGGGCCGCTTCGCCAATGGCTGGAGCGCGCAGGGTCTGTTCGGTCAATCTTACCATCTGGCAGGAACGAATTCCTACGCCCAGGCGGATCTGGTCAATGTCGGCGCCTATTCCGGGCTTGAGACGGATCGATCCGACTATGTGGCGATGCTCGGCTTCACGACACCGTTCGGCCTCTCTGCTTCGACCTCCGCCCGGTTCGATGAAGAAACGTTCGAGCTCCGCCGCAACGACCTGAAGGTCGGCGCCAACATCGCCAACGTGTCCGCCAATGCAAGCTATGCCTATATTTCGGCGCAGCCGGATTATGGCTTCAACCGGGACCGTCAGGAAGTGTCCGGCTCGGCCAGCCTGAAGTTCAACGAAAACTGGCGCGTGTTTGCCTCGGGTACCTACAACATCCAGGACAGCGAGCTCACCCGGAACGCTCTCGGCTTTGGTTACAGCGACGAATGCTTCATCTACACGATGACGTTCTCGCAGGTGCGGGAAGACGGAAATACGGAGAACCGTTTCGGCTTCAATATTTCCTTGCGCACGCTTGGGGAAATCGGCAGCAACACATTTGCTCAGTAACGGTAATTTTGCCACGGTTTCGTGTATGCTCTACGGTAACATGAAGCGGAGAGCGTTGATCGAGGGTCGCATGAAACATTTGAAGTTGAAGACTGGGTTTAGAGCGTCGTTGTCTGCGGTCGCGCTTTTGCTCGCGCCGGCCGTGATTACCGCCCCGGTCCTTGCCCCCTCTGTAGCCTACGCCCAAGGCGCTGAAGTCCGCTACATCGTCAACGATACGGCCATCACGAGCTATGACATTGACCGCCGCGTTGCGCTCCTCAAGCTCATGGGCCGCAAGGGCAACCTTCGCGAGATCGCCAATCAGGAGATGGTCGACCAGACCCTTCGCCTGCAGGAGATCGCTCGTCTGCGCGTTGGCGCAAACGACCAGATGGTCAATCAGGCTTACGGGCAATTCGCCCAGTCCAACAAGCTTTCGACCGCTCAGATGGACCAGATCCTTTCACAGGCTGGTGTAACGCGCGATCATTTCAAGACTTTCATTCGCACCCAGATGGGCTGGGGCCGTGTGCTTCAGTCGAGGCAGCAGTCCTCCAAGCGGCTTAGCGAGCAGGAAGTTGTCGCCAAGATCCTGCAGCAGGGCGGCCGCAAGCCAAGTGCGACCGAATACACACTGCAGCAATTCATCTTCGTGATCCCGGCTTCAGAGCGCGGACGCACGCTTGGCAAGCGCAAGGCTGAGGCGCAGGCCATGCGCAGCCGCTTCAACGGTTGCGAAAACTCGCATGCACTCGCCAAGACGCAGCTGGACGTAACCGTCCGTGACCTGGGGCGCTTCCTGAGTCCGCAGCTTCCGCCGGAGTGGAAGACAGATATCGAGAAGATCCGCGCCCGTGGCGCCACCGCAGTGAAGGAAACTGAACGCGGCGTTGAATTCGTGGTCGTCTGCAGCACGCGTGAAGTATCCGACGACTACGTCGCGCAGCTCGTCTTCCAGAGCGAACAGAAGGCCGACACGAACGCCGACAAGTTGTCTGAAGAAGTCATGGCAGAGCTCCGCAAGAAGGCGCGCATCGTCAAGCGCTAAACCGAAAGCGCATCAGGATGACAGACAATCAGGCCCCCGCTCCGCTCGCCATTTCGATGGGCGAGCCAGCTGGGATAGGACCGGAGATTCTCCTCTCCGCATGGGAACGCCGGTTCTCTGCGTCGCTGCCGCCATTCTACGTGCTAGGTGATGTCGCCCTTCTGCGATCGCGTGCAAACGCCCTGAAGCACGACATCTCCTTCGCCGAGGTCGAACCCGAGGATGCGGTTTCGTGCTTTGCCACGGCACTTCCTGTCTTTCCCCTGAAGAACACGCTGATCGATCAGCCAGGCGTTCCTTCCGCAATGAATGCGGCTGGCGTGATTGAAGCGATCGAGCGCGGCGTGGAGCATATCTTCGCTGGTCGGGCAGCCGGCCTTGTCACCTGCCCGATCGCCAAGAAGCCTCTCTATGATGCGGGCTTTCAGTATCCCGGCCACACGGAATTTCTGGGCTATCTGGCGCAGATCCGTACCGGCCAGCCGGCCCTGCCGATCATGATGCTGGCGGGACCGGAGCTGCGCACCATCCCGATTACGGTCCATCTTTCGCTTGAAAAGGCGATCGAGCAGCTCAGCACCGAGCTGATCGTGAACACGGCCCGCATTGTCGCGGCCGACCTCAAATCCCGCTTTGGGATCGCAAACCCTCGCCTGGCGTTTTCCGGCTTGAACCCGCATGCTGGCGAGGGGGGCTCGATGGGGCTGGACGAAATCGAGAAGATCATTCCCGCGATCGAGATCTCGCGCGCGGAAGGCATCGATGCCATCGGCCCCCTGCCCGCCGACACCATGTTCCATGCCCGCGCGCGCGCTTCCTACGACGCCGCACTCTGCATGTACCACGATCAGGCGCTGATACCGGCGAAGACCCTTGCCTTTGACGATGCCGTCAACGTAACGCTGGGGCTGCCCTTCATCCGCACGTCGCCCGATCACGGCACCGCGTTCGATATTGCCGGCAAGGGGATCGCCAAGCCGGACAGCCTGATAGCGGCGATCAGGCTTGCCCGCGAGCTGGCAGACAATTCCATTCCGACTTTGTGAGCCCCCGATGAGTTTCGACGACCTTCCCCCCCTTCGCGAGGTCATCCGCGCGCATGGCCTGTTTGCCAAGAAGGCGCTGGGGCAGAACTTCCTGTTCGACCTGAACCTGACGGCCAAGATCGCCCGCAGCGCCGGCAAGCTTGAGGGCGTGGACGTGATCGAGGTCGGCCCCGGTCCCGGTGGGCTCACTCGCGCCCTTCTAGCCGAAGGTGCAAGCCGCGTCATCGCCATCGAACGCGACGAACGCTGCCTGTCGGCCCTGGCCGAGATCTCGGATCGCTATCCGGGAAAACTTCAGGTGATCCCGGGCGATGCCCTGAAGACCGACTTTGCTTCGCTCACCGACGGAAGCCGACCGGTGAAGATCGTTGCCAACCTGCCCTACAATGTCGGCACAGAACTCCTGATCCGCTGGCTCACGGTCGAGCCTTGGCCGCCCTTCTACGAGTCGCTGACGCTCATGTTCCAGCGTGAGGTGGCCGAACGCATCGTCGCCGAACCGGCTGACAATCACTACGGCCGTCTTGGCGTACTTGCCGGATGGCGCACCCGTTCGCGGATCGTCTTTGACGTTCCGCCGCAGGCCTTCACCCCGCCTCCGAAGGTCACGTCATCGGTGGTCCACATCGAACCGCGTTCCAACCCGCTTCCGGTGGACGGCTCAAAGCTCGCACGTGTGACTGAAGCGGCCTTCGGCCAACGCCGCAAGATGCTGCGCCAGAGCCTGAAGAGCTTAGGCGGCGAAGCTCTGCTCGCGAAAGTCGGTATCGACCCGACCCGCCGCGCCGAAACACTGAGCATCGACGAGTTTGTAGAACTCGCGCAGAATATCTAGGCGAAGTTCAGTCCTGCAACAGCCGGACGATTTGGGTAAATCCGCGAGCCTTCGCGTGATCGAGTGCCGTCACGCCTTGTGCATCGGGGATGGTCTTGTCCGCTCCGCCATCGAGCAGGCGCCGGATGATGTCCTGGTGGATGGGACCACCGCTGGAAAGCACCACTGCCTCCATCAAGGCCGTCCATCCGAGGTTGTTAATGTGATTGACATCCACGCCAGCCTCGATGAGCAGGGACACCGCTTCCGGGTGTCCCTTTTCTGCAGCGGGGATTAGCGCGGTGCCGCCATAGTGGTTGGTGCTTTTCAGATCCGCGCCATGCTCGAGGATCATCTTCAGGATTTCCAGGCGGCCGTGTGCGCCGGCGACCAGATACGGGCTGTCCTGAATGCTGTCCTCGGCGTTTACATCCGCGCCCGCTTCAAGGAGTAACCTGGCGGCCTCGACATCGTTGTTCCAGACTGCGACCAGAAGTGCGGTCTGGCCTGCCCCGTTTCGTTCATCGACATCATGCCCGCCGGCAATCGCTTGAGCCAGCCGATGCACATCATTGGCGTTAACCGCCTCAAGTACCGAAGCTGATGCGAAGCTCGAACCCATGATCAATCCTGCCAGAATGAGAGTGAACCGGTTGAGCCCTGCTTTCACCTCCCGGGCACACATAACACGGCTGAGAGCATGTCACCGCCAGTCTCGCAAGACAACAGGTCTCGCTCAGCCGGCCCAGCAGCTCACTCCGGCTCTTCCTGGAGCAGAGTATTGACGAAGCTTTCCAGCCCGGGGCGGCGGCCGCTCTTCAGTCGTTCTGCGAGAATGATGCTGCGGACGGAGTCATAGGCCCGGTTCAGGTCATCGTTCACGATCACGTAGTCGTAGTTGCGCCACTGCTCGATCTCGGAGCGGGCATTGGCGAGGCGCGTTGCGATCACATCGTCCGGATCCTCGGCGCGCCGCTTCAGACGCGACAGCAGTTCCTTCATCGTGGGCGGCAGGACAAAGATCGAAACAATATCCTCCGGCATCTTCTGACGCAGCTGCTCGGCTCCCTGCCAGTCAATGTCAAAGAGCATGTCGCGCCCTGCGGCAAGCGCCTGCTCCACCGGCTCCCGAGGCGTGCCGTAAAAGTTGCCATGCACCTGCGCCCACTCGAGCAGCTCGCCACTATCGCGGCGCATTTCGAAATCCCGCTGGCTGATGAAGTGGTAGTGCACGCCGGCGATCTCGCTCGGTCGACGTGAACGCGTCGTGACGCTGACCGAAAGCTCGAAGCCCGGCACGTTCTCGAGAATGTTGCGCGCTATGGTCGACTTGCCTGCGCCCGAAGGCGAGGAAAGAACAAGCATCAGTCCGCGCCGGCGGATCGTATCGGAAGGAAGGACTTCCATCATCTACTCCAGATTTTGAATCTGCTCGCGGAACTGGTCGACAGCGACCTTGAGCTCCAGGCCAACCGCCGTGATCGTGGCGGCATTGGATTTCGAGCAGAGCGTATTAGCCTCCCGATTGAACTCCTGAGCGAGGAAGTCAAGCTTGCGTCCGACCGGACCGTCTCCCTTCAACAGGGAACGGGCGCTCGCCACATGGGTGAGCAGGCGGTCGATCTCCTCCCGAATGTCTGCCTTGGTCGCAAGGATCGCGGCCTCCTGATAGAGACGCGCCTCATCCATGGAGGAAATGTCGAGCAAGGGCCTGAGCTGTGTCTCCAGCCGCGCCCGGAGGTTGGCTGCCTCCCGGGCCGGATCCTGCTCGGCCTTCTTCGTCAGCACTTCGATCGTATCGATGTGGCCGAGAAGCACGTCGCGCAGGGCAGCGCCCTCCCCGCGGCGTGCCGTGGCGAGCGCCCCGGCTGCCTCATCGAGCGTGACAAGGATCAGCGCGTCCAGCTTCTGGCGCGTCTCCTCGTCCTCCTCGTGGTCCGGCATTTCGAGAACGCCGCGCAGCGCCAGCAGGCCATCGGCGGTGGCAGGTGCTGCCCCATGCTTTTCGTGAAGGTCCTTGGCGATTGCCGCCAGTTCCGTGAGCAGCTGCTCGTCGATTACCGGTCGCCGCACGGCATCGCTGCGATTGATGGTCAGACTCGCCTGAATGTTACCGCGCGAAAACTGCTTTTGTAGAACGGCCCGCGCCGGCTGTTCCAGACGTTCATATCCGGGCGTCAGGCGCAGGCGGGCTTCAAGCCCCCTGCCATTCACGGAACGCAGCTCCCAGGTCACCGATGCTACGTCATCTTCACGACTGGCGCGGGCAAAACCCGTCATACTTTGAAGGTTCATGCCTCGCCTCTGCGATGCCTGTGCGGCATTAGTTGCTTTTGGGTGCGGAGGCCGCATCGCCCTTGTCCTGGGCGGCCGCCTCGGCCTGTTTCGCGCGTTCGCGCTCTATCTTGCGCCAGCGAGCTACATTCTCGTTGTGCTCATCAAGCGTCTTGGCGAAGGCATGGCCACCGTCGATCCCGTTGGCGACGAAATAGAGCTCACCCGTGCGGGACGGGTTTGCCACGGCTTCGAGCGCCGCGCGGCCCGGATTGGCGATCGGCGTCGGCGGTAGACCCTTTATGGCATAGGTGTTGTAAGGCGTTTCCTTCTCCAGATCGCTCTTGTAGATCGGGCGATCGGCAGGCTTACCTTCGCCGCCAAACAGGCCATAAATGACGGTCGGATCCGATTGGAGACGCATGCCCTTCTTCAGTCGGTTGATGAAGACGCCGGCCACACGCGAACGCTCATCGGCGCGACCCGTCTCCTTCTCAACAATCGAGGCGAGTGTGACGAACTCTTCAATCGTCTCGATCGGAAGATCCGGTGCACGGCGTTCCCAGATGGATTTCACAAGGTTCTTCTGGTCGGCAATAAGCTTGTTGACGACTTCCTGGCGTGACAGGCCGCGGGTGAAACGCAGCGTATCAGCGGCAAGAGAACCCTCAGGCGGCAGTTCAGCGGGTAGATCGCCCGACAGCTCTTCCGTACTGGCGATACGGTCGAAGATCTGCTTGACCGTCAGCCCTTCCGGAATTGTCAGCGAATACATGACCGACTTGCCGCCCTCGAGCAATTCCATGATCTCCTTCATGGAAGCGCCCGGCTTGATCTCGTACTCGCCGGCCTTGAGGCGGCTGTCAGCATTGTTGATGCGCAGGCCTACAAGGAACACGCGGGCATCGCTGATGACGCCCTCCCGCTGAAGCAGGTTGGCGATCTCTCGCGTCCCGGTATTCGGCTTGATGAGTACGGTTTCGGTAGTAGTGGACGGGCCTGGCCGCGTGAATTCGCGCTGTCCGAAGTACAGAACACCCACTGCCAGCAGGATGATGAAGACGACAGACGACAGCACGAAGTTGAGAAACGTAACGATCTGGTTACGTGACTGGCGCGACCGCTTGGGAGGAGGCGGTGTTCCCTGTGCAGGACGAAGGCTGCCCCGTGACGAACTCACCGCTAGAGGGCGCGCCGTATAATCGTTCTGTTCTCCAGGCATACTGCTCGGTAGTCTCCTATGGCGTCGTCCCAAGACTCAAAAATATTAGGATGCTGCACAATAGCGACAATTTTCCGGCGTCAAAGCCTGAATATCAATCAATACTCAGGCTTCGTAGCGTCGGAAGAGCAATGAAGCGTTCGTACCGCCAAATCCGAACGAATTGGAAAGGGCGACATCGATCTTGCGCTGGCGCGGCTTGTTGGGAACGAGATCGATCTCGGTCTCAACCGCCGGGTTGTCCAGATTGATCGTAGCCGGAGCAATGTTGTCGCAAATCGCGAGCACCGAGAAGATCGCTTCGGCAGCACCGGCAGCACCAAGCAAGTGTCCGATGGAGGACTTGGTCGAGGACATGGAGGCGGAGCCTGCTGCATCCCCAAGCAGACGCTCTACGGCCTTCAGCTCGATCGTGTCCGCCATGGTCGAGGTGCCATGGGCGTTGATGTAGTCGATGTCCGCAGCCGAGATGCCGGCGCGCTTGACGGCTGCGCTCATGCAGCGGAAAGCGCCGTCGCCGTCCTCGGACGGAGCGGTAATGTGATAGGCATCGCCGGACAGGCCATAACCGATGATCTCGGCATAGATCCTGGCGCCGCGCGCCTTTGCATGTTCGAGCTCTTCGAGCACGACAACGCCGGCGCCCTCGCCCATGAGGAACCCGTCGCGGTCCTTGTCATAGGGTCGGGAAGCCTTTTCAGGCGTGTCGTTGTAGCTCGTGGTGAGCGCCTTGCACGCGGAAAAACCGGCAATCGAAAGCCGGGAGATCGGCGATTCAGCGCCGCCCGCCAGCATCACGTCGGCATCGCCGAACATGATAAGCCGAGCTGCATCGCCAATAGCGTGCGCACCGGTGGAGCAAGCTGTGACAACCGCGTGATTCGGCCCCTTCAATCCATGACGGATCGAAACCTGGCCGGAGACGAGGTTGATGATGTTTCCCGGGATGAAGAACGGGCTGATGCGCCGCGGACCCTTTTCCTGCAGTATCAGCGCACCTTCTGCGATGCCCTGAATGCCGCCGATGCCCGAACCGATCATCACGCCGGTGGCGCAACGATCTTCTTCGGTCTTGGGCTCCCATCCGGAATCAGCCAGTGCCTGATCAGCTGCGGCTATTCCATAGGTGATGAAGTCCGAGATCTTCCGCTGTTCGCGAGGCTCAAGGAAATCGTCCGGATTGAACGCACCTTCACCTTCGCTCGGGATAAGACTCGCAATCTTGCAGGGCAGATCATCGACCTCAAAACGGTCGATGCGCTTTGCCCCGGACTTGCCTTCGAGCAGCCTCTTCCAGCTCAGCTCGGCCCCAAGGCCGAGCGGAGAGAGGAGACCCATGCCTGTGACGACGACGCGTCTCATCTCTGGAATGTCTCGTCTTCTGATTGCACTAGCTTGGATCGAAATTAGGCCTGGGCCTTTTCGATGAACTTCACAGCGTCGCCGACGGTAAGAATCGTCTCGGCGGCATCATCAGGAATTTCGACGCCGAACTCTTCTTCGAACGCCATGACAAGCTCAACCGTGTCGAGGCTGTCGGCGCCAAGATCGTCGATGAAGCTAGCCTGCTCGGTGACCTTTTCGGCATCGACGCCAAGATGTTCGACAACGATTTTCTTGACGCGTTCTGCAGTATCGCTCATGTGAGAACCCTCAACTTCAGGAATTTTCCAGTCTTCGTTAGCCGCAGGCTTGCAGCTAATCAAGCTTAAAAGAAAGCCGGTACTCGGCTTTTGCGTTCCGTACCGGCTGTTCCGTACAAGGGCTATCTTGGGCCCGTTTGCGTCAGGGCAATACCACGACGCAATATTATAGCCAAGACACCCAGCGTACTTCCACAGCCAATGTGGGCGGAAAGCAGCGCTTTCCCAGCACCCAAAAGGCTTACACCATCAGCATTCCACCATTCACGTGGATGGTCTGACCCGTCACGTAACCGGCTTCATTCGATGCGAGATAGAGCACCGACGTGGCAATGTCAGCCCCGGTGCCCATGCGCTTCATCGGAATTCCGGCCATGATCGATTCGCGCTGCTTCTCATTCAGCTTGTCGGTCATTGCCGATTCGATGAAACCCGGAGCGACGCAGTTGACCGTAACATTACGAGTGGCGATCTCCTGCGCGAGCGACTTGGTGAAGCCGATGAGGCCCGCCTTCGAAGCGCAATAGTTGGCCTGGCCGGGGTTGCCGGCAACGCCCACCACGGAGGTGATGTTGACGATGCGGCCATAGCGGCGGCGCATCATCGGATGGGTCAACTCGCGGGTAAGGCGGAACGCAGCGGTGAGGTTCACCTCCAGTACGGCATCCCAGTCATCGTCGCTCATGCGCACGAACAGGCCGTCACGCGTGATACCGGCGTTGTTGACGAGGATGTCCACACCTTCCAGCGCTTCCTCTGCCTGCTTGGCGAGTTCCTTCACCTGCTCCCGGTTGGACATGTCCGCAGGCAGGATCTTGGTGCGCTCGCCGAGTTCAGCCGCCAGCTCCTCGAGCTTCTCGCGGCGGGTGCCGTGGAGCCCGACGACAGCACCCTGTGCATGCAGCGTCCGTGCGATGGCTTCTCCAAGGCCTCCCGAGGCCCCGGTAACGAGCGCCTTGCGGCCCGTGAGATCAAACATGGAAGTACCTCTCATGCAATGAGTAGTGATTGGCCAGAACATTCCGCCAAACTGCGGCGTCTGTTAGCACAATCACTGAAAAAATGGAAAATCGCTGTTAGAGCAGCGCCTTCATGGCCGTATCGATATCTGCCGGCGTATTGACCGAAACCGGCGTGATTTCGCGGTTGATGCGGCGGGCAAGACCGGAAAGCACCTTGCCGGAGCCGATCTCGTAGAGGGTGCCGATGCCATTGGCGCCGAACCACTCGACCGTCTCGCGCCAGCGCACGCGGCCCGTTACCTGCTCGACCAGCTTGGCGGCGATCTCTTCTGGATCGGTGAGCGGGCTCACCGTCACGTTGGCGACAACCGGAACGACCGGCGCCTTCTTGGAAACCTCTGCCAGCGCTTCCTTCATGCGCTCGGCGGCCGGAGCCATGAGCGTGGAATGGAAGGGAGCGGAGACCGGCAGCATGATGGCGCGCTTGGCACCCTTTTCGGTCGCGAGCCTGGCGGCCTCTTCAACCGCAGTCTTGGCGCCGGAGATGACCAGCTGGCCGCCGCCATTGTCATTGGCGATCTGGCAGGCGCCTGCGGAAGATGCAGCCTCGCAGGCGGCTTCCACGTCAGCGGTTTCGAGGCCGATGATGGCGCACATCGCACCTTCGCCAACCGGAACCGCAGCCTGCATCGCATCGCCACGGATGCGCAGAAGACGCGCCGTGTCGCTGATGCTGAACATGCCGGCGGCGCAGAGCGCGGAATATTCACCGAGCGAATGGCCGGCGACATAACTTACCTTGTCGGAAAGCTTCAGTCCGCCCTTCTCCATAACGCGCATGACGGCCATGGAAACAGCCATCAGTGCAGGCTGGGCATTGGCGGTGAGCGTCAGCTCATCCTCCGGGCCTTCCCACATGATCTTTGAGAGCTTCTGCCCGAGCGCATCATCGACCTCTTCAAAGACCTCCCGTGTCTCCAGGAATGCCTCTGCGAGATCACGACCCATACCGACAGCCTGGCTGCCCTGCCCGGGAAATGTAAAAGCTATGCTCATGCCGCGCTCCGTTTAACTGGAGATGAGGTGACAAATTTCGCGCGGTGGTGGCGCAATGCTTGGGCTCCGTCAAGCCTTTTGCCACGATACAGGCGGCAAAACCGTGATATTCGGCAGGAAATTCAGCTTTTTGGACCCGTCAGGAAGTGTCAGCATTCGATGATAAGCTGCGCCGGCCCATAGATAATCGAACTTTTGCTCCTTATATCATGACCTCATTCGAAGGGCGCCTGTACATTCTTCTGCCCTCCAGCCGCCCAGCCAACCGCAGTTCCAACGCCGCCGGTTCCCATGCAGAACGCAATTTCGGTACAGCAGCTAACGAAGACCTATGACTCAGGCCTGACGGCGCTTCATAGCGTCGACCTGGACATTCACGATGGCGAGATCCTGGCCCTGCTCGGGCCGAACGGCGCCGGCAAGACGACGCTGATCTCCATCATCTGCGGCCTCGTGAGGCCGACGAGCGGCAATGTGCTCGTTCAGGGGCACGACATCCAGACCGACTACAAGACCACCCGTTCACTCATCGGCCTGGTGCCGCAGGAACTCCACGTCGAGACCTTCGAGTCGGTGTGGAACACGGTCACCTTCAGCCGCGGCCTGTTCGGCAAGAAGCCAAACCCGGCCCTGGTCGAATCGCTCCTCAAGGATCTTTCCCTTTGGGACAAGAAGGACGCCAAGATCATGACGCTCTCCGGCGGCATGAAGCGCCGCGTCATGATCGCCAAGGCTCTCTCCCATGAGCCGAAGATTCTCTTCCTCGACGAGCCGACCGCGGGCGTCGACGTAGAGCTGCGCAAGGACATGTGGCAGCTCATCGGACGGCTGCGCCAGTCAGGCGTCACCATCATCCTCACCACACACTATATAGAAGAAGCCGAGGAGATCGCCGACCGCGTCGGAGTGATCAACAAGGGCAGGCTCGTGCTGATCGAGGAAAAGAACGAGCTGATGCGCAAGCTCGGCAAGAAGCAGCTGACGCTGGAACTGCACCAGGCGCTGCAAACCCTTCCCGAAGGGCTGTCGCAGTACGACCTGAGCCTTGTCGATGGCGGTGCAACGCTCGTCTACAGCTACGACACGCAGGCCGCCCGTTCCGGCATCGGCTCTCTGCTTGCCGATCTGAACCGCTCCGGCATTGCCGTGAAGGACCTCAGCACCAAGCAGAGCTCGCTTGAAGATATCTTTGTCAGCCTGGTGGAGGGCGCCCGATGAACCTGCAGGCGATCAAGGCAATCTACGTCTACGAAATGAGCCGGATGCGCCGCACACTGCTTCAGAGCATCGTGTCGCCGGTCCTCTCCACCTCACTCTACTTCGTCGTGTTCGGTACCGCCATTGGCGCCCGCATCGAGACGGTGGAAGGCATCCACTACGGATCCTTCATCGTCCCCGGACTGATCATGCTGACGCTTCTGCAGAACTCGATTTCCAACGCGTCCTTCGGCATCTATTTCCCGAAGTTCGTCGGCACGATCTATGAGGTGCTGTCGGCACCGGTGAACTTTCTCGAGATCGTCATCGGCTATGCAGGGGCGGCTGCCACCAAATCCATCATCCTTGGGCTGATCATCCTTGCGACGGCGCATCTCTTCGTGCCGCTCCACATCGAACACCCGGTTTTGATGGTCTTCTTCCTCGTTCTGACGGCAGTGACCTTCAGCCTGTTCGGCTTCATCATCGGCATCTGGGCCGACAACTTCGAGAAGCTGCAGCTGATCCCTATGCTGATCGTGACCCCGCTCGTCTTCCTCGGCGGATCGTTCTATTCGATCGAGATGCTGCCGGAGACCTGGCAGACGGTGACCCTGTTCAACCCGGTACTCTATCTCGTCAGCGGCTTTCGCTGGAGTTTCTTCGGCCAGTCCGACGTGAGCGTCCATGTGAGCCTGATCATGATCGGCGTGTTCCTGCTTGCCTGCATGTCCATCGTCTGGTGGATGTTCAAGACCGGCTACAAGCTGCGAACCTGACGCAGGCAGAAACGGGCTACAAGGGCCTTAACGCCTTGCATCCCGCCGGAAACCATGTATAAGCCCCCCATCTGCCGGTCCCGGCTGGGGGCTGAACGGAGGGCCTCGCACGTCCGTGCGAGTGTTGAAGCCAAACTGGTTTCCGCCTCCCGTGTCTCCGCTCTCGACCGTCTCGATACGCCTTTCTTCCCCGGACCTGTCCGGCAAGATTGGTCGTTGGGGCTCTGCGCCGCGTCCTGGCAGATGCGAAACTGAAGAAAGGCAAGACAGTGGCTCTATACGAACATGTGTTTCTTGCTCGGCAGGATCTGTCGTCGCAGCAGGTCGATGCGCTCGTTGAACAGTACAAGGGCGTTATCGAAGAGAACGGCGGCAAGATTGGTCGGGTTGAGAACTGGGGACTGAAGTCCCTCGCCTACCGCGTCAAGAAGAACCGCAAGGCTTACTTCACGCTGATGGATATCGACGCTCCGGCAGCAGCCGTGAAGGAAATGGAACGCCAGATGGGTCTGTCGGAAGACGTCCTGCGTTTCATGACGGTTCGCGTTGAGCAGCATGAAGAAGGCGTTTCTGCAATGATGCAGCGCCGTGATGACCGTGGCGATCGCGGTGATCGTGGTGATCGTGGCCCGCGCCGCGATGACCGTGGTCCGCGTGAAGACCGTCCGCGTCGTGATCGCGATGACCGTCGCGCAGAGCAGGGAGCTGAATAATGGTAGACATCAACCAGATCCCGACCCGTCGTCCGTTCCATCGTCGTCGCAAGACCTGCCCGTTCTCGGGTGCGAATGCGCCGAAGATCGACTACAAGGACATCAAGCTCCTGCAGCGCTACATCTCCGAGCGTGGCAAGATCGTTCCTTCCCGTATCACGGCTGTAAGCCAGAAGAAGCAGCGTGAGCTGGCCAAGGCCATCAAGCGCGCACGCTTCCTGGGCCTGCTGCCCTACGTTGTGAAGTGATATTGCGGGGCGCGGGCAACCGCGCCCTACCCTTTCCGTGACGGGCACGGCGAGGCCTTTCTCAAATCCCGGGTTGGAGCCCTGCTCCTAACTGCCTTGGCAGGACAGCGAAATATCAAACCGCCTTTGCGGTCCGTTTCCTGACTGCCTCCAAGCACATGCGGCACTGCCGCCATGAAAGGAAACGAAGATGGACGTCATTCTTCTCGAACGTATCGCACGCCTCGGTCAGATGGGCGACGTGGTCAAGGTCAAGGACGGCTTTGCCCGCAACTTCCTGCTGCCTCAGGGCAAGGCGCTCCGCGCCAATGAAGCAAACCGCAAGAAGTTCGAATCCCAGCGCGTTGAGCTCGAAGCTCGCAACCTGGAGCGCAAGCAGGAAGCTGAAGCCGTTGCTGAGAAGCTCGACGGCCAGAGCTTCATCGTTGTTCGTTCCGCTGCCGAGACCGGCCAGCTGTACGGTTCGGTATCGGCTCGCGACATTGCCGATGTTCTGGACGAGGCAGGCTTCAAGATCGGCCGCAGCCAGGTTGAACTGAAGGCTCCGATCAAGTTGATCGGTATCACCGACGTTACGATTTCGCTGCACGCTGAAGTCACCGCAACCATCACGCTGAACATCGCTCGTTCGGCTGACGAAGCAGAGCGTCAGGCTCGCGGTGAGACGCTTGATTCGGCCGAAGCCATCTACGGCGACGACATCAACGAAGCTGCAAATCCTGATGAATTCTTCGATCCGAACGCGGAAGAGGAAGAAGGCGAAGAGTAATCGCCATTTCGGTTTTTGCCGATCTCTGGCCGGGCTTGTGCCCGGCCTTTTTGTTTACAGGTCACTATAGAATAAATGTCGTAATAATTAGACGGCAAAACGTGAAGATAACCGCCCCCTTTTCATAGCTATCTTTCTGATCCATATTTGCACTGTCCCATAGCCGTGGGGGTGTAAGATGAATAGCTTACTGGAAAGCCTTGCATCACGCCTGATCCGAAATGGATCTCTCACTGTTACTGATGCAAGGGGAAGAATTTTGCGTTTTGGAGATGGCACGGGCGAGCCTGTGCACATCGTTATACATACCAGAAAGGCGGAGCGCGCCATCGCGCTTGATCCCAGCCTTGGTTTCCCTGAAGCCTATATGGATGGCGAACTGGACTTCATCGAGGGTAACCCTCTGGAGTTCCTGCGCATCGCCTACCAGAACATGGGTCTGAGTGCGGCGCACTCGATCACGATGCGGGTAAACGAAGGAGCGCGAAAGCTCTTCCGACGGCTGCAGCAGATCAACCTGCCCGGCAAGTCCCGCGAAAACGTCCATCACCACTACGACTTGTCCGGCGACCTCTACCGGTTGTTCCTGGACGACGACATGCAGTACTCCTGCGCCTACTTCCCCAGACCGGACGCTACACTGGAGGAAGCCCAGCTCGCCAAGAAGCAGCATATCGCCGCCAAGCTCGACCTTAAGCCCGGCCAGAAGGTGCTCGATATCGGCAGCGGCTGGGGCGGCATGGGACTTTTCCTGGCCAGAAACTTTAATGTCGATGTGCTGGGCGTCACGCTTTCAACGGAACAGCTCACGGTGTCCAACCAGCGGGCAGCGGACCAGCATCTCGACAATCGCGCACGATTCGAGTTTGCCGACTACCGTGCGCTCAAAGGACCATTCGACCGCATTGTTTCCGTCGGCATGTTCGAGCATGTGGGGCTCAACCACTACCGGACCTTTTTTGAGAAATGTGCCGAACTCTTGAGCGACGACGGCGTGATGCTGCTGCACACGATCGGGCGGAGCTATGTTCCGGCGCCGACAGCCGCGTTTATCCGCAAGTACATCTTCCCGGGCGGCTATATCCCCTCGCTTTCGGAGGTAATGCCTGCGATCGAGAAGTCCGGGCTGATCGTCACCGACATCGAGATCCTGCGGCTCCACTATGCCGAGACCCTCAAGGCCTGGCGTGAACGCTTCATGGCCAAACGCGACCAGGTGGTGAAGATCTACGACGAACGCTTCGCACGCATGTGGGAATTCTACCTCGCAGGGTCCGAGGCTTCGTTCCGCTGGCAGGAAATGGTCAACTTCCAGATCCAGCTCTCGAAACAGCGCGAAACCCTGCCGCTTACCCGAGATTACATGTTCGAAGCCGAGCGCCAGCTCACCACAGGCACCCGCCCCGCGTTTTCGGATGCCGCCGAATAGGACTACAATTCCGTCAGACGCTGATTCGCTGTCGGTGCCTTGAAGGTGCCCTGGGATAACGGTGAATAACGGGCGCAACTCGCGTCTGTTCTCATCGGGCGGGTTACTTCATGGCGCCAGACGGCATAGGAAGAAACCATGTCTATCGCACGAAACGCCGCCGCGTCGTGCCACGCAGCAATTGAACACGGGTAGGTAATGGTCGACGCAGTCCGAAAACTGGAAGTGGCGGAATCGCCGGTCTACCGCGAGGCGCCGCACAACATCGAGGCCGAACAGGCCCTGCTCGGCGCGATCCTCGTCAACAATGATGCATTCTACCGGGTGTCCGACTTCCTGAAGTCGACTCACTTCTACGAGCCGCTTCACAAGAAGATCTACGAGGTCGCGGGCGACCTCATCCGCATGGGCAAGATGGCCAATCCGGTCACGCTCAAGACCTTCCTGCCGGCAAACGAGAAGGTGGGCGAACTGACGGTCGCCCAGTATCTCGCTCGTCTCGCCGCGGAAGCGGTGACGATCATCAACGCGTCCGACTATGGCCGCGCCATCTACGACCTCGCCATCCGCCGCGCCCTGATCTCGCTCGGCGAGGAGATGGTGAACGTGGCCTACGACGCGCCGGTCGACATGCCGCCACCGGAACAGATCGAAGCGGCTGAGCGCCGCCTGTTCGAACTGGCCGAAACCGGCCGCTACGACGGCGGTTTCGAAAGCTTCGCGGACGCCACCAAGATCGCCGTGGACATGGCGAATGCCGCCTTCATGCGCGACGGTGGCCTCTCGGGTGTCTCGACTGGCCTGCGCGATCTGGACAAGCGCATGGGTGGCCTGCAGCCGTCTGACTTGATCGTTCTGGCAGGTCGTCCGGGTATGGGTAAAACCTCGCTTGCGACGAACATTGCCTACAACATCGCCCACGCCTATGAGCCCGCCCAGCAGGCGGATGGTTCGTTCAAGGCAGCACGCGGCGGTGTCGTCGGCTTCTTCTCTCTCGAAATGTCGTCCGAACAGCTGGCAACGCGTATTATCTCCGAGCAGACGGAAATCGGCTCGTCCAAGATCCGTCGCGGTGAGATCACCGAGGCAGACTTTGAAAAGCTGGTTGCCTGCGCCCAGATGATGCAGAAGGTGCCGCTCTATATCGACCAGACCGGTGGTATCTCGATCGCCCAGCTGGCGGCGCGCGCCCGCCGCCTCAAGCGCCAGCGTGGCCTCGACGTTATCATCATCGACTATATTCAGCTGATGCAGGGCTCGTCCGCCAAGTCGAGCCAGAACCGCGTGCAGGAGATCACGGAAATCACCACGGGCCTGAAGGCACTGGCGAAGGAGCTGAACACGCCGATCATCGCGCTGTCACAGCTCTCCCGTCAGGTGGAATCGCGCGACGACAAGCGTCCGCAGCTCTCCGACCTTCGTGAATCGGGTTCGATCGAGCAGGACGCGGACGTGGTGCTTTTCGTCTACCGTGAAGAGTACTACCTTAAGAACAAGGAACCGAAGCCGGGCACCGACGAATACCTCCGCTGGGAAACGGAGATGAACGAGGTGCGCGGAAAGGCCGAAGTCATCATCGCCAAGCAGCGTCACGGTCCTACCGGTACTGTCAGCCTTGGCTTCCAGGGCGAGTTCACGCGCTTTCACGATCTCGCCGAAGAACACCATCTACCGGAGCGCTTTGAATAGTTGTGGTCAATACAACAAGCATAGGTCAGCCTGGACCGCTCATCGCCGGGGGGCATCTTGTCATCGATCTCGACGCGTTGGCCTACAACTACCGCCTGCTGAAGGAACTGGCAGAGCCCGCCGAAGTGGCGGGCGTCGTGAAGGCGGACGCCTATGGGCTCGGCATCGAGCCTGTGGCCCGCACCCTGTGGGAAGCAGGCTGCCGCCGCTTCTTCGTGGCGCTCCCAGCTGAAGGGGTTGCGCTGCGCCATGTCCTGCCGGACGCGGAAATCTATGTGTTCAACGGCTTGTTCGGTGCCGAGGCGGCCGCGGTGTACTGCGCCCATCGCCTGATCCCGGTGCTGAATTCCTTGTCTGACGTTTCCATGTGGGAAGCCTATGGCTGGGACAATGACGTTCCCCGCCCCTGCGTGCTGCACGTGGAATCGGGCATCAACCGTCTTGGTCTGACCGCAGACAACGTCCGCCAGTTCGCCGAAGAGAACGCGCTGACGTCGGCTCTGACGCCGCTTATCGTCATGACGCATCTGGCCTGCGCGGACGCTCCCGGTCATCCAATGAGCGCCGAACAGTTGCAGCGGTTCAATCAGCTGCGCGCACTCTTTCCCGAGGCAGAAGCCAGCATCGCCAACTCGGCCGGTGTGTTCCTCGGCGGAGACTATCTTTGCGACGTGGTCCGTCCGGGCATAGCACTCTATGGCGGCACGCCCATTGCTGGCATGAACAGCCCATTGCGTTCCGTCGTCACCGCGCTTTCCCGCATTGCGCAGATCAAGCATGTCCCTGCCGGCCAAACCGTTGGCTATGGAGCGACGCCCGTGCATCGTGATTCAATCATCGCGGTCGGCTCCACCGGCTATGCCGACGGCTATCATCGCGCGGTTACATCCCATGCCGCAAAGCCCGGAAGCAGGCAGGCTTATGCCTTCGTCAATGGCCAGCGCGTCCCCGTGATCGGCCGCATTTCCATGGACCTGACGCTTTTTGACGTGACCGAGCTGGGACCAGACGCCGTGTCAATCGGCGACATGGCTGAACTCTTCGGCAAGAACATTCCTGTCGACGAGGTTGCGGAAGTCTGCGGGACCATCTCCTATGAGCTGCTGACGTCTCTCGGCCAGCGGTACTACCGGGAATATGTGAGAAACGAGCGCTGATGGCCCGGCCCCGCACCCAATTTATCTGCCAGAACTGTGGCACCGTTCACGCGCGCTGGGCTGGCAAGTGTGACGGCTGCGGTGAGTGGAATACGCTTATCGAGGAAGGCACATCGAGCGGCATCGGAAGCGGCCCGCAAACCGGGCGCAAGGCCCGCGCCGGTACCCCGGTGACGCTCACCACGCTCTCCGGGGAAATAGAGGACGCACCGCGCATTCGCACCCGCATCGAGGAACTCGACCGGGTGACCGGCGGCGGATTCGTTCGCGGTTCCGCCCTTCTGGTCGGCGGTGACCCCGGTATCGGCAAGTCCACACTGCTGACCCAGGCTGCAGCAGCTCTGGCGGAGCAGGGTTACCGTATCGTCTATGTTTCGGGCGAAGAGGCCGTCGCGCAGATCCGCCTGCGCGCGCAGCGCCTCGGCGTTGCCGATAAGCCCGTCGAGCTTGCGGCAGAGACCAACGTCGAAAACATTCTTGCGACGATCGAAGACGGCAAGCGCCCGGACCTTGTCATCCTCGACTCGATCCAGACGCTCTGGACGGACCTTGCGGATTCCGCCCCCGGCACGGTGACGCAGGTGCGCGCCTCGGCTCAGGCGATGATCCGCTACGCCAAGTCCACCGGTGCGGCGATCGTTCTCGTCGGCCACGTCACCAAGGAAGGCCAGATTGCCGGTCCCCGCGTCGTTGAGCACATGGTTGATGGCGTTCTTTATTTTGAAGGCGAAGGCGGCCATCACTACCGGATCCTCAGAACCGTCAAGAACCGCTTCGGCCCGACCGATGAGATCGGCGTCTTCGAGATGGGCGACAAGGGCCTGCGCGAAGTTCCGAACCCCTCCGAGCTTTTTATGGGCGAACGAAGTGCGGCCTCACCCGGTGCAGCCGTGTTTGCTGCGATGGAAGGCACCCGGCCACTTCTGGTCGAAATCCAGGCACTGGTCGCCCCCTCGCCACTCGGCACGCCGCGGCGCGCAGTCATCGGCTGGGATTCCTCGCGTCTTTCCATGGTATTGGCGGTGCTGGAAGCCCATTGCGGCGTTCGCTTTTCCCAGCACGACGTCTATCTCAACGTCGCTGGGGGTTACCGTATCAGCGAGCCGGCGGCCGATCTTGCGGTTGCTGCAGCACTGATCTCCTCCCTGACTGGTCTTGCCCTGCCGCACGATTGCGTCTATTTCGGCGAAATCAGTCTCTCTGGAGCCATAAGGCCCGTATCGCACGCTTCAAGCCGGTTGAAGGAATCGGAAAAGCTGGGTTTCACGCAGGCCATTCTGCCCGCGGGGAATGAAGAGCTTGTTGGTGGTATCTGGTCGAGAGCATATAGGCCTCGCGAGCTGGCGGACCTTGTAGTAAAGATTGCGGGCGCCTCGAAGGTTGCCAGAGGCGGCAAGTCAGAGAGCGACGAATGAAAGCCGGACCGGAAACGAATTGGGGTAGGAATGCCAATAACGCTTCTTGATGGAATTCTGATCGGATTCACACTGATCTCAGCCATCCTCGCAATGGTTCGTGGCTTTTCGCGCGAAGTTCTATCCATCGCGTCATGGGCAATTGCCGCTGTTGCGGCATTTTTTCTCTATCCGGTGGTATTGCCCTTCATCACACCCCATATTAGCAACGCGATGATTGCTCTGGCCCTGGCTGCGGCAGGCGTTTTCCTCGTTGTGCTGATCGTTGCGACGCTCATCACGATGAAGATGGCGGACTTCATCATAGACTCCCGCATCGGTGCGCTGGACCGTACCCTTGGCTTTGTCTATGGCGCCGCCCGCGGCATTGTTGTCATGGCCGTAGCTTTCCTGTTCCTGACCTGGCTCCTGGGCTCGAACCCTCCGACCTGGGTCGCGGAAGCAAAGTCGAGACCTTTGCTTGAAGGCGTTGGAACCTATTTGAAGGATCTGCTGCCGGATGACTCGGAAACGTCGATCCTCGACCGGTTGTCGCCTCGCTCGGCGGACGATGCCGCCACAAGTAACTGACGGCTGGAAGAGCCGCCGCGCACACGCTGCAAATCTTACATGAGGCACGCCAGCAATGGCTGATGAATGCATTCTTCCTGACGAAGCTGACGACCACTTTCACGACGAATGTGGCGTCTTCGGCATTTTTGGCCGCAAGGACGCAGCCGCAATCGTGGCCCTGGGTCTCCATGCGCTCCAGCATAGAGGTCAGGAAGCGGCCGGTATCGTTTCATTCGATGGCAGCCAGTTCTTTGTCGAGCGGCACATCGGCCTGATCAGCGACAACTTCACAAAGCCAGCCGTTATCGAGCGCCTTCACGGCAGCCGCGCGATTGGCCATACGCGCTATGCGACAGCGGGCGGCTCCGGCCTCCGCAACGTCCAGCCCTTCTTCGCGGAACTCGCCGACGGCGGCTTTGCGATCGCCCATAACGGCAATCTCACTAACGCCAGCACGATCCAGCGCACCCTGCAGAAGCAGGGCTCAATCTTCTCGTCCACGTCCGACACCGAGACGATCCTCCACCTGGTTGCGACCAGCAAGGAGAAAGATACCAACGCGCGTTTCATCGACGGCGTCCGCCAGCTCGAGGGCGCATTCTCGCTCGTGGCGCTCACCAACAAGAAGATGATTGGTTGCCGTGATCCCCTCGGTATCCGCCCGCTGGTGCTGGGTGATCTCGACGGCTCCTACATCCTCGCTTCCGAGACCTGCGCGCTCGACATCATCGGTGCCCGTTATGTTCGTGACGTGAAGCCCGGCGAGATGATCGTGATCACCGATCACGGCACCGAAAGCTTCTTCCCGTTCGAGCCGCAGTCGTCCCGCTTCTGCATCTTCGAATACGTCTACTTTGCCCGTCCCGACTCTTCCGTCGAGGGCCACAACGTCTACGAAGTGCGCAAGCGTATCGGCGCCCAGCTGGCGCTTGAGCATCCCGTCGACGCTGACATCGTCATTCCGGTGCCGGACTCCGGTACGCCTGCTGCCATCGGCTTCGCGCAGGCAGCTGGCATCCCGTTCGAGCTCGGCATCATCCGCAACCACTACGTGGGCCGTACCTTCATCCAGCCGACGGATTCGATCCGTCATATGGGCGTGAAGCTGAAGCACAACGCCAACCGCCGCTCGATCGAGGGCAAGCGCGTTGTTCTGGTGGATGACTCCATCGTGCGTGGAACCACGAGCCAGAAGATCGTGCAGATGGTGCGCGATGCTGGCGCGAAGGAAGTACACATGCGCATCGCTTCGCCGCCCACCCGCGCGCCCTGCTTCTACGGCGTCGACACGCCGAGCGCTTCCAAGCTGCTCGCCTCGCGCATGACGACCGAAGAGATGACGGACTTTATCCGCGCCAACTCGCTGGGCTTCCTCAGCATTGAGGGACTTTATCGTGCGCTGGACGAAGCTGGTCGCAACAATGAGGCTCCTCAGTATTGCGACGCCTGCTTCACCAAGGACTACCCGACCCGTCTGACGGATCAGGAAGGCTCGGAGAACCTGCGCCATCCGTCCGTGCTCGCGGCCGGCGGCCACAACAGCTAATTCCCAGGAGCGTCATCTGGCCCCTGGTGGATACGGCGGGGGCTGATGTCTCAAGAAGGACCAATCTCTTCCATGACTGAAGCTCTCGACCTTAACGGGCAGATCGCTCTCGTAACCGGCGCATCGCGCGGCATCGGCTATTTCCTGGCAAAGGAACTGGCCGCTGCCGGAGCTCATGTCGTCGCAGTCGCCCGCACCACGGGTGGACTGGAAGAGCTCGACGATGACATCAAGTCGGCTGGCGGCCAGGCTACACTGGTGCCGCTCGACCTCACCGACATGGCAGGCATCGACCGCCTCGGCGGCGCGATCTATGAGCGTTGGGGCAAGCTCGACGTTCTGGTCGCAAATGCCGGCATCCTCGGCGTCATCTCCCCGCTTGGCCATGTGGAAGCTAAGGTGTTCGAGCGCGTCATGGCGATCAACGTCACCTCGACGTGGCGTCTGATACGCGCGGTCGACCCGCTGCTGCGCGCTGCCGAAGCCGGACGCGCTGTCGTCCTGTCTTCGGGTGCCGCGCATTCCGCCCGCGCCTTCTGGGGGCCCTATGCCGCCTCAAAGGCAGCTGTGGAAGCACTCGTCCGCTCCTGGGCGCATGAGACAGAAAATCTTCCACTGCGGATCAACGCCGCAAATCCGGGTGCAACGCGCACCGCGATGCGCGCCCAGGCGATGCCCGGCGAAGACCCGAACACGTTGCCGCATCCCTTTGAAGTTGCTGCCAAAATTGCCCGTCTGGCAAGTCGTTCCGTGACCGAGACTGGCGCTATCTTCGACGTCCCGCAGAACAAGTTCCTGCACTATCAAATGCCGCAGTAGTCTCAGAAATCGCTGTTGACGTCCTCCCACCTATGGTTAGGCTAGCCATCCGCTGTGAAGATCTCGCTCCTCGCCTGCGTGAGGGCCGCAACTTCACCATACGTGGGTTTCTGCAGGAAGCGTTCCTATCCAGAGGTAGATCATGCTAGCAGCGGCCATTGTCATTGTTGCCCTGATCCTGGCTCTCTGGAGCGCTTTGGCGCTTTGGCTCATGTCAGCAATGAAACTCACCTTCCAGCAGGCGCTGCTCTATGTGCCGTTCAAGGTGCTCTTCCGGGTGAACGACGAGGACATGGCGACTGCCCAGAAGGCGCAGCCGCCGGTCATCTATGCGATCTGGCACAGTTCGCGGCTGGAACCGGCGCTCATGCTGTCACTGCTGCCGGAAGACACGCTGCACATACTCGACGTCGATTCCGCCAAGGCTTGGTGGCTCGATCCGTGGCGGACCCTGGCGCGCACAATCGTTTTCAACGCGCACCATGTGTTCGTGAGCCGGAGGCTGGTTCGCCGTCTGCGCGGCCGCGGTCGCCTGGCCGTCTACCTGCCGGACGATCCGGCGCCGGACCAGAAGACGTTCCGGCTATTCCGCGCTATCTCACGCATCGCCGTCAGTGCCGAAGCCCGCATCGTTCCAGTCTATATCGAAGGCGCGGCCACTAGCATGTTTTCGCTGGAGAAGACGAAACGCAGGAGCCTCCTGCCTCGCCTGACGATCAAGACCCTGCCCGCGATGACGATCGCTGAACTGATCGCAGCGTCCGCGCAGGAGCGCCCGCTCGCAGCCATGGCGATGTTCAATCACCTGCTGAATGCCCGCACCGACGTCGAAATCGCGCCTGTCCGGGAAGCCGAGCCCTCGCTGTAAGATTGTAGGCTTCAGCGGACAAAGAAAAAAAGCGCACCGCCAATTTGGCAATGCGCTTCGGAATACCCCTGAGCCGTTCCAGGAAAAGTGGAAACCGGTTTTCCGTCCGGAACCGCGAGAAAACAAAGTGGTAAAGCAGTTCAGAGTTTCTGTGAAAGTCTGAACTGGTCTAGAGTTTCTCCCCCTCACCCCTCGTTGACAGTATCTGCCGCAGCCTCTTCCTTTTCCTTCTCCCGAATGGCACGGCGTGAATAGGCGCGCGCGCTGAACCCGAGGAAGATGATGTAGGCGATGGAGGAAGCCGCGACGGTCTGCCAAGTGTAGCTTGCAAGCAGGAACACATAGGCGACCAGCACCAGAAGCAGCGGCATGACGAACTCGCGGCGAATGCGCGTTCCGGTTGACTTGCCCGAATAGACCGGCAGGCGGCTGATCATCAGCATTGCGATGACGATCGTGTAGACGGAGGCGCCGATGGCGACCGTGTCGTTCGTCGGAAAGCCAAGGAAGCCGAAATAGACGGGCAGCATGACGAGCACACCTCCGGCAGGTGCCGGAACGCCGACAAAATAGTCACCCTCCCAGGCGGGACGGTTCGGATCCTCAAGAGCCACGTTGAAGCGAGCAAGGCGCAACGCGCAGGCAATGGCGAAGACGAGCGCGGCAATCCACCCGAACGCGTGCGCGCCGTGCAGAAGATAGGCGTAGAGGACGAGACCTGGCGCGACGCCGAAGTTGACGATGTCGGCGAGCGAATCCAGCTGCTCACCGAACTTGGAGCTCGCCTTGAGCATGCGCGCAGCGCGACCGTCGATCGCATCGAGGAAGGCCGCCACCAGAACCATGATGACTGCGATTTCGTACCTTCCTTCGAAGGCGAGCCGGATTCCCGAGAGGCCTGCGCAGATAGCCGTGACCGTGATCATGTTCGGCACGAGCATACGCAGCGGGATCTCACGAATGCGGGGGCCGCCGCCGCCGTGCGGCTCGAACGGAGCGAAAGGCCCCGCCATCAGGAAACCCTCACAAGCGGTGCAGGATGAGAGCTGCCGAACTCGGCAATGACGGTTTCGCCACCCACAGCCGTCTGGCCGACGGCCACCCGTGGCTTTGCGCCTTCCGGAAGATAAACGTCGACGCGGGAACCGAAGCGGATCAGACCGAAGCGTTCGCCAGCGACGATCTCGCTTGTGGGCTGCGCCCAGCAGACGATGCGGCGCGCGACGAGGCCTGCAATCTGCACGACGCCCACGGGACCGTGGCTCGTTTCGATGACCAGGCCGTTACGCTCATTCTCCTGGCTTGCCTTGTCGAGATCGGCATTCAGGAACTTGCCCGGACGATGTTCGATCATTGAGATACGTCCACGCACCGGAGAGCGGTTGATATGGCAGGAGAAGACGTCCATGAAGATGGAAACGCGCATCATTTCGCCGGAGAGCCCAAGCTCCTGCGGCGGAAATGCCGGGCCGACGGAGGAAACGACACCATCGGCCGGTGCGATTACCAACTGGTCGTCTATCGGCGTGAAACGCTCGGGATCGCGGTAGAAGTAGATGCACCAGACAGTGAGGACGAGGCCGATCCAGAAGAGCGGCTCCCAGATCAATCCGAGCAACAGCGATGCGACGAAGAATGCCGCGATGAAGGGGTATCCTTCACGATGAATCGGCACAAGCGTCTTCTTGATCGTATCGGTCAGGCTCATTTTCACTCGCTTGTAGCTGGGAACAATTCTCTAGAAATGGGGGTTTCGGCGCGAATAGTAAAGGGAGTATGGCAAAATGGCACGCCTTGCCAACACCTTAGCTTTTCACATCCTTCCGGGGCCTAGACCTTTTCTTCGTAGGCCGGCACCTTGCGAACAACAACGCCCATCTCGTCCTCCTCGCGAGCACGGCGCAACCGCTCTTCGGCCTCCGTCGCCTCGCGCTGACGGCTCCACATCTGTGCGTAAAGCCCGTCCTGCTCGAGCAGCGACCAGTGCGTTCCGCGCTCGGCGATGGTGCCATCCCGAAGCACGATGATCTCGTCGGCGTTGATGACGGTTGAGAGCCGGTGCGCGATGACCAGTGTGGTGCGATCGCGGCTCACCAGATCGAGTGCTGCCTGGATTTCCTGCTCCGTCTGGGTATCGAGTGCAGAGGTCGCCTCATCGAGGATTAGGATCGGAGGTGCCTTCAGGATGGTGCGGGCGATCGCGACGCGCTGCTTCTCGCCACCGGAAAGCTTCAGACCGCGCTCACCCACCATCGCCTTGTAGCCATCCGGCAGGTTGCGGATGAATCCATCGATCTGCGCGAGTTGAGCCGCATTGTGCACCTCTTCTTCGCTGGCATCGGGGCGGCCATAGCGGATGTTGTAGGCGATCGTGTCGTTGAAGAGCACCGTATCCTGCGGCACCATTCCAATCGCCTTGCGCAGGCTCTTCTGCGTCACGTCGCGTACGTCCTGGCCATCAATCAGGATCGCGCCCTGCTGGATGTCATAGAAGCGGAAGATGAGGCGCGAAATCGTCGACTTGCCTGCGCCTGAAGGGCCAACAATCGCCACAGTCTTGCCTGCCGGGATCGTGAAGCTGATGCCCTTCAGGATCGGACGGCTCGGGTCATAGGCAAAGTGCACGTTCTCGAACCGAACCTCGCCCTTCTCGATCTGCAGCTCCTTCGCATCCGGCCGGTCCTCGACATCGGGTGCAACGTCGAGCAGGTCGAACATCTCTTCGATGTCGGTGAGGCCCTGGCGGATTTCGCGATAGACCGAGCCGATGAAGTTGAGCGGGATCGAAAGCTGCATCAAGAGCGCATTGACGAAGACGAAGTCGCCGACCGTGTGCGTGCCGCGCATGACCTCAAGCGCGGAGAGCGCCATGATCGCCATCATGCCGAGGCCGAAGATCACGCCCTGACCGAAGTTGAGCCAGCCGAGCGAGGTCCAGGTCTTGGTCGCCGCTTCCTCGTAGCGCTCCATCGACTTGTCGAAGCGCCGTGCCTCCATCTCCTCATTGTTGAAATATTTGACAGTCTCGAAGTTGAGGAGAGAGTCGACGGCCTTTGTGTTGGCCTCGGTGTCTGACCGGTTCATCTGCTTGCGGATGGAGATGCGCCAATCGCTCGCCTTCACGGTGAACCAGATGTAGAGCCAGACCGTGACGGCTACGACGGCGAGGTACTGCCAGCCATAGACCACCGCCAGGATGATTGCCGACAACAGGAACTCCAGAAGCGTCGGAACGCTGTTCAGGATCGTGAAGCGGACGATGATCTCAATGCCCTTCGTTCCGCGCTCGATGACACGGGAAAGGCCGCCCGTGCGCCGCTCCAGATGGAAGCGCAGCGAAAGGGCGTGAAGGTGAACGAAGGTACGATTGGCAAGTTCGCGCACCGCATGCTGGCCGACACGGGCGAAAAGCGCATCACGGAGCTGGTTGAAACCGAGCTGCGCCACGCGCACAACGTTATAGGCAACCACCAGCATGATTGGCCCGGCAAGAACCGCGGGCACCCATGCCGGAGCACCGCCCTCCCCTGCGAGCGCATTGGTCGCCCACTTGAAGAAGTATGGAACCGTAAGCAGGATCACCTTTGCCAGCACCAGGAAGGCGAGCGCAACGACGACGCGGGCTTTCAGGTCCGGACGGTCGGAAGGCCACATGTAGGGCCACAGGTTACCCAGCGTACGTAGAAGGGAGCCCGACTCGGCTGAAACGGTTTTCTGTTGCAATTTTCGCGCCTTAGACTGTCTGTTAAATCTTCTGCTCGTCCTGGAGCGGCGCCATGGCAAAGCCGCCCGCCAGACGGTTCACCGCCGAAGCGAGGGATTGTAGCGCCTCTCGATTGGGCGAGTATTGGGACCTCTGCCCCTGGGGCTTCATCTCAAGCAGGCCCGCCTCAAGCAGTATCTTCAGGTGCTGCGAGACCGTCGACTGCGCCAGATCGAACTGGCACACGACATCTTTGCAGCAGCAGCCATTCACCCGAGTGAGGTAGCTCAGGATCTGCAAACGCACGGGATGCGCCAGCGCGTTGAGTTCCCGCGACAGGCGCTCGGCCGAGCAGTTTTCATGGATACTGTTATGAGGCGACATGTTCATCGTTCATCGTCGATATACGATGAACGATGAAGCTGCAAGCCAGGACCGTCAGTTTGACTGACGGTCCTTGATTGCTTCCAGATCGGCGGTCTCGCCATCCTCGCTCTGACCCGGCAGCGCAAAGGTCTGCCCAGGGTAGATGCGGTTCGGATTGCGGATCTGGTCCTTGTTTGCCTGATAGATGGTCGTGTAGCGAATGCCACGGCCATAGACGCGACGCGAAATGTGCCAGAGCGTATCGCCCTTGCGGATGATCACGGCGCCGTCGGAGCGCTCCAACGCAGCGCCCATCTCGGGATCCTGAGCGGCAGTCGACTGAACCGCAGCGCCCTCGCTTGCAGGGGCCTCCGTTGGTGCCGGGGCGACGGACGTCATGCTCTCGCCTGCCGGTCGCGCGAATGGCACCGCTGCACGGGCAGCCACGGTCACACCGTCTTTGCCGAGGACATCGGCGCGAACGATGTAATCGCCCACTGGAAGATCGCGCTCGGTTTCGATCAGGAAGCGTCCGTTCGTATCCACCGTTGCCTGACCAAGCAGAACCTCGTTTGCATAGACGCGAACGCGCTTGCCCGCTTCAGCCTGCCCCGCCACGAACACCTCGCGACCGTCGATTTCCACCGCCTCAATGAAGGGCGAAGTGCTGGCGCGCTGCACGCTTTGCGGCGCGGCAGGCGGCGTCTGCTGCTCATCCTTTGCAGCCTCATGTGCTGGCTGCGGCTCTTCTTGTGGAGCCGCCGGAGCCACCTGCGGCGCGCTCGGAGCAACGTCCGGTGTGACCGGTTGAACAGCGGCTTGCCGTTCGACTGCAGGCTGCTCGCTGGCCACGGCTGATGGTTCCTCGGCCTTCCCTGGTTCCTCTGCAGCTACATCGGAAGGTGCGGCTTCGGAAGAAGCAGCATCTGAAGCGGCGGCGGCGTTATTCTCAGCGGGCTGCGGGGTGACGACCTCAGGCCGGGCAACGACATCCGATGTATCAGAGGCAACATTGTCCTCGGCCGCATCGGCCTTGGCCGTATCGGCCTTGGCCACATTGTCCGGAGCAGCAGCATCATCATCGGACTTCGGCTGTTCGTCTGCCTGCGCCACCACCTGGGGGGCAGCTTCCGGCACGGAGATCAGGCGGCTCGGCTGACCGGGCTGCTGAACCAGCGCCACGACTTCGCCTTCCTTGCTGGACGGCACGGAGATGATCGCCGTCTCGAGCGAAGTAGCCGAAACCTTTTCGGAGGAGGTCGAGCGCAGGACGACGGTGTGGTCCCCCGGCTTCAGTGCACGATCCAGAACGCTTACGAAATCGCCACTGGCTTCCGTCTTCGCAGAGGCAAGTACCGAGGAGCCGTTGACGATCTCGACCGTCGAATTGGGAGCGGCCTGCCCCGCGATGACGAGCGAACCATCAGGCTCGACGCGCAGCAGGTCAAAACTCGGAACGACGACCTTCGCCTCGTCAGCCGCAGCCTCTTTGGCGGCAACAACGGCTTCATCCGCGCCAACGCTTTCCTCTGACTTGGCGGGAGCCTTTTCCGCTTCGGCAACGGTTTCAGCCGGCTCGGTCTTTTCCGCGCTTGATCCCTCTGCCGTTGCTGTGGCTGGTTGCGTCACGGCAGCCTGGTGAGGCGCCTGTCTGTCAAAGACACCATTGTAGTAGGCTGCGCCAAAGCCTGCGATAAGCAGCCCTGCCAGAAAGAGCAGAATTCGTTGCGGTGTCATTGTCATTGCCGTTTCCCTAGCCCTTCTGCCGGTCTAGCGTGTTTTCAATGTCTGGACAACAAAAGCCTTTGAAAATCAACGTCTCAGCACATCGGAAAGTCCGTTCGTCGCAGTTTCACACAGGAACACTGAAATCCATGCCAAACGACGGGTGCGAGAGCTGCCATGCCATGGCGCATGAGCAGGGCCTAAAGGCGCGCAGTGGCAGGGATTATAAAGGATTCGTGCTCATTTTATAAGGGCGTCGCTGGATGAAATGCTTCACCCAGCCAGCCGGATCGCCTCACGGTTCTTGACCAGCTTGTAGATGATGGAGTCCATGAGGGCCTGGAACGAAGCGTCGATGACGTTGTCGGAGACGCCCACGGTCCACCACCGCTCGCCGGTGCTGTCGAAGGACTCGATGAGCACGCGCGTGATGGCGTCGGTGCCGCCATTCAGGATGCGCACCTTGTAGTCCGTCAGCGACATGTCTTCGATCTCGGATTGGTACTTGCCGAGATCCTTGCGCAGCGCGATGTCGAGCGCGTTGACCGGGCCATGACCCTCGGCCACCGAAAGGCGCGTCTCCCCATCGACTGTAACCCGGACGACAGCCTCGGAAACGGTCTTGATGTTTCCGTTGGCATCGAAACGGCGCTCCACCATGCAGCGGAAGCTGTCGACCTTGAAGAATTCCGGTACGCTGCCGAGCACCCGCCGCGCGAGCAGCTCAAAGCTCGCATCCGCACCCTCATAGGCATAACCCTGAGCCTCGCGCTCCTTCACCTGCGCGATCAGGCTGTCGAGGCGCGGGTCGTCCTTGTCGATCTGGATGCCGCGACGGCGCAGTTCCACGAGGAAGTTCGACTTGCCGCCCTGATCCGACACCATCAGCCGCCGCTCGTTGCCAACGGCCTCCGGAGCCACATGCTCGTAGGTCTGCGGGTCTTTCAGGATCGCAGACGCATGGATGCCTGCCTTCGTCGCGAAGGCGGAGCTGCCGACATAGGGCGCCTGCGCATCCGGCGCGCGATTCAGCAGTTCATCGAACGCATGGGAGAGCTTGGAGAGGCCCGCGAGACGCTCAGGCGTGATGCCCACCTCAAACCGCTCAGCATAGACGGGCTTCAGCATGAGCGTCGGAATTATGGTGACAAGATTGGCGTTGCCGCAGCGTTCGCCAATGCCGTTCAGCGTGCCCTGAATCTGCCGGGCGCCAGCCTCAATGGCAGCCAGAGAATTGGCGACTGCCTGCCCCGTATCGTTGTGGGCGTGAATGCCGAGATGATCTCCGGGAACGCCAGCGGCGATTACTGTTGAAACGATCCTGCGCACTTCTTCCGGCTGCGTGCCGCCGTTGGTGTCGCAGAGCACGATCCAGCGGCTTCCAGCTTCGTAAGCGGTCTTCACGCAGGATAGCGCGTATTCCGGGTTGGCCTTGTAGCCGTCGAAGAAATGCTCGCAATCGACCATCGCCACCTTGCCAGCGCCTTGAGTAGCGGTGACGGAAGCGCGAATGGACTCGAGGTTCTCCTCGTTCGTCGTGCCGAGCGCGACGCGGACGTGATAGTCCCAGCTCTTGGCGACGAAGCAGATCGCATCGCTTTTCGCC
This sequence comes from Nitratireductor aestuarii, assembly GCF_014641695.1. Lineage (GTDB taxonomy): Bacteria > Pseudomonadota > Alphaproteobacteria > Rhizobiales > Rhizobiaceae > Chelativorans > Chelativorans aestuarii. The sequence goes on along the minus strand of NZ_BMIF01000017.1, from coordinate 29,041 downwards.
TGGATGAGAGCCGCAAGACCCGGATCGTTGGAGGCGGAAACGCCAGCGCGCTTGGTCATGCCGAAAGCAACGAACTGCGACCGGGTCGTGCGCTTTTTGGCGAAGAATTCGCTGTCGGTCGGGTTCGCCCCCGGATAGCCGCCCTCGACATAGTCGATACCGAGATCGTCGAGCATCTGGGCGATGGCAATCTTGTCCTCAACCGAGAAGTCGACGCCGGGCGTCTGCTGCCCGTCGCGCAGGGTCGTGTCAAAGAGGTAGATGCGTTCCTTGCTCATCGTTTCACTTCCCAGCGCGTGCGACGTTCGCCCGTTTCGGTGTCCTTGTAGTCCATGAGTTGCACGCCCTGACTGGTCAGCTCCGCGCGGATCCGGTCAGCCTCCTGGAAATTCTTTTCCTTGAGGAAGGTCAGCCGCTGTTCGATCTGTGCCTCGATGGCCGCCTCGTCGATGCCGGCCGACTGCCGCTTGCCAGCCTCCCATTCGTCATGCGTCTTGGTGAGCAGGCCGAGCAGATTGGCAGCGCCTTTGAGTGCAGCCGCCAGCGCCGGGTCCTTCTTTGTCTCGGCAGCGTCAGCTGCACCCTGCAGCGCAATCAGCGCTTCCCATGTGTTGAGATCGTCCTTGAGCCGCGCCGCGACCTCGTCCTTCGTCTCAGAAGTTTCAGCCGCCTCGACATTGCCGACGACGCGATAGAGCCGGTCGAGCACCTTCTCCGCCTGGGTGAGCTTGTCGACGCTGAAGTCGATCGGCTGGCGGTAGTGCGTCATCAGCATGGCGAGGCGCAGCACTTCACCCGGCCAGGAGCGTCCACCGAAACGGTCCGTCTCCAGCAGCTCGTTGATGGTGACGAAGTTGCCCTCGGACTTCGACATCTTTCGGCCTTCAACCTGCAGGAAGCCGTTGTGCATCCAGTAGCGCGCCATCGTGTGCGTGCCGTGGGCGCAGCGCGACTGGGCAATCTCGTTCTCATGGTGCGGGAAGATGAGGTCGAGCCCGCCACCGTGAATGTCGAAGACTTCACCGAGGTAGGCGGCCGACATGGCGGAACACTCGATGTGCCAGCCTGGACGGCCACGGATGGTGAGCGGCTGGCCGTCGATCTTGAATTCGGCATCCCAGCCGGGTTCTTCCGGCGCGGATTCCTTCCATAGCACGAAGTCTGCCGGCTGCTTCTTGTGCGCCTCGACGGCGACGCGTGCTCCGGCCTGCTGCTCATCCAGCTTGCGGTGGGAAAGCTCGCCGTAGTCATGCATCGAGGCGGTGTCAAAGAGGATTTCTCCTTTTGCCGCATAGGCATGGCCGCGATCGATAAGATTTTGAATCAGCGTCACCATATCGGTGCGGCCGTCCTCGCGCGGCAGCACGAATTCGGTTGCACGCGGCTCCACCGTCGGCGGAAGCGTACCGATTGCGGCGACGTCCTTGTGGAACTGGTCCGCCGTCTTTTCGGTGACCGCGCGGATCGCCTCGTTGAGCGTCAGCTTTCCCGCCCCAATCTCAACGCCATAGTCGCGCAATGCGCGTGCGTTGATCTTGTCATCAACGTCCGTGATGTTGCGGACATAGGTAACCTTGTCCTCGCCATAGAGATGGCGGAGCAGCCGGAACAGCACGTCAAAGACGATGACGGGTCGGGCGTTGCCGATATGGGCAAAGTCGTAGACCGTTGGGCCGCAGACATACATGCGCACACGAGACGGATCGAGGGGAATGAATTCCTCCTTGCGCCGCGTCAGCGTGTTGTAGACGACAAGGCCCTTAAATCCCTCTGACATCTTCGCATCCTGCTCTTTGCGCGTCACGCACGATAAGCCGCCCTGGCCATTCTGGCCTCGGCGTTTTCCATTTCGGGGAGAGAGGTAAAAACGGCCGGACCAGCGATGAAGCTAGCCAATAATGCTAATGCAGATATCGATGGTGGCGCACAGCGTTTTCATGCGCGTCTTATCGCTTTGCCGCTTCCCCGCGTCAAGCGTTGAATCTGTGCTCTGCAAGATACAGTCGCAACCGTTTGTTAACGCTAAACCTATCACGCGGTGCTTAAGGAGAGTAGACTGCGAGCCCTGACATGAATTTGTCAGAATTCAAGCATGCTCTGGACGACCGTTTTACAGCCAAGAGGGCGAACAAATGTCCACCCATCAGGTACAACGACAACCTGCAGTGCAGGCTCCGCAACCGCCGAAGAGCGACCTGATCACCAATTATCATCGCATCGGCATCTCGGCCGTCAACGCAGCGCTTGCCTGCCGTCCGAAGAAGCAGGCAGAAGAGCAGCAAAGCCTACAGGAGCCGCGCGAGGAGTCCTGAAGCGAGAGCCGCCATGACCAGCGCGATGATACTGTCCAGCACCCGCCATGCCATCGGATTGGCGAACAGCGGCTGAAGCAGACGCGCTCCATAGCCAAGGCTGTAGAACCAGATGAATGAGGCCAGCATCGCGCCAACCGCGTAGGCCCATCTTGCAGCCCCCTCATAGGCCGCCGAGAGCGAGCCGACGAGCACCACCGTGTCGAGATAGACATGCGGGTTCAGGAAAGTGAAGGCGAGACAAGCGAGCACGGCGGCTCGCAGATCCCTCTTGCCTTCCCGCGCAGCCTGCATCGCCTCCGGCTTCAGCGCGCGACGCAGCGCGAGAAACGCATAACCGTAGAGAAACGCGGCACCCGCGACGGTCACCACCGTGATCAGCGCCGGCGACTGCTTGATCAAGGTGCCGAGACCAGCCACCCCGGTGACGATCAGAAGCGCATCGGATAGCGCGCAGATCAGGCAGAGCACGAAGACGTGGCTGCCTATGAGCCCCTGCCGCAGAATGAAGGCATTCTGCGCCCCAATGGCGATGATCAATGAAGCGCCGAGGAAAAGTCCCGCCGCGAATGCGGGGATGAGTGAAACGTCCATACTCTGCCTATAGCATCAGATTTCTGGATTGCATCAGATTGGTCGGCTCTTAGAAGAGCTGAAGCTGTGCGGTGGCCTCAGCCTTTTTCTCGCTGCGGCGGGGAGCCTTCGCCTTCACCTCCGCCTGGATCTCCGGAGAAGTATTGGCGACATTGTTGACGAGGTCCGAAACGGCGATGGCTTCGAAGAAGCCCTCCTCCACCGGCTGCAGCAGTTCCTCCACGTGACGTGGCTCATTGGTCCAGCAGTTCAGCCAGTGGTCGAAATGCTCCGGCCGGATGACGACCGGCATCCGTTCATGGATGTCGCGGATATCGGCACTCGCTCGCGTCGTGAGGATCGCGCCGGTGTCGATCTCGCAACCGCCCGGTTCCGACCAGCTCTCCATCAAACCGCCAAAGGCGATCACACCGCCATCGCGTGGCCGCAGCCAATAGGCCTGCGTGCGCCCGTCGTTGAGCTTGCGCCACTCGTAGAAGCCTGAGGCCGGGACGAGCGTACGGCGATGACGCATTGCCGTGCGGAATGAAGGCTTTACCGCAGCACTTTCAGACCGGGCGTTGAACATCAGCGACACGTCCTGCGTGTTCTTGGCCCAGGAAGGGATGAGCCCCCAGCGCACCAGAACCGCCTGCCGGTGCGGCAGATTGGAGCCTTGAGCCCTCGGCGGTGCGGGAACGACCATCATGACCGGCTGCGTCGGCGCGATGTTGAAGCGAGGAGGAAAGTCGTCGCCCTCGGCGAGGCCGAAGACGCGCTCTACCTCTGCGGGCTTGCCCGTCAACGCGAAGCGTCCGCACATTGTTCTTATCCGCTCCTGAATGCTTGCCAGCGCGCCAGTCTCCACTAAGCTAGAGCACCGAAGTCTTCAGGCGCAATCATTTATGGCCGATATCCACGCAGTTTCAATCGTAGCTTTGGACGGGGACCGGTTCCTGCTGGTGAGGCGCGGCCGTGCCCCGTCCGCCGGCCTTTATGCCTTTCCGGGCGGACGCGTGGAGCGCGGCGAGACGGACGAGGAGGCAGCCATGCGCGAGCTTAACGAGGAGACGAACCTGACGGCAGCGCGCCTCACTGCACTCGAGCAGATGACTCTGGAGGGGGATAACGGCAAGCGCTACCGACTGGCGATCTTCCTGGCCGAAAGCCTCTCCGGCACTTTGCAGGCGAGCGATGACGCCGCCTCTGCGGGATGGTACAGCCTTGACGAGATGCGTGCTCTTCCGATCACACCCAGCACGTTGTCGGTTGCTACGCGGCTGATCGACAACGCCAGCCCCCTTGTTGTTCCGCCGGATAGCGGCAAGATGAGCGAATGAAGACGAAGTCCCTTACGGTATCCATACTCCTGATTCTGGCTCTCCTTGCTCCCTTGGGCGGAAGGACAGCCGTGGCCGCCGAGATGGCCTATGACCGCCAGCTGCTGCGGCTGGCCGAAGTGTTGGGCTCGCTCCACTACTTGCGCCCGCTTTGCGGGGAGAAGGATGGGCAATGGCGGGAGCGCATGGAAGCCCTGCTGGATGCCGAGAAGCCCGATCCTGAACGGCGGGCGCGCCTCGTCTCCAGCTTCAACCACGGCTACAGCGCCTTTGCTTCCGTCTACAAGACCTGCACGAAATCGGCTGTCATGGCCATCGAACTCTACATGAAAGAGGGCGAACAGCTGTCGACCGGCATTGTCGATCGCTACGGATATTGATCTTTGTTTACCGTCGCTTAACCACAAAGTGGTTGGTCTCAGCGGGGCCGCATTTCACGTGATAAGGTTTGCGGATCGAGTTCAAGCCACTCGTGCAATGCGAAGGATGATAACGATGTTCGTAACGGTAGCTGATCTGCGTGCAAAGATTGAAGAAGACATGCGCCTGAGCTCCGCCGAGTATCAGAACGAGGCATGGGCCGAAGCCCAGCTCGCCGGCATCGAACCCGAGATCATGGCCGAATCAGCCTTCTCGACCGCGCTCCGCGAGCTCGGCAAGACACACGACGAAGAGGAGCTTCTGATGCTTCTCGACGAACTGCGCGACCGTGTCGTGTCCGGCGAATTCCTCGACGCGCGCACACATCATTGAGCCTCGTGCCGCTGCTGGTATAGTTTCCGGGAATCATACCAGAAGGCGACCTGCTCCGATGTCCAAACGATCTGCCACTTTTCCGCTTGCGGCCGTTCTTTTGCTGACGGTAGCGGCTGCCGCCACGCCTGCGCTTTCGCTCCCGAAGGATGTCGTCGACGACGGTGAGGAGAAGGTGATCCAGGAGAAGGTGCAGCGTATTCCGCTCGACTCCATGACGCCTGGCGTAACTACAACAGACACGGATGACGATGCGCCCGCCGCCAGTGCGGATGAGGATGCCACGCCACCGCCGATCCTGCGCGACACGGCCATCCTGCCGGAACCTGTGCAGCGCATGCGTCGGCTCATCATGGAAGCGGCCAGGAGCGGCGACATCAATCGCTTCCGCCCCCTGCTCGGCTCGCCCGAAAACGGCACCCAGCTCTCCTTCGCGGACCAGCCTGAGGATCAGGTCGATTTCCTGCGCAGCATGTCCGGTGACGCGAAGGGCTATGAGATCATGGCGATCCTGCTCGAGCTCCTGGAAGCTCCATTCGTGCAGGTGGCCCAGGGTACCGATGAGGAGCTCTATGTCTGGCCGTACTTCGCTGCCATGCCGCTACAGAAGCTGACGCCAGAGCAGATGGTCGAGCTCATGACGCTCGTCACTGCCGGCGACTACGAGGGCATGGAGGAGTTCGGCGCCTACAATTTCTTCCGCGTCGGCATCTCGCCTGAAGGCGAATGGGTGTTCTTCGTCGCCGGTGACTGAGTAGCCCAAGCGTCGGGGTGTGTCCCTCGTCTCGCTCTTGTCCGACTCTGTAAAGCGTCTTACCTACGGGCCTGCAGCCGCAGCGCACGTCGAAGAGCTGTCCCAGATCTGGAGAAATATTCATGGCGCTTGTTCATCTTGCCGACCGGGCCGTCATTCGTGCCGAGGGTCCGGACGCGGAAAGCCTTCTGCAGAATGTGCTGACGCCGGACCTGACGCAGCTCGCCGAAGGTGAGGTTCGACCGGGCGCACTACTCACACCGCAGGGCAAGGTACTCTTCGATTTCGTGATTTCGCGCGCTGGTCCCGACGCCTTCCGGCTCGACTGCCGCAAGGATATTGCCGAGGAGTTTCTCAAGCGCCTGACCTTCCTGCGCGTCCGCGCCAAGGTCAATTTCTCTCTTGCTGATCAGGAGCTTGTGTCTGCCTGCTGGCAAAATGATTCATCAACTTCAGACGTTGATTCAACGACCGGAGAGATTGATTCAGCTTCCTCAGAAACTGATTCAGCAAAGCTCGCTGACCGTCGATTCCCGGACGAAGTTTCCGTCTTCCGTATCTACGGCCCGGCTGCCGAAAACGAGCAGGTCCTCGCCGAATGGCACCGCCTGCGCATTGAGCATGGCGTACCGGAAAGCGGGCTGGACTACGACCTGTCTGACGCCTTTCCGCACGACATCCTGTTCGACCAGAATGGCGGAACAGGGTTACGAAAAGGTTGCTATGTCGGCCAAGAGGTCGTCTCGCGGATGCATCATCGCGGCACCGCCCGTCGTCGGCTGGTGATCGTGGAAGCTGCTGCTCCCTTATCGGCGGATGAGCGTGACATCGTTGCCGACGGTAAGCCCGTCGGCCAACTCGGCACCGTCAGCGGCAACCAGGCTCTCGCCATCGTGCGCATCGACCGGGTGGCGGAAGCGCAGGCCTCTGGTATTCCGGTTCTCGCTGGGGAAACGGAACTCTCCTTCCGGCTTCCAGCCTATGCGAAATTCTCCCTCGAAGGTGCTGTCAGCGAAGCGGGCAATCACTGATGTCGGAGACCAATGGCAAACCGGCGCGCGCCTGGCAGCGGATGCTTTCCGGTCGCAGGCTCGATCTCCTCGACCCCTCGCCGCTCGATGTAGAGATCGCCGACATCGCCCATGGACTTGCACGTGTGGCCCGCTGGAACGGACAGACGGTCGGTGACCACGCCTTCTCTGTCGCCCAGCATTCGGTTCTGGTCTGCGAGATCTTCCGCAAGCTGAACCCCGAGGCGACAGCGCGCCAGCAAATGGCCGCCCTTCTCCATGACGCGCCTGAGTACGTGATCGGCGACATGATCTCCCCCTTCAAGGCTGCACTCGGAGACGACTACAAGCTGGTCGAAAAGCGGCTCCAGAACGCTGTGCACCTTCGCTTCGCCCTGCCGGTGGAGCTGCCCGCTGCGCTCAAGAAGGAGATCAAACGGGCCGACCGTGTGAGCGCCTATTTCGAGGCGACGCGACTTGCCGGATTTGACGAGAAGGAAGCAGCCAAGTTCTTCGGAAGGCCGCGCGGCATCCATGCCGATGATCTGGATCTCTCACCCCTGCCCACGGTACAGGCTCAGGCCTGCTTCATGGACTGCTTCCACGGCATTGAAACGCTCATAGCGGATTTGCGCGCCACAGGCTGAACTATCTGCGCTGCCTTTCCAGCTTGTCGATGAACCATTGGGTGAGGCGCACCCAGACCTCATCCTTCTCGCCCACATCCTCGCATCCGTGATTTAGGTTTGGATTGTCATTCACCTCGATCACGTAGATGCCCTCCGGCGTTTCCTTGATGTCGACGCCATAGAAGCCGTCGCCAATGCAGCGTGCCGCCCGCACGGCAACATTGAGCACGTTGGGCGGGGTCTCGGATAGTTTGAAGCTGCGGAAGCCGCCCTCTACCGGCCTGCCGCGCCGGTCGTGGTTGACGATCTGCCAGTGCCGGCGGGCCATCAGGTACTGGACTGAGAAGAGCGGCTCGCCGCCGAGCACGCCGATCCGCCAGTCGAACGTGGTCGGCAGGAACTTCTGCGCGATCAACAGGTCAGAGTCCTCCAGCCACTTGCCCGCGAGCGTCTGCAGCTCGTCCATGTTCTCCGCCTTCTTGACGCCGCGCGAGAACGCACCGTCCGGGATCTTCAGCACGAGCGGGAAACCGAGCGTCTGGGCGGCCGCCTCAAGGTCTCCTCGCCCGGCAATGATGATTGTAGGCGGGACCTGGATCTGCTTCGCCAGCATCAGTTCATTGAGGTACACCTTATTGGTGCAGCGGATCATCGACAGCGGATCGTCGATCACCGGCATACCCTCCTGTTGGGCTCGGCGGGCAAAGCGGTAGGTATGGTTGGAGATGGACGTCGTCTCGCGGATGAAGAGTGCATCGTAATTGGCTAGCTTCGGCAGGTCCTTCTTGGTGATCGGCTCTACTTCGACGCCCATCCGTTCGGCAATGCGCGACCAGTGCCGCAGTGAGGCGACGGTAGACGGCGGTAGCTCCTCCTTCGGATCGATCAGCGTTGCGAAGGTATAGCGCGACGGCGTGCGCGTCTTCCCCTCCCGCCATTGACGGCTGGTGTAAGTCTCCAGCGCGGCAAGGAAGCGCTTGCGCTCCTCGTCCTTGATGCGTGCGAGCGGCAGAAAACCGATCTTGCGGATACTCGCCCATTCGCCTTCATCGATCTGCACTTCCAGGGCTGGCGCCCTGAACCAGTCGAAGAGCAGCCGGGCGAACCGCTCCCATGCCTTGTCGGGCCCGAGGCCAAAGAAAATGGTCACACGCGAAGGAATCGTTCCACCGAGATCCTTCCGGCAGCGGTTGAGCGCGAGTTCAAGCTCCGGCAGCGCATTCTCGTAGAGCTTGCGCTCCGACAGTTCGATCATCGTCTCGACCGAAGGAATGACGCGGTGAGCGCGCGAGCTTGCGAGCAGCGAAGCGTAATAGCCCCGGCTCTGGTAGGCATAGTTGTTCGAGAGGTTGATGATCTTCGGCTGCTGCGACCGAAACAGCGCCGGATGCGCGAGGTATTCTCGGCTCGTGATGATCTTGTGCGGTGTTGCCGCCTGGTCGAGGTCACCCTGCCTCCCCGTCAGAATGACCCACGTCATGACTTGCTCTCCAGAGACTTCCGCAGCCTCAGTGCCGGCGCGCCGTCCTCATAGTAGTTGGCTATCTTTTCTGCGCCTGCGTAACCGGCCTTCCGGTAGAGTTCGGCGGCGCGGCCATTGTCCTCCCGGACCTCGAGCGTCAGCAGGGAACGCCCGAGTGCGCGAGCTTGCGCTTCCGTCGCCTCCAGCAGCGCGCGCCCGATCCCCCTGGCCTTGAAGGGCTCGGAGACGGCGATGGAATAGAGCCTTGCGCTCCGTCCACCACGGCGGTGGAAGAGCAATGCATAGCCTGCAATCTGGCCCCCTGCCTCAGCAACCAGCAATGATGCGGTCTCACTTTCGACATGGCGATGAAACGAACGGCGGGAGAGGCGATCACCCGTGAAGGCGGCAGACTCGATAGAGAGCAGCGTGTCGATATCTTGCCTGCGCGCACGCCGAATGCTGACGCTCATCGGGTGATCGTATCCGCCCGCTGACGACGGCGATCAGGACCGCACTGCAACTCTGTGGACATACCGATTGGCATCACGAAAAGCCCCTCCTCCCAATAGCTTGAGTCTCGTTCTGATAGAGGCGGAATTGCGGCGGAACAGCAGGAAAGCGGCAACTGCTCGGGGAGGAACAAACGCAGAAATTCCATGATGATTACTATCAATACATTTGAAGCTTCCGCCGCCTTCCAGTCATTTCAATAATGATAATCGTCGGCTATGGTATTGCCATCTGACAAAGGTTTCTCCCATGGCCAATACCCACGCCTCCAGGCACACTTCGGCATCGTCCTTTCCCTGGCTGATCATCATCAGCGGCTGCCTCATTGCGGCGATGTCCTTCGGTCCTCGTTCTGCGATGGGGCTCTTCCAGCTTCCCATGCTGCAGGAAAAAGGCTGGGACCGAACCACCTTTGGCCTCGCCATGGCGTTCCAGAATCTCTGCTGGGGCTTAGGACAGCCATTCTTCGGCGCGATTGCTGACCGGTTCGGAAGCTGGCGTGTTCTGGCCCTCTCGGGCATTATTTACGCCACCGGCCTGCTCATGATGGCCTGGGCGCCTGCGCCGATATTCCTGCATATATCCGGAGGTGTGCTCGTGGGCCTCGGCGTGGCAGCAGGCTCCTTCGGCATCATACTCTCGGCTTTCGCCCGCCATGTGCCGGCAGAAAAGCGCAGCGTCGTCTTCGGCATAGGCACGGCCGCGGGATCGGCTGGCATGTTCCTGTTTGCGCCGATCACCCAGGGCATGATCGACTCACTCGGCTGGTCGGACACGCTGGTGTGGATGGGTATCGCCATGCTCTTCATCCCGCTTCTGGCCATCCCCCTTGCAGGCAACTCGAAGTCCGGTCGCCAGCAGGTGCACTTCGAGCAGACCTTCGGGCAGGCCTTGCAGGAAGCCTTCGGTCACCGCAGCTTCAACCTGCTGGTATCCGGCTTCTTCGTCTGCGGTTTCCAGGTGGCCTTTATCACCGCCCACTTCCCCGCCTACCTCGGCGACATCGGAATTGACGCCCGCTATGCCGTGATCGGTCTTGCTGCCATCGGCTTCTTCAACGTCATCGGCTCGCTCGCCTCGGGCGCCATCAGCCAGTACTATTCCAAGCCGATCTTCCTTGCGATCATCTATCTGGCGCGTTCCGTGGCAGTGACAGCCTTCCTGCTCCTGCCGCAGACGCCGACCTCCGTGGTGATCTTCTCGATCGTCATGGGTCTTCTCTGGCTCTCCACCGTACCGCCGACGAACGCGCTGGTCGCGATCATGTTCGGCACGAAGTACCTCGGCATGCTGGGCGGCATCGTCTTCTTCTCGCACCAGGTCGGCTCGTTCCTGGGCGTCTGGCTTGGTGGCTATCTGTACGACAAGTTCGGATCCTACGATCCGGTGTGGTGGCTGGGTGTTGCGCTTGGCGTCTTTGCCGCGATCGTCCACTGGCCGATCCAGGAGCGACCGGTCGACCGCGCAGCGCCTGTACCGGCTGAGTAGTTCAAGCGGCTTCGAGCTGCTTCAGCACCGCGGTGATGAAGCCGCCGCGGGCTTCCGGGACGCTGAGGCCGCGCGGTTCATAGACGTGGCGCGACAGAAAATGCCCTGTCAGCCCCAGCGCCTGCCGTACAGCCAGTGCGTCACAATCGGCTTGATCAGGTTCGGTGAGAACAACCGGCAGTGGCAGGAGCTTCTCCGCCCATGGGGCTCCGGCCTCACGCGTCACAGCCCGTCCCGTCTTGGGCGAAACATAGGCGAGGTTCGCCCTCGCGCCAGTCAGCGCACACTGCGCGAGATCGAGACCGAACCCCAGTTCCTCAAGCACAGCCAATTCGAAGCGCGCCAGCAGGATCCCGCAGAGCGTAGCATCGGCGAGATGTTCGGAGATGAAGCCCAGCGCCTTGAAGAGGCCCGGGTGCGGATCGCGCTCCGGCAATAGCCGCAGGTGGGCGGCGAGCGTCTGGATGCCGTAGATGGCAGTGGCAGAATCGAGGAGCCGGGCGGCGTTGAGCTGCAGCGGCTCAACCTGAAAAGTGCCTAGATGCTCATCAAGCCGCGCCCACCAGGTCAGCTCCAGCAGGTTACCCGCCTGAAGTGCCGGCTGCATGCGCTTTGAGCGCCCTCCCCGCACGAGCCCCATGTGGCGCCCGTGGGTTTCGGTCATAACTTCAAGCACGACACTCGTTTCGCCGTGCTTGCGCGTGCCCAGCACTATGCCCTGATCGCGCCATTCCATGGCTGGAACCTCTTTCGGCACTCCTCAAGGGTGATGGAGCAGAGCGTCAGCTCGAAAAGTCGAGCCCCATCTCGCGGTAGCGCTCCGGATCATCGCCCCAATTTTCGCGAACCTTCACGAACAGGAACAAGTGAGCCTTCTGCTCGAGGATATCCCCGATCTCCTTGCGTGCGGCCTGTCCGATCGAGCGGATCGTCGTTCCCTTGTGGCCGAGCACCAGCTTCTTCTGGCTCTCACGCTCCACGTAGATGACCTGCTCGATCCGCACCGAGCCGTCCTTCATCTCTTCCCACTTTTCAGTGGTGACATGGGCCGAATATGGAAGCTCCTGATGAAGGCGCAGGTAAAGCTTCTCGCGCGTGATTTCCGCCGCGAGCTGCCGCATCGGCAGATCGGAAATCTGGTCTTCCGGATAGTACCAGGGTCCTTCGGGAAGCGTGGACGCGAAATAGGCCAGCACGTCCTTGCATCCGGGGCCCTTGAGCGCGGAAATCATGAAGGTGCGCTCGAACTGAGCGCGCTCGTTGGCCTCGGCAGCCAATGCCAGAAGCTTCTCCGGCTCGACGCGGTCAATCTTGTTCAGGATCAGCACCTTCGGCTGCTTGACCTCGGACAGACTGTCGAGAATGGCTTCCGCGTCACCCTTGATGCCGCGTTCGGCATCGATGAGGAACGCAATGATATCAGCATCGCCCGCCCCGCCCCAGGCACTCTTGACCATGGCGCGGTCGAGACGGCGGCGCGGACGGAAGATGCCGGGCGTGTCGACAAACACGATCTGCGTCTGACCTTCGGTCGCGATGCCGCGGACGAGCGAACGCGTCGTCTGCACCTTGTGGGTGACGATCGAGACCTTGGCGCCCACCAGCTGGTTGAGAAGCGTCGACTTGCCCGCGTTCGGCGCGCCGATCAGCGCGACAAATCCTGACCGCGTTGCCGCTTCACTGTTCTCCGCTGGAGATTGAGGCTCGTTACTCATACGTCTGTTGCTTTCCATACGCCTTCGCGGGTTAGAACCTCGAGCGCAGCGTGCTGTTCCGCCTCGCGCTTCGACCGTCCCTGACCCCGCCCGTCGGCAATTCCCTTGATCTTAACAGAGATGGTGAAGACCGGCTCATGATCCGGTCCACTCCGCTCTTCTATCACATAGCGCGGCGTATCGCCCGCGACTTGATGCGCCCATTCCTGCAACGCCGTCTTGGCATCAGCGCGGGCCTGTCCAATGGACATCGCCCGTTCTTGCCAATGGGCAAGAATGAAGGACCGCGCACCTTCGATGCCATCTTGCAGATAGATCGCCGCGATCAGCGCTTCCATCACATCGGCGCGGATGTTGAGCTGCTTGCGCGCGGCAAGCGCCTTCACGTCGCTGCCGGTGCGGATCAGCTCGCCAAGGCGCAGCTCATCGGTCATTTCGGCCAGCACTTCGGCATTGACCAGCCCGTTCAGGCGGATGGACAGCTCGCCTTCCGTCGCCTTGGGGAACTTGCCGAACAGCATCTCTGCGATAACGAGGCCGAGCACCCGATCGCCCAGGAACTCGAGCCGCTGGTAGTCCGCATGGGCCCTCGCGCTAGAATGCGTGAAGGCCTCCTCCAGGAGGGGGATGTTGTTCAGTGTGATCCCGATGCGCTCTTCAACGGCCTTGACCACTTCCTTCCCGCTTGAAGGCTTGCTCATGATAGTACGGCCGTCATTACTTGACCCAGGTGAAGAGACGCGAGAACCGCACCTCGGCCGGCCATCTCCAAACTTCAAGCGCGCTTGCGCCGCCCGCGATAGAGAAGAAGATCATGTTAGCGCGACCGACCAGATTTTCCTTCGGAACGAATCCGACGGAGAAGCGGCTATCGGTGGAGTTGTCGCGGTTGTCGCCCATCATGAAGTAATGGCCGGCAGGAACGACAAACTCACGCGTGTTGTCGCCGATCGAGTTCGGCGCCAGATCCAGCGTCTCGTAGGAAACGCCGTTCGGCAGCGTCTCGCGGTAGACGTCCACCGGACGATTCATCTCGGTGATATCGATGTCATTGATCTGGTTGACCAGCTCGCGCGGCACCACCTGACCATTGATGTAGAGCTCACCATCACGCATCTGCACGCGGTCACCCGGCAGGCCGATCACGCGCTTAATGTAGTCGAGCGACGGCTGCGGCGGATATTTGAAGACCACCACGTCACCACGTTCCGGCTCCGAGCCGAAGATGCGACCGGAAAAGAGCGGCGGCGAGAACGGGAAGGAGTGGTGCGAATATCCGTAGGCCCACTTGGTGACGAACAGGTAGTCACCTTCGAGCAGCGTCGGCCGCATCGAACCCGACGGGATCGAAAATGGCTGGAACAGGAATGTGCGAATGACAAGCGCCAGCAACAGCGCCTGAATGATGACACTAACCGTTTCTCCGAGTCCGCCGGACTTTTTCCGTGTTTTGACAGCCACGCCTATCTCTTTCCTCAGCTCTATCGTTGCGGCCGCAACAATGCGCTTTCATATCGGCTAGAATCTATGCCCGCAATGCGGCAGGTCACACTTTGCGATCTTGATGCTGGTTCTGTATTGCTTCAATTACCACGAAGGCCTGAGCCAGTGGATAATCGTCCGTGATCGTTAGATGGACGACCGGCTGCATGCCTTCGGGCACCAGCGCCTGAAGGCGCTTGGCGGCACCGCCCGTGAGTTGCATGGTGGGCTTGCCCCCCGGCAGGTTCACGACACCCATGTCGCGCCAGAACACGCCCCGTGCGAGGCCGGTCCCAAGCGCTTTTGCGCAGGCTTCCTTGGCGGCGAAACGCTTAGCGTAGGATGCCGCCCGCTGTGCCCTCGCCTCAGACTTCCTTTGCTCGATCTCCGTGAAGATGCGGCTGATGAAGCGCTCGCCATGACGCTCTAGGGTCTTTTCGATCCGCCGGATATCGATGAGATCACTGCCAAGCCCGATTATCACGAGACCACCGTCGCGTTGATTTGCACCGATTGGTTCAATGCGCGTCGCTGAGCTCGTTCAGCAAGGCGCATGCGTCGTTTCTCACGGAATGTACGCGCAGCCATGAGCACGAGGAAATAAGCGATCACTGCCGCCGCCGCGCCAAGCAGCACGGAGCCGATCAGCATGGGCTTCAGGATCGGATCCCAGAGGCTGGCAAACTCAAGTTCGAGCAGATGGTGGCCGAGGTCATCCTTGGCGATATCGTCCAGAAGATCCTGGTTCAGGATGAGGTTGCCGAGCTGCAGCGTCGCGCCCCAGATGAAGGGGATGGTGATCGGATTGCCCAGCGCCGTTCCGGTGACAGCAGCCACGATATTGGCGCGGATCATCCAGGCGATCACGATGGCGAGCAGGAAGTGCAGTCCGACAAAAGGCGTAAACGTGCAGAACACGCCGACCGCCACACCCGCAGCAATCGCGTGGGGCGAAGCCTGGAGTCTCAATGCTCTCTTCGCAAAATACCGGGCCGAACGGCGAAACGAACGCCGCGGCCAGAGCATGAGCCTGACACACTCTCCGATGGTAACCTTCGCTCTGCGCCTAAACAGCATGTTATTAGACTATCATCCCTACTCTTGCTGCATGGCTCCTGGCGTCTAACAGCAGGTCAATTTTTTATTTACCGGCTGAGCCAGGCGAAGGAAAGCACAACTTGCGCCTGCCAATGCCTGGCACCGGCGCCGCTGCGGGAATCGCATACGCCTGGTGCGCGGCAGAATTGCGGCTCCGAACGGTTCCAAACCTCAGCCATGGACGCGCTTCACGTCGCTCACGCACCCAATGTCCTTGAGCTGGGAGATGAGCCGCGTCAGGTGCTTCAGGTCCCAGACTTCGAGCTCGAAATCCATCTCGGTGAAGTCCGGCGCAGTGCGGCTCATCGACAGCTGATGAATGTTGGCGTCATTCGCCGCGATGACCTGGGAGATCTCCGCCAGCGAACCGGGCTCGTTGATGGCTGAAACCGAGAGCCGGGCGGGGAACCGCTCCTTCATGTTCTCGTCGATGTCCCAGCGCACATCGACCCAGCGCTCCGGCTGATCGTCGAAAGCGGTGAGCGCCGGCGACTGGATCGGATAGATTGTAATGCCTTTGCCGGGCTGCAGGATACCGACGATGCGGTCGCCCGGTACGGCCCCTTCGGGAGCAAAACGAACCGGCAGATCGGAATTGATGCCGCGGATCGGCAGCGCATTCTCGCCGCCGCCCTGTCCATCCTTGCCCTTGCCCTTGCGGCTCCTCAGCCCTGGCACCTGGAACAGCATGCCGGCGGCATTGCGCAGGTTGAACCAACCCTCCTCGCGGGGTTGCTGATTCTGCGTTACGCGCTCATCCTTGTAGTCGGGATGAACCGCACGCAGCACGTCCTGTGAGGTGATCTCACCGCGTCCGACAGCCGCCAGCACATCCTCGATGTCCTTACGCGCCAGGCGATGGAGCACCGGCTTGATCGCTTCCTTGGTGAAGACCTTGCCGGCGCGTTCAAACGCACGTTCAAGGATGCGCACGCCGAGCCCTGAGTACTGCTTGCGGATCGCGTTGCGGGTTGCGCGGCGGATGGCCGAGCGGGCCTTGCCGGTAACGACGATGGATTCCCACGCCGTCGGCGGTACCTGCGCCTTCGAGCGGATGATCTCGACTTCGTCGCCGTTCTTGAGCTCGGTCATCAGCGGCATGATACGACCGTTGATCTTGGCGCCCACGCAGGTGTCGCCGACGTCGGTATGGACCGCATAGGCGAAGTCGATGGGCGTGGCTCCGCGCGGCAGCGCGATCAACCGGCCCTTTGGCGTGAAGCAGAAAACCTGGTCCTGGAACAGCTCAAGCTTGGTGTTCTCCAGAAAATCTTCCGGATTGTCGCCCTCAGCCAGAGCTTCGATCGTCCGCCGCAGCCATCCATAGGCGTTGGTGTCCTTGGAGATCTGGTGGCCTTCCACCTGTTTCTTCGAACCGAAATCCTTGTAGACGGTGTGGGCAGCCACACCGTATTCGGCGACGAAATCCATCTCCCTGGTGCGGATCTGCAGTTCAACGCGCTGGCGCGACGGGCCGACGATGGTCGTGTGGATCGAGCGGTAGTCGTTCTGCTTCGGCGTCGAGATATAGTCCTTGAAGCGTCCGGGAACCATCGACCACGTGCGGTGGATCACGCCCAGCGCGCGGTAGCAATCCTCCAGATCGTCGACGAGAACGCGGAAGCCGAAGATGTCTGACAGCTGCTCGAAGGACAGCGCCTTGGTCTCCATCTTGCGGAAGACCGACCACGGCTTCTTCTGCCGGCTCTTCACGCTTGCCTTGATATTGCTCTCTTCGAACTTCCTGGCGAGTGCCTGCTCGATCTCGCTGATGACGCCCTTGTTGCGCTCCATGAGCTCGGCCAGACGTTCGGTAACCGCCTGGAACGCTTCCGGATTGATGTAGCGGAAGGCGAGCTCTTCGAGCTCCTCGCGCATGTCCTGCATGCCCATGCGGCCGGCGAGCGGCGCATAGATATCCATCGTCTCTTCGGCGATGCGCAGGCGCTTTTCCTCGCGCATGACTTCGAGGGTGCGCATGTTGTGAAGGCGGTCAGCGAGCTTGACCAGGAGCACGCGGACGTCGTCGGCGATCGCCAGCAGCAGCTTGCGCAGGTTTTCCGCCTGGGCCGCCTTGGTGGAAACGAGGTCGAGCTTCTTGAGCTTGGTCAGGCCTTCGACCAGTGCGCCGATGTCCGCGCCGAAGAGCTCATCGATCTCTTGGCGGGTGGCCGTCGTATCTTCGATGGTGTCGTGCAGAAGCGCAACGGCGATGGTCGATTCGTCCAGATGCATATCTGTGAGAATCGCCGCGACTTCGAGGGGATGGGAGAAATACGGGTCGCCTGAAGCTCGCTTCTGATGGCCATGCTTCTGCATGGCATAGACATAGGCTTTGTTCAGCAGGGCTTCGTTGACGTCAGGCTTGTATCGCTGCACGCGCTCAACAAGCTCATACTGACGCATCATGCGCGTTCTCTCCCCAAGCGTAAGACATGCCCGCAAAGCGATTGGAACTGGCGAGACGAGCCAGCAGTTGCTTTGACGGCCTGCATCTACATGGTGTGTCCGGGAGCCATTCGCCAGACAGACAGAAAGATGCAGCGCGTAAAAACTAGCCCCGCCCTGCGGGGCTAGCATAGTTCGGGGAAGCGTAGATCTACGAATTAGTAGTCTTCGTTCTTCTCAGGTGCGACCAGACCTTCGATACCTGCGAGGAGCTCGTCTTCGCTCATGCGGTCGAAGGAGATCGTCTCCTCAGCGATCAGTTCGCCGGTCTCGCTCTCGGTCTCATCGGCAATCGCCGGCAGATCCGGTTCGGGCTCATCGACCTCCACATGCTTCTGCAGCGAGTGGATGAGGTCTTCCTTGAGGTCGCCGGGCGAAAGCGTTTCGTCAGCGATTTCGCGCAGGGCTACGACCGGATTCTTGTCATTGTCGCGATCGACGGTGATTGCCTCACCCTGAGAAATCAGGCGAGCGCGATGAGCAGCCAGCAGAACCAGCTCAAAGCGGTTGTCCACCTTGTCAATGCAATCTTCTACGGTGACGCGGGCCATCCCTTGCCCCTTTCATTCGTATGTTCCGGAAAAACTTGGTCGTCCCATAGCTTTTCCTCACGGAAAACACAAGGGTTCCGACCTAGGAGCATCCTCCTAACGGTGAATGATTTGGCTCATCAGCCTCAGTCAGTTCGCGCTAACACATAATATTTTTGATGGCAAATTGTAACCCATTGGCATGGTTTCAATAGAGCACTATGTATGCAAATATCAACGTTTGCTTGGGACCGTGCAAGACCGCCGCAGCCCACGTCATTGAGAAATAGCTGATTGCCGTTATGAAGGGATTGTCGTCACATGTTTGACTCTCGGGAAAAGATCGCAATGTTCATCGACGGTGCGAATCTTTACGCGACTTCCCGTGCGCTGGGCTTCGACATCGACTACCGCAAGCTGCTCGCGGCCTTCCAGAAGCGGGCGTACCTCCTGCGCGCTTACTATTACACAGCGCTCGTGGAGGATCAGGAGTACTCATCAATCCGCCCGCTGATCGACTGGCTCGATTACAACGGCTACAAGGTCGTCACGAAGCCGGCGAAGGAATTCACGGATTCTGCCGGTCGCCGCAAGATCAAGGGCAACATGGATATCGAGCTCACCATCGACGCGCTGGAGCTCGTCGACGTGGTCGATCACTATGTCCTGTTCTCTGGCGATGGCGACTTCCGCACCCTGGTTGAGGCGCTTCAGCGCAGGGGCCGCAAGGTCAGCATCGTCTCCACGATCCAGTCGCAGCCGCCGATGATCTCCGATGAGTTGCGCCGCCAGGCGGACAGCTTTATAGACCTTGCTTCGCTCCAGAATGAAGTTGGCCGGGAGCAGTCCGAGCGCCCGGTTCGCAAGGTTGACCCAGAGTTTGACAACTCACACGACTGATCATCCCGCGGAACCACCGCACACCTGTCTACTCTGCCCCCGTCTCGCGAGCTTCATCGCGGGATGGCGAGCGCGGGAGCCGGAATGGTTCAATGGTCCGGTGCCAAGCTTCCTGCCGCGTAGCGGCGAGGAAGACGTTCGCGTTCTGATCATCGGCCTTGCGCCGGGTTTGCGCGGAGCAAACCGCACGGGCCGGCCATTTACCGGCGACTATGCCGGCGACCTTCTCTACTCGACGCTGGTGAAGTTTGGCTTTGCCAAGGGGATCTTCGAGGCGCGTCCTGACGACAGCCTCGAACTGCTCGACGCTGCGATCACCAACGCCGTCCGCTGTGTTCCGCCGGAGAACAAGCCCGAAGGTGCGGAGGTCAACACCTGCCGCCAGTACTACCTTACGCCCACCATCGCCCGCTTCCCCAATCTCCAGGCGATCGTGACGCTGGGCACGATCTCGCACCAGACGACGGTGCGCGCGCTTGGCCATCCGGTGAGACTGTTTCCATTCTCCCATGGAGGAGAACACGACGCGGGTGGCCTGCGGATTTTTTCCAGCTACCACTGCTCGCGCTACAACACGAACACCGGCAAGCTGACGACGGAAATGTTCGAGAGCGTCTTCAGCCGCGTGCGCGGCTATCTGAACGATTGTTAGTAGTCATAAGGGATTGATCCCCTTTCATGGTGAGCTTGTCGAACCACGAAAGGGGGATAGACGCTACGCCCTCTCCTTCAGGAGGCGGGCTTTTTCTCTCTGCCAGTCGCGCTGTTTTGAGGTCTCACGCTTGTCGTGAAGCTTCTTGCCGCGCGCAACCGCCAGCTCGAGCTTTGCCATTCCCCGCTCGTTGAAATAGAGCTTGAGCGGAACCATTGTCATGCCTTCGCGCTCGATGGCCTGGGCAAGCTTGCTCAACTGCTTCTTCGAGACAAGAAGTTTTCGTCTCCGCCTTGGCTCGTGGTTGAACCGGTTTCCGGCGAAATATTCCGGCACATAGGAGTTGATGAGCCAGAGCTCACCACCCTCCACCGAGGCGTATGATTCCTGGATGTTGGAGCGCCCCTCGCGGAGCGCCTTCACCTCAGTACCGGTCAGCACCAGGCCAGTCTCGAGCGTATCCATAATCTCATAGGCAAAACGCGCCTTGCGATTATCGGCAACGATCTTGATGTTCGGGTTCTTCTGCTTGGACATACTGCCTACATAAGGGCTTACGCCCTAATTCAAAAGTCCTGCGTGCATCAGCGCAGTATCGATACGGTCCGCCGTCTCACGCTCTACCGTAACGAGCGGATTGCGCAGCACGTTCTGGATCTTGCCGAGACGCGACAGAGCGTACTTCACGCCAGCCGGATTGGGCTCGAGGAAAAGCGCCTTGTGCAGCGGCATCAGACGGTCCTGAAGCTGCAGGGCCGTCTCACGATCGCTGGCAAGGGTAGCAGCCTGGAACTCCGAGCAGAGACGCGGCGCAACGTTGGCCGTGACCGAGATGCAGCCGACGCCGCCATGGGCATTGAAGCCGAGCGCAGTCGCGTCTTCGCCAGAAAGCTGGATGAAGTCGGCACCGCAGGCAAGGCGCTGTTCGGTCACACGATCGAGCTTTGCGGTCGCATCCTTGACGCCGACGATGTTCTTGAAGTCGGCAGCAAGGCGACCCATCGTCTCCGGCGTCATGTCGATGACCGAGCGTGGCGGGATGTTGTAGATGATGATCGGCAGCGACACTGAACGGGCGATCGCGGCAAAATGCTCGTAGAGCCCGCGCTGGTTCGGCTTGTTGTAATAAGGTGTCACGATAAGCAGGCCGTCTGCTCCGACTTCCTCGGCATGCTGGGCGAGATAGATCGCCTCGCGCGTGGAGTTGGAGCCGGCGCCGGCGATGACCGGAACGCGGCCGGCAGCGATCTCGACGCACATCTTCACGACGTCGCCATGTTCCTCATGGCTGAGCGTCGGCGACTCACCGGTGGTGCCGACCGGAACAAGACCGTTCGTGCCCTCCTGGATCTGCCAGTCCACCAGTTCGCGAAAGGCTTTTTCGTCCAGGCTCCCATCCTCACGGAATGGCGTCACGAGCGCTGTGATGGAACCCCTGAACATGCGAATGTATCTCCTTAAAGATCGTTGACGGTGCCCTTTCGCGAGGACACCTCGGCGCGCGGCCGACGAGTGACGCGCACCATAGTATTGCCATGCTGACGCTGCAAGAACTCTACGTTAAAGACACAAAACCGTTACGTGCGACAAACGCGACAGTTGTTCTTCAGACCTTAAGCCTGCTTCGAAGGGAGTTGATATCTTTTTTTTGTCGAACGAAAAAGGTGTTTCTCGTTCTGTATCGGCGAGTGCGATTGCCCTGGTGCTCGCCCTTTCGCCTGCGTCTGTATGGGCACAGGGAGTAAAGCTCCCTTCCGAGGCCCCCGTCCCTGAACTGCGCCCGTATTTTCCAACAAGTTCCGTCGCAGCGTCAGCCTCCTCCATATTGGGAAGCCTCCTGAAAACGGCACCGGAACACCAGCGCCTGAGAGAGGGGCTGGAGGCAATCGCTGCCGGAAATGTTGCGACAGCGAAGGAAGCGCGTGACGCATTGGCTTCAGGCTCGCGCGACCGCAAGATTCTCACCTGGGCGCTAGCGCTATCGAACCACAGTGAGGTTTCAGGTCTAGACATTGCCAAGGCCAAGGCGGAGCTGAAGGATTGGCCCGGCCTCAACCGGCTCGAGGCCGCGCAGGAACGGGCGCTCTATCGCGAAGAGCCGCCGCTTCAGTCGGTGCTCGCCTCCCTCGGCCAAACGAAGCCCCAGACTGTCGAAGGAACGATCCTGCTCGCGCGCGCCTATCTTGCAGCCGACAACCCTGCGGCCGCCCATGCGCTGCTATCGCCCTTCTGGCGCACCGGAGAACTGACAGACTATCAGGAAGATCGCATCATCAGCGAGTTCGGTGCCCTGCTCACGGAAGAAGACCATCGATTCCGCACTGAGCGGATGCTCTATGCCGGCCGCATCGCTTCGGCGGACCGGGTCGCGCATCTTGCGAAGATGAAAGAGCTGGTTGCAGCCTGGCGTGCGGTTGAGCGAAACGCTTCGAAGGCTTCCGAGCAGATCGAGGCTGTCGCGAAGGCGCAGCGCACCGCAGCCTGGCATTTCCTGAAGGCACGGCAGCTGCGACGGTCTCAAAAATTCGAGGAAGCAGCCAGGATACTGCAGGCAGTTGACCCGTCCGATGCGGAGAAGGTCGATCCGGATGCCTGGTGGGTGGAGCGGCGCGCTCTGAGCCGAGAGCTGCTCGACATCAAGCAGGAGGAGCTTGCGCATAAGGTAGCCGCAGCCTACACGGGCGGCACGCCGGTGGCGATCACGGATGCCGAGTTCCACGCGGGCTGGTACGCGCTTCGCTTCATGGATGATCCGATAACGGCAGTCGCGCATTTCCAGCGGATGAACGAGGTTGCAAACGGCCCTATCTCCCTGGCGCGTGCTCACTACTGGATCGGACGAGCAGCCGAGGCAGGTGCGCCAGATATCGACGCGCAAAAACACTACGCCGAGGCTGCGCGATACAGCACTGCCTTCTACGGCCAACTGGCCGCTGCGAAGATTGGCCAGACCAAACTCGCCAGCTCCCTGCCCTCGATCTCACCGGAGCAGAGACTCGCCTTTGCGGCCCGCGAGCCGGTCAAGGCCATACTGCGCCTGCAGGAGATCGGCTTTGATGAACGCGCCGGGGTGCTCTACCGCGACCTTGGCGAGGAGCTTGCATCGGCGGAAGACCTCGCGCTGCTGATCGAGATGGCCGAAAAGGCGGGAAAACATTATCTCGCGCTGCGCATCGCCAAGGCGGGTTCTTCACGCGGTCTGGAGATCGGCAGCCTCACCCATCCCGTTGGCGTCATTCCGAAGGGCACAACGCTTTCGGGTGCCGGAGAAGCGCTCGCCTATGCGATCGCCCGTCAGGAAAGCGAGTTCAACGTGGGCGCCGTCTCGCAGGTTGGCGCGCGGGGATTGCTGCAGCTGATGCCCGCCACGGCGCGGGAAGTTGCGCGAAAGAATGGCCTGCCCTTCTCTGCCCTGAAGCTCACGTCGGATGCCGGATATAATGCCACCTTGGGTGCGGCCTATCTTGACGAGCAGCTTGCCCGCTTCGGCGGATCCTACATTCTGACGTTCATCGGCTACAATGCCGGGCCGCGACGCGCCAACGAATGGATCGAGCGCTATGGCGATCCGCGCGGAAAGCCATTGGAACAAGTCATCGACTGGGTTGAACGGATACCGTTCACGGAGACGCGCGGCTACGTCCAGCGCGTGCTGGAAAACTACCAGATCTATAAAGCGCAGCTGACGGGTCAATTCGAGATCGAACGCGATCTCGTGCATGGTCGCTCACAGTAAGCGAACGCGCCCCGCGCCGATCGGTGTCAGCACATATATATAATGAGTCACTAAAAAGTGGCCTGTGGAGATCCACAGGCCACCAATTGGCTAACTTCTAACCTAGATTAGAAGCTGCGCTGCAGGCGCAGGAAACCATTCCAGTTGTTGTCGTCACCGAAGCTGTCGCCGTCGAAGTAGTTGACTGCGAGCTTGGCGTCGAAGCCCTTGACGATCTGGTAGTCGACAACTGCGCCGAGAGCCCAGTCGTTGTTGCCACCGAGAACGGCGTAATCAGTGGTGCCAACCGTTACGACGCGGTCGTACGCATCGCCGTAGTACTCACCACCGAAGCCGAGGCTCAGCTTGTTGCTGACGGCGTACTTCAGGTGCGCACCGGCAGCCCAGGTGTAGTTACGCGCAAAGGACGTAGCCGTGGTGCCCGTGAAGATGTCGGAGAAGCCGAGGCTCGGAGCGTAGACGTTGTTGCCCGAAGCGTATGCAGCAGCAACCTGCAGGGACAGCGGGTCAGACAGCTTTACAGTCGCACGAGCCTTTGCAGCCCACTCTTCAGCGGTCGCATCGTAAGCAGCCCAAGCGTCGAACGAGCCCCAGCCCTGCTTGACGCCAACCTTACCAACAACGTTCGGCGTGTAGTCGTAGTTGTTGTCGTACTCTTCAAGAGCGAGACCAACGTTTACGCCGTTAGCAGCTGCGAAGTTGTAACCAACGGTGTGGACTTCAGCGTCATAACCGAAGTTGTCGTACTCGCCGTCCAGACCACCGTCCCACAGGGTAACCTTGGTACCGAGGTAGAGGCCACCGAGCTCAATGAAGGCCTGACGAACGCGAGCCGTGTCGCTGGCGCCACCGTTGTTCGGGGTGTTGTTCTGGAACCAGAGTTCCGTGAAGGCGCGCAGGGTGCCAAGCTCGGTCTCGGAGCGAGCGTCGAGCTGTACGTTAGCGCGGCTTGCCTTGCGCCAGCCATCGTCACCTTCGGCCCAGTCGATCTGGTAACGAACGTAGCCGCCGATCTTGAGGCAGGTCTCGGTGCCAGGAATGTAGAAGAAGCCTGCGCCGTAGACGTCGCAAACGCGAACGTATTCCATCGGTTCCGGCTCTGGAACGAAGATTGCGTCAGCAGCCTGAGCGCCGGTGAAAGCCACCGAGGCGACCGCGGAGCCGAGAAGAAGGCTCTTAATGTTCATTTTCTGACCTCCAGTCAAAAGTTCTAATAACGGGTCTGGGTTTTTGCTGAAGGACAGCGTTCCCTGCCCCATCCCCAACATGTGAAAAGTTGCTTACGCCCCTTCTCCGAAGTCGACATTACCGATCACGCGATCCGGTTCAACTGTCTTGGTCACTTTGATGCCACGTTCTGGTCGGGATGGGAAAGGGCTGTTGCAGAAAAGCCACGATTGGAGCACCCCAATTAACACTTTGTTAGGGAAAGACGGCCGGACTTACCGCAATGTGCGGGTAAAAGTGCCCTGTTGTTAGTGGCTTATGATTCGAAGGTGATGAGAATCAGGGGCGAGGGCGTGGCAGGACCGTGGGGGCTGAGTTTCGGCTGTTCCGGGTGCTGTGGAGCCACGTGGCTCCAGGCTGCGGGCGTCCCTCTGGCTGGTCGCGGATGATTTTCCCCACAGGCGGGCTCATTCCACACAATAAAGCGCAAGAAAGCGCAGATCGGCTGTTGATTGTGCCGGCGGATTTCTTTAATCGAACTCTCACCGGAGAGGTGGCCGAGTGGTCGAAGGCGCTCCCCTGCTAAGGGAGTAGACCTCAAAAGGGTCTCGTGGGTTCGAATCCCATCCTCTCCGCCACCTTCAGCAAGAATCAATCGCAATCGGATCTGGCGCAATCGCATACTGGCGTCTTTACAGCGCTGCGCTCAGCAGAGCCCTCGCATGAAACAGCGTTTCGGAATGCCTCCTACTGCGCGGCGATGATCGCGGTTTCGACGTCTAGCCGGTAGCGGTTTCGCTTCGTCCGCCAAAGCTTTTCTATGGCTCTTCGAACCTCCCATATACGGGATCTGGCGGAACCGTCATTTCCTGTTTTGCTGCGGTAGACAATGCGCAGCACTGACGGCTGCACTTGCAGCAGGTTCACAATTGTCTCCACCTGACGCGCCCATTCGGGCCGCAGCTGCATGCCGTCTGATGTGAATGCGTCGTCCGTTATGTCGATCCGAAGCACGCGGGCTTGGGTGACGCCGAATTCCACCGTGCTTACGCTGCCGGCCGTAAGGCGCACGTGCCGGGGATTTTCTGTGACAATCCTGTATCCCGTTGGCAGAGAACGCGGATCCAGCTTGAGCAGGTGGCTTGAGCCTATGCGCGAAACCGTGCGCGAAACGCAGGGGATGGAGAAGCGTCCATGGGCGTCAGTTGTGACTCTCGCGCCGCTGACATCACTGATGGAACTGCCAGGGACACCCGGCTCGCCTTTGTCACGGTAGCCATTGTGGTTCTTGTCCACAAACACCTGTCCCAAGATCGTGGCGCAATCGAAAATAGCTTCGGAGGCAACGTTCACTATGGCTGTGGCTTCATTGGAAACTCTCTGCCCGGTCTTGGGATCCACAGCAAACGCACGGTTCCTGTGCTCGCCTGATTTGACGGAAGCCCCCACGCGCGCACCATAGACGATCATGGTGGGGGTTCCAGGCTGCACGGTAATATCCTGGAACAGAATCGTTCCACCGTCCACCGTCGAAGAAACGGCCGCGCCGTTGGCGGTTGCGCTGTCCGGTAGATGAAGAAATCCAGGTGGCAGCACATCTTTAACCGCGATACCGACGGCTCCAAAGCCCTCTGGCGTGGTCAATTCAAGGCTGTAGCTGACGATCTCGCCAACGCGGACCGTGTCAATGAGAGCCTTCTTCACGATGGTGATCCAGGGAGTTTCAAGAGTGACCTCCCCCGGTATGGCTTCCGGCTCCAGGCCGTTCCTCGTTATACCCGTTGCGGACGCCATGTTCATGACACCAATTGACGGGTCTCTGGTGGCATTCACCACGTCCGTTTCGGTGACCGTATAGACCGCTTGAAAAGGTGGTGATTTTTCACCTGCGCCGAGTGTTACCGGATCGGGGGTGAACGTTCCGAGCACTCCAGATGCCGGTTTGGAGCCGAATGTAATCCCCTGATCAAGAGGGTAGACGTTGTTGAGCGTGACATTGCCGACATTGGTAATCACGATCTCATAGAGAATTTCGGAGCCGGCTTGGATTGGGCCGGTCTGCAGGAATTTGCCCGTCTTTTCCACCTGCACTTTCGCCAGTTGCGGCAGTTTCACCACGGTTGGATAATCCGGCTTTCCGTCTCCATCCGTATCGAGGGTGCTCTCCACAGTCGGATCGTAAGAACGGGACCTGACAACCCGCTTGTCATCCGGCATGGAAGCCGGCCCGGTGCCCGTGACCTCAATCTGGGTGTATATAGCCCCCAAGTCCAGATCATCTTGCGTCAGTGCGTAATTGAAGTGAATGACCGTGGACTGCCCCGCAGCCAAGGCAGAAATCTGCTGCTCGATCGCCAATTTGAGGCCAGGCATGCCAGCAGGTAAGCCGTCCGTCGGGATCATCCCGACGATATCGGCCGCGCTTAACGCGACATTGCCCGTGTTGGTGATTGTGACAGCATACTCGACGATCTCACCGAGGTCGGCGATCGTATTGGTGTTGACGTCCTTCCACGTGCCCTGGAGTGCCGCAGTGACACCCACGCTTTGCTCCAGCAACAGCTTGGTAGGCTGGCCGTCCGGGCCGTGCGAGACCGCGAGAACCGGGATGCCGTTGGCAGCCGTGCCCTCCAGATAGGCAATATTCTCGAGGTATCCCGCGTCGACATCTGCCGCCGTGATGGTTCGCGAGCCAACATAGGTAGTCGAATCGACCGTTCCCGCAGCCAGAGGAGGAGGCGTTCTGGTCATCGTCAGAACTGCTTTGTCGTCCCTGATTTCATAGCTGTTGATGGTGACATTGCCGGTGTTGGTAACGGTGAATTTGAAATCAATGCGATCACCCACTTCGGGTAGGGGCGAGCCAACTACGTTCACGAAGGTCGCTTCTTTCAGAAGGTCAACTTCAGGATCTCCCGCCAGATATTCTATGTGGCGTGCGGTCGTACTCACATTCTGAGAATCTCGGACAATGCCGCCCACAGATGCGACATTGTCGATGAAGCCCCGATCGATGTCCTCTGACGTTATGGTGTAAGCGAACGGCCCAAAGGTGGCGACGTTCTGGCCAGTTACGACCGGTGGGAGATCACTGCCTGTCTGATTAACGCCAATCAGAGGATCCACGACTGTGAGGCTTTTCACCGTGACGTTGCTAACGTTTGTGACCGTCACAACGTAGTTCAATGTGTCACCAGGTTTAGGCTTATTATCTACGATGGTACTGGAGGCGACGGTCTTCTCCGCGATCAAAATAGCGCCCGGAGCAGGCACAGGAATGGATATCGTTGTTCCACCTGCCGCAGTTGGGCTTCGAGAGCGGACTGAAAGATTCTCACCCGCTGCGGTATAGTTTGCGGTTGCCTGGTTGACGATTTCACCTGCATCAATATCGGCTTGAGTGGCGACGTAATAGCCTGAAAATGAAGCACTTTGGCCCGGGTTCAGTGAATACGTCGGAGCCGCCGGCTGGAATGTGAAACCCGGTAGATCGTCCGTGATCTGGGTGACATTCGCCACCACGGTGCCAGTGTTGGTGATCGCGAAGTCAAAATAGACGCGTTCGCCCGCATCCAGATATCCGTTGGCGGGAGCAGTGTCGTCGAAAAATGGAGTTGGCCTGACAGACTTTACGAAATCGAGGGTCCTGACCACGTCCAATGGTTGCGTGTGTGTGTCTGTAACTGTTGGAACGGCAACTGAACCCGTTGGATTCTCTGTGATCGCATTTGCTTTGGCGGTAACTGTGTTCACAATTTCACCGTTCTGCATATGCGACGCGGTTACGGGGTAGCTAGCGGTGAATTTCTTGGACGCGCCCACAGCAAGATTAGCGACAGTGCCACCGTCGCTTAGTGTTACCAAGCTGTCCGTGACGACAATATTCGTGAGCGGAAACGTGCCAGAATTAGTGACGGTCACTTCATAGCTGATCGTATCTCCAATGAATGTCCTGGGATCAGAATTGCCATCGACAACCGTTCCGGTCTTTTCAACAGTGAGGCTCACATCGTGGATCGTATAAGTTGCATGCGCGTTTCCGTCGCCGCCGCATATGATGGTGCTCTGGATCAGAAAACTGTCATCTTCCACAATCTCGAGCTCAAAGGTTTCAGCACTCTCGAGCAGTCCATCGGCTTGAATGGAGATCTGGTTGTGGAAAGCGAAGGAAGTGCTGTCGTAACCACCGCTGTCATTGGCCGGGATGGTAACGTTGATGATGGCGCTACTGGTATAATCGGCGCCGTTAGCTGCTGTCACAGGTGTTACCCTGACCTGAACGGTCTTGTTGATTGCATTTCCGTTAGTATCGGTGAATATTCCGCTTACCCGCAACGCTACACGGTTGTCCGGTATCCATCCGAGGTGGGCCGCGGGACTTGGGATCTCGCGCGTGGTAGCATAGCAGAATGGAGATCGACGAGGACAAAATCGATGACGCGGTCCTGGCACTGTTATGGCTGACGCTCCACGATGAGC
>NZ_BMIF01000016.1 GCF_014641695.1 Nitratireductor aestuarii | reverse complement strand
TGATCTGCTGGAACAAGGCTCTCGAGCGTCACCATCTCGATCGCCGTCTGAACTGGAGCAGGTTTCTTCAACATGCCCCAGTGAATCAAAAACCTCCAGCTAACGCCAGAGGTTTGTCAGCAGTCTGGGCGGCCCGTAAGGGCCGCTATTTGTTTATGGGCTGCAGCAAGACGCCAGAAAATCCCTGTCTGGGCACCGTCCATGTACTGGATAATACTTCCTTCCGATGGTGAAACAGGATAGTTCCTTCGTGGGTTCACCTGGGGTGGGGGACATGACATGGTGCTTGTACTGTCGGGCACGAGTGGCGCGCCGGTAAAAACGAAGATTGCTGTCGGAACGATTACACGCAATCGTCCGCGCATGCTTGAAAACCTGCTGCGATCCTATGCGGAAATGCATCTGCCGGACGATGCGGAGGTCGATTTCATCATCGTCGAAAACAACGCTGAAGCAACGCTCGCGGGCGTGGTTGAAGACTTCCGGTTGCAGGTCCACGGTCACAGGGTCACCTATCTCGTCGAACCGGTTCTGGGGATAGCAAGTGCGCGCAACCGGGTGCTCGAATGCGCGATCGAACAGGGCTATGACCTGCTGACCTTTGCCGACGACGACGAGCAGGTCGATCAACACTGGCTGGTGGAGCTGTTGCGGGTGCAGAGGGCACAGGACCTTGACCTGCTGGGCTCCCCTGCCCGGCTGGCTCCGGTGGATGACTCCTGCACCTTCTGGCAGAAGCTGGTGTGGGATGCCGCGAAGGAAGCACTTCTGAACCTCGAACGCCGCAATGCAAATATTTGTGCGCAGGGTCACGGAGACAGCATCAAACTGGCGACATGGAGCTGGATGGGCAGACTCGATTTCTTCCGTCGCACCGGCTTACGCTTCGATGCCTCCCTCGGCTTTGCCGGCGGTGAAGATACGCGTCTCTACCTACAGGCAAAAGCGCTTGGCGCGCGCACCGGATGGGCACCCAAGGCGATCGTCTACGAGACGGTTCCGGCCACTCGGCTATCGTTCCGCTACCGATACAGGCGTATTCGGGGTCAGGCCTGCGAGGATTTCAAGGAACGGTTTGGGGAGAGCCCATCGAGGGCCACTCTCCGCCTCTTAGGCTCAGTCCTGTCGCGCATCTACAAGACCGTGCTGACAATTCTGACAATCCCATTCCACCGTCACCATGCTCTCTGGAAGATCACCTTCCTGGTCGCATCGCTCGTCGGTTACACCAAGGGATGGCTGGGGTTCAGATCGAAACACTATCTCACCACGCACGGGCACTAATCACGGCCACCCGCGGAATGGCGCGGGTACGATCATCTGAGCATCGACTGAAAGGTCGACAGCGACGACGCGTGCGACTAAGAGGCGTCACACCGATTTGATTAACATGTAAATTGTCGCAAGCCGCACCTCGTTCGCGACTTCATCAGGTTGCCAGCAAGCACTTAAGGTTTTTCACCATGAATTTTCTGAAGGAATCGGTTCAGGTGGCCGGCGCTTTTGTCGGCGTTGTCGTCGGTGCCGGCTTTGCATCGGGACAGGAGATCCTGCAGTTCTTCACCAGCTTTGGACTGGCGGGATTGGCGGGAGCCGTGCTGAGTTCCGCGCTCTTCATCTTTCTGGCGATGGCGCTTTCAGCGCTTGGGCAAAAGCAGGCAGCGGAAAGCCACAAGGATGTCATTCACGCCATCTGCGGCCGCTATCTCGGCCCGCTGGTTGATGCCCTGGTGACCATCTTCATGCTGGTAATGGCTGTCGTGATGATCGCGGGCGGCGGTGCTCTCCTCGAACAGCTGACGGGCATTCCCTCCATCTGGGGCTGCATTGCAGTTGCTGTCAGCACGATTCTGATCGTGTGGCTCGACCTGCGCAAGGTCATCAATCTCGTTTGCGCCGTTACGCCCCTGCTGGCGATCATGGTGGTCATCGTTGCAGCACTCGCAGTCGCGGGAAGCTCGGCCGACATGGCGACGCTCTCAGTGGCAGCGGAGAATCTTCCTGGCGCGTCAGGCCACTGGCTGCTCGCTGCCCTGCTCTACGTCTCGTACAATATCATTGCCGGCGCACCCTTCCTGATCATCATGGGCGGCCAGACTTCGAACCAGAAGGCCGCCATGTGGGGCGGGATATTCGGCGGCGTACTGCTCGGCGCGTTGATGCTGCTGCTCGCAGGCAGCATGTTCACACGGGCAGACGAGCTTGCCGGCGTTGCAATCCCGACGCTCCATCTTTCCGCCCAGTCATCGCGCCTCTTGTCGATCCTGATGGCAATTGCGATCTTTGCCACGATCCTGAATACGGCCGTGGGCGTACTCTATTCCTTCGCGGCGCGCCTGTTCGAGCCCGGAACCAACCGCTTTCGGATCGGCAGCGCGGCTGGCGGACTGCTCGCCTTTGCCGGAAGCATGTTCGGCTTTACCCAGCTGATCGGCACGGTCTATCCCTTCTTCGGTTATCTGGGGTTCGTGCTGATGGCCTCAACGCTCATCGGATGGTTGCGGCTGAAAAGCGGGAAGTTGACGCCTCAGGCATTTGCGGTGAAATAATCACGCAAGACATGAAGGAGTTGCAGTGACCGAAGTCCAGAAGAATTCCTCAACGCGCTTTCTGACTGAAGACGCACCGCAGCGCCTGACGTTCTCTCCAGTGGCTCCCGGCATCTCCCGCGCCGTTGCCAACAATGCGTCGCTTATGACGTATCACGGCACCAACACCTATCTGATCGAGACGGCGGACGGAGACTTCCTGCTTGATCCCGGCCCCGTGGAAGATGAGGCACATCTAGAACTGCTCTGCGAGGCAATTGCCCCGCGCGGCGCGGGCATTCTGATTACCCATCATCACATCGACCATTCGGGACTGCTGGGACTGCTGAAGAAGCGATCCGGCCTGCCGGTCTACGCCTCCGAGCACTATGCCGGTGACATTCTCATTGCGGACAAGCTCTTGAAGGAAGGCGACGTGGTCGCAGGCCTCGAGGTGGTGTTCACGCCAGGACACGCGAGCGACCACATCTGCTTCTCGCGCGGAGACGTCCTGTTCTCAGGCGACCACGTCATGGCCTGGAACAGTTCGATCGTGCGCGGACCGGACGGCAACATGAAGGCCTATGTGGATTCGCTCAGCCGCCTTCTGGCCCGCAGCGAGCCGCTCTACCTTCCCGGTCACGGGCCTGCCCTGCCCGATCCGCATCCTTACGTGGAGCGGCTGCTTGGCAACCGCGTCCGGCGCGAGAACGACATCTTCGCAATGCTGCAACGCGTAGGTGAGACGACGATCCAGGAGATCGCGCGGGTGCTCTACAACAAGAGCGATCCCTATCTGGTCTGGGCGGCGGAAGCGAATGTAGAGGCGCATCTGCACAAGCTGCGGGATGAAGGTAAGGTCCGCCAGAACGGCGACAACTGGCGCAGCGTGTGACAAAAAAAACTGGCCGGACAGAGCCGGCCAGCCAGTTAGTCCAAGGGAGAAGTGTTAGCCGCGGCGCATCGCGCCGTTTTCCCAGCCTTCAAACTTGCCGGTGAAGAAGTTAACGTTCTTGAAGCCCAGCAGCGAGAGCACCGTGTAGGAGTGGGTGAGCTGCACGCCGCCGCGGGTGAACAGGATCACCTGCTTGTCGGGCGTCACGCCAGCTTCCTCGTAGAGCTTCTTCAGCTCAGCCACGTCCTTCAGCACGCGGTTATCATCGAGCGTCGCGTCCCAGAACACGTTGACGGAACCGGGGATCTGGCCGGCGCCGTAATCAGACGGTGAGCGCACGTCGAGAACGACGACCTTCGGATCCTGCGATAGTTCCTTGACCTGATCGGCCGTCAGGAAGTGCGGGCCTTCGCTCGATGCAGGCGCAATGTCCTGGCCCGGGAAGGTGTAGTTGCCAAGCGCGAGCGACTGGCCAGCGGCCGGATCGCGGCTCCACTCGTCCCAGCTCTCGTCATAGATGCGGACGTTCTTGTAGCCGAGGTTGCGCAGTGCAATGTAATTGTTGGCAGCAGCGACGCCCGAACCGCAGTAGGACAGGATTTCCTTTTCCTTGTCGATGCCGCGCGAAGCCAGCAGGTTGTTGATGATGTCTTCCGGCAGAACCGTGCGCTTTTCCGTCAGCAGTTGGGATGCAACGAGCGACTTCGCGCCGGGGATGTGGCCGTCTACATAGGCATCCGAACCACGTCCGTCGATCACGACCGCGTCAGGCGCGTTGATGCGGGAAGCCACATAGGCCTTGTCCACGCGCATGTCGAACTTGTCGGTGATCTTGAAGTCGCTGGCGGCAACCTGAACCGGTCCGGTCTCAAGCTCGCCCTTGAAGGCGTCTACACCGCCATCCAGCACGTGGATGGTCTTGAAGCCCGCGTACTCGAGCGCGATGAAGGCACGACCGGGCAACGAGTTGTTGTCATAGATGACGAGCGTGTCGCCATTCTCGAGGCCAGCTGCGGCAATGACCTTCTCGATCACTTCGTCCGACTGGAACTCGTTGCGGATACCATCACGCTCGGAAACATTGAGCGCGGCCCAGGGCACGTTCACAGCGCCCGGCACATGGCCCTTCTCGAAGGCAGCCTGCGGGCGGACGTCAACGATCTTCGCGCCACTGGCGGCGAGTTCCGCGAACTGGTCGGCATTCACGATGATCGGAAAACCGGCTTCTTCAGCAGCAGCGGCTTCGATGCTGAAGATGGAGCTCAGGGCAGCGTTGCCAAAGGACGGGGCGGACGCGGTGAGCGCCAGTATGGAGAGCGCACTGGCAGCGAGAAGAGCGCGGGTGGAGGAACGACGCATGTGGATGAACTCCCGAGGAATTAAGTTGGGCGGATGTTCTCAGACGGCACGGTTCCGGACAATCAACGGGCTACCAAAGGTGAGTGATGAGCCGGAATTGTTTTTCGTCTGAAGTGGAAACTACGGAAATTATTCGACTACGGCGCTTTCCCAGCCGGTAAGCACTGCTTCCCAACCGGGGAATGCCTTGAAGAGAGCAATCTGGATCGACCGGTCGATGCCGAACCAGATGAAGAGCCCGACCGCGAGGATGACAACACCCATCGCCTGCTGGATGCGCGCGCTGTTGCGCTTCAGGAAGCCGATGCGGCTGTAGAGGCGGTTGCCGAAGAGTACAGCAAGGGCCATGGGGATCGCCGTGCCCAGGCTGAATGCGAGCGCCGTCAGGGCCGAGTTGAGCGTGGTCTCCTGATTGAGCGCAAGCGTGATGACGGAAGCCATGATGGGCCCGACGCAAGGGGTCCAGGCAAGCCCCAGACCGGCGCCGGCGAGCAGACCGCCGCCGAAGCCTGATCCATTGCTTCTGCGAAACCCGACGGATCCCATCACAGGTGAGGTGAAGCGTTCGAAGGTGTTCTTGAAGAAGGGTACAGCGAGCACCAGTCCCATAACGATGAAGATGAGCGCTGCAGCAGTACGATGAATCTCCGGCGAAAGGCCGATGTTGCGCACGAGCAGGCTCAGGACAAGCGTGATCCCGCTGAAGAAGACCGCAAAGCCGATGATGATGCCCAGCGGCCGCATGCGTCCGCCGATTGCCGAATTGGCAAGGATCACCGGCAGCAACGGCAGCACGCACGGCGAGAGCACGGTGACCAGCCCGGCAACGAACGCAAAGAAGATGGTCATTTAGCGGCTGTTCTTGTTCAGGCCTGCGACGCCACCGGCGTTCCAGAGTTTGACGCTCTCCGCCTTGGAGTCGAGCAGCACGAATGTGTCCTGATATGTGACGCCGTACTTCGCCTTAAGCTCGGTCTCGGTGTCATAGTCGGCAATGACGAGCGTGATGTCCGGCTCGACGTCCGACCATTTCTCCGACAGTTCCGTCAGCGTCAGGATGCAGTTTGGGCACCAGGAGGCGAAGAAGAAGACCACCGTCTTCTCGTTCTCTGCAGCGACCGCCGCGAGATCCGTCTTTCCCGGCTCGTATTGAATGAGTTTGGCACGCTCGACCTGCTCGCCTGCAGCCACGGCAATCGTCGGAAAAGCGGGGGCTACAGCCGCCGTAAGCGTGGCGAGCGCGACAAGGGCGCCTCGAAGGTTCGCAAGGGTCATGATCAGGTTCCAGTACAATCGTGACAGGAGCCTACAGCGCGCCCTGCACCCGAAGAAGGAATGCAATTCCCAAGAATGCCCGGAACGCGCCGACAAATTTTACCCCGGAAGGTTTTGGCAGAAGAACTTTGTTTCAGTTCGTGACGGGCGGGTGAGATAAAGAGCCCACAATTCGTTTCAGGCAGAGGCTCCATGACCACTACCACTTTCAATGCGAAGCTTGCCGGGGGCGTGCGAGTGGATATCCCTCCCCTCCTGGTCATCGTGCTGGCTCTCGCTGCCGGCGTTCTCGTGCTGTCGAGCGCGGTGAGCGTCACGCAGGCGCTGCTTTTCCTGACGGGCGGGCTGCTCGGGCTTGCGCTCTACCAGGCCTCCTTCGGTTTCACCGGCGGCTGGAAGCGCTTTGCCACCGAAGGCCGCAGCCGCTCAATGCGCGCCCAGTTCTTCATGATTGCAATAACAGCGATCGTCTTCATTCCGCTGATGAGCGGCGCCTTTGACCTCGGCCGCTCCGTCGTCGGCGCATGGGCGCCGGTCGGCGTCTCGGTGATCCTCGGCGCATTCATGTTCGGCGCAGGCATGCAGCTTGGCGGCGGATGCGGCTCGGGTACGCTCTTCACAGTCGGTGGCGGCAGTGCCCGGATGCTGGTGACGCTGGTGGGCTTCATCATCGGCGCGACGGTCGGCACCCTGCACCTGCCCTTCTGGCTCCAGCTGCCCTCGCTTCCGGTCATCCGTTTCGGCGAGTCCTTCGGCGCACTGGGCGGCACTCTCCTGACGCTGGTCGGCCTTGCCGCCATCATCGGCCTGCTCGCCTATATCGAGAAGCGCAAGCACGGAAACGTTGAGTCCATCTTCTCGGGCCTCAAGGACCTGACGCCTTCGAGCTTCCTGCATGGCCCCTGGCCGCTGATCCTCGCAGCCGTCGTGCTGGCGCTCGGCAACGTCTTCACCCTGCTTCTGGCAGGCCACCCCTGGTCGGTGACCTATGGCTTCGGCCTCTGGGGTGCGAAGATCTTCGAAGCTGTCGGCATCGAGGTTTCCAGCTGGCAGTTCTGGCAGAACCCGGCGCAGGCCCGCGCACTTCAGAACAGCGTGCTGTTCGACGTGACCTCAGTCATGAACTTCGGCGTGATCCTTGGTGCTGCCCTCGCCGCCTCGCTCGCCGGCAAGTTTGCACCGAAGGCTGCCGTGCCGTTCCTCTCCTGGGTTGCTGCAATCGTCGGCGGCCTGCTGATGGGCTACGGTGCACGCCTTTCCTTCGGCTGCAACATCGGTGCGCTGTTCTCCGGCATTGCTTCGGGCAGCCTGCACGGCTGGGTGTGGTTCGTGATGGCCTATCTCGGCAGCCTGCTCGGCATCTTTATCCGCCCGCTCTTTGGTCTCGACGGGTTCAAGCGGGCATGAGCAGCAACCGGAACACGATCCTCTTCGGCGCTTCGCTGCTTGCAGCAGTAGGTGCCGTGTCGGCCGATCACCTGACGTCGGCTGCCCCGGCGCCGAAGGTTGCCAGCCAGGAGGAAAGCTTCAACCCCTGCGCAGCGGCTGTGCCCTCGCGCCCGGGTCAACGGAACTACGATAGCCTTGCCGACACTTACAGCAGAGGTGCGGCAGCGCCTGCCCCTGCACCGGCGCCAGCTGCTGCACCGGCGGCCCTAAATCCATGCTCAGCAGGAGCCATATAGGCGGCCAGAATCGTAGATGATCAGCCGAGCCTTTTGCGGGCTCGGCTGTTCATGTCCTACTACTGGCGCGGATATTCGAGTTGCATGGCGACGATAGTTTCGGTGCGCTCACCATAGACTTGCCCGATCTTAGCAAGCGTTTCGTCCAGCACGTCTGCTGGCGGCAAGTTTCCCCAACTCTCAAGCTTACCATCCGGCGTACCGGTAATGTCCGGCAAGATCCGGATGCCATTGGCAGTCTCGATCATTGTTTCCGATGGATTGAAGGTTTGCACGCCGGAGCGATAGGTCCGCGACCAGGCGTCGGTGACGAGTGCCAGCGAGACTTCATCCACCCCTTGCTCCACTTCGATCTGCCAGGTGTCGCGCCGCCAGAAGGCCATCACGTTGCCAAGCACGGTCGTGGCGAAACCGCGGGTCAATCGGAAGGCATCGCTGGCATGTTCCGCGCCCCAATGCTCGACGCCGAGACCCTGCGCGACCTTTTCCGCCTTCGCCCTGCCCGCAATTGCCTCGATCAGCATCAGCGCCACCGGCATCGAGGCTGAGATTCCTGTCGTTGTCACGACACGATCGTCGGCAACTATTCGCCGGTCGCGGACATAGTCGATGCTGGGATCGATCTTCAGAAACTTGCTCAGATACCACCAGTGCGTCGTCGCCCGGTGATCCTTGAGGAGGCCGGCGGCAGCTACAACCTTGGCGCCCGCGCAAACGCCGATGATCGTAGCACCCTTCTGCGCCTGCGATTGCAGCCATGCCATGACGGCCGGGTGGTCATCGCGACTCATGGCCGGAACGATTACAAAGTCGGCTCCGCCCGGGTTGCCGGCGTCGAACTCCGCGATCGTCGCGTCGGGCTCCACCTTCAGCGCCGGATAGAGCTGGACGGGTCCTTTTGCAGTGGAGAGCAGCACCACGTCGGCCACGTCCGCACGGCGAAGGATGCCGGTTGGCATCAGGTAGTCGGTTGTCTCGGTGGCATCATCATTGATCCCGATGACCGCTATGGTCGGACGATCCGTATTCTTCGGCGTAAGGGCGGAAAGCAACGCCTCAACCTCTTCCCGCGGCACGGGTGGCGCTTCAGGAGAAGCGACGGCAGATGGCAAGGTGTAGATCCAGCCAGCAAAGCCAATCAGGCCGAGGATCAAGAGGGTAGCAACGCCCTTGAGGACCATGGATTTCGTCATGCGCTCCTCCCAGAGGCTCTGGAGATATGACGATAATCCCGTGCGTCCACCGACAGCACAAGTCAAAAAGGCTGAGGCGAGGTGTCGGCTGACGACCTCGCCTCAAGTCTTACCGCCTCAAGCGAGGCGCGGAACTGCGTCCAGCAGCATCTTCGTGTAGGGGTGCCGCGGCGTGGAGAACACCTGTCCTGCCAGTCCCTGCTCCACGATCTCACCATGACGCATGACGATTACGCGGTCACAAAGGTGGTTCACAACCGAGAGATCGTGGCTGATGAACAGGAGCGTGATGTTCAGGTTGCGGCGCAGTTCCATCAGCAGATTGATGACCTGCGCCTGGATCGACACGTCGAGCGAGGCAACCGGTTCATCGCAGATGATCACCTCGGGCTGCATGGCGAGTGCCCGCGCGATGGCGATGCGCTGACGCTGACCGCCAGAGAACTGGTGCGGATAGCGGTCCGCCATGGCCGGATCGAAGGCGACGGCGCGCAGCCACCGGTTCACGTATTCGCGTGCGTTGGCGCGGGTGCAGAAGCCGTGCGCGATCGGGCCTTCAGCGACGGACTGGAAGATCGTCCGCCGGGGATCGAGAGATGCAAACGGATCCTGGAAGATCATCTGCACCTGCGTGCCGAGCTTGCCGGAGGCCGAACGCACCGGCTTGCCGCCGACGCTGACCTCGCCCGCGTCAGCCGGGTAGATGCCGCAGAGGATGCGCCCGAGCGTCGATTTGCCCGAACCGGATTCGCCCACCAATCCGAGGATCTCGCCGCGCGCGATCGTGACGTTGGCGGACTTCACCGCATGGACAGGCTTAGGCTCCTTGGCAATGCCCATCCGCATGCCAAGCTTGCGCAGGAAGCCGATGCGGGGTGCGAAGATCTTCTCCACACCATGGGCGCGCACAAACTGGTCGTCCGCATTGGCTCCAATAGCCGAGCCGCCAAGGCCCGTGAAATCCATGGCCCCTGCCGCTTCCGTTGCTGCGGAGGCGAGCGGCTGGCCCGGCGTCGAGCGGGATGGAAGCGCGTCCAGCAGCCCCTTCGTATAGGGGTGCTGCGGGTTGTGCAGCACTTCACGCGCAGGACCTGCTTCAACGATCTTGCCATAGCGCATCACCGCGATGGTGTCGGCGATGGAGGAAACCGTCGCCAGATCGTGGCTGACCCAGATGAGCGAAGTGCCCATTTCGGCCACCAGCGCCTTCACGACCTTGAGGATTTCGGCCTGCACCGAAACGTCGAGCGCCGTCGTCGGCTCGTCGGCAATGACCAACTGCGGCCTGTGCAGAAGCGCAATGGCAATCGCCACGCGCTGGCGCATGCCGCCCGAGAACTCGTGCGGATACTGATCAACCTTGCTCTCGGGATCGACGATCTGGACCTTGCGCAGCACGTCGACGGCGCGACGGCGGACCTCCGCATCTGACACCTGCTCATGGGCGCGGATCGCCATGCCGATCTGATCGATGATTTTTACGACAGGATTCAGCGTCATCATCGGGTCCTGGAACACCATGGAGATGTCCCTGCCGCGGATCTTGCGCAGTTCCTTTTCGCTCAAGCCCACGAGCTCGCGCCCGTTGAACTTGATGGAGCTGCCCGGCTGGATGCGGCCGTTGCTGTCGAGCAGCCCGATCAGCGAGAACCCGGTGATCGACTTGCCCGAGCCGGATTCGCCCACAAGTCCCATGACCTCGCCGCGTTTGATCGTGAACGAGATGTCGTCGACGGACTTGATCACGCCCTTGTCCGTTTGGAAGTAGGTCCTGAGATTCTTGACTTCCAGAAGATGGGTCATTTGCGCAGCCTCGGATTGAGCTGGTCACGGATCTGGTCGCCGACCAGATTGATCGCCATGATGAGAATGATAAGCGCGACGCCGGGATAGATCGCGATCCAGTAGCGTCCCGACATCAGGTACTGAAAGCCATTGGCGATCAGCATGCCGAGTGACGGTTCGGTGGGCGGCAGACCAACACCAAGGAAGGAGAGCGTTGCTTCCAGCGAGATGGCCGAAGCGATCTGCACCGTCGCAACCACGATCAGCGGCGGCAGCGAATTCGGTATGATGTGGCGGGTGATGACGAACCAGCCGCTCATCGGCACCGACAATGCCGCCTGCACGTAATCCTTCTGACGTTCGGCAGCCGCCGCGCCATGCGCGGTGCGCACGAAGTAGGCGTATTGCGCGAAGACGAGAGCCAGGATCAGCTGCGACTTGCCCTGCCCCAAAATGGCGGCCACGACGAAGGCCAGCAGGATCGCCGGAAACGAAAGCTGGATATCTACGATACGCATCAAGAGCGACTCGGTGCGTCCGCCCACGTAAGCCGCAAAGCAACCGACGACGGCGCCGATCGTGAAGGCAATGGCTCCGGCCACAAGGCCCATCTGCAACGAGATGCGCAGGCCATAGACAATGGCCGACAGAAGATCGCGGCCCTGGCTGTCGGTTCCGAGCAGATGCACGATGCCCGTGGTGCCGACGTAGCCCGGGGGCCGACGCGCATCGCGCAGCACAAGCGATTTGAGGTCGAAAGGATCCTGCGGCACGATGAACGGAGCGAACACCGCCACGATTGTGATCAGCAGCACCACCGCGAGTGCGGCAACCGCCACCTTGTTGCGGCGGAAGGTGCGCCAGAATTCGGCCGCCGGAGAAACGGAACGTGCGGCCTGAACGTTAGTCGACGACATATCAGCTCCTCCCCTGACGCAGGCGCGGATCGATTGCCGCATAGGCAAGATCGACGCAAAGATTGATGACAACAAACAGGGCTGAGACCAGCATGAGGTAGGCGACCATCACCGGACGGTCGAGCGAGGTGATGGAGTCGACGATCAGCTTGCCGAGGCCCGGCCAGTTGAAGATCGTCTCGGTCACCAGCGCGAATGCCAGCGTGGAGCCAAGTTCGAGGCCAAAGACCGTCACCAGCGGAATAGAGATCAGCTTCAGCACGTGGCGGCGGAGAATCGTACCCTCCGAGATGCCTGCAGCGCGGGCGAACTTAATCGTGTCGGTGAGCATGACTTCACGGGTGCCGGATGCCGCAAGACGGCACATCATCGACAGCTTGAAGAGCGACAGGTTCACCGCCGGAAGGATGAGGTGCGACCAGCCGTCGGCCGTGAGGAAGGAAAACGGAATGCCGAAGAGTTCCGCCGTCTGTCCGCGTCCGCCGGCGGGCAGAACGCCCAGCTGGACGGCGAAGACCATGATCAGCATCAGGCCGATCCAGAAGGTCGGGACGGAGAAGCCGAGGATGGTCACGGCCATGATCGACTTGGCGATGAAACTGTCCGGCTTGTAGCCCGCGTAGATGCCGAGCGGAATACCGACTGCCGAGGCGAAGAACACCGCGATCAGCGTCAGTTCCAGCGTGGCCGGCAGCCGCTGGCCGATCAGCGTCATGACGGGCATGTTGAAGACGAAGGACTTGCCGAGATCACCGGTCAGAAGCCGCTGCAGGAACTGCAGATATTGCTGCCACAGCGGCAGGTCGAAGCCGTACTGCCGGATCACCTGAAGACGCATTTCCTGCGTCACGTCCGGCGAAATCAGGACGTCCACCGGATTGCCGATGACATAGACGCCCATGAAGACGAGCAGGGACATGACCAGGAGCACGATCACCGCCTGTCCCAACCTGCGTAATATGAAGGATGCCATGCCTGCCCCTCTTTTATTGTTATGGGGTTGATGGAGGACGCCTGGCGCGTCCCCTTCATCAGTGCCAGCCGTTTTCTATTTCGTAGCGAGTTTCCTCGACGCCCACTTTCCAGATCGCCAGCATGTCCTCGTCGGGACGCTGGAAGACGCCATGGTAGTTGCCCTCGGCAATGCGCTCGCGCTTGCGACCGGCATCGACGCGCGCGGTTGCGGCGAAATCGATGCGTTCCTTCTGGAAGTTCGGGATCGGAGCGCCCTCGAGGCGGGTCCAGGGGAAGTTTTCCATCCAGCTCGCGTGCGACGCAGCCGGATCGATTTCCAGAACCTTGGCCATCGTCTTCGGCGCCCGCCACCAGTCGTGCAGCTTCACTGAAGCGTCGCGGTTGCGGTTCAGCCACTCACCGATCACCGGATTGACCGGCGTGTTGCCGCCATGGCCGTTGACGATGAGGATGCGGCGGAAGCCCGTGTGGTAGAGGCTGTCTAGAATATCTTCAATGATGCCGATATAGGTGCGCAGTGAAAGCGTCACCGTACCAGGGAAATCGGCAAAGCCCGAAGCCATGCCATAAGGCAGGCACGGGAAAACCGGAACACCGAGAGGCTCGGCAGCTTCGACCGAAACGCGCTCGGCGAGAATCATGTCCGTGGCGAGACTGAGATAGGCATGCTGCTCTATGGAACCGATCGGAAGAACACACCTGTCGTCTTCCTTAACATGTTTTTCAACCTGGCCCCAATGCATGTCCTGAATGCGCATGTTCTGTCCTTCTCAACCTGCGGATGCCCGGTGTTTTCAGACAGCATCCGTCCTTTCAATGGCCCCGCTCGAAAAGCGGTCTAATCTAGAATTAGTTCTTTATGGATCAAAAATTGCCATTGACGCAAGATGGTATGGAGCAATAAAGTTCCATTTGGGATTAATTATCACCTTCATGCGGGACATGCAAATGAGTGATGCGGTGCGGCAGGCGTTGTTTGAGGGGCGCGCGGGACGTGTTGTTCCGGAGTCTTTCGCCGGCTCAGACGCAGAAGCTTTGATGCATGCCAAGCTGTGGAATAATCCCTGCTGGTTCTCTTTCCGGCTGAACTACCTGGCGCTCCACTTCAACAATCCGGTCTACGGCTACATCCAGCAGCAGCTGGGTCTCCTGCGTCCGGAATTTGTGGTGCTCTGGTCTCTCCATCTGGGCGGGCGCTCGACGCTCTCGGACGTCGTGCGCACCTCCGGATTTCCCAAGAACACACTCAGTCGTGCAACCAACAAGCTGTTTCGGCTTGGCATGATCGAGCGTGAGACGGATCAGGGTGATCAACGCCGGGTGATGCTGGATCTGACCGGCAAGGGCCTCGAAGCCGTGCAGTTCGCCGAGGGCATGATGATCGAACATGAACGCCGCATGCTGGAGTGTCTCAGCCCAGCAGAACGGCTCAGCCTGTCCGAAATTCTGACCAAGCTCGTTTCCGCATCCGATCAATGGCCGCAGGCAATTAGCGCCGACGGTCCCGAATGCGAGAGCGAATGACCAGAGCCACAGCATAACGCCC
Source organism: Nitratireductor aestuarii (assembly GCF_014641695.1). Classification (GTDB taxonomy): domain Bacteria; phylum Pseudomonadota; class Alphaproteobacteria; order Rhizobiales; family Rhizobiaceae; genus Chelativorans; species Chelativorans aestuarii. Next base: position 67,888 of record NZ_BMIF01000016.1, on the reverse strand, counting down.
GAGTCCGAGGCATAACATCTAGAAGAGGAACAAAAATGCTGAAAACGATGCTCCGCACTGCCCTCGTCGCAACGATGCTTGCGTCGCCGGTTGCTGCACTTGCCGCCGACCTGGTGATCGCTACCAAGTCGGGTCCGGCTTCCATGGACCCCCACTTCACGGCTACGTCCGCCAATGCTGAAGCCACCAAGCACGTCTTCGACACGCTGCTGCGCTCCGGCAACGATCTGGAGATCCTTCCTTCGCTCGCCACGAGCTGGGAAACGATCGACGACACCACGTGGGAATTCAAGCTGCGCGAAGGCGTGAAGTTCCACGACGGTTCCGACTTCACGGCTGAAGACGTCAAGTTCTCGATCGAGCGTATCCCGAACGTGACCGGCCCGAACCCGTCCACCATCTACGTCCGCCGCGTGGCTTCCGTGGAAGTGGTTGACGACTACACCGTCCGCGTGAAGACCCACGGCCCGGCTCCGACACTGCCGAACGACTTCGTGCGTCTGTTCATCGTTTCGCACAAGGCTGCTGCCGACTACTCCACGCAGGACACGGCTGCCGAAGGCTTCAACACCGGCAAGGCAACGATCGGCACCGGCCCATACAAGTTCGTCAGCTGGGCTCCGACCCAGGATCTCGTCCTCGAGAAGTTCGACGGCTACTGGGGTGGCGCAGAGCCATGGGACAAGGTGATCCGCAAGGAGATCCCGAACGACGCTGCCCGCGTTGCACAGCTCAAGGCCGGTCAGGTTGACGTGATCTCCAAGGTTCCGTCCACGGACCTCGCCAGCATCGAGTCCGACCCGAAGCTCGAAGTCATCAAGTACGAGTCCGTGTACATCCCGTACCTGGAGTTCGACTTCCGCGAAAATTCGCCGCTGATCTGGGACAACGCCGGCAACAAGCTGGAGAAGAACCCGCTTCTCGACCCGCGCGTGCGTGAAGCCTTCGACCTCGTGATCGACCGCGAGACGATCGTAGAATTCGCACTGGAAGGCATGGGCGTCGTTTCGACCCAGCTCGTGACCCCGAACATCTTCGGCTACAACAAGGACGTCCCTGCTCCCGAGTACAACGTGGAGAAGGCGAAGCAGCTGATGGCCGAAGCCGGTTACCCGGACGGCTTCAAGATCACGCTTTCCTACGCGAACGACCGTATGCCGACGGAGCTCGGACCGACAATCGCGCAGATGCTTGCTTCGATCGACGTGACGGCGGAAGTTCAGGGCGTTCCGGCTGCCGTGTTCAATCCTGCCAAGACCCGTGGCGAATACTCGCTCTACATGGCTTCCTGGGGCACGCTGACGGGTGAAGCGAACTACATGCTCTCCTCGCTGATGCACACCAACGATGCAGAGAAGTCGCTCGGCGCCTTCAACGTCCGCGGCTACTCCAACCCGAAGATGGACGAGCTGATCCAGGCTGCAGGCGAGGAGATGGACGAGGCCAAGCGCCGCGCCCTGCTCGAAGAGGCAAACATGCTCTCCGCAACCGACCGTCCGGACCTGCCGCTGGCAATCAACCTGTCGGCATGGGGCCTGAAGGCTGACACGGTCACCTACACCCCGCGTTCCGACGAGGACACGCTGGCCATGGACGTGAAGCCGAAGCAGTAAGCTGCAAGCTTTCCACAGAGGGGATACCGGTTCGCCGGTATCCCCGTTTCAGTTTCAGAACGGAGTTTTCCGCATGACAAATTTTGCCCTCGCCATCCATGGCGGATGCGGTGTGATGGCCAAGCTGGATCTCACCGACGAGGAATGGAAGGCGGCGCGCCGCGACCTCGGCCGAGCGCTTGAAGCGGGCTATGCAGTCCTCAAGGCCGGCGGCAAGGCGATTGACGCAGTGCAGGCAGCAGTCGTGGTCATGGAGGACAGCCCCCATTTCAACGCTGGGCATGGCGCAGCCATGAACGAGAACGGTATCCACGAGCTCGACGCTTCCATCATGGACGGCACGACGCTCGCCGCTGGCGCCGTCTGCGCTGCGCAGCATATCCGTAATCCCATCAAGGCCGCCCGCGCCGTCCTCGAGCATAACGACGCCGTGCTTCTGGCAGGAGCAGCCGCCGACCGATTCGCCGAGGCGAAGGGTCTTGCCGTCGAAGAACAGAGCTACTTCACCACCGAACGCCGCAAGCAGGCCCTCGCCTCCATGAAGGCGCATGCCGAAGCTGGCACGCTCGCCGCAGCCCGCGAATCAGAAAAGCACGGCACCGTTGGCGCCGTTGCACTCGACCAGCACGGGCATCTTGCCGCTGCAACCTCCACCGGCGGCTACACCAACAAGCCTGACGGCCGCGTCGGCGACAGCCCGATCATCGGCGCAGGCACCTACGCCCGTGACGGCGTGTGTGCGGTATCCGGCACCGGCAAGGGTGAGTTCTTCATTCGTCACGTGGTTGGCCACGAGATTGCTGCACGCATCGCCTATCTTGGCGAAGACGTGAAGGCGGCCGCCACAAAAGTCATCATGGAAGACCTGAAGCCGCACAATATCGGTGCAGGCCTTGTCGCGGTCGGTGCTGATGGCTCCGTCGCGGCTCCCTACAACACCGACGGCATGTTCCGCGGCTGGGTAACAAACGACGGCGAGTTCTTCGTCGCCTCGCACGACGAGGTCTTCCGCTACGAGCCCTGATGCGGCACTGAACTCGATAATGATCTGAATAGCTTGGAATGTCCGGCTAAGGCATCGTCTCAGCCGGACATTCTGTTTTGAGAGGCGCATGACTTCCGGCACTCCCGCCAGACTGCCTGAAAAAGCAGGGCTGATGGCATGTAAATTGCTTTGTTATCTTGGGTGGGTGACAAGGAAGTATGCATGTACACCAGTCTCAACTCTTCCATCGACGTGCGGATGCTGCGGACAACGTACCTGCTCCTCACCGAGAAGAATGTTTCCAAGGTCGCTGTAGTACTCGGCCTTACCCAGCCCAGCGTGAGCGCCTGCCTCAAGAAGGCGCGCGAAGTGTTTGCAGACCCCCTGCTCGTGCGTTCCGGGCAGAAGCTGGTGCTGACCGAGCGCGGCGAAGAGGTCATGGCCTCCATCGGTGCGGTGCTCGACACACTAAGGACGACGCTCAACAAGCGGCAGCAGTTCGATCCCGGCGGTGTGAATTGCCGTATGCGTGTCGCTGCGGTGAACTGCTTTGGTGCATTCCTCATCCCGCGTATCGCAAGCAGCATCCGGAACCAGGCACCCGGCATCTCTGTGGATTTCTTTGCGCCCTCAGAGGGACTTGACCTCTTCGAGGAGCTCGGAGCCGGGCACGTGGACCTCGTGATTGGCAACTGGCCGATGACGCAGCAAAGCCTCAAGTCAGCTGTGCTGCTCCATTCCGACATTGCCTGCGTCATGCAGAAAGAGCATCCGCATGCGCAGGAAGGTCGCCTGTCGCTCGAGAACTATCTCGATGCCCACCACGTCTCGCCCACGCCGGGGTCCAACGCCTTCTATAGCCCGATTGACGGCCGTCTGTCGCAGTTGGGGCTCAAGCGTCACATCTCCATGTCGATTCCGGAATATGCGCTAATCCCGAGCGTAATTGCCGATACGGACTTGATCTTCACGACCGCACGCCCCTATGCGGAGCACATCGTTGAGCACTATCCGGACCGGCTCCAGCTGGTGGAAGCGCCGTTTGAGTTCAACCAGATGAACCTCTACATGCTCTGGCATGAGCGCGCTCACTCCAGCAGCCTGAATCAGTGGCTGCGCAGTGTGGTTCGTAGCGTTACCCGGCGCTTTGACCAGGAAATCCACGCCGAGCTTTGTGCATAACCGGGCCAGCTATTCGGGCACACAAAACCAGTCCCTCCAATTTCACCAGTCAGCTATGCGATCAAGTGATGCCTGCGCTGCAGGCGTCGTTTTTGCGTTGTGTTCAGCGCAATAGCCCGGTCATTCGGTCACTATAGACGTTCTTCTATACCGACTATAGACGCCAGCCCCATTCCCTAACCGGCCGAATTGCTCATTAATTGAGCTACAAACAATCGTGCTAAAAAATTAGGCACAAGCCGGGGAACTTCCTTTCATGTTGATGCATACCCTTCTCCTCGACGGCGCAAACCGATCCCCTGATCACGACTGTTTTCATTGGGTCGACCGCGACAAGAGCCTCACCTATGCTGGCGCAGTTGAAGCCATGGAACGCGCAGCAGGTGCTCTTGCGCACTTCGGCGTAAAGCCCGGCGACCGCGTCACGATCTTTGCCCACAACGGCATGGATTATCTGACAGTGATGTTCGGCTGCTGGCGCATCGGTGCAATTGCAGCCCTTGTCAACGTCAAGTTCGCCGCGGAACTCCCCTACTACTTTGCCGACCATGAGCCGACTGTCGTCGTCTACACCCACGACATGGTCGTACCGGTCAAGGCTGCCGCCGCCAACTGTCCGACGATCCGCGCGCTGATCTGCATGGACGGTCCGCAGGAAGGCGCACACTCGCTGCCGGACCTACTGGCCGCCAAGTTGCCGGTGCCGGTCGATCCTTACGACGAAGACGCACTCGCGCACCTCTCCTACACCTCGGGCACAACCGGCAAGCCCAAGGGCGCCGTGCTACGGCACGAGCCAACCGTCCGCGCCTCCCGCTGCATTGCGGAGCGTCTGCAGATTACCGCTGACGACGTCTCTTTCGGCCCGAGCGCTCTGTCGAGCTCCTACCAGCTCGTCGGTAACCTGCTGCCGCAGCTCTCCAAGGGTGCCGCCATCAACGTCATGGGCAAGTGGACGCAGACGACGGGCTTCGATGCTCTGGATGCACGCGGCGCGACCATGCTGATCGCCAACCCGCCGATCCTCACCGACGTGCTTGCAGAAGCCGCCATCCGTGGCCGTGCTCCGGGCAAGCTGCGCATGAGCATGTCCGGCGGCGGCCCTGTTCCGCCAGTGCTCAAGACGGGCTGGTACAAGGATCTCGGCCTGCCGCTGGTAGAAAGCTACGGCCAGTCCGAACTTGGCGGCTTCGTCGCCCTCGGTTACCCGAAGCTTGACCCTAAGGACATCGAGACCCGCCGCGCGGGCCAGCCTCTCCCGGACAAGGAAGTCCGCATCCTCAACCCGGACGCAACGGAAGTGCCGCTTGGTTCCGTGGGCGAGATCGCCATCCGCGGTGGCTTCATGTGGGGCTACTGGGGCAAGCCGGAAAAGACCGCTGAGGCACTGCGCGACGGCTGGCTGTGGACCGGCGACATCGGCACGATGGACAGCGATGGTTACGTGACCATGCTTGGCCGCCGTTCCGAGCTTCTGCAGGTCGGCACAAAGACCTGGTACCCGCGTGACATCGAAGAAGCGCTCGCAACCATCCCCGGCGTCATCCAGGCCGCTGTGGTTGGCGTACCGGATGCCGCCCTCAAGACCCGCCCCATTGCCTATGTCCAGACGGATACCCCGCTCGATGGGGCCGCCGTCAAGGCGCAGATCGCCGACAAGCTTCCCTACGACCTCTCCGTCATGGCCGTGGTGTCGCTCAAGGAACTCCCAATGACGCCTACCGGCAAGATCGCCAAGGCTGAACTCGCTGCCCAGGCAGCCGCTGCTTAAGAGGAAAAAAGAAAATGGCAAAGCTCAAGTCACATTGGTGGTGGGATCACACCACGAAGGATTTCACCGAGTTCGACATGGAGAACTTTGTTGCGGTCCTGCCGATCGCAGCCGTCGAGCAGCACGGTCCGCACCTGCCGGTGCGCGTGGACGCGGCGATCAACGCGGGCACCATCGCCCGCTGCGTCGAGCTGATGGAAGACGACCTTCCGGTTCTGGTTCTGCCGATGATGCCGGTTGGCAAGTCGGTCGAGCACCTGGAATTCCCCGGCACCTTGACCTTCTCCTACGAAACGCTTGCGAAGGTGCTCTTCGAACTCGGCGAAAGCGTCTACCGCGCCGGCTGCCGCAAGATCGTGTTCGTCAACTCTCACGGCGGCAACCCGCACGTCATCGACATCATTTGCCGCGAACTGCGCATCAAGCTCGGCATGTTTGCCGTCCACACCTCGGCCCGTGCCGGCGCTGACATGTCCGACCTCTTCAGCGCCTCCGAGCTGAAGCACGGCATCCACGGCGGCGAAGACGAGACCAGCGTCATGCTGCATCTGCACGGCGACCTCATCGACATGCAGTACGCCGACGACTTCGTGCCCCTCTCGGTCGAGATCGAGGAAAAGGGCGGACTGCTGACGCCGGAAGGCAAGATCGGCTTCGGCTGGCAGACCCAGGACATCCATCCTTCGGGCGCTTGCGGAAACGCTGCTGCTGCCGATGCAGAACGCGGCCGTGAGCGCGTCGAGCGCAGCGCCGTCAATCTGCTGAAGCTGCTCAAGGAAGTGCTCGAGTATCCGCTCGACCGCATTACCAGCAAGACGATGTTCAAGGACTGACACCGTGACCTACCACCAGGCACTCCATAGTGTGATCGCGCCGGAAAGGGCCGAACTGCTGCTGCAGGATGGAGTAATCCTGGTGGCGGACATCTATCGGCCAGAGGGCAACGGCCCCTGGCCCGTGCTCCTGATGCGCCAGCCCTATGGCCGCACGATCGCCTCGACGGTCGTGCTCGCGCACCCGTCCTGGTACGCCGCCCACGGCTACATGGTCGTGATCCAGGACGTCCGTGGAACTGGGGAGTCTGGCGGCATCTTCGAAGCCTTCGTGAACGAAGCTGCCGACGGTGCTGCAACGCTCGAATGGGCTGCAAACCTTCCCGGCAGCAACGGCAGGATCGGCCTCTATGGCTTCAGCTACCATGCCATGGCGCAGTATCTCGCCATTGCCGGTGGAGGCCGCAGGCCCGATGCGATTGTTCCGGCGATGGGTTCCTGGATGCCCCGAACGGACTGGGCCTATGAAGGTAACGCCTTCCGCCTCGGCCTCAATGTCGGCTGGGCAACCCAGATGGCGATGCTCTCTGCCGCCAAGCGCGGCGATGCCGAGGCCTACTCCGCACTTTCATCCATGAAGCCCGCCGAGCTGCGTTCCTTCCTCGCGGCACGGCCTGATCTTTCCCACCTTTCCAAGTGGCTGCAAGACGATGCGGCCTATTGGGAATCGGTTTCACCGGGCGTTCTGCTCCGCGACGACAAGCTCAACATCCCGGCTCTTCACATCGGCGGCTGGTACGACTTCCTGCTGCAGGGTACCTGGGCGGCTGACAGCGCCTTCCGCGCAAGGAGCCCCGAGACCTCGCACCTGCTGATCGGCCCTTGGACGCACGCACCGTGGAACCGCGCGGGCGGCAGCGCCGACATGGGAACGGACGCGGAAATCTCCGTGGATCGAGCCATTGTCAGATTCTTTGATTTTTATCTGAAGGCTGCCGGTGAACGTCCTGATTACGTGTGTCTTTTCGATATCGGAATTCGGGAGTGGCATGTACTGCCGTCGCTGCCCGAAGTCACGCGGCAGGAGTACTTTCTGACTTCCTGCGGACTTGCTGCGGCCGCGCTGACCAACGGTCGTCTGGTCTCTGACGTTCCGGCGCGCGCAGTGGACACATTCGTCAGCGACCCGTTCCGTCCGACTCCTCTCGTTGGCGGCCACTTCGGTTCGCCGGCTGGCTTTGCTGACCGTTCGATGATCGACAACCGCGCGGACGTCGCCGTCTACACGAGCGAGCCGTTCGTTGCAGACACCACCTTCATCGGCGAGGCTTCCGCGACGCTCGAACTGAGCTCCCCTTCCCAGATCTTCGATGTGTCGGCAGCGCTCTCGCTTGTGTCCCCAGACGGCTCCGCACGCGTCATTTCCACCGGACATGTCCGGCTGAATGGCCCTCAGGCCTCGGCAACAATCGCGCTCCGGCCGATCTGCGTCACGATCCCTGCCGGATATGCGGTCAGGCTGTCACTTCAGGGAGCTGCCGCACCCGTATTCGAGGTTCATCCGGGCAGCGATGCCTTCGCTCCTGTTCCGGACATGCTCCGCAAACCCATCCCGATTTCCATTCACCATGGCGGCGCCTTCCGTTCCCGCCTGATCATGCCACAGGTTCAAAATGTCTGCAGATAAGCATTACCTTACCCTGGATGCTGTCACCGCCACATACGGTGACTCCATTGCCGTCAGCGAGCTGACGATCGAAGTCGCAAAGGGCGAGCTTGTATCGCTGCTCGGCCCATCAGGCTGTGGCAAGACGACGACGCTGCGCATGATCGCCGGCTTCATCAAGCCCACGAGCGGCCGCATCATCCTTGGCGGTCAGGACATAAGCCAGAAGCCGGTGCACACCCGCAATATCGGCGTGGTGTTCCAGTCTTACGCGCTGTTCCCGCATCTGACGGCGCTCGACAACGTGGGCTTCGGCCTGCGCATGCGCCAGGTCAGCAAGAACGAAATCCGCGAACGCGCCGCAGCAGCGCTTGCCACCGTGGGTCTCGGCGCGTTTCTTGACCGTTACCCGACCCAGATGTCGGGCGGCCAGCAGCAGCGCGTGGCGCTCGCCCGCGCTCTTGTGATTGAGCCGGACGTCCTGCTGCTCGACGAGCCGCTGTCGAACCTTGACGCCCACCTGCGCGCCGAAATGCGCAGCGAAATCCGCTCGCTGCAGCAGCGTCTTGGCATCACCACCATTTTCGTGACCCACGACCAGCAGGAAGCTCTCGCCATGTCCGACCGCGTGGCTGTCATGAGCAAGGGCCTGCTGATGGAAATCGGTTCGCCAGAGGCGCTGTGCGATGCACCGAGCTCCGCGTTCACTGCCTCCTTCCTGGGTGACCGAACCGTCATCGAGGGCCGCACGGAAAATGGCGTCTTTCTCGCCAATGGCCTCGTCTGCGACGGCGCACCGGCAGGCGCAACCCGCCTCGTGCTGCGCGCCTCACGCCTGGAACTTGGCAACAAGCCTGGTGGCCCGCTCGATCTTAGCGGAACGCTCGTTCGCACCGCTTATCTCGGCGACACCTACGAGGTCGACGTACAGACGGCGTCCGGCATGGTGCGCCTGATGGTGCCCTCTCTCACTCCGCCGCCTGCAGTTGGTTCCTCATGCAGCATTCAAGCCCAACCGGGCGGGGCAACATTCATCTGAAACAAAACTCAAACCGAGGGGAATGCAAAATGAACATCACGCGTCGTAATTTCACCAGGCTGATCGCTGGCGCAGGCGTTGGGCTTGCCGCTCCCGCCCACTTCGTCAAGCGGGCCGTTGCTGAACCCAAGAAGGGTGACGAGCTCGTCGTCGGCGTCTGGGGCGGTGCCCAGGAAAAGATCGTCAAGGAATACGTCGAGAAGCCGCTGGTCGAGAAGTATGGCTGCAAGGTCAGCTACGTGCTCGGCGGTACCGGTGAGCGCCGCGCCCGCGCCTATGCAGAACGCGGCCGCCCGAGCTTCGACGTGCTCTACCTCAACATCTACGAGAGCCGCCAGGCCGTCAAGGATGGCGTGACGCAGGAGCCGACCCCCAACGTCGAGCGCTTTGAAGCCCTCTACCCGAGCGCACGTAGGGGCGGCTACGGCGTTGCCTTCAACCCCTGCACGATCGTCTACGACAAGCGCAAGGCATCGAAGCCGATCACGTCCTGGAAGGACATGTGGAACCCGGAATGGAAGGGCCGCATCGCATGGCCGGATGGTCTCGGCGCTGAAGGCATCTCTGCCCTGATGATGACTGCCCGCGCCTGGGGCGGCACCGAGAAGGACTTCGATCTGGTGGTCGAGAAGGTCAAGGAACTGAAGCCCTTCGCTGCCATCCAGTCGAGCCAGGCGCAGCTGTTCGAAATGTTCGACCAGGACATCTGCGACCTCTCCGTTGAGTTCGGCAGCTTCACCCGCACCTATGCGGAAAGCCGCAACCCGAACATCGAGATCGCTTCGCCGGAAGAAGGCCAGGCGCTCGCCATGAACGTGGCCTGCATCACCGAAGGCACGCGCAACCAGAAGCTCGCCGAAGAGTGGGTCAACCTGCACCTTTCCGAGCCCTGCATGCTGGCCTACTCTCGCGAGCTCTACTACTCGCCAACGGTGAACGATCTCACCATTCCGGAAGACCTGAAGCCAAAGCTGGTGCTCGGTGAAGAAGCCGTCTCCAAGCTCGTCGACTTCGACTGGGATCTGATCAACGCGAGCCGTCCGAAGTGGCAAGCGCGATATGACCGGGAGATTGCTGGATGAACCGTTGGATCGGACCGGTGCTTGCAGCACCGGTCACCCTCTGGTTGCTGCTCGCCTTTGCTGCACCAATGTTCGTGGTACTCGTGCTGTCATTGCACGAGTATCCCGACCCGTTCGGGCCGATCCTCATGGCCCCCTCTCTCGCTCAATATACGGAAATTGTCTCCGACACTTTCTATCTCGGCGTGATCTCCGAGACCGTGCTGCTGTCGCTCGCGGTGACTGTCGTGGCGGCCGTGCTCGGCTACCCGCTTGCCTACTGGCTGGCGCGCATGCCGGTCAAATACCGCGCGATCGCCTTTTCGGTCATCCTCATTCCCCTGCTGACGAACGTTGTCGTCCGATCCCTCGGCATCATGCTGCTTCTCTCTCCTGAGGGCCTGATCAACACCGTAACGGGTTGGGTCGGCATTCCGCCCGCCCGCAGCATGCTCTTCACCCATGGCGCGGTGATCGTCGCCCTCACGCAGGTGTTCCTGCCCTTCATGGTGCTGGCGCTCTACGACAACCTGCAGAACACATCTCCACGTGTTCATGAAGCTGCTCAAAGTCTTGGCGCTTCCCCTGCCGTTCGCTTCCTCACCGTTGACCTGCCGCTTTCCTTGCCCGGCTTGCGCGCTGGCTCCGTCATCGTCTTCCTGATGGCGTCTACCGCCTATGTCTCCGCAACCCTCCTGGGCGGCAAGAAGGTCTGGACGACTAGCATGCTGGTGCTGCAGGAGGCGATCAAGAACCTCAATGCACCGCTTGCCGCAGCTCTGACGATTGCGATGACCGTCATCGGGCTTTCTTTCGCAGCCCTTTGCACGATCGGGTTCACCCGTCTCATGCCATGGTTGAAGGGAAAGCCGAGCCGACCCCTGAGCATTCCGCGCTGGCTCGTTCCCTGGGTCGACGCGCTCGGTCCGATCGTTTCCAGGATCCTCCTGCTGATGTCGCTGCTGCTGCTCCTGCTGCCGCTGGGCCTGGTGTTCGTCCAGAGCTTCAACGACGTACCGCAGGCAACGGCTGCTGGCTTCAAGGGCTTCACGCTCAAGTGGTATGAGCAGGTGTTCTTTGCCGGCACCTATGCGGACGCGTTCTGGATTTCGGTGCAGCTTGCTCTGGCATCGATGGTTGCAGCCATCGCTCTGGCACTCCCCGCGGCCTTTGCGCTGGCGCGCTTCCCCTTCCGCGGCCGATCCATGCTGGTAGCTTTCTGGCTGCTGCCGCTCACCTTGCCGAACGTGGCGATCGGCGTGGGCATGCTGCGCCTGCTGCAGCTTTACGTCATCATCCCGCCCTTCATCGGCCTGATGGCGATCCACGTCATCGTGATCCTGCCCTTTGCGATCACGCTGCTGACGACCTCCGTCATGGCACTCGACAGGTCGCAGGAAGAGGCAGCCGCTAGCCTCGGCGCTAACGGCATCAAGCGGTTCTTCCTGATCATCCTGCCGGGTCTGGCGCCGGGACTGTTCGCGGCTGGCATCGTGGGCTTCCTCCTGAGCTTCGGCGAAGTCACGGTGACGAGCTTCCTTACCACCGCCCGCATGACGACGCTTCCGGTCCGCATCTACGCTGAATCGACCTTCAGCCTTGAACCGACCGCCCATGCGATCTCCGCTGTGCTGATCCTCTTCACGATCATCGCCCTTGCGGTCGTCGGCAAGATCGTACGCCTCGACCGGCTCTACGCCCGATAACAACGAAAAGGCCCGGCTCCCACCAGAGCCGGGCCAAAGTTTCACCCTGACTTCGGTCCTGTCCTTTCGGGCAGGACCGCTTTTTTTGGAGGTTCAGAAAATCTTCGAGACGTCCTGACCGAAGGCCATGGCACCAGCGTATTGCGCCTGCGGTCCGGCCTGCAACGGGTGGAACCGGGCGCCCTGGATGTCGCGGAACAGCCGCTCCAGCCCATTGTGCCTGTAGAAGCCCGGTCCTCCGGCAAGCTCCATCGCCAGCTCCACAGTGCGGATCGCATTCTGGGCAACCAGCGTGCGGCCGATCATGACCTCGTTGACGGTGGCAGCCGACGGAGCGTTGAGCTCAACCGTATCCAGCATCCAGCGGTGAGCAAGCTGCGCGGCCCGAAGCGTAGTCTCCATCTTGCCCGCCAGATCAAGGGCAATTGGGCTGGAGCTCTTCTTCTGCGCCAGTTCCAGTGCGATATCGCAAGCCCGCTCCGCAACACCGAGATAGACCGCGTAGATCAGCGGGAAGGCGACGGTCGCGATGATCTGAAACACCGGGTGCCACTCGCCAGCCTTGCGTGAAAAGGCCACGGCGGCATCAGGAACGAACAACTCGTCCAGCACCACGTCGTGCGAACCCGTGCCACGCATACCGAGCGCATGCCAGGTGTCCTGCACAGTGACTTCCGCCGCCTTCATCGGCGCACCGAAGTGGATGACGGTCGGCCCGGTTTCGGTTTCCACCACCGCGCCCGTCATCAAGATATCGCCTGCGAGCGCACCTGAGGTAAATGTCTTGCGCGCGGAGATCCTGTAGCCGCCGTCAACCTTGGTGGCCTTGCCAGATCCGCCGATCCAGTCAGATCCGCCGCTTGAGAGGATGATGATCTTTTCCGTCGCGATGCGCTTCAGCAGCGGTTCGACAACCGCCACTTTCTGGTAGCGCCAGCGCCACGCGGGCACGGCCACCTGGTGCGTGTGCATGGAAAATGCGAGCGCCGTTGAGCTGCACGCATGCGCCATCTGACGCAACATGTCGGCGAGCTCCGCGACCTCCAGACCGCCTCCACCCAGTTCCATCGGCACACCTGCCTCAACGAGCCCTGCCTCTTTCAGAAGGGTGTAGTTCTCGGCAACGAACGTGTCGCTTTCGTCAAAGCGGGAGGCACGTTCGGCCAGGATGCTGCTGATCTCGCGGACCGCAGCTCCTCCATCGAATTTCGTCAGTCGTTCTGCACTAGCTTCCGCAATTGCGCTGTTCATCAGGTTTCTCCTCCTACCAGCACGATAGGAGTTCAGGTTCCGCCAATCCGCCAAAACCGTCCAGTTCACGATCTGTACTAGCAATCTCTGGCGGAGCTTCTGGTTTTGCGATATTTATAAACATGTTGACGGAGGGTCTTTGATGGAAGACCGGGGAAGCTACGGACAATTCTGCCCCGTTTCCATGGCGTCGGAGATTGTGTGCTCCCGATGGACAACCCTTGTCGTGCGCGAGCTTTTATGCGGAACGACGCGTTTCAACGACCTGCGCCGGGGCGTGCCACGCATGTCGCCTGCCCTTCTTTCCAAGCGCCTGAAGGAACTGGAACGCGCTGGCGTCGTGCAGACGCGTCGCAATGAGAGCGGCGTCGTAGAATATCATCTGACCGAAGCTGGCGAGGACTTGCGGCCGATCATCCTGGGTCTTGGCTTCTGGGGCCAGAGATGGGTGGAATCCCAGCTTTCCTTGAAGAATCTGGACCCGTCACTGCTCATGTGGGACATGCGGCGTAACCTCAATCCAGAGCCATTGCCGCCGCGACGCTGCACGATTCAGTTTCAGTACCCCGAACTTCCACCGGCAAAGCAGTGCTGGTGGCTGGTCGTCGATGGCGGCACGGTCGACCTCTGTGGGTTCGACCCAGGCTTCGAGGTTGATCTGCTGGTCACAAGTTCGCTGCGCAGCATGACCGCGATCTGGATGGGGCTGACCGTCGTCCGCAAGGAAATCGAGGCGGGTCACCTTGAACTGGACGGCGATCCGGCCATCGCCAAGGCCATGCAGCAGTGGCTCGGCCTCAGCCCCTTCGCACCGGAGCCCCGCCGGGTAGCGTAGTTAAAATGACATGGTAGACGCACGCTTCGCCAGCTTCAGATAGCGAGCATTTTCCGTGGCTTCTGCTACTTTTTTAATTCGTGCCCAGACTGCAAGCCAGGCGGAGGTAGCCGTCAGTCGCATGAAATCATGCGCTTCTGCTGACGGGTCAGACATTGATGCAATGCGCCTAGCCTCAGCCTCCCAGCGATGCGCCTGTTCGTGAAGCTCCGATCCGCTTTCCCGCAGAAGCGCCACGAAAGCTGCAGCGCCTGCCCCACCATCGCTCTTGAGCGAGCGGGTAGCGTTGGTCAGGGCATGGATGCCGTTGGCGCCTTCGTAGATGGCGCAGATGCGAGCGTCACGCCAGTTCTGCTCCGCGCCGAATTCGCGCAGATAGCCGTACCCCCCCATCACCTGGATGGCGAGGTCGGCCCCCCGGATGCCGCCTTCCGTGCAGAGCCATTTGCAGATAGGTGTCATGAACGAGAGAAGCGCCTCGCCGCCGGTCAGTTCCCCTTCGACCATGGTCAGATGCACCAGCGCGCGACCGCCCACGGCCCAGGCATCGGCTTCCTTGATCATGCGGGCGACATCGGCATGCTGGTCGATGGTAACAGGCTGGCCGCTTCTGTCGCGACCCTGCAGACGTTCGGCCGCATAGCGCCGTGCAAGATCGGCACCCCTTGCAGCGTGCGCCACACCCTGCAACGCCACGTCGAGGCGCGCGTGGTTCATCAGCGCAAACATGGCCTTGAGGCCCATGCCCAATTCACCAACCAGCTCCGCCCGGGCGCCGTCAAAGGCCAGCTGGCATGTGGGCGAAGCGTGAAGCCCGAGCTTCTCCTCGATGCGGGTGACGCTGACGCTGTTGCGCTCGCCGTTGGGCAGGTGGGAAAGACAGGCGAAAAGGCTCAGGCCCCGCGACCCTTCCTCCATGCTTCCGGTGCGGGCCAGAACGAGATGCAGGATGCCTTCAGAAATGTCCTGATCGCCGCCGGAGATGAAGATCTTTTCGCCATCGATCCGCCAGGCGTCGCCGTCGCGCGTTGCACGCATGCGGATGGTGGATAGATCAGAGCCGGAACCGGGCTCGGTCAGCGCCATGGTCGCAAGCCAGCCTCCATCGACCAGTGGCGGTATAAGCCTCTGCTGCTGCTCTTCCGTACCGAAGCGCACGAGCGTGCTGATCGCTCCCGGCACCAGCCCCGCGACCATCTGGAGCGAGTGGTTTGCGCCGGCAAAGATTTCGCAGACGCTGGCGACAATCGCATGGTTCAGGTTCTGGCCGCCATGAGTTTCAGGGGCAGAAATCCCGTGCCAGCCCTGCTCCGCGAGCTCGCGATAGACTTGGGCAAAACCCTCCGGCATTTTCACACGGCCATTTTCGAGGCGGCAACCCTCGACATCGCCGCTGGCGTTGAGCGGCGCGATGCGCTCTTCGGCAAAACTGGCGAAATGGGTAATCACCTCGCGGGCGAGTTCTCCGTCCCAATCCCTTAGACGGTCTGCCCGCGCGACGTGTTCGAGACTGAACAGGATGTCATCGACGGGCGCGTGGAATGGTGGAGCCTGAATGTCTGTCATTTCTGCCTCACGTGCTGCCAACGATCAGCCTTCTTCTCGACCATTGCACCCCTCATTTGTTCTAGAGTACGCCCCAGGCGCGGAAGCGCTTGCGGCCGGTCATTTCACGCAGCGCCAGTTCTTCGACCAGATTGATCGCGCCCTGCTGGGTCACCTTCAGCGCCTTCTGGATCATCGTGGTGGTAACCACAGGCCGGGACAGCACGAGATCGACCAGGTCCGGCAACTTCGAGTTCGAGCGCCGGTTTACCAACCGCCGTTCCATCTGGGCCTTGGCGAGTACGAGCTTGTCGTGCTCCTTGAGGCCCAGTTCCACGGCAGCCTCGATCGAAGAGAGAAGCGCCAGCAGACGACGCGTTTGATCGGGCGACCGGCGCAGTTCCCGCGCAATGTTGCGGCTGCCAAGGTGAAGGCAGGGCAGATGATGCAGGGTGAGGCC
Organism: Nitratireductor aestuarii; assembly: GCF_014641695.1. Classification (GTDB taxonomy): domain Bacteria; phylum Pseudomonadota; class Alphaproteobacteria; order Rhizobiales; family Rhizobiaceae; genus Chelativorans; species Chelativorans aestuarii. The sequence continues at coordinate 52,001 of NZ_BMIF01000016.1, read as the reverse complement.
ATCCCTGCGCAGCAGCGAGGCGACGAGCAGTCCGCCAAGCCATCCGCCGTGCTGCAGCACCTCGATCTGACCCCAGGCGTCGAGCGCGATCACCGCACGCAACATGGCGGGAAGACCGGTGGTCTGATCAACAACAGATGTCCATTCGGCCATCCGCGCGTCCTCGTCCCAATCCAGGTCATAGACGAGCGACGGGCGTTCCTCGCGGCTGGACGAAGGTTCTTCGGCCGTATCCTTCGCCCTTGGCTCGACCTTCTTTCCCTTAAGAATCTGGTTGGTGCGCTCCAGCACCGCGTCAAGTGCCGCAAAGTGGGCGGCCAACGGATCTTCTTCGGGCTCGGGCTCCTCAAGGTCTTCGGCTGGTATGGATTGGTTCAGCCTTCCGGCATTTTCATCCTGATCACCGAAGCCAGCCAGTTCGCGCAGACCCGGCGGCGAAAGCGCCCAATCCGGCTTGGCGGAATGGACGCGGCGGCGGGCGCGCAGCACCGCATGGGCGCGCGTCAGTTCATGCGTCGGCGGACGAACATCCATACGCTCATCATGGAGAACGAGATCTTCCAGCTGCACCAGCTCGCCCTCCAGCCAAAGGGCGGCGGCAGCGTCGGCAAAGTGGGTGCGTTCGGTCCACCCCTCCTGCACGGAGCTCATGCGAAGCCGCTCATCCAGCCGCGCCAGCGCTGTCGACGCACGGACAACGGGACCTATGAGATCCGCGATCGGTACATTTGCGAACGAATAAGCCATTGAGCAAGCGATACCATGGCTGGCTCATTCAAGCTAAGGGACTTTTCGTCTTTTCACCGTTTCAGGACGGAGCGGCTTTGCACAAGAAACAGTCCAGTCCCCGGACTGCGAGTTCCATCTGATGCGTGACCTCCGGAATCACGCCCACTATGCTTCCTGTATCTTTCGGCCAAACAACTTGCCAAGAAAGCGGCGGCGGCGCCTTTTTCTGGCGATAGGCCGATGTGACTGGAAGTCAAAGCTGGCCATACCGCACGAGAAACAGTTGCCACCACGCCCACAGCTCTCCTCCCAGCATCGAACCGGTTGCTGGAAATTGATGAGGATACGTTCAAGATGGAAACGCTGCGATCCTTTCAGAAGTATCACCTCGCCTTCCATGGCTGTCGCAGCCAGGTATTCTGCCGCCTCGCGCGTATTCAAGAAATGCTTGAATCTTTGAGTGCCCTTATCATCTCTCGGGAGGAACCGCTCTGGGCGCGACCGGTCGGTCACAAATATCAATTCATCGGCGACAGCGAGTGCTCCCCCGAACGCCGTGCGGTAGGCCTTCATGCGAGAGCCAATATAATCCGACACCTGGCCAAGAACGATACGCTTTCTGGGTGCATCGACGTGGCGCAGAGCGTCAAAGGCAAGATGCAGGGTCCCGAGTGGAGCCTTGGCACAGTCGGCTATGATCAGTGGACCGCCCGCGATCTGGTGCGTGCTTAGCCGCAGCACAACAGGTGAGCACGAACCGATTGCATCCCGGAGATCCTCGACCGTAACCCCAAGCTGCATTCCGACAATGGTGGCTGCAGCTACCGACGCGGCAAAATGATGGCCGGCGTACTTGGTTGGAATGACCAACTCCTGACCACGGTATGAAAGCGTCACAACAATGCCGCTCGGAGCACCTCCCTCGACCTTCACGATCCTGCAATCCGCATCTTCGCTATAGCCGAAAGTCAGGACGCGGGCGCTGGTGCGTCTTGCCATACCCATAACCAGCGGATCGTCGGCATTGAGGACAGCAAGCCCCTCCGGCCGCAGTGACTCAACAAGCCAGCCCTTCTCCTCCGCAATTGCCTCAGATGACCGAAAGGCCGAGTAGTGCTCCAGACCAACCATGGTTACGACAGCAATGTCAGGCTGCAGCAGAGAGGCCATTGGCTTCATCACACCCTTCTCACCAACGCCGTTCTCCACCACCACAAAGTCTGATTTCCCGCTATTTCTTATTGTATTGATCAGCGGATTGATTGTATTGTTCATAAGCTGGGTGGTGACACTACCTTTTCTGCGCAGGACTGCAGCGATCAGATCGGTGGTGCTCGACTTGCCCGAGCTTCCTGTAATTCCAATGAATACTCCGGGAGCTTGCGCCCGCTTCCTTGCGGCCAGTTTGATCCGCAATGGGCGCACGAGCGCAAGACGGACCCGTTGCTCGAGATCGCGAAGGGATTGCTTGACACTCATTCAGGAAGTCCTCGTTGAACGGCATCCCTCAGGATCGCCCGATATTCAGCCTTGTTGCCCTTGAAGCGGCCCACCGATGCGAGCGAGCGCGTGGGATTGGCGAGGAGCTCAAAAGAAAACTCGTGTTTTTCCTTGGGCGCGTCGAGCGTCGAAAAATAATCGTGGAACTTGAACTCGCCCCCCATCATCTTCTTGCTTGGTGCGATCCAGAGGTTCGGGATGTCGAAGGCGTCTGCCACGATGAGGCCGTGCAGCGACTGGCTCAGCACCAGGCTGCAGCGCCCGATCTCACGCACCACTTCGGTCGGCTGCCGCCGGACGTCGATGAGTTTGATGTTTGGCGGAATACGGTCCCGGATGCCACGGAGCTCCGAAACATGTGGGATATACCCGATATCCCCCCCTCGCTCCGGCGTCATCAGCTGCGAGACGAGCACCATAGGATCGCCCAGCGGGATGTCTTCCGTGATGCCGAGATGCTGCCGGGTAAGCTCTCCCCGCAATGACACCACCTTGAGCGGGCGCTTCACGTTTGCGGGCTTGATCAGTCCGGCACCGAGTACGATCGAGGATTCCGTGGCGGCAGCAAGGATGCTGCCCATGCCCAGAAAATGCGGAACGCGGCGGTCGGTGGCAAGACGCAAGCGTCTACCACAAAGCTCCTCGTAAAGAGCCGGGTTGATGTCATCGCCGAAGTTCGGCACGCCGATGTGCCAGAACAGAGGCGGAAGCGTACGCGGACGAAGCCGACCCTGCCAAAAGCGGGTCAGCTTGGTGACCTTATTGGTCAGCTTGGTAACCTTATTGATCATCGGGCATCCTGTGGGATTGAAGGGCAGGCGCCAGCCTGTAGGCTGGACGCAATGTCTCCGGGCGCAGTTTTTCGACTATGCGCGAGCGTCTGTGGATCGTGCTGCGTCACTTAGAGAAGGCACTCCGCCGCACCGCGGGTGACTGTCTGGGCCAACATTCCGAGACCCACCGCCTTTGGCCGGAACAGCGGCGCGCAACGGCACGCTCCGGATGGACCACATAGGCGGCAAGGCTCATGTATATGCTTTCCGCCAACGGTGCCTGTGGCGCATGACGCGAGACCAGCTGCGCCAGCGGCCATACCCCAGCTTTCGGAGAGGCTCGCGCTTCCGGAAACGAGCCATCGCCTGCTCAACTTCCCGAACCAGGTCACTACGGCCAGCTTCGATAGCCGCTTCGCGCAGCCGTACAAGCTCAGCCAGGGACGAGTGGTTCCGGGCCCACAACCCACCGCGGTGAGGCAGAAATGGCGGGAAGGTTGGCGCGCTGTCGAGGCCAAGGACCTCCAGCGCCCGCATGACGAAAGCGCACTTGTAGCACTGACCGCAATTGTGCCCGCACTTGTTGCAGACGCGCAGGATGTTCAGGAGATCAGCATCCCGCGCAACGGTCGCAATCTTGTCGAAGCGGGGAACCAGCCCGTGGTGCTCAACCGCAAGATGCGACGAGCCGAGCAGCGGATCGAGCGCCGGGTGGGAGCCCCAGGGTAAATTCCAGCGGGCTTCACTGTCCGAGGCGGCAATCAAGATCCTGTCAATCCTATGCGAGAGCATGTGGCCAATGGCGGCAAGTGCGGAGCCATGGTGCTCGATCCAGCTTACATAGGGGTGGAACACCTGGGCGACATTGGTCTCGATCACGATGGATTCCAGACCCTTGCGCTCCGCCACGTCACGAGACGTGGCCTCCAGTCTGGCTGTCGCAACCGTGTCGGATAGGGGTATATCGACGCCCACCAGAGTGATCAGCGCAGACAGCCGCGGCTGCGCTTCGACGAGCGAGTAACAGGAATCCACGCCTCCGGAGAAGAAAAGCGCCACCCCCCTTCCCTCGCCTGAGGCAGAGACTGGCCGTGGCTCAGCCGTAACATCTACATTCCGGCAACCGACCCACCAGCTACGGAAGATGTCGGATATGGGCTTGGCGCGCGAAAGCAGGCCGGGCTCAACGTCGCCGGTGATGTGTAACGGGGCGCCGACCTCGGAGGCTGGATAGAGGCCGAGGCAGAACAATGCATCCGGCGAAGGCTGCAGTGCCTGACCGGTGCGGCACCTGAAATGCGCCCTGAAAAGTTCTCGATCCCCTGCAGATGCGATTATCTCAAGTTCATTCGAAACGTGCTGCGGTGCAAACGCCAGCACCAAAGGTATGCTCATTAAAATTCCCGCCGCTTACTGCACTGTGATCCAACACCGATAGCGTTGGAGTCGGATCAAACACCAATGATCTTCCGCATAACATAAATACCTATAACTTTACCCATCAGGTATTCATTAGTCGGCTTGTGTTACCCCCTGGCAACACAGGGCATAGCCTCTCTCAGCCTGATGCAGCGGGCTGGCAGTTTGTGCTGGATAACCAGTTGCTTAGCAGTCTGCTTATACGACTGCCAAAAAATTTTTACGCCGCTCTTGAAACTTCATTTTCGCAAAACCAGATCGTTGCCGCGCGACGCCGCTGAGGGTCGCGCAAGCCCCGTACCGGCCATCCGGCTGGTGCGGAGGAACTGTTCAAAAATCTGTTTGTCCTCAAGGAGAACGATATGACGTTCCGTCCACTGCATGATCGCATTCTGGTCCGCCGCATCGAAGCTGAGCAAAAGACGGCCGGCGGGATCATCATCCCCGACACTGCCAAGGAGAAGCCGAGCGAAGGCGAGGTGATCGCCGTAGGCCCCGGCGTACGGGACGAAGACGGCAAGTACATTGCCCTCGATGTGAAGGTCGGAGACCGCATCCTGTTTGGAAAGTGGTCCGGCACCGAGATCAAGCTCGATGGCGAAGATCTGCTCATCCTGAAGGAGAGCGATGTGATGGGCGTGATCGAAGTCAGTGCTGCCGAGAAGAAGGCCGCTTGAGGCTTCTTCCACGAATACAGTCAAAGAAACTGCCTATTGAAGGAGTGATCCCATGGCTGCAAAAGAAGTAAAGTTCAACACCGATGCGCGCGAACGCATGCTGCGCGGCGTCGACATTCTTGCGAATGCAGTGAAGGTTACACTCGGCCCGAAAGGCCGCAATGTCGTCATCGACAAGTCCTTCGGCGCGCCGCGCATCACCAAGGATGGTGTCTCGGTCGCCAAGGAAATCGAGCTTGAGGACAAGTTCGAGAACATGGGCGCACAGATGGTGCGCGAAGTTGCCTCCAAGACCAACGACCTGGCCGGTGACGGCACCACCACCGCTACAGTGCTCGCCCAGGCCATCGTCAAGGAAGGCGCCAAGGCCGTTGCCTCCGGCATGAACCCGATGGATCTGAAGCGCGGCATCGACAAGGCGGTTGACGCCGTGGTCGCAGAACTCAAGTCCAACGCCCGCAAGATCACCAGGAACGACGAGATCGCGCAGGTTGGCACCATTTCCGCCAACGGCGACGCAGAAATCGGCCGCTTCCTTGCCGAAGCTGTGCAGAAGGTCGGCAACGAAGGCGTGATCACCGTCGAGGAAGCTAAGACCGCCGAGACCGAGCTCGAAGTGGTCGAAGGCATGCAGTTCGACCGAGGCTATCTCTCCCCTTATTTCGTCACCAATCAGGAGAAGATGCGCGTTGAGCTGGAAGAGCCTTACGTGCTCATCCATGAAAAGAAGCTCTCCAATCTCCAGGCAATGCTCCCCGTTCTTGAGGGTGTTGTGCAGTCCGGCAAGCCGCTGCTCATCATTGCCGAGGACGTCGAGGGCGAGGCGCTCGCCACGCTCGTGGTCAACAAGCTGCGTGGTGGCCTGAAGGTTGCTGCCGTCAAGGCGCCCGGCTTTGGTGACCGCCGCAAGGCGATGCTGGAGGATATCGCGATCCTCACCGGCGGTACGGCCATCTCCGAGGATCTCGGCATCAAGCTTGAAAACGTCACGCTTGAGATGCTCGGCCGCGCCAAGAAGGTCGTCATCGAGAAGGAAAACACCACCATCGTTGACGGCGCCGGCAGCAAGGACGAGATCAACGGCCGCATCACCCAGATCAAGGCCCAGATCGAGGAGACCACGTCCGACTACGATCGCGAGAAGCTGCAGGAGCGTCTGGCCAAGCTTGCCGGTGGCGTTGCTGTCGTGCGGGTCGGCGGCTCGACGGAAGTCGAAGTCAAGGAGAAGAAGGACCGCGTTGACGACGCGCTGCATGCAACCCGCGCGGCCGTTGAGGAAGGCATCCTGCCCGGTGGTGGCGTAGCGCTGCTGCGCGCCACGAAGGCTCTCGACAGCCTCAAGCTCGAGAATGCCGACCAGCAGCATGGCATCGAGATCGTGCGCCGCGCGATTGAGGCGCCTGTCCGCCAGATCGCCGAGAATGCAGGCGCTGAAGGCTCGATCATCGTCGGCAAGCTGCGCGAAAAGCCCGACTTCGCCTATGGCTGGAATGCCCAGACCGATGAATATGGCGACCTCTTCGAGCAGGGCGTCATCGATCCGGTCAAGGTCGTGCGCACGGCTCTTCAGGACGCCGCATCTGTCGCTGGCCTTCTGATCACCACCGAGGCGATGATCGCCGAAAAGCCGAAGAAGGAAGCAGCCCCCGCCATGCCCGCAGGCGGCATGGACTTCTAAGTCGCACAATCGGCAGTCTCGCAACGTTGGCCCGCTCCCTCAGGGGGCGGGCCTTGTCGTATACGACGATCAGTTCAGGCACTCGCTGAACTGCGTTGCGAGACGCGCAAAATGGCGTTCTGCTCCGGCGGCGTTGTGGATCCTGGGATTGTCATGGAACACCCAGCCATGCGGGCACCCGTTGAAGTTCTCATGCACCGTCTCGACGCCCGCCTTCATCAAGGTTTCGATGAAAAGAGCGGCCTGCTCCGGCGGATAACTGGCGTCCTTGTCGGCTGCCCCGACATAGAAGCGGGCGCGCACTCCATCCAGATGAAGATGCGGGCTTGAGGGATCATCGGTGGCCAGATTGCCACCGTGGAAGCTCGCAACAAGCGCCACGCGATCCGGTGCCGCATGGGCTGCGCGCATCGCCCTCGCCCCGCCCATGCAATAGCCTACCGTGGCGATCTTGCCGGTGACGCCGTTGCTGGTCAGCAGATCGACGAAGACCGCAGTGTCCGAAGCCGTAAGGTCCACGGGCGTCTTTGCGCGCATGGCCCGTCGCTCGGCTCGCAGCGCTTCATTGGCCGCTGCTTCGGCCGGTGTGCACGGCTCGTAAGGTCCAAGGCGGAAATAGACGTCCGGCAGGAGGACGGTATGGCCAAAGGATGCCATTCGCTCGCAGATTTCAAACAGCGCCGGTCGGATTCCATGGATATCCATGTAGACGATGACGCCATGGGCGCTAGGCGCCGGTTTCTCCGGGCGAAAGAGATAAGCCCTCAGTTCCGCCCCATCATGCTGCCGCTTCAGTTCCTCCACTGCATTCTCCTCCCGTGAACGTTCTCTGATGATGCGGTTATAGCCGAGGCGATGGCTCTGACCGAGAGAGTTCTGCCGCCGTTCCGAAATCTGCCACGCACCAATCCCCCTGTGCAGGCGGCTCCAAGGGAATTGTTTCTGCCGGGATGCACGTCTACTCTGACCTCGGGAACGAGCACAAACAGAGCAGCGCAAACTTGCCAGGCTCGGTCCGACGAAAGCCTCAGATGGGAAATGGGTCCAGAATAATGATGGAATTCAGGCAGTTAAAGTACTTCATGTCGGTTGCGGAAGCTGGCAGTTTCTCGCGAGCTGCGATCGCCATTGGTGTCGCGCAACCTGCCCTCAGCAGACAGATCCGACTTCTCGAGGAACAGTTGAAATCCGCGCTCTTCTACCGAACCGGGCGCGGTGCAGAATTGACGCCAGCGGGGGAACTTCTTTTTGCCTATGCCGGGCCGGCGCTGGAGGCGAATGCCCGGGCGATCCGCCAGATCCACACGTTGGGTGGTTCGATCCACGGCTCGGTGACGCTGGGCATCCTGCCGTCCCTCTCGCCGCTCCTGATGAAGCCCCTGCTCAAGCGTCTGCGCAGCCGCTATCCGGACCTGAACCTGCATGTGCGCGAAGGCATGAGCGGCACGCTCATCGACTGGCTGCAGAACAAGAAGGTCGATATCGCAACCATCTACGAACCGATGGGCCGCAACTGGTGCATTGCGGAGCATCTGCTTGCCGACAACCTCTATTTCATCCGGCGCGCGGGCAGCCAGGATCCCTTGCCCCGGTCTGCCGAGGACCTTTGCAATGTGGGACTTGCTCTGCCCGGCAAGCAGCACGGTATTCGCAAGCTGATCGAGGAGCGGATGCAGGAATGCAGGTGCCAGCTCAACGTCGTCTATGAAATCGACTCCATCCCCGCCATCAAGGATCTGGTCCGCGAAGAAGGTCTCTGCACGCTCTTGCCACGCGGCGCCGTTGAAGTCGAAGTCCGCAACGGTGAGTTCGAGATCGCGGCGATGGACAACCCGTGCTTCCGCCGCAATCTTGCGCTAGCTACAGCCTCGTCAAGTTCACTCGACTCCGGCACGCGGATGGTCCTGCAGGTCATCAAGCAATCGGTGAACGAGATTTCGACGCTTTATGACTGGCAGATACCGCGTACGCCATTCCCTTCGCCCACCCCGTCGAACTGATCTGACCCCCCTCAGCGATCGCCTAGTTTGAGCGTCTTGTTGCGCCCCCGGCTGCCTTCAATCGGCAGGTCCGGGAGCGCGGTATATCATTCCGGCATATAGCAGCTATACCGACTCCCCCAGCTGTGCCCCGCTTCAAACCCGGTATGATCCCATCATAAGAATAAGGAGCGGGATATGTACGAAGCAAAGCTTCTGATCAACGGAGAGCTGGTCGAGGCCGCAAGTGGTGCAAGGTTTGAGCGCAGAAGTCCATCTGACCTTTCCCTGATCGGTTCAGCTGCGGCAGCAGGCCCTGAAGATGTGAAGCGGGCCGTCGACGCTGCCGTTGCAGCCCAGCCTGCCTGGGCCGCCCTCAGCCTCGATGCCCGCATAGGTTACATGCGCAAGGTGGCCAACGCCATCCGCGCCCGCCGCGAAGAGATCGCCCGTCTGGAAAGCCTCGACTCCGGCAACATCTATGGCCCCATGCTGGGCGACGTGGACCGAGCGGCTTCCCGCATCGAATATTATTCCGGGCTCGCCCACGGCGTTCTGGGGGCCACCTACCCCGCGACGGCCGATCATCTGCACATCAGTGTGCGCGAGCCGTTCGGCGTTGTGGCACGCATCATTGCCTTCAACCATCCATTCTACTTCGCCGCGTCGCGGTTCACGGCTCCGCTCGTCACCGGCAACGCTGTTATCGTGAAGTCGCCGGAGCAGGCTCCGCTGACCGGCGGCATCCTTGCCGAAATCTGCTCCGAGATCCTCCCGGCCGGTGTCGTCAGCATCCTGAGCGGCGATGGCCCGAATACGGGCCAGCCGCTCGTCACGGATCGTCGGGTGAAGCGCATCGGCTTCATCGGCTCGGTCCCAACCGCAATGCGCATCCAGGCCTCCACGGCCCCCGTCGGCATCAAGGCCATCACTCACGAGCTGGGCGGCAAGAACATGATGGTCGTTCTGCCCGATGCGGACCTCGACAAGGCTGCCGCGCTGGCACTCGAAGGCATGAACTTCCAGTGGCAGGGCCAGAGCTGCGGTTCGACCAGCTGCCTGATGATCCATGATGACGTCTACGACGAGCTCTTGGAAAAGGTTGTCGCCAAGGTTTCCGCGATCAAGGTTGGACACCCGCTGGAACCCGGCTGCGGCATGGGCCCGCTCGTCAGTGAAGAGCATTACAACAAGGTGACCGGCCTCATCGCCAAGGCGAAGGAGAGCGGCACCCGGATACTCGCCGGCGGCAAGCGGCCTGAAGGTGCGCAATTCGAGAAGGGCTACTGGGTTGAGCCAACGGTCTTCGAAGTCGACCGCCGCGATCACATGCTCATGAAGACCGAAGTTTTTGGTCCTGTTCTCACGGTCATGCGCTGGAAGGACGCAAGCGAGATTATCGAAGTGGACGATGCCTCCGACCTTGGTCTGACGGCAAGCATCGTCGGCAAGGACATCGACCAGGCGCTTGCCTTCGCTCGCCGCCTTAACGTCGGCTACGTGTGGATCAACTGCGTCGGGCCCCACTACGTGGGTGTGCCCTATGGCGGAATGAAAAACAGCGGCGTCGGCCGCGAAGAAGGGATCGAGGAACTGCTGAGCTATACCGAAGTGAAGTCGATCAACATCGCCGTGCCGAGGCTGGCATGACCCAGCATCCCGTCAACAACATCGTCGCCGCCGATGGTGCGACTTCGAACCAGACGCTCTACGGTTCCGACCGGATGGCAGAACTGCTGCGCGGGCTCGGCTACGAATATGCCTTCATCAATCCGGGCTCCAGCTTTCGCGGGCTGCATGACTCAATCGTCAATGTGCTCGGCAATACCGCGCCGGAGCTGGTGCTGACCACGCATGAGATGATTGCTGTCGGCATGGCTCATGGCTATGCCAAGGCGAAGCGTCAGTCAGCCCTGGTCATCCTCCACAACCTTGTGGGGCTGATGAACGGCTCGATGGCGATCTACAACGCCTTTTGCGACCAGACGCCCCTGCTCATCCTGGGCGGCAGCGGTCCGGCCGATCCGGCGGAACGTCGCTTCATCGACTGGGCACATAGTGCCAACGCGCAGAGTGACCTGATCCGCAACTACGTGAAGTGGACGGATGAGCCGCCGACGCTGGAAGCGATCATTGACGGCATCCTGCTGGCGCGGAAGAAGGGCCTGACGGCGCCGCAGGGTCCGAGCTATCTTTCTATCGATGCCGCCCTGCAGGAAGTGCCGATCGACGCCATTGATCTGCCTGAACTGTCGAGCCGCGTCATTGATCCGCCGGCAGCACCCCATCCCTCGCCTGCCCAGCTGGACGAGCTGGTCGAGCTGCTGGTCTCCTCGAAGATGCCGCTGATCTTCGCCGGTCGCCTGGGGCTCGACCCGGAGACGACGGAACCGTTGAAGCGTCTCGTGGAACTCTCCGGCGCCGCTTATCACGACGATCGCAACATCGTCTGTTTCCCGACGAACCACCCGCAGAACCTCAATGGCGACAAGGCCATTGCCAAGGATGCGGACCTGCTGATCTGCTTCGACTGCCAGGACGTGAACCTGCTCAGCGGCCAGTATCAGCCGAAGCGTTCGAACATCGCTGGCGGCGCAGCTCGTGAGGATCGCGCCACCATCGTGGATGTGTCCATGAACGCCTATTTCGGCAACAGCTGGACTCGTTTCGGCGGCCCGGATGCGCGCGCGGATCTCGTGGTCAGCGCGGATCCTCTGGCCACCATTCGGGCGCTGGGTGATCGCCTTGCCGAACGGCTGACAGCCACCCCGGACCGCATGGAAGCGATCGAGGCCCGCAGGCAACAGCTTGCAGACCGCTCCGCCGCATTGCGCGAAGCACGGCAGGCGCGCTACGCCAAGCGTTGGGAAGACCAGCACATCAGCCTCCCGGGCATCACCGGCGAGGTCTACGAGGCCATCAAGGCGGAAGACTGGACGCTTGTCGTTCGCAACCACCGCAGCTGGCAGGATGGAATCTTCGAGTTTACCGGAGCCGGCCAGTATCTCGGCGGCGACGGCGGCGGCGGGGTGGGCTATGGCCCGGCAGCGGCGGCTGGTGCCGCACTTGCTCTGAAGGGAACCGGAAAAATCCCCGTTGCCATGCTGGGCGACGGCGACTTCGTCATGGCCTCCGGCGCGCTCTGGTCTGCAGCCGCGCACAAGGCGCCGCTCCTGCTGGTCATCCTCAACAACCGCACCTGGGGCAACGACGAATTGCACCAGCGGGAAGTCGCGCACCAGCGCAACCGGCCGGTGGAGAACGCCCATATCGGCCAGCGGATGGAAGGACCGGACATCGATCTGACCAACCTCGCGCGCAGCTACGGGGTCTGGTCCGTCGGACCAATCTCCGACCCTGCAGAGCTGTCCAAGCACCTGAATGAAGCTGTGAGCATCGTACGTGATGGCGGGATCGCTGTCGTCGAGGTGCTGACTGCACTGGATTAAAGCCGTCACCAAGAACGGTTGAGCAACCATCAGAGGGTAACAAAAGGGATCATCAATGACCAAGCAGAAAGAACCTCGCTCCCAGCAGGGGATCACCCGCCGCGACATCCTGAAGTATGGCTCGGCCGGCATGGCCGCTTCGATCATGGCCGGTGCCGGCCTTGGCTCCGCCTTCGCGCAGGCCAAGTATCCGTCGCGACCGGTCACGGTTCTGGTGCCATACGCCGCCGGCGGCAACACCGACACGATGGCGCGTCTGGCCTGTAACTTCCTGAGCAAGAAGCTCGGCCAGAACTTCGTCGTCGAAAACCAGCCGACAGCTGGCGGCATCGTGGCGACGGAAACGGTCGCCCGTTCCGAAAAGGACGGCTACACGCTCCTCTTCGGCGCGGCCACCAACATCATCATCCTGCCGCTCATGCAGGACCTGAGCTACAGCGGCGACGACATCACGCCGATCAGCGCCCTCGGCGCCGGCCCTTACATCCTCGCCGTGCGCAAGAGCCTCGGCCAGGAAACGCTGAGCGACTTCATCGCTTACGCCAAGGCAAATCCCGGCCAGATCAACTACGCGGTGGGCGGCATCGGCGGCAACACGCACCTGACCATGGCGCGTTTTGAAGCGCTGACCGAGATCAAGCTTGAGAAGATCCCCTACGCGGGCGGTGGCCCAGCCACGGCAGCTCTGCTGGCCGGTGAAGTCGACGTCTATTTCGGCAATGCATCGGAACTGCTGAAGCTGAAGGACAACCCGGACATCGTCCTGCTCGCAGTGACGACGACCGAACGCCTCGTCCAGGCTCCGGACCTGCAAACGGTTGCGGAAGTCATCCCCGGCTTCGTCGCGCGCTCCTGGAACGGTTTCATGGGCCCTGCGGGTCTCCCGCAGGAGATCGTTTCCGCCATCGAGGAAGCCACGATCGAGGCGGGCAAGGATCCGGAAATCCGCGAGCGTTTGAACCAGCTCGGCATCATCCCGCTCGGCACCACGCAGAAGGAACTGCTCGAGATCATCGAAGCCGACAAGACTTTCTACACGGAAGCAGTCAACCTTGCAGGTCTGGCCAAGAAGCCGAAGTGATCTGATCGGTTTGTAGTCAAAGGAAAACCCCGGCGGTGACACCGGGGTTTTTCGTTTGGGCCGGCTGGATGGCACGCCAAAACTTAATAGTCCGGCATGCCCTCGCCGCTTGGCAGGTCGAACAGGCCGTGAGGAAGCCCCTGCAGGTAATCAAGCACCGTCTCGCCCATGACGACATTCGCGTATTTCGCGTGCATGTCGCAGAGGTTGATCGCGTGCGAAGCCTCAAGACGATCGAAGCAGGCATCCTCGACAACCGTGCAGCGCATGTTGTGAGAGAAAGCATCAAGAACCGTTGCCCGCACGCAGCCTGACGTTGTGCCGCCCGCTACGATGACGCTGTCGCATTGCAAGAGTTGCAGGAACGAATAAAGCGGCGTGCCGGAGAAAGCCGACGGCTTCTGCTTCTCGATGACGATGTCGCGTTTGCCCGGCCTGATCTCCTCCAGGATCTGGTTGCCGTCCCGCTTCGGCTGGATTGCGCCAGCCTTCTGCGCCGCCGCACTTTGCACACTTGGGCTCCCTTTGAAGGCCCATGCTCCGGCATCCCATCCGTCAGCGCGGCGGGTGCCGGTCGTATATATGACCGGGATCTCCTTGCTGCGGCACTCAGCGATCAATTGCTGAAGCACCGGTACAGTTTTCCAGGCGATCTCTCCGCAGGACGTCCGCCACGTCTGGATGCTTTCCAAAAGCGGGACGGAAGCCTCGCCACAGAAGGCATAGTTTACGTCAATCACAAGAAGAGCCGGCCGCTTGCCCCATGAGGCAAGCGAACCGAACTTCAGTGCATCGAGTACTTTTCTGTCCTGGTCGCTCAGATAGCGGTCCCAGATCCGTTCCGTCATTTCTCCTCCCGGAATAACTGCATCAGGTGATGGCAGCGGCAGCCCGAACGCTCTCGATCATCGAGGAGTTGAGCAGGTATTTCCGCGCCCGTTCCGGATCGCTTCCGGTTCTTCGCATTTCGGCGAGCACCTGGGCGCGGATGGCCGGATCCTTCTCCTCGAGCATCTTCTTGTTGCGGATGGTCATTGCCTGCAGGAAGGCGTTTGCGACATGCCTTCGCTGACGGTCGTAGAGATCCAGCAGGTCGGGCGACGCACCATCCAGCACCTTGATGAGCTTTTCGCCAAGGTTGAAGGAGTCGTGGATGCCGAAGTTCATACCCATGCCGCCGAGCGGATTGTTGATATGGGCGGCGTCACCCACCAGCATCACGCGGCCCTTGCGGAAGGTCTGCGCTACACGCTGGTGAACCGTGTAGAGGTTCGTGTGAAGGATGTTGTAGGGCGCGTCGCTCGGGCAGAAGCGCTGCAGCTTGTTCTGCGCATTCTCGTCGGACAGCAGCCATTCCTCGGAATCCCCCGGTGCAGTGGCCGAAGTCATGCGCCAGCGACCCTTGTCATCAGGTCCTGGGACCTTGAAGATCGCGCACCAGTCTTCCGGATCGGAGATATAGCAGGTGTAGGAATAGTCGTCCTGCTCAAAGTCGTGGTCGGTGGTGATGACCAGGAACCGCTCCTCAAAGGTAAAGCCTTCGAACGGAATCCCGGAAGCCTTGCGCACAATGCTGCGGCCACCGTCGGCGCCAACGACATACTGCGCCGTCATCTCACCCTGGCTCGTCTCGACAACGACTTCCATATCGTTCTCGCAAACGGAGAGAACGTCGATTGAGTTGATGATGCGGACGTTCGGGAACTCGGCCAGCTTGTCGGTCAGCATCTCGACCAGCTTGTGCTGTTCGCACTGCAGCCGATAAGGGAACGGCGTGACATCAGACAGCAGCTTGAGGTGGAAATCGGCAAGCGTGCCTTCGGCCTTGTCGCGGAACTGCCAGTTGTTCGCAATGATGCCACGGCGATGCAGTTCATCCGTGATGCCGCTCGGCTGGTATAGCTCCAGTGTCGGCGGATGAAACGTCGCGGCGCGCGGATCTTCGTAGATGGCGTTGCGGCGCTCCAGAACGCAGACCTGCACTCCGCCGGTGGCGAGAGCCAGGGCCGCGGTCAGTCCTGCCGGACCGCCACCGGCAATGATTACCTGATGGTCGGCCATGGACTAGAAATCCTCCAGAATACGGCCCTGGCCGTAGATCTTGTCCTTGATGCCAAGCTCGCGCAGCGCGTGCCAGTAGGTGACGACATTCATGCTGAGCACGGGCTTGCCGAGCCAGCGCTCGGCGTCGGCTGCAACCTGCTTTCCGGCAAGGTTCGTGCCCACCTGGACCAGAACGTCCACGTCGTCGGAGTTGATCTCCATGAGGCCATCGCGAATCTGCTCGTAGGTGGTGTGAGCGATCTGCCGGGGCGACGGGCACTTCAGGCCCTTCAGCGCGACCACGTCGTAGCCTGCTTCCTCGAAATAGAGCTGAACCATCGCATCACCGCGCGGCATATGCGGTGTCAGGATGCCGATCTTCTTCGCGCCGTAAGCCTGCAGTGCTGCAACCGTTGCGTTCGAACCCATGGAAACGCCGACACCGGCCATTTCGACGAGGTCCTGTCGCAGCGATTCAGACTGCTTCACGCCGCCCCAGAAAGCTTCCAGCGCGATCGCCATGATGATGTGGTCGGGCGCGCAGGTCATGACCTGGGCAATCGCGGTGCGGATGCCCGAACGCATCGATTCGACGTGCGCCAAAAAGGCTTCGTCGGTGTTCAGCGGGCGTTCCTCGATGGAAATGCGGGCAGTGTGGTTGGTCACGCCGGGGATCCTCAGATCGTCGGACTCCGGCTGCGCCGAAGTGTTGACGGAGGCGATCACGAGGCCGATCTTCTTGCGATATCCAAGTGCATCCATGTCAATTCACCTATCAGGAAATTGCTTGAGAGAGAGTGTGCGGCGTGGCCGCCTGCGAGCTGGGTTCGTGCTGTTCGTACCAGTCAGCGATCTGGTTGCCGGTCATGAAGATGGTGTCGGACCGGTCGCACAGGAGTTCGAGCGTCCTGCGGAAGGCGCCAAGGCGATGCGGCACGCCGATCAGATGCGGGTGCAGCCCGATCGCCATGATGCGGGGCCCGAGGTGACGTTCCGCTTCGAAGGTCGCGAGTGTCGCGACCGTACGTTCGTAAAGCTCGTCTGACGGGTTGTGCTGCACGGCGTGGAGGACGGAGTCGTTGATCTCCAGCGAATAGGGCATGGCAATCAGCGGGCCATGCCTGGTCTCCATCCAGACGGGAAGATCGTCCAGCACCCAGTCGCAGCAGTAGCGAACGCCATGCGCCTTCAGGATGTCCGGGGTGTCCGGGCTTTCGCGAAGACCCGGCCCAAGCCAGCCCTTCATGTCGACGCCTGTGAAGGCCTCGATCTTGTCGATTGCCTCTGCAATGATTTCTTCCTCGCTGACCTCGGCAGAAAGCGCCTTCTGGTGCAGGCCGTGGCCGATGATTTCCCAACCCATTTCGAGGATACGATCGCTGAGGCGAGGATAGTTGGCAATGACGCCGGCGTTGAGCGCACAGCTGGATGGCAGGTTGAGCTCGGTCAGCAGGTCCATGATGCGGGGCATGCCGCAGCGCATCCCGTACTCGGCCCAAGAGAAATTCGGCACGTCCGGCACGGAATCCTTGCCGTGCGGGGCCGTCAGCAGCTTGCGCGGCATGGCGCTGTCGAAGCGCCAGTTCTCCACGTTCACCACCAGATGGACGATGATGTTTTTTCCATCTGGAGCCGGCAGCGCAGGCCGATCGGTGGAGAGGACAAACGGGATGCGTGGATTTGAAGTCATTGGATGCCCGTGCAATTCTGAGGCCTGTCGTTCCCGCATAGCGAGGGAATGCATAGACGGTCTGATCTGAGATTTCCTGAAGTTCCGTAGGTAGCGAGGCTCCTCATGGCAGGCCCTTCGTGGCGCCGCCGTCGGCGGTCAGGGCCGATCCGGTCATCATGTCCACAAGGTCGGAGCAGAGAATTGCTGCAAGCTTGCCCATCTCGTCTGCTTCCGCGATACGGCCTCGTGGCATCGTGCTCAGCTGACGGGCTTCGACCTCCTCGCGCGACGTATTGGAGCCTGCGGCCAGGTTGGAGATCAACCGGTCCCAGCGGTCCGTCCGCGTTGGCCCGGGGTTCAGCGCGTTGAGCGACACGCCGGAAGGCGCCAGTTCTTCAGCAAGCCCGCGCACCAGCGCGAGACAGGCTGCATTGGCTGCGGAACCAGGGATCATGCGGGCGCCCGGCTGACGGCCGTTGTTGCCGACCACGGCGACGATACGGCCGCGCTTGCGCGCCTGCATGCGCGGCGCTATTGCGCGTAGCACACGCACCAGCCCCATGAACTTGAGGTCGAGCGCCTCCTGCCAGACCTGATCGGAAAGCTCCCACATCAAGCCGCCCTGGGCGGCACCGACGCTGATCACGCATGCGTCGAGCGCGCCGTACTCCGCCTCCAGCCGTGAGAAGGCTTGATCGACACTCGCGCTATCCAGCGCATCGACCTGCATGGCCATCGCCTCTCCGCCTGCAGTTGCGATTTCGTCGCGCAAGGCATTAAGGCTCGAGGCATCACGCGCCATCAGCACGACGCGCGCGCCCTCCGAGGCAAGGGCGCGGGCGCTTGCCGCTCCGATACCCTTGGAAGCTCCGACGACACAGACGAGACGACCGGCAAGACCCAGATCCATCGGCAGATCCTCTCTTAGACAGCAAGGGCAGCTTGCGGCTGCCAGATTTTCAGGATTTCGGCGCGGGTCGGCGTAATGCCGAACCGGTGACGCACGTTGGCCAGCGTTGCCTCGTGCAGGTCGCGGTTCCACGACCCGCAGCAATCGGTCGGCACGGCGAGATAGTAGCCAAGCTCGAAGGCCGCGCGTGCAGTGGTCTCGACGCAGGCATTGGTTGAAACGCCGGTGACGATGACCGTCTCGATGCGACGCGCGCGCAGAATGAGATCGAGATCGGTTCCGGTGAAGGCGCTGTAGCGGCGTTTGCGGATGATGTATTCATTGGGCAATGGCGCAAGTTCATCGATGAACTCCTCGCCCTCTGTGCCGGTGATGCAGAGCGAGTCCGACGAGGCGGTCGCGCGGCGGCGCTGTGCCAGCCAGGAGCCGGAGTCGCTCCGATGATCGGGTGCGGTGGAAAAGCCAACATGGGCGACCAGGACGCCCGCCTTGCGTGCGCCTTCCAGCAGCTCGGCAATTGCCGGGATAACCCCGCGAGCCATGGTGAGATCACGCCCCGCCTTCTCGGCCCCGAAACCTGGCGTGCAGAAGTCCTTCTGCATGTCCACGATCAGCAAGGCCGTGTGTGAGGCTTCAAGCGTTTCCTCGGGCGTTAAGAACATTGAGGGTTCCATGAACAACCTTTCAAATGCACACGATGTTGATCGTCTGAGTTGATTTGTAGCTTAGGCATCCGGACGCTGCTGCCCCTTGGCTTAGCCTACCTGCTATACCGACTTGGCATGATCGCCCGTGCCCTTTGTGAAGAGATCTATGCATCGACCGGGTGCCTCTTAGAGAGCCAGCGGACGATCAGCGGCGATATCAGCTGCAGGATGAATATCCGCGTCAGGTGAAAGCTGATGACGATAGCTACACCCTGCTGGAGGATCTTTGCCGTCAGCGCCATTTCCGCGACGCCGCCAGGCGCCGTTGCAAGGAGCGCAACCTCCCATGGGATTCCCACCCAGAGGTAGAGACCCAATCCGACCAGTGCGCTCAGGCAAAGGAGGACGGAGATCGAGGCAAGCAAACCCCACAGCGTGCGTGGCGTGGTCTTCAGGAAATTGCGGTCGAGCGAAGCGCCAAGCCAGATGCCGAGGAGCATTTGGGCGAGCGTCAGTGCCCAGTATGGATAAGCGGTGACGGGAACGTCCAGGAGCCGGCAGCTAATACCGGCGATCAAGGGCCCCATGAAATACGGGTTTGGCAGGTGGAGCCGGACGCTCGCAAACGATGCCGCCGTCCCGAGCAGCAGGAACGCCAGGGTGCCCACCACATTCCATTCAACCGACCGAAGCGCGAGAGAAGGATCCCCGACGTTCGAGCCGGACCACACGATCAGCGGCGGGAGGATCACGATGATCAGCATGATCCGCAGACTCTGCGAGAAGATCACGGGGGTTGGCGAAGCGCCGTGGCGCATGGCGAGCACCGCGCTTTCAACCGGCCCGACCGACAGCGCCGCAAGCATTGCGGTAATGATGGGCAGGCCGGTGATCCGGACGAGGATGCGCGCCGCGATATAGCTGCAGACGATCCCCAGCAGCGTTGCAGCCACCATCGGTGCAAAGACCGCCAGGGCAGCAAGCAGCGCCTCTTCGTTGAAGCTCAAGCCGACGCTGCCTGCAACCACCATCTGGGCCAACTGGCGCGACCCCGGCATCATCTTCACCGGCTGCTGCGCCACCAGCATCGACCCTGCCGCGAACATGGCCCCGATCATCCAGGACAGAGGCACTGCCATGAGGTCGAGGATGAAGCCCAGCAGCAGCGCCAGCGGATAGACAGCGAGGCCTTGCAGGATCTTGGAAGGTGGTGATGGGCTCTTCTGCAGCAAGGTTCGATACGCCAGCAAGAGTGCAGTTCATTGGGCGGCACGGATGCCGCCCGGGGCTTCTCTGCCATTTAGTGCGAGGGCGTTGCTGTCCCGTCGTTCCACCGCAGGAGATCGAAGATGCTGGCAGCATCCGCTTCCTGCTCAAACGCGAAGACACGGTTCAGAACCTCCTGCTGACGTTCCTCCGAAAGAAGCCCGGCCGCGCAGTTCTTGAACTTGCCACCCAGCTCTTCATCCGAAAGCGGATTATGCGGGCTGCCGCGGTAGTTCTCGTCGGCCCAGCGGGTCAGAACACGACCGTCGCGGGTGGTGACCTCGACGCAGGAGCGGATGCGATCCCAGCCCATCGCCTCGATCTCCGGATCGAACATGGTCTCGACCCTCTGTTGCATATCCTGGCACTCGGGCGAAGCCACGAAGGCGTCGGTGAACTCCTGCTTGCCGGCAGCGCCACGCAGGATGATCGCAGACAAGAGGAAGGCGAAGGAGAACTTGCCCTCGAGCTCCGTCTTGGCGATGCGGAAGCGGATCGGGCCCAGTACGTTGGATCCTGCGCGCAGGCGCACGGACTCGACGTCTTCAGCCTTCAGGCCCTCGTCGCGCATCAGGAACAGAAGCGCGTCCATGCTCGGATGGGTCAGAACGCCCGACGGGTATGGCTTGATGCTGACGCCGGGGCTCAGCATGGTATGGGGGGCACCGAAGCGGTCGCGCACCAGGGCGGGCTCGCCGCCAGGGCCTGCGATCGCGATATAACCCCAGCGGCCATCGAGCGCTTCCGTGTTGGCCGTGAAGCCGTGACGGGCGAGCAATGCTGCGGTGACGCCATTTTCAGCGGCGCGTCCGACATGCATGGGCTTGGTCATGGTGCCGAAGTTGGCGCGGATGCCTGCTGCCATGGAGCCGGCCATGCCGAGCGCCCGGGCCGTCTGGTCCTTGGTGAGGCCGAGCAGGTGAGCGGCAGCAGCGGCAGCCGCGAAGGTGCCGATGGTGCCGGACGTGTGGAAACCGCGCATGTAATGATCAGGCGAAATCGCCTCGGCGATCTTGCAGCCGACTTCGAAGCCAGCGCTGTAGGCCGTGAGGAACTGCTTGCCGTCAACCGGTCTACCCTGTGCACGGGCTGCCATATCGGTCAGAGCCATGGTGGCGGCAAGCGGCGGCACCGTCGGGTGCATCAGCAGACCGTAAGGGCGGCCCGGGCCCTCGGCCAACTGCGTGTCATCCCAGTCCATGGCGTGACCGGCCGTGCCGATCCAGAGCGCGGCAGCGGGAGCCGGAAGCCTGTAGTCGCCATAGCCAAGCAGGCGCGCCTGCTCAGTGCCGCCCTGTTCCTTCACGTGGGAGAGCAGTGGAACCATGCCCGGCTCTGCCGTACCGGCCAGCATCACGGATACGCCGTCCAGCATGCAGCGGCGGGTCAGTTGGAGGAGTTCCGGCGAAATGTCCTCAAACTTGTGGCTCGTGATGAATTCCACGGCGGCATTGGTCAGGCCGCTGAGGTGAGCCCATGGGTTTTCTGAAGCCGCAGCAAGTTGAGCAGCCATACGTTCGTTCCTTCCGAATTTTGGAGAATTGTTGGGGAAAGTGACGGGCCGTTTCGGCCCGCCGCTTATGAGCCTAGCCCTGTTCCAGTGCCGCCTCCTGCTGCGACATGCGCGACTTTCGCGAGTGACGCACGCTGGCATAGACGCTCCAGACGAACAGGAGGAGTGAGCAGACCATGATCGTGGCGCTGATCGGACGGTTGATGAAGATCTCGGGATTGCCGCGGGCGAGCAGCATGGAGCGGCGGAAATGCTCTTCCAGCAGCGGACCGAGGACAAAGCCGACCAGCAGTGGCGGCGCCGGGAAGTCCGTGAGCTTCATCACGTAGCCGAGGATACCGAAGCCCGCCACGATCCAGAGATCGAACACGTTGTTGTTCACGGTGAACATGCCGATGCAGATGAAGATCAGCACGATGGGATAGAGGATGTGATAGGGGACAAGCAGCATCCGGACCCAGAGGCCGATCATCGGCAGGTTCAGGATCACCAGCAGTACGTTGCCGATCCAGAAGCTCATCACGAGGCCCCAGAACATGCCCGGCTGTTCCGTGATCAGCTGCGGCCCAGGCATGATGCCATGCATCATGAGCACGCCCAGCATAAGCGCCATGCTGGCACTGCCCGGCACGCCGAGCGCCATGGTGGGGATGAACGAGGTCTGGTCGGCGGCATTGTTGGCAGTCTCAGGCGCCACGACACCTTCGATCGCGCCCTTGCCGAACTGCTCGGGATGGCGCGAAATGCGCTTCTCCACCGCATAGGAAACGAAGGCTGCAATCGACGGACCGGTTCCCGGCATCGCACCGAAGAACGAACCGATCCAGCTGCCGCGGAACATGGGACCCCAGGAGCGGCGCCAATCCTCGCGCGTCGGGCGCATCGCGCTCCACTTGGCTGCGGACTTGTCCACGGCCTTAATGTCCACGCGGCCGATGCTGTAGAGAATTTCCGAGACGCCGAAGAGACCCATGGCAAGCGCCGTCAGCGCAAAGCCGTCGTCCAGGTGCACGATGCCGAAGGTAAAGCGCGGCACGGCGGTGTACATGTCGAGACCGACGGTGCCGATGAGCAGGCCCAGGATGATCATGGAGAAGCTCTTGGTCGCCGAGCCTTCGGTGATGGCCGAACAGGCTATCAGGCCAAGCACGATGATCGCGAAATATTCGGGCGACTGGAACGACAGCGCGAATTTGGCGATTGCCGGCGAGAAAACCGTCATCAGGATGATGCCGACCGAGCCGCCAACGAAGGAGCCGATCGTCACCATCATCAGCGCGATGCCGCCACGTCCCTGCCGGGACATCGGGTAGCCGTCGAACGTGGTTGCCGCACTGGAAGCCGATCCCGGGAGGTTCAGCAGGATTGCGGCCGTGCTGCCGCCGTAGGCCGTGCCGTACCAGATGCCCGCCAGCATGATGAGCGCTGTCGTGGGTTCTAGGTAGAAGGTCAGCGGAAACAGGAGCGACATGGCGGACAAGGCGCCGATGCCCGGAATGACTCCGAACAGCGTTCCCAGAAACACGCCGATGAAGCAGTAGAGAAGGTTAGTGCCGGAGAAGGCGACACTGAGCCCTAGGGCAATATTATCCGCGAAGCTCATCAGAAAGGCCACTTGAAGAGAGGAAGCGGAACGCCGAGACCGACCGAGAAGGCGAGGTAGCAGAGCGTCGGCAGCGCGACGAGCAACGCAAGGAACTGAACCTTGGTCATTTTCAGTTCAGCGAGGCTCGCGAGAACCAGCACGCAGGCCACGGCAGGCGCCATACCCAGCGGTCGGGCAACGAGTGAAAAGACGATGATCGCGCCGACGACACACAGGAAGTTGCGCCACTCGAACTTTTCGATCTGTACCCTGTTTGCAATGCTGCCCGCAGCGATGATGGCGCCAAAGCCGGTGAGCAACCATCCGAGGCTGAAAGGCATCAGCCCGGGTCCCATCCGGCTGATGGTTCCAAGCGGCATGGTTTGATAGCTGTAGGCTGAGACGAAGAGGCCAAGCCCTATCAGGGCGCCTCCCCCGACAAAATCACGGGAAGTCCATAGACTCATGTGCCATTCCCCTTTTTCGATCCGACGCGGCACTTCCGGATCATTGTTTGTATGGGCACATCTTATAGGTGGGGTCTCTCAGCGCTATAGCCCCATATCGATAGCAGCTATAACCGCGATGGCGGTTGGGCGCCGAACCAGCATGGCGCCTCGGTTCCGTGGGCATACCGATGTGAACCAGAGCCCGGCGCGGGCGTTGTCCGCTGATGTTCACACGACAGAAGGAATGCCGATCCCATGTCGGACTATACGCTCTACTACTGGTCCGTCCCCTTCCGGGGACAGTTCGTGCGTGCCGTACTGGCCTTTGCTGGAAAGAGCTGGGAAGAACCTGGCGATGATGAGATCGTCAGGCTGATGAGCAGTCCTGTCGAGGACCTGCCGATCCCCTTCATGGGACCGCCCTTGCTCGTCGATCACGGCAATGACGCGGCCATCTCGCAGATGCCCGCCATCATCCTCTATCTGGGCGAGACGCTGACCTTCTGCCGAATGACCCTGTACAGAAGGCGCTGACGATCAAGATCGTCAACGACGCCAATGACGTCATCGACGAGATCACGCTTCAGGGCGGGCAGCAGATGTGGACGCAAGAGAAGTGGGACGAGTTCGTGCCACGGCTGAAGAAATGGATGTCGTTCTGGGAAGAAATCGGCCGCCGGAACGGGCTTGGGCCAGAAGAAGGTTTCCTTCTTGGCGGTGATGAGCCGGGCATCGCCGACGTGATCACTGCAACGCTCTGGTCAACGATGACGGAGCGGTTCGAAAAGATCGCCGCAATCCTCGAGGAAGCCGCGCCGACCACGGCAGCTCTCAGCAGACGCGTCGCCGCGCTTCCCTCTCTTCGCGATCTGGCCGAGAAGGCGCACGAAGAATACGGCGATGACTATTGCGGCGGACAGATCGAACGCGCGCTGCGCAAGGTGGCCAGCTGAGCCACCTCACCAGCGAGCCAAGCCGGGTTACTCGCCCGGAGCGGGTTGAGCCTTGGCCTTCAGCTGAGCGGCCGAGGCGCGCTGTGAAATCACAGCGCAAACCATCAGCTGCATCAGATGGAACACCATTAGCGGCAGAACGATGAGCGAGATATCCTCGCCGTGGAAGAGAATGCCCGCCATCGGAAGACCGGTTGCGAGGCTCTTGGTCGAACCGACGTAGAGCAGCGCCAGGCGGTCTTCGCGCGGCATGCCGGTTCCCTTGCCAGCGGCAAGCGAGATGCCCATGACGATCGCCAGCAGCACAGCACAGAGACCAATGATGATCGCGAGGCCCTCAACCGAAATCACCTGCCAGATACCGTTCACCACGCCGGCCGAGAAGGCGGCATAGACGATGAGCAGGATCGAACCACGGTCGACGATCATCGTGGGCAGCTTGTGGCGGTTCAGGAAGCCGGAAAGAAGCGGACGGCAGAGCTGACCTACCACGAAGGGTAGCAGGATCTGCTGGCAGATCTTCCAGATGGCCGAAGGGTCGATGGAAACATCGGAATGCGTGACGATCAGCAACGAAAGCAGCAGCGGCGAAAGCACCACGCCAAGCAGGTTCGAAAGCGAGGCCGCGCAGATCGCGCCGGCAACGTTGCCGTTCGAGACGGACGTGAAGGCAATCGAGCTCTGAACCGTCGATGGCAGGCAACCGATGTAGAGGAAGCCCACGGCAACGGCGCCCGGCACCAGGCTTGACGTGATCGGGCTTCCCACGATCGTCAGCAGCGGGAACAGGGCAAAGGTGCAAAGCAGGCAAAGCGCCTGCAGGCGCCAGTTGGTCAGGCCCTGCGTGATGGTGGCGGTGGAGAGCTTCGCACCATAGAGGAAGAAGAGAAGTGCAACCGCCCAATAGGTTACGCTGGAAAGCACACTCGCGAAATCACCGCGTGCCGGCACGAAGGATGCGAGCAGGACGCACCCGATGAGGGCCAACATGTACCAATCAATACCAATACGCTTCAGTGCGTTATGCATTTGCGCGAATGCCTTTTTATTCTCGGGTCAACAGGACCAACGGCGCCCTCATCGTCGCCGTTCCCATAACTGTCAATGAGGCGGGAGCAAATGAATGAAACTATCCACGTTAAGCGCATCGCAAGCGAGCGCATTTTGCCCGACGAGGCGTTCCCGATGCAGCCTCTGCCTAGTCATGAACCTCTATGCTCAACGTTGCGGCATCTTTGTGGCCGCAAGCAGATGCATTTCAGCGCGGTTCATGCGGTCGATGACGTGTTCCCGCGCCTCATCGATCTTGCGCTGATCGAGCAGCCGAATCAACTCCACATGATCCTCGAGCAAGGCTTCAAGATTGTACTGCCGCGAGGTGGCGACTGCCGCCATGGCGAGCTGCAGCCTGGCCAGCAATCCCTTGTAGAAGTCGACCAGCTCGGCGGATCCGATGAGCCCGACGATTTCGATATGGCAGGCGATGTCGGCCTGCACGATGTCGCGATGGTCGCGTGCCCGCACGGCGTCAACCAGCCGGTTTGTAGCCTCGATCAATGGCTGGAGTGCTGAGTCGTCCCTGTCGGCATAGGCGGTGATGCCGCCCGTCTCCAGGAAACGGCGTGCGCAGTAGATTTCCTGGATGTTCTCCGGTCCAAGCCGCGTGACGTGCAGGCTGCGCGTGGTCGGGTTGCGCGTGAGGAGGCCTTCCGCCGTAAGCGTGCTCAGAACCTCCCGGACCGTGGCGCGCGACACACCCATGTCGCGGGCCAGCGCTTCCTCGGTGACTGCGGTGCCCGGCAGGAGCTTGCGGTTAAAGATGTCGTCGCGCAGCAGCTTGGTGCACTGTTCGCTGACGGTTTCACGCTTTACGCGCATCGGGTCTCCATTCGGCTTCGATGGGACGGGGCAACACCAGAAATCATGCAAGACTTAACCGATATCAGTGTTGCCACGCCCAACGCCACAGATCCAGCTTCTGGGCTTATTGCTCCCCAGGCTTTCTGGGCGCGTAAGGCGTTCCATAGGTGTGGTTGACCAGGAACCGCTCAAGCCGGAACTCGTCGAGGGCCTCCTGCTGCTCGCCGAGGATCTCGGCAGCAACCGCTTCGCCGAGATAAGGCGCCAGAGTCACACCGGAGTGAGTCGCGACGACATACATCCACGGCATTTCCGGAACCGGACCTGCGATCGTGCGGCCGTCTTCCGGCATTACGCGCTGACCCACCATGATCTTCTCGATGACAGCACCTTCCGTGCCATCCATGACCTCGCTGAGACGCTTCAGGAACGTAGCGCCAAGCTCGGAATCGGCAGCCGGCACATCGCGCGGGTCAGCCGTCGAGTCGAGATCGAGCGCCTGCAGCATCAGGCGACCGCCGCCAGCCGGGCGAACATTGAGCCAGGGGCTGGTGATGAGTCGCGACAGACGCACAGGAAGCGGATTGGTGACGGCCAGGTAGCCCACAACGATGTCGCCCGGCGAGGTGAATTCGAGCACCGGCACATTCGCGCCGGCGAGCGCCGCCAGCGACCGCGTCCAGCGGCCTGCAGCGGAAACAACCTTGTCGACCGCAAGCGTCTCACCGTTGGAGAGCGTAAGCTCAGCGCCCTCGCCCTTCTGCTGAATGCCAACCACAGCGGTGTTCGTCAGAATTTCGGCGCCAGCCGCGCGTGCCTCGCCCAGCACGTAGCCCAGATATTTCTCCGGATAGACGTAGCCCTCATCCGTATAGTGGGCGATCAGCCGAACGTTCTCCGGCAGCTTGACGTCCGGCAGCAGTTCCTTCGCCTGTGCAGGGGTGAGTTCGTTAACCCCATATCCCCAGGAACGGAGGCGTTTCACCCGGGCAGTCAGATTTTCGAAATGGTGATCGTCCACGGCGAACTCGACATGGCCGCCAAGACCGATCCAGCCGCTATCATCCCGAGGGGAGAGCTGCGTATGCGCGCGCAGACCGGAGAGGTTCAGGCGGAAATATGCCGGCGGCTCCTTCCCGTTCGAATTGATCCAGGCATAGGACGTGCTGGTCGTGCCCGACCCCGGATTGCCCTGTTCGATCAAGGTGACGCTCACGCCACGACGGGCGAGCCTTGCTGCTATCGTCGCGCCAACGACGCCAGCGCCCACTACCGCAACTTTCATCCAAACCTCCGTATTCCTTGGTTCCCAACGGCTTGTGTCATTATACCGTGGCCACAGTCTGACTGTCTTACAATGGAATTGCAAGGCTGTGATTTGTTCTGGATCAAAAATCTTTCCGGTACCAACGGTTTTTCACCGAGGCGTAGTTGCCAGCTGCGACAAACTGTGTTTCTTTTTTTGTCAGACAAGCATACGGCATCCGATGGGGGATCGTGGAGCGAGTACCTGAAGGCGCGGCAATGGCCCGAGCATGGCAGGGTTCTTGCTTGAAGAACACGAGTCGGCAAACGCGTCGCGGGCGCGTTCATCCGGATGGCAGCGTTAATGAGGAGTATCGATCGGCGCGGTTGCGCCCACGAGATCACAAGAATCTTCTCTGTGAGGAGCAAGAACCCGGAAAAGGGCGGACCTCACGCTATTCAGTTTTTCAACCACAAGACGGGAACGCCTTCGAAACGAAGGCCAAGCGGGAGAAATAAAGATGACCCTTTCGTCCATCACGCGGCGTGCAGCCATTGCGCTCGGCTCTGCAACGGTCGCAACAGCTCTCATGTTCGGCAGTGCTTCGGCACAGGACAAGTATCCGAGCCGTGACATCACCTTCATCGTTCCTTACGCCCCCGGTGCTTCAGGCGATCTCCTGGCCAGAAAGTACGTCGGCCTTCTGAGCAAGATCCTGAACGTTACCGTGGTCGTCTCGAACGTTCCGGGCGGCTCCGGCACGATCGGTACGGTCGAGATCTTTGGCGCGGCACCCGACGGCTACACGATCGGCTATGGCCACAATTCGCCGCTCGCGATCGCTCCCCACAAGAACGCCCAGCTTCCCTTCAAGAACGTTGAAGATTTCACCGCCATCGGCGGCTTCGGCCACCAGGCAACCACGGTTACGGTCAAGGCTGATGCCAAGTGGCAGAACTTTGCCGAGTTCTTCGAGGATGCCAAGGCCAAGCCCGGCGAACTCTCCATCGCGGTTGGCGGTGCCGGCAACGTCAAGGACATGCAGCTCCAGCAGCTCGAGAAGGCTGCCGACGTTGACTTCAACATCGTTCCCTTCTCCGGTGGTGGCGCCGAGGCTGTCGTATCCGTCATGGGCGGCATCACCGACGCTGTTGCCGTCAACGCATCAAGCGTTCGCGGCCAGATTGAGTCCGGCGACCTGCGCCCGCTCGCTGTCATCGCAGAATCTTCCGAGAAGGAGATCGACGGCTTCGAGGTCGTCAATCCGCAGAGCTACCCGGGCATGAAGTTCCTGCCGGACTCCTCAGGCATCGTCGGCCCGAAGGGCATGCCTGCTGAAATCGTTGTCGTTCTCGAGAAGGCTCACTTCCAGATCCTGGAAGACGAAGACTTCAAGAACATGCTGATTTCCGACAGCTACATCATCGAGCCGACCGGCGCAGAAGCTTACCACCAGCAGCTTCTGAAGGATTACGCGAACTTCGGTGAGATTTATGGGAAGTAATGCTTCCTCTGAGAGCATTCGCACGTGGCGCATCGGCCGAGCAGTGGCCGGTGCCCTCGGGCTACTCTTCGCGATACTTTACCTCATCGAGGGAAGAAACCTGGATATCGGGCGCCTCAACGCGCCCGGACCGGGGATCTTCCCCCTTGTCGTCGGCGTGATCTTTGCGCTGGTGAGTGCTGGCGTAATCGCCGACGCTCTCCTGACCAAGGATGCCGGCAAGGCTAGCTTCCCGCAGGGCGAAGATCGTAAGCGGCTCGTCACCATCTATGGCTGCTTCGTTCTCTATGCGGTCCTGTTCAATGTGATCGGCTTTCCGCTCGCGACCTTCGCACTGGTGACCCTGTTCACGCGCATCGTCGGTGAAATCTCGTGGCTGAAGGCGATCCTGTGCGGCCTGGGTACGACGTGCCTGATGTGGGTGGCCTTTGTCGTTCTCCTGAACGTCCGCCTGCCGATGGGAATATGGAGCTGAAATGGACCTATTGTGGAACCTGCTACAGGGATTTGAAGTCGCCCTGCTTCCGCAGAACCTCCTGGCAGCTCTGATCGGAGCCGCACTCGGCACCGCCGTGGGTGTTCTTCCCGGCCTCGGGCCGTTGGGTGGCGCTGCGCTCATCCTCCCCTTCACCTACTCCATGGAACCAACGGCAGCGATCATCATGATCGCAGGCATCTATTACGGCGGCATGTATGGAGGATCGACGACGTCCGTCCTCCTCAATGTGCCCGGAGAGACCGCTTCCGTGGTCACGACGCTGGACGGCTATCCGCTGGCCCAGAAAGGCAGAGCAGCTCCAACGCTGTTCATCATGGCGATAGGCTCGGCCATAGCCGCGTTCATTTCGCTGGTGCTCCTGATCTTCTTCTCGCCATGGCTTGCCCGCTTCGGCCTCAAGTTCGGACCGGCCGAATTTTTCGCGGTCATGACCTGCGGCCTGATCCTGCTGTCGCGCGTTTCCGGCGGCAATCTGGTGAGCAACCTGTTTCCACTGATGATCGGCATCATAGCCGGTACGGTAGGCCAGGAAGCGGTAAGCTCCGTCCCGCGCTTCACCTTCGGCTATTTTCCGCTGATCGCTGGCCTTGAGCTGACCGCCATTGCCATCGGCCTCTTCGGCATTGCCGAAATCCTACGGACGATCGAAGCGAAAGAGTCGCTGCCCAAGGTCATGCGCATCCGCGTGCGTGACATGCTGCCGAGCCGCGACGAATGGCGACGCTCCTGGGGTCCGTGGGGACGCGGCTCGCTGGTCGGTTTCGTGTTTGGCCTACTGCCCGGCCCGTCTGCCGCTCTCTCGTCCTTCACCTCCTACCAGCTTGAGAAGAAGGTTGCGAAGGGTCGCGCGGAAATGGGCAAAGGCGCCATCGAGGGCGTCGCCGGTCCCGAAGCGGCGAACAACGCCGCTGCTACCTCCGGCATGATCCCTGTCCTGGCGCTGGGACTTCCGTTCTCGGCCACGCTGGCGCTCATCCTGGCAGCCCTGATGATCCATGGCATCCAGCCTGGTCCCCTGCTCCCGACCAAGCATCCCGACATCTTCTGGGGCGTGATTGCATCGATGTTCGTCGGCAACATCATGCTCTTGGTGCTGAACATCCCGATGATCGGCGTTTGGGTTTCCATGCTGCGCGTGCCGTCATGGTTGCTCGGAGCCTTCGTGCTGGTGATCGCGACGCTCGGCACCTATAGCGTCCGCGGCAACATGATGGATGTCTACGTGCTGGCAGCGGCTTCGGGCTTTGGATACTTCTTCCACAAGCTCGGGTTCAGCCTCTCGCCCCTGATCCTCGGATTGATCCTTGGACCTGAGATCGAGAAGCACATGCGGCAGGGACTTTACCTCTCTCGCGGGCATCTCACCTACTTCATCGAGCGCCCGATTGCCGGTGCGATTTGGGGCGTAACCATCACCGTCCTGATCATCGTGCTCGTCATGCGCTTCGTGAAGAAGGACATGTCGCGCAAGATGGCATCCTTCGAGATCGAAGACTGACAAGACTGGCGCGCTCCGGCGCGCCGGCCCACAAATCCCTAGAAACAGCTGCCGAGTCGTCGGAGGTAACAGGTGGAACAGAAAACCGGTTCGTATCGCCCTTCAACCGCGCCCTTCCGCGCCAGGGTCATGGGGCACACCCATGCGGTGGCAGCTGGACACTATCTGGCGGCGCAGGCCGCATTCCAGGTTCTGGAAGCAGGCGGCAACGCCATCGATGCGGGCGTTGCGGGCGGCATCGCGCTCGGCGTGGTGCAGAGCGAATATGTCGGCTTCGGCGGCGTCGCCCCGATCATGGTGCGCATCGCCGAGACCGGCCAGACATGGACCTTTGCCGGCGTCGGCCATTGGCCCGCTGCAACCGATGTCGAGTTGTTCCGCACCAAATACGAGGGTCGCATTCCGCGTGGCATCCTGCGCACCGTCATTCCGGCAGCGCCTGCATCGTGGATCGCGGCTCTCGCCCGCTTCGGCACGATGACCTACGGCGAAGTGGCAAGCGCGGCGCTGCGCTTTGCCCGCGACGGCTTCCCCATGCCGGGGCTGATGCATCACATCATCAATGATGCGGCTGATGAATATCGCAACTATGAGACAAACGCCGCGATCTACCTTCCGGGCGGCCGGGTACCGCCCGTTGGCGAGCGCTTTGTCCAATCCGATCTCGCCAACTCGATCCAGTACATGATCGACGAAGAGAAGAAGGCGCTGGCTCGTGGCGACCGCCTTGCCGGCCTGAAGGCTGCGCGCGACGCGTTCTATCGTGGCGATATCGCCGCGAAGATGGTCCAGTACCACAAGGAGAACGGCGGCTGGCTCGCCATGTCGGATCTCGAAGATTACGACGTCGATTGCGAGCAGGTTTCGCCCGTTAAATTCGGCGAAATGGACGTCTACACCTGCGGTCCATGGTGCCAGGGGCCAATCCTCGCCCAAACCATGGGTATGCTGGACAATTTTGACCTTGGGGCGCTCGGGCACAACTCGCCGGAATACATCCATCTCATTACCGAGGCGCTGAAGCTCTCCTACGCCGACCGCCAGGCCTATGTGGGCGATCCCAAGTTCGTGGACGTTCCTTACAAGCAGATGCTCGACCCGGCGTATTTCAAGGATCGCATCCGCAACATCTCCATGGAACGTGCCGCGCCGGGCATGCCGCTGCCGGGTGATCCGCGTGGCTTCGTTCCGCCGATGCCTGATCCGGCAAAGCCGGAAGACGACATCGAGCACATCGATACGTCCTACATCTGCGCGGTCGATCGCTACGGCAACGCGTTCTCGGCAACGCCCAGCGATGGGTCGTCAACTTCGCCGATCATTCCGGGCCTTGGCTTTGTCGCGTCCAGCCGCGGCGTCCAGTCGTGGACGGAGGCCGATGCTCCGGCTGTTGTGGGTCCAGGACGGCGTCCGCGCCTGACGCCAAATCCGGTGATCGTCCACCATCCGGATCACTTCGTGCAGCCGATCGGCTCGCCGGGCAACGACGTGCAGCCGCAGGCAATGCTCCAGGTCCTGCTCAACATCCATGTATTCGGCATGACGCCTCAGGAAGCTGTCGAAGCACCGCGCTTCGCGACGTTCAGCTATCCGCGTTCTTCCGCACCGCATTCCTACGATCCCGGCATGATGAAGCTGGAGGCTCGGATCGATCCTTCCGTCGCGTCCCGCCTGAAGGAACTGGGCCATGACGTTCGGGATTGGCCGGAATGGGAGTGGACTGCGGGTGCCGTCTGTACGATCCTTGCCGACAAGAGCAAGGGTGTTCTCGAGGGTGCAAGCGATCCGCGTCGTCCGACAGCAGCGCTTGCATGCTGATTTCAGGCGCGCGTTGAGCGCGCCTCACCAAGTGTTTGTTTTTTCGCAGTTCCGGACGGAAAACCGGTACCTTCTTTCCCCGGAACTGTTTCAAGGAGTCTCTTATGGCTGACAGCCAATTTTCCTATGCGTTGCCCTACCCGGCCGCGCGCAAGCCTGTCATGGCCCGCAACGTCGTATCGACCTCGCAGCCGCTCGCTGCTCAGGCAGGTCTTTCCGTCCTCGCGCGCGGCGGCAATGCCATCGACGCCGCCATTGCTGCCGCAGCGGTTCTGACCGTCGTTGAGCCAACCGGCAACGGCCTTGGCAGCGACGCCTTTGCGATCATCTGGGACGGAAACGAGCTTCACGGCCTCAACGCGTCAGGCCGTTCGCCCGCCGGTTGGACACCGGAACGCTTCGCCGGTCAGGACAAGATGCCGGCGCGGGGCTGGGAAAGCGTCACGGTACCGGGAGCGGTGTCGGCCTGGGTTGAGCTCTCCAACAAGTTCGGCAAGCTGGATTTCGAGACGCTCATTCAGCCGGCAATCGGCTACGCCGAAGATGGATTCATCGTTTCTCCGGTCATTTCCGAGCTTTGGGCCAAGGGTGCAGCGCTGCTCAAGGAGCAGCCAGGCTTTGCAGAGACCTTCATGCGGGATGGCCGCACGCCGCGCGCCGGTGAGGTTTTCCGCAACGCGCCGCTCGCCGCAACCTTGAAAGCTATTGCAGCGACGAAGGGTGAAGCCTTCTATCGCGGTGAGATCGCACAGAAGGTCGCTGCCTTTGCCGCAGCACATGGCGCGGCACTGACGGCGGAAGATCTCGCCGCTCACACGAATGACTGGTGCGGCACCATCTCCATGGGCTTCGGCGACGTGAGCCTGCACGAGATCCCTCCAAACGGCCAGGGCATCGTCGCGCTGATGGCGCTCGGCATTCTTGGCGAGTTGCCGGTGGGCGACTTCGGACCCGACGATGCGCAGTCCCTGCACTACCAGATCGAGGCGATCAAGCTCGCCATGGCGGATACGGAACGCTACGTTTCCGACCCCGACTACATGAAGGTCAGCGTCGAGCAGCTGCTTGACCGGGACTACCTGAAGTCACGCGCCAGGCTCATCGATCCGGTGCGGGCGCAGGAATTCGGCGCCGGTGCGCCGACGGCTGGCGGAACGGTCTATCTGACAGTGGCCGACGCAAGCGGCATGATGGTGTCCTACATCCAGTCCAACTACTCGGGCTTTGGCTCGGGCGTGGCGGTTCCGGGAACCGGCATCCATCTCCAGAACCGCGGCCTCGGCTTCACGCTTGAACCCGGCCACCCCAATCAGGTCGGCCCGCGCAAGCGTCCGTTCCACACCATCATCCCAGGCTTCCTGATGAAGGGCAACGAGCCGCTCATGAGCTTCGGCGTGATGGGCGGACCAATGCAGGCACAGGGCCATCTGCAGATGGTGGTGCGCACCCAGCTCTATGGTCAGAATCCGCAGGCTGCGAGCGACGCGCCGCGCTGGCGCTATGTGTCGGGCCTCAACGTGGCGATCGAGACCACCATGGCTCCGGAAGCGATCTCCGGCCTGGAAGAGCGCGGTCACCAGATCACCCGCGAAGAGCCGGACACTAGCTTCGGCTTCGGCGGTGCTCAGCTCATTCATCGCCTCGACGAAGGTTACGTCGCTGGCTCCGATCACCGCAAGGACGGCATGGCCGTCGGTTTCTAACCAGAAAAAGGAAATCTCTCGATATGGAACGCATGAGAAGGGGCAGGATCCTGCACCAGATCACCATTCACAACGGCATCGTCTACACGGCGGGTCTCATCGCGGACAATCTGGACGCCGACATGGCTGGCCAGACGCAGCAGCTGTGCGACAAGATCGATGCCATGCTGGCAGAGGCAGGATCAGACAAGTCGAAGCTCATCCGCGTCCAGATCTTTGTGACGGACATTTCCAAGAAGCCGGAGATGGATGCGGTCTGGCTGAACTGGCTGGGCGATGACCTGCCCTGCCGCTGCACCGTTGGCGTTTCCGATCTCGGCGACCCGCGCATCCTGATCGAAGTCGTCGTTACGGCTGCGCAGTAAACAACTTGTGATATCGCTTCAGATGATCGTCTCCGGACGATCATCTGTCGTGTTAGCTTTGATCCAGCTGGAACGAAGACGTTGTGGCCCGTTACTTGATTATCATGTTAGCCAAGGCGTCGGGATCGGTTGGAAGCTCCGCAGCACCGGGCTGAATACCGTTACGGCTCAGGATGTAGGCGGCCAGATCAACATAGTTCTGGTCGCTGAGTCGGCCCGGTCGGTCTGGTGGCATCGTCCCATGCATGAAGTCGACGAGCGCGCCGACGCTGTTTTCAAACCATTTTTCCTTGAATGCCACGCCCCTCAGCGGCGCACCGCCAAACTCGCCGTCGTCAAGGTTTTCGCCATGGCAATCCAGGCAGTTCTGGCGATAGAGCCCTGCGCCGCGACTCGCCTGGGCGCTGGTGAAGACGGCCGGAGCATCCTGCGCAACCGTGATTGCGGTCCCCGACATCAAAGTCATTGAGCCTAAGGCGATGGCGAGAACGCTTCTCAACGCTCCCTTACGATCAAAGTATGCAAAGGCCAAACCTTCCTCCCTTCCTGAGAACATGGGATCATTTGTAGCCCAAACGATCAACGTGTCTACTAGTTAGTCTTACGGCTAGTACCAATTTAGTAAATACGTGATTGACGAGGGTGAGGAGTTGGGTTCATCATCTACACGTAGGAGAGAGGATTGGCCAAATTTGCTTCGCGCTGAAGCTTGTTTGGCCGTACGTTCGTTACTTCATTGGGAGGTCATCGTGAGGAAGTATAGGCTAGCCGTAACAACGGCAGTAGCTTCGCTATTGCTGTTGAGTGGTAACGCGTTTTCACAAGAAAATACCCGCCTTAATTCAATTTCCCCTGTAACTGACGACATGCTGCTCAACCCGTCCGACGGTGACTGGCTGCATTGGCGCCGGACGTATACGGGGTGGGGTTACAGCCCGCTCGAGCAGATCAACAAGGAAAACGTCAAGAACCTGGGTGTGGCCTGGACATGGTCGCTGACGCCGGGTGCGACAGAAACCACCCCGATCGTGCACGACGGAGTGCTGTACATCCACAACAACCTGGACAAGGTTCAGGCGCTGGATGGCGCTACCGGCGATCTCCTCTGGGAGTACATTCGCGATCTTCCGCAGGCGGTGATCGATGCAGGCGGCAACACCGCCACCAAGCGCAACATGGCGATCTATCAGGACAAGCTGATCGTCTCGACATCAGACACGCATATCATCGCACTGGATGCCAAGAGCGGTCAGGTGGTGTGGGATGTGCAGCCGGCCGACTGGTCCAAGGGCTGGCGCTATTCCGCAGGCCCGCTGGTTGCCGATGGCGTCATCATCCAGGGCATGACGGGTTGCGGTAACGCCCAGCCGGGTGGTTGCTTCATCACCGGACATAATCCTGAGACGGGTGAAGAACTCTGGCGTCTCTACTCCATCGCCCGCGATGGCGAAGAGGGTGATAGCTGGAACGGACTTCCGGTCGAGAGCCGCTTCGGCGCCTCTGTCTGGATCGCCGGTACCTACGATCCGGACACAAAGACCGTCTTTACCGGTGTCGGCCAGCCCTATCCATGGATCGCCGAAATGAGCGGCCTTCTTCCGGCCCAGGAAGGCAAGAAGAACAATGCGCTCTACAGCGACTCGACGCTCGCCATCGATCCAAAGACTGGTGAGCTGAAGTGGTACCACCAGTACCTTGAGAACGACACCTGGGATCTTGACTACGTTTACGAGCGTATTCTGGTCGACCTGCCGTTCGACGGGACTGACCGCAAGCAGGTGGTGACGACCGGCAAGCTCGGCATCATCGAGGCCATCGATCGCGAAAGCGGCGAGTGGCTGTGGGCCAAGGAGACTGTGCCCCAGAACGTGGTGGCCTCCATCGACCCTGAGACCGGCGCCAAGACCATCAACCAGGATGCAATTCCACGCATCGGCGAGACCACCGTCAACTGCCCGGCCGATCCCGGTGGCCGCGGCTGGCCTGCAACGGCTTACAGCCCGCGCACGCAGACCCTCTATCTGCCGCTGGCCGAATACTGCTCGAACACCACGCCACAGCCGCTCAGCCCCGGTCAGATCTACACCGGTGGTGGCCGCGCGACCTTCGCCCGTATTCCGGTTGAAGGCAGCGATGGCAACATCGGCCGCGTCGACGCGATCAAGCTGACGGATCAGTCGACCGCCTGGAGCCACAGGCAGCGCGCGCCAATCACCAGCGCCGTGCTGCCCACCGGTGGCGGCGTTGTGTTCGGTGGCGACCTCAACCGCTACTTCTATGCCTTCGATGACGAGACCGGCGAGGTGCTGTGGAAGACCCGCACCAACAACGTCGTGAACTCGTTCCCGATCAGCTACGAGGTAGACGGCAAGCAATATGTGGCCGTGGCCGTCGGCAATGGCTCGAGCCAGGCACGTTCGCTGGCAACACTGACGCCTGAAATCAGGGTACCGGCCGCAGGCTCGGCGCTTTGGGTGTTCGCTCTGCCTGATACGAACTGAGGCAACGCACTCAACGAAAACGAGCGGGCGCTCCGGCGCCTGCTCTTCTTCCAGCTTGGGGCTCTGCCAAAAGGCCCGAGCAAAATGTGCTTCGACCCAATGGGGTCTACGCGTCTATACATGCTGCCAGTTCAACCGCTATCCTCATGATCAAAGCTATGGCAGGAACAGATAAAGGTAAATCATGGGCGCGGGGAAGATATTCGCGTTACTCCTGGTTCTATTTGGCCTGACGTCGTCCGCCCTTGCCCAGGAGGGTGAGCGGCCGTACCTGCGGGACGAAAATCAGTTCGGACGCCCCGCTGACGACTTTTCCCTGAGCTTCTGCGTCGATCCGAGAGACCCTTCCTGGGAAGTGGACAAGGAGATCGGCGAGGCAATCGCCCGGGCTCTCCTTCTCGAGCCGAAGCCATTCGTCATCGAAAGCACGGCCATCGATACGGACGACGCCCAGCTCTACCGCTACCTGCTGAAGGACTGCCGCATTCACTTCGGCTTCAAGCTGCTTGCACAGGGGATACCCGACTGGCTGACCGTCACCCGACCGATCTACGAAAGCGGCTACATATTTTTGGTTGAGGACAAATCCATCGACAAGCTGGCGGACATAGCTGCCGGCAAGGGCGTTGCCTCGACGCTCGGCACAACCGCTGACCTGCGGCTGATCCAGTTCAACAACAGCCACCCTTCGGCTGAACAGTGGAGACGCTTCCCCTACTCCACAGACGAAGCAGCCATCAGGGCCGTGCTTTCCGGCGAGGCTGAGACGGCTCTTGTCTGGGCTCCGACCTTCTCCCAACTGCAGAAAGCCAACGCCGATTTTGCAGCGCTCAAGGTAATCGACCCGCAACCACTCGTCTTGCCCGGGGTGCCGGTGGGTGCCGTGTTGCTGGCCGAAGACACCTATCTGCGGGTCAACATTGACCGTGCCATTGGCGAACTGGTCGCCGACGGCACGATCGACGAGATCCTCAAGAAGCATGGCCTCGAAGGACAGACGAAGCCGTGAAGACAGACGTCGTGGTACCCGCAATTTCACTTCAGGGCGTCAGCAAACGATACGGCGAAACGCAGGCGCTCGATGATATCTCGCTGGACATTGCGCCAGGCCAGATGTTCGCGCTGCTTGGACCGAACGGCGCCGGCAAGACTACGCTGCTACACATCATCTGCACAATTCTGGAAGCCGACAAAGGCAAGACCCTCATTTTTGGTGTGGATGCCGCAAAGGAATCCGCACGAGCGCGGCGCAATCTCGGCGTGGTCTTTCAGCAGAACAGCCTCGACCGGCGTCTCACCGTGATCGAAAATCTGGAGTTCCACGGCCTCGTGCATGGTGTGCCGCGCAGGTTGCGCCGGCAGCGGATCGAGGAACTGCTCGAGGCGGTTGATCTCACCGCGCGCAGGAATGATCTGGTCGAGACCTTGTCCGCCGGTCTGGCGCGGCGGCTGGAGATTGCGCGGGCGCTGGTGCATGACGCGGGCATCCTCGTAATGGATGAGCCGACGGTTGGGCTCGACACGGAATCCCGACAGGCCATCTGGCACTATATCGGGGATCTGCGCCGCGAGTTCGGACTGACGGTTGTTACCACGACCCACTATGTGGAGGAGGTCGAAAACTGCGATACGGTCTGCATCCTCGACGGTGGAAAGATCATCGCCCTCGATGACCCGCAACGTCTGCGCGCCCAGTACGGTTCGGAATACATCCGTCTGGTGCCGAACGACGCGTCGGTGGAAGCAGCCCTCAAGGCCGCTTACCCCGAGCTGATCAGCCCCCTGCCCCGCGGCCTGATGCTGCGCATACCGGATCCCGCTTTCACCAAGACGTTCCTTGCGGAATATGGCGATGCCGTGAGCGAACTTGTCTTCGACCGCCAGAGCCTTGAATCCGTCTTTCTCGCCCTGACCGGCAGGCACCTCGGACGCCCCCCGGCGCCGAACGGGAAAGGAGGGCGGCGATGACCACGGCACGCACAATGCCGAAAGGAAAGCTCCCGCTCACCGCACTTTTCGGCGGCGTCTATGCGATCTGGCTGCGCGAGGTGAAACGTGCTGTCCGCGACCGGGGGCAGCTGATCGGTGGCCTCAGCCGACCGCTTCTCTGGGTAATCGTGCTCGGTATCGGCCTCAATCCCTATTTCAGGGGCGAGGTCTACGGGCAGGTCCGCTTTGTCATTCCCTACACCTACCTGCAGTTCATCTTTCCCGCCGTGATCGTGCTCAACATCATGTACACGTCCGTGCAATCGGCGGTCTCGCTGATCTGGGATCGGGAATTCGGCTTCCTGCGGGAGGTGCTGGTCTCGCCTATGCCGCGGCCCTTCGTACTGCTTGGAAAGGTTCTTGGCGGCGCGACAGTTGCCATGGTCCATGGCTGCCTGGTCCTCGTGCTCGCCCGCTTCGCCGATGTCGCGATCGCGCCCTCCAGCATCGCCTACGGCCTCTTCCTGATGTTCCTGCTCGCGTTCGGTCTGACGTCGCTCGGCATCATCATCGCAAGCCGTGTCCGCAGCTTCGAGGGCTTCGGCGTCTTTTCCAATGCCGTGATCCTGCCGCTCTATTTCCTGTCAAGTTCAATCTTCCCGCTCGACCCCGCACTTTCGCGCGCGCAGACGCTGGTGGTCTATCCCGAGTGGCTGGTGATGCTGATCGAGTTCAACCCGATCACCTATGCGGTCGATGCCCTGCGCGGCAACTTCATCGGGTTCCACCAGTTCGCGCCTCATCTGGGCATCATCGTGCTGACTTCCGTGGCGGTCGGCTTCTTCCTCCTGGCCCTGCTCGAATTCAGGAAGCGCTAGTCGATGAAGAGCCTGCTGCCCCGGATGCTGCGCGTGGTTCGGGACTATGGTGTCGTGTTGCTGCTGCTCGCGCTCTTTATTGGCGTCACGCTTCTGCCGCCCGACACCTCCCTGCAGCAGGTGAAACAGCGCGGTGTGCTGACGGCCTGCGTACCGCCAGCCCGTGGAACCGAGACCACGTTCGAACGCGCACTCCTTGCGGCTATCTCC
Organism: Nitratireductor aestuarii; assembly: GCF_014641695.1. Taxonomy (GTDB): domain Bacteria; phylum Pseudomonadota; class Alphaproteobacteria; order Rhizobiales; family Rhizobiaceae; genus Chelativorans; species Chelativorans aestuarii. The sequence goes on along the minus strand of NZ_BMIF01000016.1, from coordinate 11,667 downwards.
GAGAGAATGGGGCTGCGCTTTGCCGTCTACGAAGTGCCGGCCATGGCGACCAACTTTGACCTGCGCAACTGGGGCGTCAACCGCGCGCAGTGTGTGGTGCTGGCAGCCGGCCTGACCGACACGCCATGGACGCGAGCCTTCATCGATGTCTCTCCGCCCTACGGAGAAAGTGGCCTCGTGGCGCTGACCGGGGGAGAGCAAGAGACTATCACGGGCCTGAAGGTTTCCGTACCAGCCAACCTGCAGGACGTAGATCGTCTGGCCCTCTCCCGCTTCCTTCGCCAGGAAAAAGCCGCCGTGCGCCTTGCCAACAGTGCAGACGCGGCACTGTCGCTCCTGCGTTCCGGTGACGTGGATGCCGCAATCGTTCCCTCGCAGGAGGCGGCGACAAGCGAAAGCGGCTGGACAGCCATATCGCTCCCCCCGCCGCTCGACGCCAATCCTCTGGTGTTTGGCCTCTGGAAGGGGGATCTCACCTTCAAGCGCGCCTTTGCCGATGCGCTTCAATCCCTCAAGGCCGACGGCTCTATCGGGGAAATCCGGGAAAAGCTCGCCTCAGCGGGCTCGTGACAACAGGCTGATGTCACCAAAGAACGTATGCGCCACGGCGTCGACTGCCCCCGCGATCCACGGTTGCACTGCGTAACCAAGGAGCAGAGCGATGATGGCAAAGGCGAAGTGGAAGCGCTTTGCGCTTTCACGCCAATCCTCCCGGCAGGCAACGAGCAGTTGCCCGAGACTGAAGGGAGGCACAGGCAGGAGGTTCAACAGCACAAATCCGATGCTGAGACGGGCAAGAATGCCCAAGAACGCCACCACCATCGGGGCGGTTGAATAGGAGAATGAAACCGAGGCCCAGGGCAGCAGGTAAACGGCAAGTGCGGCGATGAGCAGAACGGGCGCCAGTCCGGCCACCAGAACCAGCGGCACCGCCCAAACACCGCCCCGAATGCGCTTGAAGTTCATGGGGACCGGCAGGATCCAGCCGAACCCGAACAGCAAAAACGCCAGCAGCCCGAGGAGATCCACATGACCGAAAGGGCTGACGGAAAGACGATCGCCAGCCTGTCCATCGCCGAGGAGTTTGGCGGCGGCAGCCAAGGCGAAGCCATGGACGCCAATGATGATCAGCGCGGCAAGCACCCTCATCACAAGCATGGACAGAGTGAGGTCGAACATGGTCTCCTGAAATCCAGATGCGTGCGATGGTGCTGCCAATCCGTCTACGACTGGCAGACTACATCCCGCACCGGGCTTTTCAAGAAAAGTTTGTGAGCCGGCTCAACTCACCGAAACCCAAATTGCTCCTAAGCCTGTTCGTTACGCCGTCTGGCGAGCATCTCCATGATTTCAGGAAGTTTTGCGCGGGCGCTTTCGGTCAGTTCCGCATAGCGCGAGTTGCCATGCGCATCGATCGCGACCTTCAACGGTCCGAACATGTCGAGGCGGAGGCGCGTCAGCCTGAACTGCGCGATCAGATCCGGCCATCCGGCTTCGACGACTTCGGCAATGCCATCGGTCAGAAGCGGGGCGCCACCGCCCAGCATGGATAGGTAGACGCAGCCTTCCGCGCGCATCGTCGCGACACTGGCTTCATCGAGCCCGCCCTTCCCCGCTGCGACGGTGAGCCCCAGCTGCGAAATGATCTTGGGCATGAAGGCATTGAAGCGCGTGCTCGTGGTGGGATTGACGTAGAGCGCTTGCAGCGCGCCATCACGTTCTTCGCTCATGACGCCAAGATGCAGGAAGGCCTTGCCCGCGAATTCGACAGGCGGAGGCTCGCCGTTGTCAATGCAGGCGGCGAGCCTTTGGTGCGTCGGAAAGCCGGCCGTCACGACGGCTTCGCCACGCAGATAAACCATGTCACCCAGTTGTAGCGAGCGGGCGACTTCGGGCGTGATCGGAAGATCAAGGACACGTTCACTCAACGACTTCGACCTCCCCCGAGTTGTAGATCCGTGCGCGCGTGCGTCGGTTGATCCAGCAGTTGAAGCAGACGGCGACTGGCGTGAACCCATGTCCGGAAGCATAGTCGATGTGCACGCCAAGCGCGGTGGTGTCACCGCCCGTGCCCATGGGGCCGAAGCCGGTTGCATTGATGGCTTCCGTCAACCGCGCTTCCATGCCCGCGAGGATCGGTTCCGGATTTTTGGTGCCGAAGGGCCTTAGCGTCTGCAGCTTGGCGAGCTTGGCCGCATGGTCAAACGAACCGCCGATGCCGACACCGATCACCACCGGCGGGCAATGCTGCGATCCGGCCTTGATCGACACCTCGAGGATGTAGCGCTCGATCTCTTCGAGTGTCGGGTAGCTGAACACTTCCAGCGCCGCCCAACGACCCGAGCCAAGCGCCTTGGGCGAGCAGGTGATGTCGACGTAATCCGCGTCAGAGATCAGGTCCCAGGTTACATGCGGCATATCCTTGCCGCGATAGCTGCGTTCGCCAGTCAGCGGGTTGGTGACGAATTTCAGGATCGGCGGCTGGATGGTCGCCACCAATTCGTCGAATGAATCGACAATCGCCTTCTTCAGGTCGCCACTGAATTGCACCCTTGTCCCGATCTTGACGAAATAGACCGGAAAACCTGCGTCCGAGCAGACATAGGTGTCGCGTTCCTCTGCCCGGGCAGCACTAGCCAGCATGAAGCGGAGCGTTTTCTGCGCTGCCTCAGAAGTCTCCGTCTGCAGGGCATCCGCCAGCGCCAACTTGGAGTTTTCCGGAATACCCTTGAGCGACCGCTCATAGAGCCGCCGGGCAGTATCCTTCATCAGTTCATAGGTGACTGCCATCGGGCTCAGCCTTCTAGAAAAGCGGGGATGGCAACGCCAAGATCCCGCGCCCGCTTGGCAAGCGATGCGGCGACAGCGGGCGCCAGGTTCACCATACCACCACTCTTTGCCAGCGTCTCCGCGCTTCGCTCTCCCGGCGTATAGAGGCGGTCCGTTCCCGGAGCGCGTCGCGCGTTGCGGACCCTTGCGACCGCTTCATCGGCCTCTGCAAGAAATTCCGGCAAGGGCCTGAAATGACTGACATTGAGGACAATGAAGAGGAAGGACGTGACCTGCGGTTTGCTGTTGTCATCGTCAAGCTGGCCGAGCTTGTCGCCCCAGGCGCCGCTTGAGAGCAGGCCTACCAGCAGGTCGATGACGAAGGACAGGGCAAAACCCTTGGCGCCACCCATGGGCAGAAGCATGCCCGCCATGGCTTCCGCCGGATCGGTCGTGGGATTGCCTTCGGCGTCGGTTGCCCAGCCGTCCGGAAGCTGTTGCCCCTGAGCGCGGGCTTGCCGGATACGTCCGACGGTTCCCGCGGTGGTCGCCATGTCGAGCACGATCGGCCCTTCGGTTGCCGGAATGCCGACGGCGAGCGGATTGGTGCCCACCAGCCGCTGGGCCCCGCCAGGTGCAGGCATGACCGGCTTGGCGTTGCCCATGGCAATCGCAACGCATCCCTGCTCGGCGGCCGTGCGCACATATCGTCCGGTCACGCCGGTATGCTGGCTGTTACGCACAGCGACAGCCACGATGCCTTGCTCGCGCGCCGCTTCGATGCCGAGTGCGATCGCCTCGTCCGCCGCCAGATGGCCTTCCATGCTCCCGGCATCGAGCACAATCGCGCCTCTCGACTGGCTGACAATCGTCGGCTTTTCAGCCGTGGACATCGCGCCCGCCACCAGGCGGGCGAGATAGTTTTCCGCCTGCAGCACCCCATGGGAGCCCCGCCCGGAAAGATCCGCCTCGATCAGCGCATCCGCGATGCGCCGGCCGGCGTTTGCCGAAAACCCACCGGCGATGAACAGGTCTGCAACGAATGGACCCAATTGATCAGCAGGAACCAGTTTCTTGTCCGTCACGGCAACCCCCATGTTGCTCAAGCAAGATTGGAAATGTGCAGCTTATTATTCAGGCTTGATGCCTGCCTGCTCAATCACCTTGGCGAACTTCTCGTAGTCGCCCTTGATCAGCGCACCGAATTCTTCAGGCGAGCTGCCGCTGACCGTCGTGCCGAGCTTGGCAAAGAACTCCTTCGCCTGATCGGTCCCGAGGTATTCAACGATCGCCTCATTGAGCGCCTTGATGATTTCCGGCGACGTGCCCTTTGGCGCCACGAAGCCGTTCCACGCCGTCAGCTCATAGCCCGGAACCTCTTCGGCAACCGCTGGCACTTCCGGCAGCACGTCGGACCGTTCCGCGCTTGTGATGGCGAGCGGGATCACCGCGCCCGACTGAATGTGCGGGATGGCCGTGGTCAACGTGTCAAAGGCAAAGGGAACTTCACCCGAGACCAGAGCGCCCAGAAGCGCGCCGCTGCCTGCATAGGGAATGTGCACGGCGTCACCATCAATCTGCTGGAGCAGCATCTCCATGGATAGATGCTGGCTGTAGCCGATGCCGCCGCTGCCATAGTCGAACTTGCCGGGGTTGGCCTTCACCTTCTCGATCCATTCGGCAAGCGTCTTCACCTCGAACGAGGGATGGGCAAGCAGCAAATTGGGCGCGGACGAGACTTCCGTAATTGGCTCGAAGTCAGCAACCGGATCATAGCCAACGCCGGTGTTCAGCGACGGAAGAATGGAGAAGGACGAGAAGATGAACTGGATCGTATAGCCGTCCGGCTTGGCCGCCTTGACCGTTGTTGCTGCCAGAGCTCCACCCGCGCCAGCAATATTGTCCACGACGAAGGACTGGCCGAACTTCTTGGTCAGCGCTTCGGCCACCAGGCGGGACACGGTGTCTGCCGTGCCGCCCGGCGACGATCCAACAACGATGCGGACAAGATCCTTCGGGTAGTCGCTCTGTGCGCTGGCGCTTGTCACCAAAGCGCCCAACGCTAATGAGGCGGATGCAATCAAGGTCGTCAGTTTCATAGGTTTTCCTCCCATCCAAAAATCAGATTGCGCCTGCGTCGCGCAGGGCCGTTATTTCCTCGGCCGAATAGCCGAGTTCCTGAAGCAGTGTTTCCGTATGCTCACCCATGTGCGGCGGCGGCCGGTCTATGCGTGCGCCGCCGTGGGCGAGCTTGAAGGCCGCCTTCGGCACCGTGATCGATCCGGGAATGCCGGGCTCGTCCACGAACCGGTGCAGGATGTCCCGGCTTTCGAGCTGCGGATGCGCCAGAGTTTCGGGCAGTGTCCACACCCGGGCCGCTGGAATGTGGTTTGCCTGAAACCACTCCTCCCATTCGCTCGCAGACTTCGTTTGCAGGATCGGCAGCAGGATCTCCCGCTCGCGCGTCGCGTCGGCGCGTCGTTCCTCGTTGCTCGTCTTGATCAGCTCGGGGTGACCGAGCAGCGTCCAGAGCCGCTTCTGCTGGCGCATGTTGATGGCCGCAAGCTGCAGCTTGCCGTCCGCTGTGTCGTAGAGACCGACGGTCGCAAACTCGTGGCGGTTTCCGCCTGCCTTGGGCTCGCGGCCGGACCGGCTGTAGTTGGTAAGATGTGCGCCAAGCAGCATCAGGGTCGTGTCGAGCATAGACAGATCGATGTACTGGCCGAGACCCGTCTTCTCCCGCTGGAAAAGTGCCGTCGCCAGCGCAAACGCACCCATCGCGCCGGTGGAATAATCAACGGCAGGTGTGCCGACCTTCATCGGCACCATGTCGGCTGTTCCGTTCACCATCATCAGGCCGGAGACGGCCTGGATCACCTGATCATAGCCGGTCTGTCCGCCACGCGGACCATCCTGCCCGAAGGCCGACATGGACGCATAGACGAGGCGCGGGTTGAGCGGCTTCAGGTCCTCATAGCCGAGACCGAGCGCCTTCATAGCTCCCGGCCGGTAGTTTTCGACGAGCACATCCGCCGTCGGGACGAGCTTGCGCAGAACCTCGCGCCCGGCTTCGGTCTTGAGATCCAGCGTCAGCGAGCGCTTGCCGCCGTTCTGAATGATGAAGTGGGTGCCGATCCTCTCTTCCGAGAGAGCCGGGTCACTGCCGTCGATACGCGTCTGGTCGGGCTCGGTCGGATGCTCGATCTTGATCACATCCGCGCCGAACACTGCCAACTGGTAGGTGGCAAAAGGGGCCGCGAGAACATGGGTTATGTCGAGCACCCGGATGCCTTCGAACGGTCGCATGGTGTTGGGATCGCTCATATCAGGACTCCTCGCTGAAGGCTTCTTCGCGCTTGCGGGCAATGGAAGGAGCGGTGATGAGCAGAAGGGCGGCTGCCGCGACGATAAGGAAGCCGAGGCTGATCGGTTCGGTGAGGAATACGGTCGGGTCGCCACGCGACATCAGCATGCTGCGGCGGAGCTGTTCCTCCATCATTGGCCCAAGAATGAAGCCCAGTGTCAGTGGCGCAGGCTCGCAACCCAGCCGCATGAAGACATAGCCGAGGATCCCGAAGAAGCTTAGTTCATACATCGAGAAGACCGTGCCCGAGGCGGAATAGATGCCGACCGCACTGAACGCCATGACGGCGACGACGAGGATAGGATAGGGCACCGTCAGGAACCGAACCCAGAGTCCGATCAGCGGCAGGTTGAGCAGCACCAGCATCAGGTTGCCGATCCACATGGAGACGATCAGGCCCCAGAACATGCCCGGCTGCTTGACGATGATATCGGGACCCGGCTGAATGCCCTGCAGGATCATCGCGCCGATCATCAGCGCCATCACGGCATTGGACGGAAGCCCTAGCGTCAGCATCGGGATGAAGGCTGTCTGCGAGCCGGCATTGTTGGCGCTTTCAGGCGCGGCAACACCTTCGATCGCGCCCTGCCCCATCTCGCTGCGGTTCTTCGACATCTTCTTCTCGATGATATAGGCCGCAAAGGAAGCAAGCATCGCACCGCCGCCGGGCAGAATGCCGAGCGCCGAGCCGATTGCCGTGCCGCGAACCGACGGCATGAGAATACGCTTCAGATCGGCCACTGAAAGCCAAAGGCCCTTCACCTTCGTGGTGAGCACTTCCCGTGTTTCCGATGTTTCGAGGTTGCGCAGGATCTCCGCGATGCCAAAGAGGCCGATTGCGAGCGCCACGAAGTCCACGCCGTCCGCAAGTTCCAGCGTACCCATGTTGAGTCGCGCCGAGCCTGTGTAGATGTCGGTGCCAATGATGCCGAGCAGCAGCCCGAGCAGCACCATGGCGATCGCCTTGAGGATCGAGCCGTGCGCCAGCACGACGGAAGCTATCAGTCCCAGCACCATCATCGAGAAATAGGAGGGCGGGCGGAAAGCCATCGCCACCTGCGCGAGAGGAGCCGCAAAGAGCGCGATGATGATCGTGGCAATCGTACCGGCGAAGAAGGATGAGAGCGCCGCCGCGGCGAGAGCTGGACCGGCGCGGCCTCGCCTCGCCATCTGGTAGCCGTCGAGCGTGGTGATGGCCGATGATGCTTCGCCCGGCAGGTTAAGCAGGATTGCGGTCGTCGAGCCGCCATATTGCGCACCGTAATAGATGCCCGCGAGCATGATCAGAGCCGCATCCGGCTGCATCGAAAAGGTGATCGGCAGAAGAATGGCGATGGTCGCCAGCGGTCCCACACCCGGCAGAACGCCAACGAGCGTTCCGGCAAGCACGCCAACGAAGCAGAAGAACAGGTTCTGCCAGGCAAGGGCGACGGAGAAACCAAGGGCGAGATTCGATAGGATATCCATGGCGCTACCTTAGCCAATCGCCGATGAGGGGCAGGTTGAGGCCGAGCGCGAAGCTGAACACGGCGACGCAGACGGCGGTGATCACTGCAGAAAGCAGGACGGCGCGGAAAAGCGTCATGCCCTTGACCGCCATAGCGGAACAGAAGCAGAGGGCGAGCAGCGCGATCAGCAGACCCAGCGGCCGCATGGCCGCGCCAAACAGGATCAGGCCGACGGGGAACAGGATGACCGCACGCCACGGCACTGCGGAAAGATCGATCTCCTCAGCCTGTGATACCAGACCATTGATGACGATAACAGCACCGAGCGCCAGCAGCATTCCTCCAACCACGGTCGGGAAAAAGCCCGAACCCATGCGGAAAGCGCTGCCAAAGGGCAGCCCAAGAATAGCGGAGCCGCAAAACCAGCCGCCAAAGAGAATGAACAGCATTCCGGCTGCGATGTCGCCGTTTAGTTTTATTTGATGCATTAGAGAGTGAAGCCACGTCTTCGTTGAGGCAGCATTGCCATGGCGTCACCATAGAGGTTGGCCTTCTGCGAGAAACGCAGCTTTGCACCCTATTTCGCTTGACGGAATGAGGCGGTGGCACTGCCCCTTTCTTCGTGATGTCATGAGAAGATCATCCATGACTTTGTAATGGGGAGGACCGAATGAAGATCAGCCGCACGACCTGCCGCGCCTTTCGAATGCCGTTGAAGCAGGCTTTCTCTTCCGCGCGGGTAACGATGACGCATCGCGAAATGGTGCTCGTCGAAATCGAGACGGAGAGCGGCGAACGCGGCACCGGCTGGTGTACAACGGCGGGCGTGGGAGCCGCATCCGTGCAGGCGCTGATCGTCGGCTATCTGGCTCCCATGCTGACCGGAGCAGACCCCCGCAATACCGAACAGCTCTGGCAAAGGCTCTGGATGGAGTGCCACGCGGCAGGCCCGGCGGGCATTACGACGCTCGCCGTCTCGGCGATCGACATCGCGCTCTGGGACCTGAAGGCGAAGCTTGCCGGTGAACCGCTGCACCGGATGCTGGGCGGGGCAAGGCAGAGCGTGGAAGTCTATGCCAGCGCGATCAACCTCCATCTTTCCCAGGATGAGCTCGTCGACCAGGTTCGCCAGCAGCGGGCGGAAGGCTACAAGTCATTCAAACTCAAGGTCGGGCGACAGGGGCTCGATGAAGATCGGGACCGTTGCCTCGCCGTGCGCGAAGTTATCGGTCCGGAGTGCATCCTGATGCTCGACGCCAATCAGAAATGGACGTTGGGCGACGCAATCCTGCGCACGCGCAAGCTGCGCGATGCCGACCCGCTCTTCATCGAGGAGCCGCTGCTTTCCGACACCATCGCAGGCCATGCGAAGCTCCGGGATACGACCGGAGTGGCAGTCGCGGCGGGCGAGCAGCTCTGCAACCGTTACGAGTTCTGGAACTATGTCAGCGCCGGCGCGATCGACTTCCTTCAGCCGGACGTCTGGAAGGTCGGCGGAATTACCGAGTTCCTCAAGATCGCAGCGCTTGGTGCGGCGGCCGGCATCCCCGTTTCCCCCCACGGCGCAACCGAGATTTCCGTGCATCTCGCCGCCGCTCTCCCCAACGCGCTGCATGTGGAGAACATCTTCGGCCTCAATCTGTTTGATTTCGGCGCGACCGCCTCGCCCCTGGAAATCAAGGACGGGCGCTACACTCCTGGCACAGAGCCAGGCCATGGCGTAGTCCTTGATCTGGACGCGATGGCGCCGCACGAACTGCCCGTGGGCCAGCCCATTGAGCGCCAGCCGCTCTATAAAAACGTCAACTGAGGCCCCTCGGAATCTGCGTTCCGCCATACGGAACCTGACCGGTGGGCGATTGTCCTTGAGCCCTTTCTCGGCGATACACCAGCCATCAGGAGGAAAGCTCATGCTTCTTTACATCAAAGGCGGGCATTCAGGATGACTATTAATTCTGAAATGCTTGCCGCAGTACTATTCATAGTCTTCGGAATCGTCGCTGTCTTTCTTGGCTCGGCCTATGGCTTTGACAGTCTATCGCAACCCGGGGCTGGAGCGGTGCCCGTGCTTGCCGGTGTGGCGCTATTTCTACTAGGCATTGCGCAGTTCCTGAATGCCATCAGGGCTGCCCGTGGCGGAGAGATCCTTCCCGCAGCCTTTGCTTCCGGGGAATTCCGCCCGCTGCTGCTGATCCTCCTGGCCATATTTGCTTTCGCGGTCATGGTCGTACCCCTCGGGCTCGTTCCAGCGCTTGCGGCGCTTACCTTCATCGCGTGGTTTGCACAGAAAGGCGGACGCCGCTGGGAAATCGCCGGAGCGATGGTCACAACGATCGTCCTCATGGTGGCGATCTTCAAATACGGGCTCGGGCTGCCGCTCCGGCTCTTTGGTGCGGGGTTCTAAGCCATGGATCTGATGCCTCTTCTCGACCTCGGCTTCCAGGTCGCCTTCAACCCCGTCAACCTCGTCTACTGCCTGATCGGCGTCACACTCGGCACTGCCATTGGCGTTTTGCCTGGCGTTGGCCCGGTGATCACCATCGCGCTGCTTTTGCCGCTGAGCTTCGGCCTGCCTGCAGAAGCGTCGATCATCATGCTCGCCGGCATCTACTATGGCGCCTCCTATGGCGGCTCCACCACCTCGATCCTGATCAACCTGCCCGGCGAAGCCTCGTCGGCCGTCACCTGCATCGACGGCCACCAGATGGCCAAACAAGGCAGAGCTGGCGCCGCCCTTGCCGTCGCGGCACTGGGCTCGTTCTTTGCCGGCACCGTCGGCACATTGCTGATCGCTCTTGCCGGTCCGCCGCTTGCCAGCATCGCCATGAGGTTCGGCGCTGCAGAATACGCAGCGCTCGTCTTCGCTGCCCTGCTGATGGTGGCCGCCATGACGCGCGGCGGCGTGATCAAGGGCATCGGCGTCGCCCTCCTTGGCATCATCTTCGGCCTCGCGGGCTCCGACGTCATGACGGGCACCTTCCGCTTTACCTTTGGCATTCGGGAACTCCGCGACGGCATCGACTTTTCCGTGCTCGCTGTGGGTCTCTTCGCCATTGCCGAAATCGTTGGCAACATTGCCTCGAGCTCGCAGAGCGTCGTCACCACCAGCAAGATCGGCAGACTTTGGCCAACGGGCAACGATTTCCGTCGCTCCTGGCCCGCTGTGCTGCGTGGTTCCGCCATCGGTTCTCTTCTCGGCGTGTTGCCAGGCGCCGGCGTCGCAATGAGCTCCTTCACAGCCTACATGCTGGAGAAGAACGTTTCGCGGACACCTGAACAGTTTGGCCAGGGTGCGATCGAAGGCGTTGCATCGCCGGAAGCCGCCAACAACGCCGCGTCGCAGACGGGCTTCATCCCGACCCTGCTGCTCGGCATTCCCGGCAGCCCGGTGATGGCGCTGATGCTGGGTGCGTTCATGATCCATGGCGTACAGCCCGGCCCGCGCATGATGACGGAACACGCGCCGCTCTTCTGGGGCCTGATCGTCTCCATGTGGATCGGCAACTTCTTCCTCGTCATCCTCAACCTGCCGCTGATCGGCCTCTGGGTGAAGCTGCTCAAGGTGCCCTACCACTGGCTCTTCGTGTTCGTGCTGGCCTTCGCCTGTGTCGGCGTCTTCACGATGGGATCGTCACCATTCCAGGTCTACACGCTCGTGTTCTTCGGCATTCTCGGTTACCTGTTGAAGGCCGCCGGGCTCAGCCCAGCGCTCTTCATCCTCGGCTTCATCCTTGGCCCGATGTTTGAGGAAAACTTCCGCAGGGCCATGTCGATCTCACGCGGCAATATCTGGATCTTCGTTGAGCGGCCAATCAGCCTTACCTTCGTGCTGCTCGGCGTTGCCGTGGTGCTGCTTGCGACGACATCCTTCGTCCGCCGTGGTCGCGCAGAGGCTGAGGAAGCTTAAAGCAGCCACTTCAAGGCAGTTCCAGGAACGTCAGAACCGACCTCCTGGGACTGAGCTATGGTCGGAACTGGGTGACGGGGCCGATCAGGCGGCGTGTTGATCTGGCGTCGTCGTGACGGCAACGCCGTCGGCGAATTTGATGCCTTCGACGACCATTGGCAACTGATTTTCGCCCTTCA
>NZ_BMIF01000015.1 GCF_014641695.1 Nitratireductor aestuarii | reverse complement strand
AAGACGCCGTGGGGCAAGGCGATCTACAAGCGGCGCAAGGAGACGGTGGAGCGCTCGTTTGCGGATGCCAAACAGCTGCACGGGCACCGTTATGCGCGGTTCCGCGGCCTCATGAAGGTAACGTGGCTATGCCTGCTGGCAGCCGCCAGCCAGAACATGAAGAAGATCGCCCTGGCACTCACCCGGAAACCACACATGGCCGGGGCGTGAGGCCGCGGGCTCCTTCTTCATCTTCTCTGCGTCAACGCCCGCAGCGACGCCTTCCCGCTCCAACGAAAAACCCGCCAAAAAAATCGGCGGGTTTGTCAGCGGTCTGAGAAGCGCACCAGCGCTTCTTACTCCACTCCCTATGGCACCGGGGCTTCGTCTATCTCTGGTCGTCGACTGGTTGAGTCGCCGGATGCAGCAGGAACGTCTTGAACGTGAGTGTCAGAGAGATCGTTCATTTGGTCCGCGGATGCGGTAACGGCCATGCACCTAACCATCACCGTTTGCGTTCGTTCCGAGCTTGGCCAGGTCGTCGCGGCTTTTCGTGCGACGCGTCTCGTGGTCCTCACTGATCCCGAGGAAGATGAGGATATTGCCGATCGAACTAGAACACCTTCCGAAGAGATACCGCTCCAGCGACTCTGTCAGGACAGTCAACCCCCGCGGTAACGTGGGTCTTTATTTCCAATCAGCAGCCATCCGCCCTCGGGCAGCAATGCCAAGTCATTCTGCTGAAGCCACGGCCCGGATTTGAGCTTCACCTACGGTGAGGGCGGGAAAGTTTATTGAATCCCGTGCACCATGCTGTCGAGCTGCTCCGGCATATGCAACTCGAAACCTTGTGCATAATGGGCACCTATAGGCTGCAGCGCAGCTAGAAGTTCAGGGGTTTCAACGGATTCGGCAATGGTTTTTATCCCCATGCAGTTTGCTAACCTGACGACCGACTCCACGATGATGCTACTGGAAGGGTCTTCCAGCATGGCCTTGACAAACGCGCCGTCGATCTTGACGAACTGGACGGGGAGCTGCTGAAGATAGGCGAATGATGCCATCCCGCTTCCAAAATCGTCGAGTGCAAAGCGAAAGCCATGCAAAGATAGCATCTTCATTGACTCCGCGCTTCGACTGACATCGGAGATCGCACCGGTCTCAGTGACCTCGAAGCATATTTGCGCTGCATTGATGCTCGGAAACTCCGCCAACAATCCTTCGATGAAGGAATGGAAGCTGAGTGAGCCCAGCGTGATCCCCGAGAGATTGATGAAATACCCCACAAAGCCGCGGATCTCTTCAGGAAGTCCGGCAAAATGTGCGAAGGCTTTGGCTACGACATGGCGATCGAGCGCCTCGATCATGCCGAAACGCTCAGCGGCCGGGATGAAGCCGGACGGAGGAATGATTCTTCCCTCTGCATCTTGCAGGCTGCTTAGGATCTCGAAATAGCGAACTGCCGAAACTGTCGGTTCAACAATATCAACAATGCGTTGTCCGTAGAGGACGATTCTATCGTCGCGAATAGCTTCCTGGAGACGTGTAACATTGTCCATCTCTGTAAGCTGCCGCCCGATGTCCTCATCCGACGGCCAGGCAAGCTTGACTTTGTCCCGGCCAAACTCCTTGGCAAGGAAGCAGGCCGCATCAGCAAGTCCCAATGCGTCCTGGAAAGAGCTCCCTTCCTTCTCCGAGAACATCGCCACACCGACGCTGAGCGTCACGCCATAACGCTTGTTCTTCCAGACAAAGCTGATCGCTTTGACAGCCCCTCGTAAGCGGTGAGCGTGAGCTACCGCCTCCTCGCTAGAGCATGCGGGCATCAGGAGCGCGAACTCGTCGCCGCCCAGCCTCGCAAGAAACGCTCCGTCGCCAGCAATCTGCGACAGGACCCTCGCCACTTCCTTGAGAAGACCGTCTCCCGCTGCATGACCACAGCGATCATTGATGATCTTGAAATGGTCGATGTCCATGTAAAGAAGAGCATGGGGCGCTGGTGTATCGATCTGTAAAGTGCGCCTTTCAAATTCCCGACGATTGTAGAGTCCCGTCAAGGCATCATGTGCTGCCTGAAACGCAACTTCCTGTGCGAGGGTGTACGCCTCGGTAACGTCGTTGCCTTGAACGAAGATGCCCGTAACTTCATGATCCTCGTGGAATATCGGCTGATAGATAAGGTCGATATACCTTTGTTCGAGAGGTGCTCCCTCCACCCGCTGCAGTTGGATAGGCATAGCGCGACCGATGAAGGGCTCTCCGGTCTGATAGACCTTGTCGAGCTTTTCCAAAAAGCCTTGGAAGACGACTTCCGATAGAACTTCCGCCAAAGGGTGGCCGATGATCTCGCGATGCCCTACCAGTTGATAGTAGGCGTCGTTGGCTAGTTCATAGATATGACGGGGCCCTTCAAGCACGCAGATGAACCCAGGCGCTTGATGAAAGAGCTGCTGAAGCCGCGCTCCCTCTGAGCTTAAGGCGGTCTGCGATGCCCGGACCGCGATTGCGTTCTCGCCATCATCATCTGTATCGGCGGACAGAAAAGCATTGGCGCGCACAAGCTCTGTCGTGTCGAGGGGGCAGTGCAAGATACCGCTCAGCTCACCGCCCGGGGAGAACAACGGGACGTTGGATGCTGTCCAGTGGCGTGAGAGTGTCTTCCCATCAGGAATGATGATATCGTAGCAGGTGCTCGTGATATGATGCGGCTCACCTGTCTTCAGGACTCGGCGGAAGGAATCTTGGAGAATATCCTTCTGAGCTTCGTCGCCACCTGGAAAAACATCGAATATCGACCGTCCTATTAGCTCCGCGCGCGAGCGGTGACAGACCGCCTCATAGGCCGCGTTGCATGCGCGAAACGTCAATTCTACGTCGAGGATCGCAGCTGGAGTCGGCCCTGCATCGAAGATAGCCGCATAGTCCACACCGTTTTCTGTCATTTTCTGTCATTAGTCTCCCCTCAAGGAAATATAGAATAATGAGTGTAAATGCGTCGGAAATAAACCGCACAAATTGCTATCATATACATATTTAGCATACATCCGCTGCGGCTCGGCTATCCACCGCCTACGGCGAACATCACCGGTCAGCAATTCAACTTGTCGATACTGGTTAGACATAAGCCTGATGGGGCTGCCTGATCGCAACTCCTTCGTCAAGTAGGTCGGCTTTATGGCGCTTCCGGGTGCAGGGATGTCATCGCGGTCGGGACAGGCCGCCGCATGATGGAGCTTCGCGGCGCGAGCCTTTAATGTGGACGACGCATTTTGCCTGTTTGGCAGTGCAACCCCATCAACGGAATGGCTCGGCTTGACGTCCCGGCAGGGACACCCAAGCGCTCGGTTTTCGAACGCTATGGCGTTCTATGCTGCGATTGCTGGATTTTGGTTGAAGAACTCGCCAGTTTTCAGCATCGTGTGCATCACGGCCACCAGTTTGCACGCCACTGCCACTGCGGCTCTCTTGAAGCCGATCCTCTCTCGAAGTTGCAGACCCCAGGTGCGCAGAGCGCCTTCGCGCGAGGAGCGCGTCAGGATCACCGTTGCGGCTTCATACAGAAGCCCAAGCAAGTGACTATTCCCGTTCGCATATATGTCCGTAGCAATCAACCTCTCTCGACTGATAGCGCCGGACCGTCAGCCCGACCCATGCGCCAACGGATGTTGAGGACTTAAAGTTGGCTGGGTCCTCAATAGCGATGGCGAAGGAAGTTGCGGTGATCATGCCGACACCAGGGATCGACATCAGAAGACGGCACGCCTGACTTTCGCGTGCCCGCGACAAGTTTGCGTCCCAGTTCGGCGGCACGAGAGCGAATGCCGCGCCAGGCCTTTAGCATGGCTGGTAACTCAGACTGCCCTTCGAGAAGATCTCGAACATTCTTTTCGAACGTAGCACCTTTGGCAGCGGGACGATCAGTCTGAACGTTTTCATGACCCCGTGGATCTGGGTCAAGAGCTCGGTCATGATTCGGACTAGGCGATTGCGAGCGGCAACAAGCGGTCGGGTGGGCATGCTATCGAACCCCTTACGCGCACCTCACGAAAGATGGGACAGTTCAACGGAGTTAGTCGATAACACAGGGGATATTGACCGGCCTGGATGTTCTCAGTGGCAATCAACAGGCTGGCGGTTGAATCTCTCGATCCTGAAGATCAAAGGTAAAGGGCTTGCCACTAAAGGCTTCGCGGCCGCGGCCTATGCTGCGAATGGCGGCGATCATGCGGCCTTGTCTTCCCATCATCTCGTCCGCCAGGGCCACGATGCGCGGATTGGGTGTCGCGCTAGGCGAAAGCCGGCGCAATGTTTGCGCAAGGTCCAGTTCACCCTGTTCCGGCTGAAGAAGGCAGGTAACGATATATGCGACCGCCGTAGAACGGCTGATGCCCGCATAGCAACTGACGATCAGCGGAGCCTGCCTGTCCCAATTTCGCGCGAAATCGATCACGGCCCCGACATGGGAATGCGAGGGCGCAACAAGCCGTTCGCGCTCATCTACGATATCGTTCATGGAGAGAAACAGCCAGCCGCTTTCCGCAATTTGCGCTGGTCGTCCCAATTCTTTTCCCGGGGAAGAAATCGCGATTAAATGCATAGCTCGGCTCTCGCGCAGCGTCTCGGCAAGATGCGGTAACGGAGTGACATGGATCATTGCCCGGTAAGTCCCGCAAGTGCTGCATCAAGTCGGGCAAACCCCGCTTCCCCGCCTGGCAACCCGAAACGGAGAGCATCGGGCTGTACCTCGAAATTGCGCACGAGAATGCCCGCGCGGCCAAGAGCATCGAAGATCTCATCTGCGTTGGCGGCCCGCACGAATCGATAAAGCAACGTCCCTCCGATTGCATCGAGCCCATGGCGTGCCAGAAGCGCGTTGAGTTGTGCCGTCTCGCTTTCGAGCTGCGCGCGCATGGCAGCTTGCCACGTTCGATCGCCAAGCGCTGCAATGCCGATCTCCAACGCCGGCCCGGAGACGGCCCACGGTCCGAGTCGGGTTGAGACCCGTCTGACCATCTCACGCCCGGCAAGCGCAAAACCCAGGCGAAGTCCGGCGAGGCCAAAGAATTTACCAAAGGAACGCAACACAACGAGGCCGGGGTGTCCGGCATCTCCCGCAACGCTTTCGGCCACCGGTCCAACTTCCATGAAGGCTTCATCGACGATGAGCAGACCGCCTTTGACCGCAAGACGGTCAGCGAGCGCTAGAAGCGCCGGCCGGGGAGCGACCCGCCCATCGGGATTGTTCGGATTGACGACGACCGCAAGGTCGGCCCCTGTCAGCATCTCGAAATCAGATGCCTCCGTTACACAGTGGCCCGCCAGCCGCGCGGTCCGCGCATGCTCGGCATAGGTGGGTGACAGCACCACCGCTTTTCCGGGGGCAACGAGTTGCATCACCTGCGGCAGAAGGATCTGTGTGCCGGGCGCGGCAACCACCAATTCGGCGGAACGCGCATCATAGAAGTCGGCCGCTGCCCTACGCAGTTCGTCCAGCCGCTCTGTTTCGGGCAGAGTCGAAAATGCGGTTGCGGGCAATTCGGGGAGTGGATAGGAGTGCGGGTTGATGCCGGTGGAGAGATCCAGCCACGGCACCGTCACATCGGGGAAGAGACGACGGGCCCGCGTCAAGCTGCCGCCATGATCGCCCACCTCTGCGGGGAGTTCTTCTCGTTTCATGTCCGTTCTGTTTGCCTTTCTAACGCTCGCGATCGAGGCGGTCATTGGCTATCCGGACCGCCTTTTCCAGCTGGTCGGGCACCCGGTGACATGGATCGGCCGCGTGATCACCACGCTTGACCGGAACCTTAACAAGCCAAACTCTTCCGCGCCGCTGCGCCGCATGGCCGGAATTGTCACGCTGGTGATTCTGATCACGGTTGCCGCAGGCGTCGGTTGGAGTATCCAGAGCCTGCTTGGCACCGGCGCGGGGCTGGTCGCCACCGCGCTGGTCTCCTCGTCGCTCATCGCCCAGCGCAGCCTCTTTGCCCACGTGAATGCCGTCGCAGAGGCATTGGAGACCGACGGCCTCAAGGCCGGGCGAATGGCCGTTTCGCAAATCGTCGGGCGCGATCCTCACACCCTCGATGAAGCAGCCGTCGCCCGTGCGGCGATCGAAAGCCTTGCCGAAAACTTCTCCGACGGCATCGTCGCACCGGCTTTTTGGCTCGCCGTCGCCGGCCTGCCGGGTGCAGCCGCTTACAAAGCCGTCAACACGGCAGACAGCATGATCGGACACCGCACCCCGCGCCATGAGGCATTCGGCTGGGCTGCGGCTCGCTTCGACGATCTCGTCAACCTGCCTGCGTCGCGGCTGAGCGCGCTGCTCATCATTGGCGCCTGCCCATTCGTGCGCGACGCCTCGGCCGGTGCCGCGTGGCGCGCGCTCAGGCGCGATTCGGGCGAACATCGCTCGCCCAATGCGGGTTGGCCGGAAGCGGCAATGGCCGGCGCGCTCGGATTGGCGCTGGCTGGCCCCCGTTCCTATGGAGGCGTGCTGGTGGATGATGCCGAGATGGGATCCGGCGGACGGCGCGAGGCGCATGCCGCCGATATACGCCGCGCGCTGGCGTTGTTCCGCGTTGCTGACGCGTTGCTGATCATCGCCCTCGGCCTGGCAGCGGCGGCGATCATGCTGCATGGCTGATCAGCGCATCGACGTCGAGATGAGCCTCAAGATGGACTGCCAGCGCATCCAGCGCTTCTTCCACACCCGCCTCGTAATCGAGAGCCGATGCCGTGCCCCCGAGCCGCTTCAGCCAGGCTGAACGCTGATGGTCATTGGCGAAAAGGCCGTGGAGATAGGTGCCTATGACGCGCCCGTTGGCCGAGATCGCGCCATCTGTGCGTGAACCGTCGATCTGCGCGAAGCGCCGCGCGCAATCCGGCCCTGTCGTCTCGCCCATATGAATCTCATAGCCATCGAACGGCACGTTGTCGAAGCTCGTGCCCGCCACCGTCGCGACGCGTTTTTCCTTCGAAAGCGTTGTCGCGACATCGAGCAGGCCGAGGCCCGGGACCGATCCAGCCGCGCCCTCCACGCCTTCGGGATCGGAGACGACCCGGCCCAGCATCTGGTAGCCGCCGCAAAGGCCGAGCACATGGCCCCCACGCCTGACGTGAGCGGCAAGATCGATGTCGAAGCCAGCCTCGCGCAATGCGGTGAGGTCGGCGATGGTTGATTTCGAACCGGGCAGAAGCACCAGAGCGGCATCGCCCGGCAGAGCCGTTCCCGGCCAGACGCGCAACAGTTCCACCTCCGGTTCCGCCTCCAGAGGATCGAGATCATCGAAATTCGCGATATGCGGCAGCATCGGCACCGCGATGCGGATGGGCCCGTTCTTGCCGCGCCGCGCATCCTTGCCCATCAGGGCCAGCGCATCCTCGGCAGGCAGGCGCGCTGCGGCCGGCAGATGCGGTACGAGGCCGAAAGGGCTCCAGCCGGTGCGTCGGGCGATTTCCTCCATACCGCGTTTGAAAAGCGCCGGGTCGCCGCGAAACCGGTTGACGATGAAACCGCAGATCATGGCGGCATCGCCGGGGTCGATCACATGGGCAGTGCCCACCAGGCTGGCGATGATGCCGCCGCGATCGATATCGCCGATCACCACCACCGGCACATTCGCCGCGCGCGCAAAGCCCATATTGGCGATGTCGTTTGCCCGCAGATTGATTTCCGAAGCACTTCCAGCACCTTCGACCAGGACGAAATCCGCTTCCGCTGAGAGCCTTTCGAAACTCTCCAGAACACGCGGCATCAGCGTCCTTTTCACATCCTGATAACGGGCTGCATCGGCGCTTGCCGCAACCTTGCCCTGCACGACGATCTGCGCGCCCACCATGCTTTGGGGCTTCAAAAGCACCGGATTCATATGAACCGAGGGCGCAATCCGTGCGGCCCGCGCCTGCAATGCCTGCGCCCGCCCGATTTCACCGCCATCCACCGCAACCGCCGCATTGTTCGACATGTTTTGCGGCTTGAAAGGCCGGATGCGATAGCCGCGATTGGTCAAGGCGCGGGCAAGGCCCGCCACGATCAGTGACTTGCCCACATCCGAGCCGGTCCCCTGGAACATCAGCGCCCGCGCCGTCATCTCAGAATTCAATGCCCTTCTGAGCCTTCACACCGGCGGTAAAGTGGTGCTTGACCGCTCCCATCTCGGTGACGAGGTCGGCTGCCTCGATCAGTGCAGGCTTGGCATTGCGCCCGGTTACGACCACATGCAGGTCGTCCCGGCGCGTGGCAAGATCGCGCACAACCTCGTCGAGGTTCAGATAATCGTAGCGCAGGGCAATATTGAGCTCATCGAGGATCACAAGACCGAAGGAAGGATCCGCCATCAGTTCGCGGGCTTTGGCCCATGCTCGTTCCGCCGCCGCGATATCGCGGGTGAGATCCTGCGTCTCCCAGGTGAAGCCCTCGCCCATGGCGTACCAGGCGACCTTGTCGCCAAACACGGCGAGCGCGTGCTTTTCGCCCGCATGCCATGCGCCCTTGATGAACTGAACGATACCGACACGCTTTCCATAACCCAGCATGCGCAACGCCAATCCGAACGCCGCGGTGGACTTGCCCTTGCCCGGTCCCGTATTGACGATGAGCAGCCCTTTCTCGACCGTTTTTTCCGCCACCTCGGCGTCCTGTACGGCCTTGCGGCGCTCCATCTTGGTCTTGTGACGGCGGGCGGTTTCTGGATCGATCTGTTTCATTTCACTCTCATCGGTAGGCCGGCAACTGTCAGGATCACGCTATCGGCCGCTGCGGCAACTGTCTGGTTGAGGCGTCCCGCATGGTCGCGAAATGCCCGCGCGAGCGCGTTGTCTGGAACGATGCCCAGGCCCACCTCGTTGGCGACGACCACCCACGGCCCGCGGGGAGACGCGAGCACCTCCGCCAGTCCTCGGATCTCCGCTTCGACGTCGCGGTCGGCAAGCATGACGTTGGTCAGCCAGAGCGTCAGGCAGTCGATCAGCACGGGCCGACCGGTTTCCACGGATGACAATGCACCGGCAAGCTCGAACGGAACGTCGAGCGTTTCCCAGCCGTCATCGCGGCGCGCGCGATGCTCGGCGATTCGCTCTTGCATTTCACCGTCGAGCGCCTGTGCGGTGGCGATATAGCTCCAGGGGGCGGGATATGCCGTTATTATGCTTTCGGCATGGCGGCTTTTGCCTGAACGCGCTCCGCCCAGCACGAAGGACAGATGGGATGCGCTCATGCTGCGGTTCCGCAAAAACGAGCGTGGGCGCGGGTGCTTCCGTGCCGCAAAATCGGCGATGCAATCATGACCTTCCCTTCGCCCTCGCCCCGAGGACATAGAATCTCATCAACATTGCCGGCAGGTCTCCTGGCTTGCGAGTCGACACCTTGCGCCCCGCCTTCCCAGAGCAAAGCTCCAGTGGCAAAAGGGGCAGGCTCTTCGCCTACAGTTGCGGGGGCAGCCGCTGCTTGGGACGGCGAAATCCGAACAGCGTTCCCTCAAGTCCCTCTCGGGAACCGGCTTGGGCGACAATACCTCATAACGGCGAACTCGCAAGTCCGCTTGCCGCACATTGACAGGGTCTATCCCAGGAGACTAAATGCGCCGCGACGGTCTCCTCTCTCTCCAGAGAGGAGCTAAGAGGGAATACGGTGCGCCGCGAGGCAACCCCGTAGCTGTTCCCGCAACTGTAAGCGGAAAGTGCCGGCCATACGCCACTGGGCTTCATGCCTGGGAAGGCGGCCAGAACGTTACGATCCGCAAGCCAGGAGACCTGCCGTCGCGAAAAAAATCCTCATCGTCTGGCGGGTGTCCCGGACAAGGAGCAACTGGTGGCTTACGGCTCTTCATCACCGTCCCGCAGGGATGATATCTGCGATCAAGCATCGTCGGGCAAGCCCATCGATCCGCTCGCCGAAGTTACGATTCTCGTGTGCAATACGTGCCGTCTGCAATCCGAACCCCACCTCGATCCGCGTCCGGGCTTAGTTCTGGCGCAGAACGTGATCGCTGCCGGGGCTGAGGCAGGGGTCAACGTTCTGTCCGTCGGTTGTCTCGGCAATTGCAAACGGGGGCTTTCGGCTGCGATCCTGCGCAAGGGCTCCTGGTCATACGTGTTTGGCGGCCTGAACCCCGGCAATGCGGATGACCTTGTCAGCGGCGCCAAAGTGTTCGCCGCTTCCAATGACGGTTTCATGCCTTTTCGCGAACGCCCCGAAGCGCTTAAGCGCGGACTTATCGCACGCATTCCCACTTTCGACAGCCTGAAGGACCTGCCATGACCGCTTCTGCCACCCGCGTTCCCTGCACCGTCGTCACCGGATTTCTCGGCGCGGGCAAGACAACGCTGATCCGCAACATCCTCGAACAATCGAAGGACAAGCGCCTCGCCATCATCGTCAACGAGTTCGGCGATGTCGGCATCGACGGCGAGATTCTCAAGAATTGCGGCATCGAGACCTGTCCCGGCGAGAATATCGTCGAGCTGGCCAATGGTTGCATCTGCTGCACCGTCGCCGACGATTTCGTCCCTGCGCTGGACCAGATCCTCGCGCTTGAGAACAGGGTCGACCACATCCTGATCGAGACCTCCGGCCTCGCGCTGCCGAAGCCGCTCATCCAGGCTTTCCAGTGGCCGGCCATCAAGGGACGTGTGACGGTGGACGGAGTGGTTGCGGTCGTCGACGGTCCAGCTCTGGCCGAGGGTCGCGTCGCCAGCGACCATGATGCGCTCGCCGACCAGCGCGCGGCCGATGATTCGCTCGACCACGACGATCCGATCGAGGAAGTGTTCGAGGATCAGGTTGCCTGCGCCGACCTAATCATCCTGTCGAAAAGCGACCTTCTCGACGATTCAGGCCGTGAACGCGCACGGGCGGTTGTGGCCGAACACCTGCCTCGCGCCGTCAAGATCGTTCCGGCGAGCGACGGCCGGGTCGATCCTTCCGTCCTGCTGGGCCTCGGCCTTGCGGTTGAAGACGACATCGAAAACCGCAAGACGCATCACGACAACGCTTTCGACCACGAGCATGATGATTTCGACACCTTCGTCGTCGAGCTTCCGGCAATCACCGATCCGGACGAGCTGGCGCAAAGGGTGCGGAACGCGGCCGAAGCCGAGAACGTGCTGCGCGTAAAGGGCTTTGCCGACGTGTCTGGGAAGCCGATGCGCCTTCTCATCCAGGGCGTTGGTCCGCGCGTCACGCATTACTACGATCGGGCATGGAATGCCGGTGAGGAACGCGCAACGCGTCTTGTGGTCATCGGCCTGAAGGGCATCGACCGTACCGCGATCGAAACGCTGCTCAACGCCTGATCCTGGAACGCCGATGCATATCCTCGCCACCAGTTCCGCTTCTCTGGACGACCTGATCGAGCCCGTCGATCTCGCCCAGACTCCGGCGGACATGGTGGCGCTTTCCTTCACCGACAGCGACCTTTCGGCGCTGCGTGCCGCATGGACAGCGCAGGCGGACGCGCTTCCCGAGATGCGTTTTGCGCCCTTGCGCGAACTGCGTCATCCGATGTCCGTGGACCTCTGGATCGACGGCGCGGCGGCACATGCGAAAGTCATTCTCGTCCGCGTTCTGGGCGGCTATGACTGGTGGCGCTATGGCTGCGACCAGCTTGCAGCCATGGCCCGCAGGACCGGGGCACGGCTGGTTCTGCTGCCCGGCGAATGCCGCCAGGACGACGAGCGCCTGGCGCGGCTTTCGAACGTGGATCCCACCGAGCGGGCCATTCTGCTCGACTGTTTCCGGCAAGGCGGACCGGAAAACATGCAGGTTGCAATCCGCCGGCTCGCACGGCTTGCCGGACGCGAGATCGATGCAGGCGGGCCGAAACCGCTGGCGAAGGCCGGGCTCTACAAGCCGGGCAAAGGCATTGCCGAAATAGCGGATTTTGGTATCGCGCACGCGCCGTTCTTGCCGATCCTGTTCTACCGCTCCATGCTTCTCGCAGCTGACGTGGAACCGATCGACGCGCTGGTGGACGCGCTGGAGACAAGAGGGCTGACGGCGGTTCCGGTCTTCGTGTCGAGCCTGCGCGAGAATGAACCCCTCGAGCTGATCTCGAAGATCGTCGAAAGCCTCAAGCCTGCCGCCCTCATCACTGCCACCGCTTTTGCCTCGATGGCGGAACCGGGCGGGGACACTCCGTTCGATCGTTTCGGTCTGCCTGTCTTTCAGGTCGTAACGGCCACGACGCGCCGGACCGCCTGGATCGATGGGCAACGCGGCCTTGCTCCGGCAGACCTTGCCATGCATGTGGTGCTGCCCGAACTCGATGGGCGCATCCTGGCGGGCGCGATCTCGTTCAAGGATTCGGGCGGGGATACTGCCGCCGCAGCCGCACAGGTCAACCGCGCCGAACCCGACCGGGTGGACCGGGTAGCCAAGCGCATCGCAAGCTTCATCAAGCTTTCGCAAACACCGCGGAGCGAACGCCGCATCGCGATCCTGATCCCGGATTATCCCGCCGCAACCGGCAGGACAGGCTATGCCGTCGGCCTCGATGTTCCGGCAAGCGTGCTGGCGATGCTGCACGACCTTGAGGACGCGGGCTACCGCGTCGAGGGAATACCGGCCACGCCGCGCGACCTGATGCGCAGGCTGGAGCGCGAGCATGCGCACCTGACGCTTGACCGCTACAGGACGTGTTTCGCCACGCTGCCCGAAAAAGCCCGCCAGGACGTCGTTGCCACATGGGGCGACCCGGCCAACGAAGCTATAGAAGGCGCCTTCGCCTTCCGCGCGCTGCAATTCGGCAATGTCACGGTGACATTAGCGCCCGACCGTGGCCGCTCCGCCGACCGCCGTTCCGACTATCATGATCCGGCACTCGCGCCCCGCCATGCTCTCATCGCCTTCGGCGCCTGGCTGCGGCAAACGCTCGGCTGTCACGCGCTGATCCATGCCGGTGCGCATGGGACGCTGGAATGGCTGCCCGGCAAGACGGTGGCTCTTTCCCGCGATTGCTTTCCCGAAATCGTCGCGGGCACCCTGCCGGTCATCTATCCGTTTATCGTTTCCAATCCCGGCGAGGCTGCGCAGGCAAAGCGCCGCATCGGCGCTGTCACGCTCGGCCATCTGACGCCACCCCTCGTCGGTGCCGGGCTGAGCATGGGCCAGCAGCAGCTGGAGCGCCTGGTCGACGAATACGCACAGGCCGAAGGGCTCGACAGCCGCCGCCGCGAGCGCCTGGCGAAGCTGATCGTGGACTCCGCGGCACGAACCGGCCTCAGCCAGGAAGCCGGTGTTACCGACGCAGACGACGAAATGTCCGCCCTCACCCGCATCGACGCATGGCTGTGCGACGTGAAGGATTTCGCCATCAAGGACGGGCTTCATGTCTATGGTCGCGCGAACGAGGGCGATGAAGACATGCGCCTGCAATCGGCACGGGCCGAGAAGCATGCGCTGATCAACGCGCTGGATGGCCGCCACATAAAGGCAGGTCCTTCCGGAGCCCCGTCGCGAGGGCGAACCGACGTGCTGCCGACCGGACGCAATCTCTTTACCTCAGATCCGCGTACGCTGCCGACGCCGACGGCTTTCGCGCTCGGCAAGGCTGCCGCTGATGAGGTGGTACGCACCTACTGCCAGGAGCATGGCGAATGGCCCCGCGCGCTGGTGATGGATCTGTGGGGAAGCGCATCGCTCAGGACCGGCGGCGAGGAGATTGCGCAAGGGCTTGCCCTGATGGGATGCCGCCCGCAATGGGATCACGCCACCGGGCGCGTGACCGGGATCGAGGTTCTGCCGCCTGCTGCGATAGGCCGTCCGCGCATCGATGTGACCTGGCGTATTTCCGGCCTCTTCCGCGACATGTTTCCTACGCAGATCGCGCTGCTCGACACGGCCGTCGCAGCCGTTGCCGCACGGGATGAAGCCGACGAGGACAATCCCCTTGCCGCCACCGCCCGCAAGGACAAGCGCCGCCCGGCACGCATCTTCGGCTCGGCCCCCGGCACGTTCGGTTCCGGTATCGAGGAAAGGCTCGCAATCGGCGACTGGAGCGATCGCGCTGCACTGGGTACGATCTATCTGGACACTGCATCCTTCGCCTATGGCGGTGCGGAAGGCGAAGGTAAAATGGCCGCAGACGCCTTTGCAGCGCGCGTAGCCGATGCCGATCTCCTCATTCATACCGGCGACGATGCCGGGCGCGACATTCTCGAAGGCTCGGCAGACGTCGCCTTTATCGGCGGGTTTTCAGCCGCGCTTGCCGCTCTCGGCAAATCGGCCGATCTGGTCGTCCTTGATACGACGGACCCGGAAAAGCCTCGGGCACGCTCGCTTATCGAAGCGGTAACGCGCACCGTACGCGTCCGTGCGATCAATCCGCGCTTCATTGCCGGTCAGATGCGGCACGGCCCGCGCGGCGCGAGCGAATTTGCCGAAACGGTGGACCGCCTCGTCGGCTTTGCCGAGACAACCGCCTCCATTTCGCCGACACTGATCGAAGCCGTCCATGACGCATATTTGGGCGATGCGGCAGTGCGTGCATTCCTGCTCGACCAGAACCCCGCCGCGGCACGCGCCATCGCTCAACGTTTCACGGACGCGCGGCGTCGCGGCCTCTGGCATCCTTTGCGCAATTCCATCGACTCCGATCTCGCGGAGTTGATCGCCGAGGCGCGTGCGCTGGAGGACGCGGCATGACTGCCTCTTTGCGTCGGGGCGCGTGCCCTTCCATTTCGGCACCCATGGAAACCGGCGACGGGCTGCTGGTGCGACTTGCTCCGGCTTCCGGCCAGCTTTCGCCCCGCCAGCTTGCGGGCATTGCGGAGGCCGCGCAGCGCCATGGCAGCGGATTGCTGGAAGTAACGCGACGCGGCAATCTGCAAATTCGTGGCCTGTCGTCTGAATCGACTGAACCTTTTGCCGACGAAATTTCGACGCTCGATATTTCCGTTACGTCAGGCGTTCCAGTCGAAACCGGTCCGCTGGGCGGGATCGATGCGCAGGAGATCGCCGATCCTCGACCTCTGGCCGCAGAAATACGCGCCCGCGCCACGCCGCTGTCGGCTCTGCTGGGCCCAAAGGTTACCGTAACAGTCGACGGCGGCGGCCGCCTGCATCTCGGAGCGCTGCTCGCCGACGTGAAGCTGACCGCTGTTCACGACGGCTGGCAGGTCGCCATCGGCGGCAACGCCGCGACCGCGCGGGTGCTGGCCGTGCTGGATGCGACCAAGGTCGTAGACACCACACTGAACATCTTGCAGCAACTGGCGGAGCGTAGCCGCACGGCACGAGCACGCGATCTCCCCGTTGAACATCTTCTTTCCTCCACACCACTTTGCTCCAACCAACCCTCGCCGGTCGGGATATTCCCGCTCAAGGACGGATCTTCGGCACGCGGTTTCGCCTTGGCTTTCGGCCAGATCGACAGCACAGGACTTTGCAAATTTGCGCGCGCGCTGAACCAAACTGCGGCAATCCGGCTCGCGCCGGGTGGCGGGTTGATCGTCACAGGCCTTGCGAAAGAACAGGAAGCGACTTTCGACAGTCTTGTCGCGCGCCTCGGCTTTGTCACGCGGGCGGACGATCGGCGCCTTTCCATCGTTGCTTGCGCGGGGGCACCGGCGTGCCGCTCGGCCTGGGTTGCCACGCGCTCGCTTGCAGCCGAACTCGCATCGCATATCAAGCCGCGCCACCTCGTGCATCTTTCCGGCTGCGCCAAGGGCTGTGCCCGCCCGTCCGCACCGGCTGTCACGCTTACGGGAACGCCCAATGGCTGTGTTCTCGAAGGCGAGGCCCCGCCGGATTTGCGCGCCGCGCTCATCGCGCTCGGCAATCGCTATTTCGTTCAACGGGAATCCGCATGACCACTCAAGACTACATCAAGGACGGAACCGCGATCTACGAGCGCTCCTTCGCGATCATCCGCGCCGAGGCCGATCTGTCGGTTTTTTCGAAGGCCGAGGCGGACATCGCCGTGCGCATGATCCACGCCTGCGGGCTGGTTGAAGCGAGCCGCCATTTCGTCTTTTCGCGCGATTTCGTCGAAGCAGGCCGAGCCGCCCTGAAGGCTGGAGCACCGATCCTCTGCGACGCAGAGATGGTTGCGCGTGGCGTGACGCAAGCTCGCCTGCCTGCGCGGAACGACGTCATCTGCACCCTGCGTGATCCACGCACGCCCGACCTTGCCGTGACACTCGGCAACACCCGCTCGGCAGCAGCGCTGGAACTCTGGCGCGACAGGCTCGAAGGTGCCATTGTGGCTATTGGCAATGCACCGACCGCGCTTTTTCACCTGCTCGATATGCTAGGTGACGGTGCCCCTCGCCCCGCTGCCATCATCGGCATGCCAGTGGGCTTCGTCGGCGCGGCTGAATCGAAGGACGCCCTCGCCGCCTCGGATCTCGGAATCCCCTTTGCCATCGTGCGCGGGCGGCTCGGCGGCAGCGCCATGACGGCAGCAGCCGTCAACGCATTGGCGAGGGCCGGACTTTGAGCGGGCGACTGATCGGCGTCGGCACAGGCCCCGGCGACCCCGAACTCCTGACCCTCAAGGCGGTGCGCGCACTGAACGAGGCCGATGTTGTGGCCTATTTCGCCAAGGCTGGCAATGAGAGCAATGCCCGACGCGTCGTCGCCACGCATCTGACGCGCGGCGCAGCCGAGTTTCCGCTGCTCTATCCGGTAACGACTGAGATCCATCGCAAGCACCGCTATTATACTTCCGCCATTACCGGTTTCTATGACGCCTCGGCACTTGCCATTGCCCGCCTGCTCGACGAGAACCGGACAGTTGCGGTGCTGTCCGAAGGCGATCCGCTCTTCTATGGGTCCTACATGCACCTGCATGTGCGGTTGGCCAATCGTTATCCTACGGACGTCATTCCCGGCATTACCGCGATGTCTGGCTGCTGGTCGCAAGCCGGCCTGCCCCTGGTGCAGGGCGACGACGTGCTCTCCGTTCTGCCCGGAACGCTGGACGAGGACGATCTTGCCAAACGCCTGCGCGCAGCAGACGCCGCGGTGATCATGAAAGTCGGCCGCAACCTGCCGAAAATCCGCGCCGCGCTCACCTTGGCCGGAAAGCTCGACACTGCGATCTATGTCGAGCGCGGGACGATGGATGGCGGCCGGGCCATGCCGCTTGCCGAAAAAACGGATGATCGCGCACCGTATTTCTCCCTTGTGCTCGTTCCCGGCTGGAGGTCGCGGCCATGAGCGGCAAGCTGTTCGTCATCGGAACAGGCCCCGGGAATCCGGATCAGACCACGCCGCAGGCACTGGCCGCCATTAGCGAGGCAAGCGACTTCTTCGGCTACAAGCCCTATCTCGACCGCCTTAACCTCCGCGAGGACCAGACGCGGCACGCCTCCGACAATCGCGAGGAACTCGCGCGTGCGAGTGCAGCTCTCGACCTCGCGCTCACGGGCCGGACTGTCGCGGTCGTCTCCGGCGGCGATCCCGGCGTGTTCGCCATGGCAGCGGCGGTCTGCGAGGCGGTGCAGCATGGCAGGCCGGAATGGCGCAGCATCAACATCGAGATCGTGCCGGGCATTACGGCCATGCTTGCCGTTGCCGCCCGGCTCGGCGCGCCACTCGGCCATGATTTTTGCGCCATGTCGCTGTCCGATAATCTGAAGCCGTGGGATGTCATTGAGGCGCGATTGAAAGCGGCTGTGACGGCGGGCTTCGTCATCGCGCTCTATAATCCGATTAGCCGCGCACGGCCCTGGCAACTGGGCCGCGCCTTCGAAATCGTTGCCAAGCTTCTGCCACCGGCCACTCCGATCATGTTCGGCCGCGCCGCAGGCAGGCCGGACGAGCAGATGCTGGTCGCGCCTCTCCGCGAAGCTCAGGCCGCGATGGCCGACATGGCGACCTGTGTGATCATCGGATCGGCCGAAACGCGCATCATCGAACGCGAAGGGCATGTGCCGCTTGTCTATTCGCCCCGCTCGATCGGGAGCCCGGCAAGATGACGAATACGCAGCATGGCAGCCTCGACATTTACGGCCGGTTTGCCCAACGAAATGTGGGGTGGACGCGCGATCATGACGACCGGCAGTTGAAGCGCACGCGCGGCGGCGATCTTGCCGTAGGTCGCCGAACCGCCGGAGTTTTTGGAAACGACGACATCAACGCCATGGGTTTCGAACAGGCGCTTTTCAGCTTCCATGTCGAACGGGCCGCGATCGAGAATGACCGTCGAGCCGGAGGGCAATTCGTCCGCCGGAACCGGATCGACGCTGCGAACGATGTAGCGATGCCGGGCATAATCCGTGAAAGGCGCGACCTCCTGCCGGCCGATGGCGAGGAACACCGTCGAAGGTTCGCTGCCAAGCAAGCTTGCCGCATGGGCGACACCGCGCGCGTCCAGCCAGCGATCGCCAGCCACCCGCTCCCACTGGGGTCGTGTCAGGGTGACAAGAGGAACGCTCGCGCGCTCGGCGGCTGCAACCGCATTGGTCGAGATCCCTGCGGCGAATGGATGTGTCGCATCCACCAGAATGTCGATGCGATGTTCTACGAGATATCGTGCGAGCCCTTCAGCGCCGCCGAAGCCCCCTACCCGCACCTGCCCCGGCAATTGGCGGGGACGGGCCGTTCGCCCGGCAAGCGATACGGTCGTGGAAAGGCCCGGCATGTCGGCAAGCTGCTCTGCCAATTGGCGCGCATCCGCCGTACCGCCGAGAATCAGGATGTTGCAGGTCATTATGGTTTCTAGCGACAGCCACGCTGGCTTTTCAACGAAGAAATGGCTTGCCGTCGTCGGCATCGGCGAGGATGGCCTGTCTGGTCTCGGCGAAACCGCATGCCGGCTTATCGCCGAAGCCGACGTGGTCTTCGGCGGGCACCGGCATCTGCATCACGCCGCGAGCACAATCACCGGCAGGGCCGTGCCATGGCCGTCTCCCTTCGATACCGCGATGAAAGCCGTGCTGGCCGAGCGCGGCCTCAAGGTCTGCGTGCTTGCTTCTGGCGATCCGTTTCATTTCGGTGTGGGCACGACGCTTGCTCGCCATGTCGATCCGTCCGAGATGATCGTGCTTCCGGCGCCTTCCACCTTCAGCCTCGCCGCTGCCCGCCTTGGCTGGGCTCTGAATGAAGTGGAAACGATTTCGCTTCACGGTCAGCCGATAGAGCGTATCCGTCCGCTCCTGCACCCCGGCAGGCGCATCATTGCCCTCACGTCCGATGGCTCCTCGCCTGCCTCCATCGCACGATTGCTTGTCGCTGACGGCTTCGCCAACTCGCATATCAACGTGCTGGAATCGCTGGGCGGCGGGAACGAGCAGGTGGTAGCCTGTGCGGCCAGCGAGCTGGCGAGCCAACGCTTCGGCGAGCTGAACGTCGTCACGGTCGACGTGCGTGTCGCCCCCGACGCGCGTATCCTGCCGCTGGGCTTCGGACTGGACGACGCGCTGTTTTTGCATGACGGGCAGATCACCAAGCGTGAAATCCGTGCCGTAACGCTTTCTGCGCTGGCACCCAGGCGTGGCGAATTGCTGTGGGACATCGGCGCGGGCTCCGGCTCCATCGCCATCGAGTGGATGCTGTCGCATCCCTCCATGCGCGCCATCGCCATTGAAAGGAATGCGGCGCGCATCGCCCGCATCCGCGAGAATGCTGCACGCTTCGGCATTCCCTCCCTGCGCATCGTGGAGGGAGCGGCACCCGGCGCCTGCGAAGGATTGCAGATGCCGGACGCGATCTTCATCGGCGGCGGAGGAAGCCGCGACGGAATCGTTGATTTCGCCCTGGAAGCCCTGCGTCCGGGCGGGCGGCTTGTCGCCAATGCCGTGACGCTGGAGATGGAGGCCATGCTTCTCGGCCTTCATGGGAGGCTCGGCGGACGTCTTACCCGCATTTCCATCGCCAGTGCGGAACCCGTCGGC
Organism: Nitratireductor aestuarii; assembly: GCF_014641695.1. Taxonomy (GTDB): domain Bacteria; phylum Pseudomonadota; class Alphaproteobacteria; order Rhizobiales; family Rhizobiaceae; genus Chelativorans; species Chelativorans aestuarii. The sequence continues at coordinate 72,443 of NZ_BMIF01000015.1, read as the reverse complement.
ACTATGAGCGGATGGCGTCCCGCTATGCCGGTCACGCAATGGGCCTGGGTGAAGCCATGAAGGTCGCAGGTCTGGGATGCCGCTCCGGCGTGCCGGTTCACGAAGTGCTCGCTGCACTCACCGCTGCATTGGCTGAACACGGGCTGGTGGGCTCGGCGCTCGGCGCATTGGCAACGATCCCGATCCGGGCGCAAGAGCCTGCGTTGCAAGAGGCTGCGCGCCTGCTGAGCCTGCCGCTCACCGTTCCGTCGGCAGAAGACCTCCAGCAGGCCGAAACGCTGACGCATTCGTCGGCCTCGCTCGATGCGACGGGCCTCGCCTGCGCAAGCGAAGCGGCAGCAATCGCCGCAGTGGGCCGCAATGGAATTCTTCTCGGGCCTCGGCTCGTCATCGGAAACGTCACTTGTGCCATAGCCATTTGCAAAGAGGGTTCATGACCGTTCATTTCATCGGAGCCGGCCCCGGGGCAGCCGACCTCATCACCGTGCGAGGGCGCGACTTAATTGCGCGCTGCCCCGTCTGCCTCTATGCCGGGTCGATCGTGCCGGCCGAACTGCTTGACTACTGCCCCACGGGCGCTCGTATCGTCGATACCGCGCCACTCTCGCTTGACGAAATCGAAGCCGAATATCGTCTTGCCCATGAGCAAGGCCTCGACGTTGCGCGGCTGCACTCCGGCGATCTTTCCGTATGGAGCGCGGTGGCCGAGCAGATGCGGCGGCTCGACCGGATCGGCATTCCCTATACGCTGACGCCCGGCGTGCCCGCTTTCGCCGCCGCCGCCGCAACGCTCGGGCGCGAACTGACGATCCCCGAAGTGGCGCAAAGCCTCGTGCTGACGCGCGTTTCCGGCCGCGCTTCGAAAATGCCGGAACGCGAAACGCTGTCGGGCTTCGGCGCAACCGGCGCTACGCTTGCCATCCATCTCGCCGTTCATGCTCTGGACCGCATCGTTACCGAACTGACGCCACTCTACGGTGCGGATTGCCCTGTTGCCATCGTCGCGCGCGCGTCCTGGCCGGACGAATGCGTGCTGCGCGGCACGCTTGGAACGATCGAGGGCATGATCGCCGCCACACCCATCGAGCGCACTGCGATCGTGTTTGTGGGTCGTGGCCTCAGCGCGGAGCTCGCCCGCGAAAGCGCGCTTTATGATCCCACATATCAACGCCGGTTCCGAGGACGCGGAGAATGACGCAACTGACCGATATCATCGGGCGCCTCGACTTCGAGGGCGAGACCTTCGAACCCGGCCATGTCTGGCTCGCCGGTGCGGGACCGGGCGGTCTCGGCTGCCTGACCCTTGCCGTCATAGCCGCGCTCGGCGCAGCGGATGCGATCGTCTACGATGCGCTGGTAGATCCCGCCGTGCTGGAGGCAGGCAGCGGCGAACGCCATTTCGTCGGCAAGAGGGCTGGCCAGCCCTCGGTGAGCCAGGAGGCGATCAACGCCCTGATCATCAAGCTCGCCCGCCAGGGAAAACGCGTCCTGCGCCTGAAGGGCGGAGACCCCAACATATTCGGGCGTGGCGGCGAGGAAGCCTTTGCGCTGGCCCGCGTCGGCGTTCCGTTCCGCTTTCTTCCCGGCATCACCTCGGGCCTGGGTGCGCTTTCCCAAGCGAGCATTCCCGCCACCATGCGCGGCGTCAACAAGGCGATCATCCTCGCCACCGGCCATGCGGCGGGAAGCGATGACGATCTCGACTGGCGCGCACTCGCACAAACCGGCCAGCCGATGGTGATCTATATGGGTTTGCGAAACCTGCCCACCATCGTCGCCGCGTTGATATCCGGTGGCCTTGCGAGCGAGACGCCGGCCGCGATCCTCGTTGCGGCCAGCACCGCCGACGAACGGGTCCTGGTTGCCGATCTCGGCAGCATCGTCGCCCGCGCGGAAGTCGAGCGCGTGGCTGCCCCGGCGCTGATCGTGGTCGGTGAGATCGTCGCCAGGCGCGCGGAACTCGCCAGCATTCTCCAACTGGGGGAGGCGTCATGAGCGCGCGCGGCTTCATCGTCGGTGCAGCCCGCTCGGGCTCGGGCAAGACCAGCGTGACGATCGGGCTTCTGCGCGCCTTTGCGCGAAAAGGTCTGGCTGTGCGCGGTGCGAAATCCGGCCCGGACTACATCGATCCGGGCTTTCATGCCGCAGCGACCGGTGCGCCCGGCGTCAATCTCGACAGTTGGGCGATGCCGCCAGCGCTTCTGGCAGACCTTGCCGCACGGCAAGCCAAAAATGCCGATCTGGTGATCGTTGAAAGCGCCATGGGGCTGTTCGACGGTATTCTGAGCGAAGCAGGCCGCTCCGGTGCGGCCTCCGATCTCGCCCGAACCTTCGGCTTGCCTGTGCTTCTGGTACTCGACATTTCCGGCCAGTCGCAAACGGCGGCAGCCATCGCCAAGGGCTTTGCAACCTTCGATCCTGACGTGCGGATCGGCGGCATCGTGCTCAATCAGGTCGCAAGCGAACGACACGAAAGAATGGCGCGCGCGGCAATCAAACAGCTTGGCATTCCGGTGATGGGCGCAGTCTACCGCAATCCCGACATGGCGCTTCCCGAGCGTCATCTGGGCCTTGTTCAGGCAAGCGAGCACGAAGCGCTCGAAGCCTTTATCGAACGCCTTGCAGACACGATGGAACGTGCCATCGACCTCGATGCGGTTGCCGAAATGGCTCGGCCGTTGGCCGCTGAGACCGGAGATGGTGCCGCTTCCGCACTGCCGCCGCCAGGCCAACGCATTGCGATTGCACGTGATGCAGCATTTTCCTTCGTCTATCCGCATGTGGAGCAGCACTGGCGCGAGGCTGGCTGCGCGCTGATCCCGTTCTCGCCGCTCGCCGATGAGGCGCCAGACGCCGGTTGCGATGCGTGCTGGCTGCCGGGAGGATATCCCGAGCTCCATGCCGGGCGTATCGCCGCCGCTGACCATTTCCGCGACGGACTTGCGCGCTTCGCCGCGTCCAGGCCGGTCCATGGCGAGTGCGGCGGGTTCATGGTTCTCGGCGAAACGCTGGAAGATGCCGAGGGTACAGCGCATCGCATGACGGGCTTGCTTAGCCATGCCACCAGCTATGCCAGGCGACGCATCAATCTCGGCTATCGGCAGGCAAGGCTGCTTGCCGATAGCCCCATCGGGCGCGCAGGCGAGACGGTGCGCGGCCACGAGTTCCATTATTCGCGCGTCATCTCGACCGGAACCGACCAGCCGCTGGCCGAACTGTTCGACGGGCAAGGCGATGCGCTCGGACCGTCCGGTGCAAGGCGCGGGCTCGTCACCGGCACGTTCTTTCACGCCATTGCGAAGGCCTGACGGTTGAACGGCGTCCTTCATCAGCGCTGGCTTGCCGACCTCGTCGCCTGCATCGGGTTCTATACGCGCGTGCCAATACCCCGCGCCGTACCGCTGCCGGACGACTTCGCCGCCGCGCAATGGGCCGCACCGCTGGCAGGCCTCGTGGCAGGTGGCATCGGCGGAACGTTCTTGTGGTTCGGCCATCTGGCCGGCCCGCCCGCTGAACTTGCCGCTGCCCTATCGCTCGCCTCGATGCTGCTGGCGACGGGCTGTTTTCACGAGGATGGCCTGGGCGATGTCTGCGATGGGTTCGGCGGCGGCAACACGGCCGAACGCAAGCTGGAAATCATGCGCGACAGCCGCATCGGAACGTTCGGAATGTGCGGCCTCACCCTCTCGCTGCTGGCGCGTTGGGCTGCGATCACGGCATTGGCGACAGTGTCGATATCATCCGCCATCCTCGCCATTCTCGCCGCGCATATGGCTGCGCGCGCGCCGATGGCCCTTTTCATGCATGTCGTTCCCGCTGCCCGCACCACCGGGCTCTCCGCCAAGCTGGGAGATGCGAAGGCATGGCCCGCCCTCCTATCGCTCGGCATCGGGCTTGTTTCCCTTCTTGTGCTCGGACCGAGTGCCGCCATTACTGCAATGGCCTGTCTGGCAATCTGGTTCATGGCCTTGCGCGCGCTCTGCCTGCGGCAGATCGGCGGGCATACGGGCGATGTCCTCGGCACGCTCGAACAAGGCGGAGAAATTGTCATTCTTTTTATCGCCTGCATTTTCCTCGCATGATGGAGCAAGTAACCATGACCTTCCGCACGATTGATGAGTTGCGCATGGCCTGCCTTGTTCTACCGGAAGGCAACGACACCAGCGCAACCGCCGCTGCCGCCCGCCAGAGTATCTTGACGAAACCGCTGGGTAGTCTTGGGCGACTGGAGGAAATCGCTATCTGGCTGGCACGCTGGCAAGGCCGCGCCATACCGAGGCTGGACAGGGTTCATGTGCTGGTCTTCGCAGGCTCGCACGGCGTGACGGCGCAAGGTGTCTCGGCGTTCCCGGCTGAAGTCACAGCGCAGATGGTGCAGAACTTCGCGCGAGGTGGAGCGGCGATCAACCAGCTCGCCCGGCAGACCGGCGCGAAGCTGGTGGTCAAATCGCTCGAGATCGAAAAACCGACGGCTGACTTCACCCAAGCTCCCGCCATGACGGCGGATGAACTTCTCGAAGCGGTCAATGCCGGCATCAATTCAGTGCAGGACGAGGCGGACCTTGTCTGCCTGGGAGAAATGGGCATCGGCAACACGACCGCCGCGGCTGCGCTGGCGGCTGCACTCTTCGGCGGCACCGCGCGTGACTGGGTGGGACGCGGGACCGGCGTGGACGATGCCGGTTTTTCCCGCAAGGTGGAAGTGGTCGATAGAGCGCTTGCGCATCATGCCAAGGCGCTTGCCGATCCGCTTGAAGCGTTGCGACGTGTCGGCGGACGAGAGCTCGCCGCCATGTTCGGCGCGGCGCTCGCCTCCCGCAAAAGGCGAATACCCCTGATGCTCGATGGCTTCGTGTGCACTGCCGCCGCAGCCGTGCTTGCGCGTCTTGCACAAGGTGGCCTCGCGCATGCAATGACAGGTCACGTCTCGGCGGAAGCCGGTCATCGCAAGCTGGTGGATTGTCTCGGCCAACGCCCGCTGCTCGATCTCGGCATGCGGCTCGGCGAAGCTTCCGGTGCATGCCTTGCCGTCGATATCCTGCGCGGCGCCATTGCCTGCCATTCCGGCATGGCAACCTTCACCGAAGCCGGTATCGCGGAGGGTTGAGCCATGCGCCGCGTCGTCGTTATCGGGATCGGAACCGGCAACCCACAGCACATGACCGTGCAGGCGATCGATGCGTTAAACCGGCTCGATGCTGTGTTCATTCCGCGTAAAGGCGAAAGCAAGGCGGATCTGGCCGAGCTTCGCCGTGAGATCTGCCGACGCTTCATCAGCAATTCTGCGACACGGCTGGTCGAGTTCGATCTACCGGCACGCGATCCGCATGAGCCGACCTATGGCAAGCGGGTCACCGACTGGCACGAGGGAATCGCCGATATCTACTGCAATCTTCTGTCGAACGAAGGCGAAGATGCCGTCATCGGCCTTCTCGTCTGGGGCGATCCCGCACTTTACGACAGCACGCTGCGCATCCTCGACAACGCCGCGGCGAAGTTCGATTTCCCGTTCGAGACCAAGGTAATTCCCGGCATCACAAGCGTGCAGGCGCTGGCCGCGAGTCACGCCATTCCACTCAATGACATAGGCGCGCCCTTCGTGGTCACGACGGGCCGGCGCCTGCGCGAGGGCGGCTTTCCCGTCGGGGTCGACACGGCTCTCGTCATGCTGGATGGCGAGTGCAGTTTCACGACGCTGAAGGACGCCACCCATTATGACATCTGGTGGGGTGCTTATCTCGGCATGGAGAATGAAATCACCCTCGCCGGACCCCTCGACCGTATGACGAGCGCGATTGTCACCAAGCGTCAGCAAGCCCGCGCGCGCCACGGCTGGATCATGGATATCTACCTGCTGCGCCGCCATAGAGCGCCGCGCGTCCCGGAGGCACAAAGGATGCCCTAACACCTTTGAATGAGCATCGGAATAATCCGAAAACCGCTTACACTTTTCAGTCCAATGCTCTAACCTTTTGTTTTAACGCATTTTCATGGCCGTCAAATGATTCCATTTGACTATGAAATGCTCTCATCACACGCCAAACGGCATCGGCAGAACGTCGCGCAACAGGGCCAGCGTATAGGCGTGCGACGGCGATGTGAGAACCGTCTCGACCACGCCTTCCTCGACCACACGCCCTTGATCCAATACCACGATCCGCTGGCAGATATCCGACACGACGGCGAAATCATGCGTGATCAAGAGATAGCTGATGCCGGACGTGCGGTGGAGATCGAGCAGCAGTTCGATCAACCTTGCCTGAACCGACACGTCGAGCGCCGAGAGCGGTTCGTCCAGAACGAGAAGTTCAGGCTCCGGCGCAAGCGCGCGGGCGATGCAGACGCGCTGGCACTGGCCGGTGCTGAGTTCATAGGGGTGGCGGTCGAGCAACTCCGCCGTCAACGCGACGCGATCGAGCAGCCGAACGAGACGTTTCCGGCGCTCGGCTGCACCTTCCCGCGGGAACCAGTTGTCCAGCGGCTCAGATAACAATTGGCGGATCGTCCAGCGCGGATTGAGGCTTGAGCGTGGGTCCTGAAAAACCGCCTGCATGTCGTGGCGTGCGCGCCGCCGCACTGCCCGCTCGCCCAAGGAGTGGCCGTGCCACAGCATGCGACCGCCGCCCGGGCGCTCCAGCCCGAGCAGGCATTTGGCGATCGTGCTCTTGCCCGAACCGGACTGGCCGACGAGACCGACGATTTCGCTCTTGCCGACGCCGAACGAAACGTCGGTGAGAACCTGATGGTCCTTGTAGTGCTTTGAGAGGCCTTCCACTGACAGCATATCAAGCAGCCTTTACGGTTTGCAGCCGCCGTCCCGGCATCGCAGTCACAAGCTCGCGCGTGTAAGGATGCGTAGCCGCGGTAAAGACCTTCGCGGTCGGCCCGCTTTCGACAACCTCCCCGCTACGCATGATGACGACCCGGTCCGCGACCCGGGCAACGACCCGCAGGTCATGGGAGACGAACAGCAGCGCCAACCCATAGCGATCCTGAAGATCGCGCAACAAATCGAGGATGCGGATCTGGGTCGAGACATCGAGTGCCGTGGTCGGCTCGTCGGCGATCAGCAGTGCCGGCTTGTTGACGATCGCCATGGCGATGACCGCGCGCTGCCGCATGCCGCCGCTGAGTTCGTGCGGAAACTGGCGGATGACGCGTTCGGGCAGATGAACCTCGTCCAGCACCTCGCGAAGCCGGTCCTCCACCGCAGCGCGCGGCATATCGAGATGGGTCAGCATGACCTCGCGTATCTGATCGCCCACGCGCAAGACGGGATTGAGCGCCGACAGCGGATCCTGGTTGACCAGCGAAACCGTGCGGCCGCGCACCTGCTGCCAGTCGTCCCACGACCATTGTGCGGCGTCCTGGCCGAACAGGCGTGCACGGCCTGCCGTCAAGGCAAGCGGCGGCCGCGTCAGGCCAAGCGCCAGCGCTGCAAGCGTGCTTTTGCCCGAGCCGCTTTCGCCGATCAGCCCCACGCTCTCTCCACGGCCCACATTGAGACTGACATCGTTCAGGATGCGCTTGCCAAAAAAGGGCGAGCGACGGTCGGTCACCTCGATGCAGAGACCTTGCAGGTCGAGCGCAGACGCCGGACTTGCGGCGCTATTGCCCGAGGCAACAGCAACTGATTTATACCTTTTTCGCGATGGTAATCGCAGCCAGTTGCGCGGACCATGCACCGGACGCCCCTCGACGCTGTCACGCACGATGTCGCCGAAGTAGTTGGCGGCCAGCACCACGACGAAGATCGCCAGCCCCGGTGCCAGCACCAGCCAGGGCGCGATTTCCATGCTGCCGCGTCCTTCGTTCAGCATCGCGCCCCACTCGGGCGCAGGCGGCGGGACCCCCAGCCCGAGGAAGGAGAGCGCGGACACGGCGAGGATCAGATTGCCGATATCGAGCATGGCAAGCACAAGGATCGGCCCGATGAGGTTAAGCGCTATATGACCGGTCAATATCCGCCAGGTCGGCGTGCCGAGGCACCGGGCGGCCGAGACATAGCCTTCCTGCGAGACCTGCAACGTGAAACCGCGAATGATGCGGGCATAGGCTGGCCAGGCGACGACCGAGATGGCGATGACCAACGGTACCATGCCGCCGCCCATCAGCGCCGCGACGGCAATTGCCAGCACCAGACGGGGAAATGCCAGAAGCACGTCGATGACCTTGGTCACCACGAGGTCGACGACACCGCCGAAATAGCCCGCCACCACGCCCACGGTGACGCCGATCGACATGACGATCACCACGGCGATGGCCGCAACCATCAGCGAGGTCCGCCCGCCATAGAGAAGCCGGATGAAGACGTCGCGTCCGAAATCGTCGGTGCCAAGCCAGTTCACCGCATTGGGCGGCAACAGGACCTGCTTGAAGTCCGTTGCAACGGGGCTCAATGACGATATGAGCGGAGCCGCCATCACCGCCGCAGCGATGATGATAACGATGGCGAGCAGAAGGATGCCCACCGGATCACGCCGCAGGCTGCCGCTGAAGCGGCGCAGAACACGATCAGACATTGCCGCGCTCCTCGACACGGACCCGCGGGTCCAGGAAACGGTAGAGGATGTCCACCACGAAATTGATGATGACGAACAGCATGGCCATCAGGAGGGTAAAGCCCTGGATCACCGGATAGTCACGGCCACTGATGGCTTCGATCATATAGCGCCCGACGCCCGGCCAGGCGAAGACCGTCTCCACCACAGCCGCACCGCCCAGAAGCCCACCGGCAACCAGCGAGGCTGAGGTGAGGACCGGGATCAGTGCAGGCCGCAGAGCATAGCGGAACAGCAGCGTGCTGCGCTTCATTCCCTTGGCTTCCGCCATCAGCATATAGGGTTGCGACAGCGTATCCAACAGGCTGGCGCGCAAGAGCCGCGAGGTTGCTGCCGCGATACCGACGCCGAGGGTGATTGCCGGCAGGATGATGCTCTCGGGTCGCCGGCCGCCCATCGCCGGGAGCCAGCCCAGCTTGATCGCGAAAAGATAGATGAGAAGGACACCGAGAAAGAAGCTCGGCATCGATTCACCGACGAGGCTCAGCACCCGGCTCACATGATCCGTGCTGCGTCCCGCATAAAGCCCGCCGAGAATTCCGCTTGGAATGGCGATGAGGAACATCACCAGAAGTGCGGCACCGCCAAGTTTCAGCGTGGCCGGAATGCGAGTCGCCAGCTCATCGGCTATGGGCTGGCGACTGCGCAGCGAGGTTCCGAGATTTCCCGTCAAGACTCGCCCCAGCCACGTCGCGTATTGCTGCGGCAGCGGGTCGTTCAGGCCCATCTGGTCGCGCACGTCAGCGATGTCGCGCTGCGTGATCTGCGCCGAATCGAGGCCGGGTTCAACCATGGTGAGCAACACTGCCGTGGCCGGGTCGCCCGGGATAAACCGCAGTATCAAAAAGACGACCACGGTTATCCCGAGCAAGACCGAAAGCCCCGCAAATGCGCGTCTAAGTGCATAGGCGAGCACGTCTTACTCCGCCGCGATATACATGGAAGGCGTGATATCGCGCGCCCGCTCGGGATTCACTCCCGCAATCCGTGCGGCATGCGCGATACCGATGAGTTCCGTGTTTCCAACATAGATCAGAGCGTAATCGGCCATGACCTTCTGCTGGATCTCCTTGGCCAGCGCAAAGCGCGTCTCGGTATCAGCTTCGGTGCTCAGCTTCTCGATCAGCGCATCCACGTCCGGATTTGCATAACGCTGCCAGTTCTGCACCGCCTCCGAATGGTAGAAGCTGGTGAGCTGGCCACTCAGGTCACCGGTCGGGGTACCGCAGGAACAGTAGGTGGCGATATCGAAATCGCCATCGAGCATGATCTGGTTCGAGGCGGTCGGCTCCACCACACGCAGCGTGGTGGCAACGCCGATCTTGCGCCATTGCGCTTCCAGCGCGATCGCCACGGTCTGCCACCAGCCATAGGTCAGCACGGTGAATTCCAGCTTCTTGCCGTCGCGTTCGCGGATGCCGTCCGCGCCCGGCTTCCAGCCGAGTTCATCCAGCAGCGCCTTCGCGCGTTCCGGGTCCGTCACCTGGCTTTCCTCGATGGCATAGGGCAGGCCAGCCGGAAAATGGCCGGTCGAATGCACCGCGAAGGGAGCCATCACGCCATCGACGATCTCGTTGCGGTCGGTGCCGAGGCTCAACGCTTCCCGCAGCTTCACATCCTGAAGCAGCGGATGGCGATAGTTCATCCAGATGTTCCAGTTGGTCTTGTTGACTTCAGGGAAGGTGTAATCCTTGCTGCGGATATAGGCACGGCGCTGCTCGAACTGGACGTTGGCGTCCATGTCGGCCTCGCCGGACTGCATGGCGAGATAGCGCGTCTGCGGATCGACCACGAAGCGCGCTTCGAGACGTTGCAGCTTGGGCTGCTCGCCCCAGTAACCTTCGAATGGTTCAGCCACCACAAGCTCGCCGGGAATGAATTCCGTCGGCTTGAAATAGCCGGAAAGGTCGGCCTCCATCGCATAGCGGTCACCGATTTCATCGGCGCGCGCGGCATTGTGGATGGCGATCGTCACCGTCTTGAACAGGAAGGCGGGATCGGGCTTTTCGGTACGGATTTCGAGCGTTGTAAGCCCGACGGCCTTGAAGGTTGCGCCCCGCAAGATGGAGGCTGCACGGGCGTTCTTCTCCTGATGCCGCTCGAACGAAGCCTGCACGGCGGCCGCATCCACCGGCGCGCCGCTCCAAAACGTCGCGCTCGGCTGCAATTCGATCCGCCAGAGCGTCGGTTCCACGAGTTCCCAGCTTTTCGCAAGCGCCGGAATGAGGTTTGCGCCGTCGAGGCTGGCATATACGAGCGGTTCCGCATAGCCGTTATTAATGATGCGCTGGGCATCGATATTGATCGGATCGAGCGAGCGCGGCATGTTGACGGTGACAAGCCGCAGCACCTGCTCTTCCACCGACGCGGCTTCCTGCGCAAAGGCTGGCACGGCAAATGTCGGCCATGCGGTTACCAGCGCGGCAAGCGCCGTCCGCGAGAAATAGTTCATTTCACTCTCCTGTTGATGGATGGTTCTGCGTCGGACGCAAGCGCTGCTTACGGCCCGTGGGTTCGTAGGCGAATTCCTGGACGATGTGACCGCCGAGCAGGTGTTCCTCGACGATGCGGTCGATGGCTTCTTCCGTGACACCGCCGTAATAGGTGCCTTCCGGAAAGACCTGAAAAACCGGCGCGAGATTGCAGGGGCCGAGGCATGTGGCCTTCGCCGTCATGGTCCCGTCACCTGTTACGCGCAGCTTGCGGTCGACCTGAAGGTTGCGCAGGTGTCCCCAAAGGGCGTCGGCGCCTGCCGCATTGCAGGCCCCTCCCTCGCAGACCAGCACGCGCCGCTTCTGTGGCGGAACCAGCGAGCCTTCAAGCTTCGCATTTTCATCTGCGAGGATTGCCGGCTCTTCTGCTGCACCGTCGATCAGCGCTCCCAGCGCCGCTTCGAAATGAATGCTCCGTGCGATATCGCGAGCGATGCGGATCGGCGGCCATCCGCCCGGATATTTGGATTGCCAGCGTTTCAGCGAGCGCGTGATCCAATTGAGGAAACTTGGCTCCAGCGGAAGCACCAGGGGGACGACAAGGATCGCTTCATGCGAACCATCGCGCAGCGACAGGAGCGCATCGCGCAAGGAGGGCTGGCCCTGCTCGGAATAACAGGCCACGGCAATGGCGACGCCGGGCAGCCTCTCCGCCATCTCGGCGATACGGCGCATTTCGGCATGGGGTGCGGCTGAAAACGCGGACTTGGCGACGAGCATCACGGCGCGCCCGGTTGCAGTCGCATCTGAAACTGGAATGGAGTCCGAAACAATGTCTTCCAAAAGAAACCTCCAACCTGATGCGGTCGGGAATTGGAAGACGGGTCGCGCAGATGTGCAGAAGGCGGCCGCGCAGACACGCGCTCCTGTGGCATACCCCGACCACGGAACTCTATGCAGTCAGGCAGGTCTCCTGGCTCACGGGTCGTCGCTGCTTCGCCTGTCTTCCCGGCATAGATGCCAGTGACGTCGATGGCGTAGAAACTCGCCGCTTACAGTTGCGGGTCAGCTCCGGTTTCTCACCGGATTCCCTCTTAGCTTCCACTCCGGCAGAACCGGCGTGGAAGAACCTTGATCGGGCGCAATCTATCCGCATTCGCGCCAGTGTCAATCCATGGCCATGTACGATGTTTTCGCTGACGACCGATGGGATCGGCGGGCGAGCAGCTCATGAACGCCACGTCGATGTCGCTAATTGCGACCGGGATTAATGCCTTTGTGCAGATTTCTTCTGCTCGTGGGGCAGGCACTTAGAACCGAGAGGCCATCTTCAATATCCCACGTTTGCGATTGGCTACGCCACGTCTGGGTGAATGAGGGGACTGAGGCAGAAGCTCGTCAATTTTGAATAAGTTATCGCGCGCTACGTCGGCGTATCACTCGCGCACATCGCCACCATACCATGCCACTTCCCACCAAACTTCCCCATGCGCACCGACAGGATTCGCACCTGTGATTTCTGCCGCTGGAGAAATCCCGCTTTCCGCATTGAACCCTTGGCGGCGTTCGGTTATGAAGTGCGGCGCAGCCTGAGGCTCAATGCTTCAAAGCAATGCACCCGTAGCTTAGTTGGATAGAGTGCTGCATTGAGACCAGATGAATGCGATCGCGGAGCCAGAAACGTCAAAAGCTGACATGACAGTTGCACGACGGGGACTTCTGGCACAGATTTCCAGTGCCCATCTGGTCAGCCATTTCCACATCATGACAATCCCGGCACTTTTGCCGCTGCTGCCGGCAGTTATGGGAATCAGCTATGTCGATCTCGGCATGGCAATAGGCGTATTCAATATTGCATCGGCTGTAGTGCAAGCACCTCTGGGTTATGCTGTAGATCGATATGGAGCCATGCGTTTATTGATGTTGGGGTTGGCTCTAGGCAGTGGCAGTTTCCTAATACTTGCGGTTCACCCAGCGTTCGGCATGCTTGTCGTTGCCATGGCGCTTGCCGGTATTGCCAATGGTGTTTACCACCCCGCCAACTACGCGCTACTCGCGCGCGGGATTCCGCAGGATAAAATGGGTCGAGCCTTTTCCATCCATACCTTTGCAGGATATCTGGGGACTGGACGGGGATGTCACGTTAGCCAGAAGAGGCCGCAGTAGGGTTTGCGTGGCAGGCTTTCAGGCGAGCACGCCCGCTGCGGCTTTCCATTCCGCCATGGTTTGCAGACGGTGAAGGTGGGTGGCGCGGGCGGACTTGTGTGAGTTGGGTGGCACGAACAGATTTCTAACAGCCGAGAAAACGGAGGTGAACCGCTGCAGGCTTCCCACCGACCGAAAGCCCTGCATCATTCTCTCCCGTTTTCTCAGTGGGCGGTGGGAATTCTCAGCCCTGTTGTTGAGGCCCTTGTGGGACCGATGCTCGACCGTCGGCATGACTTGGCGTCGGGCTGCTCCGTATGAGGACAGCTTATCGGTGATAATGCGTTTGGGCACGGAGCCTTGCTTCTTCATCAGTCGGGTCAGCAAACGCTTGGCCGCCTTGGTGTCGCGTCGGCTCTGGACGATCTCGTCAAGCACGTATCCGTCCTGATCAACGGCACGCCACAACCAGTGCTTCTTGCCAGCGATGCTGATAACCACTTCATCCAGATGCCAGACGTCATGAGGACTTCGCTGCTTGCGGCGGAGCCGCCGGGCATAGGCCGGTCCAAACTTTTTACCCCAGCGCCGGATCGTCTCGTACGAGACCACGATTCCACGCTCGAGCAGCATCTCCTCGACAAGTCGGAGGCTCAGTGGAAATCGGAAGTACAACCAAACTGCATGGGCAATGATCTGGGGCGGAAATCGGTGGCGCTTGTAGCTGATGAGTTGTGTCATGCCACAGCTCTTAGGGCAGAACCCTCTGACCATAGGTTACCGTGACATCCCCCCTCCAGCAGAGTCTCATTGCGAAGCGGGTGATGCGTCCGCTTGCCCGTCTCGATGGCCGTTTGTCATCGGGGAGCTTCCGTTCAAACCAGCTTCTACTTTGCTAGCTTGGGGGTTGAATGCCCGCAACTGCCGTCGGAAATGGCTTGGAGTGCTTCCCGTCCAACGCTGGAACGCGTGGGTAAAGCTCGATAGATCGGCGTAGCCCAACGACCAACCGATCTCCATCAGCGGTATGTCGTTGGCTGCCAGGCATCGAATGGCGGCCTCGCGCCGCCTCTCGTCGACCAGCTCGCGAAATTTCAAGCCCGCCTGGGAGAGCTTACGCTGAAGCGTTCGCGGCGACATCCTCATCGAAGCTGCGACGATTTCCAGAAGGGTAGGCTCGTGAAGATTGCGCGAGATCGCTTCGTTGACGCGAAGCTTGAAGTCGCCGTTGGTACGCGGATTGCTGATCATGGAGCTTAGCGCGTTGGTATAGCCATGGAACAGAACGGGATTGGCATTTCGCAAGGGCCATTCACTTTGTTCTTCCGGCCACAGAACCATAGTGCTGCTGGCATTGAGGCTGATCGGAACACCGGTAGTCGCACGCAGCTTGCCTTCCGGATCGTCGTTCGGGAGGCAGATCAAGTTGAACTTGAAATCTTCATTCGCCAATTCAGGATAAAGGCGCAGGATGCACCCGACGGAGACCAGGACAGCAAATTCGCACAGGTCTGGCTCAACACCCGACACGTCAAACTGGACGCCAATAAGCCTGTTGTTGATGATAATCGGCAGCACACGCAAGCCATGGAACCCAAGCCGTTCCAGATATGGGCTGCACAATAGCGCTCGCAGCGTGGGCGCCGTCATCAGGATCAGCGCAAACTGGCCGAATGTGGCCAATGAATAATCCTTGCCCATGCGCAGCCAAAGATCCGGTCGATAGCCGGTGATGCGGATGAAGGCTCTTTGAAAAGCACGCTCCTGTTTCGGCGCGATCCGACGATGCAGGGTTTGGGAATGAGGATCAACGCCTGCAGCCTGGATCGCCGGAAGAGGATCAAAGCCCTCCCTCTCCAAAGTCGCGATCATTATTCGCAGACTTCCGTCAGGTAGCAGCAGTTCCTCTAACCGGGACGTGGCCAATGAACTCCTCCCTCGTCACAGATGACGTATCAAAGCAAATTTTTGGCATCTTGCAACATATCTAAAACTTAACTTCGGACTTAACATCCTTGGTAAGGGCAGGTGAGAGAGCCCTTGCACCGGAGGAAAAGCCCGACAAATCAGGGCTTTTAGGTGTTCTGCCAGCGCGCTTGCGGGCTGGATTGGGAGGAAGCATTGGGCGCGAGAGGAGACGTCGCCGCGAAGGCTGGTATGCGCCAGCTCTTCAGCACGCATGCTTGTTCAACAGCACGATGCATCCGACCGGACGCATGAGGGGTCCCTCATGTGAATGATAATGGTGTCTTCTAGGAGGGAAGTAATGCCAGAATTCAATGAAACCGGTCCCGAGAAAAAGGGAGTGAGCAGGCGCAGTTTCCTGCAGTTTGCCGGCGTAGCCGCTACCGCTACTGCAGTGGTCAGTTCCGCACGGGTTGCCATGGCGGGTAACGGCTGGACAATCGGCCTGGAAGGTGTGCCCGACGAACGCGCCCTGTGGATGTACCGCACGATGCTGCGGTCACGCTGGTGGGAAGAGGAAATGAAGGAGGCTTTCCTCGCCGGCAAAGACGGTCTTTACGGCGCTTTTCACATCTCCATCGGCGAGGAAGCATGCTCAGCCGGTGTTATGGCTGCGCTCAACGAGGACGACTACATCGCCTCGAACCACCGCGGACACAGTCACCTGATTGCGAAGGGCGGCGACCTGTCCAAGATGTCTGCCGAACTGTTCTTCAAGGATTCGGGCTATAACAAGGGCTTCGGCGGCTCGATGCACATCACCGACGTGTCCAAGGGCATCCTGGGCATGAATGGCATTATTGGACCACAGTATCTCTTTGCAGCCGGGGCAGCCTATTCGGCCAAGGTGCGCGGCACCAAACAGGTTGCGGTCGCGTTCGGCGGTGACGGATCGGTCAATAACGGCTGGTACTATTCGGGCCTGCGCAACGCAGCGCTCTACAAGCTGCCCATGATCGCCGTTGTCGAAAATAACGGCTACCAGATGTCGATGCCGCAGCAGCGCACCAACAGTCTGATCAACCTGCATCAGTTTGGCGCTGGCCTGGACATTGCACACGAGTCGGTCAACGGCATGGACGTGATGGCAGTCTATGCGGTCGCCAAGCGTGCCGTGGAGCGCGCCCGTAATGAAAGCCTGCCGACACTGATCGAAGCCAAGACCTACCGCTACTACGACCATTCCGGTCTGGCGGGCGCAAAGCCAGGGGTGATGGGTGCCTTCGGTCTGCCCTATCGCTCCGACGCCGAGGTAAGGGCATGGATTGCCGAGGATCCGATCCCGAAGCTGCGCCGCCAGCTGGTCGCGAACAGCATTCTCACAGAGGAAAAAGCCGACGAGATCGAAGCGGAAGTCCGCAAGGAAGTAACGGAATCGATCGAGTTTGCACGCAACTCCGCGGCGCCAGACGCACAGGCAGGACTACAGCACGTCTTTGCCGGCTCGTCCGTGTCCCCGTCGCAGTTCATCGTGTGACCAGAGCTTTAGGGAGAATGTGAGATGGTAAACAAGCCAAGCAACTTCGCGATGCTCGAAGCCCTTCAGCACGGCATGCGCAATGATCCGCACATGACGATGCTCTATGAGTATCAGCGTCCTGTCGCGGCGGGTCCACTGGGTAACGTGATCGATCTCTACAAGGAATTCGGCGATCTGCGAATTCCCGATTGGGGCCCGATTGATGAGGAATGGCATGTGGGCGGTGCTGCCGGCATTGCAATGACCGGCGTCCGTGCGATTGCGCGCGTGCCTTCCATGTGCGTGACGCGGTGCTTCGAACTGGTGTTCAACCAGGTCGGCAAACTGCGCCACATGACCGGCGGTCAGGTCAACATGCCGCTGGTGATCTGGCAGGATGCGGCCGGGCGCAACCCCGGCATGGCGGGCCAGCACGCTGATGCCGGACAGGAGGCGCTCTATGCCTCCATTCCGGGGATCAAGGTGGTGGTGCCTTCCAACCCGTATGATGCGAAGGGGCTACTCGCTGCGGCGCTGCAGGAGAACGATCCCGTCATCATCTTCCACTATCCGGCAATCGACGGCAATCCGACCGATGTTCCGGACGACAACTACGTCGTTCCGATCGGCGAGGCAGCGATCCGGCAGGAAGGGACCGACCTTACCATCGTCGGTTATGGACCCGCAGCAGTTGAGATCAAACGCGCTCTTCCAGGCCTTGAAGAGGCCGGCATCAGCGCCGAAGTGATCGATCCGCGTACCGTCAAGCCGATGCCGATCGACCCGATCATCGAGTCTGTGCGCAAGACCAACAGGCTGCTCGTTGTCGATCACGGCCACGAGACGCTGGGTACGGCCGCAGAGATTATCGCCCGCGTGGCGATCGCGGTGCCTGGGGCAAAATTCGCCCGGTCAACCTTCCCGGACGCACCGCCCCCCGGTGCGCGCGAGATGATCGCGTGGATGACGCCCGATGCGCCCAAGATCGTCGAGGCTGCAAAGCACATGGTTGCCTGACCCTATCAGGCAACCCCGGGACGCGGGGGAATCCGCGCGTCCCACTCCACCTTCCCGCACATCGCCGTGCTCCAGCTATCCAGAAATCGAATGAACATAATGACACGAGAATTCAAAGACAGCGGACAACATAATTGCCCCAGTTGCGGGCAAGCCATGCGCGCTGATGTGAGCCAACTGCCCATGTGGCTCGGCGCTGAACTCAAGATTATCGAAAACGTGCCGGTCTTTCTCTGCGACTCCTGCGAGACGCAAGCCTTCCAGCCGGATGTCGAAAGCGCCATCCGCACGCTCGTCGCAACCGGTTTCCCCGACCGCCTAGCCGTAAGGGAACTGGTGGTTCCGGTGTTCGATCTTCATGCGTTCCTCTCAACGAAGACGACAAGCGAGGTTGCCGAATGAGAAGCAAACTCGCCATCCTTGTCGCCGCGCTCATTCCTTTCGCGGTGAGCCAGCCCGCCGCTGCACAGGACCTGAATATCGAAGAAGTATTCAATTGCGCCGCCGACGGGCCGCTCGGCATACAGACGCCGGAAGAATGCGTCGAATCGCGCAATATCCTGCTGAACAACTGCACTTCGTGCCACACCTTCGTTCCCATCGTGAAGGCGCAGAAGTCCGAGGACGCCTGGAACTCGCTTCTGACGGCACATCGCGAGAGGGTGCTGCATATGTCCGAGGACGAGTTCAAGATGCTGGGTGATTTCCTGCGCTCCCACTACAACGAGACGGAACCTGTTCCGTCACTCCCGCCTGCTCTTGAAGCGCTCAGCACCAATCAACCAGCGTAGGAGGCGAGGATGATACGCTTGCGAATGCTCCCTCCCGTGCTTCTGGGGCTGGCCCTCGGGGCCGGCTCCACGGCAACTGGAGCAAGCGCCCAGCAGCTTGACCTTGACGAGGTGTTCCGCTGCTCAGGCGAGACGGTCTCGCAGGACAACTGCCTTGCCGCGCGCCAGGTGCTCCTGAACGACTGCACCACATGCCACACCTTCGTGCCCATCGTCATGCAGTCCTTCGACGAGAATGGATGGCGCGGCTTACTGACACGGCATGTGGAAAACGGGCGCGTAACGCAGGTTCCACCCGAGCAGATCGAGAACCTTCGTCTCTACCTGGCGGAGAATTTCAACGGCGACCTGCCGCCGCCGGACCTGCCGCCGGCGCTGCTGGAGACGTGGACCTCTTACTGACGTGGGGACGCCGGGACGGTCCGATCCCGTTCCGGCAACTTGAAGAGAGCTGACACATTGGCGGGAACATGCTGCCCAATTCGCTGAACTTCCTTGCGCTCTTCGGCGCGATCACGCTGGTTCACTACATGCTGCCGCAGCGCCACCGCTGGTGGATGTTGCTTTTGGCCAGCGTGTGGCTCTACTCGACCTTCAACCCGCTCTACCTGCTGCTGCTTGCCTATACGACCCTGGTGGCATGGGGTGTCGGGTTAGCCCTCGAGCGAGAGCGCCGCAGGATCTGGCTGGTGCTTGGCGTCGTTGCGCAACTCGCGGTGCTGATCCTGTTCAAATATGCCGACTTCCTGCTGGAAACGGCCGAGCCGTTGCTGCGCCCCGTGGTAGCCGCCAATGAAGCGTTCGCGCTTCCACGCATGGAGTGGCTGCTGCCTGTTGGTCTGTCCTTCTATGTGTTCTCCTGCATAAGCTATATCGTGGATGTCTGGCGCGGAACGCAGAAGGCGGAGCGGCATCTCGGCCATCTGGCGCTTTTCGTTGCGTTCTTTCCCAAGCTGATCGCCGGACCGATAGAGCGGGCGCCGGATCTGCTGCCGCAACTCAAGGCGGGGGGTACGTTTTCCGAAGCGCGGGTGGTGCTCGGGCTGCAGTTCCTGCTCTGGGGGCTGATCAAGAAGGTGGTCATTGCCGACGGGCTGGTCAGCTTCGTCGATGCCGGCTTTTCGATGCCGGCATTCCAATCGGCGGTTACAGTTCTGATCGCCGTCTATTTCTACGCCTTTCAGATCTACTGCGACTTCTCCGGCTATTCCGACATGGCGATCGGCATGGCGGCCATTCTCGGCTTCCAGTTCAGGGCAAACTTCCTGCGTCCCTACATGTCGCGAAATGTCGGAGAGTTCTGGTCGTCGCGCTGGCATATTTCGCTATCACGCTGGTTCCGCGACTATCTCTACATCCCGCTTGGCGGAAGCCGCGCGGGCAAGCTGCGGCAGTATCTGAACCTGATGATCGTCTTCGGGCTCAGCGGCCTTTGGCATGGCGCGGCCCTGACCTTCCTGATCTGGGGTCTCCTCAACGGCCTGTGGCAGGTTGTCTGGCTTTCGTGCCGTCCGGTCATCACGAAGATATCCGCGGTGATGCCTGCGCGTCTCTTTGCGGTTCTTTCGGTGCTGCTCACCTTCCATCTGGTCCTTGTGACGTGGGTGTTCTTCCGGGCTGAGGATGTTGCCACGGCATTGGCCGTATACCAGCGTATCTGGGGTGCGCTGCCGCAGATGCCGAGCTTGCTTGCAGGGTACAACTACACGCCTGCGTTCTGGTATTCGCTTTGCTTGATCGTTGCGCTTTGCCTGGTGGAATGGCTGCAGGAACGCCGTCCGGTCGAGACCTGGTTGCCAGCCTGGCCGCGTGCAGCGCGTTGGTCCGTCTACTATACCGGTCTGGCGCTGCTCGTGGTGACCGGACATTGGGGCGCAGCCGAATTCGTCTACATGCAATTCTGAGGCGACGCGATGGCTTACAATACAGCATTGCCAGAGGCAGCGACAGAAATCGAAAGAGCACGGCCGTTCTGGAAGACTGCTCTGGTCTTCACCCTGATTGGCCTAGCACTCTATCTTGCATTGTTAGCAATCGCCGAGGTGCGCGTACGCGCAACAGGCGAACGCAATCCGTTCTTTCAGATCGCAACGGCCGCGCCCGGTGAAGCTGACGTCGTCATTCTTGGCGCTTCACACGCCATGCCTCTCGGCTTTGAAGGAATTGACACGTTGCTTAAGGAGCGTTCTGGGCGAGATGTCATGGTTCTTGCCATTGAAGGTGGCGGCGTTGTACCCAATGCTTTGTTGCTTGATGCATTGCTGCGCAAGACCGATCCGCGCACGATTGTCTACGCGCTCGATACATTTGCCTTCCTATCCGGGCAGTGGAATGAAGAGCGGCTGAATGACAGCGATCTTTACGCACGCGCACCGCTCGATGGCGCCATCATTGAGGCCATGCTCGCGGAGCCTGCCGCATGGCGGAACCTGCCGGGTTATTTGTTGGGCTTCGACAAGGTGAACCGGATCCTCAATCCGGGTGTGGACCGCTCAGAGGCTGAGCTGACCAAGTTCGACCGGACCTATCGCGCCAATGATCGGATCGATGACCAGCGCGTCGCCTACCTCTTTCCGGATGCTCCGGTAGAACTGATGGAAGGTTATGTAGAGCGGCTTGGAGAAATGGCGGATGCATCCCAGCAGGCGGGCAGTGAATTTGCCATTCTTCTGATGCCGGCGCCGCCGCGCTACACTTCTCGGCTGCCGCAGTCGCACGAGGCCGTAATGAAGCAGATCCGGCAGGTCGTGGTAGCGAGGGGGATCTGCGTGATCGACCATACGGGTCTTCTGCAAGGCGATGAGAATTACTACGACACGGACCACCTCAACCGCACCGGTGCGGAAGCTTATGTGAGCGGTGCGCTTGCAGACGTTCTGCGGGCAACAGAGTGGGAGGGCGCGCAAAGCTGCGATAGAGCAGCATGGCCACGATAGTTTTGCGAAGGGCTTGCAATGGAGTGTGTAGGTTGCCTCTAAATGCATTGCGCAGCGCCCGAGCGCTTCAACCGGTGGACTAAGTGTTGATTGCCTCTGAGAACGGTGATGTCACGTTAACCTAAAGAGGCCGCAATATGTCAGGCTTGGCTGGTTTTCAGGCGAGCACGCCCGCTGCGGCTTTCCATTTCGCCATGGTTTGCAGACGGTGCGGGCGGGTGGCGAGCGCAGACTTGTGTTTGGGTGGCACTAACAGATGTCTACAAGCTGAGAAGACGGAGGTGAACCGCTGCAGGCCCCCTACCGACCGAAGGCCCTGCATCATTCTCTCCCGTTCCCACAGTGGGAGATCCGAATCCTCAGGCTGGTTGTTGAGGCCCTTGTGAGCCCGGTGCTCAACCCTCGGCATAGCCTGGCGTCGCGCTGCTCCGTATGAGGGCAGCTTGTCGGTGATAATGCGTTTGGGCACCGAGCCATGCTCCTTCATCAGCCGGGTCAGCAAACGCTTGGTCGCCTTAGTGTCGCGCCGGCTTTGGACGATCTCGTCCAGCTTTATCCGTCCTGATCAACGGCCGCGACAGCCCCTTTGCCGGACTGTCACCATCGATGGTGTGATTACTCTTCTCGACTGAGAAGGCGAGCTCTTTGCTCAGCTTGGTCGCTATGATCAGTCCCGCGACCTCATCGCCTCTCATGTCCAGCACGGCTCAAGGCCACAGCCCCAACCAGCATCGATGCGTCGAGCTTGGTCAATGGCACGTTCGGCGTTCCTGTGGAGGAAGACGCGCATGAGCAAGCCGCTCAGCACGAGAAGTTTATTGCGCTTGATATCATCGAGCAGTTGAAGATTTCCGGTCTAGCCGGGACAGGTAAAACAACGTTGCTGAAGATTTTTCTCGATCAAGAGACGATCGTCGGCCGCAATATCCTGCTGCTTGCCCCGACCGGAAAGGCACGTGTGAGGCTGGGGCAGCAAACTGGACCGGCAGTCCGCTTCCCGATCGGGGAGCCAATGTATGCCGATCCCATCCCATCAACTCGATTATCCCGCCGCCGACTACGAGCTTACCCAGTGAGTTTCACGGTCGCGGCGCGCTTCTGGGAGATCGGGATGAAACGAATGTTCCATACAAGAATGAATGATTCATTTGTTGCATATTCGGATTTTATGTGGCGTAATGGGTTTCGAGAGAGGGAATTGGGGGATTTCGTGAGCTTTGTACTGCACAGACAGATGAATCGGCCTGCGCCGGTAGCTGTGGCTGGCCGTGGCGCCTGGTTGATTGATAGTGAAGGCAAAGAATATCTCGATGCCTGTTCTGGAGCAGCAGTTTCTGCTCTTGGGCACAACGACCCGGCAGTCGCCCAAGCGGTTGCCGATCAGATGTCTCGCTTGTCCTATACTCACACTTCGTTCTTCAGTAGCGAGCCCGCGGAGCGGCTCGCCCAGTCGCTCGTCGAAAAGGCTGGTGAGCCGTTCTCACATGTCTTCTTCACATCGAGCGGATCTGAGGCTGTAGAGGCTGCCATCAAGTTTGTGCGGCAGCACTTCGTTGAAAAGGGTGAACCGGAGCGCCGCCACGTCATCGGAAGATGGCAGAGCTATCATGGCAATACACTCGGCGCGCTATCGGCTGGTGGCAACAAGCTCCGCCGCGGTCTCTACAGCCCACTACTGCTCGATATGCACCACATCGATGCGTGCTACGCCTATCGGGGACAGGTAAAAGGTGAGAGCCTTGATGCCTATGGCATCCGCATGGCCGACCAGCTGGAAGCCAAGATTCTGGAGCTTGGGAGCGAAACGGTCGCTTCCTTCATCGTAGAGCCGGTGGTCGGGGCCACGCTAGGGGCTGTCGCTGCGCCTGCTACATATTTCCCTCGTATCCGCGAGATCTGTGATCGCTACGGCGTCCTCCTGGTGTTTGATGAAGTCATGTGCGGTATGGGCCGTCTCGGCAGTCTGTTCGCGTTCGAGCATGTCGGTGTGCGCCCGGATATCGTCTGTATTGCCAAGGGTCTTGCCTCCGGATACCAGCCCATTGCTGCTATGCTGCTCGCAGAGGACGTGGTGAAACCCGTCTTCAACGGCACGGGCTCCTTCATGCATGGCCATACATACCAGGCCCATCCCGTCACCTGTGCAGCCGCTGAGGTGGTTCTGTCCAAGATCTCCACGCCCGAGATGCTCACGCGCGTCAGGGATGCCGGAAAACGGCTCATGGATGGATTGCGCGTACGCCTCGGCAACTCCCCCCATGTCGGAGACATCCGGGGAGAAGGTCTGTTTCTCGCTGTCGAGTTCGTTGCAGACGCTGCAACCAAGGAGCCGTTCCCGCACACAATGAAGCTCAACGCGCTCATAAAGCGGGAGGCTATGGACAGGGGGCTTCTCGTCTACGCGATGGGCGGAACCCTTGACGGTCAGACAGGCGATCACGTGCTGCTTGCACCTCCGTTCATCGTCTCAGACGAGGAGATCGACAGGATTGTAGAGGTGTTCGCGGAAGCGTCTTTCGCAGCACTGGACCAGGTTGCGCCGCAAGCCGTTGCGCCAAGTATTTCTGCCGATGGTGAAAAAAGGGGAACAGACCATGGCATTTAATGCGGTACTTCGGGGGGACATCGTCCTTACCCATGAAATAGTTACGGACGGATATATCGGCATAAAGGATGGAACCATCGCAGCCATCGGGCGCGGGATCCCGGAAGGGGATGCGCCTGTGTATGACTACACCGGCGATCTGATTTTCCCCGGTCTCATCGATGCGCAGGTTCATGCGGGCAGTATTGACGGCGTTGCAGGCCTCGCTGACGCAACACGGGCTGCCGCCGCCGGCGGTGTGACGACGATAGTCGATATGCCATTCGATAATCCTTTACCGGTCGACAATCTGGATGCCTTCAGTTCCAAGATCGAACGCATTGGCGAACACGCCTTTGTCGATGTTGCGCTCTATGTCACTGCGCCGAAGGGCGGCCGCGCAAACGCGATAACGCAACTCGTCGAGGCTGGTGCGTGCGCCGTCAAACTGTCCACCTACGAGTATCATCCAACGCGCTTTCCGCGTTCGACCATGGGTGAAATGTATCAGGTGTTCACCGAGGCTGCGCCGCTCGACATCCCGATCGCGTTTCACAACGAAGACCAAGAGATCGTCACCAGCCTGACCGCTGCAGTACTTGCGGAGGGGCGGACTGGCCCGGAAACGCATGCCTTGACCCGCCCCCCCATCGCAGAGATGGTTGCCAACGCGCAGGTGCTGGAGCTTGGACTTCGTACAGGAGCCCGCACTCATATCGTGCATAGCTCGATCATCGAAGGTTTTGACATGATCGACCGCTATCGCGCCCTGGGAGGTCGCGTCAGTGCAGAGACATGCCTGCAATACCTGATCTTCAATGAAGATGATGTCGTGCGGGAGGGGTCCTCAATGAAGCAGACGCCGCCGCTTCGTTCGGAGGAACAGCGGCTGGCTTTGTGGGAGGCTCTGGCTGAAGGGGAAATTGAAATCATCTCGACCGACCATGTCGCCTGGCCGCTATCCCGCAAGAGCGATCCCGACATGTTCAAGAACAGTTCGGGTGTGCCTGGTCTCGAGGCACTTCTTCCGATCCTCTACACAGAGCTTGTCCAGCGCGATCTCTCGCCCACCATCATCGCCCAGGTCTGCGGTATCAACGTGGCACGTCATTTCGCATTCGAAGGCCGCAAGGGATCCATCAGAGTCGGAGCAGACGCGGATTTCGCGATCCTGCGCAAGGGAGACGGCATCTTCGATGCTTCACGGATGGTCTCGGCTGAAAAATGGAGCCCCTATCATGGGCGTCGCACCGCTGGACATGTCGCCGCTACCTACCTTCGCGGTCAGTTGATCTTCTCGGAAGGCAAAGTCGCTGAAGGTCATCGTGGCACCTTCGTCAAACCTGAACGCAAAGCAGCAGGTCTATAATGAGAGTAGCAGCGGTACAGATGAATAGCGGCGATGATATTGCCGCAAATGTCCGGAAGGCATGCGACTATATTCAACAGGCGGCGCAGCAGGGTGCAGAGCTCGTCGTTCTTCCGGAGTTCTTTAACACCATATTCTTCGCTCAATACCGTGATCCTAAGTATAACGCCTGGGCAGAAACGGACACAGGGTTCACGATGACTGCCATTCGGGAAGCTGCGGTTCGTAACGGGATAGCGGTGATCGCAACGATCTATGAAGAGGTAGAGCTAGGCCTCTGCTACGACACTGCGATGCACGTGGGTACCGATGGCGAGATCCATTTCAAGTACCGGAAAGTGCACCCCGCAGCAGTGAAGAGCCTGGAGAAGATTTACTTCCGGAGTGGCTCACGCTTCGACACTTACAAGTTCTCTGACTGGTGCGTCGGAATTGGCATCTGTTACGACATGGGTTTCCCGGAAACTGCACGCTGCCTTGCGGTAAATGGTGCCGAGCTGTTGATCGCACCATACGCAACCTCACGCCAGAACATGTTTCAGGAAATCCTTCGCACCCGCGCTTTCGAGAACGGCTGCTTCCTGCTCGCGGCCAACAAGGTTGGTCAGGAGCGCGACTGGTATTTCCCGGGCGGCAGCATGATCTCAGACCCAACGGGCAAGCTGCTCGCCTCTGCCGATATGAAGAACGAGGCCCTGCTCATAGCTGACATTGATCGCAGTGCCGTCCGAGAGGCTCGGATCAGCTATCCGAACCGGCGGGATCGCCGGCCTGAACTCTACGGCGCAATTACCCGCCAGACCGACGCTTAATGGAACCCATGACACACGAAGCAATCATAAAAGAAATTAGCGCACTTGCGGACAAGGCAGCTGCCTTGTTCGAGGAAATTGGCGCCGGCTCCTACGACGGTGTTGGCACCACACGCGCTGCTTTCGGCCCCAAGGAAACCATGGCCGGAGAGGTTCTGGAGCGGTTCGCCCGGAGTGAAGGTCTCGATGTCTCCGTCGATCACGTCGGCAACTTCCACTACGATCTGACGATCGATGCAGATGCCAAGACCGTTGTGATGGCTTCGCATCTGGATTCGGTTCCGGTCGGGGGCAATTTCGACGGGCTGGCAGGCGTGGTGGCGGGTGTCCTGGTGCAGGCAGCATGCAAACGTGCTGGCATACGCCCAGCCACAAACCTGAAGACGCTGGGCTTCCGCTGCGAGGAAAGCCCATGGTTCGGGACCGCCTACATCGGCAGCAAGCTCGCTCTGGGTCTGCTTGATCAGGGCGAACTGGATGGCCTCAAGCGCTTCGATACGGGTAAGTCACTGGGGACGCATCTTCATGAACTGGGTGCAGTTTCCAACGCGGATGAAATTCGCGAACGACGCCTGCGTGTCGAGGATCTCTCGGCCTATCTGGAATTGCATATCGAACAGGGGCCGCTGCTGGATGACATGCAGCTTCCCGTGGGTGTGGCTTCGGCGATCCGGGGCAACATCCGTCATCCGTTCGCAAGCTGCAAAGGGCGCTACGGCCATGCGGCGGCAAGCCCGCGACATCTGAGGTCGGACGCCATGACCGCGGTTGCACGGCTGATCACCGCTGCTGACGCCTTTTGGGCGGAGCTGCTTGAGGAAGGTGGAAATGACGATCTGATCATCAACTTCGGTATCGTGACTACCGATCCCGAGCAGCATGCGATGACGAAGGTCCCGGGCGACGTTCGCTTCAGCTTCAACATCGGCGGAACGCGCAACGAAGTCATGGAGAGCCTCTACAAACGCATTCGGGCTGAGGCAGAAGCGATCGAGCGGGAATTCCGGGTCGGCTTCGATTTCGGCACCCGTGTGGGTACCGAAGGCATCCAGCTCGATAGCAAACTTGCAGAGATCGCCCGCAATGCAGCCTCGCAAATCGGTGTGAAAACGCATGTCTTCCCCACCGTGGGACACGATGCGGCAATGTTCGCCAAGCTCGGCTTACCTACCGGAATGCTTCTGGTGCGCAATCAGAATGGAAGCCACAATCCGGACGAAGCGATGGAAATCTCTGATTTCATCACCGCGACGAAGGTTCTTGCGCTTTGGGCACTCAGCTCAACGCGCCAATAACAAAAGAAGACAAAACCTCCAAAAAAATGGGAAAACAATATGCGTAAACTCTCGAAAATCCTTCTTACTCTAACCATGACCGTTGGTGTCACCCAGGCAGCTTTGGCCCAGGACAGCAACACGCCGATGCGCGTGGCCTCGGATGTGGGCTTCGCGCCCTTCACGATGCGCCAGCCGGATGGCCAGGTCGTTGGCTTTATCGCGGACATGGGCGCCGAAATTGCGAAGCGCACGGGGCGACCGTCGGTCGAAATCGTCGACGTCAAGTTCAGCGCGATTTTTGCAGGCCTATTCGCAAAGAACTTTGAGTTCATCATCACGCCCCTTGGCATCACGCCGCAGCGAACCGAAGAGATCCTGTTTACGGAAGGCTATATGCAGACTGGACTTGGGTTCATGACTAAGGCCACGGCAGCCCCGATCGAGAAGCTTGAGGATCTCAAGGGTCGCAAGATTGCAATCAACCGCGGCACTTCGACCGACACCTGGATCACGAATGAACAGGCCGATACGAAATACGGCTTCGAAGTCCAGCGTTACGATGGCAGCGCTGATGCCATCCAGGCGGTCGCTAGCGGCCGGGCCGACGCCTACGTAAACGATCTTCAGGGTGTGCAGTACACCGCGAAGCAAGTGCCCAACATGACCTATGCCTACGAAATCCTGCAGGAACGCACGTATTCCACCGGCTTCCGCTACGGCGATGAAGAAGCCCGCAACAAGGTCGAGCGCGCTATCGAATGCATGAAGCAGGATGGAACACTTTCTGCTCTCAACGTCAAATGGTTCGGCGCTGAGCCGGCAGAAGGTTCTGCAATGACCAAGGTCTCACCCGGATATGGTCCTGAGGGAATGAAGGGCTGGGTCGACGTCGCCGAAGCCGACAAGCCGGGCTGCAACTGAGTTGGAAGAGGTTGACCCCATGACGTCGGCACCCGTTCTACAGATCTCCGATCTAAGAAAATCCTTCGGCAGTGAGGAGGTGCTGAAGGGTGTCAACCTCACCGTCCAGCGCGGAGAAGTAGTGGTCCTCCTCGGCTCCTCCGGCTCTGGAAAGAGTACGTTCCTTCGGTGCATCAACCGGCTTGAGGAACCGACTTCTGGTTCTATAACGCTGAATGGGAATTCGGTAACCGCATCGAATGCTAACTTGCGCACCTTGCGAAAGCAGATCGGAATGGTGTTCCAGTCATTCAATCTGTACCCTCACCTGACCGCGCTCAAGAACATCACCCTGGCCCTTCGGCTGTCATTGGGACAGACTCGGCAGGCAGCCGAGGAGCAGGCGAAGCACATGCTTGCCCAGGTCGGCCTGGCCGAGAAAGCGCACGCCCACCCGTCCGAACTATCCGGTGGTCAGCAGCAGCGTGTGGCAATTGCCCGTGCTCTGGCTCTGGAACCTCAGGTCATGCTGTTTGATGAACCGACGTCTGCGCTTGATCCGGAGCTCGTTGGCAGCGTTCTCGAGGTCATCCGGTTGCTGCGCCAGAGGCACATGACGATGGTGATCGTCACCCACGAGCTTGGGTTTGCCCGTGAAGCGGCTGATCGCATCATCATGATGGACAAGGGAGAGATCGTAGAGGAAGGCCCGCCAGAACAGCTGTTCACCGCGCCGAAACACCCGCGGACCCGCGAGTTCCTGAAGCACTTTACTGGCAGGTAGGCAATGGAGCAGATCCAGTACTACTACTTCAACCTGCCCATCATGCGGGATGCCCTGCCGACAATGCTGCACGGACTGGGCCTGACCGTTCTCATGGCATTGACCACCGTAGCGATGGGGGTGGGAGCAGGTCTTCTCCTTGCGATACTCCGCAGCTATCCGAGCCGCTGGATCCGCTGGCCGATCATCTGCTTTGTGGATGTCTTTCGCTCGCTGCCTCAGCTTGTCATCATCATCCTGATCTATTTCGCTTTGCCCTATGCCGGGATTGAGTTTTCTCCCTTCTGGTCTACCGTTCTGGGTCTCTCACTGGTCCTTGCAGCATTTGCGCAAGAGAGCTTTTGGGCCGGAATTACGGCGACACCGCGCGGCCAGTGGGAAGCCGCCACTGCGACCGGTCTCTCGCACACCGCGACAGTCCTGTTCGTTGTACTGCCGCCGGCAATCAAGACTTCGATTCCATCTCTGACGAACCGCATAATAGCGGTAACCAAAGGCACTGCGCTTGGGTCCGCCGTGGCAGTTCAGGAGCTGCTCGCACACGCGCAGAGCATTCAGTCCGTCGTCGCAAATCCGTCACCGCTGACGCTCGGCGCTTTGCTCTACATGGCCATATTCGCGCCGATGGTCGCTTTCTCGCGCTGGCTCGAATGGCGCTATCGCTGGAGCCGCTGACATGTTCCTAGAGAATTTCTTCGACATCAACGCTATCATCTACACCTATCCACTCTTGCTGGACGGGTTCTTGCTGACGGTAAAGCTTGTCGCGGTGATCGTCCCTGCCGGCATCGCCCTCGGGACGATCCTTGCGCTGATCTACGCGCTTGGCGGGTGGTTCACCAAGGCCGGATTTATCCTCTACGTTGACACCTTCCGGTCGCTCCCTCCGTTGGTGCTCCTGGTCTTCATTTTCTACGGTCTGCCGTTCCTTGGTATCCAGCTTGGAAGCTTCGCTTCGGCTGTTCTTGCACTCGTACTGAATGGTTCCAGCTATTATGCGGAGATCGTTCGGGCCGGCATCGTTGCAATTCCCAAGGGCCAGTGGGATGCGGGCCGCGCAACCGGCCTTACACGCTTTCAGACGATCGTCTACATCGTACTGCCGCAAGCGGTCCGCAATGTTGTAGGACCACTTCTGGGCAATACGCTGGAGCTCACCAAGGCTACGTCAATCTGTTCCGTGGTGGCTCTGCCCGAGTTCCTGCGGACTGCTCAGATTGCGCAGAGCCACGTCTACAACCCGACTCCGCTGGTCTTTGTAGCCCTTGTCTACCTCATCCTGCTTTGGCCCCTGGCGCGACTGGTATCGCGACTGGAACGCGGCATCGCAACACACTGAACTTAGAAAACACGTCTGGGAGAGACGCCGATCATGGTAATTACACCAAACAGCGGAGCGGTAGATGCCGCGCTTGCATCTTTGCAAGAAACCTACGTCCGCACCCGCACGGCGAGCGCGGAACTCTTCAGGCGCGCAGCTGATGTACTGCCCGGCTCGAATACACGCTCCGTCCTTCACTTCAATCCGTACCCCCTCTACATGGCCTCCGGCCATGGGGCCACGCTCAAGGATGTTGACGGTAACACCTATGTCGACTTGGTGGGCGAGTTCTCGGCCGGACTCTACGGACACTCCGATCCGGTGATCATGCAGGCTGTACGTGATGCGCTGGAAGGCGGGGTGGTTCTGGCGGCCCCTACGCGGCTGGAAATCGAACTCGCGTCTCTCATTTCCGCACGCTTCCCGTCCGTCGAGCGCCTCCGCTTCTGTAACTCCGGAACAGAGGCGAACATCCTTGCTCTGATGACTGCCATCGCAGTTACAGGCCGCAAGCGGGTGCTGGCCTTTAAAGGAGCCTACCACGGCGGCGTCCTCACCTTCCCACCTGACGGTAATCCGCTGAATATCCCGCTAGATGTCACGCTCGCGAATTATAACGATGTCGCAGGAACAGAGGAGATGATCCGCCAGGCTGGCAAGGATCTCGCAGCGGTCATTGTAGAGCCAATCCTTGGCGCGGCCGGTAACATTCCGGCGACGCAGGAGTTCATGCAAATGCTCCGCCGTGCCTCAAGCGAGTGCGGCGCACTGCTCATCTTCGATGAGGTGAAGACCTCGCGTACTGGTCGCGGTGGAATGCAGGGGCAGTTCGGAGTATTCCCGGACCTTACCACTCTCGGCAAATACATTGGGGGTGGGCTAGCTTGCGGAGCTTTCGGCGGCAGTGCCGATATCATGGCGCGGTTCGATCCTGGAGCGCCTGGTGGCCTCAAGCACGCGGGCACTTTCAACAATAACGTATGCACGATGGCTGCAGGCATTGCCGGTCTGTCGCAGGTTTTCACCGCCGAACGGGCTGACGAATTTCTTGCAACAACCGACGGCTTCCGCAAGGGGCTGAACGCTTTGTGCGCGGAACGTGGCGTGGCCATGCAGTTCAGCGGGCTGGGGTCGATGTTCACAATGCATTTTACAGGTCGTACGATCACAGGCCCAGCTGACCTTCCATCGCATAGCCGATCTCTCAGCCAGCTCTTCCACATGTTCGCTCTCTTAAGGGGAGTACTTGTTGCCGGCCGGGGAGATTTCTTTATCTCGCTTCCGACATCCGACGCGCAGATGCAGACCGTGCGCGAAACCGTGGATGATTTCATTCGGGTATATGGAAATTTGATCCCCGTCAGAGAAAGCCAGCCGGCATGAGAAAGACGATTCTGACTGCCGCAGTGACCGGGAACATCACCACACTTGCTCAGCATCCAGGCTTACCCTGTACCCCGGAGCAGATAGCGACCGCCGCCATCGAATGCGGCAAGGCCGGCGCTGCCATAGCCCATATCCATGTTCGGTACCCGGACGGGCGACCGAGTATGGAGATCGAACATTACCGTGAGGTGATGGAACGCATCCGCGATAGCGGTCTTGGCATGATCATCAATCTGACGACAGGGCCGGGCCAGCGTTTCATCCCTGACAGTCAAAACCCTGCAGTGGCAGCGCCAGGGACGACTTTGATGCACCCGCTCAAGCGGGTGGAGCATATCGCCGAGCTGAAGCCGGAAATGTGCTCGCTGGATCTGAACACGATGTGGTCCGGCAGCTCTGTAGTAATCAATCCGCCGGAGAACGTCATGGCCATGGCCAGGGTGATCCGCGAGGCTGGAACCCGACCTGAGATTGAGCTATTCGACAGCGGCGATATCCACCTTGCCCATGCCCTGATGAATGACGATGTCTTCGATCATCTACCCCTGTTCCAGATCGTCACCGGGGTCAGATACGGCTTCGATGCAAGCCCCGAGACCCTCTGCTACGCGCGGTCGCTCTTGCCAAAGGGGGCTAACTGGGGCGCAATCGGAATTGGCCGGATGTCCTTCGCAATACTCATTCAGACTGCCTTGATGGGGGGGCATATCCGCGTAGGATTTGAAGATAATCTGTACCTTAATCGTGGGGTACTCGCGCCTGACAACGCTACTTTGGTCCGTAAGGCGGTTCATCTGGTGGAGGAGTTGGGAGGAATTTTGGCACCCCCCGCCGACGCGCGGCTCATGCTGGGCTTGGCATCGTAGTTCAGCTGCTTGCTCAGGCGGGCAATCAATACAGAGGACAATCATGACATATGAGGAGGTTGTGCAACGCCTGCGGGAGAATTTTGATACGTTGCCTCCTAGGCTGAAGGTAGCCGCACGCTTTCTTATAGATTCGCCGACTGAGGTCGCATTGCTCTCTATGCGCGAGCAGGCCAGAAAGGCGAACGTTCAGCCAGCAACCATGACGCGACTGGCACAGTGGCTGGGTTTTGCTGGATTTGATGAACTGAAAACCCTTTACGCTGACGCGTTGCGGAACGATGCAGGGTCCTTCACCAGTCGCTCGATACAACTCCTCGAGCGGAGAGAGAGCAGGGGCGATCTCGGTCTCATCACTGACTATGTCGATACCACCCTTGCCTACATCGAAAACCTGAAGAGCCCTGCGTTGGCAGAAGCGATGCTGGCTGCTTCGTATTGTCTCAGCTCGGCTTCGACCATCTATACAGCCGGCGTACGTTCTGCTTTCCCCATCGCATTCCAGATAGCATATGTGTCGAGCTATTTTTCAGAACATGTCGTACTTCTCGACGGTGCAGGTGGCATTGGTGCCGATCGGTTGAGGAATGCCGGTTCAAGTGATGTGCTGATCGTAACAAGCGTCCAGCCCTATGCAACTTTGACCGTTTCTTTGGTTCAGGAGGCGAAGAAGCGAGGTGTAAAGGTTATTGCAATTACAGACAGTGTTCTGTCGCCCGTAGGGCGATTGGCGACGGTAGCAATTCCCGTCCAAAAGCTATCGCCGTCGTTCTTTGATACTTTTGCACCCGCATTTGTAGTTGGAGAAATTCTGGTAGCGCTCTTTGCAGCCCACCACGGTAAAGCGGGAACAACGAAAATTGAAATGACGGAAAAGCATTTGCGAGATGCTGGGGAATTCTTTGAGAAGTAGAGCGCAGCGAGGTGAAGGAACAGCGGGCGCTCGCGCACCACAGTCACTACTTGCTTGTTTGCCGAGACCCTCCAAACACCTTGGCAACAGGGCGGCAAACGGGACGATGTGAACGTCGTCCATTGGCGCGATCGGCTTCCGTCCGACGAAGAACGTGCTCTACGTGGTGAATCGCGGCGGACCACATAATCCTGCTGAAGTCCCACGTCGGCGGCCAAAACTCGATCGCAGTTATTAATCTTGATCCTGAAAGTGGGGAGCCTCTCTTAGACTATCCCAGTACAGCGAAACAACGAGCAACCGACTGCGTACATTCTCCATAAATCGAGTTCAATTATGGTGGCGGCAACATGCAACAGCGGCTGCATGCCGACGGAAAGGTTGTCCCGCCAGGGTTAGCTGCGTTTGAGCTAGCGGAGCGCTGGTGTTCAGGCGATCATGCCGTTTATGCAGTAACCGCACAGCACTGCCGGCTCTTCGATGAAGGGTCTGGAGCGGATGCGGATTTTCTGGCGCACCAAGACCTTCTGGGGTGGTGGTATCTGCGGCGGGGTCTACTTCGCTGACAGAAACTGAGCACGACGAAACGGACGTTCCGTTGATCAAAAGCTACACGCACCGCATTGGCCCAAACCGATCCCGTAGCGCGGTCCCTTTAGGGAACTCGATCGTAGCGCCGCTACTCTCGCCGCGCGATAGAGGTACATCCAACGCCGGCTAACTCTGATGCACGTCTCGTCCATGTGCGGGGAGCCTGAATACAGACAGTTCGCTTCGCTCTTCGGCGCTCTGCTGAAGAAATCCACGGACGCAGCAATCGTCCTGCAGCATACAAACAAACGCTTGCTTTGTAATCTCCGTTCTTGCTATTTGGGAAGCGGAGAGAGGAGCGAGACAATCATGACCAATGCGACTTTGTGCTTCGATCACGTTCCCGACGCACTCGCCTGGGAGGCTTAATATGTTGCTTGAGTGGAGCTTCGCGATTTTCAGCGGGCTGACGCTGGGGATGGCCGCCTTCCTGGTCGCCGCTGGCCTGACGCTGGTTTTCGGCATTCTCAAGATACTAAACTTTGCGCATGGCACTTTCTTCATGCTCGGCGCTTATGTCACCTACTCAATATTAGGGACGGAATCGGCCAGCATGGCCGCGTTTCTACTTGCAACTCTCGCGGCAGGTGTCGTCGTAGGGGGGGCGGGATGGGCGACGGATCTCGTCATTTTCCGCAGATTGCGCGATTCGGATTATCACTACACGCTGATAGCAACCTTCGCTCTTCTGTTGTTGATCACGGGCCTGGTGAAGATCATCTGGGGGCTCGACTTCCGGCTCGTGCGCCCGCCGGAAGTTCTTGAAACCACATGGTTCATCGGCGGCATATTCATCCCAGCCTATTCCGTCTTCGTAATCGCGGCAGGGATTGTGGTCTTCCTCATCCTGGACTTCGGTCTTCAACGCTCGTGGATCGGCAAGACGGTGCAATCCGTGGCACGAGATCCGTGGATGGCCGAGGTTCTGGGCATCAATAACCGTGTCGTGATGACTGCCGCCGTTGTCGTGAGCTTCATGCTCGCCGGCATTGCAGGTGGATTGCTGCTCCCAAATCAGAGCCTTTCGCCAGCGCTCGGTGATGTGTTCCTCCTGCTCGCCTTCACGGCGGTAATCATCGGTGGCCTTGGTAACGTTCGGGGAGCCTTCATCGCTTCGATCCTGCTTGGACTGATCGAGAGCGTCAGCACCGTGCTGCTGCCTGATCTGCCGGGGATCAGCATCTTCGTTGCGTTGATTGTCTTTATCCTTGTGCGTCCGCAGGGTATCTTTTCGGGAGCTCAGTGATGGCTGATCGAAGTGTCTATTTCTGGCCGGCAGCCGGCGTGATTGCTCTCATTGCCACGGCGTTGGCGCCATTGTTTGCCAATGACAGCGTCACCTTCATCCTTGGTCTCGCGATGATCGAGGCGGTGTTCGCCCTTTCGTGGAACCTGTTGTTCAACTACACGGGAATTGCGAGTTTCGGGCATGCGGCGTTCTTTACGCTTGGCGCCTATTTCGTGGCTTGCGCCCAGCGATATGGCTGGGACGTAACCTTCCCGCTGCAACTACTCGTCGCATTCGCTCTTGGTGGGGGTGCTGCCTTTGCCATCGGCGCCGTGGCGCTGAAGAGGGCATCAGGCATTCACCTTGCGATCCTGACGCTTGCCATCGCCGAAGTTGTGCGCATGGTAATCGGCTATATCGACTACGTTGGCCGCGACGATGGTCTCGGCGGAATACCGCGTCCCGTGGTCAATCTCGGCTTGGCTACGCTCGACCTGCGCTCCAGCAGTGCGTATTATTGGTGCATTCTCGTGGTTTGCGTTGCGTTAGCCCTGGGTCTCTGGTGGCTGGTCAGAAGCCGCTACGGCCGCGCCCTGCGGAGTATTGCTGAAGATGCGGAGCGCGCGACTTTTGTCGGCATGGATATCTACAAGCTTCGCCTTTTCTCGTTCACAATATCGGGGGCGGTAGCTGCAATCTGCGGCGGGCTCTCCGCTCCATGGGTGCAGATCGTGACGCCGGATCTCAGCCATTGGCTCCATTCCGCTCAGCCGATGCTCAACACGCTTCTTGGTGGCTCAGCCATGTTCTGGGGTCCAGCCGTCGGTGCGTTTGCTTACTCCCTTATCAACTACTCGACGCGCACACTCGACGGCGTATCCGAGATTGTGGTCGGTGGCATCCTCCTAACGATTATCCTCATTGCACCCACCGGAATAACCGGAGCGCTGGAAAGCTTGCGGCGCAAGATTTTCCAGAAGTGGCGCGCCGCTAGTCCATGGGCGCAAGTACGGGTGAAAGGAGAGCAGATATGAAACCGGTTCTCGAGGTGACCAATCTGCACAAAAGCTATGCGGCTTTGAAGGTGCTGAAAGGGTTGAATTTCAATGTCGCCGAGAAGGAAACCTTTGCCATCATAGGCCCCAATGGCGCCGGGAAGACGACGCTGTTCAAGGTCTTGACGGGCGAGGTTCCCTGCAATGTCGGGCAGATCAAGTTCCGCGGTACCGACATCACGCATCAGCAGGCCTTCCGGCGCGTTCATTCGGGCTTCGGACGAACGTTCCAGGTTGCGCGGGTCTTCCCGAGCCTCACTGTCGCCGAAAACGTGATCGTCGCCGTTGAAGCCAGACTGCGTGCGGAAAATGTCAGGTCCGGCAAGTGGTACCACTGGCGTCCTGCAGCCGAAGTTCGGGATGAAGCCCTTCATCTTGTCGCGGATCTCGGCTTGGCAAATGAAGCGGAGCGGGAGGCGCGCTACCTCTCGCACGGCGACAAGAAGCGTTTGGAGTTTGCCATCATGCTGGGCGGCCGGCCGAGCATTCTGATGCTCGACGAGCCAACTGCGGGCATGTCTCCCACGGAACGGGTTGCGATCACTGATCTCATCCGCCGCATTAAGTCAGAGCGCGGTGTAACGGTACTCATGACCGAACACGACATGGACGTGATCTTCAATCTTTCTGACCGGCTGATGGTCATGAATTATGGTGAGATCCTCGCCGTCGGATCGCCAAAGGAGGTGCGTGCAAACAAGACTGTGCGCGACGTTTATCTTGGTCAGGAGATGGCTCATGCTTGAACTTTCCAACATCGACACCTTCTATGGCGAGAGCCATATTCTGCATCAGGTATCTCTCGCGGTTCATGACAAGCAGCGCGTGGCCGTTCTTGGCCGAAATGGAGCTGGGAAGTCGACGCTGCTGAAGAGCATTATGAATGCGGGTACGACGGTTAAAGGCAGCGTAAAGTGGCGCGGTAGGGATGTAAGCAAGCTCAAGGCTTATCAACGGGCGAGGGATGGGATCGCGCTCGTGCCCGAAGATCGCCGGATCTACAACCACATGACCGTGCAGGAAAACGTCGCCATAGCGCGTCAAGGCGTGTCGCGTTCGGTCGCCATGACGGAAGCGCGCGCAATTCTCGGTTCAATCGAGATGCTGTCTACGCTGGGCGAGCGAATGGGCGGTGCGCTTTCAGGCGGCCAGCAGCAGATGCTGGCGGTCGCGCGCGGTCTGGCTGCTAAACCCGAGCTGATCCTCCTGGATGAACCGACGGAAGGTCTTGCTCCGGTCATCGTCGAAAACATGGCTGCGGACATCATCAGCCGGTGCGACGCAAACCAGATAGCCCTCCTGCTTTGCGAGCAAAACATCTGGTTTGCGCGTAAGTGCACGTCCCATGTCTATGTCATCGATAGCGGCCGGATCGTGTTCGATGGTTCGTGGGAACAATTCGCTGAAAAGCCAGAGATAGCCGAGCGTTATCTGGCTGTTTAGCCACTCACTTGGAGCCTCACTGGCTACTACCCTACGCTGGCAACAGAGCTGGCGTTCTTCTTTTTATATCAACGCGATAGCAAAAATCCACATCACCGGAATATAAGGAAAAATTCCAGCTGCGGAAGCATCCTGCGGCTTGACACCTTCAGGCTTGGAGAGCATTCTGCAAAACAAACGTTCTTTAGAATTTTTCAGTCTCAGCCGGCTGAAGATGGCTCTAATCGGGAGGATATAGGGATGGCAAGGCTTTCAAGGCGCAGAATGTTGCAGGGCACGGGAGCGCTCGCCGCTGCCTCAGCAGTTGGGCTTCCAATGTCGCGTAGCTACGCGCAAGAACAGACGATCAAGATCGGTTTCCTTGGACCGCTTAGTGGCGGCATGGAAGTCATGGGCCGTCCTCTGCTGACTGGCGCCGAAATTGCGGTCAACCAGATCAACAAGGCTGGCGGCGTCAACGGCATGAAGCTCGAGCTGGTCCCGCGGGATGACAAGGGAACCGGGAAGGATGCCGTAACGGGAGCGCGCGATCTTTTCGCTTCCGGCGTGAATCTCCTTTGCGGAAATATTTCGACCGCATCCGTTCTGGGTGTTTCGCCGCTTCTGTCAGAGGCAAATGCCACGCTGATTTCGTGCTCGGCGGTAGCAGACAGCCTGACACACGAGGATTTCACGCCGAACTACTTCCGCATCTGTGAAAACGCCTACACGAAATATCGTGCCCAGGCCCGTCTGTTTGCGGAGCGCCATCC
Organism: Nitratireductor aestuarii; assembly: GCF_014641695.1. Lineage (GTDB taxonomy): Bacteria > Pseudomonadota > Alphaproteobacteria > Rhizobiales > Rhizobiaceae > Chelativorans > Chelativorans aestuarii. Next base: position 33,856 of record NZ_BMIF01000015.1, on the reverse strand, counting down.
GGACATGACAAACTGGACCGGCGTTGTGACGGATGCCGCCAACGGCCGCTCCATTTGGACCGCATTCGAACACGGCCTCAGGGAATTCTATCCGGCGCTTGCCAACAAGGAAGTCTCGATCACCGATCCAGTCGTCACGAAGGTTGGGGCGTCTGATTTCAAGCAGCAGATTGTGCGGTTGATGTCATCTCCTGCGCAATGCTTCCTCAACACAACCAATGGTGCGGACGCCATCCTGTTCTTCTCGCAGGCAGCCAGCCTGGGGCTCGACTCCAAGTTCCCGCTGGTGACCGATGCGGGCAGCGGTTGGGGCGTGCCTCTCGCGCTGAAGGACAAGATTCCGCAGTCCATCCTGACTGGTGTGTTCTGGTACTACGAGGCTTATGATCATCTCGAAATGGGGCGTGAGCTTTACAAGGACTACGTCGACGCGACCGGCAAAGAGTTCCCGGACGACTTCGTCGAGCTGTCACATGCCGCCGTCTACGCCTATGCCAATGCAATCAAGGCTACGGGTAACACCGATACGCAGCAGATTGTGAAGGCGATGGAAGGCATGAAGTTCCAGACCGCCAAGGGTGAACGTGAGTTCCGCAAGGAAGACCACCAATGCATCGGTGATGTCACCTTCCTTACACTGGACCGCGCCGACAATGAGCGTGGATGGAAGGTCGGAGAGTTCATCCGTGTCAATGGCCGTGACTCGATGGAGCCTCCGTCACCGGGCAAAGCCATCGACTTCAGCAAGATCTAAGTAATTCACATCGTTCGGGTGGACCGCCGCAACCGCGGCGGTTCACCGGACGATCTTGTCCGAAATACTTCAGCAGGAAGGGTTAGCAGCGTGCAAGGAACTTACGAGCTGATCAAAATCAGCGGTGAGAAGGATGGCCAGATCGTAAGGTTGTCGTTCGATACTCAAACTCGTGGCAATGTCATCACTCCGAAGTTGCTTGAGGAATTTCACGCCGCGCTGGATGAAATCGTCGCGATGAACCCTCGCGTTCTGATCATTTCAGGTACGGAAAAGAGCTTCAGCCGTGGTGCGGACATTGATACGATCAAGTCCATGGGGCCAGCGTTCCAGGCCTATGTTGCCAGCGAGTTCAAGCTGTTCGATATCGTTGACCGGCTTCCCTTCATCACGGTTGCTGCGCTGACAGGCATCGTTATCGGCAATGCTGCTGAGCTGGCTCTTGCATGCGATTTCCGCATTGCTGCCGAAAGCTCGACCTTCACGCTTCCGGAAGTGGCGATTGGATTTGTAGCGCCCGCGCAGCGTATCACCCGCTATCTCGGCATTGGTCAGGTGAAGGACTTCCTGCTCAATGCAAGGATGTGGAAGGCAGCGGAAGCGCACCAGCACGGCCTCATCACGAAGGTTGTCGGTGACGCAGAATTTGAGGCCGGACTTCAGGCTTTTGCTGCCGAACTGGCAGACCGTCCGCCGCTGGCGCTCAATGTTACCAAGCAGGGAATTGCCACAGCTTATGGTTTTGGCCCCGCCGACTATCGCGGCGAAGAACATTGGGCATATGCCACCTATCTGACGGATGATGTGCAAGAAGGTTTTGCTGCACTGGCAGAAAAGCGGAAGCCGGTGTTTACCGGACGTTAGGAGGAATTTCCATGGACTTCAATCTGCCCGCAGATCTCGTTGCATATCTAGCTGAACTCGACGGTTTCATTGAAACGGAAATAGCGCCTCTTCAGGCGCAGGACGATAACGAACGCTTCTTTGATCATCGCCGCGAATGGGCTCGCACCGATTTCGAGCGGAATGGACTGCCGCGCCACGATTGGGAAGAGCTGCTGGCTGAAGCACGGCGCAGGGCTGACGAAGCCGGCCACCTGAGATTTGCTCTGCCGAAGGAATTCGGCGGCAAGGGCGGCTCCAATCTTTGGATGGCGGCTATCCGCGAGCACCTGGCTGCCAAGGGACTGGGCCTTCACAACGACCTTCAGAACGAGCATTCGATCGTGGGCAATTTCCCGGTGATCGTGATGTTGCGCGATTTCGGTACGGAAGCGCAAAAGGAAGAGATGATCCGGGGCTGCCTGGATGGCAAATACTGGATTGCCTTCGGCCTGACAGAACCCAATCATGGTTCCGATGCGACGCACATGGAAACGCGGGCTCAACGGGCCGAGCGCGATGGCAAGTCTGGCTGGGTCATCAATGGCGAGAAGATGTGGATCACAGGGATGCACATTGCATCCCATTGCGTGGTCTTTGCACGGACCTCCGGCGAAGATGGCGATGCGCGCGGCATCACTGCCTTCCTGGTTCCCACCAACACACCGGGACTGATCATCGACGAATACATGTGGACGTTCAACATGCCGACGGACCACGCCCGCTTCACGTTGTCAGATGTCTTCGTGCCTGACGATGCCGTGTTCGGCCCACCGGAAAACGGATTGGCGCTGGCTCAGGCCTTTGTTCACGAAAACCGTATCCGTCAGGCGGCAAGCTCCCTTGGCGCAGCAGTCTATTGTATCAATGAAAGCGTGCGTTACGCCCGTGAGCGCAAGCCGTTCGGTAAGGCATTGGCCGAGAACCAGGCGATCCAGTGGCCGCTGGTCGAGCTTGCAACACAGGCTGAAATGCTTCGACAGCTGATCCTAAAGACCGCATGGGAAATGGATCAGATGCCTCACCCGGAAGTGGAGAAGCGGCTCTCAGACAAGGTGTCGATGTGCAACTACTGGGCAAACCGGATGGTTTGCGAGGCGGCTGATCGTGCCATGCAGATCCATGGCGGCATCGGCTATTCGCGCCACAAGGCGTTCGAGCACATCTATCGCCACCACCGCCGCTATCGCATTACCGAAGGTTCGGAAGAGATCCAGATCCGCAAGGTTGCAGGCTACCTCTTTGGATATACAGGACCGAAGCGCAAGGAGTTTGAGCACTTAAAGTCTGCCAAGGCAGCTGAATAGCAGGCGGTGACGTGAACACTCTTCAGCCAAATCTCGAACAGAGCTTGCTCAATGCACTCAAGTCCTGTTTCGGCAAGCTCGACGCGATCGAGAACCTGCGTCCTCTCTCCGGGGGCGCAGTGCAGGAAACCTGGGCCTTTGAAGCAGTCGCGCAGGAACAACGCTGGCCGCTGATCCTGCGAAGGGCCCGCGGCACGCTTCGCGCAGACCGTGCTTACGGCATAAGTCTTGAGGGAGAGGCCGCGCTCATCCGGGCTGCGTCGGGTGAGAGTGTTCCAGTACCTCACGTCCATTATGTCCTGAAACCGTCCGATCAATTGGGCGACGGCTTCATCATGGACTTAATCGAGGGCGAGACAATCCCTCGACGCATTCTTCGCGACGCATCTTATGCTGTCCTCCGGCAGAGGCTTGCAGCAGAATGCGGGTCCATTCTCGCTGCAATCCACCGTGTCCGCGTAGACGGCGTAAGCGGCCTGGAGGCGCGACAGCCGCGAGAGACCATCGAGCGCATCTATCAGGACTACCTGGAACTGGATGCGCCAGGCCCGGTCTTTGAGCTCACCTTCCGCTGGCTGTTCGATCACATGCCGGAGGATATCGGTGAGTTGTCACTGATCCATGGTGATTTTCGCAACGGCAATCTTCTCGTCGGTCCTGATCACTTGCGCTCCGTTCTCGATTGGGAGGGCGCCCATTACGGCGATCCCCACGAGGACCTTGGATACTTGTGCATGACATCATGGCGTTTCGGCGCGATTGACAAGCCAGTCGGCGGCTTTGGTTCACGCGAAGATCTGTATGCCGCGTATGAGCAGGCTGGTGGAGTAAAAGTCGATCCGGCAAGAGCCCACTTCTGGGAAGTGGCTTATACGTTGAACTGGGGCATTCAGTGCGCCCAGATGGCCGACCAGTTCCTGCGGGGTGCTGATCCCTCCGTTGAGCGGGGCATGATCGGGCGTCGGCGATCCGAGACCGAGCTCGACCTTCTGAGACTTCTGAACCCGGGAGGCTTCAATGCTGGATAAACCGACGGGGGATGATCTCCTTCTAGCGGTGCTTCACTTCCTCAGAAACGAAGCCATGCCTCTGCTTGATGGCGCGGCAGCCTTCAAGGTTCGCGTGGCGGCCAATGCTCTTGAACTGGTTCATCGCGAGATCAAGGGTGCTGGAGATGTCGAGGCGGCCGAGGCGGAGCGCCTGACTGCACTCCTCAACCAGAATGGCACCATCGATGAACTCAACCGGGTGCTCTGCGAAGCGATCCGTTCGGGCAGGATGGACCTGTCAACGCCGGGGCTGCCGGAACATTTGTGGCAGACGACTTTGGATAAGATCGCCATTGAACAGCCAACCTACGCGACATACCGGAGCCTGATGGTGCAGGAAAAGGACGAGGTTCAGCCATGATCAATGTAATATTCTGCGTCTACAAACGGCCAGAAATGAGCGATGAAGAGTTTCGCGAATTCTGGTGGGAAAGCCATGGTCCTTTCGTCAAGGCTCGATCAGAGATCCTGAGAATGAAGCGCTATGTTCAGATGCCGCGCTTGCTGGCGCCGGGCTTTGAAAGTGTTGCGTCCGCGCGCGGGGCACCCGAACCGTTTGACGGCATTGCCATGGTTTCGTGGGAGAGCATGGACGAGTTGAAGGCAACATTCACCGATCCGGCCGCCAAGAAAGCGGCTCGCGAATTGCTTGAGGACGAACGCAGGTTCATCGACTTCAGCCGGTCTCCGATCTTCTTCACAGAAGAGAAGGTCGTCGTCTGGAACTAGCTTCCGGAGTGTTCCGTGTGTCCGTTGGCAGCGCTGGCTAAAGAGCTGGTGAGCCGCTTCGCGGTCCCATGTAGCTCACCTGCATCAGGGGGGAATTTGGCATTGAGAAGACTAAAGGGGAAAGTTGCCCTTGTGACCGGCGCCGGCCGGCTGCGCGGCATCGGACGAGCGACAGCGCTACGGCTGGCTGAGGAAGGCGCGACCGTGGTCGTCTCGGCACTGGCCCGCGATCCGTCGACGTTCCCGGACCATGAGCGGGAGGTCAGCTGGAAAGGCGCGGAGTCGGTGGCTGAAGAGATCGTCTCTGCGGGCGGACAGGCATCAGCCATCCACTGCGATGTTACTAATGCTGCAGAAGTCGAAACCATGATCGCTCGGATAGAGCGTGAGCTCGGCGCTCTCGATATAGTGGTCAACAATGCTGGCGTACCGGGCGAGGCGGGCTCAGGTCCCATCGTCGAGCTCGATGATGCAGCTTGGCATCATGCCATCAATGTAAATCTGAACGGTGTTTACTACGTATCCAAACATGCCGCGCGCGCCATGTTGCGCAAGGGCGAGGGCGGGGCAATCGTCAACCTGGCATCGCTGGCAGCTCGTTTCGGCATCGCGAACTATGGCGGCTACAGCGCATCGAAATTCGCCGTGATCGGCCTTACGCAGCAGATGGCGCAGGAGCTTGCGCCCCACGGCATCAGGGTAAACGCGATTTGTCCGGGCGTGACCGAGACGGACATGATGCTGGGCACATATTCGCGCATCGCGCAGTCTGCCTCTATCGATGTTGCGCGTGTTCAGGGGAGCACCCGCAAGTCCATCCCCATGAAGCGCCCGGGCACGCCGGAAGATCAGGCCGCGGCAATTGCATTTCTCTGCGGCCCCGACGCCGCATTCATCACCGGCCAGTCGATCAATGTCGACGGCGGTTTCCGGATGGATTGAAGGATTACAGACCTATGAAAGCAGTAGTGTGCAACGAGCTGGGCGAACCCTCCGTACTCCGGGTTGAGGAGCGTCCGTCAAAGGCCCCGCGGGATGGCGAGGTCCGCGTCAAGCTGAAGGCTGCCGCCCTGAACTTCCCTGACATCCTGATGATCGCGGGCGGATATCAGGTGAAGCCTGATCTACCGTTTATTCCGGGCATCGAAGCAGCCGGCGAGATCGTTGAGGTTGGTGCCGGGACGGGAAAATGGACAGTGGGAACGCCTGTCATCGTGACTGGCGCGGGAGATCCGCTGGGCCTCTTCGCTGAAGAGGTTACGGTGCCTGTCTCAACGCTTACCGCAATACCGAAGGGCATGACCTATGAGGAAGCCTCCGGCTATCTGGCCACCTACGCAACGAGCTATCACGGGCTTGTGGACCGGGGCCGCCTGAAGGCTGGCGAAACGCTCGTCGTACATGGTGCGACTGGCGGTGTGGGCACGGCAGCCGTGCAGATTGGGAAGCATCTGGGCGCAACCGTCATTGCGACGGGCGGCGATGACGGTAAGCTTGCCAAGGTCAAGGCCATGGGTGCTGACTACGTCATTAACTACAAGACGCAGGACGTCCGTGAGACTGTAAAGGTTTTGACCAACGGCAAAGGTGCAAATGTCTTCTACGATCCGGTTGGCGGTGAGGTGTTTGAAGCGTCGATGCGGTGTATTGCCCTCGAGGGACGCATCCTGATCATTGGAGCAACCAGCGGCACGTATGCCCCTGTCAAGACAAATCACATCCTGATCAAGGAAGTTGAGATCATTGGTGTGCTGCACGGCCACTGGCGTGATCGCCATCCTGAGATGTTCGAACAGAACATGCGAATTCTGGGTGAGTGGGCAGAGGCGGGGCACATCAAGCCTTATGTGGGCAGGACCTATCCGCTTGAAAAGGCCGCTGATGCTCTCGCCGCGCTGGGTAACCGCGAAATCGTCGGAAAATGCGTTCTTACAATCGATAACTAGTTTGGCCGTCGGGCCTATCGTGGAATGGAGTCCGAGATGACTGGACACAGTGATCCCAATATCCCCCAGGCAAGTGAATGTGTTGTGCGCTATGTCCTCGACCACCGTGCCGAGACCATGGGAGGCAAGGTTTTCGCGACGTACAATGATGATCGACCCGATTGGACCTACGTGGATCTGCACCGTGCTGTCGTTGAGACGGCAAACGGCCTCGCGGAGATCGGCGTTAAGCAGGGGGATCATGTTCTCGTGTGGTTGCCAAATGGCGATCTGATCCTGAAGACTCTTCTCGCGATCAACTATCTCGGCGCAACGTTCGTGCCGGTCAACGTGGCTTATAGGGGGCGATTGCTGGAGCACGCGATTGAGCTCTCTGACGCCGAGGTGATTGTTGCCCACCCCGAACTTATTCCGTCTCTCAAGGATATCTTAACCTCGAAACTAACAACGGTTGTCTATGCGGGCACGCGGGAGCCGGAGCCCGTTGGCAGCCTCCGGTTCATTCCGGAAAGCGTTCTCGCCACGGCGAATTTTGTGCCGCCGCCGCTTGAGCGCCAGATACAACCATGGGACAACCAGTGCATCCTCTATACATCTGGAACCACTGGTCCTTCCAAGGCGGTGCTTTGCCCTTACGCACATGTGGCTTCAACGGGTATCCACACGTTCCCCTACATGGGTGAAGATGATCGCGGCGTCATTTACATGCCGCTATTCCACATCGGCGCATTTGCTTATATTGCCTGGGCAATTCTGAAAGGCGGCTCGGTTGCCATCTTTGACCAGTTCGTCACGGGGACGTTCTGGCGGGATGTGCGCAAGACAGGCGGTACGTTCACCACGATCATGGGCGCTCCCACCTCATTCCTGCTGAAATCCGAACGCACCGAGGATGAGGAGAAGACGCCGCTGCGCTATGCGCTTGTCAATCCGTTGACCGAGCAGGCGAAGCAGCTCGCAGCGCGCGTGGGCTTCCGTGCGTACGGCGTGTTCAACATGACAGAGACCTCGTCTCCGCTTTACACGGTTCTTGATCCCGAAGAAATCAACGCGTGCGGTACTCCGCGCCCGGGCGTTCAATGTCGTATCGTTGACGATAATGACTGTGAAGTGGCGCCCGGAACGATCGGTCAACTGATCATCCGGAGCGATGCTCCATGGACGATGAACGCTGGATATTACAAGAACTCCGAAGCGACAGCGGAAACCTGGCGCAATGGCTGGTTCCATACCGGTGACGCGTTCCGCCAGGACGAGAAGGGCAATTTCTACTTTGTCGATCGCATTAAGGATTCAATCCGCAGACGTGGTGAAAATATCTCCTCCCACGAAGTAGAATTTGACGTGAATAGCTATCCGGACGTTAAGGAGTCCGCTGCAATCGCCGTCAAGAGCGAGTTCGGCGAGGATGAGGTAATGGTCGTGGTACGGCCACTTGAAGGACGCACTGTCGATCCGGAGGCGCTTTTGAATTACCTGCTTCCTAAAATGGCTCACTACATGGTGCCAAGATACGTCCGCATCGTGGCAGATTTTCCACGCACGCCCACTCAGCGTATACAGAAGCACTTGCTGCGTTCTGAGGGAATTACGCCGGATACGTGGGACCGTGAAAAGGCTGGTATCGTCGTCAAACGCCAGAAGTTGTCGCTCTGATGGATGGGGATTTGATCAATAGTACGTGGAAGCTGCTGCGTCGGCCGGTCGGTATGCTTCAACAGGGCGATCTGGAGCTGGTCCATGAACCCGTACAGCCGCCTGCTGAAGGAGAAGTATTGGTTCGCACCCTGTATCTCTCGCTTGATCCGACAAACAGGCTCTGGATGAGCGATACCGAGCAGTATCTGGAACCTGTCGGCCTTGGAGCTCCGATGCGGGGCGTGACGTTGGGCATTGTAGAGCAGTCCCAAGCTGAGAAGTTTCCGGTGGGGACGCTTGTCATCCCGCATGAAGGGGCATGGTCGCGCTATCAAACACTTAGTGCCACGAAGATCGCACGCTTGCACTTGAACGCGGACCTTCCGCTTTCCGCCTATATGAGCGTGATCGGTCCACCCGGACTGACTGCCTATTCGGGCATCGTCTTTGTTGGCGAGGCGCAGCCCGGCATGACCGTCACCATATCGGCTGCAGCGGGTGCAGTCGGTTCCGTTGCGGGGCAGATCGCAAAATCGCGCGGCTGCCGCGTCATCGGCATTGCCGGAGGGCCGGAAAAATGCCGTTGGCTCGTTGACGAACTCGGATTTGACGCCGCCATAGACTATAAGTCCTGCAACGTGGCGGAGGAGCTTCGCCGGCTTTGTCCTGACGGAATTGACCTGCATTTCGAGAATGTCGGTGGCTCGATCCTTGATGCCGCAATCGGCAATATGCGCATCGGCGGATGCATTGCCCTATGCGGTTTGATCTCCTCCTACAATTCCAGCGGGGCCGTGGTCGGGCCAAGTGAATTTCAGCTGGTCCTGATGAGGCGGATAGCAATCCGCGGCTTTCTGGTGATGGATTTCTTCAAGCGGGCGCGGGAAGCTTATGCGGAGCTGGAGAAGCTGGTGCTCGCAGGTAAGCTCAAGTGGAAGGACCATATCATTGACGGTCTGCAGAATGCGCCTGATGCCATGAATCTTCTGTTCAGCGGGCGTAATGAAGGCAAGTTGATGGTGAAGGTTTCCGAAGTTTAGAATACCGGCGACGGTTTGAGACGTTAAAAAGGACTGGCCTGTCTAGCGACAGGCCAGTCCTTTTTATTTTACGCTGCTTCCTGTCGAGAGGCAGCCGAGGGATAGAAGCTGCCGTTTTGTTCAGCCATTTCAACAAGGCCGGCTGTCGGACGGAATCGATCCCCAAAGCGTGCTGCAAAGTCGTTGCAGATCTCTACGAATTTCTTTGCGCCCAGCATATCGATGTAAGAGAGGGGGCCGCCGGTCCATGGCGCGAAACCCCAGCCAAGATAGGCGCCGACGTCGGCGTCCGCGGGCGTAGCAACGATGCCTTCCTCAAGGCAGCGTGCCGCTTCCAGCGCCTGGATGGTGAGCAGGCGTAGCTTCACGGTCTCCACATCAGGCTGGGTTTCCTGCACTGAAGCGAGTTCTGCCAATCCCGGCCACAGGCGCTTCTTGCCCTCCGCGGGGTAATCGTAGAAGCCTTTTCTACTCTTGCGACCCAGTCGGCCTTCTTTCGCGACCATGCGTTGGATAAGCGCTTCCGCCGGTGAGCCAGGGAAAGCGCGTTCCGTATCCTTGGCGTCTTGCTGATTAATCCGGTAGATCAAGTCGAGCGAGATCTCATCGCAGAGCGCCAGAGGCGCGACTGGCATGCCGGCCATTCGTCCCGCATTTTCGATGAGCGCGGGTGCAATCCCGTCCTGCACCATCAGGCAGCCTTCAGTGGTGTAGGTGGCGAAAACCCGGCTGGTGTAGAAGAACCGTCCGTCATTGACCACGATTGAGGTCTTGCGCAGCTGCTTGACGAAGTCGATCGCCAGCGCCAGAGCCTCGTTGCCAGTTTGCTCACCCATGATGATCTCGACAAGCGGCATCCGCTCCACAGGTGAGAAGAAGTGGAGGCCGATGAAGCGATCCGGCTTCGATGAAGCCCTGGCAAGATCTGAAATCGGTATGCTTGACGTGTTGGAAGCGATGATTGCATCGGGACAAACCTGCTCAATCTTGCGGATTACGTCCGACTTGACCGCGCTGTCTTCAAACACCGCTTCGATGATAAGGTCGGCCCCTGCAAGTTCGGCATAATCACTAACGGGTGTGATGAGCGGCAGGAGTTTGTCGGCAGACTTCGCATTGACCGCGCGGATGTGGTTGTGGACCTTTTCTGCGGAAGCCGCATCCTGATCTACAACAACAACCGGAATACCGGCCTTTGCCGCCACATGGGCGATGGCAGCGCCCATCATGCCTGCGCCGATAACGCCGAGCTTGGCGATAGTGCGCGCGGGAACATCGGCCGGACGACGCTCCTGCTTATTTGCCTTCTGAAGGTTGATAAACTGGGTGCGGACCATGTTCTTCGCCACATCGGTCGTCATGAGGCTTGCAAACAGGCGGGACTCTATCCGGATTGCGGTGTCGATCGGGACGATCATGCCATCATAGACAGCTTTCTGGATGGCGTCGAGATTGGGATAGTTTCCATAGGTCTTCTTACGCTGCAGGGCATTGGCGGCAGAAAAAGCGAAAGAACCTTCCAACGTTCGCGGGTCATCGCCTGGGAGCTTGTAGCCCTTGCGATCCCAGGGCTTGATCCAATCCTCCGGCGAGGAGGTGAGTATCCATTCCACGGCCTTGCTTACCAGTTGATCGGCCGGGGAAACTTCATCGATGATCTTCAGCTTCAGCGCTTCATCAGGCGAGAGCGAGCGGCCCTCGATCAGCAGCGGCAAAGCCTGGAGCGGCCCGAGTATGCGGGCGAAGCGCTGGGTGCCGCCGCCGCCCGGAAGCAGTCCAACCTTGGCTTCGGGAAGTCCAAGCTGGATGCGGGGATCGTCAGCAACGATGCGACGGGTACAGGCAAGGCATAGTTCCAGTCCGCCACCGAGTGCCAAGCCGTTTATGGCTGCAACGAAGGGCTTGCCACCTTTTTCTGTGCGGCGGAAAATCTTCTGCAGGTTCAGGACAGTGTTATAGACGTTGATCGCTCTTTGATTTGCTGGCAAATCGGCTTGCGCAAGAGACAAGATCCAGTCGAGATCGGCACCTGCAATAAATGCGGGCTTGGCGCTGGTAACAACGGCACCCTTGATTGTGTCGTCGCTAAGAACGCGCTCAACCGCCTCTGCATAGTCGGCAATCGACGCTTCATTCAGCACGTTCATCGTGCGACCTGGCATATCGAACGTGATGATGGCGACCCCATCGGCGTTTACTTCAAACTTCAGGTTCTGCATCACGATCCTCATACACGCTCAATAATGGTTGCCGTGCCCATTCCTGCGCCGACGCACAGAGTGACTAGCGCCGTGCTGCGGTTGGTCCGTTCCAGTTCATCAAGAGCCGTGCCCAGGATCATTGCTCCCGTTGCACCCAACGGATGGCCCATGGCAATCGCACCACCGTTCACATTCAGGATGTTTGGGTCGATGTCGAGAAGATGCTGGAACAGCAGGACAACCGAGGCGAATGCCTCGTTTAGTTCGAAAAGGTCGATGTCGGAGGTGGTCATGCCTGCACGTGCGAGCACCTTGCGCGTTACCTTTTCAGGTCCCGTCAGCATGATGCTCGGCTCGCTACCGATGGAGGTGAAGGCGCGGATGCGCGCGCGGGGCTTCAGTCCCATGCGAATTCCGGCCTCTTTCGAACCGAGCAGCACGGCAGCCGAACCATCCACGATACCGGAGGAATTGCCGCCGTGGTGCACATGGTCTAACGCTTCAACCTCCGGATAACGCTGCATAGCTACCGCATCATAGCCCATGGCGTCTCCCATGACGGCGAAGGCGGGCTTCAACGCGGCCAGATCCTGCATCGTCGTCTGCGGGCGCATATGCTCGTCCCGATCCAGAAGCACCTGTCCCAGCTCGTCATAGATTGGCACAATCGAACGGGCGAAACGGTTCTCTTCCCAGGCACGTGCTGCACGCCTCTGGCTTTCAACCGCATAGGCATCAACATCGGTGCGTGAAAAGCCCCACTTGGTGGCGATCAGATCGGCACCGATGCCCTGTGGAGTGTAATAGGTTTTGAATGCCACTTCTGGGTCGGTAAACCATCCGCCCGCATCCGCGCCCATGGGCACGCGCGACATGGATTCCACGCCCCCGCCAATTGTCACCTCTGACTGGCCTGACATGATCTGGGCTGCGGCCATGTTTACGGCCTCAAGCCCCGACGCACAGTATCGGTTGATCTGAACGCCTGGTGCAGTCTCAGCGTAGTCAGCATTCAGCGCGGCAATACGCCCGACGTTGGAGCCCTGTTCGCCCACGGGCATGACGCAGCCCAGTACAATGTCGTCTACCAGCGAGGTATCTAGATTATTCCGGTCACGTAGTGCGCGCAGCGAATGCGCTGCCAGATCCAGTGGCGGGACTTCGTGCAGCGCACCGTCTGGCCGGCCGCGGCCACGGGGAGTTCGCACCGCGTCATATATGAAGCAATCCTGCATGTATTGTCTCCTTCCTCGCTGCAGCCCTAGAGCGTGCGAGCGATCAAATCTTTCATGATCTCGTTCGTGCCGCCGTAGATCTTCTGGACCCGCGCATCGGCCCACATATGCGCGATGGGATATTCGGCCATGTAACCGTAACCGCCGTGCAATTGCAGACATTCGTCGATGATTTCGCACTGCTTCTGCGTGCACCACCACTTCGCCATTGCAGCTGTTGTTGCGTCGAGTTCTTCACGTCCAAGTTTCTCGATGCACTCGGCAACGAAAGCCTTGCCGATCGTGAGCTCTGTCTTGGCTTCCGCCAGCACGAAGCGGGTGTTCTGGAAGTCCAGCACAGCCTTGCCGAATGCCTTGCGCTGCTTCACATAGTCGATTGTCGTCTCAAGGGCGGTCTCGGCAGCTGCCAAAGCTTGCACGGCAATGAGCAGCCGCTCCTGCGGCAGCTGTTCCATCAACTGGTAGAAGCCACGATTCTCGCTATCGCCCAGAAGTGCGTCCGCCGGCAGCGCCACGTTGTCAAAGAACAGCTCGGACGTGTCCTGTCCGTGGAACCCAATCTTTTCAAGATTTCGCCCGCGCCGGAAGCCTGCGACATTTTCCGTTTCAACGATAAACAGGGATGTGCCCTTTGACCCGGCGCTCGGGTCGGTCTTAGCAGCGACGATAATCAAATTGGCGTTCTGGCCATTGGTGATGAAGGTCTTCTGCCCATTCAAAACGAACCCGTTGCCCGACCTCTCCGCTTTTGTGCGAATGCCCTGCAGGTCCGAGCCTGTTCCAGGCTCTGTCATGGCGATCGCACCGATCATCTCACCGCTGGTAAGGCGGGGAAGCCATTTCTGCTTCTGCTCTTCCGACCCATAACGCGTGATATAAGGTGCGACTATCGCGTTATGGAGGGGAACGCCGAAGTCGAAAAAGGCAATCCGCGCCAGCTCTTCCATTATGACGATCTCGTGCCTGAACTCGCCACCGATACCGCCATATTCCGCAGGAATGCTGACACCCAAAAGCCCCACATCGCCAGCCTTCTTCCAAACCTCGGGCGGGACGCGGCGCTGGGACCTGTACTGCTGGACGTTTGGTGCAACCTCTTCCGCCAGAAAGCGCCGCACTGTTCGGCGGAACGCCTCCAACTCCTCTGTCAGCGCGTTGACGCTCATGACACTGCTTCTCCTAGGATGTTTAGCACAACACGTATCTAACAACCGTTTGATTTGCAAGTGTCTACGACAAGTTTTGCAGATCCTTCCTGCATTAACCCCGGTCTGCTACGAAGGCGGGAGTGCGCTTTTCCATGAACGCGCGGGCTGCTTCCTGCGATTCCTCCGTCATGCGGAGGGATGACATGAGAGAGCATTCATATTCGTAGGCTTCCTTGAGGTGCATGGTTTCCACACGGTTGGCCGCTACCTTGGCCAGGCGAATGGCGGTCGGACTCTGGTTTGCGATCTGCTCAGCAATCTCCAACGCTTCTGCCATCAGAGAGTCGTGAGCGACCACTTTCTCAACCATGTTGACGCGCAAGGCTTCTTCAGCTGACACACGGCGGCCGGTGAAGGCCATCAGGCGGGCCATGCCCTGAGGGGCCATACGCATTACGTGCTTGGCGCCACCCATCGCGCCGACTGAAATTTCAGGCAGCGCAAAGAAGGCTCGCTCGGAAGCCACGCGGATGTCGCAAAGCGCAGTCAGAACGATGCCGGTGCCAAGCGCTGCTCCGTTTACAGCCGCAATAACCGGTGCAGCGCAATCCTGGAGCGCGTTGAAAGACGTTCTGATAATGGCGAGTTCTTCGACCGTGTCGTCATACGTCTGCTCGAGAAAGCCCGACACATCGTTTCCCGCACAGAAGGTCTTTCCCTCTCCGGTAAGAATTGCCACCCGCACGTCGGTGTTTTCGGCAATGTCGGTGAAAGTTTTTCGCAGCTGCCTGTAGGTTTCGATAGTGAATGCGTTAACCGGAGCTCGCGCAATGGTGACGAGCGCGATTCCGCGCTCGATGTTCAGTCGAATGTCACTACCGGTCATCTCTGATCCTCCCAATTTGGCTTGGTTCAAAACTAGCAATGTCGGAAACACTTGACAACCAACAAACAAATGTTTGATTTACAGCTATACGGAGGTGCCAATGACAACAGAATCAATCAACATCTCGATCGACTCAGGGATTGCGACTCTGAAACTCTGCAGGCCGCATGTAATGAATGCATTGGCAGCCAGCACAATTCGGGAGCTCCGCTCCGCCCTTGCGAGCCTGCGCGACAACGCGGAAGTGCGCACTGTGGTGCTGACCGGGGAGGGCAAGGCATTTTGTACGGGAGCAGACCTGAGCGATCCGGAGATTTCACTGGATGGCCCTCTTTCCCAGCGAAGTGAAAAGCTGGCTCAGCTGATGCGTGGGGAAATCAATCCGACCGTGAGCGACCTCCTGCACTTTCCGAAGCCCACGATCGCTGCCGTAAACGGTCCAGCGGTTGGAGCGGGCATCGGCCTCGCGCTGAGCTGCGATATCGTGATCGCCACTCAATCGGCTTATTTCATGAATGTTTTTACGCCTCGCATGGGCCTCGTTCCCGATATGGGCGTCACCTGGCACCTTGAGCGTCTTGTTGGGCGCGCCCGCGCTCGCGGGATGACCATGCTGGGCGACCGCCTGTCTGCGCATGATGCAGCCGAATGGGGGATGATCTGGAAAGCGGTTCCGGATGCAGAGCTGGCCGCGGAGGTCTCAGCGACGGCGCGGCGGCTTGCCGATGCTCCCCCGCTTGCGCTCAGGGCCTTGTCTGAAATTCTCGATGAGGCCGGCAGCAATGGTTTTGACGAGCAATTGGATCGCGAGGGCGAGGTTCAATGCTCGCTGGTTTCTACTGCCGATGCGCAGGAGGCCGTCACAGCGTTTCGCGAGAAGCGTCTTCCTCATTTCACGGGACGTTAGGCAACCCGCTGACCTCATGCATCGCCCGATGAAGTCGGGCGCGCTTTCTCCACCGAGATGTCGCTTGCCGAGAACGCAAGCCCGCTACAAAGGAAATTTCAGATGATCGTCACCAAGCCGACAGGACCGCTGCGCGGGATGCGCGTGGTCGAGTTTGCTGGTCTTGGCCCTGCGCCCTTTGCTGCGATGATGCTCTCCGACATGGGCGCGGATGTCGTACGCATTGACCGTAAGGGCACTGGCGGGTCCCGGCCAACCGATATCACCAGTCGCGGGCGGACATCGGTAGAACTTGATCTGAAGAACAGCGAGGATGTTGAGGCTGCCCGCGCACTCATTAACGCTTCGGATGTGCTGATCGAAGGCTTCCGGCCGGGTGTAATGGAGCGGATGGGCCTTGGTCCCGAGGATCCGAGCATCACGAACCCCAAGCTCATTTATGCTCGTATGACGGGGTGGGGCCAGAACGGCCCCCTGTCATCCTCTGCCGGGCATGACATCAACTATATCGCGCTGACGGGTGCGCTAGCTGCCATAGGCCCGGCCGATGGCAAGCCCGTGCCGCCGCTGAACCTCGTGGGTGATTACGGGGGGGGAGCGCTCTATCTGGTCAGCGGCATTCTCGCTGCACGCGTCGAGGTGCTGCAATCAGGCCAAGGCCAGGTCGTCGACTCTGCCATGTGTGATGGCGTCATCAGCATGCTGACGCTGTTCCATTCACTGGCGGCGGAAGGACAGTGGGATGACAGCCGGCGAGGGGCCAATCTGCTCGATGGCGGCGCGCCGTTCTATCGCACATATGAATGCAAGGACGGGAAATATGTTTCCGTCGGCGCTTTGGAGCCCCAGTTCTATCGATTGCTGTGTGAGAAGGCCGGGCTTACGGCGCCTGACTTTGCCGACCAGAACAACGTCGGCAACTGGTCGTCGCTCCACAAACAGGCGGAAGCTGTTTTCATGACGAAAACAAGGGCTGAATGGTGCGAGCTGCTGGAGGGGACGGACGCTTGCTTTGCGCCGGTGCTCACCATGGAGGAAGCGCGGCAACATCCCCATAATATCGCTCGCGGCAGTTTCATTGAGATCGATGGGGTGAGCCAGGCGGCTCCTGCACCACGCTTTTCGCGCACACCCTCACGGGTGCAATCGCCACCGCCGCCGCAGGCGGCCGATATCGCTGATGTTCTGGCGAGATGGCGGACGCCTCACGAGCAGTTGAAATCATAGTTGAAAGGAACAGGCAGATGGACATTTCTGGCATAGCAGCGGTCGTAACGGGAGGCGGTTCCGGACTTGGAGCCGCTACTGCACACGCTTTGGCAGCCAAGGGCGCCAAGGTCACCGTGCTGGATGTGAACGGTGATTCGGCCAACAAAGTGGCTGAAGAAATTGGCGGTCTCGGACTTGTTTGTGATGTCACTAAGGAAAGCGCAGCCGATGTTCTGGATCAGGCAGCCGAAGCCCATGGCGCTGCGCGCATCCTGATCAATTGCGCAGGCATCGGCCCTGCCGGCAAGACCGTTGGCAAGAACGGACCGCTCTCGCTCGCTGAATATTCCAAGGTAATTCAGGTGAACCTGATCGGCTCGTTCAACATGCTCCGCCTCGCGGCAGCGCGGATGATGCCGTTGGACCTGCATGGTGAAGAGCGCGGTATCATCATCAACACGGCCAGCGTTGCCGCTTTCGAAGGCCAGATCGGACAGGTCGCTTATTCGTCTTCCAAGGGGGGCATTGTCGGCATGACGCTGCCTGCCGCACGTGATCTCGCGCAATCATGCATTCGCGTCAATACGATTGCTCCCGGAACCTTTCTGACGCCCTTGCTCATGACCGTTTCCGATGAGTTCAGGGCCAGCCTTGGCGCACAGGTTCCCTTTCCATCCAGGCTAGGTGACCCAAGCGAATATGCAAAGCTTGCCGTTCACATCGTCGAAAACACGATGATCAATGGTGAAACGATCCGCATCGACGGCGCAATCCGTATGGGACCGCGGTAAAATACCGGGCCGCTAGTGCTTCAGCATTGCAACAAGCTGCCGGCCAAGCTCGGCTGGCGGCTTGTCCGGATGCGGACGGTACCAGGTAGGCATCCAGTTAAGCGCACCAAGGAAGTGCAAGCGGAAGACACTCCGGTTGATGTTCGGAGGCAGGTCGAGCTTATCCACGATTCCGGCGATGATCTTGTCGTATCGGTCGCGCTGGTCGATCAGCTGATCTCGCATACCCTTCAACGACTCCGAGTAGTATGGCGACACCAGCACAGGCAGTTCACCCGACGACAGCAAAGCCTTGCAATGTGCAACAGCCGCAGCCTCCAGCTGCTCCCAGGGGTCTTCAATGCCTTCTATCGCGCTCAGCACCGCAGCGGTGATGGACTCTATTCCCGCGGAGTGGACAGCCAGGAAAATGTCTTCCTTGGAACTGAAGTGATAATAGATCGAGCCGCCGAGAATGCCCGCGGCGGCTGCAATGTCACGTATCGTGGTAGCGTCAAACCCTTGCGAGCCGAACAGCTTTGCAGCCTCCTGCATGATCAACTGACGGCGGGAACTAGGGTTTTCTTCTTCCAAACGAGCGGAAGGCGCTTTGGCTTTGGCAGAAGACCTTTTCGTTCTCATTCCAGTGATCCTTGTACGGCTACATGCTTGATGTCAGAGTGCCCATGGCAATTTAGACGTAAATAATCAAGCGTTTGTTCGCGTGTTAACGCAATGAAGTTGAAATATCTGGGCTGTGGCGCTCATTCCACCACTCCTTTGCATAGGCGAGATCGCCGAAAGGTTTGGAGCTGAATTCGGGAGCTCTCTTTTCTAGGAAGGACTTAAAGCCTTCTTCATAATCCGGACCACGGTAGCTTGCAACCAGAGCGCGAGACTCCAGCTCATGGGCTCGCGATGGGGATTGTTCACCAAGCATCTTCCAAAGCAGGTTGCGCACCATGGCGACAGATGCGGGTGAAGTTTCGGAGATGAAGGAATTAGCCACTTCACGTGCACGCTGCATCACATTCTCAGGTTCGACCAGCTCCTGCACGAACCCCTTCTCATAGGCCTCCTGCGCAAGGAATGTGCGCCCCGAGATCATCCAGGATAAGGCTGTTCCGATACCGACCAGCCGGGGTAAGAACCAGCTAGAGCACGATTCAGCTACGATTGCGCGTTTCGTGAATGGGAACGCGAACTTGGCATTGGTAGATGCTATCCGGTAGTCCATTGGCAGGAGTACGCTTGATCCGAAGCCCACGGCCGCGCCATTTACCGCGCCGATGACCGGCTTGTGCATCTCGAAAAGGCGCAACGCTACGCGTCCGCCCGGATCTGACTGGATGCCGTCGCCGGTCTGCGGGTCGCCAGTCTTGGGAACTTCGAAACCTCCACTGATATCGGCGCCGGCGCAAAATGCGCGGCCTTCACCTGTTACGATGATGGCGCGGACCGTCTCATCGCGGTCGAGCTGGTCCAACGCAGCCTCGATTTCGTCAATTGAATCGGCGGTGACGGCGTTCAGTTTCTGTGGACGTGCGATCGTTAAAATGGCGAGTAGTCCATCTTTTTCGATCCGGATATCTTGGAAGTCCATGTTTAAGCTCCTCCCGTGCGTCTGGTCGAACCCTGCTTGAGCTCCAGTCTGCCGATCTGATTGCGATGAACCTCATCAGGTCCGTCAGCCAGTCTGAGCGAGCGGGCCCAGGCGTAGAGAAGCGACAGGGGGGTGTCGTTAGAAACACCGGCGCCGCCAAAGGCCTGGATTGCCCAATCGATCACCTGGCAAGCCATGCTTGGCCCGGCGACCTTTATCATCGCGATTTCTCTTCGTGCCTCTTTGTTTCCGAAGCGGTCCATTTTCCAAGCTGCATGAAGTGTAAGCAGGCGGGCCTGCTCGATCATCACCCGGGCGTTGGCAATCCTCTCAAGCGTTATCGACTGTTCGGCGATCGGCTTGCCGAAGGCAACACGGGTCTTCACGCGTTCACGCATGAGTTCGAGCGCTCGTTCAGCCGCGCCGATCTGGCGCATGCAGTGATGGATACGTCCCGGCCCGAGGCGAGCCTGCGCAATCTCGAAGCCGCGTCCCTTGCCGAGGATCATGTTCGAGGCGGGCACCCTCACATTTTCAAAGACCACCTCGCCATGCCCGTGTGGAGCTTCTGAGAACCCGAACAAGGGCAGCATGCGGGTCACGCGAATTCCTTCGGCATCGCGGGGGATCAGGATCATGCTTTGCTGGCGATAAATATCATCGGAATCAGGGTCACTCTTGCCCATGAAGATGATGACCTTGCACCGGGGATCGCCGATGCCGGACGTCCACCACTTTACGCCATTCAGCACATAGTGGTCACCGTCCTGATCGATCCGCGACTGGATATTCGTCGCGTCAGATGACGCGACCGCCGGTTCGGTCATCGCGAAACAGGACCGGATCTCACCATTGAGCAACGGCTTGAGCCATTGTTCTTTTTGTTCTGGCGTCCCGAACCGAGCCAGAAGCTCCATGTTGCCGGTATCCGGTGCGGAGCAATTGAATATCTCCGGCGCAAAAGGGCTAGTGCCCATGATTTCGCACAGTGGTGCATATTCCAGATTGGTCAGGCCCGCGCCATGCTCATTTTCCGGCAGGAACAGGTTCCAGAGGCCTGCTTCCTTGGCCCGGTCCTTCAATGTCTCGATGAGCTGGATTGGCTCCCACGAGTCGGCGGAGCGCCAATGCGGCTGGTCGGTGGAGGCCTTCATCAGTTCGTCTTCCACGGGGTAGACGTACTCGTTCATGAATGCCTGCAGCTTCGACTGAAGCTCTTGCGTGCGAGGCGAATGTTCGAAATTCATGTCAGTTTCCCTTTGCCGCTTGTGCGCCGCAATCAGCGATGGTGCGCGTATGGGTTAGGAATTCCAGTGCGGTATCGGAGCTGGCACTTCCGGTCTTGCCGCGCGTGTAAATCCCGGCTGAGATTGCAGCGAGGCGGAACAATGAGAACGCGAGATAGAATTGCCATTTCGCGGGGCTTACCTCGCGCCCGGTCATTTGCGTGTACCGCTTCACCGCATCCTGCTCTGAAGGAATGCCTTCAGGAGGGTGGCCTTCAAAGCCGGGCTGCATTGGCAAGGACAACCGATAGACAAGGCTGTTGTAGGCAAGGTCGGCGAGCGGGTCGCCGAGTGTGGCCAATTCCCAATCCAGGATACCTATGATTTTTAGCTCGGTCGGGTGGAATACGAGGTTCTCAAGCCGATAGTCCCCGTGGGCGATTGTCGTTTCTCTGGCCTCGGGGGTATTCTCCACTAGCCAGTCCATCAGGAATTCCATCGAGGAAATGTCGCTGATGCCGGTGTCGCGATATTGCTTCGACCAGAGTTGTATCTGTCGCGAAATATATCCGCCAACACGGCCGAAATCCCCGAGCCCTGCCGCGTGGAAATCAACCGAGTGGAGGCGGGCCAGAACGTTGGTCATTTCAGCATAGATTTCGGTTCGCTGTTCCGGCGTCTGGCCGGGCAGTCGCGGGTCCCGGAAAATCCGTCCTTCCAGATGCTCCATGACATAGAAAGGCGTCCCAATGACGTCTTCGTCGTCACAATAAAGAAGCCCCTCGGGGACCGGTATGCCAAGCGGCTTCAGTGCCCGCAGAAGCCGATACTCACGGTCGACCGCATGAGCGGATTTGAGGAGCTTGCCCGGCGGCTTCTTGCGCAGAACATAGCGCTTCGACGGTGTTGTCAGTGCATATGTGGGATTGGACTGTCCCCCCGCATACTGTTTGATGGATAGCGGACCTTCGTAGCTGGGCAGATGATCGGCGAGATAGCGATCCAGAATCTCGCTGTTGATTGCCAGCTGGGGACGGACTTGTCCGAGCCTGGCATCGGTGGAGAGATCGGTCTCAGACATTTAAACCATCCGGAACAACCACCACCTTGCCAATCACACGCCGCGAGCCCAAAGCTTCGATGGCCTCCGGGGTTTGGCTCATAGGCAACACTTTCCAGATATGCGGATCGATCTTTCCGGCACTGGCAAGTTGCACCAAGGCTTCCATGTTGCGCTCTGCGATCTTCGGTTTGCGCGCCTTCCATGCGCCATAGAGCACGCCGACGACCGAAACCTCCTTCACCAGTGCATGGTTGGTCTTGAGCGTGCCATACTGGCCGCCTGCTGCGCCGATGATCAGTATGCGGCCCTCTTTCGCGATTGAGCGCATTGACACATCAAACAGCTCGCCGCCAACCGGATCATAGAAGACATCTGCCCCCTGGCCGTCGGTGAGTTCCAATATCCGGGCTCGAACATCTTCTGCGTCCACGGTGATAACGTCTGGATAGCCGAGGCTGCGCAAGGTCTCAGCCTTTTCCGCATCCCCAACGGTGGCGATAACGCGCGCACCGAGTGCTCGGCCGATCTGGAGGGCAGCCAGTCCCACGCCGCCAGCCGCGCCATGCACGACGAGCGTTTCGCCCTCCTCAAGTTGGCCGCGCTGGACGAGCGCGTGATACCCGGTGGCGTAAACGACCGGAAAGGCTGAACCTTTTTCGTAAGACATTCCCTCCGGCAGCGGAATGAGGAGAGATTGGTCGACGACGCATTCGTCAGCAAACAGGCCCTGCAGTTCAGAGCTTCCGTCGATGATGACGGATTGGCCAACCGTGAAGCTGGTGACTTCCTCGCCGACTTCAAGAATGTCTCCCGCCGCCTCAAGGCCCGGAATATAAGGAGGAGGGGTGGGAATATGATAGCCGCCTTCCGAGGCCAGGCGGTCTGGAAAGTTCACACCCGCCGCGCGGATTGCCACGCGCACATCCTTGGGTCCCAATGAGCGGGTTTGCCACTCGCGCCACTCCCACTTCGCAGGTTTGCCCTGCTCGGTACAGACCATCGCCCGCATATTTAATCCTTAATCTAACATTTGTTCGAATAGCGTTGACACCATGTCATGATGGCGGTATTCAATCAAGCACTCGTTAGAAATTTTGATGAGGCGAGTGTCGTTTAGCCGCCGGAGGAGGCGTTTGGGATGGCAATTGACATTTTGATGTCAAACGAAAAAGTGTCTCCAGCAAGGGCGGTGGCTGCAGCGTCTGCCATCAGTTGTGCAAAGCTTTCCAAGAGTTTTGGTGGCCTTCACGCATTGCGCGATGTCACGTTTCAGATTGCTCCAGGCGAAATATTGGGAATTCTTGGGCCAAATGGTGCTGGGAAGACGACTTTCATCAACGTGCTATCCGGAATGCTTCATGCAGATTCCGGAACAGTGCATATCTACGATGACGATGTATCAGCGATGTCCATGGCCCACCGTGCGCGCTATGGCCTATTCCGTACATTTCAGAATTCACGTTCCAGCGAAGAGCTTACGGGATATGAATTACTTCGCCTCGCATCGCTGACGCCCAACAAGACGAAATCGTCCAAGACCTATACTCCGGACGAGCTTCTCGAGATTTTCGGATTGAAGCGTTTCGCGGGCATTATACTTTCCGATTTACCCTACGGCATTCAGAAGATGATGAACCTGGCGGCGGTCGCACTGTGCCGTCCGAAGGTTCTGCTTCTCGACGAGCCCTTTCAGGGTGTCGCTGAGGCTGAAATCGAACGCCTCTCAAAGGTGATCAGGCACTTCGCGTCTGAGGGCGTGGCTGTTGGTCTCGTGGAGCACAACGTGCGCTCCGTCATGCGCCTGTGCAATCGGGTCATAGTGCTGGATGCAGGAGCGATGATTTTTGAGGGGCGGGGAGAGGACGCGGTACGCGATCCCGTCGTCCAAACCGCATATCTGGGCCAGCGCTTTGCAGGTGAGCTCAATGGTTGATGCATTGACACTTCAGGAAATCACGGCTGGCTACCAAGGTTCGGTTGTTCTGAGATCCGTTTCGCTCTCGGTTCCTGTGGGCCAGAACGTTGCAATTGTCGGCCCTAACGGGGCCGGTAAATCCACGCTGCTGAAGGCGATCTCGGGACTGGTCAGTGTCAAGGAAGGTTCTATTCGCATCAACGGGAACGACACGACAAACTGGCCGCCTGAAAAGATTGTCTCCGCTGGGGTCGTCCACGTGCCGGAGGGCCGTCAGGTTTTTCCTGGTCTCTCCGTGGAAGAAAATCTCTGGCTCGGCGGCTACACCAAACCTTCACGACGCGAGGATCTTCTGGCCGACGTTCTGGACCTGTTTCCGCGTCTGAAAGAGCGCCTCAGACAGGCAGCAGACAGCCTGTCGGGCGGAGAGCAGCAGATGCTCGCCATCGGGCGTGGTCTCATGGCTGAACCGCAGGTTCTCATGCTCGATGAACCAACCCTGGGTCTGGCGCCTGTCATTGTCGATCTCATGATCGATGCCCTGGAGAATCTGCGCTCGCGCAAGGAGCTTTCTCTCCTTGTCGTGGAGCAAAGCGTGCAGCTCACGCGCGGCCTTTGTGAGCACGCGTACATCCTCGTTGATGGAAAGATCGCCGCATCAGGTGCGACGGATGAGGTAATCAATGATGACATGATGAAGATCTACCTCGGTACTCACTGATCCATTCGCAACCCAAGGGAGGAGATTTGGGATGCTAACGTCTAAGTTCAGGAAATTCCGGCTAGGTGCCGGAGTGGCGGGGATAATTTCCCTGTTCGCTTCCAGCGCCATAGCCGAGACACTTACACTTTTCGATCTGGAGGCTCTCAGCGGGCCCGGCCAGACCAATGGTGTGGCGCAGGCCAATGCCGTGAAGCTTGCCGTGGAAAAGATCAACGAATCTGGCGGCCTCCAGGTGGGCGATACGACCTACACGATCGAGCTCGACGTGCACGATGATCGCTCCACGCCGACGGCAGGCGTGACGGCTGTGCAGAAAATGCTTTCCTATGGCAAGCCAGTTCTGATGGTTGGGTCCCTGTCCGGTGCTGTAACCGGCGCCTACCTTCCGATTGTGCGCGACCGTGACGATTTCATCAGCATCGTGATGGGCGCGGCGATCACGCTTACGGCCGAGGACAAGGCACTTTACCATCCGCGTGTGTCGGTCGAGCAATACACCACGTCGACTGTGACCTACATCAAGTCTCTGCCTGACGTGAAGCGCGTGGGGATCCTGACGGATAACAAGCACAGCGGCTTTGTGCAGCAGACGCCGCTTCTCCAGGAGCTTCTTACTAAAGAAGGCTTCGAGGTTGTCGGCAGCGAAGAGTTCTCCTTCGGTGCGACCCAATTCGGTCCGCAGATCAGCGCACTCGTTCGCGGCAATCCAGACATCATCAACATTCGCGGTTATGGCGGTGACGTAGCGCGAGCCATCAAGCAGGCACGTGATCTTGGCTATACGGGTCAGATCGTCAGCTCGTCCGGTATCGTCGCCAAGGATGTTACAGATGCGCAGGCGGATGCTGCGATGACGGATGTGCGCGACCTGTTTGTTCCGCTTGCAAACGATTTGATTGAAGGCGCGCGAAACAGCGAGGAAGCCAAGGCTTTCGAAGACGCCTATCAGGCCGCCTTCAAAGAGCCGAGTGGCGCGACGTCACTGTCCGCATATGGCGGCGTCTATATTCTTGCTCGGGCGCTCCAGAAGGCCGGTAGCGTCGATGACATTCCTGCAATTCGCACTGCTCTCGATGAACTCACCCTGGACGAAGTTCCGGAAATAATCGAGCCGATGATTCCGCAGGATGGTGGCCGCATCTTCAAGGACCATCAGTCCTACTTCGCCCTTGTTGTCCGCCAGTGGAAGGACGGACGCTTCATTCCGGCAGGCTTCGTCGAATAATGCAGGATCTGGTCAACGGTTTGGCGCAGGGTGCCATCTATTCACTGGCTGGCGTGGGACTTGTACTCATCTTCAGCGTGGTCAGGGTTCCGAACTTTGCTCATGGTGAGCCCGTCATGGTTGCCGCAATGCTGCCGGTTACGCTGATGGCGCTGTTCAATATGCCGTTGGCCCTCGCTCTTGTGCTGGGGGTGGTGGCAGCCATCGCCCTCGGTATCTTTTTCTCAGTCGCAATCTTTTCGCGCCTGTCGAAATATCCGGAAGTTTCCCTGCTGATCATCTCACTGGCATTGGTCGTTATGATCAGTTCGCTGGCGGTGATGTTCTGGGGCGATGCCGCCCGGCAGACCCCTGGCAGCCCCTCAACAGTATTGAACTGGGGCGGTGTCCGCATACCGGTCATGTGGATCATTATCTTCTTCATGGCGCTAGCCGCAACCGTAGCGCTGGATGCGTTCATTCGCTACACGACGCCCGGTCGTGCCATGCGTGCCATGGCTCTCAACCCGTTTGCCGCAAAACTGATGGGCATACCGGTGGCGCGCTATCACGCCCTTGCCTTTGGTATTGGTTCAGGGCTTGCGGGTGTTGCGGGGGCGCTGTTCAGCCTCGCCTTTGCCGTGCAGTCCTCGATGGGCGCAGCCATTGCGCTGAAGGCCTTCATCGTCATCATCTTTGCGGGCATGGGCTCAATCTGGGGCGCCTTTGCCGGCGGCTTGCTGCTCGGGCTCGTGGAATCTTACGGGGCAAGCTACCTGTCCAGCGGCTATCGCGACACGTTCGGCTTCATATTCCTGCTTGGCGTGCTTCTCATCAAGCCCAACGGACTGTTTGCGAGGCGAGCCAATGGTTGAGCGTTTCGGATATGTGGGCTGGGTGCTCCTCCTCGGCGGGCTGGTCGGTATTTATCTCCTTAACGATGGCTACTACACGACGGTAGCGCTCCTCATGATGCTCTGGGCCATCCTTGCCATCGGACTCAATTTCATCCTCGGCTATGCGGGATATTTCCATCTTGGTCTGGGCGCATTCTACGGGCTCGGTGCATATGGCGCGGCAGCGCTGGGCACCAAATATCAGATGCCGATGATTGTGGCCCTGATTGTAATGCCAATCGCCGGAGCCATCCTCAGTGCCATTATCGGCCCATTGCTCCTGCGTACGCGTGACCTCTATTTTGCTGTCGCAACACTCGCGCTGGGCATGATCATTTCGGATGTGACCAACAATTGGGTATCGGTAACGGGCGGCCCAATTGGTATCGGAGGCATCCAGCGTCCCGGCGTGATCGGCTTCGGGGCCTTCTCGATTGACGGCCGTACCTTGCCGGGCATGTTCATCATCGTCAGCACGATCTTTGTCGCTCTCATGATAGCCGCCGCCATCGCTCGCAAGTCGAACTTTGTTCTGATCTTGCGGGGGATCAAGTCCGATGACCTGATGACACGATCCTTCGGCTTCCCGACCACGGTATACAAGGTTGCTGCCTTTGCCATTGCCGGCGCGATATCTGCCCTCGGCGGTGTGCTCTATGCTCACATCGTCCAGTATATTTCACCTGAGCCCTTCACCTTCTTCGCCGCGTCATTCCAGGCCTTCGTCGTGCTGGCGGTCGGCGGTCTGGGTTCACTCTGGGGGCCAGTTCTTGGCTCCGTCCTGCTGACCGGCCTCCCAGAATTTCTCGATCTCGATCCACATATGAAACTCATCATCTACGGTGCGGTGCTTCTCATTGTAACCCTGGTACTGCCGAAGGGACTTGCCTCGGCCGCACAGGTTATCTCGCGCCGCAGGAAGACAGCGATGAAGGAAGGTACAGAATGATCGTCGACGCTATTTCCAGCTTCGTTCCATCTCCCGAAGCGTTTGCACGCGCGCAACAGACACTGGCGCGCATGGACGGATACCTGGAGCATTTCAATCCGGCTTCCGTAGCCGGAAAGACAAGAGCGCAGATCGAAGAGGAAGCGATGGAAGCCGGGCGCAAGATGTGCCCGACTGATGCGGAATTCTTTGCCATGCTGGACAGCGCAAATGTTGATAAGGCGGTCGTCTACAACGAGCTCTACGAAAAGTCGGTGGGCGTTGCGACGAGCTCGAATGAAGCAGTGGCCGAGTTCGTGGCAAAGGACCCCCGGCTTGTCGGCATGGGCGGCGTTGACCCTTGGGATGACGCATCCGTAGACGATATGGAGCGAAGCGTTCGTGAACTCGGAATGAAAGGGTTTGTCCTCTCGCCATTCAAGCAGAAGTTGCTACCCACTGAAGGGCGGTTGAGCCGGGTGTTTGCGAACTGCGAAAGGCTGGGCGTGCCGATCCTGCTTCATGGCGGCATCAACTGGTGGAAGGTTGTACCATATGACATTGGTCACCCCCGCTATATCGACGCCATGGCAAATGCATTCCCCAAGCTGAAGATCGTCGTTCTCCATGCCTGCTGGCCCTGGGTCGCTGATGGTGTCATGGTTGCCTGGCGTCATCCGAACGTCTTTCTGGACATCTCGGCACATCGTCCGAAGCACTTCACCGCTCCGTCTTCAGGATGGGAGCCGTTGCTTTATTACGGAAACCGTATGCTGCAGGATAAGGTGATCTTCGGATCGACGTGGACGCTCCTGGGAACAACTGTCGGGGCGCTCATTGATGAAGTTCGCTCACTCCCGCTGAAGGAAGCCGTCATTGAGAAGTGGCTGGGGGGCAACGCGGCACGAGTGTTCGAACTCTAAGCAACGCCAGAACAAAGTGGACAAAAGCCTAGATCACCTCAGTGTCTGCACAAAACACGCTGGGGTGATCCAGAGCCGGAGGTATCGCACATGAGCATGTTGATGACCGTCGGAGACATTCTGCGGCTGAACGCAAAGAGCATCCCTGACAAACTTGCACTCGTCACTGCCAACGAAAGAATAACCTACGCCGAAATCAATCGTCGCACCAATGTTGTCGCCAATGCGCTTTTGCGCGGCGGCGTCAGCGAGGGCGATCGTGTCTGTGTGCTAGGGTACAATTCTGTAGACTACTTCTGCCTTTACTTCGCCACAGCAAAGATCGGCGCGATGATGGTGCCAATGAATTTCTGGCATCGGGCTGAGGAACATGCCTACACGCTGCAGGACGCGGAGCCTTCCCTGCTTCTCTATCAGCGCGACTTCGATGCCGTGCTGACTGAAGCTTGCGAGGGAACAGCCATCCGCCGCATGGAAATTCCGAAATTAGGTGAGCCAGCCGGTCAGGAATGGACTGATTATCTGGCAGGCGCATCTGACGAGGAGCCTGACTTCCAGGTTGACCGGCAGAGCGGCCACATCATTATCTATACGTCGGGAACGACGGGGAGGCCGAAGGGCGCGCTCATCAGTCAGGAGCGTACCGTTCTGGATGCCTTCGCCATGTCTGGCGGGTTAAGCCTTCGCCGCAGCGACGTTTTCCTCAACTACTTTCCGCCTTTCCACATCGGCAATTGGGACCATCAGAAGCTGTTCCTGCTGGTTGGGGCGACAATTGTACTGCAGGCCCAGTTCTCTGCCGAAGAGGCGCTGCGGACCATCGAGCAGGAAAAGGTGACCGTCATTCTTTCGGTGCCCACCATGCTCCACACGCTCATCAGCCATGAGGATTTCGACAAACGCGATGTGTCATCGATCCGCCTGCTCTACTACGGTGCCTACGACCCAAGCGGGATCCTCGACCGGGCTGCAGAGAAGTTCAAGGCTCGGGAAGGCAAGTGCTCTTTCGCGCACACCTATGGGCTCACTGAGGCGGGTTGTTTTGCAGCACTTTGCCGTCCTGAGGAAGTTTTCGACCACTGGGGTTCTGTTGGTCGTGCACTGCCGGGCGTTGAGTTGGAGCTTCAGGATGAAGATGGGAACCCCGTGCCGGACGGGGTGGCGGGCGAGATCTGTCTGAAGGGTCCGCGCATGCTTGGCTACTGGCGCAATCCTGAGGCGACTGCCGTCGCTTTCAAGGGCGGGTGGCTACACACCGGCGACATTGCCGTTCGCGACAAGCAGGGCTTCCTGTTCCTGGTTGATCGAAAGAAAGACATGATCCGGTCGGGGGGCCAGAACGTCTATTCGAAAGAGGTCGAGGATTGCATCAGTTCGCACCCGGCTGTCGCTGATGTGGGTGTGATCGGACTGGACGATCCGGTCTACGAAGAACTGGTCTGCGCGGTGGTCGTGCTGCGTCCGGATCAGCAACCATCCGAAGCTCTGGCTGAAGACATCTCCGCCTATGTTCGCACGCGCAAGGCAGGCTACAACGTTCCCAAACGCGTGGAGTTTATCGACGCACTGCCGAAAAACGCGGTGGGCAAGATCCAGAAGCACGTGCTACGTGAGATCTATGGCGCCGGCAAACGCTGGCAGGCAACAGCAGCGTTGAAGTAGCGGTGGGGAACAATCGTCTTGCATCACGCCAAGCTTTGCCGGTCGGGCAGGTACCTGCGAGCGGTCAGGTGATAGAACTTGCGCCAGGCGTGTTATGGGCACGTCTGGTGCTGCCGTTCCAGCTTAATCACGTCAATGTCTATGTTCTGGACGACGGCGATAGCTGGGTTGTGGTTGATACGGGTGTTTATAATCAGGCGACCTGCGATCAGTGGGAAGCGCTGCTCTCGGGGCCGCTGGCTGGGCGCCCGGTAAGCCGAGTCATTGTCACCCACTTCCACCCTGACCATATCGGTATGGCTGGCTGGCTGTGCCGCCGGATGGACGCCAGTCTGACCATGACACCGTGCGAATACAAGACGGCGGAGCGGATGCTTCAGGCAACTGAGGGCGAGCTGCACGGCAAATTTCGCGCGCTTTACGGAAGTCATGGGCTAACCAGCCCATGCTTGGAAAAGGTCGTTGCCGTTGGTCATGAGTACCACAGCATCGTTTCCGATCTGCCCGGCGTTGTCGAGCTGATGAGCCGCGGCGACCTGATAAGCATTGGCGGACGGAGTTTCCGCGTCTTCACCGGCGGCGGACACTCGCCTGAACATGGCATGTTGTATTGCGAGGCCGATCGCCTGCTACTTTGCGCCGACCAGGTGCTGGGCCGGATTTCGCCTAATATCGGCGTTCTTCCCAGCGAACCCGACGCTGATCCGCTTGGCGTATTCCTCCGCTCGCTGCGCGATCTGCGGGCCGAAATCCCCGACGACACGCTACTGCTTCCGGGCCATGACGTGCCGTTCGCCGGTTTGCACAAACGGGTGGATGAGCTGACACGGCATCATCATGATCGATGCGCTGCCATTCTGACGGCCTGCAAGCAGCAGGCGCTTTCGGCACTGGAGCTTGTTCCGCACGTGTTTGAACGAAAGTTAGATCTTACTCAGATCGGTTTCGCACTCGCTGAAACCGTGGCACACATCAACCGGCTTGTCGCGGAAGGGAAGTTGACCCAGCTGGAACGCGACGGGCTCTATTCCTATGCGGCAGAGGCTTAGGCAAACAGGCAAGGTTCCGCATTTACTGTTTATAGGGGGTTGAGTAAAAAATGATCCGCACGCGCATAACGGACCTTCTGGAAATTGACCGGCCGATCGTACAGGGCGGCATGCAAAATGTCGGCGTTGCGGAACTCGCCTCGGCCGTCTCAAATGCCGGTGGTCTGGGAATTCTGACTGCGCTGACACAGCCCTCTCCGCAAGCCCTGTGCGCAGAGATTGAGCGTTGCCGGTCGATGACCGACAAGCCGTTCGGCGTGAACTTGACCGTATTTCCGACAATTAACTCACCCGATTATCGCGCCTACGCGCAGGCGATCATCGACAGCGGTGTCAAGATCGTGGAAACAGCGGGTACACCTGCAGTGGCTGAGATCTGGGAGATCTTGAAGGCCGCCGGCATTCGCATCGTCCATAAATGCACGTCAGTGCGCCACGCTCTTTCGGCCGAGCGCAAAGGCGTCGACGCTATCTCGATTGACGGGTTTGAGTGCGCAGGCCACCCCGGTGAAGAAGACATTGGTGGGCTGGTGCTCATTCCGGCAGCCGCCAACAAGGTAAAAATCCCGATGCTCGCCTCGGGTGGCTTCGCCGATGGCCGTGGGCTTGTCGCAGCACTGGCGCTCGGCGCGCACGGGATCAACATGGGCACCCGCTTTTGCGCCACCGTCGAAGCGCCCATTCATGACAACGTCAAGCAGGCGTACCTTGCCAATGATGAGCGAGGCACCCACCTGATCTTCCGGCAATTCCGCAACACGGCCCGCGTCGGAAAAAGCGACGTTTCCGACGAGGTGGCCCGTCGGCTGGAGAACCCCAAGGCGGAATTCTCGGACGTCGCAGAGCTTGTCGCCGGTGCCAAGGGACGCGAACTGCTGAAGACCGGCGATCTGACGCGTGGCGTCTTCTGGGCAGGTCAGTCGCAGGGTCTCATCAACGATGTCCCAACGGTCCGTCAGCTCATCGAGCGCATCGAGGCTGAAGCCCTTCAACTCATGCGCGACACGTTACCAAGTTTCGCGACTTAGGGCGCTTCGAGCGGCCTTGGCCTGCACTTCGCTCAGACGCTCAGCAGGAACGGCGCTGAGGTCATTCTGGCCGCGCGCCGGCTGGACGCCGTTGAGGAAGCTGCCGCTTCTGGATCAGGCTGACAGACTCTTTGAAAGTCCTTGGTTTTGGATGCTTGTGCACCGGAATTTCAATGATTGGGGGAAAACTTGCTGAACATCATTCCTGACATCCACGCTGATCCGGAGCGCCTGGACACCACTATCGACATGATCGATAACGATGCCACGAATCGCTTTCGTGGGTGATTTCATTGACGCCGGATCAGGCGTCAAGGTTCCTGACGATGGTGCCGTGCTCACTCGGATACGGCATCTGATTGAGCAGGGAGGCGCGATCGGCGTGATGGGCAATCACGAACTGAACGCGATCCTCTACCATCGGGTCGACGGGAACGGGCTTCCGCTCAGGATGCGCTCGAAGAAGAATACCAGACAGCATCGAAGCTTCATCAACCAGTTTGGCGTTGCCAGGAGAGAGGCACTTGAGTGGACCGAGTGGTTTCTGGCGAGCCTGCCGTTCTGGCGTGAGCTTGACAGCGTGCGGCTGGTTCACGCGTGCTGGAGCGACAACGCCAATGGAATGATCGCCGGGCGCAGACCAGATGGCTATCTTCAGCTTGAGGACTTGGAAGAAATCGCGAGCGAATCCACCCTCTTTGGCCGTGCGGTTAAAACGCTGGTCTCCGGCGTCGAGGTCAAACTGCCGGATGATATCCGCTTCACGGATTTCAGCGGCCACAAACGCCGGGAAGTGCGGATTGCATGGTGGCCAAACCACGTCCGCACCTGGCGCGGCGCGGCGCTATCTGTTCCTGACCCGCTTGAACTCCCGGACAGTCAATTGCCAGCCATCCGCAACCCCTCAAATCTATAGCTGACGTCATCATTCGTTTCGGAATCGACACTCACGCCGACTTCATCGAGCGACCAGCCAAGTTCGCCTGCGAGGCGCTTTACGGCGATCCGCTGCAGGGTACTCAACCGCCTGGAAAAAGGTGCCGCCTTAGCAAGGATGCTGTGAAGGAAGGCATCACGCCCCTTGGCGTCTGGTGCGCTGGCCCGCATGAAGCTCTCTATCATGTCGAGAACCCAGTAGATCAGATCGATGCCAAAGGCCTGACCTGTCAACTCGTCAATATCGGCGATAAGTGATATGTATTCCGCACCGCTTATACCCACGGATAGGAGCGCTTCCACCAAGACCTGGCTGGATTCATAAACCGATCCACTACGCGTCGAGTTCAACGCGAACAAGGTCAGGAGGCTCGAATAGACAGGTGCCATGACAGGGGCGGGGAACGCAGGGTCTTGCTGAAGCCAAGCTACGAGGAAGGGGAGCGCTTGCGCCGTCCGTTCCGATGCGAGCGGGTTATCCTGGGCACGGTTGAGAGCAGCTACGAATGCGGCGACTTGGGATGGATCGCTCGTCGACGGTTGTACGGGCCACTCATCTTTCCCGTGACGAACTATCTCAAGAGCATTGGTGAAAGATGGATCACCCGATTTTTCGAGCCAGTCGATCCAGGATAAGGGCACACCGCTTGGAGCGTTCACCTCGATGAGGCGAAATGCAGCGCTGAAGGGTTCTGCGTCCCGAAGCAAAGCGAGTTCTGCCGGCGCGAGTCTTGCCAGGGCGGCCAACACAGCGGCAACGTTGTCTAGGGACATATGAAGAGCGCTATCGCGAACGAGTTCTGAGTAAGCGCGAATTTCTGTGCACCTTCTGAAGCGCAGTGCTCTGATGCATGAAGTGTCCACCAAAAACAGGTGGACACCAAATCATGGACGATACTCCTAAACTGCAGGTGCGGCTTGTTGGCCGCGACGGCCGCCGTCGATATGACCCTGCCTCCCGAGATCGGCTTGTCGCAGCGTGTTTAGAGCCCGGCGTT
>NZ_BMIF01000014.1 GCF_014641695.1 Nitratireductor aestuarii | reverse complement strand
CAAGCCGGCGCACCAGCAGCTCGCGGATCTTCCTGGCACCCCAGTGCGGTTTGTCCCGCTTCGTCTCCACGATCAGCCGCTCGATCTGCGCCGGCAACTGGTTGGCATAGCGGACTGGGCGCCGCGAGCGGTCGCAAAGCGCGTCCATTCCCTCCTGCCGGTACCGGTCCCAGATCTTGTAGCCGGTCTTGCGGGAGATGCCGAATTCCCGGCACACCCCGCTCATGCTGTCGCCCTCCAGAAGACGGCCGACAAAACGAACTCGCTCGTCCATAACCGAACACTCCTTCCACGGCATCAACACCTCCCGAAAAGCGAGAAGTGTTACCTATGTGTCCGGTACAAAACGTCACCTATCTCTCGGGTCGTTCAAGCCCGGTCGCTCAACGCGCCGGGCTTTTTTTGTTCGGTGCCAATCTCATTCGATACCAATCGTCAGCGCGTGTATGTTGAACAATGCGGCGCCCCGGTAGCTCGGCCAGTCTCAGAACCTGAAGGGTGAGGAGGATCAGGAATTGATCCAGTGGATCAATTCCCCGACGAACGGTTCACCTGCCCCCGCAACCAAAATATAAAGCGCCGCGGCACAAGCCCGGGCCGCGGCACAAGCCCGGCGCTTTTTTTGTTTGTCGCTTAGGATTTTTGCGTTGTTAGTTACGCGATCGCGCACAGCGGGCCGGTTGTTTTCGGGGAGAGTTGAACTATTCGAGTGCAGAGATCTTTCATCATCGACGAAAGCCTTGAGGAAGTCGCTGAACGCGTTGGCGGTACGACGAGCATCGGCAGGCAATTTGCCCCAGTCAATTCAAACTAGCGTTGGTTGCTGCAGCTATTGCTTCCTACGGTCCGGTGTAGACTACGGGCCTCTCAAAGATGCATAAGCTCGGGGTGTCCTCTACCTAACTCCGCAGGCAGGGCGAACAAGAACGAAGAGCCTGCGGTGCAATCCGGCTAAACTGCGAGGGCAGATCAGACGGCCCCCTCGCAGGGGCCGTTGCCAACATAGCGAAAGCCCATACGGCCATGCATGCACGATCAATCCTCCCGGGCGCCGCTGAAGGCGAGATACTCGCCTGTGAAGAAGCGCTGAGCTTCTGGGGTGGAGTCGACCCTGGAACCGGCACGGTGATAGACGTTCATCACCCGCTTCATGGACACATGATCAGCGGTACGATCCTGATGATGCCAGCGACGCGTGGATCCTGCTCAGGGTCCGGTGTTCTGCTGGATCTTGCGCTTTCGAGTCGAGCCCCCGCAGCTCTGATCTTTTCCGAACCCGAGGACGTCGCAACGCTCGGGGCCCTGGTTGCTGCGGAGATGTTCGACCGAAAACTCCCTGTGCTGAGGCTGTCGCGTGACGCCTTTGCAGCGGTAGCGCGGGAGAAGTCGGCTCGCATCACGAGAGAGGTGCTTATTGCCGGTGAGCTTGAGCTGAAGCTTACACCTCCGGCAGCCGCTGCCCTGGAACTGACGGATGCAGACGAGGCATTGCTTTCCTGCGCTAGAGGCGTTGCCGCGCAGCAGGCCATGCGCATCATCTGCGCGATGGCGATTCAACAGGGTGCGACGCGTCTGATCGATATTTCTCAGGCCCATATCGACGGCTGCATCTATGCCAGTCCGGCAAACCTGACCTTTGCTGAAGCCTTCGCTGAACTCGGGGCCAGGGTTTGCGTACCCACCACCATGAACGCGATCTCGGTGGACCGGGAAAACTGGCGCGCGCAGGGCGTTGCTCCGGCTTTCGGCAACCCCGCTCAACGATTAGCTGACGCCTACGTGCGTATGGGATGCGCGCCGAGCTTCACGTGTGCGCCTTACCTTCTGGAGAGTTCACCCAAGGCCGGCGAGGCCATCGCATGGGCGGAATCCAACGCCGTTGTCTATGCCAACAGCGTGTTAGGCGCTCGGACAGCCAAGCATCCGGATTTCCTTGATCTCTGCATCGCTTTGACCGGTCGGGCTCCTCTTTCAGGCGTCTATCTGGACGAACACCGGCAGGCGATGCGCATTCTCGACATCGAGCTGCCCGCCAATTTAGACGACGCCTTCTGGCCCTTGATCGGTTATCTCGCGGGCAAGGCATCGCCGGATCGTATTCCCGTTCTGCGGGGGCTTGAGGGGACACATCCGGGGCAGGCGGAGTTGAAGGCACTCTGCGGCGCCTTTGGCACCACCTCTGCGGCCCCGATGCTGCACATAGAAGGGGTTACGCCGGAAGCCGACGCCATCCATGGCGACGCTGATCATCTTCCCATCACGCTTGGAGATATGCAGGCAGCGTGGCGGATGCTCAACGAGGGTCCAGAGGACGTCGATCTGGTGGCTCTTGGAAGTCCGCACGCCTCTTTGGATGAATGCCGTGAGCTTGCAGCGAGGCTTGCTGGATCCAAGACGGTGATTTCGACGATTGTCGCCGTTGGACGCGACACTCTTCAAGCCATGCGCGAAGAAGGTGTTCTGGAGGCGTTGGAGCAGAGTGGCGTCCAGGTCATTTCAGACCTCTGCTGGTGCTCAATCTCTGAACCTGTCTTTCCGCCTGCAGCGCGAACCGTCATGACGAATTCCGGCAAATACGCCCACTACGGACCGGGACTGTCCGGCCGAGCCGTGCGATTTGGCAATCTGGCGCAATGCGTCAGTGCCGCGTTGACGGGCCGTGCAGCCAAGGAACTTCCGCAATGGGTATCCTGATTGATGCCGTCAGATGAAACGGGTTCCGACGGCACTTTCAGGAGCGGTGATTTTGAGGTTTATTCCAGATCAGCTCAGTTAACGGTGAACCGAATGATTGCTGTCCAGCTTGACCACCTGCATGTCAAATCCAGCGCCTCTGATGTCTCAGCCAGATTTTATGCGGACGCATTTGGAGCCAACATCGTCTCCACGACCGAAGTGAATGGCCGCACGCGCATAGTCCTTGAACTGGGCGGCGTTCGGCTGTTCATCGAGGACGCAGCCGCGGAGGCCGCCAGCGCATCGGCCATCCCTGCCAAGGGGCTGGAACATATTGGGCTGCAGGTGTCCGATCTGGACGAGGCCGTACGGCATCTCGACTCGATCGGAGTAGCGCTGGCCGTCGGTCCGACACAGGGAAAGCCTGGTATCCGGACAGCATTTCTCTACGGGCCGGATGGTGAGTATATCGAGCTGATTGAGCGGCGAAACATTCCGCAGTAGCGAAGCTCCGTAGAGCGGTTCCAGGAAGAGTGGGAACCGGCTTTCCGTCCGGAACCGGGAGAAAACAAAGAGTTGGAACAGTTCAGAGTTTCTGTGAAAGTCTGAACTGTTGTAGCCCTCTCAGGCTTCCTCTTCGATCGATTCCAGATAGCCCAGAAAGCGGCGGCCGCCTTCAATGAGGTCGGCCTTGAATGCCTCCGCCACGGCTGCTGCATCCCGGTTGCGCAAAGCGGAAATGACGTTCAGGTGCTGATGCGGCCCGTCGTAGGTCGGGGGGGCTGAGGGATAGAGAAGCGTCAGCAGCGGTCCGGTCTGCACCCATATCCTTTCGAGGATTTCGATGAGTTGCGGCATTCCCGATTGGCGATAGACCGAGAAGTGGAACTCGTAATTCGCCATGAGAGCGGTCGGATAGTCCTTCTCGTGCTCTGCGCGAATGAGGGACTCATGGCAGCGTTCCAGCCGGTCAATGAAGGCATCGTCGACGTGAGACAGCGCCTTGGCCGCGGCATGGGGTTCCAGCAGAAGCCGGATCTCACGTAGCTCCATATATTCACGCAGGGTCAGCCTGCGGACACGGATATAGTACCCCGGCTTCATTTCCAGCGCCCGGTCCTGAACCAGCTGCAGAAGCGCCTCTCTGACAGGGGTCTCGCTGGTGCCCAGCGATTGCGCCAGCTCCCGGATCTTCAGCCTGTCACCAGGATGGAGCTGGGCCGACATCAACTGGTTCTTCAGGTGAGTGTAGATCTGGGCCGAGAGGCTTCTGGTCTGGATACCAGTTTCTCCAATCATTGGCGGGGTTCCTTGGGCAGACGCAGTGCATTCCAGGCAGCTGGGTAAAGCGAAAAGTCAGGCGCGTCCAGTGCGCGGCCTCCTGACGATAACTCAACCCTTGCTCACTTTTGATACATGATATATCAAAAGTGAAGCTGAATCTGGAGGAGGGTGGTCCCGTGGATGGTGCGAACGATTACGACATGGAACTGCGTCGTCGTGCGCAGGCAGTCATACCTGGTGGCATGTGGGGGCATCAGCATGTCCAGCGGCTTCCCGAGGGATATCCTCAGTACTTCACGCGCGGCAAAGGCTGTCGTACCTGGGATGCAAACGGCCGGGGCTACATTGATTACATGTGCGCCTGGGGCCCGATGATCCTCGGCTACCAGGATCCCGATGTCGAGGCTGCAGCCGCAAGGCAGCGCGAAATGGGCGACGGGCTCAACGGACCCACACCAGCATTGGTCGACCTGGCCGAGCTGATGGTCGAGACCATCCCGCACGCGGACTGGGCCCTCTTCTCCAAGAATGGCACCGATGCCACGACGGCCTGCGTGACCATCGCGCGCGCCGGAACCGGACGGCGCAAGATCCTTGTTGCTCGCGGCGCGTATCATGGCGCAATCCCGTGGTGCACACCCTCCGTGGCCGGCGTTACGGAAGAGGATCGGGCGCACCTGATCCAATACGATTACAATGACATTGCCAGCCTTGAAGCCGCGGTCGACCAGGCCGGGCAGGACCTCGCGGGCATCATCGTTTCCGCTTTCAAGCATGATGTTGGCAAGGAGCATATATTGCCAACCCGCGCCTTCGCCGCACGTGCGCGCGAACTTGCAACGCAGGCGGATGCCGCGCTGATCGTTGACGATGTGCGCGCAGGTTTCCGACTTCACATCGGCGGTAGCTGGGAGCTTGTCGGTGTGCGGGCCGATCTTTCGGCCTGGAGCAAGGCGATCGCCAATGGCCACGCGCTTGCTGCCGTGACGGGCTCCGACCGTTTCCGCAAGGCTGCGACGGAGATCTACACGACCGGTTCCTTCTGGACTGCCGGCGTCTCGATGGCGGCTGCCATCGCAACCATCACCAAGCTGCGCGACACCAACGGCGTTGCCCACATGGAGGCCATGGGGCTCCGTCTGCGCGAAGGGCTGCAGAAACAGGCGGACAGCCTAGGCCTGAAGTTGCGGCAGAGCGGTCCGGTGCAGATGCCGGTGTTCCTGTTCGAAGGGGATGACGACCGGCGGATCGGCAATCGGTTCTGTCTGGAGGCGCTCGCAAGGGGCGTCTTCTTCCATCCCGTCCATACGATGTTCCTGTCGACCGCGCACACACCCGCAATCATCGATGAAACGCTTGAGATCAGTGCCGAGGCCCTGAGGGCGACCGCTAACGCGCTCTAGCGAAAGACTGCAGCGACGATTGACCCGTCCATCAGGACATATATCATGTATCGTGAAGGGAGCGACTGCGATGTCAGACTGGGAGGATCGCCGCAATCTGTCGGTGGAGTACCTGGCCGACCGCGCCAAGTTCGTGCGTCTTGAAACGCTTCGGCTGACGCGGATCGCCGGTGCCGGGCACTATTCCAGCACCTTCTCCTGCGCCGAACTTCTGTCGGCCCTCTATTACGGGCATCTGCGGATCGATCCGCAGAACCCGACATGGCCGGATCGCGACCGGTTCATCCTGTCCAAGGGGCATGCAGCGATCGGGCTGTATCCAATCCTTGCCGACCTCGGCTTCTTCCCACCGACGGAGCTCGACAACTTCACGCGTCTGGGCAGCGCCTTCGGCGATCATCCGGACATGAAGAAGATCACCGGCATCGATTTCTCCTCCGGATCGCTTGGGCATGGGCTTTCCGTCGCCGTGGGCATGGCGCTTGCCGGGCGGATCACCAGGCGAGACTACCGGACCTACTGCATGCTGGGCGACGGGGAGCTCAATGAAGGGCAGATCTGGGAAGCGGCTATGGCTGCCGGCCAGTTCAAGCTCCAGGGCCTTGTGGCAATTGTCGACCGAAACCAGCTGTCGATCGACGGACCGACCGAAAAGGTGATGTCTGTCGAACCGATCCACGAACGCTTTGCCGCCTTCGGATGGGATGTGCGTCGCATCGACGGGCACGACCTGCCTACGATCCTGCAGACACTGGACGACCTCAAACCGGCAGGCCGCGGCAAGCCGCAGATGATCGTCGCCGATACGATCAAGGGCCGCGGGGTGAAGTACATGGAGCTGTCGCTCGACTGGCACGTCGGCAATCTCGTCGGCCAGGACTATGACGATGCCTGGGCCGAGATCGAGGCCGGACTGCAGCCACGCAACAAGGAGAACGCATGATGGGCTCCAAGGGCAATGT
The DNA here is from genome assembly GCF_014641695.1 of Nitratireductor aestuarii. Classification (GTDB taxonomy): domain Bacteria; phylum Pseudomonadota; class Alphaproteobacteria; order Rhizobiales; family Rhizobiaceae; genus Chelativorans; species Chelativorans aestuarii. The sequence goes on along the minus strand of NZ_BMIF01000014.1, from coordinate 92,673 downwards.
CGGACAGGATCAGAGCACGCTCTTTCGCGGAGACGACACGGAACTGCGGCTGAAGGACGAGCGCTCCGTCAGGGGAACGCCGGCGAAAGCCATGCCGGCTTTCATCCTCGGTGAGGAGCTGGCAGACCTCGCGGATAGCGACCCCCGCATCGTGGTCGCCACCGCAGACCTCGCCAACTCCAGCCGGACGCGAGACTTCGCCAACCGGCATCCGGAGCGGTTCATCGATTTCGGTATCGCCGAGCGCAACATGATCACGGCTGCGGCCGGCATGGCTTCGTGCGGCCTCATCCCTTACGTTGCAACCTTCGCGTCCTTCTGCGCCATCCTCGGTGCCGAAGCGATCCGAACCGATTGCGCCTATCCCCGCATGAAGGTGCGCGTCGTCGGTCACCACTCAGGCATTTCGATGGGCTTCTACGGGACAAGCCATCATTCCACGGAGGATCTGGGAATGATGCGCACCATCGCCGACCTCACGGTGGTCTGCGCGGCGGACGCCAATCAGCTGCGCGCCATCCTGCGTGCATCGGTCGAACATCCGGGGGCCATGTACATCCGGCTTGGGCGCGGCCGCGATGCTCCCGTCTATGATGATGTTCCATCCGACTTTGCCTTCGGAAAGGCAATCCGTCTACGTGAAGGAACGGACCTGACGATCATCACCACGGGATCTCAGGTCCACGCCTCGCTGGCCGCAGCCGACCGCCTGGCAGAGGAGGGGATCAGCGTGCGGGTGGTCGACATGCACACGATCAAGCCTCTCGATGCCGAGGCGGTACGGTCCGCTGCGAGGGAGACCGGCGCGATCCTGACGGTCGAGGAGCACAACATCATCGGGGGACTGGGAAGTGCAGTGGCTGAGGTGCTTGTCGAAGAAGCCCGCATCCCATTCCGCCGGCACGGCATCATGGACGAATATTCGCTGATCGGCCCGCCTGCAGCGCTTTACGCGCACTATCGGCTGGACGCGGAGGGGGTAGCTGCGGTTGCCCGTGAGCTTCTGGAGGGAAAAGCCTAGCAACGCGATTTGGGGGCGCGGCCGAAACGACAAAAACAGACGGCAGGGTCTTCGATCATCACATGGGAGGAGTGAATGAAACCGCATTTCACCGGACTGCTAGCGGGGGTTGCGGCGCTTGCCGCGTCGTCGACCTTCATGCTGCCAGCCTTTGCGCAAGAGCAGCCGCTGGTCATCGCGCGCAATCTCGAGATCAACTCGCTCGATCCGCATCGCGCCTTCTGCGACACGTGCCAGATCTATCTCAGCGCCACATATCAGGGCCTGGTCAAGCTGGGGCCGGATGAGAAGTCGGTGGTTCCCGCACTGGCAACCGAATGGACGGCCAACGAGAACCAGACGCAATTCACCTTCAAGCTCGCTCCCGATGCAGTCTTCTCCGACGGCAGTCCGGTAGAGGCCAAGGACGTCAAATGGACGTTCGAGCGCCTGAAGAACGTCAAGGGCGATCCATCCTTCATGATGGCCGGCGTGCAATCCATCGAGACCCCGGACGACAAGACGGTGGTCATCAACATGGAGAGCCCCAACTCCGAATTCATGGGAATTCTGGCAGCACCCTACGTAGGCATCATCAATAGCGATGTGGCCATGGAGAATGGCGCCTCCGCAGGCGAGGACGCGGCAACGGCGGATCAGGCAGAAACCTGGTTCCTCGCCAATTCCGCCGGCAGCGGACCCTATGTGCTCCAGACCTACCGGCCTGACGATGAGCTGCGCTTCGTCCGCAACGAAAACTTCTGGCAGGATTCTCCTCCTATCGGGGAGATCGTGATCGATCAGGTCGCCGATGCCGTAAGCCAGGCGCAGATGCTGCAGAGCGGCCAGGCCGACATCGCCATGCAGGTTGACCCTGACACGGCGTCGACCATCAATTCGCCTGACATCGTCATCGAGACGGTGCCATCCTACAACTTCATCTACGTGGTCTTCTCGCCCGGCGCCGAAGCCAACCAGGTGCCGCTGGATCTCGAAGTCCGGCAGGCTCTGGCCTATGCCATCGATTATCAGGGCATCATCGACTTTACCGTTGGCGGTGAAGGCAAGATGCAGGCGTCGCCCATCCCGAATGGGTTCCCCGGCACCGAGGGTCTTCCCATGCCGGAGGAAAATCTTGAGAAGGCGAAGGAGCTGCTGGCGTCCAAGGGTCTCGACAAGGGCTTCTCGATCGACGCCACCGTCGCTTCGATGAATGTCTATGGGGTGGATCTGGCTCTGCTGATGCAGAAGGTTCAGCAGGACCTGTCGCGCATCAACGTGACGGTCAACATCCAGCCGGTTGCATCTGCCGTATGGCGCGAACAGATCGTCAAGCCGGGCATTCCCTTCTCCGCCCGTTTCTACGCTCCCGACTACTACGGCTCGGCCCAGTATGTGCAGTTCTTCGGTATGATCCCGGACTCCTGGTGGGAGCGCAATGCAGGCGGCCAGGGCAAGGTTGACGTTGTCAACCAGCGTGAGGTCGAGCTGCTTGAAAAGGCGCTTTCGTCTTCGGGTGAGGCGATGGAGCAGGCCTACCACGAGATCGCGCTGGAGATGATCAAGGACCGCATCATTGTGCCTGTGGTCAGCCCGAACCTCGTTCTGGCCTATAGGAACGACATCGAGGGTGTTCGCTACAGCGCGTGCTGCAACCTGCCGCTGGCAGAGATTAGCCGGAAATAAGGGACACCACAGCATAGGGGCATCGCGATGCTCAGTTACATTGCCAGACGCTTGATCGCGATGCCTTTTCTTCTGCTTGGTGTCATTACGGTCGCATTCCTTCTGACCCATTTCACCACGGCGGATCCGCTTACCTCCATCATCGGCGAACGCCAGATGAACAATCCGGCCGTGGTGGCCGCTGCGCGGGAGCGCTGGGGCCTCGACCGATCCCTGCCGGAGCAATACGTCGTCTACCTGAAGAACCTCCTGAGCGGCGACTTCGGCACCTCGTTTCGCACGCGCCAGCCGGTGGCTCAGGATCTTCTGGTAAGGCTGCCGGCCACGTTGGAACTGGTCATCGCCGCCATGATCATCGGCACGCTTTTCGGCATAGCGCTTGGCGTGATCGCTGCCCGTTTCCAGAACCGGGCGCCTGACAACCTGGCGCGCCTCGTTGCCCTCTTCGGCTCGTCCATTCCGGTCTTCTGGTTGGGCCTCGTGGTGCTCTTCATCTTTTCAGTTCAGCTGGGATGGCTTCCCGGTCCCGGACGCATCGACAGCCGCATGCCAGCGCCGCCCTTTGTCACCGGTTTCTATACGATCGACACGTTGCTCGACGGCAATTGGGCAGCGTTTCGGAGCGTCCTGGCGCAGATGATCCTGCCCGCATGTGTGCTGGGCTGGACCGTCACCGGCATCGTCTCGCGCATGGTGCGGGCCTCGATGCTGGATGTGCTGAGTCAGGAGTACATCTTGGCGGCGCGTGCGAAGGGGGCAGGGGAGCTACGCATTCTGCTCCATCACGCCCTGCGCAATGCCATGTTGCCGACGCTCACCATCCTCGGCTTCTCCTTCGCCTACCTGATTACTGGGGCGATCCTGACCGAGACCATCTTCGCCTGGCCCGGAATTGGCTCCTACGCCGTGGCGGCTGCGCGCGGGCTCGACCACCCGGCCATCATCGGCGTGACGATCGTTGGCGGCATGGCCTTCCTGATCTCCAACCTGGTCACCGACATCACCTATGCGCTTGTTGATCCGCGCGTGAAGATCGGCGCGAGGGCTGCGCAATGAGCGAAGTCGCCGGACGCCGTCACCAGATCTCGCTGCCCCAGTGGGCGACGCTCCCCGTTGTGGTTGGCGGGTTCATCGTGATGGCCTGGATCATCATCGGGCTTACGGTGCCGCTTTGGGCGCCCTACGACCCGACCATGCTGGCGGGACGACGGTTCGTGCCGCCGGGTGCCGAGCATTGGCTTGGAACGGATGCGCTCGGCCGTGACGTGTTCACCCGCACGCTCTACGGCGTCCGCCACTCGCTCCCGATCGCAGCTGCGGTCATCGCAAGCGCGGTGGTGATCGGCTGCACACTCGGTGCTATCGCGGGCTTCGTTGGCGGTATCGTCGACGAAGCGATCATGCGGCTGGTGGACGTCACATTGTCCTTCCCGGCCATCCTCCTTGCCATGGCGGTGACGGCAGCGCTCGGACCGGGCCTCGCAAATGCAGCCATCGCGATGATCATTGTCTGGTGGCCGATCTATGCCCGGTTGATGCGGGCTCAGGTGCTGGCCGTGCGTGAGCGCGAACATGTCGAGGCGGCCATTGCCTCAGGCGCAACGCCGTCCCGGGTTCTCTTCAAGCACATCCTGCCGCTTTGCTGGAGCCCGATCATCGTCAACGCGACCATGGATTTCGGTCAGGTCATCCTGCTTGCCGCTAGCCTCTCCTTCATCGGGCTCGGCGCCGTGCCGCCGACGCCCGAATGGGGACAGATGATTTCCGACGGCGCGCTGCACTTCTATCGATGGTGGATCGCTGCCGGTCCCGGCATCGCGATCCTGACGATCGTGCTGGGGTTCAATTTCCTTGGCGATGGCCTGCGCGACTACCTTGATCCGAGGTCGCCATGAGGGAGCCGTTGCTGGAGGTCCGGGACCTCAAGGTCGCGTTCCGCTCGCACGGCCGCGCGGAATTTCAGGCCGTCTGCGGCATCAACCTCGATGTCGAGAGGGGGCAGATGCACGCCGTCGTGGGCGAGTCAGGGTCGGGCAAGAGTGTGACGATGCTTGCGATCATGGGGCTACTGTCTCCATCGGCGCGCGTGTCAGGCTCGGTCCGGCTCGAAGGCGAGGAACTGATCGGCAAGCCTGAGCGGGCGATGCGCCGCATCCGGGGCGCGCGGATCGGCTACATCTTCCAGGACCCGATGTCGGCCCTCAATCCGCTGCTAACGATAGGCGATCAGATTGCCGAGGCAATCCGGCTGCACGATCGCAAGATCACACGACGGAGCGCGCAGGAGCGCGCCGTCGAACTGCTGCGGCTCGTCGCCATTCCCATGGCCGAACAGCGCGCATTGCAATATCCGCACGAATTCTCCGGTGGAATGCGCCAGCGCGTCGTCATCGCAATGTCTATGGCAAACGAGCCGTCGCTCCTGATTGCGGACGAGCCCACGACAGCGCTCGACGTCACCATCCAGGCGCAGATCATGGAACTTCTGGAACGGCTACGGGCCGAGAAGGGTGTTGGTATCGTGCTGGTGACACATGACCTGGGCGTTGTCGCCGGTGCCGCCAGTGCGGTGACGATCATGTATGCCGGCCGCGTCGTGGAGCAGGGATCGGTGGACGAAGTGTTCGCCTGGCCTCGCCATCCATACACGCGTGGGTTGCTTGGAAGCTTGCCGCATCCGGGCCGACCGAAACCTCGGCTTGATGCCATACCGGGTGCGCCGCCTCCCATCACGATGCGACCATCGGGATGCGCGTTTCACCCGCGCTGCGCCTTTGCCGTGGAGCGTTGTCTTACCGAAATTCCGCCGCTTCGTTCCGTCGGGCCTTCCTTGAGCGCCTGCCACCGCGCCGAGGAGCTGCCGCCCCTAACCAGCGCAATGGAAGCTGCCAATGCTGACCGGTAATCAGATCAGCCCAGTGCGGCCAGAAGCACAGGTCCGCCAGCCGCTGTTGTCAGTGAAGGGACTGGTCAAGGACTTCCCCGTCGGGAAGAGCTTCTTCGGTCGGGCTACCGGTCAAGTCCGGGCCGTGTCCGATGTTTCCTTCGATGTTCTGAAAGGTGAGACGCTGGGGCTGGTTGGTGAATCCGGCTGCGGCAAGTCAACGCTTGCCCGGTGTGTCGCGAGGCTGATGCGGCCGACCGCGGGGCAGGTCCTGTTTGACGGCACCGATCTGGCACCTCTTCGTGCGAGTGAGGTGCGGCCGCTGCGCCAGCGTCTGCAGTTCGTTTTCCAGGACCCGCATGCGTCACTGCACCCGCGCATGAGGGTCCGGGACATCATTGCAGAACCGCTCCGGCTTACCTCCATGACAAAGGCGGAGCGTTATGCGCGGGTCGAGGAGCTGCTGGACCTCGTGAAGCTCGACCGCGCGCACGCAGACCGCTACCCGCATGAGTTCTCCGGCGGGCAGCGTCAGCGCATCGGCATTGCCAGGGCGCTTGCCCTGAACCCCGAACTCGTCATCCTCGATGAGCCCGTGTCGGCGCTCGACGTTTCTATTCAGGCGGGCATCCTCAATCTCCTGAAGGACCTGCAGGAAGGAATGGGGCTGTCCTATCTTTTCATCGCACACGACCTCTCGGTCATTCACCACCTGTGCGATCGGATCGCGGTGATGTATCTGGGCAAGATCGTGGAAATCGGTACCCGCGATGGAATCTATGCCAATCCGCGCCACCCTTACACGCAGGCGCTACTGTCAGCTGTTCCGATTGCCGATCCCCAGCAGGAGCGCTCGAGGCGGCGCATCCTGATCTCCGGCGATGTACCGAGCCCCGCAAATCCGCCCTCCGGTTGCCGGTTTCGTACGCGATGCCCTCGTGCGCAGGCTATGTGTGCGCAGGTCATTCCGGAACTACGGCAGGAGGGGCAGGGCAGCCACTTTGCCTGCCATTTCCCCGTCGGGACTCCAGATGGGTAGTTACTCCTCCGCGAAGGGATTGTCCCGCATCTCGTCGAGCGAAATGTAGATCCGGTCGATCGCCTTCTGGGTCAGCGGCTTGCGTGGCAGGTATTCCGGCAGAAAACGCCGCAGATAGGTGATCGCGACCCCGGTGGCTTCCTTGCGAAACTCCTCAGTGATGGTGCCGTGCTTCCCGTAGGAAAGCGCCCACACACCGTCCATTGCCGCACCCCCCACTTCGAGGTGCCGAGCGAAATTGGGAACGTAGGGCATGTGGAAATAGGCCTCGAACATCCGCTCGCGGCTGCGGGCAATGCGTGCATTCCCGCCGAAATCTGCATTGCGGACGGCGACACTCACTCCGGCGCCGAGGAAAAGGCGCAGGGCCGCTGGCCGCGAGTTTTGAAAGGCGGCTGCGCGCGCGTGCTTCATGTCGAGCAGCTCCTGCCATGTCTGCGGCTCGGGATCGGTCAGCGGCTGGATCGACAGCTGATAGATTTCCTCGTTGAAGCGCAGCGCAAGCGCCACGAAGGCTGCATTGCGGTTCGGAAAGAAATGGTAGACGGAAGCGAGCGGCACGTCGGCAGCTTCGGCAATCTGGGCCAGGCTGATGTCTTCGTCGCCGTGCTCTTCCAGCAGCCGTTCGGTTGCATCAAGCAGGAGTTTGTAACGCTCTATTCCGCGCTTGCGCATTGGCCTCGCCGATTGAGCATTGGGTGTAGAGGTCATGCGATTGTCCATGCTTTCAGCTCGCTACGCCATAGCGTCAATGGCGCGAAGCAATATGTCATCGACGCCAAGCTTGCCAGGCTTCAGATAGAGCGAAAGCTCTCGGGGGCTGTCTGCGATGCAGAAGCCCGTGCCGAGCTCGTTTTCCGGAAGCGCGCGCACCTGACCAATCCCGAGCGCTTCCACCACCGCGCCGGATGTTTCTCCGCCAGACACAACGAAACGGGTAATCCCCAGTTCAGCCAGGCGGGCTGCCACGAGAGACAGAATGCGTTCCGCACGCCGGGCGGCCTTGAGCGGACCATGGGCTGCCTGGGCGCGCTCGACATCGTCCGGCCCGGTTGCGGTCGCCACCGCGAAGGGACGCACGTCGATCTCGTCGCGGATCTGTCCCACCAGATCGTTGGCGATGGCCTCTTCGGAACGCGGGTCCAGAAGGTCGATCCGATGGACGGGATAGCTTTCCCCAAAAACGGCGAGATGGGTCGTGGCCACCGGTCCCACGCTGCCAACGATCACTGCCGCAGGACCCTTTGCGTGATCAGGCAAGGGAGGCCGCGCGCCCTTCACATCGCGGGCTGCCAGCTTCGCCACTTCGATAATGTGCGCATCACTGCCGATGGTTGCGCGGTGTTCAACGGCCAGGGCAGCACCTGCGGCAGCATCGGCATCATCCGAACAGTCCATCAGGACGTAGCGCGTTCCCTGCGCGGCGAGCTCGGCCAGAACAGAGAGTGAAGCATCGCTACCGGCGAGCAGGGCGCCATGGTTGAGCAGCCCAACCTTTTCCCGGGTCTGCCGCGACAGGGTGCGAACCATGTCCGGATCGGACATGGGCGTAAGCGGATCAAAGCGCTTGATCGACTCCGAAACCAGGCGGCTCCTGTAGAACAGATACCCCTGATGCACGGTGGAATTGAAACGGGGGAAACCTGCGCTCAACAGAAGCTGCGAAAGGTTATAGCGTTCCGCAAGCAGATCAGCCACTGGCCCGATGTTGCCGTCATCGGTCGAGTCAAAGCTGGCGCAGACCTTGTAGGCGATGCGTTCGACGCCGCCCCGATCAAACAGGTCGGCAATCCTGCTTACTTCCGCGATGGCCTCAGCCGCTGGCGCAAGACGGGTCCTGGTCGCTACGATCACCACCGGCGCGTCCAGGGCATCGCCAAGGCAGTCGGTGTCGAACACCACCGGACATTCGATCCCCGCAGCTTCGATATAGCCCGCGATCATCAGCCCCCCGGTGAAGTCGTCCGCTATGATCCCCAACGCCGGCATGCGTCCTCCCCAAAAACGAGATTATTCGAATATACTTCTGACGATAGGCGCAACTTCCGTTGAACTCTAGCATAATGCGTGCAAGATCAGGATGACCTAATCGAAATCTTTTTCAACAGATGCGGATGTGGGAGGATTGGATGGATGCGGACCAGACGCGTGGCGCGATCGTGGATGCGGTGCGGTTCCTCGAGGAAAAGGGTCTGAACCAAGGTTCGACGGGCAATGTGAGCGTCCGCAACGGCGACGGCGCTCTCATCACGCCGACCGGAGGTCGGTCGAGCTGGCTGAAGCCCGATTCAATCGTGGATATTTCGCTTGAGGGCGAAGTGCGCGGCCCCGGCAAACCGTCGAGCGAATGGTGTTTCCACACGCAGATCCTGAAGACGAGACCGGAGGCCAATGCCGTCGTTCATACGCATGCCGACAGTTGCGTGGCGCTCTCGTGTCTGCGCAAGCCCATCCCGCCCTTCCACTACATGATCGCAAGCTTCGGCGGGAGCACGATCCCGTGCTCGCGTTACGAGCCTTTCGGATCGAGCCGCCTGGCGGATGCCGCGCTGGAGGCGCTGGAAGGTCATTTCGCCTGTCTCCTCGCCAACCACGGCATGATCGTCATGGGTAAGGATCTGCAGCATGCTTTGGACCTGGCAGTAAAGCTGGAGACGCTCGCGCGACAGTATCTATTGGCGCTGCAGGCCGGTGGACCGGTGCTGCTCAACGAAACCGAGATGGCCGAGGTGGCGGAGCGCTACCGCAACTACGGCCTCATTCCGCTGCCTGCCTGAGGAGCCGCCATGCGCATTACGGGTCAAACACGGATCATGTTCATCCTGGCCGATGCGGTGGGCCACATCGTCGGCTCCGATGTCCTCAACCAGGCATTTGAGCGCGAAGGACTCGACGTAGCGGTATCGCCGCTTTCGATCGCTCCGGAAGACCTGAAGATGGCGGTGCAGACGATACGATGCCTGAAAAACGTCATCGGCTTTGGCGTCACGATCCCGCACAAGACGGAGATCGCGCGGTACCTTGATGATGTCACGCCGGAAGCGCAGGCAATGGGCGCCGTGAACTTCGTGCGCCGCTTTCCGGATGGCCGGCTGCTCGGTCACAATGTCGATGGCGCAGGCTTCGTCGTCGGACTGCGCGCTGAGGGCATTGAGGCCAAGGGAAAGCGAATCTTGCAGGCTGGCGCCGGAGGCGTTGGCAAGGCCATTGCGCACGCGGTGGCAGCGGAGGGCTGTGCGTCCATCACGCTCGTCAATCGGGATCTTCAGAAAGCTGCAAGGCTTGGCGGCGAGTTGAGCAACCGCTTCCCCGGCGTCCGGGTCAATGCTCTTGCCGGTTTTGATGGCCTTCAAGCCGGCCAGTTCGACATGATTGTCAATGCAACGGCCCTCGGCATGGAGGAGGGTGACCCGCGTCCTGTCCCCGAACACCTCATCGTGCCAGAGGCGGTCGTTGCGGAAGTGGTGATGCAACCGGCGGTGACAAAGCTGCTGGAGACAGCCGCAACGAAGGGCTGCAAGACGATCCCCGGAAAGGCGATGATGGAACCGCAGCCGGCGCTCGTCGCAAAATTCCTCGAACTGCTATGAGCTGAAAAGGCTTCGGCCGGGCATTGCCCGGCCTGTAGCTTCGCTTACTGGGCGAGCCAGTTCGTCCAGCGCTCACGCAGCATGTCGCGGTTCTCGCCGATCCACTTGAAGTCGGGATCAACGAGAAGCTCGTAGTTTGGCGCGTAGGTTGCGTAGAGCTTCTGTTCCTCCTCGGGCAGCTGCGCCAGGCCCGACTTGGACGAGGTTGCGTAACCGACAGTGCTGATGAACGTCGGGTGCCCTTCAGAATTGCCGTAGAAGAAGTCGATGAAGGCGAGCGCACCTTCAGGATTGGGTGAATTCTTCAGAATGGCGAAGTAGCCCGTGTCGCGGATTGCGCCATCCCAGGCCATGGCAAATGGTGCACCGTCCTTGATGGTGGCGAGCGACCGGCCCGAATAGGACATGGTCATGACGACCTCGTTGTCGCGCATGATTTGCTGGACCTGATTGCCGGTCTTCCACCACACGGCGATATGCGGACGGATCTCGTCGAGCTTCTTGTAGGCGCGGTCGATATCCATCGGGAACAGCTGGTCCTTGGGAACGCCATCTGCAACGAGCGCAATCGCCGGAAGCCACCAGTCACGGTCGCCCGTATCCGGAAGGCCGCGCGGTCCGGGGAAGTTTTCGACATCCCAGAAGTCAGCCCAGGAAGCAGGCTGCTTGTCCTTGAACACTTCTGCGTTGTAGGTCAGCACCATGCCGCCGGTGGTGCGCGCCACGCCCTTCGGCTGGCAGGCGCCGGGTAGCGCTTCTTTGACGACGTTTTCAAGCTTGTCGCATGGGATGTCGAGCAGGATGTCAGCCTTGTCGACGAGGTCCGGGCCGGTTGCGGTGACAATGTCGAACTCGACATTGCCGGTGCGGACCATGCCTTCGGCACGCGCCCACTGGTCCGGAACCTCGATGTCGAAGGGGATCACCTCGGTGCCGGTTTTCTCCTTGAACGGGATGTACATCTGCTCTTCGAGCACGTTGCGCATCAGACCGCCGGTCGTCGCAATGACGATCTCGTCAGCCATTGAGGGCAGGGCAATGCCTGCCAATAGTGTGGCGCCGATCAGCGCCTGAATATGCTTTCGTCCACGCATGTTGTTCTCCTCTCTTGCATCCCCTGTTTGGTTTAGGTGTCCACCGTCACTGCATTTCGGGCAGCAATTCGTCGGAGGATGGCTGCCCCGAGCAGCACCGATATCGAAAGCACCGTCAGGAGCACGGCAATCGCCGGGATCACCGGCGTAAGGTTCTGCTCGATGTCATCGAACATCATCCGCGGCAGCGTCTTGTCGCGGATACCTGCCAGGAAGAAGGCGATGACGGGCTCATCGAACGAGATGATAAAGGCAAAAAGGGCTCCCGAAATCACATTCGGAAGGATGATGGGCAGCGTGATCAGGCGGAAGGCCGTGAACCGCGTTGCGCCGCAACTCATCGCGGCATCCTCAAGGGCCGGATCGACACTGCTCAGCGCCGCGGACACCGTGAAAACGGTGAAGGGCAGGGCGATGATCGTATGCGCCAGCACATAGCCGATGGTTGTGCCTGACAGCCCGGATTGCTGGAAGAACAGGTAGAGGGCAACGGCGAGCGCAATGTGCGGTACCACGATGGGACCGATGAGAAGGGCCTGGAAGATCGTGCCGAGGCTGCCTGCTCCCCTCACGAGCGCATAGGTTGCCATCGTGCCGATGATGGCCGTGCTGACGGCGGTTAGCGCTGCAATCCTGAGCGAGAACCATGTCGCGTCCATCCAGCGCCGGTTGTTGAAGAACTCCTCAAACCATCGCAGCGTGAAACCCTGGGGCGGGAAGGTGAGATACTGCGTCTCGCTGAACGCCATCGGCAGGATGATCAGGATCGGCACCAGGATGAAGGCGAGAACCGCATAGACATAGGCGTTGAGCAGCAGCGTTCGGGCGTTCATGTATGCCCTCCCATCATGCGGTCGAAGCGGAACACGCGGCTGAAGGCGAGCGTCACGGCGGTGACGAAGAGCGTCAGCACCCCCACCAGCGCAGCGGCGAACGGCCAGTCGAGGATTTCGCGCATCTGCTGTGAGATCAATGTTGCGATCATCATTTCCTGCGGCGAGCCGAGCAGCGCTGGCGTGATGAAGAAGCCGAGCGCGGTGAGGAAGACGAGGATCGATCCGCCGATGACGCCGGGCATTGCGATCGGGAGTGTCACCTCCCAGAAGGCGCGCAATGGTCCCGCTCCGCAAATCGCCGCCGCACGGCCATAGTCGGGCGGGATGTTCCGCAAGGCGCCGTAGATGGGCAGGACCATGAACGGCATAAGCACGTGCGTCATGGCAATGACCACAGCGCCCTGGGTGTAGAGGAGACGCAATGGTTCCGAGGTCAGGCCAATCGCCTGCAGTCCCTGATTGATCAGGCCGTTGCGCTGCAGCAGCACGGCCCAGGCGGCGGTGCGCACCAGCACGGATGACCAGAAGGGCAGCAGCACGCAAGCAGCCAGAAAGACTGCCTTCGGACCCCGGGCGTGAGCCATGGCGAGTGCAACCGGAAAGGAAAGGGCGAGAGACAGGAGGGTGACCAGGACGGCAATCCGCAGCGTGCGCATCAGCACGCGGGCGTAGACCGGGTTCTCGAACACACGCTGGTAATTGTCCAGCGTCGGCGCAGGCTCCAGAAAGGAGATCGAGATGAGGCTCAGGAGCGGATAGAGAAAGGCAAAGAGGATGAGCGCGAAGAAGGGCGCCATGAGAAGCATGATGCCGCCCCGCGAGAGGCGGCGGCCATCAGCCTCAAAGAAGCCCGCCGCGCTCATGTGGCCTGCTCCGCGCTGTAGAGCAGGGCAGCATCGGGTGGGCAGGTGAGCCCTATGGCCTCTCCCCGGGAGAGAGAACCCACGGCGTTGCTGGGTAGCCGGACACGCACCTCGGTTCCCCCAGGCATTTCCGCGATCACCAGCGTACCGGCGCCCGCGTAGATGACATCGCAAACCGTGGCCGGCCAGGAGCCGGCGCTGTCCGGCGCCGCGATGGAGAGCCTCTCGGGGCGTATCGCGAGGACCGACTTGCCGGGGCCCACGGGGTCGATCATGGACTTCGCACCGACTTCCATAACCCCTCCGCCGGGCAGGCTAGCCGTGCGGCCGTCCCATTCGGCCGGCAGCATGTTCATTTCGCCAATGAAGCTCGCAGTAAACAGGTTCGAGGGGCGTTCGTAGAGTTCGCGTGCGGGGGAAACCTGCTGCAAACGGCCCGATTTGAGGATGGCGATGCGGTCGGCCATTGTCAGGGCTTCGCTCTGATCGTGCGTAACGAAAACGACGGTGAGACCCAGCTCGGAATGCAGCCGCTTGATCTCAAGCTGCATTTCCTCGCGCAGGTTCTTGTCGAGTGCGGAGAGTGGTTCGTCCATCAGCAGCACGCGGGGGCGGTATACGATGGCCCGCGCAAGCGCCACGCGCTGCTGCTGCCCTCCGGAAAGCTGCTTCGGCATGCGCTGACCGTATCCGGCGAGGCGGACGGTCTCCAGCGCGGCTTCCGCCTGCCGCCGCCGTTCAGCCTTGGAGATCCCACGCATTTTGAGCGGGAACGCCACATTGTCCATCACGCTCAGGTGCGGGAACAGCGTATAGTGCTGAAACACCATCCCGATGTTGCGCTTGTAGGGAGGAAGATAGGTGCAGTCCTGGCCGTCGATGAGAATCCGGCCTCCTGTGGGTCTTTCGAACCCTGCAAGACTCATCAGGATGGTCGACTTTCCCGAACCACTCGGCCCCAGCAGGGCGATGAATTCTCCTGCTGCTATCGATAGTGAAACGTCGTCAACCGCCCTTACGGCACCGAAATACTTGTCGAGGTGCTCGATCTCGATCGAAGCGCCTCGTGATTGCGGTGCTGCTTCGACTGCCATGCACTACTCCCTCTACCGCTCCTGAACGTGAACGCTACACGATATATCAGAAAGCTCAAGTATTTTGATTAAGGTGTGGAATATTGTGGCAATAGCCTCTAATCGCGCGCTCAGGAGCCCAGGAACCAGCCGCGATAGTCGAAGAACATATGACTAATCGCGCTTGACAGTATGCAGGTCCCGTTCGAGATTGCCATGCGGATGGGACCAGCCCGTCAGACCGCACGGACACATGGTGAGGAGAGTAGACGATTATGGAGAAAAAGGAATTCCGCTTTCCTGAGATGGGGCCGCACGCCATCAAGCCCTGGGCGGTGCGCAAGGGATATGGCGACGAGCATTTTCTCTCGGACTATCGCTACCAGTTTCCTCGCGAAGACCCGGAACTGGCGGAAGTTTTCGTCTACACCGACCGCATTTCCTACGATCCGGGAGAGACGGTGGAGTTCCATGTCTCGACCACCGCAGACAAATGGTCGATGCAGATCTACCGGGACGGCTATCGTCCGGAGATGGTGCACGAAAGCTTCGACATGCCGGGTGAGTTCACCAAGACGTCGGAGACCGCCTACATGGACGGCTGTGATTGGCCGGTCCTGCACAAATGGGAGATACCGAAGGACCTGCGGGCAGGCTTCTACCGCGTGGTTTCCACCTGCCTGCGGAAGAGTGGCGAGCGCTTCGTGCAGCATCATTTCGTCGTCGTCCGCCCGACGGCTGAGACTCGTCGCGGCTCCATTCTCCTCATGCTCGCGACTGGTACATGGACAGCCTATAACGACTGGGGCGGCGCCAACCACTATTTCGGCACCTGGGGTCCAAACAAGAATGAGGGTTCTCCGATCCTGAGCCTCAAGCGTCCGTGGACCAGAGGCATGATCTGGCTGCCGAAAGGCGCGGCGCGCATCTCGGTGGAGCGGTTGCCCGACATGAACGATGCGCCGCGCTACCCTTCCAAGGAGTGGGGCTATTCCAGCGGCTGGGGGCAATATTATGCCGCGGCGGGCTGGGCGCAGTTCGACCGCCATTTTGCGGTATGGGCCGAACGCGAAGGCCTGGACTTCGACATCATAACTCAGACCGATCTGCATTATCGGCCGGAAATCCTCGACAACTATTCATGTCTGGTCACCGTAGGCCATGATGAATACTGGTCGTGGGACATGCGGAAGAAGGTCGAAGACTTCGTGGAGCAGGGCGGCGGCTTTGCGCGACTGGGCGGCAACTTCCTGTGGCAGATCCGCCTTGAGAACGAGGGCAGCGAGCAGCATTGCTGGAAGTTCAAGGCTCCCTCCATGGATCCTGTCCGCAATGATCCAGCCAAGCGTCATCTGATTACCGCCTCATGGGAAAGCGAAGCGGTCAACTGGCCGGGCGCCTCCACCGTCGGCGTGAATGGCTGCCACGGCATGTACGGCAGCTGGGGCGGCTTTGCGCCACGCGGCTCGCGCGGCTTCACCGTCTACCGGCCCGAGCACTGGGCTTTCAAGGATACGGACCTGCGCTACGGCGATGTCTTCGGTGCGGAGGCAGGGATTTTCGGCTACGAGGTCGACGGCCTGGATTACACGTTCCGCCAGGGGCTGCCCTATGCGGTCGAGGCGCCGGGCGTTCCCGACAATATCGAGATCCTAGCGATGAGCCCGGCCGTGCTCTTCGAATACGAGCACGAAGGGGAGGGCGCGCGCTACTACGTCCGCGACAGTGACCTGAACGGGCTTGCAGAGCTTGCGCCGGGTGAATTTGCCGAGGCACGGCGGAAGTTCCAATACGGTGCCGGCATGGTTGTCAGCATGAAGCGGGGCAAGGGAGAGGTGCTTACCGCGGGCTCCTGCGAGTGGATCATGGGCCTCACCCGCCACGACGCCTTCACCGAGCAGATCACGCGCAATGCGCTCGGTCGCTTCTCCGCCGGGCTTTCCGAAGCCTGATCATGGTGGTTATGGAGGGCTGCGTTCGATGCAGCCCTCCCTTTCATGTCAGGCGGGTTCACCCATACGTTCGACATATTCAAAATCGATGTCGAATCCGACTCCCGGGATCTGGGGCATGTGGACGTAGCCGTCCTGATCCAGTTCATCGGGTCGGCGACGGAGATATTCCGGTTTTTCCTCATAGTCGATGAAGGGGTGGAGCAGCCCGCGCTCGTACCAGCCGACGTTACGTGCAACAGCACAGACGGTGAGTGCCGCCGGACCGGCGTGGTGGATCTCGCATTCCATGCCGAAGGATTCCGCCAGCGCGCACACCTTCAGCGTTGCGGTGATGCCGCCGAGATCGGCAACGCCCGCCCGCAGGATATCGCAGGCGCCGGCCTTGGCCCATTCCGCGCGGATCTGGTGACGGCCCTCGATCGTCTCCGGTCCGCACACGGCCACGTTGAGGTTCTGCGAAAGCCAGGCGTAAGAGCTGATGGAGCCCTCATACATGGGTTCCTCTAGCCACAGGAAATCGAGCGCCTCGATCTGCTTTCCGAGCCATAATGCGTCGCTGCGGCTGTAACGGTGGAACGGGTCCAGCATCAGCGCAATGTCCGGGCCGACGGCCTCGCGCACGGCAGCACAGGCGGCTGCGTCACGCTTGGGATCGGGCGCGCCGGGCAAGGGCGGGTTCCACGTGTGCAACTTGATGCCCTTGTAGCCCTTCGCCACGAGCTTTTCCGCAAACCGCGCATAGTCGTCGAGCGTCGCGAGGCCGCCTTCATTGGCATCGCCGCACATGATGCTGGCATAGGCCCGAACCTTGTCGCGATAGCTGCCGATCAGCTTGTAAACCGGCATGCCGAACTTGCGGCCGGCGAGGTCCCAGAGCGCCGTCTCCACGATGCCCACTGTCTTGTCCGTAAGGTGTCCGCCGCTCGAGCGCTGGGCGTCCACCAGTTCATGCCACAGCCTCTCGCGCTGGAATGCATCCTGACCGAGCAGAATGGGCTTCAGGTGCCGTTCGACGATATAGGGACGGACTGTTTCAGGCGCAGAGAAACAGTGCCCTTCGGTGCCATCATCGGCGACGATCGTCAGCAGCGCCATCTTGGACGTATAAGGTTCGCTATAATGCTGGTGGCCCTGGCTGTCCCGTTTCTCATGGGACGTGAATGGCACGAGGCGGACACGGATATCGGCAATTGAAGTCATCGTTGATGGAGCTCCCTGATCTCTGCCGCAAAACTAGCCGATGCTCCGCGCTTACCCTTAACTTTGAGCATCGATTTCGGGCTGTGAAACGGGATCTGCGCACTCCATCAATTTCAGCAGCTGAAACGAAATCCCTTCGCCGCTGAGCCCAAAATCCCCGGTGATATCATCCAACGCAAAGTCTTTGGCTGCAGCACGGGAGGTGCTGCGCACACTTCTGGGTAACTGGTGCGGAGCCGTTGGGAGGAAACAATGAGCATTCCGGAAAACGCATTGAATGGACTGAACCGGCGCAATTTTCTGGTTGGCGCCGGCGCTGCGGCAACCGTCTCTACTTTCAGCATAACCGGGCGTGCAAGGGCTGCGACTGCGGGTAAGGTCGTGTTCTACTCGACCATGCCGACGCGCTATGCCGACGACATGGTCAAGGCGTTTCAGGCCTCAGACGTCGGCAAGGAAAGCGGTGTCGAGCTCGAATTCTATTTCGCCAACGGCTACGTGCTCTACGAACGCGCGGTGGCCGAATACACCGCCGGGCGCGTCTCGCACGATCTCATCATGCTCACCGATCCGAGCCTGCTTGTGGCGCTGAAGCAGGATAACAGACTCATGGATTACCAATCGCCCGAGCTCCAGGCCTATTCGGCCGACCAGCGCGATCCGGACGGCCTTTGGTGCAATGGGCGCACGATCCTGACGATCTATGGCTACAACACGCGGCTGGTGCCCGATGGCGCGAGCAAGACCAAGTGGGCGGAATTCCTGGATCCGCGCTTTGACGACGGGCTGATCGGCATCACCAATCCGCTGGAATCCGGCGGCGCGATGCAGAACTACATCAACCTGCGCAACCATCCGGATCTCGGGCGGAAGTTCTGGGAGGAGCTTGCGGCGATGAAGCCGACGATTGTCGGCGGCCCAAGCCCGCTCACCAAGATGAACATTTCCGGCCAGACGGCGCTGGCGCTCAACAACGACTACAACGTCTACGAGCAGAACAAGGAAGGTGCACCGGTCGCGGCGGTCTACCCGACCGAGGTGATCACGGCCTCGATCACGCCCATGGCCATCGTCAGGGAAGCACGCAATCCGGAAGGCGCCAAGGTAGTCTTCGACTGGTGGCTGTCGCAGGAAGGCCAGACCGTGCTTCGCGATGTGAACTCGATCTACTCGGGTCGCACCGATGTGCCGCCGCTCCCCGGAACGCCGGAACTCAAGGATCTGAACATCGCGATCACCACGATCGACGAGCTCGAGGGGACGCGCGACGAGATGCAGAAGGAGTTCAAGGAGCTCTTTAACGTCTAATTTCTGGCTGCCCGGCGATCGACCCCGGGCTGCCCGTTTCAGAAGTTACGAGGACAGGCAGACAGCATGACCGAAGCGGCAATGGCATCTGATAGAGTGACATCGGGTGCCGGAAGAATAGCGAAGAAAATTGACCTGGTGCCACTGGTCATGATGCTTCTGGTGATCTCTATCCTGGCTCCCGTCGCGGTGCTGGTCTATGGGGCGCTCACCAGCAATCCGATCGGCGCGGCGTTCTCCGGTCTGACACTTGAGAATTTTGTCGAAGTCCTCACCAATCCGACCTACCAGCGCGCCTTCTTCAACACCGTCTATGTTGGCGTAGCTGCCACTGCGATGGCGGCACTGCTCGGCATTCCGCTCGCCTGGATCGTCGTCCGCTCCGACGTGCCCTTCGCCAATCTGCTGCGCGTCGGGATCATGATCCCGTTCTTCCTCTCGCCCTTCGTGGGCGCACTCGCCTGGACGCTGCTGCTGCAGCGCAATGTCGGACCGGTGAACCTTGTGCTGACTTCGCTCGGGCTTGGGCAGATCAGCCCCTATAGCGCGCGGATGATCATCTTCGTCATGGGCATCTACTACGCGCCCTATATCTTCATCTTTGTGTCGAGCGCGCTGCGCAACATGGATCCGGCACTTGAGGAGGCTGGCCACCTTTCGGGCCTGAACCGGCGGCAGGTCATCACGCAGATCACGGTGCCGCTGATTGCGCCCGCAGCACTTTCCGGCGTGTTGCTCACCTTCATGGCCTCGGCTGGACAATTCGGCGTTCCCGCCCTTCTCGGCATGCAGGACCGCTTCTTCGTGCTCACCACCTATATCTACCAGCTGATCAACCGCTTTCCGGCTGAATACAATGTGGCGGCAGCGCTCGGCATCGAGATGCTCGTCATCGCCTGTGCGGGCATCTGGCTGCAGAACCGCATCACCCGCAACCGCTCCTATACCACGATGACGGGCAAGGGCTTCCGCCCGCGCATCATAGAGCTCGGGCCGATGCGCTGGCTGGCATTCGCCTTCGTCATCGCCTTCGTGGTCGTCGGCGCTCTTCTGCCGCTCGGAATGCTGCTCTGGGTGTCTCTCGTGCCCTATTACGACGCCACCTTCTCGCTTTCGGCAGTCTCACCCATCCACTACCTGAAGATCTTCAACCAGGCCTTCGTCTGGCGGGGGCTCAAGAACACCCTGTTCCTGGCATGCGCCGGCGCATCGATCGCGGTGATCCTGGCGGTGATCTCGAACTGGATCATCCTGCGCAGCAACACATCCTACCGAAAGCCGCTCGGCTATCTGCTGTTCCTGCCGGCCGCCGTTCCGCACATCGTGCTGAGCCTCGCGCTCCTCTGGACCTATGTGTTCGTGCCGCTGCCGATCTATGGCACGATCTGGATTCTGTTGATCGCCTATGTGACGAGCTACATCACGCAGGCCGTGCGCAACGTCGGCAGCAACTACGTCCAGATCGACAAGTCGCTGGAAGAAGCCGCAACCATGGTGGGGGCGGCGCGTCTCAGGACGTGGATCGAGGTCACGCTGCCGCTCCTCAAGCCCGGAATGGTGGGTGCCTGGACGCTGCTCTTCATCATCTTCGTGCGCGAACTCTCCGCGTCGATCCTTCTCTACTCGCCCGGCAACGAGGTCCTGCCCGTGCTGATGTTCAACATGTGGGGTGAGGGCGACTGGGGCGGCATCGGTGCGCTCGCCATGATCCAGGTGCTGATGATGGGTGCGGTGATCGCGCTCTCCGGTCTTCTGTTCCGGGTCGATATCAGCCGTGCAAGCTAGGAAATGGACATGAGCTTCCTGAAAGTCGATAATCTCATCAAGACCTACGGCGCGTTTCACGCGGTCGACAATGTCTCGATCGACGTGGAGCGGGGGAAGGTCTGTTCCTTCCTCGGCCCGTCCGGCTGCGGCAAGACGACGACGCTTCGCTGCATCGCGGGCCTTGAGCAGGCGGATAGCGGGCGGATCAGCCTCGGCGGACGGACGCTATTCGATTCCGAAAAGCGGATCGCGGTGCCGCCTGAAGAGCGGGATCTTGGCATGGTCTTCCAGTCCTATGCGCTATGGCCGCACAAGACGATCGAGGCGAACCTGTCGCTTGGCCTGCGCATCAAGGGTCTGCCGAGCGGTGAGATCCGCGACCGGGTCAACGAGATGCTGGAACTCGTCGGCATGGCTGGAACGGGCAACCGCTTTCCGGCTTCGCTTTCGGGCGGGCAGCAGCAGCGTGTCGCGCTGGCGCGCGCCATGGCGCTGCGGCCGAAGTGCATCCTCTTCGACGAGCCGCTGTCGAACCTCGACCTCCTGCTGCGCGAACGGATGCGGTTCGAGATCCGCGACCTTCTCGTCAAGATCGGCATTACCGCGGTCTACGTCACCCATGACCAGACCGAGGCGATGGTAATCTCGGACCACATCGTGGTTCTCAACAAGGGCAAGATCCAGCGCGAGGGTAGCCCTTCCGACGTATATAACTATCCCCGCGATCGGTTTACGGCGGAGTTCCTGGGGCGCACGAATATCGTCGCGCTCGACCGTAAGAACAGCAACCCCGGCGCGGGCATCGTGACTGCTGCAAATGGTGTGAGGTTTTCAAGCCTTGATGCGAAGCGGCTCGAAGACCGTTCTGAGACGGGCGAATTCGTGATCGCCTTCCGGCCGGAAACGATGCTGGTGACCGACGAGCCGACTGGTGGGCAGAACTGCATTCCTGCAACGGTGGTGTCCTCGCAGTTCCTGGGCGGAACGACCCAGATCGTGCTCGACATCGGGCAGGGGGTCCATGTCACCGCCATTCTGCTCGGCGATCAGTCACGGACTGAAAACACGCAAGCCTTCGTGAGCGTCGACCCACGCCACGTCCTGGTGCTGAGGGACAGTTCGGCTGCAACGCCCATGGCTGGAACTCCGGCACTGCGGGTTCCTGAACCGGCCTAAACGGGATACGCGCTGGATGCCCGAGATCCTGTGCCCGGGATCACGCGCGCCCATTCGGAGCGCATTGGCCGCGCACTGCTCTCACTACGCGGAACGCAAAGAAGACATTGCTATGCAGCAGTGCATGCACAGGTATGAGTTTCAGGAGGTTGTGTAAGCCGGCGCGCCGGACGAGATAGTGCAGCTTCCGTCACGATAACTTGGGCCAATGGATCTATCCTTCTACGCAGTGGCAATTCCTGCCGTCATTATCCTTGGCATGTCGAAGGGCGGTTTCGTCGGCCTCGGCAATCTTGCTGTTCCGCTGATGGCCATGGCTGTTTCGCCGGTGCAGGCGGCGGCGGTGCTGCTGCCGATCCTGGTGGTCCAGGACGCGATCGGTGTCTTTTCCTTCCGGCGCACCTTTGATCGCTTCAATCTTGCGGTGCTGCTGCCCGGCGCATTCGTGGGCGTAGGGCTCGGCTACCTTCTTGCCGCCCGCGTTTCCGACGACGGCATAGGCTTCAGCGTCGGGCTCATTTCAATTCTTTTCGGGCTGCGGCGGCTGGTCGTCGAACGGATGAAGTCAGGCACCGAAGTAAGGAAGCCGAACATTGTTCTTGGCTGGCTGTGCGGTCTCGGCTCCGGCTTCACAAGCATGATTGGCCACGCGGGTGGGCCTCCCTACCAGATCTTTGTCATTCCTCAGAAATTGCCGCGCGACATGCTTGTGGGGACGACGCTCGTCTTTTTCGCCTCGGTCAACCTGGTGAAGGTGGTCCCCTATTTTGCGCTGGGCCAGTTCACAAGGCAGAACCTGACCATTTCAGCCACGCTCATCCCGGTCGCCGTGCTTTCCACCTGGTTGGGCGTCAAACTGGTCCGCAAGATCCCGACCGAGCGCTTCTACACCCTGATCTACGTTCTCATGATCGCGGTCGGATTGCGGCTGGTCTGGCAGAGCGCTCCCGCGCTGTTCAGCTAGGAACGACCGAAGATATTCTGCGGCTTGCCGTCGAGCCAGGCGACGATGTTCTTGATGCTTTCAGAATAAAAGTGGCCGAGACTTTCGCGACCCCAATTCTGATACTGAAAAAGGGCTGCCGGGATTTGGCAGCCCCTTCAAAACTGGATTGCTGGTCGCCTAAACCGCCGGCACGACGAGATCCGCGACGTTCCCTTCCACATGGAGAGGTGCGCCGGTCATTGCCTGCAGCTCCTCCAGCGAGATGCTGGGCAGCTTCTCACGCAGGACAAAGCGCTTGTCGACGATGTCGACCACTGCAAGGCTCGTGTAGACGCGGGTAACGCATCCAACGCCCGTGAGCGGGAAGGTGCAGGCGTCCACCAGCTTGGGCTCGCCCGTCTTGGTGACGTGCTCGGTGATCACGAACACCTGCTTGGCGCCATGAACGAGATCCATCGCGCCACCCACTGCCGGCACGCCCTTGCTGCCGACCTTCCAGTTTGCGAGGTCACCGTTCTGCGCCACCTGAAAGGCTCCGAGAACGGCGATGTCCAGATGGCCGCCACGCACCATCGCGAAGCTGTCGGCGTGATGGAAGAAGGCTGCACCCGGCTTCAGCGTGACGGCCTTCTTGCCCGCGTTGATCAGGTCCCAGTCTTCTTCGCCGGGAGCCGGAGAGTCTCCGAAATTCAGGATTCCATTTTCCGTGTGGAAGATGGCCTCGCGCCCGGCGGGCTGATACTTGGCCACCATTTCCGGAAAGCCGATGCCGAGGTTTACATAGGCCTCATGCGGAATGTCCTGTGCGACGCGCCATGCGATCTGCGCGTTGGTGAGCTTGCTTTCCTGTCCCATGGCACCGGTCATATGTAGGCTACTCCTGCGCGGATGAGTTCTTCTTCCTGTTGCGGATTGCTGATCTCAACAACCTTGTCGACGAAGATGCCTGGCGTCACCACGTGTTCGGGGTTGATTTCGCCGGGGGCAACGATCTGCGATGCCTGAACGATGGTTGTTGCAGCGGCGGTGCACATCAGGGGGCTGAAGTTCCGCCCTGCCTTGTTGTAAATCAGGTTGCCATGGCGGTCGGCCACATGGGCCTTGATGAGCGCGAAGTCGGCCTTCAGCCAGCGTTCCTGCACATAGGTGCGGCCATCGAATTCGCCCGTCGGCTTCCCGTTCGCCAGTTCCGTTCCAACGCCTGTTGGTGTGTAGAAGGCTGGAATGCCTGCGCCGCCGGCGCGAATGCGCTCAGCCAGCGTCCCCTGAGGCACGAGTTCGAGCTCGATCTCGCCGGCAAGGTACCGGTCGGTAAAGGCGCGCGGATCGGAAGAGCGCGGGAAGGAGCAGATCATCTTCCTGACCATGCCAGCGTCGATCATGGCAGCAATGCCGATGCGCCCGTTGCCGGCATTGTTGTTGACGACCGTAAGGTTCTTGGGTCGGCGATCAATCAGCGCGTGAATGAGCTCAATCGGCGCGCCCGAGCCGCCGAAGCCACCGATCATGACGGTTGCGCCGTCATTGATGGAGGCAACGGCAGCGGCCGCGCTTTCTACCGTCTTGTCCATGTAGAGACTCCCGATCAACACAAACTTCCTAGCTATGGATAGATCGCTCTGCCCATTGCAGCAACCGCTGCTGTGCGTTATTTGACTTTTGTTCGTATAACGCACAACCCTGGAGCGGCTCGCGTTGAAGTATGAAGAGGAAAAGGGGTCCGATTTCGTCAGCGGCTTCGCCAAGGGCCTGAGCGTCATCGAGGCTTTTGGCGATGATGCCCGGCGCATGTCGATCACCGACGTTGCGCAGAAAACCGGGCTCGACAGGGCGTCCGCCAGAAGGCTGCTCCTCACGCTGGTGACGCTTGGATACGCCACGCACGACGGCAAGTTCTTCGCGCTGACACATCGCATCCTGCGGCTGGGGCAGTCATATCTTTCCGCGACGACCCTGACGACGGTTCTGCAGCCCTATCTGGATGAGCTCTCCGAGACGTCCGGCCAGAGCTGTTCGGCATCGGTCCTCGATGAAACCGAGATCGTTTACATCGCGCGAGCCTCGCAGCGCCGGGTCATGTCGATCAACCTCAATCCGGGCAGCCGGCTCCCCGCCTACTGTTCGTCCATGGGAAGGGTGCTGCTCGCAGCACTCCCCGACGAGCAGGTTCGCCAGCTTCTGGGAAATGTTCCGCTGGAGCCGCATACCGAGCTGACCATCACGGATATGGACGAATTGATCGAGGAACTCGGCCGCATCCGGGCGCAAGGCTATGCGCTGGTCGACCAGGAGCTGGAGATGGGGCTGTGTTCGATCGCCGTGCCTTTGCTGAACAAGCGGGGGCAAACGGTGGCTGCCATCAATATCGGCGCGCCGGCTGCGTCAGTCCCGGCTTCGCAGCTGGTGGAGCAGATCCTGCCCATGCTGAAGCGGGTGGCCGATAGAGCAAGGCTGGATCTGGTGTAGCACCAGACAGAGCCCCCAAATCTGCAGTGGCCGCCGTGCGCCGCCCGAAAACTACCTCTCGTAAACCCTGCGGAAGAGGATCGTAAGCGCGGTGAGCACCATGCAGATTGCGATGACCACCCCTCCGAAAACGAAGACGGCTCTGCCAACACCAAGATGATTGGCGAGCCATCCAAGGCCCAGGCTACCCATGACGGAGGAAAGATATCCGACCACCATATAGGTGGAGGTCAGCGCAGAAAGGTTATGCGAAGAGGCCCCCCGCGTCAGCCTTTGCATGCTGCCGAGAACGACACAGCCATGCCCGAATGCCGTCAGGACGACGCCCGCCGCGAAGATCAGAGGAGAATTCAGATCAAGATTGATCATGACCGAGGCGTAGCTGAGCGCGAGGGCGACAAAGCCGGCAGGGATTGTAACACCCGGATCGAAGCGCTGGATCACCAGCTGCAGGAGTGCTGAGAGCACAAGAAATGCCGCGAAGCTCGTACCGCTCACGATCGGACCGGTCATATGCAGCGTTGCCTCGACGAAGAGGGGTGACATCGAGGCATAGAAGCCGAATGCGGTGAAGCCCATTAGCGGAGCGCCGCAATTCAGGACGAACCAGAGCCGTCTGCCTGGCTCGGGCAGAGTGAGCCGCGGGATGAAATCGCCTGCCTGGAGCGCGACCCTGCCCGTGGCGCGATCCCGCTCAGGGAAGAACATGATCAGGCCAAAAAGCGCGATTGCGCCGCAAGCCAGGGAGGGCCAAAAGGCGATCACCAGCGGGTTGCCTGCAAATTGCCCGATCGCGCCGCCGATCAGGGGGCCCACTCCAAACCCGGCTGCGAAGATGAGGCTCAAGATCAGCGGGACCTTCGGCTTTCTCGTCTCGGAGACAGTGTCGCGCAGGGCGGTGGCGCCAGCAATCGTGATGAGGCTTGCCGCCACACCCACCAGGAACCGTGCAACAAGAAAGGTCGACAGACCCGATGCGAGCATGCTGAGCAATGTGCCAAGCGTCGAGGTCGCTATCGCGCCAATGAGCAGAAGGCGGTGACTGAGCTTGTCGGGCAGACGGCCGAGAGCCAGAAGCCCGAACAGAGCTCCAAGCATGTACACCACATAGGTCAGGGTGATGTCGCTCGGACGCAGATTCCAGGCATTCCTGTATATGCCATAGAGCGGAGTGATGAGCGCTGTCCCCATCATGCCAACGACCATGGTGAAGCCGACCCAGAAGGCGGGGGAGAATAAGCGGTTCATCGAGAGAGCAGGCCCTGAAGCATGGAAACTCCGCAGTGAGCAGCCCGCGGGCCACTCAGGACATGGATACATAAACCAGCAGTTGCAGGAATCGAAACAACACGCTTGTTGCCAGATGCGGCAGACTATTCATCTCGTCAAGGAAATGGTGAGGGACAGGATCCGACAGCCAGTACTCTGAGGATTCTGGGTTACAATAGCGAAGTGGTCTGTGTCTCAACAAGGCTACCGCGCACGGATCGTCGCATGCGTGAAGAACAACTCGCGCAGGCTGGATCGCTGGGTTAAACATAAGGGATCCAACAGCGACGCCTTCACGTCGTGCATATCCTTGGGAGCCAAGCTTGACCGGCGATTCCACCGACATCTCTGCCAGTCAACAAATCTCGCGTGTGGCCGGTTTTCCCGCGCATCCGGACCGCAACGCGGCGATTGCCGAGGTGCATTCGCGTCCGCCGCCGCTTCTTGATTCACCCTGCGTGCTCGTTCAGCTCGCCTTCATCACCGGGGGCAATACGGCCGCTGACACAGCAGCCATCAACGATCTTTGCAGCCGCCAGGGCGAGGCTCCGCCAGCCGATAGCGAGCGCCACCACATTCTGCGCTGTGGCACCGGCACCCTCTACTGGGAGCGGCATAGTGAGTTCTCCACCTATACGTGGGAGACCTCGCTCGGCGCGTGGGAGCATTGGAAGAGCAACTCGCCCTTCAACGAAGGGTTCGTCCCGCCCGGACCGCTGATGTCCGGTGTACGGCTTGAGATCCTGCGTGCAGAACCTGGCTCGGCTCCGCCAGACTTCCGGCTCGACCACGAAAGCCTCTGTCACTCTCTGGTTGAAGACGGTAATGCCTCGATCCTCACGGATTTCCGGCAGGATACGGATGGTCTCACCCGGATGTATATACTTGATCACGGCCTGTCTGCGAGCCGGCGAGGCGTACTTGCCCAGCGTCTGATCGAGATCGAGACCTACCGCACCTTCTGCATGCTGGGACTGTCGCTGGCAAATTCCCTTTCGGGGCCGCTGCGGCAGATGGAAAACGATCTGCGCGAGCTGACGGCGGCGATCCGCGTTACCGGCCGGGACAACAGCGACGCTCTTCTTGCCCGGTTGACGGCACTTGCCGCCGAACTCGAGGCACAGGCCGCTTCGAGCCTCTTCCGCTTCGGCGCCAGCCGCGCCTACTACGAGATCGTCAGTGAACGTTTGCAGGCGCTGAAGGAACAACCCTATGGTGGCGCTGACAGTTGGGCGCAGTTTCTGACGCGGCGTGTTGCGCCGGCCATGCGCACGTGCCGCTCCGTCCAGGATCGGCAGGAAAACCTGTCGCGCAAGCTTTCGCGCACTACACAGCTTCTGCGTACCTGGGTCGATGTCGAAGTGGAGAAGCAGAACCGCAATCTGCTCGCTTCCATGAACGATCGCGCGCGGTTGCAGCTGCGCCTGCAGCAGACGGTGGAAGGCCTGTCGGTTGCGGCCGTGTCCTACTACGTGGTGGGGCTCGCGTCCTATCTGCTGGGCGGCCTGCCGCAGGTGGACGGATGGCTGCCGCCGAAGACACTTCTGGCCTTTGCCGTGCCCTTCGTCGTGCTGGCCATCTGGCTGGTTGTCCGCAACATCAGGCGCAAGCATACGGCAGATCTTGAATGATCTGCCGGCTGCTGACGAAGCGGCCAGGCAAATTTTCCGCGAGCCATTGAACTGGACGCATTGGCTCTCTATCTCACCAGAGCGGACCGGGCCCCTCTGGCGGGAGTTCATCTCACGTCATGTCGGCCGCATCGGAACAATCCGATGCCGTGGTGGTCCGACGCTCACCGCCAAATCCCCGGTTGTTCCGATCGATAACATCAATCGTGAGGAGCAATCCCGTGGAATTTCTATTTGCCGATTGGCTCGGTACCCCCGCCTGGTTCTGGCTGGCCTTCCTTGGCCTCGTCGTTGCGCTTACCGCCTTCGATCTCGGCTTCCTGCATAAGGAAGATCGCGAGATGGGCATAGCGGAGAGCCTGAAACTATCCGCATTCTACATCGGCATCGCGCTGCTTTTCGGCGTTGGCATC
Source organism: Nitratireductor aestuarii (assembly GCF_014641695.1). GTDB lineage: Bacteria > Pseudomonadota > Alphaproteobacteria > Rhizobiales > Rhizobiaceae > Chelativorans > Chelativorans aestuarii. The sequence goes on along the minus strand of NZ_BMIF01000014.1, from coordinate 64,477 downwards.
TGGTATGCCCGCGGAGCCGAACAGGGCATGCAATATTATACCGGCTTCTTTATCGAGAAGGCCTTGTCGATAGACAATGTCTTCGTGATCAGCCTCATCTTCTCCTATTTCGCCATTCCCGCGAAGTATCAGTACCGCGCCCTTCTGTGGGGCATCATGGCCGTCATCGTCCTGCGTGGCCTGATGATTGCCGGTGGCGCCGCGCTCGTGAGCGAGGCGTACTGGGTCATGTATCTCTTTGCCGCCTTCCTGATCTTCACCGGCGTGAAGATGTTCTTTGCCGGTGATGAGCCGATGGATGTGGGGAACAACCCGATCGTGCGGTTCATCTCGCGGCATATGCCGGTGACACAGGAACAGCATGGCGAGCGCTTTTTCGTGAAGACTGTCAATCCCAAGACGGGCAAGCTCGTAACGGCGGCAACGCCGCTGTTCCTCGCGCTCGTGGTGATTAATCTCGCTGATCTGGTCTTTGCTGTCGACAGCGTGCCCGCGATCTTCGCCATCACCACGGATACGTTCATCGTTTATGCGTCGAACATCATGGCGATCCTCGGCCTGCGTGCGCTCTACTTCGCGCTGGCTGCGATGGTTCACCGCTTCCACTACCTTAAGTATGCGCTGGCCGCCGTGCTGGTATTCATCGGCGCGAAGATCTTCGTCTCGGACTTTGTACTTGATGGTGACAAGTTCCCGCCTGCGCTCAGCCTTGGCGTTACGCTCGGCCTGATCGCGACAGGCATTGTCTATTCGCTGTTCAAGACGCGAGAGGCGGATCAAGCGGCCTAATCTTGCAGGGAAAGCGTTGTGGCGGCCTCATGCGCCGCCACAGCGGCATTTTCTACCCAGGGACGTGGTGAAACAATCTTTTCATGATAGGGGTGGCAGGAAAGGGTCGCTCGTGAGGATTCGCCATGTCGCCGGATATCAACCCAGCCTTCCTGACCAGGGTGCGCAACGAGCTTCAGCACATGCACCCGGCCGAGCGCCGTCTGGCCGAATTCGTCCTCACCTTTCCCGGAGAAATCGCCAGCTATTCCGCTTCCGAAATGGCGCGGCTGGCCAACGTCTCGAACGCAACGATCTCACGCTTCATCCAGCGGCTTGGGTACGCCAACTATGACGACGCCCGTCGTCGCGTGCGTGCCGAGAAGGAAAGCGGTGCCGCCATATTCCTTGGCGCCGCCAATGCAGATACGCCAGACCAGCGGCTCGCCTCGCACCTGGAACAGGCGCAGGCGAACATGGCGCGGACTTTTGCCACCATATCAATGCAGGAGATCGACGCGGCTGCGCTGGCGATGATCAATGCGCGGCGGACCTGGATCATCGGCTTCCGCACAGCGCAGTCCTTCGCTACCTATCTGCGCTGGCAAACGCTTCAGGTGATCGACAACGTCACCGTGTTTCCGGGTGCGGGCGAAACGCTGGCCGAAAGCCTCGCCGGTATTGGTCTGGACGACCTCGTCATCGTTTTCGGATTGCGTCGCCGCGTTGCCTCTTTCGATGCGGTGCTGGAGCAGGTGATCCGCTCAAAGGCGACTGTCCTCCTGATCTCTGATGAATCCCTCGAACGCCGTAGCGATGTTGCCTGGCACGTGCAGTGCCAGACCCCGGCACCGGGGCCGCTGTTCAACCACGTTCCGGTGATGGCCTATTGCCATATCCTGGCGACGCGCGTCGTGGAGCTTTCCGGCAAGGCCGGACGCCGGCGCCTGTCCTCGATCGAGGTTGTGCACGACCAACTGGGTGAGCTTTAGCAACTCCATACTGCCTGGAAATGCGCCGATAAAGGTGCGATCAGCCCAAGAAACGATCACAAGCTGAACGGCAAAGGATACGCCCACCTCATGCAGGCATCCCAACCTGTTGATTTTCCATGAAAAGAGATTTTCATGAAGAAATGGCACGAAAGGTGCTTATCACCCTATGGATGGGCACGACCCAGGACCGCAAAGAGGGGAATAAGAAAATGACCGCACTCCGCCGTAAGTTTCGCACCAGCCTTTTGAGGCCGGCACTCATGTCAACCGCGGCTATTGCCATGCTGGTGGGCCTGTCCGCGCCGACGCTTGCGGGCGGGACCCTGCGCATCGCCATGACCGCTTCCGACATACCGCTGCCCAATGGCCAGACCGATCAGGGCGCGGAAGGCATGCGCTTCATGGGTTATACGGTGTTTGATGCGCTGGTAGGCTATGACCTGTCCTCGCCGGACAAGCCCGTCACTCTGATACCCGGCCTTGCAACCGAATGGTCCGTGGATCCCGCAGACACGACCAAGTGGACCTTCAAGCTGCGTCCGGGCGTCAAGTTCCACGATGGCTCGGACTTCAACGCTGAAGCAGTCGTCTGGAACCTGGCCAAGATCCTCGACAAGGACGCACCGCAATATGATGAGCGTCAGGCTGCCCAGGGTCGCGGGCGCATTCCGTCGATCGCCACCTACAAGGTCGTTGACGATATGACCGTCGAGATCACGACGAAAGCCCCGGAAGCGCTCATTCCGTACCAGATGGCCTGGATCGTCATGTCGAGCCCGGCCCAGTGGGAAAAGGTCGGCAAGAACTGGGACGAGTTCCTGAAGGCGCCCTCCGGCACCGGACCCTTCAAGGTGGAGAGCTATGTTCCGCGTGAGCGCGCCGTACTCGTGCCGAACACGGAATATTGGGACAAGGATCGCATCTCGACGCTCGACAAACTGGTGCTGATGCCGGTCGCTGACCCATCCGCCCGCGTCGCCGCACTGCGTTCCGGTCAGGTCGACTGGATCGAAGCGCCGCCGTCGGATTCCATCGAGAGCCTGCGCGGCGCCGGTTTCGAGATCACCTCGAACGTCTACCCGCATGTCTGGCCGTGGCACTTCTCGCTGCTAGAAGGCTCGCCCTGGACCGACATCCGCGTGCGCAAGGCGGCGAACCTTGCGATCGACCGCGCCGGCATGAAGGAGCTGCTGGGTGGCATGATGGTCGAGGCGAAGGGCATGGTGCCACCGACCAGCAACTGGTTCGGCAATCCCGAGTTCGAAGTGAAGTATGACCCTGAGGCAGCGAAGGCGCTGCTGGCCGAGGCCGGTGTCTCGTCCGAGAAGCCGATCTCTGTAAAGGCTATCATCTCGCCATCCGGCGGCGGCCAGATGGAACCGATGCTGATGAACGAGCTCATCCAGCAGAACCTGGCCGAGGTGGGCATCAATGTCGAGTTCGACGTCCGCGACTGGAACGCACTGCTCGCCAATTGGCGCGCCGGCGCGAAGGATCCGGGCACGGCTGGTGCTACCGTAACCAACAGCTCCTATTTCAGCCAGGATCCGTTTACCGCACTGATCCGCCATGTCGACAGCACCCTAATCCCACCGAACGGCACGAACTGGGGCTATTACTCGGATCCTGAAATGGATGCGCTGATCGATCAGGTGCGCAACGAGTTTGATCCGGAGAAGCAGGTCAAGGTCATCCAGACGATGCATGAAAAGTTCGTCGATGAGGCTCTGTTCCTCTTCGTCGCGCATGACGTTGCGCCGCGCGCGATGACATCCAAGGTCAAAGGCTTCGTGCATCCGCAGAACTGGTTCGCCGACCTGACCTCCGTCACCGTGGAATAACAAGTACTGGCCCGCCCGTTAGCCGGCGGGCCTCTTCTCCAGCCGGAAGGAGCGTGCTCCATGCCCGTGTACATCCTCAAACGTGTTGCCTATGCGGTGCCGGTGGCGCTTGCCGTCAGCATGATCTGCTTCCTGCTGGTGCATCTGGCTCCGGGCGATCCGCTGTCGCTCGTGCTGCCTGCCGACGCCAATCAGACGACAATCGATGCAACCAAGGCAAAGTACGGGCTCGATCAGCCTCTGCCGGCGCAGTACTTTCTCTGGCTCACCAACGTGGTATCGGGCGATTTCGGCACCTCCATTGCCACGGGCCGACCAGTGGTCAGCGAAATCGCCAATGCGCTGACCTATTCGCTGCTGCTGGCGCTGATCGCCTCGGTGCTCGGCCTGGTCGTGGGAACGCTGCTCGGCACGGTTGCCGGCTACTGGAACGGTACGGCGATCGACAAGATTGCCTCGGCCGTCGCGATCTCGGGCGTTTCGCTACCGCACTATTGGCTCGGAATCGTTCTGGTGGTGATCTTCTCGGTCAATCTGAACTGGCTGCCAGCCATGGGTGCCGGCGAAAGCTGGTCGGCTGAGCGGCTTAAATTCATGGTGCTGCCCGCGATTACGCTTGCTGCCATGCCGGCCGGCATCATCACGCGCTCGGTCAGGGCGCTTGTTGCCGACACGCTCGGCAAGGAATTCGTCACTGCCTTGGAGGCGAGGGGGCTCACCCAGACGCAGATCTTCCTGCATGTGGTGAAGAATGCTGCGCCGACGGCCATAGCGGTCATCGGCGTGCAGCTTGGTTACCTCATGGCGGGCTCGATCCTGGTTGAAACGGTCTTCTCCTGGCCGGGCACAGGCCTGCTGCTCAACACTGCCATTCTTCAGCGCGACATCCCGCTTCTGCAGGGCACGATCCTCGTGCTCGCGCTGATCTTCGTCGCCCTCAATCTGCTGGTCGACATCGTCCAACCCATGTTCGATCCAAGGATGAAACGCGGATGAGCGCTGACACACTTGCAAGCGGCAACGCAATGCCCCTCAGGGCTTCGCGCGGCTATTGGTCCGGCGTCTGGCTCCGGTTGCGCAGAGACCCGGTTTCGATGGCCTGCCTCACCGTTCTGGTCCTGATCATCCTCGCGTCCGCCTTCGCGCCACTCATTGCACCCGGTGATCCGTCCGTGGGCAGCGTCGCCCGGCGGCTTCGACCGGTCGGCACGCCCGGCTACATCCTGGGGACGGACGAACTCGGTCGCGATATGCTAACCCGGCTGCTTTTCGGTGGTCGCATGTCCCTGACGATGGGAATCCTGCCCGTCGCGCTCGCTCTCCTCATCGGCGGAACGCTCGGCACCATCGCTGGCTTCGTCGGCGGACTGACCAACGCTATCATCATGCGCGCTGCCGACATCCTGTTTGCCTTCCCATCGGTGCTGCTCGCGGTCGCGATTGCAGGGGCGCTCGGCGCAGGATTCGTCAATTCGCTGGTTGCGCTGACTGTTGTCCTGATCCCCCCTCTGATCCGCGTCTCTGAAAGCGCCACGACACAGGTGCGATCGCTAGACTTTGTGGAAGCCGCTCGTGCCAGCGGTGCCGGCGCCTTTACCATCATCCGCGTCCACATTCTCGGAAACATCATGGGGCCGGTGCTGGTCTACGCCTCCAGCCTGCTTTCGGTGGCCATCATTATGGCCGCAGGCCTTTCCTTCATCGGGCTTGGCGCCCGGCCGCCGACACCGGAATGGGGCCTGATGCTCAATACGCTCCGCAATTCGATCTACAGCCAGCCGCTGATCGCAGCCCTTCCCGGCGTGATGATTTTCATCGTCTCGCTCAGCTTCAACCTGCTGTCCGACGGACTGCGCAGCGCCATGGATGTGAAATGATGGAACAGGCGACAACCTCGTCCCGCTACATTCTGGAAGTCGCTGGCATGACCAAGCACTTTAATGTCGGCGGCAGCTTTGGGAAATCCCGCAAGGTGGTGCAGGCCGTCTCCGACGTAAGCTTCCGCATCCGCGAGGGCACGACACTCGGCATTGTCGGCGAATCCGGCTGCGGCAAGTCCACGACCGCGCGCCTCATCATGGGCCTGATCGGCATGGACTGTGGAGACCTTCTCTTCAACGATCGCGCCATTGGCCGCTCGGCTCGTGAGATGAAGGCGTTCCGACGCCAGGTGCAGATGGTGTTTCAGGACTCCTCGGCTTCGCTCAACCCGCGCATGACGATCGAGGCGTCGATCATGTTTGGCCCGATGGTTCATGGCGAGGATCGTGCGGAGGCCCGGCGCAACGCGCATCATCTCCTGGAACGTGTCGGCCTCGACCCCGCACGGTTCGCTGGACGCTACCCCCATGAACTGTCGGGCGGGCAGCGCCAGCGGGTGAACATCGCCCGTGCACTGGCCCTTAAACCGAAAGTGGTGATCTTCGACGAGTCGGTATCCGCTCTCGACAAGTCCGTCGAGGCGCAGGTGCTCAACCTGCTGATTGATCTCAAGCGGGAGATGAACCTCACCTATATCTTCATCTCTCACGACCTCAATGTGGTGCGCTACATCAGCGACCATGTGATGGTCATGTATCTGGGCAAGGTCGTGGAGCATGGGCCATCCGAGGCGCTCTTTGCAAATCCGGCCCACCCCTACACCCGCGCCTTGCTGGCTTCGATGCCAAGCCTCGATCCGGAAAAGCGCACACTCTCGGCGCCGATCGCAGGTGATCCGCCAAGCCCCATCGACCCGCCGCAGGCGTGTCGGTTCCATCCCCGCTGCGCGCTTGCCCGGCCAAGCTGCTTGGCCATCAATCCGGCGCTCTTCGATGCAGGCCCTGAACATGTCGCGGCCTGCCATCGAAGCGATCCAAAATCGCCCTACTGGACGGAAGGAGAAGCGCAATGAGCGCCTTCACAGCGCGTGAACCCTTGCTCTCCGTGCGCGATCTGACCGTCGGCTTCAAGACGGACCGGGGTCCAATCACCGCGCTCGACCGCATCAGTTTCGACCTGGGACGCGGCGAAGTGCTGGGACTGATCGGCGAATCCGGCAGCGGAAAGAGCGTGACTATGCGTGCGCTGCTGCGCATCCTGCCGCAGAAGCGCACGACGATCTCCGGCTCCATCTTGATGGAGGGGCGCGATGTGCTCGCTCTCAAGCGCCGCGAGCTTGCCAGCTATCGCGGCAATGACGTGGCGATGATTTTCCAGGAGCCGTCGCTAGCCTTCGATCCGGTGTTCACCGTTGGACGGCAGATCGCGGAGACGGTGGTGCGCCACAAGCAATGCTCATGGGACGCTGCCTATGCGCGTGCTCTTGAAATGCTGGAGCTGGTGCGGATCCCTTCCGCCAAGTCCCGGCTCGACAACTATCCGCACGAGATGTCCGGCGGCATGAGACAGCGCGCCATGATCGCGCTGGCGCTCGCCTGTTCTCCCAAGCTGCTCCTCGCCGACGAGCCCACAACGGCACTCGACGCGACCGTCCAGATCCAGGTGATCCTTCTCCTGCGCGAACTGCAGAAGGAACTCGGCATGGCGACCATCTTCGTCACCCACGATGTCGGCGTTGCCGCAGAGATTTCAGACAGGGTTGCGGTCATGTACGCCGGACGTATCGTTGAGATGGGGTCGGCCGCAGATGTCCTGAAGTCGCCGGCCCACCCTTATGCCCGTGGTCTTCTGTCTTCCACCATCCATGGGGCCATGGCCGGAGAGCGCGTCGAAGCGATTCCCGGCATGCCGCCAGATCTTGCCAACATGCCTTCGGGCTGCGCTTTCAGTCCGCGTTGCGCCATGGCAATGCCCGAGTGCCGGAACGTCATCCCAGCACCTGCATCGGTCGGGGCGGGCAGAAGTGCCGCCTGCATCCGGGTGGGGAGTGTGGCCGCGTGATCCGTCTTGCTCTTCTCAATCCCAACGCCAATGCCAAGACCACCGCGCGCATGACCGCCGTAGCGCGGCAAGCCGTTGGGCCCGCCGTCTCCATCGAGGGCTTCACTGCCAGATCCGGGCCGCTGGTCATTGCGGACGAAGAGGCGCTGGAGAAAGCGGCTCGGCTTGCAATCGAGCGCGGTGAGGAACTGGCCGCCGAAGGTTTCCGCGGCATTCTCATTTCCGGGTTCGGCGATCCGGGACTGGACAGGCTGCGCCGGCGCATATCGATTTCCGTCACCGGCATCGCCGAGGCCGGAATGAAGGAGGCATCGCTCAAGGGGCGAAGGTTTTCCATCGTTACCACGACGCCCGAATTGAAAGCAGCGATCATGAGGCGGGCGGTAAGGCTTGGCCACGGAAACAACCTGATTTCCGTTCGGATCGCTGGAAGTGTGGAAGTAATGTCGGACCCAGAACGTCTGGCCCAAACGCTCCTGGCTTCCTGCCATGAAGCTGTATCGGAGGAGGGGGCTGAGGCGATCCTGATCGGCGGCGGCCCGCTCGCGGATGCCGCGCGCACCATCGCCCCGATGGTGCCGGTGCCTGTCATCGAACCTGTCGCCGCCGGTGCACGTCTGGCCTGCGCCCGCGCTGGCGTCGTAGTCGGTTCGAAGGTTTGAGGCTGCTGGTCTTGCGGTAGGATCCGCTCGGGGATGACGCAAAGAAAAAGCCAACGCGGTGGTGTTCGCGTTGGCTTGCTATTGGGACGTATTACCGTCGGGCTCGTTGTTACACATGCCGAGCAATTAGTAGCGGCCCATCTTGCTGAACTGCATCGGATCGATGCCGAGCGTGGTCAGATCGCTTGCACGAGGTGCGCGGTGTTCGCGAACTGCGACGGAAACAGCGATCGCGCTTGCTACGGTGTCCAGGAAACTTCCAAAGGTTGATTGCCTACGCATTATCTTCACTCCTCTTTGTTTTGCTGCATTGCACAATAGGAATGTAGGCACGTTCCGCGGAACATGCGAGCGACGTTTTTGCATCGGCTCTATGCAATTGTGCATTGCACAAAAAGTGTCCCTTTCTGCCCTGATTTCGGGCAACCGAAAGGCAATGCATGGCCACCGGTTCCAGCGCGAGTGCACGTCGCGACCGTCCGGTATGACTGCGGGGTAAGAACCGCATGCATCCGTGCGATAGGGCATCGGCCCTATCGAAGGGGAGGGGTGCTCACGAGTTGGGCAGAGAGGCTGCCCACACGTGCCAGAAATCACGATTGCGATCTGTTGACAGTTTACTCCTATGCGGGCAGGATGCCCCTGGAGTTGGGAGAGAGTGCACTATGGCGTTGGTTACGCACAAGGACCGAGAGTACGGGGCAGTCGCCACAATCGGGCTGACAGTTCCTCAGGCAAACCCCATTGTAGAGCCGGAATTTCATGCGCTGATGCCGGATGGTGTCAACATCATCACGTCGCGTCTGAAGGGAAGCCGTACCGATTCCAAGGACCGGCTCGTTGGTTATCTGGAACATCTTGATGAAACACTGGATGCTTACGATACAGCAGAAGTAGATTGTGGTGCTTATGCTTGTACCGGCTCATCCTATATTGTTGGCCGCGAACGTGATGCTGAGGTCATGGCCGCGATGCAGGATCGTTTCGGCTACCCGGTGATTTCGGCAGCTGCGGCAATTGAAGCTGCGCTCAGGCACCTCGGGGCCGAACGGATCGTAGTCTTCGCGCCCTACCCGGATTGGTTGGCCGAACTCAGTATCGGTTACTGGCGCAAGGCCGGGTTTGACGTTGTAGATCACGCCTATGCGCCGCTTGATCCTTCCGACACGCGCAGCGTCTACAAGATCCGCTCTGACTCGGTACTGGAGAACGTATCGCGTCTGAAGCTCGACAGCGCCGATGTACTGATCCTGACCGGCACCGGCATGCCGACGATCAAGGCTATACCTGACGTCTCAACAAAGATTGGCAAACCTGTGCTATCCTCGAACTTGTGTCTGGCATGGGCGGTCATGCAGGCAACAGGTGTAGCATTGCCAGAGCCCACCCCAACCGAGCCGTTGTTTGGCGGTTGGCGCAATCGTCTTCGAGCCTAGAAAAAATCCTGCGGCACAAACGGTGCCAATACAAAGGAGGGGAACAATGAAATACAAGCTAACGAAAAGAGCGTTCATTGGAGCTGCTATCGCAGCTACAGCAATGAGCTTCACCTTGCCGGCAATGGCGCAAGACTATCCGTCTCGCCCGGTTACACTTATTGTCCCGTTCGCGCCTGGCGGAAATACAGATCTCACGGCGCGCATCTTTGCTGACGCGCTGTCAAAGCAGCTCAATCAGCCAGTTGTTGTCGACAATCGCCCCGGTGCGGGCGGCACGACCGGTGGCGGCATGGTGGCTTCTGCCGCCGCTGACGGCTACACCCTGCTTTGGAGCGGTTCGAGTCTTCTCTCGATCGCGCCTCTGCTCTACCCGGATCTGTCCTATGACATTTCCAAGGCTTACCAGCCGATCAGCCGCATCATGACCCATTCCATAGTGCTGGCAGTCAACAAGGATATACCTGCAAATACAATTGAAGAATTTGTAGCGTATGCGAAAGAAAATCCGGACGGCATCAACTATGGTTCTCCCGGCGTTGGCACCATTCACCATCTCACGATGGAACTCTTCAAGAGTGAAGCCGGCTTCGAGGCAGAGCATATCCCTTACCAGGGCAACGGCCCGGCATCGACGGACCTGATTGCCGGTACGATCGACGCGATGTTCATGGGTGTGCCCCTGGCTCTGCCCTACAAGGGCGGTGAAGAGCTGAAGTTCCTGGGCGTGACCACGGCGGCGGCGGACCCGAACATGCCCGAAGTTCCAACATTTACCGCCGCCGGCTTCCCGCAGCTTGAAGTATCGCAGAGCTGGTACGGCGTTCTCGGACCCGCAGGCCTGCCTGAAGATGTGCTTGCAAAGCTGTCCGAAGCTTCAAAGGCGGCTGCAAAAACCGATGACGTTGTTCGCGTTGCCGGCGAGCAGGGCATGGAAACGGTGGTCGAGAACCCCGAAGATTTCCACGAGGCCATCACCAGCACGGCCGAGACCTGGAAGCGGGTTTCCGAAGAAAACAACATCTCGTTCAAGTAACATCTTTGGGGGCGCTGGTGGGCGCCCCCGCTTTGCCTGTTATGGAGTTGGTATGACTCAGGAAATCACCACCCCGGTTCTCATCGTTGGAGCGGGACCGGTAGGACTCACCATGGCAATCGATCTGGCCTATAACGGGATCGACTGCATGTTGATTGAAAAGACGGATGGCCATATCGATCACCCCAAGATCGGTACGATTGTCACCCGCACCATGGAATTTTTCCGCCGCTGGGGCTTCGTTGAGCAGGTTCGCACGTCGGGTTTTCCTGACGACTACAAGCTCTCCATCGTCTTCTGCACGGCACTGACCGGCCATCAGCTTGAGCGTGATGACTATCCTTCGACGGCGGAGTCGCCGATCCCCGAAGGTACGCCGCACAAACGCCAGCGTTGTCCGCAGATGTGGCTCGATCCGATCCTGCAGCGTTTCGCGGGCGAGCAGCCGGCGATCGATCTGCGCTTCCAGCATACGCTGGAGAGTTTCACCGATACGGACGGGGGGGTCAGCGCGACAGTCCGGGATGAAAAGACCGGCGAAGTGGTGACCGTCAAGGCGAAGTACATGATCGGCTGCGACGGCGCCCTGAGCATGGTGCGTACCGATCTCGGTATCCCGATGATAGGCAAGACGAAGATCAATTACTCGATCGGTATTCTGTTCCGCTGTCCCGATCTGCTTGAGATGACCCAGATCGGCGATATCGAACGCTGTATCCTGGTTGGTCCTGAAGGCACCTGGGGCAACCTGACCGTCATCGATGGCAGCAAGCTCTGGCGCCTGACGGTTTTCGGCAGCGAGGAGCGGTTCGACATCCAGAATTTTGACTCGGAAGGCTGGATCAAGCGCGCACTCGGCCGCGACGACATTCCGTTCGAAGTCATCACCATCGTGCCATGGCGTCGTACCGAGTTGGTTGCCGAGAACTACAAGAAAGGCCATGTCCTGATCGCCGGCGATGCCGCCCATACGATGTCGCCAACGGGTGGCATGGGCGTCAACACCGGCTTTGGCGACGTTGTCGATCTTGGATGGAAGATGGCTGGCACGCTCAAGGGCTGGGGTGGTGACCACCTGCTTGAAAGCTATGAAGCGGAACGCCGGCCGATCGCTGTACGCAATGCAGCCTTTTCGACGCACAACTTCAAGACCTGGAATGTGCCCGTCGATACGTCAGGCATCAACACCCCGGGCGAGGAAGGCGATCGCCTGCGCAAGGAAATCGGCCACGCGCTTAAGGAAAACACCCGTTCCGACTGGCAGTCGTGGGGCATTCAGCTCGGCTACCGGTACGAAAACTCCCCGATCTGTGTTCCGGATGGAACGCCAGCTACGCCTGACGAATACACCACCTACATCCCCACCGCACGTCCGGGGCACCGGGCACCGCACGCATGGCTCAGTGACGGCCGCACGATACTCGATCTCTATGGCCGGGACTTTGTTCTGCTTGATTTCGGCGCGCAAGCAGATGCCGCGTCAGCATTCGTTGCGGCTGCAGACAAGGCGGGCGTTCCGCTGCGCGTGGAAGCGATCGCAGATGCGGAGATCGCCAAGCTCTACGAGCAGCCTCTGGTGCTGGTGAGGCCGGATGGTCACGTCGCCTGGCGCGGCAAGGATGCGTCCGATGCTGCGTGGGTTATCGACGTTGCGCGTGGTGCTGCGATGCTCGAACAAGCTCTTACGGCGTGAGGCGGTGATGGATCGGTATAATTTCAGCCCTATCGTTGATCGTCCGGTCTATGACTGGCCGGAGGGGAAGCGACTTGCGGTTTATATCGCGCTCAACATCGAGGCGTTCGAGTTCGGCCGCAATCCTGGCAATGACTTCACCTCGCAGCCGAGCGCGCCGTTCCACCGCGGTTATGCCTACCGCGACTACGGCAATCGCGTCGGTGTCTGGCGTATTCTGAGGCTTTGCGAAGACTTCCAGATGCCGTTGGCGATCCTCGCAAATGGCATGGTCTACAAGCAAGCGCCGCAGGTGCTGGAACCGTTCCGCAAGCGCGGCGATGAGTTCGTCGGCCATGGCCGCACGAATTCCGAGCGTCAGATCGAAATGACGCCGGAATATGAGATGGCCATGCTTGAGGAAGTTCGCGACACCATGCTCAAGCATGAGGGCGTGGCACCGCGAGGTTGGCTGGGACCTTTCATTTCTCAAAGCGCGCAGACGCCGGAGCTGCTCAAGAAGACGGGCTTCGAGTACATGCTCGACTGGTGGTTTGACGATCAGCCCCAGTGGTTCCGGACCGATGAAGGTCCGATCCTGGCCGTTCCGTATCCGTCGATGGAGCTCAATGATCTCCCGGCCTATGTCAATCGTGGGGCGTCTGACACAGACTTCACCAAAATGGCGATCGATGCCTTTGATGAGCAGCTGGAAGAGAGTGCGCTGTATCCGCAGGTCTACTGCCTGTCGTTGCACACATTCCTGACCGGCCAGCCCCACCGCATCCGCCAGCTGCGCAAGATCTTCGAGCACATCGCCGCCCATCGCGATCGCATCTGGCTGACGACGCCGGGGGCGATTGCCAGCCATGTCATGTCGCTTCCAGCAGGAACGGTGAAGATGCCATGAGCAAGGAAGCTATCCAAACAGCCGGCTTTGTCGGTAAGGATAATCTTGTCCAGCGGCTTTTCCTCACCTCCGACAGTGTTGGAGGTTGGATCTCCGTTGCCATAGGCTGCGTATCCCTTGCACAGGGCCTGGCCCTGGGGCTGGGTACATTGAGGCGGCTGGGATCCGGAGGGTTTCCTTTTGGCATTGGCGTTCTGCTCATCGGGCTTGGAGCGTTGTTGATCGTCGGATCTCTACGAAGAGGCGGAGCGACCGCGAGTATCCCGATAAAGGTGTCTTCTGTCCTGATCCTGGCGGCGCTCGCTTCCTTCGCTGTGTTGCTTCCGCTATTCGGCATGATCCCTGCAGCAATTGTTCTGATGCTGTTAGTCAGTGTCGCTGTGACGGGACGTCTGGGTTTGGGCGACATCATCTTTTCATTGGCATCGAGTGTTGCGGCAGTCTTGATATTCATCAACGGCTTGGGCCTGGCACTTCCTGCTATCCGCTGGCCTCTCTGACACCAGAGGGAGGAGGAGGCAAATTTGGAAGCGTTCTTTAGTTTATTGAACGGCATGGCCCTGGCGCTGGCCTGGCCCTCGGTTCTCTATAGCATCGGCGGCGTTACACTGGGCATGATGGTTGGCGTTCTGCCGGGCGTGGGCCCGATGGCCGCCATCGCACTTATCCTGCCGGTCACATTTCACATAGCTCCCACCGATGCTTTGATCATGCTGGCCGGTGTCTACTACGGCGCACAGTACGGAGGATCGATTACATCCATCCTGCTGAACCTGCCCGGTACGGCATCCTCGGCTGTGGTCTGCCTTGATGGTCACCCGATGGCGCAGCGTGGCCGCGCGGGCGCCGCGCTGTTCATCACCACGTTCGGCTCCTTCATCGGGAGCAATCTTGCGATCGTGCTACTGGTGATCTTTGCCGAGCCTCTGGCGCGCGTGGCACTTCAATTCCAGCCGGCAGACTACTTCTCGATGATGCTCATGGGCCTCATTGCGGCGGCTACCCTGTCGGAAGGCTCCGTCGCAAAGGGCATTATCATGGTCCTGTTCGGCCTGATCCTTGGCATGGTTGGTGCTGACGTAAACACCGGGGCCCAGCGCTTTACCTTCGGATTTACCGACCTCTGGAATGGTATCAGCATTGTCGCGGTGGCCATGGGCTTCTTCGGTGTCACCGAAGTCATCCGCAACCTGGTTACGGGTGGTGAACGGGATGCCAGTGTTTACAGTGTGACCTGGCGCACCCTGCTGCCGACAAAGCAGGAAATGCGCGATTCAACGATGCCCATCGCGCGAGGGTCGCTCATTGGCATGGCCTTTGGTCTCCTCCCGGGCACCGGCACATCGATCTCCTCCTTCGTCGCCTATCTCGCGGAAAAGAAGATCAGTCGCCACCCCGAAAAGTTTGGCCATGGCACCGTAGAGGGGATGGCAAGCTCGGAAGCGGCCAACAATGCAACAGCACAGAGCGCGTTCATTCCCACGTTGTCGCTGGGCATTCCTGCTGATGGTGTGATGGCACTGCTACTAGCGGCCATGATGATCCATGGTATTCAGCCCGGGCCACGCTTCCTGACGGAAAACCCGGATGTATTCTGGGGGCTGATCGGTAGTTTTGTGATCGGAAACCTGTTCCTGGTGATCCTCAACCTGCCGTTGATCGGCATCTGGGTGAAGTTCCTCTCGGTACCATACCGGTTCCTGGCGCCCGTCGTAATCTTGCTTATTGCTATCGGCGTCTACAGCATTCAGAGCAGCACAAGCGATATCTTCTTCGTTATCGGCTTTGGTATCGCGGGTTATGTCTTAAGCAGACTTGGCTTCCAGGCCGCTCCATTGCTCCTTGGCCTGGTGCTTGGACCCATGGTGGAAGAAAACCTGAGGCGAGCGCTGCTGATCACGCGTGGAGACTACATGGTGTTCCTGGAGCGTCCGATCAGCCTGTCTTTCCTCATACTGACTGCACTCCTGATCCTCTCGTCCGTCTGGACACCGTGGAAGCGGTTCAAGAAGAAAGCCGAGGCATAGGCGCCTGAAATAAGAACGGTGGGCTCGGATCAAAGCCCACCGTTTTACGGAACTAGAGCTTGCGGAACTGATACTCGCCGTGTCCGGCGCTGTCCGAGACAATCGCGCGGTCTTTCCATACGAAGCGGCCGCGGACCATCGTATGATCGATGGTGCCCTTCAGGTCATAGCCTTCGTAGATGGAGTAGCCGCAATCGCTCTGGATGCTTTCCTTGCCGATCGTCTCGGTTGCCTGAAGGTTCACAAAAGCCAGATCAGCATCCATGCCCTTGGCGATCCGGCCCTTCCTGGCCAGGCCCATCAGCTTTGCAGGCTTTTCCGCGGTGAGTTCCGCGATCCTTTGCAAGGGGATGCCACGCTTGTGGTGCCCCTCGGACAATGGGACCTGCAGGAATGTATCCAGTCCGGGGCAACCGGGTGAAGCGGTCCAGATGTCTCCGGCCTTCGATTCAATGCTCCTGTGGATGTGATCGCTGGCCAGCGTATCGATCTCGCCATTCGCCAGGGCCGCCCAGAGCGCTTCCCTGTCGGCGGCTTTTCGCAAGGGAGGATTGATCTTGCCGACAACCCCGATCGGAGCCTCGACGTCATGGGTGAGATAGTGGTTGCATGTCTCGATATGGATGTTGATCCCTTCGTCCCGGGCCTTGAGGGCCTGTTCGAGGGCCGGTTGCGAGGATGTGTGGACGCAGTACACGGGAGCACCGGCTACCTGCGCGAGATAGGCGATCCGGCGAATTGCCTCCGCTTCGATGAAGCCCGGTCGAGCGTCGTTCCATGCCGAAAGATCGGCTCGGCCACTGGACTTGATGCGATCCGCGAGGAGCCAGGCGATTTCCATATTCTCCGGGTGTGGGCAGAGCATGCCGCCATGGGCCGCCAACTGCTCAAGCAGGGCAAAGGTAAACCCGTCATCGATCGGCGGCAGACCCAGGCGGTCCCCCTCGGATCCGCGGATGTTCATGAACAGTTTGGCGGTGGGGACGCCGAACTCGTTTATGTAGCGAGGCACGGCCTGCAGTTGCGCCTTGGTCGCGATAACGAAATGAAAACCAAAATCGGTGCGGGCGCCCGCCTTGGTCACCGACAGGATGTCCTTGAAGTCGTCTTCATGGGGTTTGGAACTCATGACGTAGGAGATCACGGTGGTAACGCCGCCACGCGCTGCCGCCGCCGTCTCGGTTTCAGCGTCCGAGGGCTCACGCGGTCGTGCTATGTCTTTCGCGTGTCCAAGGTGTATATGTGCGTCAATGGCCCCAGGCA
Source organism: Nitratireductor aestuarii (assembly GCF_014641695.1). Classification (GTDB taxonomy): domain Bacteria; phylum Pseudomonadota; class Alphaproteobacteria; order Rhizobiales; family Rhizobiaceae; genus Chelativorans; species Chelativorans aestuarii. Next base: position 47,985 of record NZ_BMIF01000014.1, on the reverse strand, counting down.
GAATTGTGAGGCCCGAAGCATCAAAGCGTTCGATATCCGCGGTTACAGAGTTGGGGGGGACAAGGTCGGCTATGCTGCCATCTTCGATGACAATGTCGAGCACTTCGACGCCAGTCGGACGGACGACCTGTCCTCCCGAAATTATCAGTTTCTTGGATGCCATTGCTTGTAACCCTCCATTATCTTTTGCTGTCAGCTGTGAAGCTTCAAACGCAAGGTGTCAATTGTTGACAGATTACTCGTGGCAGATTACCTACACAACAGGAGGTATTCATGGACGTCGTAGCGCTTGAGAAAAGTCCCTCGTTGAGCGATCAGGCCCTCGAAAGGCTGACCGAGCTCATTATCCGTGGGGACATCAAGCCCGGAGCACGAATCCAGGAAGCCGTCCTCGCCCGTCAACTCGGTATCAGCCGCGGTCCGCTGCGCGAAGCCATACGCCGCCTTGAGGGGCGGGGTCTTCTCGTGCGCATCCCGCACGTGGGTGTTCGTGTTGCGAGCCCCACGGTGGAAGAGATCATCGATCTCTACATGATCCGGGAGGTGCTTGAAGGTCTTGCCTGCCGTCTGGCAGCAGAGCGTCTGACGGATGAAGAACTCAAGCGTCTCCGTGATGTCCTCTTCGACCACTCTGCACACGAAGACGTCAAATCCGGTACCGGCTACTATCAATCCCCCGGCGACCAGGATTTCCATTTCCAGATCATCGAAGGCAGCCGGCAGGTTCGGTTGATCGAGACGCTTCTGGGAGATCTCTATCAGGTACTACGGTTCTTTCGCTACCGGTCGAGCATCAATCCGGGCCGGGCGAAGGCCGCATTCGACGAACATGTCAGCATTTTGGAGGCGCTGGAACGGCGCGACGGTGAGGCTGCGGAACGCCTGATGCGCGAGCATCTGCAGCATGCCCGGATGTCCATCCAGGAGACGGTAGACGTTGGCGCAGCTCCTCCAGATGCTTAATTGCAAAAGGAAACCATAGTGACCCAGACCCCAGGCTCCAGACTGAGGACCGCGCTGAATGAGAAGCGTGCGCTTCTCGTACCCGGTGTGATGAATGCCCTCTCGGCTCGCATCGCGGATGACGAGGGCTTCGAAGCACTCTATCTCACCGGTGCCGGCATCACCAATGCAAGCCTGGGCAAGCCCGACGTAGGCATAATCGACCTGACGCAGCTCTGCCTGCACCTGGCCGCAATCCGCGAAGTGACGGAGCTTCCGCTCATCGTGGATGCCGATACCGGCTTTGGCAATGCGGTGAATGTCTACCACACGATCCGCATGCTAGAGCGTACCGGCGCCAATGCTGTCCAGCTCGAAGATCAGTCGATGCCCAAGCGCTGCGGCCATTTCGACGGAAAGAGCGTCGTCAGCACGTCCGAAATGGTGCAGAAGATCAAGGCGGCCACCGACGCCCGCCGGTCCGATGACTTCCTGATCATTGCCCGCACCGATGTCTACGCGGAGCAGGGCCTTGAAGCCGCCATCGAAAGAGCAGAGCGCTTCATCGAAGCCGGCGCCGACGTGACCTTTGTCGAAGCACCGAGCCGGCCCGACGATTTCGCGGAAATTTGCCGGCGTCTGCCAGTGCCGCAGATGGCGAACATCGTGATTGGCGGAAAGACGCCGCCGATGAGCCACGAACAGCTCAAGGCGGCTGGTGTGGGTCTGGTGCTCTATGCCAATGCCGCGCTCCAGGGCGCGATGCTCGGTATGCAAAATGCGCTGCGTCATCTGAAATCGGCTGGGCAACTCGAGGAGTCGAGCGGTCTCGTGGTGACCTTCCAGGAGCGCCAGCGTCTCGTTGCCAAGCCGGAGATTGACGCGCTCGAGAAGCGCTATGCTTTCGACTGATCGTTAACATACGCCCCCGGTCATCAGGCTGAAGACAGCAGGGCCAGGAGGAAATGGAGGAGTAGCATGAAGCCTTGGGACAACATCATCCCCGAGTCTGATCTCGAACGTTATGCTCTGGCCGGATTCGGGGGCTCTGCCCCCCTCGGCAAGAAGCCCGTACTGTTGATCATCGACGTGCAGTATCGCACGACCGGCACGCACCCCATGCCGTTTGAAGAGGCGGTAAAGGAGTTCCAGACCAGTTGCGGCGACACCGCCTGGAAGGCAATTCCAAATATTGCCAAGCTGCTTGGCTATTTCCGTGAGAACAAGTTGCCGGTCATCTATCCTTACGTCGCGCCGAAGATTGCGCATGACTATGGGCGGCTCGCCGAAAAGTCTCCGGGCATCATGGGTATACCGGCGAAGGGCTATGATTTCGTCGAGGAAGTTGCACCGCAGCCCGAGGACCTGCTGCTTCCGAAGCGTCATCCGAGCGCGTTCTTCGGAACCCCGCTCGTCAGCTATCTGGTCGACCTCGGCGTCGACACGCTGATCGTCACCGGCTGCAGCACGAGCGGTTGCGTGCGCGGGACCGTCGTCGACGGCTTCTCCTACAATTTCCGCGTGGGCGTTGCCAGCGACGGTGTGTACGACCGTTCGGAAGTATCACACGCGGTAAACCTGTTCGATCTGGCCTCCAAATACGCTGAGGTAGCGCCGGCTGACGAGCTTATTGCCAAGCTCGCCGCATCGTAGTCATAGCCAAGGGGGAGAGAGCGAAGTGCTGGTTTATGAAGCAATGGCGGACGCCTTCTTTGCGGAAGGTGCCGATGTAAGTTTCACCCTGATGGGTGATGGCAATATGCACTTCGCCACTCATCTTTCCGAAAAGCCGGATGCGCGCACCTATCTGGTGCGCCATGAACATGCCGCCGTGGCCATGGCCAGCGCCTATGCAATGGCGACCGGCAAACCCGGTGTTGCATCGGTCACCTGTGGGCCGGGCGTCACCCAGCTTTCAACGGCTTTGACAACGGCAATCTACGCAAAGATCCCGGTCGTGGTTTTCGCAGGCGAAAGCCCGATCGACAAATCCTGGTACGGTCAGCGCATCGAGCAAGCGCCGATCGTGACTGCCACCGGCGCGCACTACATTCATGCGCACAGTATGGTGCGCATGCAGGAGTACGTCAGGGAAGCGTTCTACATCGCTCGCACCGAGCGGCGTCCGGTTGTCATCGGCGTGCCCTATGACATTCAGCTGCATGAGTTTCCCGGGAAGGAAGCCTATCGTCCTTCGACCGACTTCATCCCGGATTTGCCTCCGCTCGCACCGCACCCCGACCAGATCGCGGAGCTGCTCGGGCTGATTTCATCGGCGCGAAAGCCGATTATCATTGGCGGGCGCGGAGCCTCGAACGACCGCTGTGCCACGCTTGCGCGCCGCCTTGCCGATGCTATCGACGGACTGCTCGCCACCACGCTCCCCGCCCGTGGCCTGTTCGATGATGATCCGTTCAGCCTTGGCATCGCGGGAGGCTATTCGACCGCGCTTGGGCGTGAGCAGTTCAAGGACTGCGACCTGGTCATTGCTCTGGGTGCGAGCCTCAACTACCACACCCAGGATGGCGGCAAGCTGTTCCCGAACGCGAAGGTTGCCGTCATCGATGTGGCGCCCGAAGGCATCAGGGACACGCTCAAGACAGGGGATCTGCTGATCCGAGGCGATGCGGTCCTGGCGCTTGAGGCGCTCGTGAGCGGGATCGAGGAACCCCGTCGCGAGAAGCTCAACCGCACCGAGCAACTGGCTGCCCGCATTGCAAGCGAACCGGCTGATCCCTATCCGTTCGACAGCAACGAATTCATGGACCCTCGCGACGCCATTGCAGCGCTCGACCGGGTGCTTCCGAAGCAGTGGATGATGGTCAACGGCACCGGTCATAGTGCGGCTTTCTCGGCCCACATGCGCGGCCGTAGCCCCGCGTCGTTCCTCACGATCCGCGAGTTTGGCGCGATCGGCAATGGCCTCTGCTATGCCGCGGGCGCCGCAGCCGCCCGGCCCAACGATACGATCGTGGTCATCGACGGCGACGGCAGCTTCCTCATGCATGTTCAGGAACTGGAGACGATCCGGCGTCACAACCTTCGGATCCTCGTCTGTGTCCTGAACGACGGCGCCTACGGGCCGGAGATCCACAAATTGCGCAAGGACGGCATCAGCGATGCAGGTTCGGTCTTCGGACGCGGTGATCTCGGCGCGGTAGCCAGGGGATTTGGCCTTCAGGGCCGGGTTATCACGAGCCTTTCGCAGTTCGAGGAAGCAGTCGAAGCCTTCCAGTCGCATGACAGTGCGGAAGTCTGGGACATTCACATTTCTGATCAGGTGGTCTCGCCAATGATGCGCCGCGCAGTTGCCAGCCGGAAGGTGCTTAAGCCTCAGTAGTCTTCAGCTCGAGCTGCGACCCATCCGGGCGCCAGCAAGCGAGAGGACGCCGATAATCACCACACCTTGCAGGATGTCCTGCGTGCCAGGCGGGAGGCCGGCAATCTGCATGGTGGTGACGATCATCACGAGCAGCATGGCTCCGAGAAGCGTGCCGAATGCGGTCGCGCTCCCGCCCGCGATTAGCGTACCTCCGAGCACCACTGCGCCGACGGACTGCAGGAGATATGGCGTTCCCATTTCAAGGAATGCGCCGCCCGCATAGCCCGACAGCAGCAGACCGGTCACGGAAGAGAGCAGGGCGCTGCAGACGAAGGTCGAGGCAATGATGCGCTTCACCCTGACGCCCGCCAGTCGCGCTGCCTCCTGGCTCTGGCCCACCGCGAAAAGCTGCCGCCCGTAGGCGCTTCGTGAAAGCAGGAAGCCGGCAGCGATGGCGACCAACACCGCAATGATGAGCATCACGGGGAGACTTCCAACCCTTCCCGTGGAAAGCCAGCCATGTAGCGGCGCGCGGCTGAACATGCCGATCCGCGCATTCACGATCATCACGCCGGTTGCAAGAATGTAGCCGCTCGCCAGCGTTGCGATCATCGCGGGGATGCGAACCACCAGAACCAGGAAGGCGTTGAAAATGCCAACGCCCAGACCAATCGCCAGCACGGCGGCGAGGGTGAGCGCAAAGCCTGCATTCGTGCCGTCCGACGTCATGACGCTGACGTAGGCTGCAAGTGTTACGGTGCTTGGGATGGAGAGGTCGATGTTGCCGCGTCCCGTAGTGATCACCAGCATCTGCCCGAAGGCCGGGAGCAGCAGGAAGGACGATGAAATGGCGATGCCGCTCAGCGAATAGAGGCTGAAGCGCGACGTGAGCACGGTCAGCGCGGCCCAGAGGATCAGGATGCCGATGAGGGGCCAGACCCAGCGGTGGCGGCGCAGGAAAGCAAGACTTTCAGCCATTTTTGCGCCTCCTCAGAGCAAGTGCCTGCAAGGCCAGGATCGCGATCAGCAGGCTACCCTGAACCGCAGCGTTATAGTCCGTGTTGACGCCGAGCGAGGCGAGCAGCGCACCGATCAGCGCCAGCGTCACCGCGCCTGCAACCACGCCCAGTGGCGCGATGAAACCGCCCAGAAGCTGGCAGCCGCCGATGACCACCGCAGCGATCGAGAGCAGCGTGAAGGAAGCGCCTGCGTTGATGTCGCTCGCATGGTTCGTGGCGGTGACGTAGAGGCCGGCAACCATGGCGAAGGCTGCGGCGATGACATAGCGCAGCATGGCATAGCGGATCGGTGACCAGCCGGCGCGTTCAAGCGCCCGGGTGCCTGAGCCGAAGGCGCGCAGGATCGTACCGGTTGGCGACCGGTCGAGGCAAACGGCGACCATTCCAGCAAGCGCGATCAGGATGAGCGGGGTCGGCAGGCCCCAAAGTGACCAGTTGAACAACGGCGCCAGCCACGATGGTGCTGAACCTCCCGGCGAGGACTGAATGGTTTGCCCCATGCCCATCCAGATGAAGGATGCGCCGAGCGTTACAACAATCGCGGGAATGGCGCGCGCCTGAATGATGAAGCCGATCAGAGCATAGCCGAGCAGGCCGGCGACTAGCGCGCCTATCCCGAGAAGCGGCGAGGCGACGAGAATGGTTGCACTCACGACGTTGATGAACCCGGTGAAGCCTCCCACGCCAAGGTCGATTTCGCTGCCGCCCACGACAAACATCTGTGCCAGCGCGATGAGCACCAGCGTCACGGCTGGCGCTAGCAGAAGTTCGAGCCCGAAGGTGGAAGCAACCAGCGGATTGATGGACGTCATGATGGCAAAGACGGCGAGCAGGCTCACGAACGGAATGGCGCGCAGCGCCGTGGCGATCACCCTGGTGCGTCCCTCGGAGGGTGCCTCCGGTGGTTTCTTGGGTTGCAGGAAGGAGGCTGCAACAATGGCTTCCTCCGAAATGTCGCTGCCCGTCAGCTCCGCGACAATTTCGCCGCCAGCGAAGACCAGTACGCGGTCGCATTGAAGGAATTCGAGATCCTCGGTGGAATGCCAGATCACCAGCTTGCCCGCGTTGGCGATCTCGCGCACCAGCCGGTAAAAATCTCCCTTGGCGGCGATGTCGACGCCGCGCGTCGGATCATCAAGGAGGATGATGTCGGCGTCCTCATCGAGCGCACGCGCCACCAGCGCCTTCTGCTGGTTGCCGCCGGAGAGGTCGAGAATATTGGAATCGAGTCGCTGTTCATCCAGGGCCAGACGGCGGGCGCGTTCACGCGCCACAGGCCGCTCCTGCCCATCGCGTACGAGCGAAAGTGGCGACCGTCTCGCAATGCGGCCGATGGAGATGTTGTCCAGTACACTCCAGAGCGGAAAAACGCCTTCGTAGCCGCGATCGCCCGAGACATAGCGGGTCCGACCGTTCCTCATGATGTCGGCCGGAGGCTTGCGCGAGAAAAGTGCAGCCAGCAGATCCCGCTGACCGCTGCCTTCCAGCCCGGCAATGCCGATGATTTCTCCCGATTTCAGCTCAATGGGTTCCGGACCGAAGCGATCGCCCGAAAGCCTCACGCGCACCTCTCCGTCACTGACGTGCTCCCGCGCGAGCCGCTCCTGGGCCGCACCAGCGCCGCCCATGGCGTCGACGAGATCGGCGATGCTTGTTCCTTCCGCTTGCCGGACCCAGACGACCTGACCGTTGCGCATGGCGACCACCCGGTCGGAGATGTCGATCACCTCGGACAGCTTGTGGCTGATGAAGATGACGCCGATGCCGCGCGCGGTGAGATTGCGGACGAAGCTGCGCAACTGCCTGCTGCGTTCCGCCCCAAGCGAAGAGGTGGGCTCGTCGAGGATCAAAAGCTTCAGCTGTGGGTCGCTCGCCGCGCGCGCGATTTCCACCATCTGCCGTTCGGCAATGGAGAGTTCTCCGACCAGCTGGCTCGTGGGCACCCGGGCGCCCGGAAAGATCCGCTCGAGTGCTTCTTTGGCAAGGCGATGATAGTCCCTCAGCCACAGCGGATTGAGCCGAGCAAATTGCGGTTGTTCGACGTAGAAATTCTCAGCGACGCTGAGATTTGGCGACAGCGACAGCTCCTGCCAGGCGATGCGGATTCCGCGCCTGCGTGCTTCAGCCGGCGAGAAGGCCGCAAGGTCCAGAGGCTCGCCCGCAAGTCTCATCGTGCCGTCACTCGGCATCGTAACGCCGCACAGAATGCGCATCAGTGTCGACTTGCCCGCACCATTCGCTCCGACGAGGCCAAGCACTTCGCCCGCATGGATTTCAAGATTGATGTCGTGGTTGGCGCGTGTGCTGCCGTAGCTCTTGCCGATCGATTGAAGCCTCAGGAGGGCTTCCCGGTTTGCGTCGAGCGGAACAGCGGTCGGCGCGGGCTCGAGCATCGCGTCTAGCATCGGCTGTAGTGTCCCTGGCCAAATGGGTGGCCGCCAGCCATTAAGCCAGCGGCCGCTCCAAGCTTCCTGATTAGTGCGATTTGTTGATCAGGTTCTCCTGCACCCACGCCTCGTCGAAACTCGGGCTGATGATCATGCCAGGCTTCAGGTCCTTGGCCATGTCGGCGAGGTTGGTCTCATCCACAGTGGCGACCGGCATGGTCATTTCCTTCGGCGGATTGGCGCCCTTGACGATCTCGTAGGCGAGCCAGAAGGCAGCGCCACCGATGCCGGGCGTGGTGTTCATGGAGGTTGTCTTGTAGCCCTTCTCGGCCTGCTTGTTCCACCAGATCACGAAGTCCGAAGAGCCGCCGCCTTCAATGATCGGCAGCTTTTCCGCGTAGGGGCCGCCAGCCTGTTCGAAAGCCTGGGCAATGCCGAAGTCATCGCTGCCGCCCTGTGCGAGCACCGCGTCGACGGGCGGCAGGCTTGGCAGCACGTTGGCAATCGCCGATTGCGCCACAGAGGCGGTTGCCTGCCCGTAGACTTCGGCCACGATCTTCACGTCAGGGTTCTCGTCAAGCACCGCCTTTTGGGCGGAATACATCAGGTTGTCGGGGCCGGAGCCCTTCACGCCGCGCACAACGATGACGTTGCCCTTGTTGCCAATCAGCTCCAGGGTCTTCTTTGCCTGCTCAGTCTTGTAACCGGTGAAATCGAAGGAAAGCTTCCAGGCGCAGTCCGCCGTTAGCAGGCTGTCGAAGGCGATGATCTTGATCCCGGCCGCACAGGCCTTTTCAGCAAGGCCGTTCAACGCGGTTTCAGACGCCGCATTGATCGCGATGGCATCGACGCCGCGCAGGATGAGTTCAGCCATCTGGCTGTTCTGCTGGGCAACCGAGCCATCGCCGTTCAGGACGACGAAGTTGGCAATCTTGCCTTCAGCCTTGGCCGTCTCGGCCTCGGCGGTGAAGGCATCCACCATCTGACGGCGCCAGGTATTACCGTAGAAGGAGTTGGAAAGCGCAATCACCGGCTTTTCCGGGTCGAGCGCAAGGGCGGATCCTGCCGATCCGGCGAATGCAGCAACAAGTACGGTGGAACACAAGAACAGTCTACGAAGCATCTTTGACCTCCCAATCAATGACGCCGGCTTGAAGCCGACGGCTCCTCCTGAAATGCTGTGGCATACTCATTATACCAATACCCCATGGTGCTCAAGCAACCATCGCCACTAGATGTCGCGCACCAGTACAAAGTAATCATCCTGCCCGACCTGACCGCCCTTGAAGGCGATTTCCAGATTGCCGGACCCGGCCGCACGATGCGCAAGGCATAGCGGCGAACCAGGTGAATTCGGCAAAGGCATAAGGCATTCCAGCGCATAGATGCCGAGTTCGGCGATCGCATGGCTGGAAGTGTCACCACCGGCGACGACGGCACGGTGAAGCCCATGCCGCGCGACAAGTTGCGCAAGCGCCTGACCGAGCGAGCGTCCTATGCGGTGACCCTGACCGGCTGTGTCGATCTGGGCGGTTTCCCCGCCCATGGCGGTAAACAGGATTGGGCTTTTGCCCTCAATCAGCGCTGCGCTGGCCTCCTCGACTGCGCGCGCAATTTCCGCAGACGAGGCCGGGCTGATCAACTGGGTGGCGGAAACCGAGATGGGCGCAAACCCCCGGTCGGCGGAAAAGCGGATCTGGCGCTCTGTGGTCGGCGACATGGACCCGGAAACAACCGCAATCGGCCCTCGCGAGCCAGGCTCATGGAACAGGCGATTGCGGCCTGCCAGCGGTGTGCCTGAGCCGGAGGCGGTGAGGGCATATTCGATGCCGGACGAGCCGACCACGAAGGGTGACTGGGCGCGGCGACGCCACAGATGTCGTCCAACAATGCGCTGGGTCTCGTCGTCCAGCACATCCAGCAGGACCACCGGCGCCGTGAAGAAAGCGTCCAGTTCCTCCTCAGACGGATCTCGCTTCAGGGTGACGAGATCGATCAGGTCGATGGGCTTTTCCGTCTGGCGGGAGAGATGCAGGCGCAGGTCGGCTTCGTCCATCGGCGTGACGGGATGACGGCTCATGACGGGGTGCCGATCGATCCGGTAATTTGACTCACGAAAGCCGGCAAAAAGGTTGCCGAAGGCCGTATAACGGCGCAGCTGCGGCGCGCCAACGACAACGGGTGTGGTTGCCTGATTGAAGACACGCGCTCCGATATCGAGAGCCCGCCCAATTGATCCCACATGCGGCGCGGAATCAAAGGTGGAGCAGATTTTGTAGTGGCAGAGTTCTGCGCCTGTGTCGCGCAGCGCCTCAAAGATCGCTGGAAGGTTAGCGTCCATCCATTGGGGCGTCTCGCTGCGGCTTGTGCCGGCGATCCCGATGGCTTCCCGCCCGGCGAACTGCGCACGCTGTCCGGTATCGGGTATGTCCGTGAACAGTACTGCTGAAATGCCGCGCAGTTCCAGCGCTTCCATCACGTCGGTTGACCCTGTCAGGTCATCGCCATACCAGGAAAGCAGCGGCGTCATGCATCACCTGGAAGCTGGCAAATGGCTATGCCATAAGCACCAAGCCGGAGCCGTTTGCCCGGGCAGTCTCGTGAGGGAAGCTGGTCGGCGTGGCGAGCCGTAGCTGCCGTTTTCTGATCCAGAACCTCTACGCGGCTGACTTGGGGCAGGGACAGTAAAACGGCTTCGTTCGTCGTGTTGGCCACAACAAGCGCCGATCCGGTGGAAAGTCCGAGGACAGCGCCGGAATTTGACGAATGAACACGGCGCAAGGGCTGCCCGGAAAGCTGTGCCAGTGCACGTGCGGCATGGAAGGCGGGTCGCCGCTTATCGTCCTCCACCACGCCAAAGGGACCCGCCAGGGCGCCGAGCGTCAGCGCTTCAAGCCCTGCGTCCGCCGTTGCAGCGGCATAGCCGATCATCCAGGCCGCCGCGAACAGCCCGCGCTGGCGTGGATCTTCCGTGACCATCGTCCGCCGGGTGCGTCCGTCGCTAGCTGCCAGCCCCGCGCCATAGGGGTTGTGGCGCATCCCGATGGTGGAGGGGCCGATGCGATAAGGTTTGTCGCCATAGATCTCGCGGACGGATGCGGTGATGAAGGGCAGGGCTTCCAGCGTCTCCATGACGCTCAGGTCGTCTGCAGCATGGACGATCGGGCTCGTCGTATGGGTCACAAAGTCGAGATGGTCGGCGGGAACGCGCTTGCGGTTCAGCTCGGTGAAATAGCTGAGCATCCCGCCGCCCAGCCGCAGGTTCGGAAATCGATCACGCGCGGCCTGGTAGATCTCGTCAAGCGGCGGACAATCCGGCCAGACGCTACCCGGCGGGGTCGATTTCAGATCAGGTGCCGGAACCACGACCAAAGCATCCAGGTCAAGGCCGCTCCGGGCAATCTCGCGGGCCAGCACATCAAGTTCCGCCGCTGGATCGGATCTGCAGGGAAGGGTGAATTCCAGCGTTACGGGGACGGGAAAACTCTGCTGCAGTCTACGGAAATTCTGGAGGGCGTCTTCACCATGACCCTGCAACGGATCATAGGAAAAGATGAGGTGGCGCGGCGCGATCGCCTGCAGATGGCTCAGCGTAGAAAGTGTCGCGGAAATTTCTTCCGGCGTGATGTTCAATCCGAAAGCGGGGGCGGCTTTCTCCGTTGGGGCCCCGACCTCGATACCAATCACGTCGGAGGCAGCCGCTGCCACTTTCCGTGCAGGTTCACCGGCGAACGTCACCGTGATGGTCTGCACCATCGTCTCACCGGCAGCCAGCACGTAAGGCCAGGGCAGGGCGAGCGGGCGAACATAGGTCTTGAACGAGGCATCGGACCAGTTGCGCTGATCTTCCATCTCGAACGTGTCGCCTTCCATGCGCACGGTCGCCCGCACCCCCGGCATCACTTCGTGGGAAATCGCCCGCATGGCAAGGAAGGGTTGCGCCGGATCGATTACCAGCGGAAAGCTGGATTGCTCGACCGTCCCGTCGACGTGTTCGACGATCGCCGGTGCGCCGGCAACACCAACGATCGGGTGAAGGATGTTGAAGCCGGTCCGGTTCGTGGAAAAATCCCGGTCGGAAACGGCGCTGACCTCGAAAACGAGCTCGCCCTCGGCCTTTCCTTCAATCCGCGCATCGAACCGCAGGGAGGCTCCACTGCCGCTCGTGCAGGTGCCGGAATATCGGACCGAAAAGCCGTCGGGGCCTTCCTCGATCTTGGCGGCGCTCAGATCTGCAGCGTAGGTGCCCCAGTTCTCGTCCCGCACGAGATAGCTGATCGCACGCACGGCTTCCACGCCGTGCCAGCGGATCGCTCGCAGGTTTCCGCCTTCAAGCGAGACTGAAAGAGCGCCAGCCCTCAACGTGCGTCGTTCCGGCTGTGGCTCGTCGGTGCCCGTCAGAAGAATGGCAAGGTCGCGGTTCATGTCAGGTCCCAAACGACAGGGATGGCGGATGCGCAAAGCGACGGTTCAGGTAATCCTGCGGATCGACGCTTCGAGTTCCTCGGGATCGAAGATGCGCTTCCAGTCGTCGCGCATCAGCATCGGCTTGCCGAACTCGATCGCCTTGTTGCACGCGTCGGAGAAGACGCCGGGCGTTTCCTCGAAGATCACTGCGGCGAGAACGTTCATGTGGCCGAGCAGGAAATCGCGGGCGGCCTCACGCGGCACACCGCGAGCGGTTACCTCGTCGAGCGCCTCACGCATGACATCGAGAAGGCTCGCGCAAAGGGTTTCGGAGAGGCCCGGTTCCAGCATTGCAAGCTGCTCGACCGATATGCGATGGGAGCGCATGACGGGAGCCCAGATGATCTTGGCGATCTCCTCACCCAGGGCATAATCCTCCTCCGGCCCCTGCATCAGGGCGGAAACGATATGCTGCTTGGCAGCTACGCCACCGAAGAAATCACGCTTCGCCTCCATCTCGGTTTCATCGTTGAAGATCGGCGGATGGCAGGGATGGGTCACGAAATACGTGAGGTCGGTGCGCGCGGGCAGGTGCCCGGCAAACGGAGCAGCAGCATCGAGGATCACCAGCATCGTGCCGGGCTTCAGATCCTTTTCTATGGAAGCAGACACCTTTCCGATGGCTGTGTCTGGCACGGCAAGGATGACCACTTCGGCGCCACTGATCGCGTTGGTCGTGTCCATGGCCTCCAGTCCGAGGCCGTTCTTCAGGCGCTCGCGTCCGGCAACGCTCACCTCCGCGCATCGCAGCGAAAAGCGGCTGTCCTTCAGCTTGCCCGCGAGCCGGTAGCCCATCTTTCCGCCGGCGCCAATCAGGGCGATCGTGGTCATGTTTCCTCCTCCTTACCGATGCGACATGGGCAACTGATCTCAAGCGCATCGTTCAGGTCCCGCCTTCAACTAGCGTTGTAAACGGTCAAGCGAATGCAGGTTCAGTCCACACCAAGGTTGCCATCACGCTAGGTCGTCACATAAGTAATGTCAATTGGTGTGATCTTGAGGCCTCGCTATGTTGTGCGTTTCGGTGAGCCCGAGTAGAAGGAATCGTCAGCTAGGAGCGTGCAATGGAACCAGTGCATAAGCGCAAGCTTTACCAGGAGGTCCTCGACCGGCTTATTGCCGCCATCTCAACATCGGAATTTCCTCCGGGTTCTCAGCTTCCGAGCGAGCGCGAGTTGATGAACATGATCGGCGTGGGGCGACCGTCCATCCGTGAGGCGATGCTGACGCTGCAGCAGATGGGCCTCATCAAGATCAGCCACGGCGAGCGCGCGCGTGTGATCAACCCGACGCCTGAGGTGATCATCAACCAGATCTCCGCAGCCATGATCATGCTTCTGGCGACGAGTTCCCGAGGGCTGGACGAACTCAAGGAAGCGCGGCTTTGGCTGGAGACGTCTCTGGCCAGCATGGCAACCCGCAACGCCACCGCCAAGGATCTGGAGGCGCTGGCGGCCTCGGTTCGCGAGCTGCAGGAGGCGCGCGGAGACCAGGCCCGGTTCGTTGCCGCAGACATGGGATTCCACGGCATCATTGCGGATATGAGCGGCAACTCCATGGTCGCTGCGGTCACCAAGGGCATGCTGGAGTGGCTCTCAAGGTTCAAGCGCGAGCTCGTTTCCGTCCGTGGGAAGGAACGGCTCACGATCGAGGAGCATGAGAAGATCTACAAGGCCATCGCCGCCGGCGATGCGGAAGCGGCGAGCCAGGCGATGCGGGACCACATCACCCGGAGCAACAAGCTTTACTGGCAGAACAATGAAGTGGCGCGTGTCGACAGTGTCTGAACTGGCATGATGACATAACATCGATTTGATGATAGTGAGCTCCTTCGACATCTGGAGGAGCTTATGTCCGATCGCATCGTCGCATCCTATCTCATCGAGACGTGTTACCCCCTCGAACAGGCCGCTGCAGCCATGGCTGGCGAGCAGTCGAGCGGCACCTTCCGTACGATGCCGGGTGAGACGCCGGAACTGATGGCGCGTTACGGCGCCCGCGTTGATGCGATCGAGCCGCTTGGTGAGGTGGAGCAGCCGTCTCTGCCTTATGCAAGGGGCCCCAAGCAGGGTGGATCGCCCCGCCCGCAGCAGGCGCGGGTGACGATCTCCTGGAGCTTCGAGAACACGGGTGCAAGTCTCGCTACCCTGTGGTCGACAACGCTTGGCAACCTGTTCGAGCTTCACCACTTCTCCGGCCTGAAGCTCTTGTCGCTGCAGCTCCCCGATGCCTTTGCCGCGGCCTATCCGGGCCCGCAATTCGCTGTCGAGGGAACGCGGCAGGTGACCGGCGTTCATGGCCGTCCGCTCGTTGGCACGATCATCAAGCCCAGTGTGGGGCTGACGCCGGACGCGACAGCAGAGCTCGTTGACCGCATGGTCGGGGCCGGGCTCGACTTCATCAAGGACGATGAACTGATGGGCGATCCGCCTCACTCGCCCTTCGCTGAGCGCTTCGAAAAGGTGATGACGGTGATCGACCGTCATGCGGATCGCACGGGCCGCAAGGCTATGTATGCGGCCAATATATCCGGCGATCTCGATGCCATGCGCCGTCAGCTTGATATGATGGAACGCCGCGGCGGGACATGCGCGATGCTGGTGCTGAACTCGGTCGGCCTTTCCGGTGTCATCGAAATCCGCAAGCACTCGCGCGTGGTGCTGCATGGCCACCGTGCCGGATGGGGCGTCTACGACCGATCGCCAATTCTGGGCATGAGCTATCTCGCCTATCAAAAATTCTGGCGGCTGGCGGGTGTCGACCACCTTCACGTCAACGGGCTCCAGAACAAGTTCTGCGAACCCGATGAAAGCGTGCTGGCATCGGCCCGAGAGTGCCTGACACCCATGTTCGCCGAAAAGCCCTGCACGGTGATGCCGGTATTTTCTTCGGCGCAATCGGCAGTGCAGGCGGGCGATACCTTCCGCCAGCTGGGGTCTGATGATCTCATCTTTTGTGCGGGTGGCGGCATCATCGGGCATCCGGATGGTGCCGAAGCCGGTGTCCGTTCCATTCACGAAGCTTTCGATGCCGCCAGGCAAGGCATTCCCGCGGAGGTCTATGCCGAGGATCACCCGGCGCTCAAGGCAGCCCTCGCTTCGTTCGGGTGATCAGCTGACAAAGCTGCCGTCCTGCTCTACATGCGCGACGGCAGCCAGGTGGCGATACCAGGCACCAGGACAATGAGGATGGTCAACGCCGTCAGCGCCACCACGTAGGGCAGCACAGCCTTCGAGCCCTGCATCAGGTTCACCTTGGCGATGCCGCAGGTCACGAACAGACTTGCGCCCACGGGCGGGGTGATCAGCCCGATGGCGAGCCCCATGACCGTAACGATACCAAAGTGGATCGGGTCGATGCCCACCTGCTTGGTGAGTGGATAGAGCACCGGCACAAGGATGATGATCGCAGCGCCGAGATCGAGGACAGTGCCAGCGCACAGGTAGACTGCAAGGATCAGGACGAGGATCAGACCGGGATCCGTCGTGACCTCCATGATCATCTGGGCTGCAGCCTGCGGGATCTGCTCGCGCGTGATGATCAGGCCGTAGAGCGTGGCGCCCGCGATCAGCAGCATCACGACGCCCGTCGTGCTCGCAGCGTCAAGGATGATGCGCGGCAGGTCGCGCAGCGTGATCGTGCGGTAGACGACCATCCCCACGAAGGCCGCATAGGCAACCGCGATGACGGAGGCCTCCGTGGGCGTTGCGATGCCGAAGCGGATCGAGCCAATTATCACGACCGGCATGACCAGCCCCCACACGCTGGCCCGCAACGCTTCCCAGAAGGAACGAGGGGTGGGGAAGGGGCCTTTGGGATAATTGGCGCGAACTGATATCAGCCAGGCAGTGGTGATCAGCGTGGTCGCGATCAGCAGTCCGGGCAGAATGCCTGCTATAAAAAGCCGGCTCACGGAAGTGCCTGTCACTACCCCGAAAATGATCAGCGGCACGGACGGCGGTATCAGAACCGAAATCAGCGAGCCTGATGCGATGGTTGCCGCAGCAAAGGAACGGTCGAAGCCAGCACGCGCCATTTCCGGGATCATTGCTCCGCCGATCGACGAAGCCTCTGCCACGGCGGAGCCAGTCATGCCGCCCATGATGGTACCGCCGCCGATCGATGCATGGGCGAGCCCGCCTCTCATCCAGCCGAGCACGGCGTTGGCCAGATTCATGATGTCGCGGGCGATGCCGCTTTTCGACATCAGGTGGCCGGCCAGCAGAAAGAACGGCACGGCGAGCAATATGAAGCTGTCGATTGCAGCCGTCATGCGCTGTCCCACCAGCATTGGGGGGATGCCGCCGTAGGTGATTGCCGCGAGGGACGCCAGGATCAGCGCAAATGAAACCGGGACGTTGATGAGAAGCAGGCCGATGAAGCCGAGCCCTAGGATTAGCACCATGGTTCAAATCTCATCAGGTGTGTTTTGGGTAGGTCGGCGGCCGGTGAACCACGTCACCAGGATATCGCCGATGATCAATGCGGCCATGGCGTTGTACCCCGCGTAGACGTACCCCATGGGGATGCTCAGCACGGGTGAAGGCTGGTTGGCGGCAAGCTGAACCAGACTCCAGTTCGTCCAGAATGTGTAAGCAAAGAGCGCCAGCAGAAGTGCCTCGACCGTTATGCTGGAGATACGGATGAGTGTCGCATTTCCTGTATAGTGCACGGCATCCACTGCGATGTGGGCCCGGTACTTCCAAGCCAGCCATGCAGCCAGGTAGCTTACCCAGACGAACACAAAGCGCGCCAGCTCCTCTGTCCAGTTGAGCGGATTGTTCAGAACGTAGCGGGAAATCACCTGCGCCAGGGCGGCAGCCGTCATGATCAGAATTCCGAAAATGAGGGCTGCCTGAGCCAGACGCTCAATCCAAGTCCAAGCCTGACGAATGATCGCCTCCCTTATCGTGGATCGAGCAAGCCGAAGGTGACGCTGCGAAGGTTACTCCGCAGCTGCATTGATGCGCTCAAGCATTTCTGGCTTGATGTTCTGCTGGCTGGCCGCGAGATCGCGCAGCGCATCGCGGAACGGCGTGGTGTCGACTTCCACCACTGTCATGCCGTTTTCCTTGAGCTTTGCCAGATAGTCCGCCTCCAGCTCCGCAGACTTTTCGCGCTGGAAGGTTGTGGCTTCCTTTGCAGCCTCGGAAATGATCGATTGCTGTTCCGGCGTCAGGCTGTCCCACTTCATCTTGCTGAAGAGGGCGACATGCGGGCCGTAGACGTGCCCGGTCAGCATGAGGTGACTCTGCACCTCCCAAAGTGCGTTCACGTAGATGACCGTGATCGGGTTCTCCTGCGCGTCGATGACGCCCTGGCCCAGGCTGGTGAAGACTTCACCCCACACCATGGGAACCGCAGATGCTCCCAGCTTTTCGAAGGCAGCCATGTGAACCGGGTTCTGCATCGTGCGCAGCTTCAATCCGGAGAGATCTTCCGGTTTCGATATGTCCTTCTTGGCGGTCAGGTGACGCCAGCCGTTCTCCCACCAGGCAAGGCCGTGGATTCCGCGACTGTCGAAGGTCTGCAGCAGTTCGCTGCCTACGTCGCCATCCAGAACGCGATAGACGTGGTCGGAATCCTTGAACAGGAAGGGCAGGTCAACCACAGCAAGGTCGGGCGAAAATGCCAGCAGCGGACCTGTGGAAACGACCGCCATGTCGACCGAGCCGAACTGCAGTCCTTCCACCATTTCCCGTTCCTCGCCTAGCTGACGGTCGGGATAGACTTCGATCTTGATATCGCCGTTAGAACGCTCCCCAACCAGCTTTGCAAAATGCTCAAGCGCAAAGTGTGTGGGATGTCCGGTGGTCGTTCCGTGACCGGCTTTGATCACTGTTTCCGCAATCGCGGGCTGTGCCAGCGCAGTCGCCAAGAAGGCGGCGCAGATTAGACGTCGCAACATTGATGATTCCTCCCTCGTCTTCGACGCTCTTTCCGGGGTGATGCCCCAAGATCCCTCCAAAGTCCGCAAAACCTATCAGCTCATCATACCATTGTCCACATGGATACGGGGGCACAAGAGCTGCCTGTGGAGAGAAGCTCCATGCCTCTCTTGTGAAATACCTCATCTGGGCCTATAGCTACTCATATGATGACCTTACATGTGGAGGAGAGGCCGTGGCCACGTCAATTGCTATCCTAGGTTCCGGCGGGAAGATGGGTTTCCGCATCACGAAGAAGCTTGTCGACGCCGGATATGATGTCCGCGCCGTAGAGATCAGCGACGCTGGCCGTTCACGGCTGGCGGAAGCCGGCATCACCGCCACGGATGCGGAAACGGGTGTCAGAGGCGCAAAGGTTGTGGTTCTTGCCCTGCCGGATAACATCATCGGCAGGGTAGCGGCCGATCTGTCCCCGCAGCTGGAAAGCGGCACGATGCTGCTCATCCTCGACGCTGCCGCCCCCTATGCCGGGGACCTGCCGGATCGGCCGGATCTCACCTATTTCGTCGGCCATCCTTGCCATCCCCCGCTGTTCAATGACGAGACGGAATGGGATGCGCGGCGCGACTACCATGGCGGCATTGCCAAACAGTCGATTGTCTGCGCCCTGATGCAGGGACCCGAGGAACACTATGCCCTCGGCGAAGAAATCTGCCGGGCAATGTGGTCGCCGATCATCAACGCCTACCGGGTGACCACCGAGCAGCTCGCGATACTGGAGCCCGGGCTTTCCGAAATGGTGGCCATGCCCTTCGTCGACACGATGGTGGAGGCGGTGGAGGAATGCGAAAAGAAATACGGAATTCCGCGCGAAGCGGCGATGGACTTCTTGATCGGCCACCTCAATGTCGAGATCGCCATGTGGTTTGGCTTCTCGCCTAAGGTGCCCTCGGATGCAGCCCTTCGCCTGATGCGTTTTGCCAAGGGCGTGGTGGTGCGCGACGAATGGCGTGACGCGCTGTCCCCCGCCAAGGTGAAGGAAGCTGCCGAGTTGATCGTCTATGGCAAAGGCGCCTGACACGCGGCCGGTCGCCGTCTCCACGGCCTTGTTCGACGGATATGCAATGGACGTGGCGATCGATGAGATCGCCGCTTCCGGCGCATCCCATGTGGAGCCGGCCTATATCCGTGGATATGTGGAATTCGACGAATCCGCATTCAGCGGCTCCGCAGCATCCGCGATGGCGCGGCTGCTCGGCGAGGCAGGGTTGAGCAGCATCGCGGTCTCTGCGCATCTCGACATGGCCTTGCCGGAAGCAGCGGACATGCTGCGCCGGCGGCTGGCCTTCGCACGCCATATCGGCGCCCGCTACGTCATCACCAACACGGGATCGAGGAGCGGGGCAGACACGATCTGTCGAACGCTTGAAGCAGTGCTCCCGTTCTGCGAGCAGGCTGGCGTCGGACTGGCTTTGGAAAATCCTGGCCACGGAGAAGGCGACCTGATCGGCAATGGCGCTGAGGGTCTGGTGCTCGTGGCGAAGTTCGGTTCCCCATACCTGCGCCTCAATTACGATGCGGGCAACATCTACACATATAGTCGTGAGGCGCTGCTCCCCGAGAATGATATTGCCGACGCCCTGCCTGCGATCGCGCATCTGCATCTGAAGGATGTGGCAAGTGACGAAAGTGGCTGGCGATTTACGCCACTCGGAGAGGGCAGCATCAACTATTCCGCGCTCTGGGGGCAAATCCCTGCTGACCTTCCCATCGGCATCGAACTGCCGCTCAGGCTGGAACGGCCGGGCAGAAGTGATCCGGTTCGCCGAGCGGAACCGCTTCCGCTTCCGCAGCTGCGAGCAGCGCTGCAGCGCTCGCTGGCATTCGTCGGCAAGCTATCCGGTTAGTAACATAATCAACGGCTAGAGTGCAGCGTCACTTGGAGCGAATCCGATACGTCGGTAATTTGCCCGGGACGAGAGAAGATGCGCAGCCATGGCGGCCTTGGCCCAGTCAGCGTCGCGCTCCTTGATCGCATCCAGTATCTCGCCGTGCTGTCGATTGCTTCGAACCAGCTGGTCAGGACTCCAGTCATTGAACGTTGGGCTTACGACAGGCTTTCGGGCGACCATGTTGACCAGATCGGCAAAGACCTGTTTGCCTCCCTGCGCCCAGATCACGCGGTGGAACCGCGCATTGAGATCACGATAGCGGCGCCTGTCAGGATCGGCTGCCTCCAGCACTTCATCCATTTCCTGATGCAGCTTGGATAGTTCATCCACAAAGGCCCTATCTGACTTATCGATCGCCATGCCGACTGCAACGGGCTCGAGAACCGAGCGGGCCGTGAAGATATGGATCACCTCTTCCGGATCAAGTTCGGCAACCACGGCCCGGCGATAGGCTTCACGGCGGATGACGCCTTCTGCCTGCAGACGGCGCATCGCTTCGCGGATCGGTGTACGGCTGACGCCGATTCGGGTGGCAAGCTCGCTTTCGGGTATGACATCTCCCCCGAGGTAAACCCCCTCAGCGATCAGACTCCGTATCTTGAGGTAGATGTCATCCGCGATATTCTTCATGCGCCACCCTGAATCAGTCCAGGCCCCGAGCCTTGATCCACTCTGAAACTGTAGTTGTTGCCAACGCAAGCTCATTGGGCTGGTTGACGAAATAGTGGTTTGCGGCTTCGATCAGTCGGAACTCGCGGTCCTCAGACTTAACGGCATCGAAGATTTGGCGGGTGTGGGGCTGCGGCACCGCATCGTCTGCTCCGCATTCAAGCGCGAGGAAGGGGACCGTAACCTCACGCGCCGTCACCAGGCTGTTGGCTCTGGTGTGCTCCAGCGACCATTGCGAGAGCCAGCTGCGCAGGGTTGCAATTCGTCCGAGCCCCACTGGTCCAGAGTTTACCGTTTCTGGCTCGCCAAGATACGACCATCCCGGTTTACGATTGTTGGGGTCAATCGTCGGGTCGAGAAAACGGGGATCCGCCATCGTTCTGTGCGTGACGAACACACGTTCTACCTCACGGCCGCCGCGACGGCGTAACATGTCCAGCGTTTCGAGCGCTCTCGTCGTGATCCGCCCCATCCGTTCCTGCTGCGCTTGGCGGTAGCGGCTGACGAACTCCTCTGAGTAGGGCGGTTTGACGTTGCCGCAATAAAGATCGAGCTCAGGGTCGCGTGCGTCGGGGTTGTTCTCATCCAGAACCGAGGCATCCAGCCATTCGGTAAGAAGCAGGGCGCGCGAGGAATGCGCGGCCAGGTTCATCACCGCATCCGCAGGGATGAGGCTAGCACCCTTAACATCCACGGGGTCGCCTGCAGGCGTTTCGGTTAAGGTGGGGTTCTCGGCCTGTGACTGGTAGAGCATGGTCAGCGACCCGCCACCACTCCAGCCGCAAAGCAGCACCTTGTCATAACCCCAATCCTCCCTGGCCGCCCTTATCCATGCGCCAAGGTCGATGACCACGTTCTCCATGATGAGGGCGGTGTCATTCCGCTGATAGCGGCTTCCTGCACAAAGTACGTGGAAGCCTGCAGCAGCCATGGAACGCGGAAAGGGAAGGAGCTGCAAGGTCGAAGCCGGATGCATGAAGACCAGCAGGGTCTTTGAAGAGGGGTGGCTTTTCGGCCGCAGCAGTACTCCCTCCAGATTGGTCACGCCCTGCGAGCCATTGAAACCATAGGTTTCCGTAAAGCCGCGCGAAGCCGCAAAGGCGATGTGTTTCCAGTCGAAAACCAAATCGTGCATCTGTTCTCCTCGGCCGCTCAAGTGAGCGTGCCCGCGTCAGCCGCCTGTGTGATCTGCCCGAGCTGCGGTCGTGGCAGTCCGGAATCCTCAGAACCGTAGATGTGACAGCGAACGCCCTGACCGCTCTGGCCCGCGATCAGCTCAGGCTCGATTCTATGACAAAGCTCTGTTGCATAGGGACAACGCGGAGCAAAGCGACAGCCGGGAGGAACGTTCATTGGCGATGGCACATCCCCTGAGAGCTCAGGCAGCTCCGTCTTCTTGTCGTCACTCACACGCGGAATGGCGGCCATCAGATGCCGGGTATAGGGGTGCAGAGGCGAGGTGAGAACGTCGTCTGCCGCGCCTTCCTCGACGATGCGCCCCAGATACATCACGGCAACGTGGTCGCAGATGTAGCCCACAGTTGCGATGTCGTGGGAAATGTAGAGGACCGCCAGTCCAAGTTTCTGGGATAGTTCATCCAAAAGTTCCAGTACGGAAGCCTGGATCGACACGTCCAGCATCGACACCGGCTCGTCGGCGACGATGAACTTCGGCTCGAGTACAAGCGCCCGGGCGATTGCAACGCGCTGCCGCTGGCCGCCGGAAAGATCTGACGGGAAACGGTCAATATTGTCGGCTGGGGGAATGCGCACGAGATCAAGCGCCCTCGCGACCTTCTGGCGACGCTCGGCTGCATTGCCGATACCGTGAATGAGGAGCGGCTCCTCCACGATCTGGCCAATGGTCAGGCGCGGATTGAGCGAGGAATAGGGGTCCTGGAAGATGATCTGGGCTTCGCGCCGATAATCTTTCAGCCGCTTGCCCTCGATCTGCGTGATGTCCTCGCCACGATAGAGAAGCTGGCCGCTCGTCGGTTGATGCATCCGCACCAGCGACATGCCGAGCGTGGACTTACCGCAACCGGATTCGCCCACGAGGCCGACGATCCTGCGTTCCTTGATGCAAAGGTCCACGCCATCAAGAGCCCGGGCGACGGGCGGCTTGGCGCCAAGGAGGGCACTGACGATACCCGAGCGACCCTGGAAGTGGGTCTTCAGGTCCCGCGCCTCAATGACTGTTGCGGCCTCGGCATCGATGTTCTTGAGGATGGTTGCTTCAGCCGTCATGCCGCAGATCCCATTCTGCGCCACGTTTCAGGCCGTGACGCTGCCTCGCGGAATTCAGAGGCGCGGTCGATATAATGGCAGGCTGCGGCCTGCATCCCCTCCGATACGAGAGCCGGCGGGTCGTTGTGGCACCTTTCGGTGGCAAACGGGCAGCGTCCTGCAAAGCGACAGCCCTTCGGCGGGTGGAAAAGGTTTGGCACAACCCCTGGTATCGAGATCAGGGGCTGGCGTGGTTCACCTCTCACGGGCAGGCGCGGGAACGCGTTCTTCAGGCCCATCGTGTAGGGATGCAGCGGCCGTTCGAGCACGTCTTCGGTCGGTCCCTTTTCGGCAACCTTTCCTGCATACATGACGACGGTATTCTCGCAGGTTTCGGCAACGACCGCGATGTCGTGGGTGACCAGGATCATCGACCGGCGCATGTGCTCATGGATCCCACGGATGCGCTGCATGATCTGTGACTGCATGATGGGGTCGAGTGCGGTCGTCGGCTCGTCCGCGAGCAGCATTCCTGCATTCAGCGCGAGCGCCATCGCGATCACGGCCCGCTGGCGCATCCCGCCGGAGAACTGATGCGGGAACTCGTACAAGCGCGCTGCCGGCATTCCCACGAGGGCGAACAATTCCTCCGCGCGTGCCCATGCGGTCGCGTTCGAAACGTTCTCATGAGAGCGGATTGCTTCGACGATCTGGTCGCCGATGCTGTAGACCGGATCAAGCGAGTTCATTGCACTCTGGGTGATGAGTGCAACCTTTACCCAGCGAATGGCCTGAAGCTCGCGATCCGAAAGGCCGAGGATATTTTCGCCATTCAGAAGCGCTAGGCCGGAAATCCGTGTGCCATCCGGCTGCAAGCCCATGATAGCCTTTATGACCGTGCTCTTGCCGCAACCGGACTCCCCCACGAGCCCGAGGTTGGTGCCAGGCTTCACCTCGAAGCTTACGTCGTCCACGGCCTGGAAGATCCCCCGTGCAATCGAGTAGCCGACCGAAAGGTTTTGCACCTGAAGGTGGGCTGCTGGTTTCGCTGCCAACCGATCGTTCAGCTTGGCGAGTTCAGTGGACTTCCGGCCCGGTTTTTCAAAGGTCGTAAAATTCATTTTCGCACCCGTAGACGGGGATTGGTCTGTTCTTCATAGGCGCGGCCAATGAGATAAAGAGACGATACCAGCATCACCAGCGCCACCGAGGGCGGAATGACCCACCACCAAGCCGTGCGTAAGTTTCCCGAGGAAAAGGCCGTGTTGAGCATTTGGCCCCAGCTCACAACCGTCGGATCGCCCAGGCCAAGGAACGACAGGCTCGCTTCAGTCAGCACCGCGAAGGCCACCGACATGGTCACCCAGAGGAAGATCACTCGGACGATGTTGGGCAGGATGTGGCGCATGATGATCTGGAAGTGCGAAGCACCCGCGGCACGCGCCCACTTGACGTAGACACGCTCACGCTCAGTCAGCACCGCTGATCGAATGATACGTGCGCCGTTGCGCCAGAACAGGATTGTGATGACAAGAATGATGTTCTCGACGCTGGGTCCAAGCAATGCAACGGCGACGATTGCGAAGGGCAGGGTGGGAATGGATAGGGCAATGTCCGTGATGCGCATCAGGATATCGTCCACATATCCTCCGAAATAGCCGGAGATGACGCCCACCACGGTTGAAATGAACCCGACAGCGACGGCCGCCACCAAGCCCACCAGAAGGGCGATACGGAAGCCGTGTAGGAACTGGCTCAAGACGTCGTTGCCGAAGGACGTGGTTCCCAGCAGATGTGCCGAAGTGGGTGGCGAAAGCCGATTGAGCCGTCCGGTCTCTGTCATCATGGCCTTGAAGGGTTCGTAGGGCGAGATGTACGGAGCCAGGATTGCGATGACGATAAACGCAAACAGAATGGTGAGGCCGGCAAGCGCGAAACTGTCACCGGCTACCAGCCGCAACGACTGCCCAACTGCACTGAGCCAGCTGCGGCCTTTGATCGCCACGGGTTCGTTGGTTGAGTTAGCCTGTGTCATTTGTAGACCACGCGAGGATCGAGTTTTCCGTAGACAAGGTCGGCCGCAAGGTTGGCGAGCACGATCATGACCGCCAGAAGGAAGAAGGCGGCCTGAGCAAGCGGATAGTCCTGGCGGGAGACGGCGAACACCAGTTCCCGTCCTACACCCGGCCATGAGAAGACGATCTCGATAACCACGATGCCGGCGATGGTTTCGGCGAGTGCCGGGAAGAGCCAAGTAATGAGCGGCAGCATCGAATTGCGGGCCGCATGCCAGGCAACGCGGCTCTGCGGCACGCCCTTGGCGCGCACCAGCTCGATGTAGTCTTCCGTCCGGTTTTCAACCACGCCGGAGCGCATCAGGAGCAGGTTTTCGGGCATGAAGTAGATGATGACAGCGATCAGGGGCAGCGCCAGATGATGCAGGAACTCGAGCGTGAAGTAGCGGGCGAACCCTGTTCTGTCGCCGGGGTCACCCATGCCGAATTCGGGAAACCAGCCAAGTGTGCTGGAAAAGATCGTGAGTAGCGCGATGCCGATGACGAAGTTGGGTACACCGCGAATGACGGTGGCAAGGAAAATACCCATTCGCTCCAGTTTGCCGCCACGCCTTGCCCAACCGACGGCTGTACCGAGCACGGCACCCAGTGCTGCACCCAGCAGCAATCCCGGAACGGCGATCCAGAGCGTGTTGATGATGAGCGGCGTCAGTACATCCCAGACAGGCTTGCGGTAAAGGAAGGAATTGCCAAAATCGCCCTGAAGAATATTGGCCAGATAGGCAATGTATTGATCCCATAGAGTTCCGGTCAGGCCCCATTCCTGGAGCAGTTTTTCACGTGCCTGCTCGGACAGGCCGCGTTCCAGAAGCATCGCGGTCGGGTCAGCAGGCATCACGCGAAACATGAAGAACATGATCGTGGTGACTGCCCAGACAACCAGGACACTTTGGGCAAGCCGACGCAGTATGTAAGCGCGCATGGCTGACACTTACTCCGTTCAACTGGAAGAATGGCAGCGAGATTGATGGCCCCTGCGGGGGCATCCTGTCTGGCTGGAGAGTGTTGGGTGCCGGCTGACCAGCACCCAACCTAAGTGTGGTTACTTCTTCGGGTAGTGCAGGCGACCGTCGGAATCCCAGCCGTAGCCGGCTTCCTCCAGCACCTTGCGGGCGCCGTCGATGTCGAAGGCTATTTCGGGAAGGTCGGAGTTATACCACATGCCGAGCATGCGCGGTACCGGACCTTCGGCCGCCGGTATCGCAAACCCGAGCCAACCCTCAACGGCTGCGCGTTCCTTGGATGTGGCCATGCGCATTGCCTTGCGGAAGGCAGGATCGGTGAACGGAGCCTTCGAGTTGTTGAGCCAGACCAGCATCGAGCCGTGAGACGGGATCTCCTTGAACTCAAGCTGGTTGTACTGGTTGGCAAGATCGCTCATGGCCGCAACAGGCAGAACCATCGTCGCAATATCGCCCGTGCCCGAGATCATGGCCGACCGGATTGCATCCGCCTGTCCAAGCGCCAATCGACGAACGCCATCGTATTCAGGTGCGTGGAAATGGTCCTTGAAGGTTTCCAGTTCATGGACTTCGTTGACGCGCCAGGTCTTGAATTTGAACGGCCCGCTGCCGACTACCACACCATCGGCAACGACGTCGCGCGCGACCATGTCGCCTTCATAGTTTGCCCAGTGGTGTTCCGGCAGAATGAAAGCGTAGGGCAGCACCGTAGTGATGAAGCTAGCGTCCGGTGTCTTCAGCTTGATGTTGAAGGTGAGATCATCGACCTTTTCCGCGCCAGCGAGGTTTGAAATGCGCGATGACATTGCCGGCGGCTGCAGTTCGACCACCTTGTTGATGGTGAAGACCGCATCATCCGCCGTGACTGCCTCGCCGTCATGGAACTTCATGTTTTCGCGAAGCGTGATCTTCACCGTCGTCGGTTCGACAAACTCCCACGACGTAGCAGCCCACGGAATGGTCTCGCCCTTGGAGTTGTTCTTGGCGAACGTGTCGTAGACGAAACGGATCCAGCCGACTGCACCCTCTTCTGCCATTGGGTTATAGGTCGTCACATCCTCATAGTGTGCCCAGTCGAACCAGCGATCATCGGTCTTGGGCTTTGCCGAAAGCCATGGGTCAATGAGTCCCTCATGAGCCGCGACGGGTTCGGGAGAGGTTACATTCTCCCACTTGTCGCTGTTCCAGACCATGCCATAGACAGTGTTCGTGGCTGGCCACCAGGGCATCACATCGTAGAAGTGCTGTTGCGCCTGTTTGGCGAGAGCAACACGCTCTTCCGTATTCACCAGTTCGCGCTGCTTGCGGACCATTTCGGTGTAGGGCTCATCGCACCATTTCGCGCCGTTGCGTCGTGCACCGCAGGCGCCAAGGTCGTGAAGCCAGTAGGTGGGGTCAACACGGTCCGGATCAGCGCCCACCGTAAATACGGCCATGTCTTCCAGGCCGCCACCCACCATGATGTTCGAGATGAAGGTGCTGAACTGCACCGGCTGCATCTTGAACGAAAGACCGAGCTTGCTCCACTCCTCGCTGAGGACGCGAGCCGACTGCTCGTACATGGGTCCCATGTCAGCCGCGTAATACGCGATCTGAATGTCCGGCACCCGTTCTCCCAGGTCCTGCGCGAACGCAAAACCGCTTAGTGACATTGCAATAGGTAGCGCCAATGGCGCGACAAGCTTCCGCGTCGACAGTTTCATCGATAGCTCCTCCTCCCATTTCTGGCCTGACCGGAACCTCGTGCGTCCTCCCGAACAAGAATTCCGGCATCCTGGCAAAAAATGTGTGCCTGTCAAAACTGTATACCTTTCTGCCCAATGTCAACAACGATCGGCTTGATTTTTCTTGGCAACGTGCAAAAGTGAATGCAGTTATCGGGGCGTTGAGGCTGCCCCTGCGCGAAACACTTGTTTCGGGAGGAGGAAAATTGAGAACATCATGGGTTCCGGGCTCTGAAGATCCCGAAAGTGACTTTCCGCTTGGCAATCTGCCCTACGGGGTTTTCAGCGAAGCTGGCGGCGCACCTCGCTGCGGCGTGGCCATCGGCTCGATGGTACTGGATCTGGCTGGTGTCGAGGAAGCTGGTCTTTTTGGGGACAGCACGCCGCTCGGCTTCTCCGAAGGCGCACTAAACCGCTTCATGGAGACAGGCCCGCAGAGCTGGGCAAGGGTGAGAGATCGGCTCAAGGAGCTCCTTGCAGCGGACGGCTCGCCCGATCTTCGCGACAACAGCGCCCTGCGTGACCGCCTGCTTTTTCCGCTGGATCAGGTGCAGATGTATCTGCCGATCGTGGTTCGAGGGTACACGGACTTCTATGCCGGCAGGCAGCATGCCTTTAATTCTGGATCGATCTTGCGCGGCCCGAAAAATGCGCTGACGCCGAACTGGCCGCATATGCCGATCGCCTACAACGGCCGTACGTCCACCGTGGTTGTTTCGGGTACACCGGTGCGCAGGCCGCTCGGGCAGACAAAACCTGCGGGTAGTGAAATGCCGCTCTTCGGA
The DNA here is from genome assembly GCF_014641695.1 of Nitratireductor aestuarii. Taxonomy (GTDB): domain Bacteria; phylum Pseudomonadota; class Alphaproteobacteria; order Rhizobiales; family Rhizobiaceae; genus Chelativorans; species Chelativorans aestuarii. Next base: position 19,567 of record NZ_BMIF01000014.1, on the reverse strand, counting down.
CCGTCCAAGCGACTGGATATCGAAGTTGAGTTTGGTGCCGTTGTCGGCTTGGGCACCGAACTCGGCCAGACCCTGACGGTCGAGGAAGCCTGGGAGCGCATATTTGGATTTGTGCTGCTGAACGACTGGTCGGCGCGCGATATTCAGCGCTGGGAGGGCCAACCCCTTGGACCGTTCCAGGCAAAAGCCTTCGCGACTTCCATCAGTCCGTGGGTCGTCACCCGCGCTGCCCTTGAACCGTTACGCTGTGCCGGCCCCGAGCGTGATCAGCCTCTGCTTCCCTACCTGCAAGAACCAGCCAACTATTTCTTCGATGTCACGATCGACGCGCATCTGACGCCTTCCGGCGGCAAGGCCAGCCGGATCGTCCGCACCAACACGCGCCATCTCTACTATTCTGCACCACAGTTGCTGACGCATCACGCCATCGGCGGCTGCAGGATGCAGTCAGGTGACCTGCTTGGCTCCGGCACCATTTCCGGTCCCGACAAAGGCAGCTTCGGCTGCCTGATGGAGCAGACCTGGGGCGGCCGCGACGAGGTAACCCTGGAAAATGGTGGAACGCGGAACTTCCTGGAAGACGGAGACACGGTGACTTTCTCCGGCTGGGGTGAGGTCGATGGACGGAGGATCGGATTTGGAACCTGCGAAGGGAAGATCCTGCCTGCGCTCGAACGAATTGGATTGGGACACTGATGCGTATATGCCGCTTCAACGATAATCGACTAGGCGTAGTCCTAGGTAAGCATGTCCATGATGTTTCCGCGGTACTGGAGCGTCTTCCGACCTTCCGCTACCCCTTGCCGGAGCACGATCCGCTGATGGCAGCGCTTCCTGAGCTTCGTACGGCAATGGAGGAACTCGCCGACCGGGCAGAGCCGCTGCCGCTGAACAGCGTCAACCTGCTCTCACCAGTTGCGTCGCCGCGAAAGATCGTCGCCGCACCGGTGAATTACCGGCTCCACCATGAGGAAGCGCTTGCCGACGAGAACATCCATCACGGCACCAACATCCTGCCGATCGACAAGGCTGGGCTGTTCCTCAAGGCAACGAGTGCGCTGGTAGGCCCCTCGGCGGGGGTTGAGATCCGTTTTCCAGGCGAGCGCAACGACCACGAGATCGAGCTTGTCGCGGTTATCGGACGACGCGCCGACCGCGTGTCCCGCGATGAAGCGCTTTCCTACATCGCTGGCTACGCCATCGGTCTCGACATGACCGTTCGCGGTACGCAGGAGCGCAGCATGCGGAAGTCCTGCAACAGCTATGCAGTGCTCGGACCTTGGATGGTCACCGCCGACGAGATCCCCGATCCATCGAACCTGGAGATGGAGCTCACCGTCAACGGTGAGACCCGTCAGAAAGCTTCAACCTCTTATCTGTTGCGGGACGTGGCGACCCTCATCGAAAGGGCGTCGTCCTTCTACACGCTGATGCCGGGCGACCTGCTTTACACCGGTACGCCTGAAGGTGTGGCGCCGGTTGAGGCGGGCGACAGGATCCATGCTCGCATCTCCGGCATCGGCGACATGGATGTTCTGGTCCGGTGACAAATCTAGTATCTCCAGGGGCACCACGACAATGAAAATCCGGCTTTACAACTATTTCCGGTCTTCAACGTCGATCAGGGTGAGGGTGGCGCTGGCGCTCAAGGGGCTGGAGTACGAATACATCGCTTTGAACCTGCGCAAGGATGAGCAGAGGGCCAGTCATTTCCTGGCCATCAATCCGCAGGGGTTGGTGCCGGCACTCGAGATCGACGGCACCATCCTCACGCAGTCGCTTCCCATCATGGAATATCTGGAGGAGCGATTTCCTGACCGGCCTCTGCTGCCCAAAGACACCAGCGGGCGTGCGCGCGTGCGCGCCCTGGCATCGATGATCGCCTGCGAAATCCACCCGCTGAACAATCTCCGTGTCTTGCGCCATATAGAAGATGTCTTTGGTGCAGATGCGGAGGCGCAGAAGGCGTGGTTCACACATTGGGCCGTCTCAACGCTGACCCCGATGGAGCAGATGCTTGCTGCAGACAAGCGTACGGGCCGCTTCTGCCATGGCGACGAGCCGGGGCTAGCCGACATCTGCCTCTTTGCGCAGCTGATCAACAATCGCCGCTTCGGCGTCGACGCGGAGCAATGGCCGACGCTGTTGCGGATTGGAGCGGCCTGCGCGGAGCTACCGGAGTTCGCTGCTGGCGTTCCCGACGCGCAGCCAGACGCTCTATGATCCGCTCTTGTACTTGTTATAGACCAGTTCCGCGCCGGCGAGGTCTTCGCGGGCGTTGCCGACAGCCTTGAACAGGGTGATCTCTGCGCCGTCCCGTCGACCGGAATGCTTACCGCTCGCAAGATCGGTCAGGGTGGCGGCGATCCGGTCAAGGCTGAAATGGCTCTCGTCAACGGCTGACAGGATATCTCCGGACTTGGCCGGCGCTTCCTCGGTGTCGACAAAGACGGTTGCGCGGGCGAGGCAGGCGCCGTCCGCCTCCCGCATGTCGGGCTTGAAGCTGCCGATCAGATCGAGGTGCGTTCCAGGCCGCAACTTCGCACCTTCGATCAAAGCTTCAGAGGAAAGCGTCGCGCACGAGATGATGTCCGCATCATAGCCGTCCTCGATCGACATGATGGCACTGGCATCGAAACCCTGCGCCTGCAACGTGCTGGCGAGATCGACCGCATTGTCGTGCGTGCGGCTCCAGACGCGGATGCGCTTGATGTCGCGCACGGCCGACATCGCCGGGGCAATGAGACTTGCAATCCGTCCCGAACCCACGATCAGGAGGTCACTCGCGTCCTCTCTGGCGAGATAGGAGGCGCCAAGCGCTGCTGCGGCGGCCGTCCGATAGGCAGTCAGAACATCGCCGTCGATGTTCAGGAGCGGCACGCCCGTTCTTGCATCGAACAGCACGTAGGTGCCGTGAAGGCCGGGCAGACCTTTAGCCGAATTCTCCGGAAAGACATTGATGATCTTGACGCCGTAGAAGTGCTCGTCCCACGCTGGCATGATCAGCGATGTGCCGCCGCCGATCGGATGCGTATGGCGCAGGGGGACATCGACGTTTCCGCGGAATGCGTCGCGAAGAGCTTCGATTAATTGAGGGAAGTCGAGGCTTTGCTCCGTTGCCTGTGCGTCGAGCGTCTTCATTCTGCACCCTCAAGTTTCCGGTGAACCCATAGTAGATCGATGCTCACCTTGCGCAAGTCGGTTCAACTGCACGCCGTGGCAATGAAGACGCCGGCGAAGGTGAAAAGCGTCGCGGGCACGGCTAGTAGCGCCGCGCCAGCCGCGACGGAAAGCATGAAGTGGCTTGCCTCGCGTTCCTTGCCCGGAATTGCGCCGGAGAGTGCTCGCGCGACAACGTAGATGATGGCTGCTGTTGCTACGGTGAGCAGGATCAGCACCAGCCGCAGGAGCGAGACAGGGCCAAGGGCGATAAGATCCCATCCATATGCGCAACCAACCCCCTGAACCGCGTAGATGACGGCAAAGCCACTCGCCCAAATGGTAAATCCGGCGGCAAGTGTCAGAAGCGGGCTCGATCGGGTCATCGCAACCTCGCGCTGCTGAGATCGAACTGGAGCACCAGCGCCGCGACAACACAGGCCAATACCACCAGCGCGCTCGCGTCATGCCAGAGCTTGCCGATGCGAAGGTCCATGCTGCGAAGTGCGGAGAGCTTGCCGCTGAAATGGCGCAGGAAGCCATAGGCAATCAGCAGGAGCCCAATTGCGGCATGGAGTGCCGCCATCGCGAGTAACGCAAAGAGCATAGCCGCCTGCGCATGGGCTGTGAGCGTACCCATGTTCAAGATGGCGATGGTTGCAGCCGTAAGCGCCACGAGATAGCCCACGCCTGCTACCGAAAGTCCCGCCAGTGGCGGGGTGCCCGACAGGAGTTGCTTAACCGCGAAACGTCCTGAAAGTGCAGCGATGATCGCGCCTGCGACCATCGCCGAGAGCAGCAACGGGGAGACCGTTACGTAGGTTTGAGGCGGCCACTGCGGTGCGACCACAATGAGAAAGAGCGAGCCGAAGATGAGTGAGGTCACCATCACGGCATCGCCGCCAATGGCGAAGAGCATCGCCCACCAGGACGGCGGCCGCTCAACCTGCCAATGGGGCGGGGCGCTCTGGCGGTGGCCGATATCGAGCGGTGCACTATCCGTGCGGCTTCCGGTCGTCAGCGTCCAGACGAACCAGAGGCCAATGGTGATGGCAAATGGCACGAGCGAGAGCCAGTAAAGCTTGAACAGGAGACAGAGCACGAAGGCGCCTGTCGCAAGTCCGGTCCAGAACGGCAGGAAGGTTGGGCGGGGTAGCACGATCACTTCAGTCGGCCGCGCGGTCATCATGTCGACGCCCAGCGTCTCCATCCAGTTGTTGCGCGTGAAGCCGAGATAACCTTCACCGCCCGCGAGCTTTGGCCCAAGTGCAGCCGGTTCGAGCCTGTCTGCGCGATCGGATATCTCCGGCAGCGAGGCGAAGGCGTAGGATGTCGCTGGCGTGGGCGTCGCCCATTCCAGTGTTTTCGCGGACCATGGATCGCGGCGGAAGCGTGTGCCGAACCTCACCTGCAGGAAAACGTCGATAACGAAGAGGGCAAAGCCGATCGTCATGATGAAGCTGCCGAAGGAGGAGAGCAGGTTCAGCCAGTCCCATTTCGCTTCGAGCGGATAGGTGGAGACCCGTCGCGGCATGCCCAGAAGCCCGGTCAGATGCATCAGGAAGAACGTCAGGTTGAAGCCGACGAAGATCAGCCAGAATGCGGGGCGGGAGAGGACATGATCGGACCGTTTGCCCGTGAAGTGTGGCAGCCAGTAATAGGCGGCTGCGAGCATCGGAAACACGAAGCCGCCCACCAGCACGTAGTGCAGATGGGCCACGACGAAATGCGTGTCGTGGGCCTGCAGGTTGAACGGTACCATCGCCACCATCACGCCGGTCAGTCCGCCGATGATGAAGATCACGAAGAAGCCGAAGAGATAAAGCATCGGCACGTCGAGCTTCGGCCTGCCGTTGGCGATGGTGGCGATCCAGGCGAAGATCTGCACTGCGGTGGGAATGGCGACCAGCCCACTGGCCGCCGAGAAGAAGGTGAGTGCCAGATGCGGTATGCCGACCGTGAACATGTGGTGGACCCAGAGGCCGAAGGATAGGAAGGCGACGGCGATAATGGCGAGGACGACCGTCCGGTATCCGATCAGTTCATGCCGCGCGAAGGTCGGCACCATCATGGAGATCGCGCCGGCGGCGGGCAGGAAGATGATGTAGACCTCCGGGTGGCCGAACAGCCAGAACAGGTGCTGCCAAAGGAGCGAGTCGCCGCCGCGCGTCGGGTCGAAGAAGGGCAGGCCGAAGGCGCGTTCCAGCTCCAGAAGGGCCGAAGCCAGGATGAGCGGCGGGAAGCCGAAGAGCATCATGAAGGCCGTGATCAGCAGATACCATGCCATGATCGGCATGTGGTTCAGCGTCATGCCCGGTGCGCGTAGCTTCAGGATGCTGACGATGATCTCGATTGCCGCCGAGAGTGCCGAGATCTCCACGAAGGTGATGCCGAGCAGCCAGATGTCAGCATTGATGCCCGGCGAATAGGGTTTCGAGTTGAGCGGCGTGTACATGAACCAGCCGCCATCGGGCGCGACGCCCAGAATGAGCGCTGCGATCAGGATCGAGCCGCCGAAGAGATAACACCAATAGCCGTAGGCGGCCATGCGCGGGAAAGCCATGTCGCGTGCGCCGAGCATCTTCGGCAGCAGATAGATCGCAAACCCCTCGAACATGGGGATCGCGAACAGGAACATCATGATCGTCCCGTGCATCGTGAAGATCTGGTTGTAGATGTCCGGGCCGACGAAGGCGTTCTTCGACGTCGCAAGCTGCGCGCGGATCAGCATGGCGAGCAGCCCGCCAATCGTGAAGAAGACGAAAGCGGTGATGATGAACCGTTTTCCCAGAACCGTGTGATTGACGGCTGACAACCTTCCAAGACCCGGGGCCGTATCCCAGATGCGGCTGAGTTCTTTATGCAGGCGGATCGGGGAAGGCGTGCTCATGGTGCCTCTCCCGCAGCCAGCCGATCAAGCACGGCCTCATACTCTTGCAAAGGGTGAGCCACGACCTCGAAGCGCATGATTTCGTGACCTTCTCCGCAGAACTCAGCGCAGACGCCCCCGTAACGGCCGGGGCGGTCGGCCTGGAGACGGATCATGTTGGTGTGACCCGGCACCGCGTCGATCTTCCCGCCAAGCCGCGGAATCCAGAAACCATGGATTACGTCCTCACTGGTCACCGCAAACTCCACAGGCTCGCCGGCCGGAATATGCAACACCTGTTCGCTCACCGCGCCGTTGATCAGATAACGGAAGCTCCACATCCATCGCTCGGCAACTGCCTCGATCCGCAAGGGTGCGGGGGAACCCGATGCACCGATCAGCCGTTCGCCCAGCGCAAAGGCCGAGAAAACGAGTGCCGCAAGGATGATGGAAGGCAGAACCAGCCCTCCCCAGAGGATGAGCAACCGCTGCGGGTTTGCACCCAGGAGGCGAGGTTTTGCCCACGCTACTGCGAGGACTACAGAGGTTGCCGCGAAGATGAGCGTGCCGCCCGTGAACATGATCCACCAGAGCGTTGCGACGGAAGCGGCCGATGGGCCTGCCGGGTCCAAGGTGGAAAGATCGCCTGAGCAGCCGGCCAGGGTCGCAAAGACAATCAAAAGGGAGCAGCGGAAATGAGTGAAACGGGTGACAGCAGCAGTCCTGTCCTTCAAAAGATTGCGGAACAGGATGTCACGTCCACCGTGGCCGTGGCGGGTCATCCGCTCCACGCAATGACGGTCCATTTTCCCATAGCCTTTGTCATCGCGACGCTCGGAAGCGACGTCTTCTTCTGGTGGAGCGCCGACCCGTTTTGGGTGCGAACGGGCATCTGGGCATCGGGTGCAGCCTTCATCGGCGGCGTGGCGGCAGGGCTGATCGGCACCGCCGAGCTTCTGTTGGTCCCCGGCATCCGCGCGCGGGTCGCAAGCTGGACCCATGCCGTCGCCGCGATGATGCTGATCGCGCTCTGCGGCCTCAACTGGGGCGTCCGGCTGGCGGACGAAAACCTGATCCTGCCCAACGGCCTGCTGATTTCCATGCTGGCGGCGGTGTTCACCGGATTTGCTGGCTGGCACGGTGGAAAACTCGTTTTTGATCATGGTGTTGGTCTCATGATCTCAGAAAAGGAATGAGGTCGGAGAGCCAGCGACGCAATCCGCCGGGTTCTGCCAGGAAGGCCGGCAGCAGGAACGGAATGTCAGGCCGGGCGAGCACGAGGAACAGCACCGCTGCAACGACCGCCAGCGTTACAATTGTCACCGCTACGAAGCGCCACACCGGATAGACTTCGCCCTCATCGAAGAGGCGCAGCACCACGAGCCCGGTCAGCGTATGCAGGACCGCCATCAGGCCAACGAAGAGCAGTTTCATGCCGAACCACGGTTCGAAGGTCTGGCGCATGAAGATGAGCGCCGTCCCTGATCCGATGGCAATGAAGGCTGCCGGCGACATGAGCTTCACATAGAGAAACCGCACCAGTTCATGCAGGCGGTTCAGGGCTGCTTCCCCCGACACATGCGCGCGCTGCACATAGAGGCCGGGCAGACAGATGAGCCCGGCGCTCCAGAGCGCGATGGCAGTGATGTGGATCGCCTTCAGCCAGATCACGAGGCACCTCGGACGGTGTCGGCGAGAAGCGGCCAGGCCCGCCACAACGCAGCCGCAAGATAGGGGAGTGCTGCCGGCACCCACATGATGAGCCCGGCAAGTTGCTGGTCCTGCAGCGGCGTGAGACCAAAGGGCAATGTTGTCAGGAAATGGATGTCGTAGAGGGCGTTAGGCGCGAAGGTGAGCAGGGCACCGAGCAGCCCCATCTGGATCGTCGTTCCCAGCAGCGCCATCAGCACCGAACCAGCCTTCTCGGCCGGGTCAAACACCCGCTGCCAAAGCCAGACGGCACTTCCGAGCAGCGTCAGCTGCATAGTCCAGTAGGCCCACGGATTGCTAACCGCTACGTCATAAATGGGCGGCGCATGCCAGAACCAGAAGATTACCGCGTGAATGCCCGCAATCGTGCCGGTGCTGACAAGGCGGGATCGGCTCGGAAAGGCCAGCGCCAGAAGCGGCGCAACGGCTGCAACCAGCAGCACGTGGTGAACAGCACGCGCTGAAAACAGCGCTGCCGTCAACGCGCAAAGAGGAGACATGAACAGCAGGAGAAGCAGCATAATTCCGCCACCGAAAGCAGTGCGGTTGCTGCTTGGCCGCAGAACGAAAAAGGCCACTGCCAGCCCCGCTGCGAGCACTAGCGCGGGAAGGTCAAGGTTCCACGACTGAAACAGGTTTCCAGGCTCTGGCGCGGGGCCGCAGTAGACGTCGTTCATGTCCCCTCAATGCCTATTCGATAACGCCGCAGGCAAGCCTGTCGCCCGCATCGCCCGATGGCTGGCTCTTGTAGTCGTCCGGTCCGGCATGGATCATCAAGGCGCGGCCGAGAATGCCGTTTTCCTCTTCGCTCAGCGAAACCATCGGGTTGAAGACCTCGGCACGCAGGGTGCCATCCTCGCCCACATATTGGTTCGGCATGTCGCCTGCATGCGGGCCTTCTTCGACAAGGAAGCCGTGCTCGTGGGAGCTCGGGTTGAAGTGCCCGCCTGCGGACTCATGGCCGCTTTCGTGATCGCATTCGCCGTTTTCATGAACGTGGAACGCCACCCATTGCCCCGCAGGCAAGCCAGTCACCTCGAGCTTGATCAGCACGCCGCCGGCAGCAACCTCGCTCAGCTCGGCATTGCCGTTGGACTTGCCTTCAGCATCGACAAAGCTCGCCTTGTGCGTGACCGGGTCACCTGCCGCAGCTTGTTCCTGCTGCTGAGCCTGGTCCTGGGCATAAGCGCTGCTCGCCATCAAGGCTGCCGCGAGTACCGTAAGGCTTCGTTTCATCATATGGCTTCTCCCTTGAGTTTGTGTCTCATTCCTTCAGGGCTTCGCGGAGTTCGCCGACCTCGTCAGCCGTGACCGGAGAACCCCGGTTGCCCCAGCTCGCACGGACATAAGTCGCCACTGCCGCGATTTGTTCATCGGTAAGCTTCCAATCGTAAGCCGGCATCGAGAGCGGGGAGGGGTGCACCTTGGTCGGAACGGAGCGCGCACCCTGGAGGATGACGCGGACGACAGTCGTTGGATCCGGGTCGTTCACCTTGCCGGATCCGGCCAGCGGCGCGAAGAAACGCGGAACGCCGGAGCCGTCCGAGACATGGCAGGCATTGCAATTGTCGAGATAGATCGCCTCGCCTGCTGCAAGCACACTCGCGTCGGCCTCCTCGGGCTCTTCGCGCTCGTCGCTCTCCAGATCCTTGAGATAGACCGCGATGGCCTTCAGGTCGGCCTCGGTGAAATGCTGGGTGGAGAGCTCGATCACCTCTGCCATGGTCGAGAAGGCGGCGGTGTGGGCGTTGCGGCCGCCGCGCAGGTATTCGACGATTTCATCCTCGCTCCACTTTTCGAGACCCCCATGAGTGCCGCCGCGGATACTGGGTGCGGCCCAGTTCTCAAGGTTGCCGCCCTTCAGATGTTGTGCTTCCTTGTCCGCGCCCGCGAGGTTCTTTTCGGTGTGGCAGCCGGCGCAATGGGCGGGCCCTTCCACCAGATATGCGCCACGGTTCCATTCCGCAGATCTGGTGGGGTCGGGCTGGAACTCGCCCGGTTCGAAGAACATCCAGTTCCAGAACCTCAGCGCAAAGCGCCAGTTGAGCGGGACGGGCAGATCGTTCTCCGGCTTTTCCTTCCGCACACGAGGGAGGCTCGCCAGATAATCATAGACGGCATCGACCTCGTCACGCGGCATCTTGGTGAAGTGCGGATAGGGAAAGGCTGGATAGAGCCGGGAGCCATCGCGCGCGATGCCTTCGTGCATGGCCCGATAGAACTCGTCCTTGGACCAGAGGCCGAGACCGGTATCTTCGTCGAAGGTGATGTTGGGCGCGTAGATCGTGCCGAAGGGCGTTTCAAGCCCGCGCCCGCCCGAGAACGGGACTTCGCCCGGAATGGTGTGGCACCCTTGGCAATTGCCCGTGGCCACTGCATAGCGCCCGCGTTCGACCTGTGAGAAGGAGCTCTCCTGTGCGGCAAGCGGCGCTGGCGCTGATCCGAGGAGTAGCATCGCAAATGCTGTCACTGTCCTCCTCATGCCTGCACCAACGGTCCGGGACTGCGGAGATACTGGCTGCGGATTGCTGCCGCTGCCCAGTAGGTGAGAGCGGCGACGGTACCCGTCGGGTTGTAGCCGGCGTTCTGCGGAAACACGCCCGCGCCCATCACGAAGAGGTTCGGCACATCCCAGCTCTGAAGGTAGCGGTTGACCACGCTGTTGGACGGATTGGTGCCCATGATGGTGCCGCCTGTATTGTGGGTCGTCTGGTAAGGCATCGAGTCATAGGGTCCGTCGCGCAGGTTGAGCTTGATCTCGCGGCCACCCATGCGCTCGGCGATTTCCTTCATCCGTTCCGTCAGGAAGGCGCTCATCGCTACGTCATTGGGCGTGAAGTCATAGGTCATCCGCATCAGCGGCCGCCCGTAGGCATCCTTGTAGGTGGGATCGAGATCCAGATAATTGTTGGCATAGGCCATGGAGGCGCCATGCGCGCCGACGCTGGTAGCCTTCAGGAAGTTCTCTGCCATCGCCTTCTTCCAGGCGGAGCCCCAGCTGGGTGTGCCCTCCGGCACCGGTTGGGACTCGATCGGGCGGGCATTGGTCGTCCAGTTGGCGATATAGCCGCCGCCGATGAAACCAAGGCCTGAGTGGTCGAAGTTGTCGCCGTTATATTCGTCCACCACCATGCCGAGCGCACCGGCTCCGGCAAACTCATTGGTGTACTTGTCCTCGAAGAACACGTCCGCTGACGACATGATCTGGTAGCAGTAGTTCTTGCCGACCAGCCCCTGGCCGGTCGCCGGATTGTAGATCTCGCCGATCCCCGACAGCATCATCAGCCGGGTGTTGTTCGTCTGGTAGGCGCAGAGGATCACGAGGTCGGCAGGCTGATCGTATTCGTTGCCTTGTACGTCGACATGGCGCACCCCCGTCGCGCGCGTCCGCGACTTGTCGAGGTTCACGTGCAGCACCTCGTTGTGCGTCTTCAGCGTAAAGTTGGGCTTCTGTATCAGGACCGGCAGGATGGTGGTCTGTACGGAAGCCTTGGAGTAGTTGCCGCAGCCGTATTTTTCGCAGAAGCCGCAATAAGAGCAGGGGCCGAGCTGGCAGCCAAGCGGATTGGTGTAGGGCCGGGACATGTTGGCCGAAGGGCCGGGGAACGGCTTCAGGCCCAGTTCTGCCGTCGCCTTGGCAAACTGGTGCTGGGCAAACGTCATGTGCATCGGCGGATTGGGATATTCGGAACTTCGCGGTCCTTCGAAGGGATTGCCGCCGTCTTGGATCTGGCCGTTCAGGTTGCCGGCCTTGCCGCCGATACCGCAAAGCTTTTCGAACCGGTCGAAATGAGGTTCCAGTTCGGCATAGGTCACGCCGAAATCCTGAACCGTCATGCCTTCCGGCAACTCGCCATACCGCTCGCGATTGTGGCTCGCGGCGATGAAGTCGCTTGGCAGAAAGCGCCAGGTCTGGCCGTTCCAGTGGACGCTCGCGCCGCCCACGCCTTCGCCCGGCAGGAACGAGCCCCAGCGGCGCATCGGCAACGCGGTCTGGCTGCGGTTGTTGCGGAAGGTGATGGTGTCCCGCGCGTTGTTCTGGAACATTTCCTTGCGCCAGTACCAGCGCAACTCGTCGGGTGCGACCGTTGGCGGGAAGTCCGTCGGCGTGTCGCGCCACGCACCACGCTCGATGGCAAGGACCGTCAGCCCCTCGTCGGTGAGTTCCTGTGCCAGGATGGCGGCGGTCCAGCCGAAGCCGACCAGAACCACATCCACGTGGGGCAGTTTTCGCGCCATTGTTTTCCTCCGTCTTGCCTGCTGAATTGGGTCAGGCGGGGGTCCAAGCGGGACGTCCCTTCAGTCCCACGGGTTCAAGGATGACCGGTTCTCCGTTGTGATCGAGATAGTCGCGATAGTCGTAGCGGGCGCCCGGAAAGCCGACGAGCTTCCAGCCGACCATGTCGCGGTTGCCGCCATAGATCGGATCGCTGAAGAAACCTTCGATGGTATTTTCCAGAACGAGGTCGAAGAAGGCCTTGGCTGACACGCCGTCGAGCTCGAGATCGCCTTCCTCAAGTCTCTTCAGGATTTCGTCCTGCTGGTTTTCTTCCAGTCTGGCGAAGACGGAGCCAAGCGTCTGTTCGCAATGGGCGTCGAGCGCCTCGATGGCATCGCGGTAGAGCTGCGCTGGCGGCTGCTCCGACTGATAACCCTGCGTGTCGAGCTTCTCGTCCGCAAAGGGCCCCTGCATGTACCAGCGCTCGCCCTTGCCGTAGAAGCCGGCAAGCTGGCTGTCGATGAAATCGGTGACTCCTGCCTCGCGTGCGCCCGCTCCCGTTTCGTCGGTGGGGATTAGCCGTGCGATGATGGCGTCGATGCAGCTGCGTTCCGCAGTCGTGAAGAAGCGCAGGTCCGGATAGGCAGGTGGAAGATTGGCGCGGCCGGGAAGCCATGGCACTTCGCCTGAGATCGTTCGCGCGAACGCCCCCGGCACCAGGAGGGCTGTGGTGGTGATCAGGGTCGAGGTGAGAAATCCCCTCCGGGACAATTTCCATCCGGCCATGCGCTACTCCGTGTCAGGAGCGGCAATGGCCGTGACGGAACATAGTTCCGCCGGATCACAATTTGTTTATCCGGCGAAAGGAATGAGCCTTGCGAAATCGCGCATATCCGCGCCGCTCGGTTCCTGAAACACCCTGAGGCCGAACTCCGGCAGGATTGCAAGCAGGTGGTCGAAGATGTCTGCCTGTATGGCCTCGAACTCGACCCAGACGACGGTATTCGCGAAACAGTAGATCTCCAGCGGGAGGCCTTGCGGTTCAGGCTCGAGCTGGCGGACCATGACGGTCATGCCTTGATGCACGTTCGGATGCGCGCGCAGATATGACTGCACATACATTCGGAACGTTCCGATGTTGGTGGCGCGTCGCGTATTCGCCGGCACCGAGGCCGCTTCGCCAAGTGCAGCGTTCCATTCGGCTATCTCCTGCGCCTTCCTGCCGAGATAGTCCTTCAGCAGGACGAAGGAGGAGAGACGCGTAAGCTCGTCAGGGGTGAGGAAACGGATGCTCGACTGGTCGATGAGCAGGCTGCGCTTGATGCGTCGTCCGCCGGATTCCTGCATCGCGCGCCAGTTCCGGAACGGATCGGTGACCAGCTTGCGGATCGGCACCGTGGTGACCGTCTTGTCGAAATTCTGAACCTTAACGGTATGCAGCGCGATCTCGATGACATCGCCATCGGCATCCTGGCCGGGAACGGTGATCCAGTCGCCCACCCGCACCATGTCGGTCGACGAGATCTGGATGCCGGCGACCAGCGACAGCAGCGTGTCCTGGAAAACCAGGATGAGGACCGCGGTTATCGCACCCAAACCAGAGAGCAGGATGATGGGCGAGCGGTCGATCAGCGTCGCGATCACCAGTATGGCCGCGATCGTGTAGATGACAATCTTCGCCACCTGCAGATAGCCCTTGATGGGCTTCAGGCGGGCCTCGGGTCGACGCCGGTAGAGTGCATCAAGGACGTTCAGCGCGCCGCCCATTGCCAAGGCGACCGTGATGATGGTGAAGGCGTTGGCCACATTACGGATAACGATCACCGCCGCTGCCGGTAATCCTGGTACGAGCAGGATCCCGGCTGAGATCACGATCGCCGGCGTCGCGTTGGCCAGCCGCTCGATCACCCGATGCCGGCTGACTTCAGGGTCCCGGCCGAAGCTTGTCAATGATAGGAGCCTGTTCAGGCCACGCAGCAGCAGCGCCTTCACGATGAAGTTGGCGATCAGGGCCGTAAGTGCCAGCGCTATGAGGGCAAGCCCCGTCTGGACTGCGGGATACTGTTCGACAAGGTCTTGGATGTCGGTCATGTCCTGTACGATTTAGAGCTGGCGTTTGACGGTGGGTGTCTACCCGGCGAGGCGGTCGGAATGGTGTCCCCGATCCATGAGATCGGCAATTTCTGAGAGGCTGGCAAGCAGTTCTTGCCGCCGTTTCTCAGGCAGGGCCGTAAAGCGGGCTGAGAACTCGGGCCCGAGGATGCTGGGCGAGTGGGCGACCACGTCTTGTCCGCTGTGCGTCAGGCGTGTGTAGACGATCCGCCGGTCAGTTCCCGCCCGGTAGCGTTCGATGAAGTGGCGGTGTTCCAGCTTGTCGAGGATGGTGACGACGGTCGGTGCGCTCAGATCCACATGATCGGCGAGCGCGCGCGTCGTGACCTCGCCAAGCTCGGCCACCGCCATCAGCACGATGAGCTGAGGTCCAGTCAGTCCGGTCAAGCGGGCAAGCGCCCGCGACTGAAGATCGTTCGCGCGTACAATTCTACGGATCGATTTCAGCAGGTTGCGCGTTTGGGCCGGAGTGAGCGCCTGAACCGGTATCGGATCTTTTTGGGTCATTTGTTTGATTTCTAATGATTAGAACCCTAACTAGGTAGCCTCATGCAACGAGTCAATATGCGAAGATGGAGGTGAGAACCGCTCATGTGCGGTATTTGTGGTGAAGTACGTTTCGATGGCGGGGAGCCTTCCCTGTCGGCAGTTTCGATGATGATGGACGCGCTTGCGCCCCGGGGTCCTGATGGAGCCGGCATCGTCTCTCACGGCAGCGCGGCCTTCGGGCATAGGCGGCTGCGCATCATTGACCTTTCCGAAAAGGCCCAGCAGCCGATGGTGGACGCCGCGCTGGGGCTCACGATCGCCTTCAACGGCTGCATCTACAACTATCCGGAATTGCGCAGCGAGCTTGAGGCAAAGGGCTACAGCTTCTTTTCCCATGGTGACACCGAGGTCATCCTCAAGGCTTGGCACGCCTGGGGCGAAGAGAGTGTGAACCGCCTGCACGGCATGTTCGCCTTCGTGATCCAGGAGCGCGACACCGGCCGGATCGTGATGGTCCGCGACCGCTTCGGCATCAAGCCGCTCTATATCGCTGAAACACCCGGAACGCTTCGCTTCGCCTCCTCGCTGCCCGCCCTGGTGAAGAGCGGCAACGTCGACACCTCCATCGATCCGGTGGCGCTGCATCACTACATGAGTTTCCACGCGGTTGTTCCGCCGCCTCGCACGATCATCAACGGTGTGAAGAAACTGCCGCCCGCCACGATCCGCGTGATCGAACCCGATGGCCGTCAGCGTGATACGGTCTTCTGGAACCCGCGCTACGAGCGGAATGCTGATCTGGCGAACCTTTCCTCCGACGAATGGCGCGACCGGGTGCTGGAGCAGCTGCGCATTGCCGTGCGCCGTCGCATGGTCGCCGATGTTCCGGTCGGTGTGCTGCTTTCCGGTGGTGTCGACTCGTCGCTCATCGTGGGCTTGCTTGCCGAGGAAGGGCAGCACGGGCTGATGACCTTCTCTGTCGGCTTCGAGGAAGCCAATGGCGAAAAGGGCGACGAGTTCGTCTATTCGGATCTCATCGCAGAACGCTACGGCACGGATCACCACAAGATCTTCGTGCCGTCCGATCGCCTGATGGACGCATTGCCGGGAACTTTTGCGGCGATGTCGGAGCCGATGGTCTCCTACGACAATGTCGGTTTCTACCTGCTTTCGCAGGAGGTCTCAAAACACATCAAGGTGGTGCAGTCAGGGCAGGGGGCTGACGAGGTGTTCGGCGGCTATCACTGGTATCCACCGCTGGCGCAGTCCGAGGACGTCGTGGACGATTACGCCCGCGTATTCTTTGATCGCTCCCATGCCCGCATGAAAGAGCACATCAATCCGCAATGGCTGCCTGACCACGATGTCAGCCGCGCCTTCGTTGTCGAGCGCCTGCTGGCCCCCGGTGCCGCATCGCCTGTCGATGCAGCGCTACGTCTCGACAGCCACGTGATGCTGGTGGACGATCCGGTGAAGCGCGTTGACAACATGACCATGGCCTGGGGCCTTGAGGCGCGTGTGCCGTTCCTGGACCACGAGTTGGTCGAGCTCGCGGCGCAGATCCCTCCCGAGGAAAAGCTGAAGGACGGCGGCAAGGGCGTGCTCAAGGCAGCCGCGAGGCTGGTCGTGCCGAGCGAGGTGATCGACCGCAAGAAGGGCTATTTCCCCGTTCCACAGCTCAAATATGTCGATGGACCGTACCTGGACATGATCCGTGACGCGCTTACATCGCAGGCGGCCAGAGATCGCGGCATCTTCCAGGAGAGCTATCTGAACGAGCTCTTCGCCAACCCCACCGAACACATCACGCCACTGCGCGGTTCCGAGCTGTGGCAGGTCGGCCTGCTCGAACTTTGGCTGCAGACACATGGGATTTAGACCGATGTCCAAGACTATCTCAGCAAGCGAACGCCATATGAGGAGCCGGTCGGACAGGTCCCTTGCGCAAAGACTGCGGCGGCTGCGCACAGAAACATCCGTGGCCGTCAACAGTGACTCCCTGCCGGGGGCATCCCAGGGTGAACCAAATTCCTACGTCGATTGCGGATGGGGCAGGCTTCTGTTCGCCCATACCTACGAGTCTCCCACCGCGCTTGTGGATGCCATCCGACGCGAAGGGCCGGAGCGGCGCGACATTGCCTTCTATGTGCCTGACCCGCATGTGCTGCTGGCAAAGGCGCCTCAGGAAATCTTCCTCGATCCGTCGCATACCTATCGGCTGGATCTCGCAACCTATCGTCCGGGCCGCCGCAAGACGCGCGGCTATTTCATCCGCCGGCTATCGTCGGAGGCCGATGCGCGCGGCGTCAACCGCATCTATTCGTCCCGAGGCATGGTGCCCGTGTCGCCGGAGTTCTTCTGGTCGAACAGGGATAATCGCGCGCTCACCTATCTGGTGGCTGAGGACGAAGAGAGCGGCGAGATTGTTGGCACGGTGACAGGCGTCGATCACCGCCGCGCCTTCAACGATCCCGAGGCGGGATCGTCGCTCTGGTGCCTCGCGGTCGATCCGCAGGCGCGCCATCCCGGCATCGGCGAAATGCTCGTTCGCCAGCTGGCGGAGCATTACAAGGCGCGTGGCGCCGCGAGCATGGACCTCTCGGTCATGCACGACAACGCGCAGGCAATCGCGCTCTATGAGAAGCTTGGGTTCCGTCGCGTGCCGGTGTTCACGGTCAAGCGGAAGAACACGATAAACGAGCGCCTTTATGCCAGCCCGCTCGCTGAATACGATGCGCTCAACCCCTATGCGCGGCTGATCGTCGAGGAAGCGCGCCGTCGCGGCATTCAGGTTGAAATTCTGGATGCGGAGGGTGGCTTCTTCCGTCTCGCCCATGGCGGCCGATCGGTGCGCTGCCGCGAAAGCCTTTCGGAATTGACGTCCGCCGTCGCCATGTCGATCTGCGATGAC
The DNA here is from genome assembly GCF_014641695.1 of Nitratireductor aestuarii. Classification (GTDB taxonomy): domain Bacteria; phylum Pseudomonadota; class Alphaproteobacteria; order Rhizobiales; family Rhizobiaceae; genus Chelativorans; species Chelativorans aestuarii. The sequence continues at coordinate 2,098 of NZ_BMIF01000014.1, read as the reverse complement.
AAGGCCGCAACGCGTCGGGTGGTCGAGGCTGCTGGGCTGAAGGTGCCGGAACAGATCCGCGGTGAGGTTGACGAGGCCGAGCTTTCCGCCTTTTTGGAAAAGCACGGAAAGCTGGTGGTGAAACCGGCGCGTGGCGAACAGGGCTCTGGCGTGGCCGTCGGCCTAACAACTATGGAAGAAGTCCGCGCGGCGATAGACCATGCGCATACGATCTGTGATCGGGTGCTGGTGGAATCCTGCTTCGATGGCGAGGATCTGCGGCTTGTGGTGATCGACTTTAAGCTGGTAGCCGCGGCTGTCCGCCGACCGCCCTACATCGTTGGCGATGGCCATTCTACCGTGCGTGATCTGATCAATGCTGTATCACGCCGGCGTGCTGCCGCGACGGGTGGTGAGAGCCGCATTCCTCTCGATGGGGAAACCGAGCGCTGCCTTGCTGCCCTTGACCTTACCTACGATTCCGTCCTGAAACAGGGCGAAACGGCGGTGGTGCGCAAGGCTGCAAACCTCCACACGGGCGGCTCGATCCACGACGTCACCGGCGTCGTGCATCATCGTCTGGTGGAAGCCGCGATCAAGGCGGCGCGGGCAATCGATATCCCCGTCGTCGGCATCGATTTCATGGTGCGTTCGCCGAGCGAGCCGGACTATGTTTTCATCGAAGCCAATGAGCGTCCTGGGCTTGCAAACCATGAGCCGCAGCCGACCGCAGAGCGCTTCATCGACCTGCTCTTCCCGCTGACGGGACCGAGCACGGCTGCGCAAGCGCTGGGACGGATTTGAACGGGAGAGACCATTGCAGATCGACGATGGGTACCTCGTTGCCCAGCTAGAGGCGCTGCTCGCCATCGACAGTCCCACTGGCTACACAGACGAGGTCGTTCGCCATTGTACGCTGGAACTGAGGCGGCTCGGCCTTGAGCCCGAGCTCACTCGTCGTGGCGCCATTCGGGCGATCCGTCGGGGTGGGCGGCGCAAGGCAGCGCGGGCCATCGTGGCGCATCTCGACACACTTGGCGCGCAGGTGAAGCTCGTAAAGGAAAATGGCCGGCTGGAGCTTGTTCCGATCGGCCATTGGTCCGCCCGCTTCGCGGAAGGCGCGCGGGTGACGATCTATTCCGAGCAAGGTACCTTCCGCGGCTCCATCTTGCCGCTCAAGGCTTCCGGCCATACGTTCAATGAGGAGGTCGACACCCAGCCGACAGGCTGGCCCTATGTCGAGCTTCGCATCGATGCTGTAACGCGTTCTCGCGAGGAAACGCTGGCGCTGGGCATCGATGTGGGCGACATCGTCGCTATCGATACGCAGGCGGAGTTTCTGGAAAACGGTTTTGTGATCTCCAGGCATCTGGACGACAAGGCGGGGGTGGCGATCCTGCTCGCAGCGCTGGAGGCGATCCAGCGAAACGAAATCGCGACACCGGTGGATACCCATTGGCTGTTCACGATTGCCGAGGAGATAGGCGTCGGCGCATCTTCCGTGGTGCTGCCGGAGGTTGCCTCCATGGTGACGGTGGACAATGGTACGTCCGCACCCGGCCAGAACTCCTCGGAGTTTGGCGTGACCATCGCGATGGCCGACCAGTCCGGACCATTCGACTGGCATCTGACCCGCAAGCTGATCGAGGTCTGCCGGGAAAAACAGATACCGTTCCAGCGCGATGTTTTCCGCTACTATCGGTCCGATTCCGCCTCGGCCATCGAAGCGGGCCATGACGTCCGCACTGCTCTCGTGACCTTTGGCATCGATGCGTCACACGGCTATGAGCGCATCCATCGCCACGCGCTTACCTCCTGCGCCCAGCTGATCGCATCCTATGTGGCGAGCCCAATTGAAATTCCGCGCGACGCGCAGGAGATCTCAGGCCTCAAGGGCTTCACCACGCAGCCCACGGAGGAAGCCGAACAGCCGCCGTTCGACCCCGATAATGAAGGTTGACCCTTGTGAAAACGGCGGCATCTCTGCCGCCGTTCAGACCGCTGACAAACCCGCCGATTTTTTTGGCGGGTTTTTCGTTGGAGCGGGAAGGCGTCGCTGCGGGCGTTGACGCAGAGAAGATGAAGAAGGAGCCCGCGGGCTCACGCCCCGGCCATGTGT
>NZ_BMIF01000013.1 GCF_014641695.1 Nitratireductor aestuarii | reverse complement strand
GAAAGGAAACAATGGTGGTATCTGTCTTCATGGCGTATCGCTCCTCGTGAGGTTCTGGCAGGCTTTGTCACCCGCCTCGATACGCCGCCTCTCTCAAACCGTCATCACCCAGTTTCCGCCATAGCTCCTGGGACTGCACCAACGGTACAAACATCTGAAGCGATCGACGAAAAAAAAGAGGCCGCTGCTTTTGAAGCAGCGGCCAAGTGCTTGGGAGGAGTATTCGTTTCTCTCGAGCCGGAAGGAAGCGGCTCCCCTCTTCTGCTCTAACCTTGGCTTCTCGCGGTTCCTGACGGAAAACCGGTTCCCACCTTTCCTGGAATTGCTCTAGCCCCGAAGCCTTGAGAAAATCAGATCCACGTTCGCGGCGTTCTCGAGATGGAGCAAGTCCTCGATCAGAGCATCAGCAGCTTCAGCCGAAATCACGCCATCGACGTTTGAGCGGAACTTCCGGATGTAGACTTCCTCGGTCGCCGGGTTCTTTGCCGTTCCGAGCATGTCTTCGATCGTGTGGCTGGCTTCCTGACCATCATTGAAGACGATCGTGATAACGGCACGCGACCGTGTCGTGTCAGCTGCCGCGATCGGATCGGCAACGTGGACAACCTTGTCGGCCAAAGCGTTGATGACCGGGTTCCTCAAACTTTCCTCGGCGAAGGCGTTCTTGTCGAAGCGTCCGAGCACGAGCGCTTCGGCAACCGTGTGCTGAATGCTGATGCGGCCATGCCATGAAGTGAGCGGACGACGCTTCTCCTCGACCGGCTCACAGACAGTATGGAACGAACGAGGCATGATCGCGCAGCGGATCTCGCGGATCTGGTCAGGATCGATCGTGCACTGCTTGCGCAGCTCCAGTGCCGCCTCGATGAAGGGTATCAACGTATAGGCGACGGGATAGATCTTGGTCGCGATATCGAGCGAATGCCACTTCGCTCCGAGATCGTCTGTCAGGGCGGAGAACCGGAAATCCGGTTTCGACTGCACATAGCTTGCGTACCACCCGTACTTGCCTTCGAAAACGCGGCCCGGGCCGGAAATGCCTTGTGCGGCCAGCGCCACCGCGCGTATCGCGGCCGAGGCGGCAAAGCCGACATGCAACGTCTTGGTGGACGTGCCGTCCTCGAACGAGGCGATGGAGCCGGCAGAAAGGCTGGCGGAGGTGCCCACGGCATCCGCCATGGTTTTCACGTCGAGACCCTTGAGTTTTGCTGCGGCATAGGCAGCAGCGAAGACGCCGTAGACGCTGGTCGGGTGAAGTCCAACCTCGTGCATGCGCACCGGTGAAACGAGGCCGAGACGGCACAGGATCTCCAGGGCCGGGATGACCGCTTCCAAAAGCTGTCTTCCCGTCATTCCGTTCGCCTGGGCAATCGGAAGTGCGGCAGAGGCGATTACGCCGGTCGGGTGGATATTGGTCTGGATATGGGTGTCATCAAACTCGAGCACGGCGGAGGCGACGCCATTGACGAATGCCGCTCCCGCCAGAGAGGTTTCGCTGCTGTCCAGCAACGGATAGGCGCCCCGGCCTCCGGCATCGGAGTCCTGAATTGCACGCTTCGCTGCCTGGACAGTCTGGTGCTGGTAAGAAGCGATCATGACGCCGATGACGTCGAGCAGATGCAGCTTTGCATCCGCAAGCACGCGGGGTGTTGCATCTTCGAGCGTGAAAGCCTGAGCCCATTCGGCCAATTGGAAACTGTAACTTTTCATAGGGTTCTCCGGGCCTCTTGCCCATCCACTTCAAAAAAACGGCGCAGAAGCTTCCAGAAGCTTCTGCGCCGAGTGGGAGGTTAGCTTACCTCTATTTCTTGACGCCCATCTCGGTCAGAAGCGTGCTGTAATGGTCGTATTCTTCCTTGAGAGCCTGAGACAGCTCTTCGCTGGAAATGAAACGAGGGTTCACGTTGGCGCGCCGAAGCGTTTCCTTGAACTCTTCCGTTTCACTGCTTGCCTTGAGCGCGGCTTCGACGGCCGCCAGCACTTCTGCCGGCGTTCCGGCCGGAGCCATTACCATCTGCAGACCGGTGCCGCGGATGGATTCAAAGCCCAGCTCGCCAAGCGAAGGGATGTCCGGATATTCCGGAAGGCGCTCGATGCCCGGCACTGCAAGCGGCGTCACGGTTCCCTGCTTCACCTGGGCGAAGGCGGCGGCATCAAGCATGAACTGGATGTCGCCCGACAGGACGGCCTGGACCACCTGGGCGGCGCCAGAATAGGGAATGTGATTGGCTTCGATGCCGACGGCGCGAAGCATGTCAACCGTCGCGATATGCCCGGTGGAGCCCACGCCGACGCTGCCATAGTTCAATTCGCCTGGATGCTCCTTCGCATAGGCGACGAATTCCTCGAAATTGTTGACCGGCAGCGACTTCGAAGCGACGAGCGCACGCGGCGCCTCGCTGACATTGGCAACTGCCTTCAGATCGGCGATCGGATCAAACCCGACGTCGGAAAGATGCGGAGCCGTGGTGATGATCGCATTGCCTGCGAGGAGCAGGATCGAACCATCGGCCGCACCACGTGCGGCGCGCTCGGCGCCGATCGTTCCACTGCCGCCACCAACATTCTCCACCACGAAAGTGGCGTCAAACTTCTTGCCCAGTTCGTCGGCCACAATGCGGCCCACAATGTCGCCCGAACCGCCGGGGGCGTAGGGCACGATCATGGTCACCGTATCGACAGGATACGGATCCTTGGCAGCCGCCGAGGCCATGAGCCCCCCGCTTACCAGAGCAGCACCCAGAAGCCCGCCGCCAATTCTTACAAAGATGTTCATTAACTCTCCTCCAAGAGAAACTGTCTGATCTACCCAGTACCAGCTTTCTGAGTCCTTCGGCCTTCCTTGGGAACGCTGACGGGATCCAGATCAATTGTTTGTTGGTAGTCCCAGACGGGAACTGGTGCCCACTGTTCCGGGGACTGCTCTATAGAGCATCCGCGGAAGGCGACAGGCAACAAATGGTTCAACGGCAGGCCTATTCCTGCCGTCTCATATCGCGCTATCGGCGAACTCCCCCAGCCGGCTAATAAGCCGCGAGCGGAGTTCCCGACAGTGTTAGACTTTGCAGCCTGCTGCGGATCAGCTCGGCTGGACCAGTCCTGCGTCGACCAGCGGGCGGATCGAGTCGATCTCCTTCTGAATGGTGACGCGCATCTCGTCCGGTGTATTGGCAACGGCCTGCAGCCCGAGGGTGGCAAGCTTCTCCTTGGCTTCCGGCGTGTCCGACCATTCCTTGATCGCCTGCTGGATCGCCAGCGCAATCTCGTCAGGCATTCCCTTCGGCCCGACCGCTCCGAACCATAGCGTGGCCTCAAAGCCTTCCACACCTGCCTCGGCTACAGTGGGAACATCCGGAATTTCGGGAAGACGCTGGGCCGAGGTCACAGCGAGCCCCTTGATTTTCCCGTTCTTGATATGCGGCAGATAGTTGGAAGGAGCATCAAGGGCGAAGTCGATGTGTCCGCCAAGGACGTCTGTCATGAGCGGCGGCGAACCCTTGTAGGGGATGTGGTTGAGCTCGACACCCATCTGCAGGCCGATGGCGGCGGCGCAAATGTGGCCCTTGGTGCCTGCACCGGGATTGCCGATGTTGACCTTGCCCGGATTTGCCTTGGCATAGTCAAGCAATTCCTGGAGGGTGTTCGCCGGCGCCTTGGAGCTGGCGGAAAGCAACGCCGGGCTTTCTGCAACAACCGTGATTGGTACGAAATCCTCCTGGGGATCGTACGACAGATCCTTTTGGACCACCTTGTTGGCCGCAATCGGCGCACTGCCGCTAACGAGGATCGTGTAGCCGTCTGGGGCAGAACGCGCGAGCTTGCTACCGGCAAGGGCGCCGGCCGCTCCCGCAATGTTCTCCACCGTGAACTGCTGGTTGTACTTCGCCGCCAGAAGGTCGGCCACCAGGCGAGCGATAATATCGCTGCTTCCGCCAGGCGGGTAGGCGGAAATGACGGTCACCGGTTTCTTCGACGGCCAGTCATCTGCGAACGAAATTCCGGTAGAGGCCAGCACTGCTGCGGACCCACCGAGAACGATGAGTTCACGTCTATTCATGGTCAATCCTCCCGATCCGTATCGGGCCTCCTCAGCGCCGATATCAATGGACATTAACCCGTCTCACGGGCATTCAAAATTCATGGTTGCAACCGTTCCGCCCTTTGGAACAGGGACTGGGCTGCAACTCAGTCCCCGCCCCGGAGCCAGCGTTCTTCCTCCTGGTGGAAGGCGCTCAGTTCCTCAGGACGGTCGTCCCCCAGAAGCTCCTGGTTCACCTTTATGCCGCGTGTGTGCTGCATGTAGCTCAAGAACTTGTAGGAAGGCCGCATGGTGGAAAGTACGTCCCAATCGATCGGCAAGACTTCCGAAGGATTGATCGGCTTCATTACATCGCGTTCGAAGAAGACGTGGAAGCTCAAGAGCTTCCACACTCCATCTTCTCGAACTGCACGCGAGTAAAAGCGGCAGAAGACAAAAAAATCCACCTCCACGCCCTCTACCTTGGCGCGGTTGAAGATGGTTGCCGGGCTCTCGACGGTCGCGCGATCGCCAACCACCTGCGCGAAGGCCGGGAACACCCAGTGTTTGCTGTTGCCGGTCTTCGTCATCCAGGTGCGCGTGGCGTCCACATAGGCCTGTCCACCGCGAGCGTCGTACCAGCTGGTGCGGATATAGGCGTCGCGGTGGAAGCAGTCGCTCATCACGTCGAAGCGCTGCTGGTCCCGGGCAAAGCGCTCGCGCCGCACCAGGTCAAACAGTTCCTCCCGATCGAGCATCGCCTGAAGTCTTGCTTCATTCTGCTGGTGCATTTTTTCTCCCTGAGACTGTTATTCAACGAAATCTGACAAGATACTGATATTAAACGGATGTTGTTCTACTTGGAGTATCAATCGACTTCCTGCAGCCCCTCCTCCCGCACCTTGCGGAACTGCGGCAGCAGGATCGAAGCAACCAGCAGCGCGGCGACAATCAACGTGCCGAGGCTCAGGGGGCTGGTAACGAACACGCTCGCGTCGCCATGCGACAGGAGCAGTGCGCGCCGTAGGTATTCCTCCGCCATAGGCCCGAGGATAAGCGCCAGGATCAGCGGTGCGGGCTCCGCACCCACCTTCCGGAAGCAGTATCCGAGCAGGCCGAACAGTGCCATCAGGTAGATGTCGAACACGCTGTTGCTGATGCTGTAGGCGCCGATGACCGTGAACACGCAGATGATCGGGAACAGGAAGTGGTACGGCACCGAGATGAGCCTCGCCCAGACGCCGACCAGCGGCAGGTTCAGGAACAGAAGCATCACGTTGCCGATCCACATGGATACGATGAGGCCCCAGAAGAGCGCCGGCTGTTGGGTGAGGATCTCCGGACCCGGCTGCACACCCTGAACGATCATCGCACCGATCATCAGCGCCATGGTCGCGGTGCCGGGAAGGCCCAGCGTCAGCATCGGGATGAAGCAGGTCTGCGCGGCGGCATTGTTGGCCGATTCCGGACCAGCTACACCTTCGATCGCGCCCTGACCGAACTGTTCGGGATGCTTGGACACCTTCTTTTCCAGCGCATAGGCGGAAAATGAAGCGAGCAGCACACCGGCACCCGGCAGCACGCCGAGGACAACGCCAAGGCCCGTGCCGCGCAGGATCGGCCCGACCATACGTTTCCAGTCTTCGCGTGTTGGGAACAGGCTGCTGACCTTCGCGATGGTCGCTTTCCGCGTATGCTCGTTCTCCAGATTGGCGAGCACATCGCCCAGGCCGAAGATTCCGGTAGCAATCACCACGAAATCGAGACCGTCGTAGAGATGGGGTGTACCAAACGTGTAGCGGGCAGCACCGGAGTTAACATCAGTGCCCACCATGCCGAGCAGCATGCCGAACAGCACCATGCCGAGGGCCGTCAGCAGTGATCCGCTGGTGAGAACCATGGACGTCACAAGTCCCAGCACGATCAGCGAGAAATACTCTGCCGGTCCAAAGGTGAGAGCCAGGCTTGCAAGCAGTGGGGCGGCGATGACGATGAACAACGTGCCGATACTTCCGGCAAAGAAGCTGCCGATTGCAGCGGCCGCAAGCGCTCGGCCGGCCTTCCCCTGCATTGCCATCTGGTGGCCGTCCAGCGTGGTGACGACCGATGACGCCTCACCCGGCAGGTTCATGAGGATCGCAGTTGTGGAACCGCCGTATTGCGAGCCGTAGAAGATGCCCGCCAGCATGATCAGCGCCGTATCCACCGGCAGGCCGAAGGTGAACGGCAGCAGCATGGAGATCGTGGCCACCGGCCCGAGACCCGGCAGCACTCCAACGGCAGTTCCAAGCACCACGCCGGCGAAACAATAGGCGAAGTTTGTGAAGGTTGTGGCAGTGGCGAACCCGAGCAGGATCCCGTCAAATACGTCCATGTCTTCCTCCCAGGATTCTAGAGGCCAACCGCCTGGAGCCACGTTCCGAACATCGGAATGGGGATCCCCAGGAGGCGGACAAAGAGCAGACCGCAGATTGCGGAGAAGACTGCCGCTGCGGCAGCGGTGCGCCAGTTCCACGAGAATTTAACGCTTCCCATGGCCGCGATGACGATCAGGACGAAAACCGACACCGGCAAACCCAGTCCCTCGACCAGAAGTCCAAAGATGACAATGGATGCGAGAACGATGGCCAGCGGTTTCAAACGGCCCCTTTCAACAATGGCCGTTTGTCCGATACGTCCGCGCAGCAGGATGGCCGCACCCGTCAGAGCGAGCAGCGCCGAGATGATGACCGGAAAATAGCCGGGACCCATTCTGGCGGTCGTTCCGAACGAATATTGGCGCGCCATCAAAAATGCGGTGACGCCGATGACCACAAAGAATGTCCCAAGTATAGTGTCTTGACGAATGTTCACGGAGCCTCCCTTCCGCTGGCCTGCCGCTCTACGAAACGGCAGAAGCGTTTATCTCCAGGCATCAGGTTAGGCTGTTCACTCGGCCAAACATAGCTTTCACCATTGGCGTTCCGACAAGTGGAACACGGAAGCCAGAGGCGAGCCACCAAGCGCAGCAGAGATATTTCTGCCGTTTAACCTGCAAGTTATTCTTTTTGGGCGCTACTCAGGGAATCCGACAAGCGCCTTTACTTCCAGATATTCCATGAAGCCATGTAAACCGAACTCACGGCCGTTACCCGATTGCTTGTAGCCACCAAAAGGCAGACTCCGGTCGAACGGTGCTCCATTGAAATAGACGCGGCCGGCCCGGATGCGGTTTGCCACCTTGCGTGCCCGCACCGGATCTGCGGACTGGACAAAGCCTGCAAGACCGAAGGACGTATCGTTGGCAATCGCGATCGCCTCTTCCTCCGTATCGTAGCTCATGATCGCGAGCACCGGCCCGAAAATTTCCTCGCGCGCAATGGTCATGTCGGACGTGACGTCACCGAACACGGTCGGACGCACATAGTAGCCATGGTTGAGCTCGGCCGGACGCCCTGGACCGCCGGCCACCAGCGTCGCACCCTCGTCCACGCCCAGCTGGATATAGCGCTGCACCCGGTCGGCTTGCGCCTGGCTGACAAGCGGACCCATGGTCGTCGCCGGATCCAGCGGATCGCCAAGCCGGATGCTGTCGATCGCCACGCGGGCAGCGTCAAATGCTTCATCACGGTGCGAGCGGTGCACCAGCATCCGCGTCGGCGACTGGCAGTTCTGCCCGGCATTGGTGTTGCAGGCATGCACGCCTGCAATGACGGACTTGCGGATATCGGCATTGGGCAGGATGATATTGGCAGACTTGCCGCCAAGTTCCTGGGCCACGCGCTTGACGCCATCGGCGGCGAGCTTTGCCACCTTGATGCCGGCAGAAGTCGAGCCGGTGAACGACACCATGTCGATCTCCGGATGAGAAGCGATCGCTTCTCCGACGGTGGGACCATCGCCATTCACAAGATTGAAAACGCCCGCCGGCAGCCCCGAGCTATGAATGATGTCGGCCAGCAGCATGGAGCTCAGCGGTGCAATCTCGCTCGGCTTCAGCACCACCGTGCAGCCCGCCGCAATCGCCGGGGCAACCTTGGACGCAACCTGGTTGAGCGGCCAGTTCCACGGCGTGATCAACCCGCACACGCCGATCGGCTCATGGCGGACGATACCCGTTGGCCAGCGTTCCTCGAACTCGAACTTTTCGAGGACACGGGCTGCTTCTTCAAAATGGAACAGCGCGACCGTAGCCTGGCGTTCGGTCGAGAAGGTGATGGGCGAGCCCATTTCCAGCGTCATCGTGCGAGCCAGCTCCGGCAAGTGGAGCTTGAAGCCGGCAATGATGCGCTCAAGATAGCGCAGACGCTCCTCGACACTCGTTTCCGAATAGGTTGCGAAGGCGCGCCGGGCCGCTTTTGCCGCCCGGTCAACGTCCGCAGCGGAGCCGAGGTTGATGTCGGCGATAGCCTCTTCCGTCGCCGGATTGATGACAGGCAACGGCTTGGGCTCGAGCGGATCGACCCAGGAACCATCAATGTAGAATTTCAATCTGTGCATCGGCTCCGGTCTCCTCTACCGCTGCCCCACTGGGTCTGCTTGATCTAAAGATGCCGGCCCTCATCAACCGGCACGACAATTCCTGTGGCGCTTGTCAGGTAGACGATGCAGGCGATTACCGCCCGCGCCACGTCGTCCGGCTGCGTCAGGCGGGCAAGCGGCTGCTTCTCCGCAGACTTCAGCAGCAGTTCCCGCGATCTGCCCGGAACGAAATCGGTGTCGACGCCCGCCGGAGACACGGAAAAAACGCGGATCTTTGGCGCCAAAACCTTCGCCAGCGCGATCGTCAGCGCGTCCACACCAGCCTTGGCCGCCAGATAGGCGAGGCTGCTTCCCTGCCCGGTCCGCGCCGCGATGGACGAAATGTTGACGATCGCCGCCCCTTCGCCCTTTTCAAGCAGCGGACGGAAGGCGCGGATCATGGCAAACGGACCGCGCAGGTTGGTGGTCACGGTCCGGTCGAAGATCTCGTCGCTCAACTTGTCGAGATCATTGGCCGGAACCGCCGTCGTCGCACCGCCATTGTTCACCAATGCATCCAGCCGGCCGAATGTGCGCTCCACCTCAGCGGCGGCTTCGATGATGGAAGCCGGCTCATCAATCGCGATGCGCAGAGCAATGTGGCCGGAGCCCTCAAGGCTCTGGACAACCGCCTCAGCAGCATCGCGGCGGCTGTGATAGCCGACAATGACGGTAGAGCCGAGAGCGGCGAGCCTGCGCGCGGTGGCCATGCCGATGCCACTGCTGGCGCCCGTGACAAGCGCCACTTGCGGAGCCCCAAGGGCAGGAATTGACGCGTCACTCACGGCCGTTTCTCCCAATAGGGCTTCCGCAATTCCTGCTTCAGCACCTTGCCGAGGGGCGACCTTGGAAGTTCGTCGCGGAGTTCCAGGGCGGAGAGCCGCTGCATCCTGCCGAGCTGGTCATTTGCCCATTCGAGCACGGCCTGCGGGTCAAGTTTCGCACCGTTGCGCGGCACGATGAAACCTAGCGGCGTCTCGCCCCAGCGTTCGCTCGGTATGGCAATCACGGCTGCGTCGCTTACATCCGGGTGGGCAAGGAGCTTCTCTTCAAGATCGGAGGCATAGATATTGAACCCGCCGGAGATGATCATGTCCTTGCGGCGGTCAACCAGCACGACAAAGCCGTCTTCGTCGAACATGCCGATGTCGCCGGTGCGGTGAAACAGCGTTCCCTCCGCATCGCGCCAGTAGAACGCACGGCTCGCTTCCTCATTGCGGAAATAGCCGGACATCATGGTCGCCGAGCGCCCGACAATCTCGCCGCGCTCACCGGCGGGCAGGAAATTGCCTGCTTCATCAATGACGCGGATGTCGTTGCCGTCGGCAGGCCTTCCCACCGTGTGCGCCTTGTGCGGAAAGGCGGTGAGGTCGAGAATGCAGGTGCAGCCGCCTTCGGTGAGGCCATAGACATCCAGGAAACGCCCCGGCCACCTCTCAAGCAAAGCCTGCTTGATGCTGGCGTGCAGCGGCGCACCGGTGCTCTGCTTTATCCTGAAAGATGTAAGGTCGCGATCGTCGAAACCTTCAACCGCCATCACGCGCTGATATTGCACCGGCACCAGCATCGTATGGGTCGCACGCTCCGCTTCGGCCAGATCGAGATAGGTCTGCGCATCGAACTTGGGCATCAGGATTACCCGCGCGCCATGGAAAAGGGCAGCGAGCAGCGGCATCAGCGTCGTGTTGGAATAGAGCGGCGTCGCGAGCAGCATGGTGCAATCCGGCCCAAGGCCGAAGAGGCTCCGCGCCGACTGCCGATAGCGCATTGTGTGAGAATGCACGATGCCCTTGGGCCGTCCCGTCGTGCCGGAACTGTAGATGATGTTGAAAGGTGTCTCGCCTGGCACAGGAACGGGAGCTTCGAGAGACGCTGCGATCAGCTCCTCCGGCATGCCCTTACCCGGCCGAACAGAGACGACCGGCGCGTTGGCGATCCCGTCCAGCATGGAAAGAGCATCTTCATGCGCGATGATGAGGTCCGGCTCGCAGTCCGTCAGCATTCCGGCAAGCGCATCGCGATGTGCCGAGACCGGCAGGGGAACGGCGCAGCCACCGGCAGCGATCGTAGCGAGATAGGCGACCACCAATTCAGCACTGGCGCCCCCCAGGAGTGCGATACGACCGCCGCCACTCGCCAGGATCGGGCGAAGATGGCCCGCGACCGAGAGCACATTGCTGCGTAGCTCACCCCAGCTGAGGCTCACCGAACCGCTGCGCAGGGCTTCTTCACCCTGACGCTCAACTCCGTGCGCAAGTATCTGCTTTACGATACTGTTTCCATCCTCGGGCGACATCACCGCTCATCCTCGAACAGAATAAGGCTGCGTGCCACCAGCGCGGGCTTTTCGGATCCTTCAAGCTCCAGCGTGGATTCGAACTCGACGCGTGTGCCAGTCGCCTGCCGCGTTGCCTGCACCGGGCTCATGCTCAACCGGATGCGGCTGCCGACCTCCACAGGCTTCAGGAAGCGGACGCGCTCGTAGCCGTAATTGAAGCCGCGCCCGCGCCGCTGGATGGAGAAAATCTCGCGCTGCAGCCACGGGATCAGGGACAGGAGATAGACCCCATGGGCGATGGTCTTGCCGCCCGGCATTTCGCGGGCGGCCCGCTCCGTGTCGATGTGCATCCAGTTGTCGTCACCGGACAGCCGGGCGAAATCGTCGATGTTCTTCTGCTCGACCAGGAACCAGTGGGAGGAGCCGATGGTCTCTCCCACATGGGCCTGGAAATCCGTGGCGTGTTCGACGGTCAGCATCACGCAGTACCCACCGCGTACGGAACCTCGGCAGCAGCGTCCGGATCGAGCGCCAGCACCACCTTGCCGATCTGCTCGTTGAGGTCGAGCAGCGTATGTGCGTCGCGCACCTCTTCCCATGGGAAGACGGCGTGGATGCGGGTCACGATCTTGCCCTGCTCGAGCAGAGGCCAGACCTGTTGCACCAGTTCCCGCGCAATCGCACCCTTGTAGGAGGCGGGACGCGGCCGCAGCGTCGAGCCGGTGAGCGTCAGACGGCGGCGCACGATGGCGCGGATATTGACCTCGGCGAATTCGCCCTTGTGGCTTGCGATGAACACCAGACGCCCATCCGGCTTCAACAGGTTGAGCTGCTTCTGGGTGTAGTCGCCCGCCTGTGCGTCCAGCACGACATCAACGCCTTCACCATTGGTGAGACGCTTGACCTCGCTCTCCCAGTCGCCGCGATAATCGATCGCGTGATGCGCACCGATCTCGAGGCAGGCCTGACGCTTTTCCGGCGTCCCGGCGGTCGCGATGACGGTGGCGTCGCGCAGCTGCCGCGCGATCTGGATCGCCGCCATGCCGACGCCGCTGGTTCCGCCCTGCACCAGCAGGCTCTCGCCCTGGGCAAGCTGTCCGAGCCAGATCACGTTGTTCCATGCAGTGAAATAGACCTCCGGGAGCGACGCTCCCTCGACATAGCTCAAGCCACGCGGGATCTGCATGCATTGCTCGGCGGGAACGCTGCAGAACTGCGCATAGCCGCCACCGTTGGTTAGCGCACAGACGCTGTCGCCGACCTTCGGCATCTCTACACCAGCGCCGACCTCTTCGACCACGCCGGCCACGTCGAGACCGGGGATGGGCGAAGCTCCAGGCGGCGGCGGATAAAGGCCGCGCCGCTGCTGGATATCAGGACGATTTACGCCCGCGGCAAGGACGCGGATCACCACTTGCCCTGCTTCCGCGCGTGGTTTGGGCATCTCGGTCCTGCGCAGAACCTCTGGTCCGCCCGGACGTTCTATCTCGATTGCCTGCATCATCCCGCCGCCTCCCGAATGGCTATTCGCCTGCATTGTAGTGGATTATCGGATTGGAAAGCCGACCTGGTCCATTCTTTTTCAAGCGTTGCCGACGTCAGCGCCGACAACGCAGTCTACCCCTCACTCGACGGGCAGACCCACCAGCCTTGCCGGGTTGTCGCGCACCATCAGGCGCACTTCATCCTCGGTGAAGCCGAGGGCAAGGCAGAGCTTGATAGCCTGCCGCATGCCTTCGACCGGCGTGGGATTGTCCACCTGACCGAGGTCCGAACCGATGGAGGAACGCTCCACACCGGCGGCAAGGATATGCTCCTTGAGTTCCTGCGGAGAAAAGACATTGAAGCGCGAGTCGATGTAGAGGCAGGCCGACTGTTCAACCAGCGCGCCAAGGTCGGCAAGCCCCGCGATATCGTCATAGGTGAAGTGCAGGCCATACATCGGGTGGTTGATCAGCAGCCGCTTCACGCCGCGCTTCTTTGCTTCCTCGAACAGCGTCCAGATCTCGGAAACATGCAGGTGACCGGACGACAGGATCGCGTCGGATCCCGCGATCAGATCGAGGATCTCCTTCACCTCATCCAAGAGGTTGCCGTAAGCATCGATGACCGTGATGCCGGGCGCAGGCTTCAGCTTGACGTTGGACGCAAGGCGGGTCTTGCCGTGCGAACTGCGGATGTGATTGGCCGATTGAGCCGTCGGCATCCAGATCAGCTTGGCGCCCATCTTGAGCTGCGCGTCCACCACGAACGGGTTCAGCCCGCCGACGGTATTGTTGAGCACAAGGCCGCTGTACATGGCGACGCCGAGGTGGCCCAGCACGCGATCCATGATCGGGATGAAGGGCGCGACCGAATAGTGATGGTCCTTGAACAGCAGGGCTCGCATGCCCGCTGCCGCCGCCTCTTCCGTGGCCTGGAAATGGTCCACCTGGCGCGGCATCGTTGATGGGCCAGAATGGACGTGTAGGTCCAGAGCGCCTTTCAGAAGCGCATTGGCTACCTCATCATCGATCGTGTCGATAAGCTCTCGCGCCTCTTGCCGGTACGTGCCCGAAGCCATGCAAAATTCCTCCGTGTTTGGTGAGGAGGACCATAGAGCTTGACAGTTTTGGTAGCCAACGTAAGGATCATGGCGTTTCGCGCAACGGAACAGGAGGGTCCAAGAGGGAGGGTCCACGTGGGAATTCGTGCCATTGAACGGGCAATGCTCGTGCTGCAGGAAATGAATATGCAGCCATACTCATCCATCGCTCATCTGCATGCCCGAACCAGACTGCCAAAGCCGACGCTTGTCCGCATCCTGCAGACGCTTGAGAGCCTGGGCTTTGTCGAAAGCGATCCGCGAGTCGGCGGATACCAGGTGAGTGCGCTGGTCGGATCGCTGAGCTCGGGCTTTCACAAGGAACCTATGGTGGTCGAAGCCGGCCGGCCCTGGGCAGTGGCGCTGACGCGCAAGTACCAGTGGCCGGTCTCGATTTCGCTGCTCGACCGCGACGCTGTGGTGGTGCGCTTCAGCACGGTGCCGGACAGCTCCATGTCGCCGTTCCACAAGACGATCAACATGCGCCTCGGCCTGCTGACGCGCGGCATGGGGCTCGCCTATCTGGCCTTCACGCCGAGGGAGGAGTTCGACCTGATCATCGAGATGCTACGGCATTCGGACGATCCGGAAAACATGCTGGCGCATGATCCGGCGCGGTTGGAGCAGCTTGTGAAGAAGGTGCAGGCCCAGGGCTTCGCCTCACGCGTGCGGCATGTGGAACCGCGCAACTCCAACACCATCGCCGTGCCGATCATGAACGAGAACGGCCGGGTGGTGGCGAGCCTGGGGCTCACCTATTTCACCTCAGCCTTTTCCGAGCCCGAAGCCTGTGAGCGCTACGTGCCATCCTTGAAATCGACCTCGGCCGAGATCACCCGCGACCTCGCCCGGATCAAGGACTCGTTCACCTAAAGCAGTTCCAGGAAAACTGGAAACCAGTTTTCCGTCCGGAACCGCGAAAACCAAAAACTCAGATCGGGCGACAGGGAACCTGCCCCAGCGACATCAGTGTCATGACGGTCTCGCCATCCTGGTTTGTCATCGTCACCTGGGTCTTGACGATACCGAACTCCGGCCTCGTCTTGTGGCGGTCAAGCTCCACGACCTCGCGGGTGACTTGCAGCGTGTCGCCAGGACGAACCGGGCGTCGCCAGCGCAGGGTGTCGATGCCGAGCCCCACCATGGGCGTCTCGCCATAGCCGCCTGATTCCACGAAGAGCTTCATGGAAAGCGCGGCGATCTGCCAGCCGCTGGCAATCACGGAGCCAAACCGGCCGGCCGCTGCCTTCTCCGGATCCGTGTGGATCGGCTGCGGATCGTAGTGGCGTGCGTAGGTGATGATATCTTCTTCCGTCAGGGTGACGGGTTTGCTCGTCCACGTTTCGCCGAGGCTAAAATCTTCGAAGTAGCGCCGCATGTTCATCCAATCGTCAACGTTGCCTTGGACCGAGACTATCGCCCCGGCGCCGCATTCCAAGTGCCGTGCTCCCGCCGTTCCGGCTGGCGAAGCGGGAGAATGATGGGGCGGAATCAGCATCGCTTGGCGGTTGTGACTGCCTGAATAGTTTGTATAGTCGCATCACCATTCTCCCGCATCATCGCCACGAAGAGCTATCCGTGAACGAGATCACCTTTGGAAAATCCGTCAGGCGGCGTGAAGATGACCGCTTTGTCTCCGGTCGGGGTCAGTATACCGATGACGTGCATCGCGAGGGGGCGCTCTGGACTGCGTTCGCACGGGCACCCGTCGCTTCCGCGAAGATCCTCTCTGTCGATGTGTCGGCTGCGCTCGAAGTCCCCGGTGTTGTTGCGGTTCTGACGGCCGAAGATCTTGCCACCGACGGCATTCCCGATTTTTCCGTCCCGATCGGTATTCACAACATCGACGGCAGCCCGACGAAAGCCACGCCGCGGCCCCTGCTCGCTCGTGACAGGATACGCTTCCTGGCCGAACCCGTGGCCATGGTGCTCGCCGAGTCGTCTGCCATCGCGCAGGACGCGATTGAACTCGTCACGATCGACTATGACGACATACCCGCAGTGCTCACACCGGCGGACGCGGGCGCAGAAGGTGCCGCGCTCCTCTGGGATGACCGCCCAGCAAACGAGGCTTTCCATTGGCGCGCGGGCGACGTAGAGGGCACCGCCAAGGCTCTCGCCTCGTCGCATCATGTCGCACGGCTCAGCACCCATATCACCCGCGTCTCGGCGATGCCGATGGAGCCGCGGTCGGCGCTTGCCTATGTCGATGAGAACGGCAAGTCCGTCCTGCAGCTCAGCCACCAGAACCCGCACGCCCTTCGCGCCAACCTCTGCGAGGTATTTGGGCTCGGCCGCGATGATGTCCGCGTCCTTATCGGAGACGTTGGTGGTTCCTTCGGCATGAAGTCGGCGTTTCTGCGTGAGGAAGCGATGGTGTTCTGGGCAGCGCGTCGGCTCAACCGTCCCGTCCGCTGGACCGCCACGCGGAGCGAAACCTTTCTCTCCGATGAGCAGGGTCGCGACGTCTACGTCGATGCGGAACTGGGTCTCGACGCGGATGGCCGCTTTACCGCCTTCCATGTCCGCTACGACATCAATGTCGGGGCCTATCTTTCCGGACGCTCGGCGGCACCGGTCCTCAACTTCGGCGGTATCGCGGGCGTCTACACGACACCCTATATCGTCGGCGAAGCTACCGCCTACTTTACCAACACACCACCCACCGCACCCTACCGCGGAGCGGGGCGTCCCGATGCGACCTATGTCATCGAGCGCATCATCGACATTGCCGCACAGGACATGGGCATCGACCCGGCGGAGCTGCGGCGGCGCAACCTGATCCCGCCTGAAGCCATGCCCTACCAGACGCCGTTCCTCTTCCGCTACGACTGCGGAGAGTTCGAGCGCAACATGAATCGGGCTCTGGAAATGGCTGAATATGAAGGCTTTCCTGCTCGTCAGAGGCAAGCGCGGGAGCGGGGCAAGTTGCGCGGCCTCGGCATTGCCAATCCGATTGAAGTGGCGGCAGGCCCCTACGCCAAACCGGGCAAGGACTTTGCCACCATCCGCGCCCACGCCGACGGTACAGTGACGCTCTACGCGGGCGCAATGTCGGTCGGCCAGGGACTCGACACCGCGCTGTCGAGCCTTGTTGCGGAGCGCCTTGGCCTGCCGCTTGAAAAGGTCCGCTACGTGCAGGGCGACACCGATGCCATGGACAATGGCAAGGGCAGCGGCGGTTCCGCCGCGCTGACGGTTGGAGGCTCGGCGATCGTCGTCGGCGTGGATGCGCTCCTGGAGAAGGGTCGCGAAATCGCGGCCGAAGAGCTTGAGGCGGCTGCATTCGACATCGAATATGTGAACGGAAGCTTCCGCATTGTCGGGTCGGATCGCCAGATCAGCCTTGCCGATGTGGCGGCGATTGCCGAACAACGCGCAGAGGATGAGGCAGGACTGTCCGCCGCCGGCGAATTCGTACCGCCCCATGCGACCTTCCCGAACGGCTGTCATGTCTGCGAGGTCGAGATCGATCCCGAGACTGGACGGACGGAAGTGATACGCTATGTCAGCGTCGAGGATGTGGGCCGGGTTTTGAACCCCCTTCTCGTCGAGGGACAGATCCACGGCGGCGTTGCGCAGGGTCTCGGACAGGTGCTGATGGAGGAAATCCGCTTCGGCAGTGACGGCCAGCTGGTGAGCGGCTCGTTCATGGACTACGCCATGCCGCGCGCCGACGATCTTCCCATGATCGAGAGCGACAACCTCGAAACGCCGACGGAACTCAACCCGCTCGGCGTCAAGGGTGTAGGCGAGGCTGGCACCGTGGGTGGAATTGCTGCAGCCATGAATGCCGTCAACAACGCGCTCGCGCAGGTCGGCGTCCGCCACTTCGACATGCCCGCAACGCCCAGCCGCGTATGGGAAGCGATCCGGAACGCTCAGGCTACCAAAGCATAGCTAAGCGGCATTCCGCCCATCGATCGCCCCGCGCGCCTTCGCCATGCCCCTATCCTGCCCGCGTTCTGCAAGGATCAGCGCGGCCTCGACACGGTTGCGGACGTTCAGCTTCCGGAAGAGGTTGGTGACGTGGAATTTCACGGTCTTCTCGCCGACGCCGAGATGTACGCCGATCTCGCGATTGCCGAGGCCCGTCGCGACCATCTGCAGGATACGGCGTTCCTGCGGGGTAAGTGTCGCCAAGGGATCAGGTTTGCTAGCCTTGCCCAGCGCGGTGAGCAGGTTGAAGCTCAGGTTCGGTGACATGAAGGTCTCGCCCGCCGCCACGCTCTTGACCGCGTGGATCAGATCGGTCGCGTTGATGCCCTTCAGCACGTAGCCGGCAGCACCCGCATCGACCGCGCGCATCACGTCGGTGGTTTCGCCCGACACGGTCAGCATCAGGATGCGGGGAGCCTCTTCCTTCACGGCAATGGCGGTGGCGGCTGCAATCCCGTCTCCGCCGGGCAAGGAAATGTCGAGCAGCATCACATCCGGGTGGTGCTTTTCCGCAAGCTCAATCGCCTCGCTTGCCGAACCTCCTTCAGCAACCACCTCGATCCCCTCGTCCAGCTCCAGGGCCTGCACGACGCCCGACCTGAACAATGGATGATCGTCCACGACAACAACTCTGACGCGCTCACTCATGGCTCTTCCCCCTGACCCAGATTGACTGTCATTTCTACGGTTGTGCCCGAGGCCGTGCGGCTCATGGAAAATGTGCCGCCGAGGCTTTCTACCCGCTCGCGCAGACCTGTGAGCCCCAAACCGCGACCCCGTGACCGGCCCGACGAACCTGAGCCGCCATCGCTGACCCTGAGCGACAGCAGGCGGCCGTCCACCCGACCTGTTACCGTCTGACCGTTGGCTCCGGCGTGCCGGAACGCGTTGTTCAGCCCTTCCTGCACAAAACGGTAGGCGCAGATGCGCAGGGCTTGCGAAACATTGCCACCGATCTCGTCGCAGTTCACGGTTACCACCGTTCCGGTGCGCCGTTCGTGCGCCGCCGCAGCCGATCGGATGGTCTCGCAGAGCGTCAGCCCGGCGATCTCGGGGATCATCAGGCC
This sequence comes from Nitratireductor aestuarii, assembly GCF_014641695.1. Lineage (GTDB taxonomy): Bacteria > Pseudomonadota > Alphaproteobacteria > Rhizobiales > Rhizobiaceae > Chelativorans > Chelativorans aestuarii. Next base: position 98,437 of record NZ_BMIF01000013.1, on the reverse strand, counting down.
GTGCGCAATGGTGCGCATGTTATGCAGGGCCTCCTTCAGCACGCTCTCAAGCGACCGCAAAATTCCCTCTCGCTTCTCCCGTTCATCGGCGCGCCGGATCTGTTCCAGCTTCAGGGCGGCAAGGCTCACAAGCTGCGCCGGCCCATCGTGGAGCTCCGCGCCAACGTTGCGGAGATAGGCCTCGTTCATCTCGGCAAGGCGCGCCGAGGCACGCTGCACCTTGTCTCGCAGCTTCCGGTTCTGTTCGGAAACGAGTTCGATCTCTTTCAGGCGGTTTCGCAGGGCGAGCTGATGTTCAGCGAGCAATCGGCCGCTGTGCCAGACGATGGTGATCAAAGCGGCGCCGATGAGGAAGGTCGCCACGGCCATGACGATCCAGGTCTGCGTTCTCAGCCACAGCAGTTTCTCATGGAGAGGCTCCGCCAGTTCATGCACCTCGACAACCGCAATAACCCGGCCAGAGAGATGCTCGCGAATGGGCACATAGATCTCGAGGTAGCGCGTCTTCCACCCGCGGGCCACGTGTTCGCCTGCTGCGAGATCCGTATATCTCGCCTCTATATTGCCGGAAAGCGCGTGAAGAGCGCCGTCGGGTGTCTCGAAGCTGCCGCCCATGAGCTCGCGGCTGGTCGAATAGGCAATTGAACCGGTGGGCAGCCAGAGATCCACGTGCACGAAGCGCTCAGCGATGGGACCACTCTTCAAGAGAGCGTCCAACTGGACGATGCTGTCCGGCTCCAGGGCATCCTTCGTGGCAAGTTCCTGAACGACGGGCGAGATCAGGCTGTCGAGAAACAGCGCCGACCTGGTCGCCGTGCTGTCGATTGTGGCGCGTGCGATGATGCCGGAGATGATGAGGCCACCGACGGTCATTGCCGCCAGCATCACCATGCCGCCGGCGAGCGCGAACTGTGACGACTGGCTCATGCGGGTGAAGCCGTCAGCCCATCGTCTGCGCGGTACCGTGAATGCGAGAACCCCCATGATCCAATTCCCCGCCTCTTCCCCATTGCACATTATAACACGTTACGCGTCTGTGCACGTCCGATAGTCGGATGAGGATGCTGGACCAAAGTCGGGGTCGAGGCCAAGGCTACGGAACTGGGCCTGTTGCCCTTCTGGGGAAGTGATTTATCGGACCATCCGAAATATCTCCCCGCCCCCGTTCCCAGCATCATGTCTCCCAAGGCGCGATCTGTCCCCAGAGCAGAGCGCACGGTTTTCAAACCAAGACGGGAGGCGGAAAATGGTAAATATCGTCAAACACGATCTGGAGTTCATCCTCAAACAGATCAAGATCGCAGAACGGCATGCGGCGGGCGAAGATCTGGACAAGCTCGTTGCAGAAGCTGGCGGCTTCGATACGGAGTCGCCCGCCTCGCCGCAGGCTCATCTGTTGCCCTATGGCCTGCGCACGGTCGACGGCAGCTACAACAACCTCTTGCCTGGACGTAGCGAATGGGGTGCAGCGGACTATGAGTTCACGTACCTGACGGAACAAAGCTACGTTGAGGGCACTGGTACGTTCCCCTATTCCTTGAACAACGACTACGGTGCCAATGGCGACGTTGTCGACTCCCATCCGCGCCTGATCTCGAACCTGATCGTTGACCAGACGCTGGACAATCCGGCCGCGATCATTGCAGCGCTTGAACACGCTGGCGTCACCGGGGCCGCGCAGGCCACGGCTCTGCAGGACATTCGATCGGCCTATCAGACCCTGAAGGATCTATCGCCGAACTCGCAGAGCTATGCGACGGTAAAGGCCAACCTGGACACGTTGCTGGAGCAGCACGGCATCGAGATGGATGGCGTTACGATCCTGCTGCCGAACGTGTCGCCTGATATCGGCGACTCCGCGTCCTACAACTCGATGTTTACGCTGTTCGGCCAATTCTTCGACCACGGCCTCGACCTGGTCGCAAAAGGCGGCAACGGCACGGTCTACATTCCGCTCTCGCCAGACGATCCGCTCTACAATCCGGCCAGCCCGCAGACGAATTTCATGGTGCTGACCCGGGCGAGCACCGGTGAGGATGCGCGCAACACGACGACGCCCTGGGTCGACCAGAACCAGACCTATGGCTCGCACGCATCGAAGCAGGTCTTCATGCGCGAGTATACCTTGGTTGACGGCAAGCCGGTGGATACCGGTTATCTGCTGGGTCACCCCGATGGCATGGCTACCTGGGCTGACGTGAAGCAACAAGCACGGGAAATGCTCGGCATCGAGCTTTCCGACACGGACGTTGGTAACATCCCACTGATCGCCGCCGACGAATACGGCAATTTCATCCCTGGCCCGTACGGCTATCCGCAGCTCGTGGTGGGCGTTGGCGGCGACGGCATATTCGGTACGGCAGACGACGTGCTGGTCGAAGGCGATCCAGATAGTCCCGTGAGCCCGGCTGCCGTCAACGCCTTCCGCACCGGCCATGCCTTCATCGATGATATTGCGCACAATGCTGTGCCTACAGCTGGGCTTCCTGCTGATGATGACGATGTGGCCGGTAACATTATCCCGACCAATATGGGCAACAACCTTGCCTACGACGACGAGCTTCTCGATGCTCACTATGTGACCGGCGATGGTCGCGGCAACGAGAACATCGGCCTGACCGCGATCCACCATGTCTTCCACAGCGAGCACAATCGCATGGTGGACGAAACGAAGCGGGTGGCGCTGGAAGCTGCCGAGGACGGCGATCTCGCATTCCTTAATGAATGGCTGCTGGTGAAGGTTACCGCTCTCCCAGCTGACGACGATCTCGAAGATCTCGTCTGGGACGGCGCTCGCCTCTTCCAGGCCGCGCGCTTCGTCACGGAAATGGAGTACCAGCACCTCGTCTTCGAGGAATTCGCGCGCAAGATGCAGCCGGATGTCGATGCGTTCCTGTTCGAGCCGGATCCGGACATCAATCCGGCCATCTTCGCCGAGTTTGCGAACGTGGTGTATCGCTTCGGCCATTCGATGCTGAACGAAAACGTAGAGCGCCAGTATGCCGATGGCGAACGTGACGACATGGCGCTGTTCGAAGCGTTCCTCAACCCGGTGGGCTATGACAACAACGGGGCGCTGACGCACGAACAGGCTGCGGGTGCGATCATCCGTGGCATGAGCGGCCAGCTTGGCAACGAAATTGACGAATTCGTCACCAACACGCTGCGCAACCAGCTGCTGGGCATACCGCTCGACCTGGCAACCATCAACATCGCTCGCGGCCGCGACACCGGTATGCCGACGCTGAACGAAGCACGTGCCCAGTTCCAGGCGATGGCGGGTGGCGATACCCAGCTCAAGCCGTACGACAACTGGATCGACTTCGCGGTCAATCTCAAGAACCCGGCATCGATCGTCAACTTCATTGCAGCCTATGGCACGCATGCATTGATCGAGGCTGAAACCACGATCGACGGCAAGCGCGCGGCGGCGATGGCAATAGTCTTCGGTACGGACGAACAGGTGTGGGTGCCCGCGACGGACGACACGCCAGGCCATTACCGCACCATTACAGCTCCCTCGGCTGAGGATCGTGCCGCGTTCCTCGGCGCCAGCGGCGCCTATGCATCCAATCTTGGCGGCCTGAACAGAGTCGATCTTTGGGTCGGCGGCCTGGCCGAAAAGAAGATGGACTTCGGCGGCATGCTGGGCTCCACTTTCTCCTTCATCTTCGAAATGCAGATGGAACGGCTGCAGGATGCAGATCGCTTCTATTACCTGTCTCGCGTCCAGGGTCTGAACCTGATCTCGGAGCTGGAAGGCAATTCGCTTGCCAAGATGATCCAGCGCAACACGGACATTGGCGAGACCGGCACGGCCATACCGGGAGATATCTTCTCGACGCCAGACCGGGTGCTCTATGTCAATTACGACAAGCAGCTGGCCATGACGGGGCTCGATGATCCGCAGCACGAGAACATTTTCTGGGAAGCCCTTCTCGGCAAGATGGTCCAGCGTGGCGTTGACGCCCAAGACAGGAATTATCTGCGCTACGATGGTGTGGAGCACGTCGTCATCCAGGGTACCGATGATGACGACCATATCATCGCCGGTGAAGGTGACGACACGGTCTGGGGTGGCGAGGGCAACGATCGCATCGAGGCTGGCTACGGCGTCGACCATATCCACGGCGGCAAGGGCGACGACATCATCACCAATGCCGGCACCGACATCGGCCAGATGGACTTCCTGCATGGCGAGGAAGGCAATGACGTCATCCATGGCGGCAGTGGCCTTGCTCTCATCTTCGGCAATCAGGGCAACGACTTCCTGATCGCAGGTCCGGACGGCAAGCAGGTCTGGGGTGGCATCGGCGACGACTTCATCATGGGTGGCGACGGCATGGACTTCCTGCTGGGCGAAGCCGGTGATGACTGGATCGAAGGCGGCGACCGCTTCGACACGCTGGCGGGCGAGAACTCCGAGCTGATGTTCAACTCGACCATCAAGGGCAATGACGTCCTCAACGGCCAGGGCGGCGACACCGACTACGATGCCGAAGCCGGCGACGACATCATGTTCCAGGGCAGCGGCATCCAGCGCAATAACGGTATGTCCGGCTTCGACTGGGCGATCCACAAGGACGATCCGAACGCGGCAAATTCCGACCTCGGCATCCCTATTTTCGCCAATCAGGAGGCCTTCATCCTGCGCGACCGCTTCGACCTGGTCGAAGGCCTGTCGGGCTGGAAGCACAACGATACGCTGACCGGTCGCGTGGTCCCTGTGAACACGCGTGTCGAAGCAACCGGTACGGCCGCAATTCCAGCGCCGGGCATGCCGCTCTACGCCTACTCAAACGCACTGCTTGAAGAGAACGTGAGCCTCATCGACGGGCTCGACAAGATCGTCGCGCACCTGACTGCCTACACCGAAGTGGGCCGGGACGGCGTTCCGGTGCAGGTTCTCTTCGAGACGGCGGATGCATCCGACATTCTGCTCGGTGGCGGCGGCAGCGACCGCATCAAGGGCCTCGCCGGTAACGACATTATCGATGGCGATAAGTGGCTGAACGTCCGCATCCGCATCACCGTCGGAGACCAGGTCTATACCGCCGACGGCATGAGCAAGAAGGTCTACCGCGAAGCTGACATGGTGAATGGCGAGCTCGTGGAGGGAGCCGTCGCGCAGTTCGGCGGCAAGGGCCTCGACACCCTGATGCTGGAAGGGGAACTCAATCCGGGCCAGCTCTCCATCGTGCGTGAGATCGTCGACGGCAACAAGGCGGGCGACATCGATACGGCTGTCTACACCGACGTTCGCGTGAACTACGACTTCGGCGTGAACAAGGACGACAGCCTCTATGTCGAACACGCCCCGCCTGCCTCGGATGAAACTGACCCGCTGACCGACAACATCGAAGGCGTAACGGAACGGCCGGTTCTGGACGGCCGCGACACCGTCCGCAACATCGAAAGGCTCGAGTTCACCGACCTCACGATGAACGTGATCAACGGAACAGGCGCAACCGAAACGCTGAACGGCGACCAGGAGGACACCGGCCTCATCCACGATGTTCTTATGGGCTTCGACGGCAATGACATCCTGAACGGCGGTGAAGGCAATGACGTGCTGATCGGTGGCGCGGGCAACGATACACTGCGGGGCGGTGCCGACGACGACCTCTACGTCTTTGGCATCAATGATGGCGACGACAAGATCGAGGACTCCTCGGGCAACGACCGCATCAAGATCGCGACCAATGGCGCGAGCCTTGATGCGCTCAACTTCGGTCGAGCCAACAACGGCGACCTGGTCATCAACGTCAACGGCAATGAGATCCGTGTCGTTGGCCACTTCAACGGCAACTCTGTCGAGACGATCAACTTCGACGGCGGCGACTTCAAGGGCTACCAGCTCTACCTGGCCGACGACGAAGGCGACGAGGTCTTCCGCGGGTCCTTTGCCCTCAGCACAGCCGTAGCAGCAGACGAAAACGGCGTACTGACGCTTCGGGCAGAGGCTGGTGTCAGCACCATCCTCGCCGACGCTCAGGGAGCCGGTGCAACGACCCTGCTGGGTGACAGCGCGGACGACATGCTCTTCGGCAACAACGGCGCTGATAGGCTCAATGGTGGTGCAGGCGCGGATCTGCTGGTCGGCGGCGCTGGTAACGACACCTACATTGTCGACGACTACGGCGATACCGTCGTAGAACTCGCCGGCGGTGGCACGGACACGATCGAAGCCAGCATCGACAGCTACAATCTCGATGCTAATGTCGAGCGTCTGACCTACACCGGAACGGGCGACTTTACCGGTGCAGGCAATGAGCTGGACAACATCATCCGCGGTGGTGCAGGCAATGACAGCCTCTACGGCGGTGGTGGCAATGATACGCTCCACGGCGATGAGGGTGACGACTATATCAGCGGTGGTGACGGAGACGACACGCTGAACGGCAATGCCGGCAACGACTACCTCGATGGTGGTGACGGAAACGACACGCTCAACGGCGGTGCCGGTGATGACATCATCCGGGGCGGCGCAGGGGATGACACCATCACTGGTGGCGGCGGAAATGACATCCTTGTGTACGACACGCCGGACTTCGGCCATGACAGGGTCATCGGCTTCGACGCCAACCCGAATGGTGGTCAGGACAGGATTGACCTGCGCGGCCTCGGTATCACCGACGCCAACTTTGACACCAGGGTGGTAATACAGACCGGCGCAACCGAAACTGTCATTACGATCGATGGTGAGAGCACGATCACGCTCGAGGGAGTGACGGGAGCCGGCGCTAACGCAATTTCCTGGGCCGACTTCATCCTCGAGGGTCAGACCGACATCATCGGTACGCCTCAGGACGACACGCTGACCGGAACTTCGGCCAGCGACACCATCCGCGGCGAATTGGGGAACGACACGATCAACGGTCTGGCCGGCGACGACATCATCTTCGGCGGCGCAGGCAACGATGAAGTCTTCGGCGGCAGCGGCGACGACGTCATCCACTGGCAGGCGCCAAGCGGAGGCTGGGACGTGGTCGATGGCGGATCGGAAGGCATTGCTGGCGATACGTTCGTCATCACCGGCGACGACTCTGTCTACGAGATCTTTCGCTTCTATCCGGCTGAAGATGCGCAGGATGTCATCCCGGGGCTCGTGCTTCGGGGTGCAGCCACCGAAATCGTTGTCACACGCACGGTCGTGGCCAACGGCGTCGAGGGCACGCCTGAGGTGATCGCCGAACTGACCGAGATCGAGGAAATCGTCCTCAACGGTACCGGTGCGGGCGGCGACCGCTACGAATTCATCGGCGACTTCGCGGAATCCGGTGAAGAAACGAGCCTGCGTCTCAACACGCTGACGGTGATCGGTTCAGCGGGTGATGACACGGTCGACATCTCCGGTCTGGCATCGGCACACCGCCTGGTGTTCAGGTCCAATGGCGGCAACGACAAGATCATCGGCCCGATGCGTCCTCAGGATGTCATCGTCCTGCCTCCGAACACGACGCAAGACGACTATGACGTCGTGCAGAACGTGGACGGCACGATGACGCTGGTCGGCACCAGCAGCAACTTCAAGATCACCTTCTCCACGCAGAGCGGCATACCGAACATTGCGCTGGACAACGGGGACAATGAACTTGTGATGCAGGCGATCCAGCTCGCTTCCCTCGCCCTCAACGACGGTGAAATCATCGACGAAGGCAACGAGGATGAGCAGGGCGCGCCCGGCCAGAACGAGAACCCGGACACCAACGGCGACGAGGGTGGCGACACCAACGACACCGAGACGCCGCCGACCGGGAACGAGCCTCCCGCCAACCAGGAAGAAGATCCTGCAGAGGAAGTGCCCGGGCCTTCGGGCGACGATCAGGGCAACGAGAATGTTGTTCTTGGTGTAGCGGGTGAAGATAGCTTGAACGGTACGAGTGGTCGCGACGTGATGATCGGTAAGGGCGGCAATGACGTCATCTCCGGTGGAAGCGGCGCGGACATGATCTTCGGCGACGACGGCGACGATCTTCTGTTTGGAGAAGCCGGGAACGACATGATCGAGGGCGGTGACGGCGACGACCGGATCTTCGGCGGTGACGGCGATGATACCTTCCTCGCCACCAAGAACGACGGCGATGACTTCTACTTCGGCGACGCGGGCATCGACACGCTGGACATGAGGACGATCACGGCAGACGTGTTCGCTGATCTCAGCCAGGGCTCGGTGAACAGCGCACAGACTGGCAACGACAGTCTCTGGGACGTTGAGAACATCAAGACCGGCATCGGCAATGACGTCATCGTCGCCAACTCTGCGGTGAACGTCATGGACGGTGGCGCGGGCGAAGATACCTTCATCTTCCTGTCATCCGCTGATGCCGATGGCGATACGCTCCTGAGCTTCCAGCCCGGCGACAAGATCGATCTCAGCGGCATCGATGCGAACCTTTCGCTCGGCGGCAACCAGGCCTTCACGCTGGTTTCCGATGCCTTCACCGGGGCACATGGCGAGCTTCTGGTCACCCACGAGAACCGCGACGGCCAGGACTACACCGTGGTCCAGGGCAACACGTCGGGCGGCGCTGAGGCGGACTTCAAGATCTCCATCAAGGGATCGCACAACCTCACCTCGAGCGACTTCGAGCTCTAACGAACCGGAGGCCGGGGGCGTCAAAAGCGCTCCCGGCTTTCCCAACAATGATGACTGGGGGAGTGTGTCATGCGTCAACGGGACAAGAAGCAGGTTTCAAGCAACAGAAGCGCGGAGAAGCTCACGAAGGGTTTTCGTTCTATCGCGGTCTTTCTGTTCTTCATGTCGGGGATCATCAACATTCTGGCGCTGACCGGCGCTTTCTACATGCTGCAGGTCTATGATCGTGCGCTGACCAGCGCGAGCATGCCCACCCTGCTCGCCATTTCGCTACTGGCTGTCGGGCTCTACTTCTTCCAGGGCCTGTTCGATATGCTGCGCTCGCAGATCCTGGTGCGGATCGGCGCCCGGCTCGACCGGCAGGTCGCCCCCCTCGCCCATCAGGTCGCTGTCGACATGCCCCGTTTCGGCTTCTCGACGGCTGAAGCCCTGGAGCGCGGGCGCGACGTCGACACGGTGCGCGGCTTCCTTAGCGGACAGGGACCGGTTGCACTCTTCGACCTGCCGTGGATGCCAATCTTCATCCTCTTCGTCTACACGCTGCATCCGCTCCTCGGAGCGCTCGCGATCGGTGGCGCCGTGGTCCTGACCCTGCTTACCATCGCTACCGAGCTGATGACGCGCAATCTCCAGAGCTCGACGCATCATGCTGTTGTGACACGCAACACGATCGCCGACTCCAATGCCCGCAATGCCGAGGTGCTGAAGGCGATGGGCTTTGCGAGCCGCGCTGTCGCCCGCTTCAACCGCGCCAATGAGGAGCATTTGACCCTCCAGACGCGGGCGAACGACGTGACCGGCACCTTCGGCGCGATCTCCCGCGTGCTGCGCATGATCCTGCAATCGGCGGTGCTGGGCCTCGGCGCGTATCTCACCATCCAGGGCCAGTTGTCACCCGGTGCGATCATTGCGGCCTCCGTTGCTTCGGCAAGGGCGCTCGCGCCGATCGACCTTGCCATCGGCAACTGGAAAGGCGTCGTCGCCGCCCGCTCCGCCTATGGTCGCCTGAAGGAGACGGTAGCGGCACTCGCGTCCATGACCACGCCGCTCGAATTGCCGGCTCCGACCTGTTCGCTGAAGGTGGAAGGTGTGACCGTGGCTGCTCCGGGCTCCGGCCGCGTTCTCCTGAGCGACGTCACCTTCGAACTGAAGGCCGGCGACGCGCTCGGCATCATCGGTTCCAGCGGCGGCGGCAAGACCACCCTCGCCCGCGCTCTGACTGGCATCTGGCCAACGCTGCGCGGCAGCGTGCGGCTTGACGATGCGGATCTCGCCCAGTGGAACGATGCGAAGCTCGGCTCCTACATCGGCTTCCTGCCGCAGGAAGTGGCGCTGCTGGATGCAACCATCGAGGAAAACATCGCTCGCCTTGAGGAAGCGCCGGACCCGCATGCGGTCGTGAAAGCCGCCGCAGCCGCCGGCGTGCACCAGATGATCGTCCGCCTGCCGGAGGGTTACAGGACCGAGCTCGGACCCATGGGTGCATCGCTCTCCGGTGGCCAGCGCCAGCGCATCGGGCTCGCCCGCGCGCTCTATGGCGACCCGTTCCTCGTCGTGCTCGACGAACCAAACTCCAATCTCGACGCCGAAGGCGAAGCTGCACTAACCACGGCAATTGAAAGCGTGAAGCGCCGCGGCGGTATTGTCGTCGTCATCGCACATCGGCCGAGCGCACTGGCAGCAGTCGACCTGGTGGCGGTGGTTCAGAACGGCAAGATGTCAGCCTTCGGGCCGAAGGAAGAAATACTTGCCGCGATGCTGCACTCCACGCCTCCTGCAGCCGCACCTGGCGTCACCAAGGTTAGGGAGCGCGCCGCTGGCTAAGCGCGCGAATGGCCATGATCATCAACGTCAAAGGTACAAAGCAGACACAGGTCGAAACGGATCCGGGGCAGAAATATCTGCACAGCGATCTCGACCGGAAGACGCAGACGCCATTCGCGATCGGCATGATCCTGATGAGCTTCGCGCTCTACCTGAAGTCGTTCCTCGGCGGTTCAGAACCCGAGCGGGTGGCGCAGGACGAGCACGCAGAGGAATCCCAGGGCGATGCCGACCCGATGGGCGGGTATATCGCGGCTGACATCATCGAGCTGCCTGTCCAGCCGAAGGGAAGCGCCGGCCAAGTGGTCGAACACGTCCCGATGCTGAGCGAGGAGTTTCCGTCGGGGATCTTCTACGATCCGATCATCGGGCCGATCGCCTACGAGATCGATCCGGAAAGCGTGTTCGCGACAAGGCCGCTTATCGTTGCCGCACTCGCCGCCAACGACAACGACCACCTGAACATACCACCAGTTACCTCGGGTGGCTCCAACCCCACTGGTCCTGGATTGCCCCCCAATCCCACCACACCAGGCCAGGGAGCCCCCGAGGGACCTACCAACCCCGATCCGGACGATAATGACGACGGCGATACCCCCGGAGGAGGGGACGATGAGGAAGACGGGGAGGACCGCACCAACCGCGCACCCCGCAGCGGCGGACCAATCACGCTGTGGGACCTGAGCGGTTGTGCGCCCTTCCTCATCGGTCTTTCCGACCTCCTCGGTAATGCGGTCGACCCTGACGGGGACACGCTGGCCGTGCGGAACGTGGTAGCATCGCATGGAACGATGACCTGGGAGGACGGGCAATGGTCCTTCCAGGCAGAACCCGGGTTCGAGGGCCTCGTGGTGCTGCGCTACGAGGTCACCGACGGCGAATACTCGTTCCAGCAGGTTGCCTATATCCAGGTCCAGCCCAACACGATCCAAGGGACGGTTGCCGACGACAATATCGTCGGCACCGACTGCGGGGAGATCATCATGGGTCTCGCCGGCGACGATAACATCTACGCCCGCGCCGGTGACGACGTGATCTATGGCGGCGACGGTGACGATCATATCGTTGCTGGCGCCGGCGACGACGTGGTGTTCGGCGGCAATGGCGATGACATCATCTTCGGCGGGGACGGAAATGATGTGCTCTACGGAGAGGCGGGCGACGACTACCTGGCCGGCGACGACGGAGACGACATCCTTTTCGGTGGCGACGGCAATGACTGGATCTTCGGCGGTGCCGGAGACGATGTTGCCGACGGCGGCGATGGCGACGACCTGATCTACGGCGGTGACGGCAACGACACGCTGAAAGGTGGCAACGGGAGCGACATCGTCGCGGGCGGTGCCGGTGATGACCTGGTGATTGCAGCAGCCGATGCGGCCGACGACCAGTACGACGGCGGCGCAGGCTTCGATACCCTCGACTATTCGGCAACGAGCGAAGGCATTGTTGTCGATCTCGCGGAAGGCATTGCTACCGGCGAAGAGATCGGAACCGATACCTTCACCGATTTCGAAACCATTGTCGGCGGAACGGGCGACGATCATTTCGTCGCCGGCGAAGGAGAGTTCACGCTGGCCGGCGGCGGTGGCGATGACGTCTTCGAGTTCCTTCCGACGACCGAGCCTGCCGTCGTCGCGGAGACGACACCAGCGCCGACGGCCAACTACACAATCCTCGACTTCGACGTCGGCGACCGGGTGCGGATGTCCAAATACGACATCTTCGAACGGGCCCTCGACAAGTATGAGGACACGTTCGAGGAGATTTATGGCGACGACTTCGACGACGATGACATTCCGATACGCTACCGCCACGACAACGTCGACGCGCTCAATCAGACCATCATCGAGGCGGATTTCAACAATGACGGGATCTGGGAAACGGTCGTGACGATCGAGGGAACCCGGGCCTTCTTCATCATCGAGCATGCTTAGGGGAGGTTGCTATGCGCAACAGGGGCAATGAAACATTTCGCATCGGATCACGCGTGATCGCGGGTACGGTGCTTGGAGTTCTTCTGGTTGGCGGCGCTGGCGGCTGGGCTGCGACAGCCCAGCTTGCGGGGGCTGTGATTGCACAGGGCCAGGTGGCCGTCGACCAGCGGATCAAGGCGATCCAGCATCATGATGGCGGCATCGTCAGCGCGATCCTGATCCGCGAGGGCGACGTCGTCGAGGAAGGCCAGGTGCTGATGCGCCTCGACGACACCCAAACCCGGGCGGAACTGTCGATCATCGACGCGCAGATGCTGGAACTGACGGTGCGCCGCGCCCGCCTTCTTGCCGAGCGCGACCTGCTCGACACGATAGAGTTCCCGCCTCGCCTCGATCTCGGCAATCGTGATGTGCAGTTTCTGGTCAATGGCGAGACCCGTCTCTTCGACGGCAATCTGGCGAACCGCGAGAGCCGGAAGCAGCAGCTCGAGCTGGTGCTGAGCCAGGTGGCCGAGGAGATCAGGGGACTGGAAGCCCAGCTGGGCTCAAAGGGCGACGAAATAAAGCTCGTCGACGAGCAACGCGCCAAGATTGCGCATCTCGTCAGCAAAAAGCTGATGGAGCACACGCCGCTCTATTCGATCGAGCGGGAAGTCGCGCGGATGCTTGGCGAGCGCGGAGAGATCGAGGCTTCGATCGCGCGCGCCCGCACCAAGATGAACGAGATCCGGCTCCAGATCCTGGCCGTCGATGAAATGGCCCGCACGGAAGCGCAGCGGGAGCTGACCACGGTCGACACCAAGCTTTCGGAACTGCGCGACCGGCACATGGCGATCTCCGACCGACTGTCGCGCACGGAAATCCGTTCACCGATTGCAGGCACTGTTCACGAGCTCAACATTTACACCATCGGTGGTGTCATCACGCCTGCGGAAGTGCTCGCCACGGTGGTGCCGGTCGATGCCCGACTGAAGGTGGAGGTAATGCTGCCGCCCAACTCCATCGATCAGGTGGCCGTCGGCAGCACGGCCCGCATCCGCCTGCCCGCGCTCAACCAGCGCACGACGCCGGAACTCTTCGCCCGCGTTTCGCACGTCTCGCCTGCCACCACGCGGGACCAGGCGACCGGGCAGTATTATTACAAAGGCGATGTGGAGCTGAAGGAAGGAGAGATCGAGAAGATTGGCGAAAGCAAGCTCATCCCCGGCATGCCGGTGGAGGTGTTTGTCACGACAAGCGAGCGCACGGCCCTCTCCTACTTCGTCAAGCCTATCACAGACCAGCTGAGCAAGGCGTTCCGTGAGCGCTGATGAAATTTAGATCCTCGGCTCAATAAACAGGTTATCGAGGTGAATAACATGTAGTAGTCTCTTCCCGTTGGTGGGGCCAGTTCATGCCGCATACGGGAAGAGACAGGGGCACCCTTTTCGGGCTTAGCCTCTCCATGCAATTCATGGCAGCCGCAGCCGTGGTCCTGTGCGTGTCCATGGCGGTTCTTGGCTCATGGGTAAACCACCAGATCACCCGCAGCGTTCTTGCAACGTCCGGATCGGCCGCAGTCGGCTTCCTGCAGGCTTTCGTCGAGCCCATTCTGCGAGAGCTCGATACACACGAAGAACTGCCGCCACAGGTGCATGAAAAGCTCGACGCGCTGTTCGCGGAGGGCGAGCCAATCCTCACAAGCTTCGTGACCCTGAAGCTCTGGCGTGCCGACGGCACCGTGCTCTACGTCAACAAGCCGAAGTCGCTCATCGGAAAACAGTTTGCGTCGAACGATGTGGCGCGGGCTGCGTCCGGTGAGGTCGTCGCCGAATTCGAGGACATGAAAAGCGAGGAAAGCGCTCACGAGCAGTCGCTCGGCCTTTCGCTTATCGAGGTCTATGCGCCACTCCGCGATGCGTCGGGAAACATCATTGCCGTCGGTGAGGTCTACGAGAACGCGACCGTTCTCGATCAACAGCTGGACGTCAGCGAATTCCGCACCTGGATCTTCGTCTGTTTCACCACGGTCGTCATGCTCGCTTTCCTCTACCTGATCGTCCGGCGGGGAAACCAGCTGATCGAGCGGCAGCGCTCGGCGCTACAGCAGCGCTTCCAGGAAACGATCGCCCTTGCCCGGACGAACCAGCATCTGCGGGTCGAAGCTGACAAGGCCCGGCTTGACGCCAATGCTGCCAATGAGGAATTGATCAGCCGCATCGGCCTCGACCTGCACGACGGACCGATCCAGCTCCTCAGCCTTCTGATGCTGCGACTGGGGCGGCTGCGTCGCAATGACATGAGCCCGGATGAGCAAGCTGTCGTGACGTCCATCCAGAAGCTGACGGCCTCTGTCATCCGTGAATTGCGCGAACTTTCAGCCGGGCTTGTGCTGCCTGAAATCAGCGAGATCGGGCTTGTGGAGGCAATCCGCCACGCCGCCGAGCGCCATGAAAACCTCACCGGAACCACCGTCGAGGTGGATCTCGGCCCCCTGCCCTCAGCCCTGTCGAACGCGCTCAAGATCTGCATCTATCGCATCATTCAGGAGTCCCTGAACAACTCTTTCAAGCATGCTGGTGGCCAAGGCCAGCGCGTCTCGGCTCGGGAGAACAAGGGGCGGATCCTGCTCACCATCTCCAACAGCGGTGAACAGATCATGGAGACCGTGGAGGAGACCGGGACCAGCGTGAGGACCAAGCTCGGCATGCACAGCATCCGCAACCGGGTCGCGACGTTCGGGGGCGAATTGAACATCAAGTCCGATGAGCAGGGCACAATCGTTTCGGTCGAGCTGCCGCTCGTGGCACCGACACCCGCCAGTGATCCGCTACCCATAAGCAAAGCGGATCAAGATGTTAGCGAACAGGTTTGATCCAGTGTCTGAACTAGAGCAGTTCAGACTTACAGAAACTCTGAACTGCTCTAATTCTTTGTTTTCTCGCGGTTCCGGACGGAAAACCGGTTCCCACTTTTCCTGGAACCGCTTGTCTTATGACTTTCTTCGCTGAACGGGCGAATATGAACCGCTGCGAGAGGGTTGTGGCCCTCCCTCAGCGGCGAGGGTCGGATCGATGAACCGCGGACTATTCAGGTTCGAACTAGAGTGTGATCGCCCTCGTCTTTCTCCCTGGTCCTGAACGGATACACGGAGTTTGGCTCCGATGACAAGCAGAGGACGAGCGAAAGATGACCCACGATACCATCGGCGTCGACATCTCAAAAGACCATCTCGATGCCTATCGCATGAGCGATGGTGCTAGCCGCCGCTTCACCAATGACCGAGCCGGTCACACAGCCCTCCTGTCATGGCTCGGGGCATCGCATCCCCGCGTTATTTACGAGCCGACAGGACCCTATCACCGGACCTTCGAGCGCAGGCTGGCAGACGCAGGCTTTGCACTGGTCAAGGTCAACCCGCGCCAGGCAAGACGGTTTGCCGAAGCCACCGGCAAGCTGGCCAAGACCGATCGGCTGGACGCGGCGATGCTGGCGCGCATGGGCGCACTGCTTGAGCTCGAGGCCAGACCGGCATGCAGCCCGATCCTCAGCGATCTCAAAGACCTGCATATGGCCCGCGAGGCGCTGGTCAAGGACCGCACGGCGGCCAAGAACAGGGCGACGACCCTGACCCTGGCCATCCTCAAGCGACAGAATGGCGAGCAGCTCAGGCAGATCGCGCGCCAGATTGCCGCTATCGAGGCAGAGATCATGACGCACATCAAGGCCGATCCTGAACTGGCGCATCGCTTCGCCATTCTCGTCTCGATCCCTGGCGTCTCGACGATCACCGCCTTCGCGCTCCTGATCGACATGCCCGAACTGGGTTTGCTCAACAACGGTCAGGCGGCATCACTTGCAGGGCTCGCGCCCATTGCAAGGCAGTCGGGCACGTGGACCGGCCGCGCTTTCATTCGCGGCGGCCGGGCCAATGTCCGGCGGGCACTCTATATGCCGGCCCTCGTCGCAATCCGGTTCAACCGGGACCTCAAGGCAAAATACGATCAGCTCAAGACAGCCGGAAAAGCGTTCAAAGTCGCCATCACGGCCATCATGCGAAAAATGATCATCCTCGCAAACGCACTGCTGCGGGATGGCCGAAAATGGGCACAGTCCGTGACTTGACCAACACGGATACTCTAGTTGAGCAATGTGCTGCGCTGAGGTTCGCCGCGCGGCGCAACGAATGTCCCCAGTTCCTGGGCGGCGAGGACAACTTCCACGCGGTTGCGCGCATGCAGCTTCTGCATCAGCAGCGTCATGTAATGCTTGACCGTCTTCTCGCTGATCTTCAGCCGTTCAGCGATTTCCTTGTTCGTGCGCCCCATTAGCAGCAGGCGGACGATCTGGTCTTCGCGCACGCTGAGCTTGACTGACTGCCCCACCGGCTTTCGCGTCGACGTGTTGCGCAGCGCCGAGATCACCTTGCTGGCAAAGCTCGGTGTGATGAAGGTCTCGCCCGCCATGACGGTGTCGATCGCCTGCAGAAGTTCGTCATCCGTGCTGCCCTTCAGCACGTAGCCGGTTGCCCCCGCCTCCAGCGCCTTGACGGCGTGGTCGATACCGGCGGAGGCCGTGAACACGATGATATGCGTCGGCGGCGAAATTTCATGGCTGCGCCGGATTGCCGAAAACGCATCGCCCGGCATGTTGAGATCCACGAGAATGATGTCGGGATTTTTCTCCGAGATCTGTTCGACATCGGACGCGCAGCGCCCCGTGCCTACAACTTCAAACTCGGGCATTTCGGAAAAGATGTGAGCCAGTCCTCCAAGCAGGACCGGATGATCGTCCACAAACGCGATTGAAATCTGACGCATAACAAGCCCCCCTCCGTTATGGCGAAACGATTTTCGCGGGAAGCAGAGGCGCTTTCAACGTATCCTAATGGTGGTAAGGGAACATCACCGAAAGGCGTAACCCAGACGTGGGCCTAGCCGGTGCATAGGCTGCGCATGATGTCGGGCGAATGCAGTGGTTGCAATCGCCCGGAGAAGGCTATCCTCAGAAAACTCGCCTCAGCCGATGCGGCCGAGGCGGTGATAGAGGCTTGAATACTTCCCGAGGTTCGGGTCGTCCTTGGCTTCCTGCAGGTAATGCGCGATGGCAGTGCGCAGGAGCTTGAAGTCTTCGTTCGAGAAGACCGCGCGGGGACGCTGCGGTTCGCTTGGCTTCTGGATTTCAGCGGTTTCTGTCATGGTATGCACTCCAGATAGGGCGGCGAGAGGTTAGGGAATACCCCTCGCCTTGGTCCCGGCGGGTCAGGCGGCCGAGAACTGGTTCATGGTGTTGTGAGCGCCGCCAGCCTTGAGCGCTGCTTCACCGGCAAAGTATTCCTTGTGATCGTCACCGATGTCGGAACCGGCCATGTTCTGATGCTTGACGCAGGCGATGCCCTGGCGGATCTCCTTGCGCTGAACATTGGCAACGTAGCCCAGCATGCCAGCCTCACCGAAGTATTCCTTGGCGAGATTGTCGGTCGACAGAGCAGCCGTATGGTAGGTCGGCAGCGTGATCAGGTGATGGAAGATGCCGGCACGCTGCGCTGCGTCGCGCTGGAAGGTGCGGATCCGCTCGTCAGCCTCGGCAGCCAGTTCGCTCTCGTCGTAGTCGGCGCTCATCAGGCGGGCACGGTCATAGGCCGAGACATCCTTGCCTTCTGCCTGCCAGGCGTCAAACACCTGCTGGCGGAAGTTGAGCGTCCAGTTGAAGGACGGCGAGTTGTTGTAGACGAGCTTCGCGTTCGGAACGACTTCGCGGATGCGGTCGACCATGCTGGCGATCTGGCCGATATGCGGCTTTTCGGTCTCGATCCAGAGCAGGTCGGCACCGTTCTGCAGCGAGGTGATGCAGTCGAGAACGACGCGGTCCACGCCCGTGCCTTCACGGAACTGGTAGAGGTTCGACGGCAGGCGCTTCGGGCGGACTAGCTTGCCATTGCGGTTGATGAGGACATCACCGTTAGCGCTGTTCAGATCCGTGATCTCCTCGCAATCGAGGAAGGAGTTGTACTGATCGCCCAGGTCACCCGGCTCCTTGCTGAAGGCGATCTGCTTGGTCAGGCCGGCGCCCAGCGAGTCCGTGCGGGCAACGATGATGCCGTCTTCAACGCCGAGCTCGAGGAAGGCATAGCGGCAGGCGCGGATCTTGGCGATGAAGTCCTCATGCGGAACGGTGACCTTGCCGTCCTGATGGCCGCACTGCTTCTCGTCGGAAACCTGGTTCTCGATCTGCAGCGCGCAGGCACCAGCCTCGATCATCTTCTTGGCGAGCAGGTAGGTCGCTTCGGCATTGCCGAAACCGGCGTCGATGTCGGCGATGATCGGAACGACGTGCGTCTCATGGTTGTCGATGGCGTTCAGGATCTGCTGTTCGCGGATCTGGTCGCCAGCCGAGCGTGCATTGTCGAGGTCCCGGAACATCATGCCGAGCTCGCGGGCATCGGCCTGGCGCAGGAACGTGTAGAGCTCCTCGATCAGCGCTGGAACGGACGTCTTCTCGTGCATCGACTGGTCCGGCAGCGGGCCGAACTCAGAGCGGAGTGCTGCAACCATCCAGCCTGAGAGGTAGAGGTAGCGGCCCTTGGTGGTGCCGAAGTGCTTCTTGATCGAGATGATCTTCTGCTGGCCGATGAAGCCGTGCCAGCAGCCGAGCGACTGTGTGTAGTTTGCCGGGTCGAGATCATAGGCGGCCATGTCGCGGCGCATGATCTTGGCGGTGTAGCGAGCGATGTCGAGTCCGGTGCGGAAACGGTTCTGCAACTGCATCCGTGCTGCGGATTCAGCAGAGATGCCGTTCCAGTTCTGGTTGGTTCCGATGACCTGATCGAGGTCGCGAATGCTGGCCCTGTAGTCCATGAATGCCTCCGTAAAGTTGAAGGCAACCTACCCGCCACCGCCGGATACTCAATCCGGTTCGTTGTGCACTTGTCATTCCTTACAAACAATGCTTGTAAGGTTGTAAGGATGTAAAGGTGCTCCCATGGCGGACTTTGTAACGTACCTTGGACCAAGGATCAGGCGGCTGCGGCGCGATCTCGGCCTGACGCAGGCCGAAATGGCGGCGGATCTCGAAATCTCGCCCTCCTACGTGGCACTGATCGAGCGTAACCACAGGCCGGTGACCGCCGAGATCCTTCTGCGTCTTGCCCGCGCTTACAAGGTCGACTTCTCTGACCTGAGCGAAGGC
Source organism: Nitratireductor aestuarii (assembly GCF_014641695.1). GTDB lineage: Bacteria > Pseudomonadota > Alphaproteobacteria > Rhizobiales > Rhizobiaceae > Chelativorans > Chelativorans aestuarii. The sequence continues at coordinate 78,910 of NZ_BMIF01000013.1, read as the reverse complement.
ACGCAGGAGGAACTGCAGACGAAGCTCCGCACCGCCTTTCGCGACCCTCTTCTTGCGGACGTAGAGATCTCCGCTTCCGAACTCGGCGACGTGGCAAACAGTTTCCCGACCTTTGCGGAAGCCTTCATCCGGCTGCACACGACCTACAAGGAAGAGCAGCTTGCGCTCGCGGAAAAACGACAGGACAGGCCGGGCGCCAGCGCCAGCTCGTCCGGCGACCCAGTGGCGGCAGTGCGCAATTTCCTCGCCGCCCGCAAGAACTGCTTTCCCGCGCTCGACTCGGCATCCGAGACCCTTGCCGCAAAGATCAGCGAGGAAGGCGGGTTCGCCGCCCATCTGAAGAAGCGCCACAACCTTATCGTCCGCCGCCTCCCCTCGGACGTCATGGTTGGCTCCGTCCGTCGCCTCGACTGGCACCGCAAGGCAGTGCTGCTCGATGAAACGCTCGACGCTGCGAGCCAGAACTTTCAGCTGGCCCAGCAGCTTGCCTATCTCGAACTCGAGCCGCAGATCGCCCAGGCTGTTGAGGAAGGAAACTTCCCCAATGACAACACCCGTCGCCTCGCCACACGAACGCTCGCAGCCTATTGCGCCGCCGCGATCCTGATGCCCTATGCGCGTTTCGCCAAGTCGGTGGAAACACGCCGCTATGACATCGAGGGACTGGCGCGCGAGTTCGGCACCAGCTTCGAACAGACTGCCCATCGCCTGACCACGCTGCAGAAGCCCGGTCAGGAGCGCGTCCCCTTCTTCTTCATCCGCGTCGATGCCGCCGGAAACGTCTCCAAGCGGCTGAACAGCGGCACCTTCCCATTCGCCCGCCACGGCGGCGGGTGCCCGCTTTGGACCGTGCATCAGACCTTCAAGATGCCACGCCAGATCGTGACACAATGGCTGGAACTGCCGGACGGCCAGCGCTTCTTCTCCGTCGCCCGCACCGTCTATTCAGGCGGCGGAAGCTATCGGGCGCTCAGCGTCGAGCGTTCCGTCGCGCTTGTCTGTGAGGCTAAATACGCGGACCGTCTGGTTTATAGCGATGGTCAGCAGAACGTGGCTCCGACGCCGATCGGCATCGCCTGCCACCTCTGCCACCGCATCACCTGCACCGCGCGTTCCGAGCCGCCGATCGGTCGTCAGCTGCTGCCGGACAATTTTAGAAGGACAGATACACCGTTCGGCTTCTCGGACTCCTGAGCACTACTTGTTGGTGCGACCGGTCTGATCGGGGTTCACGCCGCCCTGCTGCGTGACGTCGTTCTCGACATCACCTTCAAAGGTATTGTCGCCGCCGGTGCCTTCCTCATCAAGGATATCGCCGCCCTTGATCGTGCCTTTGGAAGTGCCAATTCCGGGGTTCTCGCGCAGATCCTTGTCGGATGGTGTCTCCGTCTTGGGGTGCTTGCTGGTCATGGAATACTCCTGCGGTCAGGGACGGCGGTTGGCCGCATGGTCCTGGCCCTGCTCGGATTTGATCGCGTTGCCGTCCTGCCCGCGTTCCTGCGAATGCTGCTTCTTGTCCCGGTTCGACAGGACCTCGTTCTCACCGACGGTATCCTTGTCGAGTTCGGTCATCGCGCCCGAACCGGAACCCTTTCCTTGCGATCCCTTGCCGATGTGTTTCTTGTCGGCGTTAGCCATGGAAACTCTCCTCGTGTTTGAGGTGGTGGTGAAGGGCTAGTGCTGTGGACGAAACCTCCACCATCCGGTCTTGTTCCAGACTATGAACCTGCTGCCGCCGCATCGAAAACGCGGCTGGCGCGGATATCTTCGGCGCGGATGGTCGAGAGTTCGTCAGCATCGAGCGGGCCGCTCGCGGTCTCGAACAGCCGGTTTGCCTGACGCAAGCGCGCCCTGTCGAGCGCATTGCGGATGGAGCGCGCATTGGCGAAGTGCGGCTGCTGACGGCGGCGAGAGATGTAATCGCGCATCGCCGCCTCGGCTTCCTCATCGAGACGATAGTTCTGCTTCTCCAACATCTTCACCCCGATCTGCAGCAGCTCCGGGTCGTCGTAGTCAGGGAAGTCAATGTGGTGAGCAATCCGCGAGCGGAACCCCGGATTGCTCTCGAAGAAGCGCTCCATGCGCGCCGCATAGCCGGCGAGGATCACCACCAGATCGTCGCGCTGGTTTTCCATCACCTGCAGAAGGATCTCGATCGCCTCCTGTCCGTAATCGCGTTCGTTCTCGGGGCGATAAAGGTAGTAGGCCTCATCGATGAACAACACGCCGCCCATTGCCCGCTTCAGCACCTCCTTGGTCTTGGGCGCGGTGTGGCCGATGTACTGACCGACGAGATCATCGCGCGTCACGGAGACGAGATGCCCTTTGCGGATATAGCCGAGCCGGTGCAGCAGGTCCGCCATGCGAAGCGCCACCGTGGTTTTTCCGGTACCGGGATTGCCGGTGAAGCTCATGTGAAGCGTCGGCGTTTCATGCGCGAGCCCCATGCTGCGGCGGGCACGCTCCACCAGAAGCAGCGCCGCCGTCTCGCGGATGCGCTTCTTCACCGGGGCAAGGCCGATCAGATCGCGGTCAAGCTCCGCCAGCACCTCGCCGACGCCAGACGCCTCGTATTCGGCGCGCAGATCGACGGAGGTCGGAACGCTGTTTGCCTCTTCGGCGAGTGCCGTTGCAGACATGGGAGTCTCCTGTTGCCCATCCTCCAGGTCCAAAGGCCCTCATGGTGAGGAAGGGTTGCACAGTCAGCTATAGCGTTGGCCGGCGGGCCTGTCCGATGCGTAGGACCGGGTCGTGTAGCCCATCATGCGGCCGCCGCGTTCGTGCCGTTCCAGCTGGAAGCCAGGTTCGTCAGGAGGACGGTTGACGATGAAGGAGAGCTTCACCGACTCCCAGCCATGAGTGGCATCGAACGCGACGACACGGATGTAGCGGTCGCCGTACACCTTCCGGCACTCCGCCAACTCGAACATCAGTGCGGCTGCATCAGGATTGTCGAACATCGGGTGCCCCCACATATCCCAGTAGGTGTTGCGGGGATGCGGGTCGTCGGTGAATTCGAGGCTCACCGCCCAGCCATTGTCGATGCAGTACTGTACCTGCGCCCGGATCTGATCGTCAGTGAGATCGGGCAGGAATGAGAATGCTCCCTGGGTGATGCGCATTGGTTTTCTCCAAGATCGGGTTGGCTCATTCCGCTGCCGTCGCAACGGGCACGAAGTCGGGTGTATCGGTCGAAGCGTAGTTGAAGGAGACGTCCTTCCACGTCTCGAGCGCCTGCTTCAGCGGCATGCAATGACGCGCCGCAGCCTCTAGGATCTCAGGCCCTTCGCGGACATAGTCCCGGCCTTCGTTGCGCGCGAACACCATCGCTTCGAGCGCCACGCGGTTGGCCGTTGCACCCGCCGCAATGCCCATCGGGTGACCAATTGTGCCGCCGCCGAACTGCAGCACCACGTCTTCGCCGAGCAGGTGCAGGAGTTGGTGCATCTGGCCGGCATGGATGCCGCCGGAAGCCACCGGCATCAGCCGGTTGAGCGACGCCCAATTCTGGTCGAAGAAGATGCCGTTTTCGAGCCGCATCGGGTTAAACTCCTCGCGGCAGACGTCGTAATAGCCTTTGGTCGTCGCCGGATCACCCTCCAGCTTGCCGACCACCGTGCCCGCATGGATGTGGTCGACGCCCGCAAGCCGCATCCACTTGGCGATGACGCGGAAAGAGACGCCGTGGTTCTTCTGGCGCGTGTAGGTGGAATGACCGGCGCGGTGCAGATGCAGGACCATGTCGTTTTTCCGCGCCCACTTCGCCATCGACTGAATGGCCGTATAGCCGATCACGAGGTCGATCATGACGATCACCGAGCCCAGCTCCTTGGCGAATTCGGCGCGCTCGTACATGTCCTCCATGGTCGCGGCGGTAACATTGAGGTAGGTGCCCTTTATCTCGCCTGTCTCGGCCTGCGCCTTGTTGACGGCCTCCATGCAGTAGAGGAAGCGGTCGCGCCAGTGCATGAAGGGCTGTGAGTTGATGTTCTCGTCGTCCTTGGTGAAATCGAGACCACCTTTCAGCGCCTCATAGACCACGCGGCCATAGTTGCGGCCGGAAAGGCCGAGCTTCGGCTTCACGGTGGCGCCGAGCAGCGGCCGACCGAACTTGTCCAGACGCTCGCGCTCCACGACGATGCCGGTCGCCGGGCCCTGGAAGGTTTTGACGTATGCCGTTGGCAGGCGCATGTCTTCGAGCCTGAGCGCCTTCAGCGCCTTGAAACCGAAGACATTGCCGATGATGGAGGCGGTCAGGTTTGCGATCGAACTCGGCTCGAACAGGTCGAGATCATAGGCGATGTAGGCGAAATACTGGCCGGGCGTGTGCGGCACCGGGTCCACGCGATAGGCTTTGGCGCGGTACTTGTCGCAGGCGGTCAGCCGATCGGTCCAGACGACGGTCCAGGTAGCCGTGGAGGATTCACCGGCAACGGCTGCCGCCGCCTCGACCGGGTCCACACCTTCCTGTGGCGTGATGCGGAAGAGCGCGATGATGTCCGTATCCTTGGGCTCATAGTCCGGTTCCCAGTAGCCCATCTTCTTGTATTCGAGGACGCCGGCCGAATAGCGTGCGGCGCCGGTGAGCGTTGTGGTCTCAGCCATGGTCGTGTTCCTTTCTTCGGTCCGGTGCCGTCAGGCAGCCCTGGCTATGGTTGATTGGGGATCGAGTTCGCCGCTGGCGTAGCGCTTCGCCATCTCGTCCATGGAGATGACCTTGATCTTCGGCGCGTGCCCGGCGGTGCCGAAGCGCTCGAAACGGTCGCGGCAGAGCTCCCGCAGCGCATCCATTGCAGGTTTCAAAAACTTGCGCGGGTCGAACTCGGCCGGATCTTCCACCGCGACACGGCGGAATTGCCCGGCCATCGCCATGCGGCAGTCGGTGTCAATGTTGACCTTGCGGACGCCGTGGCGGATGCCGCGCTCGATCTCTTCGACTGGAACGCCATAGGTCTGCGGCATCCGCCCGCCGAAGCGGTTGATGACGTCCTGCAGTTCCTGCGGCACCGAGGAAGAGCCGTGCATCACCAGATGCGTGTTCGGCAGCCTCCGGTTGATCTCCTCGATCACATGCATCGCGAGAATGTCGCCGTCCGGACGACGCGAGAACTTGTAAGCCCCGTGCGAGGTGCCACAGGCGATGGCCAGCGCATCGACGCCCGTCCTGCGGACGAAGTCCACCGCCTGATCCGGATCGGTCAGCAGTTGGTCGTGCGAGAGCTCCCCTTCCGCGCCGTGGCCGTCCTCGGCCTCACCGCCTCCGGTCTCCAGAGAGCCCAGCACGCCAAGCTCGCCTTCCACGGAAGCGCCAACCCAGTGGGCCATGCGCGCGACGCGCTCGGTGATCGCAGCATTGTATTCATAGCTTGCGGGTGTCTTCGCGTCGGCCGCGAGCGAACCGTCCATCATCACGGAGGTGAAACCGTGGCGGATGGCGCTAAGGCAGGTGGCCTCGTCATTGCCGTGGTCCTGATGCAGGCAGACGGGAATGGACGGATACATCTCCACCAGCGCGTCGATCATCTTCGAGAGCATGATGTCGCCCGCATAGCTGCGCGCGCCGCGCGACACCTGAAGGATGACTGGTGCATCGCAGGCCTTCGCCGCCTCCATGATGGCAAGGCCCTGCTCCATGTTGTTGATGTTGAAGGCTGGGACGCCGTAGCCATGCTCGGCGGCATGGTCGAGCAGCTGTCGCAACGTGATCTTCGCCATGGTCAGTTCCTCCTCAGGACGCGCGCTGCTTGCGCTCTATGAGTTGCAGGATGAGCGGGGTCAGGATCAGCTGCATCGCCAGATCCAGCTTGTTGCCCGGCACAACGATGGAATTCGCCCGCGACATGAAGGAGTTGTGGATCATCGCCAGCAGGTACGGGAAATCGATGCCGCGCGGGTTGCGGAAGCGGATCACCAGCATCGATTCATCAGGCGTCGGTATCCAGCGGGCAATGAACGGATTGGAGGTATCCACCACCGGCACGCGCTGGAAGTTGATATCCGTCTCGGTGAACTGCGGGGTGATGTAGCGGACATAGTCCGGCATGCGGCGCAGGATCATGTCCATCACCGCTTCCGTCGAATAACCGCGTGCCTCGCGATCGCGGTGGATCTTCTGGATCCATTCCAGATTTATGACCGGCGCGACACCGATCTTGAGATCGCAATGGCGGGCGAGGTTCAGCGTCTCGCTGACCACGCAACCGTGCAGCCCTTCATAGAAGAGCAAATCCGTCTCCTCAAATTCACGCCAGGGAGTGAAATTGCCGGGCTGAATGCCGTAGTCTCTGGCCTCTTCCTGGTCATGGACATAGGTGCGGGTGCGCCCTGTGCCGTGCCGGCCGTACTCCTCGAAGATCGACTCGAGCAGATGCAGCTCGTTCGCCTCGACGTTGAAGTGGGTAAAGTTGGGATTGCCCCGGGCGGCCTCCTCGGCGACCTTCCTCTTCATGTCCTCGCGATTGTAGCGATGGAAAGCATCGCCTTCGATGAAGGCGGCCCTGATCTGCTCGCGGCGGAAGATCAGCTCGAAGATCCGCTTGACCGACGTGGTGCCGGCGCCCGAGGAACCCGTGATCGATATGATTGGATGGCGGACTGACATGGCTCACCTCACGCACGCAACAGGCCGCGGCGATTGAATAGCGGCGCGCGCTCCGCGATGGAGCTTGGCTGGGAGAGGTAGCGGGTGACGCGATTGACTTCGCGGCTCGCGCCGAAGACGAGCGGCACCCGCTGGTGCAGGCTTTCCGGCTCCAGATCGAGGATGCGGTTCAGCGTGTCGCTGGCAGCACCGCCAGCCTGCTCGATGAGCAAGGCGACAGGATTTGCCTCATAGACGAGCCGGAGGCGTCCGTCCCGATAGCCCCTGCGCTTATCGCCCGGATAGAGATAGACGCCGCCGCGCGTAAGGATGCGGTAGCACTCAGCCACCATCGAGGCGATCCAGCGCATGTTGAAGTCCTTCTCGCGCGGACCTTCCCTGCCCTTCAGGCAATCGTCCACGTAGAGGCGGATGCCCTCGTCCCAATGCCGGTAGTTGGACATGTTGATGGCAAATTCCTGCGTCCGCTCCGGGACTTGCGGCGCCCGGGGTGTGAGAACGAACGCGCCGTGTGCCGGCGAATAGGCGAAAAGATGCGTGCCGCTGCCGAGTGTCAGCGCCAGCGCCAGCTGCGGCCCGTAGATGAAAAAGCCCGCAGCAAGCTGACGATGTCCCGCCTGAAGAAAAGGTGCGGCCGGATTTGAGCCCGGCACGCCAGCAGTCGGGAGAAGAGAGAAAATGGTGCCTATCGAGATGTTCGTGTCGATGTTTGAGGATCCGTCGACCGGATCGATGGCGACGGCAATCGGTGCGTGTTCGTCGAGAAGCAGTGCTTCCGGCCGCTCTTCAGAAGCATAGGCTGCCACACGGGCTTCGCGGCAGGCAGCGAGAAACATCTCGTCAGCCTTTACGTCCAGGCCCTTCTGGTCGTCGCCTTCTCCATTGGAACCACGCCTGGCGCCGAGTTCATCCGGAAGCGGACCTGCTCCGATCAGTTCCTTCACCTTCACGGCGGTGGCCGCGAGCTGGCGAATGGTGCCGGCGACTGCAAGCTGAACATCGTTTCCTCGCGATGCGTAATCAGCCAGAAAGCTTTGCAGGGTCGTGGTCATCATGCTTCCTCCTCAGATGAACCAGGTCAGGAAAGCAGACGACAAAAGGTAAGTACATTTTAATTACTTTACGTTGGCACTAAAATTAGTTTAGCTATGCCATGCGCAACCTTACACTCCGACAGCTCCGCACCCTTCAGGTGGTAGCCAGCCACGGCAGAATTGTCAGTGCTGCCAAGGAGTTGGCGCTAACTCCTCCAGCAGTGACCATCCAGCTCCGTCAGGCTGAGGAAGAGCTCGGTCTGGAGCTCTTCGACCGCCTGCGGGACGGTTTGCGACCGACCACCGCTGGGCTGGCGGTGATTGAAGCGGCGGGTGCGATCGAGGATAGGCTGCGCCAGCTCGCCGAGGAGATCGATGCGATCAAGGGTGTGCGCGCAGGGTCACTGCGGCTGGGCGTCGCCTCAACGGCAAAATATTTCGCGCCGCGCATGATGGCGGGTTTCATGAAGCAGCACCCCAACATCCAGGTGCAGCTCCTGGTGGGAAACCGCGCCGAAATCATCGAGAAACTAAGGACGCATGAGGTGGACATTGCCGTCATGGGTCGTGCGCCGCGGGACCTGCCGGCAACGGCCGTCGCCTTCGGCGATCACCCGCTCGTCATCATTGCGCCGCCTGATCATCCGCTGGCTCCTGTGCAGGACATTTCGAAAGACCGCATTGCGCAGGAGAATTTTCTCATCCGTGAGCCTGGATCCGGCACCCGCAGTGCGCTCGAGATCTTCCTGAGCGATATTCCGGGCCGTGTCGAAGCGCTCGGGCTCGAGATGGATTCGAACGAGACCATCAAGCAGGCTGTTATGGCGGGCCTAGGCATTGCGTTCATCTCCGCGCACACGATCGAGGCTGAGGTTCAGGCAAAACGGCTGGTCATTCTGGATGTAGTCGGGCTGCCGGTCCGGCGCCAATGGTTTGCGGTTACCCGTGCGGATCGCGCAATGTCGCCTGCAATGGCGGCGTTCAAAGCGTTTCTGTTGAGCAATGGTGCCAGGTACCTGCCCGTGGTCGGCACGCTCTATCCCGAAACGGCGATCAGAAAAACCCGGCCTAAAGGGGCGAATGCTGATGGAAAGCCAGCTTCCAGCCGTCGTCGCGGCGGAAATAACCGGAGCTGACGAGCGCGGAATATTGCATGCCGTCGGCCCTCGTCACGTCTGCCTTGTAGCTGATGATGGCGGCTTCTCCGCAATGCAGGAACTGCCGGTCGCCCATGGTAAGCTCCCGCCACCTGTTCACCAGTGTAGCGGTGGCAGCCACCTGATCGCGATCGAACACGCCATGCATTTCGCCAGCCTGCGGAAAAGCAAGCAGCGCTTTCTCGTCGAGATGCTCGAGAAAATGGTCCCGGCCTCGCAGCCAGAAGCCTTCATCAATGGCGAACAGTTGATCTTCAAGTGTCATGCGGCACCTCCCCACCTACAACAAGGGCCGCCCTTAGATGTTCCCCGATTCCCGCCGGAGCGCAAGACCCCAGCGGGAACAAATCGTGAAAATATTCAGATCATGCCGATCAGGCCCTCACCTCCTGTCGCTGGAAGACGACATAGGTCAGCGTGAACAGGATCAGCATGGCGGCGACCAGGCTGACGATCTGCGGCCACACGATCAGCAGGCTCTGTGTGGTTGGCAGGGGAGCCCCGACCACCGCACCGCGCAGCTGGTGCGCGAAGACCGGGCCGACGGAGCGCGCCTGCGGGTCAAGCAGCAGACCAGTCACCTCGCCATAGAGCGTCTGCGGCGAGAACCGCGCGATGAGCTGCTGCCACTCGAAGCGGTTGACGATGCTCATCGGATCGAACGGATCGATCGGTGCGATGATGCCCGCAACAAGCGGCGCGATCATGCTCCAGAACACCGTGAGCACCAGCCAGACCGAGAGCGCGGCAAGCGCCGAAGTCGCGGGCGAGCGCACCACCGTCGAGAAGGCGATGGCGAGCGCCAGCCACACGCCCGCATAGGCCAGTGTTACCGCGAGCCATGCCACGCCCCGGACGATGTCCGCCGCAGATGGCGGCAGGCCGAGGAACATGATGCCAAGCCCCACCATCATCAGCCAGAGGGTGAGCAGCGCGATCGCGATGACAAGCAGACCGCCGAGGAACTTTCCGAACAGCACCGCATCGCGATAGATGGGCTGCGCCAACAGGCGGCTAAGCGTCCGCCGGTTGAACTCGCCATTGATGGCATCAAAGCCTAGCGCGATCGCCACCAACGGAAGCAGGAAGCCCAGGAAAGCCGCGAAGGATGGCAGCGGCTCCCTCGCCACCGTAAAGAGCTTCAGGAACAGGTGCGGATCTTCAGCCGTCGTGTCGCGGATCCGGTCGATGGCGCCATAAACGGAGCCGATGGCGGTCAGCAGCACCAGAAGCATGATCAGGTGCATGCGCGCACTGGTCATGTGGTCTGCCGCCTCCTTCAGCGCCACGGTGCCCACGCCGGTGAACGGAGAACCTTCACGCCGCATTTGCGAACTCCCTGAAATAACGGTTATAGGCTTCATCAAGGCGGGCGCGGCGGAGGTTCATGTTCTTGAGATTTCCGCCCGCTTCCACAATCCGCCGTGCCAGCGTCGGGCGCACGTCGCTCACCGCCTCCACCTGCCAGATGCCGGGGCCGCTATCCACGACGGACGTGATACCGTTCTCGCCCTGCAGAATTTGCGCGAGATCGATGCCATCGGCCTCCACATCGATGAGGAAGGAGCCGCGCCCAATGCGCTCAGCCAGTTCCTCCACCGTGCCGAAGAAACCGATGCGGCCCTTGTTGAAGAGCGCCACGCGGCTGCAGATCGACTGCACCACATCCAGCATGTGCGAGGAAAGCAGGATGGTCATGCCGCCCTGCGACAGCTCCAGGATCAGTTCCAGCAGTTCCTGCGTGGACTGCGGGTCGAGACCGGACGTCGGCTCGTCGAGGATGGCAACCTTGCAGTCCCGCATGAGCAGCTCGGCAATGCCGAGGCGCTGGCGCATGCCGCGTGAGTAGGTTGCGACAGGCTTGTCGGCTGCTTCGGTCAGACGCACGCGAGCGAGGGCAGCGGCGATGCGCTCCTTCGCAAGTTCGCGGCTCATGCCGGCAAGTCTCGCCGTGTAAGCGAGGTTTTCGCGGCCGGTCATCTGGTCATAGAAGCCGACTGCGTCCGGCAGGTACCCCACCTCGCGCTTGACGGCCAGCGGCTGGCGCAACGGATCCTTGCCAAGAATGGTGACGGAGCCTTCCGTCGCCTCGGTCAGCCCCAGCAGCATCAGGATCGTCGTCGTCTTGCCGGCCCCGTTGGGGCCGAGCAGTCCGATGACTTCCCGCTCATGTACGGAAAGGTCTATGCCCGCCACGGCGACCGCGTCACCGTAGCGCTTGGCTAGACCTTTCGCCTCCAGAACCACCGCGCTCATCGCCGTCCATACCTCATAACTGCCCCGCCTAGGATCAGAGCCGCGGCTGCGATAATGGCAAGCCCGGCAGCGCCCCAGACGGTCGATGTCTTGACGGTTACGCGGAACTGCGCGCTTTCGGAGATGTTGTCATTCTGCGCCCTGACGGTCACCATGTAGTCGCCGGTGATCGCCTGCTCGGAAGGGGTGATCTTGACGTTCACCTCACTTGCCGAATTGGGAGCGATCTGCGCGATTTCCTTGGGTTCAAACTCGACGTTCCAGCCCGTCGGCTGGGAAGCGGAGAGCTCAATATCTTGCGCAGGCGCCGAGCCTGAATTCGCCAGCGTGAAGGTGAAACTCGTCTCGCGTCCTGCGACTGCCTCACCGGAGAGACGCTCCTGTGGGCCAATGATCGCCACCTGAGGCTCGCCGGTGACGTCGAGCTTGAGGTCAGCCGTGCCGGTCAACCCCTCGCCCGAAACCTCGAAGCCGGCCTCATATTGCCCGGCCGAAACGCTGCGCGACGGGATCACCTCCAGCGTAACGGTTTCGGTAGAGCCGGCGGAGATCGGTACGCTTGTGATCTCTTCCGAGCCGTAGCCCTTCTTGAAGCGGGTATGGAAACCGTTCGGCACCTTGGCTGCCAGATTGAACAGGCCGTCTTCCGCGCCCTCGTTCTTCACGCGGATCTTGAAGGAGAAGGTTGATCGGGCGCTGCCGCGAAGGGCGGGCAGTTCAGGCTCCACCGACAGTCCGGAGGTCACCGGTTCCGTCTCGGAAAGGCGGACTACCAGAGGCAGCGAGACCGTGCCGCTGTCGGTACGGGCACGAACTTCGATCGGATACTTCCTGTCCGTTTCGGCATCTTCCGGCGGGGTGAGGTCGAGCGTCAGCCGCTCACTCGAGTCAGGCGAAACGATCGCGGCGGTGACCTCGCGACCACCCCCCTTGAGCGACCATTCCCAGCCTTCCGGAACGCCGGTGACCTCAATGGAGGCGCGCTGCGGCGGAAGGTTCTGGTTGCGCAGCGAGAGCGAAACCGAGTGGTTTTCGCCTGGCTTGATCGTCATTTCAGGCCAGGATGTGGTGAGCCAGAAGCCGCTCAGTTCAGCTGTCTGGGCGCCACTCTCCTGCGCCGACGCGGGCGGTGCCAGCAACGTTGCTCCAAGGGCTGCAGCCATCAATGTTCTTGTGATAGTCCTCATCATGTTCTCCCTGATCATCACAAAGACAGTCAGCAAAAAAACGGAGGAGCGGTCCTGCCCGTAACGGGCAGGCACCATTCCTCCGCAAAACCAGTCGGTGGGGCTTGTTCTAGGGAGCGTGCTGCGCCCTTGTGCGGGGAGCGCGATCGCATCTCAGGTCTCGTTGAATGACCGCAGCACGGCATCGGCCGACCCACGTACGGACGACGGCCGGCGGTCTGTTTAGAGACGGCGAAAATCTGCAGCGTACCGTGTGGCAGGCAGACGATCATCTTCAGGCTCCGGGACGTTTCCTTCCAGACTCTCGGAATTTAGGGGAATGGATCAGGGCAGCGTCAGTCGCTGCAGGGGGTTCTCACATGAAAGAAGCCGCTGTCCCTCCCCGGCCTTTCCTATTCCTCCCGCGGAACCCCGTTCTTACCTGCTTCAGAAATGTTGCTTCGCCGGATGTCTCCATTCAGCAAAGGACGGAACATTGTCGCGTTCTCCCTAAGGACCAACAGTTCTTGTTAGATCGATTTCAGCTAGTTACGGCTTTTTCCACTTTCAAGAGGCTGATCATCGCAGACAGCGCTCCTGACGCACCGCAGGGCGTTTGAGGACCGGATTGCCAATAGTTTCAATCTATAATTCGCATAGGGTCACATTCACAGCAGGGTATGGTAATGACGTGAGACAGTTCGCGGCGCGAGTCAGGAGCGCCAAGGGAGGTCCATGTCCTACGCGGAAGTGTTTCGGAAAGCCGGCAGGCGCAACGGCGAAATCACGCTGCAGCGCATGCGCATCTTCTGGGCTGTCGCGCATAGCGAAACCCTGACCAAGGCCGCCAAGCAGCTGGGCCTTTCCCAGCCCACACTCTCCCAGCAGATCGCCAGCCTGGAAGCGGCCGTCGGCACCCCGCTCTTCGAGCGCCGCTCAAACCAGATGATCCTGACGGAGGCTGGGCATTTCCTCCTGCGCAAGGCGGAATCCGTGCTGCGCAACATGCAGGAACTGGAAGATGGCCTTGCCGAATTCAGCGACGGCGTCCGCGTCACGCTTCGCATCGCTGGCTTAAGCTCGATGCTGCGCCTCGTGCTGCCACCGGCCATTGCGCGCAACCACGAGCTCTTCCCTGACGTGGAATATGACATCCACGACTGCGCGCCGCCGGACATTCTCGAAATGCTCTATGGACGGCGGGCGAATATCGGCCTCATCAATGCAGGAGCCGTGGCCAGCGCCAGCACCGGCTTCATGCAGGTGCCGCTGCTCGAAGACCCTTACGTTCTCGCCGTTCCAAAGCGGCTGGAGCTGGAAGGGGTGGTCCACACGAATGAACTGACGCCAGAGGCACAGGAGCTGCTCAACCGGTCGATCCGTTTTTCCTTCGGCTCCGCCCACTCCGAACACGTGCAGGAATGGTATGCGGACCTGCTGCCCGACAATCGTCCGATCGCCAGCACGCGCGGCTATGGCGATGCGCTGGCACTCGTTCGCGCCGGGATGGGCGTCTGCCTGACGCCAGCGCTGGCCTGTATCATGGATTCGACGCTGACGGCGGACCTGAACCTCTATCGCGTGTCGTTCCCGCCGCGAAAGATCGTTGCGCTGGTGCCGACGCAGTATCGTCGGACGCAGCCCTATGCGAGTTTTCTGGAAGCGCTGCAGGAAGCTTCCGCGAGCCTCAAGCTGCCGCCGATGATGGAAACACCGCCGCTTCTCGCCGGCGGATGAGAGCATGACAGCCTCGGCGTTCAGGCCTGAGCGCGAGCTGGAGATCCCGGAGCGCGCGTCCGTTGCCCGGTCCTTCACTCACCAGGCAACCGGAGCGCAGGTTCTTGCGCTCAGCAACGGCGACGCAAACAAGTGCTTCGGCATCACCTTCCGCGCCGAGACTCCGGATGACACGGGCGTAGGGCATATTCTGGAGCATTCTGTGCTCTGCGGATCGAGGCGCTATACGTCCGCCGCACCCTTTGCGGAACTGCTCAAGGGCTCGCTGCAGACGCATCTGAATGCCTCGACCTTGCCGGACCGGACCATCTACATGGCTGCAAGCCAGAACCGGGCCGACTTCTACAACCTGTTCGACGTCTATTTCGACGCGGTGTTTCATCCCCTGCTCCGTGAGAGCACGTTCCGCCAGGAACGTGGCGTCGTCTACAACGAGATGAAGGGCGTCTATGCCGATCCCGCCGCCCGGCTTGTGCGAGAATTACGGGCGGCACTCTTTCCGGACACCTTTTACCGCTTCGATCATGGGGGCGATCCGGCCGCGATCCGTGAACTCACCCTTGAGGCGATGCGACGCTTCCATGCGCAATACTACCATCCCGCCAACGCGCTCGTGTTTCTCTCAGGCGATCTTGATGTAGCCGAGGCACTGGCGTTTCTGGATCAACGCCTTGCCGGCTTCGGACCTCGGTCGCCAGCAGAGCGTCCGCCTCTTCAGCCACCCGTCCCTCAACCTCGAAGGCGCGCTATGGCGGGATTAAGTGGGCACGTGATGCGCGGATGGGTTCTGCCGCCGCCAGGTGATGCTGTCGAGGCGCTGGAGCAGGACTTTCTTTCGGAGCTGCTTTCAGGCTGGGAAGCTGCTCTGCTGCAAAATGCGATCCGGAAAGCAGGTCTCAGCGGCCGGGTGATGACGGGGCTGTCGCGCGAGACGCTGCAGCCAGTACTCTCCATCGGTCTCATTGGCACAGAGCCAAAGCAGGCGGTCCGCTTTGATGAAGTGATTGATGGGGCGCTTTCCGAGCTCAAGCCTAACTTGGTCGATACGGCCCTTCACCGACTGGAATTCCGTCTTCGCGAGAATGATGGCGGGCGACTGCCTCCCGAGCTGGCGCTCATGCATCGAGTGTTGGGCCCTTGGCGCGCAGGGTTTGATTCCATCGAATTCCTGATTTTTGATCAGCCGCTTAGGACTCTCAGTCAACGTATAACTTCAGGCGAATACCTGCGCGACCGGATACGCACGCTGATCACCCACAACCCGCATCAGGCGACAGTGGTGCTTGATCCTCGGCCGTCAAGTGCACCAAAGGCAAAGCTGCAGGAACCTCTGCCCTCCAATTCAGAAGCAGAGACTTCTTCCAGCGTTCCGATCCTCAGCCTCGACCAGATCCCGCATGAGGAAGCGATCATCCCGCAGGAGATCGTGCAGCAATCCGATCCCTGCATTCTGGTGCATCCCCAGCCCACGAACGGCATCTGCTACCTCCAGATCGGCTTTCCGCTGGACCACCTGCCACTGTCGCTCCTTCCACTTGCGCCACTGTTTGGCCGGATGCTTCTGGAAGGTAGCGAGAGCATTCGCCACCGAAAGAACCGCCTGCTCGGCAACGCTTCCGTGGAAACGCATGTTCTTGCCGGAGGCGGCACCTGGTTGTTCCTTCGGCTTGGGGGAATGCAGGCGAAGCTGAGCGCCATTCTTGGGCTGGTCACCGACATGCTGGCCGCCCCGCTGCTCGCCGACCGCGACCGCTTCGCGGAACTGCTCTCAGACGAAATTGCCCGGCACCAGGCCTCTCTGCTACCGCGCGGTCATGAGTATGCCGACCTAGCCGTCTCCGCTGCTCTGCATGAAGCGGGAGCAACGGCGGAATTGCTGCAGGGTTACTCCCAGCTGCAGTTTCTCCAAGGCTTGAGGGACAGCGAGTGGGAAACTGTGAAGAGTAATTTGGAGCAGCTGCGGCGAGCGCTCGTCCAACGGAAGGGCATGGTCTGCAGCGTGACCGTTGAGCCGCATTTTGCTAAGGCAAGCGGTGCGGCCGTAGCGCAATCTCTGCGCCAGTTGCCGGAAGGCGATGCGGTCGAGCCCATGGCGGTTCCTGAGCTCAGCAACTCAACCGGAATCCCGATCAATACGCCGGTCAACTTCGTGGCCTTGGGCATTAAGCTGCCCCAAGATGAACGCCGTGGCGCCTTCGCCGCGGCTGCCCGTCACATCGCCGGAACCTGGCTGTGGAACCGCGTGCGGATGGAGGGTGGAGCCTATGGTGCACTGGCGCGGTTTGCTCCTCTTTCCGGCAGCCTTCGGTTCCTGTCGTACCGCGATCCTCACCTGCTGCGGACGGTGGATACCTTCAGCGGAGTGCCTGATTTCCTGCGCGAACCGATCACAGACAAGGAACTCCGCCAGAGCATCATCAGCGCTGTCGCGGAACTGGACCGCCCAAAGCTTCCGCGCGACCGCAGCCTGGGGGCGACGTTCTCCCACCTATCGGGCGATGTGCCAGTGCGACGGCAGGAGCGACGCGAATGCCTTCTCTCAGCTACGAGAGCCGATCTTCACCACCTTGCGGAGCTGATCGAAGCCCAGCAGAAGCACGTCGCCGTACTGGGTTCGCAAGCGGCGTTGCAGGCAGCACTTGAGGAGCGGCCCGGTCTTTTCAGGACCGATTGGCTTCCGGCGTGCCGCCCTTGAAATTGCGATAGATGAACTGATCGGAGCCTTCGGCTTCCGTCTTTGCCGCGCGGAAAATCTTCTCATGGAAGGGCGAGAAGCTGCAGGCGGGATCCGTGGCGGAAGCATTGCCCGTCAGCGCGAAGGCCTGGCAGCGGCAGCCGCCGAAATCCTCTTCCTTCAATGCGCAACTGCGGCAAGGCTCCGGCATCCAGTCGGTGCCGCGATAGAGGTTGAGCGCGGGCGAGTTCTCCCAGATCCAGGCCAGTGAGTGATCGCGGATGGAGTCGAACTGCAGCCCGGTGATGGATTCCGCCGCATGGCAGGGCAGCACCTTGCCGGAGGGCGAGATGTTGAAGAACTGCTGGCCCCAGCCACCCATGCATTTCTTGGGCTGCAGCGCGTAGTAATCGGGGATCACGTAGTCGATGGCCAGAATGCCGTGCAGCCGCTCGCGCGCTTCCTCAACGATCTGCGTCGTCCAGTCGACCTGTTCCTCGGTCGGCATTAACGCGGCGCGGTTCTTCAGCGCCCAGCCGTAATACTGCACATTGGCGACCTCCAGCCGCTCGGCATCGAGCGCCACAGCCATCTCGATAATCTCGGGCAACTGGTGCAGGTTCTGCCGGTGCATCACGGCGTTGATGGTGAGCGGCAGCCCAAGCTCGCGCGTCCAGCGGGCGGCTTCGAGCTTCTTTCCATGCCCGCCCCTGTAACCGCCGACACGATCAGCAAGCTGAGCTTCGCTGCCCTGAAAGCTGATCTGAACGTGCGAGAGGCCCGCATCGCTGAGCTCGGCAAGGCGGTCGCGCGTCAGCAGCACGGCTGAGGTGATGAGGTTGGAGTAGAGTCCGACTTCCGTGGCATGGCGGATGAGTTCGGCAAGGTCCCGCCGCGCGGTCGGCTCGCCGCCCGAGAAGTGAATCTGCAGCACGCCCATGTCCGCCATTTCGGAAATGACGCGCTTCCATTCGTCGGTAGTGAGCTCCGCGTTTGCGCGATCCAGCTCCACGGGATTGGAGCAATAGGGACATTGCAATGGACACCGGTGCGTGATCTCGGCCAGCACCGACATCGGGATGCCGTAGCTCTTGCCGGCGCCGGAAAGCGGCTTTGTTTCGGCCTTCGGCTGCTCAAGCAGATCGCTCATGATTTCTCCTCCGCCGCATTGATCAGGTAACCCTTGTCGGCAAGATCCTGCAGGAGGGCGATGACGTCAGTGCGGATCAGCTCCCGATCGGCAGCGTATTTCTCCGAGAGTAAGTCCACGACATCTTCGATACTGCGCTCACCGTCGCAGAGGTTCAGGATCTCGATCGCTGTTTCGTCGGGCACGAGAACCCGCTCCGGTACCAGCAGCACCCAAAGCTCGCGCACCTTGTCGAACTTCAACCGCGCATGGCGGGCGAGCCTCGGCCGGCTTGCGTCGGTCAGTTCAAGACGAAGGGTGCGGGCTGGGACAGCACTCATCCGTTCACCTCCGGACGGAAAGCGCCGGGTGGAACATGGCCGCTGACATAGGCGTGATAAAGCGCGTCGAGCTGCACCCAGAGCACATTGGTCTTGAAGATCAGGGCATCGCAAACGGCCTGCCGCTCTTCCGGATTACGCGCGTTCTCCTTCACATATTTCAGAGCAAACTGAGCGTCTTCGGGAGCCTGGGTCATGCGCCGCTTGAAATAGGCCATGACGTCGGGCGTGATGAAGTCGTAGTGCTCCAGCATGCCGACGATGCGCTCTTCGTGCAGGGTGGGAGCGAAGAGCTCCGTTAGTGAGGAGGCAATCGCTTCCAGCGGCGAGCGCTGCGCCACGAAGTTAACATAGGCATCCACTGCGAAACGCGTGGCCGGCAGAATGCCCTTCGTGGATTCCACATAGGCGCGGTCCAGTCCCAGCCCGTCGGTAAGGATGAACCAGCGTTCGATGCCGCCTTCGTCACCCGCAATACCGTCGTGATCCTCGATACGCTTGCGCCATTCGAGCCGGATGTTGCGGTCGCGGAACCGCGAGAGAACATGCGCATCCTTGATGGGGATGGAGCTCTGGTAATAGAACCGGTTAAGCGCCCAGGCCTGCACCTGCCCCTTGTTGAGCTTGCCGCTGTGCAGCATGCGGTGGAACGGGTGCAGGTTGTGATAGCGCCGCGCACCGATCTCGAAGAGGCGTGCTTCCATCGCCTCCGCGCTTTCCAGCGGGCTATCATCAATGTCGGAAAATACCGGTGCAACGTTCATAGTCTGAACTCCATTCCGTCTCGGCCGATCTGCCATCCCGCTTCCTCGGCCTGATAGCGCTCGTCCGAGCCGGGCCGCAGAACGGGGTTTGAATTGTTGATGTGCAGGAAAACCTTCTGCCGGATCTTGAGGCGTGAGAGCCCTGCCATGGCGCCGTCTTCGCCCGACATGGAGATGTGGCCCATGCGCCGGCCGGTCTTCTGGCTTAGGCCGGCTGAAATCATCTCGTCGTCGCGCCAGAGTGTTCCGTCGAAGAAGACAAGTGGCGCGCCTTCGAGGCGGCTCGCAAGTGCCGGAGTGATCTCGCCGCAGGCTGCTATGAAGAACAGTTCGCCGCCATCCTGCGCCTTGATGTGGAGCGCGATGGTATCGCCCTCCTCCTCCGGCCTGGCGCTTTCAGTGCCTTCCAGATACCAGGCGGGCTTGCCGGGAACGACGAAGGCCGTGACCTCCAGTCCGGAAGGTCTTCCGTCCGGCAGATGAGGCTCGAAGGTTTTTTCCACCTCAACGGCGTAGCGCGCGACCGTTTCGGGTCGCAACACGTTGAAGATGCTGTTTTCGGCGAGCACCGAGAGCACCTTGCGATGCGCATAAATGGAGAACGGCGTTCCTTCGCGCAGGGAAAGCAGGCCGGCAACAGCATCCACCTCACCATTGGTGAGGAAGACGCCCGAGATCGGGCTGTGCCGAAGGGCTGTGCCCTGCGGGTGAAGTGACGGCGTCGCGTTGATCTGCTCGCGGATATCCGGTGAGGCGTTGATCAGGAACCAGTGCCGGTCATCGCAGGTGATGGCGACGGAAGCCTGCGTCGCCTGACGCGAGCGGCTCGTTCGCGCCTCACGGCAATTGTCACAATTGCAGTTCCATTGGGGAACGCCGCCGCCTGCCGCAGCGCCCAAGACGATAGCTCGCAACATTGCTGACTTACCTTTTAGGGATGCGGCAGGCGAACGCGTTACTTGCGCTTCGCGCAGGCGTACATGTTGATTTCCATGCCCACCTGCACTTCAACGATCTTGGGTGATTTCCAAGCCATATTGAATACTCCTCTTTGAAAGCTGGGTCTGGTACCCAACAGGAGTCTGCATGTCGGAGGCCTGACGATCCATCTATGGTTACCATAGACAACCCTCGCACCCTGGCGCGAGGGTTCGGAGAGTATGCAGCTTCGAGCGCTCAGTGTGACAGCAACACAGGCAATTGCAGGTCGTCCAGAATGTTGCTGGTGGCGCCACCCAGCACAAACTGCCGTAGCCGGGAATGGCCGTAGGCGCCCATCACCAGTACATCTGCTTCGATGGCCTTCGCCTCAGCCTGCAAGGTATCGCCTATGCGGCGACCTTTGGTGCGCACCTGATGAGCCTCAGCCTGGAGGCCTCGCCGTTCGAGATAGCTGGCGAGCCGATCGGCAGCGGTTGTGTCCTTTATGGCCTTCTCGTCCGTGACCACGATCACTGAGGCGGACTTTGCGCTTCCAAATACCCTGAACGCGTCCGCAACCGCGCGGGCAGCGACGCGGCTTCCATCCCAGGCGATCGCGATATGATCGGCTGCCGTGGGAACGGTTTTCGGCATCAGGAGGACGGGACGTCCGGAATCGAAGATGAGCGCTTCGGCAATGGTCCTGACGCAGCGGCTGTCTGGCTCCCAGCCAAGCAGCGTAACATCATGGTAGCGGGCGGCCACCATGGCGCCTGTGCCGAACTCTGCCTCTAGCAGGCGGAGGCTCAACTCTTCATGCTTCACACCAAGTGACTGCGCATTTTCCGCGATAGCTCGGAGCAGTGCCTCTCCACGCTTGCGACTGGCTGCTTCCGTATCCTTGATCACCTTCGACAGGTCGAGCAGCGTTCCGGCAAGCGCGTTCGACACTTCCGGCACGCGCACCTCAATTGCAAGCGCGTAGAGCCTGGCGCCGAGAAGCTGCACCATTTTCGTCGCATTGGCCGGCACAGAAGCGTCGGCGGGATCAGGATAGGTTACAAGCGGCAGCAGGGCTTCGATGGACATGGAATCCTCCTCTCTCGGAGCACGCAGTCAATGAAGACGCCCCCGAAGCTCTATGCTTTGAGCTTCCTCCGCGAAAGAAGCGGATCGGGTGGGGCAATATGCCCGATACTATCGCAGATGGAGCGTTGGCCAGCCTTGATCCTTGTCAATGCGTGGGGTGGCTGTCGGTGCACAAGTGGCGCTGACAGCAAAGGGGATTTGCATGCAACGAGCAGGTGAACAGATGACCGGCGCCGCGCCCGCAGGCTTGACGGGTCGCCTTTCCGCATCCTTACCACGCTATACGAGCTACCCGACGGCTCCACACTTCCACACCCGGATCGATGACGCGGCGTTCCGTGGCTGGCTCGGTCAGGTGCGCGAGGGCGAGGAAATATCCCTCTATATCCACATTCCCTTCTGCGACCGCCTATGCTGGTTCTGCGCCTGTCACACCAAGATGACGTTGCGCTACGAGCCGGTTGCCGCCTACCTGAAGTCGCTGAAACAAGAGATCGCCACCGTCGGCACCCTAGTGAAGGGCGCACGCGTACGCGCGCTGCATTTCGGCGGGGGATCGCCTACGATCCTCAAGCCAGAAGATGTCGTCGCGCTCAATGAGGCGCTGCGCAGCGCTTTCGACTTCCTGCCTAACGCGGATATCAGCGTCGAACTCGACCCGACCGACATGGATGAAGCGCGGCTCGATGCCTTCGCTGCAATCGGCATGACCCGGGCGAGCCTCGGCGTTCAGGATTTCGATCCGAAGGTGCAGAAGGCCATCAACCGCGAGCAGGGCTTTGAGCTGACGAAGAGGGTCGTGGATGGCGTCCGCGCGCGCGGCATCCGTTCGCTCAACCTCGACCTGCTCTACGGCCTGCCGCACCAGACGCTGAAAGGTCTGGAGGTGACGCTTGCGCGAGCGCTACAGCTCTCGCCGGACCGTATCGCGCTCTTCGGTTATGCGCATGTGCCCTGGTTCAAGAAGCACCAGACGATGATCGATGAAGCGGCCCTCCCCGGTCCGGAAGAACGCCTGGCCCAGCAGCAGCTCGCGGCAAGGCTGATCGTGGAGGCGGGCTGGGAGGCGATCGGCCTCGATCACTTCGCCAAGCTTGATGACTCGCTAGCGCAGGTTGCGCGCGAAGGCCGCCTCTGCCGCAACTTCCAGGGCTATACGGATGACGGCTGTGAGACGCTGATCGGCCTCGGCCCCTCCTCCGTCTCACGCCTGCGCCAGGGCTACGCGCAGAACAACCCCGCCATCAATGTCTACAGCAGCTGCGTGGAGGAAGGCCGGCTTGCCGTCGCCCGCGGCATCGCCTTTACCGAGGAAGATCGCGCCCGCGCCTGGGTGATCGAGCGGCTGATGTGCGACTTCGCCTTCTCGGCAGAGCGGCTCGTGAGCCTGTTTGGCCCGATCGGCCAGCAGATTGTTGAAGAGGCTGAGGCTTTGGCTCGTGAGGACGACACGCTGCTCATCCGGAACGGCGATCTGTTCCAGATGCCGGAGGAGTCGCGCGTTCTGGTGCGCATCGCGGCCGCCCATTTCGACGCTTATCTTGCGAAGGGCAATGCGCGGCATTCCGTGGCGGTTTGATCTCGGCTGCTATCCGCGCTAAGGGCGCTGACAAACGCATTCCAGAAATCCCAAGGAAGGGCACTGCAGTTGAGTGATCAGAACGACGACTACGTCTACGATGAAGCGACCGGAGAATGGCGTCCCGCTTCCGAAGTGGCAGCAGAGAGGGCCAAGGCGGCAGAAGTTCGGGATGCCTCCGGCAATATTCTCGCTGACGGGGATTCCGTCGTCCTGATCAAGGACCTCAAGGTCAAGGGCGCCGGTCAGACGCTGAAACAGGGCACCCTGATCAAGTCGATCCGGCTGACCGAGAACCCCGAAGAGATCGACTGCCGTCACGACACGATCAAGGGGCTGGTGCTGCGCACGGAATTCGTCCGCAAGCGTTGATCAGTTACAAACGTTTAACCCCAAGGAAGCCGTCGCGCAGCCACGCGGCGGCTTTGTCTTACCTATGGAAGAGCAGGATCAGTTGGCCTTGAAGCAGTAGAAGTAGCCGTTGCCGCCTGTGCCGATCAGCGCTTCCTGTCCGCAACCGCGCGATGGATGGGCTGCATTCCACGAAGTACCGGTCGCCAGGGTTTCAGGGCCCATACGGTCATGGTGCCCGAGCATGGCGCTGCCCTCGCCATTGAGGGTCCAGTCGCCACAGGTCTGGCCCGCTGCCAACGTGCCGTCGGCATTGGAGCCTGTGAGAATGTCGTGCTGGTTCGGGGTCTCGCCTCGACCGGAAACCGGCTCGCCCTTTTCCGTAAGGGCTGTGGCCTTGGTGATATTGTTCTGCTCGCTGTGCAGCTCTTCAACACTGTTGGCGATGATCTCACCCTTCGCATTCGCCCAGGGTCCCGAGCCTATCCGGTCTTTCGCATTCACCCCTTCAGCGCTGAGATAAGCCCGCCACTCACCTCCCGTGGCGCCCGCCTCTTCCGCAAGCTGCTGGCAATGGGCGTCCGCCCCTTCGAGGCCGCCCAAATTGGCGCCGTCGCCAAGACCGACGCTCGTGATGAAGAAACCAATATCGGTATTTTGCGCGAAAGCAGCGGGTACGGCAGTCAACAGTAGTGCGGCAGATGCAGCCAGAACAATCGGCTTCATTCTCAGTCCTCCTCTGGTGAGCGTGAGGACCCATCAGAAAGCAATTCCTGCCAGCCGGCAAACATTCTGCGATCACGAATGGTTGAAGGTGGTTTTAGACTTCCTTCAGCCTAGCCTGTTCATCAAGCCGGGTGATCAGGCTTGCGCTTGCCTCGTTGAGCCCGATCACCTGCGCCGGAACCCCGTGGGCACGGAAACGCTGCACCACCTTTTCAAGAGCTGCAACCGCCGTAATGTCCCAGAAATGCGCCTTTGACACGTCGATCGTGACCTTCATTTCCTCTGCCGCCTGGATGTCGAACGCGTCGATGAACGCGTCGGAGGATGCGAAGAACACCTGACCGGCGACCCGGTAGTGCACCTCCCTCGCCTCCTCGTCGACTTCAGTCGCGATGTCGAGCAGCCGAGCGACCTTGAAGGTGAAGAACACGCCGCTCAAGAGAACACCAACTGCTACGCCGACCGCCAGGTTGGAGGTGAAGACGGTCACCAGCACCGTCACCAGCATGACCATGCTGGAGGTCTTTGGATGCACGACCAGTGTCTTCAGTGACTTCCAGTCGAAAGTGTCGATCGACACCATCACCATGATTGCAACCAGCGCGGCGATTGGGACCTGCGAGACCCATGGCTTCAGGATGACCATGAGGACCAGCAGCAGCACGCCGGCGAAAAGCGTCGAGAGGCGGCCACGCCCGCCGTATTTCACGTTGCTGACGGTCTGGCCGATCATGCCACAGCCGGCAATGCCGCCGAAGAGGCTGGAGGCGATGTTGGCAAGGCCGAGGCCCGTGCACTCGCGGTCCTTGGAACTCGTCGTGGCCGTGAGGTCATCGACCACGCTCGCCGTCATCAGCGATTCCAGCATCCCGACCATGGCGATCGCGAGCGCCGGTCCGATGATGATGGTCAGCGTTTCCCAGGTGAGCGGCACCATTGGCCAGCTGAAGATGGGCAACGCGTCGGGCAGCTGACCAAGATCCGCCACCGTCTTCACCGGCAGATCCATGAAAACGGAGACGAGCGTCAGCAGCAGGATGCAGATGAGCGGCGACGGGATGGCCGTCGTGATCCGCGGCGCGAGGTAGATGACCACGAGCCCAGCCGCCAGCATCGCATAGGCCAGCGCATCCCCGCCGATGATATGCGGCAGCTGCGCGGCGAAGATCAGGAGGGCGAGCGCGTTGACGAAGCCCGTGCGCACCGACTGGGAAACGAACCGCATCAGCGCGCTGAGGCCCAGCACGCCGAATAAGATCTGGATCAGCCCTGCGAGCAGACCGGCAGCGAAGAGATATTGCACGCCATGAATCGCGACTAGCGGAGCAACGACCAACGCCACCGATCCAGCCGCCGCCGAGATCATTGCAGGCCTTCCGCCCGTAAACGCGATCACGATGCCGATGATGAACGATGCGAAGAGCCCAACCTGCGGATCAACGCCCGCCACAAAGGAAAAGGCGATCACCTCGGGGATGAGCGCGAAGGTCGCGACCGCTCCGGCAAGCATTTCACGGACAGGGTTGGCGGACCATTCCCGGCGGATGGACGATAAGTTCATTGCAAATCTCTGAGAAGGTAGCGGACGCCCCGGCGTGCTAAGGCGGCCACAGTTTCACGCGGCGTAGGGAAAACGTCCTTGCAGGTCAATCGGTAGATGACCTGCGCGGCAACGTGTCGTGGAAGAAGGCCACAAAAGAAAATGCCCCGGAACAGTGCTCCGGGGCATTTTCAAAGGCGTTCGAGGGCTCGATCAGGCCAGCTCAAACTTGATGTCGTGCGCGCCTTCCCACAGGACCTTGTTGCCAAGCTCGGGGAGCTTGTCGAGGTTCGAGGTGAGCGTCAGAAAATGGTTGCCGGAGAGCTGGCCAACCTTCGAGGAGAAGTCGACGCCACCATAGGCGAGCAGGATTTCTGCCTCGCTCTCACCACCCGGATACAGAATGAAGTGTCCGGGAGCCGGATGGCTGGTGTTGTTCTCAAAGCCGACGCTGAAGTGGTTGTCGCCAAGCGGAACCCAGACGCCCTCGCCCGACCAGCGCACGTGGATGATCTTGTTTTCGAAAGGCAGGAGCTTCAGAAACGCCTCGCAGGTCTTCGGAGCCTTTTCGGTTTCCAAAACAGCGTCGAAGACGAACGGGCCGGCGGTGACTTTCAGGTTCATGTCAAGTTCCAGTTATCAGAGAGAATTGGGGGTGCGGGTGCGGGCCGTCTGATACTGGCCGTCGCCCTTCTTGCCGACGAGCTCGCCGTCGCTGACCATGACGCTGCCGCGCAGGATAACCGTGGTAGGCCAACCGGTTACCTCGATTCCTTCATACGGCGAGTAATCCGCGCCGTCGTGGAGTTCGGCGTGACGGATGGTGCGCTTGACGCTCGGGTCCCAGATCGCGATATCCGCGTCGGAGCCGATCGAAATCGTGCCCTTCTGCGGATAGAGGCCATAGGTCTTGGCGTGGTTGGTCGACGTCAGTGCGACGAAGCGCGAAAGGTCGATACGGCCCTTCATGACGCCTTCCGAGAACAGGATCGGCATACGGGTCTCCACGCCCGGAATGCCATTCGGGATGTGGCGGAAGCTTTCCTTGCCCTTCGGGAATTTCTTGCCGCGTTCATCGTCGTACTTGAACGGGCAATGGTCGGACGAGAACAGGTCGAACACACCCGTCTCGATGCCGCGCCAGCATTCTTCCTGCGCAGCCTTGTCGCGGGGAGGCGGTGAGCACACGAACTTCGCGCCCTCCCAGTCCATGCCGTCGAGGTCTTCTGCCGTCAGCATCAGGTACTGCGGGCAGGTCTCGCCAAAAACCTTGAGGCCCCGGGCGCGGGCGCGCGAAATCTCTTCCATCGCCTGACCGTTGGAGACATGGACGATGACGATCGGCACATCAGCGATCTCGGCAAGCGTCAGCGCACGGTGGGTTGCCTCGCGCTCCACGGCGGCCGGACGGGTCGAGGCGTGGGCGCGCGGCGCAACATCGCCGGCAGCCTCGTGCTTCTCTATCAGGTAACGGATCGCGTCCTCGTTCTCGCAGTGGATCATCACCGTGGAGCCGGTGGAGCGGGCGACGTCCAGCGTCTTCAGGATTTCTGCATCGTTGAGACGCAGGCCCTCATAGGTCATGAAGACCTTGAAGGAGGCGTAGCCCTCGCCCGCGAGCGCCGGCAGTTCCTGACCAAGCAGCGTCGGGTTCGTCTCGGAGACGATCAGGTGGAAGCTGACGTCGGTGTAGAGGTTGCCCTCGGCCAGCTTGTGATAGGCGTTCAACGTCTGGCGGAGCGGCGTTCCCTTCTCCTGCAGGCAGAACGGCAGGACCGTCGTGTTTCCGCCGAAGAGTGCCGAGCGCGTTCCGGTCTCGAAATCGTCGGCCATGGAAATCCCCTCGCCCGAGGGCTGGGAGATGTGGACGTGGCTGTCGATGCCGCCCGGCAGAACGTACTTGCCGGTAGCGTCAATCACCTTCTCGGCACCATCCAGCGAGGTACCGATCTGGACGATCTTGCCGTCCTTGATGGCGATGTCCGCGGTATAGACATCGGAGGCCGTTGCGATGGTTCCGCCTTTGATGATGAGATCGAACGTGCTCATGGTCATCCTCAATGGTGCAGGATCTTGCCGAGAAACGCCTCGGTGCGCGGGTTGTGGCGGTTGTTGAAGAATTCTTCGGTCGGGCGATCCTCGACGATCTCACCCTGATCAATGAAGACTACGCGAGTCGCGACCTTGCGGGCAAAGCCCATTTCATGGGTGACGATCATCATCGTCATGCCTTCAGCGGCAAGGCTGGTCATGACGTCCAGCACTTCCGAGATCATCTCGGGGTCGAGCGCGGAGGTCGGCTCATCGAAGAGCATCGCCTTCGGGTTCATGGCAAGCGCGCGGGCAATCGCAACGCGCTGCTGCTGACCACCCGAAAGCTGGCTCGGGAACTTGTGCGCGTGATCGGCAAGGCCGACGCGATCGAGGAGCGCCATGGCCGTCTTCTGTGCGGCGCTCTCGTTGCGGCCGAGCACGATGCGCTGCGCCAGCATGATGTTTTCAACTATGCGCAGGTGCGGGAAGAGCTCGAAGTTCTGGAACACCATGCCGACCAGCGTGCGCAGTTCCGGCAGGTTGGTCTTCGGATCGTTGACCTCGATGCCATCGACCTTGATCGACCCTTCGCTGATCGGCTCCAGCGCGTTGACGCACTTGATCAGCGTCGACTTGCCCGAACCGGAGGGTCCGCACACAACGACAACTTCACCCTTCGCAACGCTTGTGCTGCAATTCTTCAGGACAGCGAAGTTGCCGTAGTATTTGGTAACGCCGTTGATTTCGATCATCATCGCTCTCCTTAAAAACGCCCGATGGAATAGGGCGTGAGATCGCGGCCCGGATCGCGGCCGCATATGAGTTCTGCTGTAAGCTGGCCAACGATCGGGCCAAGCGTGAAACCGTTGGATGTGACGGCATTGAAGAAGCCCGGCATGGCCGGATGCTCGCCGAGGATCGGCGCGCCGTCGATATTGATGTTCATGGCCGCCCAGGTGCGGATGACATGCAGCTTGCGCAGACCCGGAACCACATGCTGCGCAACCCAGACATTACCTTCAATGCTGGAGAACATCGGGCGCGGATGGCTGTGGACCGGATCGAGCCCGGCCGTCCAGCCGCCGCCGATGATGAAATTGCCGTTCGTCGCCTGTTTCAGCGTCAGGTGACGGTCCGCATGGGCTACGAGATGCGAGATCGCCGGGGCCGCCGCTTCCGTCACGATCATCTGCAGCGGTGCGCCAAACACCGGCACGTTCAGGCCGAGCATCGCGCCGATGCGTGAAGCGAAGGCACCTGCCGCATTCACAACCTTGCCGGCGCGGATGACACCGCGCGACGTGGTGATCGTGTAACCCGTCCCGGACTTCTCAAGCGAGAGCACTTCCGTGCGGTCGAAGACGCGGGCACCGGCTGCAATGGCTGCATCCATCACATGAGGTGTTGCAACCAAGGGATTGATCTTGCCTTCCAATGGGCAGTAGGCGCCGCCAATCATCAGCGGTGACAGCGAGGGCTCAAGCTTTTCAAGATCAGCCTTGCCTATGACATGGCATTCAATGCCCATTTGCCGTTCGACGCTGGTCTTTTCCTCGAGGAAGCGCATATGCGCCTCGGTCTCGCCAACCATCAGACCACCGGTGATCTTCATCTCGAAGTCTTTGCCGGTCTCGTTCTGAAGCTGCTGCCAGAGCAGGATGGAGTCGCGCTGGAGCGGCAGGGTTTGCGCTGCAGCACCGCCGCCGCCTTCTGCGCGGGCGCCATGGTCGAAGGAAAGAAGCTGCGCGTGAAGGCTGCCGGCATTACCGCCCGATGCGAGACCACCCGGGAAGGCGCGTTCGAGCACGACGACATCCTGACCAGCACGGGCGAGGAAGAGCGCCGTGGAAAGTCCGGCAATGCCGCCGCCGATGACCACGGTCGCAGCTTCCTTCACCGGAAGCGGATCCTTGTGGGGCAGCGGAGGACGCTCGGGCAGCAGCGCGCGCTTGTGGCCACCCCATTCCGGCTTTTCGAGGGCAAGGGCCGCGAGCGGGATCGGGCGGAGCGGCATCTGCGGCGCAAGCAGACCGTTGGTGTCGTTGAGCGGCTTGCCTGCAAGCTTCGTCAGAGTACGGCTGCAATAGCGGCTCTGGCAGCGGCCCATGCCTGCGCGGGTAAGACGCTTCAAGGTTGCAATGTCGGGCGGGCTCGCATCAGCCGTGCCCTTCAGCGTTCGTGCAAGAACGCTCTCGCAACGGCAGGCGATGGTGGCGTCAGAAACAGAGGTTTCAGGCGTGGTCGGCGCAAAGAGCTTCCAGAGTGCAGCCTGGAAGGCCGTGGCGCGGGAAAGCTTGCGCTCGGCCGCCGCGTCGGGCTCTGCCTTCAGGCTGAGCTTCCTTGCGATCGCGAGGCCCGCGAGCCTGCCAGCGGCCATGGCGACATGCGCGCCGCCGAAGCGAGAAGCCTCGCCGACAATGTGAATGTGCTTCAGCGAACTTTCACCATCAGAACCGCAGACGGCCTGCAGGGTCCCGTCTTCCCGGACGCTGTGGGCGCAGCCCAGAAGCCGCGAAAGTTCGTTCGATGAGGTAAAGTCGCCGCCGAGCAGAACCGTGTCCACCTCGAGCGTCGCGGTGCCCTTCGGTCCCGAAACGGTGACCGAGCGAACGCGCTCGTCACCGTGAATTTCCGTGACTTCCGACCGCCAGGCGAACTTCACACCAGCCTGCTGGAGACGGGCAATTTCCTTCATGCCCTTGATGGCGAGCGCCGGGTCATGCCGCAGAAGCGCTGCCGACTCTACGGGACGCGTCCAAGGGGCGGCGGCACGTTCGACAAGCTGCAGCACCGTGCCTCCAGCCTTGACGATTTCGGCGGCGACCTGAATGTTGAGCGGACCGTTGCCCGCGATCAGGACGCGCTTGCCGGGCAGCGTTGCATAGCTGCGCAGAAGCGTTTGGGCCGCGCCTGCGGTCATGACGCCGGGGAGCGTCCAACCCTTAATCGGCGCGGGACGCTCGAATGCACCGGTGCCGATGATGAGCATCTTCGGATGGCAGTAGAAAGCGCCATCAGGTCCGAGACAACCGATGACCGGAAGCCCATCCTCGTCATGCGCAGCCCCCCAGACGGTTACACCGCCAAGGATGGTGACGCCAAGCGCCAGCGCCTGGGCAATCAGCGCTGCGCCATCACTTGCCTGCCGGTCGCCTTCTAGTTCGCGGCGGGCCGAGCTGGTGTTCGGTTGCTTGTAGAACTGGCCGCCAGCCGAGTGACGCTCGTCGACGATGGTGACGGAAGCGCCGGCGGATGCGGCGGCGATTGCGGCGGAAAGGCCCGCGGGGCCGGAACCGATGATGAGCAGATCCATCGAGCGCTGCTCGATCGTCTCCGGTATCGCACGAAGATCGGCAACCTCAGCAGAAGCGATATCCGGCTTGGCCTGCTGGCGGTCGATGTGCATGCCATCGGCAACCGGCGTCATGCAAGCGCGCTGGCTGGTGCGTCCGTCGACCGTCACGAGGCAGTCGTGGCAGACACCCATGCCGCAGAAAACGCCGCGCTTCTTGCCCGCGGCATCCGTCGAAAAGTCGGGGCGGCTACACTGCGTCAGCGCAGCCGCGATCGAGAGGCCGGCTTCGACGGTATGCGCAACGCCATCGACGAAGATCGTTGCCTGAGCGTTTTGTTGTGTCGGAGCCAGCATCATTTCAGTCCTGCATCAGCGGGCGTAGCGAAGGTTGAACCGCTCGACCAGCGCCTTCATCTCGGCATCCTTTTCTGCCGGCAGCGGCAGGCGCGGCGGCAGCGGGTTGCCAGCGGCAAAGCCCATGTGGGTCAGCAGCGACTTGGAGCCTGCGACATAAGCCTGTCCGCCAACTGCGTTGATGATCGGCAGCCACTCGAGATAGAGCGCCTTGGCCTCATCATACTTCTTCTCGTCAGCGGCGAGTTCGAAGATGCGGGCCATCGGTCCGGGAGCCACGTTGGAGGCAACCGCCACCCAGCCCTCAGCGCCCATGACGAAGGACTCAAAGCCCATGATGCCACCGAAAGGCGTCATGTTCTTGCCTGCCAGACGGATGATGTCGCGGATGCGGAAAACCTCGAGCGTCGATTCCTTGACGTAGTCGCAGCCCTTGATCTCGGCGATGCGCGCCAGCAGCTCCGGCTTCATGTCGACGTTCGACGTTGCCGGGTTGTTGTAGACCATGATCGGGATCGAGATCGCCTCGGCAATGGTCTTGTAGTGCTGGACCAGCTCGTCGTCGGTCGGCGTCGAATAGAACGGCGGGATGATCATGACGCCATCGGCGCCAAAGGCTTCGGCCTTCTTGCTCAAGCGAACGGCTTCGCGGGTGTCTTCCGCGCCGGTACCGATCAGGACAGGAACGCGACCAGCAGCCGTGTCAATCACGGTGCGGGCAACTGCATCCCAGTCTTCTTCGGAGAGCGACAGGAATTCGCCGGTGGAGCCGAGCGGGATCAGGCCATGGATGCCCTGCTCGATCTGCCAGTTGGTGAAGTCGGCGAGAGCAGCGAGGTTGGCGCGGCCATCGGCGTCAACCGGGGTGATCATCACGGTGTAAACACCGCGAAACTTCTTGGACATGACGTATTCCTTGTCTGAAATTTAGCGCTTGTGCGGGACGGCGACCTGAGCTGTCGACTGGCCGAAGCGCCGCTCGATCCGCCGCTGGACGAAGTCCCATAGCGTGGTGAGCACGAGGTAATAGATGGCGGCGACCGCGAAGAGCTCAAGCACCATGAACTTCTCCTGGATCAGGACCTGCGTGCGGCGCAGCAGTTCTTCCATGGAGATGACGGAGGTGACCGAAGTGGTCTTGAGCAGGCCGTTGACCGAGTTGCCGAGCGGCGGAATGATGACCTTGAATGCCTGCGGCATCACGATGTAGCGCATGATCTGGCGCTCGGTCATGCCGAGGGCGCGAGCGGCGCGGGACTGGCCTTCAGGCACGGCCTCGATGCCGGCGCGGATGATTTCCGCAAGATATGCCGCTTCGTTCAGGGCGAGGCCGAGGAGAGCTGCCTCAATCACCGAGAAGCGGATGCCGAGCTGCGGGAGCGCGGTGTAAATGACAATCAGCTGCACAAGCAGCGGCGTTCCCCGGAAGAGCCAGACATAGAACCAGGCGACGCCGCGAACGGGCGCGAACTTAGACCGGCGCATCAGCGCGATCACGAAGCCAAGGATCAGACCGGCGATCAACGATACGCAGGTGAGCCAGATGGTAGTGAAGACCCCGCCCAGAATGAACGGATTGACGAGATAATCAAAGAAGCCGGACCAGCTCCAGATCGACATGGGGAAAGCCTTTCAAGCCGGGGAGATGGGCGCCGGGCGGGCCGGCGCCGCGATCGGGTTCAGCGATCACTGGATCGTTCGCATCAGTCAGGAACGATCCAGGTTGGCGGAAGCGGTTGGCTTAGCGGCCCGGACCCTTCACCGAGTAGTCGGACTCAGGCATCGGCAGACCGTAGCTGTCGAAGAGGGCAACGAGCGAACCGTCTGCCTTCATTTCCTTCAGAACTTCGGCAACAGCGTCAGCCAGCGCGGGGCTCTTGAGCGCGAACGCAACCGGAGCCGGGTAGAGGCCGCTCACCGCACGGCGGAAGTCGCCACGGCTGTCGTATTCCTTGGCAACGGCGTCGATCGAGACAACGCCATCGAGCTGGCCAGCACGGAGAGCCTGGTAGGCGAGCGCGAAGTTGTCGAACGTCTGAATCTTGAGGCCTTCCTTGCCGGCAGCCTTCAGCTCTTCGTCGAGCAGGCGCGTCTTGGTCTCTTCGAAACCACCGATCTCAACGCCGATGCGCAGGCCGGCGAGATCTTCCTTGGTCTTCACCGCGTCATTGCCGGAAGCGACGGAGACGCTGATCGCCTGTGCTTCGTACTGGATCATCTGCATCATGGCGGCGCGTTCTTCGGTGTAGAAGATGCCGGTGTTGATCATGTCCCAACGGCCAGCTGCGAGACCCGGGATCATCGCGGAGAACTCGATGCGAACGTATTCCGGCGTCAGGCAAAGACGCTTGGCGATCTCTGCGCCGAGTTCGACGCGCATGCCCTTGAGCTCACCTGCCGAGTCGACGAACTGCAGCGGAGGCAGCGTCGGGTTGGACGACATCACGAGCGTGCCTGACTTGATCAGCTCGGAGTCCGCAACCTTCGGGGTGCAGTCCTGCGCCAGTACGGCGGTGCTGGAGGCAAGGACGACAGCGGCGGCGTATGAAATCTTGCGAAACATTTTTCTTGTCCCTCTGGACTGTTGCTCTTGGTTTTAGCCTAAGAATGCTTGCTTCAATCGCATTCATTTGGTATACCAATTCTATACACAGAGCAGAGAAGCCTTGCAAGCAGTTTTCACGCTCTCACGAACAACAAAATTGGTGACAGAAAGGGAGCCCGCGTGGAGCTGCCAGCGAGTTTCACCGTCAAGCGAGATCACGTGACGGCCAGGGAAGTGCGGAGACAAAAGCCTTTGGAGCGCACCCGACAGGGAACGCCTGCCCTAGTATGTGGCCAGCACGTTCTTGCGGATCTGATCGAGATGGGCCGCCATGGCGGCACGCGCAGCCTCCGCATCCCGCGCGGCAAGCGCCTCGAGAATCGCCTGATGGTCCGAGAGACCGGGCTTGCGTTGCGCGAGCTTGCGCTGCCGCTCGAAGATGGTGGTGTAGCGGCGCATCTGCTTGATGGTGTCGGCCATGAAGGGGTTGCCGCTCGCGATAGCGATTCCATCGTGGAGCGAGTCGTCAAAGCCCCAGACGGTTGCAGGTTCCGGATCCGGATCGGCGTCGATCGCCTGCAGCATTTCCACAAGCTGAGCGACTTCCTCGGCTTCGATCGATTCAGCCGCCAGGGCCGCGGCAGCCGGCTCGAGCAGAAGGCGGACCGCCACACTGTTCAGGTAATCGGCAAGCGTGATCACGCGCACAATGAGTACGCCCTTGGCATTGCGGACCAGAAGCCCCTGCCCTTCCAGACGGCCGAGCGCGTCGCGCATCGGAGAACGCGAAACGCCAAGACGCTCGGCAAGACGGCGCTCCTGCACAACAGTGCCGCCGGCAAGCTGGGCCGAGAGAATCTCTTCGAGCAATGTTTCGTAAGTCTCGTCGGCGAGGCTCTTCTCCGTCACGACACTGTCAATCATGGCTTCGCAATCCGATCCAATTACCGCTCCGTTGCTATGAACGATGAAACGAGGCAAGAAAAGTCCCAAGGACGGATTGTCATGGGCAGTGGGGGATACCGAGCGTGACCTTGACCGAGAATCGAGCCGATCGCGGCAAGAACCCGAGACAGGGCGACAAGCTGGCTTCTCAGGCCTATCGAGCCGTCTCCGACATGATCCGCAGGCGCAGGCTTGGCGCCGGCCACGTCATCGTGGAAGCCCGACTTGCCGAACTGCTCGGCGTATCGCGTACCCCATTGCGCGAGGCGCTGCAGCGCCTTGAAGGCGAGGGTCTGGTCTACAAGGGCGACGGGCGCAACTATGTCGTCCGCCAGGTCGACATCGGTGAATATATCCAGAGCCTGAAGCTCCGCCTCCTGATCGAGCCGCACGCCGGCGTGCAGGCGATGCCGTTCATCCCCGGACGCAGGCTCTACGAGGTTCGCCGCGAGATCGACGAGTTGATGGCAGCAACCACCTACCACATCGATTCGCACTGGGATTCCGACGACAACCTGCACAACCTGCTGATCGATTACTGTGGGAATCAGGTCATGGCGGAAGTGCTGCGCAAGCTGCGCGCGACAACCCGCCTGTTCGAGATCGGCCAGCTTCAGGACCGCCTGAAGCCCGACTCGGCCGAACATCTCACCATCATCGATGCGCTGCAGCGCCAGGACGCCGACGCCTGCTTCAAGGCAGTCGGAGCCCATATCGAAAGCCTGATCGCCTTCGCACGGCTGCACATCGGGATTGCGGACTGACGCTAGAGCAATTCCAGGAAAAGTGGGAACCGGTTTTCCGTCCGGAATTGTTCTAAAACAAAGATTTAGATCATTTCCGCGTTTCCGTGAAACACTGAAATGAGCTAAACGAACGCCAGCAGCCTTGCAGGCGTCGCCACCAGCAGCTTGTGGATCTCGCTGTCGGCGAAGCCGCGATCCTTCATCAACGGAATGACGTTGCGCAGCATGTGGCTGTAGCCATGCCCGCCGTAGGTCTGGAGGCGGGAACGCGTGCAGATGTCGTGGGAGGCGACGACATTGTCGGAAAGCCCCTCCTCGAACAGCCTTCGGATCGCATAGATGCGCATCCAGTCGGTCGGCAGATCGGCAATGCCAAGCCAGTATTGCGATTGCTCGATACCGAAGAAATCGTATTCGACGACGCAGCCGCGACGCGCCAGCGCAACCACCTGATCATCGCTGGTGAAGGTGCGCTCCATGTGATCGATGATGACGCGCGAGAGGTCAGCCCCCGCCGCTTCCAGGATATCGAGGATCTCGAAGGGCGCGTCCGGATGGCGTCCGGGGTGGACGGTGATCGAAGCGCCTGTTCGCTGTTGCGTCTTTGCAGCGGCCTGTAGCGAGCGGCGCTCGAACGGCGTCAGCGGCCATGAGCAGCCGATCTCACCGATGATGCCGCAGCGGACATCGGTACCCCACGCGCCTTCCAGCACCTGAGCTGTCATGATCTCGGTCAGCTCTTCAACAGAGAGGGCGAGTGTCGTCTGATCCTGATAGGCTTCCGTGTAAAACCCGGCTCCGAGAATAATGTGCACACCAGTGGCGAGGCTCACTTTCCGCAAGCCTTCCGGATCAGGGCTCAGGCCTCCGATGGTCATTTCCACGATCGTTCCGCCGCCAGCGTTGCGGAAGCGCTCGACCTCCCGCGTCGCAACGGAGACATCCTGCATGCGGTGATTGCCGGGAAAGTCGTTCGGCCGCCAGGTCACGTCGAAGACGTTTTCCAGCGTGATGACCACCTCCTCCTCCGGCCTCACGCGTCGCGCTTCAGGTGTCAGCTCGAACAGGATGTGCTCATGCATCAGCGTCTGGCCAAGACCTGAGGCAGGGACCAGCCCCGTTACCGTCTGCACCATGCCTGTACGCGCCATACCCGCCTCCTGCATCTATCCCTTGTAGTTCGCATATAACTGGTATACCGTACGAATACAAATAATTTACGGAGAAGCAATCAAGCTTCCCGAGGGGAAAAGGACCATGACAGACAACATTTTGAAGCCTGCCTTCGCCTCAGGGTTACCTACGCGCCGCAGCGTTCTGCTCGGCGCAGCAGCTACCGGTGCAAGCCTCGCCCTGGGGGGACGCACCGCCTTTGCCGAGGCTAGGCTTGCGCCTCCAGCGATCATCAAGTCAGGCACACTCGTGATGTCGACCAACCCGACGTTGCCGCCCCTGCAGTTCGTGGATTCGGCTGGCGAGGTCCAGGGCATGCGCATCGAACTCGGCAAGGAGCTCGCCAAGGCCCTAGGTCTGGCGCCCGAGTATGTGAAGGTTGAGTTTGCGACCATGGTGCCGGGCCTCGCTTCCGGACGCTGGGACATGATCAACACCGGCATCTACTGGACCGAAGAGCGCTCGAAGCTCATGTACATGATCCCTTACGAGCGCGCTGCGATCAGCTTCATCGTGCCTAACGGCAATCCGAAGAAAATTGAGAAGTGGGAGGATATGGCAGGCCTCGCCGTGGGGGTCGAGCTTGGCGGCATCGAGGAGAAGCGCACCCGTGAAGTCGACACCATGTTAAAGGAGGCTGGGCTGCAGGGTATCACAGTGCGCGTCTTCAACAATTTCTCCGAGGCCTTCCAGGCGCTGCGTGCCGGCCAAGTCGATGCCGCGACTTCGATCGACGCAACTGCGCAGTTCCTTCAGGACAAGGGTGAATTCTACCGAGCAGTTTCCGGCCTTTTCCCGCAGACGGCAAGCCTTGCCTTCGCCAGCAAGGAGCTCGCCGATGCTTCAGTCGAAGCGCTGAACAGCTTGCGCAAGTCTGGATACTATGACGACCTTTTCGCCAAGTACGGCGTTCTGACCATCGAGGAAGAACTCTTTGCCATCAAGGGACCCGGCCCGGCGTAAGGCCCTTGGCAGGAAAATCGTTATGACGTTCAGCCAATATGATCCCGCGCCGACCGCGCGGGATCAGGTTACTCTGACAGCCCGCAGCGAGTCTCTCGGCATCATCGGCTTCGGGCCGATTGGCCGGAGGCTGGCCGAGCGCTTTGCTGCGGCCGAAAGTGGTCCTCGCCTCGCCGCACTTCTCATTCGCGAGCGCCAGCTTGAGGAAGCCCGCCGCCTCGCTCCAGGCGTCACACTCTGCACTGATCTCGATGCGTTCATCGCGGCAGGACCCAGCATTGCAGTCGAATGCGCTTCTCCCGCGACCTTCGCTGCAAGCGCACCGAAGCTGCTCGCCACTGGATGTGACATCATTCCGCTGTCGCTGGGCGCCTTCGCTGATCCGGCCGCCGAAACGCTGCTCAGAGAGGCAGCAGAGCGAGGCCCCGGCCGGATCGAGGTGCCTGCGGGCGCGCTCGGCTCGATCGGCTTTCTTGCGGCGGGGCGGGAGAACGGTCTTTCCCGCGTGAATGTCACCGTCGGCTATCCTCTCCAGCGCTGGCAGAAGATGGGAGCCGAGCGATTTGCGCCAGTAACCTCAGTG
This sequence comes from Nitratireductor aestuarii, assembly GCF_014641695.1. GTDB lineage: Bacteria > Pseudomonadota > Alphaproteobacteria > Rhizobiales > Rhizobiaceae > Chelativorans > Chelativorans aestuarii. The sequence continues at coordinate 41,207 of NZ_BMIF01000013.1, read as the reverse complement.
CAGGTTGCGACACCTTTCCTTGAGGCAAGCGCACGCGAAATCGCGCTGCATTTCCCCGGCCACCTCAACGTCGTCACTGCCGCAGCGCTCGCCGGCCTTGGCCTTGATGAGACGCGGGTGGAGCTCGTTGCCGATCCGGCTGCAAGCCAGGCCTGGTTCCGTATCGAGGCCATCTCCGCTTCAGGACCGGTTACCCTCTTCGTCGGCGGGCGCGACGCTCCGGTCGAGGAAGACCCGCTCGACTACACCACCTTCAGCGCAATGCGCCTCTTGCGCCGCCGCTCGGCCCCCATCGCCATATAGAGATAAACCATGCACGACGTGATCGAGACCATCCGCAACCGGGCAGAAGCCGACAAGGACGCTATCCTTGGTTCGCTGCGCGAATACATCAGGCGCGCACGCGACGGCGAGGATGCCGTTAAGGACCTGTTCGCCCGCACGGCGGAAGCTCTTGGCTGCACCGTTTCCCTGCATGACTACAGCCCGGCGGACGTCGAGCTGATTGAGGAATTTGCGGGCGAGATCGCCATTGATCCGCAGCCCCGACGCAGCGTCGTCGCCCATCTCAAAGGAACCGGAGGCGGTCGCAGCCTGATCCTCTTCGCCCACCCGGATAACGAGCCTATCCCTGCGGAGACTGGCTGGAAGCACGACCCGTTTGCTGGAGAGATCGTCGACGAGCGGATGCATGGCTGGGGCATCGCGGACGATCTTTCCGGCATTGCAGCGGGCCTGCAGGCGATCGAACTGCTGCGTTCGCTCGGGCTTCAGCCTGCGGGCGACATCCACATCGCCAATACGCCGTCGAAGCGCCATGCCCGTGGCGTCCACCGGCTTTTGCAGGAAGGGCTGACGGCAGATGCTGCCGTCTACCTCCACCCGGCCGAATCCGGCGTCGGCATGAAGGAGGTGAAGGCTTTCACCTCCGGCGAAGTGGACTTTCGCATTGTCATCCAGGGCAAGCAGCCTCCCACCACAGAGCCGCTTCAGACGGCCTTCGCGCATCAGGGTATCAATGCCATCGACAAGGCCTACGTCATCTGGGACGCGCTGAAGAAGCTCGACGCCGAACGTGCCGAGCGCGTAAAGCACCCCGCGCTTGACGCACAGGTTGGCCGTTCGACCAACCTGATGATGTCCTACATTGAGGCTGGCAATCCGAAGCGTCTCTCGCGAATTGCCGAGACATGCACGCTCGGCGCAGCGCTTGCCTTCCCGCCGCACGAAAAGCTGAGTTCCGTCTGTGCCGAGATCGAGGCTGCGGTTGGAGAGGCGGCAGAGGCCGACGAGTGGCTGCGCAACAACCCGCCGAAGATCATCTGGGACGCTGGCACTACCGGGGCGGAAGTCGCGCGCGACCATCCCCTGGTTGAGGCTGCGTTTGCAGCGGTTGCAGGCGTTTCGGGCGGCGAGCCCTTGGTCAACCCGATGCACACGGGCAGCGACATCCGCGTGCCGAACGTCCAGAAAGGCATTCCGACGATCGGACTCGGGCCGCTTTGCGGCGACCTCACCCAGAACGGTAGCCGTGATGAATGGGTGGACGCGGAGGATCACGTCCGTTTCGTCGCCGCCATCGCTGGGATTATCGCAAACTGGTGCGGGACCTCGGCAAAATAGTGTGCTAGTCGCTCGGCTTAAGCGCGACCATTGATCCATTGTAAGAAGGAAAGTTACATGCTGAAGATTACGCGACTGGACATTGCGGATGCCCGGGTTCTCATCGCTGGAGCGGCGGAGAAGGCCAAGGAAATTGGCGTCCCGATGTGCATCGCCATCACCGATGAAAGCGGCAACCTGATTGCGTTCGAGCGCATGGACGGCGGCAAGGTGACCTCCACCACGATCGCCATCGACAAGGCCTTTACCGCTGCTGGCGCCAAGAAGGCGACGCACGATTACGGCACCGCGAGCCAGCCTGGCGCTCCTGCCTACGGCATCGCTTCGGCAATCGGCGGCCGTCTGATGGTTGTTGGCGGCGGCCTTCCGGTCATCGTCAACGGTGAAGTCGTTGGCGGCATCGGTGTGTCCTCCGGCACCCCTGCGCAAGACCGCGAAGTTGCCGAAGCCGGAATTGAAGCGTTCCTGAAGACGGTTTAAGCATGGAGGCTCCGCGCCATGCGGAGCCTTACCCCTCTAGGCGTCAGCCGGAATGTCTGCCACGTCGCGGATTTCCACATCGCTCATCAGCGTATTGCCCACGGTGCAGATGCGGTGCGCCTCATCGATGAGCCTCTGACGCTCCTCTTCCGAAAAGTCGCCGTCTATCGCAAAGACGCAATCGAACCGGGCAATCCGCGACGGCTGATCAGGCGCCTTTTCGTGCTGCACATCGACCTTTACCGACGCCAGCCTTTCGTGCAAGCCAAAGCTTCGGGCAGCAATCCGCACGCTCAGCACAAGGCAGCCTGCAAGGGCCGCATCCATGAGCTCGAGTGGCGTCATGCCGCTTTCGCGCGCCCCGTTTGCAAGATCGACGCTCGCACCGGATGACCGCGCGGTTACATTGCCCTGCCCCTGCCCGGGCAGGAAGGCTTCGACCACATTGGACCTCTTGACGATATTCACCATGACACGCTCGACACTTGCTTGAGTGGGGGCGCGGACTCCGTTCGCACCCGTTTGCCTCAATGTATGGAGCCGAAGCAGCCGCGGCAATGACGCTCAATGCAAGCCTCGTACAACGGGTAAAAACTTTATCCGGCAAATAATTGCGTGAAGAATGAGATTGCGCGAAAACCGCTTCTGGTAGAACCTGTTTGCCTCGCGGGTCGCGGAGGAAATGACTACATTCACCTCCACATAGTCTGGCGCCCGGTTCTGGCCGGGTCGCGGGGGTGGAAGACACGAAGGAGACATGAGATGACGCGTAGACAGAGTTGGGCTGGCTGGGGTGCCGGAGTTGCCACGGCCATGATGCTGGTGCTGGGCAGTGCCCAGGCGCAGGAGGCAAACCCGAACGCCACCATTCGTATCGGCTCGCTCTATGAGCCGCAGAACCTCGACAATACGGCCGGTGCCGGTCAGGGCATCAGCGAGGCCTTCAATGGCAATGTCTATGAGGGCCTGTTCCAGCTTCTGGACGATGGTTCTGTGCAGCCAAGGCTTGCGGAGGATTATTCCGTCAGTGAGGACGGCCTCACCTATACCATCAAGCTCAAGTCGAACGTGACCTTTCACTCCGGCGATCCGCTGACGGCTGCTGATGTGAAGCACAGCATCGAGCGCGTGACGGCAGAGACCTCCAAGAGCTCGCGCAAGAACAGCCTGGCCAACATCGAGAGCATCGAAGCGCCGGATGACGCCACAGTGGTCATTCACCTGAAAAGCCGCTCGATCTCGCTGCCCTATAACCTCACCTATGTCTGGATCGTCAACGACGCAGCCGCGGACCTTACCTCGGCAGCCGACGGCACCGGCCCCTACAAGCTCGACTCCTGGCGTCGCGGCTCCAGCATCAGCCTCGTTCCCAACGAGAACTACTGGGGCGAAAAGCCGAAGAACGGCGGCGTGACCTACACCTACTTCACCGAGGCCACGGCTCTCAACAACGCGCTGCTGACCAACGCGGTCGACATCATCACCAGCGTGCAGAGCCCGGACTCGCTTGCCCAGTTCAAGGACAATCCGTCCTTCACCGTTTCGGAAGGTGCTTCGACGACCAAGGAAGTGCTGGCCTTCAACGATCGCGTCGAGCCCTTCAGCAACACCAAGGTGCGCAAGGCGATCACCCGTGCGATCAACCGAGAGCAGCTGCTGAACTCCATCTGGGGCGAGTACGGCACGCTGATCGGCTCGTTCGTGCCGCCGACCGACCCGTGGTACGTCGACCTGAACGATGTTGACGCCTACGACGTGGAAAGCGCCAAGCAGCTGCTGGCCGAAGCGGGCTTTGCCGATGGCTTCAGCTTCACGCTCGACACGCCGAACTACGACCCGCATCCGATCGTCGCCCAGTTCGTGCAGAACGAGCTCGCAAAGGTCGGCATAAAGGTGAACATCAACATCATCACCGCCAACGAGTGGTACACGAAGATCTATCAGGCGCGCGATTTTGAGGCGACGCTGCAGGAGCACGTGAACCATCGCGACATCGTGTTCTACGGCAATCCGAACTTCTACTGGGGCTACAACAATCAGCAGGTGGTCGATCTGATTGCAGGTGCTGAGGCGAGCGCCACGGAAGAAGAGCAGGTGGAAAAGCTGAAGGAAGCAAACCGCATCATCGCCGAAGACGCTGCAAGCACCTGGCTTTATCTCTATCCGCAGATCGTGGTATCGAGTGCTTCGGTAAGCGGGTATCCGGTCAACGGACTGAACTCGCAGTTCTTTGCCTATGATATCGTGAAGCGCGGGCAGTAGCCGGCAAGGCGAGCCGCGGAGGGAGGGAGTTATACTCGCTTACATTCTTCGGCGGCTTGCCATCCTTGTTTTTTCGCTGCTGGTTGCCTGCGTCGTCCTCTTCGTGCTTCTGCGGCTCCTTCCCGGAGACCCGGCGAATGCCCTGCTCTCGGTTGGAGCCGATGAGGCGCAGATCGCGGCAGCCCGGCGGCAGGTGGGTTCCGACCTGCCGCTGCCCCAGCAGTTCCTGCAGTTCATCACCAGCCTTGCGCAGTTTGATCTCGGCACGTCCTTCGTAAGCCGTACGTCGGTGCTGGACGAGATCATGGCGCGGCTCGCCGTCACGGTGCCGCTGACGCTACTCTCCTTCCTGCTGGCGATCGTGGTTGCCGTTCCGCTCGGCATCATCGCCGCCGTCAAGGCGGACCGCTGGTATGGCGCGGCAATCTCCGTGGTCTCACAGCTGGGCATCGCCATCCCCGTGTTCTGGGTCGGAATTCTTCTGGTTACCGTCTTTGCGGTGAACCTGCGGCTCTTCCCTTCCGGCGGTTTCCCGCCGCAGGGATGGAACGCACCGCTTGAAGCGCTCAGAACGTTGTTCCTGCCGATCATCACCATCGCCATCGTGATGTCCGCCTCGCTGTTGCGCTATGTTCGCTCGGCCACGCAGGACGTTCTGGGCAGCGACTATCTGCGCACGGCGCGCGCCATGGGCTCGGGCTTCGGCGAGGCGCTGGTGCGTCATGGCATCCGCAATGGCGCGGTTCCGGTCGTGTCGATCCTAGGGATTGAGCTCGCCACCACACTGCTCGGCGCAGTTGTCGTGGAACGCGTCTTCACGCTGCCAGGCCTCGGCTCCATGCTGCTGCTCGCCATCGAGCAGCGCGACTATCCCAACATTCAGGGCGTGCTTTTCATCTCCACACTGCTGGTTCTGCTGATCGGCTTCCTGGCCGATCTCGCCCAGCGGTTCATCGATCCGCGCCTGCGGGAACGCTCGGGGAGCCAGCCATGACCGATGTTCTCGAAACCACGCCACCCGCACGCCGCACATCCCGCTCGCTGACGCTGAGCGTGGGGCTGGTGCTGGTGGGCCTGCATGTTTTCGCGGCCATTCTCACCCTCATATGGACGCCTTACGAGCCGACGGCCATGACGGGCGGACGGCTGGAAGCGCCGTCCTTGGCGCACTGGGCGGGAACAGACCGGCTCGGCCGCGACCTCTTCACCCAGATCATGATCGGATCGCGCATCGCCCTCTTCGTGGGAGCTGGTGCAGTCGCCATCGCCTCGCTGATCGGTGTAACGCTCGGTGTGCTCGCCGCCTTCGCGACGCGGACACTTGATGACGCACTGGCAGCGACCTTCGATATCCTGATCGCCTTCCCAACGCTTCTGCTTGCCATGCTCGTAGTGGCGGCGACGGACAGTGCCAGCCTCTTCTCGGCAATCCTGGCGCTGGGCATTGCCATCTCGGCCATTGTCGCGCGGCTGACCCGCATCCTGGCCAAGCGCGTGCTGGCGATGGACTACATCACCGCCGCGAGGACGGCGGGCTCGTCCTGGGCCAGCATCGTCTTCCGCCATGTGCTGCCCAATATCTGGCCGACCTTGTCAGTAAACTTCGCACTGCAATTCGGCATCGCGATCATCGCGGAAGCCTCCCTCTCCTATCTCGGCCTCGGCGCACCGCCGCCCAATTCTTCCTGGGGAAGGCTCCTGCAGGAGGCGCAGGGCACGGTCTACACCGCACCCTTCGGAGCCGTCGCTCCCGGCCTTGCGCTGGTCTCGCTCGTCATCGGCATGAACCTGCTGGCTGACGGTCTGCGCGACATTGGCGATCCGACCCGGAGGGGCCGCCGATGAGCCTGCTCAAGATCGACAAGCTTACCATCCGCGCGGGGGGACAGGCGCTGGTAAAAGACATGTCACTCACCATCGAACCCGGCGCACGCGTCGGGCTGATCGGCGAATCCGGTTCCGGCAAGTCGTTGACGGCTTTCGCCGCCGTTGGCCTGCTGCCCCAGGGACTGGAAGCAAAAGGTTCGATCCTCCTTGACGGCGTTGAGGTCGTGGGAGCACCGGAGGAGACACTTCGCCCGTTGCGCGGCAGTGCCGCCGCCTTCGTGTTTCAGGAGCCGCTGACCGCGCTCGACCCGCTCATGAAGATCGGTCGCCAGGTGGCCGAACCCATTGCCCGACGTCGCCGCCGCGAAGGCAAGTCCGCCAAACGCTCCGAAATTGTCGCCGAGGTGCGCCATTATCTTGAACGCGTCGCCCTGCCCGACATCGACCGGATCATGAACTCATACCCGTTCCAGATTTCCGGCGGCCAGCGCCAGCGCGTGGCGATCGCCATGGCGCTCGCCTGCCGCCCGAAATTGCTGATCGCCGACGAACCCACGACGGCGCTCGACGTGACCACGCAGGCGGAGATCCTTGAGCTTCTCTCAACCCTCGTGCGCGAGGAAGGCATGGCGCTCCTCTTCATCAGCCACGACCTGCCGGTGGTGGCCAAGGTGGTTGAGGAAGTAACCGTGCTGCGACGCGGCGAGATCGTTGAACAGGGTCCTGTCCGAACCGTATTCGGCTCGCCGCAACATGAGTACACGAAAATGCTGGTCAATGCCGCGGCGGCTTTCGACCGTGCGCTGGGAGAGCCCGTGCAATGACGTTGATCTCCGTCGAAGCGATAGCCTTCAGCTATGGCCGCAAGCCCGTGCTGCACGACGTTTCCTTCACCGTGAAGAAGGGCATAAATCTTGGGCTCGTGGGTGAGTCCGGCTCAGGCAAATCCACCATCCTGAAGCTGCTGCTCGGCCTTGAGCGTCCAGCCAGCGGCGCTATCCGCTTCCAGGGCGAGACGCTGAACTTGCGGGACCGCGAGTTCATGCGCCGCTACCGCCGTTCGGTGCAGGCTGTGTTCCAGGATCCCTATTCCTCGCTTGACCCGCGCCAGACAGTCGAAGCAATCATTGCAGAGCCCTTACGCGCGCTGAAGATTTCAGGCGACCACCACGCGGCAATCGTGCAGGCGCTTGCCGACGTGGGCCTGCCGGCCGACGCCATCTCACGCTATCCGCACGAGTTCTCCGGTGGCCAGCGCCAGCGCATCGCACTTGCGCGTGCCATCGTCGCGCGGCCCCAGCTGGTGCTGGCCGACGAAGCGGTAAGCGCGCTCGACCTCTCCACCCGTATTCGCATTGTAGAATTGCTGAAGGAGCTGTCGCAGGCGATCACCATCCTGCTCGTCTCGCACGATCTCGGCGTCGTCGCCGCACTCTGCGAAGAGATCATCATTCTGGAAAAGGGCCGGATCGTGGAGGCTGGTCGCACGGCCGACATCCTCGCCAACCCGCAGCATCCCTACACGCGCAAGCTGCTTGCCAGCGTGCCCCGCATGCCGGCTTAATTCTTCAGCAAGCCATTTAGCTGATCCTGCTCCTGCTCGCCAACCAGCACGCATTTGTAGCGAACGCGCAGAACGTTCTGGCCCTTGTAGGTTGGCTGGTGCGAGTCTCCAGCTGCGCGGATTTCAGCCTGTTTCCTGCACTCGGCAGCTGAATAGACACCCAGAGACGCGGTTTCTATCGCTGCTGTCTCGATGCCTGAAGCAGGCGGCAGGAAATAGATCGCGACAAGGATTGCGACGAGTGTCTCGGTCATGCGGGTGCGTAGGTCCTTCGCATCAAATTGCGTGTGGGGAGTACCCGCTCGCGCGTGTCATGCACAAGGGAAATGTTTGCTCCCGCGCCGGGACGCTGTTGCGCGACAGAGAAAGGCACGAGCTGACGGCGACGACAGTCGCAATCAGCTCGCAGCGCGATCGTTACTGATGCGATCAGCTGAGCGGTTCGCCGATCGACACCGTAAGCGAGGAAAGCCCGTCGAAGGTTGCGACCAGCTCGTCACCCGGCACCACCGGACCCACGCCACTTGGCGTACCGGTCAAGATGACATCGCCCGGCGCCAGCTCGAAGAACTCCGATAGCCGCGAAATGATCTCCGGGATCTTCCAGATCAGCAGCGAGATGTCTGACTCCTGCCGCGTCTCGCCGTTGACGGTCAGCTTGATCTTGCCCGTGTTGAGCTTGCCGGTTTCCGTGACCGGCGTGATCGCGCCCACGGGAAAGGAATTGTCAAACCCCTTCGCGATCTCCCACGGCTTGCCGTTGCCCTGGATGTCGCGGCGGGTCATGTCGAGACCGACTGCGTAGCCCCAGATGTGGTCTTCGGCCGCTTCCGGCGAAATGTTGCGTCCGCCCTTGCCTATCGCCAGCACAAGCTCGACCTCATGGTGGTAGTTCGAGGTTTGCAAAGGATAGGGAATTGTCGCCCCATCGAGCACGACGGAGTCCGCCGGCTTGCCGAAGAACAGCGGCGGGTCACGATCGGCGCTGCCGCCCATCTCCTCCACGTGCGCCACATAGTTCCGGCCAATGCAATAAACTCTGCGAACGGGAAACAGCTTGCCCGATCCGGCGACAGGAATGGTCGCCTGCTTGGGCGGATCGATAACGTAGTCACTCATCGATAGATCTCCTCCACGTGACGCATGGCATCACGAACGGCATGTCCGGGACCCAGCGCGTGCGCGAAGGCTAGCATGTATGATTTTCAGATCAACCGAGATCATACATTATTTTATCCTTGACACTCCGTCATGTATTCCAGAAGCTCTACTTGTACTGGAGGAGGAACCAGTCACACAGCCGAGAAAAGATCAGCGATAATTTCATTCGGGAGGAGAGAATGAACGCTTTCAAACGCATCGGCATTGGCCTGGCGTTGGCAGTCACAGCCGCGTCGGGTGCATGGGCGGAAACATCGGAACTCACGGTGGTTTTCCCCAACCCATCCGCGATCAACAACTATCCGCTGCACGTCGCCATCGGCGAAGGCTATTTCGAGGAGGAAGGCCTCAAGATCAACGTCGAGATCGTCAATGGCTCGGCGTCGGTGCTGCAGCTACTGGCATCCGGCCAGGCCCATATCGGCCAGCCCGGACCCGCGCCGCTGCTGAACGCCCGCGCCCGCGGCGAGGACGTGGTCTTCATCTACAATCACTTCGCGAAATCCGTCTTTGGCCTCGTCGTACCGGATGAATCGCCGGTGAAGACCCCCGCTGATCTCAAGGGCGTGACGATCGGCGTCGGCACGGCGGATGGTGCGGAAGTGGGCTTTGCCCGCAGCATTCTGACCGACAACAACCTCAAGGAAGGCGAGGATTATGAGTTCCTGGCCATCGGCGATGGCGGAACCGCGGTTGCAGCCTTCGTGAACAAGGAAGTCGGCGCCTATTCGGCAGCCGTGTCGGATGCGGCCATCATTTCCGCTCGCGGCATTCCGCTGCGCGAGATCACGCCGGAGCCTTACCTTGAGTATTTCGGGAATGGCTATGCGGTCACCCGCGCATTCCTGGACGACAACAAGGAGACGATCACCAAGTTCGGCCGCGCTCTGGTGAAAGCCACCAGATTCGGGCTGGATCCGGCCAATCGCGAGACGGTGCTCAAGCACGTGGCAGCTTCAAACCCGCAGGAGAGCGAGGATCCGGCCTTTGCCGAAAATCTGCTGACGGTGGTGCAGGACCGTTCACAGCCGGTCAAGAAGAGCGACCCGCTCGGCTACCAGCCGCCGGAAGCCTGGCAGAAGTGGCAGGAGAGCCTCGTTGCCAGCGGCGACCTCGAAAAGCCGTTCGACAATCTCGAAGAAGCCTACACAAACGAGTTTGTGGAAGCCTGGAACGCCGATTGAGAATGACCCAGGCAGTCCAAACGGCCATCCAGGCGTCGGCAGAACGCCTGGGGCCACCCGTCTATCAGCTCAGGAACGTCACCCGCTCCTTTGCGGCCGGAAGGATCAAGGCGCTCGATCCGGTTGACCTTGATCTGCGGGAGGGATCGTTCTCGGCCGTCATCGGTCCATCGGGCTGCGGCAAGTCCACCCTTCTGAAAATCATGGCGGGGGTCACCCCGCCTACCACCGGCAGCGTCATGCTCTACGGCTCGCCCGTGGTCGGTCCCCGCACTGAAATCGGCATGATGTACCAGCAGGCCACCCTGTTCCCGTGGCTCACGACCATCGAGAACGTCCTGCTGCCGATCAAGATCCGCGAGGGAGCGGCGGCCGCCACAGCGAAACGCGAGCAGGCGCAGGCGCTGCTCGACCTTGTCGGCCTCACCGGCTTCGAGAATGTCTATCCCAAGCAGCTCTCCGGCGGCATGGCGCAGCGCACTTCCATCTGCCGGATGCTGATCACCGAGCCGCAGGTGCTTCTGCTCGACGAACCGTTCTCGGCGCTTGACGAACTCGTCCGCGACTTCATGAACATAGAGCTCCAGCGCATCTGCATGTCGCGCAATGCCACCGCGCTGCTCATTACCCATTCCATTCCGGAGGCGGTGCTGCTTTCCGATACCGTCTACGTCATGTCGCCCCGACCCGGCCATTTCGTCGAGGCAGTCGACATCGACCTGCCGCGGCCGCGCACGCTCGACATGATGACCTCGCCGGAATTCGGCGAATACGTCCGCCACATCCGCAACCGTCTGGATCTGGAGGCTGCTTCAGCATGACCATGGCAACGGAACGCGACCTGGGGCGGCCCGTCACCGTCGAGCCCGCCTCGTTTCCCGAAACGGTCTGGACCGAGAAGGTCACCATAATCGATCTGATCCCGCGCAGCGTCGCGATGATCGGCCTGCTCGTGATCGTGCTCACGCTCTGGTGGTCGGTGCACCACTTCCAGATCGTCTCACGCATCATCCTTCCGTCTCCGCAGGAGGTGGCCGCCGACATCATCTTCGTCGGCAAGAACCTGCTTTCGGGCGGCTATATGCTGGCGGCTCTCTGGATTACCACCAAGGAGATCCTGTTCGGCTTTGCGATCGCCATCGCGATCGGCTTCACGCTCGGCGTCATCGTCGGCGAAACGTCCTTCGGCGAGCGGGCGCTGCTGCCCTATCTCGTAGCGATCGACACCATGCCGAAGGTGGCCTTCGCACCGCTCTTCCTCGCGTGGCTCGGTTTCGGCATCGGCTCCAAGGTGGCGCTTGCCGCCTTCATCGCCACCTTTCCCATAGTGGTGGGGACGGCTGCAGGCCTCCATGCCTCCGACGAGAATGCCCGAATGATGTTCAAGAGCCTTGGCGCCACCCGCTGGCAAACGCTCTTCCAGATGAAGATCCCGACCGGCCTGCCCCACATCTTCACCGGCCTCAAGATCGGCGCGGTAGGCGTGATGGCGGGCGCGATCACCGCCGAATTTCTTGGCGGCGGCAAGGGGTTGGGAGAGCTCATCCGTGTGGCCGCAAGCCAGCTGCAGACGCCGCGCGTCTTCTCGCTGATCCTTTACCTGAGCGCGCTCGGCTATCTCCTGTTCTGGCTGGTGGTTTTCGCGGAGCGAAGAATCGTCTTCTGGCACCGATCGACGGTTGCTGGTATCGAGACGCGGCATTGATGAGCAGGGGTAAGGGCGGGAACATGCGTGTCGGTGGCTAGCTCAACGAAAGCCGCGCAAGTGAAACGAAACGAACGCGAGACCACCGCGACGATCGTCTACAACGCGCTGAAACAGGACATCGTGCAGGGTGTCCTGCCGCCCGGCCACAAGCTCCTGATCGATCAGATCAGCGAACGTTACGGCATCGGCACGAACCCGGTTCGGGAAGCGCTGAACCGCCTGTCATCGGAGCGGCTGGTGGAGCGGGTGGACCAGCGAGGTTTCTCGGTGCCGCCGATCTCGCTTGAAGACTTTCGCGACATCGTGAACACCCGCTGCTGGGTGGAGGGCAAGGCGCTGGAAGAGTCCATCAAGAACCGCACGGAGGCTTGGGAAGACGCGATCATTCTCGCCACCCACAAGCTGAAGAATACGCCGATCCACTTCTACGACGGCAGCAATGCTGACGATCCTCAGCCTGACAACAGCCTGTGGGAAGAGCGCCACCGCATATACCACCGCGCGTTGATCGCCAATTGCGGATCGAAGCATCTGCTGCATTTTGCCGACGAACTGATGCTGCTTGCCGAGCGCTACCGCTTCATTTCCATGGCAAACAGCTATCCGCGCCGCAACAGCGTGGACGAGCACCAGGCGATCACCGATGCCGCACTCGCCGGGAACGTGGGGCAAGCCGTGGAAGCCCTCCAAAGCCAATACCGGCTGACGCTGAAGATTTACGAAGAGATCATGTCATGATGGGGTCTGTCGACCTGCAGACCCTGTTCATCATCGCCGTTCTCCTGCTGATCGCCGGTGCTGCAACCGGGTTCCTGGCGGGCCTGTTCGGCGTTGGCGGTGGGGCGGTTTCGGTGCCCGTGCTCTTCGAAACCTTCTCGTTCATGCAGCTTGCCGACGAAGTGCGAATGCCGCTTGCCGTTGGCACGTCGCTCGCGCTGATCATCCCGACCTCGATCCGCTCGGTCCGTGGCCATTTCAAGCATGGGGCCGTCGACCTCTCCGTCCTGCGGACATGGGCGGTGCCCATCCTCGCCGGCGTCGTCATCGGATCGTTCATTGCCCGCTACGCCGATCCCTGGATCTTCAAGGTGGTCTTTATCGGCGTTGCCGGCCTTGTATCGGTCAGAATGTTGCGGGGCGCAGGCTGGCGCGTCTCCGAAGAGATTCCGGGCAAGCCCGTCATGAGCGTCTACGGCCTCGTGATCGGCCTCCTCTCCTCCCTCATGGGCATTGGCGGCGGGGCTCTCTCGAACCTTGTGCTTTCGCTCTACAGCACGCCCATCCACCGGGCGGTTGCAACGTCCTCAGGCGTAGGCGTGCTGATCGCCGTTCCGGGCACCATCGGCTACATCCTCGCAGGCTGGGGAAAGCCGGCGCTGCCCTTCGACGCGCTCGGCTATGTCTCGCTGCTTGGCCTGATACTCCTGTTGCCAACGTCGATTCTGACGACGCGTCTTGGCGTCCGCATCGCGCACAGGCTGGAAAAGCGGAAGCTGGAAGTGCTCTTCGGCCTATTCCTCCTCGCCGTCTGCCTCCGCTTCGTCTACGCGGTTGCGTTCGGGTGATGTCCGCAACATACCGCGGGATAACTGGCCCAACAAATTGACAACCTTGCACCGATGACATCAATATATTGTTGTTACGGTCTTCCGTGCCACCCGGTTCGGAAGCTAAGAGGGAAGCCGGTGACCTATGGGATTCCGGCGCTGCCCCCGCAACTGTAAGCAGTGAGTTTCTGTCGATCCTGCCACTGGCGCCAAGGCGCTGGGAAGGCTGACAGAAGCGTTGACCTGTGAGCCAGGAGACCTGCCGTGACGCATTGTTTCGAACCTCGGGCGGGGTGTCCCGGTGGTGCGCATTGCTCCGGCCTCCGCTGGCTCGACTGCGTCCGCCCTCCCCGTCCGTCAACGACACGGGGATATCATGTCGGCGACGTCCATACTTCAGCATGAGGAAACGAGCTTCGTTCCTCTGTCCGCAAAGCCGGACGAAATCATTTTTCACGAGCCTGGCTATCACATCATCCGGCGCAATGGAGCCATCACGCCCTTCGATGCACGCAAGATCAGCGTAGCGCTGACGAAGGCCTTTCTGGCCGTGGAAGGGTCGGCAGCCGCAGGCTCCCGCCGGGTCCACGAGGCAGTTGAGGAGCTGACCGAACAGGTGGTTTCCGCGCTCATGAGGCGTTCCGGCGAAGGCCGTCTCTTCCACATCGAGGATGTGCAGGATCAGGTTGAGCTCGCGCTGATGCGCGGCGAACACCACAAGATCGCCCGCGCCTACGTGCTCTATCGCGAGGAGCGTGCCCGTGAACGTGCGCAGGAGAAGGCGGTCGAGAGCCTAGCGACACCGGCGATCAACATGACAGCCGAAGACGGTTCACGCCGCCTGCTGGATGAGACGCGACTTGCCGCAATCATCGAGGAAGCCTGCGAAGGCCTCGATGCGGTTTCAGCCGCTCCGATCCTGACTGAGACCCGGCGCAATCTCTACGACGGCATCACGCAGGACGAGCTGTCGCTCGCGCCCATCATGGCAGCACGAACCCTGATCGAACAGGAGCCGAATTACGCTTACGTTGCCGCCCGCCTGCTCATGGACCGGCTGCGCCGCGAAGCGCTGACGCTGGTTTCCGACCGCGCCGAACAGGCGACGCAAGCCGAAATGACAACGCGCTACGCAAGCTACTTTCCGGAATTCATCCGCACGGGTGTCGAGGCGGGTCTTATCGATCCGGAGCTCTCGCGCTTCGATCTCAAGCGCATCGCCGCCGCCCTGAAGCCCGAGCGCGACCTGAACTTCCAGTATTTGGGCCTCCAGACGCTCTATGACCGTTATTTCCTGCACCGGCAGGGCAAGCGTTTCGAGCTGCCGCAGGCCTTTTTCATGCGCGTCGCCATGGGGCTCGCCGTCCGCGAGGTAGATCGCGAGGCGCGCGCCATCGAGTTCTACGATCTGCTGTCGTCCTTCGACTTCATGGCATCGACGCCGACGCTCTTCAACTCCGGCACCACGCGGCCACAGCTTTCGTCCTGCTTCCTGACGACGATCGGCGATGACCTCGACGCTATATTCAAGGGCGTCAAGGACAATGCGTTGCTCGCCAAATATTCGGGCGGCATCGGCAATGACTGGACGCAGGTCCGCGGTCTCGGCGCCCACATCAAGGGCACCAATGGCGAGAGTCAGGGCGTGGTGCCGTTCCTCAAAGTCGCAAACGACACGGCCATCGCCGTCAATCAGGGCGGCAAGCGGAAGGGTGCGGTCTGCGCCTATCTCGAAACATGGCACGTCGACATCGAGGAATTCCTCGACCTGCGCAAGAACACGGGCGACGACCGCCGCCGCACCCATGACATGAACACCGCCAACTGGGTGCCGGACCTGTTCATGGAACGGGTCGAGGCGGATGGAGAATGGACGCTGTTTTCGCCTGACGAGACGCCGGACCTGCACGACCTCTACGGTCCCGCCTTCCGCGCAGCCTACGAAGCCTATGAGGCGAAGGCTGCGCGCGGCGAAATGAAGGTCTTCCGTAAGCTACGCGCTGTCGATCTCTGGCGCAGGATGCTCACCATGCTGTTCGAGACCGGGCATCCGTGGGTGACCTTCAAGGACCCCTGTAACATCCGCTCGCCGCAGCAGCATGTGGGCGTGGTGCACTCGTCCAACCTCTGTACCGAGATCACGCTCAATACATCGAAGGACGAGGTTGCCGTCTGCAATCTCGGATCCATCAACCTCGTCAACCACATCAGCGGCGACGGTCTCGACATGGAGCATCTGGCGCGCACGGTGAAGACAGCCATGCGCATGCTGGACAATGTGATCGACATCAACTTCTACACGATCCCGGAAGCGCGTGCGTCGAACCTCCGCCACCGTCCGGTCGGCCTCGGCCTGATGGGTTTTCAGGACGCGCTGCAGAAGCTGCGGATCGCCTATTCCTCGCCGGAAGCGGTGGAACTTGCGGATCGCTCCATGGAAGCGATCAGCTACCACGCGATCTCGGCTTCGGTTGATCTGGCCGCCGAGCGCGGGCGCTATTCGAGCTTCGAAGGCTCGCTCTGGTCGAAGGGCATTCTGCCGATCGACTCGATCCGGCTGCTCAAGGAAGCCCGTCCGGGCGTCGATATGGACGAAACCTCGACGCTCGACTGGGAGAGCCTGCGCGAGCGGGTGAAGACCGTCGGCATGCGCAATTCCAACACGATGGCGATCGCGCCAACGGCGACGATCTCCAACATCTGCGGCGTGTCACAATCGATCGAGCCCGCCTACCAGAACCTCTTCGTCAAATCCAACATGTCCGGCGACTTCACCGTGGTGAACGCTCAGCTTGTGCACGACCTGAAGGCGCGCGGCCTCTGGGATGAGGTAATGGTGTCTGACCTGAAATATTTCGACGGATCGGTCGGCCAGATCGACCGCATCCCGGACGACCTCAAGATCCTCTATGCCACCGCCTTCGAGATCGATGCTTCCTGGCTGATCGAGGCTGCCTCACGGCGTCAGAAGTGGATCGATCAGGCGCAGTCACTCAACCTCTACATGGCCAATCCGAGCGGGCGGAAGCTCGATGAACTCTACCGCCTCGCCTGGCGCAAGGGTTTGAAGACCACCTACTACCTGCGCTCGAGCTCGGCCACCCATGTGGAGAAATCTACCCTCAAGGGCACGGACGGCAAGCTCAACGCGGTGACGGCAGCCGCGTGGGGCAAGGCCTGCGCCATCGACGATCCCGAATGCGAAGCCTGCCAGTGAGCAGAGAACAAGGAGAAGAAGACATGCTCGACTGGTCCGAAACGAAGAATGAAATCCGAGTTGGCGATCATCCTGTCGCCGATGCCACCGGCCTCGGTGAGATTGAACGCGGGGCAGCCCGCGTGAGCGTAAGCGACAAGCGGATGATCAACGCCCGCGCCGACGTCAACCAGCTCCTGCCGCTCAAATACCGCTGGGCCTGGGAGAAGTATCTCGCCGCCTGCAACAACCACTGGATGCCCACGGAAGTCTCCATGCAGGCAGACATCGCGCTCTGGAAGTCGCGCGACGGGCTAACGGAAGACGAGCGGCGCATGATCAAGCGCAACCTCGGCTTCTTCGCAGCGTCGGAAAGCCTGGTCGCAAACAACATCGTGCTCGCCATCTATCGCCACCTCACCAACCCTGAGTGCCGCCAGTATCTGCTGCGCCAGGCCTTCGAGGAGGCGATCCATACCCACACTTTCCAGTATATCGTCGAAAGCCTTGGGCTCGACGAGGGCGAGCTCTTCAACATGTACCGCGAAGTGCCGTCGATCACCGACAAGGCGGCCTGGGCGCTCAGGCACACGAAGAACCTGGACGATCCGGATTTCCGAACCGGCACGACGGAGTCCGATCAGGATTTCCTGCGCGACCTCGTCGCCTTCTATGTGATCTTCGAGGGCATGTGGTTCTACACGGGTTTCGCGCAGATCCTGTCGCTTGGACGGCGCAACAAGATGGTGGGCATCGCCGAGCAGTACCAATACATCCTGCGCGATGAATCGATCCACCTGAACTTCGGAATCGACGTGATCAACCAGATCAGGGTCGAGAACCCGCACCTCTGGACGCAGGCGTTTCAGGAGGAGGTGCGCGGGATGATCGCAGAGGCAGCGGAACTGGAAGCTGCCTACGGACGGGATACGATGCCGCGCGGCTTCCTCGGGCTCAACGCGGACCTTTGCGAGCAATACATGCACTTCATCGCCAACCGGCGCTGCTCGCAGCTGGGCCTGAGAGCCGTCTTCGCCGAGACGGAAAACCCGTTCCCATGGATGTCGGAGGCTATGGATCTCAAGAAGGAGAAGAACTTCTTTGAGACGCGCGTGATCGAATACCAGAGCGGCGGGGCGCTGAGCTGGGACTGACCTTGCTCGGAGCGGGTCCCTATCCGCTCCCCTCACCCAGCGGGGTCTTCGCCAGCGCCTGCAGTTCGGCGGTCGCTTCCTGCATGAATTTCTGGCCGATGGGCGACAGGCGGGGCTGGTCCGAATAGACGAAGGCGAACTGGTGCGGTGCGGCGGGTTCGAACGGGCGGATGTCGATGTCGAGATCAAGGCAGTCCTGCACCAGCAGCGCATTGACGACGGCAATGCCTATCCCCTGTTCCGCGAAGCCGCAGGCCGAGGCTACCGAATGCGCCTCGATGCGGATCGAGGGCGCCACGCCATGGGCCGAGAAGACGAGATCGAGGTCGTGACGTGGCGCGCGGCGCCAGCCGAGAAGCACCAGCGGCTCGCCACGCAGATTGGACGGGCGGATGACCTTCAGGCCGGACAGCCGGTGCCCGCGCTGCATGACGCAGACGGAGCTCGCCTCGATCAGGTCGGATCGCGTGATGATGTTCGACGCATAGGGTAGCCGCAGAAAGGCGAGGTCCGCCTGCTTTTCCTCCAGCATGCGCTGGATCACGTCATAGGTGCCGTGCAGCACTTCCAGCCGGACCTCCGGATGCTCCTTGAGGAAAGCGGCGATGATCTTCGGCATGATGCGGCGTGAAATGCTGGGCGGGACGGCGATCCGCAGCATGGCGTTGGCATGCTGGCCAGAACGGATGTTCTCGGCCGCGTCGCGCAGCGCATGAAGGCGCTCCATGACATCGGCGACATGGGGCTCAGCAAGCTTGTTGGCGCGCGAAGGCACAAGGCGCACGCCGTCGCGATAGAAGAGCTCGAGCCCCAGGTCTTCCTCAAGCTGATCGATGCGACGGCTGATCGCCGATTGCGAGATCCCAAGAAGGGCGGCCGCGGCCTGCGTCGAGCCAGTGCTCATCACGGCGCGGTAGGCCTCCAGGTTCTTGAGCTTCATCAGCCTCCCCCAATCTTTTATGCAAAAAACGCATAGAAAATCCCACTAATCTCATAATATTGCAAGCATCGCGCCCGCGTGATTTGCTCCGTTCAAGAGCGCAGAAGCGACGCTTGTCGAGGAGGAGGACCTTTGACCGCATTTGTAATCCGGCGTCTGTTACAGGCGATGGTGGTGCTGTTCGTAACATCGGTGATCGTGTTCACCGGCGTCTACGCTATCGGCGACCCGCTGGAGATCCTGCTGCCAGCCGACGCGACCATGGCGGAACGTGCCCAGGTGGCTCGTTCTCTCGGCCTCGACCAGCCACTCATCGTACAATACGGCCGCTTCCTGATGAATGCGCTGAGCGGCAACCTCGGCACCTCCTTCGTCTACAACCGTCCTTCCATCAGCATCATTCTTGACCGCCTTCCCGCCACGCTTGAACTCGCGTTCAGCGCGCTCGTGCTCGCCATCATCATCGGCATTCCGCTCGGGCTCTGGTCGGGTCTACGGCGCGGTAGTGCAGTGGACGAGACCATCATGACGGGCTCGATCCTTGGCTTCAGCCTGCCCAACTTCTGGCAGGGGATGATGCTGATCATGATCTTCTCGGTCTATCTCGGCTGGCTCCCCTCGACCGGTCGCGGCCAGACCGGCACGATCCTGGGCATCGAGACGAGCTTCGCTACCTGGGACGGCATTCGGCACCTGATCCTGCCCGCCATCAACCTGTCGCTTGCCAAGATTTCGCTGGTGATCCGGCTGACGCGAACGGGGGTGCAGGAAACCATGCCGCTTGATTTCATCAAGTTCGCCCGCGCGCGCGGGCTCTCTTCCCGCCGCATTGTTACCGTGCATGTCCTGAAGAACATTCTGATCCCGATCATCACCGTAATAGGCGTCGAGTTCGGCTCACTCATCGCCTTTGCGGTGGTCACGGAAACGATCTTCTCCTGGCCCGGCGTCGGCAAGCTCATCATCGACAGCATCAAGGTTCTCGATCGTCCTGTCGTGGTCGCCTACATCCTCGTGGTCGTGACCATGTTCATCACGATCAATCTCATCGTCGACATACTCTATTCCATTCTCGACCCGCGCATCCGGAGCAAGGCTCCATGAGCGCCCTCACCCTTCGCCTGTTCGGGAACGGCATCCTTGCGACCGCGCTAAACGGCATCTTCGGCAGCCTCAAGGCAACCATCGCCTTCTTCATCTGCATCGTGCTGATCCTCGCCGCAGTCTTCGCCCCGTGGCTCGCGCCACAGAACCCCTACGATCTGATGCAGATCGATTTCTTCGACGCGAAGCTGCCGCCGATGTCGGAAAGCATGAACGGCATGGTCTATCTGCTGGGCACCGACACGCAGGGGCGCGACATGCTTTCCGCCATGCTTTACGGCCTGCGCACCAGCCTTGGCGTTGGTCTCACCGCCGGCCTGCTGGCGCTTGTCGTGGGCTCCGCGCTTGGCCTGCTGGCGGCTTACGCCGGTGGCCGGATCGACGCGCTGATCATGCGCGTGGTGGACCTGATGCTCGGCTTTCCGACCATCCTGATCGCGCTCCTGATCCTCGCCGTGCTTGGCCAGGGCACCTGGAAGGTGATCATGGCGCTGGTGCTGGTGCAGTGGGCCTATTTCGCCCGTGCTGCCCGTGGCGCGGCACTGGTCGAGGTCAACAAGGATTACGTGGAAGCCGCCCGCTGCCTTGGCCTCGGGCGGGGACGCATCCTGTTCTCGCACCTGTTGCCGAACTGTCTGCCGCCGCTGATGGTGATCGGCACCATCCAGATCGCGAGCGCCATCGCGACGGAGGCTACGCTCAGCTTCCTCGGTATCGGCCTGCCTATCACCGAGCCGTCGCTCGGGCTGCTGATCTCCAATGGCTATCAGGTTCTGCTCGCAGGGCTCTACTGGATCAGCGTCTATCCCGGCCTCCTGCTGCTGACGCTGGTCTTCGTCATCAACATCGTCGGCGACCGCCTGCGAGAAGTGTTCAACCCGAGGCTGGCGGCATGACGATGGACGCGACCAACAGCACCGAAACGATCCTCGAAGTCAGCGACCTGCAGACCCACTTTTTCACCCCGGCGGGGGTGGTGAAATCCGTCGATGGCGTCAGCCTGACCCTGAAGCGCGGCGAAATCCTCGGCCTGGTGGGCGAGTCCGGCTCTGGCAAATCCATCACTGGCTTCTCCATTCTCGGTCTGGTCGACCCGCCCGGCCGAAATGTTGGCGGCTCCATCCTCTTCAGAGGCGAGGAGCTGCTGGGGGCAAGCGAGGAGCGGCTGCGCAGCCTGCGCGGCAACCGCATCGCCATGATCTTCCAGGATCCGATGATGACGCTCAATCCGGTGCTGTCGATCAAGACGCACATGATCGAGACGGTGCTCGCGCACGAAAGCGTAAGCCGCAGCGAGGCGTTAGCCCGCTCCATAGATGCGCTGCGCATGGTCGGCATTTCGCAGCCGGAAAAGCGCATCGAGAGCTATCCGCACGAGTTCTCCGGCGGCATGCGCCAGCGCGTCGCCATCGCCATCGCGCTCCTGCACAAGCCCGACCTGATCATTGCGGACGAGCCGACGACTGCACTCGACGTCACGATCCAGAGCCAGATCCTGTCGGAAATGCAGAAGCTCTGTCGGGAGCTCGGCCTGGGTCTCATCTGGATCAGCCACGATCTCGGCGTCGTTGCCGGCCTCGCCGACCGCATCGCGGTCATGTACGCGGGACGGATCGTGGAACAGGGCACGGTCGATGAAGTACTCGACACGCCACGCCATCCCTATACGGCCGGCTTGATCGGCTCGGCACCTGCGGCCAACAGCCGTGGTTCCCGTCTCACTCAGATCCGCGGTGCCGCACCGCATCCGCTTAACCGTCCGGAGGGTTGTGCCTTCCGCACCCGCTGCGACTACGCGACGGATATCTGCCGACAGGAGCCGCCGGAGACCAGAGGCAGCAACACGCAGAGCTGGCGCTGCTTCCACCCGCTTGCCACGTCAAACCTGGAGACGCTGCCATGACGGATATTTTCACCGAGGTGAGGAACGTCTCCAAGCGCTTCAGCGCAAAGCCGGATTTCGCGGAAAAGCTCGCCATCAAGCTCGGCGCGGCGTCCACCCCGCCTGTTGTGCATGCGCTCGACGGCGTCGACCTGCAGGTGCGGCGCGGCGAAGTGGTGGGTCTTGTGGGCGAATCCGGCTGCGGCAAGTCCACGCTCGGCCGCATCATCGCAGGCATGCTGCCGCCGACTGAAGGTGAGGTCTATGTGGAGGGTGCAGAGCGCAGCCAACTCAGGGGGCAGGCTGCAAGACATGCACGGCTCAACACCCAGATCATCTTCCAGGACCCGATGTCGTCGCTCAACCCGCGCAAGCGCGTGGTCGACATCGTGGGAGAAGCTCCGGTTGCTCATGGCCTGATCCGGCGGGGCGAGAAGCAGGCCTATGTCGAAAACCTGCTGCAGACGGTGGGGCTCGACCCATCCATGGCAGACCGCTATCCGCACCAATTCTCGGGCGGCCAGCGCCAGCGCATCGGCATTGCCCGCGCGCTTGCGGTGAAGCCTGAGTTCCTGATCTGCGACGAGAGCATTGCCGCCCTCGACATCTCCATCCAGGCGCAGGTGATCAACCTGTTCATGGACCTGCGCCGGCAGCTCGACCTCACATACCTCTTCATCAGCCACGATCTTTCCGTCGTGAACCACATCGCAGACCGCGTGGTGATCATGTACCTCGGTCGCATCGTGGAAGAAGGCTCCGCAGATCAGATCTTCGACGGGCCCAATCATCCCTACACGGCGGCGCTTCTTTCGGAAGTGCCGCGCATCGACCGCAGGCACCGGACTTTCCAGACGATTAAGGGCGAGATCCCCTCGCCCATGAACCCGCCGCCCGGCTGCCATTTCCATCCGCGCTGTCCGTTTGCCTTCGACCGCTGCCGTGCAGAGCGGCCGGCGCTGCGCACGCTCGCGGACGGCCGACGGAGCGCCTGCCATCTCAACGATCTCGATCAGAGACCGAATTTCAGCGTCACAGAGCAAGCAAGGGAGAACTCGCTATGACAATCATGAAAAAATGGGGAACTGCCGCGATAGCGGCCGCACTGCTGTCATCCACCGCCTTCACGGCCATGGCGGCCGACGTGGTCATCGGCCGCGCCAACGAGCCTTCGGCCATCGACCCGCAGTTCTCGCGCACCGGCAACAACCAGATGACTGCCGACAACATGTTCGAGACGCTGCTGCGCACCGACGAGAACCTGCAGATGCATCCGCATCTTGCGACGGAATGGCAGAACCTCGATCCGCTCACATGGGAAATCTCGATCCGCAAGGATGTAACCTTCCACGATGGTTCGCCGTTCACCGTCGATGACGTGATCTACTCGTTGGAGCGCACGGACGAGGTGCCGAACAGCCCGGCTCCGTTCACCGACATGGTGAGCTCCGTCGACAAGCTGGAAAAGATCGACGATCACAAGTTTCGCCTGATCACCAAGGCACCCAACCCTGCCCTGATGGAGCAGATAGGTCGCGTCTTCATGGTCTCCAAGAAGGCGACCGAGAACGCAACGCTTGAAGACTTCAACTCCGGCAAGGCCGCGATCGGCACAGGTCCCTACAAGTTCGTGGAGTGGCGTCCAGCTGAATCGCTGAAGCTGACCGCCTATGACAATTATTGGGGCAAGAAGCCCGACTTCGAGAACGTCGAGTTCCGCTTCATCGCCAATGACGCGGCGCGCACGGCAGCTCTACTCTCAGGCTCGGTCGACATCATCGATTCCGTTTCGCCGTCGGACGTCCCACGTCTGGAAAGCTCGGGCAATCTCAAGGTCTTCCCGGTCGAGTCCGGCCGCCTCGTCTATCTCGCGCTCAATATGCGTGACGATACCGCTCCGGGCGTGGTCGACGCTTCCGGCAAGCTGATCGAGCCAAACCCGTTCCGTGATGCAAAAGTGCGCAAGGCCATCTCCAAGATGATCGACCGTCAGCTTCTGGTTGATCGCGTACTGAACGGCGCGGGTGTACCTTCCGCGCAGATCGTCCCCTCGGTGCTTGGCGGCTATGTGGAAGACCTGCAGCCTGAGCCGGCCAACCCGGCAGAAGCCAAGGCGCTGCTGGCTGAGGCCGGCTTCCCGGAAGGCTTCGGCATCACGATCTATTCGTCCAACGACCGCTTCCCCGGCGACGGCGACATCGCCCAGGCGCTCGGCCAGTTGCTCGCCCGCGGCGGCCTGAAGGTCAACGGCGTGCAGACGCAGCCCTACAATGTCTACTCCGCTGCCGCGACCAAGGGCGAGTACGGCGCCTACATCTTCTCGCTCGGCTCCTCGACGCCAAACGCGGAGGCAAACCTGCGCTCGCTGCTGCAGACCTACAGCAAGGAAGCGGGCACTGGCGGGTTCAACCGCATGCGCTAT
Source organism: Nitratireductor aestuarii (assembly GCF_014641695.1). Classification (GTDB taxonomy): domain Bacteria; phylum Pseudomonadota; class Alphaproteobacteria; order Rhizobiales; family Rhizobiaceae; genus Chelativorans; species Chelativorans aestuarii. Next base: position 17,153 of record NZ_BMIF01000013.1, on the reverse strand, counting down.
TCCAACGCGGATTTCGACGCCGCGCTGAACGAAGCGATCGAAGAGTTCGACCAGGAAAAGCGCATGGAGAAGCTACAGGCTGCAACCCGCATCGCCATGGAAGACCAGGCAATCGTGCCGCTCTACTTCCAGAAGATCTACTGGGCTGCACGCGAGGGCATCGACTTCACGCCGAACCTTTCGGAACGCACCGTAGCCAGTGACGTGCGGATTGCGAAATGAGTTTCGTGCCAAATGAACTGACGCCTCCTGTCCCCGTGGCAGAAGGCGTGCTCGTGCATCGCAACGTGATGGTTGCGATGCGTGACGGAGTTCACCTTGCGACCGACGTCTACCGCCCAGCGGTAGACGGACGTCCGGTGGAGGCAGCGCTACCGGTCATTCTGGAGCGCACACCTTACAACAAGCGCGGAACGTCCCGCACCGAATGGTCGATCAACAACCCCAAGCCCAAGTCTCGCGAGGAGCTGGCGATCCATCTCGTCCGCCTAGGCTATATTTCGGTCTGGCAGGATTGCCGCGGTCGCTATGACAGCGAAGGGCATTTCGTAAAATATCTGTCCGAGGGTGAAGACGGGTATGATACGATGGAATGGCTGGCGCACCAGCCATGGAACAATGGTCGGATCGGCACCCAGGGGCTTTCCTACAACGCCCACACACAGATGGCGCTGGCGTGCCTCAACGCTCCCGGTCTCGCCGCCATGATTGTCGATTCCGGTGGTTTCGCGAACGCCTATACCTGCGGCATCCGCCAGGGCGGCGCTTTTGAACTGAAGCAGGCCACCTGGGCCTATCACCGGGCACAGGAAGGCACGGACGAAGTCACAGCCCGGGCAGTCGCAGCCGAAAACCTGAACGACTGGTTCACCCGGATGCCCTGGACCAAGGGCCGCTCGCCGATCCGCTGGAACCCTGAATACGAAGACTACCTGCTCGAGCAATGGCAGCAGGGCACATTCGGCGACTTCTGGAAGAAGGTCGGCATCTACGCTGCCGGCTACTATGAGACCTTCCCCAAGGTCCCGACCATCTTCATGTCGAGCTGGTTCGACGCCTACGTCAGCTCGACACTGGAAAACTATGTCGGCCTCAAGGGCGATCCCGAGCGCCCGCTGACGCTGATCATGGGACCATGGACCCACGGCAACCGATCGCAGCGCGTTTTCGGTGACGTGGATTTCGGCCCCGCCGCCTACTTCGACGGGCAGATCGACGAGGACTGGCTTTCCTTCCGCGAGAAATGGTTCGCCCGCTACCTCAAGGGCGAGACAGACAAGGAGCTTGCCGGGCGCGTCCATGTGTTCCTGATGGGTACCGGAAGCGGCCGCAGGACCGAGGAAGGTCATCTGGACCATGGCGGCCGCTGGATTGAGAGCACCGACTGGCCGCTGCCGGATTCGCGCGAGCAGAACCTTTATCTCCACGCCGACATGGCGCTCAGCGCCAGTGCGCCGGAGGCCCCGAACGCTTCCATCAGCTACAACTTCGACCCGGCTGATCCGGTGCCGACCATCGGCGGGTCGCTCACGTCAGGCGAGCCGATCTTCACCGGCGGTGGTTTCGACCAGGTGGAATCGGAGGAGTTCTTCGGCTGCAAACGCCCCGGCCTGCCGCTGACCGCCCGCCACGATGTGCTGAGCTTCGAGACCGAGCCGCTTGCAGAAGACGTGGCGATCATCGGCCCGGTCGAGGTTGAGCTGTGGGTGACCACCGATGCGCCGGACACCGATTTCACCGCCAAGCTGGTGGACGTCTATCCGCCGTCGGAGGACTACCCGCGCGGCTATGCGCTCAACATTACGGACGGCATCTTCCGCGTGCGCTATCGCAACGGCTTTGACCGGCCGGAGCCGGTGCAGCCGGGCGAAGTGTTCAAGATTACCATCGTTCCGTTTGCTACCGCCAACCTGTTCAAGAAGGGCCATCGCATCCGGCTCGACATCTCGTCATCCAACTTCCCGAAGTATGATGTGAACCCGAACACGGGCGAGCCGGAGGGTACCAGCCGACGCAGGCGGATTGCGACCAACACCGTCTTCCTCGACCGTGACCGTCCGTCCGTGCTGAAGGTGCGCGTCTGCGACAACATCGGACGGGAGTGACAGGCTCTTCGTGAAGGCGGTGGTATCAGCCGCCTTCACCGCCTTCCGGCCTGCCTCATCTCTTTGTGAGTGGACGGTCTTACCCTAAGCGTGCACTCTGGCGACCTCTGGACTACGGCATCAACGGTGAGGAGGATTGCCATGGCCCCGAAACCGCAAACCATTCTTGCCGGCTTCTTTGCTTCAACACTTTTCGCAACGACAGCTCTTGCCCACCACGGCTGGAGCTGGGCGGAAGGCGAGCAGAGCGAGCTCAAGGGAACGATCCAGGAGATATCGTTCGCACCACCCCACCCTTCCCTTGTGGTTGAGGCCGGTGGAGAGACCTGGGAGGTCGATCTTGCCAATCCCACGCAGACCCAGCGCTCCGGCTTTGTTCCGGGAGCAGCCAACGTCGGTGATGAGGTGACGGTGGTAGGCAACCGTTCGCTCGACAAGAACGAGAAGCTGATGAAAGCGGTACGCATCACGATTGGGGACAAGAGCTTCGACATCTACCCTGATCGCATCAGGAACTGACGGTCACTTGCTGGAATTATTCAACTGGCTCTCCGGCAGTGCCCTTGCGCAGACACTGACAATGTCGCCAAGGCTCTACATGTTCGTCAACGCCGCTCACATTCTGTCGATCGGGATCCTGGTCGGCGCGATCATCCCGCTCGACCTGCGTGTGCTCGGCTTCTTCCGGAGCGTGCCGCTCAATATCATCGGTCCGTTCCTCTCGCAGACCGCCATGGTCGGCACCGCCCTGACAGTGGCCTTCGGCGTAATGCTCTTCAGCGTGCGTACCAAGGAATATGCCGCTAACCCGGCTTTCCTGGCGAAGATGGCGTTGCTCGCCCTTGGCGTCGCCAATGCCCTGCTGTTCCAGGTATTCGCTCCCTGGCGGCAAAGACCTGTGCAGAACTGCCCGACTGCTTTGGTCCGGGTTATGGCGGGCCTGTCGCTGGTCACCTGGATATCCGCGGTGATAGCCGGCCGCTGGATCGGCTTCGTTTAAGCGGTCAGTGCAACTTCATAAACGTGTTACTTGGCTGCACAAGCTCTCTACAGCATTCAGCACAATATTTGAGCAGGGCATGTAAGTCTTTTGGCCATTTGACCTGCTCACTACGAAGAATAGTTTGCAGATCAAGGGCTTGAGCCCACAAAGTGCAGTTGGCATAGCTGATGCATGATACCTCCACGAAAGGGATGGAGGTCCCCCATGTCCAACGCCGCTACGATCGACATTGTCTCTGTGTCCAAGGTCTACGGTTCAACGACAGCCGTAGAAAGCGTCAGTCTCAAAATTCCGGCTGGCAGCTATTGCTGCCTTCTCGGCCCGTCCGGTTGTGGCAAGACCACGACACTCAGGATGATAGCCGGGCACGAGCGGGTGTCGGCAGGCGACATCAGGCTCGGCAGTTCCGTTGTTACCGACCTGCCGCCGGCCAGCCGCGGCACAGCCATGATGTTCCAGTCATACGCGCTGTTTCCGCACCTCGATGTGGCGGACAACGTCGCCTTCAGCCTCAAGATGAAGGGTGTTCCGAAGGAAGAGCGCCGCGCCCGCGCGCTGGAAATGCTGAAGCTCGTGCAGCTGGAAGCCTATGCCAACCGCCGCCCTGCCCAGCTTTCGGGCGGGCAGCAGCAGCGCGTAGCGCTCGCCCGCGCCCTCATCACCAATCCGGAAGCCCTCCTGCTCGACGAGCCTTTATCCGCGCTCGACCCGTTCCTGAAGGTGCGTGTCCGCGCCGAGCTGAAGAAGCTGCAGCGCTCGCTGGGTATCACTTTCGTCCATGTCACCCACAGCCAGGAAGAGGCCATGGCGCTCGCCGACCTGATCGTGGTGATGAACGACGGCCGCATCGAGCAGGCGGCACCGCCGCGCGACATCTTCGAGCGCCCTGCCACCGCCTTCGTTGCCCGCTTCATGGGCGATCACAACGTGATCTCCGGGAAAGCCGCGGGCTATGCTGACGGGATGCTGTTACTCGACGTTGCGGGCGGCGGCACCTTTGCGGGGACGGGCCCGGCGCGTGAGCACGGCTCCAGTGCCGACATTGCCATCCGCACGGACCGGGTGCGGATCGGAGAGCCTGTGCAGCCCGGCCTCGGGTTCACCGGCATCGTACAGAACGTCGAGTATCGGGGTTCATCGGTGAAGCTCAGCGTCTCCGGCGCCGGCATCAGCGACTTCACAGGAATTCTGAGTGACGCCGACTTCTTCGCGAACCCCGTGAAGATCGGCGATGCAGTACCGCTTTGTTGGGAGGCGCAGGACACGATCGTGCTCCAGCCTCTCGACGCCTGATTCAACAATAACTGAACAGAGGGGAACTGACATGACAGAGAATACTGAAAAGAAGACGGGAATAACCCGTCGTACACTTCTGAAGACTGGCACCGCGGCTGCGGGTCTCGCAGCCGGCTCCGGCGCGATTACCGGCTTCCCGCACATCTGGGCGCAGAACCCGATCACGCTCCGCCAGTTCGGCACGGGCGTGTCGAACCTCAACGCGGTTGCCCAGAAGTGCAAGGAAGACCTCGGCATCACGCTCGAAATGACGGCGATGGACTCCGACGCCGCCGCCCAGCGCGCCGTCACCCAGCCGGACAGCTACGACATTGCCGACGTCGAGTACTGGATCCTGAAGAAGGTGTTCCCGGCGGGCGTCATCCAGCCGATGGATGTCTCGAAACTGAAGTACTACGACAAGATCGTGCCGCTCTTCATCACCGGCAAGCTGAATCCGGAGTCCGAGATCGCCCAGGGCACCGCCCCCCACACCGTCGGTTTCGTCGAAAAGCCTGAAGACAAGGCCTTCGCCAAGGAGCCGACGCAGTGGCTCACCATGGTGCCCACCATCTATAACGCCGACACGCTCGGCATCCGCCCCGACCTCGTGGGCCGCGAGATCACCTCTTGGGCCGACATCATGGATCCGGCCTACAAGGGCAAGAGCGCCATCATCAACATCCCGTCGATCGGCATCATGGACGCAGCCATGATCATGGAGGCCATGGGCGAGATCAAGTACGGCGACAAGGGCAACATGACGAAGGAAGAGATCGACAAGACGATCGAATTCCTCATCAAGGCCAAGCAGTCTGGCCAGTTCCGCGCCTTCTGGAAGACCTTCGACGAAAGCGTCAACCTCATGTCATCGGGTGAAGTGGTCATCCAGTCCATGTGGTCGCCGGCCGTGGCTGCTGTCCGCTCCAAGGGCGTGCCCTGCGTCTACCAGCCTCTCAAGGAAGGCTACCGCGCATGGGGCGGCGGTCTTGGCCTCGCCAAGCATCTATCGGGCGCAAAGCTCGACGCGGCCTATGAATACGTCAACTGGTACACGTCCGGCTGGGTCGGCGCATACCTCAACCGTCAGGGCTACTACTCGGCCTGCATGGAAACGGCCAAGCAGTACATGTCCGAAGACGAATGGGGCTTCTGGGTGGAAGGCAAGCCTGCGCAGGGTGACATCCTCTCACCCGATGGCCAGGTGATGGAGAAGGCCGGGACCGTGCGCGACGGCGGCTCCTTCGATGACCGCATGGGCAAGGTCTCCTGCTGGAACTCGGTCATGGACGAGGACCGCTACATGGTTCGTCGCTGGAACGAGTTCATCGCAGCCTGATCCGCTAAGATATCGGCCCGGCTTCTGCCGGGCCGGTACTCCACCGCTCACACCGGAGTCTGCTGTTGGCCGTCATGATCGAAGACACAACCGCTGCCGCCCCTGCTGCCTCAAGGGGCCGTTCCGCGCGCCTGCCGCGCATGGCGCCCTACCTGCAGGCACTGCCGCTGACGCTAATTCTGGGGCTCTTCCTGCTGCTGCCGATCATCATGATCGCGGTCGTGTCCTTCTGGGATTACGACTTCGCGATGATGTATCCGGACTTCATGACGTTGAACTACGAGGAGACGCTGGGCTCCTGGGTGACGTGGAAGACCTATCTCAACACGTTGAAATACGCGGTTCTGGTCTGGGCGATCACCCTCTTCACCGGCTTCTGGGTGGCCTATTTCCTCGCCTTCTATGTGCGCACTACCGGCATGCAGATGGTGCTGTTTCTTGTCTGCACCGTGCCGTTCCTCACCTCGAACATCATTCGGATGATCTCGTGGATCCCGGTGCTCGGCCGCAACGGGCTGGTGAATTCCATGCTGATCGAGGGCGGCTTCATTTCAGCCCCCATCGAATGGCTGCTTTACTCTGACTTTGCCGTGGTGCTGGCCATGGTCCACCTCTACACGCTGTTCATAGTGGTGCCGATCTTCAACACGCTGATGCGCATCGACCGCTCGCTGATCGAAGCCGCACGCGATGCCGGCGCCTCCGACTGGCAGATCCTCTGGAACGTCATCATTCCGCTGGCGAAGCCCGGCATGGCGATCGGCACGATCTTCGTCGTCACGCTTGTCATGGCTGACTTTTCCACCGTGCAGGTGATGTCGGGCGGCCAGAGCGCATCGGTCGCGCTGATGATGAAGAACCAGATGTCGCTGATGCAATATCCGGCGGCGGCGGCCAATGCGGTCGTGCTGCTTGCGGTGGTGCTGCTGATGGTGGCGGGCATCCTGCGTGTCGTTGATATTCGCAAGGAGCTTTGACGATGCACGAACGGCGAACCTTCGGATTCTACGTCCTCGCGACCTTCTTCGCGCTCTTCGTGCTGTTTCTCTATGGGCCCCTGTCGGCGATCATCATCCTGTCCTTCCAGGGGCCGAACGGTGGGCTGACCTTCCCTCTCAACGGCGTTTCGCTGCACTGGTTCGGCAACCTCTTTGAAACGCAGGCCGTTGGCGATTTCGGCGGCAGCTTCCGCCGTTCCCTTGCGCTTGCCTTCATGGTGATGGCGATCACCGTCGTCGCGTCGCTGATGGCTGGTCTCGCATTCCGCCGCCGCTTCGTGGGCGCGACACCGCTCTTCTATCTCGCGGTGGCGAGCCTGGTGGTGCCGTCGATCATCATTTCGCTCGGCATCGGCGTGCTGTTCCAGCAGCTGGGCTTCCGGCCCGCCTGGTACAGCTCCGCGCTCGGCGCACACCTCACCTGGACGCTGCCGTTCGGCGTGCTGATCATGTTCGCGGTCTTCAATCGCTTCTCGCCTTCATACGAGGAGGCCGCGCGTGACCTCGGGGCTTCCAGCTGGCAGACCTTTGCGCACGTGGTGCTGCCGATGATCGCACCGAGCCTTGTGGGCGTGGCACTCTTCGGCTTCACCCTTTCCTATGACGAATTCGCCCGCACGCTGATGGCCGCAGGCACCTACAACACGCTGCCGCTCGAGCTCTATGCCATGACGACGAACGTGACGACACCGGTGCTCTATGCGCTGGGCACCATCACCACGCTGTTCTCATTCATCGTCATAGCAGCGGCGCTGGGCTTCATCGTCTATGTCAATCGGAGGCGGGCGCGCGCCTGATCAGCCATGCGCATATTGGTCGTCAATCCCAACACCACCGCCTCGATGACAGAGACCATCGCAGCCTCTGCCAAGCTTGCCGCGTCTTTCGGAACAGAGATCGTGGCTGTCACCTCGGCGATGGGGCCAGCCTCGATCGAAGGCTATTACGACGAGGCCTTTGCCGTGCCAGGCCTGCTTGCGGCCATCGCCGAGAGCGAACGGAGCGGCGCCGACGCAGCCGTGATCGCCTGTTTCGACGACACCGGGCTCGATGCAGCGCGCGCCATGGCCAGCATCCCCGTTCTGGGCATCTGCGAGGCGGCGCTCAGCCTTGCAGCCTTCGTCGCCCAACGCTTTACCATCGTCACCACGCTCGAACGATCGCGTGTGCCCATCGAGGGGCTGGTACAGCGCTACGGCATGGCAACGCGCTGCAAGGTGAGAGCGGCTGATATCCCGGTCCTCTCGCTTGAAGATCCGGCATCCGGTGCTGGCGAGCGGTTGCGTGAGGAGATTATCGTAGCCCTGGAGGAGGACCGTGCGGAGGCAATCGTGCTCGGCTGCGCGGGCATGGCGGACATGGCGCGGGAGCTACAGGCGGAGTACGGCGTACCGGTGATTGACGGCGTCAGTGCCGCCGTGCGGCAGGCAGAAGCGCTGGTGGCACTCGGCCTCATGACCTCAAAGCGCGGCGCCTATGCAACCCCACTCGCCAAGCCCTATTCAGGTATGCTTAAGTCCTTCGAGCCATCGGGGGGTGCAGCATGAGTGAGAACCGCGAAATCCGCGTCTTGTCGCCAGCGGAAGTGGAAACGCTGATCGACTGGGCCGCTGGAGAGGGCTGGAACCCAGGCCTCGCCGATGCGCCCGCGCTGCGCGCGGCCGAACCCGAAGGTTTCCTCGGCATTTTCGACCGGGGCGAGATGATGGCCGGCATCTCTGCCGTCGCCTATGGCGAGAAATTCGGTTTCATCGGTCTCTATATTTCCCGACCGGATATGCGTGGAAAGGGCTACGGAAAGGCTGTCTGGGATGCGGGCATGGCGCGGCTCGAAGGCCGCACGATCGGCCTTGATGCCGTCCCGGCCCAGCTCGAAAACTATCGCAGCATGGGTTTTCTTCCTGCCTACAAGACCTACCGCTTCAGTGGCCGCTTTGAGGCAAAAGAGAGCGGTGACATCAGACCCATTACGCCTGAGCGGGCTGCCGCCATCTCCGTTTTCGACACACGCTTCTTCCCGGAACCACGCCCCAGCTTCATCAAGAACTGGCCGAAGGCGCCGCGCATCGCGCTCGCGGCCATGGATGGTGCTAATGTCCGTGGATACGGCGTTGCCCGTGAGTGCCGGGAAGGCTTCAAGATCGGCCCGCTCTTCGCGGAAGATCTGGAGACGGCTGTCTCACTGCTTGCCGCACTTGGCGCGGCCTGTGGCGCGGAGATTCATATCGACGCGCCTGAGGTGAATGCCGAATTCACCGACATTCTGGTCAACGCCGGAATGACACGCGGATTTGAGACCACGCGTATGTATCGCGGCCCGGCACCTTCGTTTGAACTGGAGGGTGTTTTCGGCGTGACCACGCTGGAGCTTGGGTAAAGGGACGCCGCGCACCATTGAGGTGCGCGACGTCGCAAATTTCTAAAGCGTTTCGGGCCAGTAGAGACGCGTGGGGTTGTCGACCAGCAGGGTCTTCAAGCTTTCCTCGGTTGGAGCGATGATCTTGAGCAGGTCAACCAGCGCACCATCGTCCGGCATGTTCGCCCTGATGTTCGGGTGTGGCCAGTCAGTGCCCCAGAGAACGCGGTCCGGGAAGCGCTCCACCAGAATGCGGGCGAACTCAGCGGCGTCATGGAACGGAGGACCGGCGCGGGACACGCGCTCACATCCGCTCACCTTGACCCAAAAGCGCTTGTCTTCCATCAGCTTCAGCAGCAGCCTGAAGGCGAGCTGATCCGTTCCCTTGCTGGCATCGACGCGTCCCATATGGTCGATGATCATGGTCACGTCGATCTTCTCAAGGAAGGGCGCGAGCCCCTCGAGCTTCTCCGCATCGAAATGCACCACGATGTGCCAGCCGAGCGGCTTGATCTTTTCCACGATCTCGAGTACCGCGTCGTGATCGGCCCCCTCGCCCAGGTGGTTGACGAAATTGAACCGCACACCCCGCACACCTGCGTCGTGAAGCGCCTGCAAAGCTTCCGGCGTCACGTCACGCTCAACCATGGCGATGCCGCGCCATTTGCCGTCGCTTGCCAGAAGCGCGTCCACCATCGCAGCGTTGTCCGTGCCATGGCAGCTTGCCTGCACGATGACGGCGCGGGAGAGCCCCAGATGATCGTGCAGCGCGCGCAGTCGTTCCTTGGGTGCATCCTCCGGCCGATAGGTGGCCGAGGTCGAGTATGGGAAGACGTCACCCGGTCCGAAAACATGGCAATGGGCGTCACAGGCGCCTTCAGGCAGCCGGATGTCCGGCTTCTTCGGGTTTGGATGGGGGGTGAGATTGGGGGAGAACATATTCATGAGGCTAGTTGACTTGCGCTTCTACGGATTTGGTTGAGCTGGCGGTGGTCAGGCGGAAGATCGTGAAGCCTGCGATCGCAAGACCGGCGATCCGGGCCAGAAGGGTGAGCGGGTCATAGGAATCGACCGCTGTCGGCCAGCAGATGAGTAAGGTGGCGACGACCAGAAGGCCCCGTTCACCCCAGGTCATCGGCCTGACCAGCCAGCCGGAGAAGGCGATGGACAGCGTGACGACGGCGCAGGTGGAAAGCACGATGGCCAGGAAGATCTGTGCGCCCGAACCCAACATCAGAATGCCGGGCATGGTGACGAAGAGGAACGGCACGAAGAGCTTGACGAACCCGAGCCGGATGGACTCCACCGCCGTTTCATTCGCACCCGCGCCGGAGATAGAGGCGGCGGCATAGGCGGCAAGCGCCACAGGCGGGGTGATCGCCGACACCAGACCGAAGTAGAAGATGTACATGTGCGCGGCGATGGGCGGCAGGCCGAGACGGACCAGCGCGGGCGCCACCAGCACCGCCAGCAGCAGGTAGGCTGCCGAGGTCGGCAGGCCCATGCCAAGGATGAAGGAAGCGAGCGCCGTCAGGAGCAGGATGGCCCATATGCTGCCGCCGCCAAGCTCGGTGATCAGGCTCGAAACCATCAGGCCCATGCCGGTAAGATTGAGGACGCCGATGACGCCACCCGCTGCAGCCACGGCGGCAACAATGGGCAGTGTCGAGAACAGCGTGTTGCGGCAGACGACCAGCAGGCCGGTGAGACCGATGCGCGTATCCTTGCGCCATGGGCTGATGAGAAGTGCCAGCATGATGCAGTAGACGGCAGCCCTCGTCGGCGTCATGCCGGTCGCCATCAGGTAGACGATCCCGATCAGCGGCAGGAGCAGGTAGCCCCGCTTCTTCAATGTCTCGAACAGCAGCTTCAAGCCGGCGTCGGGGTCGCGCGGCAGGTTCAGCTTGCCCGCCTCAAGCCGGACCGCAACGATCAGGGCCAGCACGTAGAGAAGGCCAGGAACGAGTGCGGCAAGAGCGATGGTGGAATAGGGAACGCCGATGATTTCGGCCATCAGGAAGGCAGCCGCGCCCATGACCGGCGGCAGGATCTGCCCCGCCGAAGAGGCGGCCGCTTCGATTGCGCCGGCCAGACGGGCGGAATAGCCCACATTCTTCATGAGCGGGATCGTGAACGTACCGGTGGTGACGACATTCGCCACTGCGCTACCGTTGATGGTACCGACCAGCGCGCTGGAGAGTGCGGCCGACAGACCCGGTCCGCCCTGAACCCGGCCCGTGAGGCCACGCGCCACGTCAACGAAGACCTGGCCCGCACCCGTTGCCATCAGCAGCGTGCCGAGGAAGGAGAAGAGGAAGATGTATTCCACCGCCACGCCCATGGGCACGCCATAGAAGCCTTCGGTAGAGAGGACCAGCGTCGATGTTAGGCGGGCCAGATCATAGCCGCCATGGCCGTACTTGCCTGGGATCAGATAGCCGAAATAGGCATAGAGCAACGCAACGAGCAGCAGCACGATCAGCGACCAGCCGAGCGACTTGCGCACCAGCACCAACGTCACGGCGAGGACGCCTACGAACATGACTTCATCGAGGCGGGTGGACATCGCTCCGCGCATGATGATGTCGAAATAGGACTGCCAGAGGTAGGGTCCGGGTATGATGGCGACGAGCGCCAGGAGGTAGAGAGCCATGCGCTCCAGTCCGAGACGTGCCTGCAGACCAAAGGCCAGCAGGCCCGCCATGGCCACCGTCGAATAGAACGTCGACCGCAGGATGAGCGCGGTAATGCCCCCGAAGAATGCGCCATAGATGACGATCGCAGTGACCGCAGCGGCCAGCACCGTATAGAGGACGGAAACTGCCACCGTTTCGGCACGGGTGCCGTTGCTGTCGGGCAAGGCGATGCTGTCGTACAATTCGGAAAAGTATCGCATGGCTCTGGCTATCACTTACCTGGCGACTTCGTCGAAGTAGCGCTTTGCGCCCGGATGCAGCGCGATCGGCGTGTTGGGCCCGGTTTCAACGCTGATCTCGGCTGCCTGCGGATGCACTTCGGCGAGCTGACCAAGATTGTCGAACAGGGCCTTGGTGATGGCGTAGATGGTCTCTTCGTTGGCGTCCTTGCTGGTGAAGAGGGTTGCCGGATCGTTGATCAGGAGTACCTTCTCCTCCTGTCCCTCGTAGGTGCCTGGCGCCAGCTCATAGACCTGATAGAAGGGATACTTCTCAAGCATCGGCTTGACGGTTTCCTCATCGATCGAGAGGAGAACCATGTCCCGCTGCGAGCCAAGGTCGATCAGGGCAGCCGTGGGCGCGCCGGCAAGAACCACGGCAGCGTCGATCTGCTGGTTCATCAGCGCTGCGGTTCCTTCGTTATAGGAAAGGAACTGCGCGTTGGCCGGATTGAAGGCGCCATAGGCCTCGAGCAGGCGCTGAGCGAGAACGGCGGAGTTCGATCCGGGCGGACCAAGGTTGATACGCTTGCCGGCGAGATCAGCGATCGTCTTGATGCCGGTGTCCGCAGTCGTGGCAATCTGCAGCACGGCCGGATAGAGATAGGCGATCGCCTCGACGGGAAGCGCCTGCTCGAACGGGGTTTCTCCTACACTGGCCTCATAAAGGGTGGATGAGGAAGAAAAGCCGAACGTCATCTGACCAGCTGCAACGCGGCGGATGTTTTCCACCGAAGCGCCGGTAACCTCAGCACGTGCCGTGGCGTTGGGCAGGTTCTTGTTCAGAACCTCGGCCATGCCTGCGCCGATGATGTAGAACAGGCCACCTGTTCCCCCGGTGCCGATGGATATGCGGTCCTGAGCCTGTCCCGGCGCTGCGAGCATCGCAAGCGCCAGTCCAGCCCCCGCTATCAGTTTCATTAATTTCATTGGAATCCTCCGCTTGAATAGAACCGGCGTTACGCCGCGTGGCCCGGACGTGCCTGACGCCCGGAATTTGCCAGGCTGCGGAAGTTCACGTAGGCAGCTTCCACAACCTGGTGGACCGCAGCTTCGCGGTCGTTGCCGTCAACCTGTCCGTCTGACAGACGGGTGACGCGTTCGGGATTGGTCAGGGCATAGTAGAGCGAACCCAGAAGAAACTGGCTTCGCCAAACCAACCCTTCGACATCCGCATTGGGTACACAGTCGGCGATGGCATCGAGAAAGGCCCGGCTGGTGCCGTCGAAGGTAGCGGCGATGATGGCCTTGGCGTCTTCGTTTCCTTCGGCCGACAGGATGGCGCGCATACGGGTGAACTCGGCTCCCCCGCCATCATGCCCCGACGATGAGATGAAGGCTGGAATGACATAGGCCCGCAGGACTGCCCTCAGCCGATCATCTGGATCGTGAATGCGGCGCGCTTCGCCCAGCAGCTCGAGGCGCCGCTGATTCATCGAAGCGGCATTGTGCTGATAGATTTCGCGCAGAAGGGCGGACTTCGAGCCGAAATGGTAGGTCAGGCTGCCGACATTCACGCCCGCCTCCTTGGCGATCTCGCGCAGCGACACCGCGTTGTACCCGTTTGAAGCAAACAGCTTGATGGCCGCTGCCAACAACGCCTCCCGCACATTTCCTCGCGCCATCGTTCCTCACTCGAATGCCCTTGGTATTTGTACAGTTGTACAAGAAAGCCGTACGAGTCAATAACCAACAGCAGATAAGTCGATGGGATAGAACCTTCCGACTTCAGCCTCCCATTCCCCCACAGGCTCATGTCGCAATTTGGCCATAAGGGTGGACATCGAGATCTCGATCTGTATTATGCAGCAAAACTCATATATCTGCGTTCATTTGCGTGCCATTCTAAAAATGTCGCGCAGAACGTTCATCAATAGTGGAAAACAGGGGCTGGTTGATCTGTCGCGCAAGGCAGGTTTGAACTTTCGAAATAGCATTGTCTATCGAGAACGAACCCTCAGATGCGGGTGAAAGCATCAAAATTCGACTTCAGAATGTCTTCAAGATATTCGGAGATGATACAAAGCGCGCAATGGACCTAGTGCGGGCTGGTAAGAGCAAGGCAGAGATCCATGCTTCCACCGGCAGCATGATCGGCGTGGAGAATGCCACGTTCGACATCAAGGCTGGCGAGATCTTCGTCATCATGGGGCTGTCAGGCTCCGGAAAATCCACACTTCTTCGTCTTTTGAACCGCCTGATCGAACCGACGGCCGGCTCCATCGTGGTCGATGGCAAAGACATCACCTCCATGTCCCGCGCCGAGCTCATCGAACTGCGCCGCCGTGACATGAGCATGGTTTTTCAATCATTTGCGCTGCTGCCGAACCGGACTGTGCTGAGCAACGCCGCTTTCGGGCTGGAAGTTGCCGGCGTTGGTCTTGCGGAACGCAGCGAAAAGGCGCTCAACGCGCTTGAAGCCGTAGGCCTGCGGGACTACGCCAACAGCAAGCCGGACGAGCTTTCCGGCGGCATGAAGCAGCGTGTGGGGCTGGCCCGGGCACTGGCGAGCGAGCCGACCATCCTGCTGATGGACGAGGCGTTTTCCGCGCTCGATCCGCTGATCCGGACCGAGATGCAGGACGAGCTCATGCGCCTTCAGGCCGAGCACAGCCGCACCGTCATTTTCGTCAGCCATGACCTGGACGAGGCCATGCGCATCGGCGACCGCATCTGCATCATGCAGCACGGGCGTGTCGTACAGATCGGAACGCCGGATGAGATCGTCTCCAATCCGGCTAACGACTATGTGCGGTCGTTCTTCCGAAATGTTGACGTTTCGCATGTCTTCAAGGCAGGCGACATCGCCCGTAAAAGCCAGCTGACGATCATTGACCGGCAGGGTGTTTCCGGTGCTGCGGCTCTGGAGCAGATGGAAAAGACAGGGCGCGAGATCGCCATCGTGGTTGGCCGCGATCGGAAATACCACGGCATGGTGAGCCAGGAAGCGCTGGTCGACCGCATCAAGAGCAGGTCAGCCGATCCGTACCGCCACGCCTTCCTGCAGGACATCGAGCCTATCGCCGAGGATGAGCCGCTCGCCAATGTGCTGGGCGTCGTTGCCGGCCACCGCTGGCCCGTCCCCGTCGTCGATGCGCGCGGCCGCTATGTCGGCTCGATCAGCAAGTCCTCACTTCTGGAAACGCTCGACCGCGTCGGGTAAGTGCCCGGGAAGGAAATACCATGGAATTCGATTTCAGTGTCGGCGCTGGCGCCGACTTCGTCGTCAATTACATTCTCGACAATTTCACCCCCGTGCTGGACGGGATGGCCTATGCCATCAGCATCGTCACGGATGGGTTCAAGGGCGTTCTCGAAGGCGTTCCGCCCGTTCTCGGAATTGCTATCCTGACGCTTCTGGCGCTCTGGCGCGTGGGTCTCGGCTTCGCCCTGTTCACGGCGCTGTCGATGGGGCTGATCGTGCATATGGGCCTCTGGGAAGCCACGATGCAGACGCTTGCGCTGGTGCTTTCCGCCACGATCATTGCCGTCGCCCTTGGTATTCCGACAGGCATCGCCATGGCGCGGTCGGAGCGGGTGGCAAGCCTGTTCCGCCCCGCACTCGATCTGATGCAGACGATGCCTTCCTTCGTCTATCTCATTCCGGCGGCAATGTTCTTTGGCCTCGGCGCAGTGCCCGGTACTATCGCCACGGTCATCTTCTCGATGCCCCCGGTCGTGCGGCTCACCAACCTCGGCATCCGGCAGGTTCATGCCGAGTTTGTCGAAGCGGGCCTCGCCTTCGGCTGCACGCCTTCGCAGCTGCTCTTCAAGGTGCAACTCCCGAATGCCCTCCCCTCCATCATGACGGGCGTAAACCAGACGATCATGCTGTCGCTCTCGATGGTGGTGATTGCGTCGATGATTGGCGCCGGCGGTCTTGGCAATCAGGTGCTGACGGGCATTCAGCGGCTGAACGTCGGCATGGGCTTTGAAGGCGGATTGGCCGTGGTCATCCTCGCCGTCCTGCTCGACCGCATCACCCAGAGTTTCGGCAGGGAAGGATCAGGCTTCCTCAGTCTGTTCGCTGCTCGCAAGGCAAAGCAGAGCCCTGAGCCAGCCACAACAAACAGCGTCCAGAATGGCGAAAGCAAACAAACCGCAACCGCTTGAATTTAGAAAGAACAGAAAAGGAGTATCCATGTTCAAAACTGTATCTCGCTTGGGATTGGCCGCGCTCGTTGCAGGCCTCGTCTCAACGACGGCAATGGCACAGGGTACCAGCACTGTGAAGATCGGCTGGGCCGCCTGGTCGGACGCCGAGTTCGTCACCAAGCTTGCCGCCAGGCTGATCGAAGACAATTTCGGCACCAAGGTTGAGCTCGTCCAGACCGACGTTGCGCCCCTCTATCAGGGCCTCAGCCGTGGCGACATCGATGTGATGATGATGGCATGGCTGCCGGAGACCCACGCGGATTACTACAAGCGCATCGAGAACGATGTGGAGACGCTGGGAACCGTCTATGACGGCGCAAAGCTTGGATGGGTTGTCCCCACCTACATCCCGGAAAGCGATATCGCTTCGATCGAGGATCTTACCAAAGATGACGTCAAGGAGAAGCTCGGTGGCGAGGTTCAGGGCATCGATCCCGGCGCCGGTCTGACGCGCCTGTCGGAACAGGCCGTTAAGGACTACGGTCTCGATTATGAGCTGAAGATCTCGAGTGAGGCTGGAATGCTGACGACCGTCGACCGGGCGATGCGTTCCGAGAAGTGGTTCGTCGCGACCGCGTGGAGCCCGCACTGGATGTTCGGAAAATATGAGCTGCGCTACATCGAGGACCCGAAGGGTTCGCTTGGCGCTGCCGAGCATGTCGACATCCTTGCCCGCAAGGATTTCTCCGCCGAGCAGGCTGAGGTCGCCGAGTTCTTCACGCGAATGAAGCTGCCGATCGATGAGCTCGAGGCTGCGATGTTCGAGGCGCAGGAAACGTCCTACGAAAAGGCGGTCGAGAACTACATCGAGAAAAATCCCGAGCGAATCAAGGAATGGCTCGGCGAATAATCTGAAGAAACGGCGGCAGAGATGCCGCCGTTCAGACTGCTGACAAACCTCTGGCGTTAGCTGGAGGTTTTTGATTCACTGGGGCATGTTGAAGAAACCTGCTCCAGTTCAGACGGCGATCGAGATGGTGACGCTCGAGAGCCTTGTTCCAGCAGATC
>NZ_BMIF01000012.1 GCF_014641695.1 Nitratireductor aestuarii | reverse complement strand
CTCATGCGTCTTTCAGAAAACCATATCTCGGAGACGAAGCGTCTCCGCCGTCAGCAGCGCCGCCGCCGTCGTTGATGGGCTGCTTATAGGCCCCTCAAACTCGAGTCGTCAATCGGGTTTTTTGAGCGAACCCAAAAATTATCGCTCCACTGGCCTGTTATGGTTAACAAAACCTTCCCGAAAGCCGCCAGCCAAGCCCCTAGCTTCGCCCAAACCCTTACGCCCCAACGCTTCCAGCTTATCCACGGCCCAGGCTGCAAGGAGCAAGACGGCCCGCGCCCTGCCCTCACCGCCACCTTCATATGGGAATGCAACCGCGCGTTTCCAAGGGGTCGCGCTGAGCTGGTCAATATATGGAAGAGTCGATGCCTGGAATCGCCCTACCGCATTCCGAGGGAGCGCAACTCTACTTACGTGCGCGCCTCCGCTCGATCGTCGGGCTGTTGGCGGCCTCCAACGCACTTAGCCCACGTCCATGACCCAGCTTCCTCGATATTTGGGCCGCGAAATTTCTCACCGCATCGATCGTTTGCTGATCCGGATCTGCCTGAAGGTGCTGGATAGAGCCGACCACCGCGAGCGACGCTACGCACTGATCGTTCTGATCGAAGATCGGTGCGGCAATCGCATTCACGCCAAGCAGAATCTGCTCGGGCGCCGAGGCGTATCCCTCTCTCGCGATCTGAAAGAGTTCCTGTTCCATATGCGCCCGGTCGGTGATCGTCTTCGGCGTGAACGTCTCCATCGGCTGGGCGAGAATGCGCTCCTGGAGAGGACGCGGCGAATTGGCCAGAAACAGCTTTCCCTGTGCGGACGCATGGAACGGCAGGTCGCTTCCCGGACGCACACCGATTTCGATCGGAGAGCGGCTGGCCAGCGTGGTCATGACGACCGGCCCGCGCGGCGTGGAGGTCGAGAGGACGACGCTGTGGCCGAGTGCCTCCCTCAGATCCTGCATCGCCCCGTGCGCGAGCTCCACGAGGTTCGTGTCCGGCGCAACATGACCGAGCAGCCGGCACATCGGTCCGGGCGCATAGTGACTGCTCGCGGAATCCTGAACCAGGTAACCGTTATCGACAAAAGTGAGCAGGTGACGATGCACCGAGCTCTTGGTGGCGCCTACCCTTTCGGCAATCTGCGTCACCCCTAGCGGCTCGCCAGCGAAGGCCACCGCTTCCAGCACCTGCAAGGCCAGTTGCACCGAGCGAACACCGGACTCGCTTTCAGCTCTCATCGCATCCCTCCAATGGCGCGGTACGGAACAAGGACTTATGCGAGTACTCCGGCTATCATTCACATTTCAAGCTGGATTGATGCTGCCATCCGTCCGGCATCAGATAATCATCAGCATTCAGCACCCAGCCTTCCTTCATTGAGAAGTCGTGACGCGACTGAACCAAGGCGATGCGGTCGCGACTTGAAGGTGCGCTAGACACCATTTCACGGAATTGCGTATCGTAATCGCTACCATTCTGGGTCGACCTTTCGTAGGTGTCAATCGCGATGTGTGTTATGCGTACTGCGATGCAGCCAACCTGCATCAACTCTTGACAACGATTGTCGCTGGGTGTCTCGTTCGGGAACGATGTTCGTTATCGCGGAACTAGCTATAGTTCGCCGGCTTGGAGGGGACCCATGGATCTGACGGCAAAAGACGACGAGGTCGAAGCATTGCTGGTGGGCGCGATAGACCCGCACGTTCACAGCGGACCTTCGATTGCACCCCGCAGCGTCGACCATGTGGACCTCGCGCGGGAGGCATCGGAAGCGGGTCTTGCTGCGATCGTGACCAAGGATCACGACTATTCCGGTGTGATGACCGCCGCCCTGATCCGCCAGCAGTTTCCCGAGCTCACGACCAAGGTCTATTCCGGCATCGTCCTCAACAATGTGGTGGGCGGGCTCAATCCCTATGCTGTCGAGCATACGGCCGCGATGGGTGGCAAGATTGTCTGGTTGCCCACGCTTGCAGCTGCAAATCACCTCCAGTGGGAGAAGAACTCGAGCTGGAGCCATCCCGCCTCAACCCAGAAGATCCGTCCGGCCAGCGCGGTTCCTGTCCTTGACGAAGGCGGAGGGGTTACGGACGACCTCAAGGAGATCCTTGACGTCATTGCCAAGAATGACATGGCGCTCGCCAGCGGCCACGTCCACATCAGCGAAACCTGGGTCATCTTCGAGGAGGCCAAGCGTCGTGGTGTTACACGCCTGATCCTCACACACCCCGAGGATATCGTTGGCGCTTCGCTGCAAGATGTTCGCGGCATCGCAGCCATGGGCGCCGTCGTGGAGCATTCCCTCTGCATGTTCCTCGAAGGGAACAAGTTCCAGACATGTACTGCGGAAGATCTCAAGAGCCAGATCGACGCTGCGGGCGCCGACAATACAATGCTGTGCTCGGATCTCGGCCAGGCAGGCAACATCAGCCCGATCGAAGGCCTCCGCCGTGGCATCAAGATGTGCTTCGATCTCGGCTATTCGCAGGAAGATATTTCCAAGATGGTGTCAAAGAACGCGTCCCGCGTGCTGGGGATTTAACCGAGCACAATCTGGCGGCTGACGGCGGCAACGATGCGTTGAAAAAATTGGGCCATGCTACGGGAAATCTGTGGCAGCGCCCATCTGCACAAGCATCATGTTCTTACAAGGTGAACAAAAAGCAGTAGTATAAAAGCAACAAGGAAAGTCAGAGTGACGGGAAACGCCTCACAGGCTCTCGCCATTGCTTTACACACCTTACGGCCTTTGGCACTCGACATTGTTTCAACCTGAGCCACTTGAGGTTGGAACCTGCCCCTTGCATTTAGGGCAGGCATATGGGGGCACGCCGGCGTTGAAAACTACCCCAGCGCTTCCTCCGGGACATAGTTGCGCCAGTTGTCAGGCGTCAGCGGCATTTCCATGAAGGACTTCCGTTGGTCCGCGGCTTCACCGATGATATCGCGCGCGTCGAGATCGTGCTGGTCGAGATAGGATTGCACCTCGTTTACTGCCGCTTCCAGCGCATCAAATCCCCGATACATGATCGACGAAGCGATCTCGACGGCCGTGGCACCGGCGAGCATCATGCGAATGACGTCCAGCCCTGTCTGTGCACCATTGAGCCCGATGAGGGGCTTGTTTCGGCCGATTGCCTTGCGCGTACTGGCAAGCCAATGACAGGTGATGGGAAGGTGCCAGTAGCCGCCGATCCCAAGGCTGCTGCCGAGTACCGGCGCCCGCGTTTCCACATCCGGAACCATGCCGAGGAGGCGCCCGGCCATGATCACTGCGTCGGCACCGGCGTCGAACGCCGCAGCGGCCAGGTCCGGCACCCGCTCGCTCTGGCCGCTGAGCTTCACCCAGACCGGGATGGAAACGGCATTGCGGATCGCCGAAACCTGTTCGCGGACGCGGTCGACGGAGAACTCGGTCGTAACGTGTCCCTTGGTCGTCTGGCTGCCATAGGGTACGCCGATGTTGAACTCCATGACGCGCAGGCCGGCGCTCTCGATCTGCTTCGCCATATCCACGGCTGGCTCCAGCGCGCCAAGAATGATGCTCGCCACGACGTAGGAACCCATGGCGGCAGCTTCGCGATCAAGTTCGGCGATTTCGCCCAGCCATTGATCGAACGGAGTCGGCGACATGCCTGACCGACAAGCCAGCATAGCCGAACGTGGAGCCTCGGCGTTCCAGGGGATCTGTTGCCAGTGCTCATCAAAGAGAGTGTACTCGGACCTTTCGAGCTGTTCCTTGCTGCCGGGCACTTCATTGTTGGATTTCACGACCACGGCACCCACACCCGCCTGAAGGGCCCGGCGGATGCCGGCGGGCAGGATAAGATGCTCCGCCGCACCTGCGATGACCGGGTTCTTCAGCGTGATGGATCCAATTGTCGTACTGCTGTCGCGGGCCATTTTGCCTCTTTCATCCATGCGAGTAGTCAGTTTGTGGCTTGAGTGGTGCAGCGGCTGCACGCCGCCCTGTACCGGGTTTGCCTGCGTGTATCGTCATCGTGGCGAAGAGCCCGATGCTGACCACAATGGCCAACATGGATAGCGGGCCCACTCCCCCGCCCTCGAAGGCTGTTGAAAGGGAAATGGCAACGCCAACCACCGCCAGGGGATAACGCAGCTTCCACCAGATCGTGTGGTTTCCGAATGCGAATGGCATGCCCATGACCAGCGGACCAAAGATGATGGTGACGAACGCCGTGACGATCCCCGTCCAGCTTTCATGCGTCAGAATCGATGGATTCAGGACGAAGACGAAGGGCATCACGTAAGCAGGCATGGCGAGCCTCAGCGCTGCTACGCTGGTGCTCCACAGACTGCTCCCCGCAAGCGCGGCGGCCGCGAAGGAAGCGATCGCAACCGGAGGGATGAGCATTGACAGCAGCCCGAAGTAGAAGACGAAGAAATGGGCTGAGATCGGCTCGATGCCAAGGCGTATCATGGCAGGTGCCAAAAGCACCGACAGGATGATGTAAACCCCCACCGTGGGCATGCCCAAACCGAGCACCAGGGCTATTCCCGCGGTGACGAAGAGGAGTGGCCAAATTCCAGCAATTTCTCCGATGTGACTGAGTTGCAAGGTCAGGGTAAACGCGACACCGGTCAGGTTTACCGTTCCGATCACAATTCCCGCTGCGGCACAAACGAGCAGGAGCTGAAGCAGCGTCTTGCCTGCATCAACCGGTATGCCGACGAGCAGTCGCATCAACTCCGGCTTTTCGCGCCGAACCGCCTTTACGACTATATCGCAGATTACCCCTACGGCAGTGGCATATATCGCAGAGCGACCAGGGCTCGCGCCAATATAGAACAGGTAGTACATCAGCACGGGTAGCGGCACCAGCATGGGCCATCCGCGGAGCAGGGTCGGGCCCACTCGTGGCAACTCGTCCCGCGGCGCACCCTTCAGATCGTTGATCTTGGCATACTGATGCACCTGGATGAAAAGCGCGACGTAGTAGATCAGCGCCGGAATGACCGCGACAACCACCACCTCGGAATACGGGATCTGCAGGGTTTCCGCGATGACAAAGGCCGTGGCGCCCATGACCGGCGGTGTGATCTGCCCGCCATTCGAGGCAACCGCTTCGACGCCGCCGGCGTATGCGGGCGAGTAACCGCCGCGCTTCATAAGCGGAATGGTAACGACGCCGGTCGACATCACATTGGCGACCGTCGAGCCCGACAGAGTGCCGAACAGGCTCGAAGCCACGATTGCAGCCTTGGCGCTGCCGCCGCGCAAGTGCCCCATTGTGGCCAGTGCTATGTCGGTCAGCACCGCAGTGCCACCAATAACACCAAGCGTGGCGCCAAAGATGATAAAACCCAAAATGTCGGTTGCACCGACGTTCAAGATCAGACCGGGCACCGCGTTTGAGTCGAAATAGAGATAGGTGAAGTAGCGCGGCCAGGACGTCGGAGAGGCTGCAAGCAGACCAGGCAAATGCTGGCCGAAAAGTCCATAAAGCAGAAATGCAGCGCAAACCCCCGCCATTACCCCACCGCAGGAGCGGCGAACCGCTTCGCAGAGCACCAGGATCGCCACTACCGCCGGGATCAGCTTTTCCGGACCTCGGTTGGCAAGATCAATCATCCAGGGCTCGAGATTATATGACATCCAGAGCCAGGATGCGGCGCCAGCAACTGCCATCGCACAGTCCGCGGCGAACCCAGCTGCCCCCCTGAGGGGGGAGCTGAACAGCGCGGCCGGGAGCGCCAGGGCCAGGACGAAGCCAAGATATTGCTGAGGCACAATCGGTATGCCGAGATAGAAGGGTACCCCAAGCAGCCACAAGGTGCCGAAGATGGCTATCGATGCAGCAAAGGTGGTGCCGGCCGCCCTTTGAAGGGATCCTCGTCTGTCGAGGGTCTGCGCTGCATCCGTCATTTGGCGAAGCTATCCTCATGCGTTTCATTCGCGTCCGACCAGATGCCCTTCTCCTTGAAGAACGCGATGGCGGCCGGATGGTAGGGTGCGGCGTTGATCGGCTGAGCCATTTCTTCCACCGTTGCCGAACGCAAGCTTGGAACGTCCTGCTGAAGACGCGGCCACGCATCCCAGACGGCAGTGAGGATCTTCTTGACGTCTTCGTCTGGGAGAGATGCACCGACCACAAGGAACTGGTGCAACCCGATCATGGTGACGGGCGCATCGATCGAAGGCATACCCTCGCCAGGCTCAACATTGAAGGTGCTGAGACCGGGAGCGATCTCGCCAAGGACCTTGTTGGTTTCAGGCGTATCCTCGAGCGTCAGATACCGGATACCGCCGGGGATCGTGGCGTGGGTCTGCTGAGACTGCGGAGATCCCGGGATTGTTGCCGTGGCCGCAACCTTGCCTTCAACCAGGAGGCCGAGCCCTTCCTGCACGTTGCCGATGGTGACCTGCTCGTAATCACCTTCATTGAGACCGCCGGCAGCTAGCAGTGCCGTGTTCGTGCTGGTCAGCGAAAGCTGCGCTTTCAGATCACGTGCTATGGGCTTGCCCTTGAGGCCAGCGTAATCCGTGATACCTGAAGAACGTGGGACCAGATACCCGTAGGGTGTCGTATAAATACGAGCAAGAGCCCGCAGTTCCTTGATTGGGTTTGCTGGGTCGGAATAGGCCCGTCCAAAGTCCAGGGCGTTGGAGATCCCTATCGTGACTTCCCCTGACGGAAGCAGCGGCAGGTAGACGGATGAACCTGTATAGGGCTGGACGATTGTGCGCGTACTTGCACTGTTCTCGATAGCAGCGGCAAGAGCGCTTCCTACAGTATAGTAGCGTGCCCTGCGGGTTGGAACCAATCGTATAGGTCTGCGCGGAAGCAGTCCCTATCATAGCGCCCATCGCGATCGCCGAGACAGCGAAAATCGTACTAATCGACTTCATCGAAGCACTCCTCCCAATCGATGACAGAAATCAGGCACAGCCCTCCTCCGGCTATCCCGAACAGAGACGGCCCAAAGCCGCTTCTCTCGCCGGATGAAATCAATCAATTGATCTTAAGTCAAGGTGATACTCGGCCCACTTAAGTCGGAACTTCACCCAGAATTTTTGGCCTTTGCGCAGATAAAGTCGTTATTTTGTGGGAAATCGCAGCAAAATTGACCTGCTACCAGCAGGATTTCGCCATCTCGCAATTCAATCGATCGCTTGCATGAATTGACTCGATATAGATTTCATGGCGGAGTAGCGTCCGCGCTCAATGGCGATGAGACCCTCTCTCCATCGGCATCAGGCGTCAGCGTAGTGAAGGTCTATATTGGAGGAAGAATGACCCCTGAATTTGAGCGGCGCCTTGCGACACTGGTGGATCGCGAGGAGATTTTCGACCTTGCTCGTCGCGAGCGCTTTGCCCGCGATCTTCAGGACTTCGAAACGATGCGGGATTGCTTCCACGCTGACGCTTATATCCGCTCAAGCTGGTTTGCGGGCGGGTATGCCGACGAGTATGTCGAGGCCACTCGCGAGCGCATGAAGAAGTCGGCAACCAGCAGGCATTGGGTCTTCCCGGCAGACCTCAAGATCGTTGGCGACCGTGCCACGCTTGAGAGTCCGGCGACAATCTTCGACCGCATTAAGCTGGAAGGGGTCGATGTTGATTTTTATGTATTCTGCCGCTTCTTTTCACGGGTCGTGAGGCGCGAGGGGGTCTGGCGCCTCCTGAGCTTCGAGGTGATCTTTGAGAAAGATGTTTTGGCTTGCGTCAATCCGGAACAAGCCCTTCCGATCAATTGGGACAGACTTGCCAACTACCGGCCCTCATACCGCTTTCTTGGCTATATTCAGGAAAGCAGAGGCCACACGGTGAGCCACGATCTCTATGGCGATGACCGTCAGGATAGTCTACTTGCTTTCTATGCGCGCGAAAGGCAATGGCTTCAGCAACAGGGAGTGGAAGCTGATCGGCATGTTGAAGGTGGACCGCCAATTGAAGAAAACATCCAAGAGCAGCCTCGAAGTGCAACTGGGGAATTCACCTAAGCGCAAGAACGGCCTCAGCGAACGGGGGAAGATGGCGCGTGAAGCCATCCTGCAGGCGGCTGAGCGGATCTTCGCAGAGGACGGAATCAACGCTTCGCTGCGCAAGGTCATGGCAGAAGCCGACGTCAATGTCGGCGCGATAAACTATCACTTCGGCACCCGTGAAGACTTGCTGCGCGAAATGCTCGAGCGCCGCGTATCCATCATCGTGGGCGAAAGACTGACGCTGCTTGCCGAGGCTGAATCTCTCAACAATCCGGCCGAACTTCGCGACATCGTGGCCGCACTCCTGACGCCGACGTTCCGCCCCGACCGTTGGAACGATGAAGGCTGGCGGAACTATTTCAAAGTGCAGGCGCATCTGCGTAGCCAGCCGTCGCAGAAGAACTATCCCATATCAGCCAATCTCTTCGCCAAACAGCACCAGCTTTTCGTTGAAGCGATCGGCCGAACTCTGCCCGACCTCGGAAAGACCGAACTCTTCTGGCGCTACTACTGCCTGATGAGTGCAATGAACCAGTCCGTCACCAATCCCTACCGGATCCGCGAACTCTCCGGCGGGCGATGCGATACGCGGGACTCAGCCGCCATGATGAAGGCGATGATCCCGGCCCTGGTGGGCATGCTTTCTGCACCGCCGACTATGCCGGTCGACGACTAGAACCCCAGGAGCCCACTGGATGATCAAACCGGCGGCCGAACCTGGAGCGGTTCCAGGAAAAGTGGGGACCGGTTTTCCGTCCGGTACCGCGAGAAAACAGAGGCTTAGGGCAGTTCAGAGTTTCTGGGAAAGTCTGAACTGCTCTATTGTTCGGCTGCAAACGCAATCACGCGGGCGGCAATTTCCTCTGCCCGCTCCCAGCCCGCACAGAAACGGGCGCCTGGCAGTTCATGCCAGCGGCAATCCTTGATGCGGCCGCTGATCGTCTCAACCTTGTCCCGGCAATAGAAGTGTTCGCCAACGAGCACGAGAACCGGGCAATCGATCCGGGTCTGGCCGCCCTTCAGGTCGTAGTAGTGCAGCGCTGTCAGCGCCTGCCAGCGATCGCGCCCACACTCGATCTGCGCCCGGTTTATGCGGTCCATATAGTCTTGCGTTGGCTCGATTGGCGCGTGAAGCGGATCATGCGTCAGCCACCAGTCGATGGTCCGAATGCGCGGAAAGCCCGTTTCGTCGCTGGGGCGCAGCTCGTCCCTGAATTCAGCCAGCTCTTCTTCGGGCGGCCGATCGAGCTCGGGACAGTTTACCAGCACGCACCGCACTACCTTGCTTTTGCGGGTGGACGCCAGCTCGATGGCTACGCCTGATCCGGTTGCTTCGCCAAGCACGGTGTAGCGCTCATGGCCAAGGGCGGTCATGACGGCATCCACGGCGTTTCCATAGTCGGTCAGCGACGGCTGGAAGGCGATGTGGTCCGAGCAGCCATGACTTGGCAAATCCACTGCGACGACATGGAACCGAGGCGCTAACGCCGTGATCAATTCGCGGTAAAGCTCCGAGGACTGCTGGTTTATGTGCATCAGGACGATCGCTTCGCCTGCCCCTGCTTCCCTGTAGTGGATGTAGCCATAGTCCGTGGCGACAAGGCCACGCTTGATGCTGACCGTCATGTGCAGTCCCCTCCCAGGGCCGGTGTTTTGCAGAGCGGAATTCAATCACTTGATTTACAAATATTGGTATGAAAGTCTCAGGTCAAGAACCGATGGGTCGCTGCTCGATGACGATCATCATCGCAGGCCATGGGCAAAATGGAGGTGGAGATGTCTGGACAGTTTGCAGGGAAAGTGGCCTGGGTGACGGGCGGATCGCAGGGCATTGGCAAGGGCGTTGTGAAAATGTTTGCCGAGCGGGGAGCGGCTGTTGTCATCGGATACTCGTCAAACCGAGACATCGCCGAAGATCTCGCACGATCGATCCGCGATGCAGGTGGCAAAGCGGTGGCGGCGGGGGGCGATATCCGCAACGCGGACGTGGCCCGCACCTCGGTAGAGCTTGCGCTCCAGGAGTTCGGACGCCTCGACATTCTGGTCACCGCCGCAGGCGTGGCGGGACGCCAGATGCTGCAGGACATCACCGAGGAAGATTATCGTCAGACCTTCGACATCAACGTCTGGGGCACGATCGCCTCGATCCAGGCGGCCGCCCCGCATCTGACATCGCCGGGCGGGAAGATTGTGACCATCACCTCACGCATGGCGCTCAACCCTTTCCCCGGCGCCGCGCTCTATGCGGGTGCGAAGAACGCGGTCAATGCCATCACCGAATCCTTCGCACGCGAGTTGGGGCCGCGCGGGATTACGGTCAACGCCGTCGCTCCCGGGCTTATCAAGTCGGAGCGCATGGCCAAGGCGGTCGAGACTCGCGGTCATGAGACCGTGGCCATCACGCCTCTGGCGAGGATCGGCATGCCGGAAGACATCGCCGGCGTTGTCGCGTTCCTGGCATCCGACGATTCCCGTTGGGTGACAGGACGCGTGATCCGCGCCGATGGCGGGATTGTCTGATGTAATTCAGGAA
The DNA here is from genome assembly GCF_014641695.1 of Nitratireductor aestuarii. Lineage (GTDB taxonomy): Bacteria > Pseudomonadota > Alphaproteobacteria > Rhizobiales > Rhizobiaceae > Chelativorans > Chelativorans aestuarii. Next base: position 110,394 of record NZ_BMIF01000012.1, on the reverse strand, counting down.
AAGTGGATACCGCTGGAAATACTGCTACGGAACAAGAATGTTGGATCCCGCCTTCTGGTGGGATTCCAGCATTTGATGCGCAGTGGCCGCTTCGCCAAGCGGCAGGATCGCTTGCACGCAGGGCCTGATTGCTCCGCTCAGGCACAGTGAGAAGAGCTCGGCTGCAACGCTCTGGTAGTCTTCAGGCGACTTGATGTGGTCGGTGACGCCAACACGGCCAATGCTGAGCGAGCCCTTGGCTGAAAGCAGCATCAGGTTGACCGATGGAAGCGGTCCCGAGACATTGCCGTAGTTGATCAGCTTGCCGAAGGGGCGGACGCAATCCAGCGAAGCAATAAACGTGTCGCCGCCAACCCCGTCGTAAACGACGTCAACACCTTGCGGGCAGAGCTCCCTCACCCGATCAACGAAGTTGACCTCCCGATAGAGGATCGGTTCATCACATCCATAGCTGCGGACAACCTCGGCCTTTGCCGTGGACCCGACCGTGCCGAAAACCCGCGCTCCGCAGTGCTTCGCCCATTGAAACAGGATCAATCCCACCCCGCCTGTGGCCCCATGGATGAGCACTGTTTCGCCCGCACCCGGCTTGTAAAACCGGTTGATTGCGGCAGACGCAGTCATGCCCTTCATCAGCACCGCCGCAATGTCGCTGTCCGCAAGTCCATCCGGCACCCGGATCAAGCGCGAGGCAGGGACAGTCCTGTAGGTGGCGTAAGAGCCTGAATTGGCGAAAAACGCACCGCCCATCCCCACATAGGCAACGCGGTCGCCCACAGCATAGCCTTCCGCGTTAATTCCCGCCGCAACGACGACGCCGACGGCTTCATTGCCGGGAATAACCGCCTCAGGATTGTCCTGGCCGATATAAAACCCGCCTCGCCGTGCGTTCACATCCGAGAAGTTGACGCTGATAGCCGTATGGCGGATCAGAACTTCGTCCGGCCCCGGCCCTGAAACAGGAACCTCGGTCAATTCCAGCACCTCGGGACCGCCAAAGCTGCGGTAGATGATTGCAGGGGCACGTTCGGGGATCTGCGGCTGCACAGCGCCGGAGTTCATGTCATTGGTTTTCATCATCCTGCGGTCCAGCCTCCATCAACCATGAGCGCGGTACCCGTGATCATTGCCGAGGCGTCTGATGCGAGGAACGTGACCGGGCCCATGACGTCCTCGATTTCCCCAAGCCGGCCGAGTTTGATCTTCGACAGGATCCACTCCACCCTTTCGGGATTAGCCAACGTCTGTTCCGTCAAGGGCGTTCTGATGAAGGTTGGGCAGATGGTGTTGACGCGGATGCCATGCTTCCCCCACTCGATCGCCATTCCTTTGGTAAAACCTTCAATCGCGTGCTTGGTCGCGCTGTATACGACCCGATCGATCCCGCTGACATGCGCCATCTGGGAGGAGATGTTGATCAGCGAGCCGGGTTTCCCGGCCTCGATCAGCTTCCTCGCGACGGCCCGCGTCAGGAAATAGGCTCCACGGAGGTTGATGCCGACGACTGCATCGAAGTCGGCAACGGTGGTTTCGAGTGCCGGGCCATGGCGGGCAAGGCCCGCACTGTTCACGAGAACGTCGAATGGCTCGCGGGAAGCGATCGTCTGCTCCGTGCCCTCGAGATCTTGGATATCCAATTCCAGCACGTCTGCCTGAAAGCCCGCATCGTGCAAAGCCTCGGCAACTGGGCTGAGCCGGTCGAGCGAGCGTGCGGCGAGGGTAACCTTTGCGCCGGCCTCTGCCAGCGCCACCGCAGCCCCGAGCCCTATGCCTGAGGATGCGCCGACCACAAGCGCTCCCTTGCCATCCAGTCGAAACGAGGGGGTACGAGGAAGGTCAAGGGTCATGCCGAGCCGCCATAGGGGATATTCCGACCGCCATAGCGGCGTACGCGCATGTTAGCCTGTTCTGCGTGACCGATGAAACCTTCCAGAATACAAAGCCGGGAACAATATTCACCGATCATGGCGGCAGCCTCGTCGGTCAGGACCTTCTGGTAGGAATGGGTCTTGAGATACTTGCCGACCCATAGCCCGCCGGTGTAGCGGCCGGCCTTTCTGGTGGGCAAGGTGTGGTTGGTGCCGATCACCTTGTCGCCGTTCGCCACGTTGGTTCGCGGGCCAAGGAAAAGCGCGCCATAGGAATGCATGTTCTCCAGGAACCAGTCGTCGCGATCCGTCATCACCTGGACATGCTCAGACGCGATGTCGTTGGCGACATCGAGCATCTCCTCATAGGTGTTGCAGACGATCACTTCACCATAGTCCTCCCAGCTTTTCGCGGCTGTCTCAGCCGTGGGCAGGATCGTAAGAAGACGATCGATTTCGGCAATGGTTTCCTCGGCAAGCTTGCGCGAATTGGTGATGAGGACCGCCGGAGAATTGTACCCGTGCTCCGCCTGACCTAGAAGGTCTGTCGCGCAAAGTTCGGCGTCGACCGTACTATCGGCGATCACCATGGTCTCCGTCGGGCCGGCAAAGAGATCGATTCCCACGCGGCCGAAAAGCTGCCGCTTGGCTTCTGCCACGAAGGCATTGCCTGGCCCGACCAGCATGTGCACTGGCTCGATCGTTTCTGTTCCGAGCGCTAGCGCTCCAACCGCCTGCACGCCGCCGAGCACATAGATCTCGTGTGCGCCGCCAAGGTGCATGGCGGCAATCACAGCCGGGTTCGGCGCGCCCCCGAAGGCCGGCGTGGCGGCGGCGATCCGAGGCACACCCGCGACCGAAGCGGTCACCACCGACATGTGTGCGGAAGCCACCATCGGGAACTTGCCACCCGGGATGTAGCAACCAACGGATTGCACCGGAATGTGGCGATGACCGAGGATGACCCCGGGAAGCGTTTCGACTTCGATATCCTGCATTGAAGCGCGCTGCGCCTTGGCAAAATTGCGCACCTGCGCCTGCGCGAACCTTATGTCCTCCATGTCCGAGGGCGAAACCTGGTTCATCAAGGCTTCGATCTCTCCGGCGTTTAGCCTGAAGGAAGCGGGGGAGTATTTGTCAAATTTCTCGGAGAGTTCGCGAACAGCTTCATCCCCCCGCGTCTCGATATCCTTGAGAATACCTTCGACTATGGTCTGCACCTTGCTGTCGTCCTGCGAGCGCTCTTCGACAGGCTTTCCGCGCTTGAGATAAAGAATGCTCATCTCTCGTCCTCCCTTTTCCGGCGAAGAATAGATCGGTAAGACAACAGCGCAAGCTTCAATTCATTCAATCGATCGATTTATTTTAGAAGCGATTTGAACTATTCTCCGTCGCACGGTGCCCATGGGCAGCGTTTCACCATCCTTCGCCGTCAATTGCAGGGAGGAAAATACATGCGAAAGGCACTGCTGTTCTGCGTTCTAACCGCCATGTCCGTATCACCGGCAATGGCGGAATGGCCCATGGACAAGACGATGACGATCGTCGTACCGCGACCCGAGGGCACCGGTGGCGACGTTCTCGCCCGGATCATCGCCGATGGCCTTATGAAGAAATGGGGCAACACCATTGTCATCGAAAACCTCAGCGATGACGGCGGCAATGCCGGACAGCTTCACGTCGTGCAGTCCCCACCTGACGGCTATACCTGGATCCACACGTCCCCGGCGCCGGGGGTGAACAATCACCTGACCTCAAGCAAGCCGCTTCCCTACAAGTTCGAAGATTTTTCGGCTGTGACCCTGACCAACGAAACCGAGATGGTCATGGTTGTACGCCCTGACTCGCCTGTCGACGACCTTGCCGGTCTCATCGCGCTGGCAAAGGAAAAGCCCGGCTCGCTTAAATACGCTCATCCGGGCAAGGGCACCTATTCCCACATGACCGGCCTTGCTCTCCAGGAACTTGCCGGCGTGCAGTTCGAGATGGTGCCGATGCGCGGCGCGGCTCGCGAAATGCAGCCCAAGCTGGCGGCCGCCGAGATCGACGTCATCGTGGATCAGGCGCCGGTCTATATGGCGCTGATCAAGGAGGGAAAGGTCAAGCCGCTGGCAACTGTCGGCGCCGAGCGATCCTCGCTTTTGCCTGACGTGCCGACCTTTGTCGAAACAGGGATCCAGTTCACGGCCGCTCCCTGGTACGGCATGCAGGGCTCCAGCAAAGTTCCGCCCGAAATCACCGAGGCCTTTGCCAAGGCGGTCGCAGAAGTGCTCGCTGACCCGGCGAACCAGGAGCGGCTTGAAAAGGGCGGCTTCACGCCACGCACCACAACGCCGGCGGAATTCGCGGCAATGCTCGACGATGAAATAAAGAAGTGGAAGCCGGTGGTCGAAAAGTACAATGTCTGGACGGATTGAGCCCTTGGCCGTTCAGCTTGGCGCCTCACCTGGGCGCCAAGCTTTAGCAGGACGCTGTTCTACCCTTCGGCAAGCAGCTTTCTTACCCGAGGAATGACCTCAGTGCCGTAGAGGCGGATTGACTCCATGCGCTGTTCGTGTGGCAACCCGCCGACGGCGTACTTCAGCTGAAAGCGGGAGAGCCCAAGCTCCCGGATTGCCCAGACGATCTTCCGCGCCACGGTCTCAGGTGAGCCGACGAACAGTGCTCCCTGCGGGCCAGCGGCCTGGTCAAACATGGACCTGTTGTACGGGGCCCAGCCGCGCTCCCGGCCGATGCGTGTGAATTGCTCGGCCTGGTGGGGGTAGACCTGCTCGCGGGCCTCCTCATCGGTAGCCGCTATGTGGCCAGGCGAATGCATGCCGATGGGCAGCTCCGGCAACCCGAACTTCTGCAGCGCCCGACGGTAAAGGTCGGCGAACGGAACGAACCCGGCAGGCGAGCCGCCGATCACCGCAAGCACCAGTGGCATCCCGTACTGCGCCGCGCGCACAACCGACTCGGGCGTACCACCGACCGCGACCCACGCGGGCAGACGCCCAGCGGCGGTGGTTGGGTATACCCGGACACCCTCCAGCGGCGGGCGGATCGTGCCTTTCCAGGTTACCGGTTGTTCGGATCGGAGGGCGGCGAAAAGATCGAGCTTCTCCGCGTAAAGCCGGTCGTAGTCGGCAAGGTCGAGCCCGAACAGACCGAATGACTCTATGAACGATCCGCGGCCAAGTTGCACCTCCGCACGACCGTTCGAGACCGCGTCCAGAGTTGCAAAACGTTGGTAGACCCGAATTGGATCGTCCGAGGAAAGCACGGTGACGCCGGTGCCGAGCCGGATGCGCTTCGTCCGGCCAGCAATCGCCGCAAGCACGACATCAGGTGCTGAGATCGAGAAGTCGGGGCGGTGGTGCTCTCCCAAGCCGATATAGTCGACGCCCACCGAGTCAGCCAGCTCGGCCTCCGCAAGCACCTGACGCAACGTCTCGGCATGATTGGCCGGAGCACCGTCTATAGGGGCATCACCAAACGTATCCAGGCCAAGAGTCGGATGCCTCCGAGTTCCAAGTTCAGGATACGTGTCGTCGCTCATACTCGGCATCTGACCTCCCACGGGTTCACCTCTGCACTGGCGGCCGCAAAGCTTGTCGGTCACCATCCCCTCAAATCGGGTGAATCCTGCTGTAATCAAGATTTCTTGTACAGCATACGGAAATATTCGGCAGGAGGACCTTGGGACGCCACAGACCTGTTGAACCAGCGCTTCCTATGTCTGGCTCTCACCGAACAGCAGCCTGTAACGCTGCAGGTCATCGCGAAGTTGCTCCGGCCAGATGGCGGCTGCACAGTATCGATCCGGACGCACCAGAAGCACCTGATCCCTGTGCGTCCTGAACGGACGGAAAATCGGGTCCGCTCGGTTCGCAACGCTTTTCTCATCCAGATGTACGTGTCGCAAAGGCAGGCCCAGATACTCCTCTGGGCCGAGTGCAGCCACCGCCTCCCTGCCCGCGTCATCCTGGCTGATCAGGCTGAACCCCCGGCCAAGGAGAGTATCCAGCAGAACAGGTCCGCTTCCCGCCAACTCCACTCTGGGCTGAGGAACCATTTCCCCGACCAGCGACGCTTCGAAATCCTGGCTGTCGAGATCGAGAAAGAGGCCGGTCTGATAGCGCGGTCGGGGCTTGAAACGCATCTGGATCAGGTAGTCGCGCACCCGTGGGAAGGGGGCAAGCGCGCCGAGAAGTGTGTCGCGGAAGCGGATCTCCTCAGGACCGGCAGGCATCACGAATTTCCCCATCGCGACCGCGATCTGGATCATGTCCCAGGCGGGCAGCCGCCGTTCGGCTTCGTAGCTGTCCAGGATGGTGTCGCTGACGCATTCACCCCTGACGCACGCAGCGACTTTCCACGTCACGTTGTGGGCGTCGCGCAGCCCGGCGTTCATGCCCTGGCCGGCGAAGGGGGGCGTCAGGTGCGCAGCATCGCCGAGCAGCACCACCCGGCCTGAACGCAGCCGGTCCGCCATCCTGGCATGGAACGTGTAGACGGTCTTCCGGATGACGTCGGCCTCGTTGAACGGCCGGTGCGGCGCCAGTAATTTCGCGAGGAACGACGACTGAAGAACCTCGTCGCGCGTCTCGCCCGGCAGCAGCATGAACTCATAGCGCCGCCCGCCGCGCGGCGCCGGTACGCTGACCGCTGGCCGATGCCCGCTGCAGAAGAATTTGGAGTGGCGGCTGTCATCGGGATCGTTCCGCATATCGAGGACGATCCAGTCCTGGTCATAGGTGCTGCCACTCATGGCGATGCCCAGCCGCTCGCGTGTCGGGCTTCTTCCGCCGTCGCAGGCAAGAACCCACTCGCAGGCGATGGTATGGATTTCCCCCTCCGCATCCCTCACCCGCACAGTTGCGCCGCTGGAACGGGACGTCGTTTCGACCACCTCCGAGGCGTAATGGAGCGTGCCGGGCGCAGCACTCACAAGGGCCTCAGCCAATGCCTCCTCAAGCTCGGGCTGGAAGATGAAATGACGCTTGGGAAACCCATAGGTTTGACTGCCAGAACCCGTCTGGGCAAAGCAGAGACCGGCGTCGTCGAAATAACGCGACCCGTCTCCCACGATGGCTTCCTTCACATAGGTCTTGTCCAGGCCAAAAACCTGAAGCGTGCGCGCGCCTTCATCGTCCAGAACGATCGCGCGCGGCAGCCCCATCGGCCCTGGCTGCCGTTCCAGGACGATTGCCTCCACGCCGTAGCGGGCAAGGAGGTTTGCGGTTGTAAGTCCGGCTGGCCCTGCCCCAATGACCACCACGGAAACCTTTTCGGGATACTTTCGCGTCATCGCTCTCTAGAACCGGTTAGGTCAATCAGTTGCCGCTTGCGACCGTCGCCTTCAGGCAAGCCCCTCGACCTGAAGAACATGTTGCGTCGACGGAAGCGCGCGAAGACGGGCAAAGTAGTCTGCGCAGTTCTGAGGCACCTCCAGCTTGACGCGCTCACATGCCCAGAAAAGCACGAAGAACAAGGCCGCGTCGGCAATGGTCAGGCGATCCCCATAGGCAAATGGTCCCTCGCCGATGCTGGCCGAGATCCTCTCGAAGCCTTTCTGCACGATGTCTCTGCCCGTCTGCTGCACGACGGGGTGATCTTCCTCCCGCGGTGTGAATTTGGCGGGACGGAAGATCCGGCTGAAACCCTGCATGTGAATGGTGCTGACCGAAAACTCGAGCATCTCAATGACACGCGTTTGCCCCTTGATGGTCTCGGGCAACAGGTGATGGTCTGGATGGGTCCTGGACAACCAATAGGCAATCGCCGGGAACTCCGTGATCACCGTACCGTCTTCGCGCTCAAGCACTGGCACCTTGGCCTTCGGGTTTTTGCTGACGAACGCAGGCGAGAGCTGCTCGCCATCCTTGATGCTCACTCTGGAAGCCCGGTATGGCACCCCCATTTCCTGCAGGAGGAAATGTATGCCCACCGAACAGGCAGCTGGCGAATAGTAAAGAGTGTACATTCTGATGTTCCCTCCCGCTCTTACAGTCCCATTTTGCCAACGTCCCCGATCGAGTGCACCATTGCGGCGGCGACCTCCGCCGCATCGCCCGCCGATGCGGAACGCCAGGAGACATGGCCATCCGGTCTGACGAGGACAGCGCCTTCCGGACCTATGCCGTAGAGCTCGGTCCACTTCTGATCCTCCGCAACAAGATCGTCATGTCCCGAAGCGATGACGTTTCCATTCAGGCCGAGCCGCTCGCAGGCAGCCAGGAATGTCGCGATCCACGGAGAAGAGGCGTCGGCGCACATCAGAGTGAAGCTGTCATAGGAAAACAGATCGATCGACGACCGGCGCTGGCCGTTCTGCCTGAACCACACGTGGGGGGCACGGTGTCCGGGCCGCCCGGTTGGCGTATAGGCATCAACCTCGAGGGGAACCTCCGGACTCCCGTCCGGCGCCACGACAGCGGAGCTGTAGGCGTAACCGAAAGTCTGCCCGGGATAGTCGAAATGGGCGCGCTGAGCGGGAATGGCCGCGGCGAGCCGCCGGCGCACCTCGGCCCCCTCGTGCTTGTCGATCACGGAACTTACCTCCGGATCGAGCGCGAGGATGCCCGACAGGCCGGAGTCCGCCATCTTCCTTGCGTTGCGGGCGCTTTGCTCAACGTTGAACGTGGCAACCGGCAAGCGTTCGCCATCATAGCTCTCCAGAAGAGACTCCGGAGCAATTCCGCGCAGGACCAGCGACAGCTTCCAGACCAGATTGTGGACGTCGGCAATCCCGGTGTTCATCCCCTGACCGCCTGTCGGCGGCAAGGGGTGAGCTGCATCTCCCGCGATGAAGATCCTGCCGGCCTTCAGCCTGCTGGCTACTCTCGCCTGCATGCGCCACGGCATGATGCTTTTGATTTCAACGGGGATGTCGGGCGCGCCGATTACAGCGTGAATGATCTCGCGGCAGCGGTCGGCGGTGTAGTGTGCCCGATCCTCACCTTCCGGGTACGGGAAGTTGTATGTCCAGCGCTCCCGCCCATCGAGCGAGATCAGGACGCCCGTCGTGACGGAATTGTAGATCCACCACAAAAGGTAAGGGCGATCTTCCACGTAACGCCAAAGATCGGCGTGGAAATAGACGCCAATCTGCTGCCCCATCGATCCGCCGGTCATCTCGATGCCTGCCGCCTCACGCGTGAAGCTGCGGGGACCATCCGCGCCAATCAGATACTTCGCGGTGGTGACGCCTTTCGTATCGCCCTGCTGCCAGGAGATCTCGACGCTATCCGGGTTCTGCGCGATTGCGGTGACCTCGGTCTCAAAGTTGAGCTCTACTGAGCTGTAGCGCTCCGCCCCTGACCGAAGGATCGGCTCCAGCCGGTCCTGGGGACAGGACCGCTTCAATACAGGGCTGATTGCGGTTTCGCGCTCGTCGGGACCCTGGTCTCCACGTGTCCGAATATGCCCGATTTCCTCGCCGGCCAGGCTCACCACAAAGCCAATGCCTGCATGGCGTTCCACCGGCAGAGAGGCCGCATTCACCGCCGCCTCAAGGCCGAGTGTGCGCAGGATTTCCATCACGCGGGCATTCACGACATGTCCTCTGGGATGGAAGGACGTAGTGCGTTGACGTTCAAACAGCGTGCATGAAATACCGAGTGCCCCAAGAAGATTTGCCGCGGTGAGCCCAACGGGACCCGCCCCGACAATGGCAACATCAACTTGAGATTTAGGCATGACTCTTCTCCTGTTCCCCGCCATGGCGAGGTCAGCGAAATTCAGATGAATGCTCGGGCATGTCCGCTCAGAACATTGCAGTTCCTGGCGGAAAACCGGTTTCCACTTTTCCTGGAACCGCTCTAACTCTTTGTTTTCTCGCGGTTCCGGACGGAAAACCGGTTCCCACTTTTCCTCGAACCGCTCTAGGCCTCAGCTCGAACCGGATTGCGCAACGTCCCGAGGCCGGTGATTTCCACTTCAACGGTGTCGCCGTCTTTCATGAAAAGCTTCGGCTCGCGGAACAGCCCCACGCCGCTCGGCGTGCCGGTCGCAATGACATCGCCCGGCAGCAGTTCGGTGACGATGGAAAGATACGCGATGATCTCCGGGATCTTGAACGCCAGGTCGCCCGTCGAGGTGCTCTGGACTTCCTCGCCATTGAGCCGCGTGATGAGTGTCAGGGCATCGGGGTCGCCGACTTCGTCGGCAGTCACCAGATAAGGTCCCATCGAACCCGACCGGTCAAAATTCTTGCCTGCCCAGAACTGCGTCGTATGACGCTGGTAGTCGCGGATCGAGCCGTCGTTGAAGCAGCAGTAGCCCGCGACGTGCTTGAAGGCGTCCTGTTCCGAGATCGACCGTCCAGCCTTGCCGATGACGACCGCCAGTTCGCCTTCATAGTCGAACCAGCTGGATACCTTCGGGCAGATCAGCGCTTCATTCTGCCCGACGATCGATGAGGGATAGCGCGTGAAGATCGAAGGATAGGACGGCTTTTCCTTGCCCGTCTCAATGATGTGACCCATGTAGTTGAGGCCGATGCAGATGATCTTGTCCGGATCCGTGATCGGCGAAAGATACCGAACCGTTGCTGGATCCAGCGGAGAAGCGCTGCTTGCGGCCTCTGTCAGTTCCGCCAGGGCATCGGCTGCAAGCACGGCCCGAAGGGTCGAATATTTGCCGCGGAGCGCTGCTCCCGCGTCGGCGATGCCGGCATCGTTGACGATGCCATATGACGGCGAACCATCGGCGAGCAGATAGGATGCGAGCTTCATTGCTTATGCCTTGCAAATTCTGAGTTGATGGTCGCGTCACTCATGATTGATGACGCTGTCCAGCCATGCACAATTGGGGTTGGGAGCACGCCGTCCGCGGCGCCCGGTATCGAGCGCCATTTCTCTCAAGCGGCGTCGGGTGGGGTCATCCTCGGCCAGGTACAGACGATCGTGCCCCCAGAGACTGGGCCCATCGCTTGTTTCATGCGGGACCCAGGTATCGGGATCGATGGGGGGTGAACCCCAGCCATACTCCACGAAGAAGCCTGACGGGGTGTTCGAGTAGAAGCTCATGATCGGGTCGTTGGCGTGCCGCCCAAGCGTATAGGCCACTCGACCCTTGTCTTCGAGCGCGAGATCGTAGCCCTGCCCAACGTCGTCCAGAGAGAGCAACTCCACCATGAAATGGTGCAGGCCCCGGCGGCCAGAACCCACGATCGCGAAGCTGTGGTGCCGCTGGTTCACATGGAAGAAGTAGAGTGGATAGGGCTTCAGTCCGTAGTCGGAGACGCGGAACCCGAGCAGGTCCCGGTAAAACCACAGCAGTCGATCGACGTTCTCGGTGTGCAGCACCGCATGTCCCATTCCCATCGGTCCGGTACGAAAACCCGAGATCGGACGGGAGGGCTGGAACGGTTCCTCAGCGACGTGAGGTCCGCTGAAAAGTTCGATGTAGTTGCCGTCAGGGTCGAAGAAGCTGATCAATCTGCTGACATGACGCTCGTCGGCCAATGCAGAGCCTTCGAGCTTCACGGCAATGCCAGCATTCTCCAACCGTGACGCCATCGCATCCAGGGCTTCAAGGGATTCGACTTCCCAGCCGAGGAAATCCAAACCCTCAGGACCTGCACCAGTGACCACCAGCCGTTGCTTCCGGTCGTCCATGCGGAAGGCTCTGACAGAGCCTCCCTTGTCGACCTGCTGCATCCCCAGGATGCCCGTTGCAAATTGACCCCAGTCTTCCGTCCTTGTGGACCGAATTCCGATATAGCCCAATGCACTGATAGACATGTGCAGCGTCCTTATGAAGGTTTTCCCGGAGGTTACTCGGCTCCGCTAACGGCCTGCAGCGCATTGCCGAAGGCGTCGTAGATGGCCTGGCCGTTTTCGCGCGCCGCAATCCACTTCTCCGTTGCCGGCACGAGCGCAGCCTTCCAGGACTCGACCGCGGCCTCGTCAGGGTCGATCACCTGCGGCTTGTGCTTCTCGACGATCCGCTCGCGCGTGGACGCAGCATACCGATCGAATTCCTGGCCGAAGTAGTCGGAGAATGCCTCCCCTGAATACTGGTCGATCGCTTCGCGGGCTTCAGCGGGCAGCGCTTCGTAGCGGGCCTTGTTCATCAGCACGAGCATCGGTGTCGCACCAAGAGCGGCCGTGTTGTAGTGGGTCAGGACCTGGTCCGCGCTGAAAGTTTCCGATGCAACCCATTCGATCAGCGAGCCGCTGATGAGGCCGCGGCTGATGCTCTCGGCCAGGGTCGCTGCGGTGATGCCGCCAATGGGTACCGCACCCAGGGCCTCGAGAACGGCAAGCTGGGTCGGTCCCGGCGCACGCATCTTCAGACCGGACATATCCTTCGGCTCTTTGATTTCCTTCGTGGCGCCAATGAAGGCGGGGATGGAAACGCACACGCAGAGCAGCTTGAACTTCTCGTAGTCGCCCTTGAAATGTCCATCCGCAACCATCTTCCACATAGCAAGGGAGCCCTTGTGAGACTCGGTAACCATGAAAGGCAGCTCAGCGACGGTGCCCTCGTCGAAACGGCCCGGGGTGTATCCCGGGATGACCCAGGCGATATCAGCCACGCCGTCTTCGACAAGCTTCAGCTGCTGTGCTGGGTTGCGGCCCAGGGTGCCGCCGGCAAACATCTGGATTTCCAGAGTTCCCTTCGAAGCGGCGGCTACCTTTTCGGCCCATGGCGTCAGTATGTTCGACGTTACATATGCCTGCGGCGGCTCGAAGCTTGAAAAGCGCAGTGTTTCAGCAAAGGTTGTTCCGCTCCATAGCGAAGCAAGAACAGCACCAAACGCGAGTAACTTTTTCATGACTACCTCCCAATAATCAAACTTTACAATCAAGTGCCCTGCCCGGCTGCTCGAAACTCGTTGCTGTTCGCATTGCGGACATCATTTTTCTTCGTAAGGCTCTAGCGCATCACTGACGGAAGCCAGAGGGTGAGCGACGGGAACAGAACCAGGATCACCAGACGGACCAGGTCGGCGTAGACGAACGGCATCACACCGCGATAGATCGTCCCCAGTTTCACCTCCGGATACATTGAATTGAGCAGCATCACATTGATGCCGATGGGCGGCATCAGCATGCCGATGCCGATGACCATCACGTTGATCACGCCCCACCAGATAGGGTCGTAGCCAAAGTGCAAGATGACAGGCAGCACGAATGGCAGCGTGATCACCAGGGACGCGACTTCATCGAAGAACGCCCCCAGAATGATGTAGACTATGATGAAAGCGAAGATGATCAGCGGCGGCGGCACGTCGAGGCTGCCGATCGCCCCCACCAGAAAAGTTGCGCCTCCGGTGACCGCGATGAAATACGAGAACACGGTGGCGCCAAAGATCATGATGTAGATCATCGCCGTCGATGCACTGGCCTCTGCAAGCGCGCCCAGGAAGTTGCGCACCGTCAGGGCGCCGCGAAAGAGGGCGAACAGGAACGCCAGCAACACGCCTACGGCAGCAGCTTCGTTCACCGTGAACACGCCGCTGTAGATGCCGCCGAGCACGGCCACAGCCAGCAGCACCGGCCGCCAGCCGGCAGCGATGCCCTTCAGCCGCTCGCTCAACGCAACTGCTTCGCCGTGAGGCGCGAGATCTGGCTTCAACCAGACTGTGAGGCGGATGGCGACGATGTAAGAGATGACTGTCAGAATGGCGGGGACGATGGACGCCGTGAAGAGTGTGAGCACCGACTCTTCCGTCAGGACACAATAGAGGATCATGATGCTCGACGGCGGGACGATGATGCCCAGTGTGCCGCCCGCCGCCACGGAGCCCGCCGCAATGGCCGGAGAGTAGCCGCGCCGCATCATTTCCGGCAGGGCCACCCGTCCGAAGGTTGCCGTCGTCGCCACACCTGATCCGCAGACCGCGCCAAAACCACCGCTGGCGATGACTGTCGTCGTGGCAAGCCCGCCTCGGCTGCGGCCGACCAGCTTCGATGCCATGTCGTAGATGTCGGTGGCGAGCCCGCCGACAGAGGCAAGGCTGCCCATCAGCATGAACAGCGGGACGACGGCGAGATCCAGGTTGGCCATCGTGGACGCCGGTTCGCTGGCCATGAGCGACAGGGCCGGACCCCATCCGGCAATCTGGGCAAAGCCCACCATTCCGCACAAGGCCATTGCCACGCCGATCGGGACGTGGAGCGCGATAAGCCCCAGCATGACGACTGTTCCGACAAGCGCAAGTGTCAGCAGATCCATGGTATTTCCATTCCGGAGGATTAGATCAGCGAGGGGTCGTCGTTGACCGGCTGCTCGTCGACGGTCTGAGGCCAGAGAAGGGCCTGAAGGTCAGTGAGGGTGACGATCAGCTGTGCGAGGGCGCCGAAGATCAGCATGACGCTCGCAAATGTCCACCACGGCCAAACCGGCAGCGCGAGAACCCATGTCCGTTCGCCTGAGACGCGCATGCTTTGCGCGTAAAGCACCATCTGCCAGGCGACGATCACGACGAAGACAAGCGTCAGGATACTCGCCAGAGTGTCGAGGAACCGGGTGCCTCGAGCGGGCAGCATGCCTCCAAGGATCTCGACCTTGAGATTTTGCCTCAGGGACAGGTTCGCTGGAATACACGCGGCGATCACTGCCGCCATGACGATGGCGCTGACGTCGGTGACGCCTGCGATCGGGCTGTTGAAGAGCCATCGGAGGAAGACGTCGGCTCCGGTCATCACCGCAAGCACGAACAATCCGCAAAATCCGATAAGCGCAAACAATCGGGCGGCGGACACGGTCCACCGGCGAATCTTTTGCATGAAACTCCTCCCTCGTGGAGTTGCAGTCCTCCACCCACGGCAAACTTTACAGGGGTCTGGACGCCGTGCAATATCCGCCCGGGAAAGTGACCGCATTGCGGACAACGGAGGAGCTCGATGGCCAGGGACAATCAGATCAATTCCCTGAAGAAAGGTCTTCTGGTCCTTCAGGTTGTCAATCAGAAGGTCGGGATCAAGGCCTCCGAGATCGCCCAGATTGCGCGCATGCCGCGGCCCACAGTCTACCGTATCCTCGAAACATTGGAGGAGTTGGGCTTTGTCGCCCAGGATCGCTCGAGTGGTCTCTGGAGGGTCAAGCTGCACGCGAAATCCCTGAGCTCCGGATTCCGTCAGGCCGACTGGATCGTTCAGGCTGCGGTTCCGCAAATGGTGAGCCTGGGACGGCGTATTCTGTGGCCACTGGATCTGGTGACCTTCAACAATGACAGTATGGTTATCCGCGAATCCACGCACGACTTCAGCCCCTATTCCGTCAATCACGGCATGGTTGGGCTCCACCTCCCGATCCTCGATACGGCGGGCGGACGCGCTTATCTCAGCTTCACCAGTGACTGCGAGAGAGACCAGATCCTGCAGGCGCTGGAAACAAAGACGGGCATGAACCCCCTGATGACGGCTGACGGGCCGCTCCACGAAGTCATGGCGAAGTGCCGGGAACTTGGCGTGGGCTATCGCTACAATGGATTTCGCGCAGAGACAGCCAGTCTTTCGGCCGTGATACGCCATGGCGACAGGATCATGGCTTGTCTGACCCTCATCTATTTCAAGTCAGCCATGAGCCTCGCCAAGGCGATCGAAATGTACCGGGATGACCTTCTGTCCGCCGTCGAGGAGATCCAGCGCTCACTCCCAAGGTTCGAGTCCGAGTTGCGCGCTGCGGACATGCAAAGCGCAGCGGAAGGCACTCCCCCGCGCCCAACGCCGTTGACCCAGTCACCACTCGTGTCGTGAGCAGAGCACTCTAACGAACCTGTTGCGCCGCAACAGCGGAGCATCACCGCTCCGCTGCAAACTCTCGCACGGGAACGCGCGTCAGGCCGTTTCCCGCTGCTCTAGATCCGAGGTCTCTAGCAGTTCTTCAGTGATGATGCTGGGCCTGTCGTTCAGTTCCTGAACCTGCATGCCGGCGAACTGCTTGTACTGCTCGGCGATCCCTTCAAGCTCCTGGCGCGTCAGCACCTCGGAGATATCATTGAACACACCGGCGCAGCGCTCTTCCACGATCTGCATGACCTGGTCGGGGCCATTGCCACGATTGGCAAGCACGAGACGGTTGGTCGCCGGACGACGTTCAGCCTCGTAGGCCAGAAGCGCATCGCGCGTAACACCATGCTTCAGGAACTCGCGCACGAGCACGCGGGCGTCCAGGATAGCCTGGGAAGCACCGTTCGAGCCGATCGGATACATGGGATGGGCCGCGTCGCCCAGCAGGGTCATCAGCCCATCGGTCCAGCGCTCCAGAGGATCGCGGTCCACCATCGGATATTCGTAGCATTGCTGGCGCTGCAGCATGAGGTCCGGAATATCGAGCCAGTCAAAGTTCCACTGCTCGAATTTCGGGAAGAAGTCAGCGAAGTCTGCTTCCTGATTGTAAGCCGTTCCGCGCCGGCGGTCTTCCACGCCGACATTGAGCTCGGCAATCCAGTTGATGAGGACGAGCCCATCCGCATTGGCAGGCGCGATCGGATAGGTCACGAACTTCTGCGAGGCATGGCCAGCATAGGCGATCGTATCGCCGCCGAGGAAAGGCCGGGCAAGGGAAGTGCCGCGCCAGAGCACGGCGCCGTTCCACACCGGGTCTCCCTCATGGGGAGCCAGACGCTTGCGTAGGACGGAATGGATGCCGTCTGCTGCGACCAGCACCTGACCCGACACGGTCTCTGTGCCTTCAGGCGAAACAAGCTCGACCGTCACCTCGGAATCGGACATTGAGAGGACCCTGGTCACCGAGCTATTGAGCTGAACCTTGTAGCCGAGCTCGATGAGTCGACGGTAAAGCAGCATCTGCAACTCGCCCCTGTGAAGCGAATATTGCGGCCACTTGTAGCCGGCGTAGACGCCGCGTGGCTCATCCCAGATCTTCTTGCCGGTCTTGGAAAAATACACCAGTTCCTTGGTGCGGACGCCGATCTCATCCAGGCGGTTCTCCAGGCCGAGCTCGAACAACTCGCGGACAGCGTGCGGCTGCAGGTTAATGCCGACGCCCAGAGGCTGCAGTTCAGGGGCTTTTTCAAAGATCAGGAAAGGAATGTTTGCCTGATGGCATGAAAGGGCTAATGCCAAACCGGCAATTCCGGCGCCTGAAATGATAACGGTCAAAAGATCGCCCCCCTGTGCAGTCTTGAGGTCAAAATGGTTCTGAACCGGCCGCCAGCGGGCGCGGTGTCCAACGAGGATATCCCTATACTGACTGCATTGGATAAGTACAGAAAGAATGAGTCCTGGGATGGCATGGCGTGGTGCGCTTCTGCCTCTGGCTTAGCAGCCTCATCAGGTGCCGGTGGACATGCTGATGCGCGCGCTGACACTCTCCGCCGCCTTTTTGACAGCTGGAATGAGGCGGTCTCGCAGTTCGTTGGTAAACCTGAACTGCGGAACGGAAATGCCGAGAGCGGCAATGATTTCGCCGCGCACACCGAGGATCGGCGCCACAACGCCCGCGCCGCTGTTGTCAGCCTGTTCCTGCTTGCTCCAGGCATAACCGCTGGCGCGAATCTCGATGAGAGAGGCTTTCAGCACCTCAGGATCGATGATCGTGTCCGTCGCAATTTTCACCAGCGGCACCCGCTCGAGATAGCTCTGCAGTTCTTTGGCGCTGAAGCCGGCAAGAAGCACGCGGCTGGCCGCGCCTGAATAGAGCGACTTCGGCTGTCCGAGAGTCAGGACACGGCGAACAGTCTGGTTGCCCACCACCTGTTCGAGGTCGATCCGGTGATCCCCTGACCGGACACTCAGCACCGATGTTTCATTGAACTCCCGCGTCAGGTCCCGCATGGCCGGCAAGGCGAATTCCACCAGGCTCGAACGTCCCCGCGCTGCGTCGGCAAAGGTGAGAAGCCGATAGCCCAGGCTGTATTTGCCATTGTCTTCGCTCCTCGCGACCATGCCATGGTAGCGCAGGTTGACGAGCAGCCGCATGGTCGTGCTGACGTTGATGCCGGTCAGCGCGGAGATTTCTCCCAGCGAGAGAACCGGTCCGTGTCGCACAAAGGTGTCGAGGACCAGCATCGCCTTGTCCAGGACGGCGATGCGGTAAGGACGTTCCTGATCGCTTACGTCAGGTTCGACGACTTCGCTCAATCAAACACCTCCATCTCTAAGCCAGAAGCGCTGTCATTTTGCGCGCATCGTTGAGCGTGTGAAGCTGGTTCAGACATTCCCACAGTTGCGTCCGCGTCTTGTCTGAAAATGGCCTCGCCGCATAGCTGAGGCAATCATCAAACTTCGCCTTGTGCTCTGCAGGGCCAAGCGGCTTCTCCGGGTGACCCAGGGCCTTTTCGACGGAGTGAGAAAACTCGTCCTTCCCTGCCCTCACCGTGACGCTTCCCTTGGTGGTCGCCCGCAGCGGAATGTTCGGGTCCAACCGGTGGCGAACCTTGGCAGCGACCGAGAGAATTTTTGGATCTTGCAAAGCGTCAGGCTCAAAGGAAGCGATCGCCACCTCTCCCTTCACCAGGGCTGTAGCAAGCGTGAAGGGGATGCTGAACTTGGCGCCGATCGCATTCTCAGGTGCGCGTTTGATTTCTTCCGGCACGCAGAGCATTTCGTTCTTCTGGTTGATGACGACCTCGATCTCGTCAACCTTGGAAGCATCGAACCCGGGCATTCGGGAAATCGCGATGCCCGCTTCGATATAGGCATGGGTGCCACGACAGGCAGGCCACGGCTTGAAACTTACTTCCGCACCAAGAAATTTTTCCCCTAGATCTTCCAGGATCCTCGCGGGCTGATATTGATTGCGGGCGACCCCGTTGAGGAAGCCTGCCTTGCCTCCCAGCGGTTCGTCGTAACCCCGAACGTTGCGGGCGGCGAGCATCGCACCCAGCACGCCCGCCTTGGCAGCGAAGGCGTCCCGGACCGAACGCACGTCGGACAAAGGCGAGTATTTCAGCTCCCCGAAGGAGGCCATCTGGCTCATGGAGAGCGACCAGGCGGCGATCATCTGATTGGCATCGAGCTTTAGCAACTTGCCTGCAGCCGTGGCTGCTCCAAAGACGCCGAGCCACGGTGTGACGTGCCAGCCAAAAGTGTCGGGGCTGACGTCAAAGCTGGCTGCAATTCTGCACACCAGGTCGCCCGCCAATCCGATTGCCGTCAAAAGCTCCGTGCCGGAGATGGCATCTGCGCGGTAGTCAACGATCGCAAGGGCTGCTGCAATCGCTGCTGCATGCGGATGCGCGATTGCCGAGTCATGGGTGTCTTCATAGTCGATGCCATGGGCAAGAGCGCCGTTCACCCACGCTGCCATGGGCGCAGAACACCGTTCTCCGAAACCTATAATGGCGGATGCGCCATGGCTGGTTTCCATCGCGACTTCGAGGAAGGGCCTGGCGGCTGGAGTCAGAGTACTTGCTGCAATGGAGACCGCAACCGCGTCGATCAGCGATGCCTGGGCGGTAAGCAGCTCCCTGTTCGGCAGCGAGTCTGTTTGAACCACATGCTCGGCCAGCCTGCGCGAAAGTTCACCCAAATCCACATGCACCATGTCATCTTCCGCAGCAAAAAGAAGGTCCCGCGGGAACGGGACCTTGATCGGGTTAGTTGAGGGCGAACATGTCAGCCTGCTCGAAGGACTCGGTAACTTCGCCGCGTTCCTTCATTGCGGACATCTCCACCGCCCAATAAGTGTCGGCCCCTTCCTTGAGGTCGACGATGCTGGGATCGACTGCCGGGATGGAAGCCGCGATGAGCTCCGGCTCGCCGCCGAGATACTTCATGGCGATTTCGACGATGCGCTCGTCTGGCAGCGTCTTGTAGAGCTCACTGGCTTCGCGGTGGACTGCCACCAGACGCTCGGCGACGTCCTGGTTCTTCGCCAGCCACTCCCGCGAGACGATAAGACCGACGTTGGGTGACTTGCCGGCGGTGCCCATATCCTTCGGCGCCAGCACAAGCTTGCCCGCGCCGGAGGCTTCAGCGATGGAGGGGGTCGGCTGGGAATGCAGGAAGCCATCGATCTGGCCGGTCACCAGTGCGGGTGGCATGTCGCTGCCGCCCACCTTGACCAGCTCAACTCCGAGCTGTTCGACCGTTGTCCCCTGTTCCGAAAGGAAGTGGCGGAAGGTCACCAGGTGAGCGGAGCCAAGCGAACTGACGCCGAGCTTCAGGCCCTTCAGGCTCTCAACACCGTCGTAGGGCAGATCCTTGCGCAGCACCAGATTGGTTGCACCAGGTGATCCGAGCGCCATGATCGTGAGCGGAAGCGGCTGACCACCATCCTTCGCATGCGAGTTGAGCTTGGCGACGTCACTGACGACGCCGATGTAGACATCCAGATTCCCCATCATCACCGTCTGTGTGCCGACGGAACCATCGCCAGACCTGACCTCGGTCACGATGGGCTTGATGCCATGCTTTTCGTAGAGCCCTTCCTCGACTGCGATCGGATGCAGGATCAAGGACAGGCTGGAACGCAGCCAACCAATCTTCAATTCGGTTGGCTCACCAGCACTCTGCGCGTAACTGCCCGTGAGCGTTGCGCCAGCGACCGCAGCCGCCAGACCAAGCTTAAGGACTAACCTCCTGTAAGAATTCACTGCCACGATATCCTCCCTTCACTCCGCAAGATGGAGCGATCTCCTAGTTTCCGTTCCCGTAGCTGAAGTCGAACATGTGCTGCTTTTCGTACTCTTCGACGATTTCGCCGCGACCCTTCATCGCCGCGATCTCCGTCTTCCAGTAAATGTCGGCTGCCGTCTCGAAATCATCCATCAGGCGCGGATTGACGTAGGGAATTGCGCTCTTCAGAACTTCCGGTTCAGCACCGATGGATTCCTGCGCGATCGCGACCAGCTCATCCTCGGACATTTCGCTGAATGCTTCGCTGGCCTGGCGGAACGCGCGCAATACCTTCTTGACCGCTTCAGGGTTCTTCTCTGCCCAGTCGCGACGGACCATCACCGCTGACGTCGGCGATTGCCCAACCTCTCCCATTTCGGAAGGAGGAATAGCGACAAACCCCGCATCATTTGCCACCGCGATCGCGGGCGTTGGCTGCGAATGCAGGAAGCCGTCAATCTGACCGGTCAGAAGTGCCGGAACCATGTCGCTTCCGGCAACGCGGACGATGTTCAAACCAAGGCCCTCGGTGGTCTGGTCGTGCTCGCCAAGGAAGTGCCGGAACATGATCAGATGGATCGAACCCGGAGAGCTGACGCCAATCGTCTTGCCCTTCAGGCTTTCCAGGCCTTCATAGGCAAGACCCTTCTTCAGCACGAGGTGCGACGCGCCGGGTGTGCCCACACCCACGGCCACCAGCGGCGGGTTCGACTTCTGCTCGACAGCGACTGCATTGAGACGCGCCATCTCGGACATCGGCCCGAAATAGACGTCGAAATCTCCGCGCATCAGCGCCTCGATACCTGACGCGTTATTGCCCGAGCCGACGGCGGTGATCGTCGCATCCAGTCCGTTCTTGGCGTAGAGATCCTTCTGCTCCGCAATCGCCTGAACGATCGTGGAAAGGCTAGCCTTGAGCCATCCCAGGCGAACAGGAGTCTGGTCTCCCGACCCTTGAGCGTGAGCCACCGTGGAAGCTGCAAAGATTGCTGCTGCCGTGATGAGCCCTTTGAATAAACCAGTCTTCGAATTAACCATGCACTTCTCCTCCCGAAATGGCGCAAGACTTATTGTGTCAGCGGACTTCCCATTTTTCCGTAGTGCGTTTTTCGACAAGCCGAACAATCAGATACTCGGTCAGATAGCCGATGATGCTGATCAGGATCATCGCCGTCATGAGGTCGACAGCGCGGAACTGGAACCGTGCTTCCATGAGCATGAAGCCGACACCCTGAGACGAAGCCAGCATTTCGCCTGCCACGATCATCTTCCAGGCGCCGCCAAGGCTGATGCGCAGTCCCGTCGTGATGTACGGCACGGTTGCTGGCAGGATGACCCGATAGAAGAGCGACAGGCCCTTTGCGCCAAAGCAGCGCCCCGCATCGACCAGCAGCGGATTGATCTGACGGGCGCCCGCTTCCGCGTTGAAGAACATCGGGAAGAAGGCCGTCATGAAGACCACGAACACAACAGCAGTGTCGCCAAGCCCGAACCAGAGGATCGCCAGCGGAATCCACGCGATGCCCGGGATCGGGTAAATCGACTTGATGATCGGCTCGACGTATTCGCGTAGCGTGCGAATGCGCCCGACGAGAAGGCCAAAGGGGATCGCCAGGATGGCCGCCAGGCCGAAACCAAGCAACAGGCGCCGCAAGCTTTCCAGAAGATGGACGTAAACGTTGGGGCCATAGAGCCAACGCGTATTGTCCAGCGTCAGCATGCCGTAGATCCGCTGGATCACCGAGATTGGCGTCGGCAGGATCAGCTGCAGGTTATAGGCCACGGCCATGACGTGCCAGAGCAGCAACACGACGATGACGCCGGTTGCTCCGCGCCGAATGCGGCGGAACTGCTCCTTGCGCTTCTTGCTGCGCTCATAGTCAGAGAACGCCATTGGAGGATTGGAATAACCGGCGCCGGTCTGGATCGTCCCTGGCGGCAGCGAGCTTTCAGTGTTGATGATCACGCGGCGTCCTCCTGAATGCTGGTATTCTCGCTTGAAAAGCGATGCATTTCCTCCGTTATAAGGCCCTTGAGCTCGGCAAATTCCGCACTGCTGCGATCCCGCGGCCGTGGGGCATTCACCTCAAAGAACCTGCCGATACGACCCGGCGACGGACGCATGAGCAGGATCCGGTCACCGAGGTAGACGGCTTCGTCAATGTCATGGGTGATGTAGATCACCGTGCGCCGATCCTTCATCCAGGTGTCGACGAGGTAATCCTGAAGCGCCATGCGGTTGATTGCATCGATGGCTGCAAAAGGCTCGTCCATCAGCAGAAGATTGGCAGAACGCAAGGCCCAGGCGCGGGCAACCGCAACGCGGGCCCGCATGCCGCCCGAGAGCTGGTAGGGATAAAGGTCCGTCACATGGCCGAGGCCAACGACATCCAGCACTTCCTGTGCACGACGACGCGCTTCGGCCTTCGGGACCTTCTGCATCTGCAGGCCGAACTCGACGTTCTCGATCACGGTGCGCCAGGCAAAGAGCGCAGGCTCCTGGAAGACAACACCCCGGTCAGTGCCAGGCCCCTCGATCGGCTTTCCTTCGAGCAGCACCTGGCCGCGCATCGGCTTCAGGAGACCCATCACGATTTTCAAGAAGGTGCTCTTGCCGCAACCACTCGGCCCGACGATGCAAAGAAACTCTTCGTGCGGAATCGTCAGGTTGAGATTGGATAGCGCGTGGTTCCAGCCACCCTGACCCTCGTAGTAATGATCCACGCCGCGGGCTTCGATGACGGGAATTGTGCGGGCCTCGCCAGTGCTGTTGATCGGTGGTTGTCCCAAACCGTTTCCTCCCTAGAGTCTCCTCTAGCGCTAAGGAAGAAAACCGCCTGGCGACAGCAAGAACAGCAGGCTAAAGCATCAAGGTTTGCAGGACTTGCTTACGTATCCTCACCTTAGAGCGATCTCGGCTCCCGCCCGAAATCGGCCCCGCATCTCCCACGAACTTCTCCTGCCTGGCTTCCTCCCGAAGCACTATTCTGCATGGTGAAATTTTTCATCAAGTAAAAACAGAAATCACCATGTGGACAAATCGGTAAGGGAAATTTAGAACTCTGTCAACGAACATCGGATTGCTTGGGAGGAAGCCTTGAAGATTGATCGCATAGAAGTTCTGGTCACCGACCTTACCGGTCGAATCCAGAGGCTTGGCTCCAGCGGACCATACGATACCGGCGCCAGGGGCAGCTTGCTTGGAAAGCCGATCCTCGTCCGCATCTACGCCGATGGCGTGGTGGGCAATGGGCAGATACGCCCGATTGCGCCGAGCCATTTCCTGCCGGACACCGGCGCCAGCATGCTGGCTGCAATTCGCGATATCTACGCGCCGCGCCTGATCGGCAAGAGCATCTTCGACACGTCTGCCATTTCAGCCATGTTGGCGAATTCCTTGCCGGGTAACGTCCAGGCGACCGCAGCGATCGATCACGCGCTGCACGATGCGATGGGCAAGGCGCTGGGTCAGCCGGTCTATAACCTGCTCGGCGGCCGCTGCTACGACCGCATTCCGCTGGAATGGTCGGTCAGTCTCGGGCTCACGCCCGATGACATGGTTGCAGAATGCCGGCGAGCCGTTGAGGAGTTTGGCGTCACGACCCTGTGCCTCAAAGCCGGACATCCGGGCGGATGGAAGTACGACGTTGCCAACTTCAAGGCGGTCCGCAAAGCGTTTGGCGAGGACGTCACCATCGGCATCGATCCCAACACGGGCTGGACCGTCTCCACCTCGCTCCGCGTCATCAATGCGTTGCGCGACGACCGGCTGGATTATCTGGAGCAGCCCGTCGCGAAAGGCGACCACAAGGGGCTCGCACGTATCCGCGATGCGGCAGGCGGTGTTCCGATCATGGCGGACGAGAGCCTGATGACACTCGATGACGCCATCTCGCTCAGCGACAAGGTCGATGTGTTCTGCATCAAGCTCTACAAGGTGGGCGGCATGCACAAGGCCCGTCAGATCGCCGCCATTGCCGAGGCGGCCCACGTTCTGGTGAACGTTGGCGGCCTGGCTGCCTTCTCGCAGCTCGAAGCCGCTGCTGGCATTCATTTCCATACGAGCCTGCACCCCAAGAAGGTCATGCCGGCAGGCGAATTCCTGTTCGGTCTGGGTGTCGTTGGTCCAGACCCGCTGGTGCCCGAACCCACCTACGCAATCGAAGATGGCCATGTTCGGCCGAGCAGCCTGCCGGGCCTCGGCGTGAACCTTGATGAAAAGGCCATCGCCTATCTGACCCTCGTCCGCGAGGTGATCACGGCATGACCGTCATCTCGCTTGAGGCAAAGGCAGACGTCGTTCCTCCAGCCGGTGATTTGACGAGACTGCTGGCAGAATGGGCCGCCAACCTTTCCTACGACGACATTCCGGAAAGGGTGCGGGCGCATATCAGGCTCTGCCTTCTGGACACGCTTGGGTGCGGCCTCTACGGCTCCCGGCAGGAATCCGGCCAGATTGCCGGGCGGGTGGCGCAACGGATCGGCAGCGGCCCTGCCCTCGTCTGGTCGCACGGCGCGCGAAGCGACATTGCGTCTGCGGCCATGGCGAACGGAACTGCCGTGCACAGTTTCGAGATCGATGACGTCCATCTCAGCGGCCAGATCCACCCCGGCTCGGTGACTGTGCCGGCCGTCATGGCTCTTGCCGATCAGCTGGCCACCGAAGGATTAGCCTCGAGTGGCGAACAGATGATCGTGGCGCTGGTCGCAGGCTACGAGGTCGGCATCCGCATCGGCGTCGCAGCTGGTCGCGGCCACGGCCTCTCGGGCTTTCACCCCACCGGCACGATTGGGGCGATCGCCGCGGCTATCAGTGCGGCCCGCTTTCTCGGACTGGACGCGAACACCATGCGTAACGCCATCGCACTCGGCTCCACGCAAGCCGGCGGACTTTATTCGACGCGTACCGGCGGCATGACCAAGCGCTTCCACGCGGGCCGCGCAGCGTCTTCCGGCGTGCTTTCTGCGCTCATGGCCCATGAAGGTTTCACCGGCGCACACGACGTGCTTGAGGCGAGCTTCGGCGGCTTCCTGTCATCCTTCGGCTGTGACGGCTCCATCCAGAACGCCATCGCAGGCCTCGGGGAAGAATGGCTTTGCGCGGACGTGGGCTTCAAGGTTTTCTCCACCTGCGCCAGCGCCCAGACCATTGTCGAAGGCGTCCAGCAGCTGCGCGCCAAGGGTTTGACGGCGGAATGCCTGCAACGCCTTGATGTCTACAGCTCAAGCATCTCGGTCAGCAATGTCGGCTGGCGCTATGTTCCGGCTGACCTCGTCGCCGCTCAGATGAATGGCGGCTACGCCGCAGCCGTCACGCTGCTCGAAGGCGATGCTTTCGTCGTCCAGTATGACGACGCCCATCTTGTCGACCCTGCAATCGTTGAACTTGCAGGCAAGGTGCATTTCCATATCGATCCGCTGATCGAGGCGGGCGGGCTTGGACTTCGTCACGCCTCTCGCGTGGTGGCGACCCTGACGGACGGACGAACGCTGGAAACCTACAACGAACAACGCCTCGGGGGACCCGGCCGCGCCATTCCTGCGGACCGGATCGAGCAGAAGTTTCTGAACCTGGCGGCAGCGGCATGCAGCGCCGACAAGGCGGAGCGCATCAGGGATGCGGCACTCGGACTGCAGGAACTGGACAATGTCACAGCACTGTCTAGGCTCATCGCCGAATAGCACGCACAGAATCACGTTTGGGAGGACGACGATTGAACGGCTTGCAGAATTCCGGCCCGCTCGATGGGATCAGGGTCATTGATCTCACGCACGCACTGGCGGGTCCAATGTGCACCTACCAGCTTGGCTTGCAGGGTGCCGACATCATCAAGGTTGAATCACCGAAGGGCGACGATTTCCGCCCCCGCCCGCATGGACGGTTCGCGGCCGTAAATGCTGGCAAGCGCTCGATCGTCCTGGATCTCAAGACCGACGAGGGAAAGCAGGCCCTCCGCAAGCTGATCAGCTCTGCCGACGTGGTGGTGGAGAATTTCCGCCCCGGTGGCGCGGCGCAGCTGGGGCTCGACTGGCAGGCACTGCACGCGGAAAACCCGCGTCTCATCACCTCTTCCATCAGTGGCTACGGCCAGGAGGGACCGATGAGCGCGGCACCGGCCATTGAATGGTCCGTGCAGGCTGTTTCCGGTCTTTCGTCCATCTATCTGGATGATTCCAGCGACGAGATGGAGCTAGGCGTCGGCATGCTCGATCCGTTCACCGGCTATGTCGCGTTCAGCGCTATTCTCGCCGCCCTGCTGAAGCGGGAGCGCACCGGCAAAGGCGAGCGGCTCGATGTTTCGATGCTTGATGCATCCTTCGTGCTCGCATCCAGCAGCGTCACCGCTGCACTGTCGGGCGGCCCAGGCTCGCTTGGCAAGCGCCCGCAGATGGCCCGCTACCGGGCGCGAGACCGCCGCATCTTCATTGCCGCGCTGACGCCGGCCTGGATGAAGAAGCTCTGCGAGATCATCGGCGCACCGGAGCTCGCAACCGACGAGCGTTTCGCTACCCCCGCCGCCGTCCAGAAGAACGCGCGTCAGTTCGTCGAAGAAGTCAACGCAAGGCTCATTACGCGTGACGCAGAAGAGTGGGAAAGACTGCTCAACGCCGAGGGCGTGCCTGCGGGGGCATCGCGCGAGATCACCGAGATCGCGGCGAACGAACAGGTCGCCGTTCGAAAGCTGGTCCATGAGGTCGATGCCGAGGAAGGCAGGGTCAAGGTCGTTGGAAGCAGCTTCTCGATGGAAGGCTCCACCAGAGCACCATCGCGCGGCGTGCCCCGCCTTGGGGAACACACCGACGAAATCCTTCTGGAGTTTGGTATCAAGGCATGAAAAAGGCGGCGCTTCGCGGGAAGCGCCGCCTTTCTATTCACCTCAGCTCAGACCTGGCTCAGAGGCCAAGCAGCTTGTAGATGTTCTCGGATGCCGCAACAGCTTCCTTCGGGTCGACGTTGAGGATCTTCGGCATCGGACGGGTATTCGGGATACCCTCGACCGGCGAGAAGCCGTCGTAGTTGTTGATTGCCTGAGCCTCGTTGGTCATCAGGAAGGCAAGGAACAACTTGGCTGCATTGGGATGCGGACCAGCGGCAACAAGGCTTGCAACGTTGTTCGAAGAGATCGACGGCTCGGGGAAGCTCTCGTCCAGCGGCGCGCCGCTAGCAACCAGACCCGTCACCACCTGATGGATGCCCGGCGCGTAGATCGCCTGTGCGCCAGCTGCCACCTGCTGGATGCCCGGCACGGCACTCTGCGAATAGGTGGCGTGGGTGCCAAGCTTGCGCAGGAAGTCGTCTCCATAGAGATCGTGCAGCATCTTGTAGAACTGGTTCGACGTTACGCTGCTGCGCGGGTCGGTCAGGATGACCTGGCCTTCATACTCCGGCTTGATCAGGTCTTCCCAGCTCTTGAGACCTTCCGGAACCATATCCTTGTTCCAGACGAGCGAGTATGGGTTGTAGCCGATCGTCAGAGCAGCTGGGCCCTTGGCTTCTTCCGGCCAGTTTGCGTAACCGGGAACATCCTCGACGCTCGAGAACAGCTGCTTCTCAAAGCCATCGTCGTGGAAGGCACGGTCGGTGCTGTAATAGACGTCAGCGATCGTGTTGTTGGTGTCGTGCTCTGCCATGAAACGCTGGGCGAGAGCGGACGAAGCCTGGCGCTGGATGTCCACGGTGATGCCATAGGCCTGGGTATAGGCATCGCCGAGTTTCTGTACCAGTGACGGATCGACATTGGTATAGACCGTCAGCGAGCCTTCAGCCTTCGCGGCTTCCACGAGCTCTGCCGGAATTTCGGTCTGCGCCGAAGCGCCAACAACAGTCGACAATGCCACTACAGCCGCAAAGGCTGACGTCGCAACATAACGTTTCAAGCTGTTACTCCCACGCATGGAATTTCCTCCCTGGTTAATCAAGATGTTGCCGTACGCTGTCCCCGCCGCGTGATGAAGAGCATTATTCCAACCAGCGTCGTGGATATTGCCGTAATAATCAACGCAAGCGCTGCCACCTGCGGGAAATTGCCGAAGTTCCACAGATCCAGAAGCACGCGGCCAATAACAGGATTATGCGTACCGGACAGGAAAGCGGAAGCTGTCACTTCGCCGACCGTATGGACGAAAACCATGATCCAGCCCGCAACAAGGCCCGGCATCGCAAGCGGCAGTGAGATCTTCCAAAGGGTGCGCAGGTCCGAAGCCTTCGAGACGCGCGAAGCCTCAGCCAGTTCGGTTCCGATAGACGCGGCTGCCGAAGCGGAAGCGCGGGCCGCGTAGCTGATGGTCATCACGATATAGGCCAGCAGCAGGATCGTCGTCGTCCCGTAGATGCGGATCGGCTCCCGGCTGAACGCCAGGATGAAGGCGACGCCGATCACCGTGTGCGGGATCGTCGCCGGCAGTGCGGTGAAGATGTCAGCGATCCGCCGCGCAACACCATTGCGGTTGAAGTGCAGCGCGATCGCACCGGTCACCAGCATGTTGAAACTAGCGACGATGAACCCGAGCGTCAGGCTGTTGATGAGAGCACTGACCGTCTGCCTGTTCTCAAACAGAACGAAGTTGAAGTTCGCAAGCGTCAGCGTCGCGAAATTGACCGCAGGCGTCCAGAACGGCTGCAGCGAGACCAGCAACAGGCCGAGGATCGGCAGAACGGACGTCGCAAAAAGATAGAGCACCGCAAGGGCGTAGGCGAGCCAGCGAAGCTTGCCCAAGCGCACCGGCGTATGCCGGAATCCCTTGCCGGAAATCGCCGCGTTGCGTCCGGGCTGCGCGATCAGGTTCTGCAGCAGCAGCATGATCTGGACCATGACCAGCAGGCCGATGGAGAGCGTGATGGCGGGGCCCGTCTGTGCCGGATAGGCCTGAAGAAGCCGGAAGATGAAGACTGAAATCACATCGATGCGCGCGCCGCCGCCGAGCACCGCTGGTACGGAGAAGAGGCTGACGCCGGAGATGAAGCCAAGCAGGATCGCCGCAGCAAAGGCCGGCTTGATCGCCGGAAGGGTCACCCGCATCATCGTCTTCAGCGGTCCCGCCCGACTGGTGCGCGACGCTTCTTCCATGGCGGGATCGACGCGCTGCAAGGCAGCCGACACCACGAGGAACACGTAAGGTACGGTGTAGAGGCCGGTGATCAGCACGAGGCCGGTCATCGTATAGATGTTGAATGGCCCGACGCGCGAGGTGATCCCAAAAAGCTCCAGGAACTGGCGCAGCGGGAAATTCAGGAGCCCTGCCCTCGGATCGAGCAGCACAGCCCAACCGATGACGCCTGCGATGGGTGGGACGATCAGTGCGCAGAGCGGCAGCAGCTGGCCAATGAAGCCCAGGCTCGCATCACTTCGCTCGTTCACCCAGGCAAGGATCGACCCGACCAGAAGCGCAAAGAAGGTCGCGCCGAAGACAACAATGGCCGTGTTCCACAACACCGTCGGAACGGTTCGCGACAGCGGACCATTCGTGATCTCGCCGAAGCTTTTGACGATGTTTTCGAACTCATAGACGATCGCGATGCCGAGCGGATAGACCACCAGCACGACGATCGCGAGCAGCAGCAGCCATAGCACGGTGGAGAATGGCGTCAGCTTCAGCCGGCTGACCCGGCTTCTGTTGGCTGTGGATGCTCCCGCGGCAGCTGACATGTCAAACCTCCCGCGGAAAGGCATGAATCCGCTGTGGGGCGCAGCCGATCGTCACCGGCTCCTTCTCGCCAACGGCTATCGGCGTCTGCGTGGTCACGACCAGCTCGCCAGCTGCCGTTTCCACGAAATGCTGACGGCTGGCGCCGAGATACAGCGTGCGGACGAGTGTTCCGGAGAACCTGTTGTAGCCCTCGCCGACCCCGTCGAACGAGCAATGCTCCGGCCGGACGACCAGCCACACCGGCTGCCCTGCAACGAGGTCCGAATGGAAGTTGCCGACCTCGAGCTCACCGATTGCCGTCTCGACGGTCAGGACGTCTCCGACGCTCTTCACCGTACCCGCAAACTCGTTTGCCGATCCGATGAAGTCGGCGACATAGCGCGAGTTCGGATAGTCGTAGATCTGTTCCGGCGAACCGACCTGCGCGATCCGGCCAACGTCCATCACCGCGATACGATCAGCCAGCGCCAATGCCTCGATCTGATCGTGGGTCACGTAGACCGCCGAGAAATTGATCTGCGACTGGAGCGAAAGCAGTTCCAGGCGAAGGCGCTCGCGCACCTTGGCATCGAGGTTGGAGAGCGGCTCGTCAAACAGGATCAGCCCGTCGCCGGAAACGATCGCGCGCGCAAGGGCGACACGCTGCTGCTGTCCGCCACTCAGCTGACCGGGGAACCGGGCGCTATAATCTCCAAGACCAACCTTGGCGAGCGCTTCCTTCGCCAGCACTGATGCGTCAGCGGAAGACTTGCCGGTGTTGCGCAGCGGATAAACGACGTTGTCGAGGACGCTCAGATGCGGCCACAGCGCGTAGGACTGGAACACCATGCTGAGATCGCGCCGCTCCGGCGGAACGTAGACACCCTTCTCCGACGAAAAAACCAGCTTGCCGTCGATGATGATCTCACCTGCATCGGGTTCTTCAAGGCCCGCAATGCAACGCAACAGCGTTGTCTTACCGCAACCGCTCGGCCCGAGGAGAACGACGAATTCACCGGCGTCAATGTCGAGGGAGACATTGTCCAGCGCCACATGGGAACCTCGCTTGGTCTTGTAAATCTTGGTGAGATTCCGCACGGAAACACGTGGGCTAGTCATTCCTCCTCCGTCCGCTCCTCGGCAATTGGGTGTTCTTTTTGCTTGCTAAAGGTACACGCTGAGTATCATACTATGCAATAAAAAACCACGATATGATACTATCTATAACGGTTCGCCCGTTGCCGGAGGAAGAACTCGCATGACTGCTGCGCTACAAGGGATCAAGGTCCTCGACCTGACTCACGTGATGTCAGGCCCATTCTGCACAAGGCAGCTCGTGCTGCTTGGAGCTGAGGTCATCAAGATCGAAAAGCCCGGCGATGGCGACGTCATGCGCTACTACGGCCATGATCCGCAGTTCGGACGGAACTCACCCAATTTCGTCGGCTACAACGCGGGCAAGAGGTCAGTCGCACTCGATCTGACCACCGAACTGGGAGCCGAAGCTCTACGCCGCCTTGTTGCAGATGCGGATGTGCTTGTGGAAAACTTCCGCCCTGGCGTGCTCGCAGCGCGAGGCTTCGGCTGGGAGGAATGCAAGGCCATCCGTCCGAACCTGATCTATTGCTCGATCTCCGGCTATGGCCAGGAATCGATTCTGCGGGATAATCCCGCCTACGATCACATTGCCCAGGCCATGTCGGGCCTCATGTCGCTGCAGGGCGGTCCGGAAGATCCGCCGATCAAGGCTGGCTTCCCGCTGATCGACACCTTCTCCGGCTACATGGCAGCCTTTGCCATCGTGTCTGCCCTTCTGCGCCGCGAGCGCACCGGCGAGGGCCAGCGGCTTGATGTCAGCATGCTCGACGCCTCGATGGTGCTGATGTCCTCGATGATCCTCAAGTACAATGCGACTGGCGTCGTGCCGCCACGCGTCGGCAACAAGGGCTTTTCCCTCAGCGCCACCGCCGACATGTTCCAGACGAAGGACCGTCCGATTTCCATCGGCGCGAATACGGACAAGCAGTTCGAGGCGCTTTGCAAGCTCCTGAAGCTCGAGCATCTGTTGGAAGATCCGCGCTACGCCAATGCCTCCGGCCGGTGGGAGCACGCCGACACGTTGCGTCCAGTCGTGCGCGAAGCCATTGCGGAATGGCATGCCGAAGAGCTTGAAGTCGCGCTGAACCGCGTGAGCGTCCCCGCTGCGGTGGTGCGTGACCTCGCCGGTATCGTGGCACACCCGCATTTCAACGGTCGCGATACGTTCCAGACAATTCAGGTGCCCTCCTGGGGTCGCGAGACGAAGGTTCTGAATGGCGGCTTCGGCGCGGATGCCGATGCGCCCAACAGCGATCTTCCGCCGCCTGACCTTGGCGAGCACACGGAAGACGTGCTCCGCTCCATCGGATTTGAGGGCGAGGAATTGCAGCAGCTGCTTGCGGAGGGGCAGGTTCAGTGAGTAGTGACGTCGCGAAATCTGCATGCGAGCGCATAGATCTCGCATTTTCCAATCCCGAAGCGAATGCACGAGCCTTCAAGGATGCAGGCGGAAAGGTCGTCGCATTCCTTGGCGCGACCGTTCCGGTCGAGATCATAGCGGCGGGTGGGGCCTATCCGCTCCGCCTCAAAGGTGGGTCGGGAGACACGGCGCTCGCTGACGAATTGATGGAGCCGGTGCGCGAACTCTACCTGCGCCGCATCTTCAACAGGCTTCTTGCCGGAGCGCTGGACTGGGTTGATCTCATCGTCGTGCCCCGCAGTTCCGAAGGCCTGCTGCAGTTCTATTATCTGATCGACTATGCGCGGAAGTTCCGTGGCCACACGCACATGCCCAAGGTGGTGCTGCTGGACCTGCTACAGACGCCATTCGACTATACGATCGCCTATAACAAGGCCCGTCTCACCGAACTGAAGGCGGAAGTTGAAGCTGTTACCGGCCGGACGATCTCGGACGAAGCTCTCGCTGGCCAGATCAAGCTCTACAACTCGGTTCGCGGCCGCTTCCGCAACGTCATCGAGCAGCAGGGCCCTGCCGGCACGCTGCGGCTCAAGCTTGCGAGCTTCGGCCAGACCCAACCTGCTGCCGAGTTTGAATCTGTACTCACCGACCTTTGGCTGGGAAGCTCGCAGATATCGAAGGGCGCTCGTGTCGCTCTGTCCGGGTCGCCGCACGAGACCGCCGACCTCTACGAAATCTTCGCCTCAAGCGGGCTAGACATCGTCGCCGAAGATCACGACTGGGGCGCCGGCATCTATGCGCACGACGTTGCTGAGAACGCCGATCCCATCGCGGCGCTCGAAGAACGCTATCGCCTGCATGGCATCAGCATGCGCCAGTTCGTTCGCGCCAAACCGGAATACGACGTTTCAGGAAAGGACGTCCGTCCCGAGGCTGTTGCCTTCTACTTCGAGGAGAATGACGACACGCTCGGCTGGGAATACCCGGAAGAACGCAAGCGCCTGGCGGATGCGGGTATTGCTACCGCTCTTCTTCGCGGACCGGTGAACAGTGACCGCTGCCTCGCCGCGCTGAAAGACCTTGCAGATCAGTTTGCAGCCAGGACAGAGGGGGGAAACCATGAGTGACGCAGCATTCAAGTCCGTCGCCGACCAGCCTCTGGACGTCTCGGCCAATGCCAAGGCACGGATGAAGCACTGGTTCAACGACTTCCGTACCCGTTCCATGGAGGCAGGCGAACCTTACGTCATCGCCTCCGCGGTCTCCCCGCACGAAATCTTTCACACGATGGACGTGCCGGTTGTCACCAACACCTGGTACTCGTCGATCATCTCCGCCAAGCGCCAGTCTCCCTACTATTTCGACCTGATGGAGAAGCTTGGCTATCACTCGGATCTGCCGCGCTATCTCAGCCTTCCCATGATGACGACGCTCGACAACGATCCCGAGCGCGCACCCTATGGCGGACTTCCGAAACCCGCGCTCATCCTCGATCGTCTTCGCGGCGATTACGCTCAGCGCATCACGTCCAAGTGGGCTTCAGCTT
Organism: Nitratireductor aestuarii; assembly: GCF_014641695.1. Lineage (GTDB taxonomy): Bacteria > Pseudomonadota > Alphaproteobacteria > Rhizobiales > Rhizobiaceae > Chelativorans > Chelativorans aestuarii. Next base: position 76,371 of record NZ_BMIF01000012.1, on the reverse strand, counting down.
TCGGTTGCGAAGCCTTCTATCTTGACGCGACGGCGCAGACGGAACTGATCCCGAACTGGTGGGAGCTTGCCCAGCGGGATTGGGAAACGCTCTACGAAAGCCATCGTCTGGACTATCAGGTCGAGCAGCTGAAGGCACTCATCCAGGTTGCCGAGCGGGTCACCGGGCGCAAGTTCAACTACGACGATTTCGAGGGTGAGATGCATCGCATCAATCGCGCCGGCGAGAACGTCGAGCGCGCCCGAAATGCGATCGCAAGTGCGGAAAAGTGCCCTGTCAGCATGCCGGACCAGCTGTCGAACGTCATGGCGGCGACCTGGAACCGTGGCTCGCAATGGTCGGTCGACCATACCAAGGCCTATGCCGACGAGATCGAAGCGCGTGTGAAGAACCGGGAAGCCATCTGTCCGGGCCAGAAGACCAAGCTTCTCTGGCTCAACACCGGTCTGTGGTTCAACACGGCCTTCTACCGTGCGTTTGAAGAAAGCCATGGAGCCGTATTCGTCTGGTCCATGTACTCGAACTACCTCTCTGACGGCTATCGCAAGTACTTCGACAAGGATCCGCTGAGGGCGCTCGCCGCGCGCAGTATGTCCATGAACGAGCAGCTCCACCTGCCGCCATGGATGGCGGGCTGGATCCTGAAGCAGGCGGAAGACTTCGGTGCCTCGGGTGCAGTAATGCTGACTCCGGTTGGCGACCGTCTCTCCTCCTACGGCACGCGCGCCTGCATCGACATGCTTGAGCGAGCTGGTCTGCCGGTGCTTGAGCTTTCCGCCAGCATGGTGGATGCCCGTCTTTGGGATAATGACGCGATGATCGCCGAGGTTGGCGACTTCATCGAGACCCGCGTACAGGTGTAGGAAACAGCAATGTCCTTGATGCGAGTAATCGAGATCTCCGAACCGGGCGGACCGGAAGTATTGCGTCTTGCCGAGCGCCCCATTCCGCAGCCTGAAGCAGGCGAAGTGCTGATCCGCGTTGTGGCGGCCGGCCTGAACGGCGCGGACCTCGCCCAGCGGCGTGGCGTCTATCCGCCGCCGAAAGGAGCCTCCGACCTTCCCGGCCTGGAAGTATCCGGCACGATCGCCGCGCTTGGCGATGGCGTTACCGGGCTTACCGTTGGTGATCGGGTCTGCGCGCTCCTGGCAGGCGGCGGCTATGCCGAATATTGCACTGTTGCGGCGAGCCAAGTTCTACCGCTTCCAGAAGACATCTCGTTTGAGGATGGCGCTGGCCTGATGGAAACCATCGTCACCGTATGGGCGAACATCTTCGATCTCGCAGGACTTCAAGCCGGCGAGACCGTGCTGGTGCACGGCGGCACGAGCGGCATCGGGACGACGGCGATCCAGCTTGCCAAGGCGTTTGGCGCCAAGGTCGTTACCACCTGCGGCAGCGACGAGAAGGCTGCGTTCTGCCTCGACCTGGGTGCAGACACCGCCATCAACTACCGGACAGATGATTTCGCGGCAGTCATCAAGGAAAAGCACCGCAACGTGAATGTCATACTCGACATCATCGGTGGCCCCTATCTGGAGCAGAACATCCGCTCCATGGCGCCGCGCGGACGCCTGGTCTTCATCGCCTTCAACCAGGGGCGACATGGCCAGCTCGACATCGCCCGGGTGATGATGAACGGCCTGACGGTGACAGGGTCTACCTTGCGAAGCCGCCCTGTTGAGGAAAAAGCCCGGCTTGTTGCAGAGGTATGGGAGAAGGTCTGGCCGTTGCTGCAAGAGGGCAAGTTCAAGCCAGTTACTGACCGCATCTTCCCTCTTGAAGACGCCATCGAGGCGCATAAAAGAATGGAAGCGAGTGCCCATATCGGGAAGATTATTCTCTCGATGCCCCCGCTGGACTAACGGGGGTCTCATTTCAGGGGGGAGAAGCGGTTCATGGACGTCGATCTTAAAAAGGAGTCTGAGGACCGCCCCTACAAGGTGAATGTCCTCGATCGCTCCGTGGCGATCCTGGAGACGCTATCGCAGTTTGGGCCGAGCCTGACGCAGGCCGAAATCGCCAAGCTCACCAATCTGCACGTGAGCACCTGCATGCGTCTGCTGATCAACCTGCGCCACCACGGGCTGGTCGGCAAGGATGAAGACAGCGGACGCTACCGGCTCGGCTACCGCCTGATCGATTGGGCGGAGGGCGCACGCGGCAGCTCCGGGCTGGTCGACATTGCCCGTCCGGTGATGCGCGAGCTTTGCAACACGTTCAATGAAACTGTGGTGCTCAGTGTCATGTCTGGCGATCACCGCGTCGATATCGAGCAGTTCGTCGGACGCCAGTCGATCCGCCGGGTTGTTACGCTCGGTGTCGAGAAGCCGCTCTACGCCGGTGCGGCCAGCCGGGTTCTCCTTTCCGGCCTCTCTACCGCGGAACTCGACAGCTACCTGGAGCGGGTAGAGTTGCAGAAGCTCGCCACCCACACGATCACCGACCCCGAGCAGCTGAAAGCGTCACTGCAGGAGATCCGCGAGAAAGGCTACGCAGAGGCCGGACAGGAGCAGTACGAGGAGAGCGGCATGGGCATCGTCGCGCCAGTCAAGGGTGTGCGCGGTGAAGTCGTGGCCGCTCTGGGCGTCTCGATCCCCCGCTTCCGTTATTCGGAAGAACTGCGGGAGCGCATCCTGCCAGCTGTTCTGGAGGCCGCGGCCAAGGTCTCCCGCAGCGTCAGCGGTACTCGTTAGCTACCCGCCTACAGTCCATAGAACAGATAGATCGCGTAGCAGGTGGCCACGCCGACGATGACATTCATCGGCAGTCCGATCTTCACGAAATCGCTGAACCGGTAGTTGCCGGCGCCATAGACCAGCGTGTTGGTCTGGTACCCGATCGGCGTTGCAAAGCTGGCGCTCGCGCCGAACATGACAGCCACCACCAGCGCACGAGGGTCGATCCCCAGTTGCTCACCAAGGCTGATGACGATCGGGGTGAAGATGACCGCGACCGCGTTGTTCGTCACACATTCAGTGAGCGTCGAAGCCAGCGCGTAGACGATGAGCAACGCCACGAAGGGTGAAACCATCGACATGACAGGCGTGACCCATTCGACAATCAGCCTGACAGCGCCGGTTTCCACCAGCCCCTGCCCTATGATCAGCATCGCGAAGATGAGGACGAGGATTGCGCCGTCGATCGAGCCCCACGCTTCGTCCGCATCGATACAGCGCAGCACCAGGATCGCAGCAACGGCAATCATGGCGAGGATCCCGATATCCATGACGTCGAAGGCCGCGAGCGCCACCACCAGCCCAAGCGCCAGCAGCGCCAGAGGTGCCTTGGTACGGCGGAAGGCGCGCGCAGTCGAACGCGAGATCGAGACGAGCTCGTTCTCGTTTGAAAGTTCGTCCAGCGCCTCGGCTGTTCCTTCCAGCAGCAGCCTGTCGGCCGGCCGCAGCCGCACGGAGCCCAGGTCTGGCCCGGCAACATGCCGGTGACGATGCACGCCCAAGATGCGCACGCCAAAGCGACGCCCAAGCGCCAGACTTGACAGGAGCGCGCCGTACCCGATCCGGCCGGGCGCCACGACCGCCTCGGCGGTGACCCGCTCGCCACTGCCCGTGGCCGCCCGCCGCTGGCCAACGCGCAGCCCTTCGCGCTCACTCAGCGTCAGCAATTCCTGCGAATTGGCGACGACGATAAGCGCATCGCCCTTCTTCAGGACGATCTCCTCGAAGTTTTTGCGCACCACCTTCTTGTCGGTCCTGACACCTGTGATGCGCAGACCGGGCTGCTTGAAATCGCCAATCTCGCCGATCGGCTTTTCCGTGTAAGTCCCTTCGGAAAGGATCGTCACTTCCGAGAGGAACTCGCTGTCGCCATCCATGGCAAGCTCGCCATTGTCACGCCTGTCAGGCAGCAGAAACCTGCCAAGCACGAGCATGGTGATGATGCCTGCCGCAGCGGTAACCAGCCCGATAGGCGTAATCTCGAAGATCGAGAAGGGCTTCAGCCCCTGCTCACGTGCCACGCCATCGACCAGCAGGTTGGTGGAGGTGCCGATCAGGGTCAGCGTACCGCCAAGAATGGCCGCATAAGAGATCGGGATTAGGAGCCGTGTTGATGCGATGTCGAGCGCGGCGGCGAGCCGGAAGACGATCGGGATCAACACGAGCACTACCGGCGTGTTGTTCATGAAGGCAGAGGCCACGATTGCCGTGAACAGGAAGACGATCAGCGCCAGGCTCGGATGCTTCTTCGAGCGATCGAGCACCATGCCGGCGACGTTTTCCAGAACCCCCGTCCGCACCAGCGCTCCTGTCAGGACGAACATTGCCCCGATCGTCAGGGGCGCGGAATTCGAGAAGACGGACATCGCCTTTTCGGTCGGTACGAAGCCGAGCACGACGAACACGGCAGCCCCGGCAGCGGCTGTAACCTCCGCCGGATACCTCTCCCACACGAACATGCCGAAAAGCAGGATCACGAGTGCGATGGCGATTGGAGCTTCATAACCTGCGAATAGTCCAGCCATAAATTCTTCAAGCCCCTGAGCATCACCGACCTTAAACGGCTGCTCCGTAACTTGGGTTCACGGGGAAGGAAAGAATTTCTAATAATTATTCTGTCCGATGGCACACAGCTCTTCCGGCAGGGTCAAAGGGAGGACGCCACCATGATTGTCTGGATCAACGGGCCGTTCGGCGCAGGCAAGACAACACTTGCCAAGGAACTGACTACCCGCTCGCCCGAGACGCTCATCTTCGATCCGGAGGAACTGCGCTTCATCGTAAAGGCAGACTTCCTGACGCCTCCAGGTGGAGATTTTCAGGACCTGCCCCTTTGGCGGGATCTGACCGTAGCAGCGCTTCGAGAGATCAGAAGACACTATTCGCAGACCATCATCGTCCCTATGACGCTCGTGCAGCCGGACTATCTCGCTGACGTTCTTGGGCGGGCTGCTGAAATCGATAACCGGTTCCTGCACGTTTTTCTGACGCTCGACGAAGAGATCCTTCGGCAGCGCATAGTCAACCAGAAGATGCACCCCGATCCGGAACGCGACGCGCAGATCCGTGAGTGGCGACTGGCGCAGGTCGAGCGATGCCTGGCGGCAACACATGCGCTACCCCAGGGGACAGTCCTGCTCGACAGCAGCGCACACACGCCGGGCGACCTTGCGGATAAAGTCCTCAATGCCATGGAGCAGCTCAGGTGCGGAAGCGCGGGTCCAGCCAGTCGCGGAGCGAATCCCCCAAAAGATTGAAGGCGAAAACGGCAAGGCTGATGGCGAGGCCCGGGAATATCACCATCCACGGCGCCTGCGCGAAGAACTCCGTAGCGCTTCCAGCCAGCATGAGGCCCCACGCAGGCGTCGGCTCGGAAACACCGAGGCCAAGAAAAGACAGTGAAGCCTCAAGCAGGATCGCCTGCGACATGTAGACGGAAAGCAGCACGAGGTATGGCGCGACAAGGTTCGGTGCCATGTGTCTGAAGATCACCCGCGTGTTCGAGTAGCCTGCGACCCTTGCTGCTTCCACATAGGACATGCGCCGTATCGACAGCGCCGAGGAGCGAATGACGCGCGCCACCTGCGGAATGATCGGTATGGTGATGGCGGCGATCAATCCAATGTCGATGCCGAAGACGAGCGTCCGCCCCATGATCGCGACGACCACGAGCGCCAGGACGATCAGCGGAAACGAAAGCAGGATGTCAACGACCCGCTGGATCGCGTAGTCTATGCGTCCGCCGAAATAGGCCGACGAGGCCCCGAGGATTGCACCAAGCGTGCAACCGAGAAGCGACGATACCAGGCTGATCAAGAGCGCGGTCCTGGCCCCATAGATGATGCGGGTCAGGATATCGCGGCCGAACGCATCGGTTCCCGCCCAATGAGCGGAGCTTGGGCCCTGAAGGATGGAGGTGAAGTCGATGACTTCCGGATGATAGGGCGCTACGCGCTCCGCAAAGACGCCGGCGAAGAACATGATCAGGATCAGCAGCAAACTGATCGCGCCCAGCGGCTGCTGCCGCGCGAAAGAGAGGACGCTGCTTCCCCGGGATGCCATGGCTGCGATCATCTCTAGGCCTCCGCCGTTCCATACCGAATACGCGGATCGAAGACCGCATAGAGCAGGTCCACCACCAGGTTGGCGAAGATGTAGATCACGGCGAAAAGCATCACCATTCCCTGGATCATGATGAAGTCGCGATTGGCGACCGCCTGCACGAAGAGCTTGCCAAGTCCGTTCAGGTTGAACACCTGCTCGGTGACCACCAGACCGCCGAACAGGAAGGCAAATTCCAGCCCGATGACGGTGATCGCCGGCAGCAGAGCATTGCGCAGCGCATGGCGTCCGATGATGATGCGCGGCACCAGGCCCTTCGCCCGCGCGGTGCGGATATAATCCTCGCCCAGCACTTCCAGAACGGTCGAGCGGATGATGCGCGCGAGCACCGCTGAAAACCTGTAGCCGACGGCGAGCGCCGGCCAGATGAGCTGCGAGAGGTTTCCCGCCGGATCGCTGATGAAGGGGATGGTGGTGATAGGCGGCTGCCAGCCGTAGGTCTGGAGCAGCCATATCAGGATCAGCATACCCACCCAAAAGCCCGGTACCGACAGCCCGGCCATGGTGAAGATGCGCGTCGCGTAGTCGATCGCGCCACCGCGCTTCAACGCGGAGAGGGTGCCGAGCGGCACAGCGATCAGCACGCCGATCGCCGTCGACATCAGCGCCACTTGGAAGGTCGTCCAGAAGCGCTGGGAGATCTCCACGATGACCGGACGTCCCGTCCACATCGACCGGCCCATGTCGAATTGCAGCAGGCCCAGCATCCAGTCAGAAAACTGGTAGATCAGCGCCTTGTCGAGACCGAGACGCGCACGTTCAGCATCAATGACTGCCTGCGATACGATGGCGCCGTCGCCGGTGAGTTTTACCGCCACGACATCGCCCGGGATGACCCGCAGGAGAAAGAACGTGATGACTGCTGCCCCAAGCAAGGTGGGGATGGTGAGCAGGAGCCGGTAAGCGATGTAATTGAGCATCGTCCCTCACACCTTGATACAAGCTACATAGTGGCCCGGCCTCACCTCGCGCGGCTGCGGAACCTGAGCCTTGCATTCAGCGCTCGCCAGCGGACAGCGGGTACTGAACACGCAGCCCTGCGGCGGGTTAAGCGGGCTTGGAATTTCGCCCGGCGCCACCCTCACCGGACGCTGCCGTTCGAGCTCGGGATCGGGTACCGGCGCGGCATCCAGCAGCAGTCGCGTGTAGGGGTGCAGCGGATTTTCATAGAGCTCGTCACGGCTTGCGAGCTCCATCAGCCGTCCGAGATACATCACCGCAACGCGGGTCGAGATGTGACGTACGACAGCCAGATCGTGGGCGATGAAGAGGTAGGTGAGATCAAACTGCTTCTGCAGGTCGATCAAGAGGTTGATAACCTGCCCCTGGATCGACACATCAAGCGCCGAAACCGCTTCGTCGCAGACGATGAAGCGCGGGTTCAGCGCCAGCGCCCGGGCGATGCCAACACGTTGACGCTGTCCGCCCGACAGTTGGTGCGGGTAGCGTTCAGCGATCTCGGGCCTGAGACCAACCTGATCAAGCAGCGACCGCACGCGGTCTTGCCGCGCCTCACGGCTGCGCTCGGTCCTGTGCGCGATCATCGGCTCCTCGACCATTTGCGCAACCGTCATGCGAGGGTTGAGCGAGCTGTAGGGATCTTGGAAGATCACCTGCACGTCGTGGCGGTAGCGGGCGAAATCCGCCTTGTTCAGCTGGTAGATGTCCTGACCGTCGAACCGGATTGAACCGCGCGTCGGCTTGTCGATCGCCAGCAGCAGCCGCCCGACCGTCGTCTTGCCACAGCCGGATTCGCCCACGAGACCCAGCGTTTCGCCCGCCTGGATTTGCAGGTCGAGGTCGGCGACGGCCCGAACCTCGCCGATGCGACCGAAGATGCCGCCCTTCTTGACCCAGTAAGACTTGCTGAGCTGTTGCAATTCAACCAGCGCGGTTTTGGCCTTGGGCAGAGAGACCACCTCTCCTCCACCCTGCGGCGAGCGCCATTTGAGCTTGCCTTCGGCAATTTCATCGCTGCGGAAGCAGGCCGATCGTGTCCCGACATCGGTGAACTCCAGCTGGGGCGGCTGGCTGCAGATCTCGATGCGGAAGGGACAGCGATCCGCGAAGGGGCAGCCTGCAATCTCTTTCGAGGGATCTGGAGGAAGACCTTCGATGGCATTCAGACGACTGCGCGCGCCCTGATCGAGACGCGGGACAGAAAGCAGCAGTCCCATCGTATAGGGGTGACGCGGGGTCTCGAAGATTCTGGTTATATTGCCCTCTTCGACCAGGCGACCGGCATACATAACGAAGACCCGGTCGGCGTAGCGCGCAACGATGCCCAGATTGTGCGTGATGATGATGAGCGAGATGCCGAGCTTGCGTGTCAGGTCGCGCATCAGCTCCAGGATCTGCGCCTGGATCGTGACGTCGAGGGCTGTCGTGGGCTCGTCGGCGATGATCAGCTTCGGATTGCAGGCAAGGCCGATGGCGATCATCACGCGCTGGCGCATGCCGCCTGAAAATTGATGCGGGTAGCTGTTCAGGCGGCTTTCCGGATCCGGAATGCCAACGAGAGACATCAGCTCGATCGCCCTGGCCTCTGCTTGCGCCGTAGTGAGTCCGAGATGGGTCTGGAGCGGCTCGATGATCTGCAGCCCGATCGTCAGAACCGGATTGAGCGAGGTCATCGGCTCCTGGAAGATCATGGAGATCTGCCGGCCGCGGATGGTCCGCATCTCATGCTCGTTGAGCGAAAGGAGATTGCGCCCGTCGAACGTGATGCTGCCGCGCGCCTCGGAGTTCGCCTTCGGCAGCAGGCCCATGACGGACAGGGCGGAGACGGACTTGCCGGAGCCGGACTCGCCAACGAGCGCGATGATTTCGCCGGGCGCCACGTCGAAATTCACGTCGCGGACGGCCCGCACGAGCCCGCGCGAGGTTCGAAACTCGACTTCAAGATTGCGGACCGACAGAAGCGGTTTGGCCACGCCCTCAGTCTCCAGCACGTGCGGAGAATGGGGCTTCAACTCTCGACCCGAAAAGTTCAGCATTCTCCTCCTCCCAATCTGTGTCGCCCGGCCCTCATCGCATGCAATGCCCGCCAACCTTCAAGGCACACTCCCTCCCAAGAGTGCACCGGCCGCCCGGGCTATGAGAGCCGATCAGTCATCAGTCGCTACGCAAATCCGCTCCCGGTGTTTTCATCTCCACGATTCAGAAACCCGACCATAGCGGACATCCGCGGCCTTCTCTACGGCTTCCCCTTCAGCTTTGTTCATGATCAGGCTCTCTGCATCGAGGTGGCGGCTGCTTCGCCAAGCAGCGTCACAATCAGCGCGACACTTTCTGTCTCCGGTATTTCCAACAGTGCCTCAGCGGTGTCGTGTGCACGGTTGCCGAATAGCCACTGGGTGTTGCGGGCAAACTTGTCCAGCACATCAGCTGGCGATAGCGCGGCTTCAGGACTGCCGGGATGGAACGGCACGTGCTTCGTGTAGGTGCGGCCGGCCACCTTCACTTCCATTCGTGCCGGGCAATGGGCCGGATAATCGGATTCGGGATCTTCCGCCGTGGTGATCCGTGCGGCCAGCGCCCGGATGGTCGGAGAAGAGAGCCTATCATCGCTGAACGACTCCAGGCCTATGTCGCCATAGAGCAATGCGCTCGCCACCACGAAAGGCAGGCTGAAGCGCGCCTCATGGCGCAGTTCCGGCGCAAGCTTCCGCTCGCGCGGTTCCGTCACAAGCGTCAGGCCGGGTTCCGCCAGCTTGCAGTGGATGGCCTCGATCGCCGCAACGTCCATCCGGTCCCTCGCCATGTCGACCAGGATCTGCTTCGCCGCTTCGATGAAGGCATGCATGAGCTGGCAGCAGGGATATGGCTTGAAGGCCGTGTCGAGGAGGTGCCAGACAGAGCCGAGCCCTGCACCTGCCGTATCCCACTCGAGTTCCCCTTTGATAGGAGTGAGATGGGTCTGGAAGAAGCCCATCTTGCCCTCATAGACGCTTTCAGGGCCGGTGATCCCGGCGCTCGCAAGGTCCATGGCCACGATGCCGGAATGCGCGCCCCATCCGCCGTGGATGATCTTGGAGGTGGAACCGGTGCGGGTTGATTCCTGAATGCCGGACGCCATGGTTCCGGCAATGCCTAGCGCCGAGACGATCTCGTCAGCGGAATGGTTACCGAGCCGTCCGACGCCTGCCACCGCCCCAAAGCCGCCAATCAGGCAGCTCGTGTGATATCCGCGCTCAAGGAAGCGGTCGCGGGCCACAAATCCGAGCCTGATCATCGTCTCGTAGCCCGCCACGATTGCCGTCAGGGCATCTGCGATGGAAGCGTTGCGATCTTCCGCGACGGCCATGACGGCGGGCACTACCGTGGAGCCCGGCCGAGCAAGAGAAGAGCCGTGTTTGTCATCCATCTCAAGGGCCTGCGCCATAGAGCCGTTGACGAGTGCTGCCATTTCCGGCCGCATCCGGGAGCCGACACCGTAGACGGTCGCGCCTTCGGGCGTTGCCCACTTTTTGGCAAGTGCCCGCGCCACGGCGCCGCTTTCCTCGCCTTCGGCAGCTCCGGCGATGGAGACGCCGAGCGAATCCACGAGGTGCAGCAAGGCGCCTTTGCGAACCTCCGGAGGAATGTCGGAGGTCCGGAGGTTTGCCGCGAATTCGGCGTGACGCCGGGCAAGGGTTTGATGTGCCATTCTTCTGGTCCTACCTACTCAGTCGCGGAGGTCCTGCAACGCGACACCCAACCTTGCACCGGGGCTCTCCTGCTGATCGAGGCTGCTGACGATGTCCTCTATCGTCTTGACGGCCTCAGCCTTCAGCACCCGGCCCGCCAGGTCGCGGAACTTTTCCTTCAAGGCTTCCGGTGGGATCGGATTGCGCCAATGGCCGCTGCGATAGGTGACGGATTCTTCCAGCACCCGGCCGTCCTTCAGCTTGACGGTGGCGCGCACGGCACGCATCTCATGGGGCCCGCCCGCATCCAGTTCCGGATCGATCACAACCTCAATGCGGTTTGCCAGATCAAGGATCTTCGGGTCGCGCAGCTTCTCGTCGACATATTGGTCGATGAAGGCGTTGCCCTCGAGCAGGGTGACCGCTGCAGTGTATGGCAGGTTCATCTGCGCCGTGATGGTTTCCTTTGGCACGTAGGGCCAGCCGCAGTGCACATGGACCATCTTGGTCGTGGCGATGACGACCTTCTCGACATCATCGGCGGTGATGCCGTGCTTCTCGCGCAGCGCCTGCATGGCGTCGACGGACGTGTGGCTGCTTGCCAGCGAAGAATAGCGCTTGAAGCCGTTCTTGAGCATTTCGAATTCGCTGCCGAGCCCATTGGTGGCCCAGCTCAGGTCATACTTCTCCGAATAGGTGGAGCAGAAGCCGCCGTAAGGAGCTTCGAGCACGTCGCGGACGCCCGTCAGCCCTTCCCGTGCGCACATGGCCGCGATGATGCCGTTCTGAGCTGCCTTGCCGGAGTGGAAGCGCTTTGCCATCGCGCCGAACTGGGAGGCCATCAGTCCCGCTGCCTGTGAACCGGCCAGGCCCAGCGCACTGACGAACTGGTCTGCATCTAGACCGAGGATCTTTCCGGTCGTGGCCGCGGAAGCGAAGGTGCTGGTCAGGCCGCAGGGATGGAAACCGCGATGGAAAGCGCTGGGGCTCACCGTATTGCCGATGCGCGTGCCAAGCTCATAGCCGACGACGGTAGCAAGGATCATGTCGCGTCCGTTGAAACTGCCCAGCCCTTCGGCTGCGGCTACAACCGGTGGCACCACGCCCGCACCATAATGCGACATGGACTGGTCGTGGCAGTCATCGAGCTCGAAACCCTGCGCGGACGTGCCGTTGACGAACACGACGCCAAGCGGGTCACCCTTCTGGCGCATGCCCCAGACACTTGCCGTCTGCGCCTGGCCCAGGCTCTGGACCACACGTGCAACGGAGTGGCTCCACGGCATTGTCGATCCATAGATGCCGCAGGCGAGGCTATCGAGAATGCACTGCTTGGCGAATTCGATCGTTTCGACTGGCAGGTCTTCGTAGCGCAGGCCCACGGCGAACTCTGCCAGGGTACGCGTTACTGGGGGTTGGGTAACGGCAACGTTCACGGCAATTCTCCTCCTCAGAATAGCCGCCCACCTGGGGGCGCACTACAGAATTAAATCGTCAGGCAGGCACCCTTCCCTCAACGGCCGCGCGTGCGGCGTGGCGTCCGGCAAGCCGTCCGAAGACCGATCCGCTGGTGAGCCCGCTGGCGCCCGGATAGTTGAAGTAGAACAGTCCTCCGACCATCTCGCCGGCGGCATAGAGCCCCCGGATCGGCCTCTGATTGGTGTCGATGACCTGGCCTTCGGTCGAAATGCGAACACCGCCGAAGGTGAAGGTGACGCCGCAGGTCACCGCATAGGCTTCGAACGGCGGCGTATCGATGGGATTGGCCCAGTTGCTGCGCGGTACTGGAAGGCCGTTAGCGCTGCGTCCATCCTTGGTGTTGGGATCAAACGCGACGTCCTTACGCACGGCCGCGTTGAACTCGGAGATTGTCCGGGCGAGCTGCGCGCCATCCACCTCATCGAGCTGTGCGATCAGATCTTCGAGGGTGTCGGCACGCACCTTGGTAACGCGCCGCGTGCGATATTCGTCGGTGAGCAGGTGAAGCACCTTGCCGTCATAGATCTGCCAGGCCACCTGGCCCGGCTGACGAAGCACTTCCTGCCCGTATTTGGCGTATGTGTAATTGCGGAAATCCGCGCCTTCATCGATGAAGCGGTGGCCGGCCGAGTTGACGACGATACCGAAAGTATAGCTGTGGCGCTGGTATTGCGGCGTTACGGCCATGTCGCCGAAATCTTCGGCGTAACGCTCCCAGGCCGTGGCGTGACAGCCCGACCAATGGCCATAGGGCTGTGCCCCTGCCTTCAGCGCCATCGCCAGCCCATCGCCGGTGTTGTACCGACTGCCGCGCACCTTCGCGAGATCCCAGCCTGGCCCGAGATAGCGGGCGCGCCACTCCGCATTGCCCTCGAAACTGCCGCAGGCAAGGATGACGGCTCCCGCGTGGATCCTGCGCATCTCGTCGTTGACCTTGACGACGACGCCGGAGGTGCCGCTGACGTCGTCATGGATCAACTCCCGCACCCAGGCCTCATAGAGGATATGAACACCCTTGGCCTCAGCCGTTCTGTAAAGCGCATCGACCAGCCCCGGACCGCCGTCTGCGACCACGAGGGTCGTGCCGCCCCAGAACTTGAAGCGGCCGTCCACCCGGTAGGCCTGACGGCCGAAATTGGGCATGAAGCGGACGCCGTTCTTCTTCAGCCAGAACAGGATATCCCTGCTGCTACGCACCAGGATTTCGCAGAGGTCAGGGTCGGTGCGGTACTGGGTCACCCGCATCATGTCATCGAAGAAGTCCGCCTCGGTATATTCTCCGAAGTCGCTGTTGGCGATCTCGTCTTCGGTCAGACCCGGAGCAAGCGCCACCACATCCTCGACGCCATTGTAAACGGCGCGATACTTGCCGTCGGTAAACGTGCTGTTGCCACCGCGTTCGCTCTCAGAAGCGCGCTCGAGCAGGACAACCCGCGCACCTTCGTCGGCTGCGGAAATGGCCGCGCACAGGGCAGCGTTCCCGCCTCCCACAACGACTACATCATAGTTTGATTTGAGGTTCCGCGGCTCCATAACAGCTCGCTCCCGGCTTTTTCTTAAGAGCACGGTAGCCAACAAGCAGTATGCAGTCTAAGAATAAGATGAAATCCTGGTATTCTCGGAGAGATATACTCGGCATGAACATCCTGCAGATGAAGTACATCGTCGAGATCGTCCGCCACAACAATCACCTGTCGGCGGCCGCCACCGCGCTGAACACCTCGCAGCCTGGTGTCAGCAAGCAGATCAAGCTCTTGGAGGAAGAGCTCGGCTTCGAGATCTTTGAGCGCACGCGCAACCGCATCATCGGCCTGACCTCGCTTGGCCACGAGGTCGTGGGCATAGCAGAGCGCATCATCTCCGAGATGGAGGGACTGCAGAACCTGAAGGAGGAAAGCCGGTCCCGGGACCGTGGCCAGCTGGTCATTGCGACGACGCATACGCAGGCCCGCTATGTCCTGCCGGATGTGATAAAGCAATTCGTCGGACAATACCCATCCGTCCAGCTCATCCTCAAACAGGGTGATCCCGAGCAGGTTTGCGAAATGGTGGAGAATGGCGATGCGGATCTGGCCTTTGGTCCGCAGACGATCCGGCCCTTTCCCCGGCTGCTCAGGCTTCCATGCGTCGAGCTCACCCGATGCATCGTGGGAAGGGCGGATCACCCGATCTTTGAACGTTCCACCATGACGCTAGAAGACATCGCGCGCCATCCGTTGATTGCCTACGATCCGAGGTACACGGGACGGTGGCGCGTGATGGCAGCCTTCGACGCGGCTGGCCTGAAGCCAAGCATCGTCATGACCGGCATCGATGCCGACGTTTGCAAGACCTACGCATCCGTGGGCCTGGGCCTGACGATCCTGCCCAGCGTCACCTATGATCCCGAGCATGACAAAGGTCTGCAGGCGCGCGACGCAAGCCACCTTTTCCCAACCAGCGTGTCGACGATCGCACTGCGCCGTACCGGCTATGTCCGCCCCTTCGTGCTCGACTTCATTGCGCTGACTGCGCCCCACCTGACACCATCGGCAGTACGCGAAGCCCTGCGCAATGGCGCCAACAGTGTTGCTGGTGATTAGAGCAATTCCAGGAAAAGTGGGGACCGGTTTTCCGTCCGCAATTGCGTTAAAACAATGATCTAGAGCCGGATCTCGGTCCGGTGGATCGTATGCCGCTCAAGGGCATCTTCGTCGATGATGACGCCCAGCCCCGGCCCGGTGGGGACGGTGACCATTCCGTCCACGAGCTCAATGGCGGGTTCGCCGACAAGCGGATCTCTTCCAGCCCCCCCAAGGGCAAAGGCAAATTCGGCCGCGCCGAACATGCGGGTTGCCGGAATGGACGCGCAGAAATGGGCCGAGGCAGCGGCCTCCAGCTGCGACTGGACGGCAAGTCCACCACTATTCAGCTTCACGCCGGCGGCTTCTGCGATGGCTGAAATCTTACGCGCCGGCGTCAGGCCACCGACCTTGTAGAGCTTGATACAGAAGACGTCGACGGCGCGGCACTGAGCGAGCTGGAAGGCATCCTCGATGGTGAACAGGCTCTCGTCCGCCATCACCGGAACGCCGGCTGCCTTGTCGCGGATGGCCGCGAGTGTCGCGATGTCCCTGCGACCTGTCGGCTGCTCGATATAGCCAAGATCCAGAGGCCGGACCGCTTCCATGAAGGCGATGGTGTCGCTGTAGCTCCAGCCCGTATTTGGATCGACACCGATGACAACGTCAAAGCCCAGAGCGTTGCGCACTGCCTCGAAATTGCGCACGTCGCGACGCCAACCTTGCGGACCTGCGGCCTTCAAGCAGAGGACCTTGATGCCATATTCCTCCACGGCACGCCTGGCTTCCTCGATCATGACTGAGACATCGTCGGAAAAGCTGACGGACCATTCGATCGGCAGTTGCGGCTGGCAGCATCCTCCCAGCAATTGATGAACCGGCACACCGAGCGCCTTACCCCAAGCATCATGCAACGCAATGTCCAGCACGGCGCGGGCCGCAGGGTTGCCGGCAAGCCTGCTGTCGAAGGCCTGATGTGCGCCTTCAAAGTCGCCCAGCTTGCGGTTTTTCAGAAGCGGACCGTAGATGTCCCGGATCGCGGCAACCATGCTGTGCACGGTATCTGCAACGAAATGGCCGGGGCTGATGGCCCTGATCTGGCCGTAACCGGTGACCCCGTCCGCATGCAGTTTGACGAGAACGGGTTTTCCCAGCGCATCCTTGGATGCACCCGTGTCATAGCTGCCGCTCGAGAACGTGCGCTGGATGCGCGTGGGCAGCTCGGTGATGAAGATTTCAATTCGCTCGATCACCATTGGAGCCTCCATTGGATCAGGTGGCCCTAAGACTGTCGGCAAAGCAAAGAGCCGTCAAAGGCCTTGCGTTCCACTATGAGAAATCTGACCAATTTGCAGGACATTCCGCTGTACATGCCTCAAAATCAGGCAATAATAAAATCATCGCGATCCTGTTGAGGCAGGAGAAATGAACGACACTTCATACAAACAATAAAAGTCGAACTTAATTCGCTTCAGAAGAAAGATTTCTGCACTTCAAGTCATCTTGCGATGTCTTGGACAGGTAAAATCTACCCTTGGAGGAGGGGTCAATATGAAGTTGAATATCAATCATGCATTGCGACTGACGGCTGGAACTGCCGTTATTCTCATCAGCGCGGCCGACATTGCACTGGCCCAGGGCCAGCCCAAATCCGGCGGCGTTCTTACACTTGTGATGGCAGGCACACCAAATACCTACGACTGCCATGCAGCCACCTCGATCACCGACCTCACCTATCTTGCGCCCCATTACTCCACCCTGCTGGAGTTTGACGCGGCGAACTATCCAGCAGTCAAAGGAAATGCGGCCGCCGAATGGTCCATTTCGGATGACCAGCTCACCTTCACCTTCAAGCTGCACCCAAACATCAAGTTCCACGACGGGACCGCGCTCACTGCTGAAGATGTGAAGGCAACCTATGAAAGACTGCGTGAGCCGCCGGAAGGTGTCGTTTCCGTCCGCGCCAGCAGCTTTGAGAATATCGACAGTATTGAAGCGGTTGATGACACGACCGTCGTCTTCAAGATGAAGGTCGCGCAGCCGGGGACGGAAGAACTCTTCGCCAGCCCGTGGAACTGCATCTATTCCGACGAAATACTCGCCAAGGATCCAAAACTGCCCATCACCGAAGTCATGGGCAGCGGACCGTTCGTCTTCGATGAACACGTGCAGGGCTCGCACTGGACCGGCCACAAGTTTGATGACTACTTCCGCGACGGCCAGCCGTACCTTGACGGCTTCAAGGTCATTACCGTCGACGGCCCCGGCGCCGTCAATGCGATCGCCAGCGGCCAGGCTCACGCGAACTTCCGCCTGCTCACGCCGCCGCAGCGCGACCGCATTGCCGAAGCTCGCGGTGACAAGACAGTCTTCCAGTCGACGGAAGGCGGCACGGTCAACATGATCACCGTCAATACACAGCGCAAACCCTTCGATGATCCGCGTGTCCGCAAGGCGCTGGATCTCGCCATCGACCGCAAGGGTGGCCAGGAGAACCTCTCGAAGATCACCAGTGCCGGCTATATCGGGTCCATTCTGCGGCCGAGCCATGAATATGCGCTGAAGGCTGAAGAACTGGCCGAACTGCCGGGGTATGGCCCGGACATGGAGGCTCGCCGGGCGGAAGCGCGCAAGCTGCTGGAGGAGGCTGGGGCCACCAACCTCAAGGTGAAGTTCGTCAACCGCAACATCCAGGATCCCTATCAGATCATCGGCGTCTTCCTGGTCGACCAGTGGCGTCAGGTGGGCTTCGACGTGGAGATGTCACAGGTCGACAATGCCTCCTATTTTCAGGCGCTGAAGGATCGCAACTTCGATATCGCCTTCGACCTCAACGCACCGCCCAGCGACGATGCGACGGAAGGGCTGATGAAGTACATCAGCGACTCGCCGGCAAATTACACCGGCTTCTCTGACCCCGAGGTTGACCAGCTCTTCGAGGCTCAGAAAGTCGAGCTCGACCGCGAAAAGCGTGGTGAACTCGTCCGTGAACTGCAGAAGCGGATCATGGGTCAGTCGACGTTCCTGCACCTCTTCCGCGGAGAGCGCATCGTCGCGATGCCCGCCAATCTCAAAGGCTACACGCTCACGCCAAGTTTTTACGTCGGTCACGACTTGTCCGGCCTCTGGTTTGATGAGTGAGGGAGGAAGTCAATGTCTTCGCAACGACTGAAGTTCAGGCCCGCAACGGCAATCAGCAGCCTTGCAATACTGGCTGTTATTCTTCCAGGTTCTGTTCTGGCGCAGTCACAGCCCAAGCAGGGCGGAACGCTGACACTGGTGATGGCCGGAACGCCCAACACCTATGACTGCCATGCGGCGACTTCCATCACGGATCTGACCTATATCGCGCCGCACTATTCGACGCTGCTCGAGTTTGATCCCGAGAAATATCCCGCCGTCAAAGGCAATGCCGCAGCCGAATGGACCGTGTCCGATGACCAGCTCACGTTTACCTTCAAGCTGCACCCGAACATCAAGTTCCATGATGGCAGCGCGCTGACGGCAGAGGACGTCAAGGCGACCTACGACCGGTTGCGCAATCCTCCGGAGGGTGTGGTTTCTGTCCGCGCCAGCAGTTTCGAGAACATCGCCGACATCGAGGTGGTGGATGACACGACGGTAGCATTCAAGATGGCCAAGGCGCAGCCCGGGACGTTGGAACTCTTTGCCAGCCCTTGGAACTGCATCTACTCCGATGAGACCCTCGCCAAGGATCCAAAGCTGCCAGCCACCGAAGTCATGGGCAGCGGACCGTTCGTGTTCAAGGAACACGTTCAGGGATCCCATTGGACGGGCGAGCGGTTCGCCGACTATTTCCGCGAAGGGCAGCCCTATCTCGACGGCTTCAAGGTGATCACTGTTGACGGTCCGGGCGCGGTCAACGCCATTGCCAGCGGCCAGGCGGACGCGAACCTGCGCTTCATCACCCCACCACAGCGTGACCGCATAGCGGAAGCGCGTGGCGACAAGACCGTATTCCAGATCACCGAGTCCGGCACCGTCAATGGCGTCGTCCTCAATACCCGCAAGCCGCCCTTTAACGACCCCCGCGTCAGGAAGGCGTTCGATCTCGCCATTGATCGGAAAACCGGTCAGCAAAATATCTCGAAGCTGACCAGCGCCGGTTACATCGGCACGATCCTGCGGCCGAGCCACCAATATGCGATCAAGCCGGATGAGCTGGCGGAATTGCCCGGCTACGGTCCGGACATCGAGGCGCGTCGTGCTGAAGCCCGCAAGCTTCTGGAGGAGGCTGGTGCTACGGGGGTAAAGGTACGGTTTGTTAATCGTAACATCCAGGACCCCTACCAGATCATCGGCGTCTTCGCCATCGACCAGTGGCGGCAGATCGGCGCTGATGTCGAGATGGTTCCGGTGGACAATGCGGCCTACTTCCAGGCGCTGAAGGATGGCAGTTTCGACATTGCCTATGACCTCAACGCGCCGCCCAGCGACGACGCCACAGAGGCTCTGCTGAAATACGTTTCGGACTCGCCTGCGAATTACTCCGGCTTCAATGATCCTGAGGCGGACCGCCTGTTTGAGGCCCAGAGAGTCGAGCTGGACCCGGAGAAGCGTGGCGAGCTGGTCAAGGAGCTGCAGAAGCGGATCATGGGGCAATCGACCTTCCTGCACCTCTTCCGCGGCGAGCGGATCGTCGCCCTCCCCGCCAACCTCAAGGGCTACACCCTGACGCCAAGCTTCTACGTGGGGCATGACCTCGCGGGCCTGTGGTTTGAATGACGATGGCTTGAGGGAGCTCCCGGCTCCCTCTGCCTCCCAGTTTCCTGACAGAAATGGATATTGACGATGCTACAAGACGCGGCACCCGCGAGGGGCTCGGACGAGACCGTTGTCGATCGCCTGCTGATTGGCGCGGTTGATCTTCACTGCCACAGCGGACCTTCGGTCATGCCCCGCAAGATCAATCATGCGGAAGCGATCCGCCAGGCCGACCAGGCCGGCATGCGAGGCGTCCTTTTCAAGGACCACTACTACTCCACCACGCCTGTGGCCGAACTGTTGAAGGAGATGCTGGGCGAGGAACGCGTTCGCATCCTCTCCGGCATAGCCCTCAACAATCACGTCGGCGGGCTCAATCCTTACGCGGTGGAACACGGCCTGAAGCTTGGCGGCAATCTGGTCTGGATGCCGACGATTTCGGCCGCCAACCATATACGTCATGCTCACAGGCGTAAGCTGCTGCCCACCAAAGTCTCCATGAGCGAGTCCATTGCACTCACCGTAGTGGATGTACGTGGCCAGCTTCTGGACGAGGTGAAGCTCATCCTGGATCTGATCGCCGAGTATGACTCGGTGCTTGCCACCGGGCACCTGCACATCAGCGAGATCTGGCCTCTCCTCGAGGAGGCGAAGGCGCGCGGGGTCAACCGCATGCTCATCAACCATCCGATGTTCCTCGTCGGCGCAAGCCTTTCAGACCTGACCGAGCTCGCTGGAATGGGCGCCTATCTGGAGCATTCCATCTGCCAGGTCATCGACTGTCCCTCCAACAAGTTCACCGCCGACGAGCTCGACGCCTTCATCAAGGCGGGCGGCGTCAACCGGACCATCATCGGATCGGATCTCGGTCAGTCCAAGAACCCGACGCCGGTCGAAGGCTTCCGCGAGATCATCCGGATGTGCTTGCAGCTAGGCTACGGCGAAGACGAAATCAGAAGAATGATCGGCCTCAATGCCTGCGAGCTGATCGGCATCCCCCCACTGTCTGACGGCGAGGCTCTGCATCGCGCGCATCAGGCGACCGAACCATCGAATTCATGATTGGAGTCATTGCATGAAACTCTGCCAGTATGAACGCAACGGCAAGCGGGCAATCGGCCTTGTCCTTGATGACAAGGAGCGTCTGATCGACCTTGCGGAAGCCTGGAAGCAGGTCTCGGCCACCGCACCCAGCAACTTGAAGGATCTTGCGGTGCCTGCCGAACTGCTCGACCTGATCAACCAGGGCGACAGCGGACGCGACCTCGCCGCCCAGGTGTCCAAGGCCGCGGCATCCGACGCGTCGAAATTCTCTCCCGTCGCCATTAGCGACGTGAAGCTCTGTGCGCCGGTTTCAAGGCCGCCTAAATTCTTTGCAATCGCAGTGAATCAGGACAGCCGCCGCCGCGCGATCACGCCTGAAAATCCGCATCCCACCTATTTCATCAAGCTCAGGACCTGCATCATCGGCCCGCACGACACAATCAAGATCCCGGACATCGGCCAGGTCGGGCCCGAGATCGAGCTTGCCCTCGTCATCGGCAAGGGCGGCAAAGCCATTCCAGAGGAAGAGGCGCTGGATCACGTGTTCGGGTTCATGGTGCACAATGACCTGACCGCGCACGAAATGCGCAAAGCAACGGAATGGGTGCATATCCGCCGGCCCGACGGCACGGAGGAGCACCTCACCTATCCCGGGCGCTACAAGAACTTCGACACGTTTTCGCCTACCGGTCCCTGGCTTACCACTCCTGACGAAGTGCCAGATCCGCATGACCTTCCGATGGCCTCCTACCTCAATGGCGAAGCTGTGCAGGCCGGCTCCACCAAGGGGTACGTTTACAATATCAGGCAATTGATTTCGCACTTGTCCTGGGCGCATGAGCTGGAGCCGGGCGACATCATCTCCTGCGGCACCTGCTCGCCTGTGGCGCCATGGAAGTCGTCCACCATCGACCTCGGCAAGATCGGCGGCGTGCTCGAGTCCGAGGTCGGCAATCTGGGCCGGCTGCGCAACCCGATCGAGTTCGTTCCGGGCAAGCAGAACTTTGGAGGGAGCAAGGTGCAGGCGCCTTCGCCTGAAACCAGCTCGGCGAAGTGATGAAACCGAAGCGAAAGACATCTGCACAGGAAGCCGTGGAGAGGATGCACGATGACGCCGTCGTCTTCATCGGCGGCTTCGGACGCGGCGGTGTTCCTGAAAACCTGATCGAGGCCGTCTGCCAGAAACGGTTACGGGGCCTCACGATCGTCAGCAACAATGCCGGTACAAGCAGTACCGGCATTGCCCGGCTGCTCGAGGAAGGGTGCGTGCGCAAGGTCGTCTGCAGCTTTCCGCTGGCAAAGGAATCCGTGGTGTTCAAGGGCCTGTACAACAAGGGCCTGGTGGATCTGGAAGTGGTACCCCAGGGCACGATGGCGGAACGCATCCGCGCGGGCGGTGCCGGTCTCGGCGGTGTGCTGACGCCCACGGGGGTCGGCACGGACATCGCCGAGGGCAAACAGGTCATCGAACTCGATGGCCGGAACTACCTTCTGGAACGCGCCATGCGGGCGGACTTTGCCCTGGTCAAGGCACACAAGGTCGATCCCATGGGCAACCTCGTCTACCGGAAGGCCGCGCGAAACTTCAACCCGATCATGGCCATGGCGGCGGACTGGGTGATGGTGGAAGCTACGAGCGAAGTTGCTGTCGGCGACCTCGATCCGGAAGCCATCGTGACGCCCGGCGTCTATGTGGATGCCTATGTGGCCATAGCTTCGGCTGGCCAGAGCATGGAGACGGCAGCATGACGGCAACGGGTCTCACGCTTGATCAGATGGCCTGGCGTCTTGCGCAGGAGCTCGAACCGGACTGGGTGGTGAATGTCGGCATCGGCATGCCGCTCGCCGTGGTTCCCTTCGTCGATCCTGCGAAGGACATCATCTTCCATAGCGAGAACGGCATCATCGGAATGGGTCCGGAGCTCGAAGGCACGGGCGTGGTCGACAATGATCTGCTGAGCGCGGGCAAGCGGCCGGTCTCGCTCATCCCGGGCGGAAGCTTCGTCCACCATGCCGATTCCTTTGCGCTCGCCAGAGGCGGGCGGCTCGATGCCGCGATCCTCGGCGCCTATCAGGTTGCCAGCAACGGCGATCTCGCCAACTGGAAGCTGCCCGGTGCACGCACTGGCAGCATCGGCGGGGCCATGGACATCGCCATCGGCGCACGGCGCGTTCTGGCAATCATGACCCACAAGACGCGTGACGGCGAACCGAAGCTGGTGGAGCGTCTAACCTATCCGCCGACGGCTCTTGGTGTCGTCACCAAGGTGTTTACCGATTTAGGAGTCATTGCAATCAGGGAGGGCCGGTTTATTCTGGAAGAGGTTGCGCCAGGCGTCGAGGTGGGCGAGGTGAGCGCCGCGACGGGCGCCGAGTTATGCACGGAGAAGACATGCATAATGTCGTTGCCGCGATAGCGCCGAGCACCTCGAAGAGCCTCCGAGCGCCTGGCAGAGAAGCTGGGGTTCGGGGAGCATCCATGTCGCCATACCGGCAGGTAAATTCGGTCATCAGGGCTCTTGAACTGCTGGAGATCCTGAACCGGCAGAAATTCACCTCCATCGAGCTGCTGCACAAATTGAGCGGGCTGCCCAAGCCGACGATCATCCGCTTGCTGAGTACACTGTCGAACGCCGGTTTCGTGGCCAAGGATGAAAACGGCAAGGGTTACCGCATAACATCCGCTGTCACTGCCCTCAGCTGCGGCTATCAGGGCGCACCGCTTGTGGTGGAGGCTGCTCGTCCCTGGGCGCAGGAGCTGACCAAACGGATCAGATGGCCGGTCGCCGTTGCAGTGCTGGACGAAAACGCGGCGCTCGTTTCCTACACGACCAGCGCTGAAAGCCCGATGTCTCCCTATCAGGGCATTCTCCACCGCCGCTTCGGTCTTCTGTCCCGAGCTCTGGGGCGGGCTTACCTCGCGTTCTGCCCGATGGAGGAGCGTCGGCTCATCCTGGAAATACTGAAGCGCACGCAGCATCCGGATTCCGGTCTCGAAATGACCGATGAAGAGATCCATTCGATGCTGGATGCGGTGGCGCGGCAAGGCTTCGCCGTTCGCGCCTCGGCTCCTGAAAAGGCCGCATCCGCAAGCCTTGCTGTTCCCGTCTTCGAGGAGGGCAGCGACCGTGTTCTGGCGACCATCGGCATCACCTACTACAACTCCGCCGTCAGCGGTGGCTATGCGGTAAACGAATATGTTCCGCTGCTGCGCACGGCGGCGGCGAACATCAGCGAGAGCGTGGCGCATCTGCAGCGCAAGGGCATCCAGGAGAATGTCCCCGACAGCGGACCGTCACGGGCCGGAGTTCCAGCGAAATGAGTCTTTACAGGAGTGCCGCAATAGCCGGGGTCGCAGAGTCGCGGCTGGGCATTGTCAGCGACGCAACCGTGCTTGAGCTTCAGGCCGAAGCCGCCGAGGAAGCCCTGGCCGAAGCCGGGATCGAAAAGAACGAGGTGGACGGCCTCCTCTGCTCGGGACGGTGGGGACGGACCCCTCAGCTCGAGGTCGCCGAATATCTCGGCATCAATCCGGCCTACTCCGATGGTACATCAGTGGGCGGCGCTTCTTTCGAATTTCACCTCGGCCATGCCGCAGCCGCGATCAAGGCCGGGCTCTGCGAGGTCGCGCTGATCCTCTACGGAAGCACACAGCGGTCAGGCAAGGAACGCAGCCTCGCCGCATCCCAGAACCTGGCGCTGCAGTATGAAAGCTTCGCCGGTCTGCCGAACCCCGTCGGCGCTTACGCGCTGGCTGCCTCCCGGCATATGGCTGTCCATGGAACGACCCGGAAAGATCTTGCCGAAGTGGCGGTCGCCGCGCGCAAGTGGGCGCAGTTGAACCCCAAGGCGTTCAAGCGCGATCCATTGACCATCGAAGACGTACTCGCGGCTCAACCGGTGGCCGAACCTCTCCACAGGCTCGACTGCTGCCTGGTGACCGACGGAGGCGGAGCGGTGGTTGTCGTATCGCCGGAACGCGCCAAGAGGCTCGCAAAGAGGCCCGTCTGGCTGCTCGGCCACGGCGAAAGTCATTCGCACATGCTGATTTCGCAGATGCCGGATCTTCTTTCGACGCCGGCACGGGATGCTGGCGAACGAGCCTTTGCCATGGCAGGCGTTGCCCGCAAAGACATCGACGTTCTTCAGATCTACGACTCGTTTACAATCACGGTCCTGCTGACACTTGAATCCGTCGGCTTCTGCCGCCCGGGTGAAAGTGCAGCCTACGTGTCCGGCGGGCGCATTGCACCCGGCGGAGAAGTAGCGCTCAACACCAGCGGCGGCGGGCTCTCCTACTGCCACCCGGGAATGTTCGGCATCTTCCTGATCATCGAAGCCGTCCGGCAACTGCGGGGCGAATGCGGCCCAAGGCAGGTGAGAAAGCATGATACGGCGCTGATCAGTGGAACGGGTGGTGTTTTCTGTTCCAACGCCACATGCATTCTCGCGGGGGACTGACGATGAGCGACGAAGCAACCCAGGTGGACGCGTTCTGGTGGAAAGGCGTCGAGGAAGAGCGGCTTCTCTTTCAGACATGCGATGCCTGCGACGCGGTCAATTTCTATCCGCGCATAAGGTGCGTTAAGTGCATGTCGCCCAGGCTTTCCTGGCGGGAAAGCACGAAACAGGGAACGGTCTACGCCTGTACGTTTATCCACCGAGCCCCCACAGCCGACCTCGCGGGCGAGGCACCCTATTTCGTCGTCCTGGCCGACATGGATGACAGATTCCGGTTCATGGCACGACTCCGGAAAGGCCCGCAACAGGACATTTCGGTGGGATCACGCCTGACCGTTGTCTTCGAAGAAACCAAGGACAAGAAGATCCCCTGCTTCGAAGCCGTCTGACGACGGTCGCTTGTTCATCAGGCTCCGGCCTGCCGCAACGCCCTGAACTCCATCTTGCGCCTTCGGCGGAAGCGTATATCCTCATGCGCGGGGTAGGGGTACATCATGAACATACTAAGACGTTTTTCCTGGGCGGTGTGCGCGTCTGCGCTCGTCTTGAGCAGTGTACCGACGGCAGCACAGGATGTTGGCGGCATCATCAACATGATGGGGCGCATGATTGAGCATGACATGCGCAATCAGGAATACCGCCGGCGGCAACAGGCCGAAGAACGAGCAGAGCAACAGCGCCGCCAGGCTGCCGAAACAGAACGAAGGGCACGCGAAGACGCTATCCGGCGTCAGGAAATCGCCTATGTGCGGCGCCTGCAGGCAGCCATGTCCCGCCTCGGCTTCTACGACAAGGCGATTGACGGAGACCGCGGGCCTGGCACCCGTCGAGCTGAGGCGGCCCTCATCGCGGCGTTCGATCTCTCGCCTGTCATCCTCAATGAGGATTACGTTGCAGAAGTCGAATATCTGGCTCAACTGGGCTTCCGCAGCGCGCGGGAACTCAGGGAGGCTGCCGCCGCCGGGTTCCAGAACCGCGAGGATTTTCTCGCAGCACGCGAGGGCGGGTTCGAGAACGCGCAAGACTTCGCCAGCGCCAGGCGTCAAGGGTTCGCCCGCTATGACGACTATCGGAAATTCCGCGCATCGGATTTCAAGAATGCTGAAGACTATCGGCTAGCCCAGAAGGGTGGCTTCCCGAGCCGACGCGAGTTTGAAGATGCTCTTGCCGCCGGCTTTGATGATTACAGCGGCTACAGCGAATTTCGCCAAAGCGGACTGCCGGACAAAGCCTCCTTCGAGCAACATCGGGCTGTGATGGCGCAGGCCCGTGAGGCTGCGGATAAATGCAGGGTTGCGGCAAGCACTGCTGAGATAGAAGACGCTGTCGCGACATGTCTGTCAGCAATGGTGTATCCAAACCAGACGAAACTCTTGCCAGAGCTGGAACAGCTGG
This sequence comes from Nitratireductor aestuarii, assembly GCF_014641695.1. Taxonomy (GTDB): domain Bacteria; phylum Pseudomonadota; class Alphaproteobacteria; order Rhizobiales; family Rhizobiaceae; genus Chelativorans; species Chelativorans aestuarii. Next base: position 49,998 of record NZ_BMIF01000012.1, on the reverse strand, counting down.
ACAAGCGAATTTCCGAGGCACTGGATGCCGTTGCGCGCAACGCGCCTTCCGTCGAGGTAGCTGCGCAGGGAGGCGGCCAGGCCGCGCCCGCAAATGCTGGTTCGTTCCTGCAGGAACAAGCCGCTCTGAAGGCTACCCAGGAAATGCTCTCCTGCGGTATCCTCCTGGCAGCCAGGAATTGGGCGTCAGCCAACGACCGGTGCAGCGCCCTGGGGGCTGACGGCGGTGACGTGGTGCAACAACTGGCTTCGCTTGCAAGCACGGAATTCGCGTCGCAGCAGGCCAAGGCCGCCGAAGAAGAGCGCGCGAGAAAAGAGGCAGCGGAGGCCGAGCGCCAGCGCCTGGCGCTGAACGCCGGCAGGGAACGCCTTGCCGCCCTCCTTGCCTCGATCGCTGAATATACCGACAGCAAACGCTCCTTCACAAACGCCATTGGCGTTGCCCGTGCCGTGGTTCGGTTGCGGCAGCTCGAAGGGTCCGACGACGTGACCCAGATCGAGCAGGCAATCCTGACAGTGGACGAACTGCTGAAGAATGAACCGAACTACCAGCAGTTTCTTGGCGAACAGAAGACGGCTGCTGAAATCGCGCACGTGAATGCGCGCGCCACCGCAGCCGCAGAGCTTCGAAGGACGGAGGCATTCATCGCCGACTTCGTCGGCAGCAACATATTGCATGAGGCTGTCGATAACCTCCTTGAACTGCAGGAGACGATCGCCAAGGCGCAATCATCGGGTCAGGATGAGGCGCTGTTCAACACGCAACGCCTCGTTGCGGATGCGATTGAGCGACTCAACCTGAAGGGAGAGCTGGACGCGTTCATCTATAGCGACACAGCCCGAGAGACCGTCGTAGAGGAAGCGCAGAACGGACTGGCAATCACGGAGGCCAACCAGTTCCTGCTCGTTGGCGATCCGCAGGACGTCATCGTTCTGGGCAACTACACGCCGGATGCCCCTCACCTTTTGGTCAATCTGGTTGGTGCGACCACCTTCGACGGCGGCAAGGTCAACATGTGCTGGGTAGGCTCGGACGCTCGCCACCCGCCGCTTGACGATCACGTCCAACCAATACTCCGAAAACTCGGCGCCAAGGAATTTGCCGCAACCGGCCTCTGCGACTCCCGCAATGCGATGCAGCAGGATGTGCTTGTCATCGAGCGTGGAGCACTGCTGTCCGGCGATCTGCTGGAGGCTCGGCCAATCATCTCGGGCTTTGAAACAGGGGCGCTCAAGACCATCGAACTCGTGGCGTGGTCTAGCATCGGCGAGACGGTTCGCAACGATCAGCAAACCTCGGCGCTGATCAAGAACGAGATCATTGCAGGTGTTCGCAAGGGCTTCGGCTTCATCGCCTTCGACAACCCGGACAATACTCTGTGCACGGTCATACCCGAGGCAGAGGCAGCACATCACACCCACGCGTTCGAGTTCGTGGCCGAAGCGGCCGAGCGCCACATGCCCGCGGATTTGAAGCGGTCTGTCGTGTCACTCGATCGGGCGTTCGCGAATATCCAGAAGAATGCCTGCCGGATTGTCTACGCACAGGCGGAGGACCTCGCACAGCTGCTGCCGGCTCTTGAAAAAATCGACAAGGCCGCATCGGTGCTGCCCATATGGATCACACAGGAGCTTGTCGCGGAGGGGAAGGCGCTGTCGGAGAGCAGCCAGCAGGAGCGCGAAAGGCTGATCGCGAAGCGCCGTCAGGAGTTGGAAGCGGCGGCCCGTCTGGAAGAAGAAAAGAACCGGCAGGCCGAAGTCGTGCGGGCAAAGCTCCAGAACGAGATGCGGACCCGCTATGCGCAGGAAGCGCGGGCGGCGCATAATAGCCTCACCGATCTCGCCAAGGCGATCTGGAGCGAAGACATGGCCTCCCGCGAAGAGTTCCTGGCGCTGTTCCCGAACGCCGGCACATGGAGAATGGAGCACGCGGCCAATGGTTGGGTGATCGACCGGTTCGAGGATGAACTGGTCGATTATGGAACGGCAGAATGGAAAGACCGCCGTCTGGAAGCGGTACTGGTCAAGACGACGTTCGTCACCAAGAACCCGATCCGTGGAGAATACCACGAGGCATGCATGGTGCTCGGCTATCTGATCGACCGGGAGTTTGAGCAGCGCCGTGACCCGTTGGAAGTGCCTTGCACCGCCACCGAAGAATTGCCCCGCTGGAAAGCCGGACGTCTCTTCGAAAGCCGTTGGATTGCGCCATAGCTCGGCGCGGTGACGATATCACCGTCATTCTCCTGTTTTAATTGCAACGGCGGCTCCTGGGAGCCGCCGTTACTCTTTCTGCAGCACCACTCAATGGCTTGGCTGCCTGCGTCTCTCCCTTGAACTGATCGATGGTGCCCTCACCTCATGAGCTCCGTCACCACGTCGCGTGCCCGTTGACGGCGCATGAGCTCCACGATAATAATTCGTGAATAAGAATTTTATTTCGCCACAGCGTATAATTGCAGCGCTGAACGGGAGCGGCGCAAGGGAGGATGGATCTATGGAATTTGAGGCGCTGGCGCGCACGCCCGAGCAGATCGCGGTGCGCGATGCGGTGAAGGCCATCTGCAACAGGTTTGATGACGCCTATTGGCGCGAACGCGACCGCACGGGCACCTTCCCGCACGAGTTCACCAAAGCCATGGCCGAAGGCGGCTGGCTCGGGATCGCGATGCCGCAGGAGTATGGCGGCGCCGGCCTCGGCGTCACGGAGGCCGCGATCATGATGCAGGTCGTGGGCAATTCGGCCGGTGCCTTTGCCGCCTGCTCATCGATCCACATCAACATCTTCGGCCCCCACGCCATCGTCGTGCATGGCACGCCGGAGCAGAAGGAGCGCATGCTGCGCCCGCTGATCGAGGGCAAGATCCGCGCGTGCTTTGGCGTGACGGAGCCCGATGCCGGCCTCGACACTACCAAGCTGAAAACCCGTGCCGTGCTGAAGGGTGACCGCTACATCGTCCATGGGCGCAAGATGTGGATCTCGACGGCGCAGATCGCCGACAAGATCATGCTGATTGCCCGCACCACGCCGATAGAGGAATGCAAGCGGCCCACCGACGGCCTGACGATCTTCTTCACCGATTTCGATCGCAGCAAGATCGAGGCGCGCGAGGTGCACAAAATGGGGCGCGCGGCGGTGGACAGCAACGCGCTCTTCATCGACGGCCTGGAGATCCCCGTCGAAGATCGCATCGGCGAGGAAGGCAGGGGCTTCTACTATTTGCTCGACAGCCTCAATCCTGAGCGCATCCTCAACGCAGCCGAGGTGATCGGCATCGGTCGCCGCGCGCTGGCGAAGGCGACACAATATGCCAAGGACCGTGTCGTGTTCGGCCGACCCATCGGCATGAACCAGTCGATCCAGCATCCGCTGGCCGAAAGCTGGTCGGAGCTGATGGCGGCCGAGCTGATGACGCTGCGCGCCGCAGAGCTCTACGATGCCGGCCAGCCTTGTGGCGCAGAGGCCAATGCGGCGAAATACCTGGCGGCGGATGCGAATTTCCACGCCTGCGACAGGGCCGTCCGCACCCATGGTGGAATGGGCTATGCGAGCGAGTTCGACGTCGAGCGCTATTTTCGTGAGGCGGTGGGCACGCGCCTCGCCCCTGTCTCGCGCGAACTTGTGCTGTGTTACCTCGCCGAGCGGGTCCTTGGCCTGCCGAAATCCTATTGAGCGTGGCCATGAACGAGCGCGTTGTGCGCATAGGCGGAGCGTCCGGTTCATGGGGCGACAGCCCCATGGCCATCCCGCAACTGCTGACCGCAGAGGTTGACTACCTCATCGCCGACTATCTCGCCGAGATCACCATGTCGCTTCTGGCGCGGGCGAAACTGAAGGATCCGGAGGGAGGCTATCCGCCGGATTTCATACGCGACCTTGGTAACAATCTGGACGAGATTGCCGCGCGCGGCATCAAGTTCGTTACCAATGCGGGAGCGGTCAATCCGCAGGGCTGCGCGGAGGCGCTGGCAAAGGTCGCCGCCGACAAGGGCCACGCGCTGAACATCGCGGTCGTTGAGGGCGATGACATGCTGGCCCACGCGGAGCTGCTGCGCCCCGAAGGTGGCGGCACGTTGCCGAAGCTGCTCACCGCCAACGCCTATCTCGGCGCGCTGCCGATCCGGGCGGCCCTCGCCGCAGGCGCTGACATCGTCATCACCGGGCGCGCTGCCGACAGTGCGCTGGCGCTTGGGATCCTGATGCATGAATTCGGCTGGACGGAAGACCAGTACGATCTTCTTGCTGCCGGAAGCCTCGTCGGCCATGTGCTCGAATGCGGGCCGCAGGCCACCGGCGGCATTCACACCGACTGGCAGGATGTGCCCGGTTGGGAGAACATCGGCTATCCCATTGCCGAATGTGCTACCGATGGCAGCTTTGTCCTGACCAAGCCGCCCGCAACTGGCGGTCTCATCAACCGCGGCGTTGTCTCCGAACAGATCCTCTATGAGGTGGGAGACCCGGCTGCCTACATCCTGCCCGATGTGGTGGCCGACTTCACCAACGTCAGCGTAGAGGAACTGGGCAACAACCGCGTGCGCGTTGCGGGCGCCAGAGGCGGTGCACCGACGCCCGACTACAAGGTCTCGGCGACCTGGCTCGATGGCCACCGCGCCGTTGCGACCTTCTCCATTGTCGGGCCGGACGCGGCGCTGAAGGCGGATCGCACGGCCGAAGCGCTGATCGCACGCGGCGAGGCCCTGTTTGCAAAGAACGGCTTTGCCGGATTTTCGTCTACCCATGCCGAAGCGCTGGGAGCAGAAGCCGCCTATCCGCCTGCGCAACAGCGGCGCGGCACACGCGAGGTCGTACTGCGGCTCGTCGTGGCACATCCCGACCGGCGCGCGCTCGAACTCTGGTCAAAGGAGATCGGCTCCGTCGGCATTTCTTTTGCACCGGGAACCACCGGCATCATGGGCGGACGGCCGCGACCAACACCCGTCATCCGGCTTCTGACTTGCTACGTGGCGAAAGCGAGCCTGCCTGCCCCGCGTCTCATTTTGGACGGCGGTGACCCAATCGAAGTTCCGGTGCCAGCGGGCGAGGCTCTGCAGACTGCAACGCGCGAGCCAATTGCCGGTGCCGATTTTCCCAAAGGCGAAAGGATTTCGGTGCCGCTCGGCCGCATCGCCTACGCGCGCTCGGGCGACAAGGGCAACAGCTCCAACATCGCCCTGATTGCGCGGAGGGCCGAGTATCTGCCGGTGATCCGCCGCGAAGTGACACCGCAGAGGATGCTCGACCATTTCGAAGGTCTGGTGGAAGGGCCGGTCGAGCGCTTCGACGCGCCCGGACTTCTCGCAGTCAACTTCCTGCTGCGCAACGCCCTTGGCGGCGGCGGCATCGCCAGCCCGCGTATCGATCCGCAGGGCAAGGCGTTCGGCCAAATGAGCCTTGAGATGATGGTGGAAGTGCCTCGCGTACTTCTGGGCCGAGAGGAGAAGGCATGACGGATCCAATTCTTGTGGAACGGCGCGGTTCGGCGCTGTGGATCACGATCAACCGTCCGGACCGGCGCAATGCCATCAACAATTCCGTCATCACCGGCATTCAAGCAGGGCTTGAGCGCGCCCGCAGCGAAAAAGGCGTGCGCGTGGTGGTGCTGACCGGTGCGGGCGAAAAGGCGTTCTGTGCCGGGGGTGACCTGCAGCAGGGTACCTCCGTCTTTGACGACGATCCGGTCGAGCCGACCACCGACTTCGGCCGCCTCGCCCGCTTTGGGCGTGAGATGCAGATCCCGATGGTCGGACGCATCAACGGGGCCTGCGTCGCAGGCGGCACGGGATTGATGGCGCTCTGCGACATCGTCGTTGCTGCCGATCACGCCAAGTTCGGCCTGCCGGAAGCGCGCGTCGGCGTCTTCCCGTTCCAGGTGCATGTCTATTTCCGCAAGCTGATCCTGCCGCGCCATGTGGCAGAGCTTGCGCTGCTCGGTGAATATGTGGACGCGCATCGCGCGCGGGAGATGGGCCTCATCAACTATGTAGTGCCGGCGGAGGAGCTGGATGCAAAGGTCGCCTGGGTCTGCGAGAAGCTGGCCCTCGCCTCCCCCGCAGCGATCCGGCGCGGCAAGTACGCCATGACGGCCATGCAGGACATGGCCTTTCATGAGGCGCTCTCCTTTGCCGAGGGACAGATCATGCTGACAGCCGCAAGCGACGACGCGGCCGAAGGCCTTGCTGCATTCAACGAGAAGCGCCGGCCCCGCTGGCAGGAGGAAAGCTGATGGCTGAAGAAGGCAAGCGAGGAGGCCCGCTTTCGGGTGTGCGCGTCGTCGATCTGACAACGGTGGTGATGGGACCATCCTCGACCCAGATCCTGGGCGATCTCGGTGCAGACATCATCAAGGTCGAGCAGCCGGAGGGCGATTCCACGCGAGGCATCGGTCCGGCGCGCAACCATGGCATGGGGCCGCTGTTCCTGCAGAACAATCGCAACAAGCGCTCGGTCATGCTGAACCTCAAGACCGAGGAGGGTATGGAAGCGCTGCATGAGCTTCTGCGCACGGCCGACGTGTTCGTCACCAACATCCGCCCGCAGGCGATCGAACGTCTCGGCCTTGATTATGCGGGCGTTTCGGCGGTGAACCCCGGCATCATCTATGCCGCAGCCGTTGCCTATGGGCGCGGGGGGCCGGAAGCAGGCCGCCCGGTCTACGACGACATCATGCAGGCATCGGCGGGCATTTCAGATCTCTTCGCCAAGGTCGACGGCAAGCCGCGCCAGGCGCCGGTCAACATCTGCGATCGTATCACTGGCCTCTATCTCACCATCTCGATCACCAGCGCGCTGTTCCACCGGGCGTTGACCGGCGAAGGGCAGGAGATTGAAGTCCCGATGCTGGAGACGATGGCGCAGTTCGTGCTGGGCGATCATATGGCGGGTTCGGTTTTCGTGCCGCCGCTCGGGCCGCTGGGCTACATGCGGCTCCTGTCACGCCACCGTGGACCGTACCCGACCAAGGATGGCCACATCTGCATCGTGGTCTACACGGATGCGCAGTGGCGGGCCTTCACCGACCTCATCGGTGATCCGGGCCTGATTGACCGTGACGAGCGCTTTGCCAACCAGACGGTGCGCACGGCTAATGCGGAACTGTGCGGCGAATATATCGCCCGCTACACGCCCAGCCGCACCACGGAGGAGTGGCTCGCGTTCTGCCGTTCGATCGACATTCCGGCAGCCTCTGTGACCAAGCTGGAAGACCTGTTCGAACATCCGCATCTGAAGGCGGTCAACATGTTCGACACGATGGAGCACCCCACCGAAGGCACCATTCGCACGGTGCGCTTTCCGGTCAACTTCAGCAGGACGCCGGCTGCAATCACCCGCCCTGCCCCGCGCCTTGGCGAGCATACCGACGAGGTCCTGAGCGAGCTGCGCGCTCGCTCTGCTGCGGAGTAAGGAAGATGGGGGGGCTCTACAACGTCTGGGACTATAGAGAGGCGGCGAAGCGGCGCATGCCGCGCGCCTTCTTCGAGTTCCTCGATCGGGGAACCGAGGACGGGCACGCGATGCGTGCGAACCGCAACGCGCTTGAGGCGGTGAAGCTGCGGCAGAGGATCCTGCAGGACGTACGCCATATCGACACATCAACCGAGCTTTTCGGGCGCAAGCTGCCCCTTCCGCTTGCCACGGCGCCCACCGGCGTCGCCGACATCATCGCCTATCGGGGCGAGCTGGCAGTGGCGCGCGCCGCCGGCAAGGCCGGCATCCCCTATACGCTTGCCACCAGTTCGACGACGCTAATGGAAGCCGTTGTCGAGGCTGCGACCGCCGGATGCTGGCTGCAGATGTATGTCTGGGAGGACCGCGAGGCGAGCTACTCAGTCGCTGCCCGCGCCCAGTGCGCGGGTATGGAGGCGCTTGTCATCACCGTGGATTCGCCGGTGCTTGCCAACCGCGAATATAATTCCCGCAACGGCTTCATCTATCCGATCAAGGCGCGTCCGCGTCTGGTTGCTGACGTCCTAAGCCACCCGGTCTGGTCGGCGCAGACGCTTGGCCGCTACTGGATGACGGGCGGGTTGCCGCGTTATGCCAACTACCCGGATGACATGAGCGGAAAGGTGACGCGCAAGGTCTCGCGCCGTGCCAACTCTGCCAGCGTCACCTGGGACGATATTGCCCGTTTTCGCGACTTCTGGAAGGGAAAGCTGATCCTGAAAGGCATCCTTGAACCTGCCGACGCGGTCCGTGCATCCAAGCTCGGAGCAGATGCCATCTCAGTCTCCAACCATGGCGGGCGCATGTTTGATGCCGCGCCATCCGGCCTGGAGATGCTCTCCGAAATCGTCAGGGCCGTGCCCTCCTCGATGACCATTTTCTACGACGGCGGCGTGCGGCGGGGGCTAGACATCATGCGTGCCCTGGCGCTTGGGGCACACGCGGTTCTTATTGGTCGCGCCACGCTCTATGGCGTCGCGGTGAAGGGGGAAGAGGGAGCAAGCCACGTCATCGACATATTGACAGAGGAGTTGCGTCGCGGCATGGGGCTTGCCGGCCTGACGTCGGTATCCCAGATTTGCTCGGATTGCCTCTGGCCTCCGCGGGAGGTGGCGCGATAGGATCGTTTGTTTATGTCCGCCGTCGCTTCAAGGCGGCAGGCTGCAGGTGGAGGTTGCATGTCGAAGATCGTCAAGCGGACGCTCGACTTCATAGAACTGTTTGCCGAGGAGCGAAGGCCCCTGTCGCTCTCGGAGATCTCACGTCTACTCGACATTCCGATGTCCAGCAGCTTCGACGTGGTTCGCTCCCTGCAGGAGCGCGGCTATCTCTACGAGCTTGGCCAGCGCGCCGGCTATTATCCGACGCAACGCATCGTGCGCCTTGCGGCCATCATCTCCGAAAACGACCCGATCCTGATGCGGGCCGACATCATGCTCCGCGCACTGCGCGACGAGTTCGACGAGACGGTGTCGCTGTCGCAATCGACCGGCCGGCAGGGGAAGTATCTGCTGGTCTACGAGGCCTCGCATCCGCTGCGCTACACCGCGCGGGTGGGCGACAGCCTGCGCAGTCTGCATGCAACGTCCATCGGCAAGGGCGTGCTCGCCACACTGTCACCGGAAGACCTGGACGAGGTGCTGTCCCAGCCGCTGCAGCCGCTGACCGAGCACACCCTGACGGATCCGGAGAAGCTGCGCGCCAACGTCGCCGAAGGTGCCAAGCGCGGGCTCTTCATCAATCGCGAGGAAAGCGCGCAGGCGATCATCACGCTCACGTCGCCCTTCCGCTGGAACCGCGCCGACTATTTCGTGACCATGGCCGGGCCGCTCTATCGTCTGGAGCCTCGTCTCGACGAGATCGAGCAGCGTCTGAAGCAGATCTGCCGCGATCTGGAGATGCCCGACACCAAATAGGCCTGCAATCTCGCCCCCGGCGACCGTTGCAGCGCACGGTTTTCGCCAATGCGCAATCGCCTGCCGATTGCCAATGCATGGATGGGGGAGCTGCATGAAGATCTGCATTCTCGGCGCGGGCGCCATCGGTGGCCATATCGCCTTTCGCCTGGCAGCCGCCGGCCATGAGGTTTCTGTGGTGGCGCGCGGCGCGCACCTTGATGCCATGCGCCAGCGCGGCCAGCTTGGATTCACGGAAGGCGCTGACGTTTCCTACGCCCCGGTGCGCGCGTCCAGCAACCCGGCCGACTTCGGCCCGCAGGATGCGGTGATCGTCGGCGTCAAGGCGACCGGACTTGCGGTGATGGCAGACCTCTTAGGCCCGGTTGTCGGGCCGCAGACGCTCGTCTATTTCCCGCAGAACGGCATGCCCTGGTGGTATCCCGTCTCGGCGGAAACATTGCCCTACGCGCTGCCGGATCTTGCCATATTCCGGGTCAAGGAACGCTTCCTGTCGATCCTGAAGCCGCACCAGATCGCGGCAGGTACCGTCTATTCCGGCAATGAGGTGCGCGAGCCAGGCATCATCTACAACTCCTCGCCCGGCAGGAACAGTCTCACCATTGCAGCCATTGACCCGGAAGGCCGCGAGGCAACCGAAGCACTGCGCGCGGCGATCGACGCCTCCGGCCTCGGCGCGACCACACCTGGCAATCTGCGCACCGCCATGTGGACCAAGCTGGTGCAGAACATGAGCGGCTCCGTGATTGCGCTTGCCACGCGCAACCAGACCGCGATCTCGCGCCACGACGCGCGCCTTGGCGAGCTCTATATCCGCATCATGACAGAGGGTAAGGCGATCGCCGATGCCTGGGGCTATCCCGTTTCCCTCGATCCGGTTGAGGCGCTTTCGCGTGCGCCATATCATCGGCCATCGCTGCTGCAGGATTTCGAGCAGGGCCGGCCGATGGAAATCGGCGAGATCGTGCTCGCACCCGCAGCCTTCGCCCGCGCGGCAGGTGTGCCTTGCCCCTCGCTCGATGCGGTGGCCGGTATTGTGGCGCGGCTCGCGATAGACAAGGGGCTCTACAGCGAATGAGCGAGACCCCAAGCCTCAGCGAACACCTTGGTGCCTTCGTTGCCGCACCGCCGCCTGTTCCCGCCGATGTGGTGGAGCGCGCCAAGGTCAGTCTCGTCCACAACATCACCATGGCGCTCGCAGCGCGCGGACGTGAAAACGCGGGACACATCGCAGCAGCACGGCATCCGGGCCACGCAACCCTGCTTGCTTCGGGCGCACACTGTTCTGCCGATTGGGCCGCACTCGCCAATGGCGCGCTCTTTCATGTTCGCTCTCAGGATGACGTCCACCTTGCCTCGACCGCCCATCCCGGCGCGCCGGTAATCGCAGCCGCTCTGGCGGTGGCTGAGACCCACGGCGCAAGTGGCAAGGCGTTTCTGGAGGCCATGGTTCTTGGCTATGAGGTGCTGTGCCGGATAGGACGCGATTTCGATCAGGAGGCGACCGAACGCGGCTTCCGCCCTGCCGGAATCTGGGGCGGGTTTGGCGCCGCGGCAGCCTCCGTGCGACTGATGGGTCTTGATGCGAAGGGCTGCGGCCATGCCATCGCCCTTGCCACGCATCAGGCGGGCGGTGTGCTGCAGGTGTGGACCGAAGGCGGACCGGAGTTCCCGTTCCAGCTTGGTTTTGCCGCACGCAACGGCGTTGTCGCCGCCGAGCTGGCTGCGGCTAGTCAGGTCGCGGGCCGCTTCATGCTTGAGGGGTCGAAGGGGCTCTACCATGCCGTTTCCGGCGTCTCGACGGCTCCGACGGAAGCGCTCGACGGTCTTGGCACGGACTGGCAGCTGCGCGAAGTGACGGTCAAGCCTTATCCCTGCTGCGCAGTTTTGCAGGGGCCGGTGCAGGAAGTGCTGCGGCTTCGCAGCGATATCAACGGTGCCAGGATTTTGGCGGTGCACCTGTCGCTCAGCCCATTCGAGGCGACCTTCCCGGGCATCGACAATGCCGGTCCGGCTTTTGCAAGTGCTGCCGCCACCAAGATGAGTGCGCAGTTCTGCCTCAGCGTTGCGCTGATCGATGGACGGCTGGCGCTATCGGACCTGTCGCGGCTCCATGATCCGGCAATCCGCGCCATGGCGGCGCGGATCAAGGTCATCGCCGATCAGGCACTTCAGGATCGTCAGTGCCGCATCCGCATCGAATTGGACGATGGGCGCATGCTTTCGGCCGGGCTCGACGGTGCGATCGGCCAGCCTTCTTTCGACGAGATTTCCGCCTTTTGCATCACGATGGCTGACGAGATGGGCATCACACCCGAACAGGCGCAGGCGATTAACCGTGAAATTGCGGAACTTGACGAGCGTCCGGATGTCAGCGCGCTCATAGCTGCTATCGTCGGGAGATAGCGTCAGCTGTGCGAAAAGAGCCGTGCACCGGCCCCGCTTGTTCGCGCAACAAGGATTGATGCCGTCGCGGCTTCGGTGATGTAGAGGTCCCGCCTGTCCGGCCCGCCAAAGGCGATGTTGGTGGTGGCCTGCCCCGCCGGTGAGCGCACCTGTTCGATCGGACGGCCGGCAGCATCGAAGATCCACACCGTGCCGAGACCGATGTGCGCTATGGCAAGCCCGCCGTCTTCCATCAGCGCGATGCCGTCCGGCCCGCCACCGCCCGAGAGCTGGATGAAGTTGCCTGCCTTGCATGGCGCACCATGCTTGAGCAATGGCACCCGCCAGATCGAATTGGCGCGCATCGCGGCGACAAAGAGCAGCCTGCCATCAGGTGTCACGACGATGCCGTTGGGCGACGGCACGTTGGACAGGATGCACTGGATCGTCCCGTCCGCAGCAACGCGGAAGACGCGGCCGGTCGGATCGTCCAGCCCCGTGTTACCCTGGTCCGTGAAATAGAGATTGCCCGCGTCATCGAAGCAGAGGTCGTTGACCCCGCGGAACCGTTCGAGATGCGCGCGTTGGAGATAGGGTGTCACCCGACCGTTAACGGGATCCACCAGCATGATGCCGTGCTTGTTGTCGGCTACGAACAGGCGGCCATCGCGGTGGAACTTCAGACCGTTGGGCCAGCCGTCATATTCGGTGAGGAGCGTCACCTCGCCACCCGGCGGCACACGAAAGATGCGGCCCGCGGGAATGTCGGTGAAATAGAAGGTTCCGTCGCGGTCGAAGACGGGGCCTTCCAGCAGCGGATGGCGAGGGGCCGACGCCTGACCGTCGGCCCACTCGGTGTTTGGCGGTTCGAGATAGGCCTCCGGCAGCGTCGCGAAAACCGTTGCTTCTACGATCGGAGGCTCCCGAAACAGCATAGCTTACTGCTTCTCGATACCGGCGATCTCGACAGCATTGGTCCAGAAGGCCAGATCGTCGGCGATCAGCTTGTCGAGCTCGGCCGGCGAGGACGGCGTTGGCTCGAGCCCCATCTTGCGCATGCTGGCCTGCACGTCTTCCTCGGCCAGCGCTTCAAGCGCAGCCGCTGAAAGTTTTTCGACCACCTCGTCCGGCGTCCCGGCTGGTGCGAAGAAGCCCATCCAGCTGGAAGTTTCTACCCCCTCCGCCGTCTCATTGATGGTCGGAAGATCAGGATGTGACGGGATGCGCGCCTTTTCAGCCAGCGCGACGAATTTCAGCTCGCCCGCCTCAACCAGCGCATGCGCCGTAGGGAGGCCCGCGAAGGCAAAATCGACCTGGCCACCCACCAGAGCCTGCATTGCGGGCGCGCCACCCTGGAAGGGCACGTGCTTCAGCTGGATGCCGGCAGAGCGGTTGAGCAATTCACCCGCAATGTGGTGCGCCGAGCCGATACCGGCACTCGCGAAGGTGAGCTGGCCGGGCTTCTCCTTTGCCGCTGCGATCACGTCAGCAACGGAGTTGAAGGGCGAGCTCTTCTGCGCCACCAGCGAGAGATAGGTTTCGCCGAGCTTGGCGATGCCGCGTAGATCCTTGGTGGGATCGTAGGTGACCGACTTCTGCAATGTCGGGGCCATGACGATCGGCGCATTGATGGTGATGAGCAGCGTATAGCCATCCGGCTTGGCGCGAGAGACGAGCGCCGTGCCAACCGTGCCGCCAGCGCCGGCGCGGTTGTCGATCAGGATCGACTGACCAAGCTTTTCTTCCATCTTCGGCTGCAGCGTCCGCACGAGAATGTCTGTCAGCGCGCCGGGTGGGAACGGCGCCACGATGGTAATTGCTTTTGATGGAAAGTCCTGAGCGGCCGCCGGGCCGGCCAGCGCGGCGGCAAGGCTAAGCGTTGCAGCAAACGACGCTGCCATCTTGAAGAAGCGGTTCAACGAAAGTTCCTCCCATTCGTCGTCGACAAAAATTCGCTGTCACGAAATTTATACCGTATTGTCGAAAAATTCTCTCCTTTGTAAGGTCTGATGTCAAGGAGATTAGATGTCTGGAGCTGCCGTGAAGTATTACCTCGAGGTTGAGCCTGATGTGCGGATCGCCGTTACTTTGGATGACTTCACCGACCCATGGACGACGCCCGAAACTGTGCTGATGCTGCACGGAAATTCCGAAAGTGCCGCGGCCTGGTTCGCCTGGGTGCCGCTCTTCGCGCGCCGCTATCGCATCATCCGTCCGGACATGCGCGGCTTCGGGAATTCGACGCCGATGCGCGAAGACTACCGCTGGTCTCTGGCGCGGCTTGTGGCCGATCTGGTCGCTGTCTGCCGGCGGCAGGAAGCAGCGTGCGTCCATGTCGTTGCGGCCAAGATATCTTGTCAGATAGCGTTGAAGTTCGCCATCGATCATCCGGACATGGTGAGAAGCCTGACACTCGTGGGACCGCCGCCGCCGGTGCGCGAACTTGCGACCCGCGTGCCGTCGCTGGATCTTGTGCGCCAGCACGGCGTTGAGGCATGGGCGCGGGCCAACATGGCGGAGCGGCTTGGCGCTTCCATGCCGCCGGAGGCCGTCGAGTGGTGGACGCGCTTTATGGGACGCACACCAGTCTCCACCCAGCTTGGCTTCATGCAGCATCTGGCGATCTTTGATATCGAAGCGGAGCTGGGATCCGTGACCCAGCCAACGCTGGTGCTTGCGCCGGAGCAGTCATTAGACGAGGTGGCAGCCTGGCAGCATAATATCCCGGCCTCGCGCCTCGTGGGCGTGCCTGGAAACTCCTATCATGTTGCGGCAAGTCACGCCGAATTCTGCGCAGCGCAAACGATCCGCTTCATCGAGGAAGTAAGCTAGGTTCTCGCTCATTCCTCTTCGACAAACACTTCCTTCCGCCGTCGGGCGATAGTCGGTCGGCCAACAATGATCAGCGTGACAACGGCGATTGCCAGCAGAACTGCGCTGATGGGCCGGGTCACGAACACGCTGAGATCGCCGTTCGAAATCAGCATCGCCCGCCGCAGATGCTCTTCCAGCATTGGCCCGAGAATGAAGCCGAGGATGAAGGGCGCGGGCTCGCAGTCGAGCTTCATGAGCATATAGCCGATGCCGCCCGCGACGGCGACCAGATAGACAGAGAAGGCACTGTTCGACACCGAATAGACGCCGATGCACGAGAAGGCGATGATCGCCGGAAAGAGAACCAGGTAGGGCACGCGCAGGAGCGACACCCACAACCCGATCAACGGAAGGTTGAGGAATACCAGCATCGCATTGCCGATCCACATTGATGCGATCAGACCCCAGAAGATGTCAGGGTTGCTGGTGATGACGCTCGGTCCCGGCTGCAGGCCCTGCATGATCATCGCGCCGATCATCAGCGCCATGGTGGCGTTGGATGGGAGGCCCAGCACGAGCATCGGAATGAATGAGGTCTGCGCACCGGCATTGTTGGCGGCTTCCGGGGCCGTCACGCCTTCGATTGCGCCATGGCCGAACTCGGCTGAGTTGGGTGAGGACTTCTTCTCAATGTTGTAGGCAACGAAGGATGACAGCAGCGCTCCTCCGCCGGGCAATACGCCCAGCAGCGAACCGATTGCCGTGCCGCGCACGGCGGGCCCGATCATACGGCGCAGGTCCTCACGAGAGGGCCACAGGTTCTTGGCCGCCGCAATGGCGCGGCGTGAAGATTCACCGACCTCCAGATTGCGTACGATCTCGCCAAGCCCATAGACGCCAACGGCGATCGCCACGAAGTCGATCCCGTCATACATTTCGATGAAGCCGTAGGTGAAGCGCGGTGCGCCCGTATAGACGTCGGTTCCTGTAAGCCCAAGCAGAAGACCCAGGCAGATCATTGCCATCGCGCGCAGGATGGAACCCGATGCGAGGGCGATGGAGGAGATGAGCCCGACCAGCATCAGCGAGAAATATTCTGCCGAGCCAAAGCTCATGGCGATCGACGTGAGAGGTTTTGCGACCATCGCCACGAGCACGGTTGCGACCGTTCCGGCAAAGAACGAGCCGATGGCCGCTGCGGCGAGCGCCGGCCCGGCCCTGCCTTTCTTGGCCATCTCGTAGCCATCGATCGTGGTGACTGCACTGGAGGATTCGCCCGGCAGGTTGACGAGGATTGCCGTGGTGGACCCGCCATATTGCGAACCGTAATAGATACCGGCCAACATGATCAGCGAATGGACAGGGTCGAGCCCGAAGGTCAGCGGCAGGAGCATCGCTGTGGCAGCCAACGGCCCGATTCCGGGAAGAACGCCGACGACGGTGCCAAGCAGCGCGCCGAAGAAGCAGTAGAGCAGACTGACGGGATGAAACGCGACGGAAAAGCCAAGAGCCAGATTGTCGAGAAACTGCATCTCTACCACTCTCCGAACGCTGGCCCGATCACCGGGATCGGAACACGACCTGCGTAGGCGAAGACCAGCGTGCAGAAGACCGACAGGCCGAAGCTGATGGCAAGGATGCGCGGGACTGTGGCCCCGGGGTAGGCAAAGGCCGCCACCGCAGTGGTCACGAATACGGCGGGGAACATCCCGATCTCTTCAGCCACGGTGGCAAACACGACGGGAGCGCCCATGATCAGAAGCAGCGGCCGCCAAGGCACCTTCCCGATGGGTGTTTCACCGGGGGTTACCAGCGAGCGACCCATCATCATCGCCCCAAAGACGAAGATGATGGCAGACAGTACGATCGGGAAGTAGCCCGGCCCCATGTTCAGCGCGGTTCCGATGTCGAGGCTGCTCCACGCCATCAGGCCATACAGCAGGCCAACGGCCGCAAAGAACAAGCCGGCCGCCCCCTCCTTGGGATTCTTCAGCATCATCCCTCCCGATGCGCTGTGCAAGGCCCGAACATAAGCTCCGGCCTGGCTCCTCCATCCCTTTCGCTTCGCCATCCTGAAACGAAATACGCATTGGCGAACAATTAAAGGGAAGCGTCAGCGGCGTCAAGTTGCAGGCCTTGCCTCAGGGCGCCTCATCAGCCGGACGCGAAACCAGCCCGATAGGCCGTGGGCGTCTCGCCCGTGAAGCTGCGAAAGGCGGCGTTGAACGCTGACAGGGACTGATATCCCACGGCCAAAGCGACTTCGGTGACCGGCGCTCTCGTCTCCGCCAGCATCTCAATGGCGCGGATCATCCGCATTTTCTGGACGATCTGCCCCCAGCTCAACCCCGTCTCGGCGGACAATTTACGCGCAAGGGTTCTCGGTGTCTGCCCCGTCATCTGCGCGATCTCTTCGAAATGGATGCCCGCTGAAAGGCGCTCCTCCGTGAGGGCAAGCGCCCGCACGACACCACTGCTCCTGCCTATAGGCATGGTCGCTCGACTTGGCTTCTCCGCAAGGCGCCACGATATCATCTGCAACGTCCGGAACAGTGTCCGCCCGTACTCGGACAAGGGTTCGCCCTCGTCTGCCAGTCGACCGCATTCCAGCAGGAGTTCACGCGCGAGCGGTGTCGTCTCGAATACGGAAAGTGCCGATGTCGGCGCAGGCGCAAAGCTGGTCGAAAACAGCACCGAGCAGACGGACATCTTCTGCTTGAGCAGGAGGCGCACTGGCGTGCCGGCTGCAACCAAAGCCGCTCTTGCCGGCGGGAGCGACCAGGCCGCTTCCCCCGCTTCCAGCCGCATGGCGCCGGCAGACGCATAAAGAAGATAATGGTGCTGGATCTGGAACTCACGTGGTGGCTGCGGCAACAGATCCTGGCGGATACAATGTGCCTCAGCTACGGAGACAACACGCTCATTCACCCGCGAACCTCCTCCAGGTTTTCACTTTGCAGTCGCCGGCTGACCGGCGGCACCGTCATCGCCGGACGCAGAATTTGCCCCATCCGACTGAACAGGTCAGACGAAGCATAAGCGCGAAAGTGCTCGAGTGTCTCCCATTCATGCATGATTCCGATATGCGCATTGTTTTCGCTGTCCATAAATGCGCGGTAGCCGAGGTTGCCACCGAAATTCCGCGCCTCAGCCAGCAATGGCTGCAGGGCCGTAAGTAAACACAAGCGGCTTTCCGGCAGCACTTCAAAGTCGATGATTGCGATGATCATGTCTCATCCTCTGAAACGAGTTGGTGATGCCTGATCATCGTCGAGACGACGTGGCGGCGCTTGCGCCGAAAAGTCAAAAACAGGCGCAAAACGGACAAACGGTGAATTACGCGGCTGGGCATAAGCACCCAGGCGGTGATTGCCTATTCCTCATTCTCCGGCGAACATGTCGGCAAGGGGCATCAGATGGCGCTGTCAACGCGCGCTGCGACCATTTCCTTCCAGGGGGGGGGAGGACGGTGCATTGAATGGATAGATGACAACGAATGACAATTGTTCTTTACGAGCTTGTTGGGGCGGAGGAGACGACGCGGTTCAGCCCATTCTGCTGGCGGGCGCGCCTGGCGCTGGAGCACAAGGGCCTGGCATTCGAAACGGTGCCCATCCGCTTTTCCGACAAGGCGCTTCTCACCTTCTCCGGGCAGGACAAGGTTCCAGTCATCAAGGATGGCGACAAGGTCGTGTCGGACTCCTGGGAGATCGCGAACTACCTGGAGGATACCTACCCGGATCGCCCCACTCTGTTTCCGGACGGTGACGGCCGGTCCCTCACGCGGTTCGTCACCAATTGGGTGGACACGGCGCTTCATCCGATCCTGGCGCCACTGCTCACGCCGATCACCCTTGAGCGCATTGCCGAGTGCGACCGTGCCTATTTCCGCGAAAGCCGTGAGCAGCGTTTAGGCAAGCGGCTGGAGGAGCTTTCCCCCGGCGAAGAGTTGGTGGTGCGCAACCTCCGGACCGCGCTTGCGCCGCTCAACTGGACGCTGTCCGCCTCACCCTTCCTCGCGGGCGACGCACCGGGTTATGCGGATATCGCCCTCATGGGAAGCTTGATGTGGGTGCGATCCCTGAGCGCCATCCGGTACCTGACGCCCGACGATCCTGCCTACGCGTGGCGCGAGGGTTTTCTGCGCCGGCTTGGAGCGGATTCCGCCCGCCTTTTCGGATATGATTGGAGCTAGATCTGCACCCTCGCAGCAATACGTTGCGACGAACGCGGGTCAAAGAGGTGAGCTCTTCCCCCGAGGGAGACCGGCATGGTCTCCCCGACTTCTTGCGCAATCCGGTCATGGAAGACCGCGGTGACCTGGGACTCACCCAGGCTGAACACCACATGCGTGTCCGATCCGGTCGGCTCGATGAGTTCGATGGGTAGGGCAAGCTCACCACCGAGCGTAAAATCTTCCGGGCGGATGCCCAGCATGGCCTCCCCGCCATGGTTCCAGCGGTTAGCTCCGACATTGATGGCGGGCCCATTGCGGACGGAGAAGTTGCCCGTGGCCGGATCGTAGCTGCCGGGGATGAAGTTCATTGCGGGGGAGCCGAGGAAGCCCGCAACGAACATGTTGGAGGGCTCGTCATAAAGCTCCAGCGGCGTGCCCACCTGCTCCACGTTGCCTGCGTTCATGACGACAATGCGATCCGCCATGGTCATGGCCTCGATCTGGTCGTGCGTCACATAGACAGTTGTCGTTCCAAGACGCCGGTGCAGAGACTTGATCTCGGCGCGGGTATGGACACGAAGCTTCGCATCGAGGTTTGACAGCGGTTCGTCAAACAGGAACACCTTTGGATTGCGCACGATCGCCCGGCCCATGGCAACGCGCTGGCGCTGGCCGCCGGAAAGCTCCTTCGGATAGCGCTGCAGAAGGTTTTCGAGGCCGAGCATGGCAGCAGCTTCCCGAACTCTTCGGTCTTTCTCGTCCTTCGCCACCTTCCTCAGCCGCAGTGAGAAGCCCATGTTGTCCGCCACCGTCATGTGCGGGTAGAGCGCATAGCCCTGGAAGACCATGGCGATGTCGCGGTCCTTGGGCGGCACGTCATTCATGCGCAGATTGCCGATGAACAGGTCACCGCCCGAGATCTGTTCCAGCCCGGCGATCATGCGAAGAAGCGTGGACTTGCCACATCCCGACGGGCCTACCAGCGCCACGAACTCCCCAGGCTCTATCGCAAGGTCGATCCCATGGATGACCTCGAGATTTCCATAGGCCTTGCGCAGCCTCTGGATGGAGATGTCGGTCATTGGCTGCCTCCCAGTTCCACCACAAACCCTATTGACGAACGAACATAACGGTCGCATACAATTTGTAAATTATAATTTATAGGAATGGCAATGAAGATCGCATCGATCCGGGCGCTGCCGCTCGAGGCTGCCTTTGCGGATATTTTTGGCGGTGAAGGTCAGGTGCCTCCGCAGCTCAAGACGCCGGCGGCCCATTTCCGGCGCATTCCGCGCCGCGGGCAGTACAGCACGCTCGTTATCGTTGAGGCGGACGACGGGACGATCGGCTACGGCGAGTGCTTCGGGCTCCCGCACCCGCTTCAGACGACGGCGCTGATCAATGAGATCATCGCGCCGGCCATCATCGGGTCGGTCGTTGATGATCCCTATGCCATGACTTCCGACTTAAGGGCGTATTTCTACGCCCTCGGGCTGACGAGGGGGGCGGCAATGGAGGCGTTGAGTGGCGTCGACATTGCGCTGTGGGACCTCGTCGCCCGTTCTAAAAACCAGCCGCTAGCTGTCACGCTGGGCGCCACACCGGGACCGGTCAACGTCTATGTGAGCCCCGTCCCCTTCCGCGAGACGCCCGCCGAGACAGCAGCCGAGCTGCGGGAATACAAGCGTCAGGGTTACACCGCGTTCAAGCTCAAGATCGGCCGCGGGGTGAAGGTCGACCTCGATCATATAGAGGCCGCGCGCGACGAGGCCGGTACCGCGCCGCTCTATCTGGACGCCAACTGCGCCTACCAGGTGGACGAGGCAATCGAGCTTGCGCGCCACCTCGACCGCTACGACATCGGCTGGCTTGAAGAGCCGATCAATCCGGACAATCCCGAAGGTTTGCGCGCGGTGCGCAAGGCATCTCCGGTTCCAATCGGTGCAGGCGAGAACGAGTTCACGCAGGAGGCTTACGCCGCACTCATCAAGGCCGAGGCCGTTGACTTCATCCAGTGCAACATCGGGCGCGCAGGAGGCGTGACGGGACTGTTGCGAACCGGCGAGCTCTGCCGCAAGAACGGAGTAAAGCTTGCGCCGCACGGCGTCGGCGCCTGTGTTGCTGTTGCCGCTTCCCTTCATGCATGCCGCGCAGCCGAGGCTTTCGTGACCTATGAGGTCAACCGCCTGCTCAATCCGCTGCGCGACAAGCTCGGTCTGTTTTCGGTTGAACTGAAGGACGGACAGCTGATCGCAGCCGACCGTCCGGGCCATGGCGGCGAGCCTAACCTTGAGCTTCTGGACCGCTACATTCTTCGGCAAAGGGCGGCATGATGGCTCCAAGCGCGCTCATCGACAGTTCCCCGCGTCTCGGCGAAACGCTCGCGGAAAGCGTGAGGAACAGGCTCGTCAGCCTGATCATAGGCGGGCAGCTGGAGGAAGGTGAACGTCTGTACCCGGAGCAACTGGCCGCGCGCTTTGGCGTGTCGATCACGCCGGTTCGTGAAGCGTTGATGCAGCTGGCCTCCGAAGGTTTTATCGAGAGCATCCAGCGCAGGGGCTTTCATCTGCGCGTGCCGACCGCCGAGCAGATCCGCAATGTGGCTGAGGTGCGGCAGTCGCTCGAACTTTGTGCGGGGGAACGCGTGATCCAGCGTCTCAAGGAGGGGGCGCTGGATCACGCCGTGCTCGACCGTCTCGATGAGCTGCAGCAGGCGCAGCTGCGCGACGCCGCCCATATGGACCACGCGACCAAACTGGAACTGAACGCCAGCTTCCATACGACCATCATCGAACTGGCAGGAAATCCAATTCTTGCATCCATGTACCGCAGCCTTCAGCCGAAGGTGGTTGGCGGGTTGGTGCAACGCGGCCTCGATACCTGGCGGACGCGCGTGGAGTTGGAGGGTGAGGAGCACAAGGCCATCATCGACGGGCTGCGGGCGCGGGATCTGGAGGCCTACGGCGCTGCCGTTCGCGCCCACATTTCCCGCTCGCTGAAGGATGCCTTGGGAGACCATGATCTGAGGAAATAGCAACTGCTTTTCAGGGAGGAAGCAATGTTGAGAAGGAAGACTGCACGACTGGTAATGGGCGCCGCCATTGCGGTCACGGCGCTATGGTCCACGACTGCCATGGCTGAAACCGTGCGCATGTGGACCTTCCTCAACCCGGAAGGAACAGCACCGCGCGAAGTCGCCCTGGCGCAAATCGTCAAGGACTTCGAGGCGGCCAATCCTGACATCGACGTTGTCGTGGAGCCGCAGGTCTGGGATCAGATGACGCCGAAGTTCCTCGCCGCGCACGGCTCCGGCTCCGCGCCGGATGTCATCTGGGTGGTGACCGACTTCCTGGGCGACGCGATCCAGTCCGGTTCGCTTGCGGACCTGAACGAACTTCTCGTCAACAACTGGCCAGAGGAAAAGAAGGCTGACTTCAAGGATGCATATTGGGACCTGACCTCCGTCGACGGCAAGCAGTACGGCATCTTCACGTCGCGCAACTATATCTCGCTCGTCTATCGGCCGGACCTGCTGGCAGAAGCGGGGATCAATCCGGAAGATCTGAAGACCTGGGATGACCTTCGCGCCGCAGCCGAGAAGCTGACCGTGAAGGACGCCAGTGGGAACGTGACGCGTTACGGGTTCTCCGCTGCCTATAGCGAGCAGCAGGCAGATCCGCATCCGATGATCCCGCATATCCTTGCTTCGGGAGAGCCGCTGTTTCACCCGGACGGCAAGGCCAACTTTGCCTCGGACGCCGGCGTCAAGGGCCTCGAGTTCTACACGCAAATGATCAAGGACGGACTCTCGCCATCGCAGGCGGCGACGTGGACGGTCGATGACCTTTTCGAGCAGTTCGCCTCGGATCGCATTGCAATGATCCAGGGTTCTGCCGTCCGTATCTCGACCCTGCAGTCGAAGCTTGGCAAGGACAAGGTTTCCATGTCGCTCTGGCCCGGCGTTGAAGCCGGCAAGCACTCCCCCGCCGTCATGGCAGGCTGGTCCGTCGGCATCTGGTCAGGCAGCAAGTCGCAGGAAGCAGCCGCGAAGTTTGTCGACTTCATGCTTGCCGATCCGGGCGACAAGCTCTGGACGGAAGTTGGCGGCCAGATCCCTGGCATGAAGTCCACGCTCACCGAGCTCAAGGAGTTCATTTCCCAGCCGGGTAATGAGTATCTGAGCGTGGCGGCAACCGGCGCGGCGGAAGCAGGCTGGCTGAGCCCGATCGAATTCTCGGTGGGCGGTTACCGTCAGGCGCTAAACCGCGCCACCCAGCAGGTGCTTGTCGAGGGCAAGGACATCAAAGCCGCGCTGACGGAAGCGGAAGAACACTTCAACCGCCAGAACGGCCGCTAGACGAAACTTTTCGCAGAACAGCTGACAGCTCCATATGGAGCTGTCAGCCCAATTTTCACGGTGCTTGATGACGTCTCGCTCCACTGGGCTGCTCTACATAGTCCCAGCGTTCTCTGCCCTTTTGCTGGTCCTGTTTTCACCCGTCTTCTACGGCGTATGGTTCAGTCTGCACCATATCCGCTTTGGGACGGTCGGAAACTTCGTGGGCCTGAGGAACTATTCCTATCTTCTCACGGACCCGACCTTCTCGGGGACCATCAGCAGAACAGTCTTCCACACATCGCTCTCGGTCATTCTCACCGTCGCCATCTCTCTCGCGCTGGCGCTCTGGGTGCACAGCCTGCCGCCGCGCCGTGGCTTCCTTGTGCAGATGATCGTCATCATCCCCTGGATAACCTCGACCGTCGTCGCAACGCTCCTGTTCAAATGGGTGTTCGTCAGCGACATCGGCATGGCTATGTCGATCCTGCGCATGCTTAACCTGCCTGACATCCAGTTCCTCAACGATCCGAATTCGGCCATGGGATTGCTGATCGCTGTTTCCGTCTGGAAGCGGCTGGGCTACGCGCTGATCATCCTGCTGGCCGGTCTCAAGTCCATCCCTGAAGACTACATCGAGGCGGCGTCTCTGGATGGCGCCGGTTCCTGGCAGACCTTTCAGCACATCATCCTGCCGCTGCTCAAAACACCGCTCCTGCTGG
This sequence comes from Nitratireductor aestuarii, assembly GCF_014641695.1. Lineage (GTDB taxonomy): Bacteria > Pseudomonadota > Alphaproteobacteria > Rhizobiales > Rhizobiaceae > Chelativorans > Chelativorans aestuarii. The sequence continues at coordinate 26,202 of NZ_BMIF01000012.1, read as the reverse complement.
TGGTGATCGTGCTCACCCTTTCCAACATCAACACCGTCGAAAGCCCCCTGGTGCTCACTGGCGGCGGGCCGGGCTCGGCAACGCGCATTCTCGCCATAGACGTCTTCGACCGCGCCTTCGTGAACTACGACCTTGCCTCCGCCACCTCACTCGCGCTCATCATGTTCCTCTGCAACGTGTTGCTCGTGCTGGCCTACGTGCGCCTTTCGAAGTGGAAGGTATGATCATGAAGTCAGCAGCAACCATGCCACGCAGGAACCTCGTTCCCTGGAAGGGGATGCTCGTCGGCCTCCTCTTCGGCTGCCTCGTCGTGCTCAATCTGGCGCCGCTGATCTGGGGCTTTCTTACCTCGCTGAAAAGCGAGGCGGATCTCTTCCGCTTCCCCCCTACCCTTTTCGACTTCGAGCCGACGCTGGAGAACTACCGCCGCGTCTTCGCAAGCGGTTTCGGTCAGTCTCTTGCGGTGTCCCTCACCTACAGCACGATTACCGTGGTCATGGTGCTTCTATTGGGCGTGCCGGCAGCCTATGCCTTCGATCGGTTCGAATTTCCCGGCCGGAAACCGCTTCTTCTCCTGGTTGTAGCAAGCATCCCGCTGTCGCTCGGGGCGGCTGCCCTGCTCATCCCGAACTACATCTATTTTCTGAAGCTTGGCCTCACGAACCACTTCTATACCTTGCCCCTGATCTACACGGCCCACCAGCTTCCGATGGCGATCTGGATCATCAAGGGCACGATGGAAGGCATTCCGCGCGAGCTGGATGAGGCGGCAATCGCCGATGGCGCGGGGCATTTCACCATCCTGCGGCTGGTCATCCTGCCCCTCATCCTGCCCGGACTTGGCGCGGCTGGCGTCATGGCCTTCGTTGGATCGTGGAACGAGTTCGTGGCATCGACGGTGATGGTGGACAATCCGGCGCTGCGTCCGGTCCAGCCCGCGATCTACAACTTCATCGGCTATTTCGGCCGCGAATGGGGGCCGCTTTCCGCAGCCGCCATTCTGGGCATCCTGCCGATCCTCATCGTCTTTACCCTGCTCGGTCGCCTGATCGTGTCCGGCCTTACCAAAGGTTCGGTCAAGGGCTGACCATTTCTGGAGATTATTATGCTGACCAAACAGACGCTTGGCTATGAGGCCGCGGAAAAGGTTGCCAGCTGGGCGGCAGAGAAGGCCGCTCAGATGGGCGTGCCCCAGAACATTGCAGTGGTGGACGATGCGGGGCATCTGATCACCTTCCGGCGCATGGATGGCGCGAAGTTCTTTTCCATCGAGATCGCCATGACCAAGGCCTACGCTGCTGCCGGCTTGCGTGTAGCCACGCACGTCGTCGCGCCAAAAACGCAACCCGGGATGCCCGGCTACGGCGCGCAAGCGCTTAACCGCGGCAAGTTCACAACGCTCGGCGGCGGTTTTCCCCTTGTCTTCAATGGCGCGGTCGTCGGCGCCATCGGCGTGAGTTCAGGCACGGTGGAGCAGGACACAGAAGTCGCCGAATACGCAGCCCGGCGCTTCAATGAAGAATTCCAGTAAGCAGCCCGAGAAGCATTGAGGAACCACGAGTGTCTACCTGGGACTACATCATCATCGGCGGTGGCAGCGCAGGCTGCGTTCTGGCCAGCAGGCTTTCTGAAAATCCTCGCCTCACGGTCCTGCTGATCGAGGCTGGCCGCGACCTGAAGCCGGGGGAGGAAGGCGATGCAATCCTCGACACCTACCCCGGCAGGGCCGCGTTCGACCCGCAGAACCATTGGGATGGTTTGATGGTCAACACCCGGCCGTTCCTCCACAATTCCCATGAACCGCCGGCCAAGAAGAAATACGAGCAGCCAAAGATCATGGGCGGCGGCTCCAGCATCAACGGCCAGATCGCCAATCGCGGAACGCCCGAAGACTATGCCGAGTGGGAGGAGCTCGGGGCAAGCGGTTGGGGCTGGCAGGATGTGCTGCCCTACTTCAAGAAACTCGAGCGCGATCTGGACTTTGACGGGGAACTGCACGGCAAGTCCGGGCCTATCCCGATCCACCGCATCCCTCGTTCAAAATGGCCGGAAGTATCGTTGGCGACAGAACGGGCACTGACCGAGCTGGGTTTCCCCCCGATCGGCGACCAGAACGCTGTCTTCACCGATGGGCATTTCCCAATCCCATTGTCGAACAACGCCGGCGAGCACCGCGTATCTACCGCCATGGCCTACCTGACGACGGAGGTGAGAGCGAGACCGAACCTGACCATCATGTCGAACACGCAGGCCGACACGCTGATCCTCGAAGGCAGGCGTGTCGTGGGCGTGCGGATAAGCCAGGGCTCAAGCATAAAGGAGTTGCGCGCTCGCGAAGTAATTGTTTCCGCAGGCGCGCTCCAGTCACCAGCGGTGCTCATGCGCTCCGGGATTGGCCCACTGACTGAGTTGAAACGCGTTGGCATAGAGCCCGTGCATGTCCTCGACGGAGTCGGCAAGAACTTGCAGGAGCATCCGGGCATTGCGCTATCGGCGTATATACGCCGCGATGCGCGGCTGAAGCACACACGCCGCCATGTCCATTTGGCGCTGCGTTATTCGTCCGGAGTGGAGGGCTGCGGGCAAGGTGACATGTTCGCGATGATGGCCACGAAATCCGCGTGGCATCCGCTTGGTGTGCGTCTGGCTTCAATGATCGCCTGGGTGAACAAGGCGGAGGCACGCGGATACGTCCAGCTTGCCAGCAAGGATCCGCTACAGCCTCCGACGGCTGAACTCAACTTCCTCGGCGACTATCGCGACATCGAGCGCCTTGCCGGCGCGGTGAAGCTCATGGCCCGCGTCTTCATGAGCGATGCGCTATCTAGCCTGCTGTCACACCCCTCGCCTTCGAGTTACTCGGGCTTTGCGAAAAAGCTCGGGCGGCAGACGGTGAAAAACTTCCTGCTGACAGCTCCGACGGCCGTCATCATCGACGCAATCCCCTATGCCCGGAAGCTCTTCATGGACATAGCCGTCGCCAACGGGATGAGGATCGACCAGCTGCTGGAGGATGATGAGGCGCTGAAGGATTACGTGCGCAACAGTGCATTCGGACAGTGGCATGTCTGCGGCACATGCAAGCTCGGCTCTCCCGATGATCCGGAGGCCGTTACGGAACCCTCAAGCGCGCGGGTCATTGGCGTCGACGGCCTGCGGGTTGTCGACGCATCCATCATGCCGACGGCGCCGCGCGCCAACCTGAATATTCCGGTGATCATGATTGCGGAGAAAGTCTCGGCTGCCATCCTGGCAGAAGAACTTGCTTAGGGTTGGCCTTCTGGGACATCGGCGGGCATGGGCTTTCCAACGAGGCTCAACATCCAATCCTGAAACGTTCGGGCGAGGCGGTTTTCGCGACCGCCTTCCGGAAGCACCACGTAGTAGTTGTTCTCGGTTGTAAGCGGGAGGTCGAACGCGATCCGCAGGCTTCCCGCATCGAGCTCGTTCTCGATCAGGTACGACGGCAGCAGAGCAACGCCCAAGCCGCGCAAGGCAGCCTCGATGATCATCGAAAATTGGTCAAAGCGACTTCCGCGATAGGCATTTTCGTTCTCCGTCCCGTAGCGCTGGAACCACTCGGCCCAGAGTTTCGGGCGCGTTGTGAGGTGAAGCAGGGGGACGGAATCGAGGTTCTGTGGTGCGGCTACTTCGCGTCTGTCGAGCAGGGATGGCGCCGCCACCGGCAGGATCACCTCACTGCACATATAAGTACAGGTGGCACTAGCCCAGACCGGCTGGCCGTAATGGATGGCGAGGTCGATACCCTCACCCCGTAGGTCAAAGGGTGCCGAACGCGAAATGACGCTGACCGACAGACCCGGATGCGCGCCGAGGAAATGCGGCAGTCGCGGCATGAGCCATCGATTGCCGAAGGTCGGCAGGCAGGCGACCGTCAGGGTGCCGCCACCGTCCCCCGCCGCGCGCGCCTTGATGGTCAAATCCTCGAGCTGTGATAGAATGCGCTGCACGTCGGGCAGGATCTGCCGTCCCGTCACCGAGAGATGCACGCGCTTCCTCACCCGCTCGAAGAGGACGACACCAAGCTGCACTTCAAGTGCCTGGATCTGCCGGCTGATGGCACTCTGAGTCAGGTTCAGCTCCGCTGCCGCCTTGGTGAAATTGCCGTGGCGCGCGGCAGCCTCAAAAGCCTGGAGCGTGGCAAGGTCCGGGATAGACGCACGAGAGAGGTTCATTCCGTATCCGCATCAAAACAGTCTGAATTAGCATGAGATATCACGCCCTGGAGCGCTTATCATACTAAAACAGAATGTTTCATCCAAAATGTCCGCAGGGCCTTTCGATAACCATGACCAATGCACGCTTCGTCTCGCCTGACGAGATCCGCTCAGCTTTCTCCGCCGCCATGTCGGCGATGTATCGCGACGAGGTGCCCGCCTACGGCACGCTCATGAGCCTTGTCGCACAAGTCAATGAAGAGACGCTCGCCAACGATCCGGCGCTGAAGGAGCGGCTGGCGGCCACTGACTCGCTTGCCCGCATTTCGGAAGAGCGGCATGGCGCCATTCGTCTCGGCACGCCGGCGGAGCTCGCAATGATGCGCCGCGCGTTTGCGGTAATGGGCATGTTCCCGGTCGGCTATTACGACCTCTCCACCGCAGGTGTCCCGGTCCACTCGACCGCCTTCCGCCCGATCGAAGACGAAAGCCTGAAGCGCAATCCCTTCCGCGTCTTTACCTCGCTCCTGCGTCTCGACCTCATCGCAGATGAGCAGTTGCGGGCCGAAGCGGCCGCCGTGCTCGCCGAGCGCCGCATCTTTACGGATGGCGCGATCTCGCTTGTCGAGAAGGCCGAGAGCGAAGGTGGTCTCACGGAGCCGGACGCCAGAAAATTCGTCGCCGAAGTGCTCGAGACCTTCCGTTGGCACGACCGGGCCATCGTCAGCGCCGACATGTACAAGCGCCTGCACGACGCCCATCGTCTGATCGCCGATGTCGTTTCCTTCAAGGGCCCGCACATCAACCATCTGACACCCCGCACGCTCGACATCGACAGCGTTCAGGATCGCATGCCTGCCCATGGCATCGCGCCCAAGGCTGTGGTTGAAGGCCCGCCGACGCGGAAATGCCCGATCCTGCTGCGCCAGACGTCGTTCAAGGCTTTGGAAGAGCCCGTGTCCTTCATAGGCGAGGACGGCGAGTGGAAGAAGGGTTCACACACCGCGCGGTTCGGCGAGATCGAACAGCGCGGCCTCGCCCTGACGCCGAAGGGCCGTGGTCTCTACGACAAGCTGCTGAACGACACCCGCGCACTGGTACGCCCAGCTGCCGACGGCTCCAATTCTGCCGAGTACGTGGCGGCGCTGGCTCAGGTCTTCCAGGCGTTTCCGGATGATTGGAATGAGATCCGCAAGGCTGGCCTCGGTTATTTCCGCTACAGCCTGACAGCCAAGGGCGAGGCTGCAGCCGGGTACAAGACGGATCTCGAAACCGCCATTGCAGAGGGTTTCGTCCAGTTCGACCCGATCGTCTACGAAGACTTCCTGCCAGTCAGTGCGGCTGGCATCTTCCAGTCGAACCTTGGCGACGACGCAACGCAGGAGTTCACCGCCAGCCCGAACCAGGTCATGTTCGAGCGGGATCTGGGAGCATCGGTGCTGGATGAATTCGCGCATTATGCGGCGATCGAGCGGGCATCCATCGAAGCCTGCCTCTCGGTGGTCGATCTCGCCATGGCAGCGGAGTAACGGCGTGACCGCAACGGATCATATCCAGGCGCTGCGGGCCCTGCTCGGCGAGAAAGGTTTGCTCGCCGATGCAGCCGACAGGGTCGCCTATGAGACCGGTGCGCGCTACGACCAAGGGCGGGCGGCTTTCGTCGCGCGTCCTGCTTCCACGCAGGAGGTTTCGGCAGTCGTCTCCTATTGTGTCAGGAACGGCATCCATCTGATCCCGCAATCCGGCAACACGGGTCTCGTGTCCGGCTCGACCCCGGATGGCACGGGTACGCAGGGTGTGCTGAGCCTTGAGCGCTTGACTGCACCTTTCGATCTCGATCGAGCCAACCGGAGCGTTCACGTCGGCGCTGGCATGCGGCTGTCGGATCTCAATGCCAAACTGGAAGAGCATGGCCTGTTCTTCCCGATCGACCTTGGGGCAGATCCGCGCATTGGCGGCATGGTTTCCACCAACACTGGCGGCTCGCGGTTCCTGCGTTATGGCGACGTCCGCCGCAATACCCTTGGCCTCAAGGTTGTTCTGGCGGATGAGGAAGGAACGATCCTCGATCTCTCCTCCTCGTTGCGCAAGAACAACACGGGCGTCGACTGGAAACAGATCTTCATCGGCACCTCGGGCGCCTACGGCGTCGTCACCGAATGTGTGCTGAACCTCGAACCGCTGCCGCGCCAGACGGCGACAGCGATCCTGGTGCCATCTGATCCCAAGGATGTTCCGGAACTGTTGCTGGCGCTCGAAGAGGCATTGGGTTCTCAGCTTTCGGCACTTGAAGGCATGTCCGATAATGCCGTGCGCGCAGCGCTCGACCATGTACCGTCGCTGCGCAATCCATTCCAGGCAGGCACCATTCCTCCCTTCTCACTCCTGCTTGAGATCTCGCGCAGCAACGCGCCTCTGAAGGGCGAACAGCCGCTCGACCAGATGCTGGAAGAGGTGCTTGGCTCGATCTGGGAAGGCGAAAATGCACTTCTCGCCGATGCGGTCATCGGCAAGCCGCACGAAGTGTGGGCGCTTCGGCACGCGCTTTCGGAAGGCGTCAAGAATTCCGGGCGATTGATCGCCTTCGATCTGGCTTTCCGGCGGGCCGACGTCATGCGCTTCCTGGATCACATGAAGGAGCATATGCCATCGCGTTTCCCGGGCGTGCAGATCTGCGATTTCGGGCATATCGGCGATGGAGGCGTCCACTTCAACCTGGTTGTGCCTCGCGATGACCCTCGCGCAGCCGACCCGACCTTTGAGGACAGTCTGCGGGCATGGGTTGTTGACGTCTGCGTCAAGGACTTTCACGGTAGCTTCAGCGCCGAACACGCGATTGGACGGAAGAACCAGGCCTTCTACAATCACTACACACCTGCCGAGCTGCAGAGGCTCGGGGCAGAGTTTAAATCCATCACGTCGCCCGGCCTACTCGGGTCGGTCGAATTCGGAACGCCGGCGTCGAAGACAGCCGCAATACTTTAAGACTACGGAGAAGATGAAAATGAGCGTTACCCTCAACGTAAAGCAGGAAACAGCGCGCATCCTGGACCGGCTGGGCGTCGCGGACTCCGCCTGGAAGGGTGGCGACATGGCAAGCTACAGCCCGGTCACGGGCGAGCAGATCGCCGAGCTGAAGAGCGCATCGACAGCGGAAGCCGCGCAGATGATCGAGGCAGCGCATGAGGCGTTCAAAGCCTGGCGTCTCGTTCCCGCACCGCGCCGTGGCGAGCTGGTCCGTCTGCTGGGCGAAGAGCTGCGCGCCGCCAAGGAGGATCTCGGCCGCCTCGTCAGCATCGAAGCAGGCAAGATCCCGTCGGAAGGTCTCGGCGAAGTGCAGGAGATGATCGACATCTGCGATTTCGCAGTTGGCCTTTCTCGCCAGCTCTACGGCCTCACGATCGCGAGCGAGCGTCCGGGCCACCGCATGATGGAAACCTGGCATCCGCTGGGTGTCACCGGCATCATCTCGGCCTTCAACTTCCCCGTTGCTGTCTGGTCGTGGAATGCCGCCCTGGCCCTCGTTTGCGGTAATCCGGTCGTCTGGAAGCCGTCGGAGAAGACGCCGCTCACCGCTCTCGCCTCGCAGGCTATCTTTGAGCGCGCGCTTGCCCGCTTCGGCGATGCACCGGCCGCACTCTCGCAGGTGCTGATCGGCGACCGTGCCATTGGCGAAGTGCTGGTGGACCATCCGCAGGTGGCATTGGTCTCGGCAACCGGATCGACCCGTATGGGTCGCGAGGTTGGCCCACGGCTTGCCAAGCGCTTTGCGCGTTCCATCCTGGAGCTCGGCGGCAACAACGCCGGCATCGTCTGCCCATCGGCAGATCTCGACATGGCGCTGCGGGCTGTTGCCTTCGGCGCGATGGGAACGGCTGGCCAGCGTTGCACCACGCTGCGCCGCCTCTTCGTCCACGAGAGCATCTATGACGCGTTCGTCCCGCGCCTGATCAAGGCATACGAGAACGTGACCGTCGGCAATCCGCTGGAGACCAAGGCACTCGTCGGTCCGCTGATCGACCGCTCGGCTTTTGACGGAATGCAGAAGGCGCTCACTGAAGCTCGTGAGCTGGGCGGCAAGGTAACGGGTGGCGAGCGCGTCGCGGACGCCGGTCCGGACAGCGCCTTCTACGTCCGCCCAGCGCTGGTCGAGATGCCGTCGCACAGCGGTCCCGTGCTGGAAGAGACCTTCGCGCCGATCCTCTATGTGGTGAAGTACAGCGAGCTGGAAGACGCGATCGAGATGCAGAACGCCGTTGCGGCCGGCCTCTCCTCCTCCATCTTCACGCTCAACGTGCGGGAGGCGGAGACCTTCCTTTCCGCTGCGGGATCGGACTGCGGCATCGCCAATGTGAACATCGGCACGTCCGGTGCGGAGATCGGTGGCGCATTTGGCGGCGAGAAGGAAACGGGCGGCGGCCGTGAGTCCGGCTCTGACGCCTGGAAGGCCTACATGCGCCGTGCGACCAACACGATCAACTACTCGACCCAGCTGCCGCTGGCACAGGGTGTGACGTTCGACATCGAGTAGATCGAGCAGGCGGAAAAGAGACGTGAATAAGATAGCCTCGAATATTTCCGCTGCGGACGCCATCTTTCGGCCCGCCTCGCGCATTGCAAGCGTGGGCGTGTCGAAAATCCTGGCAATTGGAGCCCGGGCCAGCGCGATGAAGAAAGAGGGGCACCCGGTGATCGTACTGGGTGCAGGTGAACCCGACTTTGACACGCCGGACCACATCAAGGCTGCAGCCAAGGAAGCTATCGATCGCGGTGATACGAAGTATACCGCGCTGGACGGCACTCCTGAGCTGAAACAGGCGGTAAAGGGTAAGTTCGCGCGGGAAAACGGGATCGACTACGCACTCGATGAGATCACCATCGCAACGGGCGCAAAGCAGATCCTGTTCAACGCCTTCATGGCGACGCTGGACCAAGGCGACGAAGTCATCATCCCAACGCCATACTGGACTTCACACTCCGACATCGTCGAGATCTGCGGTGGTGTCTCAAAGCTTATACCGTGCAGCGCAGATGCGGGCTTCCGCCTGACAGCGGCGCAGCTTGAAACTGCCATCACGCCGAAGACCCGATGGGTATTGCTGAACTCACCATCAAACCCGTCGGGCGCCGCCTATAGCCGTGACGATTACCTGCCGCTTATAGAGGTGCTGGAACGCCATCCGCATGTTTGGTTGATGGTGGACGATATGTACGAGCACATCGTCTACGACGATTTTGCTTTTGTGACCCCTGTCGCTATCGCCCCTCACCTCAAGGATCGCACGCTGACGGTAAACGGTGTTTCCAAGGCATATGCGATGACCGGTTGGCGTATCGGCTATGCTGGTGGTCCGAAGGAGCTGATCAAGGCGATGGCGGTGATCCAGAGCCAGGCCACGTCATGCCCGAGCTCGGTCAGTCAGGCCGCTTCCGTTGCAGCGTTGAACGGCCCGCAGGATTTCCTGAAAGAGCGGCAACAGAGCTTCAAGGAGAGACGGGACTTTGTCGTTGAAGCCTTGAACTCCATCCCGGGCATTGAGTGCCGCACGCCAGAAGGTGCGTTCTACACCTTTGCGGGATGTGCCGGGATGCTGGGCAAGACAACGCCAGCCGGTCGCCGGATTGAGACCGACGTCGATTTCACCGACTACCTCTTGGAAACGGCACATGTGGCGGTCGTGCCGGGTTCGGCCTTCGGACTTTCGCCTTACTTCCGCATTTCCTATGCCACGTCGAAGCAGGACCTTGCCGAAGCGATGGAGCGTATCAAGAAAGCCTGCAGCCAGCTTTCCTGATGCAGATCTAAAACATCCTAGGGCCCCTCAATGTTGGATTGAGGGGCCCATCAGTTTCGGGCTGTTTGGCAGGTCTTCGAGGTCTGCATCCAAAGCCTATCGCAAACAGCATACAATTGTGCTTCTTGAGGAACGTGGCTTCCAAAAACAGCTTTATTTCTAACCGATAGACACAAGACAGCCCTCCCGACCCGCCCAGACAGCAAGTTGACCACGAGGATCTCATGTCTCTCTCACCAACTCCATTTTCTCCAGCGTTTCTTCATGGAACAAAAGCTGATCTGAAGATCGGAGACCTCATAGAGGTCGGATATGCTTCCAATTTCCTGAAGGAAACCACTCTTTCCTGGGTTTATTTTACTTCTACACTGGACGCTGCAATATGGGGAGCAGAGCTTGCAGCTGGCGAGGGCCGAGAACGGGTTTATCTGGTCGAAGCGACTGACCCTTACGAAGACGATCCAAACCTGACCGACAAGAAATTCCAGGGAAACCCGACACGGTCATACCGCTCGAGAAAACCTCTCAAGGTTATCGCCGAGGTGCTGCATTGGCAGGGACACTCGCCCGAGCAAATCCAAAACATGCGGCAAGGGCTTGAGAGGCTTCGCCAGCTCGGCTCTGACGTTATCATCGACTGAAGCGGTCAAGCCGCAGCCTGGGGCATCCACAACCAGCGCAACGCCGCGCTTCTCTGAGACGCGGCGCGGCGCTTGGCCATGTCGATCAACGCCGCCTCGCGAATGTCGCCGAGCAAGCCGCTCAGTCCTCGGCGAAGGCTTCCAGGCGGGCATCGCGCAGGTGAGGTAGGGCGGCGAAGACGATCATGCCGGCGGCAATCGCCAGCAGGAAAGCCGAGAGCGGGCGGGAGACGAAGATTGTGAAGTCGCCGTTCGACAGAACCAACGCGCGGCGGAAATATTCCTCGATCATCGGCCCCAATACGAAGCCCAGCAGGAGCGGTGCCGGCTCGCTGTCGAGCTTTGCCAGCACATAGCCGACCACACCGCAACCAGCCACCATATAGACGTCGAGCAGCGAGTAGGAGGCGGAATAGACGCCGATGCAGCAGAAGACGAGGATCGCCGGGAACAGCATCGAATAGGGTATGCGCAGCAGGCGAACCCAGATGCCGATCATCGGCAGGTTGAGGATGATCAGAAAGAGGTTGCCGATCCACATGGAGACGATCAGGCCCCAGAAAAGATCGGGATTGCGCGTGACCACCTGCGGGCCCGGCTGGATGTGGATCACCATCGCACCCAGCATCAGCGCCATGGTGGCGCTGCCGGGAATACCGAGGGTCAGCGTCGGGATGAAGGAGGTCTGGGCCGCGGCATTGTTTGCCGATTCAGGGCCAGCAACGCCTTCTATGGCGCCCTTGCCGAACTCGTCACTGTATTTCGAGACTTTCTTTTCGAGGCTGTAGGCAAAGAACAGGCCAGCGAAACGCCCGCGCCCGGCAGAATGCCAAGCACCGATCCCAGCGCCGAGCCGCGCAGGATGGAGGGCGTCATCCGGCGGATATCGGTGCGCGTCGGCATGAGGGTTTTTATGGGTGCGACCACCGCATCGCTCGAAGATTTTCGCTCGAGCGTGGTAACGATCTCGGCGAATGCGAAAATGCCTATCGTGATGACGATGAAGTCGATGCCTTCCCAAAGCGCCGTGCTGCCGAAGGAAAAGCGCACGACGCCGGAATTGACGTCCATGCCCACCAGGCCGAGCAGCATAAGCGAGAAATATTCGGCCGGGCCGAACTTGAAGGCGACCTGCGCAATCGGGCCCGAAAAGATGGCCATGGCAAGAACGCCGACGCAACCGGCGAAGAACGAGCCGATGGCGGCAGCAGCAAGCGCTGGCCCCACCCTGCCCTGCTTTGCCATCTGGTGACCGTCGATGGTCGTCACCACGGAGGACGCCTCGCCGGGCAGGTTCACTAGGATGGCTGTGGTCGAGCCGCCATAGGCAGCACCATAATAGATGCCCGCCAGCATGATCAGCGCACCGACCGCCCTCCTGCTTCCAGGAGAACTACTCGTAGCGATCGTGGCGGCGGACCCAGTCCATGCCTGAGGACTCGTTGCGCCCCTTGGGTGCGAGATCAAGCATGTTGTAGGTGCCCATCATCACCTCGACGCCGCGCCCGTATGTCGAGTAAGTGTGGAACAGCTCGCCTGCGTCGTCCCTATAGAAGGCGCTGACCCCGGGCCACTCCTCCCCGGTGTGGGCCCATTCGCCGAAGTTGTAGTCGATATGTCCACTGGCGATCTCCTCCGGTGTGAAGCTGACGCGGAAGTCGTAGTTGAAGTCGCTGCCAAAGGACGACACCCATGTGAACTGCCAGCCCATGCGGTTGCGGTAGGCCTCGATCTCCGCAAGCGGCGCCCGCGATACGGCGATCAGGGTGACGTCGTGATGCGCCAGATGCCTGTTCATGCCATCAATGTGATCGGCCATGAACGAGCAGCTCGGGCACGCTTCCTTCCGCCCCGGCGCGAACATGAGGTGCTGGACCAGAAGTTGCGACCGGCCGTCAAAGAGGTCAGCCAGCCCACGCCGCCCCTCCAATGTGTCGAACACATATTCCTTGCCGATACGCACCCAGGGAAGTGCCAGACGTTCACGGGTGACCTTGTCGCCTAGACGCGTCAGTTCCTTCTCGGCTTTCAGCATTTCGCGGCGGGCATTCAGCCACTCATCGCGTGTAACAACAGCGTGTTGCATTCTCAGTCTCCTGGTCTTTGCGTGGTAAGGATGTGGGAGAACCGCGAACGGGCAGAAATCAAGTTCAGCCATGGCGACAGGTGAAAGACGCACATCAGCACATACATGAACGCCATTTCGTTGATCGGAAAAAAGGCGGGCGTTACTGAACACAGAGATATGTCGGATGAGCCGACCGCAGTCATGCAGGCCATCAGTGCGAAGGTCGGCATGGCCGCGAGACCCAGCCACCGGGCTGGTACTGGCGATGAATCGAATGATCCTGTCTGACCACTCATTTCCGTTCCTCCCGTTAAGTGCGGTATAAGGAGGCTAGCCGAGCATCAGGGGCGGGTGAGAGTTACAAATGTGACGGGATTCGATGGACCCAATGATCAGTGCCGCGTCAGATGCTCTCTCGAAGGGTGACCCACTTGCAGCGCTGAAACGGATTGCCTTGCGCGATGACCCGCCGGCGTTGGCTCTGCGGGGCATTGCGATGGCGCAACTCGGCGATCTCGCCCGTGCGCTGGAGCTTCTGCGACGGGCAGCGCGTGCATTCGGCCCCAGAGACCCCCTACCCCGTGCCCGTTGTGCCGTCGCGGAGGCAGAAATCGCGCTGGTACTGCGCGATCTGGGCGGAACCTTGCAGATGCTCTAAAAATCGCACGCGGTGCTTGACGCATATGGCGATCGAACCAATGGGGCGCACGCCGGCTACCTTGAAGCACGGCACCTTCTGCTGATCGGCCGCCTCGATGAGGCTGAACGAGTGCTCGATGCGATTGATGCCGGTCAGCTTCCGCGTGTTCCGCGGGTGGGGTACGAATTGGTGCGCGCGGGCATAGCCATCCGGCAGGTCAGAACAGGCCCGGCCAGAGCGGCCCTGGAACGGGCGAGGCTGGGGGCGGAAGCCGCTCGCATTCCCTCGTTGCAGGCTGAGGTCGAGCAGGCAGTGCAGGCATTCCATGCACCGACGGCTCGCTTCGTCGGTCGTGACGTCGAACGGCTCCTCGCTCTGGAAGAAGTGGAGCGACTATTTGCTTCGGAAACGCTTGTCGTGGATGCCTGCCGCAATGTGGTGCGCGCTGGCGGAAAGGTGGTTTCGCTCTCCACCCGTCCCGTCTTGTTAGCGCTCGTGCGGGCGCTCGCAGCAGAGTGGCCCGGGGATGTGGCGCGCGAAACGCTGCTCAACCAGGCTTTCGGGGCACGGCACGCCGACGACTCGCACCGTGCGCGACTGCGGGTCGAAATCGCCCGCCTGCGGGAGGCCATCAAACCGCTGGCGACGCTGCGGGCGACCAGGCGCGGTTTCGTCCTGCAGCCCACGCGGGAGCTGAGGTCGGCGTTCTGACACCGCCAGTCGAAAGTGATTACGGAAAGGTGCTGGCGCTGCTCAGCGATGGCGAAGCCTGGTCAAGCTCAGCATTGGCGCTGGCGTTGAACGTGAGCCCGCGTACCGTCCAGCGGGCGCTGGAAGAGCTTGCCAACCTAGGCAAGGTCGCAGCCTTCGGGCGCGGGCGGGCCCGCCGCTGGATCACATCCGGTGTCCCTGGATTCCCGACAAGCTTGTTGCTCCCCATTACGGAGTTTTCCGGCTAGGATGGGGCCATGAAACACGCAAAGGCCGAAGTCATCCGGGAGTACGGTCCCTTTCCCGATGCGGATCACATCGCTGGGGTCACCTTTGACGGTAGTCGCATCTGGTTTGCGACCGGCGAAAAGCTGAACGCTCTTGATGCCGAGAGTGGAGAGATCGTGCAATCGATCGATGTCGCCGCCGATGCAGGGACGGCATTCGATGGCAAGTACCTGTTCCAGATCGGAGACGGCATGATCCGCAAGATCGATCCCTGGACCGGTCAGGTGATCGCCACGATACCAGCGCCTGGCGAGGGCGGCGATTCAGGATTGGCCTGGGCCGAAGGATCGCTCTGGGTTGGTCAACACCGCGGCCGCAGGATCCATCAGGTCGATCCCGAGAGCGGTAAGGTGTTGCGCACGATCGAAAGCGACCGGTTCGTTACGGGCGTGACCTGGATCGATGGCGAGCTGTGGCATGGCACGTGGGAAGGCGACGAAAGCGATCTGCGCCGTATCGACCCACAAACGGGTGAAGTGCTTGAACGGCTGGACATGCCTGACGGTACCCATGTTTCCGGCCTGGAGGGTGATGGCGGGGAACGCTTTTTCTGCGGAGGCGGAAACAGCGGAATGGTGAGAGCCGTTCGTCGACCGAAGTAGCGCCCAGTCGATCGTATGGCACGGCTGGCGAGGCCGCATGATCAACGGTGGAAGCGCTTAGTGAAGATGGCCTGTTGCAGCGAACCAAAAGCAATCCACTCACTCCATGAGTTGGCGGAGCAGCGGACCTGCAAGTAGTTCCCGTAGTCGCCAGTTGACGGTAATGGGCATCTCACCCGACCAAGATAGGAAATCGACTGCGTGATCCAGTTGCGTGATCAGATGAGGCAGGCGGGCAATGTGTCATCCTGGAACTACTAGCTAGCCGATTTATGCATCCCAGAACGCGCAAACGAGCGCACGCTCCCGACCGAGGGGCTCAATACTTTTCAATTCCGTATCCCGAGCGGCTGACAGAAGCAGGCAAACGCCTCGGCCATGACCATAATTCCACACTCTAGCTACAATGAAGAAGACGGTTACTCCGTCGCGCAGCAGCGCCTTCGCTTGCGATCATGCAAAAAGACGGAGGAAGAAGAGCGCGCTCATGCCGGCGCCGACCACAATGACCGTCGCACGCACTGCCGCGCGCGGCAGAATGCGCGCCAAGGGCGCACCGGCATAGCCGCCGGCGGTCGCAGCAACCATCATCAGCAATGCCTGCGGCCACTCCACGATTCCGGCTACGGCAAAGGTCACGACCGAAATGGCTGAGAGGACGAAGGATAGGAGCGTTTTCAAGCCGTTCATCTGGTGGAGATCACGCATCCCCCACAGCGAGAATAGCGCCAGAAGGATAATCCCCAACCCGCCATTGAAATAGCCGCCATAAACCGAAGCGAGCGTCGTGCCGATGCTCTCGGCAGCATTCATTTTCCTTGCTTCAGCCCATGTCCGGATGCGGTCGCCAAACGCGAAGGCAAGGGTAGCGGCAGCCAGCAGGAAGGGCACCACGACTGAAAACGCATCATTGGAGGAGACAAGCAGAAGCAGCGAGCCGGCGAGACCGCCTACCATCGTTGCAAGGATAACCTTGACGAGAAACGGGTTCTCGAGCTCGGCGATCTCACGACGAAAACCGAGCGCACCGCCGAGATAGCCGGGAAAGACGGCAACAGTGCTGGTGGCATTGGCAGAAACGACCGGCACGCCCGTGAAGACCAGCGCCGGGAAGGTCAAAAACGTACCGCCACCCGCGATCGTATTCAAAACCCCGGCCGCAAATGCCGCTACACCAAGCACCAAGAGATCATGCATCCGATATACGTCTCCAAACTCACCCATGCGCGCGCTGCGGAGACAACGCGGCAGAGCTGCTTTCTGAAACCATGTGAGTAGCGATTATGTGGGATGGGGCAAGGCGACTTAAGAGCCCAGGCAGATCTAGCTGAAGCGGGAGCATCTTTTGAACTAAGCCCTATGCTCCACTTCCGCAGAACGCTTCTGAGCTTAGCTCACAGGGAATTCGCCTTTACCACCTCAGCTAGCAAGTAAGCGGTGGGACATATGCAACGAGCCCCACAGCACTATACGCTTCTGAAGGGCAGAGCCTTACACGCCTTGCCGAGCAGTGGCCTTGTACCAATCCAGGATCTCAGCACCGGTCATCATAGCAACATCTGCATGACCCAGTATGTAGTCGTACAACATCTCGAGATACTTGATCCGGTGTGGTGCGCCGGTGAGATAGGGGTGAATGGAGATCCCCATGACGCGTGCATTCTCACGGCCTTCAGCGTAGAGCCTATCAAACTGATCGACGCCGCGCCGATATATTTCATCGGAGCGATGACCCTGAATGGCGGTGAGCACGACGTCATTTATTTCAACTGTATAGGGTACTGACACGATCGGGCCAGCCCGCGTTGCCAGGCTTACCGGCTGATCATCCAGGCACCAGTCGCAGACGTATTCGATGCCTGCTTCCGCAAGAAGGTCCAGGGTCTCTTCGGTTTCGGTCAGACCTGGGCTTTCCCAGCCGCGCGGCGGCTTGCCGGTGAAGGCGCGAATTGCCTCGATCGTGTCGGCAATTGCTTTCTTCTGATCTTCAACCTTATGCATGGGACGCTGGATGAAGCCATGACCAACGAAGTCCCAACCGGCGTCGAGGGCCGCCTGACATGCAGCTTCGTAGATCTTGAACGCGGTCCCATTGACCGCAAAACTTGCCTTCAGGCCGCGTTCACGCAAAGCTTCGACAAAGCGCCAGAAGCCAACCCGCATGCCGTATTCATGCCAGGCCCAGTTGGGTATGTCCGGTAATAGAGGTTGTCCCATCGGAGGCGGCAGAACAGTGCGCGGCATCGCTGCGGCCGGAGACCAGTTTTCAACATTCACGATGGTCCATACCGCTACCCGTTTGCCGTCAGGCAATTTGAGCTTCGGTCGGGTGGCTATCGGCTCATATGGAAGTCGGCGGCTTATACGCTCAGCATCGATTTCAGTCATGGCTTTGTCCCAATTTGTGCCCAGAGTTCAAGCGAAGACCCTGAACTGGGCCTTTATCTCATCGAGGGAAAGGTCCGATCCCACCAGGCAGGCGAGCAGGAGCCGCGCCTTGTGAGGCGGCAGTAGGCCTGCCGGGATCAAGCCACGGCCAATCAGGTCCATCTCGGAACCAGGAAAGCCGTGGCTGGCGTTGAACACGGGACCTGCTGGAACGCGGGTGGCCAGTACTACCGGCATGTATTCCACGAGTTTTGCAAGTCGCTCGACGATCTGTTGGGGGACATGTCCTGCTCCGGTCGCCTCGATAATTGCACCTCGAAAGCCAAGTTCAGGCAGGACATCCAAGAGGCGTCCATCGTCGCCCAGACCGGTCTTGACGATTGCAACCGGCGCAGCAGCCAGACGATCAAGTGTCTTCGGGCGCGATATGGCTGGTTTGGTGTGCAGACGAAACCTGCCTTCGCTGACGCTACCGATTGGGCCTATGCCGGGGGACATGAAAGCAGACGGCAAGCCCGTATCCATCTTTTGCACGAAACAGGCGGCATGCACCTCGTCGTTGAGAACCACCAGGGTTCCCAGTCCTCTGGCTCTGGCGGACGCGGCAACCGTAATCGCAGAAACGATGTTTGCATGTCCATCTGCGCCGGGCGCGGTGGCACCACGCATGGCGCCGGTGACGACGAGGGTGGGATCACCCGCCCCCACCACGAGGTCCAGCAAAAAGGCTGTTTCATCAATGGTGTCAGTCCCCTGTGCAATGACCACTCCATCGACGTTTCCGTGCGCTGACGCCTTGATCAGAACAGCGACCCTGCTCATCTGCTCGAACGTAAGCGAAGCCCCGGGCACGAGGAACGGTGTAATGACATCCACAGTGGCGATTTCAACGAGCTGGGGTATGGCGCTGATCAGGTCCTCGCCGGTAAGCGAGGGCGCGATGCCCCCGCTTTTCTGTGGCGTCATTGTTATGGTGCCACCAATAACGATGACTTTGACATTCGGCTTCATGGCGACCCTATTTTCCTTCAACATCACTGCGCCAGAAGATCAGCTTGCGGTCCAACCATTCAAGCAGGAAATACCCGCCGGCTCCAATAGCTGCCAGTATCACGATAACAGCAAACACCCGGTCAATACGAAGCTGGTTCTTGTAGAGCTCAACGAGATACCCGAGGCCTTCGGAGGCGCCAACGAACTCGCCGACGATAGCGCCGATAACGACGAATGTCAGGGCCGCCTTGACACCAGCGAAGATCACCGGGAGTGCGTGGGGTAGCGAGACTTTGCGGAACGTCTGCAGGGGCGTTGCCTTGATCGAGCGCATCAGCTTGCGCGCTTCTGCGGGAACGCTTTCAAGCCCGACCATCGTATTGATTAGAACAGGGAAGAACGAGACGACCACGGCCATGACAACCTTGGAACTCATCCCGAAGCCAAACCAAGCGATGAAGAGGGGCGCAAAGACGATCTTCGGAATTGCCTGAAACCCGACCACGAAGGGGTACGCAATGCGTTTGGCGGCCGGCCAGACAGCAAGGGCGATGCCCAGCACCAGTCCAATCGAAGTACCCAGCACAAAGCCCACCACAATCTCGGTTAGGGTCACGCTGAAATGACGCAGGAAGAAGTCCTGCTGCATCAACGAGATCAGAGCTCCGACCACTGCGGTAAAGGATGGAAGGATGATCGGTGAAACCAGACCCAGCCTTGGCGCAATCTCCCATACGGCCAGGATGACTATGATGATCGCCAAGGAATAGAGGCGATACCGCAGATCTTCCTGTTTTTTTCCGTTCTGGAACGACGCACCGACCTGCTGCCCCATTTGCAGGGCTGCTGACTTAGCCATGACCCAGTATTCCTCTTACCTTGAACATGAGATCAGTAAATCTCTGCTCCTGCATCTGTCCGATGTCGCGCGGGCGGGGCAGATCGACATCAACCACTCCGGAGACCTTGCCCGGGTGGGGCGTCATCACTACCACCCGGTCAGCCATGAACACTGCTTCTGTGATGTTGTGGGTTACGAAGAGCACCGTGATGCCAGCGGCCTGCGTGATCCGCATCAATTCCATATTCATCGCCTCCCTGGTAAACTCATCAAGCGCGCCAAACGGCTCATCCATCAGCAGCACGTCCGGTTCGGAGGTGAGCGTCCGGGGCGAGACGCGCTGTTGCATTCCTCCAGACAGCTGCTGAGGATAAGCCTTCAAGAATTCGCCCAAACCCACGGCTTCGAGCACCGAGCGTGCCTTCTCGCGCAAAGCCTGCGTCTTCGTGCCAAAAATTTCCGCAGGCATGAGGACGTTTTCTTCGACAGTGCGCCAAGGAAGCAGCACTGCAGTCTGAAACATGAAACCCACCTGACGCGATGGCTCGTCAATACGCGCGCCGTTCAGTGTCGCCTCACCCTGACTGGGCGACAGAAGCCCTGCAACCATGTTGAGCAATGTTGATTTGCCACATCCGCTCGGACCCACAAAGGAGATGAATTCACCTTTCCGGATGGTCAGATCAACGCTTTCCAGAGCAACGACGGGACCGGAGTCGAGCGTGAAAGTCTTGCCCAGCGCACTGATCTCTATAACCGGTGGGCGTGCGTCCTGCGCCGCCACTATCGGCGACGCAGTCTCCCTGATCGGCTCAACCATCATTGTGCAGATTCCACAGCGGCCTTGTCGAAGTCGTTGGCGGCGTCGATCAATGACACGTCAAGTGCCTTGGAGAGATCCACATCTACAGGCAACGCACCTTCTCTTCCGTTCCCTGACGCAGGAAGTCATGATAGGCTTGGAAACCGTCCAGGTAGTGTGAGCCGAGCCTCGCATCTTCGAGAGCAGCCGGCGGCGTCTTCAGCCGACGGGCCACATCCCAACTGGGCCGAGCGATTGCCTTGTCCTCAAATTCCTCAGGCCGGATATCCGCCGCGAGGGCAAAGGCGCGTTCGTCATTGGCAGCGGCGTAGACGACGCCCTTGGCAACGGCACGCAGGAAGCCAGCCAGCTTCTCGCGATTATCCTCAAGCATCTGCGCCGAAACAACGACACCATTGGCGGAGAAATCCTGTGCCTCCTGCGGGAGGATCGTCACCATTCCAATGCCTTGCGCCTGGATAGCCGCTATATCGAAAAGGTTGGATGAGTAGGCATCAACCTGGCCGTTCCGCAAAGCCTCGATGGTCAGTGCGGAACCATCGCCCACCGGTACCAGCAGCACGTCAGCGCCCTGCGAAAGACCTGCTTCCTCCAGAACCGCCCGGACCAGCGGCACTTCACCACCAGTGAGATCAGAGACGCCAACCCGCTTTCCCTTCAAGTCCTGGATAGTCGTGATGCCCGACGCCTCCGTGGCGGCCAACGTGAAGATATTGGCGTACTGGTAAGAGTATATCCAACGCAGATCGTAACCTTGTGCGACCGCATTCAGGAAAGCGCTGGGGGCAGGAAGGGCGGCGTCAGCGTTGCCCGCGATGACCTGCTGGATCGCAGCACTTGAACCACCCGCGTCCTAGAATGGCTACTTCTTCCCGCCTACGATCTTTACGGTGGTACAGCCTCAGATGCGGATCGCTCAAGAGGAGATCTTCGGCCCGATCGTCTGTGTAATGAAGTTTGACAGCGAAGAAGAAGCCATATCGATCGCCAACGGCACGGTGTTTCGACTCGCAACAAGCATCTGGACCCGTGACATTGCCCGCGCCCATCGCGTTGCTCACCGATTGGATTGCGGCATTACCTGGATCAACGATCACCACCGTATCGACCCTGCATCGCCCTGGGGCGGATTTAAGATGAGCGGCATCGGACGTGAGAACGGAATACCGGCTTACGAAGAATATACGCAGATCAAAAGCATCATCGTCAACATGTCAGATAATCCGTTCGACTGGTTTGAAGATGATGGACAACCCAAACGCTACAGCTAGCTCGCTGCAGATCCGTATCGACTTTCCGACGCACGATCTGCTTTATCTGCCGCAGGCCCAACTCACGATGTCGAGCGCCCGCTACGCGGACTGTGCACTGCTATCGCGAGTATTGCCGCGGGGACGTTCCAGGCGAAGCGCTGCGGCTCAACGATCTGGAAGGCTGTCAACTTATCCGCAACAATATCTCTGTTCTTCGCCGCATAGGGGCAGCCCCGAGCGGAAGTTTGCGCACGACTTAGTCTACGCCTGTCTGGCCTTGCGGGCCGCATACCGCCGATCGCGTTCAGCTTTTCTTGCCGCCTCATCTTCCACGACCCGCGCGATGCGAGCGCTCTCGGCTTTCTTGCGGGCTTCTATTTCTGCCACCTCGGCTGCGTCGGCCTGCGCCTTCTCTGCGGCAATCATGGCTTCCGCCTGTGCCATCTCTTCAGACTTCAGTCTGTCGCGCTCAGCTTTTCGTGCCTCGCGAGCTTCCACAATCAGAATTCGCTCAGCCTGCCTGGCGAGACGCGTTGGCTCGGAGATCTCCTTGGCGGCACGGTAGGCGCTAAGGAGATTGGCCTTTGCGTCCGCAGCAGTGGAACGTCTGTCGGTGAAATCATTGTTTAGAGAGTTTCTCAAATCTTGTTCCTAAGTAGGCAACGCCAGCATTGCGGCGTTGCTTGGGGCTAAATGAAAAAGGCCAGGCAAACCGCCTGGCCTCAAGATCTTAACGCGCTTCCAGCAGTGCCAGTACATCCGTGGTCAAAGGGAAGCAGCCAGCTTTAAGCAGCTTGCAGATTGCAGGCCGACATCTTGCCCGATCTCATGTCTTGCTCAAGATCGAAGGCGATTTTCTGGCCTTCGACGAGATCGCGCATTCCAGCGCGCTCGACAGCAGAGATATGAACGAAGGCGTCAGCGCCGCCGTTGTCAGGCTGAATGAAGCCGAAGCCTTTGGTGGAATTGAACCATTTAACTGTGCCGTTGGTCATAAGAAACCCTTTCAAAGCATAGATTGAGTATCCGCGTAGCGATACCACGCAAGTGAAACCGACAATTTTTGAAAGAAAAGATCGCTTAAGACGCGGTGCCAATCGCGAAGTAGACAAAACTCGGCAAGCAAAAGATCGATAATTGACTATATCGGCGCGCCACCCGTACGTCAACCTTTAGTTTTATGAATTGCCGTTTACAACTCCGACGGCAGGCAGCCGATGTAGAGGAACCCGACACTGACGGCGGCAGGCAACAGGCTCGCCGTCAGGGGACTGATGGCGAAGGTCAGCGCGGGTAACAACAGGAACGTGCACAGAAGGCAGAGGGACTGAAGGCTCCAGTTCGTGAGCCCCTGAGCAATCGTTGCCGTCGAGAGCTTCGCCCCATAGAGAAAGAAAAGAAGCGATACGCCCAATAGGGTATGTTGCCGTAAGCTGCTGCTGTCGCGGCAGCCGAAGAGAGCATTAGTGAGATTAAGGGCAATAGGGCGGACGAAATCTACAATCTTGTTGCCGCCGATCACGCCGCGGGCCATCAGTGAGAAGCTGGACCTGACGCTTGAACACCCAATTTTCTTCGTCAGCGGGTCAAAGACCCGTGGTCACCCCTGTTCTGAACGATCTCGTCAGCCCGAATCTGTCATGATGTAAAGCCCGGGAGCGATCGAAGTGTGCTCCCGGGCTTGACTTAAGAAAATAGACGATCGTCTTAACCGAGCTGTACCTTGATCTCGCCTACATACTCGCCGCGCTCACTGAAATGGGACCAAGCGAATTTCTCATAGTTTGCGCTTGGAAGCAGGTACACCGTCAGCAAAACCAACCCCTGCTTTTCCAACCCGCGCAGCTTGTCCCGGTAGATCGTTGCAGAACGGCATGCAAACTCGTTCATGAACTCGAAATCGTATTCGCCGTTGATTTCGGCGCTGTCAACGAAACACTCGTTCGTGTCGTCAACGAGTACCAAGCACCCGCGGAGTGTGGAGTACGCGCGGCATGCACGCAAGAACTGCTGCCAGGCAGAATCCGAAGGGAACCGGCTGTAATGTTTCACGACCGCTGCTTCGTCCGCCAGCGGAGAGAACCGGCCCTCCTTCAGATCTTCAAAAATACGGGCAGCCAAAGCGTGGCGGGCTTTATCAATACCGCAATCGTTTACGTTGTTTTCAGTAATCATAATCTTTCCTTTCTTGAATTTGAATGGTTAAGCAGCGAGACGCGTCGATGTGTTCGTGATAGCCAGAGCAGTTTCCACAAAGCGGGCACGTCGCTCGTAGTTTGTGTCGGGAGCAGTGCGCCACTTGCGCGTCTTCCGATCGACCGTGAGGAACGGTTTGAAGTAACTCAGCACGAGATCATGATCGTAACTGCGCCGAGTGTGTTGCGCCGTAACATGAACAGAACACTTATCGGTAAGCTGAAGTCGGCGTGCGGACCCGATATACGTCTTGATCACTGCAGATTTTGGAATGTCATTCCACGAACGCCGAACCTGACCAATTGTGGGATCGATGATAAGGTTGCCAAGTTTGACCACCATATGAGCATTCACTAGGCCGGGAAGGCTAGGCGTGGAAGGGCTACCGATGGTGACCGAATGATAAGGCTTCCCCCCTTCAAAGCGCTGGAGATGCAAGCCGGATTTGACCACAATTGCATCGATATGCCCCATGCCGTGTAGGATATCCTGTACCGCCAGTGCGCTCAGCACGCAGCAGTTGACTACCGGACGAAAGCCCTGGTCATGCCACCAGTTCTGGTTCGCTTCCACAGCTTGCCAGAATGCGGTCAAGGCTGCGGTGGCGATATTGAGGTCAACAATCTCTTGCTGGGTCAGTTCTTCCGTAGTCAGGGTTGCGATTTCATTTGCCATTGAGTTCTTCCTTTTCGGGTTAGGGCGAGCGAGGCCGTTGCGAGGGCCATCGCTGCCAAAGTCAGGGTGTGATGAATGGTCGGTTCGGCGCGGAGGACCGGACGAACTTCCGCGCAAAGACGCATGGTCAGAATGCTTTACATTCTGATCCGCTTAGTTTGCCGTCACGACAATCTGTCAGGACATGATCCGGGAAGGCCTCATGTCTCGATCCGACTGAACCTGCTCGGCTCTCGCTGTAAGCCGACCCTTATCTGGCCAGATGCAGGCAAGTAGAGCGTTGTACGTCGATTATATTATGGGGAAGGATATTTCGGCTTTGCCGACCTGATGGGAAATGAAGTAGGGCTTGCCCAACAAGGCAATCTTATTGCCTGTCTCAGCAGTCACGTCTGTCTTGGTGATTTCCCTGTGGCCATAAGCGACAGTGTCGCGGCCAGTGTCATCAATATCGCCGATGACATCATGAAGCAATGAGCTTGCTTCGTATAACTCTTGCCGAATCCGTTCGGCGGAATTTTCTGCGTAGCAAATAGGAACTAAACGTCGCTTGTTTTTTGACATCGCTTCTCCCTTTCCGTTGGCGATGCGGACCTATTGCCAGGAACTGTTTTATTTGTCAAACAAATTTTTGCATCTTCCATAATGATAATTCAAAGTGAAGGGTACCAGCGATGACACCAGAAGGAGTTGGTCACTACATCAGGGAATGGAGAATTTATTGCGAACTCACCCAAGCACAATTAGCCACTAAAATCGGTGTGTCGCAGTCCAACATCAATAATATTGAAAATGGCAAGACGGCCTATACGCAAACATCTTTGGAAAAGATCGCCAACGCATTGAAAGTTAGCCCGGCTACCCTACTGTCTACAAACCCTTTCCAACAGTTTATTGAGGAGGAGGAAGAGGAGAGATCACCATTCATGGCTGAAGTGAAAAGTCTTCTCTCGTCGATGAGGGCGCTATCGCGAAAAATGGTCCGCGACTTCATGATATTTGTTCTCGAATATGAACGAACAGATGCGAAGATCCGGGAAGGGAAATTACGGGGGTTGATGGTACGTGGGAAACTGTCAGAAGATTTCCGCGTGTGAATAGATGGACGTCCGTAACTGACCAACAGGGAGTTGCTGATCAGAGCGCTGGTTCCAAAAAACCAGAGATTTGGGATAAAGATTTCGCACTGACGTGCCGCCCGACCGCATTTGGTCATGGATCACGAGTCCGCAAGTACTATTATCCTTTCTCGTTTCTCAGGGAGTTCAGAGACGAGCACGAACGCGCTGGATTTGGTATGTTTTTGTCAGGATGGTCGCATGCATCCGGTGTTGTTTAGCCATGAAGAACGCTTTTAAGAGTGCCACTATTCGGGATCATCGGTATTGATCACCCAATTCCACCGAAAGCCGTTTCGACCTTGTTCATACCCATAGCCGTACGCATTGCAGACAGAAGCCAATCCCCCGCCTGGTTCGTTGTACAAATCGCAGCCTTGAAGGCAATTGAAGAAGCTGCCGATACGCGCCTGATGCGATCTTCCAAAATCCTGGAAACGCGATTCATGCGCAAACGCCGTTTGATGAAGTAACGGGGGAAAACAGACGGAAGAAGGCAAACTGCGTTTGTAAAGAGTCATTTGGAAAGCACAAAAAAGACGAATCGATACCGATCTGCAGTGTTCGATATCCCGAGCCGTTCAATCTGACGTCAGGTGCGTCTTACGTTGGAAATCCCAACCGCCCTTTGTGTAGCGCGCGATTAGATCGTCGATGACGTCTAATGAGGCATCTTTATCGAACCCCTGATCGGCCAGCGCGTCCAGGAGCATAGAGATCAGCTTCTCCACCCTACCCTTGTCTCCTGACTTCTGCGCCTTAGAGCGGTTTTCGACCGCTTTGAATCGATGAGGGATTCCCTCGCCGGCTGATTTCTGATTCAGGATCGATGCTGGTGAAGGAGGCCGGCATGGATGGGTCACGCTCTCTCAATGGATTTGCGGGTTCGGCTTCTGGCTGCGATTGAAGGCGGGCTGAGTTGCCGGGCGGCGGCGGCGCGTTTCGGCGTGGCACCATCGACGGCGATCCGGTGGCATGCGCAGCAGCGCGAG
>NZ_BMIF01000011.1 GCF_014641695.1 Nitratireductor aestuarii | reverse complement strand
TCGCCAAACTCAAGGACTGGCGGCGCATCGCGACGCGCTACGACCGATGTGCGCATACTTTCTTCTCAGCAATATGCATCGCCGCTGCCGTTATCTTCTGGCTTTGATTTAACGAGTCCTGAGCCTAACGATCTGTCGTACTTTGTCCATCACCGGAGTCACCTCATCTGGGCGGTTTCCAGCGCGGGAGCGGATGTGATTGTCCTGGCTGGTGGTGAGATACCGAGCAGCCCGTTGCCGTTCAGGTTCCGGTACACGAGAATCGAACGTTTCAGCCTTCACTGGAGCGACTTTTTTCTGTTCGTGAAGATACTGCATCTGCTCGTATTCAGGAGGCCAGATGCGATCCATTTCATCAGCCTGAAGCCATATCTCTATGGAGGATTGGCTGCGCAAGTTGCGAGGCTCCTGGGCTGGAACGGACAGATGGTTGTAACGGTGCCGGGCTTAGGCCGATTGTTTTGTACGCAGAACGGTGGAGAACGAAAAGACCGGGTGACCAGAAATATCGTGCAGTGGTTGCTCCGCAGGGCCATGAAAGGCGCGGTGGTCACTTTCGAAACGGCTAGTGATCAGCAGTTCTGGGTGTCGAGACAACTGGTGGCCGCCGAAGCGACAATTGTTACGAACGGGGCGGGAATAGATTTTTCCCTGTTTCCGGCAAGGAAGGTGGCGCCGGCGGAAGGAGCGCTTACAGTACTTTACGCCGGGCGGCTATTGAGATCAAAGGGCCTGGATGTGGTTCTTGCTGCCGCGGAATTGAACCGCAGTGAGAAGATCAGGATCTGGGTCGCTGGATACCAGGAAGCGGATCCGGATGCATTGCCACTTGAGGAGCTGTCGAACCATCCCAACATCAGTTTCCTTGGTGGGGTCGCAGATATGGGCACGCTTCTGGCGGAGGTGGACGCCGTAGTGTTACCTTCCAGATATAATGAAGGGATTCCCAGAATTTTGATAGAGGCGGCGGCGTGCGGCTGCGTCCCTATCGCTACCAGGTTTCCTGGTAGTCTGGCGCTGATTGTGGATAAGGAGACTGGCTTCTTTCTGCATAGCGCGAATACATCCGATCAGGCAGAGGAGCTTAGTCAGCTGCTGCAAGAGCTAAGCGATGATCGAGTGAGATTGCGCAAGATAGGAACGCAGGCAGCGCAATTTGTCAGGAGCAATGGCTTCTCATCTGACGAGATAGCCGGAACATTTTGTAAGCTCTATAAGCAGGGCCGGGCGGTAGTGCTCAGTGGGGCTGCTTAATCTGTTGGCAATGATCCTATAGTGCGGTCCTGGCAACGCTCTCCCTGCCTGAAGCGGGAGAGCGTTCAAGATGCACACCAAACTCAGGTGCTGGCGGGTATATCTGGCTTAGTTCTTGAGCGGCTTGCCGGTCTTGAGCATGTGATCGATGCGGGCCTTGGTCTCAGGCGTCCTGATGAGGCCGAGAAGGGCCTTGCGCTCCAGCGCCATGACGTCTTCCTCCGTGAGCGGCTTCGCAGCGTCACCATCTTCACCACCGGTGAGGACCGACAGCAGGGCGCTTGCGAGACGAACGTCGGTCTCGGACAGGCGGCCAGCCGCCTTCTCTGCTTCTACAACCGCCATAAGCGCTTGCCAGCCGAACTTGCCCGCTACGGTGATCAGCGCCGGCTCAGGCGCAGAAAAGCCGTTCTGCACGAGTTGAAGAGCACGAACCTTGGCGGCACCGATCAGGTGGCTGCGGTTCATGACGATCTGGCTGTCAGCCTGGAGGATGCCGCTGGCGCGCGCTTCAAGTGCGGAGCGCGACGGGTTGCCGGGGAAGATCGTGTCGAAGGCCGCCTTTGCGGCGGAAGCCGGCTCATGATCGGACGCCTGGGCGCGCAGCAACAGCTGTGTGCAGCCGCCCCAGCCGGGAACAAGGCCGACCTTGATCTCAGGCAGGCCACCCTGGAATTCAGCGTGGGCGACGACCGCATTCGAATGCAGGATGAACTCGCAGCCACCACCAAGCGCAAGGCCATGTGCGGCGGCAACGACGGGGAAGGGGCTGTACTTCAAGCGCAGGAAGAGGTTCTGGCCGCGAACGAGATAGTCCTCGACCGCCTGCCAATCCTGTTCCTCGACCTTCTTTGCAAAGAAGCCGAGATCGGCGCCGGCCGAGAAGGCGCGCGGATCGTCGTTGCCGATTACGAGGCCACGGAAATGCTGGGGACCTTCTTCGATCGCCCATTCCAGCACGTCGAAGGCGGCAGGGGCGAAGCTGTTCATCTTGGTGTGCATCTCGAAGCAGGCGATGCCATCGCCAAGATCCCAGATGGATGCAGCCTCGTTGCCATGGATCGGCTTCGACGAAGCCTTGACGGCGGCCAGCATCGAGACGGAGAAAGCGGATTGAGTTGCGCGCTCGCCGCTGCTCTTCAGCGGCTTGCCTTCCACGTAGAAGCCGCCTTTGGCAGCAGCGGCGTCGATCAGGGCCGGAACCGCTTCGCCCTCACTGCGCAAGCGTTCGGCAACGCGGGTAGCGCCATAGCTGTCGGCGAGGCGGAAGGGTCCCTGACGCCAAGCGTAGCCAAGCTCCATGGCTTTATCGATCGCCTCGATGTCGCCGGCGATTTCCGGCGCATGGGTTGCCGAATAGACGAGGGTCTCCTTGAAGACGCTCCAGGCGTAGCGACCGTATTTGTCGTCGGCATCGAGCAGCGCAGCGAGCTTCTTGCCGCCGCCCGGAAGGTTTGCCGCAGGGAATGGTGCTTCAGGGCGGAATTCGCCCGTCTCGAGGTCGGATGCCTCGCGGCTCTTGTCCGGGTTCACACGGTAGTAGCCGGCGCCCGACTTGCGACCAAAGCGGCCCTCGGCGAGGATCTTCTTCACCGTGCTGTCGCCGGGGAGATCCTGCCGATGGATGGCGTCGGTGGCCGGCAGCGTGTTCATCAGGCTGCCCCAGATGTTGGGGATCAGGTCAAGGCCGACCAGATCGAGAAGGCCGAAGACGCCCGTGCGCGGAATGCCGAAGGCTGTGTTGACAGCATCGGCTTCCTCGATGGTGAGGCCGAGCTTGCGTGCATCAAGAGCGCCTGCCGCCAGCCAGTAGCAGCCGATCCGGTTAGCGATGAAGCCGGGCGTGTCGCGGCAGTCGACCACCGTCTTGCCGAGCACCGTTTCGCAGGCGTTGCGGATGCGAGCGACGGTCTCGGGGGCGTTCTCGGGTGAAGCGACGATCTCAACCAGCTGCATGACGCGAGGCGGGTTGAAGAAGTGATTGATCATGAAGTGGGCGGCAAAATCGCTGTCCAGTCCTTCGACCAGTTGCGCCAGCGGAATCGTCGATGTGTTGGACGCGACGACGGCATCCGGTTTGCGGACGGTGGCGATGCGGCGGTAGAGCTCGCGCTTGATGTCGAGCCGTTCAATGACGGCTTCGATGATCCAGTCCGCCTCGGCGAGCAGGCCGAGGTCGTCTTCCGTGTTTCCGGCGCGGACGAGCTTTGCTGCGTCCTGATGCATGAAGCCGCCGACCTTCAGCTGCCGGGCAATGCCTGACTCTGCCGGGCCGTTCCGGTTTAGGGCATCGCCTGCGATGTCGAGCAGGATGACGGGAACGCCTGCATTGGCGAACTGGGCGGCAATGCCGGAGCCCATGGAGCCCGCGCCGATGACCGCGGCACACCGAATGCCGGACTGTTCAACTCCTACCGCGCGTACATGTTTGACCAAGGTGTTCATGCTGCCTCCAAAAAATCATTGCGATGCCTTGTCCCGCAGATGCTGCGAAGGCTTCGTTCATTTCGACTATATCGTTATGTTGATCGTCAGTCGTGTGCGGGCGGGGAGAGTTTTGCCAGCCCGTCCACGTGTTCAGCTCATTGGCCCGCGGCGGAATGGAGGCTGGCTGCGCGGCTCGCCATCTGCTCCAATGCCTCGTGATACTCGCGGATCAGCCGATCGCTGAGCTCGGCGGCGGGCAGTATTTCGCGGATGGCGCCAACGCCCTGGCCAGCTGACCAGATGTTCTTCCAGGCCTTGGCTTCATTCTCCATGTCGAGGTCGCCGTGGGCCGACAGGTTCTCGGGGTCAAGGCCGGCAGCAATGATGCTTGGACGCAGGAAGTTAGCATGAACGCCGGAGATGGCAGGCGTATAGACGATGTCGGAGGCACCCGTCTTGACCAGCATGGCCTTGTAGTCGTCGCCTACCATGGCTTCTTTCGTGGCGATGAAGCGTGTGCCGAAATAGGCGAGGTCCGCCCCCATTGCCTGGCCGGCTGCCACGTGCTTGCCGTGCGAGATCGCGCCGGAGAGGATGATGGTGCCGTCGAAGACGGAGCGGATTTCATCGACCAGAGCGAAGGGGCTCAGGGTTCCGGCATGTCCGCCGGCGCCGGCGCAGACCGCGATGATGCCATCGACGCCCGCCTGCGCGGCCTTTTCCGCATGACGGCGGTTGATGACGTCATGGAAGACGAGGCCGCCGTAGGAATGGACGGCGTCAACCACGTCCGACACCGCACCCAGCGAGGTGATGACGAAGGGCACCTTGTGCTTCACGACCATTTCAAGGTCGGCGTTGAGGCGCGGATTGGAGCGGTGAACGATGAGATTGACGCCGTAGGGTGCTGCGTCGGGATAGGCAGCAAGCCGCTCCCCGATCTCATTCAGCCATTCGACAAAGCCTTGGGTCGTTCGCTGATTCAACGCCGGGAAGGATCCCGCCAGTCCCGACCGACAGACCTCCACCACGAGATCCGGACCGGAGGTCAGGAACATGGGAGCCACAATGGCAGGCAGCTTCAGTCTGCCTTCGAAACGTCCCGGTATCGGCATTCGCTCTCCTCTTGCGAAAATGTCTGAGCCTGTATCCGGTGTGTTATCCCATGCGTTTTCTTTTGCAAATCAGGGTCGAATTGCGCGAGCCTGCTTAGAGGGTTGGAGAGCTCGAATTCACATGGAGGAAAGTGGAGATCGATGGGGATTTTCAGCGGCTCGTACCATGCACCCCCTCATGGTTAGACAGGCTGACCATGAGGGGGTGAGAGACGCGTGAACTGTCAACCGGTGATCAGCTTCGAGATTTCTGCGACGCGTTCGTCCAGAAGCTTCTGGTTGGCGCGGGTTTCAACGTTGAGGCGGAGCAGCGGTTCGGTGTTTGAAGCGCGGAGGTTGAAGCGCCAATCGCCGAAATCCATGCCGAGGCCATCGACTGTCTCCAGCTTCGGGTTGAGCGACTGGAAGTGCTCCGCAACGCGTTCCTGCGCTGCCTTGGCGTCATCCACCGTGAAGTTGATCTCGCCCGAGCAGGGGAAGGCCGCGATGCGCGCTTCCAGCACATCGGCCAGACGCTCGCCGCTGGCGGAGAGTTCTGCCACGACTGCAAGCCAGGCCAGCATGCCCGTGTCGCAGTAGCTGAAATCGCGGAAGTAGTGGTGCGCGCTCATCTCGCCGCCGTAGATGGCGTTGTGCTCTCGCATCATCTGCTTGAAATAGGCGTGACCGGTGCGGCAGGCAAGCGCCTTGCCGCCCATGCCTTCCACGATGTCGATCGTGTTCCAGGTCAGGCGCGGGTCGTAAAGGATCGTGCTGCCCGGTTCCTTCTCCAGCATACGCTTGGCGATGAGCCCAACGAGGTAGTAGCCCTCAACGAAGCGGCCCTTGTGGTCGTAAAGGAAGCAGCGGTCGAAATCGCCGTCCCAGGCGATGGCGAGATCGGCGCCATGCTCGACGACTGCGCGGCTTGCCTTTTCGCGCTTTTCTGGAAGCAGCGGATTGGGGATGCCGTTCGGCAGGCGTGGGTCGGGCTCGTGGTCCACCTTGATGAAGGTGAAGGGGAGGTGCTTTTCCAGAAGGTCGATGATCGGACCGGCGCAGCCGTTGCCAGCGTGGCAGACGATTTTCAACGGCTTCAGGGGCAGACCCGCGACCTCGTCCAGGAGGCGAGCGATATAGCGTTCGCGTGGGGCTTCGTCGGCGAGCTTGCCGCGTTCGGCATAGCTTGAGGCGACCGGGAAAACCTCACTGCTGCGTAGCGCTGCTTCGATGGCATTGAACGCGTTATCTGGCGTGGCGGCGGAAGCGCCCTTCAGCACCATCTTGATGCCGTTATAATCTTCCGGATTGTGACTCGCGGTGACCATCAGGCCCGCATCAGCACCGCTATCTGCAGTGTGGAAATAGACTTCCTCGGTGCCGCAGCGGCCTACCGGGAGCACATCGACTCCACTGTCGAGAAAGCCCTGAATCAGCGCCTGGGCCAGACCGGGGCTATCGATACGCATGTCATGTCCGATGACCACGGACTTCGGCTGCAACGTCTGCCTGGTCGCCTGGGCAAAGCGATAGGCAAAAGGAACATTCAACTCGCGCGGAATCTGCCCGCGCACATCATACGCCTTGAACGGAGCGGCCATACACTATCTCTCCTTGGTAAGGTGCTGCAGGTGTAGATGCGAAAACGTGCAAAAGAAAGTCTCAGCTTTCCATGACGCTGGCAACTTATTCACCAGTTGTAACAACGCCTGCGACAGAGTGAACGTTCCTTTCTGTTGCTAAAGATTGTGTGCGGGCATATGGACGGCTCGACGACTATGTGAGGGCATCGGAATGCAGTTTATCGACCTTGGCGCACAGCGCGCGCGTATTCAGGACAAGCTTGAGAAGGCACTGGTCAAGGTGATGAACGAGGGCCGATACATCCTCGGTCCGGAAGTCGCAGAGTTCGAGAAGAAGCTCGCCGATTACGTTGGCGTGAAGCACGTCGTGACCTGTGCAAACGGCACGGATGCTCTCCTGATCCCCCTGATGGCAAGCGGCATCGGCCGCGGCGACGCCGTGTTCGTTCCGAGCTTCACCTTTGCCGCTACGGCGGAAGTGGTAGCGCTCGCCGGAGCGACGCCGGTTTTCGTCGACATCGATGCCGACACCTACAACATGGATGTGGCGAGCCTTGAGACGGCCATCGCTGACGTTCGCCGCGAAGGCGTTCTGACGCCGAAGGCAATTATTCCGGTCGACCTCTTCGGTCAGCCGGCGCTCTATGACCAGATCAATGCGATCGCTGTTCGCGAGGGGCTCTTCGTGATCGAAGACGCCGCGCAGGCGATCGGCGGTCAGCGCGACAACACCATGTGCGGCGCGTTCAGCAACGTTGGCTCCACCAGCTTCTATCCTGCCAAGCCGCTCGGCTGCTATGGCGATGGCGGTGCGATGTTCACCAACGATGCTGAACTTGCCGACGTGCTGCGCTCCATCGCTTTTCACGGCAAGGGTTCGAGCCAGTACGACAATGTTCGCATCGGCCTGAACTCGCGTCTCGACACGATGCAGGCGGCTGTGCTGCTGCTCAAGCTCGAGCTGCTGCCGGAAGAAATGGACATGCGTGCCGACGTGGCCAGGCGCTATAACGAGCTGCTGGGCGATGTGGTGAAGGTACCTGTGCTGCCGGACAACGTTCGTTCCGCCTGGGCGCAGTATGCCATCGAGACGCCGAAGCGCGATGCGGTTCGCTCGCGCCTCCAGCAGGAAGGTATTCCTTCGGTCATCTATTACGAGAAGTCGCTGCACCTGCAGAAGGCTTACTCGGCATTCCCGCGCGTTTCGACCGGACTTGAAGTTTCCGAAACGTTGCCGGAGCGCATCCTCTGCCTGCCGATGCACCCCTACCTGACGCAGGATGACCAGGAGCGCATCGCCCGCGCCATCCGCGAGGCCGTGAAGGGCTGATTGCTGGCAGCCAGCGCCGCCTAGCGGCTTCAGGGAAAGAACTTCTGCGTTCTTTCCCGTTGGCGCAAAAACAAGACAAAACCCAGCTTATACTTGGGTCAGGGCTCCTTGAGAGGAGCTTCATTCGCATGTTTACTTCCAGGCAAATTCATCTGGCCTTGGAAGTCCCTTCACATGCGCGCAGTACATACGCACCTCCAGCGTCTGGAGGCTGAATCGATCCATATCATGCGGGAAGTCGCGGCAAATTTTGCCAAGCCCGTGATGCTTTATTCCATCGGGAAAGATTCGTCCGTCCTGCTGCATCTGGCGATGAAGGCCTTCTATCCGGCCAAGCCGCCGTTCCCCATTCTCCATGTCGACACCACCTGGAAGTTCCGCGAGATGATCGAGTTTCGGGATCGGATGGCGGCCGAGCGGGGCTTCGATCTTCTGGTTCATATCAATCAGGAAGGCGTACGCGAGGGGATCGGTCCGTTTACGCACGGCGCGGGGCTGCATACGCATGTGATGAAGACGCTGGCGCTGCGCCAGGCGCTTGAAAAGCATGGCTTTGACGCTGCCTTCGGCGGAGCAAGGCGGGACGAGGAGAAGTCTCGCGCCAAGGAGCGGATCTTTTCCTTCCGCAATGCAGCCCATGCCTGGGACCCGAAGAACCAGCGCCCGGAGATGTGGAAGATCTACAATACGCGTGTGGATGCGGGCGAAAGCATCCGCGTGTTTCCGCTGTCCAATTGGACCGAGCTCGACATCTGGCAGTATATCCTGCTGGAAAATATCCCCATCCCCGACCTTTACCTTGCGGCACGCCGCCCGGTGGTAAACCGTGGCGGGCAATGGATCATGGTCGATGACGATCGCATGCCGCTTCAGCCCGACGAGGTCGTCGAAGAGCGCATGGTGCGGTTCCGCACGCTTGGTTGTTACCCGCTGACGGCAGCAGTCGAATCCGAGGCCGATACGCTCGAGGAAGTCGTGGCTGAAATGCTCATCGCCCAGTCATCTGAACGGCAGGGCCGCCTGATCGACCACGACGAAGCTGGTTCCATGGAAAAGAAGAAGAGGGAAGGGTATTTTTGATGCTGCAAGTTGCTGCCAGACCAATTGATGCAACCTCGGCGACGGATGTTCAGTCCTACATCGCCGCGCAGCAGAACAAGACCCTCCTGCGATTTTTGACCTGCGGATCGGTAGACGATGGCAAGTCCACGCTCATCGGCAGGCTGCTCTATGACACGAAGCTCGTCTTCGAGGACCAGCTGGCGGCGCTGCGGAAGGACTCCGAGCGGCACGGCACCAACGGTAGTGACCTTGATTTCGCGCTGCTGGTGGATGGGCTGGAGGCTGAACGCGAGCAGGGCATCACCATCGACGTTGCCTACCGGTTCTTCGCGACCGCCAAGCGGAAGTTCATCGTGGCGGATACGCCGGGCCATGAGCAATATACGCGGAACATGGCAACCGGCGCTTCCACCGCCGATCTTGCCGTTGTGCTTGTCAATGCCAAGGTGGGCCTGCTGCCGCAGACGCGCCGACATACGATCATCGCGTCCCTGCTCGGCATCCGGCACATCGTGCTGGCGGTAAACAAGATCGATCTGGTCGGCTATGACCAGGGCGTCTTCAATGCGATCCGAGACGAGTACAACGCGTTTGCGGATGCGCTGGGCTTTGCCTCGGTGCAGGCCATTCCGATTTCGGCCCGGCATGGCGACAATGTCATCGACCGGTCGGCCAACATGGAGTGGTATGAAGGGCCGAGCCTGCTTGAACATCTGGAGACGGTGGACGCGGAGGAGCCGCTGCGCGGCCGCCCCTTTCGCTTCCCCGTACAGTACGTCAACCGGCCGAATGCCAATTTCCGCGGCTATTGCGGAACGGTTGCTTCCGGGCGCATTGCGGTGGGCGACGAGGTGCTGATCCCACATCCGAGGGCGATGGCGCGGATCAAGCGCATCGTGACGCATGACGGTGATCTGGATGAGGTGGCACGCGGACAGGCGGTCACGCTGGTGTTGGACCGAGAGGTGGACATTTCGCGGGGCGCCGTGGTCTGCTCGCCGGACCGGAAGCCGCATGTGGCCGACCAGTTTGCAGCCAATGTGGTGTGGTTCAACGAGAGCCCGCTGGTGCCCGGCCGCATGTATCTGGTGAGGACCGAGACGGACCAGGTGAGCGCCAAGGTGAGCCAGCTCCGGCACCGCATCAACGTCAACAATACCGCCCCGGAAGATGCGACATCGCTGGAGATGAACGAGATCGGCGTGTGCGAGTTCTCGCTGCAGGCGCCGATCACCTTCGACGCCTTCGAGGAGAACAAGTCGACCGGTTCGTTCATCCTGATCGACCGGATGACGAACGCCACGGTGGGCGCGGGCATGTTCCTGCAGCCGCTGCGCCGTGCAGCGAACATCCAGTGGCAGAAGCTGGATGTGAACAAGGCCGCGCGCGCCGAGCAAAAGCAGCAGCAGCCGTCGATCCTCTGGTTCACGGGGCTCTCCGGATCAGGCAAGTCGACGATTGCAAATCTGCTTGAACGGAAGCTGCACGCGAGCGGGCGGCATACGTATATTCTCGACGGCGACAATGTCCGCCACGGGCTCAACCGCGATCTTGGGTTCAGCCAGGAAGATC
Source organism: Nitratireductor aestuarii (assembly GCF_014641695.1). Lineage (GTDB taxonomy): Bacteria > Pseudomonadota > Alphaproteobacteria > Rhizobiales > Rhizobiaceae > Chelativorans > Chelativorans aestuarii. The sequence goes on along the minus strand of NZ_BMIF01000011.1, from coordinate 120,202 downwards.
GGATCGAAAACATCCGGCGTGTTTCCGAGGTGGCAAAGCTGATGGCGGATGCCGGGCTGATCGTGTTGGTTTCGCTGATCTCGCCTTATCGGGCGGAGCGCGCGATGGCGCGCGAGCTGGCGGACAAGAACGAGTTCATCGAGATCTTCGTTGATACGCCGCTGCAGGAGTGCATCGAGCGCGATCCCAAGGGGCTCTATGCGCGTGCGCTGAAAGATGAGATCAAGAATTTCACCGGCATCGATTCGCCCTATGAGGCTCCGGAAGCGCCGGACGTGCACCTCAAAACGTCCGGGCGAAGCGCGGAAGACCTTGTCGCCGAACTGGAAGGCTGGTTAAGAGAACGGGGCTATTGCTGACGCAAGCCGGGAAACGCGTTCAACCGTTCTTCCCGCAGGCGCAGATGGGAGAGGACGGGGTTCGGTGCGGCAAGATAGTGATCTCCTGGCGCTGTTCGAAAGTCTCGCGCTTGCTGCGGGGCATGAGATCATGCGCCACTACGAACAAGGCTTTGCCATTGAGCGGAAGGCCGATGCCTCGCCTGTGACTGCGGCGGACCGTGAGGCGGAAAAAATCATCCTTTCGGGCCTCTGCGAAAAGCTGCCGGGTGTTCCGTGCGTGGCGGAGGAGAACGCTTCGCTCGGGATCATCCCCGAATGTGGCGATGCCTTCCTGCTGATCGATCCGCTCGATGGAACGCGGGAGTTCATCGAGCGACGGCCTGATTTCACCGTCAACATTGCGCTCATACGCCATGGAACGCCGGTGCTGGGCGTGGTTCTGGCGCCTGCGCGCGGATTGATGTTCTCGGGCGGGTCGGATGGGGCGTTTGAGATCGAACTCAGGGATGGCGAGATGGTGGGCCGGACACAGATCCGGGCACGATCGAAGCCAGCTTCGGAGCCGGTGATCCTCGCAAGCCTGTCGCATCGTACGCCGGAGACGGATGCGTATATTGCGAAGTTTCCGGGCTCACGCGTGACGTCGATCGGGTCCTCGTTGAAGTTCTGCCTGCTCGCGCGAGGCGAAGCGGATATCTATCCGCGTTTCGGGCCCACCATGCAGTGGGATACGGCAGCCGGAGACGCGATCCTGCGGGCTTCTGGCGGCATGACGCGTGATCTTGATGGAAATCCTCTGACCTATGGATCGCGGGAAGGAACCGGATTCTGCAGCCCGTTTTTCATTGCGGAAGGTGCGAGCTAGGTCAGTTCGTTTCGCCAGGGTGGATTGGCGCCGACACGCGAGACGGTGATGGAAGCAACCTTTGCCGCGAAGGCAAGGGCGTTTCGGATCACTTCGGGATCGGGACTGGCGAGGCTCTCCTTGCGGAGCGCGCCAGCATCGCGCAGGGCGGCAAGGAAGCCAGCGTTGAACGTGTCGCCCGCACCTACCGTGTCCGCAACCGGCACAGGCACAGCGGGGATGCTCAGGTTTCCACCGTTCCAAAAGGCGTGCGCACCCTGTTCACCGGAAGTCAGAACCACGAGCTTGGGTCCGGTGGCGAGAAGGTCGGCTATGGCTTCCTGCTGAGACGTTTCCGGTGCGATCCAGCGCAGGTCATCGTCTGATACTTTCACGATATCCGATGAAGCAACCAGCCGTTGCAGGCGGGCGCGATGGCGCTCCGCGTCCTGAATGAAGCTAGGCCGGATGTTCGGATCCAGCATGATTAGGCGATGCGGGGCCTCGCGGTGCAGAAGGCTTTCATAGGCGCTGCCGCAGGGTTCGCTGACGAGGCTTATGCCGCCGAAAAGCAGGGCTTCGATATTGTGACCTAGCGTTGGAAGGTCTGAATCCGAGAGCATTCGGCCAGCCGTGTTCTCGTCGTAGAAGAAGTAACTGGCGTTGCCGTTTTCGATCTTGGCGAAGGCGAGGGTGGTGGGCCTCGCGGAGATCACGGCATGGGAGAGATCGACGTGGCTCTCGCGGAGTTTCTCCTGCAGCAGTGAGCCGAACAGGTCGTCCGACAGGCCCGAGAAGAACGACACGGGAACGCCGAGACGCCCTAGCGCGATGGCGCTGTTGAAGACGGAGCCGCCGGGCAGGGGCCGGAACGCAGGCTCGCCCTCTGCCGTTGCCGGCAGCATGTCGATCAGCGCTTCGCCGCAGCAAAGGATCATGTCTTCCCCATCACCAATGTCGTCTCAGCGCCAGTTTAGCCTGATCAACGTGCGGGGTGCCAGCGTCAGTCTTCCGTTTGCGAGAGAGCTGTGCGGGCGCGGCGGAAGTCGTTGATCGTGAGCTCGCGCCATCGGCCGGGGCCGAAGTTCATGGAGAACACGGCCTGATTGCCGTTGGTCGATCGGAAGAGTTCGCTGAGTTCCGCGAAAGGCGTCAGGGCATCCCTCAGAAGCTCGACCTGGCGGTAGAGCGGTATCGGGTCCGGAGAGTTGTCGTTCTCGAACGTGAGCAGGCGGGGGCGTGTGAGGAACGGTTTGTCGATGACGATGACCTCGGCATCGGTATCGCCACCCTTCGGCGAGGTCGGCCCAAGCGGCCCACCTCCAACATTCTCGGTCATCTGTCCCGCGCCTCCTGCCGTGGCCCCGCTCAGGAGACTAGGAGAAATAGGACTTAAGCGCACATAAGGAGGGTGGAAGTTAGTGCTTTACCGACCGGTCTTCCTCATCATCGATGAGGATGCGTTCGGCGGCGCCATCCATGTCATCGAACTGGCCGCTGCGGAGAGCCCAAAGGAAGCCGAAGAGGCCGACAGCGCCGAGGAATAGTGCGATGGGGATCAGGACAGAAAGGTTGGTCACAAGGCCTCCTGCAGCTTGTGCGCAGGTTGCCTGGCACTGGCTGAAGGCTGTGTCGCCTTCCGGTTGCCGCTGAGCAGGCGCAGGGCGTTCGCAACAACGATGATCGAGGAGCCGGACATGGCAATCGCGGCAATCAGCGGTGTGACGTAGCCGAGAACGGCGATCGGCACGGCAATCAGGTTGTAAACGACGGCGATGCCAAAGTTCTGGCGGATCAGCCTGCCCGAGCGCTGGGCGATCTGGTGCGTGACGGGTGCGGCCATCATGCTTTCGTGCAGGAAGACGAAATCGGCGGCATTGCGGCCAACGTCAGCGGCGGTCGCGGGAGCCATGGAGACGTAGGCGGCGGCGAGGGCGGGGGCGTCGTTGAGGCCGTCGCCGACCATCAGGACCTTGCGGCCTTCGGCGGCGAGGTCCGCCATGTGCTTCGCCTTGTCGTCCGGCAGGACGCCTGCACGGTAGGTAGATATGCCGAGCTTGCGGGCGATTGCGGCGACGTTGGCTTCGTTGTCGCCGGACATGATCTCCACGCGAATGCCACGGCTCTGGAGCGCCTGCAGGGCCTCGACAGTGTCCTGTCGCAGACGGTCCTCGAAGCGGAAGGAGGCAAGGAGTTCGCCGTTGCAGGCGAGGACGGTGCCTTCGGCATCCTCGCGTCCAAGCGCCCAGGAGGCGCGGCCGAGGCGATAGGTGGCACCATCAAGCTTTGCCTGAACGCCGTAGCCTGCCAGTTCCTCGATGTCGCTGAAGGCAAGGGTCTCGTGATCCTTGGGCCGAGCGGCGGCGATGACGCGGGAACGCGGATGGTTCGACCAGGCGCCAAGGGCGGCTGCGAGCCGCATCGGTTCATCGCCAATTTCGTCGCGGTTGATGAGACGGGCATCGCCGACGGTCAGCGTTCCGGTCTTGTCAAAGACGGCAGTGTCGATGTTGGCAAGACGCTCCATGGCCGAACCGTCCTTGGCCATTACGCCATTCTCGAACAGGCGGCGGGCGGCGACGACCTGCACCATGGGAACGGCAAGGCCGAGCGCGCAGGGGCAGGTGATGATCAGCACCGCAATGGCGATGGTGATGGAGCGGTGCCAGTCGCCGGACGCCACGACCCAGGCGATCATCGTCAGGAAGGCAGTCAGGTGGACGACCGGGGCATAGGCGGCGGAGGCGCGATCGGCAAGACGGCGGTACTTTGCGCGGCCGCTTTCGGCTGCTTCCATCAGGCGGACCATTTCGGCGAGGAAAGAATCCTTTGCGGCAGCGGTGGCACGCATGGTGATCGGATGCGTGAGGTTCAGCATGCCGGCGCGGATATCGGTGCCAGACGTGGCGGTCTGCGGTGCGCTTTCACCGGTGGCCATGGAACAGTCGATGTCGGTCGTACCGTCCAGAACGATGCCATCGACCGGGATGCGCTCACCGGCGGCGATGGCCAGCGTCATGCCGGGCTGGATCTCGTGCAGCGGCAGGTAATCGCGGCTGCCATCCTCGCCCAGAACCGTCGCGCCGCGTGGGGCGAGGCGAGCAAGGCCATTGACGGCGACGCGGGCGCGGTTGCGCATCACGTGATCGAGCGTACGTCCGATCAGCAGGAAGAAGAGGAGCGATACAGACGCATCGAAATAGGCGTGCGCGCCGCTGTGAACTGTCTCGTAGAGGCTAAGCGCGTAGGCGAGCGTCACGCCGATGGAGATCGGCACGTCCATGTTGGTGCGGCCCCGACGCAGAGCACTCCAGGCCGAGCGGAAGAAGATGCGTCCGGCGTAGGCGAGCGCGGGGATGGCGATCAGAGCCGAGATCCAGTGGAACAGGTCTCGTGTCGAGGCTTCGGCCCCAGACCAGACTGAGACGGAGAGCAGCATGATATTGCTGGCGGCGAAGCCTGCAACGCCGGTGGCCCAGAGAAGCTCGGAGAGGACCTTGTCTTTGCCGCCATCGTCCTCAAAGAGGTGAGGCGGGTAGCCGATAGATTGGAGGGTTTCGATGAGGGCGGGCGGGTTGTTCTCCCGCCACTTGATCGTTACGCGCTTGGTCGAGAGATTGACGCGGGCACCAACGACGCCGTCCAGCCTGTTCAGCGTGCTTTCGATCGTATGGATGCAACCACCGCAGTGGACATCGGGAACGGCGAGTTCCACCTGCATCACACCGTCGCCCAAGGGCCGGCTGGCGAGGCGAAGTTCTTCCGATGTTACTACCGGGCGCTCTGAAGCCGCCAGAGCGCCTTCAGCGACCGGCGCACAGCAACTCATCTCATCACTCCATCACGAACCTGGATGCGGCGGACGTCCCGGTAGGGGAATTCTAGACCCGCATCGGCCTCCACTTCAACGATCCATGTGCCGTCTTCGAGCGAAATGTCTGCGGCATGGGCGCCGTCAGCTGCGGGCTGGAGGATCAGATCGGTGTCCTCATGGCCGGAGACGGGGCGGTGCAGCAGAACTTCCACGCGTTCCAGCGGAACGAGTTCACCCTTCGCGTCGGTGAGGCTGTAGGAGAGCCGCGTTGGCTCGACTGCCAGCGCTGCCTGCCAGCCAAGGGCCTGCTGCCTGCGGCCGCGATCCGTTCGCTCGTTGAACTCCTGGCTTGCCACATAAGTGTTGCCGACCACGAGGCCGGTCCAGCTGCGGGAGGCGAGCACGGCCATGGTGACATTGACCGCAATGATCACGCCGAAGAACCCGAACATGACGAGCAGCATGTGGCGTCCGGTGAATTCACGCTGGTGCTGGGCTTTGTTCATGGTCCGCATCCTTACGGTCTGAGGAATTTGGCGCGATACTCGGCGCGTTCGCCGCCATCGGCATCTTCGATTACGAAGTAGAACGTCTGGTCGTCATCGGCAGCGGCATCGGCATCCTGTCGGACGAAGATGTGCAGTTCGCGAAGGCGGTCCGGTTCGACTCTCACCTGAAGCTTGTCGCCTTCGGAGTGATCCATTTCGGGCGACATCATGATGGCGTTCTGAAGGCCTTCGATCGAGAGGACGACGTCACGCGGCTGCGGGATCATGTTAAGGAGCTTGACCGTATAGCCGTTGCGGATCGAGCCATCGGACAGGACCACGAACTGCGGGTTTCGGTCGTGGAGCACGTTCAGTTCCAGCCGGTCGCGCGTCAGCAGGGCGAAGAGCATGCCTGCGCTGATGACGAGCATGATGCTGGAATAGATGAGCGTGCGCAGACGGAAGATGTTGCCCCAGCGGAAACGGGCAACTTTCTCGGAAAGGGTGCCGTCCGCATTCTTCACCCGGCGCGGGTCGATGGCCGAGGCGCCGCCGGCGGTCGCCAATGCCATGTTGGCATTGTAGTCGCCCAACGTCGCGTAGGAGATGAGGCCCCTCGGCTTGCCAAGCTTGTCCATGACGTTGTCGCAGGCGTCGATGCAGAGCGCACAGGTGATGCATTCAAGCTGCTGGCCGTCGCGAATGTCGATGCCCATGGGGCAGACGGCGACGCAGGCGTTGCAGTCGACGCAGTCACCGACGACCTGGCCGGCGGCGGCGGCCTTCTTGGCATGGAGCGAGCGGGGCTCGCCGCGCCAGTCATTGTAGGTGACCGTCAGCGAGTTCTCGTCCAGCATCGCGCCCTGGATACGCGGCCACGGGCACATGTAGGTGCAGACCTGTTCGCGCATCAGGCCACCGAAGATGTAAGTGGTGGCGGTCAGGATCGCGACGGTGGTGTAGGCGACGACGGGAGCCTGGCCGGTGACGAAGTCGCGTAGCAGGGAGGGGGCGTCGGCGAAGTAGAAGATCCAGGCGCCGCCCGTCAGCAGGCCGATGATGAGCCAGCTTGAGTGCACGGTGACACGCTTCAGGATCTTTTCGGCAGTCCAGGGACCCTGGTTGAGCTTGATCCGGGCGTTCCGGTCACCTTCGATCAGGCGTTCGACGGCTAGGAAGAGATCAACCCAGACGGTCTGGGGGCAGGTGTAGCCACACCAGGCACGGCCGATGGTTGCGGTAATCAGGAAGAGGCCGATGCCCGCCATGACAAGCAGGCCTGCGATATAGATGAATTCCTGCGGCCAGATCTCGATAAAGAAGAAATAGAACCGGCGGTTGGCAAGGTCGATCAGCACGGCCTGATCCGGCGCGTAGGGGCCGCGATCCCAGCGAATCCAGGGCGTCAGATAGTAGATGCCAAGGGTGATGAGCATCACCAGCCACTTGAAGCGACGAAACTGCCCTGTCACGCGCTTCGGGAAGATCTTCTTCCGTGCAGCATAAAGGGGTGGCCGGTTGCGCTTGGCGTTTACCGGTTCGACGTCGAGGTGCGGGATATCTGAAATATTTGCCATGTGATGGGTTTGCCCCCTGCACAGGGTAAGGGCCTTGACCAGGATCAAATGCACCGGAATGCCGCAGGTGTGATCGGGAGGATCCTGAACGAAAAAGGGAGGAAAGTTCCGGATACTGTGATCCGGAAGTTTCCTCCCCTGCTTCCCCCCACAGGAAGTTTCGTTTTGCAACCTACTGGGGAGAATTGTGATTGCTTTGATCTAGATCAAACGGCGGGATTTATTGTTTAGCACCGCCGAGCGAGTAAACGTAGACGGCAAGCTGCTTTACCGTGACGTCGCCGAGACGAGCCTGCCATGCGGGCATGACACCGTGCTTCGGCTTGCGGATCTGGGCGGCGATCTCAGCTTCCGACGAGCCGTAGAGCCAGATTGCGTCGGCCAGGTTCGGGGCACCCATCGACTGGTCGCCGGTGCCGCTCTCACCATGGCAGGCGGCGCAGTTGTCAGCAAAAAGCTGCTTGCCCGCGTCAGCCAGAGCCGGATCGGAGGGGTCGCGGGTCAGGGATGCGACATAGGCGGCAATCTGGCGTACTTCCGGACCCTGCAGCATGTCGGCGAAGGCGGGCATTTCGGAAACGTGGGTTTCCTCGTCACCCGCGTAGCGGACGCCGTGCGCGATCGTATGATGGATCGATTCGATGTCGCTGCCCCAAAGCCAGTCGTCATCGTTCAGGTTCGGGTAGCCGGCCGAGCCCTGAGCGCCCGAACCGTGGCACTGGACGCAGTTGACCTTGAAGGCAGCTTCGCCGCCGGAACGGGCAAAGCGATAGAGCTTGTCGTCGGCAATGATCTCGGGCAGCGACTTTTCGGCGAGCGCGGCACGGAGATCGGCCTGGGCTTCGGCAACCTCATTCATGGTCTGGGTCAGCTGGCCCCGGCTGGACCAGCCGAGCACGCCTTGTGTGGCGGAGTTGACCAGCGGCCAGGCGGGGAAGGCGATCGTGTAGCCCAGAGCAAAGACAATGGTGGCGTAGAAGCTCCACAGCCACCAGCGCGGCATGGGATTGTTCAGTTCCCGGATGCCATCCCACTCGTGGCCGGTCGTCTCAACGCCCGACAGTTCATCGATATGCTTCTCAGTCATCTTGATCGTCCTTGAGCGGAATAAGGGCGGCTTCCTGGGCGTGGTGCTTGGCGCCCGGGCGGAAGACGAACAGTACGGCGCCGGCGAAGAAGAGCGTCATGAAGAGAAGCGCCCAGCTGTCAGCGAATTGACGGAGTGCGGTGTAGATTTCCATTCAGCCCTCCCTCAGCGATATCCGCCGGTTTCGTCATAGGTCGAGAAGTCGACCAGGGTGCCCAGCATCTGCAGGTAGGCTACGAGCGCATCCATTTCGGTCAGGGCCTGCGGGTTGCCATCGAAGTCGCCGACCACTGCCTTGGGATAGCGCGCCAGAAGATCGTCATGATCGCCGTCCGGATCGGCCTGGACGCGGATGTCCGCGTTGGCGTTGCTGATCATCTCCTCGGTGTAAGGGACGCCGACCTTGAGGTTCGCCACGAGCTGGGTCGAGAAGTCGCCGATTTCCAGCGGCTTCTTTGCCAGGAAGCTGTAGCTCGGCATGACCGACTCGGGGACGACGGACTGCGGGTTGATCAGGTGCTGGACGTGCCACTCGTTCGAGTAGCGGCCGCCGACACGCGCGAGGTCAGGCCCCGTGCGCTTCGAGCCCCACTGGAAGGGGTGGTCGTACATGGACTCTGCGGCCAGGCTGTAGTTGCCGAAGCGTTCGACCTCGTCGCGGAACGGACGGATCATCTGGCTGTGGCAGGTGTAGCAGCCTTCGCGGATGTAGATGTTGCGGCCTGCCAGCTCCAGCGGCGAGTAGGGGCGCATCCCCTCCACCTTCTCGATGGTGTTCTCGAGGTAGAAGAGGGGCACGATTTCCACGATGCCGCCGATGGTGACCACGAAGAGCGAGCCAACCAGGAGCAGCGTGGCGTTACGCTCGATTATCGCGTGCTTGTCGAGAAGTGCCATTGTTACGGCTCCTTATTCTGCTGGCTGCAGGGCTGGCGCTCTGCCACCCATGGGGGCTTCTTCACGCAGCTCACCGCGGATCGTCTTGTAGACGTTGAACGCCATGAGGATTGCGCCCAGGAGGTACATGCCGCCACCTACCGCACGCATGACGTAGTAGGGGAACATGGCCGCGACGGTTTCGGCGAAGGTGTAGACCAGGAAGCCCTGATCGTCGTACTCGCGCCACATCAGGCCCTGCTGGATGCCGGAGACCCACATGGTTGCGGCGTAGATGACGATGCCGATCGTGGCGAGCCAGAAGTGCCAGCTGACCATGCGGATCGAGTAGAGCCGCTCACGACCCCACAGACGCGGGACGAGGAAGTAGACCGCGCCGAAGGAGATCAGGCCGTTCCAGCCGAGAGCGCCGGAGTGTACGTGGCCGATGGTCCAGTCGGTGTAGTGGCTGAGCGAGTTGACCGCCTTGATCGACATCAGCGGGCCTTCGAAGGTCGCCATGCCGTAGAAGGCAACGGCCATGACCATCATGCGGATGATCGGATCGGTGCGTAGCTTGTCCCAGGCGCCCGAGAGCGTCATCAGGCCGTTGATCATGCCACCCCAGGACGGCATCCACAGCATGATGGAGAAGACCATCCCGAGCGTCTGCGCCCAGTCGGGCAGGGCGGTGTAGTGCAGGTGGTGGGGGCCGGCCCAGATGTAGAGGAAGATGATCGCCCAGAAGTGGATGATCGACAGGCGGTAGGAGTAGACCGGACGGTTCGCCTGCTTCGGAACGAAGTAGTACATCATTCCGAGGAAGCCTGCGGTCAGGAAGAAGCCCACGGCGTTATGGCCGTACCACCACTGCGTCAGCGCATCCTGGACGCCGGCGAAGAGGGAATAGCTCTTTGAACCGAGGAAGGAGACCGGCATCGCCAGGTTGTTGACGATGTGCAGCATCGCGATGGTGATGATGAAGGACAGGTAGAACCAGTTCGCGACGTAGATGTGCGGTTCCTTGCGCCTCAGGATGGTGCCGAAGAAGACGAGGAAATATGCAACCCAGACGATCGTCAGCCAGACGTCCACGTACCATTCCGGCTCAGCATATTCACGGCTCTGGGTGATGCCGAGCAGGTAACCCGTGGCAGCCAGGATGATGAAAAGCTGGTAGCCCCAGAACACGAACCAGGCGAGATCACCACCGAAGAGGCGGGCACGGCTGGTGCGCTGGACCACGTAGAAGGAGGTGGCGATCAGCGCGTTTCCGCCGAAGGCAAAGATGACGGCCGACGTGTGCAGCGGGCGCATGCGGCCGAAGGTCAGGAAAGGTTCGAAGTTCAGCTGCGGGAACGCAAGCTGAAGCGCAACGACGACGCCGACCAGAAGTCCAACGACCGCCCAGAATACGGTGGCAATCGCACCGTAGCGGATGGGTCCGTCCAGATAGCGCTCTGTTCCGTCGGAACGTAGCGGGATGGATGCCGGGTCACCTACGGATGCCCAGGACACCTGACGCAAAAGGACGATCGTAAAGGCGGCAAGCGAGAAGAACAGAACCCACATGTGGGATCTGAAAGCGGTGTCTTCGCCCAGGGCTGCACCGGCAAGCGCAAGGAACGCCGCCAGCGTCAGAAGGACTATCTCTTTTCCGTATTTCATTGAGCCTTCCTCGGATGAAGTCACGAGGGCATCGCTGCCTTCGCGTTTGGCTATCCTTGTCAGGATCGCCGAACGAGGGGCCTTGATTTGAGTCAATGGAAGGGGCTGAGAGGGGTGCGCACTTTGTCACCCCTTGGATTCTCTGAAGTTTTGGGCGTGCAACCGCATCCCTCGGTTCGACTGGTCAACCATGGGAGGATGGAAGTTCCGGAACTTTCAGTGAGCCATGAAAAGAGTGGTCGGAGGACGGTCCAGAATGGCGCCGGTAACGCTACCGAGGATCGCATTGCGGTAGCGCGATTGCATCGACGCGCCCATGACAAGTAATTCCACGCCGCTCTCCTGGACATAGCGGTTGAGGCGGTCCGCAATATTGCGATCGGGAGCGCTCAGCATTTCGACGCGGATCTCAGGAACGTCCTTGAGAAGGAGGTAGTTGGCGAGATCCGCACCGGGTGTCATCGACGAAAGGTCCTTCTCGCCGGCAACGGTTACTATGGAGACTTCACTTGCGGCGCGCAGGAAGGGGAGCGCATCGTGGATGGCGCGGGAGCAGTGGGCGCTACCGTCCCAAGCGATGGCGATTCGTTTTGGCGTCGGATTGCCACCCGTTTCCGGTACAATGATGAGGGGGCGTCCGCTCTCGAACAGGACCTCCTCGATGATTTCGCGCTGAGGGCATTCGACGCAATGTGCGGCATCGAGAACCGCCAGGTCATTGACGCGGGAGAGACGGATGAGACGGGCGCTCTGCGTCTCCGACATCGGGGTGTCCGACAGTGATGGAGAGGCGGAACCCCGGTTGCCAATGAGTTTCTGGGCCTCGAAAGCGGCGAGACGCGTGATCTCCTTCACCCGTTCGATTTCCGTGCGGACGGCGCTGACGAGTTCATTGCCGCGGCGGAACAGCGCGAGGGAGGCGAGCGGCGGCAGGACGCAAACGGTGAGCCGAGCGGAGGCAGCCCGGGCAAGCTCGTTGCCGAAAGAGAGGGCGGGCGTCTGCGCGAAGGGCTCGTTTGCCGGCGAACCAACCAATAGGCACTGAAGCCTAGTCATTCTGTACTCCTCCAGTGCGTCCTAGTCAGTCCCGCCTCCCTCTGATGCGCGGTCTGGTGGCAGCAGGCACGTTATTGTTGGCGGAAGCGGGCAGCTTCCCTTATTGAAACGGAATTCTACTGGAGTTGGTTGCGGTTGCCTTTGCGTTGGATCAAAGTTTGCAGGAGTGATCGGCGCTTGGAAGACTAGGCGTGCTGCCACAAATTCTGGTAGTAAGCTGTACTTATAGTGTACTTTGTACCGGTTGCATCCAATCGGTTTGCAGGGGGGTAACGAATTGGGTCTCGTGTGGTTGTTGCCGATAGCTCCGGCTTTGGTGCTGGGTGCTTCGTATCGGTGGGGAAATCTCGTTGGCGCGGCTATTTTCACCGCGGTTGCTGCGGCGGTTCTCGCAGCCTACGAGTTCTACTACACGGAGTTTTCCGTTGGCCCGGCGCTGGTCTGCGCCATCTCGTGTGGACTGATGCTTTTGGCGGGTACTGCTTTCCGCGAGACACAGGAGCAGGCGGCCAAGACGCAAAGCGACCTTGAAGCCCAGCAGGCGCATTTGCGCTCCGTTCTGGATACCGTTCCTGATGCGACGATTGTCATCAATGACAAAGGCAAGATGATCACGTTCAATCGGGCCGCAATTCGCCAGTTCGGCTATGAAGAAGAGGAAGTGGTGGGCCTGAATATCAACATGCTCATGCCCGAGCCCTACCGGAGCAGGCACGATGCGTTCATCGAGCGATATCTGTCGACCGGTGAGCGACGGATCATCGGCATCGACCGGGTGGTAGTGGGCCTGCGCAAGGACGGCTCAACATTCCCGATGAAGCTGACAGTCGGTGAGATGAACAGCGGGGGGAAGATCTTCTTCACCGGTTTCGTGCGCGACCTGACGGACCGAGCGGAAACCGAAGCGCGCCTGCAGGAGATCCAGGCGGAGCTTGCGCGGCTCGCCCGCATCAACGAACTCGGCGAAATGGCTTCGACGCTGGCGCACGAGTTGAACCAGCCGCTGGCCGCCATCGCCAACTACGTTCAGGGCAGTAAACGGCTTCTGGACAGGTTGGATGGACCGGTCGCCGAGCAGATCAGCGGTGCGATGGAAGAAACCGCCCGGCAATCGCTGCGGGCGGGCCAGATCATCCGGCACCTGCGTGAATTCGTGACGCACGGCGAGACCGAACGTCATCCGGAGGACATTCAGAACCTGGTTGAGGAGGCGGCGGCGCTTGCGCTGGTGGGGTCGCGCGAGCTCGGGGTGCGTACGCTCTTCAACTACAATGGCATCGCATCGACAGTGCAGGTGGACCGGGTCCAGATCCAGCAGGTGCTCATCAATCTGATGCGCAATGCCATGGAAGCAATGCGCGAGAGCGAAGTGCGCGAATTGCAGGTGAATATCGCCGGACAAGGAGACGGGTTTATCGCGGTAGAGGTGTCCGATACCGGTCCTGGCGTTTCGGAAGAAATGGCGACCAAACTGTTTCAGCCATTCGTCAGCACCAAGGCTGGCGGAATGGGGATTGGCCTTTCCATTTCCAAACGCATTATAGAATCCCATGGCGGGGAACTGACGACTCGGCGGAACGGACGGGGAGGTGCTACCTTCCAGTTCACGCTGCCGGTTACGATGGAGCAAAGGGTAGTGAATGAGCGCTGAGGTTGTAGTCCATATCGTAGACGATGAGGAGCCTGTCAGGAATTCCCTGGCGTTCCTGCTCTCCATTTCCGGTTACGCGGTGCGGGTGCATGATTCGGCTACATCCTTCATGCGCCAGGCAAAAGGATTGACGAGTGCGGTTCTGATCACTGACCTCCGAATGCCGGACATGAGCGGCGTCGATCTGATCAAGCGCCTGCGCAGCGAAAGCATCACCATTCCGGCCATCGTGATCACCGGACACGGTGACGTGCCGATGGCGGTAGAGGCGATGAAAGCCGGGGCGATCGATTTCCTCGAGAAACCTTTTGAGGACGATGTGATCATCGGGGCGGTGGGACGCGCGATCGAGCTGATCGAGAAGCGTCCGGGAACGCCCACTGATATCGAGTCCATCTGCGAACGGATGGCGCAACTCTCCGAGCGCGAGCACCAGGTCATGCAGGGTGTCGTGGCTGGCCAGTCGAACAAGGCAATTGCCTATAATCTCGACATCAGCCCCCGTACGGTTGAAGTTCACCGGGCCAACGTGATGGCCAAGATGAATTGCAAGAGCCTGCCCGAGCTGGTGCGGATGGTGCTCTCCGTCAGCGAAGCGCCGCAATAGCGCGCATGCGGAGGAATGACCTGGTCTCGTCAGAGGTCTACACGGAGACGTTGCAAGTCAAATTGTCGCATTATTTTAACGAGTTACGTAGTTACCCTTAGGGTCCGTCCGAATTTTTTTGCGCCGTCGTAAGGGGTATTAGAAAAGCATTGTCATAGAGGTTCCGGACACGGAGAGTGCAATGCTTGCCTATCGCGCGCAGCCAAATCCAGATGCGATGCTGGATCGGGCACTGGCGGGTGTCATCGCCAGCGGCGGATCGCTTGGTGACTCACAGCCCCGACAGGTGGAGTTCTTCTCGCCCAATGCGCAGATCTACGCGCAGGGTGACCGCGCAACGGCTCTCTACCAGGTTGAATACGGCGTTGTCCGGCTGTTCCGTCTTCTTTCGGACGGGCGTCGTCAGATCTGCGCCTTCCACGTGGCGGGCGAGGTCTTCGGCTTTGCTGACGGCCAGCATCACCTTTTCGCCGAGGCTGTCTGCGACGCTGCAGTCCGCGTTTTCAGAGGGCCCATCCGCGAGGACAAGTCGCTGCTGACATTGGCGATGCGGGAACTCGTGCGCGCCCAGGATCATCTCCTGGTGATCGGCAGGCAAACGGCGTGCGAGCGTATCGCTGCCTTCATGGTCGACCTCTATGATCGGCTCGGCCACGAGCAGCACTTCGAGCTCGCTATGTCGCGCACCGATATCGCGGACTACCTGGGCCTCACCATCGAGACGGTTTCGCGCGTGTTCTCGAAGTTCCGCAGCAAGGGCTACATCAAGCTGCATGGCACCCGGGGCGTGGATATCCTGCAGATCGAGGCACTGCGCGGCATCTGCGCGTAAGGTTGATCTAAGGCATTTTTCTTCAAAGGGTATGGTTTTAGAACCATGCCCTTTTTAGTTAGTGATAGCCTTCACCCGGCGCGATCTTGCCCCGGAACATCCAGTAGACGAAGACCGTGTAGCCAAGCACCAGCGGCAGCAGGAAAATTGTGCCCATCAGGAAGAATATCTGTGAGGCGGGCGAGGCGGCTGCATCCCAGAAGGTGAGCGTCGGCGGCACAAGGTAGGGCACGTTGGAGATCGCCAGACCGGCATATCCCAGGATGAACAGGGCGATCGTGCCGGCAAAGGGGAGAAATTCGCTGCCCTTCTGCAAGCCTCGCCAGATTGCGAAGGCGATGACCGCAACCGCGAGCGGGATCGGCCACAGGTAGAGCAGGTTGGGCAGAACGAACCAGCGTTCGGCTACACGCGGAAGCGACAGCGGTGTCCAAAGGCTGATGGCTGCCATGGCGACCAGGACCAGCGCTAGAAGAGTAGGTGCATAGCGCAGGCCAAGTTTCTTCACCGGACCTTCCGTGCGCATGTGGAGCCAGGTTGCGCCGAGAAGGGCGTAGCCTGCCACCACGGAAAGTCCGACGAAGACCGAGAACACCGTGAGCCAGTCGAACGGCCCACCGGCATATTGGCCGTCGACGACCGTCACACCCTGCAGGAGGCCGCCGAGGATAATACCTTGCAGGAAGGCTGCGGCGATGGAGCCCGTGGCGAAGGCGATATCCCAGATCCGGTGGCCTGGCTTGGCGACCCAGCGGAATTCGAAGGATACGCCGCGCAGGACGAGCGCCAGCAGCATTCCAATCACCGGCAGATAGAAAGCCGGCATGATGATCGCATAGGCCTTGGGGAAGGCCACCCAAAGCCCGCCACCTCCCAGCACCAGCCAGGTCTCGTTGCCGTCCCAGAAGGGAGCGACGGAGTTCATCATGAGATCACGTTCCTCCTCCTTGTGGGTAAAGGGGAAGAGGATGCCGATCCCGAGATCGAAGCCGTCCAGGATGACGTACATCATCACGGCGATGCCGATGATGCCTGCCCAGATGAGCGGAAGATACCATTCCATACCGATCATGGTTTCATCTCCTCCGCTGAATAGCCGGGCGTGCCGGGACCGCGGCCAAGCGCTTCGCGGGTCGCCTCCTCGGCAGCTGAAAGCGGACGGTTGGGAAGGCCCTCGGGCGGCGCCTTGGCTTCCCGCGACAGGCCGCGTTCGATGAGCCGGTTGATGTAGTAGATGCCCATCGCGAAGATGATGCAGTAGATGAAGACGAAGAGCGCCAGCGTGCCCAGTACACTAGCGGCAGGCACCGGCGAGATGCCGTCGATCGTGCGCAGATGGCCATAAACCAGCCATGGCTGGCGGCCCTGCTCGGTGACGAACCATCCGGCCAGAATGGCAATGAAGCCGAGCGGCCAGACATAGGATGAGATGAACAGATAGAGCCGGTTGGTGAAGAGCTGGCCGCGCCACCAGAGCCAGGCCCCCCAGAAGCCGATCAGGATCAGGAACAGCCCGATGCCGACCATGAGGCGGAAGGTGAAGAAGACGTTGGCGACAGGTGGCCACTCGTCGCGTGGGAACTGCTCGAGGCCGGCGTAGCGACCGTCCCACTCGTGCTTGAGGATCAAGCCGCCGAGGCCCGGTATGGCGATCTCGTAGTGGTTCTTGCGGGCGTCGCGGTCAGGGATGCCGAAGAGCACGAAGGCGCTGCCCTTGGCCTCGTCCCAATGGCCTTCCATCGCGGCGACCTTCGCGGGCTGATGTTCCAGCGTGTTGAGGCCGTGCAGGTCGCCGATGAAGAGCTGCAGGGGTGCAGTAATTGCGATCATGCCTACGGCCATGCGCATCATGGTCCGGCCTTCCTCCGGGAAACGGTTGCGGAGCAGATAGCGCGCGCCGACAGCCAGCACGACCGCGGCGGTCGTAAGATAGGCGGCGTTGAGCATGTGCGCGAGGCGGTAGGGGAAGCTCGGATTGAAGATCACCCGCAGCCAGTCGACTGGATAGGCGATGCCGTCGCGGATCTCATGGCCGGCAGGAGTCTGCATCCAGCTGTTGGCCGAGAGTATCCAGAACGCGCTGGTTGCCGTGCCGATGGCGACGAGGACTGAGGCGAGGGTGAGGAGCCACGGTGGGAACCGGTTCCAGCCAAAGAGCAGGATCCCGAGGAAGGTCGCTTCAAGATAAAAGGCGGTGAGCACCTCATAGCCGATCAGCGGGCCAATGACGTTGCCTGAAAACTCCGAGAAGCGGCTCCAGTTGGTCCCGAACTGGTAGGTGAGCACGATGCCGGAAACCACGCCCATGGCGAAGGACACTGCAAAAATCCTGGTCCAGAACCTTACGAGCCGATGGTAGCGCTCGTTCTTCGTGCGCATCCATGTGAGCAGGAGGACCGCTATGTAGGCGGAAAGCCCGATCGTGAACGCTGGAAAGATGATGTGGAAGGAGATCGTGAAGGCAAACTGAATTCTGGCCAGCAGGACAGGGTCGAACTCCATGCGTCGCTCCTCGAGCTCATGCAGCCTCCAAACCCCCGACGGTGGAGTTACACTACACTATCAGGTGACGCAGTCCAGTATGGGCTTCAGAAGGAGTGGTGTGGGCGGACTGGATGACAGTCCGCCCCATATAGCCGGATCGGTAGGTGGCGCCCGCCTGTCAGGCGAGATCGCCGGCTGGGCGCATTGCACCGACTTCGATGCCGTTCCAGTTCTTGATGACCGGATGAGCCATTTCGACCAGTTCCGCGCGGAGGGGATCAGCGGCTGCAAGAAGTCTTGCCAACGTGGTCATGACCATGATTGCAGCGGCGCGGGTCGTGCCGTCATCGCACTTGAGCGCGATGCCAAGGCCAAGCTCGGGAACCGCCGCGCAGAAGACGCCTTCGGCACCGGTCTTGGTGAAGATACGGCCCTTGCCTGCCAGCATGATCTTCGTGTCAGCGCGCCCGGTGCCAGCGGTGAGGAAGGGTTCGGCCATGCAGGCCACGAGGATACGACGGGCTGCAGCTGCGCGCTGTGGCTCAAGTCCGTCGCCCGTGGCCATCTTTGCAAAGCCCTGAGCCAGATTGCGCAGCGGCACCGCATAGGTGGGAATTGAGCAGCCGTCGGTTCCGCAGGTCTCCGCGCCGTGGATCGCGCCCGTGACGTTCTCCATGGTCGCTCGGATCAGGCGCTGGTACTCGTGGTCCACGGATACGTAGCCGCGGTGGTCGATGCCGGTGTGCACGCAGGTGCAAAGGAAGCCCGAATGCTTGCCGGAGCAGTTGTTGTGGAGCGGGCAGGGCTCGGCTCCGGTGCGGGCAAGGTCGATCGTCGCCTGATGGTTCGTGGGCCAATGCGCTCCGCATTCGAGTGCAGTCTGGTCGAGCCCGGCCTTTGCCAGCATGGAGGCGGCGAGCTCAGCATGTTCCGGCTCGCCGGAATGGGAAGAACTTGCGAGTGCGATCTCACTGTTGCCGAAGCCGAGGGCATCGGCGGCGCCGCTTTCGACGAAGGGCAGCGCCTGGATGGCCTTCACGGCGGAACGCGGAAAGACGGGACGGTCGACATCGCCGACGGAAAGCAGGAGCTTGCCGCTTGAGTCGCTGACGGCGATGGAACCACGGTGGCGGCTTTCGACCACCTTGCCGCGAAGAATTTCTACGAGAATTGGATTGCTCATCTGCACCTGCATCGCGTTCAAGCTCCTCCTCGAGACCTCATAGTCCCATCTGAGTACAGGTTCAACGTGGATGGGCTCTACTGGATCATTATCGCGATTCCGGGAGGTGCTTAGTCAGATTCGTCACTGCCCAGCACAAGGGTCTGGCCGCTTACCATGCTGGCTGCGTCTGAAAGGAGATAGGAGACGGCACCGACAATCTCCGTGGTACCCGGCGTGCGGGACGGGCGGGAGGTCCAGATCTTGCGCTTGCTGACTTCTCCGGCCGTGGCGATGCAGTTGACGCGTACGGGACGATCCAGATTTTCCATGGCGAGGATCTCGGTCATCATGCGCAACCCAGCATGGGATGCGGCAAGGGCGCTGCGGCCCTTGCGGGCCTGAAGCCCGCAGGTGGACACGAGATTGATGATCACCAGATGGTCGGCCATACGCGCGAATGCCGCCTGAGCGGCAACGAAGGGAGCGACAAGGTTCAGCTCAAGAACCTCGCGCAGCTGCTCGACATTCGTGTCTTCAAACGGAGCTTCAAGGCGGATGCCGGCGCAATTGATGAGGGCCGAGCAGAGGCCGAAGGTATCTACCGCCGTATCGAAGGCGCGGTCCATCTCCTCTTCGTCGGAGATGTCGGCTGGAATCACCAGCACATCTTCGCCGCTGAATGCATCCTCCGCGACCTTCGCCGCCTCCTGATCCGAATCGACGATGGCCACGGACCAGCCGTCTTCCAGGAGATGCTCGGCAATCGCCATGCCGGTGATGGAAGCGCCCCCCGTGATGATCGCCGTTCTGTTCATCAGGCCCTCTAAGCCATTTCCCCAATGCCTATGCGCGAAGCCCCAACCGTTCGCGGCCCACCTCCCGATCCCGTTCTTCGTTGAGGAACCTTTGTTGCGGGTAAGTGTTAGTGGGCCGTCACAGGGACAGCATCCACCAAAAGACCTCACAAAAACAAGAGCTCGTCATGAAAGATCTGGAATTTCCGCAGCCCGTCACGGTTCTCGTCGGCCTTGGCTTCGTGCGTTCGGTCACCAATGTGTACGACGCATTTTCATGTCTTCGTGAAGTGCCAGCCGAGCAGCAGGATGAAGTGCATGAGGCGGCCGTTGATGCCTGCCGCGATGCGATGAGCGGAAAGTGCCCGGCGGAAGAGGCGTGTGACGTGTTCATCGCCTATGCGCGCCGGCGCCACATCCTTGTGGAAGATCACCTGGCGATACAGGGCACTGCGGCAGCAGAGCTGACCGCCGCCTAAAGGGGCTCCAGCGATTACGGTGCTGCCGTAAGCAGCACCCTTCAGCCGGCGAAGGTTGCTCACAAAAAAATCGACGGGCAATGTGGCGCAGGCTTCGGTTTCGACTTGCATCACAAAATGCTCATGGTTATAAGCCCGCCATCTGGTCACGGAGTGTAGCGCAGCCTGGTAGCGCACCTCGTTCGGGACGAGGGGGTCGGAGGTTCGAATCCTCTCACTCCGACCAGCTGGTCAAAGGCTTAGCTGACCAAATCTCCCGACAATTTACCCTGCAGCTAGAGTGAAACTACCCCTTGGGGCAGGACGCAGCGCTTTACTTAGCGCGAAGCCGCTTGACCTCTCATAAGCGAAGTTTCGAGGTCATGTCGGAAACCGTCCTGTTCATGCGTCCTTGGGAATGTCTGCCAGGGAGACGTTCCATGACGCTACTCACGGGAAAATCCTCATCCGCCATCGTTGCGGTGACCGACATCGAGCGGGCGAAGCGATTCTACAGCGACGTGCTCGGCCTTCAACTTCTTGACGACGGAATGGAGGGCGTATTGGTCTATAAGACCGGTGCGACGCATCTCGTTGTCTATCCGTCGGATTTCGCCGGTACAAACCAGGCCAATGCCGTGGTCTGGGATTGCGGAGCGGACGTAGTCACCATCGCGGCGGAGCTTGCCGGCAAGGGTGTGGCGTTCGAGCACTACGAAATGGATGGCGTGACCTACCGGGATGGGGTGCATGACGCCGGAAGCTTCAAGATGGTGTGGTTCAAGGATCCGGATGGGAATATTCTGCATCTGAACAGCGCGTGACAGCAGCGGCACGGAGGAAGCCAATGGCACGACTCATCTATGCATTGAACGTGTCGCTCGACGGCTATGTCGACCATGATGCCTTCGCTCCTGATTCGGCGTTGTTCAGGCACTTCATCGAAGACGTTCGCGGACTTAGCGGCATGGTCTATGGCCGCCGGATGTATGAGGTCATGCGGTACTGGGACGAGGAGCATCCCGAATGGGATGAGGCTGAGCGGGAATATGCCGAAGCCTGGCGCAGCCAGCCGAAATGGGTCGTGTCAAACACGCTGGACAGCGTCGGGCCGAACGCAACGCTGATCAATTCTAATGTCGAGGATGAGGTCGCCAAGCTAAAGATTAGGCTCGACGGAAACGTGGAAGTCGCGGGGACGGTGCTCGCTGCAAATTTAGGCGATGCCGGTCTGATCGATGAATATCACCTCTACCTGCATCCGGTCGTAATTGGCAGCGGCAAGCCTTATTTCACGCGGCACCGCCCACCATTGAAGCTGGTGAACAGCGAGATGATGAGCGGTGGTGTGATCAGGCTTAGCTACGTGCCAGCGGAACGAGGGATTTAGGCAAGACTGGTCAGTTAATGCAGGGCTACTTCTGCTTGTCCTTGCGGGGAAGGTCGGGGAACATGCCCCATTCGACTGCGGAGCTGCACCAGATCTGCTGGGTCGGTGCGAGTTGCTTGCGCTCGTTGATCGAGCCCCAGCGGATGCCCCAGGGACGGGCATCGACGTCTTCGTCGCTTGCGAAGAGCGAGGAGCCGCATTCCGGGCAGAAGTACATGAGGCGCATGGTGCCGCTGTCCGCCTGCCGACGGTAGATCTTGGGCTCGCCCTTGATCTCGATGTTCGAGCGGGGCGTGGAAACAGTGACGCGGAACGGGGAACCCGTCAGGCGCTGGCAGTCATCGCAGTGGCAGACCGTTACTGGGGTGGGTTCGACCTCAGCCTCGTAGGTGATGTTGCCGCAATGGCATTGACCGTGGATCCTCATCAGTTTCCCCCTTCAGAATTGGCCAATGCCTCGAAACGCTGCGGCAGAAGCGGCTCGCAGGTGATCGCGGCATCGTTGAAAATCTGCTGGAGGATCTTCGGCAGGACGAGAGGTCTCTCAGCAGCCTTCGGATAGATCGTGGAGCCAACCAGCGTGCCGTAGCGCTTGAGCTGCTCGTTCCGTTCTTCAGCAATGCGCGCCTGGAGCGTGCCGGAAGCAATGCTGCGCAGCACTCCGCCCTCCGCCTCAATGCGCTTGTATTCGTCCCAGCCACGGTCGCAGTAGCGCTCAACAAGGCTATCAACGAAGTCGGATTGGGCAGAGATCAGTTCCTGGGCACTCGTTTCAAAGCCCTGGACGAGGCTGGTGTTGAGCGCGATCCGGCGGGCGTCTGCCTCGGGCAGCGTCAGCGGGATCGTATGGGGGAGAACGGAGATCGAATCGGCACCACCCACGGCAGCGGCAAAGGTCGCCATGGTGGTGCGGACGATGTTGGTCTCGACATCGCGGGCGCTGAGCATGCGGAAGGATGTTTCCGCATGGATCGGGACCGGCTGGGGCTCGATGCCATAGTCGCGCAGCATCCGCGCCCAGAGCAGGCGCAGGGCACGCAGCTTTGCCGTGGAAGACAGAAGGTCCTGGTCCATGCTGGTTGCGAAGCCCAGATGCGGCATGGCGTAGACCGGAGGCTGGCGGGCGTCCTCGAACATTTTCAGGTAGGAGGAGGCGGAGGCCAGCATGATGCCGAGCTCCTGGGTCTCGCTTGCGCCAGCGTTGTGATAAACGCGGCCATCGGCTTCCAGCAGCACACCCGGCAGGGACAGAGCGAAGAAGCCGCCCAGCGATTGGGGCAGGGATGCTTCCAGCGCCTCAAGCGACATGCGCAGCTGGCCGGTGCCCACGAAGAGTGATGCAGGATCGACGCCGAAGGAGAGGTGGACGCCCGTCGGGTTTACCTGCTTTTCCTGGAACAGCTGCGCCAGCCAGTCGATGGACGCGCGGCTCTGGGGGTGAACGTCGACGCGCAGGTGAACGCCCTGGAGCGGCACGTCCGCCAAAGCGGCACGCAAGCCCTCGATATTCGAGGGCAGGCCGAAACCGAAGGCGTTCGGCGCTCCGGCAAAGACAAGCGAGAGGCCGTTGGCGCCGTTCTTGAGGTCTTCGGTCGCCTGGGCGGTGGCGCGGGCGGGATCCGGGTCATCCACACGCTGCATCACGCGCCAGCGGATGGACCGTTCCGAACCAGCGGCGGGTGCAGCTTCGCTATTCGACGGATCCAACGGCTTGGAGACAATTTCCAGCCCGTGCTCACCTGCGGGAGCTGGAGAATCCGATACTGTTGGTGTCGAGGAAGTCATCTCATCCCTTTCCAATTGTCGCCAACGGGAAACAAATCCGTAGTTTATGATGGGCGCTCGCCGGCGGCAATGCCAGCTATTGAATACACTAAAATGAGTTAACGAGTGCAACGTTGCAATCGGGGCACAGTACGAGATCGTTGCGGTGACTTCATGGCGCCGGGAAGGCGAGGGCAGGCTCGGGAAAAAACCAGCAGGCTCCGGGTGGGGGAGGCGTTGCCAGACCGGACAAGCGCTGGCTATACCTTAAGGAAACCGCAGTCTCCCGGAAAAGGAACCAGCGAATGGACGCCGAAAACAGCATCTTTCTCGGTGCAAGCCGCAATCCAGACGATACTTATCAACAGGCTGAGAGGCTGCTGCTGCGTTACGGGAACCGGCACGGGCTGATCACCGGTGCGACGGGTACCGGCAAGACGGTGACGCTGCAGGTGCTGGCGGAGAGCTTTGCCGACGCGGGTGTGCCGGTGTTCTGCGCCGACATGAAGGGCGATCTCTCGGGCATTGCAGCTGCCGGAGAAAGCAAGGATTTCCTGCACAAGCGGTCGGAAGAGGTGAAGCTCGAGAACTACAGCTTCCGCGAAGCGCCGGTCATCTTCTGGGATCTTTTCGGTGAACAGGGGCACCCGATCCGCGCAACGGTCTCGGAAATGGGGCCGTTGCTGCTCTCGCGGCTGATGGATCTCACCGAGGCGCAGGAGGGCGTGCTGAACATTGCCTTCCGCATTGCGGATGAAGAAGGGTTGCTGCTTCTGGACCTGAAGGATCTGCAGGCGCTGCTCGCTTACGTGGCGGATAACGCGTCGCAGTTCTCCACGCGCTACGGTAATATTACGAAGCCTTCCGTGGGTGCGATCCAGCGGTCGCTCCTGGTGCTGGAGGGGCAGGGCGGCGACAAGTTCTTCGGCGAACCGGCGCTTCACATCTCTGACCTGATGCGCACGACGCGGGATGGCCGCGGGTACGTGAATGTGCTCGCTGCTGACAAGCTGATGATGAAGCCGAAGCTCTACGGCACGTTCCTGCTGTGGCTCCTGTCGGAGCTGTTCGAGGAACTGCCCGAGGTTGGCGATCCGGAGAAGCCGCGGCTGGTGTTCTTCTTCGACGAGGCGCATCTGTTGTTTGATGAGGCTCCCAAGGCGCTTCTGGAGCGGATCGAGCAGGTGGTGCGCCTGATCCGCTCGAAGGGCGTCGGCGTTTATTTCGTGACCCAGAACCCGCTCGACGTGCCGGAAACGGTGCTGGCGCAGCTTGGCAACCGTGTGCAGCATGCCCTGCGCGCCTATACGCCGAGGGAGCAGAAGGCGGTGAAGGTGGCGGCGGAGACCTTCCGACCCAACCCGGCCTTCTCGTGCTATGATGCAATAACGACGATGGGGACCGGTGAAGCGCTCGTCTCCGTGCTTGAGAACAAGGGTATCCCTTCGATCGTCCAGCGGACGCTGATCCGGCCACCCTCATCGCGAATCGGTCCGCTGACACCGCAGGAGCGGCAGGCGATCATCAACACAAGTCCGGTGACGGGGGTCTATGATCGGATGATCGACCGGCACTCTGCCTTCGAGATGCTGCAGCAGCGCGCCCAAGAAAGTGCACGGGCCGAGGAGCGTGCGCGCCAGCAGGAGGAAGAAGAGGGCACGTCGAACAGGACCGGCTGGACGCTGCCGGATTTCGGCGGTTCCAGCAGCCGGACGACGACGAAGCGCTCAAAGAGTGGTGGCGGTGGCTACCAGCGACAGACGGTTACCGAGACGATCGTGAAGTCGGTCGTGCGGACCGTCGGCACCACGCTTGGCCGCGAGATCGTTCGCGGCATCCTGGGAAGTCTCAAGCGCGGGCGATAGGGCGGAAAAAAAGGCGGCTTGCGGGCCGCCTTTTCGTTGGTTCGGAGCGAACCCGGTTAAACCGAGCGCAGGCCGCTTGTCACGACGACCGGCGTACCCTCGGGCACGCGATCGTAGAGATCGATCACATCCTGGTTGATCATGCGAACGCAGCCGGATGAAACCGACTTGCCGATGGACCACCATTCCGGTGAGCCGTGGATGCGGTAGAGCGTGTCCTTGCCATCCTCATAGAGGTAGAGCGCGCGGGCACCGAGAGGGTTCTGCACGCCCGGTTCCATGCCACCAAGCCACGTGTTCGTCTGCTTGTCGTAGGAGGCGCGGTACTTCTCGAGGTTCGGCTGGCGGTCGATCATTTCTGCCGGCGGGAACCACTTGGGCCACCTGGACTTGCGATCCACCTGGGCGCGACCTGCCCATGCGAAGCCATCACGGCCGAGGCCGACGCCGTAACGCATGGCGCGGCCACCGTAGCCGACCAGATAGAGGAAGTGGGACGCGGTATCCACGACGATCGTTCCCGGACGCTCGCCAGTCGGGTCTGCGACCTCCTGACGGAGATAGCGGCTGTCGATCTTGTCCACCGGAACGGCGGGGATGTTGTGGGTCTCATCGACCATTGCAGCATACATCTGCTGCGGCGTGCCGATGTTGACGGGTGGCGGGGTCACCAGCGGGGTGGGGCGCTGTGCGACAACCTTGCTTTCGCTGCTCGGTACGTTGGCGCAGCCGGAAAGTGCAAGTGCGGCTGTGCCGGAGCCGAGCGCGGAGAGAAACGCGCGTCGTGAAATAGGGGAGGATGCGTCGAATGCGGACATTCTTCTCGGTCCAAAAGAATTATGAAGGGAGACATAACTTATGAACAGCGATGAAGCTGAAAAAACGCCGTTATGCAAGCACGCTTCAGGCAATGTTGACATCAGACTACCTTATTCGGCGCGTCCGAACCACATTGACTTCAATGCTATTGCCTTTTTGCAACGGTCGTTGCGGTTAAGCTACGGCGTAAGCCCACTCAGGGAGGGGAGGATGAGGTCCGGCGCCTGCGCCTGGTACTCGTCCGGCTCGTTGGTGCGGTTGATCCACACGGCGCGGAAGCCATAGTTCCTGGCACCCGCGACATCCCACCGGTTTGAGGACTGGAAGGAAATGGCTGCAGGGTAGAGACGCCAGGCGGTGCTGACCATTTCATATACCTGGGCGGCGGGCTTGAACCTGCCAACCTGATCGACCGAGAAGATGTCGTCGAGAAACCCGTCAATGGCGGAGTTGCGGACTGCGGATTGGAGCATGTCCATCCGGCCGTTCGAGAGGATGCCGACGCGGTGGCCGGCGTGCTTCAATGCCGAGAGGACGGTGGGAACTTCGGGATAGCAGTCCAACTGCCAGTAGGCCTCAAGCAGGTTGTCGCGCTGGCTCCGGTCCGCAGAGGGAACCTTCTTGAAGGCATAATCGAGCGCGCGTTCGGTGAGGTTCCAGAAGTCGGTGGGTTCACCCATGAGGGTGCCGACCCAGGAATATTCAAGCTGCTTGGTCCGCCAGATCTCCGACATGCGCTGACCGTCCGGTCCAAGCTTGGCCGCGTGGCGGCGGACGGCGGAGTGCACGTCGAAGAGGGTGCCATAGGCATCGAAGATGAAGGCGGAAGACTGCATGGCACGGGCTCCTTCGGGGAAGGTAGTTCAGCCCATTCCCGAGGAGGGGTCAAGAAGGTAGCCCACGGTGCTTTGCCGTCTCAGCATTCTGTTCCTTGGGAGGCGCTGTAAACCAACGGATCGCAAGGATTGTGCGATGGAAGATCGTGAAATCAGAGTCGTACCGGTGGCAAACGGTGGAAGATCACTATATTGGAGATGGGCGCATTCGACGTCCACTCGTGGAACTGTTAAGACACCGCGCGGTGGGATGACCGCCCTTGGCGGTGTCATCCCCAGTCCGAGTACGAGTTGCTAACGTATCTAAAGAAGGGAGAGCAAGCATGGCTTTCGAACTGCCGGATCTGCCCTACGACTACGAGGCTCTGCAGCCTTTCATGTCCCGGGAGACACTTGAGTATCACCACGACAAGCACCACAAGGCGTATGTCGACACCGGCAACAAGCTGGCTGCAGAAGCAGGGATGGACAATCTCTCTCTGGAAGAGATCGTCAAGCAGTCCTACGGCAAGAATCAGCCGCTCTTCAACAATGCTGGTCAGCACTTCAACCACCTCCACTTCTGGCGCTGGATGAAGAAGGACGGCGGGGGCAACAAGCTTCCCGGTGCGCTGCAGCAGGCAATCGACAGCGACCTGGGTGGCTACGACAAGTTTCGCGCAGACTTCATCAACGCTGGCGTGACGCAGTTCGGTTCGGGCTGGGCATGGGTTGCGTTCAAGGACGGCAAGCTTGAGATCATGAAGACGCCGAACGGCGAGAACCCGCTCGTTCATGGTGCTACGCCGATCCTCGGTGCCGACGTGTGGGAGCACTCCTACTACATCGACTACCGTAACGCGCGCCCAAAGTACCTCGAAGCTTTCGTGGACAGCCTGATCAACTGGGACTACGTCCTGGAGCTTTACGAGAAGGCTCGCGGCTAATCCGCTTTTCCTATTTCGAAGTGATAAAGCCCGGTCTGAAAAGGCCGGGCTTTTTCGTTATTCACAAGGGGGATAGCCGTTTAGCCTCTCACAAAGGATTGATTCCAGAGTGTGCACTTTTTTGGAGAGTTGCCGGCAATGATGGTTATCTTGCACCGTCAACTTTTTGGAGATTCTATATGAAGAAGCTATTGACGTCTGCTTTTGTGCTCATGCTGGCTGGGGGGACAGTTGCTGCTCAGGACGATCCGGTAAAAGCGAGGCAGGCTTTGATGGCCGCAGCGGCGGGAGCCGCCGGCATTGCCGTTCCGATGCTCAAGGGTGAGATGGACTATCAGCCCGCTGTCGCAAAAGCGGCAATCGCTACCTTCTATGGCGTTTCCACGTCCGCGCATGCGTTCTTCCCGGAGGGTTCCGGCGCGGACACGAAGGCTGCCCCGAAGATCTGGGAAGATCCGGCAGGATTCCAGGCAGCGTTCGACAAGTTCCAGGCGTCCGCCGAGGCTGCATTCAAGGCATCTGGCAAGGATGGTCCTGCTGACCTGAAGGCGTTCCAGCAGGCGGTAGGTCCGGTGCTGCAGAACTGCGGCGCCTGCCATGAAAACTACAGGCTCGAGTAGGGTCTGATGCGTGGAGTAATCTTTGCCGGCGCGGCACTCGTGGTTATCGCGGGTGCTGCCGGCTGGTTGCTGACGGCGGCAAGCCCGCTCGAAGCCTCGGCTCTCTCGGGGCTGCAGCCGGGAGAGGCGGCGCGCGGCGAGGCGGTGTTCTGGGCGGGAGGCTGCACCTCCTGCCACGCCAGGACAGGTGTTGAAGGCGACGCGCAGCTTGAGCTTGGAGGAGGGCTTGCGCTGCGTTCCGACTTCGGCACATTCGTTGCGCCGAACATCTCTCCGCATCCGACGGATGGCATCGGCTCGTGGAGCGAGCTCGACTTTGCCAATGCGATGATGCGGGGCGTCGCGCCCGACGGCAGCCACTACTATCCGGCGTTTCCGTATACGTCCTACGCGCGTATGAGCGAGCAGGACGTGGTGGACCTATTTGCCTACATGAAGACGCTGCCGCAGGTTGAAGGTCGCGCGGGTGAGCATGACCTTTCGTTCCCATTCTCGGTTCGCCGGGGCGTGGGCCTGTGGAAGATGCGGTATTTTTCGGAAGATCCGGTGGTGGATCTGCCTGAGGATGCCGATCCGAAGGTTCTGCGCGGGCAGTATCTGGTCGAGGGACCGGGGCATTGTGGCGAGTGCCACACGCCGCGCGACTTTGGCGGCGGACATGACAAGAGCCAGTGGCTTGCCGGTGCTCCTTCCATGGAGGGCAGCGGCCGCATCCCGAACATCACGCCAAGCAAGGATGGTATCGGCGACTGGAGCGAAAGCGACATCGCCTACTATCTGGAGAGCGGTTTCACGCCAGACTTTGACTCTGCTGGTGGCGAGATGGCCAAGGTCGTGCGCAACCTGGCCAAACTCACAGCAGAGGATCGCGAGGCCATTGCCGCGTATCTAAAGGCTGTTCCGGCGAAGCCGTAGAGGGCAGGCAAATGCGCATTCCCCTCGTAGTTCGACAAGCTCACTATGAGGGGAAAGAGACGTTTTACGCAGCAGAAGCTGCCGCCCCCACAGCCTTGAGCATGAAGGCGTAGTAGAAGGCAACTTCCTCAAGGCGCGAGAAGCGGCCGGCAGCGCCGCCGTGACCTGCATCCAGATTGACCCGGAAGAGGATGGGGTTGCCGCTCGTCGTCTTGTCGCGCAGGCGGGCGACCCACTTCGCCGGTTCCCAATAGGTGACGCGTGGATCGGTTAGCCCTGCAAGGGCCAGAAGTGTCGGGTAAGGCTGCTCCGCAACGTTGTCATAGGGCGAATAGGCAAGGATCGTGTCGTAGTCCGCCTTGCTGGTGATCGGGTTGCCCCATTCCGGCCACTCGGGCGGTGTCAGCGGGAGGGTATCATCCAGCATGGTATTGAGGACATCGACGAAGGGCACCTGAGCCACGATGGCGCAGAAGTCCTGCGGTGCCATGTTGGCCACGGCGCCCATCAGCATGCCACCAGCAGAACCGCCTTCGGCAACCATGCGGTCGTGGCTGGTGTAACCTTCCTTCACAAGATGACGGCCGCAAGCGATAAAATCGGTGAAGGTGTTGGTCTTCTTCGCGCGCTTGCCGTTTTCGTACCAGTCCCAACCCTTTTCCTTGCCGCCGCGAATGTGGGCGATGGCGTAGACGAAGCCGCGATCGACGAGCGACAGGATGTTGGTGCGGAAAGAGGCAGGGATCGAGATCCCGTAGGAGCCGTAGCCGTAGAGCAGGCAGGGGGCGGAGCCGTCGAGGTTCAATCCCTTGCGGTAGACGAGCGAAATCGGCACCAGTTCCCCGTCCGGCGCGGGAGCCATGAGACGGCGGGTTACGTAGTCTTCCGGATTATGGCCGGAGGGCACTTCCTGTGTCTTGAGCAGCGTGCGCTCGCCGGTGCGCATGTTGTAGTCGTACTGCTGCTCGGGCGTTGTGAGCGACGAATAGGAGAAGCGGATCACTTCGGTGTCGTATTCCACCGCGCCAATGAGGCCCAGCGAATAGGCTTCCTCGTCAAAGGCGATGGTCTCTTCGTTACCGGTCTTGCGGTCGCGCAGGATGATCCGCGGTGCGCCATCCTTGCGCTCCAGACGGACCAGGAAATGCTCGAATGCCTGGATGGCGATGATGAGGCGACCGGCCTCATGCGGGACGACTTCGCGCCAATTTTCCGGACGGGGATCTGACGCGGGGGCTGACATGACCTTGAAGTCCTTGGCCCCGTCCGCATTGGTGAGGACGAAGAACTCGTCGCCTGCAGGCTCAAGATCGTATTGCACGCCTTCCTGACGCGCTGCCACGAGCTTGGGCGAAGCGGCCGGATCGTTTGCAGGGATGAGCCAGTTCTCGCTGGTCTCGTGATCGTGGAGCGAGACGATGATCCAGTCGTTCAACGGGCTGTCATCGACGCTCATGAAGAAGCCGGGCTCATCGTTTTCGAAGACGAGGCGGTCTTCTGAGGACTCGGTGCCGATCTGGTGGAAGAAGAGTTTTGCCGGACGGTGGTTTTCGTCGAGCTGGATGTACCAGAACCCACTGCCGTCCGCGCTGAACGCGCCATCGCCGCCGGTGCCTTCGACCAGGTCAGACAAGTCGGCAAGCGTTGCGGCGTCGCGAATGCGGATCGTGTAATATTCGGAGCCCTTGTCGTCATAGCTCCAGAGGATGCGTCCGTGGTCCGGCGAGGGGTCGACCGCGCCGACCTGGAAATAGGCCTTGCCCTTGGCCAGTTCGTCGCCATCGATAAGGATGCTCTTGTCGCCACCATTGCGGGGTGTTCGGAAGTAGCGCGGGTGCTCGCCGCCTTCGCGGAAATCCGCGCCATAGGCGTAGGGGCCGTGCTTCATTGGTACCGAGGAATCGTCCTCCTTGATGCGGCCGCGCATCTCGGCGAAAAGGGTCTTCTGCAGATCCGCGGTGTCTGCCATCTGTTCGGCTACATAGGCGTTCTCGGCCTCAAGATGCTGACGCAGAGCCGGATCAAGCACGGACGGATCGCGCAGTACTTCCTGCCAGTTCTCTGCCCGCAGCCAGGCATATTCATCGGTACGGGTGTGACCGTGATGGGTCGCTGTAACCGGGCGCTGATCGGCACGGGGGCCGGGAATGTCGAGGAACCGGACTGAAACTGCCATTGAGAGACTCCGAAGGTTCTGATGCTGACGCGGCCCCGGGACAGACCCCGAGCGCGCCCGCACCTCAAGTGGAGACTGCTCTAGCACGGGGGCGAAAGCATGGACAATCAGTTGCCGGTTAATGAAGGCCGAAAGTCCGGAGCTCCCCAATGCAGTATGTTTGTCTTGGCCCGTCGGGTTTCGCGCGGTTCATAGTGCCTGCAGAGTGCTGCAAGTGCCGTCTTGAGGATCAGCTTGGCCGAACGTGCGGGCCAGCCGCGCTCCGCTTCCACCTGTTCGATGCCCTTGAGAAAGCAGCAGACATCAACCAGCGGGCCAGCGAGCTCGGGCCCGATGGCTTCGAGCGCGTTGTCGACCCGGATGCGGGCACCGAGGGCGGCGTCGGTGAGGTCACCGTAACGGTCGCCGCCGCCGCGTCCACCACTGGAGACGGGTGCTTCCCAGTTCGCGCTCATGCGGGGCATCATCTGGCCCCGGGTATAGTCGGCGCGCAGACGTTCTCCGGCCAGAAATTCCTTTTCGGTCAGGAACGGCTTACCGTTTCGGGTCTTGCGCCTCGCGAGTTGCGCCAGGGGGGATTCCGCGCGGTTGACGAGCAACGATACATAGCCGTCGTTCGTGCGGAACGTGGCGAAGTCCAGATCCATGTGCTGGTCGCGGTAGCGTGTGTCGTCAGGTAGATCCTCCTTGGCGGATGAAGACCCGAGAGACGTCAACTCAACGCGGTCGTCAATTCTGGCAACGAGACCATCGGACAGAAGCAGCTCCAGTATGGAACTTTCAACAGAAATGGTGGCGCGATCGCTACCGTTGAGAAGAAGAAGGGCCGGTGTCGCGGCCCTTTCTATGGTTGCTGCCCCGGAAGAAAGATAGCGGAGGATCCTGAGGCGCTGACGGCGATCTCGTTCAGGAGACGCTTCGCCCCCAGTCATTCCGAACCTCCCAGCTGTTGGCGGAATGCTATTGCCGTGATGCGCTCGGTCATGCGCACGATCTGGTCGAACTCGGCGTCGTCGCGCATGTCTTCGATCAGGTGACAGGCGTGCATGACCGTCGTTCTGTCACGCCCGAAGCCACGTCCCACTTCGGCCATGCTCAGACCCATGTTTACATGAGTAACGTACATGCCGATCTGTCGTACACGAGATATGCTGGTCGATGTTCGGCCTGGTTGCCGTAGTTCGCGTCCGCTTACGTTAAACAAAGCTGATAGTATGTCGAGTACACACTCGCAGATGTCAGAAATCCGTTCATCATTAACCGAGCTAATTTTTCTCGGAAAAGTTGTAGTGGACGGTTGATTTTCCTGCGGGTTTTCTGCCTGAGCAACGCAGGTATTCGCTCTCATCGCAATCGCTGTCACGGAACGCACCCTCCACAAGTGAATGGGATTCTTATAGCTTGATGCGTATTCGAGGTGAACAAATAAAGAACTACCGTAACCGTCCTGCTCTTGTAGCATTTTGATTCTCCTCACGATTTTATTTTCTCGAACAGCGTGTGTGAGGGAATATGTCCCCTACCTATGGTTGTATTGCAAACTTACTATTCATAAACAAGGAGTAGGGGATGGATATCATATACAAAGAGATAAATGAATTCACCAGGCAACAGGAGTACAGGGTAAGCGCTGCGCGGCAGAACGCTGCCCTGTTTTTGACGTGCGGGATCGACCTCGCGGATGCCATGGCTCAGCGGGGCGAAGAGCGAAAAATCACCATCATCAGGCTGGGAAGACTTCTTGAGCGGGAGCGTCTGCGAGGCATCCGCCGGCACTGGAGCTACGATCTCAACCGCCACATAGCGCTGAAGCAGGCCTACGAGACCCTGGCTCGCAACGATGCCAGTTCCTGCTGACCGAGGCTCTCAAATCCAGATTTCCAGAAAGCATCGAGGCGCCTCTTCAAGGCGCCAGCTGCCGCTTTTTAGATCTTCGACTTCTTCTTGCCCGCGGAACGCTCTTGTGTGAGCGCCATCTCATCGCATGCAGTGCCTTTCCACGGGCGGTAACCTGCACCATAGGCTGCCTTCGCGAGCAGATGCGCTGATATCGGCGTGGTGAGGATCAGGAACAGGATAGCGAGGATCGCCCGCAACGCCATGGCAACGTCCGTGGCGTGGATCGCAAGGCCAATGAGGATCAGCCCCGAGCCGAAGACGCCAGCCTTGGAGGCCGCGTGCATGCGCGTGTAAAGGTCGGGAAAGCGCAGCACGCCCATGGCCGCGAAGAGGGTGAAGAGCGCGCCAATGATGACCAGAAGGCCGACGAGGATGTTCCAAAGCTCGGTCATGGACGCCTCTTCGCGTTCAGGCGGGCAGAAATTTCCTGATAGTCCTGGCGGTAGCGGCGGCTCATGATGAAACGGGCAAAGGCTACCGTGGTGAGGAAGCCCACGAGGCCGAGCGCTATGGCGATATCGAGATAGATGGTGAAGCCCGTTCTGATGCCGATGACACCGATGAAGCCGATGGCAATCGCCACGAGCATGTCGAGCGCAAGTACGCGGTCAGGTACGCCCGGTCCAAGGATGACGCGGGCCACCGTGAGCAGGAAGGCGAGGGACAGGATGCCGAGCGCGATCAGGGTCGCAAACTCCAGGAAGCCGGTTGCAGCCTCGTTCATCGGAATGCCTCCAGAATGGCGCGCTCGAAACCGTTTTCAATGTCGGCACGGATCGCGGCCGGATCGCTGCAGTCCAGCGCGTGAATGAAGAGGAGCTTGCGGTCCTCCGACACATCAACGGAAAGGGTGCCGGGCGTGAGCGTAATGAGATTTGCCAGCAGCGTGATCTCCATGTCGCTGGTGACCTTGAGCTCATAGGAAATGAAGCCCGGTTTCAGCTCCATGTTCGGCTTGAGCACGGTGAGCGCGACCTTGGAGGCCGACTTCACCAGCTCTTTGATGAAAAGGATCACCAGGCCGAGGATGCGGGATGCATGGACGAAGTAGGACCGGGCACCGGTCTGCTCGCGAACGAGATAGATGATGAAAGCCGCAAGCAGGAAGCCGAACACCATGTTGGCGAAGGAGAACGATCCGGTCACAGCCGTCCAGAGGAGAGCCAGGATCAGATTGACGAGGAAGGTGCTCATTGGACAACCTCCGGGAAGACGCTCCGGATATAGGCAGACGTGTCGGTGAGGCCGGCTGCCGCTTTGGTCGCCACATTCGCGAAGGGTTCGGGATAGACGCCCATCCACACGATTGGCACAGCAAGCACCAGGAGCGCGGCATACCCAATCCCAGGTGAGACGACCATGGCGGTCGACGGTTCAACGGCGGGGCGCCAGACGGCCAGGAGGAAGACGCGGCCAAGGGCTAGCATCGTGAGCAGGCTAGACAGCAGGATGGCGAATGCGAGCCATGGTGCGCCACCATCGATCGACGCGCGGATCAGCATCACCTTTGGCCAGAGTCCGGATGCCGGGGGCAGGCCAGAGACGGCGAGGAACAGAAGGAAGGCGAAGGCCGCTACCAGCGGGTGGGATGTGTAGAGGCCGGAAAGCGTGCGCAGCGAATAGGTGCCGGCCAGTCCGTTCATGACGCCTGCCAGAAGATAGAGCGCGGTCATCACGAGGATCGAGTGGAAGGCGTAGAAGATCGCGCCGGAGAAGCCTTCGACCGAGCCGAGCGCAAGGCCCGCCATCATCGTGCCGACGCCGGAGATCACCACGAACCCGAGGATGCGGCGCAGATCCGTCTGGGCGAGAGCTCCCATCACGCCGATGATCATGGTCGCGGCGGCGACCCAGGCGATCAGGGTCGAGAGCAGCGTCAGTTGGTCGGGCATCAGCATGCCGAAGGTGCGCAGCAGGGCGTAGACGCCAATCTTGGTCAGCACACCACCGAACAGGGCCGCAGCAGCGATGCGGGGGGTGTGGTACGAGGCTGGCAGCCAGAAGTTGACCGGAAAGGCGGCGGCCTTCATGGCAAAGGCGAAGAAGAAGAGCGTGGCGAGCGTTCCGGCCGGAATGGAATCCTGCACCTCGGGCATCACGCGGGCGATATCCGCCATGTTGAGCGTACCGAGCGCGCCATAGAGCAGGGCAGTGGCGGTGAGGAAAAGCGTCGTGCCGAGGAGGTTCAGGATCGCGTATTTGGTAGCGCCGTCAAGCTGCCGACGTTCTGAGCCTAAAACCAGCAGGCCGAAGGACGAGATGAGGAAGACTTCGAACCAGACGTAGAGATTGAAGATGTCGCCCGTGATGAAGGCGCCGTTGACGCCTGCCATCATGAGCATCAGGAAGCCATAGAAGCCGTAGCGTCGTCCTCTCGCGCCGATGTCGGTGAGGGAGTAAAGGGCACAGACGAGGGCTGAGAGCGTCGCCGCCAGGCCCATCGAGGCGCCGAGCACATCCGCCGTGAACGAGATACCAAAAGGCGGTAGCCAGCGACCCATGGTCATCGTGAGCGGGCCGGTTTCCAGGACACGCGCAAGAAGCCCAATGTGCCCGAGCAGGGCGAGAAGGAGCGCGCCGATCGCAATGCCGGCGTGAAAGCGCGTTTCGTGCCGGATCATCAGCAGCAGGGCACCTGCGATGAGCGGGATGATGACCGGCGCTGTAATGATCCAGTCAGCGAGCGCGGTCGGCTCGAGGATCATCGCGTCAGACAGATCTACGGAACTATGTTCAATGGCCATGCAGACGCTCAGTATCCAAGGGGCGGAAGGCCTTCGTTCTTCGGTTCGGCGACACGCATGTCGTCCGTGTCGTCGGTGCCAAGCTCCTGATAGGTGCGGAAGGCGAGGACGAGAAGGAAGGCAAAGAAGGAGAAGGAAATGACGATAGCCGTCAGGATGAGAGCCTGAGGCAGGGGATTGGCGGTTCCGGCGGCCAGTGCGTCGGCGTCAATGGGGATGATCGGCGGGGCAAGGCGGGTGATCCGGCCAGCGGTGAAGATGGTGAGGTTCACCGCGTTGCCGAAGATCGCGATGCCGATCAGGATGCGGATGTTGTGCCGCGACAACATCAGGTAGAAGCCGACGGTGAAGAATACCGCAACGGTAAGCGTGAAGATGAGGTCCATCAGCCGTCCTCCCTTTCCTCAAGCGCAAGCGCAATTGATGTGAAGGACCCGAGAACCACCAGGTAGACCCCTAGGTCAAAAGTGACGACGGTGGCGATGTCGACCGTTGCGCCGAGGAACCCGAAGGACCCCCAAACGCCGGTCATCAGGGGCACGCCGTGGAAGATGGAAAAGACGCCGGAAAGGGCGCTCAGCATCAACCCGCTACCGGCAATAGCCATGGGGTGGAAATAGAGCGCCTTGCGGACGGCCGGAACGCCGTAGGCTATTCCATAGACTGCTGCGGCTGAGGCTGCGATCAGGCCGCCGATGAAGCCGCCGCCCGGTTCGTTGTGGCCTCGCAGCGTTACAAAGATGGAGAACAGAACCATCAGGCTGGAGATGTAGGGGGCGGCGGTTCTGAAGATCAGCGTCTGCATCTCAGGCCTCGCTCTTCTTGGCTGGAGCCGCGGTCTTGGTCGACCTCGGCGTAGCGACACGGATCAGGGCGAGGATCGCCAGTCCCGTGATCATCACCACGGAGATCTCGCCCAGAGTATCCAGACCGCGGAAGTCGACGATGATGACGTTCACGACGTTGCGGCCGTGGGCGATGACGCGGGAATATTGCGCGTAGAAGTCGCTGAGCCCGGCGTTGAAGGGCACCTGGGTCACGCGCAGGAGCAGCAGGCCGAGGCCGGCGCCACAGAACGAGGCGATGGTGACGTCGAGGAGCTTCTGGCCCAGCGGACGATGGTCTGACGGCTGCAGATTGAGGCGGGTCAGCACCAGCGCAAGGATGACGACCGAAAGCGTCTCCACCATGAACTGGGTGAAGGAAAGGTCCGGTGCGCCGAAGAGCATGAAGAGCATGGCGACCGCAAAGCCCTGGATGCCGAGCGAGACCACCGCAGTCAGGCGATCCCGCGCCCAGAGCACCGCGGCAAGGCCAATGCCAGCGATGAGGAATACCGCCCATTCGTAGAAGCGCAGGTCCGGGAAGTCAGGCAGAACGGGGAGTTCGCCCAGGGCGATCATCGGGATGAGAATGGAGGCGGCGAGGAGGCCCAGGGTAGCTGTAAGATAGAATTCCAGACGACCGTTCTGGAAGCGATTGGTGACCAGGGCCGACAGGCGGATGATGCCGCGGATCGCCTGATCAAACCCGCGGTCCGGGCCCCAGCCAATGGCCTGCAGGGTGGACGCCATGGCTTCGCGTGCCGAGGTGAGGCGGATGAAGATGATCACGCCGAGTGCAACTGTCAGCAGCGACAGGAGAAGCGGCAGCCCGATGTGCGGGATGACCGAAATCGAAACGCTCACCGGCTCTCCGGCGACGGCGCTCGCCATTGGCGTGGAGATGATGCCGTGGCTGAACGTGGAGAGGAGCGCGAAGACGAGGCCGAGAGCGGCGAGTACAACGGGACCGAGCCAGAGGAGAGCTGGGCCTTCGTGGGGTTTCTTCGGCGTTTCGACCTTTTCGCCGGTGAAGGGCTTCAGCGCCACCGCGAAGCCGAGGGCAAACATCAAGGCGTTGCCGATGAAGGCGACGATGGTGAGCAGGATGGTCCAGCCGTTTGCGAAGCCAAGGCCTGCATAGATCTCTTCCTTGGCGAGGAAGCCTGCGAAGGGTGGCAGTCCGCCCATGGAGCAGGCGGCAAGGACGGCAGCGGCGAAGGTGATGGGCATGGCCTTGCCGATGCCGCCGAGCTTGCGGACGTCACGCGTGCCGGTCTCGTGGTCGATGATGCCGGCGACCATGAAGAGCGCGCCCTTGAACATCGCATGGGCGACCAGATAGAGGACCGCCGCTTCAATGGCGGTTTCCGAGCCGAAGCCCGTCAGCATGACCAGCAGGCCGAGCGAGGCGACCGTGGTGTAGGCGAGCATCAGCTTCAGGTCAGTCTGGCGGATGCCGAGCAGCGCTCCTACGAGGAGGGTAGCGCCACCAAAGAGCGGCAGGATCGTCTCCCATGCCACGGTATCGCCCATAACCGGATTGAGGCGCATCAACAGGTAGACGCCGGCCTTCACCATGGTGGCTGAATGCAGGTAGGCCGAAACCGGTGTTGGCGCTTCCATCGCGTTCGGAAGCCAGAAGTGCAGCGGAAACTGCGCCGACTTGGTGAAGGCGCCGCCGAGGATGAGCAGCAGGGCAGCGAGGTAGAGCGGCGCGTCACGCAGTGCTGAGCCCTGTTCCAGAAGCGTGGAAAGGGCGTTCGCGCCAGTGATGTTCCAGATCAGGAGCAGGCCTGCCAGGAGCGAAAGACCGCCAAGGCCGGTAACCATCAGCGCCTGGATCGCTGCGCGGCGGGAAGCTTCGCGGGCGTGATCGAAGCCGATCAGGAGGAAGGACGTGATGGACGTCAGTTCCCAGAACACGAAGAGCATCAGGAAAGAGTCAGAGACGACGAGGCCCTGCATCGCACCCATGAAAAGCAGGATGAAGGAGAAGAAGCGGCCCAGATGCGGATGACCCTTCAGATAGCCGCCGGCATAGAGCACGATCAAGGTGCCGATGCCCGTCACCAGCAGTGCGAAGGTGAGGGACAAGCCGTCAATCAACCACGAGAAATCGACATCAAGTGACTCAAACCAGGGATAGCCGCCCGTGACGGTTTGGCCAGAGGAGACGGTGCCGATGAAACCGGTGAAATGAAGGAAGCAGAGGGCGGGAACGATTGCGAGTGGCCAGGCTGCCTGATGGTTCAGGAAGCGGGTGAGAAACGGGGCCAGTAATGCTCCCACGAACGGCAAGAACAGTACGGTTAAGGTAACCCATTCCTGATGCACTATCGCTGTCCCTTTCCGACCTTTCCACGTTAGAAATGGAAGGTCTCTCCCAAGAAATTGCTGCGAAATGGATAAACGGACGATCCCCCGGGGGCAAGGCAAACCGGACTCAAAGGATCGTTATTCACGAAAAGTGCCATGATTTTTATAATGGTGAAGCTGACAAAGTACGTCTGATTACCTATGTGTGGAGGACAAAAAGGAGGCACCCTGATGTCCGACGAGACTGCATCAAAGGTACAGAAGAGCGACCAGGAATGGCGCGAGCAGCTCACTCCCGAACAGTATCAGGTTACGCGATGCGGCGGTACGGAACGCGCATTCACCGGGCCATACTGGGATAACAAGAAGCCGGGACGCTACTATTGCATCGGCTGTGGAAAGCTCCTGTTCGACTCCGAGACGAAATACGACTCCGGGTCGGGCTGGCCGAGCTTCTGGGCTCCTGTCGAACAGGACGCTGTTTCTCTTGCTGAAGACACGTCGTACGGAATGCATCGCATCGAAGTTCGGTGTGCGGATTGCGAGGCCCATCTGGGGCACGTCTTCAACGACGGACCACAGCCTACGGGCCTGCGCTACTGCATGAATGGTACGGCGCTTTCATTTGAAGAGCGCGACGAGTAGGCCGTCGTTTCACGGAGCAAGAACAGGGCATCCCACCGGGTGCCCTGTTTCGTTCTAAGGGTGAATCAGGCCGTGGCGAGAGCCGAGGCGGCCTCGTGCTTGATGCGCTGGATCATCGAACGCAGGCCGTTGGAGCGCTGCGGTGTCAGATGCTCGTTGAGGCCCAGCGAGCGGAGCGTCTCTTCGGCGTCGATCTTCATGATCTGGCTTGCGCGCTGCCCGGAGAACAGGGCGAGCATGATTGCGACCAGTCCGCGAACAATGTGCGCATCGGAATCGCCAAGGAATTTCATCTCGGGATCCGAACCGTCGCCAATCGTGGTGTGAAGCCAGACCTGGCTTACGCAGCCACGCACCTTGTGCTGCTCGTCGCGCGCTTCTTCCGGGTAGGCAGGAAGGTCGTTGCCAAGCTCGATGATGTAGCGGTAGCGCTCCTGCCAGTCGTCGAGGAAGGCGAAATTGTCACGGATGGTGTCAATGTCTGTCATCATGGGCGTTCATATAGACATTGAGCACTGAAACGTCACGGAAAAATGCAGCGGGTAGCGCGCGACTAGCCCTTCGGTCTCGCCTCAACGGGGATGGCTGCGGGCGGGGTGGCATCGGCAGGCTCGCCGTCCGGTTCCGCCGCGCTGTTGTCGATCATCTGCTGAGCCAGGCGCATACCTTCACTGGCGCGGGTAAGCACCGTCTGGAATGCGGCGGTTGCCGTCTCGCAGACCATGGGCTGGCGCTCACAGATGGAGGCGATGTCGGCGATGGCATCGCGCGCCGCCATCAGCGTCTGAATCGGGTTGACCGATGGAGATTCGCCGTCGCCTGTCCCGATCGGGATGAAGAGCAGGGCGAGCCCGATCCAGAAGCAGCAGCGAAGCAGAAAACCCATAATCAAACCTCGAACGACCCGGCACACGGAGTGCCGTCCGGTTCTTTTACGCCCGATCTTCTTGCATTCCGTTAACGCAAGGTTTCTCCCGATTCATCAAGGCCTTGTCGGGTCGACCGTTTGTTAACCATGGCAACAATCCGGCGGCAAAATTTGGACGCTCGACCGCCACCCGGCCCCGATTTTTACCCTTTCCTTAAGTGCTCGATGCGAGGGTCGGCAGGTAAGAAACTGCCTCAATGAAAACAGAGCGCGTCCAGTTGAGTACTCAAAGCTCCATTCTGCAAGACCGATTTCAGGCAACCAGCGCCTTCTGCGAGAGGCTGCTGCACCCTTCCGTTGCGGAAGAGGGTGAACGTGTTTGCCAGAAGCGTCTTTTGCAGGTGCTGTTCTGTGCTCCGGCAGTCTTTGTCATTGGAACGGCCCAGATCGTAAGCCACCTCGGCGAAGTGCCAGGTGCAATTGCTGGTCTGGCTCTGAGCATCGCACTCTTGCTGGCGGCCGCAGCCGTACTTTGCTCGACGGGTAAGCGCCGTATCGCGGAAGTAATGGGCCTTTGTGCCGGCGGCGCTGGCATTGCCACGATGATCGCGCTCGGTGGTGGACTGACGTCTCCGTTTACGGT
The DNA here is from genome assembly GCF_014641695.1 of Nitratireductor aestuarii. GTDB lineage: Bacteria > Pseudomonadota > Alphaproteobacteria > Rhizobiales > Rhizobiaceae > Chelativorans > Chelativorans aestuarii. The sequence continues at coordinate 79,210 of NZ_BMIF01000011.1, read as the reverse complement.
TCTGCTTGGAGCTCTTGCGATCGAGGCCGGCTGGGTTGCGCGGGAGCGTCGTGCGCTGATCTGGGGCGTAGGTGCTGCTGCGGTTGCTGCGCTGGTTTCTGTTGTTCTTGTTTCCCTTGTTCCGCAGGTTGCCCCATCCGCCTGGAGCTGGCTGACGCCGCTCTTCTATGGCCTGCTGCTTGCAATCCGTTTCCCGGCTGTAGAAGAGCCTGAGGCTTCTGAAGAAGTGCAGGCAGGCAGCGCGGATGCGGTGGTTGTTGCGGCAGGGGCGATCATTCTCCGGCTGCAGACCAATGGCGAGGTGATGTCCGCCACGGCGCGTGCCAAGGCTGCCCTGGGCGTCGAGCCTGAGCTGCTGGTTGGTACCGGCTTCTTCGAGCGCGTGCTCGTCTCCGATCGGGTAGGCTACCTCTCGGCCGTTGCAGATGTTCGCGATGGAAAGGCTGTGAAGGGACTGCGCCTGCGCATTCGGGTTCCGGCCGAGGCGGGCTACCGTGCGTTTTTCGCCGATATGGCGATGAACGAGGGAGGCGAGATCGTCGTCGTCCTGCGGGATGACGAGGCTTCATCTCAACTTGAGAACGCGCTGGCGGATGCGAAGCGGGAGGTGAAGGAAGCCGTTGAGCTTCGTGACCATCTGCTGGCTTCCGTGAGCCATGAGCTGAAGACGCCGCTCAATGCGATTGCAGGTTTTTCAGATGTGCTGGTGAACGAGATGTTCGGCCCGTTCGCCAATGCCAAGCAGCGTGAATACGTGACGCTGATCAATGAGGCGAGCAGCCATCTGCTCAACGTGGTGAACGCCGTGCTGGATGTTTCCAAGATGCGGGCGGGAACATATGAGGGTGAGGTGGAGGAGTTCCGTCTGGATGAGGCTGCAAAGCTGACGCTTGCAATCGTGTCGCGTGAAGCCAACGCCAAGGCAGTGAAGCTGGAACTCGATCTCGACGAGCGGATCGGAACGGTTCACTGTGACCGCCGCGCGCTGCAGCAGATTCTCATCAACCTGCTGTCAAATGCGGTAAAGTTTACGCCGGAGGGCAGCGTGCGGCTGGCAATTCGCCAGCGCGCGCAGCGTCTGCACCTGACCGTCAGCGACACGGGCATCGGAATTGCGCCGGAAGATCTTGCCCGGCTTGGCAAACCCTTCACCCAGGTGAAGAATGCTCATTCGAGCCAGGGCACGGGGCTGGGGCTATCGCTGGTCGACGGACTTGTGCAGGCTAGCGGTGGAAGTATGAGCATCGAAAGTGCTCCGGGAGCGGGAACGAAGGTTCATGTCTCGCTTCCGGTAAGCGGTGGGGTGATTGAACGGACCGGAAGGACAAGCGGAGCAAAGTTGAGTGGCGAATGGAATGAAGTCCCGTACCGCAAAACAGCCTAAGCGGCGGAAGGCTCGCAAGAGCCTTCTATATGCCGGTGTGTCGCGGCTTGCGACAGCGGTTGCGCGTAACCCCGTTTCTTTTGGCGGCTCGACCGCCTTTCTTGTGACGCTTGCCGTCGTTTCGGTGAATGCACTGTGGAATCAGGCCCAGGTGCATCCGAGCGCGTTCGTTTCCACGCGTGCGCCGCTGATGCCGGTGAAGGCGATCCCGACACCCACGCCCGCTCCGGCGGAGGTGCGTTCGGAAGTGCCGCCGCGTGTTGACACGCCTGCGCCAGCCGTGGAGCTCTCGGACAATGGTCCGACGGGGTCGATCACGCCCCCCATGGGCGACAGCAATGTACGCTCTATCCAGCAGGTGCTGAACGGCCTTGGCCTGTATCAGGGGCCGGTGGATGGACTGACGGGACCTCAGACACGGACGGCGGTGGAGAATTATCGCCGGATCGTCGGTCTTTCGGCCGGCAGCGACATTGATGAGGCCCTGCTGATCCAGCTCGGACTGAGCAAAGCGCCTGCCGCCGAGCGCAAGGAAGCCTCGCTGAAGCCTGCACAAGCCAGTGCGCCCGTGTCGAGCGATGCCAGCGCGATCAAGCGGGTGCAGGCGGGTCTGAGAGCCTTCGGTCACACGGAGATCCAGGTGGATGGCGTGTTGGGCAAGGGGACGCGCGAGGCAATCCGCGAGTTCCAGTCGCTCTTCGGCCTGAAGGTGAACGGTGAAGTCAGCCGCGAGCTCATCGCCAAGATGCAGGAAATCGGCCTCGCCGAGTAGAGGAACTGGCGGATGCGCGTCACAAGCGACCTATGGGTTTCTGCTCTGGTCCGCCGGGTATTTTCTGACGGCGGATTTGCGGCGATCGAGCGCAAGGGCGCCCATGAGGCCGGAGCGATCTTTGTCGTGAGGCGCACGCGCATGGGCGAGTTCGAACTTTTCGGGCCAGCAGCCCAGACGAGCTACGACGAGACGAAACCCCAGGACAGACAGTTCAGCCGGCTACTCGCAACCTTCGAAGAGGAGGATGTGAAGGGGCGGCTCGAGCGCGAGATGCGGTTCGACCCGGACGTCTGGATCATCGAGCTCGATACGGACGCGGAGGTTGAAAACTACCTTGAGATAGCAGCGGACTGAGGCCCTGAGCCTGAGACGTTCGCTGCCGCATCCTGCTTGCGCCAATCCTCAAGGCGCTGCGCCGCTTCCTCCGGCTTGATAGCCGCAAAACGGTCGAGGAAAAGGCGGATTGCCGGACCGTAGAACACCTGGGACGAATAAAGCGTGGCGGTGAGCAGGAAGGCCTGCTCCTGGTTAAGGTCCAGGTGCTTGAGGCACGTCAGCAGATCGCCGTATGTGATGGCGCCGCAGATCCTGCGGGCGCGGAAGCCAGAAATGTTCAGAACCTTTGCGAGAGCCGACGGAAAAGCGTCGGGATCAGACGCAAGTGCCGCATCGCGCAGCGCCGGATAAGGTTTGTCGTGGTCAACGGTGACCGTGGCCGGAGCGGCTTCCGGTGCGGTGGGCTCGGCCGACGAAATCAGCGTGCGCAGCTGGTCCCGAACCTGATCAAGCACCGGGTTGGGGGCACGCTCGCGTGACTGACGCTCAGCGATCTCGCTTTCCGCGCGGGCATTGAGCAGGCGAACAAGGTTGACGATGACAGGATCGACGTTCTTCCGGCGCGCGATAACGCGAGCGTGCGATAGCCCGTGCTTGCTGATCAGGCGGAGCAAGTCGATCGTCCGCAGGGCTTTGGAGCTGATCAGGAGCGGCGCCGATACGTCGACGGGTTCCTCACATAGGCGCTTCAGCAGCTCGGGCGGCACGTCGGTGCATTTACTGAGGACCGTTGCAGCGTAGTGCTTTGCTTCGCGGGAGACCGAGTCATAGAGCCCGATGGCAAGATCATCGATCTGGGCGATCTCGTTGCGGGTGGGACGCGGGATGTTGGCGAAGGCGGCGATGGATGCGCGGAACAGACCCTCGCACTTACGGGGGCCATCCTCAAACGCAATATCCCTGAAGTCCGCGGTGATCACCAAGTGGCCTGAACGCTGAAACCCGACACAACAAACCGCCATCAGCGGTACGCTCAATTTACGAGCTATTTGTTAGCATCTCATTAACCCGCAGGTATCGCGCTAAGCAGTTGCCTCCTCCGTAAGACAAAATTAAGTATAGTACTGAAATGTTGGAGATGGAGGGGGCGTTGCACAATGTTAGTGGCATGAAACGAGAGATGGCAGCGATACTTCCAATGTTTCGGGGTAGAGGACTTGCGCGGCAAAAGACCAAACCCAGCACTGGCGAGGTGGGAACGATCACCATATTCCCAGGGATCCGCTATGAGAGACTCCCGGATGATCACGTTTACGCTTCGGTAGATCGCCAGAAAAAAGCTGAGGGCAGGAAAAAGCCGGAGCGCTGTTGATCCACGGAAAACAGGGGTAGTTTCCTGGAACTGCTATTGGCTTTCCAAGGCCTCGCATTGGAGGCTGTCCAGGAACGCCGACACTTTCGGCTGCCAGGTTTCATCCGGAACGAAGGCGCGGACGAGAACGAAGCCTTCGATGACACTGGTTTCGAGGTAGAGGGACTGATCGCCCTCATTGGCCTCATCAGCTTTGAGCCGCTGCATCTGGATTGGTGTGAGGACGACGGCGTCGAGGAGGGGTCCGCTGCTCACCCGATCGCTGATGCTGAACGTGTTGAGACCGCGCTCGTCATAGATTGCAAGGGTCCAGAACGGGATGTCGCCCTGACCGCGGACGGAGAGCATCCCGTCCTCGAGATTAAACCGACAGGCAGCCGCGTCAATGAATGGGTCGGCAGGATGAGGCAGAGCGCTGGTGGTGCTGTTGTCACCCCGCAGACGAACGGTTTCATAGTAGTCGGCGACGCTGGACACCTGGGTCCATGCGTCACGAACCGAATAATTGGGCAGCAGGAAAAGGATCACGAGGTGGACGATGCCAGCTCCGATCAGGCCCATAACGATAGCGTGAAACAGCCTAAGCATCGCATCCTGCCTGGGTGATCGTTGGCAGGGAGATCTCCGAGAGCTGCGAAGCGGCGGCGAGCGGCGTGTCGTAGAGGGTCAGTACGATCTGCATCCGGCCATCGCCTTCGACGGCAACCCAGTTCCCCGGTAGAGGATGGGATGAAACCGCGATCGAGAAGCGGTTGTTGTTCTCGAGTACGGCCATTTGCGAGTGGGTTGCGGACCGCTTCTGCTTGCTGCCAGGCAGAGCGTTGCCTTGCGCATCGGCTACGTAGAGAGTCCAGAGCCGAGCCGGAGGTGTGCTGCCTTCGATGCGATAAGTGCAGTTACGGCTCAGAGCTCCATTGCTGGAATCGGTGTGGGCAGTAAGGACGATACCCTCGGAAGGGCCGAGAGCGAGGCCGCCAGAGCGCACATGGCGAGCGCGGGAATAGGGATCGGCGTTGGGCGTTCCGGCGACAGGAAATGCTTCCCAGGGACCCGAGGTCAGCTTACCGAAGGGCGGCGCCTGCTCGAGTACCAGCCATACGCTCCAGGCCCCGCCGCCGATGGCGATGACAAGGAATAGTACGACGAGGAAGGCCCTGTAGATCATCGAATTCCTGACGGCTGACTTCACCAATATCAGCTTCTATTTGAAATACTGAGAGGTTCCAAGCTGTTGTTGTTGCACGGCTAAGATCATTTCAGCCTTTCCGCGAAAGGCAGGCGGTTCAGGAACTCCGGCGGAGGATGCGATCACAGGACCGACAGGGTTTCCGGTCCGGTGCTCGCCTGGATGGGGGGAGCGCTCCTGAACTGGTCAGCCATCTTCTTCAGAGTGTCGACCGTCGAGAAGGGCATCGACAGATTTGAAGGCGCGCCTGTCTCGACCTCGCTTGCTGACGCCACCGCAGGCGCCTGCGTGCCGCGCGGCAGAGGATTTTCGATGCCGGGGATGGGCTTCAGGATGACCTTCTGATGGGCAAAGGTCATGAAACGCTGCCAGATCATCGCTGGCAGCGTACCGCCGGTCATATCCTTGGTCGGCGAAAAGTCATCATTGCCGAGCCAGACGGCGCCGACGAAGTTGCCTGTGTATCCCACATACCAGGCGTCGCGATAGGACTGTCCCGTGCCCGTCTTGCCGGCCGATCGGATGCCTTCAAGTGCGGCCCGGCGGCCAGTGCCTGCCTCCGGGACGAGCACAAGCATGCTGTTCATCTGAGAGACCACCTGTTCGCTCAATACCCGCTTGGGCTGAGGTGCATGGCGTCGATGGTCATAGATCACTTCGCCGTTATGGGTGGTGAGCTGGAGGATTCCATGACGGATACCTGTGTAGCCGCCACTCGCAAACACGCTGTAGCCGGTCGCCTGGTCCATGACGGTCATGCCGGAGGTGCCGAGAACCATGGTCTTGTGACCATTGAGCTCTGACTCCACGCCCATACGCTGGGTAATTTCGACAACCTTATCAATGCCGAGGTGGTCGCGCGCCAGCCGAACGGGAACCGTGTTCAATGAACGGATAAGAGCGTTGCTGAGGGAAACCCTGCCGGCATAGCCGCGCGAATAGTTCTTCGGCGACCAGTTGCCCCACGAGATGGGAGCATCCGAGATCATGTAATCGGGCGTGAGCCCGGCTTCCATGGCAGCGGCAAAGACATAGGGCTTGAAGGAGGAGCCTGCCTGACGGAGTGCCTTGGTTGCACGGTTGAACTGGCTCTTTCCGTAGTCCCGTCCGCCAACGATGGCGCGGACAGCTCCATCGGTTTCCATGACGACGACTGCACCTTCGGAAGCGTTATACTGCTTCCCGAATTGGCGCAGGTGATATTCGACGGATTCCTCGACCGCTTTCTGCAGGTCCGGGTCGAGTGTCGTATACGCGACCAGCGAATGGGTGGTTCCCTTCGGAACGATCTTCTTGATCTCCTCAAACGCCCAGTCGAGGAAATAGTCAGGTGTATCGCGATCACCGCGGTCCACGGCGCTTGCGGGGTTCAACCGCGCGGTCAGGACCTGGCCCTCGGTCAGGAAGCCCGCCTGGACCATGTTGGAGAGCACCACATTTGCGCGCGCGCGGGCGGCGGGCAGATTGACGTGCGGTGCGTAGCGGGCAGGGGCCTTGAAGAGGCCCGCGATCATGGAGGCTTCGGCGAGCGACAGATCCTGGACGCGCTTGTTGAAATAGAAGTCGGCAGCTGCGGCAATGCCGAAGGTTCCGCCGCCGAGGTAGGCTCGATCGAGGTAGAGTTGCAGGATCTCGCGCTTGGTGAGGTTGGCTTCCAGCCAGAGCGACAGGAACGCTTCCTTGATCTTGCGCTCCATGGTCCGGTCGCTGCTCAGGAACAGGTTCTTGGCGAGCTGCTGGGTGAGCGTCGAGCCTCCCTGGACGATGGTGCGGGCGCGGATATTTTCCGACATCGCACGGAATAGGCCGATGAAATCAATGCCGTAGTGTTCGAAGAAGCGTCGGTCTTCGGTGGCGAGAACGGCCTTGATGACGTGGTCGGGCATCTCTTCGACAGGAACGGAGTCTCGCTGGATGATGCCACGCTGGCCAATCTCGTTGCCGTAGCGGTCAAGGAAGGTGACCGCGTAGTCGTCCTGGGCGAGCCAGTTGCCTTCCGTTTCCTGAAAGGCCGGAATGGCAAGCGCCAGCATAAGGACGGAGCCGACCGTGCCAAGGGTGAAGCCTTCGCTCGCGAGTTCGAAGAAGCCGCGGCGCCAGCCGGTTACCTTGAAGCGGCGGAAGAAGATTGAAATGCTCTCCCAGGCGTCGGCCGCCTTGAAACGCGCTTCGTAAAGCGTGGAATCGAGCCATGCGTCGACGGCGAGGAGGTTGATGCTCCACGGTTTCCAGCGTCGCCTGTTTGCTTTTCTATCCATCCCCGCGGCCGCCTGTCTGCATCCTAACACATAGTTGAGGCACGAATTGCTTGCGGCAAGTGAAGGGAGCCACCCCGTGACGAAATTTACCACACGAGTGGCATGAAAAGGAGTGGCTGGGTTACAATGTGGTAAAATATTTGTTCAGGTTGAGTGGCGTGACGAAGGTGATGAAGCGAAAGATATGTCTTGACCGTGACGGTGATCTGATATAACTTCTGTAATGTCCCAGAAGTGGGCATGAGATTTGAAGCGCCGCGCATCTTGCCGGCGCTTTTCGTATTTCTGGAGGATGCGGAACCGGCGGGCGTGTTGTCCCTGTGCGGCATCTTGTGCCAGCCGGGAGGGGTTCGCCAGCTGGTGCTGGCACTTTGGCGCATAACACGCCCGAATTTCTCGGGGCTCCCGCAGTTTCTGAGCCCCACACAGCAGAACAGATTTGTTTGTCCAGACCATCGATCCCGGGCATCTGCCTTGGGCAGTTGGCGTTTTGCGCGCGGGCGAAAACCATTCCTGTGCGGATGGCGATCAGACCGGCCGTCGATCGATGTTCGACGGGCAATCCAGAAAAATTTCGCAATAGGAGGGGGCATGACATCCGGAAAGGCCGGAGGGGTAATGCTGGCTGCCCGCTCGCTGATGGAAGGGGCGCCGCCAGACTTTGAGCTGCTCGCCCTGCTTTCAGGGAGATCAGTCAGCTATTTCGAGCGCATCGCAAAGAAGGAAGGCTGGAAGGTTCGGGAAACCAGCCAGGAAAGCCTGGCGGCGTTGGAGACGCGGCTTTCCGCCCTCATTACTGGCATGGTTGATGAGATCGAGAAGCTGGGGTTTTCGGCGCTTGGCGGGCAATATGACAAGCAGCGCCTGGATACCCTGACAGCCCTGCTGAAAATCGTCGAGCGCCTCGATGGGGTCGTTCGCGGAACCTGGTACTCAGTAGAAAAAGAAAAAAAAGACGATGAAGAACTGGCCACCGCGCTCGCCCTTGTGGACGCCCGGATCATTGAACTCGCTTGTGAACTCGCTGCCACCATGGGCGGAGAAGTATCTGACGGCGGAGGTGGCCGCGCAGGTATTGGATGAATGGGTGGGGACTTCCCGGCTCGCACAGTATCCGGCAGGGATGGGGCTCCGGGATATCTGGCTCGTCCTTGGCGGCCGTGGGGCGGGAAAGACACGGCTTGGGGCAGAATGGGTAAACGCGCTCGTCAATGGGTTTCGGCCGTTCGCAGATCACAGATACGGGCGGATCGCGCTGGTAGGCGAGACGCTCAATGACGTGCGGGAAGTGATGGTCGAGGGACCATCGGGGATCCTGAGTACCGCGCGCCGCAACCGGCCGCAGTACGAGCCAAGCCGCAGGCGGCTTGTCTGGGAGAATGGGGCGGTGGCGCAGATCTTTTCAGCGACCGAACCGGACAGCCTGCGTGGGCCGCAATTTGATGCCGCCTGGAGCGACGAGGTCGCCAAATGGAAGGATGCGGATGCATGTTTCGACATGCTGCAGTTTGGACTGCGGCTCGGGACACGGCCGATACAGATCCTGACGACGACGCCCAGACCGATCGGGTTGATCCGGCATCTTTTGGGCAGTGAGCAGGTGACTGTGACCCGCATGAAGACCGCCGACAATAGCGGCAATCTTTCCGCGAGCTTCATCGAAGCGGTGGAGCAGCGCTACGGCGGAACGGCGCTGGGGCGGCAGGAACTCGACGGAGAGATCATCGAGGACCGGCAGGGGGCGCTATGGACGAGAGCGCAGATCGATGAAGCGGGTCGGGTGCAGGCTGACTATCACGCCATGCGCCGTATCGTTATCGCGGTGGATCCGCCGGCGAGTAGCCGGAAAAGTTCGGATGCGTGCGGGATCATTGTGGCGGGTATTGATCAGGGGGACGTCGCGTGGGTGCTGCAGGATGCAACCGCGCAGGGGCTCAAGCCTCAGGACTGGGCGAGACAGGTGGTGAGCCTGTACCACAGGTTTGAGGCTGACATGGTTGTGGCCGAGGTAAACCAGGGCGGTGACATGGTCGCCTCGGTTCTGGCGACGGCAGATGCGTCGGTTCCGGTGACTCCAGTGCGGGCGACGCGGGGCAAGTGGACCAGAGCTGAGCCGGTGGCAGCACTCTATGCCCAGGGGCGGGTCCGCCATGCGGGACGCTTTCCAGAGCTGGAAGATGAAATGTGCAATTTCGGTCCGGATGGGCTGTCGGAAGGACACTCTCCGGATCGTGTAGATGCCCTAGTCTGGGCAATCAGCAGTTTAATTTTACGAGGAGATGCAGAACCGAAGATCCGTCATCTGGCGTGATCAGTCGAAGCGTGTGTTGAGAAAACGGGGGGCATTACAAGGTGAATTCGCACTGAATATTGTCGACAATATTTCAAGTGTGGTGCGTCCTTATTGTAAAGGATTTAATGTAATGTCTAATGCAATGTGCCTTCAGCCAAATTGTCAAATGCTTTTCATGTATAACAAGAAAAGTAGTGACGAATTGGAGCCTTTTGTCAGAGAGATCTGTAACCTTAATGGCGAAAATGTTGTCACGGATTTCAATCTTGATGGTACGCCATATCAGGAGACGATAGTCGAAGAGATCATTCCTGAAGATATCGATATCGAACAGGAGATGATGTGCGACGGAAACACCGCAATAAGCTTCATTCGGTGGTTTGTTTATATCAAGAGCGATCCAACCAAGAATTATAGTTATGATACAGATCTGGAAGGCGCTATATACACTCCAGCGGATCCAGGAAAAGTGGTCGCTGGCAATTGTAGCCTGAACTGTACCAAGTTCTTATTCTATGGCAACAACGATGGAACGTTGATCCCGTTTATTGGAGAACTGTGCAGCAATCCGAGCGGGTTTGGAGATGATCTAGTCTGGAGGACGATCTACAGCCTGCATCCAGATGGGGTTAAACCCGAGGGCGAGATTATCTTCCCCGAAGATGTCGACTTTGAAAAGCAGATGATGTGCGATGGCACGAACAGCTTCATCCGCTGGTATGTGCTTAGCAAGGGTGCGCCGCTCGGGATCAGCTTCGATACTGACATCAACGGTGAAATAGTTACCGTTACAGGAGACGTCGTTGTTGGGAGCTGCAACGCCGCCGACGATTGCGAGACGCTGATCTATTCTCAGGTCGAGGGTAAGGCGATCTCCACCTACCGAGCCAAGTTTTGCCCTGGCAAGGATCCGGTCTATTATGACGCGAACAATAACGTTGTTACACTGAGCGCCAGCGCCAAGCTTTTCCCGACCGGAGACATCGACGTCGAACAGCAGGTGATGTGCGACGGGACGACGACATTCGTCCGCTGGTACGTCTATGTAAAGAGCGATCCTTCGCTGAATTTCAGCTATGATACGGGCCTGGATGGCGCCTCGGCCTTTACGCCGGCAGGTGAGCCGAAGGCTGGCGGTTGCGAATCGGTTGATGACTGCGAGACGATCGTGGTGTCGGCGATCGACGGCCAGACGATCACGCCGTATCTGGCGCGCTACTGCAAGGACGAGCCAGTCGTCTACTATGATCCGCAGACGAATGAGGTTGCGACACCTGCGGGCACCGTGGTTCCAGCCGATGATGTCGACGTCAAACAGCAGGTGATGTGCGACGGAACGACCACGTTCGTTCGCTGGTACGTCTATGTGAAGAGCAATCCAGGGCTGAACTTCAGCTATGATACGGGTCTGGATGGCACGTCGGCCTATACGCCGGCGGGTGAACCGAAGGTTGGCGGCTGCGAGCCGATCGATGACTGCGAGACGGTCGTGGTATCGGCGATCAATGGCCAGACGATCACGCCGTATCTGGCGCGTTACTGCACGGGTGAGCCAGTCGTCTACTATGATCCGCAGACGAATGAGGTTGCGACACCTGCGGGCACCGTGGTTCCAGCCGATGATGTCGACGTCGAACAGCAGGTGATGTGCGACGGGACGACGACGTTCGCCCGCTGGTACGTCTATGTGAAGAGCAATCCTTCGCTGAACTTCAGCTATGACACGGGTCTGGATGGCACGTCTGCCTTTACGCCGGCGGGTGAACCGAAGGTTGGCGGTTGCGAGCCGATCGATGACTGCGAGACGGTCGTGGTATCGGCGATCGACGGCCAGACGATCACGCCGTATCTGGCGCGTTACTGCACGGGTGAGCCAGTCGTCTATTACGATCCGGAGACGAATGAGGTTGCGACACCTGCGGGGACGGTTGTTCCGGCCGACGATGTTGACGTCGAACAGCAGGTGATGTGCGACACCGAGGAGGACGGCCCCAGTACGACTTTCGTACGCTGGTTCGTCTATGTGAAGAGCGATCCGTCGCTGAACTTCAGCTACGATACCGACCTCGAAGGAGAAGCGCATACTGTTCGCGGGACGGTGACGTTTGGCAATTGTGCGACCGGCGACTGCGACACGAAGGCTCTGTACGAGAATACAGGCGATACGTTCAAGCCAATCTTCAGGAAGATCTGCACTGGCAAGGACCCGGTCTACTACGACATCAATGGCGTAGAAATCGATGCTCCGGCTGCGGATGCGAAACTGCTGCTGCCGGAAGACGTGGACGTCGAACAGCAGCTGATGTGTGACGTTGAGGACAGTGGTACCCGTACGACTTTCGTCCGCTGGTACGTTTATGTGAAGAGCGACCTGGCGCAAAACTTCAGCTACGACACCGGACTGGATGGATCGAACCATACCCTTCGCGGGACGGCGGTGTCCGGCAGTTGCGAAGCCGCAGATGATTGCGAGACGCTGCTCTATTCCGCGGTCGACAAAGGCAACAAGGCGATTACGAATTACCGGGTGAAGTTCTGCCCTGGCCAGGATCCGGTCTACTACGATACTGACAACAACGAGGTAGAGTTCAGCACAATTACGGGTACGCTCGTTCCTATTGAAGACGTCGATGTCGAACAGCAGGCCATGTGTGACGTCGAGGAGAGTACCGAGACAAGTACGACTTTCATCCGCTGGCAAGTTTATGTGAAGAGCGATCCGTCGCTGAACTTCAGCTACGATACCGACGTGGATGGCAATGAGTATACCCTGCGCGGAACGGCAGAGTTTGGCAGCTGTGCTGTCGATGATTGTGAAACGCGGTCGCTTTACCAGTGGGAGGGGGCTAATATCACCCCGATCTTCCAGAAGCGTTGCAGGGGCAAGGAACCGGTCTACTACGACATCAATGGCGCAAAGACTGACACTCCACCCGCAACCGCGACGCTGCTCTTGCCGGAAGATCTGGATGTAACGCAGCAGTTGATGTGCGATGGAGATCCTGAGGAGCCAGAGGTTTTCCTGCGTTGGCATGTGTCCATAAGAGGACGACCCTCCAAGATTTTCAACGACACTGATCTAAATGGTGCCCCTCTCACCCGGACGCCTGATCCAGCACGGGTAATGCCGGGGTTCTGTCCTGATTGCCCAAAGACAACTATCGTAGACATTTGCGACATCCTTCCTCCAGACGTATACGAAACCGAATACGGTGATGAAAACTCCGAAGGGACACCCTCTCGCCTACGAAACCCCGCGACGGATAAAGAATGGGTTGCGCTAAAGTTTGGCGGGATTTACCAGAACATGTTTTACTTCATAGGTGGACTCGAATTCGTTTTCGATGAGCCGGTAACCATAGAATACACTTTGTCCCCAGGTTATCCCTCCGATGTTACCAATGTGATGGGGATTAAGGGCGAGTTGATCGCACTTACAGGGGACGCCACATTTAATAACGGGAGCGTGAAGTTCCCCGCTTTTGCGGTCTCGCCGACAGCAACATTTCGGGAAACGAATATACTTAACCTAACGATGACAGCCGACCAGCAGATTCTTCTTACTTCGTTGAAGTTCCTCGTCGAGAAGGAACCAATTCCACTGATTTTGACGACAAAAACGACCTGCGAAGGACGCGTGACAGAGACGTTACAAACGTTGAGCGGTGAGGAGTATAAGGTTGTCGGCACATTAGGTCCGTGCAAATCCTAATCCCAATAAGCATGGCTGTCTTCGGGTGGGCAGATAGCACGATTGAAGCGAACTACTGACCTGGTGCTGCCGGAGCGGCAGCATCGGCAGTGCACAGTCATGGAGTTAAAGATGTCATTTGTTAAATGTTTTGACGATGTAGGTTGTGAAACCTTCGTGCTGATGGATAGAAATGGGGATGTAGATACTCATTTTTTACGGAAGGTCTGCAAGGATAAGGACGGAAATACAACCGTCACCGACATGGAGCTCGACGGAATAACGGCTTATCAGGTGACGGGAACCGTCTATCCAGCCTTCGATGAGCGCGACTGCGAAACCATCACCATGATGGACCAGCAAACTGACGGCACCGTGGTCTACTTCCTCAGGAAGGTGTGCAAGCAGCTTGACGGAACGACTAAAACCTTTGATTTGCAGCTTGATGGACAGAAGCCTTATGCCGTCTCAGCAAAGGGGAAGGTTTACCCAGCCTTTGACCGAAGTGATTGTGAGACGTTCATACTCACGGATGTCCTTGATGACGGTAGTGAACATCCGTTCTTGCGCAAAATTTGCAAAGGGTTGGATGGTGAAATCACAACGACTGATTTTGAACTAGATGGAACCCAAACGTATGCCGTGGTGGGAACTGTCGTTCCTCCCAGTTCAGGCGGCGATTGTGCTGCGACGGTGAACGTAATTCAGCTGTACGACATTGCCCCGAAAAATGGCGTCATTCTCGATGAAGCTGACGCCAAGAAAATTTGCGGGGTGCCATTCCTTCGGCACTACACCTATGACTGCGAAGGAAAGGTCGACGGGACGCCTAACGATACCGATATGGATGGCAATCCCTATAAAGCGGTGAAGGCAGTTGCGGCTGTTGGGAATGGTATTCCGTCTGTCAAGCATGTGGTCTGGCCATCAGAAGGCTTTGTGCTCCATGAACAGGATAATGGAGAAAATAAGAATTTCTGGTTACGGGTGAAACATCCACGAACAGGAGATGTCGGAAGTATAAAGTTTTTTACGAATCAGAAAGTTGGCAGCGGCGGCTGCGGGAATCAAGATAGTAAGAAGTTATCTGTGAATGCTCCTGTCTCTGGCGGTAATTTAAATAATGTATGGACGAAGCACCCAAGTAACGGCTCCAAATTCCGTTTTGAGCCCGATGAAGTTGTCCGGCAAATGGACATGTTCAGGCTCGAATTCCTTGATCTTGACACGTTTGAAGGTATTTGGGGTTTAACGCCCTGGCCTGACGAAATTGTAGATTCTGAAGGATCAAAGGATCTATTACAAACCGACAAGTCCGTCGGAGCGATACGAAGTTCAAAGGACAATGTTCATGTATTCGCCTACTACTATGAAATACCAGATGTAATAGAGCATTTCTACCACAACACTGGTGGTGGTACTGCGTGCCACGCGCCGTCTTTCGTCGGGTTCACTATCGAGCCAGGGCCGTGTTGCACAGGCTGTGGCGGTGAAGAAGAAGAACAGCAACAGGAACAGGAACAGTCGGGCTCCATAAGTAGGTGTGCCGAGCAGCTGACGATAGGGATGATGGACGTTGGCAATCAAGATAACATGCGAGTGGAGTTCACAGTGCCCCCAGCTGGCTATGATTTAGTCTCTGCTAAGATCGAGTGTCTTGGCGGCGAGGCCATGTTGGAAACAGGGGGGGTAGCGCAAAAGATCGTTGTAGGTCGGTCGGTTTCTTGGCAGGCACCCGGATCCGGTCAAATTTTGTCGCCCATTAAGATCACTGTCAAAGACGTACCAATAAAGCAACACTCCTTCGTAACATGGATCGCACGCTCCAAGGGTGAAGGTCCCGTAGAATTGTGCGATTTAACGCCAGAGGGAACGCCAGTTACGAGTATTTTCGACCCGAAAGTATATTCGACGACACGGACACTTGATAACGGCGTTACGGTGAGTGTGGTGAATGCAGCTTCATCTGATTTCACCAATTTTCCGCTTTACTCGAATCCGGACGCATCAGGCAAATTCCCCGATGTGAAAATGACATTTAGCCAGCCTGTTGACTTTGAAATGGAGGTTTATCTCTTTACAACTTACAATAATAATCCGGTCCATGCGGCAAAGATACCGGAAGGAATAAAGGTGGAGGTGCTGGATGCGGAATACGTCGCCTTTGCTGCGTCTACCAGGATACTCAGGGCGCTTAAGCGATTTGATACCGGTGCAGCTGCAGCAATGGCGAAGTTGACTGGTACGCAGGTAACGGAGCTGGTGTTCACTGACACTGGCAACCCTAATCAGATCACGAAAGGGTTCGCGATTAACTCATTAAAGGTGACTGCGAAGTCTGGCGGCTCTGTCAAGTTCAGGCGCTATACGACATATGATGTCGGTGGAAATGTAATGTGCGTAAGGGATGAAACCCTGGACGGCCGACCTTACCAGATAAAGGGGAAGGTAGGAATCTGTAACTAGTAACAGTTATACTGACCATCGGGCAACGCTAGCTACGAGGTAGTGGCGCTGACCTTGTAGATTGCTCAAAACTTCAACCGATCCAGCGCAGAAAGATCTCCGAATACAAGGCTCGGTGGTTTTGCTGTGTCTGTATACTTGAGAGCCATAAGGAGGTAAGAAAATGGGTTGCAATTGTGGAAAGAAGTTTACTGCTCCGCCAGTACCGGTGCCGGATCACATTCTGCAGGAGGCTGCGAGGCGCATGAAGGAATCTGCGTCTACGTCGACCACGGGGAGCACTGCGACGACTGGTTCCGGGCAGAACCCGGGATCGAACGAGGGGCAGTAGGGCAGCCGGGCATTCCGGTTGCATCCTCACATCGATCCATCCTGATCTTGCCCGGGGTGACTGCTTCCGGGCAAAATTTCAGCAGCCCACAGGCTATTCCTTGTGGGCTGTGCGTGACGTCTCTTTCGAAAAGCATAAACGATAAGCGCAGCGGGGCACGCGCAGGAGTGTACCATGTCTGACCAAAATGAAGTACCCGCAGCCCCACCAGCAAAGGATCTGGCTTCTGTCGGAGCCGGAGATGACAAGCAGATGGGCGTCATCAATGTCATATTGCATGACATGCCGCCGTGGCAGAAGTCCATACTGACATTTTTCCTCATTGTTCCCATCGCTCTGGCGCTTTCAGGTTTGATCCTGCAGGTCAATGTGGGTTCGATCATCCAGGCGCTCGTCAATGAACAGCTTGCACAAAATCGTGAGCAGACGGTGGGTTCCATTACGGAGACGCTGAACAAGAGTACGTCCTCGCTTTCTGATCAGATTGCGGCGGTTCAGACCGATTCAACCAAGAGTGTTAACCGGCTTGATCGGCTTGAGGAGCGGACGAATGATTTTCTTGGCGTGTTTACATCGCGCCTGGACAGAGTCGAGCAGAGGACAGATGAACTGACAAAGACGGTTAATGATATCAAGGTGTATATCTGTGATACGGATCAGAAGCAGCGTGGAGATTGTCCGTTGATGAGGCAGCCATGATCAATCCGGTACGCTACAGACCGCAACACGATGACGACGAATGGGCTGACAATATTGTCAGCAACGGTTTTGCCTGGGCTTCTACTACATTGTTGCCGAGCTGGTGCGCTGCACCGGATCACTGGACTTCGAAGGTGACGGCAAGCCTGTGGACCGATTGTCCGTGCTGCCTTCTTTGGCGAGGAATTTCTCTGGGTCTGTTCGCGGGTTTGGCGATCGGGCTTCTGTTCTAAGAACACTTCGCAGTTCCGGGCGGGAAAACAGGGTCTCCGTTTTCCAAGGAATTGCACATGCAACGACCGCGGGGTCGTGTGGGGGTTTATCAAATGGCTTGGGGTTGGCCCTGGGGGAAACACTCCCGGGATGGGAAGGCTTTTGTTGAACAAAAACAACACGGGGGTTGGGGATTTATTGGCGTTTACGGCCAGGGAGAAGCGATCTGGACAGGGAGTGACTATGGTTCGCTCTGTCGAGAGGGGTTTATGCGCAACCCGGTTGCACACCGGGGCGTGAAGATGATCGCGGAGGCGGCAGCCTCCATTCCCTGGCTGGCTTATGACGGGGATGCGGAACTGGAGGGGCATCCAGTTCTGGAATTGCTGAAGCGGCCGAACCAGAGGCAGGCGGGGCCGAGCTTCCTGGAGGTGCTTTACGGTCACCTGCTCATTTCCGGCAATGCCTATGTGGAGCTGGTGGAGGCGCCAAATGGGGCGAGGGAGTTGCATCTCCTGCGTCCGGACCGGGTGTCGGTTATCGCGGATGCGAGTGGCTGGCCGGTGGCGCTGGAGCATGCGATGGGTTCTGCCAGGCGGCGTATACCACTGGAGGCGTTTCCTGGTGCGCTGCACCTTAGCCTGTTCCATCCGCTCGACGATCACTATGGCTTTGCGCCGCTGTCGGCAGCGATGCCTGCGCTCGACATACACAATGCAGCGGCGCGCTGGAACAAGGCGCTGCTCGACAATTCGGCAAGACCTTCCGGTGCGCTCGTTTATGCGCCGAAGGAGGGTGGTAACCTCTCCGACGACCAGTTCGAACGGCTGAAGGCTGAGCTGGAGCAGGGCTATGCAGGGACAAGCCGGGCAGGCAGGCCGCTGCTGCTGGAAGGTGGGCTCGACTGGAAGGCGATGAGCCTCACGCCCAAGGACATGGACTTCATGGAAGCCAAGAATGGCGCGGCGAGGGACCTGGCGCTGGCGTTGGGCATACCGCCGATGCTGCTCGGCATTCCCGGTGACAATACCTATGCGAACTATCAGGAGGCTAACCGGGCGTTCTATCGGCTCACGGTGCTGCCGCTGGTTGGCCGGATCGTCAAGGAATTCGAGGGGTTCCTGGGGCGAAGGTTCGGGGGGAACATTCGGCTGGCCTATGATGCCGATCAGATCGACGGGCTTTCGGCCGAGAGGGAGTCACTCTGGGCTCGGATTGGTGCGGCGTCGTTCCTGACGGATGACGAGAAGCGCGCTGCCGTCGGATATCAGCCACTGAGCCTGAACAAGGGCGGGCAATGAGGATGGCGGATATCAATGACGCGGCAGGGCTGTGGCTCGCCAAGACGTCCGGGGCGCTCGCGGGTTCGGCAATTTCCGTGGCGTATTTTCTACCGGCAGGACGGCGCGAGGCGGCCATACGCTTTGCGGTGGGTGTGACGTGCGGGCTGGTGTTCGGCAGTACGGCGGGCCTCAAGATCGCAACGGAGCTCGGCGTGGCCGAGTATCTGGCGCCGTTCGAAATGGTGCTGATGGGATCGTCGGCGGCGAGCCTGTGCGCATGGAACGCGATCGGGCTGGTGCTGCGTCTGATGGAGCGTCGCGCGGCCGGGCGGATCGAAAAGACGCCGAAATAATCAAGCAGGGGGCAGGCAAATTCAATGATGGCAAGGGAACGCAAGTTCGCCGGGCTAAGGATCGCTGACGTGGATCGGGACGGTACGTTCTCGGGCTACGCGAGCGTGTTCGGGCGGGTAGATCTCGGACGGGAGGTCGTCGAGAGGGGAGCTTTTGTCGAATCCATAGATCGGCGGGGGGCGGGCGGGATCAGGATGCTGTTTCAGCACGATCCCGCCCAGCCGATCGGCACATGGCAAAAAATCAAGGAGGATGCGCGCGGACTGTATGTGGTCGGCAGACTAGCGCCGGGTGTTGCGAGAGCCAGCGAGGTGCTGGAACTGATGCGCAACAAGGCTATCGACGGGCTGTCGATCGGGTTTCGCACCATCCAGTCGACCAAGGACGCCCGGACTGGCGTGCGCCATATCCGGAAGGCGGATCTGTGGGAGATTTCCGTCGTTACTTTCCCCATGAATCCCGAGGCGCGCATTGAGCGTGTCAAGGGTTGTCCCGGTTTACCTAGTACCCGGGATTTCGAACGCTGGCTCCTGCGAGACGCGGGGCTGACGCGAAGCGAGGCCAAGACAGTGATAGCGAAGGGCTTCGCATATCTGCAGCGCGAGCGGGATGCCGCAACAACCATGCCGCCACAAGTCGCGGAGACGATCCGCCAGGCGGCGAAGATGTTTCAAAAATAGAGCGGGGCAGTATGACAGTAGGGGCAGAAGCGGGTCTGGTCGAAACCAAATCCGCTGATATCAGCATGGCTATCGAAGAGCTTATGTATTCCTTCGAAGCCTTCAAGGATGCCAATGATCAACGGTTGAAGGAGATTGAACGCCGGTCTGTGGCGGATCCGATTACTACAGAAAAGGTCGATCGTCTTTCCAATGCTTTGGATGAGCAGAAGCGTCTGGTCGATGCGATTGCGCTGAAGAACGCCAGGCCGCCCATGGGGGTGGATACGGTTGCGTCTTCGGCGTTTTCCATCGAGCGCAAACAGGCTTTCGAGGCCTATATGCGCAGCGGCGACGAGCGCAAACTCAGGACCTTCGAAGAGAAGGCGATGTCGTATGGGACGGCTGCGGATGGCGGGTATCTGGTTCCGGATGAAACCGAAACAGAGATTGGCCGCAGGCTGGCCTTGATCTCGCCGATCCGGTCGATTTCATCGGTGCGCAGGATTTCGTCGACGACGCTGAAGAAGCCATTTGCAACGACGGGTATCGGCACGGGCTGGGTTGCTGAGACTGCGTCGCGTACCCAGACCACCACGAATACACTGGCGGAGCTTTCCTTCCCGACGGCGGAACTCTATGCGATGCCGGCTGCGACGGGTGCGCTTCTGGACGACAGCATGATCGATCTGGATGCGTGGCTGGCAAGCGAGATCGAGACCGTTTTTGCCGAGCAGGAAGGCACGGCATTCGTCTCAGGTGACGGATCGAACAAGCCGAAGGGGTTCCTCGCCTATACAACGGTGGCGGATGCGAGCTGGGCGTGGGACAAGGTGGGTTACATTGCGACGGGCGCGGCTTCGACGCTCGCAACCACTGATCCGACGGATACGCTGATCGATATCGTTTATGCTTTGAAGGCTGGATATCGTCAGAATGCGACCTGGGTGATGAACCGCAAGACGCAGGCGGCGCTTCGTAAGCTGAAGGATGAGAACGGTCAGTATATCTGGCAGCCACCTGCATCAGCTGCGTCCAGGGCAATGCTCATGGGCTTCCCGGTAGTTGAATCCGAGGATATGCCGAATATTGAAGCAAATAAATTTCCAATAGCTTTTGGTGACTTCAAGCGCGGTTATCTCGTTGTTGATCGCGCGGGTGTGAGAATATTGCGAGATCCATACTCAGCTAAGCCATATGTACTGTTTTATACAACGAAACGCGTAGGTGGTGGTATTCAAGACTTTGAAGCCATCAAGCTGCTCAAGGTGGCTGCGTCCTAGCAGCGCCTTAGTAAGGATCGTTCGTGTGCAGATGCGGTCTTGCGTTCTGCACGCGGCGAGAAGCGGTCCCGGTTCTCCTCCCACCGGGACCGCACCTTTGCGTCGTTGGAGGCTATGCCGTTGCCGGTTCACCGGTATGGCGGAGATCATGTAACTGGGGGCATTTGCATGACATTGTTACGGACGGCTGAACCAGCCGTTGAACCCGTCACCCTGACGGAGATCAAGGAGCATCTGCGTGTTACGCACGACAGTGAGGATGCTCTGATCGAAGGCCTGATCAAGGCCGCGCGCGAAGAGGTTGAGCGCAGCACATCCCGTGCATTGATAGACCAGTCCTGGCGTCTGATCCTGGACTCCTGGCCGAAGAGCCGGTTTGTCTATCTAGGCCGTACACCGGTTGTCAGCATCACGTCGGTTTCCGTTTTCGATGAGGACGGGAACAGCACGGCGCTTTCTGCGGATCACTATCTGCTCGACCGGTCGAGCGTACCCGCACGCCTCTATTTCCAGAACGTTCCATCACCTGGTCGCCGCATCAACGGCATCGAGATCGATTTCGATGCGGGGTATGGCGAGAGCGGTACGGATGTGCCGGAAAGTCTCAAGCGCGCGATCGGCATTCTCGTTTCTCATTGGTACGAGTTCCGGGGAGCCTATGGCGCCAAGGATCAACCCGTTTCCATTCCCGATGAATTCTTACGGATCATCCGCAATTTCAGGACGCCAAGGCTGTGATGAAGTTGCAGTTCATAGATCCGGGACAATTGAGAACCGAGCTTCGCATTGAAAGCGCGGTGGTGACTCCGGATGGCTTTGGCGGCCACACCCAGACCTGGACGGAATGGGCGGTGGTATTCGGCCAGATCGAGCCCGTAAACGCCCATAGTTATTTCGGGGCGGGGCAGGAGCACGAACGGGTGACCCACAAGGTGCTCGTGCGCTTTAGAGACGGGCTCAAGAGCGGGATGCGCTTCGTGACTGACGGGCGACATCTCTACATCGTGACGATCAGGGACCTGGACGAGCGGGGGCGTTATCTCCTGTGCCAGGTCAGGGAGGAGGGGGCGTGAAGGTTTCGTTGTCGTTCAAACCTGATGGTCTGCTGAAGGCCTTGCGCCTGAAGAGCCGGTCGCTTGCGGCAAAGGCCATCGGCAGACTTGGGGAAGGGCACGCAGCTCAAGGGAGGGTGTCTCTCAAGGTGAAGGAGCCACGCCATGAGCGCAGCCGCACTTGATCTTCAGCAGGCAGTGTTCACCGCCCTGACCGAGCATGCGCCATTGGTCACTGCGTTGGGCGGAGCAAAGATCCACGACCTGACACCTGCAGCGCTGCCTTTTCCCTATATCACCTTTGGCCAAGCTGACGTTTACGATTGGAGCACGGATCAGATCCCTGGCAGCGAGGTTTTGTATACGCTGCACGTCTGGTCCAAGCATCGAGGCCGCAAGGAATTGCTGCAGCTGATGGGGCATGTGGGTGATGGGCTGGAAGGTTCGATGGCGCTGACTAGCCATTATCTGGTCAACCACAGGCTGGAGTCGACCGAGATCCGATATGATGACGATCTCGATGTTTATGAAGGAGCGATGCATTTCCGCGCCGTGATGGAGCCCGTCTGACGCGACGGATCCGATTTTTCTTCCGTTACACGAATTGGGGGAGACCTATATGGTCGCACAGAAGGGCAAGGATCTAATCCTCAAGCTCGACATGGATGGCGAAGGGACGTTCGCGACGGTCGCCGGGCTCAGAAGCAAGCGTCTCGCATTCAACAGCGAGACGGTCGACGTTACCGACGCGGAGTCGGAGGGGCGATGGAGGGAGCTGCTGGCGGGCACTGGGGTCCAGCGCGCGTCGATCAGCGGATCGGGCATCTTCAAGGATGCATCATCCGACGCGGCAATCCGCTCACGGTTCTTCAACAGCCAGATTTCAAATTGGCAGCTTGCGATACCATCCTTTGGCATCGT
Source organism: Nitratireductor aestuarii (assembly GCF_014641695.1). Lineage (GTDB taxonomy): Bacteria > Pseudomonadota > Alphaproteobacteria > Rhizobiales > Rhizobiaceae > Chelativorans > Chelativorans aestuarii. Next base: position 56,714 of record NZ_BMIF01000011.1, on the reverse strand, counting down.
TGCCGGACCGTTCCAGATCACATCACTTGAATATTCAGGCAACCACGATGGGGAACTGACGTTCGATATGGCGCTTGAATCCGCCGGTGCGCTCACCTTCACGGTGTCGTCATGATGGTCAATCGCAGGCGTGGCGAGATCAGCGCGCGACTGGACGGCAAGGACTATCGGCTATGCCTGACACTCGGCGCGCTGGCAGAGCTTGAGTCTGCGTTTGCGACGCAGGACATCAACGGTCTGGTTCAGCGGTTTGCGAGCGGGCAGCTTGCTTCCCGTGACATGGCGGCGATCCTTGGAGCGGGGCTGCGAGGCGGCGGCAACGATCTCACCGACGAGCAGGTGCTCGGGATGCAGTGCGACGAGGGCGTGGTGGGGTTCGCCCGCATCGTTGCTGAACTGCTGGCTGTGACGTTTGGCGAGCCGGAAAGTGCCGGCACGGCAAACCCTTAGAGGCCGCAGCGGCCGAACGTGAAGCGTTTCCCTGGAGCCAGGTGATGGGCATCGCGTTCGTGCTGTTGCGGCTGTCGCCACGGGAATTCTGGGCCATGAGCCCGCTGGAGCTTTCGGCAGCGCTGGAGGCGCTGGGCGTGGGTTCCGGCAGCAATATGCGGCGGAACGAGTTGCAGAGATTGATGCAGCAGTTCCCCGATGATGGACAAGGGGGCAATGAATGGCAGAAGAAGTAAGGGTGCCGATCGTGGCTGACACGGCGCCGTTTGAGCGTGCGCTGTCCAATCTCAGCACTCTATCGCAGACGTTTGGATCGCAACTGACTGGCGCTCTCAAGGGAGCCGCACTCAGCGGCAAGTCGCTTGAGGATGTGCTGCGCAGGATCGGGCTCAACCTTGCGGGCATGGCGCTGGAGCAGGGGCTGAGCCCGCTCAAAAACCTGGCGGGAGGCTTCTTCAGCAGTCTTCTGGGCGGCATAACGCCGTTCGCAAAGGGGGACGTCGTGCCCTTCGCTTCCGGCGGCGTGGTTTCGAGCCCGACGTATTTTCCGGCAGGAAAGAACATCGGCCTGATGGGAGAGGCAGGGGCTGAGGCGATCATGCCCTTGCAGAGGACTGCTGATGGCCGTCTGGGCGTCGCCGCCATGGGTGGCGGTGGCGGCGGTGTGCAGGTGGTGTTCAATGTCACCGCGCAGGATGCTTCGTCCTTCAAACGGTCGGAAGCACAGATCACCTCAATGCTGGCGCGGGCGGTTTCGCGCGGTGCGCGCAATCTGTAGGCCGTTTTCATACTTCAAATGACAGAACTGGCGGGGGCCAAGGGATGGACAGTTTTCATGACGTCCGTTTCCCGGTCCGGATTGCGTTTGGCGCAACCGGCGGACCGGTGAGGCGGAATGAGATCGTTCAACTGACTTCAGGTGCAGAAAAGAGAAACGCGAGGACCAGCCAGTCGCGCCGGCAGTATGATGCTGGCACGGGTATTCGGTCGGTGGAGGATCTCTATCAGGTAATGGAATTCTTCGAGGCACGGAGGGGTTCGTTGCACGCATTCCGTTTCCGCGATCCGTTCGACATGAAGTCCTGCACGCCGATCGGAACGGTTTCGCCATCGGACCAGAAGATCGGGACAGGTGACGGCGAAACGAGCAGGTTCCAGATCAGCAAGACCTACGGGACGGGTGCGGATGCGTACAGGAGGCTCATCAAGTATCCAGTGGCAGGAACCGTCGTTGTCGCCGTAGACGACGAGGAGAGGGCGCTGGCGGAGGACTTTTCCGTCGATCCCATCAGCGGAGAGATCGTGTTTCTGCCGGATGCTATTCCGGGTGAAGGTGCGGTGATCACGGCTGGCTTTGAGTTCGACGTCGCGGTTCGTTTTGATACGGACCAGCTTTCGGCGAGCATTACTTCGTTTCAGGCCGGCCATATCCCGACGATACCGCTGATCGAGGTGCTCTGATGGCAGCACTTTCAGAGCAGTTTGCAGCTCATCTGACGGGGGAAATTACGACGGTTTGCCATTGCTGGCGACTGACTCGCCGGGATGGCACTGCCTTGGGGTTCACCGACCATGACCGGGCGATCGAGTGTGACGATACGCTGTTCCAGCCGGAGAGCGGGCTATCCGCTACGGAGGCCAGGCGATCGCTCGGCATGGCGGTCGATGCCGTGGACGTGGAGGGGGTGCTCTCTTCCATGGCGATCGAAGAGGAGGAGATCGCAGCTGGTTTTTATGATGGCGCGACCGTGGAGACGCTGCTGGTCAATTGGCGGGACCCTGATCAATTCGCTCGCATTGGTCGGTCCGTAATCGGCAAGATTACGCGGCAGGATGGCCGCTTTGTTGCAGAACTTGAAAGCCCGGAACGGGCGCTTGACCAGACCAATGGACGGACGCTGCGGCGCACCTGTGACGCCGAGCTGGGCGATGCGCGGTGCGGGGTGGATCTGGATACATCAGCGTACAAGGGCGAGGGGATCATCGAAGCCATCCGGGACCATGCGGTTCTGGTTTCCGGACTGGAGGGGTTCGAGAACGGCTGGTTCAGCCATGGCGTATTGACCTGGACCTCCGGCGAGAGGAGCGGGCGGCCGGAACGTGTCATCGCACACAGGATTGAAGCCGGTCTCGCGCGGCTCGATCTTAGAGGACCGCTGGAGATCCCGGCGCAGGAGGGGGACGGTTTTACCATCACGGCCGGATGCGACAAGCGCTTCGCAACCTGCAAGGCGAAGTTCAGTAACAGCGTAAACTTCCGCGGCTTTCCGCATCTGCCGGGCAATGATTTCGCCTACACCTACGTTTCGGAAGGACAGGTGTTTGACGGGGGAGCGCTCGTCAAATGATCGATGAGAGGGAGTACGCCTGGGGGCAGATGGTGATTGCCGAGGCGCTTGCGTGGGTTGGGACGCCCTATCGCCATCAGGCGAGCCGGAAAGGGGTCGCCTGCGACTGCCTTGGCCTGGTGCGGGGTGTCTGGCGATCGCTCTACGGTTCAGAGCCGGAAGAGGCAGGCGTCTATAGCAAGGACTGGGCGGAGGCCACTGGAGAGGAACGGCTTCTGCGGGCGGCGGAGAGGCATTTCATCCGTTGCAGCAAGGATGAGCTGCTGCCGGGAAAGCTGGTTCTCTTTCGCTGGCGAAGCAACGTACCCGCCAAGCACGCCGGCATCCTGCTGGACGCTACGCAGTTCATCCATGCCTATGAGGGGAGCGCGGTGACGGTCTCGCCGCTGGCGCCGCAATGGCGGCGGCGGATCGCCGGCATCTTTGCCTTTCCGGTCAAGACGGAGAAATAAAGCCAAGTGGCAACGATAGTTTTGCAGGCTGCGGGCGCATGGCTCGGCGGCGTATTTGGTACTGTCGGTGCGGCAGTGGGATCGGCGGCGGGAGCGCTCGCCGGATACATGGTCGACCGGGCAATCCTGACCGGCAACCAGCACTATGAGGGGCCACGGCTTACCTCGGCAAACATGATGGTGGCGGAGGAGGGGAGCCCCCTGCCGCGCGTCTATGGGACAGTGCGTGTTGGGGGCGCACTGATCTGGGCTACGCGTTTTGAGGAGCGCAGCGCGACGACGCGGCAGGGGGCCAAGGGGGGAGGCCCGAGCCAAACGACCTATTCCTACTACGCCAACCTTGCCTTTGCGCTATGCGAGGGCGAAATCGCTGGCGTGCGACGGATCTGGGCAGATGGGCGTGAGCTAGACCTTCGCGAAGTGAACCTGCGCATCTACAGGGGGAATGAGGACCAGCAACCCGATCCGCTGATCAGATCAAAGCAGGGGATGGGAAATGCGCCGGCCTTTCGCGGGATAGCCTATGTGGTCTTCGAACAGTTTCCGATTGATGACTACGGTCGTCGTATCCCGCAGTTCCAGTTTGAAGTGCTGCGACCGGCAGGAGAGCTGAGGAGCAGGATCAAGTCCGTTGCTCTTATCCCGGGAGCAACGGAATACGGGCTTTCCCCGACCCTGGTGACATCTTCCGGTGAACCGGGGGAGACGATAGCCGAGAACCGCCACAACCTACACGATGCAACGGATTTTGAGGCCGCGATCGACGAGCTCATGGCACTCTGCCCGAACCTAGAGCAAGTAGCTCTGGTGGTGACGTGGTTCGGCACGGACCTGCGGGCTGGCGACTGCAAGATCAAGCCGATGGTGGTTCACGCCGGTGGGGAATATTCACAAGCGTGGACCGTCTCAGGAATTGCGCGCGAGGCGGCGGATACTGTGTCGCTACACGAGGATCGAGCAGCCTATGGCGGCACCCCGTCCGACAAGTCAGTCATCGATGCCATCAAGGCGTTGAAGGCGCGAGGATTGAAGGTAGCACTCTATCCATTCATCATGATGGATGTGCCGCATGGAAATGCGCTGCCTGACCCGTATGGAGGTGCGTCGCAGGCTGCCTATCCATGGCGGGGGCGCATCACCTGCCACCCGGCGCCGGGCGAGGCCGGGAGCGTTGACCAGACCAGCACAGCAGCTGCCCAGGTGAGTGCGTTCGTTGGAAGCGCTGGCGCCGGGCAGTTCGCTTCAGCCGGCAGTACAATCAACTTTACCGGCAGTTCGACGGAATGGAGCTTCAGGCGTCACATTCTCCACTATGCACACCTGGCGGAACTGGCAGGCGGCGTGGATGGCTTTATCGTTGGTACGGAGATGCCAGGCCTCACCCGAGTGCGTGGCATGGGCAATGCCTTTCCATTTGTTCAAGCGCTGACGGATCTTGCCGCTGACGCTCGCGACATCCTGGGTGTCGATACCTGGATTACCTATGCCGCGGACTGGTCGGAGTATTTCGGCTACCATCCGCAGGATGGTTCGGGAGACGTGTTCTTCCATCTCGACAGTTTTTGGTCTTCGGACGCCGTCGATTGCATAGGCATAGACAATTACATGCCGCTCTCCGACTGGCGTGATGAAGACGTGGGTGTTGGAGGCGCTGATGGGTTTGCCTCGGCGTATGATCTGGAGGGGCTGAAGAACGGGATTGCTGCTGGCGAGGGGTACGATTGGTATTATGCCAGCGCCTCCGATCGTTATGAACGAACCAGAAGCCCCATCGAGGACACCGCCTACGAGAAGCACTGGGTTTTCCGCTACAAGGATCTGAATGCCTGGTGGTCGAACCAGCATTTCGACAGGATCGGCGGCGTTGAGGTGGAAGCACCAACTGCCTGGGTGCCGAAATCAAAGCGGTTCCATTTTACGGAACTTGGTTGCGCGGCGGTGGACAAGGGGCCGAACCAGCCCAACCTGTTTCCAGACAGCAAGTCCGTTGAGAATGGCGTACCGTATTTCTCAAATGGGGGCCGGACGGATCTGGCGCAGCATCGCTTCCTGCTGGCGCATCATCAATACTGGCAGGAGAGCGACGAGACCAGGAATCCGGTTTCTCCGATTTATGATCGACGGATGGTCGATCCGGACCAGCTCAGCATCTGGGCATGGGATCTCAGGCCCTTCCCTGACTTTCCCGTCGAGACCGAGGTATGGGGCGATGGCAAGAACTGGAGCAACGGGCACTGGCTGAACGGACGGCTGAGCGGCATCGCGGTCGCCGATCTCATCAACGCCATCCTGACTGACCATGGACTTCCGCAAGCTGATACCACGCGGGCTGACGGTACGGTCGAAGGCTATGTCATCAACAATCCAACGACGGCAAGGGCTTCGCTGGAGCCGATCATCAATCTCTTCGGAATTGCTGTGCATGCTGGCGCGGACTGTCTGGTATTTGCGACAGAGGGCCGTGACCAGACCACAGCCCGAACGATCAGGGATCTCGTCATTCCCGATGAAGGCGATGTGGTCGTGCGAACGCGGACGCCTGATATCAGCCTGCCAGCCAATGCGCAGCTCGATTTCCGTGACCAGCTAAATGAGCATCAGTCGGCCACTGCTTCGGTCAACAGGATCGGTGCCGAAGGGGCGGGGACGGCGTTTGTCAGTTTCCCCGGCGTGCTGGCCGTAGGAGAGGCCAGTGCACTCGTCAACGACTATCTGCGCAGGACCTGGGATCGCCGCGACGAGATCGCATTCTCGCTGCCGATCACGGAGCAGGACATCCGGGTAGGAAGTGTCGTTCGCCTTGAGGTAGAGGCTCGCGAGTATCTCGTCACGGAAATCGAGGAAGGATTGGTCCAGAGAATTCGAGCCATCCACATCGTCCGTGCTCCGGATACCCCGGCATCGGAAAATACATTGCCGGAACTCGCCGACCGCACCTTTGCCTTCGGGCCACCGCATGCATTGCTAATGGATCTTCCGCTCGCGACGGGAACTGACCAGCCGCAGGATTGTCTGCGGATTGCCACGAGGGCGAAGCCGTGGCGCAGCCAGGCGGTCTACAGTTCGCCTGAGGCTTCCGGTTTTGCCCTCCGGACCGTGCTTACTGAACGGGCGACCATCGGGAAGATTCTTTCTCCGCTTGCCGGTGCAAGTGTGGAAGGACGTCCTGATCGAGGGACCACGCTTCTGGTGCAGCTCTGGGACGGAGAATTGCAGAGCGTCAGCATTCCACAGCTATTGAACGGGGCGAATGCAGGTGCTGTCCTTGCATCGAATGGAGTGTGGGAAGTGCTGCAGTTTCAGAGGGCGGAAGAAGTGGCTGTGAACCTGTGGGAGCTGAGAACGTTTCTGCGGGGTCAGCTTGGTACCAGTGACGCCATGGCTGCTGGCGCTGATGCGGGCGCACCGTTCGTACTTCTGGACGATAGGGTATTGCCGGCAGGCCTGCGGCCGGAAGAAATCGGGCTTGAGCTCAACTGGAAAGTCGGACCAACCGGTCATGATCTTACGGACGAGCATTTTGTAAGCCTTTCAGTCGTGGGCGGTATTCGGGCTCAGCTTCCGCTTTCGCCCGTCCATCTCCGTCACAACATGGTTGACGGTGCGCTTCACCTCTCATGGACCAGGCGCTGCCGTGGTGTGAAAGCCGATAGCTGGCTGAACGAGGATGTCCCGCTTGGTGAAGCAGCGGAGCGCTATCTCGTGGAAATTTTCGAGGTTGGCGGCCCGGAGCCTCTCCGTTCCGTCACGACGGAAGAGCCGTCCTGGACCTATGGCGAAGCTTTAATCTCTGCCGATTTCGGCACGCTACCTGACGCCATCGACGTTCGCGTGCGCCAGATCAGTGCCGCCGTTGGGCCAGGCATTCCAGCCCACCGTACTTTCAGTTTGAACTGATTGTCGCCCGTAGCTCGCAGCATTCTTTTGTGCTTAATTGGTCTCAACCGTTCATAAACCATTCAGAAGCGTTGTCCTAAATCTGCCCCATGAAAAACGCTCGTCTCACCCTTGCCGGACTGTTTACGATCGCAGCGATTGGCCTTGCTGCGATGCCTGCTCTTTCGCAGGGTGAAACGCCGGTTCTGCTCGCGCAAGGCGCGGATTGCTATGCCATCGGGCAAAGGGTTGCCGCCGAGATGGGGGGGCAACTGGCTGCTGCCAATGCGGAAAACCGGGGAGGGCAGATGGTCTGCAGGATCGTCGTGCTGGTTCCCGGTCGCAATGGTGAACGGCCGCGACGGGAAGAAGTTGTGGTGCCGGCACGGTGACGGCATGACCGGACTGTCTCGAGAGATTTGAGCTCGCATGCGAATTCTTGTTGTTGAAGACGATAAGGAACTGAACCGGCAGATTACCACGGCGCTGGAGAATGCCAGCTATGTCGTGGATCGCGCCTTCGACGGCGAAGAGGGCCATTTCCTGGGTGATACAGAGCCTTACGACGCGGTCGTCCTCGACATCGGCTTGCCGGTCATGGATGGTATCAGCGTACTCGAGCGCTGGCGGCGGGCGGGTCGCAACATGCCGGTCCTGATCCTTACCGCCCGCGATCGCTGGAGCGACAAGGTCGCGGGCATCGATGCCGGCGCGGACGACTACGTCACCAAGCCATTCCACATGGAAGAAATCCTCGCGCGCCTTAGAGCGCTCATCCGTCGTGCCGCCGGACATGCATCGTCCGAACTCGTCTGCGGACCACTTCGGCTTGACGTCGCGACCTCGAAGGCGGACGTAAACGGTATTCCCCTAAAGCTCACTTCCCATGAATACCGGATGCTCGCCTATCTGATGCATCACAAGGGGGCTGTTGTTTCGCGGACCGAACTGGTCGAGCATCTCTACGACCAGGATTTCGACCGCGATTCCAACACGATCGAAGTGTTCGTCGGCCGCCTGCGCAAGAAGCTTGGGGTCGATCTGATCGAGACCGTCCGTGGCATGGGCTACCGGATCCGGGAGCCGAATGACTGACCTCGGGCGTCATTCTGCTTCCATGAGCAACTTTCGCGCGAGATTGCGCGGCCTTACGCAAACGCTGACATTCCGCATTGTCGCGGTTTCGTCGCTCTGGGCGATCATCGCGCTCGTTGTCGTTGCCACCATCATCACGGCGCTCTTCCGACAGGTCAGTCATCGCGGTTTCGAGACGGTTCTCTCCGCGCACCTCTTCAACCTCATCGCTTCCGTAAACGCCAACGAGGACGGCTGGATTTCCGGCTCTCCCAACCTCGGCGACCTTCGCTTCTCCGAACCGCTTTCTGGCTGGTACTGGTCTGTCGAGCCCGTCTCCGAAGGACTTACCAATACGCTGCGTTCCTCGTCGCTTGCTGGATTTGATCCGCCTGAAGCAGATCCGGCGGTTCGCTTCGGTTCCGATTTCCGCAGGCAATATCTGACCGCAGGTCCGCGTGGCGAGCAGATCGAAGTGCTGGAGGCTGAGGTTGTGCTGGGGCAGGGCGACCGGATCGTTCGCTTCCGCGTGATGGGCAACCGCACCGAACTTGAAAACGAGATCGCGGGTTTCAATCGGCGTCTGCTCTTCTATCTCACCCTGTTCGGCGCAGGGATGATCATCATCAATGTCGCCGTACTTCTGCTAGCTCTGAAACCGCTCAACAACATCACAGCCGCACTCGCCAATATCCGTGCGGGTTCTGCCGAGCGGCTGACCGGACCATTCCCTGCCGAAATTGCACCCCTTGCAGAAGAGACGAACGCGCTCATCGAGAGCAACCGCCGGATCATCGAGCGCTCGCGCAAACAGGTCGGCAATCTTGCTCACTCGCTCAAGACTCCGCTGGCAGTCATCATGAACGAAGGTCGCGCGATGGCAGACCAGCGCGGCGAGTTGATTGGACATCAGGCGGAGGCGATGCAGAAGCAGATTGACCACTATCTGCAACGGGCGCGAGCCGCAGCACAGCGCAGCACGCTTTCCGTCCGCACCGATGTCAATGATACGGTGCAGAGGCTCGCGCGCGTTTTCGGCAAGCTGGCGCGCGACAAGGACCTGACGCTCAACATACCGGAGAAAGCGATTTTCTTCGCGGGTGAAAAGGAAGATCTCGAAGAGATCATCGGAAACCTTCTCGAAAATGCGGCCAAGTGGGCCGAGAGCAGCATCGTCGTCTCTCTTGATACCGTTGCGTCGAAGCGGGATGAGCGCAGCGTGTTCCGCCTTTTGGTGGAGGATGACGGGCCAGGTATCCCGGAAGATCAGGCGAAGCAGGCGATCAAGCGAGGGCGGCGCCTCGACGAAACCAAGCAGGGCTCAGGTCTCGGGCTTAATATCGTTACGGATCTGGTCGAAGAGTACGGCGGCAGGCTGACGCTCGGCAAGTCTCAACTTGGTGGATTGCGCGCGGAAGTAGAATTGCGCATTGCTTGATTATAACCCGCTTATGCGCGTAAGTAGACGTTCCAGGATTCCATCGGTGACGGCCCTGTTACTGCGTGAAACTGGCGTCTGCTCGTGGGCGTGAGAAAAGAGGAATTCCATGCGTCAAGCATGTCTTGTGATTGGGTCTTTGGGGATGCTGATTGTCGCTGGCTGCAGCAGCAACATGCGCGCGCCCACGAGTGGTATCGGATTCAGCACGCCTGCAGCCGCAGCCACCTCTGGCGCATCGACCGGCCTCGTTTCGCAGGCGAATGTTCAGCTCTCGCGCAGTGAACTTGCGTCCGCGTTGGCGGCCGAGCAGCGCGCGCTGGAAAATGCGCAGGCCGGGCAGCCGATCGAATGGCAGGGTGAGAGCGGGCGTGGCGGTACCGTCATTGCAGCACAGCCTTACCGCGTCGGATCGCAGGATTGCCGCCCTTATTCCCATGTCGTTCGCGCTGGCGGACCGGCCCAGTCGGTCCGTGGCACGGCCTGCCGCAACCCGGATGGGAGCTGGACGCTTCTGAACTGAAGCAGTCTCCGGGGACGCTGTCCGTACCAGCGAAAACGATCTAACCTCTCAGTCTCGTGAATGTCTTAGTCAAAAGGCCGCAACGGGTTTGGTTGGCAGTACCGCGAATTCCCGCTATTTGATGGCCCATGACGTTCTGGATCATAACCGCCGTTCTCACCGCCTCCGCCTCACTTGCGGTGATGTATCCATTCCTGCGCCGGAACGACAGCACGGCAGAGGGAGAGTATGACCTCGCGGTCTACAAGGACCAGCTGGCTGAGCTCGACAGAGACGTCAAACGCGGACTGATTTCAACGGAAGACGCTGCTGAAGCCCGGGCCGAGATCGGCCGGCGCATCATTCGCATGAATGCGGCTGCCAGCGCCGAAGGCGGCAAGAGCGGCGCTGCACCGGTGGTCCGCATTGTCGCGGCGTTCGGTATTCTTGCCGTACCAGTCATCAGCTGGGGGCTTTACAGCTACCTGGGCTCGCCGGGTGTGCCGGCGATGCCACTCGCGGAACGGCTGCAGAACGATCCCGCCGGTTCATCGATCGCCGAGCTCATCGGCCGTGCCGAAACACATCTTGCCAGCAATCCGGAAGACCTGAAGGGCTGGGAGACGCTGGGACCGGTCTATATGCGGCTCGGTCGCTACCAGGATGCAGCGCGTGCCTACCGCCAGATCATCGCGCTTGGCGGCGCGAATGCGAACACCTATTCGGTCCTTGGTGAGGCGCTGGTCGGCATGGCTGATGGCGTTGTGACCGCTGAAGCCGTTGCATCCTTCGAGAAGACGCTTTCCATGGATCCCAAGGAGCCTCGGGCGCAGTTCTTCGTCGGCCTGGCGCGTGCGCAGGAAGGCAAGATGGATGAGGCCCGTGCTCTTTGGACCAACATGCTAGCGGACCTCCCTGAAAACTCCCCGTGGAGAGAAGTTGCCGGACAGGCGCTGGCGCAGAGGGGAGAGGGCACTGCGTCCGAACCAGCGAACGCTGAGGGCCAGGCTTCCGACGATCAGCAGCAGATGATCGAGGAGATGGTGGCTCGATTGGACGCACGGCTGAAGGAAAGCCCCGACGATCCGGAAGGTTGGCAGCGTCTCGTGCGTTCCTATATTGTGCTGGAACGCAAGGAAGACGCACGCGCCGCGCTTGAACGCGGCATCAAAGCCCTGGGTGAAGGCAGCCCATCCGCCAACGACCTGAGCACGTTTGCACAGGAGCTTGGCATCACTCTGCCCGAGGAAAAAGAATGACGCGGAAACAAAAGCGGGCGACGATCATCGCCATCGGCATGTGTTTTCTTGCAGTGGCGGCAGCCCTGACGTTCTTCGCGCTTGGGCAGCAGACATCCTATTTCTACATGCCTGCCGACGTGATCGCGAAACCGGTTGCTCCGGGGCAGAGAATTCGCCTCGGAGGTCTGGTCGAGAAGGGGTCGATCGAGCGCATGGATGGCACCCACGTGAAGTTTGCCGTCACTGATGGCGAGCACACGGTGAAGGTTGGCTATGAAGGCATCCTGCCGGATCTCTTCCGCGAAGAGCAGGGCGTTGTCACTGAGGGCACCTTCGGGCCTGACGGTCTGTTCGTGGCCGACAGCGTTCTTGCCAAGCACGACGAAAACTACATGCCCCGCGAAGTCGCCGACGGCCTGAAGGAAAAGGGCGTCTGGCAGGAAAGCGAAGGTGGTTCCAAGAATGGCGGTTGAACTCGGTCACTTCGCCCTTGTCCTTGCGCTCGCGCTTTCCATCGTCCAGGCGACGGTTCCGCTGGTCGGTGCGCGGGTCAAGAGCTACCAGCTGATGCGAGTGGGCGAGACGGTGGCGATCGCCGGGTTCCTGCTCATCCTTGTGTCTTTCACGACACTCGTCCACGGCTACATCGTCTCGGATTTTTCGATCCTCAATGTCTGGGAGAACTCGCATTCGGCGAAGCCAATGCTGTTCAAGATCACCGGCACCTGGGGCAATCATGAAGGCTCCATGCTGCTCTGGGTGATGATCCTCGCCTTCTTTGCCGCGATGGTTGCCGTGTTCGGCCGGAACCTTCCGCCATCGCTCAGGGCAAACGTGATCGCCGTTCAGGGCATGGTCGCGGTGGCGTTCCTGCTTTTCATCCTCTTCACGTCCAACCCGTTCACGCGGATCATTCCTGCGCCGATTGAAGGCAAGGACCTCAATCCGCTGCTGCAGGACATCGGCCTCGCGATCCATCCGCCGCTTCTCTACCTCGGATATGTCGGGTTCTCGATCTCGTTCTCCTTCGCGGTGGCAGCCCTTATCGAAGGCCGCATCGATGCGGCCTGGGCGCGCTGGGTCCGTCCGTGGACGTTGCTTGCCTGGGCCTTCCTGACGGGCGGCATCGCCATGGGCTCCTACTGGGCCTATTACGAGCTGGGTTGGGGCGGCTTCTGGTTCTGGGATCCGGTCGAGAACGCATCGTTCCTGCCGTGGCTTGCCGGTACTGCGCTGCTGCACTCTGCAATTGTCATGGAGAAGCGGTCCGCGCTCAAGATCTGGACGGTGCTGCTTGCGATCCTGACCTTCTCGCTTTCCCTGATGGGCACGTTCCTCGTGCGATCGGGCGTGCTGACGTCGGTCCACGCCTTCGCCACGGATCCGGCTCGCGGTGTGTTCATCCTGATCATCCTGCTTCTCTTCATCGGCGGATCGCTGGCGCTCTTCGGCCTGCGGGCGAGCTCGCTGACCTCGGGCGGCCTGTTCCATCCGATTTCGCGTGAAGGCGCACTGGTTCTCAACAACCTGATCCTCAGCACCTGTACGGCAACCGTGCTCATCGGTACGCTTTACCCGCTGCTGATCGAGGCGCTGACGGGCGAGAAAATCTCGGTCGGTGCGCCTTTCTTCAATCTCACCTTCATCCCACTCGTCGTTCCGCTGCTGCTTGCCGTACCGTTCGGACCGTTGCTTGCCTGGAAGCGCGGCGATCTGCTTGGAGCCGCGCAGCGTCTGCAGTTTGCCTTCGGTGCTGTGCTCGTTGTGATGATCGGCACCTACTTCTTCTCCGACAAGACATCGACCGCGGCGGCGCTCGGTCTCGGCCTTGGCTTCTGGCTGATCTTCGGCGCTTTGACCGATATCGCCTTCAAGGCGGGCGTGGGCAAGAACTCTCTCTCGGTCGTCTTCAGCCGCCTCAAGGGGCTGCCGCTTTCCGTCTTCGGCACGGCCTTCGCCCATGCGGGAATTGGTCTTACGGTTATCGGCCTTGTCAGCGTCACGACGCTGCAAATCGAGCGGATAGTGCTGATGAAGCCGAACGATGTTGTCGAAGCTGGCGGCTATACGCTGAAGTTCAGCGGCGTCACGCCCTTCAAGGGTCCGAACTTCACGGAAGATCAGGCACGTTTTGATCTTACGGGGCCGGATGGTCGCAGGCTCGGCGAAATCGCTGCCGCCAAGCGCCTTTATCCCGCGCGCGGCATGCCCACCACCGAAGCAGGCATCCGCACCTTTGGCCTGAGCCAACTCTACGTTTCCATCGGCGAGGCAACGCCGAACGGCCTTGTCGTCCACGCCTGGTGGAAACCACGTGTGACGCTGATCTGGATCGGCGCTCTTGTCATGATGTTCGGCGGTGGCCTGTCGCTCTGCGACCGTCGCCTGCGCGTCGGTGCGCCCACCCGCCGAAAGACTGCAGTCGAGGCAGAGGCCTGACCATGCGTTCGATCCTGCTAGCGCTTGTTCTCTTCTGCACCATGCTTGGACAGGCAGGTGCTGTTGTGTCCCCCGATGAGGTGCTGGACGATCCGGCACTTGAAGCGCGCGCCCGGGCGCTGTCGGCCAATCTGCGCTGCATGGTCTGCCAGAACCAGTCGATTGACGACTCAGACGCCGAGCTGGCGAGAGACCTGCGCGTCCTTGTTCGCGAGCGGCTAGTCGCCGGTGATACGGATGAGCAGGTCATCAACTACCTCACGGCCCGCTACGGCGAGTTCGTGCTGCTGCGGCCGCAGTTCAATTCGCGCAACCTCATTCTCTGGGGAACGCCGGTGCTGGTGTTGCTTGTAGGCGGTGCCTTTGCCTTCACCGCTTACCGCAAGCGCGCGGGCAAGCGCGCGATCGAGCAGCTCTCGCCGGAAGAAGAAGCAGCACTCCAGAAGGTGCTGGAATCCAAGGAATAGGCCACGCCTGAGGGCCGTGGCTCAGTCCACATCCCCCATAACCTCCCCGTTCATTCTTCAAACATTACCAAAGTTTCATGACTTGGAAATGGCGCCGTAATGTATGGCGACCTATCTGTTGGGCAACGGTAACCATTTACACAGCCTTACGAGTGCCAAGAGGAGCATTTCCAACATGAATTCTGAGAAGAAGACGTTCAGAGCACGGAAGAGTCTCATCGCAACCGTGGCGACCCTCGCCCTGACCGGTGCGGTTGGCCTCGGCGCCATATCCACCGGCGTCGCCCCTGTTCTGGCGGATCCGGTCAAGCTCTCACAGCCCGTTGAAGCCCCCAGCTTTGCTGACGTGGTTGAACTCGTTTCACCTGCGGTGGTAAGCGTCCGGGTGAGCAGCGTAGCTCCTGAGGCCGCTGCTGCGGGCTCTCCGTTCCCCGGCATGCCCGGTTTCGAGGACCTGCCACCAGATCACCCGCTGCGCCGTTTCTTCGACCAGTTCCGTGGCGAAGGGCAGCAGGGTCAGGGCCCGCGCGGTATGCGGCCCCGCGAACGCGGTCCGCAGAAGCCTCGCCCTTCGGCACAGGGCTCCGGCTTCTTCATCTCTGAAGACGGCTACATTGTCACCAACAACCACGTTGTTGAGGGCGGCAGCGAGTACACGGTCGTCATGAGCGATGGCACCGAGCTGCAGGCTGACCTGGTGGGCACCGATCCGCGCACCGATCTCGCCGTGCTCAAGGCGCAGTCCAGCAAAAAGTTCACCTATGTCGATTTCGCGGATGAGTCCAAGATGCGCGTCGGCGACTGGGTCGTCGCGGTGGGCAACCCCTTCGGCCTCGGCGGCACTGTCACCGCTGGCATCATCTCCGCCCGCGGCCGTGATATCGGTGCAAGCTTCTACGACGATTTCATTCAGATCGACGCTGCCGTAAACCGTGGCAACTCGGGTGGCCCAACCTTCAACCTTGCAGGTGAAGTTGTTGGCGTGAACACCGCCATCTTTTCGCCGTCCGGCGGCAATGTGGGTATCGCCTTCGCCATCCCGGCCGCCCTGGTGAAGAACGTCGTTGACGACCTCATCAAGGACGGTGCCGTCGAGCGCGGCTGGCTCGGTGTCCAGATTGCTGACGTCTCCAAGGAGATCGCGGAATCCGTCGGTCTTGCCGACGCCAAGGGCGCCCTGATCAACGACGTCAACAGCGGCGAAGCCGCCGAAAAGGGCGGCATCAAGGCTGGCGACATCATCATCTCGGTCAACGGCGACGACGTCGCATCCTCAAGAGATCTGGCCCGCAAGATCGGTAACCAGAAGCCGAACGCCGACGTCGAAGTTGTCGTGTGGCGCAATGGCAAGACCGAGACCCTGAGCGTGAAGCTTGGCAAGATGCCGGGAGCGGAACAGACCGCCAGGGCTTCTACCAAGGACCAGGCTCCCGAAGCCACCGAAACCAACTTTGGTCTTTCGGTGACCCCGGCTGACGATGGTAACGGCCTGCTGGTTACGGACGTCAAGCCTGACAGCGATGCCGAAAGCTCCGGCATTTTGCCCGGCGACATCATCCGCTCCGTCAACTCCAAGCCGATCTCCTCGGCGAAGGACATGAAGGCCGCGGCTGACGAAGCACGCAAGGCTGGCCGTAACCGGATCTTCGTGCAGATCGTCCGCGATAACGCAAACCGCTTCATCACGCTGCCGATCAGCTGATAGCGTAACGGTATAATGGCCGGGGCGTATGTTCATACCCCCGGCCATTTCCTATAAATTGCTGGAAGTAATCGAAACCGGCGGCTGGGCGGAATGAAGATCCTCATCATAGAAGACGACCGTGAAGCGTCCACTTTCCTGAAGAAGGCCTTCGCGGAGGCAGGGCACACTGCCGATACGGCGCTGGATGGTGAGACCGGCTTCGCACTGGCCGATACCGGCACCTATGACGTCTACATCGTCGATCGCATGCTCCCGCTGCGCGACGGCCTGTCTGTCATCCGCGAGCTCCGGTCGAAGGGTAACAAGACGCCAGCCCTCATTCTCTCCGCGCTGGGCGAGGTCGATGACCGCGTGACGGGCCTCAGGGCTGGGGGCGACGACTATCTGATCAAGCCGTATGCGTTTTCAGAACTGCTTGCGCGCGTCGAAGTGCTCAACCGTCGTACCGGCGCGAAGGACATCGACACGGTCTACAAGGTCGGCGATCTCGAACTGGACCGGCTGTCCCATACCGTCACCCGAGGCGGCGAAGAAATCACGCTGCAGCCGCGCGAGTTCCGGCTGCTTGAATACCTGATGCGCCATGCGGGACAGGTGGTTACGCGCACCATGCTGCTCGAGAATGTCTGGGACTATCACTTCGATCCGCAGACGAACGTTATCGACGTCCATATCTCGCGGCTGCGCAGCAAAATCGAGAAGGGTTTCGACAAGCCGCTCCTCCACACGGTGCGCGGTGCAGGCTATATGATCCGGGCCGACTAATGCATCGCCTACGCGCCCTGATGAATACCACGGCGGCGCGGCTTTCCGCGCTGTTCATCCTGCTTTTCGCCGCCTGCGCCGTGGTGCTCGTCGTCTATGTCTCGTCGCTCTCGCAGCGGATGATCACCACGCAGACGCAGGAAGCCATTCTTGAAGAAATGGCCTCGCTGACGACGGCTTACCAACGTCGCGGCATCACCGGTCTGGTCCGGATGATCTCCATTCGCTCCCGCCAGCCGGGCGCCAATCTCTACATGATCACCGACCACAACGGCCTGATCCTCTCCGGCAATGTGGAGATGATCGAACCCGGCGTTCTGGATATCGCCGGCTGGACTGAGCAGCCCTTCTATTACAGCCGGTACGGCGAGACGAGTGAGTTGCAGGAGGTGCACCAGGCAGTTGCTCATGTATCGAGGCTGCCCAATCAGATGATCCTGCTCGTAGGCCGCGATCTCGGCGAACCGGAGCAGTATCGCTATATCGTCCGCCGCGCGCTGATGGCGGCACTGGGCATGATGGGCATCGGTGCGGCGCTCATCTGGTTCTTCGTCGGACGCAAGGCACTGAAGCGGATCGACAGCATTTCGGAGGCCAGCATCCAGATCATGGGTGGCGATCTCACCCGCCGGCTGCCGGTCTCCGGTTCCGGCGATGAGTTCGACCGGTTGTCCGAGAACCTCAATGCCATGCTGGAGCGCATCGCCGCGCTGAATGAAGGTCTGCGGCAGGTCTCCGACAATATTGCCCATGACCTGAAAACGCCGCTTACGCGTTTGCGCAATCGCGCCGAAGCCGCTCTCGCTGAAACCGGCGATGAAAACGCTGCACGCGAGGCGCTGGAGCGTACGATCGCGGAATCGGACCAGCTGATCCGAACCTTCAACGCAATCCTGATGATCTCCCGGCTCGAAGCCGGCTACTCCGCTGAGGCGACGACCAAGGTCGATCTTTCGGCCATCGTCGGAGATGTGGTGGAACTCTACGAGCCCGTTGCGGAAGAGCTTGGGGTGATGCTCCATTCCGACGTCACCGGTAGCATCGAGGTCAATGGCAATCGTGAGCTTCTGGCGCAAGCGCTTTCCAACATCGTCGACAATGCCATCAAGTATTCCGCCGGTTCGCGCGAGGCTCCCAGCGTCACCGTTACGCTTGCCAACAGTGCGGATGCGGTGCGCCTTGAGGTCATAGACAACGGCCCTGGCATTCCGCAGGAAGAGCGGGACCGAGCGACCGAACGTTTCGTGCGGCTAGAGAAGAGCCGCAACCAGCCGGGATCCGGGCTGGGCCTAAGCCTTGCCCGCGCCGTCATGGCCTTCCATCAAGGCGAACTTGTATTAACTGACGGCCGAAATAGTGCGGGTCTCACAGTTGCCATGGTGTTTTCAAACGGCAAGAATGGCTGAAGCGAGCGGCAGTTGCGCCGCTTCGCCTCAAGCATTGCGGTTTGCCCATGAATACTGAATCCCTTCCCCCGGAATTTGCAAACGGAACAGCCTGGTTCGGAACGCCTGTCCGTGCGCTCCAGCCGATGGACGCGGCGAAGGCTCAGGAAGAACTCACCACGCTCACCGAACTGGCGGAAGAGAAGGGGCTTTCACGGCTTCGGAGCGTTCTCACCGGGTCCGGGGATCTTACGACGTTTCTCGGTACCGCAGCGAGCCTTTCGAGCTACATGCGCGATGGCATGCAGATGTTTCCGGAAACGCTGGAAGCTCTGTTCGACACGCCGCTTGAGACGTATCTGAATTCGCTCTTCGACCAGATCGCAGCCGCCGCCCTGGCGGAAGGAGTCGTCGAAGCAAGCATCATGAAGGTGCTGCGTCGGCTGAAGCGCGAGGCTCATTTCCTCATCGGACTTGGCAACCTTGCTGGTACGGATGCAGAGACCACCGTCCACCGCTTGAGCAAGCTCGCGGATGCCTGCGTCCGGTCTGCCGTCAATTTCCTGCTGCTGGATGCGCATCGGCAGGGGAAACTGAAACTTCCGGACCCCGCCAACCCTGGACCCGGCTCAGGCTGGATCGTTCTTGCCATGGGCAAGCTTGGCGCGAGCGAGCTTAACTATTCGTCCGACATCGACCTGATCGTGCTCGTCGATCCGACCGCGCCGGCTATCCCTGAGCCCTATGAAGCGGTCGAGACCTTCGTCCGCCTGACGCGCCGCCTGATCCGCGTGTTGCAGGATCGCACGGAAGACGGCTATGTCTTCCGGACCGACCTGCGGCTTCGCCCAGATCCCGGCTCGACGCCGCTTGCACTCCCGATCAATGCAGCCCTCCATTACTACGAAAGCCGCGGCCAGAACTGGGAACGCGCCGCCATGATCAAGGCCCGCTCGGTGGCCGGAGACATCGCGGCCGGAGAGGCGTTCCTGCGCGAACTGCAGCCCTACGTCTGGCGCAAGTATCTCGACTATGCGGCCATCGCCGACGTCCATTCGATCAAGCGGCAGATCCATGCCCACAAGGGCCACGGCGAGGTCGCCGTGCTGGGGCACAACGTGAAGCTCGGACGCGGCGGCATTCGCGAGATCGAGTTCTTCGTCCAGACGCAGCAGCTGATTGCCGGTGGACGGTTCCCCGAATTGCGCGACCGCGAGACGGTCACCAACCTGCGCAGGCTTTCCGCGAGAGGATGGATCACGCCCGATGCGGAACGTGACCTCGTCGAAAGCTACTGGTTCCTGCGTGACGTCGAGAACGTCATCCAGATGGTTGCGGATGAGCAGACGCATATCCTGCCGAGCGACAAGGAGGGGCTCCGCCGCATCGCACTCCTCCTCGGCTTCCCGGGCGAAGACGCATTCGCCGAACGGCTCCGCACGACGCTTCGCACTGTCGAGCAGCACTATGCAGCCCTGTTCGAGGCCGCGCCGCAGCTGTCGCGTCACCTCGGCAATCTCGTCTTCACCGGCGACGTCGACGACCCCGACACATTGGAGACGCTGCACGGCCTCGGCTTCCAGCGCGTGAGCGACATCTGCCGCGTCATCCGCGGCTGGCATTTCGGCCGCTACAAGGCGACGCAATCAGCCGAAGCGCGCGAGCGCCTGACGGAACTGACGCCGGCGCTGCTGGAAGCCTTCGGACAGACGCAGCGGGCCGACGAGGCGCTGATGCGTTTCGATGAGTTCCTCTCGGGCCTACCTGCCGGCATCCAGCTCTTCTCGCTGCTGCAGTCCAACCCGCGACTCCTGCGCATGCTTGTGATGATCATGGGGGCCGCCCCAAGGCTTGCCGGCATCATTACCAAGCGCCCGCATGTCTTCGACGGGCTGCTCGATCCAGCACTTCTGTCAGAACTCCCAAGCCGGGAATATCTCGCCCAGCGACTCGCTGACTTCCTTGGTGGAGCGCGTCTGCTGGAGGAAACGCTCGATCGTCTCCGGATCTTTGCGGCCGAGCAGCGCTTCCTCATTGGTATCCGGCTGCTCGCTGGCAGCATCGACGGTCCACGCGCGGGCAGGGCGTTCTCGGATCTTGCCGATCTTACCATCCAGTCTGCGCTCAATGCGGTGCAGCAGGAGTTCGAGCGTATCCATGGCCGCGTTACCGGCGGTCGTGTGGCGATCCTTGGCATGGGCAAGCTTGGCAGTCGCGAGCTCACTGCCGGGTCCGATGTCGACCTGATCCTGCTCTACGACTACGACCCGCAGGCAGAACAGTCTGATGGTGAAAAGCCGCTCGCGCCGTCGCAATACTATGGCCGCCTGACCCAGCGCCTGATCGCTGCCGTCTCCGCGCCGACGGCCGAGGGCGTGCTCTATGAGCTCGATCTGAGGCTGCGTCCTTCCGGCAACAAGGGGCCGGTCGCGACCCACATCGAATCCTTCCGCAAGTACCAGAACACGGAAGCCTGGACCTGGGAGCATATGGCGCTGACGCGTGCCCGCACGATCGCCGGTGACGAAGGTCTTTGCGCCGAGGTCGAGGAGGATGTGAAGTCCATTCTCGGCAGTGAACGCTCTGCGGAGAAGATCAAACACGACGCGGCGGAGATGCGCCAGCTTGTCCTGAACGAGAAGCCGCCGCGCAACGCCTGGGACCTGAAGCTGGTGCCAGGCGGGCTGATGGACCTTGAGTTCATCGCGCAGATTGCGGTGTTGCTTGGGCAGGTAGACGGACCCCGCCATACCGGGACGCATGACATCCTCCAGCACCTGTCCGGCACCTTCGCAGATCCGCAGATCGTCGTGGAGCTGACGGACGCCCATCGGCTCTACACGGAGATCGATCAGGTGGTGCGGCTCTGCCTAACCGGGCCGCTGGACCCCAAGGACATCCCGCCGGAGCTTGCGGACACGCTGCTTGGGCGGTTCGACCTGCCTGAGTTCGACGTGCTGGAAGCACATCTGCAGGAGACGAGCGAGCGGGTGAGAGCACACTTCGACCGCCTCATCGGAACCTGATGATCAATCGCCTTCGGGCGCCAGGTTGCGCAGCACGCCCCGATAGGCGGACATGAGGCGGCGCTCGTCCAGCGCCTCTTCAGGGTTGTTCCAGGTGGCGACGACGCAGTGGTTGGTGCCTTCGGCATCCTCCAGCCATGTCGTGAGGTTCAGCACGCCAGCCTCGGAACCACCCTTGTAGGCGATCTTCTCCCACTCGTCGGGCGAGGCCATGCCCGAGTTGATCGACATGGCGGGAAGGTCCTTCACCTCCTCCATGAGTTCGCAGAGTTCGCGTCCGCTCATGAACCATTCGACCTCCAGCGTAGGGCGAGTGATGATCTCGCCGCCGGACGGCAGAGGCAGCTCACGCAGCCTCTCCAACAACTCCGGCCGCTTGTCTGCGGGAGCATCGACCCAGCTCCTGAAAAGCTCGGCGTTGGGCTGAGCTTTCAACGTGAAGAACTCTCGCGTGGTCAGGAAAGGCTTGTTTGTCGG
This sequence comes from Nitratireductor aestuarii, assembly GCF_014641695.1. Lineage (GTDB taxonomy): Bacteria > Pseudomonadota > Alphaproteobacteria > Rhizobiales > Rhizobiaceae > Chelativorans > Chelativorans aestuarii. The sequence goes on along the minus strand of NZ_BMIF01000011.1, from coordinate 35,069 downwards.
AGTTATCTCCTCGATCGCCTCACGGCCGACAATCTGGACCATCGCGTCTGTCGCCGTGTTGTCGCTGCGCGAGATCATCAGGTTTGCAAGCGTCGAAAGCGTTACCGGCGTTCCTGCGGGCCAGTCCTGCAGAATCCCCGTAGGCAGCGAGCGCCACTCTTCCTTGAGCTCGAAGGTCTGGTCCCAGGACAGCTTTCCGCCCTGAACTGCATCCGCCGCTGCCTTCATGATCGCGATCTTGGCCGCCGAGCCGACTGCCATTTCCGCCTCCGCATTGTCGGCGACCACGTCCTGTCCGCCGCTGATAACGAGCAGCGAGGTTTCGCCCGGAAGCTCAGCGATGGTCTTTGCCAGTTCATCGAGCGAGGCGAGGGGGATCGCCTCCTGCAGCCTCAGCGCCGCAATGCGCCCTTCCTGGTCCAGCGCAATCAGCGCCGGCACCTCCGCCTTCTCAAGCTCGACGACGTATTCGCCAGCCTCGCCAGACACGGAGCGGAACTTGCCATGCTGCGAGACGAAGCTCTTGATGAAGCTCTCGATTTCGCGAAGCGACAGAGCCTCGAGAAAGGCCGGCGAGAACCAACCCTCTTCAAGCTTGTCTGCCGTGAACACCCGCTCGATCGCCGCTTCAGGCTCAACCTGCTGCGCCAGTGCGACCGAAGCCTGCAGTGCCAGCGCGAGCACAAGTGAGGTCAGAGGAGTTTTCATGCAAAGCTCCTTGATTTCATCAGGAGCGTAACGGGCCGACGGGGATTTTGTTCGCTAATTCTTCCGAGAGACCGGACGATTACTCGTCCAGCGGCAGCGTGACGCGGACGACCGTGCCCACGCCTTCCTTGGAGCGGATGCGCAGCGTGCCGCCATGGAGATCGGTAAGCGAACGCGAGATGGCAAGGCCGAGGCCCGAGCCGGTGTGGCTCTTGGAGAACTGGTTTTCCACCTGCTCGAACGGACGGCCGAGCTTCTTCAGCGCGTCGCTTGGAATGCCGCAGCCCGTGTCCTTGATCAGCATGACGAGCTTGCCGTCGATGGGACGAGCGCGCAGCGTGACGTTGCCGCCCTGGACGGTGAACTTCACCGCATTCGACAACAGGTTGATCAGGATTTGCTTCAGCGCACGGCGGTCGCAGCGGACTGTCAGCGAGTCCGGAATATCGGTGTGAACCTCGATGTCCTTCTTGGTCGCCTGCAGCGAGACGACGCGCACCGTCTCCAGGATCAGCGGCGACAGGTCTACCGCCTCGCGGTTGATCGAGAACTGGCCAGCCTCAATCTTCGACATGTCGAGGATGTCGTTGATGACGCCCAGAAGGTAGGTGCCGCTCGCATAGATGTCGGAGACGTATTCCTGATACCGGTCGTTGCCGAGCGGTCCGAAGATGCCTTGCTCCATCAGCTCGGAGAAGCCGATGATGGCGTTGAGCGGCGTGCGCAGCTCGTGAGACATGTTCGCCAGGAATTCGGACTTGGCGCGGTTGGCGGCTTCGGCGCGCTCGGTCTCCTTCATGTATTCGCGGTTCAGCAGGACCAGTTCGCGGGAACGATCCTGCTCTGCCTTTCGCGCAACATAGAGGTCGTGGATGGTCGACATCAGGCGACGCTCGCTTTCCACGAGCTTTTCCTGCTGCTGCTTGATCTGGCTGATGTCGGTACCCACCGCAACGGTGCCGCCATCGCGCGTCTTGATTTCGGTGACTTGCAGCCAGCGGCCGTCCGCCAGTTGGCGCTCGTGGGTGACCGCGCCGCTGTTGTCGCTCATGGGCGTGAGGCGGCGTTCTGCGCGGATCGGGTTCATGCGGTACTCAAGTTCCTCGCGGCGCATGCCGGGGACGATCTCGGCGGGACTTAGCCCGGTGTCCTGCTGGAACTTGGTGTTGGACATCACCAGTCGGTTCGAGGAATCCCAGAGCACGAAGGACTCGGTGATGTTCTCGATCGCCATGCGAAGGCGCTGGTCGGCAGCCTCGGAGCGCTGAGCCAGCGAGCGCTGCTCGGACACGTCTACCGCAATACCGATCAGGTGGATTTCGGAAGCATCGGGGTCGACGACCTGGGCGCGTGCCCGCATCCACACCCAGTTGCCTGCAGCATTGCGCATGCGGAAGATCTGGTCGATGTGGTCGATCTCACGCGAAACGATGCGGTTCGCCATGGCGAAGAGGTCGGTGTCCTCGGGATGGACGATGCTCGCGACCTCGCCGAATGACAGCATGGCATCCGTGGGCTCATAGCCCAGGATCTCGTACATGGAGCGCGACCAGTACATCTTTCCGCGCGACAGATCCCAGTCCCAGAGGCCGCTCTTGCCGCGCAGCAGCGCGAGGTCGATGCGCTGGTGTGCCTCGACATAAATCTGATCAGCGGCTTCCGCGCGCGCAGCCTGGCTGAAATAGGCGTAGAGGATCGCCATCAGCACGCCCGCCATCAGCACGAAGAGCGTGACGTTGAGCGAGACCGAGCGGCGCCAGCCCAAAAACACGCTGTCGACGGGCGCGAGCACTACCGCTGCGCCGGCGCGCCCCGGCAGGATGCTGACGGAAGCAAACCAGTCGATGTTGTTCATGCGCACGGTCAGGACGCCCGCGCGCTCACCGAACATGAACAGCGGCTGGCCCCCGAACATCATGTTGTCGAGCGGCTTGCTGATCAGCGCTTCGCCGTGGTCGCCAGTTGCGGCAAGAGTGACGAAATCGTCATTGGTGATGGCGACAACCCAGCTGCGCGGCGTGCCGGCCTGGATCGTGGCTTCGTTCAGAAGCGTGCGGGCCTCGTTCACACTGGGCAGGCCCTCCTTGGAGGCGATCTGCACGGATTGAGCGACATTGCTCGCCATCAGGCCGAGCATCGACTTCGCATCGCGTTCGATGTCGTCGTGCCAGGTCATGAGCGACAGGAAGCGGACTGCGGCGATCACCAGCAGGAAGAGGACGATAAGGGCAGGGATCGCCTTGCGCAGGTAAGGCTCGATGGCGAGCAGACGTTCGTAGGCAGGGGCCGCCAGGATCCTGGCATTGCCCTCAACCTTGATGCGCCGGCTCCAACGCCAGCGCCGCCATAGGCCGCCCGTGGGCAATCCCCACGCGTCCGCCTTCGCCATAAAGTAGGCTCCCTCGTTCTTTGTCCCCTGCCGCTTTCCCCAAGACACTTGAGTACGCGGTATGCATCGATCCGCCACCCTCGCGAATCATACATAAGGAATCAAAGCTGATTCGCCTTGTCCAGTGGTCGCTGCAGAAATAAGCGCGCAACGATCCTCCCGGAGCATTGCGCGAAGGTGGTTAAGATACCGTTAAGCGGCCGAAATCAGCCAAGCGTACGCTCAACGATGTCCTTAACGTCGCGGGAGAGGTTGGGCACCTCGTTGATGGAGGCCAGCGCCTTGCGGGCTTTCTCCTGCCTGCCTGCCTCCATGGAACGCCAGGAGCGGAATGCGGTCGAGAGACGGGCAGCCACCTGTGGATTGTGCTTGTCGAGCGCGATCACCGTATCAGCCAGGAAACGGTAGCCCGCGCCGTCGGCCCTGTGGAAGCCCGTCTGGTTGCCGGAGGCGAATGTGCCGACCAGCGAGCGCACGCGGTTCGGGTTCGTGAGCGAGAACGCCGGATGGGCGGTCAGCCCGCGCACGAGGTCGAGCGTTGCTGCACCCGGGATCGTGGCCTGGATGATGAACCACTTGTCCATCACCAGAGCGTTGTCGCAGAAACGCTCCTCGAAGGCGCTGAGCGCCTTCTGCGTTGCCTCATGCTGCGGATACTGGTGCGCGAGAACGGAGAGGGCGGCTGCCCGGTCGGTCATGTTGTCGGCCGCCTCGAACTGGCGGGAAGCGAGTTCAGGCGAACCGTCCGCCGCTACAAGATAGTCGAGCAGGATATTGCGCAGAGAGCGTTTTCCCGCGCTTGCCGCATCCGGGCTGAAGGGCTGGCGATCCGCCTGAGCATCATAGATCCTGCCGAACGCGTCCCGCGCTGCGCTTCCGATCGCGAGCCTCAGGGCAGACCGTGCAGCTAGCACAGCATCGGGATTTACGTTGCTGCCGATCTCTCGTGCGATGTCAGCCTCCGTGGGGAGGCTCAGCGCCAGAGCACGGTAGGCCGGTTCAAGGCTTTCGTTCGACGCCATTTCCACCAGGCACTGGACGAGTGCCGGGTCAAAGTCATAGCTGCCGCTCGTTGAGGCTGCGATGAGCGCCTCGACACAAAGCGCATTGATCGCTTCCCAGCGGTTGTAGAGGTCGGAGTCATGGCGGGCGAGGAAGAGTCGGTCTTCCTTGGTCAGATCCTGCTTTAGCACGATCGGTGAAGAGAAGCCGCGATTGAGCGACAGCACCGGACGAGAGCCGATACCCCGGAAGCGAACGGTCTGGCTGCCTTCAGTCAGATGGATCACGCCGTCGGCGACCGTCGCGCCTTCGACGCTGCCCACCTCCATGTCCTCACCATTCGGTCCCAAAAGCCCATAGGCCAGAGGTATATGCAGGGGTTTCTTCATCGACTCCGCCGGTGTCGGCGGCACTGACTGCTCGACGTTCAGCACGAAGTCACCGGTGTCAGCCTCATAGCTTGAGGTGACGTTCACGCGAGGCGTTCCGGCCTGATGATACCAGAGGGCGAAGTGGGTGAGAGCGCGACCGGACGCTTCCTGGAAGCAGGCGATGAAATCCTCGATCGTCACGGCCTGGCCATCGTGGCGCTGGAAGTAGAGGTCCATGCCGGCCCGGAATTGCTCCGCACCCAGGATCGTGTGGATCATGCGGACAACTTCAGAACCCTTTTCGTAGACGGTCGAGGTGTAGAAGTTGTTGATCTCCTTGTAACGGCGCGGCCGGACCGGATGGGCGAGCGGGCCTTGATCCTCGGGGAATTGCAGCGCGCGAAGATTTCGCACTTCGGCGATGCGCTTCACCGGGCGGGAACGCTGGTCGGCCGAGAACTCATGGTCGCGATAAACGGTCAGTCCTTCCTTGAGGCAAAGCTGGAACCAGTCACGGCAAGTGATTCTGTTTCCAGTCCAATTGTGGAAGTACTCGTGCGCGATGATCGCCTCGATATTGGCGTAGTCGGCGTCGGTGGCGGTTTCCGGATCGGCCAGCACGTATTTGTCGTTGAAGACGTTGAGCCCCTTGTTTTCCATCGCGCCCATGTTGAAATCCGAGACCGCGACGATGTTGAAGACGCTCAGGTCATATTCACAGCCGAAGCGCTCCTCATCCCAACGCATCGAACGCTTCAGGGCATCCATCGCGTAGGTCGCGAGCGGCTCCTTGCCGTGCTCGACATAGATGCCAAGGGCAACTTCGCGGCCTGACGAGGTGGTGAACGTGTCATGGATGGAACCGAGGTCACCGGCTACGAGCGCGAAGAGGTAGGACGGCTTTGGGAACGGGTCATGCCAGACGGCATAGTGCCACTCGCTGTCGAGCGAACCCTGCTCAACCGGATTGCCGTTGGATAGCAGGACAGGTGCTTCCGACTTCTTCGCCTCAATACGGACCGTGAAGGTGCTGAGGTTGTCGGGCCGGTCGAGGAAGTAGGTGATCCGGCGGAAGCCTTCCGCCTCGCATTGCGTGCAGTAGTTGCCGCTCGACTGATAGAGACCCATCAGCGCCTTGTTGGTTACCGGCGATATCCGGGTGACGATCTCAAGCTCGAAGCTTGCTTCCTGCGGAAGGCCGCTGATCTCCAGGCTGTCCGGCGTTGCCTTGTAGCGGTCGTCCGACACAGGCATGCCGTTGATCGAGAGGCTTTCAAGCACCAGGCCATCGCCATCCAGCACGACAGGGGCATTTGCCGCAACGCCATCGCGGCGCTTCACCGACAGCTTCGCGGTGACGAGTGTCGCGGTCGGATCGAGCCGGAACAGGAGGTCCGTATGCGTTATCAGGTAGTCGCTCGGCTTGTAATCTTCCAGACGGAAAACCTGACCTGAATCCGTGCGCATCGGCAATCTCCTGCTAGGCTGTTTGAGAGACGAGGTTGACCCCCGGGCTCTTTACACTTTTATGAAGGTGGACAACACTAACCCACAGTCCACATTTTATCTCATCATATTGCAGGGGAACGTAGCATGACGATTTTCACACCGAAATTCGGCATGGGGGCATCGGTTCTTCGCAAGGAGGATGATGCACTGATCATCGGGCGCGGGCGCTACACGGATGACATCTCCGTGGAGGGTGCTCTGCATGGCTATGTGCTGCGTTCGCCGATCGCCAAGGCACGCTTTACCATCGGTTCCCTGGACGAAGCCCGCGCAGCTCCAGGCGTTCACCTGATCCTGACCGGGGCAGATGTCGCGCATCTGAAAGATCTGCAGGTAGAGGGACGCATGCCCCGCCAACCGGATGGCAGCCGTGCCCCTTCGCGCGACATTCCCATTCTCTGCCGTGACCGCGTGCAATATGTCGGCGATGCGGTGGCCTTCATCGTCGCCGACTCACGGCTTGCGGCGCAGGATGCCGCCGAGCTGATCGAAGTCGACTATGAGGCGGAGGACCCCGCCGTGCAGACGGCGACGGCCCTTGATCCCGCCACGCCGCTGGTCTGGCCTGACCTCGGCACCAACCAGGCGTTCGTCTACCGAATGGGCGACGAAGCCGCGACCGACGAAGCGTTTGCCCGCGCGGATCTTCGGGTCAATATCAGCTTCTACAACAATCGTCTTGTCGCCAATTACATGGAGACCCGCGCCGCAATCGGCGAATGGAAGGATGACGAAGGCAGGTTCGTCCTGACCGTGGGTTCGCAGGGCGTCCACTCCTTCCAGGAGATTTTGGCGGACGTGTTCGGCCTGCCGAAGCAGAAGCTGCGCGTGATCACGCCGGATGTGGGCGGCGGGTTCGGCACCAAGGGCTTTGTCTTCCGCGAATATGCACTGGTGCTGGAGGCCGCAAAGCGCATCGGTCGCCCAGTCAAATGGCTGAGTGATCGCACCGAACACTTCCTCACCGACAGCCAGGGACGCGACAACTTCGTCACTGCCGAAATGGCGCTTGACAAATCCGGCCGCTTCCTCGGCATCCGCGTGGAGCTTCTTTCCAACCTGGGCGCCTATGTACATCAGTTCGGGCCGTTCATCGCTACCGGCGGCATCACCATGACCACCGGCGTCTATGACATTCAGGCGATGGATGTGACGGTAAAGGGCGTCTACACCAACACATGTCCGGTCGATGCCTACCGTGGCGCTGGCCGCCCCGAGGCCGCTTTCCTCATTGAGAAACTGGTCGAGGAATGCGCTCGCCAGCTTAACATGCCGCGCGAGGAGATCCGGCGGCGCAACTTCATCAGGCCGGACCAGTTTCCTTACCTGACGCCGGGCGGCCGCAACTACGACCGTTGCGAGCTCGACGGCCACATGACCCGCGCGATGGAGCTTGCCGACTGGGATCGCTTCGACCAGCGTCTGGAGGAAGCCAAGAGCCGCGGGAAGATCCGGGGCATTGGCATGTCCACCTATATCGAGGCCTGCGCCTTCCCGGGATCCGAGCCTGCGCACCTGACGCTGGAGAGCGACGGCACCGTCATGCTGGCGATCGGCACGCAGTCGAACGGGCAGGGGCATGTCACCGCCTATGCGCAGCTGGTCGCCGAAAAGCTCAATATCGATGTCTCAAAGGTGAAGGTGCACCAGGGCGATACTGATGTGCTGGACAGCGGCGGCGGCACTGGCGGCTCGCGCTCAGTTCCGCTCGGTGGTGTGTCATCCGCCCTCGCAGGCGAGGACCTTGCCCAGAAGATCAAGGTCATCGCGGCCGACGAGCTTGAAGCTTCACCCGCTGACATCGAGTTGGAAGATGGCGTCGCCCGCATTGTCGGCACCGACCGGGCCATCGACTTCGCAGCGATCGCCAAGGCAGCGAAGAGCCCGGAAGACGTCAAGGGCTTTGGTGAATTCACCCAGCCAGAGCCGACCTATCCGAACGGCACCCACATTTGCGAGGTGGAGATCGATCCGGAAACCGGCACCACAGAGGTCGTGAACTACACGGTGGTCGATGATTTCGGCGTGACGGTGAACCCGATCCTGCTCGCAGGGCAGATCCACGGGGGTGTGGTGCAGGGCGTTGGTCAGGCCCTGGTGGAGGACACGGTCTATTCCGACGAGGGGCAGCTGATCACTGCGACCTTCCAGGACTACGCTATGCCGCGCGCCGACCTGATGCCCATGATCCAGTTCGAGACACGGCATGTGCCCTCCACCACCAATGCGCTTGGTATGAAGGGTGCAGGCGAGGCGGGTACGGTGGGTGCAACTCCGGCTGCCCTCAATGCCGTGGTTGATGCGCTCTGGCGGGCCTACGGCATCTCGCATATCGAGATGCCCGCAACGCCGCTCCGCATCTGGGAGGCGATTCACCAGGCCAAAGCGGCCTGAACAATTCGCATATCGGGAATTCTTCACCAGCAGCGGCCAGTCCCGGAAAATGCGTTTCCAGGACTCGGCATTGCTGTTAATGGGTGATCCTTCCATTTCTCCCGTTGGCGATCCGCCAACGGCACCATCGGTAAGTCTCAGGCAATCATGAGCGTTTCTGCGCAGGGAATTGACGTGAAGCGGGAGCCACTCGTTGGCATCTCTCTCAAGCTCGCTTCGGTGTGCTCGTTCATGGTTATGAACTCGGTCGTCAAAGCCGCCGGTGACGTTCCTGCCGGACAGATCGTTTTCTTCCGGTCGCTTTTTGCGTTGCTGCCGATCATTGTTCTGCTCTCCTATCAGCGGGAGCTAAAGACCGCCTTTTATACCTCGAGGCCACTCAGCCACTTCCTGAGAGGCTTCGTTGGCGTTGCCTCGATGATGCTGACTTTCATCGCGATCACACATCTGCCGTTGCCCGATGCGATTACGCTTGGCTATGCCCAGCCGCTGTTCGTTGTCGTGTTCTCAGCGCTCTTCCTGGGCGAAACCGTGCGCATGTATCGGTGGAGCGCTGTGGCGATCGGCTTCGTCGGGGTTGTAATCCTTGCCTGGCCCGGCCTCACGCTTTTGCGCGGCCATGGACTGAGCGTGGGTGAGGCAGCAGGCGTTCTGGCAGCGTTGGCGGGTGCTCTGATGTCGGCCGTCGCGATGATGCTGGTTCGCCGTCTGGTCAGTACCGAGAAGACGTCGACCATCGTGATCTGGTTTTCGACCACGTCATCGATTGTTGCACTGGCCACTATGCCATTCGGGTGGGCAGTTCTCAACCAGACGCAAGTTCTCCTCCTGATCACCGCGGGGATCTTCGGCGGCATCGGTCAGCTCTTTCTCACCCACAGCTATCGCTTTGCCGACCTCTCCACCATCGCGCCGTTCGAATACACTTCGATCATTCTGGCTGTCGTGATCGGATATTTTGTCTTTGGAGACGTGCCCACGCTCTACATGCTCGTGGGCGGAACGATTGTCGCCGGCTCAGGCCTCTTCATCATCTGGCGCGAACGTCAGCTTGGTGTGCGGCAGGTCACCAGCAAATCGGTATAGACGCCTGACGGTCTACCGCAGCTCTTCCAGCTTCATCTTGATGGCGAGAAAATCCTGCCAGGCGAGCTTCTTATGCGCGGGGTTGCGCAGCAGGTAGGCCGGATGAAGCGTCGGCATGGTCGGGATCTCAAGACCACCAGCCGTCGTATGGACAGCCCAGGTTCCACGCATGCGCATGATGCCTGCCGTCGTCTTCAGCAGTGTCTTTGTCGACGGATTGCCGAGCGTCACCAGAACCTTCGGGCGGGCCAGCTCGATGTGCCGTTCGATGAAGGGCCGGCAGATTTCCGTTTCCATCGGCGAGGGATCGCGGTTGCCCGGCGGACGCCACGGAATGACGTTCGAGATATAGGCGGTTTTGCGATCACGCCCGATTGCCGTGAGGATGCGGTCAAGCAGCTTGCCGGAGCGACCCACGAACGGCTTGCCCTCAAGATCCTCATCGCGTCCGGGTGCTTCACCCACCAGCATCAGGTCAGCTTCAGGATTGCCGTCAGCGAACACAATGTTCTTGGCTGTGAACTTGAGGTTGCAGCCCTCAAAGCCTGCCACGATCTCGTAGAGCTCCTGGAGCGTCCTGGCTTCCTTTGCCATGTCGCGGGCGCGAAGCGCCTGTCCCTCATCCGGAACGGCAACCTGCTGGCCGCCAGCGAATTGTGTAGGAGGCGTTGAAACCGGCGGCGGGGCAGAAGCGTTGCGGCGAGGCTGTTCATGCGTTTGCTGCGGCTGCGAAACGGGCTGCGCGGCTTGGGCGGGCGCGGGTTCAGCGAGCCGGTTCTGCGGGTCCTCTTCCAGTGCCATATCGACCCCGGCATCGGCATAGAACGCGAGCAGGTCTCGCAATGTCGCAGGATCAAGTGGGGCTGAGGACATCATGGGTTCTAATGTCCACTTTACCGCACGCATGGCAAGGGCCGGGAGCCTGTATCGACCGAAAAATGGCTCCCTGTTTCGGCGCCAACCACGGAGAGACTGGATTACAGCCGGAATTCACATGAGAGATTGAAGCACGGGAATGGCCAATTAATGTTTTACCTTATGCTGCAATGCGCTATAGCCCCTGCAACAACCGCTATAGATGCGCGGACGATGGCGTTTTTGGAGGCGTGAATGACAGAACGTGAAAGTATGGAATTCGATGTTGTGATCGTGGGCGCCGGTCCTGCCGGACTTGCCGCATCGATCAGGCTCAAACAGCTCAATCCCGATCTTTCTGTTGTCGTTCTGGAAAAAGGCGCTGAAGTTGGCGTGCACATCCTTTCGGGTGCCGTCGTAGACCCAGTCGGGATCGACCGACTGTTGCCCGGCTGGCGCGAAGAGGAAGGCCATCCGTTCAAGACGCCCGTTGAAGCCGACCACTTCCTGGTGCTTGGCCCGGCAGGGTCCGTCCGCCTGCCGAACGCCGCCATGCCTCCGCTGATGAACAATCACGGCAACTACATCGTTTCGCTCGGAAACGTCTGCAAGTGGCTGGCGGAAAAGGCCGAGGCGCTCGGCGTCGAGATCTACCCGGGCTTTGCCGCTGCCGAACTCATCATCGACGAGAACAACGCTGTCACTGGCGTCATCACCGGCGACATGGGCGTGGAGCGTGACGGTTCGCACGGACCGAACTACCAGCCCGGTATGGCGCTTCTGGGCAAGTACGTGCTGATCGGCGAAGGTGCGCGCGGTTCGCTCGCCAAGCAGCTGATCGCACAGTACGGCCTGTCGGAAGGCCGCGAGCCGCAGAAATTCGGCATCGGACTCAAGGAGCTCTGGGAGGTCAAGCCCGAGAACCACAAGCGTGGCCTGGTGCAGCACTCGTTCGGCTGGCCGCTCGACAGCTCAACCGGCGGCGGCTCGTTCCTCTATCATTTCGACGACAACCTCGTTGCAGTCGGCTTCGTGGTTCACCTGAACTACAAGAACCCGTATCTGTCGCCCTTCGAGGAATTCCAGCGCTTCAAGACGCATCCCTCGATCCGTGGCACCTTTGAAGGCGCCAAGCGCATCTCTTATGGCGCACGCGCCATCACCGAGGGCGGCTGGCAGTCGGTTCCGAAGACGGTGTTCCCGGGCGGCGTCCTGATGGGTTGCTCCGCCGGCATGGTCAACGTTCCACGCATCAAGGGTTCGCACAACGCCGTTCTCTCCGGCATCCTTGCCGCTGAAAACGTCGTCGCAGCGCTTGCCGAAGGCCGCGCCCATGACGAGCTCACCGCTTATGAAGACGGCTGGCGCAACTCCGAAATCGGCAAGGACCTGAAGCGCGTCCGCAACGTGAAGCCGCTCTGGTCGAAGTTCGGCACCTGGGCCGGGATTGCGCTCGGTGGCCTCGACATGTGGTCCAACACGTTGTTCGGCTTCTCGCCTTTCGGCACGCTGAAGCACGGCAAGAGCGACGCGGCTTCGCTGGAGCCCGCTTCGAAGTACAAGCCGATCGACTATCCAAAGCCCGATGGCGTTCTCACCTTCGATCGCCTGTCCTCGGTGTTCCTCTCCAACACCAACCACGAGGAAGACCAGCCGGTTCACCTCAAGGTGGCTGATCTCGATCTGCAAAAGCGCTCGGAGCTGGAAGTCTTCGCTGGCCCTTCCACCCGCTACTGCCCGGCAGGCGTATACGAGTGGACCGACGCGGACGGCAACCCGATCGCGGGACTGCCGGACGAGATCCGCAAGCGGCCTGATGCCCGCTTCGTGATCAACGCGCAGAACTGCGTCCACTGCAAGACCTGCGACATCAAGGATCCGAACCAGAACATCAACTGGGTACCGCCGCAGGGTGGCGAAGGTCCAGTCTACATGAATATGTAATGATTAAAGGCCGGGATCACCCGGCCTTTTTCATTTCAAGGAGGAGTTGGCGGGTGCGCACCTGCATCGATGGCTGCTCCTCAGCCGGTACGATGCCAAATTCCAGCAACACTGGCAGGTGGTCCGATCCCGTCGTGGGCAGGCGCTTGATCGATGCAGGAATGACCCTGCCTTTGACGAACAGGTTGTCGATCGGCAGACCGACGTAACGGCGCAGGAAGTCGGGAGCGCCCCCGACCAGCCATGTGGGACCGATGTTGCCAAGGGATTTTAGATCTGCGGCGGTCGCAATCATACGGGCCGTCTGGCTCCACCACACGGCATTCAGGTCACCGGCGAGGATGGCTGATGAACCCAGCTTGGCAGAAAGCATCGGCTCCAGCCTTTCGACGTGCCAGTGCTGCCCGTTCGGCCAGGGCCAGCCCAGGTGGATGGCGCCGACGTCAACTGCCGCTCCACCGAAGCTCACGGTGGCGATCGCCAGTGACCCTCTGGAGAGACACTCGGCGCGCGAGGGATGCAGGAAGGGGCGGCGCGACAGGATTGCAACCGCGCCGATATGCGAGGAGCCTGTGCAGATGATTTGATGCGGGTAGGATGGTTCGATGAACTTCAGTTCCTCCCGCCAGTAGTCCGAAACCTCATCCAGTGTGATCACGTCCGGCTGAACCCGGCCGATGAGCGACAGCACTTCCTTCGGCTTAGGGTTGTCATAGCGCAGGTTCATCTGCAGGAGCTTGTAGCGCGCCGGTCCAGCTTCCCCGATGTTGGCGCTGGCGTTGGCGATCGCGACGCCCGTCGGGTTCGCCAACGTGCTCGCCGTCGCAGCAATCGCCAGCAGAAGCAAGGCGAAGGAAATGCTGATCCACCGCCGTTCGAACAGAGACGGCAGAGCAAGTACTGCAATGAGCGCCGCCAGATGCAATCTGAAATGAGCGAAACTATCGAGGGCGGGATGAGCCGAGCCCCAGTAGCCCAGCACCAGAGGAATGGTGAGGAGCACTGCAATCAGGGCCGTACAAGGTGCGCAGCGGCGAAGGATTTTCATCGGCCAGTTGTAACTTATTGCCTGCCGCTGATCCAAGCTGGCGCTTCGCCACACCCAAGTGGATCATCGATCATCCCTGCCATCGACTGCATGCGTATTCCTCGCGATTCACTCGTGACGCCCAGGGTTCAGGCAGAAGGTGACAGGAATGCGGCTATGCCATGCGGCAAATCACACATTCCTGTCTGGGATCGCCGACGCTCCGCCTACTGGAATGCAGTCTCGCTGAAGCTGCGCAGCTTGCGCGAATGCAGGCGTTCGGTCGGCATGCCCGCCAGCTTTTCCACCGCGCGAATGCCGATCTTCAGATGCTGCGCCACCTGGCGCTTGTAGAAGTCAGTCGCCATGCCTGGCAGCTTCAGCTCACCGTGCAGCGGTTTGTCGGATACACAGAGCAGCGTTCCATAGGGAACGCGGAAGCGGAAACCGTTCGCTGCAATGGTGGCAGATTCCATGTCGAGCGCGATCGAGCAGGATTGCGACAGCCTCTGCACCGGTCCGCGCTGGTCGCGCAGTTCCCAGTTGCGGTTGTCGATGGTGGCGACCGTGCCGGTGCGCATGATCCGCTTCAATTCGTAACCAGACAGGCCGGTGATTTCCGCCACCGCTTCCTGAAGTGCGACCTGAATTTCGGCAAGGGCTGGCAGCGGAACCCAGATCGGCAGGTCATCGTCCAAAACGTGGTCCTGGCGCAGGTAGGCGTGCGCCAGCACGTAATCGCCCAGCGCCTGCGAGTGACGGAGGCCGGCGCAGTGGCCGAGCATCAGCCAGGCGTGGGGCCGCAGCACGGCGACGTGGTCGGTAATCGTCTTGGCGTTGGACGGGCCGACGCCGATGTTGACCATGGTGATGCCCGCATGTCCGGGCTTCGTCAGGTGGTAGGCAGGCATCTGCGGCAGGCGCTGCAGGGGCGTGCCATCCGGTGAGGTCTGACCCGCCAGCGTGATTGCATTGCCGGGCTCGACAAAGCTCTCATAGCCTCCGCCACCGGAGGCCATCAGGTCGCGCGCATAGGCGACGAATTCGTCGATATAGAACTGGTAGTTGGTGAACAGCACGAAGTTCTGGAAATGCTCCGGCCGCGTCGCGGTGTAGTGCGTCAGCCGGTGCAGCGAATAGTCCACCCGCGGCGCGGTGAATGGCGCAAGCGGCATGGGTTCGCCCGGCGCGGGCTCGTAGGTGCCGTTCACGATATCGTCGTCCATCGTCGCAAGATCCGGTACGTCGAACAGGTCGCGCAGCGGGCGGCTCACCTTCTGGAGCGCGCCTTCCACATAGGTATTTTCGATGAAGGCGAAGTGCAGCGGAATGGGCATCCCGGACTCCGCTACCGTAAGGGCGACCCCATGATTTCGGATCAGCAGGTCCAGCTGGGTGACCAGGTAGTCGCTGAAGAGGTCGGGACGCGTGATGGTGGTGGAGTAGGTTCCCGGAGCTGCCACATGCCCATAGGCCAGACGCGTGTCCACCTGCGCAAAGGACGAGGTGGAAAGGCTCACTTCCGGGTAGAAGGAGCGGTAGCGCCGGTCAACTTCGCCGGTGTTGAGCACATGGTGGAACGCGTCACGCAGAAACGCAGTGTTTCGCTCGTAAATCGACTTCAGCGCCGCAACGGCCTCCGCGCCGCTCGTGTATTCCCGCGCGGGCAGCGTCTCCGGGCTGGCGACTATCTCGATCGGCTGTGGGTAGGTTCTCTTGTCCATGCCTCATTATACGAAGTTCTGCGCCACATTCGAGCGAAGTTTAATGCCGTTTCGAAGAAGGGGGAGTGGAACAGGATCGGGGCAGGGAACCATTCGGCGTTCAGCGTGTCTGACACCCAGTGATGTGCATGCCTTCGCAGGAGATCCCCGACGTGTGTGTTGGATCGATGTCTGCCGCATGGATGGCTGCATAAATGCCCAGTACAGCCGTAAGAATGCAGATCATCGAAAAGCGGCGAGCTAGCATGAGAGGGTCCTTCCGCTGATCGTCGGGATGAATACTCTTGATACTAACTAAAGCGGCAACGAATGCTGTTTACAGCGTAAACCTAGAGATGCGCAAGCATGGGATTCTTGTCTAGTTACCATTTGGCAAGGTTCGGCATTTTGTGCTTACGTGCGCTCACAAACGAGGAGCATGACATGACTGTTCAGAACGCACCGATTGAACTTCATTATTGGCCCACTCCGAACGGATTCAAGATCACCATCTTTCTTGAG
The DNA here is from genome assembly GCF_014641695.1 of Nitratireductor aestuarii. Taxonomy (GTDB): domain Bacteria; phylum Pseudomonadota; class Alphaproteobacteria; order Rhizobiales; family Rhizobiaceae; genus Chelativorans; species Chelativorans aestuarii. The sequence goes on along the minus strand of NZ_BMIF01000011.1, from coordinate 19,559 downwards.
GAAGCGGGCATTCCCTACGAAGTCCATTATGTCAACATTGGCAAGGGCGACCAGTTCAAGCCTGAGTTTCTGAAGATTTCCCCGAACAACCGCATGCCCGCGATCATCGATCCGGAAGGTCCAGGCGGCGAGCCGATCTCCGTCTTTGAGTCAGGCGCCATTCTGCAGTATCTCGGCCGCAAGTTCGGCCAGTTCTATCCGTCTGAAGAACGCGCGCGCGTGGAAGTCGAACAGTGGCTGTTCTGGCAGATGGGTGGCCTCGGCCCGATGGCCGGTCAGGCCCATCACTTCCGCAACTATGCGAAGGAAAAGATCGAATACGCGATCAAGCGCTACACCGACGAGTGCCACCGCCTCTATGGCGTGATGAACAAGCGGCTGGCTGATCGCGATTTCCTGGCTGGCGACTATTCGATCGCCGACATGGCCTGCATCGGCTGGGTCCGCTCCTATGAAGGGCAGGGCCAGGACCTCAACGAGTTTCCGAACCTGAAGCGCTGGTTCGACATGATGATGGCCCGTCCCGCCGTACAGCGCGGCATTGCCGTCGGGCAGGAGATGCGCAAGCCGATGACGGACGAGGAGAAGAAGGTCCTCTTCAATCAGCGGGCGCGATAACCCCCGACAATATGACAGATTTCCAGAAGGCTCCGGCTTCACCGCCGGGGCCTTTTTCATACTCCAGGCGAACTGAAATGCTCTCGATGAAAACTGTGGTTAGCAGAGGGTAAAGGCAAAGGTTAACAACCGCCACCCCTCCAGGCAGGCCAATTCCAGAGACGCCAAGGGGTGCCATGCTTAACAAAAATGGCCCGTTTACGCATTGTTGAGAGTTCCTTTGCCGCCCGTTAAGCACGGCGTTTAACGCGCCTTTCAAGGTCCAGGCCCTATCTTCTACCCATGAATGCTGCACCGCTACACAAGAACGGCGGGCGGCTCTCAGGACAGAACAGGGACAGAAAAAATGGCATCTTCTAGCATCCGCGACATCGACAATGACAGCGTCCGCCATGCCGGAGACGCTGACGCACTTTTCCGCCTCGGCATGATGTACTTTGAAGGCCGCGACTGCGAACGGGACCTCGTCGCAGCACACAAGTGGTTCAACATCGCCGCAATCCGGGGATCCGGCCACGCAGCCCGGGCGCGCGCCGAGCTCACGTCCAACATGTCCAAGCTTGAGCTTGCCCGCGCACTGCGAGAAGCCCGCGCATGGATGACCATGCACTAGGATAGAATTATCGGCGGAGCGCCTGCTGGTCAGTCCTCCAGCTGCACCAGCAGCGTTCCGTCGGCCACCTGCGATCCTTCGGCGATGATATCGGCGATGATCCCGTCGCGCGGAGCGGTGATCGCATGCTCCATCTTCATGGCTTCGAGGATGAGCAGCGGCTGACCTTCCTGCACCTTCTCCTTCTGCGCGACACGCACCATCTTCACGAGCCCCGGCATCGGCGCACGTAACTGGCCACCGTTCCCTGCGCCAGACTGCGCCGTGTCGAACTCTCCCGTGGAGAAGGTGAAGCTGTCCGCGCCCTGGAAGAGGGTAATGTTGTTGAGCCAGCGGGCCGCGACCGGCACCTGTGAGGGTGCAAGCGCAAATGCTTCCTCCCTGCCACCCGGCATCTTCACGCGGACTTCAAAGCGGCCATTGCCGAGGCCCTTGATCCAATAGTGGATCGGCTTTTCCCGATAGGTAAGCGTGCCTTGATGTGCAAGCGCATGGAAATGACCGTAGGACACGAGAGCGTCAAACGGATCCTGTGCATCAGCATCATGCTTCACGCCGCTGGCTGCCAGCGCCGCGAACGCGACGAGCCGGGGCGTCGGCTCGGGAAGGGTGGTCAGCCTCTCCTTGTTGCGGCTGATCAGACCTGTCTCAGCGTTTCCGGCAATGAACTCCTCGTCATCCAGCATGCGGCGCAGGAAGGCGATGTTTGTCGTGCAACCGGCAATCTGGGTGCTGTTCAGCGCCTCTGCCAACGCAGTGATGGCGCCCCTGCGATCCTGGCCGTGCACGATCATCTTGGCGATCATCGGGTCATAGTAGTGGCTGACGACGCTGCCTTCCCTGACCCCGCTGTCGACCCGCAGCTCCGCACCGCGAACCTTCTCCGGAAAACGCAGATGATGAAGGGTCCCGGTCGAGGGAAGAAAGTCGCGCTCCGGATCTTCCGCATAGATGCGCGCCTCGATGGCGTGCCCCTTGAGCGTAATGTCGGACTGTTCGAGCGGAAGAGCTTCGCCTGCGGCCACACGCAGCTGCCACTCAACCAGATCGATCCCCGTAACCATCTCGGTCACCGGATGTTCGACCTGCAGGCGCGTGTTCATCTCCATGAACCAGAATTTATCCGGCCGTAAGCCCTTGCTCGCGTCAGCGATGAACTCCACCGTTCCGGCGCCGTAGTAGCCGACAGCGCGCGCGGCGCGCAGAGCAGCCTCGGTGATGGCGACGCGCATGGCCTTGCCTATGCCGGGGGCGGGCGCTTCCTCGATCACCTTCTGGTGCCGGCGCTGGCCCGAGCAGTCGCGCTCGAACAGGTGGACGATGTTACCGTGCTTGTCGCCGAAGATCTGCACTTCGATGTGCCGTGGCGCTTCGACGAGTTTTTCAACGAGCACGCGGCCATCGCCAAAGGCAGCCTGCGCCTCACGCTTCGCCGCCATCAGGGCTGCCGAAAAATCCTCCGGCCGGTCGACGCGGCGCATACCCTTGCCGCCACCGCCCGCACGCGCCTTGATCAGGACGGGATAGCCGATGTTGCGCGCCGCGCCTGCGAGAACAACCAGTTCCTGGGCGTCGCCATGATAGCCGGGAACAACGGGGACGCCTGCCTTTTCCATCAGCTGCTTGGCGGTATCCTTGAGGCCCATGGCCCGGATGGAGGCTGGAGAGGGACCAATGAACACCAGACCTGCAGCCTCGACCGCCGCCGCAAAATCGGGATTTTCGGAAAGAAAACCGTATCCGGGATGGATAGCCTGGGCGCCTGAACGTAGCGCTGCCTTGATGATACTGTCACTGCACAGATAGCTTTCGGCAGGAGCAGCGCCGCCAATGCACAGCGCTTCGTCCGCCATCTCCACGTGGAGCGCTCGACGGTCAGCCTCCGAATAGACTGCCACCGTGGCGATCCCCAGCTTGCGTGCGGCTTCGATGATCCGGACGGCAATCTCTCCGCGGTTGGCAACCAGAATCTTGCTGAACATTTGTCTCTCCCGGATGATGCTTGCCAGCGAATGCGTCTTCCCGATCAGAGCTCTTATAGCGTGCATCAGTCCCTGCGGCCATAACCTCAAGACAAGCTGAGGATGTGGGTCGGATCGGGTTGGTTACGGTAAACGAACCCGTCGTTCACTTACGAATCCGATCCATGCGCAGTTATGGTCAGGCGTGTTCTGTTCCCATGGGATGTCATTGGCAATCGCATTGCCTGCCATGCCGTTTCCTTCCCAGTTGCGAGTTCCTGCCCAGTTGCAGTCCATTTCATTGCCCGACGATGAGGAGTGTTCATGGAAGATACTCGTGTAGCACGTGTACACGCCCCGGTTGGTAAACAGACGCGTGTACTCGCAAGAATGATCGCGGGCGCATCAGCCGGCCGCTCTCTCAGCAGTGGCCATGCTCATTCATGCAGCTGGGCCAGCATGACGGACCATGCGTTTGCAAAAAATGGAGAGGCCGCTCCCGGCGCAGTCCACCGGAACACGACAGGCCATCGAGGTAGCAAATGACCCGCACAATTCTAACAAGCAGAACTAACGGCCTTCCAACGATGAACAAAACCCGCAAGCAGATCCTGTTCGCCACTAGCGCCTTGGCTGCCGTCATGCTGGTCACCGCCGGTAACTCGGCTGACTACGAGGTCATTGTAGAGCAAGGCGCGATCGTCGATGAATGCGCTGACGATGGCTGCAGGCCGCAGATGCGCGGGAAGATGTACGACAACAGCAGCCTGGGAAGGCTGCCGATCACACCAAACCTGGAGCAAGAAACACTTGCGGATCAGGCAGCGGTTCCATTCAAGATCAGCGTCGACGGCCAGACAGTCGATGAAACCGGGGTGATCATCGGCGAGGGGGCATTCGGTTCGCAGCCTGACGATCCAAATGTCTTCAAGCAGCGCAAGACCGACGTTGATCTTGCTGCGGTCGATATTCAGCTGAAGTTCGACGGGCTCGACCAGAAGCCATTGCTCAATGTTTCCACAGCACCCATCCGCCGTGCCTATGCGGCGGGGGAGCCGATCAGCTTTCTTGCAACGTCGAACTACCAGGCTTTCATAACCAGGGCAGAAGTCCGGATTTTCCGCGTCGGCGATACCCGGACCCCGGTTGCCGTGCTGCCTATCGGGATAACCGGTCTGGCGGACTGGACCATGCCGGGCGGCGGAGACTCGGAATATCAATACGTGCTTCGCGTCTATGATGACCGTGACAGGTTTGATGAAACCATACCGCTGTCGCTGAAACGGTCAGAGGGAGAGCTGCTTTCAGATGCCGTCCAAGCGGTGGCGCCCGGAATGGCCGAAGACCGCACTGCGTTTCGCAACATTCCAGTTCATGGAGGCGCGGTCACCGTTCACGGCAAGAACGTTCCCGAAGGCTACACGATCACCGTTTTCGATGAACCTATCCCGGTTGATCCGAATGGCGCATTCGTCACCCAGCGGATCCTGCCACCAGGCGACCATCTGATCGACATTGCAGTCGACGGACCGATGAAGGGCGGCGGGCTTTACTTCAGCCGTGATGTCAACATTCCGACGAACGAGTGGTTCTACGTCGGTCTGGCCGAAGCAACCTTCGGCAAGCAGACCGGAGATCCGGGTATCGAAGACGTGCGCCAGGGCGAGTTCGATACGATCTACAAGAAGGGGCGCATCGCCTTCTACCTGAAAGGCAAGGTGAAGGGGCAGACGCTCATCACCGCGGCTGCGGACACCGGCGAGAACGATCTGAAGTACCTGTTCAAGAACATGGACGCGAAAAATGCCCGTGAGTTCCTGAAGCGCATAGATCCTGACAAGTACTATGCTGTCTACGGCGACGATTCCACATGGGTCGAGGATGCTCCGACCAAAGGCAAATTCTACGTCCGGGTGGAGCGCGGTGACAGTCACGTCATGTGGGGAAATTACAAGACCCGCATTTCCGGCACGAAATTCCTGTCCAGCAGCAGAGGGCTCTACGGCGCCAACCTGGAGATGCGCTCGGACAGCCAGACGAGTTACGGCGAACGGAAGACGGAAGTCTCCGCCTATGGCGCGCTGCCTGACACGGTGCCGCAGACGGATGAATTTCTCGGCACCGGCGGATCGGCCTATTTCCTGCGGCGTCAGGACATCACTTCCGGGTCCGAAACGGTCATGGTCGAGGTGCGGGATGATGTGAGTGGAAGGGTTATTGAGCGCAAGTATCTGGCGCACGGCGAAGATTACACCTTCGACCACATCCAGGGCGTCTTGATCCTCAAGCGGCCGCTGAACTCGACCAGCCTCGGAGTGGGCCCGGTGAGGTCCAGCGCTCTCGGCGGAGACAAGCAGTATCTGGTGGTCAGCTACGAATACATTCCGCGGGCCCGTGATGCGAAGGACTATGTCTACGGTGGCCGGGTGCAACAATGGGTCGGGGACTCGGTGCGTCTTGGCGTAACCGGTAACACCGAGCGCGTGGACGAAAAGAGGACAAAGGCGGTGGGCGCGGACATTCTCGTACGCCGTTCACAGACCACTTATGTCGACGCGGAAGTTGCACGCTCGTCGGGAACGAACTCCAGTCTCGCCCGGTCCACGGATGGTGGCCTTACGCTGACCGAAAAAGAGGGAACGGGTGGTAAGTCGGCACTGGGCTGGCGCGTCGGCGGCCAGTTGGACATGGCAGACATTCGGCCATTCGGCATCGATACCGGGAAGATCGGAGGCTATTACGAAAAGAAGCAGGCCGGATTCTCGACCACGTCGGACCGGTTGTCGGCAAATCGACGGGTGTGGGGCGCACATGCCGCCATGCCGATCACCGGAACCATGGACGCCGGCGTAACGCTGGATGACCTCAAGGATGGTGAAGGACAGCGCCGGCGCGACTCCAAGTTCGCAGCGAGCTGGCAGTTCATGCCCCAGTTGAAGGCGACCGTCGGTGTAACGCACACCCGGCTCCATTCTCCCACCGCAATCGCTGCGGGAAAGTACGGATATGATGGAAACCGTGCCGACGTCGGCGTGCGTCTCGATTTCAAGCAGAACGAGGATTACACCTACTACGTATTTGGCCAACACAGCCTGTTCCGGAAGGGCAGCATTGAAAAGAACGACCGCGTTGGTGTCGGTGCAGAGGTTGCCCTGACCGAAAAGATCTCGGCAGAAGGCGAGGTTTCTTACGGACGGTCCGGCGTCGGTGGGTTGGCCGCGTTGAACTACAGCCCCACGGTCGATGACCAGTACTATATCGGCTATAGGCTTGATCCGAGCAGAGCCTTCGACCTCACGCGCAGCGATGTGCTGCACGGTCGGGATCTCGGCTCACTGGTCGGCGGCGTGAAGCGGAGGATCGACGACGTAACCACCGCTTATGCCGAGTCGAACTACGATCTGTTCGGACGCAGGCGCTCGCTGGCGCAAACCTACGGTGTGGTCTACACCCCCAACTCGCTCTGGACTGTCGACCTCGGCGGCGAGGCCGGACGGATCATGGATAATCGCGTCAATCCAGACACCAAGCTCGAGTACTCGGATTTTGATCGGTACGCAGGGTCCGTCGCGGTGGGCTACAACGACGAGGAAGAAGGCCTGTCTGCAAGGACCCGCGCAGAAGTCCGTGTCGAGAATTCCGATGACCGTACCCGTGACGTCAATACCTACGCGGTCTCCTCGGGCGTGGCATGGCAGCATGACGAAAGCGGCAGGTTGCTGGTCAGCGGTGATGCGGTTCTCTCCCAGTCCGGCGCGGGGTCCTATTACAACGGCGACTACATCGAAGGATCGCTTGGTTACGCGTATCGTCCCGTGGACCATGACAGGCTGAACGCCCTGATGCGGTACACCTTCCTCTACGATTTGCCGACGCTGGGCCAGATCTCGTCGTCGTCAAACACCTCGGGAGGCCCCATGCAGCGCAGCCACATCGTCTCGGCTGACGTCACCTATGACCTGCTGCCCTGGCTGTCGGTCGGCGGAAAATACGGTGCCCGTATCGGCGAGATCAGCATACGCAACGATGCGACGAAATCGATGGGCCCATGGCAACAGTCCTCAGCGCATCTCGGCGTCATCAGAACCGACCTGCACGTGGTCAAGAACTGGGATGCGTTGCTGGAAGGCCGTGCCTTCTTCACGCCCGCGGTCAAGTCGGTCGATTACGGTCTCTTGGCTGCTCTCTACCGGCACGTGGGAAACAACTTCAAGGTGGGCGCCGGCTACAACTTCGGCCGCTTCTCGGATGACCTCCGTGACCTGACACTCGATGATAAGGGACCATTCCTGAACATCGTGGGTAAGTTCTAGTTCGTGCCTTGTGTGTCTTGGAGATGCACAGGGCGGTTATCGGGTGAGTAAGGCTACCTCAATGTTGAAATACTCGCCCCGTCACACCTCCTCCCATGTGACGGGGCTTTTTCTTCCCGCTCTCCCTGAAACTGCTCTTTTGCTTGCATGAGCGGCGGCGTTCTCCTACCCCTGTCAGGGTTAGGAGAGTGGCATGCAGATATACCGGTTCGTAGGCGTTGCACCTGTCGTCTTGTGGTCATCGATGGCGCAGGCCCAAAGCTGGGCGCCGGTGGAAAAGGTTCAGACCTACGCGATTTCCGGCAAGACCGGCATCGACCTCTACCGGTCGATCGGGGAGAACGGTCCGAAGGCTGGTGCGGGCAGGGCGATCGCGATCACGGACTTCGAACTCAAGTGGTCACGCGACTACCAACCTCGCGATGGTGGGTGCATCCTTGCTGCCGCGAAGCCTCACCTTACCATCGTCTATCGACTTCCCAAGCCTTCCAACAGGCTTCCCGAAGCGCTTCAGCCTCTCTGGAACACTTTCATCGAGGGGGTGGAAAAGCACGAGCGGGTGCACGGGGCGATGATCGTTGAGACGGTGAAGGCCATCGAGGCCGCTACTGTGGGCACCTTCGTGCCGAACGATCCAAGATGCCGTGCCGTCCGCAAGGAGGTGGAGAACCGCACAAAGCCACTCGTGGAAGAGCAGCGGCGGCAGAGCCGCGCCTTCGACAAGGAGGAGTTGAGCGACGGAGGCAATGTCCATTCGCTCGTCCTTGGTCTGGTCAACGGAATTGGCTCTCCTTCGGCAGGGAACTAGCTTAGTTTCCTTGCCAGTGCTGCCGCCTGAACCCGTATCTCCGGCACCGCGTCGATTTCGAAGAATTCGCTGCGGGTGAGAGGTCCCAACGCATAGAGTCGGTCAGAAGCCTTACCGTCGCGGCCGATGAGCTGGCAGTCGCGGGTGACGTTCAGGCTCAGACGCAAAGGATCGGTCTTGGCCAGTCCAGCCTCGACCAGCCCACGAAGGATAGCGCGGGAGCTATCCTCGATGTTGCGAATGATGCCGGTGCAGTCGTAGACGCGGGCGACGCGCAGTGTTTCTTCCTGCTGTGAACCCCGCGGCCTGAGTGTCACGGTGAAATCCGCGCCCGCCCTTTCCGTGCGGAGTATGCGGCCCGCACGAATGGCAAGCCGGCCCTCCTGCACCGCTGCCTGGATGCGGTCATGCACCTCGGGCGCCATGCGGTGGCGGTGCGTGTCCCACCAGGCTTTTGCATGCCGCAGGAAAATCTTGCGGGAAGGCTCCGGCCAGCTCTGCCAGATGCGCTGGTTGTAGGGCCGCAAGCCGTCGACCACGTCGCGCCAGTTGCCACCCGCCTGAACGTGCTTTCTTACGCGGTCGCGGAGCCAGCCCAGGAAGCGGGAGGGTTCCAAACCAAAGGGAATGTCATTCTCGGTAAATGGAATTGGATGAGGCAGTACCTGCCGCTGCGGCAGCAATCCGCGGCGGGAGACGACTGTCACCGGACCGCGATGGCCACGTGCTTCCAGAGACAGCACCGCATCCACCATGCTGAGCCCGCTGCCCATGATCAGGATCGGCGCATCCGGGGGAAGCTCGGTGTCTTCAGGAGTATCCATCCGTACTGAGATCTCGTCGCGATTGAGCGGCTCTATGTCATGGCCTGTCGCCAGAACCAGCCTGCTCGCCTGCAGGGTCTGGCCTGATGCAAGTTCAACCTCAACCCCTGACGCCTGGGGAATAGCGGAAATGACCTCATCGCTGATGATCTGCAGCCGTCCGGAATGTTCCGCATCCGCCTCGCGCAGCAGATCTTCCAGATAGTCGCCGTAGACCTTGCGTGGCGCAAAGAAGAAGGGCTCGTTTGGGTCCATCAGATCGCGCTCAGTGAGCCACCGCACGAAGTGACCCGGGTCATCCGGCAAGGCGCTCATGTTCTGCGCACGAACGTTCAGCAGATGGTCGGGGAGGGTGGTGGAATAGGCCAGACCGCGGCCCACCCTGCCGCGCTTCTCGACGAGCACGATCCGGTTGGCGTCAGAGACCTTCAGAAGGTGCGCGGCAAAGATGGCGCCAGTCGCGCCGCCGCCAACGATTACGATCATGCCTGCAGCTCGCGTCTATCTGCGTTGGGCAGAATATGACCATCTGCAAGTGCCAGGACAGAATGCCGTGAGGCAGTATGGAATATATTTGCCGTAAGAACGGACAGGTAGCTGCCTGACTGCAAGCATGTCGCTCCGAGTGGAATTTCGTTCTCTTCTATCGCGATCCTTTAGTGATGCAAAGCCGCATTTTCGCGGGTGTCGGAGTGGAGCTACATTCTCCACACACCAACTTTGGTCTCTTCGATCGGCGTATTCAGGCTTGCCGAAAGTGACAGGGCCAGGGTCTCACGGGTCTTCGCCGGGTCGATGATACCATCGTCCCAAAGGCGCGCCGACGCGTAGAGCGGATGTCCCTCGCGCTCGTACTTTTCCAGGATCGGCGCGCGGAACTCGGCTTCCTCTTCGGGCGACCATTGCTGGCCCCTCCGTTCGATGCCTTCGCGCCTGACGATCGAAAGCACCGTTGCTGCCTGCTCGCCACCCATGACGGAAATGCGCGAATTCGGCCATGTCCAGAGGAAGCGCGGCGAGAAAGCTCTGCCGCACATGCCGTAGTTGCCCGCGCCGAACGAACCGCCGATGATCGTCGTGATCTTCGGCACACGCGCGGTGGCAACGGCGGTCACCAGCTTGGCGCCATCCTTGGCGATGCCGCCTGCCTCATATTTGCGGCCGACCATGAAGCCCGTGATGTTCTGCAGGAACAGGAGCGGGATCTTCCGCTGGCAGCAAAGCTCAATGAAATGCGCCCCTTTGAGCGCGGATTCCGAAAACAGCACGCCATTGTTCGCAAGGATGCCGACCGGCATTCCATGCAGATGCGCGAAACCTGTGACAAGCGTGGCGCCGTAGTTCTGCTTGAACTCGTCGAACTCAGAGCCGTCAACGATGCGGGCAATTACCTCGCGAACGTCGTAGGTCTGGCGAGGATCAGCCGGAGTGATGCCGTAGATTTCGTATGGATCGTAAAGCGGCGGGGCCGGCTTTTGCAGCGACAGCTGCGATGCCTTGCTGCGGTTCAGGTTCCGCACGATCCGGCGAACGATCGAGAGTGCGTGGCGGTCATCCTGCGCATAGTGATCGGCGACGCCGGATTCCCGCGTGTGGAGATCCGCTCCGCCCAGTTCTTCCGCCGTTACAACTTCGCCAGTCGCGGCCTTCACCAGCGGCGGGCCTCCCAGGAAGATCGTGCCCTGGTTGCGCACGATCACCGTTTCGTCGCTCATCGCGGGCACATAGGCGCCGCCCGCAGTGCACGAGCCCATCACGCAGGCTATTTGAGGGATGCCGCGCGCCGACATGTTGGCCTGATTATAGAAGATGCGGCCAAAGTGTTCGCGATCCGGGAAGACCTCGTCCTGGTTCGGCAGGTTCGCACCGCCTGAATCGACCAGGTAGATGCATGGCAGGTTGTTCTCGAGCGCGATTTCCTGCGCGCGCAGATGCTTCTTAACCGTAAGCGGGTAGTAGGTGCCGCCCTTCACCGTCGCGTCGTTGACGACGATCATGCATTCGCGACCTTCGACACGGCCGATGCCGGCGATCAGGCCAGCCGATGCCACTTCGTTGCCATAGAGGTTCCACGCCGCGAACTGTCCGATTTCGAGGAAGGGCGATCCCACATCCAGGAGCCCCGCCAGCCGCTCACGCGGCAGCAACTTGCCGCGCGCCAAATGGCGGCTGCGCGCTTCCTCCGGGCCGCCAGCGGAGATCAGCGCGGCCGTCTCGGCCATCTCTGTGACAAGGCCCTGCATCCGGGCCGAGTTCTCGCGGAAGGCGGACGAGGAGGGAGAAATCTGCGATTTAAGGATGGGCATCTACTCTCACCGGATCACAGAGGCGGATGAAGACCAAATCAGCAGTGACTCGCTGACCATAGCACGTACCGCTTGCATTCGAGAAACGGAACCGTTTCTTGAGATTCAATAGGTTAGAACGAGTTGTCAGTGTAGCGGGCCTGACGGGAAGCGCAACATGTCCGCCCACTGGAAAGTGTCGCATGGAAAAACTCAGCCGGCCGAAACGATCTCTCGACCGATCAGCCAGCGCCTGATTTCGCTGGTGCCCGCCCCGATCTCATAGAGCTTGGCGTCCCGCAACAGCCGGCCGGTCGGATAGTCATTGGTGTAGCCATTGCCGCCCAAAAGCTGGATCGCATCGAGCGCCACCTGGGTCGCCTTTTCAGCCGCGTAGAGGATGCAGCCGGCCGCATCCTTGCGCTGGGTTTCACCACGGTCGCAGGCGGCTGCCACTGAATAGCTGTAGGCGCGCGCGGAGTTCATCGCCACGTACATGTCGGCGATCTTCGCCTGCACCAGCTGGTTCGCACCTATCGGCTGGCCGAACTGCCTGCGCTCGCGCACGTAGGGCACGGCCACATCCATGCAGGCTGCCATGATGCCAAGCGGCCCGCCGGAGAGCACGACGCGCTCATAGTCGAGCCCCGACATCAATACCTCAACGCCCCGACCTACCTCCCCAAGGACATTTTCTACCGGAACGGAGACATCCTCGAAGACCAGCTCGCCGGTGTTCGAACCGCGCATGCCGAGCTTGTCGAGTTTCTGGGCGACCGAGAACCCTTCCATACCCTTTTCGATGATGAAGGCCGTGATTCCCCGACTACCGGCGGACGGGTCCGTCTTGGCGTATACGACCAGAACGTCGGCATCAGGTCCGTTGGTGATCCACATCTTGGAGCCATTCAGGATGAACCTGTCGCCATGTCGTTCCGCCCGCAGCTGCATCGAGACGACGTCAGACCCGGCACCCGTCTCTGACATGGCGAGCGCACCGACGAGCGAGCCCTCGCAGAGCCCTGGCAGATAGCGGGACTTCTGCGCTTCAGTGCCCCACCGCCGTATCTGGTTTACGCAGAGGTTGGAGTGCGCGCCATAGGAGAGCGCCACCGAGGCGGAAGCCCGGCTGATCTCCTCCATAGCCACCACATGGGCGAGGTAGGACATGCCGGAGCCGCCCAGTTCCGGCTCCACCGTGATGCCGAGGAGACCCATGGCTCCCATCTCCTTCCAGAGATGAGCGGGAAAATCGTTGCTCCTGTCGATCTCGTCAGCCAAAGGCGCAATCCTGTCGGCTGCGAAACGCCGCACGGCTTCCCGCAGCCCGTCGATTTCCTCGCCCAACCCGAAGCTCATCGATTCCGAGAACATTGCGTACCTCCCGCGTCACTGGCCGTCTCGCCGGACAAGCCTGCACTCCATTCCTGGCTCAAATTGGATCAGGCCTGCGTAGCATGGCAAGCTATATAAGGTGCATTGCGTATGGGATGACAGTTATGATTGATGTGGCCACAAAGGCACAGCGACTATCGTCCGGCACTCTAAACGGCCATATTCCTGCCGCAAACTGTGCGAAGCGGACCCTGATCGCTTGACTTCCACCCCCGTCGGCTTCGAATCGTTTTTCAGCGCGGCGAGTCGCGCGTCGAAAGGGGAAGGCGGTTTCATGACTGACCAATCTGCGAGATCGAGCAATCAAGGGGGGCTCGATTCTTTCTTTAAGCTGTCAGAGAACGGTACGTCGGTGCGCACAGAGTTGCTGGCCGGTCTCACCACGTTCCTGACGATGGCTTACATCATCTTCGTCAATCCGAGCATTCTGGAAACGACCGGCATGGATCGGGGCGCAGTCTTCGTCGCGACCTGTATTGCCGCGGCGCTTGGCTCGGCCATCATGGCGTTCCTGCCGCGCTGGCCGATCGGCATGGCCCCAGGCATGGGCCTCAACGCATTCTTCGCCTTCACCGTGGTCGGAGCCATGGGCTTCACCTGGCAGCAGGCGCTGGGTGCAGTCTTCATTTCCGGTATGATCTTCCTGATCCTCACGGTCACGGGCGTTCGCAGCTGGCTGATCGACGGCATTCCGAAGTCCATGCGCAGCGCCGTTGCGGCAGGTATCGGTCTGTTCCTGGCGATCATTGCGCTGCAAACCTCCAAGATCGTCGTCGACAATCCGGCAACGCTGGTCAGCCTCGGCGACCTCACCGCGCCGGAACCGCTGCTCGCAATGGCGGGCTTCCTGATCATCGCGGCGCTCGACGCGCTCAAGATCCGCGGCGCCATCCTGCTCGGCATTCTGATCATCACCGTGATCTCGATGCTGCTTGGCGTAAGCAGCTTCGGCGGCATCATGTCCATGCCTCCGTCGATCGCTCCGACGTTCCTCCAGCTCGACATCATGGGCGCCCTGCACAGCGGTCTGGTCTTCGTGATCCTCGTGCTGGTTCTGGTCGAGGTGTTTGACGCTACGGGTACGCTGATCGGCGTTGCCAAGCGCGCAAACCTGATCCCGGAAGGCAAGCCGAACCGTCTCGGCCGCGCGCTCCTGGCTGACAGCACCGCGATCGTTGCCGGCTCGCTGCTCGGTACCTCGAGCACGACCGCTTACGTGGAAAGCGCTTCGGGTGTGCAGGCCGGCGGCCGTACGGGCCTCACCGCTCTCACCATCGCCGTGCTGTTCCTTGCCGCGTTGTTCTTCGCACCGCTGGCTGGCTCGGTACCGGCACATGCAACCGCGCCAGCGCTGCTCTACGTGGCCTGCCTCATGATGCGTGAGCTGGTCGAAATCGAGTGGTCGGACATCACCGAGACAGCTCCCGCTGCACTGACAGCCCTGATGATGCCGCTCACCTATTCGATCGCGAATGGTCTAGCCTTCGGCTTCATCAGCTACGCCGTGCTGAAGACGCTGACGGGCCGTTTCCGCGACGTTCATCCGGCTACCTGGATCGTCGCTGTGCTCTTCGTCATCCGTTTCGTGATGGTTGGCGGCGAGTAACGAACGCACTCATCCAATAGAGAAGGCCCGGTTACATCGCTGTGACCGGGCCTTTTCTTGTCTGGGAATGTGGCGCGCTCAGCCTTTCCGCGCAGCCTCCAGCGCTTCCGCAAAGGCGCTCTCGAAGAGGTCCATCTCTGCTTCCGGGCCAACGCTCACTCGAATGCAGCGGTCGTGATGCGGACCCATCGGCTTGCGGACGAATACGTCGCGATGGCCGAGTTCCTGAAGCACGCGCATGGCAAACGTACCGTCAGCGCCGCAATCGAGCGCGACGAAATTCGTTGCGGAGGGCAGGGTGGTGAGGCCGTGAGAGGCTGCTATCCTGCCGATCCGGTCGCGCGCAGCAGCCACCTGATCGACGACCGATTGCAGATACGGCTGGTCACGCAGCGCTTCGAGCGCTGCGACCTGCGTCAGGCGCGTCATGCCGAAATGGTTGCGGATCTTGTCGAATGGCGCGATGGCGGATGCTTCGCCGATCGCATAGCCGCAACGCATGCCGGCCATGCCATAGGCCTTGGAGAAGGTACGCATCCGCAGCACATTGGGGCGCGAGACGTCGATCGGCGGGATCGCGCTTGTCGGCGCAAATTCGCAATAAGCTTCGTCCAGGATGAGCATAGTCGTTTCCGGTAGAGCCTCGATGAACCGCGTGACATCCGCGGCATCCCACCACGTCGCCATCGGATTATCCGGGTTGGCGAGGTAGACGAGCGGCGCGTTCTCGCTGATCGTCGCCTCCAGCAGTCCCTGCAGGTTCTCGCGATCGCCGTCGTAGGGGACATTGACGAAGCGTCCACCGAAGCCAGCGACATGGAAGTTGAAGGTGGGATACCCGCCGAGCGACACGACGACCGGTGCGCCGGGCTCAATGTACATGCGCACGATCAGGCCGAGTAGCGCGTCGATCCCTTCGCCGATTGCGATGTTCTCAGGCGCCACCCCGTGGTGTTGGGCGAGGGCAGCCCTCAGTTCATGGTTTTCAGGGTCGCCATACATCCACACATCGGGTGCTGCGTTGCGGATCGCCTCGATGACGCGAGGGGAGGGCCCAAACCCGCTTTCATTGGCGCCGATGCGGGCGCGGAAGGGCCGACCGCGGTTTCGCTCCTGCGTTTCAGGTCCCACGAAGGGAACGGTGGCAGGAAGGGACTCTACAAGAGGTGTAAGACTTGGACGATTGTTCATGACGCCGCTGGATCCGCTCGTTTCTGTGATGTGTCATACTCCACGGACACATGAATCGAAATGGAATTTTGGCGTCAGCGGCAGAGAGGCCGTTAGTGCCACGGCTCCAGGCAACTGCGGGTGACTGTGCGGATTGGGGGAGCAGCCATTTGCGCGTAGCGGAGACTATGGCAATGTGCCGGTTCTGAAAGCTTATGGAGAAAGCTGCTCTTTCGCCGTCAGCCGAAGGCGTAGAAGCCCCGGGCAGAAATAGTCGGACCGCACGCCTTGCTCGGCGCGCGGTCCCAGATCGCGAAACTTGCAGCACAGTTCACACACTGTGCTGCTTCATCTGCCCGAAATCAGCCCGTCTTGCGCTTTTTCTTGCGTTCAAGAACGTCAACGCAAGGATCGAGATCGTTGGTCGCAAGGTGAGCGTAGCGCATGGTCATGGTGAGGGTCTGATGACCCAGCCACATCTGTACGCGGCGTAGATCGATGCCGCCCTGAACCAATCGTGATGCGCAGGTGTGCCGAAGCGCGTGTGGCACAAGCTGTTCGTCGTCGTTCAGCCCAACCTCGGCCTTGGCTTCGTTCCAGATCGCCCGGAAGGGCGCCTGGCGCAGCATGGCGAACGGGCCATCGTAGCCGTTCTTCGGCACCTTCACCGCTGCCATCGCCCGCTTGGTGAGCGGAACCGTGCGGCTGCGGGCAGACTTGGTGATCCAGAAGCTGGCACGGCCAGCCTGCACATCGTTCCAGGTCAGACCAATAGCCTCGCCCAGACGGGCGCCAGTATCGACGAGAAAAATGCTGAGACGCCATGCGTCTTCGCTGCGCGCGCGAATGGCTGCAAAGAGCCGTTCTTCCTCGTCCTGATCGAGGAAACGTATCCGCCCCGCGCGTTCCTTCTGCCGGCGAAACTCCGGCAGACTGTGTATCGACCCCATCTTATAGGCCTTCCGCAGCAACTTGCTGAGCGCAGCCATCTTCCGATTGATGGTTGCGTTGCTGTTACCACGCGATCGTAGCTTGCCTACCAGCTCATCAAGCATGTCCTGGCTGAACGCACTGAAGCGCTGTCCCAGAAGCAGCTCGTCGAGCTCGCCTATGAAAGAGGTTACGTTGTATTTATGGCTGCCCGGTTCCCAGAGAATGTCGCCGTACTTCGCAAACAGCTCTCTCAGGCTGAATTCGGTTACCACGTGCAGCTCAGGGCTGCCATAGGTTACCGAGTACCGTCCAACCGCACCCGCAGGCCAGGAGTTTCCTCCTGCCACAGACTGTACTTGTGTCATTGCTTGGGCCTATCGCTGTCTAGCCGCAAAATCGACTACGATTGACCCCACCAAGCGACGAACGAATTGCAGACCAGCCAGATCATACAGATCCGCGTATACGCCTGTCCTAGAACCTGCGCGCCGCAACCTCCTGCCAAACGGCAGGCGTACGTCGCCCCCCAAAATTAAAGACATGACAATCCCCACATCGCCCCAGATAATCCCCGGGCCAATCAAGAGGTATGTCGGCTAATTAATCAAGCCCCGGCGGTAGAAACCGCCGAGGCCTGTGGATAAATCAGCTTAGAAGCTGCGGGTCAGACGGAGGAAACCGTTCCAAGCGCCGTCTGCGTAGCTGTCGCCATCGACGTAGTTGACTGCGAGCTTGGCGTCGAAGCCCTTAGCGACCTTGTAGTCGACAACTGCACCAACTGCCCAGTCATCACCGCCGCCGAACGTACGGTCATCCGGACCAAAGGTCACGTCGAGCGGGCTCACGAAGGTGCGGTTATGAGCGTCTGCGTAGTACTGACCACCAACGCCGAGGGTGAGCTTGTTGCTGACGTCATACTTCAGGTGAGCACCAAGGGTCCACTCGTAGGTACGAGCTGCGGAGAAGCGCACCGTGCTGATGCCACTCGGAGGGAAACCGAAGTTGAAACCGGTGAAAGAGGTGCCATACGAACCCATGGTCGGTGCGTAAACGCTGTTACCCGAGGAGTATGCAGCTGCGAGCTGCAGAGTCAGCGGGTCAGCAAGCTTTACGTTGGCGATTGCCTTGGCAGCCCACTCTTCAGCGGTTGCGTCATAAGCTGCGAAAACGTTGAGCGAACCCCAACCCTGCTTGATGCCAACCTTACCAACAACGTTCGGCGTGTAGTCGAGGTTGTCGTCGTACTCTTCGAGAGCGATGCCGACGTTCACGCCGTTAGCAGCTGCGAAGTTGTAGCCAACCGTGTGGACTTCATCAGAGAAGCCGAAGTTGTCGTACTCGCCGTCGAGAGCGCCGTCCCACAGGGTGATCTTGGTACCGAGGTAGAGGCCACCGAGCTCGATGAAGGCCTGACGAACGCGAAGACCGTCGTCGCTGCCGCCGTTGTTCGGCGTGTTGTTCTGGAACCACAGCTCAGCGAAGGAGCGCAGGGTGCCAAGCTCGGTCTCGTTGCGAGCATCGAGCGTCAGCTGAGCACGGCTCTGCTTGCGCCAGCCATCGTCACCTTCGTTCCAGTTGATCTGGTAACGAACGTAGCCGCCAACCTTGAGGCAGGTCTCGGTGCCAGGAATGTAGAAGAAGCCTGCGCCGTAAACGTCGCAAACGCGGACGTATTCCATTGGCTCTGGCTCTGGAACGAAGATTGCGTCAGCAGCCTGAGCGCCGGTGAAAGCCACCGAGGCGACCGCGGAGCCGAGAAGAAGGCTCTTAATGTTCATTTTCTGACCTCCAGTCAGAAACAGACACTACAACCTATCTTTTCAATAGGTTAGGTGCTTTTGGAGGCGTATTTTCGGACAAAAAGCGTGTTTTTGGGACTCTTGGCGCGGCGCGCTGGCACGGCAGCTGGCCCGATGTGGTTCCGCTTAGTTCCCTATTGCCGGCCTCTTCGTATCAGCTTCAGCAGAAGCACTGCCGAGTGAGTCCTGTGCGAATCGCCTTTGCCTTGCGGCGTGAAGTTGCGCGTTTGTTTCGCCGATTCAGACGTCAACATCAGATTGAGGCTTGAACCCTTGGTTCGCATAACAACGCTCAAGCTAATTTTCGCAATTGCGCTCCTGTCGCTCGGCTGGACCGGCACCGCGGAAGCCGTGCAGCGAAGCTTTGTCAATCTGGGATTTGAACAGCCTGTTCTTCCTCGCGATAAGAACGTGTGCCCTAAGGCCTCCGTAGGTTCGGCACTAATGCCCATTAGTGATGTTGACGGCTGGAGTACGACACACGATCCCGCTGATCCTTGGTGCACTAATAATGGGGGAACAACAGATTTCGAAAGTACAAATACACTCGTTCCCTTGATTGATATCTGGAAATCCGGCCAGGTATTTACCCCATCGGGCTATCTTGTGTCAGCTGAAGGCGCACAGCATGCTGAACTAAGCACCTGGCAGGCTTCCCGCTTGTATCAAACTGTGTGTCTAATCCAGGGTGAAGTTGTCGACTGGGAATTCAGCCATACCCATCGAACCATCGCCGCCGAGACGATGGAATTCAGTATTTCCAACTCGGATGGGGTTAAATTGCAGACAATCACCACGGCCACCAGTAGCGACACTACTGCGGGATCAGGGACATGCGGTACGGGGACGTGTAACGCACCTCAGCTAATAACGGGAGCTGCGCAGCCTGACGGCAATTCATCACCTCTAAGAAATCCGTGGACCAAACACTCTGGCACATTCACATGGACAGGTCAGACTGGAAACCAACAGTTCGGCTTTGAAACTCTCCACCCCTTGGGGTCCCATGAGGGCAACCTTCTAGACGCTATTCAGCTTAATGGCCTGAAACCCTTTGTTGAGCTCTCTCAGACGCAGTATTTCAGCGTTGAGGGCGTAACGGACAACGTATCCGTCCGAGCGAGGCCGCCTGTGAATATTGGATAAAACTGTTCAGACCCTGTCCTTATTCCCAGGCATAAGGACAGTTGGACAGATGGAGATTTTTGAAGGGGACAGGGGGTCTCGGGTGAGC
>NZ_BMIF01000010.1 GCF_014641695.1 Nitratireductor aestuarii | reverse complement strand
ACCATTCACCATTCCAGCTTCTTGATTTTGAAAACATGCGTTTTGCCGACCTGGTGGTTATTGCGGGGTGGCTGCACCCGTTCCCATTCCGAACACGGCCGTGAAACGCCCCTGCGCCAATGGTACTCTGTCTTAAGACACGGGAGAGTAGGTCGCTGCCAGGTCTGCCAAACGCATGTTCTTCAAAACATTCTCTCTTCACAGCTCAAACTCGAAGGCCGCTCACCGCGGCCTCTTGTTGTTGGAACAGAAATACTTTGACGCGGGGTGGAGCAGCCCGGTAGCTCGTCAGGCTCATAACCTGAAGGCCGCAGGTTCAAATCCTGCCCCCGCAACCAAGATCAAAGCGCCGAGGCACAAGCCCGGCGCTTTTTTTGTTTAGCGACACGTCTAAGGCCCGGCATGAGACACGCTGTTCTGTGTGAAGGCCCGCTCGGGTGTTCTTCTGGCTCAGAACCTGAAGGGTGAGGAGGATCAGGAATTGATCCAGTGGACCAATTCCCCGACGAACGGTTCAAATCCTGCCCCCGCAACCAAATCAAAGCGCCGAGGCATCAGCCCGGCGCTTTTTTTGTTTAGCGGCACCTCTAAGGCCCGGCATGAGACACGCTGTTCTGTGTGAAGGCCCGCTCCGGTGTTCTTCTGGCTCAGAACCTGAAGGGTGAGGAGGATCAGGAATTGATCCAGTGGACCAATTCCCCGACGAACGGTTCAAATCCTGCCCCCGCAACTAAATGAAAGCCCGGTCGCTCAACGCGCCGGGCTTTTTCGTTTCCCGCCTGATGTTCTGCAACAAGTGTTCGCTCATGGCTTCCACAAGTGCGTGCTCGCTCAGCTTGGAGAAGCCAACTGCTACATCTGGAAAGAGCAAGCTCGGTGAGTGAGAGGCTACTTTTCAGCTGGTGGCAAATAAAAAAGGCTATGGTCAGCTATCGACTGCGACGAAAGCCAATGTCGTTAAACGGCTGTCGCGCCCGACGTTAAGAGGCTCCCTGTCATATCGCTCATAAGGTGTCTTGTTCACAAAAGTAAGCTGGAAGCCTAGTTGCTGCATAAGTAATATATAGTCCTCCGGGTTTCGATTGAAGACAGGCGGGTTTCCTTCACGACGCCACCGGGTATCCATAATTTCGGAAATAATAATTCTGTGTTTTCCTTTTAGCGCTTCCTCGAGCAGGAATGGCAGCGCCTGGTCGGAGACATGCAAAAGGACCGTGTAAAACAACGCTGTTGGTGCCTGAGGGTAGGCATAACCATCGTCATAGAGTCTGAAATTATGGTGCGGTAGTAAGCGCCGCGCCTGAAGAATAGCATTCGGATTGATGTCGACGCCGATATATTCGGTGGGAGAGAACAGGGAGGCTATCCTGCCAACGCCGCATCCGATTTCGAGGAGTGGCCATTCTCCGTTGATAGCCTCGCGTAATACTTCTGCAATGTCGAACCCCTCCGGGAATTCTGTGCCTGCTTCTGGTTTGATGTGCGCTGTACCTTGTGCAATCCAGAACGCCTCCTCTGATCTCCGCCAGGGAACATGTGAAGTGCGTAATTGAATACCCCGTTCAGTAAGTGCCAACTGAGGTTGAGGGCTTGAACGGCCGTCATTCTTGGGCCGGCGAGATGCCTGCCAATGTTTGATAACGGGCGGACTTTCTTCAGGCGCGTCAAAAATCTGCAGATACGGTCTCGGAAGCCAGTATGTTTTCAAGGCTTCGGTAGCGGCAATGTCGCACCAAGCAGATTGCAAATTGATTTGATCCCAGGCAATAGGATCTGCCTCGCAGCGTAATACCCATTGATCCAGGAGTTTGCGTGCAATAGGCGACTTGCCGAAGTAGGTGGTGCCGCTGCAAAATTCCCAGCCCTGCCATTTATGAATTGCGAAATCAGCGTCAATTTCGGCAAAAAGTGCGGGATATGCCTCCACCGTTGCGTCTGCGTCGAGCCAGACGATGGGTACCGTGGAGTTTTCCCAGGCATCGCGCATGAAGCGCGCTTTCTGAGAGCAATCATACTCCCATACCCCGGAAGTCTTGATGGGCGTAAGGGAATATGGGACGCGCCATTTCTCCAGTGAAGCGCGCAGTTTCGATGCATGGTCCACATATTCATTATCTTCAGTGAAGTAGGACACCACAAGAAACGGATGCGGTGACGCTTTCTCGTCCTTCTGAACCGGGAGGATCCTATCGATCAAATGGGAAATAGGATTTTTTCTCACCGTGAGCTCCATGTAAGCATCCTAATAGTCATCCGCGTTTACTTCCGTCAATCAATCTAGCGGTAAATGCTCGCTAGCACTTCATTAGGAGAATCCGGACAATTCCATCCGTTTGGCAGTAAAGTGCATCAGCCGGATATTTGGTAATAAGAAAAAAGTCGCGGGAATGGATGGGTGTAGTCGGATAAGCAGTGAAGTTATTCGGAAAAGAGGTTTAACCGATAAACGACATTTTTTGGGAGGGGCGGACAATCGCCACTGCGCTTTTCGATGACAGCGATAGCGACGTCCTTGAACCACGCAAGAACCCAGCGCGGGTGGGCTTCGCACCATCATTCGCAACGAAACCGGTGAGAGCGGGTGCGGGGGCTGCGCCCCCGAAAATCAACATCTCGGTTGGGCTTACATCAGGGAAGTCTAGGCGTCGGCTTCATCGGGTGGCGCACGGCTGCTTCTGCTTATTAAACATTATTTCCATACCCTTGACGCTTCGCTCCCGCATGCTACAGGTTCAGGGCGGTTTATTAGCACAGCATACTGTTTATGCGTCGAGCTAACGTATTCGACGCAGTCGATTTAGGGGCATAAGATGAAATTGAGGGGTATGGCGGTTTTGCCGACTGCGATTGTCGCGGTTGGTTCAATCGGTGCAAGCTCAGCGCTTGCAGTCGACATCGTTATTGAAGATGGTCAGATTGCGGGCATAACCCAGACCCTTGAAAGCGTCGGTGATACGCTGACAGTTGAGGCTGGCGGCACTGTTTCCACGGTAGACGGCGCCGTTGTGATGGATGCCGATTCTCAGGTTCTGAACAACGGGGGCCTGATCGAAGCGGCTGATGGAGACGCAGTCACGATCAACGGAGACGGCTCGACCGTCAACAATGATGGGACGATCCAGACCTATGGTTATGCAGCCTATGGGCTTTACTCCACGGGCACTTTCACGACCATCGCCAACGAGGGCGATATCTTCACCTTCGGTGAGTGCGGCTATGGCGTCTACACGACTGCCGGCGACTTCGTCTTCATCAACAACGGCACAGTTGCTACTTTCGCCGATGAAAATTCCTATGGCGTCTATGCCGAAGATGCCGACGATGTAGTAATCACCAACAACGGGCTGATCGAGACGCGGGGAACCGACGCTTACGGCATTTATGTCTACGGTTCGCACGCGGTGATTACAAATAACGGTATCCTGCGTACAAGTGGCGAGGACGGTATCGGTGTCTACGTCTATGATGACACCGAAGACAGTAGGACGATGCTGTTGAACTACGGCAGGATCGAAGCAACCGGTGAGGGCGCCCAGGCCGTCTACGCCAATGCGGCCGGCATGGCCGTGGCGAGCAGCGGCACAGTCATCAGCAAGGACGCGGAAGCCTTCTACATGGGGAAGGCCGACCAGATGCTGATGCTTGTGGCAGGTTCTGTGACTGAGGGCGGGATCTACTTTGCCGAGCCCGATACGGCGACGTTGTACGTGGATTACGGCTTCGATGCGCGGCTGACCATTGACGGCATGCCGACAACGATCATCACCGACCGCCAGATTCTTGCAGAGAACAACGGTGTGCTCACCGTCCTGACCCCGGGCCTCGTACATGGCGGCAATACCGTAGCCATTGAGGCCAACAGTGCGGTTTCGGGCGCGGTTCGCGGCCACATGAGTGGGCGCCGACTTGGCGCGGCGGGCGATATGGTTCCGCTCGGCTATGCCGCGACCCCTGCGGTTGTACGCACGGCAGAGGCTGATGAAGGCTATACCGCCTGGGCTCGCGGATTTGGCGCGGCTTCTTCGCCGCGTGGCAGCAGCGAAGGCTTCAGCACCAGCCTTGGCGGCGGTGTTTTCGGCTTCGACAAGCGCTATGCTGACGGCAGCCTCGTTGGTGCATTCCTCGGCTTTGGCGATGGTGTAGCGCGGCTAGCCATGGGTTCGCGTGTGGACACGACCACGATTATGGGCGGCGCCTATGGATCGTTCGCTCATGGCTCTACCTTTGTTGATGTGACTGCCGGTCTCGGCGCTACCACCAGCAACAGCTCGCGCCGCATGAACGACAATATGGCAGAGGGTGGCATCGTCACGGCCTACGGCGAATACAACGGTATCTTCGTGAGCCCGTCGATCACCGTCGGCATGGATCACGAGCTGGGCAACCTGCGCCTGACCCCGAGCATGACTCTGCTCTATGCCGCCATCCATCAGGATGGCTATTCCGAGACGTTGTCGGAGCTTTCCGTCGGGTCGCAGTTCACCCATGTGTTTTCGGTGAACGGCGAACTCGAACTCGGCACGCTGCGCTTTGGTGCAGGCGAGGAAGGCTGGAGCGCCAGCGGCAAGCTCGGTGCAGAAGGCACGTTCATCGACGGCCGCAAGGTCGACGCGTCGCTGATCAACACCTCCTATGAGATCGCAGGGATGTCGGCTTCGGAAGCCCGTGGCTACGTCGGCGTGGACGTTGGCTTTACCAAGGGCAACTATGATTTCTCGCTGGTTGGCAAAGCGGGTTACAGCTCGGAAGGCGTAGCCTCCGCAAGCGTCCAGGGTGGCCTCAGCTACAAATTCTGAAGGCGTCAGAGAACGTGAAATAACAAACAGCCAGATGGGGGCCCCGTCTGGCTGTTTCTTTTTGAACCTCACGAAGGCAAAAAAGAAGGCGGAAGGAACTTTCCTTCCGCCCCAAGGGGTGCCGCATCTCCTGGATTGGTTTTAGAGCAATTCCAGGAAAAGTGGGAACCTGTTTTTCCGTCCGGAATTGCGTTAAAACAATGGCTTATGTCATTTCAGCGTTTCTGTGAAACACTGAAATGATCAGTGCGTGTCGAAGATCGCCTGATACTTCGTCAGCACCTCTTCCGTAGCCTGCTTTTCCGCGGCAGTCGGGTTGAGCGGATCCTTCGCTGGCGGAAGCATGCCGAACTTCATGATGCATAACATCAGCAGCATGCGCGCCTTCACCGAGGTGAGATTGGAGCCTGCAATGAAGGGGCCGCCACGGATGGCAAAGCCTTCCGTTGTACCACGCCCGACATTGACGACCGGGAAGCCCGAGTAGACGGCCTGGAGCAGAATGCGTGACTTGGCTGTTGCGGCAGGTTTGCCATAGGGGTTGAGGCCTTCGAGCACGAAGCCTGAGAGCGGCGCGTTCTTCAGCTTGTATTCCATGAAGGCAATCGTATCGACTTCCTGCGCCGGATCGCTCTCCCAGTCATCCTCGATGTAGCTTGCGTCCTTGACGATGGAGACCTTCGGGATTGCGGTTTCGAGAAGCTTGCCTTCCGCATCCTTGATGGCAACGGTGATCGTCTCGATGCCCGAAGGGGTGCCGCGGAGGCCTGTCACGCTGGACGGCAGCTTGGTGATGCTCACCTCCGACTGCCAGGTGTGCTTCGTCGCGGGGATGTAGCGCAGCACGGAGCCCGTGCCGCCACCGGCAGCACCCAGAATGCCGCCATGGCCGCCAGCAGCGGCGTAGCCGCCGGGACGCGCGTCCACCTTCGTCACCTCGCGAGCCGCAAATACGCGCTGGTCCTGCACCATCACGATGCCCGCGCGGTTCTTGCCATCTTCGTCGGCCCAGACCTTGGAGCGGAGCCACTCGACAGAGTCGGCGAGGTTTTTCGGCCCGTCGTTGCTGATCTGGCCATGATAACGCTGGGAAGCGTTGCCGCAGATCGGCACCTTGATGTCGAGCGCAAGGCTGAACCAGTAGACCGTTTCCTCAATGCGGGGGCTGCCTTGCGTCCAGATAGCGCCATCATATTCGCCGGAGCCCAGGATTTCCTGCGCCATGTTGGTGATGCGCGCGAGCGTCATGCGGGGCGGCGAGGCGTTGAGATGCGCCGGACGATAGTGGAAGAAATCCTTGCCGGGAGTTTCGGGCGCGATGTCGCCTTCGCCCTGGTCCGAACGCTCTGAAGCTGAAAGGCCCTTGGTGTAGCCGCCGGAAGGGGCCAAGCGGAAGTAATCGACCTCCGCATAGTTGGAGATCGTGTTGCCGATGCCGAGCGAGTCGATGCCGAGCCGGTCGACCTCATCGAAGGTGCGCTTGCCGTCCGGCATGAACGGCTGACGGCTTTTCGCGCGCTCGACGCGCGCGCCGGTGCCGTCCGTCTCCCACGGCGAGCCATCGGCCTGCAGCGCCATATAGGGAAGGGGGTAGTATCCGTCCTCGGGCTTCAGCTCTACCTTGAAAACCGGCTTGTCGGTTTCCGATCGGCGCTCACGGGTAAACTCGCCGTACTCATCAAGGTAGCCGTCCGGTTCGGCGTAGAGTTCGGCCAGATCCTTTTCGAGCGGATGGGCGGAAAACTGTTCGACGTAAACGACAACCGGCGCAGCAAGCTTCTGCGGGCGCAGCACGTCGTAGCGAGAGGGGTTGCCTTCGACGTCTGTGAGCAGCGGCAGACCGTGCCGGGCACGCGCCTTGTTGGAGGTGACGAGCGGCGGCGTGTTCTGGATGGTCGCATTGGGACCTGCCAGATGTGCGATCCGGATCTTCTTGCCCGGTCCAGTGTTGCTTTGGGCCATTTTTCGTTCCCCTTATGGTGTTTGTTCGAGCACGCCCTGGCTCGTAAGGCAGGTCTCGTCATCAAGTTCAAAGATGTGCCGCTCGAAGCGCTCGAGGAGCGCCCCCATCTCTTGCCGCTGGGCGGCGAATGCGGGGCTCTTGTCGCGAGCCGCCAGATCTGCCTGATAGGCTGCCTCATCGGCAAAGCTGCACTCCCAGCGAACGTCCGGGCCGGCACCGCCGCGATTGACGAAGACGCGGCCTGGCGGCAGGCCCATCATCTCTCGCAGGCGGCAGCCTTCCCGCCGCCGCTCCAGCACCGCCTGGGCGAGCCCTTGCCTGGCGAAATAGTTGGTGGATTCGACGATCATCGCGGTTCACTGAAATTCGAGCGTCAGCATGGTTTCCGGCAGCTCTTCCATGCCGAGCGGCTGAGAGCCTGCGGTTTCCTTGAGGATTGCGAAGGTCTTCCTGAGCGTCTCCGCCGTGTCGGGTTCAAAGCTTTTCAGCAGATCGCGGCGCATCTGGTCGCGGTAGACTACCAGTGCTCCGGGCGACAGCTTCATGTTGGCGCCCTGTTCCTGCCACACGCTGTCATCGGTCATCAGGATGTCGAACACTTCCTTGTAGGCGGCGACAAAAGCCTTGAGGTTCTCCGGCTTTTCCTTGGCGTAGCGTTCGGTCGAGGAGATGATCAGGTAGGGCGCGAGCGGCAGGCCGAGCTCTTCGGTCACATCGCGGATCGTGAAGATCTCCTTGAACTTGCCGCCTGCGACCATCTCGGGCGAGATGGAAGAGAACATCAGCGTCGCGTCGATCTGGCCCTGTTCAAGCGCACCGCGAAGAAGGGTTGGCGCACCTTCCTGCAGCTCAGCTTCCTTGGAAAGTTTTATGCCGTATTTCTTGCTGGCGGCGGCTTCGACGAAGATCCAGTCGGTGCTCGTATGCGAGAAGATGCCGAACTTCTTGCCCTTCAGATCGGGGATGCCCTCGATCTCGGAGTCTGCCGGCACGACGATGGTCGTGACATAGGTGATGAAGGGAGCAATGCCGATGACGTCGATGCCCGCGTTGCGCATCAACGCGAGGCCGTTCCAGTCCTGGATCGCGATTTCAGCGCTCCCGGTCTGCAACGCAGCACTCGACGCCTTGCTGTCGGCAAAGGTGATGCGCTCCAGTTCGAAGCCGTATTTCTTGTCCAGTTCGAACTTCTGGATCACGAAGGGAATGAAGGACTGCGAGCCGTAAGGGCTCGCCATCATCCGGATCTTCCCACCATCGCCGATCGGCTCAGCATGGGCGGCGCCCAAGGATGCGGCGGCCAGGAAAAGAGCTGCGGCGGTGGTGTGGAAGCGCTTCAAGAGCGACATGTTAAGCTTCCTTGAGATTTGGATTCCTGGGCTGAGGGGCAGCCCCAAAAGGGCTGTCCGTTAGGCTTTGAGCTTGTCGCTTACGGTTGGTAGTCGAGCGTCAGGATCTTGTCCGGCATGGTGGTCATGCCGATGATTTCCGGGCCAGCGGTATCCAGCAACACCTTGAAGGTCTCGTTTAGGATGCCGTTCATCTCGGGCGTGAAGGTCTTGATGAATTCCTTGCTGGCGTTCTGGCGGAAGACCTCTGTCGCCTCCGGTGCGAGCTTCAGGTTTTCGCCCTGTTCCTTCCAGACTTCCTCGTTGGTGAGCAGAATGTCGATCGCTTCCTGATAGGCCGCGACGAAGGCCTTGGTGTTCTCGGGATGGGCCTCCGCGTATTTCTCGCGCATCGTGTAAACGAGGAAGGGCGCTTCGGAGAAACCGAGCTCTGCCACCACGTCATGGATGGTCATCATGAGCTTCGCCTTGCCGGAAAGCACCATGTCGGGTGTCAGCGAGTTATACTGGAGCGTGGCGTCGAGCTGGCCCTGTTCCAGCGAACCGCGCAGCAGTGACGGTGCGCCCTCCTGGACTTCCACCTCCCTGGCGAGGTCGATGCCATAGTTCTTCTTCGCCACGGCCTGCACGATGATCCAGTCGAACCCGGTCTTGCTGAAGGTGCCGATGCGCTTGCCCTTGAAATCAGCCAGCGTCTTGATCTCGGAGTCTGCCGGCAGCAGAACCGTGTTCACGTAGGAAAGGAACGGCGCCACGCCGATCACCGGCACGTTCTGGTTGCGCAGGCGCGCCAGAGAAATCCAGTCCTGAACGACGGCCTCGATGCTTTCGCTTTGCAGCGCCGCGACGGAAGCCTGCGGATTGGTGAACGGGATGACTTCGAGGTTGAAGCCGTACTTCTTGTCGAGCTCGAACTTCTTGATCACAAATGGCGGATAGGACTGCGTGCCCACTGGATTGGACATGAGCCTGATCGTCGAACCGTCGCCCTTCGGGGCTTCGGCTCCGGCGGAGGTTGCGAGGAGGGCGGAGCCGGCGATGGCTGCCGCTGTCATCAAACTGCGAAAGAGTTTCATGCGAGTATTCCCCTGTGCTTGTTGTTGATGGGCAAGCGCCTGGTCACTCGACCAGCTCGCCCATGTGTCTCCGCAGGCTCTCCACGACCCGCTTGCTCTGCTCGAACAGCGCGCTGTCCTCGTAGCTGCGTGGCCGTGGAATGTGGGTGAGGTTGATCTGCTCCTTGATCCGTCCGCCCGGGCCGGGGCTCATGATGTAAACGCGGTCACCGAGATAGGTGGATTCAAAGGCGTTGTGGCTGACGAAGAGGATGGTCGAGCGGAAGGCAGACCAGATGTGCAGCAGACTTTCGCGCAGGCGGCGTGCGGTCAGCTCGTCAAGCGCGCTGAATGGCTCGTCCATCAGCAGGATGTCCGGTTCGATGGCGAAGGCGCGGGCGATCGAAGCGCGCTGCTGCATGCCGCCCGAAAGCTGGAGCGGATAGAAGTCGGCGAACTTCGAAAGCTCGACGAGGCTCAAAACCTTGTCGATGCGGCCCGGCCATTCGGTGCGGGCAAAATCCGCTGCCTCCAGCACGAACTCGATGTTCTGGCGCAGCGTTCTCCAGGGCATCAGCCGAGCCTCCTGAAAGACATAGGCGATGCGGAAGCCAGCACCGATCTGTTCCGTGAGCGACTTGCCCTGGATGGAGAATTTGCCCTCGAAGGTGGTGTCGAGGCCAGCAACGATGTTGAGCAGCGTGGATTTTCCGCAGCCCGACGGGCCGAGAAGACCGACGATCTCGCCGGCGGCGATTTCGAGTGACACGCCGTCGAGCGCCTTCCAGCCACCCTTCTTTCCCCGTCCGGGAAACTGCTTGTGAATGTCGGTCAGAGAAATCTGGGACATCGTGGGGACCTTGGGTTCGCGGATATGGTAGTTCATGGCTGTCCCCTTACTGCTTCTTCCAGCGGAAGATGCGGCGTTCGATGGTGCCCAGGATGGCGACTTCGATGAAGAGCATGACGAAGACGAAGCTGAGCGCGTAGGCCAGCACCTCGGTCATGTTGAACATCTGGTAGAAGAACTCGATGCGGTAGCCGACGCCGCTGCCACGGCCGAGCAGCTCGACGAAAAGCACCATCTTCCAGATGAGGCCGATGCCGAAGCGGGTGGAGGCCAGCAGCATTGGCGCGATCTGCGGCACCATGACGGAGGCAAACTGCTGGCGGCGCTTGGCGCGGAAGGCCTGCGCCATGCCCAGCAGGCGAGGGTCGATACCCTTGACGCCTTCGCGGATGTTGATGGCGAGAACCGGGATGACCGGTGCGGCCGCTCCGATGACGGCGGCGGTGTCGTTCAGCCCGATTATCATGTAGAGCGTGAGGATCGTCACCAGCGCCGGCACGGTGATGCCGCAGACGATCCAGACGTGGAAGAAGACGCCCGCCGTCTTCGACAGCGCCATGGAGAAGCCCAGCACCAGCGCAACACACATGGAGATGAGAAAGGCGGCGGCGATGCGGCTCAGCGTGATGCCTATGTCGATCC
Organism: Nitratireductor aestuarii; assembly: GCF_014641695.1. Lineage (GTDB taxonomy): Bacteria > Pseudomonadota > Alphaproteobacteria > Rhizobiales > Rhizobiaceae > Chelativorans > Chelativorans aestuarii. Next base: position 152,079 of record NZ_BMIF01000010.1, on the reverse strand, counting down.
AGATGTCCGGCTTGGCGAGGTTCGCGGCAAGCGCCTGGACCACTGTGGTCGGGGCGGGCAGGACGCTCGAGGGAAGCGACCAGGCGCCAACCTGCCAGATGCCGACCAGCGCCAGGACCGAGAGAAGCGAGATCGCAGTGTTACGGGTCTGCTCGGCATTGATGATGTCTGAAAGTGTCAACTCCCGGCCACTGGCCGCTACACTGCTGAAGAACGTTGTGATGGCCATGGTCGCTTTTCCCTTCGGCTAGCTTTCGAGCAGGTTTTCGCGCAGCGTCTGGTACCGGTATTCCTTGCGGAACCGTCCGCGCCGCTGCAGTTCGGGCACCAGGAAGTCGACGATGTTGAGAAGGTCGCGCGGCACGGCCGGCGGATGGGCGATCATGAAGCCGCCCCGCTCGCCGGTGGCGACAAACACCTCTTCAAGGTAATCGGCCACCTGGGCGGCTGTTCCCACGATCGCATGGTCGTAGCCAGCCGTGTGGTGGCGGATGATCTCGTAGAAGTCCTTCTTGGTGATGGTCTCCTTGGGATCAATGCCGGCTGTCGTATTGAGGAAGGCGACCGGCGAAGCATTACGCTTCACGATCTCCGCGTTGATCTCCTCGACGGTGAAGCGGTCCGGCAGGGTGGAAAGGTCGTAGCCTAGCCCGTGGGACATGAAGGCGCCCACCGCTTCCAGCGGAACGGCTGAGAGCAGCTGCTGGTGACGACGCTTGGCATCCTCTTCGGTCTCGCCGACGATCAGCACCACGTCCCACACAATACCGACGCTCAAGGGGTCGCGCCCCTCGGCGGTGAGTGCCGCATCCAGCGCCTGGCGATGTCTCACCTGCTTTTCGAGCCCGGGGCTTGCCGCAAAGACCATATCGGCGAAGTTTGCAGAAGCCCGGATGCCACGGGGCGAAGCGCCAGCCTGCACCAGCACGGGGCGACCCTGGGGTGAGGGGACGCAGGGAAGCGGTCCCATAACATTGAAGAACTTGCCGCGGTGTTCGATGGCCTTGACCTTCGAGGGGTCAGCCATCTGCCCAGTCTCGCGATCCCAGATAAAGGCATCCGGCTCGACGCTCGCCCAGAGCGACTTGCAGACGTGCACAAACTCTTCCATGCGCTCGTAGCGCTGCTCGTGCGCCATCAGCTCGTCAAAGCCGTAGTTCTGTGCATCGGCCTTGCGCGATGAGGTGACGATGTTGAAGGCCATGCGACCGTTCGTGACGTGGTCGAGCGAGTTTAGAAGCCGCGCCGTGTAGAACGGATGCATGTAGGTGGAGGAATAGGTGAGGCCGAAGCCGATGCGCGAGGTGATCTGCGACAGCGCCGCGATATAGGGGCTCATGTCCTGGCGCGGCCAGCCAACACCCCAGTGTACGGCAGCGTCGCGGTTGCCCTTCCAGGTGCTGGGGATGCCAGTGCCATCGCCCCAGAACATGAAGTCGAGCAGGCCGCGCTCGGCGATCAACGCCAGTTCCTTGAAGATGCGGATATCGGGGTAGGTGGCATTGGTCCAGGAACCAGGAAGGCGCCAGCGGCCTTCAAGCTGTATCCAGGAGAGGTCGTAACCAAGATGCATCTTTGCTGTCATGGAAGGGTCCGTTTGGGTAAGAGTCCGCCCATCCCGCACCGAGACCGGTGCTGGCGAGTTCCTGTTCAGGGTTGCGCGTTGCGCTGGTTCTTGGGCTAAGCCGCAGCCGCCATCGCGGGTGCGTCGGCGACGACAATGTCGTGTCGCGCCAGCATTGACTTCAGCTTCGGCAATACTTCTGTTCCGAAGAACTTCAGATCTTTCACAAAGTCGACGAAAGTAAACTGGATGCCGTCGATGCCGCTCTCGACAATCATCTCGCAGAGCTTCTGTGCCATGGTGTCCGGGGATCCCATGACGGGCGTGCCGGAGCCGAAGCCCACGGTGTTGGGCTGGCGCAGGTGCGAGGTGCGGTCCTTGTAGGAGTCGCGGTTGTCCCGTTCGAAGGAGCGGATCAGGTTTTCGACCGCCTCGACGTCGAGATCGTCACGGATCGCCTCGAATTCCCTGTCGGCTGCCGCGTCCGTTTCGCCATGGACGAGGAACATGGAGGTGACCACCTTCACCTCGCGGCCCTGGGCTGCTGCGGCCTCCCGCATCCGCAGCACGTCCGCAGCGCGGAGGCCGACGAACTGGTAGTCGGAGTGCTTGGCAGCGAAGGCCATTCCGTCGCCGGATAAACCGGCGCTGACGATCTTCGGGTAGGGTTTGCTCAGCGGCTTGGGGTTGGACACGCAATTGTCCAGTGTGAAGAACCGTCCCTCGAAAGTGCTGCGCTCCTCGGACCACAGCATCTTGGCGACCGACAGCCACTCATCCGCATATTCATAGCGATAGTCGCTGTATCCATCCGGCACGACGCCCATCTGCTCAAGTTCTTCGAGCGTATTTCCCGTGACGACATTGATGCCAAAGCGCCCTCCGCTGATGTTGTCCACGGTTGAGATGATCTTGGCCGCGACCGCGGGGTGGAACAGCAGCGGGTTGATGGTGGCGAAGAGCTTCAGCCGTGTCGTGAGCGGCGCCAGCGCACTCGCCATGGAGATAGGCTCGATGGTATTCTCCCAGAAGCCGCTTGCGCCGCCGAAACCCATCCACTTGCCCATCCAGAACAGGTAGTCGAGGCCGATATCCTCGGCCACCTGTGCGATGTCGCGGTGGAGTTCAAATGTCGGATGATATCTTGGTGTCCGCTTGGACATCAGGAACCCGTTGCTTCCGACTGGCATGAATACGCCAAGCTCGACCTTGCGCATGGGCAAGTGCTCCTTCCGGTTTGGGTCGCACCGAGAGAATGTCTGCAGAAGGACTTGCGCTTATCGAGAGTAAGCGCTGCTATTCTGCAAGCGCGACTGAAATTTCAGTTCCCGTTTTATAAACATTTTATACTCAAAATATGGGAGCGATTTTGACCCATGTCAATCAAAATGTTGCAGTGCAAAAAGTAAGCAAAAGCAAAGTATCTTGAGTAAAAAACGGGCAGGGAAACTCATATTTGAAGCAATTCTGCTGCAATGCAGCGGTGTCCGAAACAGTCACCCGACACGTCGAAAATCGCAAGCAATATTGCGGCATTAGCGCCTGCGATAGCAACGCCTGAAAGGTCAATGAGAGAAGAATGGAGAAGGGCCGGACAGACCCCGGCTCTATCTGTCGAGCCCGAGCTGGACGTAGAGAAGGGCAGTGACGACGATGCCCAGGAGGAGGGCGGCCATGCCTGCGCCGCGTCCGACGAACTTCACGGTCGCCCAGACAAGAGCAAGCGTGAGGATAGCGCCTAGAGCAAGGATCAGTTCCATGAGTCCGCCGCTTCAAAAATGATGGCGGGAGCCAATCCCGCCTGAGCGTCACTATACGGCAGTTGCCAGCGCGTCGATACCCGGATCAAGCATGAAGCGGCTGTCGGGATAGTAGCTGAGAAGCCCCCGCATGAGCCGGTCGACCTCGGCAAGATCCTTCTTTTCGATAGCGTCGACCACCTTGAGGTGCTCGCGGATTTGCCGGTAATGGCTCTCGTTTGTCGCCCGCTGGATGTTGAAACACCAGAAGCGTGCCGCGTTGTTGTGCAGGCGGATAATGGTCTCTTCCAGTTGCCTGTTCTTGCAGGCGGCCGCGAGCGAGCGGTGGAAGGCGCGGTCCATCAGCACAATGGCGCGGATGTCACGCGCTTCGATCGCCTTCTCGTGCCCCTCATAGGCCGAGCGGATGGCAGCGAGATCGTCCGGCGAAGCGCGCTGGGCGGCCAGCTTGGCGGCATTGCTCTCCACGATCATGCGAGCCTCGAACACGTCCTGCAACTCGCGCAGGCCAAGGTCGCCGATACGGGTGCCGATGCGTGCCTGCCGTTCCACCAGTCCTTCCAGCGCAAGGCGGGAGAGCGCATCACGCACCGAAGCCTGGCTCAGCCGGAACATTTTCATCAGACCCTTCTCGTCCACGCGCGAGCCCGGTTGCAGGTCGCCCATGATGATCGCCATCAGGATCTGTTCGTAAGCGTCGTTGCGTAGGAGTCCCTTGACCTTCGGCTGGGTGCTTTTGCGTGCCAAGAATGCTTTCCCTGTAGCTGTTGACGAAACTGCATGGGGAAGCGGCCGCTACGCTACAGCGTAGGACGGACGATCCTCCCTGAAGTCGTCATTAACATTTCACATTAGGAAAGACTAGCCTGACGCAAAGCCCGGCAAGCTGAATTCGGTGAACTTTCAGGCCTCTCGACCTGTGAATCAGGCCGCGTGGGCGCAGCGGGCGAACACGCCGTCGATGTAGACAAGCGGCTGGATCGGTTGCGGAGGAAGACGCACCGCCACGACTTCGCCGATGAAAATCGTGTGGGAAGAGGCTTCCACCATATTGGTGATGCGGCAGTCGAAGCTGGCAAGCGCCTCCTCAAGCACGGGCGAACCCGTCTCGAGCTCGCTCCAGTTGCCTTCGGCGAAGCGCACATCGCGAAAACGCGAGGAGCTGAAACGCATGGCGATATCGTCAGCGCCTTCTGGCAGGAGATTGACGCAGAAGAACCCGGCCTTCACCAGCGTGTCATGGCTCGAAGCCGACTTGTTGATGCAGGTCAGCAGCGATGGCGGCGTGAGGCACACCGAGGTGACCGAGGTGGCGATGAGGCCGTGGCGGGCGCCGGTCTCGTCCCTGGTGGTGATCAGCGACACGCCGGCCGCGAGGCGGCGCATTCCAAGCTTGAAGAGATCGGCTCTGTCATCAGTTGAAATGTCAGTCATGCTAGAAGCTTTCCCTGATAGTGGACCAGAGGCTGACGGTCCGAAAAGTTGCTGAATGCGACGATACGGCCGATCAACAGATAGGTGCCGTAGCGTTCAATGACTTCTTCCAGGCGGCAGTCGAGCGCGCCGGTGATGCCCGGCAGGATCGGTGCGCCGGTCTCAAGCGTCGTGAGATCCAGACCCTCGAAGCGAGCCGCACCCTTCGGCCCGTCGCGGCTGGTGAAACGACTGAAGATGTCCTCACCTTCTTGAGCCAGATAGTTGATGGCAAAGCTTTGTCGCTCAAGCAGGTCCGCCCCCGCGCTCGTCTTCTTGTCGAGCGAGACGGTCACCGTCGGCGGAGAGGCGGTGAGATGCGTTGCCGACAAGGCCAGGAAGCCGGCCGGTCCTTCCGCACCATTCACGGTCACGATGGCGACGCCCGCCGCGCGGCAGCCGATCGCGTTCCAGAACGTCGGAGGATCGATGTCGGGAAGATCAGGAATGTCGTTCATCCTACGTCTGCTCCTTGAACTAACATTTCTGATTTTATCGTAACAGACATGTTTTAAGGCGCAAGACGATTTTTGTGCACCTGCTAACAAATCTGCAGATTCCACCAAAGGTTGATCCGCCGATGTGGTGATGGGACAGCGTCTTGCGCCGGGAAACGATCCCGGCACAATGGCCCGCGTTCGGGGCGGGGGCCACCAAATCCAAAGCGGCTGATGCGGGATGCGTTCAAAGCCAGTTGACGCAGCAAAAGGAATGGCGATCATCTTGGTCGTCTATGGCCACTGTCTGCGCGGCCTCACCGCCGGCGGCCTGGTCCCGGAAGACTCATGGCTGCGCGTGACGGACTATGTGGTTTACAGCTTCCACATGCCGCTCTTCTTCTTTGTCTCGGGCCTATTCATCCACAACTCGATGAGACGCGGAGCAGTGCTGTTCTGGCGAAGCAGGATACTCACGATCGTCTATCCATATTTTTTATGGTCAGTGCTGCAAGGCAGTGTCCAGGCCGTTCTGTCGCGAACGGAAGCGACAAACACGGCGTTTTCCTTCGCAGATCTTGCTGCAATTCTTTGGGCTCCGATCAGCCCTTTCTGGTTTCTTTACGCGCTGTTTTTCGCGACATTCGCGGCCTACGTGCTTCGCCGGCACCGGCCGGAACTCCTGTGTGTGCTGGCATTCGCCGCCTTTCTGACAACCGACGAGACCATGCCTTTCATCCTGCAGGATATCGCTTATGGGACGTTCTATCTCTCCCTCGGCGTTCTTGCCCAGGAACGGGGCTTCATCCGGTGGCTTGATCGCGCACAACCAGTAACTGCCGTTGCGACGGCTGGATTGTTTGCCGTCGCGGTATCTATGTCTTATTGGCTGCAGCTGCCGGAACACTTTTCGCTCCCAGCCGCCGTTACGGGGATCGCTGCGTCTCTTATGCTGTGGAGCGTTGTCTGCCGAAAGCAATCAGCGCTCGCACAGCCTATCGCGGCTCTCGGGCAAATCTCCATGGCAGTTTACGTCATGCACATCCTGGCGCTTGGCCTTGCGCGCTATGCGCTTCTTCACGTTTTAGGCGTAACCCACCTGGGGATCCTGCTGTTTGCCGGCACGGTCACCGGTGTCGCAATACCGGTGATCGTGCACGCCGCTCTGGTGCGTCTGCGTCTGGCAGAGATGTTTGGTCTGCCCGGAGAAACGATGCGCCCGGCGACGCAGGAGATCTGAAAAGTCAGAGCTGCGATTCAATCGGCAGCCACCCGATGACCAGCGCCGAGAGCCGCCGCAGCCATTTTGCCTCCGGCTCCTGCCGCCAGGTGCGCACAGAGCTTCCCTCACCATCGTGCCAGACAATCGCATTGCCCTCGAGGGTGACACGGTAGCTTTCGCTTGAAGTTATCTGACGCGCGAAGACCTGATCCACCTCTCGCGCCAGCGGCGCGTGGCGGAAGAGCACGCCCATCTCTGTATTGAGCGACATCGAACGGGGATCGAAGTTGAACGAACCGATGAAGCCGCAGAGCCCATCAACCACATAGGCTTTTGTGTGCAGGCTTGCGTTACTGGAGCCGAAGAGAGAAGGGTGATCGCCCCACCGGATCTGCGGGCGCAATTCGTAGAGTTTCACGCCCTCCGACAGAAGCTTCATGCGGTAGCGCGAATAGCAGCCGTGCACGGCCACAACATCGGTTGCAGCGAGTGAATTGGTCGACACTTTCACATCCACGCCCGACTTTGCGAGGCTTGCGAGCTGGTCCACTCCCTCATGACCGGGAATGAAGTAGGGGGAAATGATGTGCAGGCTCGCTTCTGCCGCCATCATCATCGGGAAGATTTCCTGCTGTAACCACTCGGCATTTCCGCGACCCACGACTTTACCGGGTGGATCGGCGACAACTTCGACATCGGTGCACCAGTGGAATTCCGGGCCACCCGCCAGCATAGCCGATGGATCGTGGATTTCCCGGAGCTTCTGCAGGTAGGGCGAGTTGGCCTTGCGCGCGAGGAATTTTGCCAGGCGCTTGCGAACCCGGGCGAGGCGGCGCGTGCGCTTCAGGAGCCGGCGCACGGGCAGCGCTGCCGCGCTGTTCCAGTACGTATCAAAGATCTGTTCCGTTTGCTGCACGGCCGGGCCGACCATCAGCAGGTCCATGTCACGGAAGTTCGCTTCCTGGGATGCATCGAAATATTCGTCGCCAATATTGCGTCCACCGACGATCGCCAGCCTTCCATCGGCAATCCAAGCCTTGTTGTGCATGCGGCGGGTGGCGCTGAAGGCGCGCAACAGCAATTCAATTCCACGCCTCAATACGTCGCCACGGGAGCGAGCCGGGTTGAACAGCCGCAGCTCGATGTTGGAATGCTGGTCGATGGCGCGATAGATCGGGTCGCGCCCGAGCGTATTCATGTCATCCAGCAGGATACGCACCCGTACGCCCCGGTCTGCCGCCGCAAGCACTTCATGGAACAGCAATTTCCCTGTCAGGTCGTCGTTCCAGTAATAATACATCAGGTCGAGGCTGCGGCCTGCGCTGCGTGCGGCCAGCGCCCGGTAGGCAAGGGCCTGCATGTTCTGCGAAAGAAGTGCGAGCCCCGACTCGCCCTCATGAAAGGAAGTGAGCGTGCCGATGGCGCGGTCGAGGATGGTGTGGTCTTCCTCAACGGGCAGGGCATTGGAGTTTGGCCCCCGGGCCCGGGCGGCAAAACGCCCATAGGAATAAAGGATCAGGAAACCTGCGATCACCAGCAGAGCCATGACGACAAAGACGATGATCATGACGTTCATTCTGTTGCGGCCATCCATCCTGTGCACACCGCGCCTGTGGCGGGAGTGCCTTGTTGTTATGTGTGGCATGGAACGCGAAATTCACTACATAGTTCTACAGTCACACACGAATTATGCTTAATTTGGGTGAAGCACAGTCGAAGAGGCGCTGAGATTGCAGAAGAAGGCCAAGCTCAAGCTAAAGCCAAGAACCAGGATCGGCCCGCTCGTCCGCTCCACGCTTCGTCAGGAGCGTCGGTCCTATATGGACGAGCGGCATCATGACGAGCCTGGGGAACTGCTGGTCGCTTCCTACAATGTGCACAAGTGCGTCGGGCTGGACCGGCGGTTTGACCCTTCGCGCACGGCTGAAGTGATCGCCGAGCTTGGGGCTGATATCGTCGCGCTCCAGGAGGTGGACCAGCGCTTCGGCTCACGGATGGGGCTCCTGAACCTCGAATGGATCAAGGAGAACACGGGACTTTCACCGGTTGGCGTCGTCGGCATGCGCGACAGCCACGGCTGGCACGGCAACATCGTGCTCGCACGCGGGGCTGTTGTGGAAGAGCTCAACCAGTTCGACCTGCCGGGCGCAGAGCCGCGCGGCGCGCTGGTGGTGGACCTTTCGCTTGAGTTCGGGCCCATTCGCATCATCGCCGCGCATCTGGGGCTCCTGCGCCGCTCGAGACAGAAGCAGGTGGAAACGATCCTGACGGCCGCCGAACCGAAGGACGGCAGGCCTGCGCTTGTCATGGGCGATCTCAACGAATGGCGGCTTGGCGGGCGTTCGTCGCTGCAGGCGCTGGCGCCCAAATTCGGTCCGCTGCACGCGGATCTCGCAAGCTTCCCCGCGCGCTTCCCTGTCTGGTCGCTCGACCGGATCCTGGCGAGCCCTGTCGGCCTCGTCTCCAGACTTGAAGTGCACGACACACCGCTCGCCCGCGTTGCCTCCGACCATCTGCCGATCAAGGCGCGTGTCCGCATGGGTACGAAGAACTCCGAAGCGGCGTAGGCCGGCCGCTGCAGGGAAGTGCAGCCGGTTCTCAACTTCTCCTCACGCAAATGTTTAACCGGCTGTCGGATCAAAGGGGACTATTGTCGCGTTGGGGATGCGGGCGGGTGCATCTGTTCCCATAGGAGGAGTACCCAGGATGCGTATGATGATCGCAGCGGCAATCATGGCAGCCGCAATCCCGTTTGCCTACGCGCAGGACCACGCCGGAGGAGCCATCAAGGTTTCCGCGACCGACAAGGGAAATGTCTTGACCGACGCCAACGGCATGACGCTCTACACCTTTGACAAGGACGAAGCCGGCAAGTCGAACTGCTATGACACCTGCGCGACCAACTGGCCGCCAGTGAAGGCCGACGCGGGCGCGCAGCCCGACGGCGATTATACCGTGGTTGAGCGCACGGATGGCACCGCCCAATGGGCCTACAAGGGCAAGCCGCTTTATCTCTGGGTGAAAGACACGAAACCGGGCGACATGACCGGCGATGGCGTCAACGACGTCTGGCACACCGCCGTCGAATAGCAGGCTCGACGTACGACCAATGCTGGCTGCGGTTCTTGCGGGAGCCGCAGCCATTTTATTTGCCAGCTAAGTTCATTCCGCGGAAATTTTGTGTCGTTTTCCCCTGTAAAAGGAAAACTCGCTTCAAAGAAACTTGACACGAATGATACACTTTGGAATGGAGAGCGCATATAACATGAGCAGCGGAGGAAGGATTTCGCTCGATGCCACTCTCCAGATTTTCCCAGGGCTCATTCGCCCTCGCCATGACCTGTGTTGCAGGAGTGGCCTTCGCAGATCCGATCACCATCAACGATCAGGGCGGCCGCACCGTCAAGCTGGAAAAGCCTGCTGAACGGGTTGTGACAATCCCGATGCCGATGGCATCGACGGTGATCGCGATCGATGGCGGCACCTCCAAGCTCGTCGGCATGAACCCTATGTCGAAGACGGCGATTCAGGAAGGCGTTCTGGGCAAGATCTTCCCTGAATCCAAGGGCATTTCTTCCGAAGTCACCGCGCCGAACTTCATCCCGAACATCGAGGAACTGGCTGCAACCAACCCCGATCTCGTCGTCCAGTGGGCGGACTATGGCGCGGATCTCGTCGATCCTCTCACCAATGCGGGGCTAAACGTCATCCTCATCTCCTACGGCACTGAGGAGAAGACGCAAGCCTATCACCAGATGGCGGCCGATGCGATCGGCAAGCCCGAGCGCGCCAAGCTCATCAACGAGTGGCGCGACGCTGTCTCGGCCGAGATCTTCGCCAAGACCAGGGACATTCCCGCTGACAAGCGTCCGAAGGTTCTCTATCTCGGCCGCGCCATGGACAAGCTGACGGCTTCCGGCAGCAAGGGCAACTTTACTGCCTGGTACATCGACATGGTGGGCGGCATCAACGCCTCGGCGGACGTCGAGGGCAACGGCACCACGATCAACCCGGAGCAGATCGCCAGCTGGGATCCGGATGTCATCCTGCTCAACAGCTTCGAGCCGAACCTGAAACTCGAGCGCATCTACGACGACCAGATCCTGTCCTTCACCAAGGCTGCGCAGAACAAGCAGGTCTACAAGCTTCCGCTCGGCGGATACCGCTGGGATCCGCCAAGCCAGGAAAGCCCGCTCACCTGGATGTGGCTGGCTAACCTCCTGCACCCAGAACTCTTCAACTACGACCTGCGGGCCGAGATGAAGAAGGCCTACAAGACGATCTACAACTATGAGCTGACCGACGAAGATATCGACGGCATTCTGTGGGTCGAGATGCAGGGCGACGCGACGAACTACGCGCAGTTCAAGGCGAAGTAATGAGCAACGTGGCTGCTGCACCGGCGGTGCGCCGGATACCAGGCCTGAAGATCGGCATTTTCGGCGCGATGATCATCGCGCTGATTGCCTCCATGCTTCTGGCAATCTCGGCGGGGCGCTTCTCGGTCAGTGTGCCGCGCATTCTCGAAATCATCATGAACTGGGTGGCCTCGCCATCCGTCGCGCCTGCGGAAATGGACGAGCGCATCGTGTTGCTGGTGCGTCTGCCGCGCGTACTTCTGGCGGCCCTTGCGGGCGCTGGTCTGGCCGTTGGTGGCGCAGCGCTCCAGGGTGTATTCCGCAATCCGCTGGTGTCGCCGCAGGTGCTGGGCATCAGCCAGGGTGCTGCCTTCGGCGGCGCCCTCTCGTTGCTTGTGGGCTTTCACGGCTATGTGCTGCTTGGCCTTTCATTCTCCTTTGGCCTGCTTGCGCTCGTGTTGGTGGGGGCACTGGCGCGGATCAACGGACGCACGGAAATCCTGACCGTTATTCTGTCTGGCACCGTCATCGGTGCACTCTTCGGCGCGTTCGTTTCGATCGTCCAGTTCGTCGCCGACCCCAATACCTCTCTTCCGGCAATCGTGTTCTGGCTGATGGGCTCGTTCTCGACTGCCACCTGGGCGCGCCTCTGGCTTGCAGTTCCGGGCATCACCGTCGGCCTTCTGATCGTCTTCGCACTGCGCTACCGCCTTAACCTTCTGGCGCTGGAAGACAGTGAAGCCCGCTCGCTCGGTGTCAATCCGGACAAGGAGCGCTGGTACGTGTTCATCGCGATCTCGCTGATGACGGGTACGTCCGTCGCCGTTGCAGGCATCATCGGGTGGATCGGCCTTGTGGTTCCGCACGCCGCCCGCATCCTCGTTGGTGAGGACCATCGCGCGCTGATCCCGGCCTCCGCACTTCTGGGCGCGGCCTATCTCACTTTCGTGGACACGCTCGCGCGCACCCTGACCTCAGCCGAAATTCCGCTCGGCGTGTTGACGGCCATCATCGGTGCTCCCGTCTTCGGCGTGCTCCTGCGGCGCTACTTCAAGGAGGCGAACCGCGCATGATCGGACTTGAAAATGCGTCCGTAACCTTCGGATCGCGCACGATATTCAGGAACATTTCCTTCCGCGTTCCCAAGGGGCGATCCATGGCTATCCTGGGTCCGAACGGGCGCGGCAAGACCACGCTGCTGCGCGCGCTGCTCGGCTTCCAGTCGCTCGCGTCGGGACGTCGCTTTGCGCCCAAGGTTGCCGGATACGTACCGCAGCATGGCGCGTCGCAGGCGAAGCTCACCGGGCTCGATATCGTGGTGATGGGCAGGGCCGTGCAGCTCGGGCTCTTCGGCCAGCCGACGGCGAAGGACCGAGAAGCAGCCGAGGGTGCGCTTGTGCAGGTCGGCGCCTGCCATCTGGCCGACATGCGCTATGACAGAATGTCGGGCGGCCAGCGCCAGATGGTGCTGATCGCGCGCGCGCTTGCCACGGGTTCGCCGGCGCTTGTGTTTGATGAGCCGACCTCGGCGCTCGACCTCGGCAACCAGTCGCGCACGCTGCAGCTGCTCGACTCGCTCAGGCTGCGCCGTGAATTTGCGATTATTTTCACCACCCACGATCCGAACCATGCGCTGGCAGCGGCTGACGACGTGCTGCTGATGATGCCGGACGGCGGTGAAGTGAGCGGGCCCGTGCACGAGATGATCGAGCCGGGCAAGCTCTCCACGCTCTATGGCGTGCCGATGCGCTGGGTGGATGTTCAGGGACCAGTGGGGGAAATCCGGCGGGCGATCCTGCCGGCATTTGCGGGGATAGAGGCAGCATGACAACAATCTACCTGAAGTCGGCCTATGAGGCTTCGCCGAGGATGGAGGCCGCCGCCGAGCGTGGCGAGGTCGTCATCATCGAGCAACAGGATCTGACGCCGGAAATCCTGCTCGCGCATCGGGGGCTGATTACGGGGCAGCAGCTCGATCAGGACGCATTGCTGAATCTGAAGCCTGCGCTCGAGGCGTTTCTCGACCAGGGCGGACGCTGGTTTTTCAACGGCCACGTGGTTCGCCCGCTGCTCGACGGCCTGAAGCAGTACCGGCCGATCGACAAGCCGCGCCGTCCGGACTTCGACCTTACCGCCGTCAACTCGCATCCTCTCTATGAGGGGATCGAGCTGAAGATGCTTGAGGCGAACAAGGGCGTTGCCGGTTTCTATGGCCGTGGCTGCAATCCGCTGCCGGAAGGCGCTGTCGCGATCAACGGTCTTGGCGAGGCACAGGTGCCAGTCGACTGGGTCTGGGCGCGGCCGCGAGGAGGGCGCTTCTTCTCGCATTCCGGCAACGATCTGGGGTCGATGGGACTGGAGTGGAACCTTGCGCCGGAACTCACCCGCCGCATCATCGCCTGGGCGAATGGCGAGCTCTGCTTCGACCCATGGCCAGAGAACCCTACCGTTCCGGATTACGAATGGCGGCTTGCTGAACCGGAAAACTTCCGTGGCCACCGCGCACTGAAGAGGGACGGCCGCAGGATCGTCGCTCCTTCCTCTGGTACCTATTACAACATCCGCAGCCTGGAAGGACCGATCTTCGAAGGCGCCTTTGACGTGATTTGCGCGCCGGAAGACCTCGGCTCCATGCTGACGCCCGACGACGTTCTCTGGGTCCCCTGCCGCACGCCGGCTCAGCGCATGATTGCGCAGAAGGACGTGCTGCTCGCTCACCTCAACGCAGGTGGCACCATCATTGCGCTGGGCGAAAGCCGTCAGGACTTGTGGCTGCCGTCAATCAAGCTCACCGAAACGCCGACGAACTGGTGGTGGTGGCTCGACCCCAACGCCGACCTTGGCGTGCGCGTCGACAATGCGGATCACCCGCTGCTGCGCGATATCGGCCACAAGGAAGTCACCTGGCATTTACATGGCTGGTTCGACGTTCCGGAGGGTGTGACGGTGCTGGCGCGCGACGGCGAAGGCCGGCCCATCCTCTACGAGGACACTGTGTCTACGCCGGGCCGCATGATCATCTCCTCACTCGACCCGATGTTCCACCACGGCTCGCATTTCATGCCCGCGACTTCGCGCTTCCTCAACCAGTTCGTTCCCAATGTAAGAGACTACCTTAATGCATGACACCATCACCGTTCTTGAGAACGGCAAGGAACTGACCTTCTCATTCAATGACATCAACGACTATCATGGTCGCGGCTTTCCAGGCGGTGTCGTCCATGCGCTGAAGGCAATGCAGGCGGGCTTTGCTGCTCTTTCGGACCAGCCGCTCGAGCGTCGCGAGATCAGCATCGTGACCGCATTTCCGGGTCCGGGTGGACGCGACTGCATGGAGATGGTCACGCGCTGTGTCATCGATAACCGTCTGACGGTTGATCGCAGCATCGGCGGGAAGGACGTTATCACTGATTGTCCAGGGCCTTACGTCTGGCGCTTCACCTATTGCGGTAAGACGGCTGAGGTGAAGATCCGCCCCGGTTACGTGCTGGAAGAGTTTGTCACGCTGGGTGCCAAGCCGGACAAGACGCCCGAGGAAATCGAGCGCCACGAGTACCTGAAGTCGGAGATGGCAAACCGCCTGCTTCCGCTTCCGGCAAGCGATATCTACGAGCTTACGGCTGGCTGAGAACTCGAGAAGGGCGGCGCGAGCCGCCCTTTTTCTTTGCTTTAGATCGCCAGGTGCTTTTCCTTGATCTCAGGATTGGCGATGAACTCCGCCCAGCTTCCGTCAAAAACGATACGCCCGGTATCCATCACGACGACGCGGTCGGTGAGCTGGCGGGCGAACCAAAGGTTCTGTTCGCAGAGCAGGAGGCCCATACCGGTCTGGTCGCACAGGGTGCGAAGCGTGGTTACCATCTCTTCAACGATTGCCGGTGCAACGCCTTCCGTCGGCTCATCGAGCAGCATGATGCGCGGGCTCGCAGCCAGCGCACGGGCGATAGCCAGCACCTGCTGCTGACCGCCGGAAAGTTGGTAACCCAGCCGTTGTTTCAGCGTGCGAAGCATCGGGAACTGTTCGATGATCGCATCCGGGTCAGACTTCACGTGGCCCTTCGGGCGGGCGTGCTCGGCGATCTTGATGTTTTCGCGCACTGTCAGATGATGGTAGATGCGCCGGTCTTCGGGCACTAGCTGCAGCCCTAGCCGTGCGCGCTCGTAGGACGGCAGGCGATTGATCGGTTTGCCGTCGAAAGCGATGTCGCCCCGGACGCTCGGCCCCGCATTCATCAGCGACTTGAGCAGCGTGGACTTGCCCGCGCCATTGCGGCCGACGATCGCCACACGCTCCTTCTCGCCCATGCTGAAGGAGAGGTCGTAAAGGATGTGGCTAGGCCCATAGTAGGCGTTGATGCTGTGCGCGGAAATCATGCGACAATCTCCAAAGTCTGGTCCTCGGTGCCGAGATAGACTTCGCGCACCTGCGGATTGTTGCGGATTTCGTCAACGGTGCCGAGCGCGATCAGCTCGCCCTGGTTCATGACAAGGATGCGTGAGGCGAGGCCGAAGATCACGGACATGTCATGTTCGGTCATCACGACCGTGAGCTTGCGGCCATCGGCAGAAAGCCCGCCTTCAGCCTCCGGCTTCATGATCCGCTCGATGAGCAGGCTCACCTGTTCGCGGTCGCCGGGCGACATGCCGGCGGTCGGCTCATCCATCATCAGGATGCGCGGACGTCCCGCGAGCGTGATGGCAAGTTCCAGCCGCTTCCGGTCGCCGTGCGAAAGGTCAGTCGCCGCGAAGTTCGCCTTGCCTGCAAGCGAAACGCCTTCCAGCAGGTGCAGCGCTTCCTCACGCGTGGAAGCGGATGGCTTCACCGCCCACCAGGGATTGTCGTCCCTGTTCTGCGCCTTCTTGCGCGCCTCGATCGCTACGATCACGTTGCCGATTGCAGTCAGCGGATTGAATACGCGGGCCACCTGAAACGTGCGGCCCACGCCCGCGCGGGTACGCAGGTGCGGCGGCTCAAACGTCACATCGCGGCCATCGAAACGCACGGTCCCGGCGTTTGCGTAGCTTTCACCGGTCATCACCTTGAAAAGCGTGGTCTTGCCCGCGCCATTGGGGCCGATGATGGCGAAGACTTCGCCTTCTTCAACCGTGGCATTTATGCCGTGCAACACCTTGATCGGGCCGTAGCTTTTCTCGATGCCGGAAAGTTCCAGAATGCTCATTGTTCCCCCCGGCCTGGAAAGATGCGGGCAAGAAGGGCGTTCCAGCTGCCGACGATGCCGCCGCGGAACACAAGGATGACGCCAAGCAGAATGCCGCCCGTGATGATTTCCTGTATGCCGATCAGCGTGCGGGTCGCGTAGTCAATGCCCATAAAGGCGAAGGCGCCGACAACCGGACCCCAGAAGGAATGCAGGCCACCCAGCAGTGTGAAGAGGATCGGCTGGGTCGAGCGGATCATGCCGGACAGCTCCGGCGTCACGATCTGCGCCCAAGGCGCATATACGGCTCCGGCGCAGGCCGCCACCGCGCCGGAGATGACGAAGGCGAGGAGGCGATTGCGATGAACGTCGATGCCGACGAACGACGCCCGTTCGATATCATAGCGCACCGCCTGCAGGCGACGACCAAGCGGACCGTGCGAGAGCCACCAGCAGATGCCGAGCATCACGACGGCGAAAGCGCAGATAAACCAATAATATGCCGGTCCACTCTTCAGGTTTAACTCGAAGAAGATGAAGGAGACCGTCGGCCGCGTGATGTTGGGAAGCCCGTCCTCGGAGCCAAGCCACCGCGTGTGCATCAGCGTGTGGCGCAGCAGCTCAGCCAGCGACAGGGTCAGGATGGCCAGGAAGATGCCCGAGGTACGCCGCAGTGCGACAAAGCCCACAAGGAAGGCGACTGCCGCCCCGGCAAGCGTGGCGACGACGATGACCAGCAGAAAATACTGCTCCCAGCCCGCGCGAAGTGCGACGGCGGAGACATATGCACCGATGCAGAACAAGCCGCCCGAACCGAACGAGGCGAGCCCCGCCCAGCTGAACAGAAAATTCCAGCCGACCGAATAGACGGCGAGAATGAGCGTCGTGCCGACGAGATAGAGCAGGCCGGAGTTGGTGAGGTACGGCATGGCTGCAATGATGACGGCTGCAGCCACGAACAGTACCCTGTTGATCTGGGAGAGGGTCAGAGCCTGCTCTCTCCCAGAATGCCGTTCGGCCACAGAAGAAGACATGCAACCATCCCCACATAGATGATGACGCCCGGGAAGCTGGGCAGGAAATAGGTGTTCAGGCCATCGATCACCGCGATGATCAGGGCCGCGACGAAGGCGCCGCGAATGTTGCCGAGTCCGCCGATGACGATGGTGATGAAGGCCATGAGCAGGAACGTGTCACCCAGTGCCGGCGACAGCGTTTGGTTCGGCAGCAGAAGCCCGCCTGCAAGGCCCGCCAGCGCGAAGGATGCTGCGACGACGATCTTTGTGCCGAGCGGTCCGTTCACGCCCATCAGGTTCGTTGTCCAGTTGTCACGGGCAATGGCGACGGCGAGCTTGCCTGCCCACGAACGATGGATCACGTAGTCAAGGATCAGGAAGACAACGCCACCGGCGCAGATGATGAAGAGCGAGAAACTCGGCACGAATGTGCCGAAGATATCAACGCCCAAGTCGAGGCCGGGGGGCGGGTCCACCGAGTGGAATTCCAGCCCCCAAACCGATTTGATGCCGCCCACGGTCATCAGCATGACCGCGTAGGTGGCGATGAGCATGAAATGCTCATCAATCCCATCGAGCTTGCTCAGCACGAAGTGCTGCACGGCCAGACCAAACAGCCCGACTATCACGCCTGCCACCAGCGCCGTGCCGATCAGGATCCAGACCGAACCCGGCATGTCCTGAACCATGGTGCTGGTGAGATAGGCGCCGAGCATGAAGAAGGCACCATGCGCAAAATTGAGGATGCGCATGATCCCGAAGATCAGCGTCAGCCCGGCGGCGACGAGGAACACCGCCATGCCAAGCGTCAGGCTGTTGATCAGCGTAAACAGCATGTTATGCCAAGATCCTAAAGCTTCTGACCCGGTGTCGCAGGCTCAAGAAATTCCGCGCCGGCCATATGAACCGTCTCGAAGACCTCCCAGCCGGTTTCCGTCGTGTCGGAGCGGCCGAAGCGGATGTAGGTGAGGTCACCCGCAAAGGCATGATCTTCCTTGCGGAAGGTCACGTTGCCGGTCGCGCCCTGGAACGAGAGGTTCTCGATTGCCGGGATCAGGTCAGCCGCCTCGATGGACTGGGTGGCCTTGATGCCTTCCGCGATCGTGGCGATGCAGTCGTGCGAAACGCCGACGTACCAGTTCGGGTACGGATCGTTGCGCAGTTCCGTATAGGCCTTGTGCAGGGCGTCGGAGGACGGATTGTCCTTCATGGCCTGCGGATACCAGGCGGTCCAGCTCCAGGTGGATTCCAGCATGTTCTTGCCGAGCGCCTTGGCGACGGTCAGCTCGTTCGCGCTGTCGCAAAGCAGCTTGAAACGCTTGTCTAGCTGGAAGCTGCGTGCCTGCTTGTAGTAGCTGATCGCATCCGCGCCCTGCAGGCAGTTGAACAGGCCGTCAGCACCGGAGTTCGACACTTGCGAGATCTGGTTGCGGAAGTCAGCGCCATTGTATGGCACCAGGATCGGCTCCTGCAGCTCCAGCTTTCGTCCGTCGGCTTCTGCTTTCTTCACCAGGCCCGAGGCGAAGTAGTTCGTGATGTCGGCCAGCGCCTGTACATCGCTGCGCACCAGCGCCCACTTGTTGATCTCCGGGAACCTCTCGGCCATCAGGTGGCCGTAGCCGCCGAAGCACATCGGGGCCGAATAGCCGAGGCGGAACATATTCGGCGTGAAGTTCTCGTGGGTGACGGAGAGTGCTGACGAGCCGACAACCAGCGACGTAACGCCATCGTCCTTCAGCAGAGGCAGCGTTGCCAGCACGTTGGCCGTGAAGGTGCCCTGTGCGATTAACTTGATGCCGCTGCCGGTCAGCTCGCGATAGGCGGCAAGTGCGCTGTCCGGCGAGTTCTTGTCGTCGCGTACGACGAGTTCGATCTGCTGGCCGTTGACGCCGCCTTCGCTGTTGATGCGGGCGACGGAAAGCTCGGCTCCGTCCTTGATGTACTGGCCGTAGACCTGGCCGGGTCCGCTCAGCGTCGTGATGAGGCCGATGCGGATCGGCCCGGATTGCGCCCGCAGCACCGCAGGCACGGAAAGCGCGCCGACCGTGGCCGCGCTGCCAAGCAGGATATGACGTCTATTCAGCATGTTGGTCCTCCTCCCAGAGTAAAAAATGGCTACCCGCTTATTCGGCCACCGCTCTCCCCAGCGGCACTCATGGCCGAGTATTCAATGACGATCTGCTTGATGCGCGAGCGCATGATCTGCCCGGTAGCCGCCGTGCGCGGCAGTTCGGGCAGGGCAAACACCCGGCGGGGATGCTTGAAGGACGCGATGCGGCCTTCCAGATGGCTGCGCAGCCGCTCGACGGGCGGGCACTCGCATCCAGCTTCAAGTTCGGTGACAGCACAGACGATTTCACCCCAGACGGGATCGTCCAAACCGACTACGGCAACGCCGCGCAGGCCCGGGAAATCCCGGAGCGCCAGCTCCACCTCCGCCGGCGCAATGGTCTCGCCGCCCGAGCGGATAACTTCGCGCGCCCGGCCAACGATGGTGATGAACCCGTCCCCATCCACCTCCACGAGGTCGCCGGTGCGGTACCAACCGTCCTGCAGCACCTCGGCGGTCTGTTCCGGCAGGTTGTAGTAGCCCTTCATTACGGTGGGGCCGCGCAGCTGCAGCTCGCCGTCCACCACCCGCGACTCGATGCCAGAGCCGGGCAAACCAACGCTGCCGGGACGTCGCGCGATCTCCTCGTCGATCAGCGAACAGGCGCCGCCAAACTCGGTCGAGCCATAGAAGATGCCGCGATAGGCGTTGGGGAAGCGGGCTTTCAGCCGATCCATCAGTTCGATGTCGAACTTCGAGGTGCCGGAACCGATGTGGCGCAGGCGCGAGCCGTCGAACGGGACCTTGCTGGCGAGCACCCGCTCCCAGATCGCCGGAATGGCATAGATGAAGGCCGGATCATGCTTGTTGATCGCGTGGGCGATCTCGTCGCCGCTGGCGTTCGGTATGAAGTGGGCGGCGCGCTTGTAGGCCCAGTTCTCCATCAGGTAGTTCCAGCCCGCCCAATGGAACATCGGGAAGGTGAGAAGCTCGCCGCGACCGCCGCAATTGACGAAGCGCGATGCGCCGATCATCGAGCGCAGCCAGCTTGCCTGATGGGTAATTTCAACGCCCTTCGGCCTTCCGGTGGAGCCGGAGGTGAGGAAGATCGCATGCGTGTCTTCCGGCATGACTGGCGAGGGCAGGGCGGGAATTGCCGGCTGGCCTTCCGCTGCCGAGGGCAGATTGAGCGAGGTGGAGCTACCGCTTGGGCCGATGATCGCGTGGATCGTGCCGTCGCGCACGACGGGTCCGTTTTTGGCGTGGGAAGCGTCCTGAACCACGAGCGTGGGTTGGAGATAGTCGGCGATGTCGCGCACTTCCGCCACCCGGAAGGCTGGATTGACGGGCGCAAAAATCGCGCCGAGGTACTGCGTGGCGAAATAGAGGGCGATGTGCTCCAGCTCGAAATCGGCCTGCAGCATCACCCGGTCGCCCTTGCTGACGCCGAGACTTGCGAGCAAGTTGATATAACGTCCGGTGTGCGCGTGAACTTCGGCAAAGGTCTGCCGCTCGTCGCGCAGCGTCGCCGCCGTCGCGTTCGGCACCGTATGGGCTGCAACCGAAAGGATCGAATGGATGGTCTGGACCATGGCCAGATTGTCTCTTGGTTCTTACGGGTTGACGGTTTCGGTTTCGCTTGCGACGTCTTTCAGCTCGCCAAGGCCATAGACCTTGCCAAGAGACTCCATCATGTATTCGGCACCCTGTCCCGGTGGCACGAACCATCCGGTCGGGCACATGGTCAGGATCTCCATCAGCGCCAGGCCATGGCCGTGCATCGGGCGCAAAAACGCCTTGCGGATGAGCTTGCGGGTGGCGTTGATCGATGCCGCGTTATGGACCGAACCGCGCGCCACATAGGCGGTGCCGTCCATGTTCGCGAGAATCTCTGCCACCTTGATCGGGTTGCCGTGATAGGCGGCATCGCGGCCTTCGATCGTGTTCTTGGTACGTTGCCCGACTACGGAGGCTGCCGTCATCTGGCCGCCCGTGTCTCCGAACACGCCGTTGTTCAGCATGAAGCAGGTGATGTTCTCGCCACGCGCGGCCGTGTGCATGATTTCAGCAAGTCCTTCGGAGGCCATGTCGCCGTCACCCTGCAGGGTCCAGATCGCCACGTCGGGGCGCATGCGCTTCATGCCCGTTGCCACGGCCGGACCGCGACCGTGCAGACACAGCGTGGAGTCCACGTCCATCTGCATGATGAAGGAGCCGTAGCAGCCGTGGCCCAGGATGCAGACATTGTTCTGCGTCAGGTTGAGCTCCTGGATCACCTCGAGGATGAGGCGGATCGCAACCGGCTCACCGCAGCCGGGGCACAGATGATGGTTCTCTGACAGCAGCAGCGACGGCTTGAAATCCGCTACCTTGGCTGCCGCACGTTCTGGTGGCCGGGATGTGTCGATCACATTCATAGGTAAGCTCCCATGCCAGAGATTGGCAGCTGTCTGATCGGCTCGCCATTGAGCTGGGCCAGAATGCGCTCGCGGATGATACGGGCATCCATCATGGGGCCGATGTTGAGACCAGAGTCATCGAAGCTTACGCCGCCGATGGACTTGATGCGATGCCGTCCTTCGACCGAGAGCATCACGTCCTGGATCATCTGACCGGCATTGAGCTCGAAGACGAAGATGTTCCTGGCGTTGCGCGTCGCAGCTTCCAGCGCCGGGCCGGGGAAGGGCCAGAGCGTGATCGGCCGGAAGTAGCCGACCTTGTAACCTTCCTCACGCAGCTCGCGCACGACATACTCGACGTACTTGCCGCCGCTGCCGAAGGCGACGACGACTGTCTCTGCATCCTCGCAGAAGCCCTGCTCGTGGCGCATCTCCTGGCGGGCAATATGCTCGAACTTTTCCGCGATCTGGCGCCAGTAGCCGTCCGGTCCGAGGCCCGGATTGCCGGCCTTGCCACCGCCGAAGGTCCAGATCCAGCGGGATTTACCGGTACCGCCCATCTTTCCATCGAGCGCCCAGTCCTTGGGCGGCAGGGGATCAAGCTCCGGAACCGGAAGCGATGTACCCATCTGGGTCCGGGCGATGAGATTGTCGCCCATGAAGATGACCGGCACGCGATACTTGTCGGCAATATGGAAGGCGAGGTGGGTGTGCTCCACCGCCTCATGCAGGTCTTTCGGCGCGAGTGTCACGGTGTGGTAGTCGCCCCAGCCACCGCCGCGTGTCGCCTGAAAATAGTCCTGCTGGTTGCGCGCCATGTTGAAGACAACGAGCGGCGTCTCGTTGAGCGCTGCCTCGGCAATCGCTTCCTGCTTGAGCGCCAGACCCTGACCGCAGGAGCCGGTGGCAGCGCGGGCACCCACCTGAGCGGCACCCAGAGCCATGTTCACGGCCTCGATCTCGGTATCGGCATTGATGCAGACACCGCCCGCTGTTGGCAGCTTCGCGGCGAAATATTCAAGAAGTTCGGTCGCAGGTGCGATCGGATAGCCGGCATAGAACTTCATGCCCGCCATGATGGCGGCTTCAGCGATCGCTTCGGAGCCGTCCAGAAGACGCATCTTGCTCATTGCTGGGCCTCCCCGGCGGACAGCTCATCGACGATGGGTTCGTCGTAACGGTAGATCTGGAAAACGAAGTCAGGGCAGACCAGCAGGCAGGCCGTGCAGCCCGTGCAGCCGGGCGCCAGCTCCGGATAGGGGTAGCCGTGCGCATTGACGCCTGCGGACATGGAAAGCACCTGCGGCGGGCAGGCAGGGATACAGAGCTCGCAACCCTTGCAGCGGTCGGCGGCGATCACGACGGTGCCGCGCGTCACCTTGCGGCGTGCTGCCGGGTTGGACGTATGCGTATTCACCTCGCTCATGCGGCAAGCTCCGCCAGATAGGGAGCCGGATGCACGCGCGAGCCATAGTGTTCGCGGGCGCAGTTCACGCCAAGCTGGATAGCCGTCTGGTTGGTTGGTGCATGCTGGCGGCGATAGGGCGGAAGCTGTTCGATCATCGCTTCGGCCAGCGCCTCAGGGGAAACCGCGCCGGTAAGTTCGGAGAATGCGCCCATCATCGCCATGGAGGCGGCGAGGCGGTTGCCTGCCTGAACACCGAGAGAGATGGCGGGCACGGAGACGATGCGGTGGCCTCCATCATTGGGCAGTTCCGCTGCAATGGTCTCTTCGGCAAGGATCAAACTGCCGGACTTCAGGCGCGTGCTGACCTTCTCCCAGTAGGAGTGGGAAAGTGCGATCGCCATCTCGGCTTCGGGAAGGTTGGGCAGGGCACGCACGGGTTCAAGGCCGATCACCACCGCCACGACAGAGCTGCCGCCGCGCATGTGGCCACCATATTCACCTGCGAGCATCACGTGACGGCCTTCCGTCAGGGCCGCAAGCGCGATCGTCTTGCCGATCAGCTGCACGCCCTGTCCTCCAATGCCGGACACAAACAGTTTGAGCTCCAAACTCTCTTCCTCCCAACTGTTTTTTTGAAAACCTAACCCGCTTCGAGACACCCTTCAACTGATTTTTTCATTGTTGATATGAAATTTCTAGTTGAAGAGGAAAAAATCCTGTGCTGGACTTTATGGAAATGATTGAAGCGCCCTGCGCGATAGCGCTGCGGCGAATGTTACGGAGCCTGAAATGACCTATGTCGTGACGGATGCCTGCATCCGCTGCAAGTTCACCGATTGCGTGTCCGTCTGCCCTGTTGACTGCTTCTATGAAGGCGAGAACATGCTCGTTATCCACCCGGACGAGTGCATCGACTGCGGCGTCTGCGAGCCCGAATGTCCCGCCGATGCGATCCGCGCCGACACCGAACCGGGCATGGAAAACTGGCTGGAGTTGAACAGGAAATTTTCAGGCCTTTGGCCCAACATCAGCGAGGCGATAGCGCCGCCGGAAGACGCGCAGAGTTTCGTCGGCGTCGAGGGTAAGTTCGAGGCCTATTTCTCGGAGGCGCCGGCCAAGGAGTCTGCCGCCTGAGCCTTGCCAGACGGGTTGGTCTCCTTTGCTTGCGCGGGCTCGCTAATGAGCCCACCGAGCAGAACCTTCGTCATCTCAGCGGCAATTCGCTCGGGCGCGCCAAGCTCCGGCCGGTACCATTCGCGCGTCCAGATGACGCTCCCCAGCACCACCTGCGTGGCGACCGAAGCGCTGATGCCCGGTGCCAGTTCGCCACGTTGTGCTGCTTCGCCAATCAGATCGCGCCAGATATCGAGAAACTCGCGCAGCAGCGCAAAGTGGCCCATGCGAGCCTCCTGCGGCAGCTGGTTGACGATGTTGCCGTGAGCGATGATGTCGACGCGCTTCTCGGACGCCACATGCATGTAGGAGCGGATTGCGGCGGCGATCTTCTCGCGGCTGGTGGCATCGGACCCTAGTTCTGCAAGCGTTTTACGCAGGTGATCCATGAAGGCCTGGGTCGTCCGGTTCACGATCGCCTCGGCAATCGCATCCTTGGACGGGAAGTGGTAGCGTAGCGCCGTGACATGCGTGCCGATCTTGTCGGAAATGTCGGACAGCTTGGTGAGATTATAGCCCTTTTCCGCAAAGATGCTGCCAGCGGCGGCCAGGATCGCGCTCTGCACGCCTTCGGTCTTGCGGCTGATCTTGCGGTTGGATGCAAGCGGCGAGGTGCGGTTGACGCGCGTCTCCAGGGGCTCCACAGAACTTGCTGCTGCGCTGGTGCTTTTCGCTTTCTTTGCCATCCGTCCTCACGAACTGCCTGAAAATTACTGATAGTTTGATCCAGGCCATTTGCAGGCTGTCTCGCCATAGTCTAATGCACCCGAAATGGAAAGAACATCATTTGTCAGAAAAATTTCACTTGCAACATGAAATAATTGTCCCTTATCACCTAAGTCGATTGGAGAAAGTGTGATGACACAAGGTTCAGCGCCGTCCTGGAACTTTTCCTTCGCTGGCAAGCGTGTGCTTCTGGCTGGTGGCAGCCGCGGGCTTGGCAAGGCTGCAGCGGAGGCTTTTGCTGCCGCTGGTGCGCGGGTGGCGCTGGGTGCACGGACGGCAAATGTGCTTGCGGATGTGGCGAAGAACCTTGCGGGCGAGGGGCATTTTTACCGCGCTGCGGATTTCTCGTCTCCCGACGCCTGCCGCGAATGGGCGAGGGAAGCCCAGGCGGCGCTCGGCGGCGTCGACCTGCTCGTTGTGACGATCACCAACGGTTCGTCGAAGAGCACGCAGGCGGATTATGAGGGCTGCTTCCAGCTCGACGTGCTGGCGCCGATGATGCTTCTGGATGCCTGCCGCGATGCTCTCATTGAAACGCGCGGAGCTGCAATCTTCTGCTCTTCCCGCCTCGCGTGGGAACACTGGCCAAACAATGCCGCCTATGGCGCTGCCAAGAAGGCGCTGGAATATGCGCTACGCTGTGCGGCGGCTGACCTCGCGAAGACTGGCGTGCGCGTCAACGCGATCGCGCCGGGCTCGACCATGACCGAAGGGGGCTTCTGGGATCGCGAACAGACAGTCAACCCGGCCCGCTTCGCCAGCGTAACGGCAAACCAGCCCGCCGGCCGTCTTGGAGCGCCTGAGGATATCATCCCGGCGATGCTGTTCCTGGGATCAGACGCCGCCCGGTGGATCACCGGCCACACGCTGCTGGTCGACGGCGGGCAGACGCTCGCGCACTTCATACAATCCTGAGATGGACTTTTCAGATGGCTGCTGATGCTCAGAAAGTGACGGAAGTAATCCACTGGGACGAGAACCTGTTCTCGTTCCGCGTGACCCGTCCGACGACCCTGCGTTTCCGTTCCGGCGAGTTCGTGATGATCGGATTGCCGGACGAGAACGGCAAGCCGCTCCTGCGTGCCTATTCGATCGCGGCACCGAGCTGGGCAGACGAGCTGGAATTCTACTCGATCAAGGTTGCGAACGGCCCGCTCACCTCCCGCCTGCAGCATATCAAGGCGGGCGACGAGATTATCCTGCGCCCCAAGCCCGTCGGCACGCTGGTGCACGACGCGCTGCTGCCCGGCAAGCGGCTGTGGCTGCTGGCCACCGGAACGGGTTTTGCGCCCTTCGCCTCGATCCTGCGCGACCTTGAGACTTACGAGCGCTTCGAGGAAGTGATCGTGATGCACACCTGCCGCAAGACATCCGAGCTTGCCTATGGCGCGGAGATCATCGAAAGCCTCAATGAGGAACCGCTGAACGAGATCGCCCAGGGCCGCGTGCATTAC
Organism: Nitratireductor aestuarii; assembly: GCF_014641695.1. Lineage (GTDB taxonomy): Bacteria > Pseudomonadota > Alphaproteobacteria > Rhizobiales > Rhizobiaceae > Chelativorans > Chelativorans aestuarii. The sequence goes on along the minus strand of NZ_BMIF01000010.1, from coordinate 125,880 downwards.
TACCCGACCACGACACGCGAAGAATCGAAGTACATGGGCCGCATCACCGACAACATCAGCTCGGGCAAGGTTTATGCCGATCTCGGCATCGCGCCGATCGACCCGGCGTCGGACCGGGCGATGGTCTGCGGCTCCTACGCCTTCAACATCGACGTGAAGAGGCTTCTGGAGAGTCTCGGGCTGCGCGAGGGGGCCAATTCCGAGCCGCGCGAATTCGTGGTCGAAAAGGCCTTTGTGGGCGAGGGGCTCTGAGGCCCCATTCCCCGTCTTCATAAAAGATGGGGAAAATTGCCGGTCCCTGACCTGAACATAACGATTTTGCAACGATTGATGGTGGGACACCACTAGTCAGGAATGGAAATTTGTCGCTAGTACCTCGGGATTTTTAACTTGAGGGGCTACAAATGGGATACTTCCCGAACTGGCGTCTGACCGACAACGAGATGGTCCTGCCTGACGAGCGCCTGCCCATGCGGGCGGCCGTGCCGATGGGCGTCCAGCACCTGCTGGCCATGTCCGGTTCCACCATCGTGGCGCCGCTGATCATGGGCTTCGACCCGAACGTCGCGGTGTTCTTTTCCGGCATCGCAACACTCCTGTTCTTCGTGATCACGGCCGGACGCGTACCGAGCTATCTGGGCTCGTCCTTTGCGTTCATCGCGGCTGTGATGGCTGTCACCGCCTATGCCGGCAGCGGGCCGAACCCGAACATCGGCCTGGCGCTCGGCGGCATCATTGCAGCCGGTGCTGTCTACGCGCTGATCGGCGTGGTCGTGATGATGATCGGCACGGCCTGGGTGGAACGCCTGATGCCGCCCGCCGTAACGGGTGCGATCGGCGTCGCCATCGGCCTCAACCTTGCCCCTGTTGCCGTCAATGGCCTCAAGGGCTCCGCCTCGCATGTCAGCATTGCGCTCGCGACCGTTCTGTTCATGGGTCTGATCTCTGCCTATGGTCCGCGCGCCTCGCGCCGCGTTGCGGTGCTGCTGGCGATCCTGATCGGCTACGGCCTCGTTCTGCTCCTGGGCAACGGCATGGGCCTCGTGCCGGGCATCGACTTCGCGACCGTTGCGGCAGCCCCATGGTTCGGCCTGCCCAAGTTCGTGAAGCCCGAGTTCAGCTGGCCCGCGATCACCATGATCGCCCCGATCGCCATCGTTCTGGTGGCCGAGAACCTCGGACACATCAAGGCGCTGGGCGCAATCACCGGCCAGAGTTTTGACCGTTACATCGGCCGCGGCTTCATCGGCGACGGCCTTGCCACCATGCTTGCTGGCTCCGGCGGCGGCACGGGCGTGACCACCTATGCCGAGAACATCGGCGTGATGGCCATGACCAAGGTCTATTCCACGCTCGTCTTCGTCATCGCCGCCGTCATCGCGATCCTGCTCGGCCTTTCGCCAAAGTTCGGCGCGCTGCTGCAGACCATTCCGCCATCCGTTCTGGCCGGCCTGTCGCTTGCCGTCTTCGGCCTCATCGCCTCGGCCATGGCGCGCATCTGGGTCGTCAACAATGTCGACTTCTCCGACCCGCGCAACCTCTTCACGGTTGGCGTGGCGCTGATCTTCGGCGCAGGCGACTTCACGATCAACATCGGCAACTTCGCCCTTGGCGGCATCGCGACGTCCACCTTCGCGGCCCTGGTGCTCTACCAGATCCTGGGCATCGGACGCCCGGCGCCAAAGTCGGCGTAAAACCAGAGTAGGAAACGGGCGGCGTCCGGTTATCCGGGCGAGCCCATTTCGATCCCGTCATGGTAAGCATCCTGAGCTTGTCGAAGGGCGAACCACGAGGCGGTGAGAAATGCAGCTGAACCTGGACCCTCGTGCTTCGACAAGCTCAGCATGAGGGTGTAGAGCTGGCTGACTTGCCCAATGAAGTGAGAACGAACATGACTGCAGGAAACCTCATCACCCGTACGGTCACCGAAAGCGGCATCGCCGTGCTGACGTTCAACGATCCGGACCGGCGCAACGCGCTGTCTCCGGCGCTGCGCGAAGTGTTCCTGCAGGCGCTGCGTGATGAAGCGAAGTCCGGCGAAAGCCGCGCCGTGGTGCTGACGGGCGCGGGTGCGGCCTTCTGCGCGGGCGGCGACATTTCCGCCATGGGCATCGACCCGAAACTCTCGTCCGAGCGCATGAAGCTGCTGCACGACATCGCGCGCGAACTTGCCCGCTTCCCGAAGCCTACGGTCGCCGCCGTCAACGGCCATGCGTTCGGCGCGGGCTGGTCGATCTCGCTTCTGTGCGACTACATCCTGACCGCACCGCAGGCAAAGCACGGCGCGACCTTCGGCAAGCTGGGGCTCGTGCCGGACACGGCGTTCCTCTGGGCCGCCTCCCGCCGCGTCCCGACGGCGAAGGCGATGCAGCTGTTCCTCTCAGCGGGCATCCTGAATGCTGACGAGGTGCTGGCAATGGGTTTGACCGACGAGCTTTCCGACAACGTACTGGAAGCGGCAATCGCGAAGGCCGAGAGCTTCTGCGCAGTCGCGCCGCTCGCCGTAGCCGCCGCCAAGGCCTCGCTGGTCGACGCCCCGGACGGGCTAGAATGGTATCTGACGCGCGAATTCGACGATCAGGCCCGCATGTACCACTCCGCCGACCACCGCGAAGCCGTTGCCGCGTTCAAGGAGAAGCGGGCTCCGGTGTTCAGGGGGGAGTGAGGGGGCGTAAATGCGGGAGGTCTCTTGTCGGGAGTTACAAGGTTGCTGGCTCCCGGATCGCCGAATTGTTATCAGTTGCTTACGCGCGGCTCAAGAAGAAGCCCTGCGTATGAGTCATTGCAACGGCCAATACTTAGAAGTGCCGTATCATGTATGCTAGACTAGCCAAGTTACACGAAGTTCATCTCGTCTTCAGCAATCTTTCGGAATCCTTCCGCTCCGAACTCGCCGAGGCAAGCATTTCAATAGAAGAGGCACAACGGAAGCTGGAAGATTGCGTCAAGTCCGGCATGGCCCTTTCGCTGCTGAGAGGCGACGAGCTACTTGCTCTGCTGGGCTATGAGATCGACGACGGCATCGCGTATACGTCCATGCCATCGACGCCCGCGTTTTTCCGGCCGGATACGGTACGGTTCGGGAAGCGGATCATGGCCGAGCTTCAGACGGCGGCTTGGGAATATCCCGGTCATGTCGTGCAGCTATTCTTTCGACGGGAAAGTCCGGCGGTGGTTCGAGTTGATGGGGTTCCAGCTGATCCCGGAGGAGGGATTGCCGCGTATGTTTCTGCTCAGCCCGCAAGGCACCGGACGGCCCTGATGAGCCGCTCTTTCATTCAATGGGTTTGTGCCGGGGGAGTAGTTTGATTCAGCACTTCTGGACGAATATGTCGCTGTAGCGCTCGTCGTACTGGATCTCGCGAGCTCTCTTCTCAATTGCTTCGTAGTTGTTGCGAATGTACCGGATGTATGAGCCAAGCCTGTCATCCAGGATCGATTCATCCCATGCATAGAGGGTGATCAGCAGCATGATATCGTACAGACACATGTTGTAGACGTTATGCTCCAGCCACTGCGCTCGATATTGCGGGTCAGCCATCGGAGCACGGAGCGGGGTTGATATATTCCACTCCTCAATGATGGAAACTGGGGTGCGGTTGACTTCCAGATCGCCTGCGTTGAGGATGGCCTGCAGCAGCTCCTGCTGGATGATATTATGAGCCAGCATCTTATCGGCTTCCGAAGAGGTGCCGGCGAAGCCGTTGATGGCTGAATAAACCTTTCTATCCTTGCCCGGCGGCGCCAATTGGACAACGAGCCCCGGCGAATACGTTTGGAAGTAGAGACTATGGTCCTGCGGGAATGTCATGCCATGCCTGGCGGTGATATAGGTTAGGTCATCAATTGTGGAGCGGATGACGCTGTCCTCACCCTTATGATGGAATACATAGAAGAACGTTGTCTCCGGGCAATTGGAAACGTCTGTCCGGTATATCAGGTTCGACTGCATCCATGTCTCATTACGGACCATGCCGAAGAAGGTGGCGAATCCGCTTTCCGCAACCGGGTCGCTCATCCCATAGATGCAAACATCGTACCTGCTGGCGAAGCGACCCAACAGGAAATTATCGTCGGTAGACCCCATTGCGAGGGCTTCGCGAAAAAAGCCTTCGAATTTCCGACCTGGATACGAATCGCGCAACGCGTGGTGAAGTGCGGCCGCAAGAGCGGCCACACCGAATAAGATGACTGTGCTAACAGCAAAGTATCTGAAAACGCCGCGCGACCGCGGCTTGCCAGCAGGAGTCTGCATCAATTTGTTCAGACGAAGTTCGTCGGCTTGCCACGGCTGTGCGATCGCGAGCGATCGCCGTATGGATCGTGGCAGGAGCCACAACCATAGGATGCCCCAGCTGGTCCAATGCTACTCGTATTGACTGCGATATGCTGAGCTGCGTCGCGAACGCGGTCAAACAAATCCTTGTTGGCCGCGTCCTTCGTTCCGTCGCGGTTGACCTTATCCGCCCGGTTTACGCCATACGAATTTGAACCACCCCGAGAGTTGTTGCCTCCGCCAATATACATATGAATATCCCTTTACTAAAAATCAAATAGAAAACTTAAGCTAGTTCACAGTGCTTTCTTTGCGGTAGATTTGTCAACTAATTAGCAAAAACAATAACCAGTAATTGTGAATATGTAATTTATACTTAATAAATTTTCGTTGACGAGATATTGTTTAATATGATATTGTTGCGCTGTGAATTGTAGTGCGATGATGCGTAATTCATAGTTTAACGGATGAATAAAAGCCCGGAGCATCGCCCCGGGCTCAATTCATTCAGCACTGAACGTCTCAGCCTAAACCTACATCCCGGCCTTAGCCTGCTTGATCATGTTCCTTGCGATCACCAGCTGCTGGATCTGCGTCGTGCCTTCGTAGATGCGGAAGAGGCGGACGTCGCGGTAGAAGCGCTCGACGGCATATTCCTGCATGTAGCCGGCGCCGCCGTGGATCTGCACGCCACGGTCGGCAACGCGGCCAACCATTTCGGAAGCGAACATCTTGGCACACGCTGCTTCCTGCGAGACGTTCTGGCCGGCGTCACGGCGCCGCGCCGTCTCTTCAACCATGCAGCGGGCGGCATAGGCTTCCGCCTGGCTGTCGGCCAGCATGGCCTGCACCAGCTGCTGCTCGGCGATCGGCTTGCCGAACTGCTTGCGGTCGATCGCATAGGTCAGCGCTTCGTGGATGATGCGCTCGGCCGAGCCCACGCAGATGGCCGAGATGTGCAGGCGGCCACGGTCGAGAATCTTCATGGCCGTCTTGAAACCCTGACCCTCGACGCCGCCGATGATCTGGTCCTTGTGGACGCGCACGTCGTCAAAGATCACGTCGCAGGTGTAGGAACCCTTCTGGCCCATCTTCTTGTCGATCGCGCCGAGCGAGAGGCCCGGGGTGCCGGCTTCCACGAGGAAGGCGGAGACGCCGGCAGCGTTCGTGCTTGAAAGATCCGTGCGAGCAAAGACCGTGAAGAGGCCGGCGCGTGGTCCGTTGGTGATGAAGCGCTTTGTGCCGCGGATCACGTAGTAGTCGCCGTCCTTGCGGGCGGTGGTTTTCAGCGAGCCCGCGTCGGAACCGGCTTCCGGCTCGGTCAGCGCGAAGGAGGCGATGAGTTCGCCGGTGGCGAGGCGGGGCAGGTACTTCTGCTTCTGCTCTTCCGTGCCGTCGATGATGATGCCCTGGCTGCCGATTCCGTTGTTGGTGCCGATCAGCGAACGGAAGGCAGCCGACGTGTAGCCAAGCTCGAAGGCGATCTGCACTTCCTCGGACATGTTGAGGCCGATGCCGCCGTATTCCTCGGGGATGGTCAGGCCGAACAGGCCAAGGTCACGCATCTCCTGGACAACTTCGTCCGGGATCGCATCCTCTTCGGCAACCTGTGCTTCCATAGGGACGAGGCGCTCGCGCACATAGCGGCGGATCATGTCACGGAGCTGGTCAAGGGTTTCGGGATCAAGTGCCATGGTTTGTCTCGGATCTTTTCTCAGCGGTTCAGTTCGCCCATTCGCGCAGCTTGGCGCTCGGGGCATCGGCCAGCTTTGCGGCCGTGAGTTTTTCAAGCGAAGCAACGACGTTGGCGAAGCCTACGGCGCGGCCATATTGCACCAGCCCGCCGCGATAACGCGGGAACCCGTAGCCGTGCACCTTCACGAGGTCGATGTCGGCATCGCGCAGCGCAATGCCTTCCTCGACAATCTTCGCGGCCTCGTTGATCATCGGATAGATGATCGCCTCGACGATCTCGTCAGCCGTCCAGTCGCGCGCCTCGACACCGGAAGCTGCGCGCGCTTCCTCGATGGCGCTTGCAACAGCAGCCGGGATCTCGTTTGAACGTCCGGCGTCGGTGTAATCGTACCAGCCGCCCTTCGTCTTCTGGCCGAGGCGTCCGGCGGCAACGACGAGGTCACCCACGGGCGCAAACGGCGTTTCGCCACGGGCACGCGCTGCCTGACGCTGGAAGGCCGCGATGTCGAGGCCTGCCAGATCCTGCACCTCGAACGGCCCCATGGCGAGACCGAAGCCGCGCAATGCACTGTCGACCTCAGCCGGCGTGCAGCCAGCGAGCAGCAGCTTTTCAGCCTGGGCGCGCGTCACCTTCAGGATGCGGTTGCCAATAAAACCATCGCAGATGCCGGCGCGGACGGGCATCTTGCCGGCCTTCTTTGCCAGCTCGAAGCCGGTCGCCAGAACGTCGATCGCAGTCTGCGACGTCGGCACGATCTCAAGCAGCTTCATGATGTTGGCCGGGCTGAAGAAGTGCAGCCCGATGAAGCGTTCCGGATGAGGCAAGCCTTCGTAGATCAGTTCCGGGTTCAGGTAGGAGGTGTTGGTGGCGAGGATCGCCTTGTCCGAACACACCTTGGCGAGCTCGGCGAAGACCGCGCGCTTGACGTCCAGATCCTCGAACACGGCCTCGATGACGAGGTCGCAGTCGGCGAGGTCCGCATAGTTGGCGGAAGCCGAGAAGCCGGCGAGGCGGGCGTCATGCTGCTCCTGCGTCAGACGACCCTTGGCGAGCGAACCCTTGTAGATCTTCTCGACATTGGCGCGGCCACGGGCAACCGCCTCGTCGTCGCGCTCGACCATGTGGACGGGCAGGCCCGCGTCACGCATGGCGGCTGCAATGCCTGCACCCATGGTGCCACCGCCGACAACGCCGATCTTCGTGAGACTCCGGGGCTCAACGCCCTTGATTTCGGCCGGACGGGCAGCAGCGCGCTCGGCGAAGAAGATATGGCGCAGTGCCGCCGACTGCGGCGAGACGCGCAGCCGCAGGAACGCCTCACGCTCGAAGGCAAGCGCATCGGCAAAGGTCGCGGTGACGGCCTTGCGGATGGAGGCAAGCGCATCCACAGGGCCGGTGTTGCCCTTGGCGGCCTTCTTCACCTTCACTTCCGTCTCGGCCCAATAGCCGTCAGCCGGAGCCTCGATGCCGCGTTCGCAGAGGCGCTGCGGCAGGTCGCGGGTCAGCGCATCCTCAAGGAATTTCTTTGCCTCTTCAACCAGATCGCCTTCAACAACGGCATCGACGAGGCCGAGCTGCAGGGCCTTCGGGGCCTTCACCGGCTTGGCGGAAGTGATGAGGTCAACGGCAGCCTCGACGCCGATCAGGCGGGGCGTGCGCACCGTACCGCCGGAACCCGGAATGATGCCAAGGTTGGTTTCGGGCAGGCCAAGCGACGCGCCCTTGTCAGCGACGCGGAAACGGCAGCCGAGCGCGATTTCCAGACCGCCGCCCAGCGCGTTGCCGTGAATGGCGGCAACCCAAGGCTTCGAGCTGTTCTCGATGGCCGCGATGACATCAGGCAGATGCGGCTCGATTGCCGGCTTGTCGAACTCGGTGACGTCCGCACCGGCGATGAAGGTCTTGCCAGCGCAGGCAAGAACCACGCCTTTCACGTCCGGGTTGTTCTCAAGCGCCGTCGCGGCATCGAGCAGGCCCTTGCGCACCGCCGCAGAAATCGCATTGACGGGCGGATTGTCGATCGTGACGTGGCCGATGGAGCCGATGATTTCAACGGTAACAGGCATATACTCTTCCCAAATGTCTGTAGCCTAGCCGAGCGCGACAAGCGCTTGGTTCGCGCCTCGTGGCGCATATGGATGTGCGCGAAAAAGCCCGTGCACTGTGAGCGCACGGGCGTCAAACCTTATTTCTTGCGCAGCAGGACCGACGCCGCTTCACCCTCAAGGTTGAATTCCCTTGCGATCGCCTCGCTGTCCTCGGCGAAGGAAGGGGGAGCCTTGCGGTAGCTTGCCGGCGTGCGTTCCAGCTTGATGGGGCTTGCGGTGCCGCGATAGGTCTCGCCGATGTCGACGATCATGCCGCGTGCCTGGGTATGCGGATCCTCAACGACCTGATCGAGTGTGCGCACCGGCGCGCAGGGCACGCCTGAGGTGATCAGCGTCTCGGCGATATCGGCGGCAACGTGCCTGGAAAGTGCTGCTTCCAGAACCTCGCGCAGGTAAGGGCGGTTTGTCTTGCGGTCGGCATTGGTGGCGAAGCGCGGCTCGTCTGCCTGTTCCGGAATGCCCAGTACTTCGCAAAGCTTGCGGAACTGGCCGTTGTTGCCCACGGCGAGGAAGATATCCGCGTCCTTGCAGGCATAGGTGTCGTAGGGCGTGATGTTCGGATGCGCGTTGCCCGCGAGCTTCGGCAGGCCGCCGCCCAGATAATAGTTGGGCAGGTGCGGATGCATCAGCGAGATGCCGCAGTCGTAAAGTGCTGCTTCAACGAACTGGCCGAGACCGGACTTCTCCCGCTCCTGCAGCGCCAGAAGGCAGCCGAGGGCCGCGTTGAGGCCCGTGACGATATCAACGACCGGAATGCCGACGCGCAGCGGCTGGCCGCCTGCCTCGCCGTTGACCGACATGATGCCGCAGAGCGCCTGGATTGCAGCGTCATAGCCCGGGCGGCCGCCATAGGGGCCATCCTCACCGAAGCCGGAGACGCGCACATGCACGAGACGCGGGAAGCGCTCGCGCAGCTCGTCGCGGCCGATGCCCCACTTCTCAAGCGTGCCGGTCTTGAAATTTTCGATGAAGACGTCGGCGCCTTCAAGCAGCTGCAAAAGGAAAGCGCGCCCCGATTCCTGACTGAAATCGAGCGCGATGCCTTCCTTGTTGCGGTTGAGGCCGATGAAATAGCTTGCTGCGTCACCCTGAAAGGGCGGGCCCCAAAGTCGGGTCTCATCGCCCTGCGGTGGTTCGATCTTGATTACCCTTGCGCCGTGGTCGGCCAGGATCTGCCCGCAATAAGGGCCACCCAGCACGCGACTGGCGTCAATGACAATCAAACCATCCAATGCACTCATGCACTCAGTCTTTCCGGTAAATGACGCACGCCACCATTGAAATTCACCAGGGGATGGATCGCCTCAGCCGACGAGGAATGACGAATATGGCCGACGATGAACTGGTGGGTGCCAACTGTGGTCGAGCTTATAATGTCGCATTCCAGCGTTGCCAATGCTCCATCGAGCACGGGAAGGCCGTTCTTGCCCTCAAGCCAGGTTCCATTGGAGAAGCGGGCCGGACCCTGCGGCGCGCTGCACATGGTCTGGACGACGTCTTCCTGACCCGTGCCCAGCACATTGGCGGCAAACTTGTTCTCGGCGAGTATCGTTGGCAGGGCGGAGACAGTGCGATTGGCGAAGAAGCCGACCAACGGAGGCTCGGCCGAAATGGAGACGAGGCTGGACACGATGAAGGCTGCGCGGCCGTCGCCCTGACCGGTGGTGATGGCGGCGATGCCGGCGGGCAGCGCCCGCATGGCGGCCTTGAAAACGTCAGGGGTGATCGAGGGCTGCGGCTCGGCGAAGGTGATGTGCGCGCGGACCATGTTCGAGTCGTCGACCCAGCCAGCCTTGGTGGCATAGGCGATCATCTTGTCGAAGTTCTCTTCCCATTCCGCTTCACCGGCGTGGGGCGAGAGGAAACGGAGAACCGATGGAGAAAGGCGGACGTGGCCTTCACCCTCGCGCTTGCCGATCCGGCTGATGGCACGTTCGATCTGGTCCGGCGCCTGCGGATCGATGAGAACATCAAGGCCGCGGAAATTGGCCGGTTCAAGAAGCGTTACAACGCCTGCATTCGTCAGATAAACGCGCATTTTTCAGGACCTCAAGCTGCGGAGCCCAGTCAACATTGGCGACATGACCGACCCGACTTTAGGGGGGGGGGAGTGCCGGGCCGGTCACGTTAGGCCATTGCGAACAACGACCAAAGGAACCCGTGCGCGGCAGCCCGCGCACGGAGGAAGTAACGTTAGGCCGCAGCCTTTTCAGAAGACGTTCCGAGCGCCTTGTTGACGGCGGGGATGATCTTGTCGCCCCAGAGCTCGATCTGCTTCAGCATGGTCTTCTGGTCGAAGTCGCCGAGCTGCGTGTTAACAGCGATGTGCTTCGGCTTCAGGACTTCGATCTCAGCCAGCAGCTTGTCGATGACCTGGTTGACGGAACCGACCGGCAGGTTGTTGCGCAGCTCCTCGATGGTCGGATCGTTCTCGGTCGGAACTTCCTTGACCAGGTATCCGTCGTCGGTCTCGGCGCGGCGGTACTTCAGCGACTCGGAAATGCGGCGCTGGAAGCGGGCGTTATCGAGGTAGGAGTCGATTTCAGCCTGGTTGTCCGAAGCGTAGGCGCAACGCAGGAAGCCGAACTTGACATCCTTGTCGAGGTCCTTGCCTTCACCTTCGGCAACGGCGACCATCTTGTCGCGCTGACGCTGGACGGCGTCCATGCCGCCGAGGAGGGCGGTGGTGAAGAGGGCATAGTCTTCGCGAACGGCGCGGCCGAGCGTTACCGGGTTGCCCGAGGTGACCCAGATCGGAGGCATCGGGTCCTGCACGCAGCGAACGGCGATCGAGGTCGGCGGGATGTCAAGGAACTTGCCGTGGTACTCGAACGTCTTCTCTTTCAGACCCATCGGGATCACGTCGAGGAACTCGTTGTAGATCTTGCCGGAGTCGGCCAGATTGGTGCCGAAGCGCTGGAATTCGAAGTCCTGGTAGCCCGAGCCGACGCCAAGCTCGAGACGACCGTTGGAAACGACGTCAGCGAAGCCTACTTCTGCGAGGAAGCGCAGCGGCTGGTAGAGCGGCAGGATGCAGACGGCGGTACCGAGGCGGATGCGGCTGGTCTTGCCGGCAGCATGCGCAACCATCATCAGTGGGGAAGGGGAGAGTGAGTAGTTGTTGAAGTGGTGCTCGGCGTACCAGGCAGCGTTAAATCCAGCCTGCTCAGCCTGGACGGTCTGCTCGATCGAATTGGTAATAACCTGTTGAGAAGACTGGTGGTATCCACGCTGCTGCGCAAGGATAAATACGCCAAATTCCATTTCGCTACTCCCGAAGGCACGATCAAATTGTCTGGGAGCATTTAAATTCCATACGTAAAAGTTTGGAATTGTGTTAAACAGAGTATCTGTCCTGCGATTTAGGAGGGTAATGATGGACCGCCTACGTGCCATGGAGTTGTTCCTGTCGGTCTCCAGAACCGGCAGCTTTACTGCCACGGCCAAGCAATTTGGCGTCTCGCCCACCTCCGCTTCGCGCGTAATCGCCGATTTCGAAGACTATCTGAAGGTGAAGCTGCTGGTACGCTCCACCCGGCAGGTGATCCTGACGGAAGCGGGACAGGAATATGCGCGTCAGATCGAGAGTATCCTCTGGTCCATCAATGAGGCGGAAAGTTCGATCACCGCGATTTCGTCCGTGCCGCAAGGCATATTGCGCGTTCATTCGCGTACGATGTTCGGACTTGGCGTGCTGACGCCGCTCATCCCCGACTTCCGCAAGGAATTTCCCGAGATCACGGTCGAGCTTACACTATCCGAAACCCTCGTGGACCTGCGCCGGCAGAATATCGACATCGACTTCCGCATCGCACCGCCGGAAGAGGCGGGCCTGAAGCGTCGCCGCCTCTTCGTATCAGAGCGCTATCTGGTTGCGTCACCGGAGCTGATCGCCTCCATGCCGCCGATCAAGTCGCCGGACGACATCAACCGCTGGCCGACGCTCGCCTATATGCTTCCGGGCGGCAGCTACGTCTGGCGCTTCAAGAAGGACGAGAAGCTGCAGGAGCTCGAGATCCATCCGCGCCATATCGCCAACAACGGCATTGCGCTGCTTGAATGGGCGCGGCGGGGAGAGGGGATCGCGCTGCTCGACGACTATACGCTGGCGCAGGATCTCGAAGACGGAACGCTGGTTCGGCTCCTGCCGGACTACCACGTGACGAACACGACCTTCGAAGAGGGTATCTATACGACCATTATCGACACGCCGCTGGTGCCCACCAAGATCCGTGTCTTCCTCGATTTCGTCACCGCGCTGGTTGGCGGTGGTGAGCGGCGGTTCACTTTCCGCGAACCGGCCGTCATCAAGGAGAAGTCTAACGCCCGAAATAAGGCGTCGGAAGACCGCGATAACCCGCACCCGTGATGCGCAGCACCGCGCCATCCATGGGCCCCTCGGCCTTCAGGCGGCCACTGTCGGAAATGGACGTGACGTAGAGTTCATCGAGCGCGGGACCACCGAAGCAGAGCGACGCGGGATGGGCGAGCGGCAGGTCGATGCGCTGACTGACCGATCCGTCAGGCGCAAAGCGAATGATCGCGGCGGCATGGACGAGAGCGGTCCAGAGACCACCCTCGCTGTCGAAACAGCAGCCGTCCGGCGCCGAGCCGAGCGAGTCGGTGCTGGCGAAGAGCTTTTCGTCCGAGAGGCTGCCATCTTCATTGATGGCGTAGCTGTAGATCTGTCGCGGGGTGCTGTCGCAGACGTAGAAACGGCCATCTAGCGGGCTCACCTTCGGTCCGTTGGTAACGCCGAAGGCGCGGCCGATGCGCGTGAGTCTGCCATCAGCGGAGAGACGGTAAAGCCCGCCAAGTGGCTCCTCGCCGAGCTCGCGGAAGACATGCATGGTGCCGACGACGAAACTTCCGTCCGGCATTACTGCCCCGTCGTTCAGCCGCATGTTTGGATGGCTCTCTTCGATCTGTGCGAGAATCTCTTCCTTGCCCTCGCGGAGCCGGACGATGGTTTCCTTGCGGCTGACGATCAAGCTTCCGTCGGCGCAAAGTGCAAAGGAACCGGTCGGCGGCTCGATTTTCGCCTCCAACGAAGCGTTCCAATCGCGATCCATGGAATAGATGCGGCCCTGCCGGCAGTCCATCAGCCACAGCTTCTGGTTAGCCTCTTCCCAGACGGGGCATTCGCCCAGATCGAGCTTCAGGTCGCCACAGCGTGCGATGCTAAGGGACATTGTCATCCGTCCTTTTTTCATTAATGAGTACAGCGAGGCTGGTACAGAATATAACAATACGATCGAGGAATGGGTTGAGTCCGCGCAGCACCGACACGGTAAACCGCATCTTGTCAGAGGCAGCGGAGCTGTTCATGACCAAGGGGTATGAGGCGACTTCCATGCGCGACATCGCGCTGAAGTGCGGCATCTCCAAGTCGCTGCTTTATCACCATTTCACCGACAAATACCAGATCTTCACGCGGGCGACCTCGACGACCAGCGCCGGTCTGAACGAAACCGTCACGCAAGCGATCGCCGACATTTCCTGCCCCAAGGAAAAGCTGCGCGTCTTCATGCTGGCGACGGCGGGCTACTTCGAGAACAACCGGCTTTCCTGGATTTCCGCCTCGCAGGAGTTCTGGAATTCGAACGAGCCCAAGATGTCGATGCAGGTAAAGCTGCGCCGCGACGCCTTCGAAAAAATGCTGCGCGCCATCCTCGACGAGGGCGTGCAGAAAGGCGTTTTCCAGATCGAGGATACGCGGCTCGCCGGGCGTCTGATCCTGTCATCGCTCAACTGGATGCATCGCTGGTATAAGCCTGGCGGCAAGCGTACGGCTCCGCAGATTGCGGAAGCCTATTTCGATATGATTGCCGGCGGCATTGTGCGGTCAGGCAACGACCGGGAAGACGACAAGTCCGGTCAGTTTGCGGTCAGTACCGACCGAATCGTGCGCTTTGCCGAACGATAATCGGCCAGCTTTACACCGCCTGTTGCGGTGCACAATAAATAACTCGTGGTCGTGCTGCAACTGCGTAGAGCCGAGTTTCCCTCATAATATCAAAGCGATGACGAATAGCTGAAGAACATTACTGCAGAAATTGCAGGAAAGTTTTTCATCGGAATCGTTTCTCGCGAACTTGTTGCACACCCTCCCTCTTTGGTACTCAGCTGCCTGACCGACCGGTCAGTCAGTCGGCGTGTTCAAAGGGGAGCCAAGATGTCCGAACAGTATGTTCGCCTGGAAGTGTCCAACTATGTAGCGCTGGTCACGATGGACCGCCGCCCGGTCAATGCCCTGAGCCGCGAGATGCGCCGCCAGATCATTGCCACCTTCGACGAAATTTCGCAGCGTGAAGATATCCGCTGCGCAGTGCTGACCGGCATCGACAAGGTTTTCTGCGCGGGCGCCGACCTCAAGGACCGCCCTGACGCCAGCAAGCCGGGCGATTTCCTCGAGCACAACCGTGTGACGCGAGAGACGACCAACTCCATCCGTGAGTGCGCCAAGCCCGTGATCGCCGCCATCAACGGCGTTGCGCTGGGTGCGGGCTTCGGTCTCGCTGCCGCCTGTGACATCCTCTACGCATCGGAAGACGCTTCGGTCGGCATGCCCGAGATCAATGTCGGTCTCGCTGGAGGCGCATCGATGCTGAAGACGCTGTTCGGCCGCTCCACACTCCGCCGCATGTTCTTCACCGGCCAGCGCCTTTCGGCCCACGATCTGCTGCGCCGTGCCGTCATCGAGGATGTTCTTCCCGCTGACCAGCTGCTGCCTGTCACGATGGAACTGGCCGCGGAAATCGCTTCCAAGGCGCCGCTCGCCATCAGCTATGCCAAGCGTGCTGCCAACATGGTCGACGTCATGCCCCAGCGCGAGGCCTACCGCCACGAGCAGGAATTCACCATGGCGCTCGCCAAAACCGAAGATGCTAAGGAAGCCCGCATGGCTTTCCTCGAAAAGCGCAAGCCTGTTTTCAAAGGCCGTTGATACATGACTGACATGACTGTTCTGCCCGGCGCGGGCATGGACGCCTTCTTCAAGGCGGACGGAATTGCAATCATCGGTGCCTCGGACGATTCATCGAAGATCGGTGGCCGTCCGGTCTATCTGCTGCAGAAGTATGGCTACAAGGGAGCGATCTACCCGATCAACCCGCGCGGCGGCGAGATCCAGGGTCTGACGGCCTACAAGTCCGTGCTGGACCTGCCGAAGGCGCCCGATCTCGCGCTGATCGTTGTTCCGGCTGAAGCTGCCGTTGCTGCGCTGAAGGAATGCGCCGAGAAAGGCGTGAAGGCCGCCGCTGTTCTCTCCGCTGGCTTCACCGAAGCCGGCCCGGAAGGAGCCGCGCTGCAGGACCAGATGGTCGAGATCGCGCGGGCAGGCAACATCCGAATGCTCGGGCCGAACTGCCTTGGTTCCTTCTCCGTTGCCGAGGCTGTGATCGGTTCCTTTTCGATCGTGCTCGAAGATAACATGCCGCTCGCAGGCAACGTCTCCATCATATCGCAGTCTGGTAACATCGGCTCCTATGTGGTGCAGAACGTCTCCCGCCGCGGCCTTGGCGTTGCGCGCTTCATGGCGACTGGCAACGAGGCTGACGTTGACGTTGCCGACGGCATCGCCGCTTACGCGGATGATGCCGAGACAGGCCTGATCCTGACGATCATGGAAACCTGCCGCAACGGCGAGCGCCTGACCTACGCGCTGGAAAAGGCCCGCAAGGCTGGCAAGCCCGTCGTCGTTCTCAAGATCGGCTCCACCGAGTCCGGCCAGAAGGCAGCTGCTTCCCACACCGGCGCGCTCGCTGGCTCTGACGCCGTGATTGACGCCGTGCTGCGCCGCTACGGTGCGCTGCGCGTCCATTCCGTCGAAGAGATGCTGGACGTTGGCCATGCCGCTTCAATGCTGCTGCCGAACCGCCTGCCCAAGGGCAAGCGCGTAACGGTTGTCGCGGCCTCCGGCGGCTTCGGCATCATGATGGCCGATGCCTCCACGCAGGCTGGCCTGACGCTGCCGGACCTTTCCGAAAACACCAAGCGCCGCATCCAGGAAGCCGTCCCGATCGCCGGCACCAACAACCCGGTCGATGCTTCTGCACAGATGTCGTCCCGCCCGGACATTCTGACCAAGATGCTTTCCGCGCTGATGGAAGAGGAGAACACCGACGCGGTGGAACTCTTCCTGTCGCTCTCGCTCTACAACAAGCGCCTGCGTGGCGTGTACATGGAAGGCCTGCGCGAAGTTCGCAAAGCCTATCCGGACCGTCTGCTGGTCGTGACCTCCGCCGGTCCCGCCGACGCGGTTGCCGAGATCAACGCCATGGGCATCCCAGTCTTCCCGTCGATCGACGCGGCAGCGAAGGGTCTGGCGGGTCTCGCGCGGCTTGGTGAGCTGCAGACGCTTGCCGAGCCAACCCGCTTCGACGGCAAGGTGGAAAAGCTCGATGCGAGCGCATTCCGCAACGAATACGCAAGCAAGAAGGCGCTTGCCGCCTCTGGCGTTTCGATCCTGCCGGAGCAGATCGTTACCTCCGCCGATGAGGCCGCCCGCTATGCCGCCGAGTTCGGCTTTCCGGTCGTGCTGAAGATCGTGTCTGAAGACATCCAGCACAAGACGGAAGCCGGCGGCGTGGTGCTCAACCTCACCAACGAGGCCGATGTCCGCGCAGCCTATGAGCGTATCCTCGTCAACGCCCGCGCCTACAAGGCCGATGCCCGCATCGACGGCGTTCTGGTCACCCCGATGGCGAAGGGCGGCACAGAGCTCATCATGGGCATTTCGCGTGACAGCGTCTTTGGTCCGGTCGTCATGGTCGGCATGGGCGGCATCTACGCCGAGGTGCTGAAGGATACGGCAATCCAGCAGGCTCCGGTCACGGAAGAGGAAGCTCTCCAGATGATCCGCGGCCTCAAGATGTTCCCCGTCATGGACGGCGCGCGCGGCCAGGCCAGGGCTGACGTGAAGGCGGCTGCAGCAACGCTTGCCGCGCTTTCGCGCTTCGCCTGCCGTCACGCTGACGACGTAGCTGAAATCGACATGAACCCGGTTCTTGTCCGGCCGGAAGGTGAAGGTGTCGTCGCTCTCGACGCGCTCATCATCCCGGTCGGCCAGGCCTCCGTTTCCCACTGAGGGACCTATCGAATGACCTACAATATCGAAGTCGCCCATCCGGACCCGGCGACGAGCAGAAGCGCCTACCGCGCTCATGCCCGCGAGTGGCTCCGGGCCAACCTGCCGTCGTCCATGCGCGCTGACAGCGTCGACTACAAGACGCCGTCGCTGAACGAATGCCGCGACTGGGAAGAGGCCATGTACCGTGCCGGTCTCGCCGGCATGACCTGGCCTAAGGAATATGGCGGCTACGGTCTGACGCTGCGCGAGCACCTTGCCGTCAACAAGGAAATCGGCGCGCTGATGATGCCGGAATCCGTTGGCTCGGTCGGCAAGGAGCTTGCCGGTCCGATCATCATGGCCGTCGGCACCGAGGAGCAGAAGCAGGAGTTCCTGCCAAAGATCCTCGCAATGAAGAACTACTGGTGCCAGGGTTTTTCCGAGCCTGAGGCTGGTTCCGATCTCGTACGTCTGCGCACCCGCGCCGTCGAGGAAAACGGCAACTGGCGCATCAACGGCCAGAAGATCTGGACCTCCGGCGCGATGAAGGCTGACTACTGTCTGTTGCTGACCCGCACGGGAACGGTTGCCGACAAGCACAAGGGCCTCCTGATGTTCGCCGTGCCGATGAACACGCACGGCATCCGCGTCGTTCCGATCAAGTCGATCGATGGCAAGGAGTCCTTCGCCGAAGTGTTCTTCGACGATGTCGTCGTTCCGGACAGCGCCCGTCTCGGGAAGCCGGACGAGGGGTGGTCAGCGGCGATCCGCGTTCTTTCCATCGAACGCGCAACCAACCGCATGTACCGTCCGTGGCGTTTCGAGGCCGAACTCAAGATGCTCGTCGCCGCCTTCAAGTCCGATCCGGAACTGGCGAAGCTCCTCGAGGATGGCTACTATCAGCGCCGCATCGGCCAGATCGCAACCGAGATCGACGGCCTCAAGGGGCTGATCGAACAGGCGGTTGACCAGATGGCTGGCGGGGCGCCGATCGGCGCGCGCGGCTCGCTCAACAAGCTTTTCTGGTCCGAGACGCACCAGGCCTTCGCCACCTTCGCTTACGAGATGGTTTCGCAGATCAAGCCCACGGCAAGCGCCGAAGCCCTGCGGGCCAAGAAGCACTTCACGACCGCCTATCTCTTCGCCCGCGCGGAGTCGATCTACGCCGGCGTATCGGAAGTCCAGCTCGACATCATTGCCCAGCGCATCCTCAACCTGCCGAAGGATCTTTGATCATGAGTGACGATAGCTTGCGTCCAGAGGATTTTGCTGAGGCCGCCGGTGCCGCGATCACCGATGCCGAAGGCAAGAGCTTTGCTGAAAAGACCGCTGTTCTGGCCGAGAACGGCCTGTTCGGTGTGATTGTTGCGGAAGAGCAGGGCGGCCTTGGCCTTGACCTCTCTTTCGGCATTCCAATCGTTGCCGTCGCTGGCAAGCTGCAGCTGCGCTACCCGCTGGTGGAGCAGATGCTGGTGGCGAGCGCACTCGCCGGTGAAGACATCGGCGCTGCAATCGTCGGCGGCGAAAAGACTGCCGCGATCGCCTGGCAGGGTTCGCTCGAAGAAGGCTACGCAACGCACGCGACCTTCGTCGCTGACGCGGATTATGTGCTGGTTGCCTCCGGCGAGGGTGCGGCCCTTCTCGACCGCGCTTCGGGTGAGGTGCAGGAAGACCCGTCGCTCGACCCGGACTATCCGCAGTACACGCTGAAGCTTGAGGGTGCAGCAACCGTCGCAACGCTCTCGGCGGAAGCTTTCGCAAAGCTGAAGTTCAAGGCGAAGGTACTCTACGGTGCGTTTGCCGCCGGAGCAGGTGAGGGCGCCATGGACCGTGCGGCATCGCACATGGCCGGGCGCGTCCAGTTCGGCCGTCCGCTGTCCGCCAAGCAGGCGGTGCGCCACACCATGGCCCGCATGAAGCTCTTGACCGAAACCTCCTATGCTGGTCTTCAGCGCGCGATTGCGCAGGATGAGTTCGGTGCGGCTCGCGATGTGGATACCGCCTTTGCAGGCGCGATCGGCAATTCCTGCTTCATCATCGAGAAGGCGATCCACCTTCACGGTGGCATGGGCTTCACCTGGGAACTGCCGCTTCATTGCTCGCTGCGCGACGTTCGCAAGATCGACGCTGCCTTCAACACCGGCGGCGTGGTCAAGTCTATCGGCAAGGCGTTCATCGCCGCTGCCTGAACATAAGGATTGCTGAACATGACCAAAGATCTCGAAGGCCGCGTAGCGCTGATCACCGGTGCCGGTAACGGCATCGGCAAGGAAACTGCCCGTCAGATGGCGGCGCGTGGTGCTATCGTTGGTGTCAACGACCTCAAGGAAGAGTTCGTTGATGCTGTCGTAGCGCAGATCAAGGAAGAGGGCGGCGAGGCGTTCCCGGTAACGGCGAACGTTTCGACCCGCGAAGGTATCCAGGGAGCGGTGAAGACCGCTTTCGAATATCGCGGCCGTCTCGACATCCTCGTCAACAATGCCGCCTGGGTGCGTTATCAGGCGGTGCCGGACATCGCGCCGGAGACGATGGACCGCATGCTGGACGTAGGCTTCAAGGGCGTCATCTGGGGCATTCAGGCTGCAGCTGAAGTGATGGACCCGGAGCGCGGTGGTGCGATCGTCAACGTGGCTTCCACGGCAGCGGTTCGCTCGACCAAGCTCGCAGTCGTCTATTCCGGCATCAAGTCGGGTATCCTCGGCATCACGCGTGCGGCTGCCGCAGAGCTTGGTGCACAGAACATCCGCGTCAATGCCGTCTGCCCGTCCGCCGTTCCGACGGAAGGCACGATGCGCAACCGCAATGCCGAGCGCGATCAGAAGCGCATCGACGCGACGCCGCTTGGCCGTCTCGGCCATGTGTCGGATATCGCGAAGGCGATCTGCTACCTGGCTTCTGATGGCGCAAGCTTCGTCACCGCCCAACATCTGCTGGTGGATGGCGGCGTCACTGTAACGAACATCTGAGTTCGGGACGGGCCCCATGCAGACGGTTCTCCTGACCGGAGCAGCATCAGGCATTGGCCGCGAGGCGGCGCTGCATTTTGCAGCGTCGGGCTGGCGCGTGCTTGCTGTTGATCGGGATCGCGAGGGACTGGACCGTCTGCTTGGAGAGTTGCAGGGAAGCAACCACCTAGCGCTGCAGCTTGATCTCACCTCAGCCGAAGAGATCGCATCGCTTGGCGAACTCGACTGCACGATCGACGCTGTCGTCAACAATGCCGGCATGTCGGACACGTCCGGCACGCCGCTGGTGGAAAAGACCGAGGCAGAGCTGCAGCGTCTCTACGCGTTGAATACGCAAGCGCCTGCGCTGATCTTCAGGGCGTTGCGTGAAAAGCTCGTTCCGGGAGCCCGCATCGTGAACGTATCCTCCGGTGCAGGCATCAAGGCGATCCCGCTCCGCGGAGCTTACAGCCCAAGCAAGGCTGCTGTGATCGCGCAGTCGCAGGCGCTGGCCAAGACCTGCCCGGAATTCACCGTAACCTGCCTTTGCCCGGGCTTCGTCCGCACAGATCTGGTGGAAAGCCTGATTGCAGCGGGAAGGCTCGATCCCGCACAGGCTGTGTCAAAGATCCCGCTTGGCCGCATGGCCTCGACCGCCGAGATGGCGCGGGCCGTCACCTTCCTTGCGGGGGAGGGCGCACGTCCTTTCACCGGCCAGACCTTTGTCTACGACGGCGGGTCCTCCATCTATGGCGGCTCTGCGCGCGTCGCGCCGACCGAGCGTCAGCTCGTGAGCCACGACGTCGCAACCCGGTACACGCTCGTAGATGGGCCGGAAGATTTCCTGTCGGATGTGCCAGCCGGCACCTATCCTGCCGTGATCGATTTCTCGCCGCTTAAAGCTGCGGAGGGGAAATTGGCTCAGGCGGTTCATACGGCGGCTGTTCGCTTCGCAGCAGAACATCAGGCAGACGCCGCGCTGACGCTTGTTCTGCCGCCGCGCTCCTCAGTCACGGAGTGGGAGCAGGCGGGTGACGAAGCCGCCGCAGAAATGCTGGTGCGCACTCTGGCCTGCGAGCTGGCTTCCTCGGCCCGTCGTGTCAATGCCGTGCGCCTGAACGGTCCGGCTTCCGCTGCTGGCGAGTTCATCTCCTTCATTGCCGGCGTTGAGGCTCAGTTCCTGACCGGCCAGATCCTGGAACTGGGGGCAGGGGCATGACCGAACAGCTCACTCCCGAACAGCGCGAGATCAAGGAATTCTTCATCGCGGAGCGCGGCTACTGGCGGCCGTGGACCGAGACGATCCTGCGCATCAACCCGCAGTTCCTTAAGCGCTATGCCTCCTATGCGGGTTATCCCGCTCGCACCGGTCCGCTGTCCAAGCGCATGATCGAGCTGATCTACATCGCGCTCGATGCATCCGCGACCCATCTGTTCGAGAATGGCGTTAACACGCACCTGCTGCTGGCGCATGAAGCGGGCGCAACGCCCGCCGACGTGCTGGATGTGCTGCATCTTGTGTCCGCGCAGGGCCTTGAAAGCGTCTATTCCGCCGTGGAAATTCTGGCGGAAGAGGCGGGTATCGCCCTTGCGCCCAAGGTTCCCGCCAATCTTCGGGCCCGTGCGGACCGCATCTTCCCGGCGGATTCGAGGTTTGTCGCCGTGCTGGCGCAGCTTGATCCCGGCTATCTCGAAGTTCTCGTCGATTTCCTCGAATACGGCGATCCCGTTGATGGCCTGTCGCCCTCCGAGCGGCTGCTCGTGGAGATTGCGCTCAATTCGTGCTTCACTGGCTACAACGCCAAGGCTTTACGCAGGCTGATCCGCGTCGCGCTCGACGCCGGGATCGCCCATGCCGAAATACTCCAGGCCATCCAGCTTGGAGCACATCTGTCCGTACACGGAACCGCACTCGGCGCAACTTTGCTCGACCAGTTCCTGTCGTCACAGACGCAGACAAGCAGCCAAACTGCGAAACATAAAGCCGGTTAAAAAGCCGGGAGGAAACGACAATGTCTGGTTACGTAAAAGAGAGACTGCCCAATCTACTGAGTGCGTTACTCTCGATCGCGCTGGGTCTATTTGCCCTCTACGAGTCGAGAATCTACGACGTTGGTGAACTGCGGGATATGGGCCCGGGATATTTCCCGATCGCCTGTGCCATTGCGCTGATCGGGCTCGGCGTTTTGCTGTTCATTGTTGCGCTACGCTCGGGCCCCAGCGAGTTCGGATCGGAGCGGCCTTCGCTTATCTCGCTTCTGCTGATTGGCGCATCGCTGCTGTCGTTTGCCTTGCTGATCGAAGACTATGGGCTGTTCCCGGCAATTGCCGTGGCAGTGTTCATCTCGACCTTTGCGTCTGAAAACCGCAACATCCTTCGTTCCATCCTGCTTGCGCTGCTGACGGCCGCCGGTTGTGTCGTCATTTTCGTCTATGTGCTCGCATTGCCAATCAAGGTGTTCGCACTATGAGTTCGCTCTTTGAAAACGTAATGCTGGGCTTCAGCATTGCCCTGTCGTTCCAGGGCATTCTGTACTGCGCGGCCGGTGTTCTTCTGGGAACCTTCGTCGGCGTTCTGCCGGGCCTGGGCTCCATGGCAACGCTCGCGATGCTGATGCCAATCACCTATCACGTGGATCCCACCTACGCGATCATCCTGCTCGCAGGCATCTACTATGGCGCAGCCTACGGCGGTTCGACGGCTTCGATCCTGCTCAACCTCCCGGGCACGGTGACGGCGGTGGTGACCACCTTCGACGGTTACCCGATGGCACAGCAGGGCAAGGCAGGTCTGGCGCTGTTCATCACCGCGATCGGCTCGTTCGTCGGCTCCATGATTGGTGCAGTAATTCTTGCTGTTTTCTCCGTACCACTGGCGAAGGTCGCCATGAGTTTCGGGCCGCAGGAATATACGATGCTGATGATCTTCGGCCTCGTTGCGGCTTCGATGCTTTCGACCGGCCAGCCGCTGAAGTCGCTCATCATGGTGTTCGCGGGCATCCTGCTCGGTCTCGTCGGGATCGACATCAACTCGGGCGCAGACCGCTTCACCTTCGGCATCCCGGGTCTCTTTGAAGGCCTGTCGCTGGTAGCGATCGCACTCGGCCTCTACGGCCTGCCGGAGATCATCACCACGGCGCGTGGCGGTCCGGAAGGCAAGGTGACGAACGACAGGATCCGCCTGCGCGACATGTTCCCGACCAAGGAAGAGTGGAAGGAATCGGCGATGCCGATCCTGCGCGGCACCGGCATCGGCGCGTTCTTCGGCGCGCTGCCCGGTACGGGCGGCACCATCGCCACCTTCGTCTCCTATTCGGTCGAGAAGCGTCTCAGCAAGACGCCGGAGAAGTTCGGCAACGGCGCGATCGCCGGCGTTGCCTCGCCGGAAAGCGCCAACAACGCCGCAGTTCAGACCGCCTTCATCCCCACCATGTCGCTCGGCATTCCGGGTGACGCGGTGATGGCGATGATGCTGGGCGTCATGATGGTCCACGGCGTTATCCCCGGACCGGCGGTGATAACCGAGCATCCGGACCTGTTCTGGGGCCTGGTCGCATCCTTCGTCGTCGGCAACATCCTGCTGGTGATCCTGAACGTGCCGCTCGTCGGCCTCTGGATCCGCCTGCTGCGCGTGCCCTACCACCTGCTTTACCCGGTGATGGTGGCCTTCGTCTGCGTCGGCATCTACTCGGTCTCCAACTCGGTTCTCGACATCTACGTCCTGATGCTCTTCGGCCTTGCCGGCGTCGTCATCCGTCTGCTCAAGCTCGACGGCGCATCACTGCTGCTCGGCTTCGTGCTCGGGCCGATGATCGAGGAAGAGTTCCGCCGTTCGATGGCGATCACCGGAGGCGATTTCTCGAGTTTCATCGACCGTCCGATCGCCGCGATCTTTGGCGCGGCGACGCTTGCCCTGTTTGTCTTCTTCGCCATCCGTTCGGCTATGCGGATGCTGACCCCGGGTATGCGGGTTCTTAAGCGCGGATGATGCGGGAGAAGGAGCGAAGCTGTAAAAACAGATCACTGCTCCAAATCCTGCAGGCTTTGTCGATAACGCGTTAAATTCAACCTCGCTATGGGTGGTCACCCACCGCGATAGCGAGGTTCTTTATTGCAATGAGGTAGGTCAAAACGGCTTGAAAAACATAATGATGAAAGTGAGCACCTTTCACACGAAGTAGTTGTTCTGTTGCTCGATATTCATTCAAATCTGATTGCAGAGGGTGGAGAATCAGACCGGAAGAACCCCCGCTGAGAAGTCTCCTCGATGGTACTTTTCCTGCACAGTTTGAATTGCGCGGTGAATGTTCGCTGGAGGCGGCCTCACCGGTGCGCACTAGGAGGTGGAGAATGAAAAAGATCGGCGTGGCTCTTGCGATGAGCCTTTCAATGATCTTGCCGAGTTTGGCCGACACGTATCCCAGCCGCCCGATCTCATGGATCGTGCCGTTTGCTGCAGGAGGTATCACGGATCTGACAGCCCGCAAGATCACTGAAGCTCTGAACGAGAAACTCGGACAGAGCGTTATCGTCGAGAACAAGCCTGGGGCAGGGGGGCTCGTCGGCACCAAGGAAGCATCGCTCGCACCGGCCGACGGCTATACGCTGGTCTATGCATCCTCCGGTCCGCTGGGAATCACCCCGGCGTTGAACCCTTCCAAGGTACCGTATGACCCGCTGGAAGCTTTCGACTATGTGGCCGGTATCGCGGCTGCGTCGCAGATTGTTGTGGCGTCGACCAACATGCCCTTCAACACGATCGAAGAGCTGGTTGCCTATGCCAAGGAAAACCCGGGCAAGATCAACTTCGGATCGCCGGGCAACGGCACGGCACAGCATCTGGCAGGCGAGCTGCTGCAGAAGGCAGCCGGCATCGAGATGACGCATGTGCCTTACAAGGCGGGGACGACCCAGATGGTCGATCTTGCGTCGGGCGTCATCGACGTTTCGTTCGAGTATGCCTCCATCGTTGCCCCCTATGTCGAGGAAGGCAAGATGAAGGTGATCGGAACGACGGGGACAGAACGTTCGCCGCGCTTCCCGGATGCAAAGACCGTTGTCGAGGCAGGCTATCCTGACGCCGTCAATATTGGTTGGGGGTTGTTTGGCGTTCCCGCGGGCACTCCGGATGAAGTGAAGCAGAAACTGGCGGCTGCGCTGGCGGAAGTCTGGGAAGATGAGCGAGTCATCAAGATGTATGAAGCAAATGCTCAGACCTTCATGAAGGATGTGACGCCTGAGAACGGCAAGGATTTCGTTGCCAAGGAAATCGAGAAGTTCAGGAGCCTGGGTGTCACCGTCCAGTAATGCTTTGATCTACGTGCTGCTCGAGGGGTGGAAGCCCCTCGAGCAGATTTTTTCTGAAAGGCATTCGCACCGAAGAATTTCGAGACGACAGGCTTTGCTTTAGATTGTAAAATCAGATCAGACCTGCCTCCTCATCCATCAAAAACGAAAACATGTGAACCGTGATGTTCAGCATTGATGCTGGAGTTTCTGCGGAGACGCTCTTGCGTCATTTGATTAAAATCAAAAAACACAAGTTAAATCAATGAACTGCTTTGTGGAAAACTTGTTTCCCAATGGCATTTTTCAGCTTGTTCTGTAGCTGCATTCCATTGCATATGAGGCATGCAGAAAAGGGGATACTGCGAGTCAGAGGTCCCGTAGAAAAGAATCTTCCCTGGTACTTTTCCTGCAGGTCGTTGTGTGTAGCGCACGAAGGTTTTCGCTCGATGCAGCCGGTTCTTTGACCATGGCGAGCGACCCGGCGCACTTTGGAGGTGCAGAATGAAAAAAATAGGCATGGCGATTGCGCTCAGCCTTTCGATGGTTCTTCCGGCGATGGCGGATACCTATCCGAGCCGCCCGATCACCTGGATCGTGCCATTTGCTGCAGGTGGCATTACGGACCTGACCTCGCGCAAGATCGCTGAGGTTCTGACGGAAAAGCTCGGTCAGAGCGTGATCGTTGAAAACAAGCCGGGTGCGGGCGGTTTCGTCGGCACCAAGGAAGCCTCGCTGGCGCCAGCTGACGGCTACACGGTTGTCTACGGTTCGTCCGGTCCGCTGAGCATCTCGCCGGCTCTTGATCCTTCCAAGGTGACCTACGATCCGGTCAAGGATTTCGATTGGGTCCACGGCATCACGGCTTCGCCGCAGATCATCGTTGCTTCGACCAACATGCCCTTCAACACAATCGAAGAGCTGGTCGACTATGCCAAGGAAAACCCGGGCAAGATCAACTTCGGTTCGCCCGGCAACGGCACCGCGCAGCACCTGGGTGGCGAGCTGCTCAAGAAGGCTGCCGGCATCGACATGGTTCACGTGCCCTACAAGGCCGGCGCAACGCAGATGGTTGACCTTGCTTCTGGCGTGATTGACCTGTCGTTCGAATACGCTTCGGTCGTCGCTCCCTACGTCGAAGAAGGCAAGATGAAGGTCATCGGCACGACCGGTACGGCCCGTTCGCCGAAGTTCCCGGATGCCAAGACCGTCGTCGAGGCCGGTTTCCCGGATGCCGTGAACGTTGGCTGGACCATAGTTGGTGTTCCTGCCGGAACGCCTGCCGAGATCAAGCAGAAGCTCAACGAGGTTCTGGGCGAGGCCATGGCTGACGAGCGTATCGTCAAGATGCTCGAGGCCAATGCCCAGGGCCGCCTGGAAAACGTCGATGCGACCAACGGCAACGAATACGTCGCCAAGGAAATCGAGAAGTACAGGGCTCTCGGCGTATCCGCCCAGTAAGTCTCAATGATCCAAGGGGGGCGAAAGCCCCCCGCTTTTCGCTTAAGGGGGTGCACATGTTGCATCGGGAGACCGTTGTCGGCGTCGGCTTGATGCTCGTCGCTGGGTTCTTTCTGTTCTATGGCTCGCAACTCTCCTTCGGGACGGGTGCGCGCATGGGACCGGGCTTCATGCCCGTCATCGCCGCCGCCATCCTTGGTGTGCTTGGCGCCGTCATTCTCATCCAGAACCTGATCGCGCGTCAGGGCGACAAGCTCCCGCATGTGAACTGGTGGGCGCTCGCCATGGTCGTCCTCGGCATTGCAGCCTTCGCGGCCTTGCTGAAGCCGCTCGGCCTGGTGCTCGCTTCGACCGTGCTGATCATCATTGCGGACCTTGCTTCCGATGGACGCAACTGGCTGCGCACGATCGCGAGCGGTCTGTTCCTCGGGTTCGTTTCTGCGCTGATTTTCGTGAAGGGCATAGGCTTGCAGATGCCGCTCTGGCCCTGGTTCATGGCGGGGTTCTGACATGGAATTGCTTGACCATATCGCACTCGGCCTGAGCGTCGCGCTGACCTTCGAAAACCTGGCCTATGCCTTCGTCGGCTGCCTGCTTGGCACGCTGATCGGCGTCCTGCCTGGCCTGGGACCGCTGGCAACCATCTCCATGTTGCTGCCGCTCACCTATTCGCTGCAGCCCGAAGCCGCCCTCATCATGCTGGCCGGCATCTATTACGGCGCCCAGTACGGCGGCTCGACCACGGCGATCATCGTCAACCTGCCAGGTGAATCCTCGGCCGTGGTGACGGCACTCGATGGATACCAGCTGGCCCGTCAGGGCAAGGCTGGTCTCGCGCTGGCCACAGCTGCACTCTCCTCCTTCTTTGCCGGCACGGTAGCGGCCATCTTCATCGCCTTCCTGGCGAAGCCGCTGGCACAGGTTGCCTTCCAGTTCGGCCCGGCTGAATATTTCGCCATGATGGTGGTCGGCCTGATCCTGGCGACGGTTCTGTCCAACGCCCGCATGATCGAGAGTATCGCCATGGTGGTGTTCGGCATTCTCCTGAGCTGCATCGGCACGGACATCACGTCGGGTGACGAGCGCTTCACCTTCGGCGCCACCAAACTCTTCGACGGTCTCGATTTCGTCGTCATGGCCATGGCCGTGTTCGGCTTCGCAGAGATCATCAAGAACCTGTCGGAAGAAGACCAGGGCAAAAACCTTGGCACAGCCCGCATCACGCGTCTGATGCCGCGCTGGGCAGAGATCAAGGCCATGTTCGGACCGGCCGCGCGCGGCACGGCGATCGGCTCGATTCTCGGCGTTCTGCCGGGCGGCGGCGCTGCCATCGGTTCTTTCGCCTCCTATGCTGTCGAGAAGAAGGTGGCAAAGGATCCGGAGTTGTTCGGACGAGGGCACCTCGCCGGCGTTGCCGGGCCGGAAGCCGCGAACAATGCCGCGTCGCAGACCTCATTCATTCCGCTGCTGACGCTCGGCATGCCGTCCAACGCCGTGATGGCATTGATGGTGGGCGCAATGATGATCCACGACATAACGCCCGGACCGCGGGTGATGGAGACCAATCCGTCGCTGTTCTGGGGGCTGATCGCCTCCATGTGGGTCGGCAACCTGATGCTGGTGATCCTGAACCTGCCGCTGGTGGGCATCTGGGTCCGGCTCCTGAGCGTGCCTTACAAGCTGCTCTACCCGGCCATCATGCTGCTCTGCTGCATCGGCGCCTTCTCGCTCAAGAACGATGTCTTCGAGATCTATCTCTGCGCGATCATGTGTCTTGCGGGCTACATCGTCGTGGCTCTCGGACTGCCGGCCGCACCGCTGCTCCTGGGCTTCATCCTCGGACCGATGCTGGAGGAAAACCTGCGCCGGGCGCTGCTGATTTCGCGCGGCGACTTCAGTGTCCTGTTCTCGTCGTGGATCTCGCTAGGCTTCTATGCGGTCGCGATCGTTTCCATCATCGCGATGACGGCGCCAAGCATCCGAACCAAGCGCGAAGTTCTGGAAGAGTAGTTTCAGGGCAGGGGACAGCTTCTCGCGGCGCGGGCTTCCCGCGCCGTTTTTCTTTGGGGCTGCAGGATGGCTTCAGCAGGATTTCTGCATATCTTGCAGCGCAGTTGCGTAGCAAATGAAGTGCACATTTGCAGCCGCTTTCGCCAGAATGCGCGTCTGCGTTGTAGAACGATGATTGGATGTTGAGATGAGCTGGTTGCAACTCGAGGGTCAGGTCTGCGTCGTCACCGGAGCGGCCGGTGGTCTTGGCCGTGCGATCGTTCGCGGTTTTCTGGAAGCTGGCGCAAAGGTCGGCATGCTGGACCGCAACCCTGCCGATGCCGAATCCTTTGCCGCTGAATTCGGCGTGTCGGAAGACCGGCTCTCGGTGCAGGCCTGCGACATCGGTGACGCGGATGCCGTCGAGGCGGCCTTCGCGAAGATCCATGAAAAGCTTGGCGCAGTCTCCGTGCTGGTAAACAACGCCGCCATGTCGACCCCGAAGCCGCTGCTCGAGCTCGACGCTGCCCATTGGGATGCGCAGATGCGGGTCAACCTCACCGGCGCGATCTTCTGCGCACAGGCCTTCCATCGCCACTCGGAAGAGGGGGCTTCGAACCGGTCCATCGTGAACATCGCCTCGATCGGCGGCACCAACGCGCAGGCCAACAGCGCTGCTTACTCCACCAGCAAGGCGGCCATGCGGATGCTGTCGCAGCAGATGGCGCTCGAATGGGGACCGCTTGGTGTTCGCGTCAACACCGTGAGCCCGGGCCTCTTCATCACACCCATCTCGGCCAAATTCTACGAGAAGCCGGAAGACAAGGCCCGCCGCGAGCAGGTTGTCCCGCTGAAGCGCATCGGCGATCCGGAGGAACTCGCCAACACTGTGCTCTTTCTCGCAAGTCCTCGTGCGTCCTACGTCCACGGCGCGGAACTCATCGTCGACGGTGGCTTCACCAAGACGCTGATGTCACACATCCCGCGTCCTTACGCAAAGGGATGACCAGCCCAAGAGCGGTTCCAGGAAAAGTGGAAACCGGTTTTCCGTCTGGAACCGCAAGAAAACAAACAGTTAGAGCAATTCAGAGTTTCTGTGAAAGTCTGAACTGGTTTAAATCAAGATCAGCTTGTGTTGCTCTGGCATTCCACCAACGCCTACGGTAGCCCAAGTTCCCTTTGTTGCTCTGGGCCTATTCTTGCCTCCCTGGCTGAATGGTATCGAACAAAATCCGGGTCGTGCTTCGTTCTGTCACGAACGTATTTGACAACCTTATTGAAATCTTCGCGCCTTTTAGCATCAAGACTTCCTATCTCGTCAGCCGAAAAGCTTATATATTTTGAATCGTTGAAGATATTCACATCCGCTAGACATTGAACCTCTATGTAGTTGAAGTTGTCTGCACCGCAGCGATCCCTAGCTTCTTGTGCGGAAACCTTCTGCGCTTCTGTCAGTGGATGGTCAGTAGCCTGCTCGATAATCGCGTCCAATCGGCAGTAGCGGGGGGTCTGTGCGTCGTCTTTGTCAGGGTCGGGCCCCGACCGAAAATCCTTTTCGGTCAGCTGGCAGAAAAGCCGAACCATGTTCTCGAAAGTAGACAAATCAAAATAACTTGCAATATCTGGACGCCTGTCGAGGAAATCTTCTGCGAGCATTTCGACCTCGGTAGCTCGATCGTTATGGAGCGCTAAAGAATCATAAGGTGTGATGGAGCATAGTTCCTTGACGTGATCTTTCAGTACCGCGTAGCTCGATCCATAGTTGAAACTGGCGCCACCTTCATTAAGTTCAAGCCAGTCCAGAGAGAAATATTTTGGATGAATAATATCTCCACCCTTCGCTTCATTGTTGATCATTGGTTCAAGATCGGATGAGCGAAAGTAATCACCCTCCACAATCAGGCGAATTTCTCTCTCGTCTGCATCTGAACTGAGCGCCGACAGGATGTCGAAATCCCTGTTAACGTCAGCTTCGTAAGTGTCTTTGTCATGGATTGTGAGCATTTGCCCCTGGGACGAGATGAAGGCCTGAAAGTTTAATAGGTCCAGGTCGAAATTCCAGGTTAAACGGCTGTTGCGCAGGAACTCTGCGGCATCGTTTATGAGCTGGTCTGCTTTCTGCATGCGTTCCGCATCGCTGATGTACCCCTCTTGCCCAAAATCAACGCGCTTACCGAAATAACGGTTTGCTATCGCTTCGACTGCGAATTGATGATCGAGGTCATAGACCTCCTCCATATGCTTCTTTATGGCCGCCAGGTGGACGCTTTCTGCAATCCGAGCAGACTTTGCTGAAGATGGCCCGGCGGCGCTTTCGTCGGCACCTTCCAAGGAACCGGGATCTTCGTGCAACCTTTTCCCCGAGGGAATAGCAACCGACGCGGGCTTATCATGCTCGGTAAGACGCTGCAGACCAACATAAGATGGCAATGATGAACAAATTGGATTAAGCATTATGTACTGTTATATAATCGTAACATAGAACAAAAATCTAGGAATGGGTGATAAATATCAACTATAGACTAACAAATTGTTCACCGAGTAAGCGGTCCATATAAAAAAGGCCGGGATCGTCTCCGGCCTTAAGTGTTTGTCAGGTTGGATTCTGCTGTGATCGGGAGGAAAACAGATCCACTCTTTTTGTGCAGGAGCGCCGCAGGGCGCTCTCGCTACATCAGAGCGCGAAGTTGCGCGCCTTGATGATCCCGCCCCACTGCTGCTCGTCCTTGGCAAGCTGGTCGGCGAACACCTGCGGTGCGCCACCAATCTTGTACTGGCCGAGGCGGTCAAGGAACTCGTCCGTCTTGGGATCGGCGAGAACCTGGTCGATTGCAGCATTGATTTCGGTGACCAGCTCGTCCGGCATGCCGGTCGGCGCGAGAATGCCGGTCCAGAAGCTCGCGGTGAGGGCAGGGTGGCCGAGTTCCTTGAAGGTCGGAACGTCAGGCAGCTGCGTCGTGCGCTCGTCACGGGCGACGGCAAGCATGCGCATTTCACCGGCGCGGATCTGGCCGAGAACGCCCAGCGGCGACGAAACCGAGAAGTCAACCTGGCCGGCGATGATGTCGCGCACTTCTTCAGCGGTGGTCTTGTAGGCCACCTCGGCAACATCGAAGCCGAGTTCCTGGTTGACGAGCGCGCCGAAGAGCTGGCTGAGGCTGCCCGGGCCGAAGGTGCCGAAGCGCTGTGCCTTGCCGCTGGCCTTGGCATTGTCAACGAAGGTCTTGAGGTCCTGCGCCGGGTTCTTGGCGGAAACCGTGATGGCCAGCGGGCCGTCTGCAACCAGCGAGACCGGCTTGAACTGTTCGCGAGTGAAGGGCAGGCGGCTGCGCAGCAGCAGGTTGAGCGAGAAGGGGCCTGTGCCTGCAACGAAGAGGGAGGTCTCAGGCTGACGCGACGAAGCGACGAACTGTGCCGCTACGATGCCGTTGCCGCCCGGACGGTTCTCCACCAGGAACGTCCGTCCCATGGCCTTGGTCAGGCCATCGGCAAGGAAGCGGCTGATGCCGTCCACCGGGCCGCCGGCGCCATAAGGCACGTAAAGGCTGATTGGTGCATCCGAAGCACGAACCGAGAAGCTCGTCAAAAATGGTGCAGCTGCGGCTGCGCCAAGAAATGCGCGGCGGGTAATACTCATCGGCTGTTACTCTCCCTAAAACTTGCTGGCGCGCTTCATCGCATACTTTGGGTAGCAAGTTTAATAGCTCGGCATGGGGGACAGATCTGCAAGCTGCGCAAGAATTTGGGCTATTTTATAGCCGCATTATTGTGCACTGCATTCTGAAATTCTTTTGCGCATGCGAAGGCTGAATGGTCAAGTGGAAAGTTCGTCGCGGCGATCTGTACTGGGACCAACCGTCGTTATAAGTGGGTGCTGCCAAGAGCGATTTTCTCGCTGAATGTCTGGAGTCGTTATGAAGTTGTTTTATGCACCCGGCGCCTGTTCGCTGGGTATCCATCTTTTGCTCGAAGAAATCGGCAAGCCTTATGAACTCGCACGCGTCGATCTCGCATCGGGCGCTCAGTACGAGGCCGAGTACCTGCGCGTCAACCCGAAGTCGAAGGTACCGGCGCTGCTGCGCGACGATGGTTCGGTCCTGACCGAGTATCCGGCAATTGCGACGTGGCTCGCAAAGTCAAATCCCGAGAAGAACCTCATTCCGGCAGACCTCGATGGCGAGGTTCGGATGATGGAACTGGTGGAATACATCGTCGGCACGCTGCACGCACAGGGCTTTGGCCGCATCTTCCGGCCGGCCAAGTTCTGCGAGAACGAAGCAGAACACGCGGCCATCCGTGAAGCTGGCAAGGCGATCATCAACAAGGGCCTGGCTCA
Source organism: Nitratireductor aestuarii (assembly GCF_014641695.1). Lineage (GTDB taxonomy): Bacteria > Pseudomonadota > Alphaproteobacteria > Rhizobiales > Rhizobiaceae > Chelativorans > Chelativorans aestuarii. The sequence continues at coordinate 92,713 of NZ_BMIF01000010.1, read as the reverse complement.
GATCGCAGAAGGTCTGGGAGACCGTCCGTTCCTGATCGGCGACGGTCTCACCATCGCCGACAGCGCGCTGTTCTATTTCTTGTTCTGGATCATCGACCGGGCGGGTATGGAAGTTCCGGCAAACCTCAAGGCTTACTACGAAGCGCTCAAGGCTCGGCCGACGGCCCGCAAGGTTTTCGCCGACGAAGGCATCAACGTCGCATAAGGCTCACAAGCACAGCGATGCTTCACCAGGAAGGAAGGCGCGCTCCGCCTTCCTTTTTTTGTCCCTTGCCGGCCCCTCTTCAATTCATAAGTTCCATAATGTGGAATATGCGATCGGTGGAATAGCGCCCTTATGGTGCCTGATCGCACTTGATTAGCCAATCCCCCCGAGATAGCATCAAATCTCCTGGGGAGGAATTGGCTGTAATGTTCCATGATATGGAATTAGTGCGAGGAGTTGTCCGAACTGAGGTGGCGCTCGATCGCGCGTTCAATCAGCTCCAGGCGCATTCTGCGCGCATCGCCTTCAAGACGCGAGCGAACGGTCGCGACCGATATTCCCAACCGCGGAGCTGTGCCGACGCGCGGCAGCAGGACGCCCAATCCATAGACCTCCGGCGTCACCGGGCTTGGCGAGAAGCAGAAACCGTCCCGGCGCGTATCCTCGATCATGCGGCGCAGCCGGTCGGGAAAGTCATCGCCATAGCGCCGGTAGCGCATGATGTTGTCGCGGATGATGAATTCGATATCGTCGTCCGGCAGATCGGCCATGGCAGCCACACTGCCCGCTCCGATGCCGAGCGGCAGGCGCTGCCCTGCCTGGAGCGTTCCCATTCGGATCGCATAGGAGGCTTCCTTGCGGCAGGCGCAGTAGCAGTCGTGGCCGCTTTGGGCGAGCAGGTAGATCGTGTCGCCGCAGCCCGCGTGAACCTCGTCGACGAAGGGCATGTAGGGCTCGAAGACGTTGCCGTAATGCGGCGTGCGCTCGGAAAGTTCAGAGAGAAACGTGCCGACGAAATAGCGCCGGGTTTCCGCGTCCTGCGCCAGCATGCCGAGCTCCACAAGCCGCTTCAGAATACGCCGCACCGTGGGTGCCGGAAGATTGCAGTCGGCCGCAATGTCGGACAGCCGCGCACCCGCATCGCCGCCATAGGACACCGAGCGAAGGATGCCGACGGTCCGGTCGAGAATCTGCGTTCCCTGCGTTTCTTGCGGGGCTGACATCAAATGAATTCCTTCGCTGACGTGCTGAAAATATCGAAATTCGAGGAGAGTGACCCCGTGCAAATGGACGTGTCGGACACGATTGTTCCGTATTACTGGCAGAGCGTCAATTGGCAACAGCTCATGGACGACTACCCGCCTGAGCCGCTCTACCGCCAGAAGAACGGGCGTCTTGGCGACGAGGAAATACGGGCCTTGCAGAACAGCCGCTTCCTGGCCCGCGTGGCCGAGGGCTGGAACGTGCCCTTCTATGTCAACCGCTGGCGCGCCGTGGGTCTGGAGCCGGGTGACATTCGCTCGCTCGACGACATCACGAAGATCCCGTCCTTTACCAGCGACGATCTGAAAGACGCGATTGCGGAACATCCGCCGTTCGGCAGTCATCAGCCTATGACGAAGGAAGATTTTGCCCGCACGCCGTGGAAAATCCACACCTCCGGCGGCACCACCGGCTTTCCCCGCATGACCTTGTTCGATCCGCGGGCGCTCGAAGTTCAGGGCATCCAGGCCGCACGAGCCATGTGGGCGCAGGGATCGCGGCCGGGCGATACCGTGCAGATCACCTATACGATGGGCCTCACCAACGCGGCCTATTGCGCGACCTACGCCTGCCACCACTGGCTTGGCGCCATTCCGCTCAATACCGGTTCAGGCCTCATCACGCCGTCTGAAAAGCAGCTGGAATACGCACTCAAGGTGGGCACGCGCGCCTGGTTCGGCCGTGGCGAATATTTCGCGCGGCTGGCCGATGTGGCGCAGGAGATCGGTTTCGACCTGCGCTCGCTGAAGACCGGACGCCTGCACGCCTTCCTCGGCACGGACACCAACAATGTGCTGCGCAAGGCCCTGGAAGACGCCTGGGGCTGCCCCGTCTACGACAACTACGGCACCCATGAAGTGGGCCACATCGCGTACGAATGCGAGGCGCAGGATGGCCGCCACGTGGCGGAAGACACAGCCTATGTGGAAGTGCAGGACGTGGAAACCGGAAAGCCGCTCGGCTTTGGCGAGACCGGCAATATGGTTATCACCAGCCTCTACCGCACCGCGCCGCTGATGATCCGCTACGACCTGCGCGACCTGATGAAGATCTATCCGCGCCAGCAGTGCAGCTGCGGGCTCTGCTCCACCAAGCTCTCGAGCTTCCTCGGCCGCAGCGACGAGATGGTGAAGCTGCGCGGTACCAACGTCTACCCCATGGCCTGCCAGCCGGCGGTGCGCGAGGACCCTCGCCTCACCGGCGAATTCATCTGCGTGGCCTTTACCGAGGGCGAAGGTCTGTCGGCCCGCACCGAAATGGCCGTGCGGGTGGAGCGCCGCTCGCCGGAGATCGACAAGGCGGCAATCGTGGCGGATCTGCAGGCCCGGCTTCACAAGGACCTTTCGGTCAAGGTGAAGGTGGAGGTTTTTGAAAAGGAAGAACTTGCACCGCTGATACAGATCGGTTCGACTGGCAAGACGCGTCGGCTGCTTGACCTGCGAACCATGAAATGACAGCGGAAATAGCAACTTAGACAGACAGTCTCATCACAGGAGGAAACCATGAGATTGAAGTTCACGATGACCAGCGCTCTGGCTACGGCGGCAAGTTTGATGCTGTCGCATGCTGCGCTGGCTCAGGCGGCGCAGACGTTCGATGAGGTTGTGGCAAAGGCCAAGGAGGAAGGCGCCCTCTTCATCGCGATTTCGTCGCCCGGCGTGCCGGAAGGCCATCAGGCGCTGATCAAGGCGTTCAACGAGCGTTTCGGTCTCAACCTGCGCATCGAGTGGACGCCGACCAATCCGGTGCAGACCGGTACGCGGCTCATCGCGGAAGCCGGCGCTGCCGGCAGCGTCGACATCGTCGGCAACGGCGGCCCGCAGGAAGTGATGGTGCTGAAGGACCGCGATATCGTAAAGCCCTACCCTTGGGCCGAGGTATTTGGCAAGGAACTCAACGGCTTTGACGAAATTGCTAATCGTCCGATGGAAGACCTGCGCGGCTATGTGCTGCCGATCGTTGACGTGGCTTATGGCATCTCCTGGAACCCGAACCTGATCGCGGACGAAGAGGTACCGTCGAGCTGGGCGGAGCTGTTTGACCCGAAGTGGAAGGGCAAGTTCTCTGTCAATTCGCTGGCGCTGAACCCGCTCGACTACTACACCTTCGCGGTCGGCAAGGATGCAACGCTGGAGATGGCCGAAAAGACGCTCGACAACGAGCCGGTGCTTGAGCGCGGAACCGCTGCAGCCACCCGCGCCGTGGCGATCGGCCAGGTGCCGGTTGGTCTCTCCGCCTTCCACATTGCCCAGCGCACGGAAGGCGTGAAGTTCAAGCTGTTCGACGACTACGTCGCGCTCAACCACACATTCATCTACGTGCCCGAGACCGCGCCGAACCCGAATGCCGCCCGCCTGTTTGCCGCATGGCTGGTGAGCGAAGGCATGAGCGTGGTGGAAGAGTTCGAGAAGCTGCCGCGTGCCGCAGACGTTGGTTCGCCGCTGGCAAAGATGGTGGAGGACGCCAAGGCCAAGGGCGCCAAGATTCTGGAGGAAGACAGCCTCGCCAACAGCTCGGCTGCCGCTGAAACCCGCGCTGAAATCTCGGACATGCTGACGAACCGCTAAACCCGGCGGGCGAGAATAACAACAAACTGGCCGACCGTAGTTGTCGGCCAGTCATCGCATTTCGATACCTGGAGGAACCGCCCGTATGCTGACCGTTGAGGGGCTGCGAAAAGTCTACGCGGAAAAAGGTGGCAAGGGGCTTGCCGTTGCACTGAACAATGTCTCCTTCTCGGTGAAGGAGGGCGAGTTCTTCACGCTGCTGGGGCCGAGCGGTTGTGGGAAGACGACCACGCTGCAGTCGGTCGCGGGCCTCGAGACGCCGGACGCGGGGCGCATCGCCATGGGTGGCGAGGACGTCTTTTCGTCTGAACGCAGGATCGTCGTTCCGCCCAATCTGCGCAACCTCGGCATGGTCTTCCAGTCCTACGCCATATGGCCGCATATGACGGTGTTTGAGAACGTCGCCTATCCGCTCCGTCACGGCCGCAGGAAACTGACTGAAACGGAAATCCGCAAGGCGGTGATGCAGAGCCTCGCCATGGTGAAGCTCGATCATCTGGCTGAACGCCCCTCGCCCATGCTGAGCGGTGGGCAGCAGCAGCGTGTGGCGCTTGCCCGCGCGCTGGTCCATGCCCCTCGCCTGCTTCTGCTCGACGAACCACTCAGCAACCTCGACGCCAAGCTGCGCGATGCCATGCGTGAGGAAATCCGCAACCTCGTCAAGGCGCTGAACATCACCACCATTTTCGTGACGCATGACCAGGTGGAAGCCATGGGCATGTCGGACCGGGTGATGCTGATGCGGGCCGGCGAAGCGGTGCAACTCGGCACACCTGAAGACATCTACAAGCGGCCGAACAGCGTGTTCACGGCCACCTTCATGGGCCGCAGCACCGTCGTGGATGGCGTTGTGCAGGGATCCGCGCGGGCCGGCGATGAGGTTGTCATCGGAACGGAACTCGGCCTCTTCCGTGGCATCGCCGGCAATGCAATCGCCGATGGCGGCAAGGCGGCGCTGATCCTGCGCCCCAACGCCATAGTTGCCGGAGAACTGGACGGCAACTCCTTTCCGGCGACGGTTGAAAGCGTCACCTTTCTCGGCGACAGCCAGGAGGTTCGGCTGCGCTCCGGCGATTTTCCTGTCCTGCAGGTCACGAGCCCCTACCAGCGCGTGGAGGTTGGCAGTTCATTCAACGCCTGGATCGATCCGGCCCATTGCATCATCGTTCCAGCCGAAGAGCCTGCGCCATGACGGCTGCCGTAAAGGGAGGCATTCCGCTTCAAAGGCCGGTCACGGTGCTGGTCTTCGCCATCGTGCTCGCGCTGGTGGTGCTGCCGCTCCTGGTGCTCCTCAGGACCTCGCTCCTGCCGGCAGGCCAGCTGCCGCTTGAAAGCACAGACGTCACCTTCGCCAATTTCGTCACGCTCTTCACGAGCAAGAATTCTCTGACGATCCTCTCGAATACGATCATCTATGCGGGAAGCAGCACGGTGCTTGCGCTGGTCGTGGCCACCGTCCTCGCTTACCTGACCGAGCGCACCGACATGCCGGGGCGCTTCCTGTTGCGTACGGTGATGTTCACCTGGATGACCATCCCTGCGCTGATCGTGGGTTTCGGCTGGATCCTGCTTGCGAACCCGGGCTCTGGTGTGCTGAACCTCTGGGCGCGGCAGCTCTTCGGCATCGAGGGCGCCCTCTTCCAGATCTACACATTCCCTGCCCTCGTCATCACCACGACGATTGCGCTGGTGCCGACCTCCTTCATCATGATCTCCGGCGTGCTGCGCAACATGGATCCGCAGCTGGAACTCGCGGGCTCCGTTCATGGCGCGCGCCGCTCGACGGTGCTGCGCTCGATCACCATGCCGTTGCTGCTGCCCGGACTCCTGTCCAGCGCCATCTACATGCTGATGGCGGTGATCCAGACCTTTGACCTGCCGCTTGTCATCGGCATGACGGCGAAGGTGCCGGTGGTCTCGACCCGCATCTATCTCCTGACCGCGCCGGATGTCGGCGTCCCTCGCTATGGCGCTGCAGGCGCCTTCGGTGTCGTTCTGCTGGCGCTCGCCTCGATTCTGGTGTGGGCCTATCTCCGGCTGACGCGTGTGCAGGAAAGGTTCCGCGTCGTCTCCGGCAAGGCATTCCGCCCGAAGCGGGTACAGCTTGGCGCCTGGAAATACCCGGTCGCCGCTGCCGTCTGGGGCTATTGCCTGATCATGGCTCTGCCGCTGCTCATGATGATCTGGGCGAGCCTCTTCCCCACCTACCGCCCACCGAGCCTCGAGACGCTGTCGGAGGCAAGCCTCGACGTCTACCGCACGATCCTCGAGAACAACGCCATCCTGCGCGCACTCTGGAACACGGCGCTGATGGTGGTGGCAACGGCGACGCTCACGGTCCTGCTCTGCTTCTTCACCGGCTGGCTCTCGGTCTATCGCAATGACGGCGTGGGCCGCGTCATCGACGCCCTCTCCTTCATCCCGATGACCGTGCCGCCGATCGTCATGGTGCTCGGCATCCTGCTCATCTATCTGAAGACGCCGCTCTACGGCACGGTGTGGATCATGGTCGTGGCGCATGTCACGATCTTCCTCGCCTTCGGCACGCGCACCATGGCGACGACGCTGATGCAGCTGAACCGGGAGCTTGCGAATGCGGCAATGATCAGCGGCGCGAGCTGGCTCACCTCGCTCCGCACGATCGTGCTGCCGCTGATAGCGCCCCAGGCCATCAACCTCTGGCTCTGGTCCTTTGCCCATGCCGCGCGCGACCTGACGGTACCGCTGATGCTGATGACGCTTGCCAACACGGTGGTGGCCTCGACGCTGCTCAATCTCTGGCAGTTCCCGAACCTGCCCGGCACGGCGGCTCTCGCGGTGATGTTCTCCGGCGTGCTTCTGCTGCTGATCGTCCCGGCGCAGATCTACATCTCGCGCAGGTACGATCAGGATTAGTCTTGACGGGGGGAAGCATAGGTAAGTTACACTTCCCTCCCCTACCTGGTTGGAGCGGCCATGTGCAAATCACTCAGAATGGTTTTGGCGGCGATGCTTATCGCCTGCGCCAGCGCATCAGTAACTTCCGCGCAGACGGTGACGGAAGTGGACCAACGGCTCGATGAGCTGTTTGGCGCGCATAAGCAGTATCGCGCTTTTCTTGAGCAACTGCAGAAGGCGATAGCGGCTGACGACAGGCAGGCCGTCGCCGCCATGGTCGACTACCCGTTCGAGACGAGGATCGGCGGCAAGAAAGTGAGGATCCGGGACAAGAAGCGCTTTGTCGCCGACTACGGCAAGATCATCACGCGCAAGATCAAGGACGCTGTCGCGAAGCAGCGCTACGAAGATCTCTTTGCCAACTGGCAGGGCGTGATGATCGGCGACGGCGAGATCTGGTTCTCAGGCATTGGCGGCAATGACACCGTGAAGATCATCGCCGTCAACAATTAGCGCTTCTTCTACTGCCCGTGCTTTGCCATTTCGCGAAGCGCAAACTTCTGGATCTTGCCCGTCGACGTCTTCGGGATTTCCGCGAAGATCACCGCCTTTGGCACCTTAAAGCGCGCAAGCGTGTTGCGGCAGTGCTCGATGAGCTCGGCTTCCGTGGCACTCTTGCCGGGCTTTAGTTCCACATAGGCGATCGGCGTTTCGCCCCATTTCTCGTCGGCGCGGCCGACCACGGCACAGGCCGCCACAGCCGGATGTTTGTAGAGCGCGTCCTCGACTTCGATCGATGAGATGTTTTCGCCGCCGGAGATGATGATGTCCTTGGCGCGATCCTTGAGCTGAATGTAGCCGTCCGGATGCATGACGCCGAGATCGCCCGAATGGAACCAGCCGCCGGCGAAGGCCTGTTCGGTGGCTTCCGGGTTCTTCAGATAACCCTTCATGACGATGTTGCCGCGGAACATGACTTCGCCGATCGTCTCGCCATCAGCAGGCGCCGGCTCCATCGTGGTGGAATCCATAACCTGCAGACCTTCCAGCGCGGCGTAGCGAACACCCTGCCGGGCCTTCTTGGTCACGCGTTCGGACGCGGGAAGATCGTCCCAGGCCTCGTTCCACTCGTTGACCACGGCCGGGCCGTACGTCTCCGTAAGACCATAGAGATGCGTCACGGCAAATCCAGCTTCGGCCATGCCCCGCAGCACGGCTTCAGGCGGCGGAGCAGCAGCCGTGTTGAACGTCACCGTCTGCGGGAATTCCCGCTTTTCGGAAGCAGACGCGTTGATCAAGAGCGACATGACAATGGGCGCGCCGCAAAGGTGCGTCACCCCATGGTCGGCGATCGCGTCATACATGGCCTTGGCGCGGACCCAGCGCAGACAGACGTGCGTTCCTCCGGTCACGGCGAGCGTCCACGGGAAACACCAGCCGTTGCAGTGGAACATCGGCAGCGTCCAGAGATAGACTGGATAGCGGCCCATGTTGGCGTGGATGGTATTGGCATAAGCCATGAGGGCTGCGCCACGGTGGTGATAGACAACGCCCTTGGGATTGCCCGTCGTGCCTGACGTATAGTTGAGCGAGATCGCATCCCATTCGTCGTCCGGCATCGACCAGGCGAAGTCCGGATCACCCGTCGCCAGAAACGCTTCGTATTCCATCGAGCCAATGGGGTCGCCCTTGGGATAGACCGCGTCCGATCCATAGTCCGGATCGTCGTAATCGATCACCAGCGGCTTCACCTTGGCGAGTTCCAGCGCCTCCTTCATCACGCCGGAGAATTCGCGGTCGACGATCAGCACTTTCGTCTCGGCGTGGTCCAGCTGGAAGGCGATGATCGCCGCGTCGAGCCGCGTGTTGAGAGAATGCAGCACGGCCTTGACCATCGGCACGCCGTAGTGCGCCTCCAGCATGGCGGGCGTGTTGGAGAGCATCACGGACACCGTGTCGCCCTTCCCCACGCCATTTTGCGCCAGAGCTGAGGCCAGCTGGCGCGACCGCCGCCAGAAGTCGCGGTAGGTCCGCTGCGTCTCTCCATGGATGACGGCGATCCGATCAGGGAAGACCTTGGCGGCCCGCTCCAGGTAAGTGAGCGGCGTCAGGGGCTGATAGTTTGCCGGCGTTTTTTCGAGGCCGATCTCGAACTTGTTTGCCACCCGGATCTCCTGACCTATGCCCGTGTATACAGCTTTATCCGCTCAACCTGCCGCCGGAACTTCATGTATACACGTCAACTTACTGTTTAAACTCAGCGACTTAGCTTGGTTCAGGCAATGCGTACGACCACGCGGCCCTGAATGCGACCCGCCAAAATTTCGGCTGCCAGTTCCGGCACGCGTTCCAGCGGCTCCACTTGCGTGATACGAGAGAGCGCATCCGGATCGAGGCTTTCGGCCAGCGTCGCCCAGGCGCGATCACGCTTGGCGTGTGGAGCCATGACGGAGTCGACGCCGATAAGCGTGACTGCCCGCAGGATGTGCGGCATCACCGTTCCGGGCAGATCGAAGCCGCCGGCAAGACCGCAGGCCGCGACCGCGCCGCCATAGACGGTCTGCCCCAGCACATTGACGAGCGTCGTGGAACCGACCGTATCGACAGCGCCAGCCCAGCGTTCCTTCTGCAGCGGACCACCCTTCTCCGTCAGTGTGTTACGGTCGATGAAGCCTTTTGCGCCGAGCGATGACAGATAGTCATGCGTCTCCGGCCGACCGGTCGAGGCAACGACGTTGTAGCCACGGTTCGCCAGCAGCGCGACGGCAACCGAGCCGACGCCGCCCGCAGCTCCCGTCACCAGAACCTCGCCGGCATCCGGCTTGATCATGCCCCAGTCTTCGAGTGCATTGACGCAGAGTGCGGACGTGTAGCCGGCCGTGCCGATTGCCATGGCCTGCTCGAGCGAGAATGCATCCGGCAGCCGTGTCAGCCATTGCGGCTTCACCCGCTGGAAGCGCGAATAGCCGCCCCACTCGGTCTCAGACATGCCCCAGCCGTTGACGACGACCTTGTCCCCTGCCCTCCAGTCCGGCGAGCGGGATTCCACCACGGTTCCGGCAAGATCGGCGCCCGCCACCATCGGCAGCTTGCGCGCGATACGGCTCTTGCCTGTCACGGCCAGCCCGTCCTTGTAGTTGAGGCTCGAATAGGCGACCTCGACCAGAACGTCATGGTCCGGCAGGTCGGCAAGCGAGATCGTCTTGAAGCCCGCCCGCGGCTTGCCATCCGCATCCTCGATCATCAGTGCTGTAAAGGTTTCTGTCACCGCGCTCCCCTTGCATCTCCTCATGGTCCGGGCTGATATTTTTCCCGGGCACATTCGGTTTTATTGGGCAGCATCAGGACGCCTTTGGCAAGAAATTTCCCGCCAAAAAAGGAACAGGCCGGAACGTTTGTGGACGCTCCGGCCTGGAATTTAAGTCGCAATGTGGATCGCCTATTCGGCGGCCTCCGCATAGGAAGAAGGCAGGTAGTTGAGGACCGGCCCGAGCCAGCGCTCGATCTCGGCGATCTCCATGCCCTTGCGGCGGGCATAGTCTTCCACCTGATCGCGCTCCACCTTGGCGACGCCGAAATAGTAGCTTTCGGGATGCGAGAGATAGAGGCCGGAGACGGAAGAGCCCGGCCACATGGCCATGCTCTCGGTCAGCTCAACGCCAGCGTTCGCCTCGGCATCGAGCAGGCGGAACAGCGTCACCTTCTCGGTGTGATCCGGTTGCGCCGGATAGCCTGGAGCCGGGCGGATGCCCTTGTAACCTTCCGAGATCAGATCCTCGTTCGAAAGGTTCTCATCGGACGCATAGCCCCAGAGCTCCTTGCGGACATATTCGTGCATCCGCTCCGCGAAGGCTTCGGCGAAGCGGTCGGCCAGCGCTTTCACCAGGATCGAGCTGTAGTCGTCGTTGGCGCGCTCGAAACGTTCCGCGATCGCCACCTCTTCGATACCCGCCGTCACGACAAAGCCGCCGACGTAGTCGCGCTTGCCACTCTCGCGGGGCGCCACGAAGTCGGAAAGCGCCACATTCGGCTTGCCGTCACGCTTCGTCAGCTGCTGGCGTAGCGTGTAGAAGGTGCCAAGTTCTTCCGAGCGGTTCTCGTCGGTATAGACCTTGATGTCGTCCTGGACGGCATTGGCCGGCCAGAAGCCGACAACCGCCTTCGGCGCGAACCACTTCTCATCGATGATCTTCTTCAGCATCGCCTGAGCGTCTTCCCAAAGCTGGCGCGCTGCCGGTCCCTGCTTCTCGTCCTCGAGGATCTTCGGGTAACGCCCCTTCAGCTCCCACGTCTGGAAGAATGGCGTCCAGTCGATGTAGCGGGCAAGCTCCTCAAGATCCCAGCTCTTGAAGGTCTTCACGCCGAGGAAAGACGGAACCGGCGGCTCGTAGGCAGCCCAGTCGATCCGGTGCGGATTGGCGCGAGCCTTGGCAAGCGGTAGCCGCAGCTTGTCGGCCTCGGCCCGGTGGTGGGCGTCGGTCACCTTCTGATACTCCGCCTGCAGCGAGCGGACGAACTCGTCTTTGCCCTCAGAAAGAAGTGCGGAGACGACACCCACCGCGCGGCTTGCGTCATTGACGTGCACCGCCTGCCCCCGGTCGTAGGCCGGATGGATCTTCACCGCCGTGTGGACACGGCTGGTGGTAGCGCCACCGATCAGGAGCGGAATGTCAAAACCCTCGCGCTCCATTTCCGAAGCAACGTGAACCATCTCGTCGAGCGAAGGCGTGATCAGGCCCGAAAGGCCGATGATGTCCACCTTCTCATCGATAGCGGTCTGCAGGATCTTGGTTGCCGGCACCATCACGCCGAGATCGATGATCTCATAGTTGTTGCAGGCCAGCACGACGCCGACGATGTTCTTGCCGATGTCATGCACGTCGCCCTTGACGGTTGCGAGCAGGATCTTGCCGGCAGTCTGGCGTTCGCCGTTATCAACGCCATTTGCCTGATTGGCGAGCTTCTCGGCTTCCATGTGCGGCAACAGACCCGCGACAGCCTGCTTCATCACGCGAGCCGACTTCACCACCTGCGGCAGGAACATTTTGCCGGAGCCGAACAGATCGCCAACGACGTTCATGCCGGCCATCAACGGCCCCTCGATGACGTGCAGCGGACGCTCAGCCTTCAGCCGCGCCTCTTCCGTATCGGCATCGATATACTCGGTGATGCCGTTGACGAGTGCATGCTCGATACGCTTCTCGACTGGCCATTCGCGCCACGAGAGATCCTTCTCCTTGGCATCCTTGCCGCCAGAGCCCCTGTAGCGCTCGGCGATTTCCAGCATCCGCTCAGTCGCGGTGCCGCCGGCCTTCGGCTTACGGTTGAGGACCACGTCCTCGCAGGCCTCGCGCAGTTCAGGATCGATGGACTCGTAGACGGCGAGCTGACCGGCATTGACGATGCCCATGTCCATGCCGTTCTGGATCGCATGGTACAGGAACACGGCATGCATGGCCTCGCGAACCGGCTCGTTTCCACGGAACGAGAAGCTGAGGTTGGAGACACCGCCGGACACATGCACATGCGGCAGCGTGCGCGTGATCTCGCCAGCAGCCTCGATGAAGTCGACGCCGTAGTTGTCGTGCTCCTCGATGCCGGTCGCCACCGCAAAGATGTTCGGATCGAAGATGATGTCTTCCGGCGGGAAGCCCACCTTCTCCGTCAAGAGCTTGTAGGCGCGGGTGCAGATCGAAACCTTGCGTTCCTTGGTGTCCGCCTGTCCCTGCTCGTCAAAGGCCATGACAACGACGGCTGCGCCATACATGCGGCAGAGCCTTGCATAATGCAGGAAGGATTCCTCGCCTTCCTTCAGCGAAATCGAATTGACGATCGGCTTGCCCTGCACGCACTTCAGACCAGCCTCGATTACCTCCCACTTGGAGGAGTCGATCATGATCGGCACGCGCGCAATATCCGGCTCGGCGGCGATCAGGTTGAGGTACTCGACCATCGCCCGTTTGGAATCGATCAGGCCCTCGTCCATGTTGATGTCGATGATCTGGGCGCCGTTCTCCACCTGGTCGCGGGCAACCACCAACGCGCTGGCATAGTCGCCGGACGTGATGAGCTTGCGGAACTTGGCCGAACCCGTGACGTTCGTGCGCTCGCCGACGTTGACGAACGGAATGTCCTCGGTAAGCGTGAACGGCTCGAGGCCCGACAGCATCATCAGCGGGCGATGCTCGGCTGGCTTGCGAGGGGCAAGTCCGCGGATCGCGTCCGCAATGGTGCGGATATGGTCCGGCGTAGAGCCGCAGCAGCCGCCAACGACGTTGACGAGCCCTTCACGGGCAAATTCGCCAAGCTGGGCAGCCATCAGTTCCGGCGTCTCATCATACTGGCCAAAGGCGTTCGGAAGACCGGCATTCGGATAGGCGCAGATGAACGTATCGGCAACGCTTGAAAGCTCCGCGATGTGCGGGCGCATCGCAGCAGCACCGAGGGCGCAGTTGAGGCCAACTGTGAACGGCTTTGCGTGGCGGATCGAGTGCCAGAAGGCAGTCGGCGTCTGGCCGGAAAGCGTACGGCCGGAAAGGTCCGTGATCGTGCCGGAAATCATGATCGGCAGCCGGATGCCCTTCTCCGCATAGATTTCTTCGCAGGCGAAGATCGCGGCCTTGGCGTTCAGCGTATCGAAGATCGTCTCGATCAGGATGATGTCGGCGCCGCCGTCGATCAGGCCGCGCAGCTGTTCGGCGTAGGCGAGACGCAGCTCGTCGAAGGAAGTCGCTCGGAAGCCGGGATTGTTTACATCCGGCGAAATCGAAGCGGTACGGTTCGTCGGCCCAAGGGCGCCAGCCACGAAGCGGCGCTTGCCGTCCTCGCGCTCCGCACGGATGGCGGCGCGGCGCACCAGACGAGCACCTTCACGGTTCAGGTCGTAGACGGCATCTTCCATGCCGTAGTCAGCCTGCGCAATGCGGGTCGAGGAGAACGTGTTCGTCTCCAGAATGTCTGCGCCGGCAATGGCGTACTGGTAGTGGATTTCCTCGATCGCGGAAGGTTGCGAGAGGATCAGGAGATCATTGTTGCCCTTCTGGTGGCATTCGCAGCCGATGAACCTCTGGCCGCGGAAATGGTCCTCGTCAAAGCCAAGACCCTGAATCTGGGTGCCCATGGCGCCGTCAAGGATGAGGATGCGTTCACGCGCCGCTGCGGTGAGCGCCGCCAGTACTTCCGATCCGTCAGGCTTGGCGACTGGACCCAGCAGGTCATCCAGCGATGAAGAATGTTGCGACATGTCTCTTCCTTATGTGGCGGCCACTCCGGCTTTTCACATAAAGACATCTTTATGTCAACATGTCGCGCAGGATTTGCGTAGCATTCAGGATCGTTTCGCAGAGGTCGCAAGAAGGTTTCGGGCGGGAGCTGCTTCCGTGGCTCTGCGGGCAAATCCGTCACGTGGCAGGGTCGCGCGGCCAATGCTCAAATGCCGGAAGCCGTGCTCTATCACTGTTTCGGGATCAAGGATATTACGGCAATCGAAGAGCACACGCTTTCTCATCCGCTCAGCCATGAGCTTGAGGTCCAATGTGCGGAACATGTTCCATTCCGTAAGGATCGCCGTGAGATGCGCTCCCTCAGCTGCTTCATAGGGATCGTTGTACCATTCCACGTCCGGCAGAAGCTTCGCTCCATTGGCTGCTGCCCACGGATCGAACGCCCGGACTGTCACACCCTTTTCCTGCAGGTAGGGGATGATGTAGAGCGCCGGCGACTCCCGCACGTCATCGGTATCCGCTTTGAACGCAACGCCCAGCACAGTGACGGTGGGTCTGCGGGCAGTCTGCAGCTCGTCCAGAATGCGTTCGGCGATCCGGCGGCGGCGCTTGGCATTGCGATCGATCACCGCCTCGATCAGCGGCTGCGGCGCATAGTGAGCGCGGCCCGTGGCGACAAAGGCCTCCGTATCCTTCGGAAAGCATGAGCCTCCATAGCCGGGTCCGGGCGCCAGGAAGCTCGGGCCAATCCGCTTGTCGAGGCCGATCCCGCGCGCAACCGCCTGAATATCACCTTCGATGCTTTCGCAGAGATCTGCAACGTCGTTGATGAAGCCGATCTTGAGCGCGAGGAACGCGTTGGCGGCATATTTGATGAGTTCGGCGTTTTCCGTGCCTGTCTCCACCAGCGGCACGTCCCTCCTCAGGAGCGGCTTGTAGAGTTCGATCAGACGATCGGCTGCATCCCGGTCATCCGCACCGATAACGATACGGTCCGGATGGAGGAAATCGTGTATTGCGCTTCCTTCCCGCAGGAACTCGGGATTGGACGTGACCCAGAAATCGAGCGCTCCGCGTTCCTCCGCAATGATTTCCCGGACCTCGCGAGCGGTGCCTACAACCACAGTCGACTTCAGCGTGACAACGGTTTTCGGCGACATGTGAGGAGCGATGCGACGCGCAGCTTCACGCACGAAGGACAGGTCCGCCTCCCCGGCCGCACCCTTGGGCGTTCCCACCGCGATCATGATGATTTCGCGATTGGCCACCGCTTCCGGCAGATTGTCCGTAAAAGCAAGACGTCCCGCAGCAACGTTGCGGGACATCATCTCGGCCAGGCCATTCTCCATGAATGGCGTGCTGCCCGCATTAAGATGGGCGATGCGGTCCCGATCGATGTCTGCACAGATGACCTCGTGTCCCATCTCCGCGAGGCACACCCCCGTCGTCAGTCCGACGTAGCCCGCTCCAATCATACTTACGCGCATTATCGCATCCTTCTCGCTCCAGACACCCGCCTAACAGGAGATCTGCAGCTATGTTCCTTGGTTGATTAGCCGGCAGGCAAGATGCTGATGCTTTTTGGCTTAGCCGGAGAAGGAACAAAGCTGCGCTCCGGAGGTTCGGGAACCAACGGACTCTTGGAGGGAAATACCGTGAAGCGAATCCTGGTGACTGGAGGCGGTGGTTTCATTGGCAGGCATCTTGCCGAGGCGCTGATCCACCGTGGTTATGAAGTGCGCATTCTCGATGCTCTTGTGGAGCAGGTGCACGGCACGACGACAATCCAGGTCCCCAAGGGTGTGGAACTCGTCAAGGGCGATGTCCGCGACGCCGAAAAGGTTGCCGAGAGCTTGCAGGGCGTAGATGCGGTCATTCACCTCGCGGCAGAAGTTGGCGTCGGCCAGTCCATGTATGAGATCGCCCGCTACGTCGGCGCAAACGACCTCGGCACCGCGGTCCTGCTAGAAGCCCTCATCAAGAACCCGGTGCAGCGGATTGTCGTCGCCTCCTCCATGAGCGTCTATGGCGAAGGTCTTTATGAGACGCCGTCCGGCGAACGCCTTTCCAACGTGCGCCGCAACCAGGCCCGTATCCGTGAAGGGAAATGGGACCCGGTTTCGGCGGCTGGGGAAGCCCTCACCCCTATCCCCACCGACGAACAGAAGATCGTCGACCTCGCCTCGATCTATGCGCTGACCAAATACGCGCAGGAGCGCGAGGTGATGATCTTCGGCGAAGCGTATAATGTCGAAACTGTCGCGCTGCGGCTCTTCAACGTCTTCGGCCCCGGACAGGCGCTCTCCAACCCCTATACGGGAGTGCTGGCGAACTTCGCCTCCCGTCTTGCCAATGGCCAGCGTCCGCTGGTCTTCGAGGATGGCGAACAGAAGCGCGATTTTGTTCATGTCCGCGATGTTGCACGCGCCTTCTGCCTCGCGCTGGAAAAACCTGAAGCGGCTGGCGAGCTTTTCAATATTGGCAGCGGCAAGGCCTATTCGATCTCACAGGTTGCCTCGCTTCTCGCAGAAGCCATGGAGCAGCCGGACCGCAAGCCCGAGGTTTTGGGCAAGGCGCGCGCTGGCGACATCCGCAACTGCTTTGCCGATATCTCGAAGGCCCGCGAGCTTCTGGGCTACGAGCCGACCAGTCTGCTCGAGGATTCCCTCGGCGAAATGGTCGAATGGGTGCGCGGCAGCGTTGCCATCGACCGGGGCAACGAGATGCGCAAGGAGCTCGAGTCCATGGGGTTGGTGTCATGACGGACGATGCCAAAGCCACCCAAACGCTGGTCATCGGCGGCAGCGGGTTCATAGGATCGAACCTCGCCAACTCGTTGCTTGAGGATGGCGAGCAGGTCACGATTTTCGACAATCTGAGTCGCCCCGGCGTCTCCCGCAATCTCGAATGGTTACAGAAGCTGCATGGCAATCGGCTGAGCGTCAGCGTCGCGGACATCCGTGACGAAGATGCACTGGCAGAGGCCGTCGAGACTGCTGGCGGCATATTTCATATGGCCGCGCAAACGGCGGTAACGACCAGTCTCATCGATCCGGTGGACGATTTCGAAGTGAATGCACGTGGAACGCTCAACGTGCTGGAAGCCGTACGGCGCACTGGCCGCAGGATCCCGGTGGTTTTTGCCTCGACCAACAAGGTCTACGGCTCGCTTGAAGACGTGGCGATCCGCACTGTCGACGGCCTCGACCTGCCCGAGGATGAAGCGCTGCGCACCCATGGCATTAGCGAAGACCGGCCGCTCGATTTCAGCACACCCTATGGCTGCTCCAAGGGGGTCGCCGACCAGTACGTGCTCGATTACGCAAAATCCTTCGGCATCCCGACTGCCGTGCTGCGGATGAGCTGCATCTATGGCCCCCGCCAGTTCGGCACGGAAGATCAGGGGTGGGTGGCCCACTTTCTCATTCGGGCAATGGCCGACGAGCCGATCACCATTTTCGGCGACGGCAATCAGGTGCGCGACATCCTGCATGTGTCGGATGCCGTTGCCGCCTATCGCGGACTGATGGCCAACATGGATCGCTTCCACGGCCAGGTCTTCAATCTCGGCGGCGGTCCGGAAAATGCCGTGAGCCTGAACCTCGTGCTCACCGAGATTGAAAGCATCCTGCAAGGCGAGGTGAACATCCACCATGCCGAGCCGCGCGTCGGCGATCAGCGTTATTTCGTAGCCGATACGCGGCGGCTCCAAAGAGCCATGGACTGGCATGCCCATGTCGGATGGCGCGAAGGCCTGTTTGATCTGGCGAACTGGCTGCGCACTGAACGGACGGCCGAACCGCACGCGCAGAGGTTCGTTGCATGACGGGCAATGGCCGTCACCGGATCCTCATGACGCTCGATGCGGTAGGGGGCGTCTGGCAATACGCCATGGGCCTCGCCCGCGAGCTGAAGCGTGGCGGCCATACAATCGTTTTCGCGGGGCTTGGCCCTGCGCCCTCTCCTGCGCAGCATACTGAAGCTTCCGCAATCGGCACAGTCACCTGGCTTTCGTCGCCGCCCGATTGGCTGGCCCGCAGTGCCAAGGAACTTGAGGGGCTGCCGGCAGAGCTTTCGAGGCTTGTGGAGGAACACGCCATTGATCTCGTCCACCTCAATGCACCGTCGCAGGCGGTTGGCCTCAATGTTCCCTGCCCTGTGGCTGCGGTTTCCCATTCCTGCGTGGTGACCTGGTTTCAGGCGGTTCGCGGCGAAGCCCCTTCAACCGGCGATTGGGCCTGGCACAAAGACGTAAATGCCGACGGTCTGAAACGGGCCGGTATCGCGATAGCGCCCAGCGCAAGTCATGCGGAAGCGCTCAAGCGCAGCTATGGCGAAATTCCTCATCTTCACGTCGTGCACAATGCTGTTGAGGCCGCTCCCGTCGAAACCCGACGTGAGCGCATGGTGTCAGCTGCCGGACGCTGGTGGGACGAAGGCAAGAACGGCCGCATCCTCGATGCGGCGGCAGGCAGGATCGATATCCCGATCTTTGCCGCCGGTCCGACGCGCGGCGAGAACGGCAGCGGCATCTTCTTCACCCACGTGATGAGCGTTGGCCCCCTCTCCAATGCGGAAACGCGCGAGTTGATGGCGCAAACAAGCATCTTCGTCTCGCCTTCCATCTATGAGCCATTCGGGCTTGCGGCCCTTGAGGCAGCCCACGCGGCAACCCCGCTGATCCTGGCGGACATCCCGACCTATCGCGAAGTCTGGGGCGATGCCGCCGTCTTCTTCGACCCCCACGATGCCGAAGACCTTGCTGAGGCGATCGAGCAGCTGATGGGAAACCCGCAGAAGCGCGAAGCGTTAGGCCAGGCAGCGCGCGAACAGGCAAGCCGCTACACGCTCGCCCGGCAGGCCGCAGAAATGCAGGCGCTCTACGCAGGGGCCGTCGCACGTTATCGGAACGGGAGCTGACATGCGGTTTCTCTTCTACACGCACTCTCTTGTCTCCGACTGGAACCATGGCAACGCGCATTTCCTGCGCGGCGTGATGCGTGAGCTGATCGCGCGCGGCCACGAGGCCGTGGCGCTGGAAACTGAGAACGGCTGGAGCCGGACGAACATGGTGGCGGAAGACCCTGAGGCGGTCGCCCGTTTCCAGGCCGATTTCCCCTTCCTCACCTCACGCAGCTACGGCGCGGATTTTGATCACGAGGCGGAGCTCAGCCAGGCCGATGTCGTGATCGTCCATGAATGGACCGATCCGGCACTGGTTGAATTCATCGGGAAGGTCAAAAGGCGCGGCGGCAGATTTACGCTGATCTTCCACGACACCCATCACCGGGCGGTTTCGGAGGAAGCAGCCATTTCCTCGCTAAAGCTTGAGGACTATGACCTCGTCCTCGCCTTCGGCGAGGCGCTGCGCGAACGCTATCTGCGGCAGGGCTGGGGCCGCAACGTCCATACCTGGCACGAGGCGGCCGACATCGCGCTCTTCAAGCCCCTCCCCGGGATCGAACGTGACACGGACCTGATCTGGATCGGCAATTGGGGCGACGGTGAGCGCTCGGCAGAGTTGATGGAGTTCCTGATCGAGCCCGTGAAACGCTTGGGCATCTCCGCCAATCTCCATGGGGTGCGCTATCCGGATCACGCGCTGAAGGCACTGTGTGAAGCCGGCATCGCCTATCGTGGCTGGCTGCCCAATGCGCGGGTGCCGGAAGCGTTTGCCCGCCATCGCGTGACGGTTCACGTGCCGCGCCGACCTTACGTCGAAAGCCTGCCGGGCATTCCGACGATCCGCATGTTTGAGGCGCTCGCCTGCGGCATTCCGCTTATTTCCGCCCCATGGGACGATGCGGAGGGCCTGTTCCGTCCGCGTCAGGATTTTCTCTTCGCCATGAACGGCGGCGAGATGCAGATGCTGCTGCGTGAAGTGCTGAACGATCCGGACCTTGCCTCCACGCTTGCCGCCAACGGGCTTGAGACAATCCGCAGGCACCACACCTGCGCGCACCGGGTGGAGCAGCTTCTGACAATCCTCGCACGCACACGGTTAGAGCCCCAAACAGGACAGAGGGAGAGCGTCCAATGAAAATGGCCTTCTACGGATCAAGCCTGCTTTCGTCCTACTGGAACGGCGCGGCGACCTACTATCGGGGGCTCCTGAAGGCGCTGGCCGGGCGCGGCTACGAGATCACCTTCTACGAGCCGGACGTCTACGACCGCCAGCAAAACCGCGACATTGATCTGCCGGACTGGTGTCAGGTGGTTGTCTATGAAGCCACGCCCATGTCGCTGATGGAAGTGACGCGGCGCGCCGCCGAAGCGGATATCGTCGTCAAGGCGAGCGGTGTCGGCTACGAAGACGAAGCGCTGCTGCTCGAAGTGCTGCGCAATGCCCGCCCCGATGCGTTGACCATCTTCTGGGACGTGGATGCACCTGCCACCCTGAGCCAGCTTCGCGCGGAGCCCGACCATCCTCTGCACCGGGCGCTGCGCAAGCTCGACATGGTCCTGACCTATGGCGGTGGCGATCCGGTCGTCTACGCCTACCGCGCCATGGGGGCCAAGGACTGCATCCCCATCTATAACGCGCTCGATCCGGAAACCCATTTCCCGGTCGAGCCGAACGAGCGCTTTCGCGCAGACCTCGGCTTCCTCGGCAACCGCCTGCCGGACCGGGAAGCGCGGGTGGAAGAGTTCTTCCTCAAGGCCGCAAGCCTTTCGCCGAACCAGAACTTCCTCTTCGGCGGCTCGGGCTGGGGCGACAAGCCGATGCCACCAAACGTCAACTGGATCGGCCATGTGGGCACCCGCGACCACAACAGCTTCAACTGCACACCAAAGGCCGTGCTCAACATCAGCCGCGAAAGCATGGCGAGCAACGGCTTTTCGCCGGCCACCCGCGTGTTCGAGGCGGCGGGCGCGGGCGCCTGCCTCATCACCGACGAATGGATTGGCATCGACCTGTTCCTGAAGCCCAACGAAGAGGTGCTGGTCGCCCGTGATGGCAAGGATGTGGCCGACATTCTTCAGACGCTGACGCAGGAACGGGCGCGCGCTATCGGCGAGGCTGCACTGCGTCGGGTGCTTGCCGAGCACACCTATGAGCAGCGGGCGAAACTTGCGGACGAGATCTTCCGCTCGTTCAACAAGCGTTCCGTGGAGGCGGCCGAGTAATGAACATCGTCTTTGTCGGCCTTTCGCTTTCTTCCTCCTGGGGCAACGGCCATGCCACCACCTTTCGCGCGCTGATGCGCGGGCTGGACAAACTCGGCCATCGGCTTGCTTTTCTGGAGCGTGACGTTCCCTGGTACGCCAACAACCGCGATCTGGCTGAGCCGGATTTCTGCACGCTTCACTACTACGAGTCTGTCCCGGACCTCGTCGACCGCTTCGGCGATCTGCTCGCAGCTGCCGACGCGGTGATCGTCGGCTCCTTCGTTCCGCAGGGCGTTGCCGTGATCGACGCCATTGTGCCGCTCTGCACGGGAAGTTTCTGCTTCTACGACATTGATACGCCAGTCACGCTCGCCAAACTCCGGGCGCTCGACTTCGAATATCTGGCCGACCACCAGATCCCCCTCTTCGATATCTACTTTTCCTTCACCGGCGGGCCGACGCTGGAGCGGCTCGAGACAGAGTTCTGCGCGAGGCGTGCGGAGGCGCTCTACTGCTCGGTGGATGAAAGCCGCTACGCGCCGCAGGCGGAAGAGAAGATCTGGGATCTGGGCTATCTCGGCACCTATAGCGTGGACCGTCAGCCGACTCTTGAACGTCTGCTGATCGAGGTCGCGCGCAGAATGCCGGACCGGCGCTTCGTCGTCGCGGGCCCGCAATATCCAACCGACATGGAGCTCCCCGCCAATGTCGACCGGATCGAGCACCTGCCGCCCACCGAGCATGCATCCTTCTACAGCCGCCAGCGCTTCACGCTGAATGTCACGCGCGCCGACATGATCGCGGCGGGCTGGTCGCCAAGCGTCCGCCTGTTTGAGGCTGCCGCCTGCGGATGCCCTGTTATCAGCGACCGCTGGCCGGGTCTGGAAGACCTTTTCCCCTTCGGCAGAGCCATTGAGGTGGCGGATACGACGGAAGATGTCTGCGCGATCCTCGCGCGTGACGATGCCGAGGCGATTGCCGAACAAGCGCGTAAAATCGTGCTCGCCTCGCACACCGGCGAAGCCCGGGCGCGAGAACTGGTCGCCGCGCTCCAGTCCCTGCACGTGACAAAGACCCACCAAAGAGATGCTATCGCAATGGGAGCAAGCAATGCCTGAACGAAAAGAGACAGTCCTTGTCACGGGCGGCGCCGGGTTTCTCGGTTCCCACCTTTGCGAAGCCCTTCTGGCAAACGGTCATAGCGTCATCTGCGTCGACAGCTTCCTGACCGGCAGCCGCGAGAATGTGAGGAACTTCGCAGATCATCCCGATTTCCAAATAATCCAGCACGATATCTGCGAACCCTTGCAGCTCGATCGGAAGTTCGACCGGATCTTCAATCTCGCCTGCGCGGCCTCGCCTCCGCACTATCAGGCCGATCCGATCCACACGATGCAGACCTGCGTCACCGGAACGCTGAACCTGCTGATGCTGGCCGAAGAGCAAGGCGCGCGCTTCGTCCAGGCCTCGACCAGCGAGGTCTATGGCGATCCGGACGTCCACCCACAGAGGGAGGATTATGTCGGCCACGTGAACCCCACCGGCCCACGCGCCTGTTACGACGAAGGCAAGCGGGCGGCAGAGGCCCTGTGCTTCGACTTCCTGCGCGCTGAACGGGCGGATGTGCGGGTGGCCCGCATCTTCAACACCTATGGCCCGCGCATGCATCCGAACGACGGTCGCGTCGTCTCAAATCTCGTGGTTCAGGCCCTGAACCATGATCCTCTGACCATCTATGGCGATGGGTCCCAGACCCGCTCCTTCTGCTACGTGGCGGACCTGGTCGATGGCCTGATGCGGCTGATGGATGTGGATGCGACGCCCGACGGACCGGTCAATCTCGGCAATCCGGGCGAATTCACCATGGGCGAACTGGCGCACCTGGTTCTCGAAATGACGCAATCCCCATCGCCGCTGCGCTACATGCCGCTGCCGGTGGATGACCCGAAGCGCCGCAGGCCCAACATCGAGCGAGCCAACGCCCTGCTCCGCTGGCAGCCGAAGACGCAGTTGCGGGAAGGTCTGGCGCGGACGATCGACTATTTCCGGACCACGCTTCAGGCGCAACAGCCCTCCGCTAGACCAGAGGTTGCGTAGCGGTAATTGTTCAACAAAGAAAGATACTTATCAGCTATTGTTCTAGTACTGTCTGAGCCTGGAGTGGCAGTTGACCAGAGCCCTAGCTGGAACGCCAGGTAGCACGGAACGAGACCGTCGAGCAGCCGACGGTCGACAAAGGCACCCGCGCTTTCGACCCGCCCGACGAGCTCGTTGGTCTCCTTTTCATTGAAGCCGAACTCAATCATCGCACCGGCCATGTCCCAAGTGATATCCTGGCAGCCGATGAGATCATGCGCCTCGCAATGGTCGACGGCGTCGAGTTTGACGAACGCGCCATCTACCTCCAGCCACTCCCATAGATGGAGCCTGTTGTCCGTTCGGATCCGGCGGACCTTTTCCTCCAGCTCCGGCAGGTGCGCCAGGCGCTCGTGAAGGGTTGCCGCTGCTTCCTCCCCCAGGGCCTCGCGCGTATTATGCACCGCCATTTTTCTCAGCGCTCCGAGGGAGGCTCCCGGCCCAGCAGGTCCGAGATGCGTCGCGCGGAACGCCAGATAGGAAGCAACGCGTTCCAGAAATACGCCCCGGTTCTCTGCCGTCAGCCGGACCGGCCTTCCTTCCAACCATCGCTGAACGAGAAATCCGTTGCAGAGGCCAGCCACCGGCGCACCGAAGCCGGCTTGGGCGAGTGAAACAGCATCGCGATGCTTGCGTTCTCCCACGGCTCCGAGCCCGGCGAACTTCGCAACCCATTTGCCTGTTACGCTCTGAACGAGAAACCTTCGCCGGGCAAAGCGGTAGTCCATTGCCTCCCCCGCAAGCTCGTAAAATTCTCCGGATCCGACGCATGGTTCCAACCAGGAGTGCAGCCCGTTTGGCGATGTAATCACGTCATGGTCTGACGCCGGAAAGCTCTCGATCCCTCCCCAGATCGCTCGCACTTCATCCGAAGCTTCAACTCCAGGAAAGCCATCATGACTAGGAAAAAATGTTATTCTGCCCTTACTTACACCAAGTTGTTGAAGGTATGCAGCAACGCTTGCAAATGAGCTTCCCGATTGGCCGGGTCCTTCGTCAACGATGGCGAATCGCATTTCCGGGTCCTTGAGCGCAGATGCAAATAATCTGGGATCGGCCCTGATCTCACGGCGAAACGGATGCCCGACCGGGCGCAGACTGATCGCCGGTCCGGCTCCAAGCGCTGCGGCCACGAGTGCGGCGAGACCCACCCCAATGCTCCGGATGCCGATGACGCAGGTGCTGCTGTCGAGTCCCGAATGCCGTGCAGCTTCGAGATAGCTTTCCGGATAGAGCGCGTAGTGAGCATAGCCCTCAGCGAGCCGCAGCCGGATTGCCCCTTTATGACTGATCACCTGCAGCTGTTTCATGATTGGTCGGAGATCGGCCGCTTCCACCACCCGGCCCCGCCAGGAATGATCAACGAGCCGGGCCGCCTGCAGCAACAGCGCCGCGCCAAGCTGCTGATCCTCGCTCCGGGCATCGTAGCCGCGTGCGTCGAACGAGGCGTCCGCGAGCCCCTGCACCAGCTCTGCGAGACGGATGAAGGCTGTCACCAGTGCACTGTGCCGCTCTCCCGGCGCGAGGCTTTCAAGCTCACTCAACGCCCGCAGAACCGATGCCTTGACGTCGCGGACGTGCTCCGTGCGTTCCAGTTCACCATAGACGATCATTGGGCTCCTCCCGCGAGAAACACCCCAACTTTCCACCGTCGACTTTGCTCCCTGGAACTACAAACAACCTAAGGAGGAACATTCCTGCTTTGTAGGTGTTGGACCTCAGACCCGGTTTTCAGAGGGGACGAGGTATGTTGATGACGCGCAAGAAAATTCGCATCGGGATCGTCGGCGTCGGCAATTGCGCTTCATCATTGGTTCAAGGCATCCACTACTACCGGGGCATCAAGGACAACGAACCCGTTCCCGGCCTGATGCATGTGCAGCTCGGTGGCTACCGTCCGGAAGATATTGAAGTCGCATCAGCCTTCGACGTGGCGGACAGCAAGGTGGGCTCTGATGTCGCCGATGCCATCTTCGCCGGCCCCAACAACACCATGCGCTTCTGTGCCGTTCCGCCCACGGGCGTAAGCGTGCAGCGCGGGCCGACGCTTGATGGCATCGGCAAGTACCTGCGCGGACCGATCCAGGAATCGAGCGCAGAGCCGGTCGACGTGGCGGCGGCCCTGCGTGACAGCGGCACCGAAGTACTCGTCTCCTACCTGCCCGTAGGCTCCGAGGAAGCGACCGCCTGGTATGCCGAGCAGGCGCTCGCCGCCGATTGCGCCTTCGTCAATTGCATCCCCTCCTTCATTGCGTCGAAACCTGAATGGCAGCGCCGGTTCGAGGAAAAGGGCCTGCCGATCATCGGCGATGACATCAAGAGCCAGGTCGGCGCGACCATCGTCCACCGGATGCTGACAAACCTTTTCCGCGAGCGCGGCGTGCATCTGGACCGCACCTATCAGCTGAATTTCGGCGGCAACACCGATTTCCTCAACATGCTGGAGCGTGAGCGGCTGGAGTCGAAGAAGATTTCCAAGACCCAGTCGGTCACCAGCCAGCTCGATGTACCACTGGAGCCGGACAATGTTCATGTCGGTCCGAGCGACCACGTGCCGTGGCTCACCGACCGCAAGTGGGCTTACATCCGCCTTGAGGGAACCACCTTCGGCGGCGTTCCCCTCAACGTCGAGCTGAAGCTGGAAGTCTGGGACTCGCCCAATTCCGCAGGCGTCGTGATCGATGCCATCCGCTGCGCCAAGCTGGCGCTCGACCGCGGCATCGCCGGTCCGCTTGAGGGCCCCTCCAGTTACTTCATGAAGTCACCGCCTAAACAGTTCACGGACGACGAAGCCCGCCGGCGCACGCTTGAATTTATCGCCGGGGCGCAAGAAGAACCGCTCAAGGCCGCCGAATGACAACAACGTTCTTCTTCCTGCGCCATGCCGCGCACGACAATGTGGGCCAGTACCTCGCCGGCCGCAGTCCCGGCGTGAGGCTTGGCCCGGCAGGCCGTGCCCAGGCTTTCCGCGTCGGCGAGCGGATGCAGCGCGAACGCTTCGATGTGATTGCCGCAAGCCCCCGCGAGCGCACGCAGGAGACCGCGCAGGCGGTTTCCGTTGCCTGCGGCGTTGGCCCGGTCGTCACACGCGACGAGCTCGACGAAATCGACTTCGGCTGCTGGTCCGGCAAGACCTTCGCCGAGCTTAATGAGGACGACGATTGGCGGATCTGGAACCAGGAGCGCGGCACTGCCCGCACGCCGGCCGGCGAATGCGTCGAGCAGGTCCGCGAGCGGGTCTGCGCCTGCATGGGAGATCTCGCCCAGAAACATCCCGACGCGGGCGTCGTGATGGTTAGCCACGCCGATGTCATCAAGGCTGCAGTCTGCCATGTGCTTGGTCTTCCCGGCGAGGCCGGCTTTCGCTTCGACATCGAACCGGGCTCCATCACCGTCATCGTCATGGGCGGCTGGGGCTCGAAGCTTCTTCGTCTGAACGAAGGCGCAAGCTAACGATGAGCCAGGAGGAGACCCTGCCCTTGACCATGTCCAGCGCCGACATCAAGCAGCGGATCGAGCAACTCGGACCCTGGTTTCACAACATCGAACTTCGCGGCATCCCCACGGCCCCCGACCACTTCCTCGGCAATTACCCCCGCACCAAATGGCGCAAGTTCGAACATGCGATCCCGGCAGACCTCACCGGCAAGTCCGTTCTCGACATCGGCTGCAACGCTGGCTTCTACTCGATCGAGATGAAGCGTCGGGGCGCTTCCCGCGTGCTCGGCCTCGATTTCGACGATGCCTACCTGGAACAGGCCCGGTTCGCCGCCGAACTGGCGGAGACTGATATCGAGTTCCGCAAACTCTCGGTCTATGACGTCGGCGCGTTGGGCGAGCGCTTCGACGTCGTGATCTTCATGGGTGTGCTCTATCATCTGCGCCACCCGTTGCTGGCGCTGGACCTCATCCGCGAGCACGTCGCGGGAGACCTGCTGATCTTCCAGTCGATGCAGCGCGGCAGCCAGGAGGTCTTTCCGGTGAAGGAAGACTACGACTTCTGGCAGGAGAAGATTTTCGCCGACCCCTCCTTCCCGAGGCTCCACTTCATCGAGCACCGCTACGCAAACGACCCAACGAACTGGTGGATCCCCAATCGCGCGGCCACGGAAGCGATGCTTCGCAGCGCCGGCTTCTCCATCGAGGCTCATCCGGAGGACGAGGTCTACATCTGCAGGCTTGCCGAACCCGCCTGGGGCGGCGGTGCGGTCTACCCCATCGGAGGAAAAAGAACATGATCGACGCCGCGATGATCTGGAACGAACCGAACAACAAGTCCCACTGGGACCCGGAGATCGATCCGGACTGGAGCCGGTTCGCGGAAATGGCGATCCTCGCGGCCGATGCCATTGCTGACGCAAATCCCAATCTGACGAAAGTTCTTGGCGGCATTGCGCCCATTGATCCAGCCTTCATCCAGCGGATGAAGGATTTCGGTGTGCTGGATCACGTCGATGCGGTAGCGGTCCACGGCTTCCCGCTCGACTGGAATCTCTGGCAGATCCACGAATGGCCGCAGAAGCTCGCCGAAATCCGGGCTGTCACCAACCTGCCCCTCTGGGTGAGCGAAGTGGGCATCTCCACCTTCGGCGCGGAGGAAGTGCAGGTCTGGGGTTTGAACCGCACGGCCGAACTGCTTCGGGGTCGGGCGGACCGCATCCAGTGGTACAGCCTCTTCGACCTTCCCTCTTCCTGGGAGGCAACGACGCGGCACCGCGAGGCGGAAGGGTCTTCCTATTACCGGCACTTCTATATGGGCCTGCTGCGCGAAGATGGAACGCCAAAGCCGGCGCTGGAACACTTCGCCCGCCTCACGCCGGAGTTCGGTATCGTGCAATGGTTCCACTACGAGGATCACCGTCTCTATGACGCCGTGAAGTGGATGAAGCGGCTCGGCGTCACCCATGTGCGCACCGGGCTCTCCTGGGCCGACAGTTTTCGCCCGAACGCGCTCGACTGGTTCGACCGCCAGATGGAGGCGCTGGCCGATTTCTCAGTGACGGCAACCTTCTGCTTCACGCCGGAACATCGGGGCTTCAACCAGCATCACACGAGTGCGCCCCTCGTCCCGGACGAATTCGCGAGTTTCTGCGCCAGCATGATCCGCCGCTATGCGCCAGCCGACGCGAGCCTGCTCAGCGCCGCAGAATAAATATCTCTCAGCATCGGAGGACATTCCCATGAGCGAAGCCAAGACCACCACCAATCACGACGAGATCCGCAAATGGGTGGAGGAGCGCAAGGGACGCCCATCCCGCGTGAAGACCTCCGGCAAGGGCGGGCTTCTGCGCATCGACTTCCAGGAAGCGGAGGAAGAATTCGAGGAGATCTCCTGGGACGACTTCTTCAAGATATTCGACGAGAACAAGTTGGCCTTCCTGCATCAGGACAAGACGAAAGACGGAAAGACAAGCCGCTTCAACAAGTTCGTAGAACGTCCTTGAGTGATAGGTGAACAGTTTGTCAGAATTGCAAGAGCTTGGGCATCGCCCCGACGTTCGTCGCCCTCGGATCGGCTTCTTGGGAGTAGGCTGGATCGGCCTGAACCGAATGGAAGCCATGCTCGCGGGCAGCGCAATCGACGCCTGCGCCATTGTCGAGCCAAACCCGGAGATGCAGAAGGCCGCGCTTAAGCGTACGCCGCAGGCTGAAATCGTCGGATCGCTCGAAAAGCTTCTGGCTCTGTCGCCGGATGGCATTGTCATCGCCACACCCAGCGCACTCCACGCCGAGCAGTCGATCGCCGCACTCGAGGCGGGTGTTGCTGTCTTCTGCCAGAAGCCGCTCGGCCGCAATGCGGGCGAGGTCAAGGCTGTGCTGGAAGCTGCGCGGCGCAACGACAGGCTGTTGGGCGTCGATCTCTCCTACCGCTTCACCGCAGGCATGGAGCAGATCCGCGACCTCGTGCGGGAGAACGTGATCGGTAAGATCTATGCCGCCGAACTGGTCTTTCACAATGCCTATGGACCGGACAAGGCCTGGTTCTATGACCCGGCTCAATCGGGCGGCGGTTGCGTCATCGATCTCGGCGTGCACCTCGTGGATCTGCTTTTGTGGACACTGGATTTCCCAATAGCCACTAATATTTATAGCCAATTGTTCGCGCAAGGTGAGAAGCTTCTCAACTGTTTGTCGAAGGTCGAGGACTATGCCGTCGCAACCATTGAGCTTGAGAACGGCCTGGCGGCGCGCCTCGCCTGTTCGTGGCGGCTCCATGCCGGGTGCGATGCCGTCATTTCAGTGACCTTCCAGGGAACGGAGGGCTCGCTCGCCTTCTCGAACGTGAACGGCTCGTTCTACGATTTCACCGCCGAGCTTCGGCGGGGCACGCAAAGCGAAGTCCTCACCATCCCGCCTGATGCCTGGGGCGGTCGCGCAGCGGTCGACTGGGCCAATCGCCTTGCCGTCAGCAATCGGTTTGATCCACAGGCTGACGAGCTTCTCAAGGTCGCAGAAGTGCTCGATCGCATTTACGCGGGCAGCTGACGGAACAACCGGACGAGGCTCTTGTTGGGTTTACAACGACCCTAACAACAGGAGCATTTCATGAAACCCATAAGACTGTTAGCGGCGAGCGCCCTGTTTGGCTCCATTGCCACCTTTGCCTGGGCGCAATCGCAGGTGATGAGCGGACAGGACTTTGCGGCAGCTGCGGCCAGCTCCGACATGTTCGAGATCCAGTCTAGTCAGCTCGCGCTCGAAAAGGCGCAGAATGACTCGGTGAAAGAATTCGCCCAGATGATGATCGATGATCATACGAAGGCTTCCGAGGAGCTGAAGGCGGCGGCGGAAAAGGACGGCGTCACCGTACCGACCGAGATGGACGAGAAGCACAAGGCCCAGCTTGAGCAGCTGAACAGCGCGCCCACGGAAAGCTTCGATGCCGCTTACGTTACGGCGCAGCAAGCCGCTCATGAGGAAGGCGTGACGCTGATGACGAGCTTTGCCGAAAGCGGTCAGGAAGCAGCGCTGAAGGCACATGCCGCCAAGACGGCGCCTATCATCCAGACACATCTGGAGCATGTGCAGAAGTTGCAGGCCCCGCAATAGTCGGAACGTCAGGCTGAACAGCAATGCGGCGCTCTCGGGCGCCGCGTTATCTTTATGGCTTAGGCTCTTGTCCAGCCGAGACAGCCGGCCAGCACAGGCGTGGAGCTGACCAACAGCGCTCCGTTGCGGTGGAGCGTGACCATGCCTCGCCATGACACTTCATCGACAACCCAGATCATGCCGGTCGCATCCGTCTGCTTGACGCTTGCGCCAGCCGCCATGACTGCCTGCATCATCTCTGGCTGGTCCTTGCCGGGACGGAAAACAACGATGGTCTGATCCGAACCCTGAAGGAGCGGACCGGCAGAGGTCGCCAGCGCGGCAAGAACGGTGAGGGTGAGGATGACGCGACCGGATCCACGCGAGGGACGTCCACCCTTCGGCAGCATCAGGCCGATGACGATCGGTGCGATACCGAAGACGACCAGCCACAGAAGATCCCAGACGATCGGCATCTCGCTTTCCATCTTGATCCGGTGAATGCCGAGCACCCAATGTGAGATGAACGCATCAAGCACGTGCCAGGCGCCGAAACCGAGCAGCACCGGCCGCAATACCGAGCCTGAATTCTCTTGCAAGCTGCGATAGCCGAGCAGCACCATTCCGCCCAAGACGGCGATCACATACATCAGCAGGTGGAACAGACCGTCAGCCAGCACCTGAAACGGCAGGTTGGAGGCAACGGAGTCCGCCAGGCCGGAAAGCAGATGATGCCATTGCAGGATCTGGTGCAGCAGAATGCCGTCGAAGAACCCTCCGAGCGCAAAGCCGATAAGCAGCCACCCAATGCTGGTCTTCCCGCCCCGCGTTGACGCAACGCCTTCCCCTAGAACAGCCATTCCGGATCCCTGAATTATGAGCGCAAGACGAAGAGAATGACGACGATCAACGCTGCAACGATGCCGAGCAGGAACCACCAGATGCCGGTGGTGCGACGGCTCGGATGCGGCTGTTTCCCGTCGAAACTGCGCATCGCATCCGCATGGGAGGATTGATGCGCATCCCTGTTCGACGCCGGCGTTGCCATTGCAGGATCGTCGTAAGCGCTCGAGGCTTCAGGCGTTCCCGCAGCCTCGGCATCGGTTTCCAGCGGGGCAGCGGCCGGGTCGAAACCCGGCACCTTGTCGCCGGTCAGGCCCTTCTGGATGTCGCCTCGATCCTGTGCGGCCTGGCGTCTGCCGGGCGATATGTCTCTGATTGCGGTCATCTGATTGCACCTGTTGTTTCGCTGCGTTGCCGCTCAAGCGCCTTGCCTCGGGCCATGATCGCTCCGCCGGGGAAGCCGCTGCGATCGCTGTAGTCGCGGTGTCTGCCCTTGCGGCGCGAATGGGTCATCGTCTGTGCGTTTGCCGAACCGAGGTCGAGGAGCGTAATGCCCACCACCACCGCCAACGCCAGCGCGACGTTTTCCCTCTTCGGATTGCTGTAACGGCAGGCGGCCATAAGGGTTGCAATGTCGAGCGCATCGCCGAACACACGGCTCCAGAGACCTAATTCCTTTTCCGTGGAAAGCGAGGTCATTCCGGCGGCGATCTCACGTGCGCCGTAGGCGCGAATGAGGTTTTCGTGACCTTCCATGCCGAGGAAGCGGGTGATCGTACGCGGTGCGGCAAGCTCGAAGGCGCCGAGTGCCAGGCTGAACCAGCCGAGGCCCCTCGCCATCTGATCGGCTGCCGGCTTTACGCTTGGTCCGGGCGTGATGACGACGGGATCGCCGGGCGAACGGGCAATATCGGACATTCTCGAAAAAAGTTTCATAGGGAGGCCTTCTTACGGTTTGAGCACGACCTTGATGCAGCTGTCCTGCTTGTCGCGGAATATCCGGTAGAGGTCCGGACCGTCGGCGAGGTCTGCCGTGTGGGTCACGACGAAGGACGGATCGATCAGCTTGTCCTCGATCATCCGCAGCAGTTCGTCGGTCCAGCGATTGACGTGCGTCTGACCCGTGCGGATCGTCAGGCCCTTGTTCATCACCAAGCCGAATGGGAACTGGTTCACGATGCCGCCGTAGACGCCCGGGATCGAAAGGATGCCCCCCGGCTGGCAGACGTAAATCATCTCGCGCAGAACATGCGGGCGGTCGCTGCTCAGCATGTTCATCTGCATCACACGATCGACGATCGTATCCGGATGCTTGAAGCTGACATGGGACTCCGTTCCTACGGCATCGATACACTTTTCCGGCCCCTGCCCGTTGGTCAGGTCGTTCAGGCGCTCGATCACGCTCTCTTCGGCGAAGTTGATCGGGATCGCGCCGCCTGCCTCAGCCATGGAGAGCCGCTCCGGCAGACGGTCGATGGCGATCACCTGCTTGGCGCCGAGCAGGATTGCGCTGCGGATCGCCATCTGGCCCACCGGGCCGCAGCCCCAGACGGCAACCGTATCGGTCGGCTGGATGTCGCATTGGACGGCTGCCTGCCACCCGGTCGGGAAAATGTCGCCGAGGAAGAGCAGCGTTTCGTCGGGAATGCCGTCGGGCACCTTGATATGCGTCTTGTCGGCGAAGGGAACGCGCAGGTATTCGGCCTGTCCGCCCGGGTACCCGCCGGTCAGGTGTGAGTAGCCGAACAAGCCCGCCGTTGAATGTCCATAGACCTTATCGGCGAATTCCTTTTTGCGATTGCTACGCTGGCAGACGGAGTAATTGCCCCGCTGGCACTGGATGCATTCTCCGCAAAAGATGGTGAAGGGAACGACGATGCGGTCGCCCTTCTTCAGGCTGCCGGCTGCGCCCGACCCCACCTCCACCACCTCGCCCATCATCTCATGGCCCACAATGTCGCCGGGCATCATGGCCGGTATGAAGTTGTGGTAGAGGTGCAGGTCAGAACCGCAGATCGCGCAGCTCGTCACCCTGATGATGGCATCTCTGGGATCTTCAATTTCCGGATCAGTGACTTCGTCACATCGAATGTCTTCTTTCCCGTGCCAGACGAGTGCGCGCATTCAATATCTCCAACAGAGTATTTCAGCAGGACTTCATCTGCCTGAAACTGTAATGCTGCGCCGTTGTTCCACTGGGCCACGCTCTGTCGGCTAAGGAACCTTCTTCTTCCTTGTAGAAGGAACATCATTGGTTCGAACGGGTTAGGTTCTGTCAGCGACCATGAGGGGATGCGCATGAACCACACTTTTCCCGACGAGACTCCCAATTCGACCACTGGTTCCCGCCTCATGCGAGCGGCTGTCGTTACCGGCCCCGGCGAAATCGCCATCAAGCAAGTGCCGATCCCCGAGCCGGGCGAAGGACAGGTGCGCGTGCGGGTTCTGGGCTGCGGCGTCTGCGCTTCGAACCTCGGACCCTGGGCGGGTCCCGAATGGATGCAGTTCCCCACCAAGCCGGGCGATCTCGGTCACGAAGGCTGGGGCGTTGTCGATGCCGTCGGGCCGGGCGTGACGAATGTGGAGGAAGGCGATCCGGTCGCTACACTCTTCTACAACAGCTATGCCGAATATGACGTCGGGCCGGCCGAGTCCGTATTGAAGCTTCCGGCCTCGCTCGCGGATACCCCGTTCCCGGGCGAGCCGCTCGCCTGCGCCATGAACATTTTTCGGCGTAGCGGCATCGAGGCTGGCCAGCATGTGGCGATCATCGGTGCCGGATTCCTCGGCGCGCTGCTCACCCGGCTCGCGAGCCTGGCAGGTGCGCATGTCATCGCGATTTCCCGTCGGCCATATTCACTGGAGATCGCACATGCGATGGGTGCCGAACACACCGTCCAGCTCAATAACAACTATGAGGTCTTTCAGAAAGTCTCAGACATCACGGGCGGGCGCATGTGCGAACGCGTGATCGAGGCGACGGGCAAGCAGGGACCGCTCGACCTTGCGGGCGACCTCACTGCAGAATATAGCCGGCTAATCATTGCGGGTTACCATCAGGACGGCCCCCGCACGGTCAACATGCAGCAATGGAACTGGCGCGGGCTTGACGTCATCAACGCCCACGAGCGCGACCCGGCCATCTACATGCGCGGCCTGCGCGAAGCGATCGAGGCGGTGGAAAAGGGACGGCTCGACATCACCGCGTTGCTGACCAACACCTACCCGCTCGAGGATCTGGCAGCGGCATTGAACCAGACCCGCGACCGGCCCGATGGATTTGTGAAGGCGATGGTGATGGCCTCTCGCTGAGTTGACTGGAGTCAACATCTTCAAAGGAACCACCCGCGTTCCCCGAGGGTTGAACCAGAAACCATGAAAGGAGCTGGAGATGGACCGGCCGGACGACGACAATCCTTCAACCCCTGACAAGCCATCTGAGCCTCAAGTTGAGCGCGACAAGTTTCCGCCCTTCAACGATCCCGCGTTCTCGCCTGAGCCGGATGAGCCTCTGGTCGACACGGACGCAGCTCAACCCGCCCCGCCGCCAAAGGATACGCAATATCAGGGGCATCCTGATTTTTCCCAGGACGCGGCGAAGAATGATCCGCCACCCTCCAGGCGGCAGGATCCCGGGGTGGAGGAATAAAACTGCACTTCGGAATGTCGGATTGTTAGCGTACCCTCCGTCCTTGAAGCACAAACTGCAGCACAAGGATGGATCAGATGCCAAGTACCGTACGCCTGCACCGTGTTCTTACCACGAGCCCCGAGAAGGTCTACCGCGCGTTCACCGAAGCTGATGCTCTGGCCAAGTGGCTGCCACCCAATGGCTTCACCTGCACGGTTCACCACCACGAGCCCCATGCAGGCGGCACCTTCCGGATGTCATTCCGGAATTTCACCACCACAAACAGCCACTCCTTTGGCGGAGAATTCCTGGAGCTCGTCCCAGGAGAACTCGTCCGCTACACAGACCGCTTTGACGACCCGAACCTGCCGGGCGTTATGACCGTCACCGTTGCGTTGAAGAAGGTGTCCGTCGGCACGGAAGTAAACATAACGCAGGAAGGCATTCCGGACATCATACCGGCCGAAGCCTGCTACCTCGGCTGGCAGGAGTCGCTTCGCAATCTCGCGAAGCTGGTCGAGCCTGAAATCAACGAATAACTGGACCAGCTGGTCCCGCTAGTGCGGGATCAGCTGTTCTTGAAATCGGGCTTCCGCTTTTCCACGAAGGCGGCCATGCCTTCCTTCTGGTCCCGGGTGGCGAACATTGCGTGAAAAACGCGGCGCTCGAACCGGATACCCTCCGACAGCGAAACCTCATCGGCCCGGTGAATGGCTTCCTTGGTCATCATCGCGATCGGTAGTGACATGGAGGCTATGGTTTCAGCCGTCTTCATGGCCTCCTCCAGCAGGCTTCCCGCCGGAACAACGCGGGCAACGAGCCCGCTGCGCTCGGCCTCTTCAGCATCCATCATGCGCCCCGTCAGGCACATTTCCATGGCCTTCGCCCTTCCAATGAGACGCGTCAGGCGCTGGGAACCGCCGATGCCAGGCATGACGCCGAGCTTGATCTCCGGCTGGCCGAATTTCGCGGTGTCAGCCGCAATGATGAAGTCGCACATCATGGCAAGCTCACAGCCGCCTCCAAGCGCGAAGCCGGCAACGGCCGCAATCATCGGTTTGCGTCGTGCCGCAACCCGGTCCCAACCTGCAAAGAAGTCGTCGATATAAGTGCCGGGATAGGTGAGGCTCGCCATCTCCTTGATGTCGGCGCCGGCTGCAAAGGCCCTTTCCGAGCCTGTGATGACGATGCAGCCGATCGAGGGATCACGGTCAAACCCGTCCAGCGCCTCGTTCATTTCCGCCAGAAGCTCGGAATTCAGCGCATTGAGCGCCTGAGGACGGTTGACCGTGATCAGGCCCACCTTACCGCGCGTTTCAACCAGAAGCGTTGAAAATGCCATCAGTTTGCCCCCTTACCTTCACCGCGAAGGAAGTTGATGATACCGGAAAAATCCTCGCTAGCATGCCCCGCATTGGCAAAGAGCGAATAGAGCTGGGCAGCCTCCGCACCAAGCGGCGTGGTCGCCCCGCTGGCATTGGCCGCGTCCTGCGCAAGCTTCAGGTCCTTCAGCATAAGGGCGGCGGCAAACCCCGGCTTGTAGCCGTTGTTGGCGGGGGATGTCGGAACCGGACCCGGCACCGGGCAATAGGTCGTCAGTGACCAGCATTGGCCCGATGCGGTCGAGGCCACATCGAACAGCGCCTGATGTGAAAGGCCCAGCTTTTCGGCGAGCACGAAGGCTTCGGCCACGCCGATCATCGAGATGCCGAGGATCATGTTGTTGCAGATCTTGGCCGCCTGCCCTGCGCCATTGTCACCGCAATGGACAATCCGCTTTCCCATCAGGTTGAGGATTGGTTCGGCGCGGGCAAAAGCTTCGCCACTTCCGCCGCACATGAAGGTGAGCGTTCCGGCTGCAGCACCACCAACGCCGCCCGACACCGGCGCATCGAGCGAGGCAAGCTGCCGGTTCTGCGCAGAAGCCAAATCGTGAGCCTTGCGGGCACTTTCAACGTCGATGGTCGAGCAGTCGATGACAAGTGCCCCAACCTTTATGGATGGCAGGATCTCGTTCCAGACGGAGAGCACGTGCTTGCCGGCGGGCAGCATGGTGATGACGATATCGGCGCCGTTGACGGCTTCAATCACCGACCCCACGATCGAAGCACCAGCCTCTTTCGCTTTGGCGCAAGCTTCTGCCGACAGGTCGAAGCCGGTAACGCAATGCCCGCCCTTCACCAGATTGGCAGCCATCGGGCCACCCATGTTGCCCAGCCCTATAAAGGCAATCGTCTCAGCCATGCTCGCTCACTCCTCCCAATCTACTTGTCAGCCCCGATGGTGGACCACCGTGCGCTGCCTGAACTGCGGCTCCGCTTCGCGCGGCAGGAAACATCGATTGATCTCCTGCTCCGGCACGCCGGCCAGCGTGGGCGGGTTCCAGCGCGGGTTGCGGTCCTTGTCGATGACCGCAGCGCGCACGCCTTCGAGGAAGTCCGGTCGTTCGATCGCGCGCGATCCCGAGCGATATTCGTTGAGCAGACACTCCTCGACGGTTTCGGCGTCCCGGGCGAGACGCACCAGCCGCAGCGCGAGCTTCACGCTGAACGGGCACTTCGATGCAATCGTGGCTCGTGTTTCGCGTGCAAATGGCGTCACCGAGCGTTCCAGCGCCGCCATGATCTCTTCGGCATCGTCATGGGCAAAGGCCGCATCAATCTCGTCGCGATAGGTGGGAAGGACGATGCCATAGGCCGGCTCCTCGAAGCGTTCGAGGATGCCTTCGATTTCGCTTACGGTTTCGATCCTGCCCAGCTCTTCCACCAGCTCTTCCAGCTTGTCAGAAGGGATCATCCGATCGGCAAAGCCGAGCTGGATCGCATCGCCCGCCGCGAAACTCTCGCCGGTCAACGCAAGATAGGTCCCAAGCTCACCTGAAGCGTTGGCCAGATACCAGGTGCCGCCCACGTCCGGCACAAAACCGATGCCGACCTCCGGCATGGCAAGGCGGGAACGTTCCGTCACGATCCGGTGGCGGCCATGAACGGATATGCCGATGCCGCCGCCCATCACGATGCCGTCCATGATGGCGATATAGGGCTTGGGGAAATTCGCGATGCGGGAATTGAGCTCGTATTCGGTGCGCAGGAACCCCGCGCCTTCATCGGTGCCGGCGCGGCCTGCATCATACATGGCGCGGATGTCACCGCCCGCGCAAAGCCCACGCTCGCCCGCGCCATCGAGCAACACCGCGACCACATCATCCTCGGCCTCGAAGCGGTCCAGAGCCTCCATGACGAGACCCACCATTTCGTTGCTGAGGCTGTTCAGCGCCTTGGGCCGGTTGAGCCTGATCCGGCCAAGTGCCCCTTGCCGGAAGACGAGTACAGGCCCTTCAAGCACTTCAGTCATATTGTCCTCTGCAATCCATCAACGCCCAATGAGACTGCGCGCCACGATCAGCCGCATGATCTCGTTGGTTCCCTCCAGTATCTGGTGCACCCGCAGGTCACGCACAATCTTTTCAATTCCATAGTCGGCGAGGTAACCGTATCCGCCATGAAGCTGCAGCGCCTGATTGGCAATCTCGAAGCCACGATCCGTGGCCACGCGCTTGGCCATGGCGCAGAGTTTTGTCGCTTCGGGAACCTTGGCGTCGAGCGCCGCCGCTGCCCGCCACAGCAGAGATCTCGCCGCCTCCAGTTCGATCTCCATGTCGGCGAGCCGGAACTGCGTGTTCTGGAAATCCGCGATGCGCTGACCGAAGGCCTTGCGCTCCTTCGTATAGGCAAGCGCCTTGTCGATTGCCGCCTGCGCGCCGCCAAGCGAACAGGCGCCGATGTTGAGACGACCACCATCAAGGCCCGCCATGGCGATCCGGAAACCCTGGCCCTCCTCGCCGATGAGGTTTTCAGCCGGGACGCGCACATTTTCGAAGATCACAGCGGCGGTCGGCTGGGCGTTCCAGCCCATCTTCTTTTCCTGTACACCGAAGGAAAGC
Organism: Nitratireductor aestuarii; assembly: GCF_014641695.1. GTDB lineage: Bacteria > Pseudomonadota > Alphaproteobacteria > Rhizobiales > Rhizobiaceae > Chelativorans > Chelativorans aestuarii. Next base: position 54,105 of record NZ_BMIF01000010.1, on the reverse strand, counting down.
CCTGGCATGTCCTTCTCGACGACAAAGGCCGAGACGCCAGACGGTCCGGCACCTCCGGTCCGCGCCATGACCAGATAGATGTCGGAGGTTCCGGCGCCGGAGATGAACTGCTTGACGCCGTTCAGCACATAATGGTCGCCGTCGCGCACTGCGGAAGTCGAGAGTGCGGCAGCATCGGAACCCGCGCCCGGTTCGGTCAGGCAATAGCTTGCCAGCATCTCCATGGAGCAGAGCGGGGGTACGTAGCGGGCGCGCAGCTCCTCCGAGCCGAACCGGTCGATCATCCATGTCACCATGTTGTGGATCGACAGATAGGCCGAGATTGCCGGGCAGCCTGTGGCAAGCGCTTCGAAGATCAGCGCCGCATCGAGGCGGGTGAGCTCGGAGCCGCCGAACTCGTCCCGCGTATAAATGCCGGCCATCCCCAGTGCTGCTGCCTCCCGCAGCACGTCCACCGAGAAATGCTTCTGCTGGTCCCAGTCGAGCGCATGGGGAGCAATGCGCTCCTGCGCAAAGGAGAGCGCCATGTCCCGGATGGCGATCTGATCCTCGTTCAGCGCGAACTGGCTCATGGCAGGCCCTCCTCCCTGGCGGTCGCCCTACTTCATCGTCGGGATCGAAAATTCCGCGCCGCTGCGGATGCCCGAAGGCCAGCGGGAGGTCACCGTCTTCGTCTTGGTGTAGAAGCGGATCGAATCCGGGCCGTGCTGGTTCAGATCGCCGAAGCCGGAAGCCTTCCAGCCGCCGAAGGTGTAGTAAGCGATCGGCACGGGGATCGGCACGTTCACACCGACCATGCCAACGTCCACGCGCGAGGTGAAATCGCGGGCGGTGTCGCCGTCACGCGTGAAGATGGCGACGCCATTGCCGTATTCGTGCTCCGTCGGCAGGCGCAGCGCTTCCTCGTAATTCTCGGCGCGGACAACCGAGAGCACTGGGCCAAAGATCTCTTCCTTGTAGATGCGCATGTCGGGCCGCACTTCGTCGAACAGGCAGCCGCCCATGTAGAAGCCGTTTTCGTAGCCCTGCATGGTGAAGTTGCGTCCGTCGACCAGCAGCTTTGCGCCTTCCTGAACGCCGAGGTCCACATAGGAAAGCACCTTGTCGCGGTGCGCCTTGGTCACCATCGGGCCGAAGTCGGCGGTCGGATCGGTCGAAGGTCCAACCTTCAGCGCCTCGACGCGCGGGATCAGCCGCTCAACCAGCGCATCGGCGGTCGCCTTGCCAACAGGGACGGCGACGGAGATCGCCATGCAACGCTCGCCCGCCGAGCCGTAGCCCGCGCCGATGAGTGCATCGACCGTCTGGTCCATGTCGGCGTCCGGCATGATGATCATGTGGTTCTTCGCGCCACCAAAACACTGGGCGCGCTTGCCCGATGCCGTTGCCCGCGAATAAACATATTGCGCAATTGCCGAGGAGCCGACGAAGCCAACTGCCTTGATGTCCGGATCGTCCAGGATTGCGTCGACGGCTTCCTTGTCGCCGTTGACGACGTTCAGGATGCCAGCCGGAAGCCCAGCCTCGATCATCAGCTCGGCAAGCCGCATCGGCACGCCCGGATCACGCTCCGACGGCTTCAGGATGAAGGCATTTCCACAGGCGATCGCCGGCGCAAACTTCCACATCGGGATCATCGCCGGGAAGTTGAAGGGCGTGATGCCGGCAACGACGCCGAGCGCCTGGCGCATGGAATAGATATCGATGCCGGGACCTGCACCTTCGGTGAACTCGCCCTTCATCAGGTGCGGGATGCCGCAGGCAAATTCGACAACTTCAACGCCGCGCTGAATGTCGCCCATCGCGTCCGGCAGGGTCTTGCCGTGCTCACGCGCCAGGAGTTCGGCCAGCGAATCCATCTCCTTGGAGATCAGCTCCAGGAATTTCATGAGCACGCGGGCGCGGCGCTGCGGATTGGTTGCCGCCCATGCGGGCTGTGCGGCCTTTGCGTTTTCCACGGCCTCACGCAGTTCGGCTTTCGACGCGAGCGCTACCTGACCGATCACCTCGCCGGTCATGGGCTGGTAGAAATCAGTCGTCCGGCCAGACTTGCCCTCGACGTGCTTGCCTCCGATGAAATGCCCAACCTGGCGCACGGTAACCTCCCTCAGCATTGCTTTGCATTGATCATTGGACTGATATCAGCGATATGATGCGCAGCGAAGAGCCAATTTTCCAGAATGGCTGTGCAAAAATGAGCCAACCTTCGAAGAACCTCGAGTGGGACGACATGCGCTTCTTCCTCACGGTCGCGCGTCTCGGCACTCTATCAGCCGCCTCTGTTTCCCTGAAGGTCGACCACACGACGGTCGCCCGCCGCATCAGCCGCCTCGAAACCTCGCTCAACACCAGTCTCTTCCTGCGCAAGAACAGCGGCTATGAGCTGACGCCCGCAGGCGAAAAGCTGCTCACCACCGCCGAAGCCATGGAAGCCGCCATGATAGCCGCGGAAACAGAGCTTGGCGACCGCAACCATTCGCTCGCCGGCGTGGTGCGCATCGGTGCGCCCGATGGCTTCGGCAGCTACTTCATCGCGCCGAGGCTCAAGGAACTCTGCGACGCCAATCCGTCGCTCGAGATTGAACTTGTGGCAACGTCGCGGATCTTCAACCTGACGAAGCGCGAGGCCGATATTGCGATCAGCCTCGCCATGCCACAGCAGGGGCGCGTCGTTGGCCGCAAGCTGATCGACTACACGCTCTACCTGTACGGCACTGACGAATATCTGCAGTCCACCCCTGCCATCCGGACGCCGGACGACCTCGCCCGGCACCGGCTGATCGGCTATATCGAGGATCTGCTGTTCTCGCCGGAGCTGAACTACCAGCCGAAGGTAACGGCCAATCATGTTCCCCAGCTTCGCAGCGCGAACCTCATCGCGCAGCTGAATGCGGTGCTGGCAGGCCTCGGGCTCGCGGTCCTGCCCGCCTTCATGGCGAAGTCGTTCCCGAACCTCGCCCCGGTGCTGCCGGGCAGGATCAAGCTCATCCGCACCTTCTATCTGCACCTGCACGAGGATGGTCACCGCATATCGCGCATCCGCGAAACCGCCGACTTTCTCATCGCTGAGGTCGCGAAGAACCGAAACCTGTTCAACCCGCCGATGTGAGGCGCGTGCGCAGCTCGGTCTTCAGCACCTTGCCGTAGCTGTTCTTCGGCAGTTCATCGATGAAGACGTAACGCTTCGGCTTCTTGAACGAGGCGATCTCCTGCTTGCACCAGCCCTCAAGGATCTCATGGCTGAGGCTCGCGCCCGGTTCTGCCACGACGAAGGCCACCACCTGCTCACCCCATTCCGGCTCGTGTTCTCCAACCACAGCCACCTCGAAGACATTCGGGTGACGCAGCAGCACCTCCTCCACCTCGCGGGGATAGATGTTCGTGCCGCCGGAAATGATGACGTCCTTGGAACGGTCGGTAAGGTAGAGGAAACCTTCTTCGTCGAGATGACCGAGATCGCCGGTGCGCAGCCAGCCATCCTTGATGGCATCCGCCGTCGCCTGATCGTTGTTCCAGTAACCCTTCATCACCGTCGGGCTCTTTACGCAGATCTCGCCTGTTTCGTTCGGTCCCAGAACTTCACCGTTCGGACCCATGATTTGCAAAGACACGCAGGCATGGGCGATGCCAACCGAAGTGCGGCGGTCCCGCCAGCGAGCTTGAGTCTCATCCGCAACGAGGTCACGTGAAAGCGTCGAGATCGTCATGGGCGTTTCGCCCTGGCCATAGATCTGCACGAAACGCGGGCCGTAGAGCTCCAGCGCCTCATCGATATCGTTGGCGTACATGGGGCCACCACCATAGACGATGGTGCGGATGCCTTCGCCCCGATAGCCAACCTGTTTGGAGGCTGTGATCAGGCGCTTCACCATGGTGGGTGCAGCGAAGAACGTGAGGTTGCCGCAGGATTTCGCCAGCGCGATGATCTCGTCGCAGTCAAACCCGCGCGAGGCGGGAACCAGATGCCGTCCTGCGGCGCGGATCTGCGCCAGCATGTAGAGCCCCGCGCCATGGGACATGGGCGCGGCATAGAGCATGTGATCGTCGCAACGGGGCAGATCCACGTCCATCGCATAGCAGAGCGACATGACGAGCAGATTGCCATGGGTGATCATGACGCCCTTGGGTCGCCCGGTCGTGCCGGACGTGTAGAAGAGCCACGCGGTCTCATCGGCGTTGGCCGTCACGGGTGGTGTCACCTCCGCCCTGGCTTCAACCGGGGCGGCAACCTTCGTCTCCTGCACGCCTGGCGTATTCGAAAACAGATTGCCATCATCGGTATAAACCAGCTTCGCTCCGGAATTGCCGATGATCCACTCGGCTTCTTTCGGATGCAACTTGGCATTGACCGGAACCGCAACGGCACCGATCCACCAGCAGGCGTGTAGGATCTCGATATACTCCGGCGCGTTCTTGGCGAAGATGGCGACGCGGTCGCCTTCCCCAATGCCGTACCGCGTTGAAAGCTCTGCCGCACGGTTGCAGACCGCCTGCAGAAGCTCACGATAGTTCTTGAGAACTCTCTCCCCCTCGAGCACGGCAGGTCGTTCAGGCCAGCTGAGAGCCGCCTGGTAAAGCCAGTTCGCGATGTTCATGCTTTCCTCCTCCGGACGATTCCCGCCCTACAAGAGACGGGAACCGCTATTTCAAAAGCGCGCGCTCAAGCCCGATCGGCCTTGAGAACGCTCGCGTAATTGGCGACGGCTGCGCCGCCCATGTTGAAGATCAGACCGAGCTCGGCGCCCTTGCGCTGCATCTCGCCCGCCTGGCCGGTGAGCTGCCGATAGCCCAGCGCATGCATGGAAACGCCCGTCGCTCCCACCGGATGACCCTTTGCCTTGAGGCCACCCGACAGGTTGACCGGCGTCTTGCCGTCGGCAAGCACCCGGCCCTCCTCGATTGCCCGGGCGCCCTCGCCCTTCGGCGCAAGCCCCATGGCCTCGTAGATCAGCAGTTCGGCGATGGTGAAGCAGTCGTGCACCTCGGCGAAATCCACGTCATCGATCGTAATGCCGGCATTCTTGAATGCAGTCTGGATGGCCCGCTCCGGACCTTCGAAGGCGAGAAAATCCCTGCGGCTCATGGGCAGATAGTCAGAAACGTGCTCAGCGGCCGCCATGCGAACGCGACGCTCGGCCGATGCCGCCTTGCCTTCGCCGCTGCTCAGCACGATTGCCGCCGCGCCATCGGTGATCAGCGAACAGTCGCTCAGCCGCAGTGGCGGAGCGATCAACGGATTCCTGTCAGAGACATCACGGCACTGTTCGAAGGTCAGCGGACGGTGCATCTGCGCCAGCGGGTTCTTCATTGCGTTGGCGTGGTTCTTGGCGGCAATGCGCGCCATCGCATCCATCGGATCCTGGTAACGTTCCTGATAGCTTTGCGCGGCGATCGCAAAGACCTGAGGGAAGCTGAGGCTCGCCTCATGCGGGTCGTTTTGGTAGCCGGCACCGGCAAGCGCCGTCGTCACGTCAGCGGTGGAGCGATGCGTCATCTTTTCGACGCCCACGACCAGCACGTTCTTCGCCTTGCCCGCCTCAATCAGGTTCATCGCGTTGAAGATCGCTGCAGCGCCGGAAGCGCAGGCGTTTTCACAACGCGTCGCGGGCTTGAAGCGGAGTGCGGGATGCGCCTGCTGGACAAGGGAAGACGCGAAGCCATCGGAGACCAGGCCTGAATTGAAATGGCCGAGGTAAATCGCGTCGATCTCAGCGGGATCGATTGCGGCCTCCGCGATCGCCTCCTGCGCGGCTTCCACCAGCAGTTCCTCAAGGTTCTGGCTCAGCCGTCCGAACTGGGTGTGCCCGCTTCCGATGATATAGATGTTCGAACTCATTAGGGCTCCTCTTCCGCCTAATTATTTAGACAATGCAGGTGTCAAACAATACGAGCAAATACGTAAGTATCTACGTATAATCTACGTAGGTACCTGCTTCGCGCGACCGATACCAATCTGCCAAGGTGAGACAAAGTGATGGATGCTTCCGCCCTTCCCGAGACCGAGCTGTTGCTGACCGGTTTCCTGCACGCTCCCGCTGCCATTCTCGTGTTGTCCAATCGACACATAGTGGCTGCGAACGAGGAAATCGAGAGAACGTTTGGCTGGCCACGCGAAGATCTGGAGGGACAGTCGATCCGCATCCTCTATCCCTCCAATGTTGATTTCGAGAAGGTTGGCACCCGCTGGCAACGCTGGCTGAAGGCGCAGGACACCTACGAGGACGAGCGGTTCATGCAGCGTCGCAACGGCGAGATCATCTGGGTACGCGTTCGCGGACGTACGCTGACGCCGGAGGAACCGTTCAAGCTGACGGTCTGGACGCTCGAACACCTGAAGGACCGCGCGCCGGTGACGGCAGCGCTGACCGCCAAGGAACGCGAAGTGGCGCGCGGCATGGTCAATGGCTACACCAGCAAGGAGATCGGGCTTGCCATGGGCATCTCGCCGCGCACCGTCGAGGTCCATCGCCGCTCCGTCAAGCGAAAGCTGGGCGTCCACAAACCGGCCGAGCTTGCTGCAAAGCTCCTCTCCTCGCGCCCGCTGGATCTGCACGAGTAGAAGTGGACTTGCCTCAAACCTGCTCTGACAGCACGAAGACCGGCACGGAAGTCCCGTTGCGTTCTTCCCGAAAGCGGACGCGGACCCGCTTGCCGATCGCAAGATCGTCCGGATCGCAGTCGACGATGTTGGTGAAGATGGAGATGCCCTCGTCGAGCGTCACATAACAGGGGATCTGTCCGCCGTTCCGCCGCAGAACGGTGAAGGTGTAGATGCTGCCCTCCCCGCGCGACTCCACCCATTCGGTCTCTCCCGAGCCGCAGTGCGGACAATGGGTGCGCGGATACCAGTGATGCTCATCACAGGCAGTGCAATGCTTGATGAGCAGCCTGCCCTCCTTGGCGGCGTTCCAGAAGGTCGCCGTCTCGGCATTGCCAAAGGTCTGCGGATCGAGCTGTTCCGTATTGGTTTCGCCAGCCATCAAGCTTCCCTTTCCAGAATGACCACACTGCCGGCGTGGCGGGCACCAAGCCAGCCGCCGATGCCGCTGGCGAGCGCCAGATCGCAGTTCTTTACCTGCACCGCAGGATGCGCTTCGCCGCGTAGCTGCCGCACCGCCTCGATGATCTTCGTCATGCCGCCGCGGTTGTTGGGATGGTTGTTGCAGAGCCCGCCGCCATCGGTGTTGAACGGCAGCCGGCCGACGCCCGAAATCAGATTGCCGTCGGCCACGAAGCGACCACCCTGCCCCTTCTCGCAGAAGCCGAGATCCTCGATCTGCATCAGCACCGTGATCGTGAACGAGTCATAGAGCGAGACGTATTTGATGTCCTGGCGGTCGATGGCGGCTTCCTCGAAAGCCGTCCGCGCTGCCTTGGCGACCGCAGAAAAGGAGAGATCAACCTTACCGCCGTTCTGACCCTTGATCGTCTCACCCATGCCGATGACGCCGACCTTTGGCCGGTTGAGCCGTGCCGCCACTTCCGGGCTGGTGACGATGAGCGCACCGCCGCCATCCGTAATGACGCAGCAGTCGAGACGGTGCAGCGGGTCCGCCACCAGAGGCGAGTTCACCACCTCCTCCACGGTGACCACATCGCGCAGCAGCGCGCGTTCGTTGTGCTGCGCATGATGGGAGGCTGCGACCTTGACCCACGCCAGCTGCTCGCTCGTGGTGCCGAACTCGTACATGTGCCGCTTCGCGCACATGGCATAGGAACCGACGATCATGTTGCCATAGGGCAGCTCGAACGGGATTTCCGGCTGGGCATGGTGGTAGGGCCGAACCATCGTGCCGGTGTTTGCACCTTCCGCGCGTGGCCTGCCGCCGAGCGTGATCAACGCGACGCTGCACTTGCCAGCCTGTATAGCTTCCACCGCATGGGCCACATGGATCATGTAGGAGGACCCGCCAGTGTCCGTGACATCGATATGGCGGAGCTTCAGGTTAAGGTAATCGACGATTGCAAAGGCGCCGATGCCCGGCATGTCATTGCCGCAGAAGAACCCATCAACGTCGAGCAGCGAGAGTCCGGCGTCTGCGAGAGCGCCAAGCGCGGATTCCATATGAAGCTGGGCAATGGTCTTGTCCGTGGCAAGACGCGTGGGGTGTTCGTAAGCGCCCATGATATAGGCGCGGGCTTTTCTCCTGCTCATGCTACTTCTCCCCTGCTTCATAATCCGCGAGACGCTGGCTCTTGTCGGCCATCTGCCGCAACAGAGGTGCGGGCCGCAGGTCTTCATCTCCAAGGCTCTCTGCCAATGCGTCGAGCGCGTCGGCTACGGCTTTCAGGCCTTGCGTCTCGGCGTAGTGCATGGGCCCACCCTTGTCGCGCGGCCAGCCGTAGCCGTGGAGATAGACCACGTCGATGTCGCCGGGACGCTCGACAATCCCTTCGGCGAGGATCTTGAAGCCTTCATTGATGAGCGGGTAGAGCAGCCGCTGGTGGATCTCTTCTCGGCTCACCTCGCGCTGGGTCACACCCAGTTTGCTGGCGACGCCGGCGACCATTTCCATGACTTCCGGGTCGTCGACGGCCGTACGGCTGCCTTCGGGGTAGAGATAATAGCCCTTGCCCGTTTTCTGACCCCAGCGCCCGGCATCCGCGATCGTGTCCACCGGCTCCATGCGCTCGCCGCGTGCCTTGCGCAGCCGCCAGGCAACATCCACGCCCGCCAGATCCTGCATCTGGCAGGGACCCATGCGGAAACCGAAGTCCGTCAGAACCGTGTCGATCTCGCGCGGCGAACATCCTTCGAGCAGCAGCTTCTGGGTCTGCACGGTGCGCTGCCATAGCATCCGGTTGCCGACAAAGCCGTAGCAGACGCCGACAACCACGGGCACCTTTCCGGTCTTGCGGGCGAGGTCAAGCACGGTGGCGAGCGTCTCCGGCGAGGTCGCCTCGCCGCGCACCACCTCAAGAAGCTTCATGACGTTGGCCGGGCTGAAATAATGCATGCCCAGCACCTTGTCCGGCCGGTCGGTCTCGCGCGCCAGTTCGTCGATGTTCTGATAGGACGTGTTGGACGCGAGGATCGCATGTTTGGGTGCAAGCCGTGACAGGCCCGCAAAGACCTGCTTCTTGAGTCCCATGTCCTCATACACCGCCTCGATGACGACGTCAGCATTGGCGACCCCGGCTGCCATGTCGGTGGTCCAGTGGAAGCGGGCCTGCGCTGCCTCCGCAGTCTTGATGCCCATGCGGCCGCGACGGACCTGGTCTTCATAGGTGGCCGCGATGCGCTCCTGCGCAGCTTTCAATCCGTCTTTGGAAGCGTCCACGACCTGAACGGAATAGCCGGCGTTCGCCAGCGTGATGGCAATCCCGCCGCCCATGGTGCCGGCGCCGATCACCGCAACCATTTCGACCTTCGAACGGGGTGTTTCACGCGTTACGCCGCGTACGTGATTGGCCGCACGTTCCGCGAGGAACGCATGGATGAGCGCCTGTGCTGCCGGACCATTGCGCAACTTGTGGAATGCCTCGAACTCCCGCGTCAGCGCATCATCGAAGTCGCCGTCGAACGTGTCGGCAACCGCGGCAATGGCCGCCCGCGTGGCCTCCCTGCCATCCTTGGCAAGCTCAGCCGCCCGAGTGTCAAAGGCCGTGCGCGCTTCTTCCAGAGAGGCTGCCTTGCCCTGCGGCGAGCGATCGCGAGCACGCGGCAACGGATTTTGACCCGCCAGCTGGCGGACAAGCCTCACGGCTTCGTCAATAAGATTGCCGGAGACGACCGCGTCCACGGCGCCAAGTTCCAGCGCTTCCTCGACCGGGATAGGCTTTCCCGTCACGATCATCTCGAGCGCCGTCGCTGCACCGACGAGGCGCGGCAGACGCTGCGTGCCTCCAGCACCCGGAATGAGCCCGAGCGTCGTTTCCGGCAATCCGACCTTGATGCCGGCGAGCGCCACGCGGCCATGGCAGCCCATGGCGATCTCAAAACCACCGCCGAGTGCCGTCCCCTGCATGGCAGCGACGACGGGTTTATCCATACCCTCCACATAGGCCAGCAGGTCGCCGATCGTAGGTCCTGTCCTGGGCTGGTTTATGAGCTTGATGTCAGCTCCTGCGATGAACACCTTGCCCGTGCCCGTGAGGACGACGCCCTGAACCGCGCCATCCTCGTTTGCCTGCCGCATGCGTTCGTTGAGCCCGATGCGCACGTGAGGCGACAGCGCATTTACCGGCGGATTGTCGACCCTGAGGACAGCGATGCCATCCAGAACCTCGTAAACAATTCCCTCAGCCATGCGGCCATTTCTCCGATCTTGCGAACTATCAATCTTTTTGATGTATCTATGCCGCGATGGTCAAAGTGCTAGTATACAGGCTGCCAATCCCCTTGCGGTAGTATACAGGCGATCCAATAAACACGTTTAAGTGCATAATTTTCTTCACGTAAACACTCACATCGCACTCGTGGGTGTAGCCGATCGCGCCGTGCATCTGGATCGCCCCGCGTGCAGCCAGAAAGGCAGCATCACCGCAGCGCGCCTTGCAGGCGGCGATCCGGCTGGAGGCGTTTTCGGCATCCGAAGCGAAGAGTGCCGCAGCATTGGCGAGCACCGAGTTGGCAAGTTCCAGCTGAACGAAGATGTCGGTCGCGGTAAACTGCAGAGCCTGGTTGGCGCCGATCGCGCGTCCGAACTGCTTGCGCTCACGCAGATAATCGAGCGTCATCTGAAAGACGGTCTCCCCTGCTCCAACCATTTCGGCGGAGACGGCGAGCCGGGCGAGATCCAGAACCCGATCGAGACAGGCCGCACCCTCGGCGCCAGACGTGATCACGGCGTCAGATGGCAGGGTCACGTTCTGAAGCTGAACGGTGGATGCCTCAGTCTTGTCGACGCTATAGGCGGGCTGCACGGTGAGCCCATCGGCGCCAGCAGGCAGCCAGCCAAGAACCACACCGTCTTCTGATCGGGCGGCGACGATAATGGCGTCGCTGCGGCTCGCCCATGGCACGAAGCGGGCTGTGCCGTTCACCGTCCAGCCGTCAGCCGTCCGTTCGGCGACCGGACCGCATCCGGAAGCATCAAGTGCGCCACTAGCGCCCTGCCATGCCAATGTCGCGACGATCTCCCCGCTACAGATGCGATCAAGGTTTTCGGCAAACGCAGGGTTCTTTGCGTCCGCGAGAACACCTGCTGCGAGGATCCCGCAGGCCACGACCGGCTCCGGCAGAACCCTGCGGCCAAGCTCCCGGTGCAGCGCCACAACATCGCTCGCATCAAGCTCGCCTTCAGACATGTGCATCATGCCGATCCAGCCGAGCTCGCAGAGCTTCTTGTGAAAAGCGAGATCGAATGAGCGCTCCTCAGCGAGCCTGCGCACTTCGGTCAATGGACGGTCGGCGAGCAGATCCGCAGCGCTCGCGCGCAGCATCCGCCGATGTTCCGGCTCATGGGTGATGATTGCCTTTGCGAACATGCATGCTCCCCTTTCAAGTTTGCGAATTTTATTGCATGCACATTCCAGATGGTCAACAATACGAATACTGTTTTAATATCTGAATAAAGGTTGCAGGCGAGGAAACGGGATGGCGACGTTTGATTATAGGGGTGCGTCTGTCTTCGTGGCGGGCGGAACCAGCGGCATCAATCTGGGCATTGCGGACGCGTTTGCGGCTGCAGGCGCCAATGTGGCCGTAATGAGCCGCAAGGCGGAGAATGTTGAAACCGCGACGCGCCAGCTGGAGCGGCATGGCGGCAAGGTCCTGGGGCTTGTTGGCGATGTGCGTCACATGGATCAGGTCGAGGCTGCCATGAAGGCTGCCCACGACGCGCACGGGTCGTTCGATGCGCTTGTCTCCGGCGCGGCCGGCAATTTCCTCTGCCCTGCCACCGATCTTTCACCCAATGGGTTCAAGGTCGTCATCGACATCGACCTCAACGGCACGTTCCACGTCATGCGGGCCGGCTTTGATCATGCCCGCAAGCCCGGCGCCTCCTTCATCAACATCTCTGCGCCGCAGTCGATCTCGCCCGCGCCCATGCAGGTGCATGTCTGTGCCGCCAAGGCAGGACTGGACCAGGTCATGCGGGTGCTGGCCATGGAATGGGGTGAATACGGAATTCGCGTCAATTCCATCATGCCGGGACCGATCGAGGGAACAGGCGGGCTCGACAAGCTGCTTGCCGAGACCGAACGCGACCGGTTCGAGAGCCGCGTTCCGCTCCGCCGTGTGGGCCAGAAGGAAGACATCGCCAACATGGCGCTGTTCCTCGCCTCCCCACTGGCCAGCTATGTCACCGGCGCGCTCATCCCGGTCGATGGCGGCACCGCACTGCTCGGCGGCCGCAACTACGCGGGCGAGCCAAAGCCGACGCCACGCACTTAAAGTAGATCATCTGTTGGATGAAATGATCCGGTAAAGTTATTGTTATATCTAATCCTGAGGGACAAACCCGATGTCACAAGAGGTCACGGAAAGCGCGGTCGCAGAAGCATTGGCCGTTTCCACGGAAGGCGGGGTAACCGTGTGGCAGATGAACCTGCCGCATCTCAGAAACCCGCTGTCGCTCGAACTGAAGACCGCGTTCGCACAGAACATCGAGCTCTTCGCCAACGACCCTTCTCAGCGTGTGCTCATCATCACCGGCAAGGATAATGCCTTCTGCGCGGGCGGCGACCTGCGCACCATGGACGACACCCCCGGTACCGTCGCCACGCGCGAGCGTATGGCGCTGTCGCACAGTTTCGTCCGCCGCTTCGCCCGGGTGGAAAAACCCATCATCATGGCCGTCAACGGCGCAGCCGTAGGCGCCGGCGCTTCGCTAGCCATGCTGGGCGACATCGTCGTTGCCTCGCAGTCCGCCTATTTCGCTGCCGGCTTCCCCCGCGTCGGCGTTCTGCCGGATCTAGGTCTCCTCTGGACTCTGCCTCGCGTCATCGGGCTTGCACGAGCGAAGGATTTCGTCCTAAGCAACCGCACCTATAGCGCTGAGGAGGCACTGCAGATCAGCATGGTGAGCCGTGTGTTGCCGGACGAAAGTTTCCTTGATCAGGTGAAGGACCTTGCCGCAAGCATCGCACGGGGACCCGGAGTGTCGATCGGCATGTCAAAGCTGCTGATGGACGCGGGGCTCAACGACACGCTCGATGCCTATCTCCTGCGCGAGGAAATGGGACAGGCGGTGGTGTTCGGGACCCAGGATTTTCTTGAAGGAACGCGCGCCTTCCGTGAAAAGCGCAAGCCGGTGTTCACCGGACGATAGACATGGCACGCAGCATGCGACGCAGCATGGCAACCCGGAACTGGGCAAAGAATGACTGAACCAAAGACAGCGCAGCACGCAACTCCCCGCTCTGCCGACCGGTTGCTGGCAATTCTCGAGATGCTTGCAGAGGACGACAAGGGCATGACGCTCGCCGTCCTCAGCCGGCGCATGGAGACGCCAAAGAGCAGTGTCCTCAATCTCATGCGCGCCCTTACCCAGTCCGGCTATGCCGAATATTCGAATGGCGTCTATCGGCTGGCGGGCCGCTCGTTCAGCCTCGCCTCCGCTATTGTCGCGCGTCGCCGCTTTCCCGAGGCTGCCCTGCCGACGCTCCACCGGCTGGCCGAGCGGACGCAGGAAACTGCCATGATCTGCGAGCTTGCCCCCGGCGGCGAGGAGTTTTCCTATATCGCCAAGGCGGAGTCGAACCAGGCACTGCGCTTTGCCGCGACGGTCGGCGATCGCCGTCCGCTCTATGCGACGGCGGGTGGGCTCATCCTGCTCGCCTATTTGCCCAAGCGTTTTGTCGACGATTACCTGTCGCGTACAGAGTTCCGCAAATTGACGGAACACACGGTCACCGACCGCGCCTCGATCGAGGCGCAGCTGCAGGAAGTCCGCGAGCGAGGATATGCGCTGACGATCGGCGCTTCCACGGTGGGGCTCGCCGGTATTGCGGCCCCCATCTTCGGCAGCGGCGGGCTGGTGGGCGGCGTGGTGCTTGGCGTGCCGGTCGAGCGCTTCAAGCTGAACAGCGAACGCCTTGTTGCCGAGACCATCGCGGCTGCCAAGGAGATCTCGCAGGTGCAGGGTCAGATCAGCGAGACGCAATCCCTCTGACATTTCGCCGTTGTAGAAGGCACAAATAGCAAGAGCGGCCCGCGAGCCGCTCTTTTTGTTTTGCTGTCTGTCAGACCGGCTACATCCGGTTCGGCAGCACCATCACGATGTCGGGGAACAAGGTCAGCAGGACGACCACCACCACTTCCGCACCGATGAACCATGTCAGGCCCTTGAAGATGGTGCCGAGGCTGATCTTGTCGCCAACGATCCCCTTCACCACAAAAGCGTTCAGGCCGACGGGCGGCGTTATCAGGCCGATCTCGATGAACTTCACCACCATGATGCCCATCCAGACCTTGTCGTAACCGACGGCCTGGAAGAATGGCAGGAAGATCGGCACGGTGAGCAGCAGAAGCCCAAGCGGATCGAGGAACATCCCGAGGATGAGATAGATCATGCCCACGAATAGCAGCAGCAATAGCGGACTATAGGCCATTGTCTCGGCAAGTCCGGCCATATATTGCGGCAGGCCGCAGAAGGTCAGGAACCGGCTGAAGAAGATCGCCCCAAACGAGATGAAGAGGATGGTGGCAGTGCTCTTCAGCGCGTCGACGACCGATTTCTGCATGACGTCGAAAGTCAGATTTCGGCTCATGGCGGCCATGACAAGGGCAGCAAAGGCGCCCACGGCGGCTGCCTCGGTCGTGGTTGCGAGGCCCGTATAGAGCGAGACGACCACGATCAGGATCAGCACAGGCAATTGCCAGGTGTCGGCCAGCGCCCACAACCGTTCAGACCATGTCACCCGCTCCTTGAGTGCTGGCGCCAGTTCCGGATTCCAGCTGCAGCGGGCAACGATCATGATCGTATAGACAACGGCCGTCAGGATGCCCGGCAGGATACCCCCGATGAAGAGCTTGCCGATGGATGTTTCCGTCATCATGCCGAAGACGATCAGCATGATGCTTGGCGGAATGAGCGAGCCGAGCGTTCCCGCCGCCGCGACGACGCCTGTGGCAAGCCCCGGATTATAGCCGTAGCGTTCCATCTCCGGCAGCGTCAGTCGGCCCATGGAGGCTGCAGTTGCCATGCTGGAGCCGGAGGCAGCTGCAAAGCCTGCGCAACCGAAATTGGTGGCGACGGCAAGCCCGCCCGGCAGCCAGGCAAACCACAAGCGCATGGTCTTGAACAGGGAGGCGGTAAGGCCTGAGTAATAGGCAATGGAGCCCATCAGCAGGAACATCGGAATGGCGGAGAGCTCCCACTTCGCCACGAAGGCATAGGGCATGCTGCGAGCGGCGCCATAGACGGCATCGACGCCGCGAATGAGGCCGATCCCGATTAGCGACACGGCACCCAATGCCACCGCAATGGGAACCCGGAGCGCCAGCAGCACGAACAGCACTGCGATCCCGGAGAATCCAATCATCAAGGGGGTCATCGTAAGCTCCAGGTCAGTGGGTCACTGTTTCACGCGGCGGAAGACGCCCCGAGCGAAAGCTTTGGGCAAGTTGCGCGAGGATCACCACGCACATGGCAGCGAGCCCTACCGGCACCAGCAGCCGGGTCGGCCAGAGCGGCAGGTCCGACTGCAGGATGGTGACCACCTCGTTGCGGGTGAACGACCGCATGGTCTCCTGCCAGCCCCAATAGCCAATGAAGGCGGTGTAAACGAATGTGAAGCACTGGGCGAAGCGGTCGATCCAGACATTCGCACGCTGCGTGAAGAGCTGGCTAATCACCTCCACGAAGACATGACCGCGCTCTTCCTGAACGCGACCCAGAGGGAGGAAGACCACGACCACCATATAGAAATAGGTGACGTATTCGAGGGTGCCGACAATATGCGCGCCGAAAAGGAAGCGGCTGAAGACATCGATGCAGATGTGCAGCATCATGGCTGCCATGCCCACCGAACCGGCGATCATGAGCAGAGAAGAAGTTGCCCGGACGACGCCGGGCAATTCATCTTTCTGAACGACGGGCGTCCCCATGCCGCGCTCAGTCGACTTTGCTGTAGATTTCGGTCTGTAGCGCCTGGGCATAGGCATCCCAGTCGTCGCCGATCTCCTTCATCTTGTCGTCCCACTTGGCGATCAGTTCCTGGAACTTAGCGAAAAGCTCGTCGACATTCTTGAGGCCGCGGCTCTCTGCAAGCTCCTTGGCACGCTTCAGCTCGTCCTTCTTGAACTGCTCAAGAGCTTCCACAAGTGCCGGATCAGGATCGGCGAAGACAACTCCAGCCGCCTTCGACTTCTCGACCGCTTCCGCGTCGGTCTTGATCGCACCCTCGGTCAGGTTCGCCATGGCCTGCGGGATGTTGTCGATGAAGGCCTTGCGCTCCTCGTCGGTCAGCCCTTCCCACACGCTCGTGTTGGCGTTGTAGACATGGGCGCCGTGGAACGTGCCGATCGGCAGGTTGATCACGTATTTCGCCACTTCGAAGAGCGAATAGTTGGTAAGCGCGGGAATGTTGATGAGGGTGCAGTCCACCTGCCCGCGCTGCAGCGCTTCATACTGCTCGCCGGACGTGATGTTCACCGGCGTCGCGCCGATGGCCTGCGAGAAGATTGCCCAGGCGCCCGTCGCCCGGATGCGGGCGCCCTTGAAGGACTCGAGCGTCTCGAACGGCTTGTTGCAGATCAGGTGATACGGAGAGCTGGCGTAGACCGCCAGGATCTTCAGGTTGTTGTCTTCCGCTTCCTTGACGCAGCCTTCGCAATTCAGGACCTGCATCTCGTTGATGGCCGCGGTCATGACGGCAGCATCCGTGCCGAGCATTGCAAGCTCGGTCAGGATCGTGCTCGTCTTGAGGTCGTTCGGCGTATAGAAGTCGACGATGGTCGACATGTCGATCAGGCCGTCGCGGATACCCTGCAGAGAGTCTCGGCCGCTTACCAGCGTGCCGTCAGCTGCCAGTTCAAAGGTCAGCGAGCCGCCTGTCGCCTCTTCCACAGCCTTCATCCAGGGAAGAACGCTGTCGACATTCGTGGAATGGCGGGCGCCGAGATAAGTACCGTATGTGAGCGTTTTCGCTTCAAGGGCCGTCGGAGCAAATGCCATTGCAGCAATGCCTGCAGCCAGGCAAATTGTATGCTTCATTTCTTCCTCCCTAACACGCCTCCGTCCTCCCGGCGTGTAATGAAAACTCAAATGTGTGTGTCGCTTTCAACAATCATTTTCGAGTACATTATGCGTAGCAGGCACCCGGGCATCGTTCAAGAATAAAAATACCGTTCTGATAATTGACCGATGGAAATTCGGCGGCTACGTTTTCCCGGACGATGCCATCAAGTGGCACGTCGAGGGAGAGCCTGCAGACATGACCGACTACAATTCTATGCCGGAAGCTGAATTCCGGGCCATGGTCCGAAGCTATGTTGACAGCATATTTCCGCCGGACCTGCTTCACGCCACCCGCCGCATCGGCCCGCTTGAGGTCGCTGATTATAACAAGAAGATGTCGGAGCGGGGCTGGATCGCACCAGCCTGGCCCGTGGAATACGGCGGCATGGGCCTCGATATTCCGCACCAGATCGCCTTTGCGGAAGAGTTGAGCGCCATCGGCGTTCCCCGCCTGCACGAGATGGGTCTGGTGATGCTCGGCCCCCTGCTCATGCAATTCGGCACCGAGGAGCAGAAGCAGCGCTACCTGCCCAAAATCATCAGCACCGAACACATCTGGTGCCAGGGCTATTCGGAGCCGAATGCAGGATCGGACCTTGCTTCTCTCCGCCTTTCCGCCGTTCAGGAAAATGAACACTGGGTGCTGAACGGCCAGAAGATCTGGACCACCATGGCGCACCAGTCGAGCATGATGTTCATGCTGGCGCGCACGGACCCCAATCCGCGCATCCGCCAGGAAGGGATCAGCTTCTTCCTGGTTGATCTCGCGACGCCCGGCATCACGGTCCGGCCGATCCGCACGCTTTCCGACGAGCTCGAATTCTGCGAAGTGTTCTTCGACAATGTCCGCATCCCCCTCGACAGCCTCGTGGGTGAACTCCACAAAGGCTGGACGATTGCCAAGGCGCTGCTCGGCCACGAACGGCTTTTTGTCGGCAGCCCGCGCTATATCAAGGGTGCGATCGACCAGCTTGATGCGATCGCGGCACGCGGCGAGGACGAGCTTCCGGGCTTCAGCCTGGAACGGTACACGAAGCTCCGCCTCGACTATGAGGACTTCCTGGCGCTCTATGCCGACTATTCCAACTTCGTGAAGAATGGCGGCGAGCTCGGGCCGGAAGCTTCGATCCTGAAGCTGCTCAGTTCCGAAACCTATCAGGCGGTGACCGAGGAAATCCTCGCGATCACCGGCGAAGATGGCGTGGTTGCGGACGGCGACAACGCCGGTCAGGCGGACAGCGCGACCATGTTCTTCCAGTCGCGGCCCTCCACCATCGCCGGCGGCACCAGCCAGGTCCAACGGAACATCATCGCCAAGGCGGTCCTGAACCTGCCGGGCAACTGAGTAAGACACCCAACTGCATCCATCTGCGGGCGAGTTCGAATGAACGCACCATCGATTACCAAGTCGTACGACTTTGCTTCCATCAATGCCCTTCTGGAGCCCCGGTCCGTTGCCGTGATCGGGGCCTCCGCCGAGCGAAGCCGTATCGGCGGCAGGCCGATCTGGTGGATGCTGGAGGCCGGCTTCAAGGGCACGATCTATCCGGTCAATCCCAATCGGGACGAGATCCAGGGCCTTAAGGCCTATCCCTCCATCGAGGACCTTCCGGAAGCGCCCGATGCGGCCATAGTCGCCCTTCCCGCCCAACACGTGGCCGATACTCTGCGGCGGCTCGGACAACGCGGATGCAAGGCGGCGATCGTCTTCTCGTCGGGCTTTGCCGAAATGGGAGCCGAAGGAGCCGCCGCACAGGCTGAACTCGCCCGGATTTCACGGGAGAGCGGCCTGCGAATGCTTGGGCCGAACTCGCTCGGGCTTTTCAACGCGCGCTGTGCTTGGTTTCCGACCTTCACGACCACCTTCGAGACAGGCTGGCCGATCGATGGCGGCGTCAGCATCGTCAGCCAGTCAGGCGCTTTCGGCTCGCATCTGGCAACGCTTGCGCGCAATGCGGGCATAGGCGCCCCGCTCTGCGTGATGACCGGCAACGAGGCGGACGTTTCCGTCGGCGAAGTCATCGGATGCCTGGCATCGGATCCGAAAACCCGCGTGATCGCCGCCTATATGGAAGGCATCAAGGACGGCAGTGCGCTCATGGCTGGCCTGGCCGCCGCACGCGACGCCGGCAAGCCGGTGCTCATCATGAAGGTGGGACGAAGCCAGCTCGGAGCCAAGGCAGCAGCATCCCACACCGCCTCCATCGCCGGTGACGATCTCGTGGCTAATGCCATTTTTGAGGAATTTGGCGCAATCCGCGTCCAGTCGGCCGACCAGCTGCTCGATTTCGCGCGAGTGGCGGCACATGGCATCTATCCAGAGCCGAACCGTCTCGGCGTGCTGACCGTGAGCGGCGGTGCCGGCGTCCTGATGAGCGATGCAGCCGAGGACCGTGGCGTAGACATGCCGGAAATGCCGAAGGCAACGCAGGAACGTCTGCACGACGTCCTGCCCTTTGCTTCGTTCCGCAACCCGGTCGATTGCACGGCCCATATCGTCAACGATACGTCGCTGCTCCACACCTGCCTTGAGGCAATGACTACGGAGGCTGACTACACCTCGATCATAGCCTTTTTCGCGCAGGTGGCGGGCACGGAGTCCTTCGGCAAGCTGCTCTATTCAGAGCTTCTTGAGAAACGGCAGCGCTTCCCTGACAAGCTGTTCGTGCTCGTCGCAGTACTGACGGCAGCGCAGCGTAAGGCCTATGAGGACATCGGCATCGCCATCTTCGAGGATGCTGACCGCGCGGTTGCTGCTGTCGCGGCCATGGGCAGGCTTGGTCGTTCCTTCGCCAACCGAAAGCGTAGGGAAGAGGCCGAGGGCCTCTTGCCGGTGGAGCTTCCAGCAAGCACGCCGAGCGAGGCGAAAGCCAAGAAGCTGCTTGCCCGGCACGGTATCGGTTTTGCCCGCGAGCAGGCTTGCGCGACCGTCGAGGTGGCGCTGGCTGCAGCGGAAAGCATCGGTTTCCCCGTGGTGATGAAGATCCTCTCGCCCGATATCCTCCACAAGACCGAGATGGGCGGCGTGCTCGTGGGTCTCAACAGCGCGGATGAAGTTGCGAGCGGCTTCGCGACGCTAATGGAACGCGCACGCGCCAAGGCGCCAAATGCGCGCATCGAAGGCGTTTTAGTGGCCCAGATGGTCAAGGGCGGCACGGAAGCGATCATTGGCATCAAGCAGGATCCGGTGTTCGGACCGATAGCGATTTTCGGCCCCGGCGGCATCTTTGCCGAACTGATGCCCGATGCCGTGCTCGGCCGCTGCCCGTTCTCTGTCGATCAGGCGCGCTCGATGATTGAGCGCAGCAGGCTCGCCCCGATACTGAAGGGCGCGCGCGGCAAACCAGCCGCTGACATCAATGCGGCTGCAACGATGCTGTCAAACCTCTCGAAGTTCGCTGTGAGCGCCGGGCGCCGCCTGAAGAGCATCGACCTCAACCCGGTCGTGATCCTCGATGAAGGTAAGGGCGCGGTAGCGCTCGATGCGCTGATCGAGGTTGATCGCGTTTAAACCGTTCAGGCGGAAGGTGGGGGCAATTCCCTTGCGTCCACCAGCCGCCGCGTCAGCGTGAACGGCGCGACGGCCAGGAACACACTGAGGCTCGCGACAAAGAAGCCAACCATGTAGTCTCCCGTCAGATCGTGCAGCAGGCCGGACAGCCACGCGCCGAAAGCCGATCCAAAAGACATCAGCATGAAGATCAGCCCGTAGATGGAGCTCACCCTGCCCCGCGCAAAGATGCGGGCGTTTAGCGCGCTGATCACCGGCCCGCGCGCCCCCTGGCTGGTGCCGAAGGCCAGAACCCAGAGCAGCACCCAGGAGGGATGCGGCCAGAGCGCGAAAAGAAACAGGCCGAAAATGCCCAGGAACGTGCCGAAGAAGGAAATCACCGTCGCGCGGCGGATGCCGAAATGGACATTGGCCCAGCCCGACACCATCACGCCGCCGATCGACAGCATTCCGGCCACGCCGAAGGCAAGAGCGGCCTCAATGGCCGGATAGCCCCGGTCAATCAGGAAGGCGATCACCTGTATCGTGGTGAGGTAGGCTGCAACTGCCGTGAAGAAGAACGCCTGCACGAGCAGCCAGAATTCCAGCGTCCGGATGGCGCTGCGCACGTCCCATTGCCGAGCGGGCGTTTCCTCCGCCGAAGGCTTCTTAGGACGGCGTGCCGCCATGGCGCGCGGGTTGCCGGGAGCGCCGTGGGCAATCCGCTTCCACGGCAGGATCGCAATCAGCGGCACCACGACCAGCATGCATAGGAAAATGATGCGGTAGGTCTCGCGCCAGCCGAACGCATCGATACTGGCCTGCGCCAGCGGTACGATCGCCAGCATGCCTGAGCCGAAGCCGGCATAGGCAAGGGCGATACCAACACTCATCTGCCGGTCGTACCAGCGGCCGACAAGAGCTGCGGCTGGAACCATGCCCATCAGAGAGGAGCCCATGCCGCACATGACGCCGACCGTCAGGTAGAAATGCCAGATTTCAGACGCCTGAGAGGCGATCCACATGGCAGCCGTCATCAGGGTGGCCCCGGCGAGGTAGGACACGCGCGGCCCCCAACTGTCGAGGATCGCGCCTGTCAGCGGCGAGAACACGCCGAGGGTAAGAAGGTAGATGGAGTAAGCCTGGGTCAGCGCGCCATGACTCCACCCGAACTCCTTCTCCAGTGGCAGCATGAACACGAGATACGTATCCACGATGCCTCTTGCCACGAAATTGCAGAGGAACCCGATGATGACGACAAGAGCCGCGATCCGCGTCGTGTTCCAAAAACCCTGCGACAGATCCCCCTCGGTCGTCGTCATTGCCTGCCTTCACCCCCGCCGCATGAACCCCGGATTACTTCACCATCGCAAGGATCTTGCGCGCCGCCCGCTCGTGGGGCTTGTCGATCATCTTGCCGTCGATGTTGACCACGCCCTGATCCGGATTTGCGTCAAAGGCCTGCACGACCTTGCGGGCCCAGGCGATTTCCTCTTCCGTCGGCTGGAACGCGGCGTTGACCGGGTCGACATGGTTCGGGTGGATGACGGCCTTGGCCGAAAAACCGTCGCGTCGCGCCGCCCGCGCCTCGGCTGCCACATAGTCGAGGTCGCCAAGATTGGTGCAGACCGTGTCTATGGCGCCCACACCTGCCTGGGAAGCCGCCATCAGGCACAGATTGCGCGCGAGCAGGAACGGACCGCTATAGACCTCGCCGTCGCGATTTCTCGTGGCGTTGATCGAAGCGATCAGATCCTCGCCGCCCCACAGCAGACCGCGCAGGCGCGGATCCGGCTTGTAGGTCGAGAGCCCCAGCACGGATTCGCCCGTCTCCGTGGCAACGGCCACGATGCCGGTCTGGCCACGCTCGATGCGGTTAGCCGCCTCAAAGGCGCTCAGGTAATGGCCGAGCAGTTCCACGTCGGCGCCACCCCGGCACTTCGGCAGCATCACCGCATCCGGTGCATAGGGCATGACCGCCGCCAGATCATCGAGCGTGATGCCCGTATCGAAGGCGTTCACGCGCACAATCAGGATCTTCCCGGCGCGGTCAGCCTGCAGCATGTCTGCAACCGTCACGCGCGCACCGACCTTTTCCGATGCGGCAACGGAATCTTCCAGATCAAGCACCAGCGCATCGGCATTGGTGCCCATGGCCTTGGCGAATTTGCGTGGGCTGTCGCCCGGAACAAACAGCAGCGAGCGCATCATGCCGCTGGCCTCTTGTGCATGAGGCCCATGCGGCGGCAGCTCGCGACAACCTCGCCACGCTGATTCAAGCAGGTATGTTCAAACTCGACGATGCCGGCGGTCGGCCTTGACGCGCTCTCACGCTTGCTGACGATCCTGGTGGTCGCCCTGAGCGTGTCGCCTGCAAACACGGGCTTCGGGAACTTCACGTCGCTCATGCCAAGATTGCCGATGGTGGTGCCGAGCGTTGTGTCCTGCACCGACATGCCGATCATGATGGCAAGCGTATAAAGGCTGTTGAAGAGCGGCTTGCCCCATTCCGTCTGTTCGGAAAAATGGTTGTCGATATGAAGCGGCTGGGGGTTCAGCGTCATCAGGCTGAACGAGATATTGTCGTATTCCGTAACGGTGCGCGAGAGCGGGTGCTCGAACACGTGCCCCACCTCGAACTCTTCATAATATAGTCCTGCCACTTCTCTCTCCCATGCTGGTCGATGCGCCAAAACCGGCGCTGAATTTCAAAACCTAATCAATCACTCCGGCAGCCTTGAGGCTTTCGACCCTGTCGCCCGAAACGCCCCAGCCTGCCAAAACTTGTGCCGCCTCATCGCCGCCCCTGCCCTTCATTTCCGGAATGCCCGCTGGCGTGCCGGAAAATCTTGGCGCAGGTGCTGGCTGCAGCTTGCCGGAAACCTCGACATGCGCGCGGCGTGCCCGGTTGTGCTCGTGCGCCTGAGCTTCATCGAAGTCCAGCACCGGGGTCACACAGGCATCCGTGCCCGCAAAGACCATCTCCCAGTGAGCACGAGGCTTCGAAGCGATCTGCGCTGCAAGGATGCGGCGAGCCTCCGGCCAGTTCTCCTTGCTGCCCACATCCGGAAACGTATCAGCCGCAAGGCCCAGACCTTCCAGCAGCTGCATTCTGAACTTCCCTTCGATCGGAGCGATGGACAACCACTTGCCGTCCGCACACTGATAAACATCATAGTGCGGCGCGCCGGTGTCGAGCAGATTTTCGCCCCGCCCGCCATTATGGATGCCAGCGCCGATGAGACCCAGCAGAGGCACAGCCAGGAGCGACACGCCGTCCACCATGGCAGCGTCCACCACCTGCCCCTTGCCGGTTTCGCGCGCCGAGATGATAGCCGCGAGCATGCCGAAAGCCATGAGGAAGCTGCCGCCGGCATAATCGCCCAGAAGATTGATGGGCGGTGTTGGCGCCTGTCCGGCTCGCCCGAGCCGATCCAGAACACCGGTCAGCGCCAGATAGTTGAGATCATGTCCGGCGGTCTCAGCCAGCGGGCCATCCTGCCCCCAGCCGGTCAACCGCCCATAGGCGAGCTTCGGATTGCGCGCGAAGCAAGGCTCGGGCCCAAGCCCCAGCCGCTCCATGACACCGGGACGAAATCCTTCGATCAGGCCGTCAGCCTTGGCAACCAGATCAAGAACGAGCCCGCGGCCTTCCGCCTGCTTCAGATCCACCGGAATGGCCACGCGTCCGCGCAGGCCAAAGTCGAAGTCACGCGGTCGCGCAATGCCGGCGTCACCCGGAGCAAGGCGCTCGATGCGGATCACCTCGGCACCCAGATCCGCCAGCATCATGGCGGCGAGCGGTGCGGGGCCGATGCCCTCCATCTCCACGATGCGAATGCTTGCAAGCGGACCGCCTCTCTTCGCGCTCAAAGCTCGGCTCTCCCCTCAAACCACGCCCGTTCCAGCGCCTCGCGCCATTGCGGCGCGGCGATGGCGATCAGCCGCTTTGCGCGCTCATCGAGGCTTTGGCCCCGCAGTTCCGCCGCGCCATGTTCGGTGACAATGACGTCGACGTCCGAGCGCGCACAGGTGACGGTGCCGACTTTCGGCACGATGCGGCTCCTGCCGTCGCGGGTCGTCGATTGAAATGCGATGATCGCCCGGCCGCCTTCCGAATAGCGGGCGGCGCGAACAAAATCGACCTGCCCGCCGACTGCGCCGACGTGGCGTCCGCCGACTTCCTCGGCGCCCACCTGGCCCGTCAGGTCCACTTCAAGGGCCGAATTGATGGCGAAGAAATTCTTGAGCTGCGCGATATAGGAAAGGCTGTGCGTCTTCTGCGGTCCGGCAAGACGGAAAGCGGGATTGCGATGGGCGAACTCATAGAGCTTGCGGCTGCCGAGAAGAATGCCCGTCACCGAGACGCCCTGATCCACTTCTTTCTTCGCGTTGTTGATGACGCCACTTTCGGCAAGATCGACCAACTCGTCTGGAGCGGCGCCCGAGTGGAAGCCCAGATCCTTGTGGCTGACAACCGCCCGCAGCACCGCTGTCGGAATGGCGCCCACGCCCACCTGAATGACTGCCCCATCGGGGATGAGTGCGGCCACGATTGAGGCGATCTTCTCCTCCGTTTCGCCGACCACGGCCGGCGGAACTTCCACGGGCGGATGCTCGGCCTCCACGATATGTGTCAGTTCGAGGTCATAGCCTATTTCGCCGCCCCGGCAGGCCGGAAGCCACGGGTTGATCTCGGCGATCACATGCTTGGCGCGCCGCGCTGCATCGACAACAAAATCACGTGCAAGACCAAGATTATAGCCGCAACCCTTCAACGAAGATCTGAGCTGAAGAAGAACCGTTTCGACCGGCAATGATCCATCTCGGAATGCCTCCGCGAGGCTCGAGAAATGCTCCGGAAAGACGTGCAGTCGCTTGTCGCGCGCGAGCTTCGATGCCGCGCCGATCGCCCCATAGCTCTCGAACCGGATGTGCTCCGGTGCCTGGCCTGCGAACGTGTCCGAGAACGTTGGTCCGATGAAAAGGCTGCAGGGAGGCAGTTCGCCCGCCTCCCGCATGAACGCCCGCGTCAGCGTGAGCGGCTCGGCCGTTCCCTGCCCGACCAGCACGCGACTGCCCTCCGTCACGACGGAACGCAGTTGCAGATCTTTGGCAAGGATGGCGCTCATGGCTCAGTATGACTTCGGCATGCCGAGGACGCGTTCCGCGATAAAGCTCAGCACCAGCTGCGGGCTGATCGGTGCGATACGCGGAACCATGACCTCGCGCAGGTACCGCTCGACATGGTATTCCTTGGCATAGCCGAAGCCGCCGTGCGTCATCACAGCCGTCTGGCAGGCCTCGAAGCCCGCCTCGCCCGCGAGGTACTTGGCGGCATTGGCCGCCTCACCGCAGGGCTTGCCATTGTCGTAGAGCCAGGCGGCCCGCATCACCATCAGCCAGGCGGCCTCAAGCTCGCACCAGCTTTTCGCCAAGGGATGCTGAATGCCCTGGTTCTGCCCGATCGGCCGATTGAAGACGACGCGTTCGCGCGCATATTGGCTTGCCTTCCTGAGGGCTGCCATGCCGAGACCAACCGCTTCTGCCGCGATCAGGATGCGTTCCGGGTTCATACCCTGCAGGATGTACTCGAACCCGCGTCCCTCCTCGCCGATCAGGTCCTCTTCAGGGATCTGGAAATCATCGAAGAACAGTTCGTTGGAGTCGACGCACTTGCGGCCCATCTTTTCGATCTCGCGGGCGCGGATGCGCTCCCTGTCGAACTTCGTGTAGAACAGGCTCAGGCCGTGCGTCGCCTTCTTCACTTCTTCCAGTGGCGTGGTGCGCGCCAGAAGCAGGATGCGGTCGGCCACCTGAGCGGTCGAGATCCAGACCTTCTGCCCAGACACGTGATAGACGCTGCCGCGCTTTTCGGCCCTGAGCTTGAGCTGCGTGGTGTTGAGGCCGGTGTTGGGTTCCGTAACGGCGAAGCAGGCCTTCTCCCGGCCTTCCGCCATCGGGCGGATCATCCGGTTCTTCTGCTCTTCCGTGCCGTAGATGTCGACAGGCTTCAGACCGAAGATGTTGATGTGAACGGCGGAAGCGCCGGACATGCCTGCACCGGATTCCGCGATCGTGCGCATCATGATCGCTGCCTCGGTGATGCCGAGACCCGCCCCGCCCTGCGCTTCCGACGTGCAGATGCCGAGCCAGCCTTCCTTGGCCAGCGCATCATAGAAATCCTGCGGGAAGCCACCCTCGCGGTCGCGCTTCAACCAGTAGGCGTCATCAAAACGGGCGCATATCTGCCCCACGGCTTCGCGAATGGCTTCCTGTTCGCTCGTTAGACCAAAATCCATGTTCAACCTCTTTTTGCTGCCAGCGGCGCAGATGGCGCTGCGACAATCCCTTGTTCCAGAAGCTCTGCGATCTGGCCTTCGTCCTTGCCCATGTCCCGCAGCACCTCGACCGTATGCTCGCCCAGCACGGGGGCGAGACGGTTGGTCTGTGTGGGCTTTCCGGACATGAGCACCGGATTGGCCATTGAAATGATGTCACCCTCGCTCGGGTGCGTAACGCGCTGGAAGAAGCCCACCTGCGACAGGTGCGGATCCTCCAGCACAGTCTCGAACGTGTGCATCGCCATGACCGGGATGTCGTTCTCGTCGAGAAGCGCGATCCACTCGGCCGACGTACGCGTGAGGAAAAGCTCCTTTAGCCAGCCATAGACGTGATCGACGTGCTCCATGCGCGAGGAAAAATTCGCAAAGCGGGGATCACGCTCCATCAGGTCTGGTTCGCCGATCGCCTGAACGAAGCGTTGCCAGTGCTCATCCGTATAGACCAGCGCGCAGACGTAGCCATCCGAAGTGCGGAAGGGCTTGCGGTCCTTGGCAAGCTGGCGGGGATAGCCGCCCTTGTCGAGCGGCGGGTCAAACGTCAGCCCGCCCAGATGATCGCCAAGGATGAAGCTCACCATGGTCTCGAACATCGGCACGTCGACACGCTGGCCGCGACCGGTCTTGTGACGCTCGAGAAGTGCGGCAAGGATGCCGCTCAGCGCGGTGAGGCCCACGATACGGTCGGCGATGGCGGCTGGAACATAACGGGGTTCCGGCGAACCTGAGAGGTTGAAGAGGTAGCCGAGAGTGGCGCCGCCCTGGATCAGATCATCATAGGCCGGGCGTTTGGCATATTGTCCGTCCTGACCGTAGCCATAAAGTCCGGCATAGACGATCCTCGGATTGATGGCCGAAACTTCCTCGTAGGACAGACCGAGACGCGCCATGGCCGCCGGACGCACGTTATAGACCAGCGCATCGGCTTCCCGGCAAAGATCCAGCAGAAGCGCACGGCCTTCCGCCTTCTTCAGGTCGATGACGATGGACCGCTTGGAGCGGTTGGCGTTCAGGAAGATCGGCCCCATGCCTGGCGAACGGCTTGGCCCGATGCTGCGGACGAGGTCCCCCTTCGGCGGCTCGATCTTAATGACGTCCGCACCGAAGTCTCCCAGGAACTGGGTGGCGTACGGCCCCATCAACACGGCCGTCAGGTCTATGATCTTTACTCCGGCAAGCGGCCCCATCGGAAATGCCACTCCTGTTATGGTTCGCAACTATGAATTATTTGTACATATATTTGGATCATATGGTTGCGGCGTGTTCAAGCATCAATTTGCTGCAGCACCCATTTTTTGAACCTGATGGCGATTTTTCGAGCCGTCGTCAGCCTCTTTGTTCACAAATATGAACAAATGCTACTCGCCTGGCTTGTCCTGCGGCGGGCCTTCCATCAGCCGCAGCGGGGTGTAGACCATCACCGTCTCGCCGCGCTGATTCACGACATGATTGCGCGTTCGGACCAGCCCTCGATTGCCTTTGGAAGCCGCACGCTGCTCCACAACGGTGAGTTCGACGTGGATCGTGTCGCCCTGTTGAACCGGCTTTTCGACCGACAGCTCCATGTGCAGGAAGGCTAGCCCGGTGCCCTGCGCACTTGCGTTCAGCACCAGCCCTTCGCTCAGAGCAAGCACCAGCGCGGCAGGCGCCGGTCGCCCAGGGATGGCCGAGTGCGCGGCGCGGTATTCGGAATCGACGAAAAGCGATTCAAGCATCCCGGCGACAGAGACGAAGTTGACGATATCGGTTTCAGTGATGGTGCGTCCGAAGGTGCGGAACGAGGAACCTACCTCCAGTTCCGTCCAGTAGAGGCCCTTGCCGACCAGTTTCATGAAAAATCGCCCGGATCGCGGGAAGCCGGACTGTTGCCCGACCTCACAATTGCGATCAATTGGAAAGAGATAGAGCGGGATGGGGTAGCAAATTGCTTTCCTCATCCCGCTCCACGCAGCTCCCGGGACGGGAATCCTTGGGAACTGCAAGCACCAGGACTTTGTGCAATGCCGGCCGAAACCGGCGCACAGTGCCCGGAATTTCACATGGACCGGATCAGAGCGCGTTGCGGAACGCTTCCAGGATTTCTGTGCCCGGCTTGCCGCGCTTGTCGAGGTCCTCAGCCCAACGCTGGCTCACCGTGCCGAGAACTTCTTGAAGCTTTTCCTGATCGGCTTCTGAGAACGTTACGAATTTCACGCCTGACTCGGCGATCTTCTGCTTGTCCTCACCGTCCATGCGGTCGGCAACTTCGCAGCCGTGCAAGGTGGCAGCTTCACCCGCGTCCGCCAGGATCTTTTGCGTGGACTCGTCGAGCTGGTCCCACTTGTTCTGGCTGATCACGTAAGTCACCACGAACGAGCCGAAGTTCACATCCTGCGTTGCGTATTTCAGGAAGGGCAGCACCTCGTAAGGCAGGATCGAGGAATGCGGGAAGAGCAGTGCGTCAAGCGTGCCGCGGGACAGCGCATCACGCGTGTCGGGTGCAGCGATCTGGATCGGCACCGCACCCACCAACTGCGAGGCAAGCTCCTTGGCGCCGCCCGTGCTGCGGATCTTCAGACCCTTGAGGCTGTCGAGGCCCGAAATCTCGCGGTTGGAGGTGAAGACCTGATACGGCGGCAGCACCATCACCATCAGAACGCGCACGCCGTTCGGCGCAAACTCCGCCTGATCCAGCGCACCGCCGGGCTTGGCGATCTGCCAGAAGGCTTTTGTGCCCTGGCAAGAGGTGGTGAAGGCTTCCGGCATCTCGCCGACGGAGGAAAGCGGCAGCTTGTCGCTCACGTAGGACGCGCCAACGTAACCGATGTCCATGACACCGCTCTGGGTCAGCGAGAGCAAATCCTTGGCCTTGCCCAGCTGTTCGGCCGGGAAATATTCGAAGTCGACCTCGCCGTTGGAAGCCTTCTTCACCTCTTCCATCCAGACCTTGGTCATGTTCTCGGAGATGTAATGACCGACGGGGAATGAATCGCCGATCCGCAGCGTTTCAGCCGATGCCGGCATCGCCCATGCCGCCGTAAGCGCAAGAAGTGTGACGCCTGCCTTGAGTAAGTTCTTCATACTAGTCCTCCCAGTTTCAGGTTCCAATGTAGACGAGGCAGCCATCTCCCAAGGCCGATCGCCCGCTTCAAATTCGTTCCTCAGTTCATCGTTGACGGCAGCCACAGGACGAGGCCCGGGAACAGCGTCAACAGGGCAATCACGATCAGGTGCGCCCATACGTGGGGCATCACGCCCCTGAACAGTTCGCTGATCGGTCGCCGCGTGTAGCGGGCAACCACGAAAACGTTCATCCCCAGGGGTGGCGTGACCATGCCTACCTCCGCCGTCACAACCACGATCACGCCGAACCACACCGGATCAAATCCAAGCGCGATCACGGTCGGCAGCACCACGGGCACCGTCAGGATCAGGATCGCAATCTGGTCCATGAAGAAACCGAGGATGATGTAGCCGACGAGGATCAGCGCCATGATCGTCAGCGGCGCCAGCGGCAGTGCGGCGACCCAATCCGTCAGGTCGTTGGTGACCCGCGTCAGGGTGATGAAATAGCCGAAGACATGCGCGCCCAGGATGATGAACAGGATCATGCAGCTCGTCTGCGCCGAGGTGCGCAACGCAATCCAGAGCGTCGACAGGTTGAGCTTGCGCTCCCAGATCGCAAGCAGCATGGCGACAAACGCGCCGATGCCGGAGGCTTCCGTCGGCGTGGCGATGCCGGAGTAGATGGTGCCCGTGATCGCCACGAACAGCACCAGCATGGGGCCTACGCGCTTCAGGGACGCAATCTTCTCGCGGAAGGAATAGGGCTGTCCCGCGGGAGCAGATTCCGGCCAAAGAATGACCAGGATCCAGACGGTGAGCACGATCGCAAGCGTCACGATCAGGCCTGGGATGACGCCGCCGATCAGCAGGGCCGAGATCGAAACATCGGCCAGAATGCCATAGAGGATCAGGGCAACCGACGGCGGGATCAGCATCGCGAGCGTTCCGGAAATGGCAACAACGCCGCCTGCAAGCTTGGCCTCATAGCCCTGCTTCATCATCTCCGGCAGCGAGGTAGCAGCCAGAGTTGCCGCCGCTGCGGTGCTGGATCCGGAGATCGCTCCGAAACCCGCGCCGGCAATGGCCGTCGCCATGGCGACACCACCCTTGATGCGCCCCACCCAGATGGTGGCTGCCTTGAAGAGGTCGCCTGCTATCCCGGAAAGGATCACGAATTCCGCCATCAGGATGAACATCGGGATGGTGATCATTTCGTAGGAATTGGCGGTCGTGAGCGGTGTCGTGTTCAGGATGCCGCCGAGAATTGGCATTCCGCCGTAAAGATAGAGCCCAATAGCGCCGGAAACGGCCATGGCGAAGGCAACCGGAAGCCCGATGAAGAGCAGGAAGCCCAGGAGCAGCAGGACGAATGTTACGAGCATAGGCTAGATCTCCTCCGCGCCCATTTCGGGCGGCGGTGGCATGTCCACCAATTCTCGTCCCGTGATCGATGAAGCCAGATGGCCGTAAACCCGCACGAGGCAGCGCAGCACCAAGGCGGCGGAGCCAAGGGCTACGAGGAAATAGGCGATCCACGTCGGCCAGGGGATGAGGGCAGCGATGTGCTCACCCCGCACAAAGGCCGTATGGAAACGCGTAATCCCGCCCCAAGCGATGAGGACCACAACCCAGGTCGAAAGCGCGTATCCGATGCCCAGGAAGAAGTGTCGCGCGCGGAACGGGATGAGGCGCTGGAAAAGATCGACGGCGATGTGTCCGTGATGGTGCAGCGTGTCAGGCAACGCAAGGAAGAACACGGCCACCATCAGGTAGAGGCCGATGAGGTCATAGGACCATGTCAGCGGCGCCGACATCGTATAACGCAGCGTTGCATCGAGCGTCACGACCAGCATGATGATGCCCATGGCCGCAGCCGCCACCAGCATCAGACTGAAATCTATGATTTCCAGACTGCGTTCGAGACGCGTGCTCTCCCCGCGCGCGGAACTTCGTATCATTCTTTCCTCCCGGCAGCGGATCTCGGAATGACACGAGACCCCGCGCTGACATATGCTTGTTGGCAGATTGCATTCAGCAATATGAATATTCGCCAGAATGTGGGCAACGTCAACAGTTCTCTGAACAGTATGTCCACATATATGGAATTTTGCCCAATTGGAGACGTTGAAGACATTTTATTGCTTAACGCAGCCATATAGTTCATATATATAGACAACCGCTGGCATTGCCGGCTTAGAACAACGTGGCGGCAGGTGGGGCAGACGTGGTACAGGTTCGGCAGGTTGCAAACGTACTAGACCTACTCGAGTTTTTCGCCGAGCACGGCAAGCCTGCTAGCCTGGCTGAGATTTCGCAGCACTTCGATTGGCCGAGATCATCGACCTTCAACCTTCTGTCGACGCTCACCACACGCGGCTACCTGTTTGAGCCGGAAATGCGTGGTCGCTTCTATCCGACGCCCCGCTGGCTTTCGATTTCCCAGACGATCGCTTCGGCGGAACCTGTGCCGGAAGCACTGGTACGGCTTGCGACCGACCTGAATCAGCGGACGGGAGAAACCGTCTGTATCGGTAGCGCGTCGGGCAATTACCTGATCTTCCTCGAAGTCATTCAGTCGAGGGCCATCGTGCGCTATGCCGCTGAGGTAGGCCAGCGGATCCCGATCCACGCAACCGCTTCCGGCCATGCCGTGTTGAGTCAGTGGCCTGCGCGCCAGCGAAGCGCCCTGCTCCGCAAGGTGACCTTCGAACGCTACGGTTCCGGAACACCCATGAGCGTCCAGGCGGTTGAGGACCAGATCCAGGCTGGCCTGTACCGAGGCTGGTTCCGCTCGGCCTCCAATTACAGCGTAGACCTTGGCGGTGTGTCGCTGCCAATCATTCTTTCGGAGCGGATCTTCTCCATCACGGTCGCGGGACCGTTGAACCGCATGGAGAGCCGGATGGTGGAAGTCGCCAAGATCATGCATGAGGCGGTCGGGCAGCATCTCGGCCCCCGTTTTCTCTCCGAGAAGATCAAGGGGCTCACCGTTCCGCCGCTCGATCGGCTCTAGATCAGGCCACTTGCAGCAACCAGCACCGGCAAACTTTTGCCTTTTGGGTGGAATTCATCACGCGGGTCAGCTTTATTGCTGATCGTGCGCGAGAGCCCCACTGAACCGAATGAGGGTTTGGATACATGGAACCATGCGCTGGTTTCATGCATTATTTGCCGCCTATTCTATATTTGTGCAGCTGTATTTTCGTAGTACGCTGCACCAATTCTGCCGTCGACGCTTGTGACTATTGCTCAGAACTGAGGGGACAGCGATGCAAATGACGAAGTCCGGAATTCTTGCCGCTGCCTTGTTCGCCATCACCACATTCGGCGCGAATGCCCAGGTTGTGGTCTCGTCCAAGATCGACACGGAAGGCGGCATTCTGGGTAACATGATCGTCCTGATGCTGGAGGCCAACAACATCGAGACAGAAAGCAGGCTGCAGCTTGGCGCAACGCCGATCGTCCGGCAGGCGATCCAGGCAGGCGAAATCGACATCTATCCCGAATACACCGGCAATGCCGCGTTCTTCTATGATCGCGCAGGCGATGCGGTGTGGAACGACGCGGCCAAGGGCTATGAAGAAGCCAGGAAGCTCGACTACGAGGGCGCCAAGATCGTCTGGCTGAAGCCGGCGCCCGCAAACAACACCTGGGCGATTGCGATCCGCGAGGAAGTCGCCAAGGAAAACAACCTCACCACGATGAGTGAGTTCGGCCAGTGGGTCGCCAACGGCGGCGCGGTGAAACTCGCGGCCTCCGCGGAATTCGTCAATTCCGATGCCGGCCTCCCCTCCTTCGAGAAGACATACGGTTTCAAGATTCTGCCCGAAGGACTGGTGACGCTTTCCGGCGGTGACACGGCGGCAACCATCCAGGCAGCCGCTCGCCAGACCAATGGCGTCAACGCAGCGATGGTCTATGGCACCGACGGCGGCATAGCGCCTTCCGGTCTTGTTGTTCTCGATGACGACAAGAGCGTGCAGCCGATCTACAACCCCGCTCCCATCATCCGCGAGGAAGCGCTGAAGGAGCATTCCGAGATCGAGACCATTCTGGCGCCTGTTTTCGAATCGCTCGACCTGAAAACTCTGCAGGAGCTGAACGGACGCGTTCAGGTGGGCGGCGAGCCGTCTCAAGCGGTGGCGGAAGATTATCTGAAGAGCGGCGGCTTCCTGAAATAGCAGCTCGGGAATCCCGCGCATGAACAGCGGAGCAACCCAGACGTCCGAGGACTTGCGTGATGGCGGGCGCGCGCTCTGGTACGACAAGGTAGGGCTGCTCGTAGCACCCATCGCCGTCGCGGCGATGTTTCTGCCGTTTATGAGCTTTGCCGCAAACCGCATTGTTGAAGCGGAATCGCGGTCCATCCTCGCATCACTGCCGCAAACTTATGCCGTTATGCTGTTGGCAGCCCTTGGCGTCGCGGCCCTCCTTCTGCTGGTCCGCACGTCCACCAAGCTCCGCGCAGTTTCAGCTGGCGCTGCGATCGCATTGCTACTCGTGGCGGCGGGCCTGGCAGCGGATCACCTTTCCGCTGATGCAAACACCTATGCGCGGGTGCGGCCGGCGAGTGGCTTCTGGCTGCTGCTCTTTGCCTTCTCGCTGGGCCTGACCGACGCCATTACCCGGCTAAGGCTTCGCCCGACCACACGCATTGCGCTGGCGACAGCCGCTTTGGGCGCGCTGTTGCTTCTGGTTTCAAGCGGGCTCTGGTCGAACATCTCGTTCCTCAAGGAATATGAAAACCAGGCGCAGCTATTCTGGCGCGAGGCGCGGCAACACATCACGCTTTCCGTCGGTTCCATGCTGGCTGCCTGCATCGTCGGGATTCCGCTCGGCATCACCTGCCAGAACCAGCGCGGTACACGTTCAGCGATCCTGAACACGCTGACCTTCGTCCAGACGGTCCCGTCGCTGGCGCTCTTCGGGCTCCTGATCGCGCCGCTGTCGTGGCTCGCAAGCAACGTGCCCGTCGTCTCAGCACTTGGCATCCGGGGCATCGGCACGGCACCGGCGCTCGTAGCGCTCTTCGCCTATTCACTTCTGCCAATCACCGGAAATACGCTTGCCGGTCTTGAAGGCGTCTCAACAAGCGCACGGGAAGCGGCGCGCGGCATGGGCATGACGCGGCATCAGCGTTTGCTGCGCATCGAGCTTCCGCTGGCGCTGCCCGCCATCCTTGCCGGCATCCGCATTGTGCTCGTGCAGAACATTGGTCTTACGACGATTGCCGCGCTTATTGGCGGCGGCGGCTTCGGCGTCTTCGTCTTTCAGGGGCTTGGCCAGGCGTCGATCGATCTGGTGCTGCTCGGCGTCATCCCGACAATCATCCTCGCATTTGCATCCGCCGTGCTGATGGACGCGTTCATCGACATGAGCCGCAAGGAAAGGCGTGAACACCGATGATCGAAATCGATGCCGTTTCGAAGATTTATGGCGCGATGACCGCGGTGGAGACTGTGAGCTTCAACGTCGAAGCCGGCACGGTTGCGGCCATCGTCGGCACATCGGGCTCCGGAAAGACCACGTTGCTCCGGATGATCAACCGCCTTGTGGAGCCTTCTTCGGGCGCAATCAGGATCGACGGAGAGGACACGCGGACGGTGAAGCCATTCGAGCTGCGCCGGCGCATCGGCTACGTGATCCAGGGCTATGGCCTTTTCCCGCACAAGACGGTGGCTGAGAACATCGCGACCGTGCCGCAGCTTGTGGGTTGGGAGCGCGCCCGTATTGATCAGCGCATCAATGAACTGCTCGATGTTTTCCAGCTAAACCCCGCCGAATATCGTGACCGGCTGCCAAGTGAACTTTCGGGCGGCCAGCAGCAGCGCGTCGGCGTCGCCCGAGCACTTGCCGCCGAGCCGCATATCCTGCTGATGGATGAGCCCTTCGGTGCGCTCGACCCGATCATCCGCAACAAGGCGCGGGACGACCTTTCCGCGATTCAGAAGAAGTTCGGGACGACCGTCATCCTCGTTACCCATGACATGGATGAAGCGATCCAGCTCGGCGACATGATCGCCGTCATGGATGGCGGGCGGCTTCTCCAATATGACACTCCTCAGAACATCCTGCTCCATCCGGCCCACCCATTCGTCGCAGACCTCATCGGCCAGAATGAAAGGCCCTTCCGGCTTCTGTCGCTTGCGCCGGTCAGCACCGCTGTCGAAAGCGGTGACGCGGAGGGCGCTCCGGTTGCCGAGACGGCAACGCTGCGCGATGCCTTTGCAGAAATGCTCTGGTCAAGGCGAAGTGCCCTGCCCGTAGTCTCTGCGCGCAACGAACGCATCGGGCGCGTGACCATGGACGCGATTTCCAGACGAGCCGCGAAGATGCAATGAGGGCGGCATGGCTCATCCGCCTATGCTTGTGGCTTCTGCTCTGCCTGTTTCTGGCTGAACCGCAACTGTTCGCGGATATCCTGAGGCCGCTCAATCGCGAAAACGCACCCACAATCTATACGCAAGGCGTGCTTTGGCAGCTGACGCTGATCCACCTGACGCTGACTGCCGTTGCCACACTTGCGGCAAGCATCGTCGCCATTACGCTCGCAATTCTGGTGACGCGGCGTTCCGGACGGGATTTCCTGCCACTTTCCCGCAGCGTCGCAAATATCGGCCAGACCTTTCCGCCCGTGGCCGTGCTGGCGCTCGCCGTTCCGGTGCTGGGCTTCGGCTCCGCGCCGACGCTGGTCGCGCTTTTCCTCTACGGGCTGCTACCGATCTTCGAGAATACGGTGACGGGTCTCACCACCATCCCGCCCTCTGTGAGCGAAGCCGCGCGTGGCGTCGGCATGACCGCCGCCCAGCGCCTTTTCAAGGTTGAACTGCCGCTCGCAGCGCCGCTGATCCTGACCGGCATTCGAGTATCCGCCGTTATTTCGCTCGGCACGGCGACGATCGGTTCAACGGTCGCGGCGCGCACGCTCGGCGAAGTCATCATCGCCGGGCTGCTCACCAACAACATGGCCTTCATCGTTCAGGGGGCGGCCCTTGTAGGCGTGCTGGCGATCCTGATCTTCGATCTGCTAACCGTGGCGGAGCGCGCCTTTGCAAATCGCTTCGGTGCGTCCGCCACGGCCTGATCGATGGGGGCGCCCCCCGCCCCATCTCTCAAACTTGACATCAGACGGTCAGGTGCCGCCTCGCCTCCGACGTATCCAGCGTCTCTGCTGAGCCCTCGTGCACGATCTCGCCGCGATCCATGATGTAGACGTGGTCGGCAAGCTCGCGGCAGAAGTCGAGGTACTGTTCCACCAGCAGGATCGCCATGCCGGCGGAATCGCGCAGGTAACGGATCGCCCGGCCGATATCCTTGATGATCGACGGCTGGATGCCTTCAGTGGGCTCATCCAGAACGAGGATCTGCGGGCGCATGACCAACGCCCGGCCGATGGCGAGCTGCTGCTGCTGGCCGCCCGAAAGGTCGCCGCCGCGACGGCCAAGCATCGACTGCAGCACAGGAAAGAGGTTGAAGATCTCCGGCGGGATCGAGCGTTCCGACCGCTTCAGCGGAGCGTAGCCCGTTTCGAGGTTCTCCTTCACCGTCAGCAGCGGGAAGATTTCGCGTCCCTGCGGGACATAGCCGACGCCCTGTCGCGCGCGGTTGTAGGGCGCCATGCCGTTCAGCTGCGTTCCGTTGAAGCTGACCGAGCCTGCGGAAAGAGGGTGCTGGCCGACGATGGCGCGCAGAAGGCTCGACTTGCCGACGCCGTTGCGTCCGAGCACGCATGTGATCTTGCCCATTTCCGCCTTGATGGAAACACCGCGCAGGGCCTGGGAAGCGCCGTAATGGAGGTTTGCGTTTTCAACCGTCAGCATATGCTTCTTCCTTTACCGGCCCAGATAGTTCTCGATCACCTTCGGATCGCTCGACACGAAGTCGATCGATCCTTCGGCAAGCACGGAGCCTTCGGCCAGACAGGTGACCTTCACGCCGAGATCGCGGATGAAGCCCATGTCGTGCTCCACCACAACCACCGAGCGCGTCCTGGCGATCTCCCGAAGCAGAACGGCGGTTTCCGCCGTTTCCGCGTCGGTCATTCCGGCGACGGGCTCATCGACCAGAAGCAGCTTCGGCTCCTGCGCCAGCAGCATGCCGATCTCCAGCCATTGCTTCTGCCCATGGCTCAAATTGGCTGCCAGTTCATCCTTTCTGTGCGACAGGCGGATGGTGGCGAGGATCTCCTCGATGCGGTCCTTGTCTTCACCGGAGAGGCGATAGAAGAGCGTCGAGTAGACGCCGCGCGGGCGGTTCAACGCCAGCTCCAAGTTG
This sequence comes from Nitratireductor aestuarii, assembly GCF_014641695.1. GTDB lineage: Bacteria > Pseudomonadota > Alphaproteobacteria > Rhizobiales > Rhizobiaceae > Chelativorans > Chelativorans aestuarii. Next base: position 15,826 of record NZ_BMIF01000010.1, on the reverse strand, counting down.
TCCCAGACCGTGTGGCTTTCGAAGACAGTCGGCTTCTGGAACTTTCGCCCGATGCCGAGCTGGGCAATGTCGGCCTCGTCTCTCTTTGTGAGATCGATCGTATCTTCGAACAGAACGGTTCCGGTATCCGGTCGCGTCTTGCCGGTGATCACGTCCATCATGGTGGTCTTCCCGGCACCGTTCGGACCGATGATCGCGCGTAACTCACCTGGTTCAATCACCAGCGACAGCGAGTTCAGCGCCTTGAATCCGTCGAAGGAGACCGACACGCCATCGAGGTAGAGCAGGCTGCGGGGTGCATTCGTTTCTTCAGTCATTGTGCCTACTCCGCCGCCTGTGGCTGGGCTGTAAGAACGTCTCCGCCCCTGCTGGTTTCACTGGCCTTCCTGGTCGCCTTGCGCGCCTGCCAGTATTTCTCGACCGTTCCAACGATGCCCTTGGGCAGGAACAGTGTGACTGCGATGAAGAGGCCGCCGAGCGCGAAGAGCCAGAATTCCGGGAACGCGCCGGTGAAGAAGCTCTTTCCAGCATTCACCAGAACCGCGCCGATGATCGGACCCATCAGTGTCCCGCGTCCGCCCACTGCCGTCCAGACGACCACCTCGATAGAGTTCGCGGGAGCAAATTCGCCGGGGTTGATGATTCCGACTTGCGGAACGAACAGAGCCCCGGCGACCCCCGCCATCATGGCTGAAACGACGAACGTGAAGAGCTTGATGTTTTCGACACGGAAGCCGAGGAAGCGTACGCGGCTCTCCGCATCACGTACGCCCACCAGAACCTTGCCGAACTTGGAATTGACGATGGCCGAGGCGAGCAGCAGGCAGAGCGCCAGCATCACCGCCGAGGCAGCGAACAAAACGGCGCGCGTGCCCTGCGCCTGAACGGAGAAGCCGAGGATTTCCTTGTAATCAGTCAGGCCGTTGTTGCCGCCAAAGCCCATGTCGTTGCGGAAGAAGGCGAGCATCAGCGCGTAGGTCATCGCCTGGGTGATGATCGACAGATAAACGCCGTTGACGCGGGAGCGGAAGGCGAACCAGCCAAAGACGAAGGCGAGCAGTCCCGGCACCAGCAGCACCATCAGCATGGCAAAAGGGAACATGTCGAACCCGTACCAGAACCAGGGAAGTTCCTTCCAGTTCAGGAACACCATGAAATCGGGCAGGATCGGGTCCCCATATACGCCGCGCGGGCCGATCTGGCGCATCAGGTACATGCCCATGGCGTAGCCGCCGAGCGCGAAGAACGCGCCGTGGCCGAGCGAGAGGATGCCGCAGTAACCCCAGACCAGATCCAGCGCCAGCGCCAGCAGCGCGTAGCAAAGATACTTGCCCATCAGCGAGACGGCGTAGGTTGGGATGTGGAAGGGATTGCCCGGCGGCACCAGGATATTCAGTGCCGGAACCAGAGCGGCGACAGCGAGGAGGATCGCGATGGTGATGGTGATCCGGCCGTTGAGGGCACGAAGAACAAAGCTGGTGATCATGCTTCCACCGCCCTTCCCTTGAGCGCGAACAGGCCGCGCGGACGCTTCTGAATGAAGAGGATGATCAGTACGAGCACGAGGATCTTGCCGAGCACGGCGCCGACTGATGGTTCGAGGAACTTGTTGAGGACGCCGAGCGAGAGCGCTCCGACGAGCGTACCCCAGAGATTGCCGACGCCACCGAACACCACGACCATGAAACTGTCGATGATGTAGGCCTGTCCGAGGTTTGGCGAGACGTTGTCGATCTGGGAGAGCGCCACGCCTGCGATGCCTGCGATGCCTGAGCCAAGCGCGAAGGTGAGCGCGTCAACCCAGGGGGTGCGGATGCCCATGGAGGATGCCATGCGGCGGTTCTGCGTCACCGCGCGCATCTGCAGACCGAAGGAGGACTTCTTCATCAGGGCAAGCAGCGCGAGGAAGATTGAAATCGAGAAGAGGATGATCCACATGCGGTTCCAGGTGACGGTCATGCCGCCGAGAGGAAACGAACCGGACATCCACGACGGGTTGCCCACTTCCTGATTGGTGGGACCGAAGATGGAGCGCACGGACTGCTGCAGGATCAGCGAGATACCCCAGGTGGCAAGCAGCGTCTCGAGCGGGCGACCGTAGAGGAAGCGGATCACGCCACGTTCGATTACCAGGCCAACGATACCAGTGACGAGGAAGGCGACCGGCACGGCGATCAACAGCGACCAGTCGAAGAGTTGCGGTGCGTTGGTGCGGATCAGCTGCTGCACGACAAAGGTGGAGTACGCGCCGATCATCACCATCTCGCCGTGGGCCATGTTGATGATGCCCATTACGCCAAAGGTAATGGCAAGGCCGATGGCTGCGAGCAGCAGGACCGAACCGAGCGACAGGCCATACCAGACGTTCTGCGCCACGTCCCACGCCGCGAGATTGCTCTCAAGCTGGCGGATGGCGTGGTTCAGATCTTCCTTGAGCGCCGGGTCAACAGCCGGAGCGGCTGTCATCAGGATCGCGATGGCAGGACGTCCGCCGAGGCTCCGGATGGTGTCGATGGCCGCGCGCTTTTCTTCAACGCCACGGTCAGAGGCGAGGAGCGAAACGGCGCGGGCCTGCTCCATGCGGGCCTTGACTGCTCCGTCGCTTTCCTTTTCCAGAGCGGCTTCAATGAGTTCGAGGTTTTCCGCGCTGGGGCTGCGCATGACCGCTTCAGCTGCCCGCAGGCGCGTGGCCCGGTCCGGGCTCAGAAGCGTCAAACCGCCGAGCGTGGAACGGATCACGCGGCGGAGGTTATTGTTGATCTTGATCTTGGCAACAGCACCCTTTCCAGCCTCTTCCACTTCCTCGCCGCTCAAGGGGTCGATCAGCTTGAAGTTCTTGCCAGCCGGCTTCGCGATGAACACCGCCCCGTCGGACTTGCGGGCGTAGAGATCGCCAGCCGCGAAGGCTTCAAGCGCAGGCGCGACACGCGCGTCTCCGGTTGCAGCGATCTGGCCAAGCAGTTCTTCAGCCTGCTTGAAGTTCGCCTTGCCGAGCGCATCAATGAGAGGTCGGGGATCAGCTCCACCCTGCGCATGCCCCGAGACCGCGAGCGTGAGAAGCAGAATGAGCGAAGAGAGAAAGCGGATCATGTTCACGGGTTCCTTAAACCACCCGGCGGAGATGCCGAACCCTCTTCCCTGGCGGGAAGAGGGATGTTGTATGAGGGGCCGAGCCCATCATATTTCGGGTGTCGTCTGGCTTAGCTGCCCTTGCCGCCGCACTTTCCGGTCGCGACATTGAAGTTGCCGCATTCCATCGGCTTCCGCCAATCGGCGATCAGGTCCTTCGAGTCCGGCAGGTAGTCGGACCACTCATCGCCTACGACGGCCGGCGTTTCCTGAACCACTTCGAACTGGCCGTCGGCCTGGATTTCACCGATCAGCACCGGCTTGGTGATGTGGTGGTTCGGCATGACGGTCGAATAACCGCCGGTGAGGTTCGGGACGGACACGCCGATGATGGTGTCGAGAACCGCGTCCGTGTCGGTCGTGCCGGCTGCCTCAACGGCTTTCACCCAGGCATTGAAGCCGATGTAGGTTGCTTCCATCGGGTCGTTGGTGACGCGCTCGGCATCGCCGGTGAAGGCATGCCAGGTCTCGATGAACTCGGCGTTGGTCTCGGTGTCGACGGACTGGAAGTAGTTCCAGGCTGCCAGATGGCCGACCAGCGGCTCGGTGTCGAGACCGGCGAGCTCTTCTTCACCGACCGAGAAGGCCACAACCGGAATGTCTTCGGCCTTGATGCCCTGGTTGGCGAGTTCCTTGTAGAACGGAACGTTCGCGTCGCCGTTGATGGTGGAGACAACTGCAGTCTTCTTGCCGGCCGAGCCGAAGTTCTTGATGTCGGTCACGATCGTCTGCCAGTCGGAGTGGCCGAACGGCGTGTAGTTGATCATGATATCTTCTTCAGCCACGCCCTTGGACATCAGGTAGGCTTTGAGGATCTTGTTGGTGGTCTGCGGGTAGACGTAGTCGGTGCCGGCCAGAACCCAGCGCTCGACGCCTTCAACATTGGCGAGGTAATCAACGGCGGGGATTGCCTGCTGGTTCGGAGCAGCACCCGTGTAGAAGATGTTGCGCGAGGATTCCTCACCCTCGTACTGAACCGGGTAGAAGAGGATCGAGTTCAGCTCTTCGAAAACTGGCAGGACTGACTTGCGCGACGAGGAGGTCCAGCAGCCGAACACGGCGGCGACCTTGTCCTGGGCGATCAGCTGGCGGGCCTTTTCAGCAAACAGCGGCCAGTCCGATGCCGGATCGACAACCACAGCCTCAAGCTTCTTGCCGAGAACGCCGCCCTTCTTGTTCTGCTCTTCGACGAGCATCAGGACCGCATCCTTCAGCGTGGTCTCTGAGATTGCCATCGTGCCGGAGAGCGAATGGAGAACGCCGATCTTGATGGTGTCGTCGTCTGCCATGGCCCCTTGCAGCGCGGTGGTGGACAGGATTGCACCGAGAAGAGCTCCGGTGAAACGCGTCTTGAAAATCATGTTCGTGATCCCCTCTGATCGAACCCACAATGGAGGTTTTGCTCTGTTGGCCATTGCTTGGAGGGGATCATCTGTCAGTTCTGCTGCACTGCACATACGACATTCTACGTAGATGCTGGGGGAAAGAAGTGCACCTTCGTCGCGCCGCAGCAATTTCCGAGCGGGACCCGCTATGCTAGAACCTCGCGCAGCTGCATTTCCCACCCGTCCCGGCAAAGGATCACAATGGCCGCCCGACAGCGCATCATTCCGGTTCGTCGGCAATACAACCGCTGGGTTGCCGACCAGACGCTGGAAGATTATGCGCTGCGGTTCACCGCCAAGAGTGCGCGCCGCTTTTCCTCCAACCGGATCTCCCACACGGCCATTGGCGCGATCTCGTTCCTGGCGCTGGAAGCGATCGGCGGTACGATCACACTCTCCTACGGCACCACCAACGCGTTCTTTGCGATTCTCGCGGCAGCCGTGGTCATGCTCATCGTCGGCTTGCCGATCAGCCGCTACGCAATCCGCTATGGCGTGGATATCGACCTGCTCACGCGCGGCGCGGGCTTCGGCTATATCGGGTCAACGATCACATCGCTGATCTACGCCAGCTTCACCTTCATGCTGTTTGCCATCGAGGCCTCCATCATGACCGGGGCGCTGCACCTCACCTTCGGCATACCGGCATGGCTCGGCTACATCATCAGCGCGGCTGTGGTGATCCCGCTCGTGGTCTATGGCGTGCGCCTCATTTCGCGCTTCCAGCTGATCACCCAGCCTATCTGGATCATTCTCAACATCCTGCCCTTCGTCTTCATCGCCTTCGTTGACTGGGAGAAGATCGAGCTCTGGCGCGCCTTTTCGGGCGTTGGACATTCGAATGGCGAAGTCTCTGGCGTTGCCGCCTTCGACCTTCTGGAATTCGGTGCAGCCTCGGCTGTCATCCTCGCGCTGATGCCGCAGATTGGCGAGCAGGTGGACTTCCTGCGCTTTCTGCCCTCCACGGGATTGCAGAAGCAGCGCCACAGGCTTGCCGTGTTCCTTGCTGGAGCCGGTTGGGTTTTGGTTGGCGTCCCAAAGCTATTGGCCGGATCGTTCCTCGCAGTTCTGGTGCTCGCCACCGGCGTGGCAGTGGATCAGGCGTCCGACCCGGCGCATATGTATCTCGTTGCCTTCGGCTACATGATACCGAACGAGACGGCGGCATTGCTGCTGATGGTCGCCTTCGTGGTCGTCTCGCAGCTCAAGATCAATGTGATGAACGCGTATGCGGGCTCGCTCGCGTGGTCGAACTTCTTCTCGCGGCTGACGCACAGCCACCCTGGCCGCGTCGTCTGGCTGATCTTCAACGTGACGATCGCGCTGCTCCTGATGGAGCTTGGCATCTACCGGCTGCTTGAAGAGACGCTCGGCATCTTCTCGATCATTGCCATGAGCTGGCTCTGCACCATCTCGGCGGACCTTTTCATCAACAAGCCACTCGGCCTTGCCCCGCCCGGCATCGAGTTCAAGCGCGCGCATCTTTATGACATCAATCCCGTTGGCCTTGGGGGCATGGTGGGCTCGGCAGCGATCGCACTCGCCGCGCATTTCGGCCTCTTTGGATCAGTGATGGCGTCGCTTTCGACCTATCTGACGATGACGACCTTCGTCATTTCCCCCGCAATCGCCTACCTCACCAAGGGCAAGTTCTACCTTGCGCGCAAGCCGCGTCAGGAGTGGAAGAACCTCAGCTCTATTACCTGCTCCATCTGCGAACATCCTTTCGAGCCGGAGGACATGGCATGGTGCCCGGCCTATGCCGCGCCGATCTGTTCGCTCTGCTGCTCGCTTGACAGCCGCTGCCACGACATGTGCAAGCCAAGGGCGAGTGCCAAGGCGCAGGTTGCCGCCGTCGCCCGCACCACCCTTCCGCATGCGGTCGTAGAAAAGCTCGGCACGCGGCTCGGCCGCTACGGTATCACGGTGGCGCTCTCCGTATCCGGGATTGGGGCGATCCTTGCGATCGTCGCGTGGCAGGCAGCGCTTGCCATTCCCGCAAACGCGGACGTGATCTACAGTACCATCCTCATCGTGTTCTTCGTCTTCGCTGTAATCGCGGGAATCGTCTCATGGTTTTACGTGCTGGCGCATGACAGCCGCGTTGTCGCTGAGGAAGAATCCTCGCGCCAGAACACGCTTCTGCTCAAGGAAATTGCCGCGCACAAGAAGACGGACGCCGCCTTGCAGGAAGCCAAGGAAGCTGCTGAATCCGCCAACCGCGCCAAGAGCCGCTATGTGGTGGGCTTGAGCCACGAGCTGCGCACGCCACTCAATGCGGTGCTCGGCTACGCGCAGCTGATGGAGCGCGACGAGACGATCCCGCCGCCGCGACAATCTGCGGTGAAGGTCATCAAGCGCAGTGCCGAGCATCTCTCTGGCCTGATCGACGGGCTGCTCGATATTTCCAAGATCGAGGCTGGCAAGCTGCAGGTCTATTCCAACGAGATCAACATCCAGGATTTCCTCGACCAGATCGTGGAGATGTTCCGCCTGCAGGCGAATGCCAAGGGGCTAACCTTCGAGCATACGCGCAGCCCCTCCCTGCCCCAGTATGTGCGGACCGACGAGAAGCGGCTGCGCCAGATCCTCGTCAATCTTCTTTCGAACGCCATCAAGTTCACGGATACGGGAACTGTTCGCCTCGACATAGAATATCGCAGCCAGGTTGCGACCTTCACCATCAGCGACACAGGACGTGGCATTGCGGAAAAGGATCTGCCGCGCATCTATGAGCCCTTCCATCGCGGCGAGGCCGAAACCATCCAGCGGATGCCGGGTCTGGGTCTTGGCCTGACAATCACGCAGTTGCTGACCAATACGCTCGGCGGCGAGATCACCGTCTCGAGTGAAAAGAACAAGGGCACCACCTTCCGCGTCCGCCTGATGCTTTCGGCGGTGGAGCGGCCGAGCACTGCGCCGGCTCCCGAGCGGCAGATCCTGTCCTATCTCGGCCCGCGCCGGACCATCGTTGTCGTCGACGACAACGAGGATCACCGCGACCTGATGCGAGAAACACTCGCTCCGATGGATTTCATCGTGCTGACGGCAAGCAGCGGGCCGGAGTGCCTGACGCTAATCGAAGGCGTGAAGGCGGACCTGTTCTTTGTCGACATTTCCATGCCCGGCATGAACGGCTGGCAGCTGGTTGCCAAACTGCGCGACGCGGGGCAGACGGCGCCGATCGTCATGCTGTCCGCCAATATTGGCGACGGTACGGGGATTACGACAGAAGGCCACAATGACACGCTGGGCAAGCCGTTCAACCTGCGGCAGCTCTGCGACAAGCTCGCGCTGCATCTCGGCCTGCAGTGGACCTATCGCGATCAGGCGGGCAGCGCCAAGGCGCCAGAGCGGCAGGGTCGCATCGTGCCGCCGGCACCGGCCCATGTGGCCGAATTGATCAAGCTTGGGGAAATCGGCTACGTGAGGGGCATCGAGGCGAAACTCGCCGAGATTGCACGTCAGCCGGAACATCAGCCTTTTGCCGAGGCGCTGCGCGAATATGTGCGCGCGTTCAATCTGTCGGGTTACGACAGCTTCCTGCGGCGGTTCGAGAATGAGGGGGAACACCGGAATGACTGACGCATCCCATCCGCGGGATATCGTGCTGCTCGTGGACGATTCACCTGAGACACTGGGGTTCCTGACCGAAGCGCTGGAGCAGTCGGGGTTTTCGGTGCTCATTGCAACGTCGGGCGCGTCAGCCCTGAGCGTAGTGGAGCGCATCACGCCGGACCTGATCCTGCTTGATGCAGTCATGCCAGAGATGGACGGGTTTGAGACCTGCATGCGCTTGAAGCGCGACCCTGCGGTGGCGCAGACGCCCGTCGTCTTCATGACCGGTCTGACCGAAACCGAGCACGTGGTGCGCGCGCTGGAATCCGGCGGCGTCGACTATCTCACCAAGCCTATCAACATTGACGAGCTTCGCGCCCGCATCCGCGTGCACCTCACCAATGCACGTTCGGCGCAAAGCGCACGCGTGGCGCTCGATGCCGCCGGTAGGCACCTTCTAGCCGTAAGTGCAGATGGAACCGTGCGCTGGTCGACACCGCAGGCAAACCGCCTCATCAACACCGCGACCGGCTCTGACGAAGGGCTGCGGATGGTCACCGCGCAGATCGCCCGATGGATGGCGGCCCGCAACGCGGCCTCAAGTACGGACAACAGTTTTTCCATCGATCAGGACGGAAGCCCGAGCCTGCAACTCGCCTATCTGGGCGCCGTCGGGCCGGATGAGTATCTCTTCCGCCTGACCGCCGCGAGCCGCTACACGGAAGACGAAATTCTGCGCCAGCATTTCGGCCTCACCCATCGCGAGTCGGAAGTCCTGCTCTGGATCGCCAAGGGCAAGTCCAACAAGGATATCGGTGATATCCTGGGGCTCAGCGCACGCACGGTCACCAAGCATCTGGAGCAGATCTATGTGAAGCTTGGCGTGGAGAACCGCGCCTCGGCGGCCATCAAGGCCACCAACGCGCTGCATTCTTCATAAGCAGGGCTAAGCCGCTTTGGCCTGCAGGCCACCATTCTCGATGATGAAGTCGATCACCTCGTCGAGGCCCTGACCGCGATGCAGGTCGGTAAAGGCGAAGGGACGCTTGCCGCGCTGGCGCGCTGCGTCGCCCTGCATCACGTCCAGATTGACATGCACATAGGGCGCGAGGTCCGCTTTGTTGATCACCAGGAAGTCAGAGCGTGTGATTCCAGGGCCACCTTTGCGTGGAATTTCCTCACCTTGGCAGACGGAGATAACGTAAAGCGTGAGGTCCGCGAGGTCCGGCGAGAAGGTCGCGGCCAGATTGTCGCCGCCAGACTCGATGAACACGATGTCGAGACCAGGGAAGCGTTTATTCATCTCCGCGATCGCCTGCAGGTTGATCGAGGCATCCTCGCGAATGGCCGTGTGCGGGCAACCACCCGTCTCCACGCCCATGATCCGCTCTTCGGACAGCGCCTGGCAGCGCGCAAGAATGTAGGCGTCTTCCTGCGTGTAGATGTCATTGGTGATGACCGCAATGGAATAGCGGTCACGCAGCGCCTTGCAGAGTTTTTCGGTCAGCGTCGTCTTGCCCGAACCGACAGGTCCGCCGATGCCGACGCGAAGGGGGCCGTTCTTGTTTGTCATGATCGAAAAAGCCTCGAAGGTTGTGTCTCGTGTTTCATGGCCATGACTTCCGCCATGAATGTGGCCGACCCCAGATCATTGAGATCCGAGAAGGCGGCGCGAGCAGCCGTCTCGATGAGCGTCGGCTCAAGCGCCACCATGATAGCAGTGACGCCATTCTGTCCCGTAACCGATAGCCGAACGGATGCCTGTAACTGATTGATGCAAAAGGCCTGCAGGAAGGCTGAAAGCGTCGCCGCGAGTGGGACACCATGCGCACCTGCGACGGCTCCAACCGCTACGGGATAGGCACTTTCTTCCGGCAGACGATCGAACACGTTGCTTTGCCAGCTGCGGGCAGCTGCAAGAAAAGCCCCACCCTGCAGCATGGTTTCCATGTGGCGTTCGCGCGAGCCTGCCAGGGCCTCTGCAAGCTCGGCCAATCCTGCCAGATCGCCATCAGTCGAGGCTGCCCGCCAGCTTTCGGCGCAGAGCACCGCATCGTTCCAGCCTGAACCTCGGGTCACCAGCCAGCGAAGCCAGGTTTCGAGGCTTTCCGCATTCGCTGCGTGACCGTCATGAACCGCCCTCTCCAACCCATGGCTGTAGCTGAAGGAGCCAACCGGAAAAACCGGCGACAGCCAGGCCATCAGCCTCAGCAATGCGGTGTTGGAATCAATGGTCATGATCGTGCGCGTGGTGGTGATGATCATGGTCGTGGTGGTGACCATGCGCGTGATCATGCCCGTGCCCGTGACCGTGATCATGCCCGTGCGAGTGTCCGCCGGAGTACGCGCCACGTAGCGGACTGAAGATCGCTTCCACGTCCGTCACCGTCGCGCCCAGGCCCTCCAGCATCGCCTTGATGACGTGGTCGCGCAGGATGAAGATCCGGTCCGTCTCGATCTGTGCCGCCAGATGGCGATTGCCGATGTGCCAGGCAAGCTCCGCGATATGGAGCGTGTCGCGGCCCCTGATCTCGTAGAGATCTTCCTGCGCCGCGCGGATCTCCACAGAGCTTCCGTCTTCCAACAGAAGGCGGTCGCCATGCTCCAGCACCACCGCCTCGGGAAAATCGGCGAGAACCTTCGCGCCGTTTTCCAGAGCAATGGCCTTGCGACGCAGGTGCCGCTCGTCGCGCTCCAGCACGGCATGGCCGATGGAGACGGCGTCGGCGGGCTCGCCCGCACGGATGATCGATGTTGCCCTCAGCATGGGTCGCCTTTCGAACTCAGAACAGGAAGTAGCGCTGTGCCATGGGCACGACGTCAACGGGTTCGCAGGTGAGCAGTTCACCGTCCGCCCGCACTTCGTAGGTTTCGGGATCCACTTCCATCAGCGGCATCGCATCGTTGAGGATCATTGAGCGCTTGCCAATGCCGTCGCGGGTGTTGCGCACCGCCACCATCTGCTTGGAAACGCCAATCCGCTCGCGCAGTCCGTTATCGAGCGCGGCCTGCGACACAAAGGTGACGGACGTGTTGGTCCGCGCCTTGCCGAAGGAGCCGAACATCGGGCGATAGTGCATCGGCTGCGGCGTCGGGATCGAGCCGTTCGGATCGCCCATGGATGCCGTGGCAATCCAGCCGCCGAGCAGCACCATGTCAGGCTTCACGCCGAAGAAGGCAGGCGACCAGATCACGAGGTCCGCACGCTTGCCCACCTCGACCGAACCGATCTCGTGCGAGATGCCATGCGCAATCGCCGGGTTGATCGTGTACTTCGCCACATAGCGGCGTGCGCGGAAGTTGTCGTTGCCCGGCTTGTCTTCGGCCAAGTTGCCGCGCTGGCGCTTCATCTTGTCTGCCGTCTGCCAGCAGCGGATGATCATTTCGCCGACGCGGCCCATGGCCTGGCTGTCCGAGGAGATGATCGAGAAGGCACCCATGTCGTGCAGGATGTCTTCAGCAGCGATCGTCTCTTTGCGGATACGGCTTTCGGCAAACGCGATGTCTTCCGGGATCGACGGCGACAGGTGGTGGCAGACCATCAGCATGTCGAGATGCTCGGCCACGGTGTTGACCGTATAAGGCCGGGTTGGGTTGGTCGAAGCCGGCAGTACGTTCGGGAACTGGCAGACACGGATGATGTCCGGCGCGTGGCCGCCGCCCGCACCTTCCGTGTGGAAGGAGTGGATCGTGCGTCCCTTGAAGGCCGCGACCGTGTCCTCAACGAAGCCCGCTTCGTTGAGTGTATCCGTGTGGATTGCCACCTGCACGTCGAAGCGGTCGGCGACGGAAAGACAGCTGTCGATGGCCGCGGGCGTCGTGCCCCAGTCCTCGTGCAGCTTCAGGCCGCAGGCGCCCGCCAGCACCATCTCTTCCAGCGCGTTCGGCAACGAACTGTTGCCTTTGCCGAACAGGCCGAAGTTCATGGCCATGCCGTCGAAGGCCTGGATCATGCGCTCGAGGTGCCAGGGTCCAGGCGTACAGGTCGTGGCCAGCGTGCCGTGGGCCGGGCCGGTACCGCCGCCGATCATGCAGGTGATGCCTGCGTTCAGCGCTTCGTCCACCTGCTGCGGCGAGATGAAGTGAATGTGCGAGTCGATGCCGCCCGCCGTGATGATCTTGCCTTCGCCCGCGATGATTTCAGTGCCGGGGCCGATGATGATCGAGACGTTCGGCTGGATGTCCGGGTTTCCGGCCTTGCCGATACCCGCGATGCGGCCATCAAGAATGCCGATGTCGGCCTTGTAGATGCCCGTGTGATCGAGGATCAGCGCATTGGTGATGACGGTATCGACTGCTCCGGCCGAGCGCGGAAGCTGGCTCTGGCCCATGCCGTCGCGGATCACCTTGCCGCCGCCGAACTTCACTTCCTCGCCATAGGTGGTGAGGTCGTCCTCGACTTCTATGAAAAGCTCGGTGTCGGCAAGCCTGACCTTGTCGCCGGTGGTCGGGCCAAACATTTGCGCGTAGGTCGCGCGGCTAATTCTGGCTGGCATGACTGTCTCCCACCGTTCCTAGAGCTTGCCCATGATCATCTGGCGGAAGCCGTAGACCTCGCGCTTGCCGCGCAGCGGAACAAGCGTCACGTCCCTCTCCTGCCCCGGCTCGAAGCGGACCGCCGTGCCTGAGGCAATGTCGAGCCGGTAGCCGCGCGCCTGCTCGCGGTCGAAGGTGAGCGCCGCGTTTACTTCATAGAAGTGGAAGTGGCTGCCGACCTGGATGGGCCGGTCGCCGGTGTTGGCGACCTTGAGCGTGATGGCCTCGAGCCCTGAGTTGAGCTCGATGTCGCCGTCCTGCGTGATGACTTCGCCCGGTATCATGATGACCTCACCCGGCGATCAGCATCAGGCCGCCAAACGCGGTCGCGCCGCCGGCGATGCGAACGAGCGTCGTGCCAAAGCGGCCGAAGGCCATGCCCGCAGCGATACCAGCGACATGCAAGACGATCGTGGCAGCGGCAAAGCCTGCGCCATAGGCAAGGAAGGAAGCATCGCCGATTTCAGAGCCATGAGCGTGGCCGTGGAAGAGCGCGAAGAAGCCGACCAGCGCACCGCCTGCAGCTGCGGAAACCGGAAGCGCCAGTGCCACGAGGAGGCCCAGCACGACGACCGAAGCAAGGATCGCAGGCTCAACGAAGGGCAGCGACAGGCCGAACATCGATCCGGCAAAGCCCAGCAGCATCACGCCGACGAAGGCGGCGGGAACGGTGAACATGGCGCGCCCGCCAAGCACCGAGGCCCAGAGGCCGACCGCAACCATCGCCAGCATGTGATCGACACCGGAGAAGGGATGGGTGAAGCCGGCCGCGAAAGAGCCATGCTCCGCCGGATTGACGTGGGCGAGCGCCGGGCTCGCCGCCAGTGCCAGAACCGCCGCTGGAACAATTACCTTCAACTTCTTCATTTTGTTACCCTCTGGATGTTTCGCTTCAGCGGATTGGTTCATGCACCGTAACGAGCTTGGTGCCGTCCGGGAAAGTGGCTTCGACCTGGATGTCGTGGATCATCTCGGCAACGCCTTCCATGACCTGCTCACGGGTGATCACATGGGCGCCTGCTTCCATCAGGTCGGCAACGCTGCGGCCGTCGCGCGCGCCTTCGACGACGAAGTCGCTGATGAGCGCAATGGCTTCCGGATGATTGAGCTTCACTCCCCGTTCCAGGCGGCGGCGCGCAACCATTGCCGCCATGGCAACCAGAAGCTTGTCTTTTTCCCTTGGCGTCAAATTCATTTCTTCGTCCTAAGCTTTCTCACCGCGAGACTAAATTGACCAAACTTTAGGCAGCCCTGCCCGCCCATTAAGCAGAGCCAGCAATGGTGCGAGACGCTTGCGCAGGGCGTAGCTGTCCGGCGCATAAAGCCTCACCAGCAGTTTCGACCCGCCGCCAACCTGCCAGAAGCTTGCCGCACCCTCGTCACCGACGATTCCGCGCACCGCTTCCAGCGGACAGTCGTCCCTGCCGGAAACCTGAAGAACGGTCGCCACGGCCAGGTTTCCGTCTGTCACCGGCACCGCCTGCAGTTCCGTCGAAGCATCTGGTCCGATGAGGAACTCTTCCGCATGCACCAGCTTGCCCCCGAGCCGCACCCGCCAGCGGTCGCTGAACTGCGCCTGTTCGACCGTCTCGCCCATGGCAAGCCGGCCAAACACCGTCGCCTCAACCAGCAGCGCTTCTGCCCCGTGCTCAAGATCAACATCCAGGCTTCGCGACAGCCGTGACTGATCGAACACGATTGTCTCCTGGGGAAGCCAAGCAAGACGCGTGCCGTTTGCACCTTTGATGCGCGTAGCGATTGTCGCCTCGCCGCCGCCGGATCGGTAAATGCGCTCGCAAGCCTGGGTGGTGAAAACGGCGGAAGCACCTTCATCCAGCTCGATATCCCAGGTCAGTCGGTCACCACCGGTCAGACCTCCCGCCATGTTGATGAGGATGGCTTCCAGCGGATCGCCTGCCACCTGCGGCATGCGAATTTTGGATGCCCCCTCCTGGTAGAGCCTGCGGATGCGCGAGCGCCCTTCCTTGAACTGCACGGCAATGCCGCCAACACCCTTGACGCGTTGGGACGATAACCTTGTGAAACTGGATTCATCCATACCTGTGTTGGCCCCGCATTTTGCCAGCAGGATATCGTTTCACGATGTAACCGAACAGGGAGGGAAGTTCCCCTTTGCGTATACAAGATGTGCAGAAACCGCATGTCTCCCTGACACCAGGTTGTCAGCAGAGTTCGTCTTGACAACCGTATCGGCGTTGCCACGAAGGAAAGCGCGGGTCATCCTGATCTCAGGTGGGCGAAACCCACAACTCACTGGGAGGTGTTGATGACATATTATGCATGCACGGTCGCAGCCGTGCCGACAGCAAACCGCCAGAAATATATCGAGCATGTGCATGAGGCATGGCCTTACTTCCAGCGCCTCGGCGCCACGCGCATGGTGGAGGGCTGGGGCGTGGACGTGCCAAAGGGCAAGATCACCGACTTTTACCGCGCCGTGGAAGCGCAGGATGATGAGACCCCGGTGTTCTCCTGGATCGAGTGGCCGGACAAGGCGACAGCGGATGCGGCCTTTGAGAAATTGATGGCTGACAACTCAATGCCAGCGATGCCATTTGACGGAAGCCGCATGATCTATGGCGGCTTCGAACCGGTGTTCACCGGCGGCAGCGACGGGGAAGCGAATTACATCCAGGGTTTCCTGCTGGCCGTGCCGGAGAAGAACAGGCAAGCCTACATCAAGATGGCGGGCGAAGCGTGGTCCGACGCCTTCGCCCCGAACAAATGTCTCGGGATCGTCGAGAACTGGGGCGTCTACGTTCCGCACGGCAAGAAAACCGATTTCTATCGTGCAACGAAGGCCGAGGATGGCGAAATCCCAATGTTCAGCTGGACAGCCTGGGCGGACCGCGCCACTTGCGACGCAGCCGCGAAAGCCATGGAAGCCAGCATGGAGGGCAAGGAATACCCCGAGATGCCGTTCGACGGCATGCGCATGATGTGGGGCGGCTTCGAGGTGGTGTACGATACAAGCAGGCAGGTCTGACATCCGGGCAGTTGAAAGCGTGGCGGCCCGTAAGGGCCGCTCAGACCGCTGACAAACCCGCCGATTTTTTTGGCGGGTTTTTCGTTGGAGCGGGAAGGCGTCGCTGCGGGTGTTGACGCAGAGAAGATGAAGAAGGAGCCCGCGGGCTCACGCCCCGGCCATGTGTGGTTTCCGGGTGAGTGCCAGGGCGATCTTCTTCATGTTCTGGCTG
>NZ_BMIF01000009.1 GCF_014641695.1 Nitratireductor aestuarii | reverse complement strand
TCGCCAAACTCAAGGACTGGCGGCGCATCGCGACGCGCTACGACCGATGTGCGCATACTTTCTTCTCAGCAATATGCATCGCCGCTGCCGTTATCTTCTGGCTTTGATTTAACGAGTCCTGAGCCTAGAGAACAGGATCGTTCCTGCTTTCCTTATGCGTGGAGTACGTATCCAGGCAGATGGGTGACGAGATACCTGCGTGAGTCATATTTTACATATGACCCGGTCTTTCGCATCGGGGCAGCCGCCGCGAACCCCTTCTTCTGGACTGAGCTTCATCCGGACCAAAGCGGCCGCTGTGTGCTCGAGGATGCCATTCAATACGGAGTTGGTCCCTGCGGTTATACAATTCCGCACGAGGGCAGTGGCATGCGCAGCCTGCTTTCGATCACATCGAGCACGATGGATCAGGATGATTGGCACTATTTTGTTGATTGCATCCATCCCGAACTGCGGGAGTTTACGAAATCACTCCATGAAAAGGCTGTCCAGGAGATCGGAACATACATCCTCCCCAGAAAGGAACATGCGCCTCCGCACCTTTCAGAGAGTCATCACAGCAGTCAGCCAGCATAACGTTAATGCATTACTATTTAAAATTACTATGATAATTTCATAGAAAAATATTCTTCTGGCGCTTGGAACTGCGAGAAAATGTGACCGGATTATTTCGGCGTTTGAAGCAAAAGCTGAAATAATCTTGTTCCGGAACATACCATAGGAAACTTCCTGCCATAGCTTGGTGGCCGGACTATTGTAGTCCACGGCGGGCATGTTCGACGTCCGGGACAGTGAAGTATATCTGGTTTTTCCGCCACAGCATTGCCGGCTGTTTAGGCCCCCCCCCTATGACCAGCGCGTGACAGCCGAACGTTTACCGACTGTTTATCGTCTGTAGAAACAGTGTGAGGTCGTCGGTGACGTAGTCGACCTCGTCTTCCCGTCCAAGGTCCCTCTCCCAGACTTCCGAATAGGTTTCCTCCAGGTTCTGCGGCACGATCAGAACGGTCTTCATCCCCAATTGCTTCGGGATGGCCAGGTTGCGCGCGAGATCCTCGAACATCACCGCATCCGGGCCCGCGATGCCATGGAGCGCAACAAACGCTTCGTAGCTTTCCTTGGCGGGTTTAGGGATGAGCCCGGCCGCGACAATGTCAAAGATATCCTCGAACTGATCGAGGATGCCGAGCTGGGCAGCGGCCTTTTCGGCATGGCTCCTGTTGCCGTTGGTGAAGATGAACTTCCTGCCAGGCAGCGACCGGATCGCCTCGCCAAGCGCCGGATTCGGCTTCAGCCAGCTGTAGTCGATATCATGAACCTTTTGCAAAAAGTCGTCAGGATCCACGTTGTAAAGGTCCATCAGGCCACGCAGCGTGGTTCCGTGATCGCGATAGAGATCCTTTTGTAGTTTACGGGCATCCTCGCGCGAGAGGCGCAGAAACTCCGACACATAAGTCGTCATCAACACGTCGATCTGCGAAAACAGATCAGCATCGTGAGGGTATAAAGTATTGTCGAGATCGAAGACCCAGCTTCTCACATGCTCAAATTCGGTAGGATCAGGTTTGTTCACTGTGTGTCCTTAGCGGTCTCGTCTAGCGTTTCGCTGGCTGATGCAGGAAGCATTGTACCCTTCCTCGATGATGATATTCAGGATACAAGCGCTTTCGTACGACAGTTGTCTCGGATCGTTCGACGCTGTTTGAATGACCCGGTTATCCCTCACCTACCTGCCCTGTGATCTCCGATGGAAGCCTGGATAGTAATTACGATAGTTGCTGCGTTCCTGCAGAACCTGCGTTCCGCGGCCCAGAAATATCTGAAACGCGTGATGGGCACAACCGGAGCCACATTCGTGCGCTTCGGCTTCGGTCTCCCCTTTGCGGCCCTTTACGTCCTGATCCTCCATCTGGCGATCGGCTACCCCATTCCCTCGCCAACGCCGATGTTCTTCCTATGGGTAGTCATTGGCGGCGTCTCCCAGATCGCTGCGACGTTCCTGCTCGTGTACCTCTTCTCGTTCCGGAACTTTGCCGTCGGCACCGCCTATTCCCGCACCGAACCCATACAGGCAGCAATCTTCGGCCTGATCCTGCTGCATGAATCGGCTGGGGTTGGTCCCCTGTTCGCGATAGCCATCTCCGTCGTGGGCGTCATGCTGATCTCGGTTGCGCATGTGGAGATGAGCTGGCGCAATCTCTTTGCCTCTCTCGTGAGCCGCACCGCCCTCATCGGCCTGGCGTCGGGCACCTTCTTCGGCGTCTCGGCTGTGACGTACCGCGCGGCTTCGCTGTCGCTCGGCGGTCCCAATTTCATGATGCAGGCAGCGACCACCCTCCTCTACACGATCCTGCTTCAGACGCTGCTGATGCTCGGTTGGATGCTCTGGCGCGACCGCGCTGAGCTGGGGAAAATCGGCAAGGCCTGGAAGCCATCGCTCTTCGTCGGAGCCGTGGGCGCTACCGCCTCCTTCGGCTGGTTCATGGCAATGACCCTGCAGCAGGCCGCGATCGTCAAGGCGCTCGCCCAGATCGAGATGCTCTTCACCATCGCATCCTCGGTCTGGTTCTTCCGCGAACGAATTAACCGGACCGAGATCGCCGGTTGCCTGCTGATCACCGCCGGAATTATCGTTCTGGTACTGGTGAACTGATCGTTAAGCTACATCCAAAAAGAAAGCCGGAACCATAATGGCTCCGGCTTGTCTCTGTCTTCAAAGCAGCCAAGCACCCTACGGCACGATAAGCGTACCAGCGCCGCGCTCCGTGAACATCTCGAGCAGAACGGCGTGGGCGGTCTTTCCGTTCAGAATGACGACACCTTCAACGCCGCGCTCGATCGCCTGGATGCAGGTCTCGACCTTCGGGATCATGCCACCGGAAATCGTACCGTCCTTGATCAGCGAGCGCGCCTGGCTGACCGTCAGCTCATCGATCAGCTTGCCATCGCGATCCAGAACGCCGGGGACGTCGGTCAGGAACAGCAGCCGTGCAGCCTTGACCGCACCAGCAATCGCTCCGGCAAACGTATCCGCATTAATGTTGTACGTGTTGCCGTCTCGGCCGGGTGCGACCGGAGCAATGACCGGGATCATCTCGGAGCGCGCCAGGAGGTCGAGAAGCGTACGGTCAACTTCGACCGGCTCGCCAACGAAGCCGAGGTCAAGCACGCGCTCGATGTTGGAATCGGGATCCACCACCGTCTTGCGAGCCTGCTCGGCAAAAACCATGTTGCCGTCCTTGCCGCAGAGGCCGATGGCCCACTCGCCTTCGGCATTGATCAGCGCGACGATTTCCTTGTTGATGGAGCCGGCAAGCACCATCTCGACGATCTCGACCGTACGCTGGTCGGTGACGCGCAGTCCGCCCTCGAACTTGGATTCGATGCCGAGGCGCTTCAGCATCTCCGCGATCTGGGGACCGCCGCCATGCACGACGATCGGATTGACGCCCGACTGCTTCAGGAGCGCGATGTCACGTGCGAATGCACGCCCGAGCTCCTGATTGCCCATTGCATGCCCGCCATATTTGATGACCACGGTCTTGTTCTCGTAGCGCTGCATGAAGGGCAGAGCTGCAGAGAGAAGACTGGCTTGTGCTTCGGCATCAGAAAGAGTTGTCATATCCCATGTCCACGCTTGATCGCCTGTCTGGGCAGCGTCCCTGGAAAGTCTGAACACAACTTCCCGATAGCACGATGCCAGCCCTGAAAGTCTTTTTGCTTCCCCTTCCTCAAGGAAGCACTGATTGGTCTAATAGCGCATTCGCAACCGCTGGCAAACGAACAGTTGCGTTTTGCGCGCTCTTGTTCACCGTGCCGGCTCGTATTCGACGGCGGTGGAAATTGCCATGCGCAGCTCGTCCAACCCCCAGCCCTTTTCCGACGAGGTCGCCAGCACCACTGGAAAGGCTGCAGGCCGGCGCACGATCTTCTTCGCGGTCTCTTCAACAAGCTTGGTCAGCGCCGGCGCCTTGATCTTGTCTGCCTTGGTGAGCACGATCTGGTAGGACACGGCGGCCTTGTCGAGCAGGCCGAGCACCTCCTCGTCAATCTCCTTCAGGCCATGGCGCGAATCAATCAGCACGTAGACGCGCTTCAGCGTCACGCGTCCGCGAAGGTAATCAAAGACGAGTTTGGTCCACGCCTCAACCTGCGGCTTCGGCGCCTTGGCGAAGCCATAGCCCGGCATGTCGACGATCGCCATGGGAGGCAGATCGCCGTCCTTGCCGCTGTAGCCGTCGGGAACGAAGTAGTTGAGCTCCTGCGTACGGCCGGGTGTGTTCGATGTACGCGCCAGCCCCTTGTGGCGCACCAGCGCATTGATCAGCGAAGACTTGCCCACGTTCGACCGGCCCGCAAAGGCAACCTCGTGGGGCCCTTCAGGCGGCAGGAACTTCATCGAGGGCACACCACGGATGAACACGAAGCCGCGCCGGAACAGCATGTCCGTCTCGCGCGAGATTCCGGGCGCCGGGGTCTCGCCTGCCTGTTGCGTCTCGGTCTCAGCGCTCATTCAGCATTCTCCAGTCGCTCGATGTCCGCCCCGCGGATCGCATCGAGATTTCGTGTAATCTTGTCAACCGGCCAATCCCACCAGGCAACGGCCTCGAGCCGCGCAATGAGATCGTCGTCAAACCGCATCTTCACAACCCGCGCGGGATTTCCCGCAACGATGGCATAGGGCGGCACGTCCCGACTGACCACTGCCTTGCTTGCGATAATCGCGCCGTTGCCGATCCGCACACCCGGCATGATGACAGCCTGATAGCCGATCCAGACGTCGTTTCCAACGATCGTATCGCCCTTCACGGCTTCTGCCCATGTCGAAACGTCGAAGCCCTTTTCCCAACCCTTCCCGAAGATGTTGAACGGGTAGGTGGAAAAGCCGCTCATCGCGTGGTTTGCACCATTCATGATGAACTGCGTGCCTTCAGCGATGGCGCAGAAACGCCCGATGATCAGTTTGTCGCCAATGAAGGGGTAGTGGTAAAGCACGCAGCGTTCGGCGAAGGTCTCCGGCCCGTTGGGATCGTCGTAATAGGTATATTCGCCGATCTCGATGTTCTGCTGGTCCACGAAGGCCTTCAGGAAGCCAACGCGCGGAAAACCCTCCATGGGATATTTCTCGGCAGGATCCGGACCGTTCATGCTCTCTCTCCTGACTTCGCTTTCACCGCAATGACAGTTGGCCAGAGGTTGCAACAAAAGGAAAGGCCCGCCGAAGCGGGCCAATTCATGTCCGTTGGTTATTCTGCCGGCTTCGGCTTTTTGCGGAACATACCCGTGAGATTGTCCCAAAGCTCCAGCTTGGCGCCCTGGCGCTTCATGATCACACCCTGCTGGATGATCGAGAGGGTGTTGTTCCATGCCCAGTAGATGACCAGACCGGCCGGGAAGCTTGCCAGCATGAACGTGAAGATCAGCGGCATCCAGTTGAAGATCATCGCCTGGGTTGGATCGGGCGGCGTCGGGTTCATGCGCATCTGCAGGAACATCGTGATGCCCATGATCAGCGGCCATACGCCGATCAGCAGGAAGGCCGGCACGTCATAAGGCAGCAGACCGAACAGGTTGAACAGCGAGGTCGGATCCGGCGCAGCAAGGTCCTGGATCCAGCCGAAGAAAGGCGCATGACGCATCTCGATGGTGACGTACAGAACCTTGTAAAGCGCGAAGAAGACGGGGATCTGCACCAGCACTGGCCAGCAGCCTGCAACCGGATTGATCTTTTCCTTCTTGTACAGCTCCATCATGGCTTGCTGCTGCTTCATACGGTCGTCACCGTACTTCTCGCGGATCTCCATGAGGGCAGGCTGCACCTGCTTCATCTTCGCCATCGACTTGTACGACTTGTTGGCGAGCGGGAAGAAGAACGCCTTCACGATCACGGTCGTAGCGAGGATAGCGAGACCGAAGTTGCCGAGCACGCGGTAGAGCCAGTCGATGAGATAGAACATCGGCTTGGTGATGAAGTAGAACCAGCCCCAGTCGATCAGCAGTTCGAACTGGCGGATGTTCTTGGACGACTCGTAGGCGTCGATGACGTGCACTTCCTTGGCGCCCGCGAACAGCATGTTCGAGATGGTCTTCTCGCCATTGGCGGGAACCACGATCGGGTCCGTCAGGAAGTCGGCCTGGAAGCGCTCGCGACCATCGGCAAAGAAAGCGAAGCGCGGGTCGAAGGCAACACCGGCGTTCGGGATCAGCGTCACAGCCCAGTACTTGTCGGTGATGCCGAGCCAGCCGTCCTCGGACTTGCCGGGCTTGATCTGTCCATCATCGCGTGCCGTGCTGTAGTCGATCTCCTGCAGGCCCTTCTCGCCCGTCACGCCGATCAGACCTTCGTGAAGGATGTAAAGGCCGGCGGTGGTCGGCTGGCCCATGCGGGTGGTGCGACCGTAGCTGCGCAGTTCGACCGGCTGGCCGCTGGCATTGACCACAGTATCGGAGACGGTGAAGAGATAGTTGCCGTCAACGGTAATCGTGCGGCGGAAAGTGAGGCCGTTCTCGTTGGTGTAGGTGAGCGTGACCGGAGAATCAGGCGTCAGCGTCGCGCCGCTCTCTGCGGTCCAGACCGTGTCGGGACCCGGTACGGAACCGCTCGTGGCGGAGCCAACGAAACCGAACTCGGCATAATATCCGTCCGACAGGGCCGAAGGATTGAGAAGCTGGATGTTCGGGGAATTGTCATCGACGGTGACGCGATAATCCTTCAGCAGCAGATCGTCGAGACGTCCGCCAGCGAGGTTGATCGAGCCTCCGATGCGCGGCGTATCGATCCTGATGCGGTTACCCGTCGAGACTGCCGCTTCGCGCGACACCGGTGCCGGAGCAGTCGCCGAAGCGCCGGGCACTTCCGTGCCGGACGTGGCTCCGGGCGTGGGGATGGCGGCGTCGCCCTGCGTGGTGGTTCCCGGCTGCGGTGCCTGGGCAGCCTGCTGTTCAGCCTCGATACGAGCCGCTTCGCGCTGCGCCTCGACCTTCGGATTCATGTATAAAACCTGCCATCCGGTCAGGATGATCACCGAAAGCACGATGGTGATGAGCAGATTGCGATTATTTTCCATGATTTCCTCAGCCCGGTCTAACGGGTTTGTTGTCGCGCATCCGACGGGAAAGCTCTTCCTTGAGCGCATCAAATGGCACGGAAAGGATGTCCCGTCGTCCGACGATCACATAGTCACGTCCCGGCGACATGTCACCAGCAGCATGTGTGCGAATTGCCTCACGCACACGCCGGCGAATACGGTTCCGTTCAACGGAGTTGCCCACCTTCTTGGTGACCGTAATACCAAAACGCGGCAAACCCTGGTCGCCGCGTTCCAGAACTTCAAGCAGAAAGAGCGGGCCGCGACGCTTCGTTCCACGACGGACTGCAAGAAATTCGCTTCGTTTCTTGAGCCGCCCCGGTAGAGGCACTCCCGCTGCTTCCGCCAAGTCTCCTACCCTGATCTAGGGATTAAGCAGACAGGCGCTTGCGGCCACGCGCGCGACGAGCGGCGATAACCTTGCGGCCACCGGTGGTAGCCATGCGAGCCCGGAAGCCATGACGGCGCTTACGGACGAGTTTAGAGGGCTGATATGTGCGCTTCATTTATTTTAATACCGCGGAGTGCGGCCCTTCTTGGTTCTGTTGGTACAACAGGAGCTTCTGACCGTAGGCATACCAAAGGTACGCCGGAACGGTGCCCGAGCGTGCGTGGCTTATAAAAAGCCTTCTGCGGAAAGTCAACGCAGGAGCTGGAAGGCCATCCACGACTGAATGACACTTCCGTTACCAGGCAAACGGCGGGTTCTAGCCGGTGCCACTACTGCCGATCAGTATGCCTGCTCGTGGAAGATCGGGTCGATGGAACCGCCCCATCGGTTCTGGAAGGCTGATGCCATTTCCTCGGCGCTGGTGGTGCCGCGCGCCATCACCTCATCGAGGGTGCTGAGGAACACGGTCTCATCCTGACCGTCGCCGTTGAGCCGCGCCCGGTTCTTGAGGCCCAGACGCGAGATTTCCAGCACCTCGCGCGCCGTCTTCAGGAGCGGCTGGCCCCGGAACTCGGCCGAGAGGCCTGCGGCAGGCACGGAATCGCGCAGTGCCTGAACTTCGGCGAAGCTCCAGCCGCGGGTCATCTCTTCAGCTGCCTTGATGGCCTCGTCGTCATAGAGAAGGCCAACCCAGAAGGCCGGCAGCGCGCAGATCCGCCGCCACGGGCCGCCGTCAGCCCCCCGCATTTCCAGG
The DNA here is from genome assembly GCF_014641695.1 of Nitratireductor aestuarii. Lineage (GTDB taxonomy): Bacteria > Pseudomonadota > Alphaproteobacteria > Rhizobiales > Rhizobiaceae > Chelativorans > Chelativorans aestuarii. Next base: position 210,727 of record NZ_BMIF01000009.1, on the reverse strand, counting down.
AAGCGCTTCATGCGCACGTCCGGGAACAGGGTGGACAGATGATTGGTCCAGTCGCCCATGGTGGGCTCCACGCCCTGGAGCGCGCCCTCAAGAAACTGGCGGAAGGTGATGTGCGTGCAATCGCGGTACTTGCCATCACGGATGATGAAGTACATCGGCACGTCCAGCGCCCACTCGACATAGTCGCTGAAGCCGAACGTCTCCTCGAAGGTGAACGGCAGCAGGCCGGAACGCTGGTTGTCGGTGTCGCGCCAGATGTCGCCGCGCCAGGATTGCAGGCCGTTGAGCTTGCCTTCCGTGAACGGCGAATTGGCGAAGAGAGCGGTCGCCAGCGGCTGCAGGCGCATGCCGATCTGCATCTTGCGGCGCATGTCCTCTTCGGACGCAAAGTCCAGGTTCACCTGGATCGTGCAGGTCCGGTACATCATGTCGAGGCCCTGCGTGCCCACCTTGGGCATGTAGGCCGTCATGATGTCGTAACGGGACTTGGGCATACGCGGCGTTTCGGCGAGCGACCACTTGGGGCTTGCTCCGAGACCGAGAAAACGAATGCCAAGCGGATCGGCGATCTTGCGCAGCTGCGCGAGGTGCGTGTTGCTCTCTCGGCATGTCTCGTGAAGGCTTTCGAGCGGCGCGCCCGAGAGCTCGAACTGCCCGCCCGGCTCAAGCGAGATGGCGCCCTGACCCGATGGCTCCGCGAGGCCGATGATGTTGCCCGCATCCACGATCGGCTCCCAGCCGAGCAGATCCCGCATGCCCTCAAGCAGCGCGCGGACGCCACGGTCACCTTCGTAAGGGACCGGCAGGTTGCCTTCTACGTAAAACGGGATCTTTTCGTGCTCGGTGCCGATGCGCCATTGGTCTTTTGGTTTGCAGCCCTTCGCGATGTAATCGACGAGATCGTCAATGGATCCGATCGGTTGGCTGTCAGTTGTGTCGCGCGCCATATCTTCCTCAGACTCGTAAGCTTGCCTGATTGGCCAAGAACATGGGGGCAATCAAGCGAATATTTCTAAACCGTGGGTTCGGCGAGCTTCACAAACTCGTCATCACGCCAATCGCCGATTACCGATTGTATCAAGGCAAGCGCTGCTACAGCTGCAGTATCCGCCCGAAGAATGCGCGGGCCAAGAGGAATCGGCAGCACGAACGGCAGGGAGCGCAGGTAGGTTCTTTCACCTTCTGAAAAGCCGCCTTCCGGCCCGATGAGCAGCCCGCACTTGCGTCCCTTCAGCTGTTCCAGTTGGACCAGCGGATTGTTGTGCTCGACCGATTCATCGCAGAAGATCAACGCGCGGTCGTTCTCCCAGCCGTCCAGCAGCTTTTCGAGCTTCACCGGCTCCCTGACCTCCGGCACGGAGAGGATCCCGCACTGCTCGGCAGCCTCGATGACATTGGCGCGCAGCCGGTCAGTCCCGAGCTTCGTCACCTGCGTGTGCTGGGTGAGAACGGGCTGCAGGGTGCCCGCACCCATCTCGACGGCCTTCTGCACCATGTAATCAAGTCGACCGTGCTTGATCGGCGCAAAGCAATAGATCAGGTCGGTGTCGGGTGTTTGCTGCCGGGTGAGCTCCACCAGCTGCAGCCGCACGGCCTTCTTGCTGACGCTGTCGATCCGCGCACGCCACTCGCCGTCGCGCCCGTTGAAGACGAGAAGTTCTGCCCCCTCGCCCATCCGCAACACGTTGGTGAGGTAATGTGCCTGGTCGCGTCCCAACTCGACCTGCCCATCCTGGGCAAGGTTCTCGGTCACGTACAGGCGTTGCATCTTGTAGTTGGCTCGCATGCGCGCTTGATGCGCCGCCCACAAAAATTCGTCAAGCTCAACCGCTATCCTGACGCAGGCAGAAGCGCTTGCACGCACGACTTCACCCGCCTGGGGGACAACTACCTCTTTTGGGTGTTGCGCCGACGAAACAATTCACATGGGAGTCTGACCTGCCTGCGAATTGTCCTTGCAAATTCCATGGCAAGGAGTATTGCGCTGCCCGGCCTCGCAGTTTGGAGGCCGCAACAATCCCCCTCAGCAAGATATACGGGAACCAATCGGTAACCAGATACGTCTATACGTTATCTATTGACCCGAAAGAGACGACTCGATGCGTATTGCTTTGCTTTCTTTTCTGATGCTTAGCGCAGTGCTGACCTCTGGTGCCGGCATTTATGCTGCTACCGGCAACTCCACCTACCAGACGGCCGATGGTTACGGCATCAGCGCTCAGCGCTAGCTTCCTGACACCTGGATCAGATCCTTCCGGGTATCTTCAAATCTCATACAGCTCAGCACCCCGAATTTCACCGCACCCGTGTCAAGATTGACGCGGTTGAGGCGAATTTCGGGTGCGAGTCTGGGTGTATGCCCGTGCACGATGAGCTTCGGATAAAGCCCGAAGTGGTCGTGGAATTCGTTCCTGATCCACAGAAGATCGTCGCGCTTCTGCTCTTCGAGCGGAATGCCCGGACGCACCCCTGCATGGCAGAAGAAAAGGTCACCGAAGCTCGCCGACACCGGAAGGTTTCGCAGGAACTCGATGTGCTTTTCGGGAACGGCCTTCTCCAGCTCAGCGGCACTCGCGAGTAATTTATCCTTCGGTGCCAGCCGCAGCTCGACCCCATAGGACTGCGCTGTCGTATCCCCGCCATAAAGCGCGAACAGCCCGTCCCGCCTCGGACGGTTGAGGAAGCTCAGCATCCCCGCATCGTGATTGCCGGCTAGCGCAATGACGCGCGGATCGGCTGCCGTCTCCGTGCTCAGGAATTCGAGGACCTGGTTCGACTCGGGTCCACGATCCACGTAGTCGCCGAGATAGATGATCCGCCAGTCGGCGGGGCTGTCGCGTTCGATCTCCGCCACGATCCGCTCATGCATTTGCGAGAGCAGATCGAAGCGGCCGTGGATGTCGCCGATCGCGTAGATGCGCATGCCCTCCGGCGCCTTCGCATCCGAGAAGGTAACGCCCTCAGTCGCCATCGACCACGATCACATGCAACGCGCGCGGCCCGTGGGCACCAAGCAGCAGCGTCTGCTCGATATCGGCAGAGCGTGATGGCCCGGTGATGAAATTCAGCGTTCGCGGCATGTGTCCCTTGCCAAACGTCTGGCGCACCTGATCAAAGACGGTTTCCAGGTCTCCGACGATATCCTTCGCCCGGACCACGACAAGGTGATGTTCCGGCAGGAAATTGACCGTAGTTGGGTTGTCCTGGCCTGAGTGCAGCACCACTGTGCCGGTTTCCGCTATACCGGCAATCGCATGGCTGACGCCGGCCAGATCCTCGTCCTGTGCCCTGCCGCTGTCGATCTCAAGCGACGGCTCGGTGTTCCACGGCATCGCACCAAGTCTTGCGTCGGCACCCATTCGGACCCGCGCGGGAAGATTGCGCTGGCGCAGGTAAGCAGCAACCGCGCCTGGCACATTCGCCGAGGATCCTACCCGCTCCACCGTGGCGGAGACCTTCTGCGCCATCGCGCAGAAAAGTGTCACCCGATCATCATCCGGCAGCCGCCCACGCATTGGAACGACACCGCGCGGTGCGGCGGCGATTCTCGCCTGCACGGCCTGCTCCCGGGTTGCATCGTCCTTGCCCTCACGAAGGGCGACGCGCAAGCGGTTCAGAATAGCTTCGCGCCCGCTCATATTCTGGCTCCCTGCTTCTGCGCCTCGCGCTGCTTCCATTCCTGCATGAACGTACGGCCTTCCGGAGCGGGCATATCCCGATGCCTCGTCCATCCGCCAGCGAGTGGCAGGCTCTTGAACCGCCCTCGCCCGCCAAACAGCGACAGGACCGGAATGCCGATCGAGGTGGCAAGGCGGTAGAGCCGCGGTCGCCGCGCGAAGAAGGCCCAGGCCTTGAGGCCGTAGCGTTGCGTTGCCGGATTGAGCCTCCGCGAAAACTCGCGTTCGCGCCAGTGCCGCATCATCTTCGGCAGCGGAATGCGCACCGGACACACCGCCTCGCATCGCCCGCAGAAGGTAGAAGCGTTCGGCAGATGCCCAGCCTTGTCCACCCCGATCAGCGATGGCGTCAGTACCGACCCCATCGGGCCCGGATAGACCCACCCATACGTATGGCCGCCAACGGCATGGTAGACGGGGCAATGGTTCATGCACGCGCCGCAGCGGATGCAGCGGAGCATTTCCTGGAACTCGGTGCCGATCATCGAGGAACGGCCGTTGTCGAGCAGCACCACGTGATACTGCTCCGGTCCGTCCGGATCCCCGGCACGGCGCGGGCCGGTGGAGAGTGTCGTATAGACGCTCATGTCCTGACCCGTCGCTGAGCGCGCCAGCACGCGCAGCACCTGTGAAAGGTCTGAAAGTGTGGGCACGATCTTCTCGATCGAGGCCAGCACGATATGTACCTTGGGCAGGATCTGCGTCAGGTCGCCGTTGCCCTCGTTGGTGACGATCACCGACGTACCAGTCTCTGCCACGAGGAAGTTCGCGCCCGTGATACCGACATCCGCCTGGAAATATTTCGCGCGCAGCACCTTGCGGGCCTCGGAAAGCAGCGTCACCGGTTCTGTCAGGTCCCGATCGACGGGCAGATGCGTATGCACTCGGCGGAAGTCCGCCTCCACCTGGCTGCGCGCGAGATGCACGGCTGGCGCAATGATGTGGCTCGGATGCTCACCGCGCAGCTGGATGATGTATTCGCCGAGGTCCGTCTCGACCGGCTGTACGCCATTGCCTTCCAGGAAGTCATTGAGCTCGATCTCTTCCGAGATCATCGACTTGCCCTTGGTCACGGTCCTCGCGCCGACGGACTGGCAGATCTTCAGGATGATGTCGCGCGCATCCGCGGCCGATTCCGCCCAATGCACATGGCCACCACTTTCGGTGACCTTCGTCTCATAGGCCTCCAGATACTTGTCGAGATTGGCGAGCGTCTCGTCCTTGATGGCCTTGCTTGAATCGCGCAGCTTCTCGAACTCGGGCAGAGCCTCCGCCGCCATCGCACGCTTTACGATAAAGCCCGATTTGACATGCTCCAGCGCATGGCGCAGCTGCGGATCATCAAGCGCCGCGCGGGCATTCTCCTTGAACGCAGGTGACCGGATTTCCATCAGTCTTTCCTCCTGCCAATGGCGGGTGTGTCACACATCCCCGCCAGCACTTCCGCCACGTGGCGCACTTCAACGTCGCTGCCCTGCCGCTGCAGCTTGCCCGCCATGTTCATGAGGCAGCCGAGGTCGCCCGCAAGTAGCGTCTTGGCTCCGGACTGGCGAATTGAATCCGTCTTGTCTTCCACGATGCGATTGGAGATGTCGGGATACTTCACGCAGAACGTGCCGCCGAAACCGCAGCAGACATCGGACTCCGGCATCTCCTTGATTTCCAGACCACCTACGGACCTCAGCAGCTTGCGCGGCTGCTCGCGAATGCCAAGCTCCCTGAGGCCCGAGCAGGAGTCGTGATAGGTGACGCTACCGGGATGCACCACGTCCACGTGATCCACACCGGCGACATCCGTGAGAAAGCTGGTCAGCTCATAGACCTTGGCCGAAAAGGCCTTCGCGCGCTCGGCCCAGTCGCCATCCTTGAAAAGCGCCGGGTAGTGCTTCTTCAGCATCCCGGCACACGAGCCCGACGGCGCGACGATATAATCGTAGTCCTCGAAGGTCTCGATTGTCTTGCGCGCGATGGCGATCGTGTCCTCGCGGTCACCCGAGTTATAGGCGGGCTGACCACAGCAGGTCTGCGCCATCGGCACGTCCACCGTATAGCCGGCGTCTTCGAGGAGCTTGACCGAGGCGAAGCCGATGCTGGGCCGGAACAGGTCCACGAGACAGGTGACGAAAAGGCCGACGCGGCGCGATTGTGGTGTTTGCTGGTTCAAGATTATTCCCCGTCTGCCTCGCCGCCGAGGCCTGGTGAGAGTGCTTCCGGTGCGGACGGCGTCCTGCCCTGGAGGCGATGCTGCAGCCGCAGCTGGGCGACGCGTTGCCAGTCGTCAGCCCGTTCAGATTCCGCGGTTGCCTGAATGATAAAGTCGATATGCGCCATGGCTGCCTCCCGTGCCGCCGCAGCATCGCCGGCAAGGATCGCACCGGCAATGCTCCTGTGCTGGGCCAGCAGCGCTTCTCTTGCCCCGCGCAGATGATAGAGCTTCGCGCGGCTCTGGAACACTCCATCCGAAAGAAGGCGGTAGCACGAGCGCAGGCTATGCAGGAGGATGAAGTTGTGCGCGCATTCACCCACCGCGTTGTGAAACTCGACGTCGATTTCCGCCTCGGCATCGAAGTCTCCGGCTGCGTGAACCTCTTCCATGCGCTGGATGATGCTGGCGATCATCTGGCGGTCGGCGCTGGTGGAGCGGCGGGCCGCCATCTCGGCCGTGATGGCCTCGATCTCGCGGCGATATTCCAGATAGTCGGCTGTCGCCTTGGGATGAGCGGCGATCAACTCCCGCATTGGTGCGGAAAACACCTCGCCCACCACATTGGCAACATAGTTGCCGCCTCCCTGACGCGCCACGATGAGCCCGCGCGCTTCGAGTGCCTTGAGCGCCTCCCGTAACACGGGCCGTGACACATTCATGGATGCAGCAAGGTCGCGTTCACCCGGCAGCCGGTCGCCATCCCGCAAGACCCCTTCCAGGATCAGGCTCTCGATCTGGCGCACGACGGCGTCTGACGTCCGTCCGTGATCGATCGTGGTGAAAACAGGCTGCACCGTAGTAACCATTTCATGCGACAATGATGGGTACATAACGCCGTTGACGATGACTGGTCAATTGTTTTAACCAGTTGTGCGACAACCCGTGCACGAGACGCGCACCAACCAAGACGAGGCTGGTTTCAATGTCCGGACTGAAGATGCCCGAACCCCAGGCCGCTACGCTTTTCCGGCGTGCCGAGATTGTTGCGGACATGCGGATCATTGTTCCGGGCGAGGGCGTCGTCGATTCAGAAGAAGGCATGCGCGTCTTCGAGTCAGACGGTCTTACCGCCTACCGCCAGCTGCCTCTTGTCGTCGTCCTGCCCGAGACCGTCGCGCAGGTCTCGCGCATCCTGAAATATTGCCATGATCGCAACATCCGCGTGGTACCGCGTGGGTCCGGCACATCGCTTTCCGGTGGCGCGCTGCCGCTGAAGGACGCGGTTCTGCTCGTCATGAGCCGCTTCAACCGTATCCTGGAGATCGACTACGCCAACCGCGTGGTCGTTGCCCAGCCCGGCGTTACCAACCTCGGCATCACCCATGCGGTCGAGCACCAAGGTTTTTACTACGCGCCCGACCCTTCCTCGCAGATTGCCTGCTCCATCGGCGGCAACGTGGCGGAGAACTCCGGCGGCGTGCACTGCCTGAAATACGGCCTCACCGCAAACAACGTTCTGGGCATCGAGATGGTGCTTATGACCGGCGAGGTGATCCGTCTTGGCGGCAAGCATCTGGATGCCGAAGGCTATGACCTCCTAGGCCTGATGACCGGCTCGGAAGGTCTGCTCGGAGTCGTGACCGAGGTTACGGTCCGCATCCTGAAGAAGCCGGAGACGGCTCGCGCCCTGCTGATCGGCTTCCCGACAAGCGAACAGGGCGGCCAATGCGTAGCCGATATCATCGGCGCAGGCATTATTCCGGGCGGCATGGAAATGATGGACCGTCCCGCCATCCACGCTGCGGAAGCCTTCGTCCAGGTCGGCTATCCCCTTGATGTGGAAGCGCTACTGATCGTTGAGCTTGATGGCCCGATGGCCGAAGTGGATCATCTGATCGAGCGCGTGAGCGAAATCGCCACTCAGAATGGCTGCACCACCAGCCGCATCTCGACCTCGGATGCCGAACGCCTTGCCTTCTGGGCGGGCCGCAAGGCGGCCTTCCCGGCAGTTGGCCGTATCTCGCCCGACTATTACTGCATGGACGGGACGATCCCCCGCAAGGAACTTCCACGCGTGCTGGCGGGAATGCGCGAGCTGTCCGAGAAATACGGCCTCGGCGTCGCCAACGTCTTCCATGCCGGCGACGGCAACCTGCACCCGCTCATTCTCTATGACGCGAACAAGCCGGGCGATCTGGACAAGGCAGAGGCCTTTGGTTCGGACATCCTGCGCCTTTGTGTCAAGGTGGGCGGTGTGCTGACGGGCGAGCATGGTGTCGGCGTCGAGAAGCGCGATCTCATGTCAGAAATGTTCGATGAAAGCGATCTGAACCAGCAGATCCGCGTCAAGTGCGCCTTCGATCCCAATCACCTGCTGAACCCCGGCAAGGTGTTCCCGCAACTGCACCGCTGCGCCGAGCTGGGCCGCATGCACGTCCACCGTGGGCAGGTGCCCTTCCCCGAGCTTGAGCGCTTCTGATGGCTGAGACACAATTGTTTACCCCAACCACGCCAGAGGAAGTTCTGGAGACGGTCCGCTGGGCTGTCGCCGAGGAAACGCCGCTTGAAATCGTGGGGCAGCGCTCGAAGCGCAGCATCGGCCGGCCAGTCGAAGCCAATCATCTGCTCGACCTCTCGAAGCTCACGGGCATTACGCTCTATGAGCCCGAAGAGCTGGTGCTATCGGCCCGCGCCGGTACGCCCATAAGCGAGATCGAGGCGCTGCTCGCCGCCAACAACCAGCAGTTTGCTTTCGAGCCCATGGACTACGGCCCGTTGCTTGGAACTGAGGCCGGTCGGGGCACCATCGGCGGCACGCTTAACGCCAATCTTTCCGGTCCCCGCCGTCTCAAGGCAGGTGCTGCGCGAGACCACATCCTCGGCATCTCGGCCGTTTCAGGCCGTGGCGAGACCTTTAAGTCTGGCGGTCGCGTGGTGAAGAACGTCACCGGCTATGATCTTTCCAAGGGGCTCGCCGGCTCCTGGGGCACGCTCTCCGTCGTCACCGACGTGACGTTCAAGGTCCTTCCGGCGCCCGAAACCGAGAAGACGCTGCTCCTGAACGGTCTGGACGATCATCAGGCCGCCGAAGCCATGGCTGAGGCGATGGGATCGAGCGCCGAAGTCTCCGGAGCGGCGCACCTTCCGGAAGGTGTCATCGCCAAGTTCCTGGACCGTGCGCTGGTCGGCGGACCGAAGACGGCTCTGCGCATTGAAGGCGTGGCTCCCTCGGTCGAGTACCGAGTCGATCACCTGACGCGCCTGCTGCGCAGTCACGGCGTAGGCGATGTTCTGGAAGCCGAGCAATCCTGCGCTCTCTGGCGCGAAATCCGCGACTGCCATCCCTTCTGCGACGGCACTCCCTCGCCGGTGTGGCGTGTATCCGTCGCGCCCATGATGGGGCCACGTTTGGTCGATACGTTCCGCCGTGCCGCTGGGGCAAACGCCTACTATGACTGGCAAGGCGGACTGATCTGGATGCGCATGGAATCGGATCCCGAAGCTGAAGTTTTGCGCAAGCTGATCACCCACTTTGGCGGCGGCCACGCTACGCTTGTACGGGCGCCGGAATCGCTCCGCCGTCAGGTCGATGTGTTCCATCCGCAGCCAGCACCTCTCGCAGCACTGTCGGCCCGCTTGAAAGAACAGTTCGATCCAAGAAATATCCTGAACCCGGGGCGGATGATCCAACCGGCCTCGCCAACAACCTAGAGGGGGAGACCTTATGACTGACAATAACTATCCTCAGGGAACGCCTCCTGCCAGGCAGGCTGGCTGGTTCGATCCTGGTATTCCAAACGTCCAGCTCATCTACGTGCTCTACATCGTAAGCTTCGTGGTGGGCATCACCGGTCTCGTCGGCATTATCCTCGCCTACATCAATCGCGGGCGTTCTGAAGCTTGGGTTGAAACACACTACACCTGGGCGATCCGCACCTTCTGGATCGGTGTGCTTTACGGCTTCATTTCGATGCTGCTGATGGTCGTCGGCATAGGCTTCCTGCTCATGTTGGTGGTGGCAATCTGGGTTGTCGTGCGCTGCGTCATCGGCCTGCAGGCAGCAAGCCGCGGCGAGCCGATCAAGAACCCCACGAGCTGGATTCTCTAAACCATGCAGACACGGTTCACGTCAGCCCAACTTGCAGATCCGGCGGTCGCGCATTCGGAAACCATTCTGCGCAAATGCGTCCACTGCGGTTTCTGCACGGCGACGTGTCCCACCTATGTCGAGCTCGGCAACGAGCTCGACAGCCCGCGCGGCCGCATCTACCTCATCAAGGAGATGCTGGAGAATGACCGGCCTGCCGACAAGGAGACGACAACGCACATCGATCGTTGCCTCTCCTGTCTCTCCTGCATGACCACCTGCCCCTCCGGCGTGAACTACATGCACCTCGTGGATCATGCCCGTGCGCATATCGAAAAGACCTACAGGCGGCCATTCTTCGACCGGCTGAACCGCGCGCTGCTCGCCAACATCCTGCCCTACCCGAGTCGTTTCCGCGCTGCCCTGAAGCTTGCTCGCATCGGCAAGCCGTTCAGCAAGCTCTTCGGCATGAGCACGGCGCTGAAGCCTGTCGCGGCCATGCTGGAATTGGCGCCCGCCTCCCTGCCCTCGCCGCGTCCGCAGCCGTCGCAGCAGATTGCCTCTCCGCGTGGGCGCGTGGCGATCCTCGAGGGCTGCGCGCAATCCGTTCTGGACCCGGAGATCAACGCGGCGACCGTCCGCCTGCTGAACCGCCTCGGCATTGAGGTCGCTAAGCCGGAGCGGGAAGGTTGCTGCGGCGCGCTGGTCCACCACATGGGCCGTGAGGATGATGCCCTCGACTTTGCCCGCCGCAACGTGGACGGCTGGTGCCAGCTCATCGACAATGGCGGCCTCGACGCGATCATCATCACGGCTTCCGGCTGCGGCACGACGATCAAGGACTACGGCCACATGCTGCGCCTTGACCCGGCCTACGCCGAGAAAGCGGCCCGCGTGTCGGCACTTGCGAAGGACATTACCGAGTACCTCGCAAGCATCGACCTTCCCGAACCGGAGCTCACCCCGGGACTGGAAGTCGCCTACCATTCCGCCTGCTCCATGCAGCACGGGCAAAAGATTACGCGTGAACCGCGCCAGCTCTTGACCCGCGCAGGCTTCGTGGTGAAGGAGCCAGCCGAAGGCCATCTCTGCTGCGGTTCGGCCGGAACGTACAACATCCTCCAGCCGGATATCTCAAAGCGTCTGCGCGACCGCAAGGTCGGCAACCTTGAGCGCACTGGCGCCTCCATCGTCGCGACCGGCAATATTGGGTGCATGACGCAGATCGCGTCGGGCTCTAACCTGCAGGTGCTTCACACCGTGCAGCTGCTGGACTGGGCATTTGGCGGACCCAAGCCGGAAGGCCTGGCTTCTGTGGTCTGAAACAAAAAAGGCAGCGCCTCTGTTGAAGCGCTGCCTTTGCGTGACGAGCAGCTTCCCCTCAAGCAAGCCCGTCCCCCGTAACTCTGGCGTCAGATCACGACAACGTTCGTGCCGACGCCTACTCTCTCATAAAGATCAATGACATCCTCGTTGCGCATGCGGATGCAGCCGGAAGATACGTTCTGGCCGATCGTCCACGGAGCGTTGGTGCCATGGATGCGGTAGAGCGTCGTGCCCAGATAGAGCGCACGCGCTCCCAGCGGGTTCTGCGGACCCCCAGCCATGTGAACCGGCAGGATGCGCCCTTGCCTCTTCTCGCGCTCGATCATCTCCGCAGGCGGTCGCCAGTCCGGCCACTCCCGCTTGTTGGTGATCTTGTGCGAGCCGGTCCAACCGAACCCTTCCTTGCCGACACCGACGCCATAGCGGCGCGCCTGGCCGGGTGCGGTAACGAGGTAGAGGAACTTCTGCTTCGTATCGACGACGATCGTGCCGACGGCGTGGTTCCCCTCATACTGCACCTCCTGCGGAAGGAAGCGCGGGTCGATCTGGAGGTGTGAATAGTCCTTTGGCCTGCGCCCCTGGACTTGCGGCGGTTGGTATTGTCGCATCTGCTGGGTGGCCCCAACAGGATGCACGTTAAGCCTTGGCAGGCTTTGCGGCTGCTGGGGTACGCCCCGATACTGGGGCTGCGCATATCGCGGTTGCGCCACGGTGCGCTGGTTATTCCGGAGCTGCATCACCCACGGAGCCGAAAGATCGGGACTGACGACCACGGGTGGCGGCTCTACATATCTGCCTTGTGCGCCTGCAGGTGTGACCAGAGCAGCAAAAAACAGCAGTCCGGCAGTTCGTAAAAAATACGTCATGGAACACTCTCTGTACTTAATACTCAGCAATACCCGAACCGGATTTGACAGACAGTCATCGGAGGCGCTTCAACTATCCTCAGACCGTTCATCGCCCCCGGTCATGTCAGTAGACTGCTCCGAAGAAGCAACAAAATGGTGAATAACTATTCGCCCGATGCAATACTTTAGGCGAATCTGGGTTCTTGGTTATTTTTGGGTTGAGCGTCTTGGTAAACGAATTGTTTGAAGTGATGATCGGGGGTCGGCATGAGTGAAAGCGGCTTGATAGAGGGGCCGGATGGAAAGCTTCGATGCTTCTGGCATGGCAACCTGCCAGACTATCTCCACTACCACGATCACGAGTGGGGCCGCCCGGTCGTCGATGACATCCGCCTTTTCGAGAAGATCTGCCTTGAAGGTTTTCAGTCGGGGCTTTCCTGGCTGACCATCCTGCGCAAGCGGGAAAACTTCCGCGCGGCCTTCGCCGGCTTCGACTTCCGCAGGGTTGCGCATTTCACTGAGGATGATGTCGAGCGTCTGCTGCAAGACAAGGGCATCGTGCGCCATGGAGGAAAGATCCGCTCGGTGATCAACAACGCCCAACGCGCTATCGAACTCTGCGAACAGGAAGGCTCGCTTGCGGCTTATTTCTGGCGGCATGAGCCCCAGCTGGAGGCCCGACCTTCGCAGGTGGACCTCGCGACGTTGCGGGCAATGGCGAAAACCGAGGTCTCCACGAAGATCTCCAAGGACCTGAAGAAGCGCGGCTGGTCCTTCGTCGGCCCCACCACCGTCTACGCCTTCATGCAGGCCATCGGGCTGGTGAACGACCACCTGCACGGATGCTGCGTCCGCCACGAGGTCGAGGCTGCCCGGGCGTCGCTGAAACGCCCGGTCTAGATCACGAGGAGTTGCTCAACCCGCCGGGGTGGTGGCCGCCTGTGGGTCGGGCGGCGTTACCTGAACCGGCTGCGCACCTTGTGCAGCCTCGACCGCCTTCTGTCGTGCCACGACCCGTTCGCGGTAGACGATGTAGAGCCCCGCTCCAACGATGAGCATCATGCCCATGGCCGCCACGTCATTCGGGAATTCTGCAAAAAACAACCAGCCCATGAGCGTGGCAAAGGGGATCTCCGCATACTGGACGGGCGCGAGCGTTGCCGCCGGCGCAAGGCGCAGCGCCCAGGTCATCAGCATGTGCGCAAAGCTGCCGACGAAGGCGATGCCGAACAGGAGCCAGGCTTCGTCCACGGAAGGAACGACGATCCTGGCATCTTCGAACGAACTGCCTGCAACGAGCGCCACCAGCACCATCATGGCCGCACCCTGCACGCCGCTGATTCCCTGGATCAGGGCAGGATCGCCCTCGCGCACGAGCTGGCGCGTGGTGAGCGAATAAAGCGCAAAGGTGAAGGCGCTTGCCAACGGGATGAGTGCGACCACACCCACTTCCGAGAAACTGGGCTGGATCACCATCATCGTCCCGATGAACCCGACACCGCAGGCCGAGATGCGCCTTGGCCCTACCTGTTCGCCAAGGAAGAATTTTCCCATCAGCATGAGCAGGAAGGGTGAGATAAAGCCGATCGCAATGGCATCGGCCAGCGGAATGTAGCGGAAAGCGATGTAGATGAGCCCCAGTGAATAGAGCTGGAGCGCGGTTCTGAAACCTGTGAGCATCCACAGGCGGCCGCTCATCTTCATGCCGTTGCGCAGAAGCGCCGGCGCGGACATGAGCGCCTGCCCCGTGAAACGGGCGAGCAGGATGGTGACGAGCGGCACCGAGCCCATCAGGATCTTCGCGAAAACGTCGCTGAAGGGAATGATCATGCCGAAGCAGATCGTGAGGAGAACGCCCAGAAGCGGACGATCAATGGACTTACCTTGCTGCACCAATGGAGGGCACCCCTTCTTGACTCTGTCGGGCACCCTCCTTATCTCTTCGTTAGCACTCGAATTGGGGAAGTGCTAACAGAGGTCTTCCTCTGCCCGAACCGAGGAAAAGCTCATTTCAATTTGGGAATCAAGGGTTCAAGACATGGCCACAACGAATTTTCGCCCGCTTCACGACCGCGTAGTCGTTCGCCGGGTTGAGTCCGAGCAGAAGACTGCCGGCGGCATCATCATTCCGGACACCGCAAAAGAGAAGCCGCAGGAAGGCGAAGTCATCGCTGTAGGACCTGGCGTACGCGACGAGGACGGCAAGTACATCGCTCTCGACGTGAAGGCTGGTGACCGCGTTCTGTTTGGCAAGTGGTCGGGCACCGAAGTCAAGATTGATGGCGAAGACCTTCTGATCATGAAGGAATCCGACATCATGGGCATCATCGCCTAATCCACCACGGAACCAACGTTCGTCGCTCGAACATCCCGTGAGTGGTGGGCGAGCGACAGCCGAAACCCGTACGGTAAATGAAAACATCGGATCGCTTCGGCCTCGGGCTGGAATTGATCCCAGGAGAATTTGAACATGGCAGCTAAAGAAATTAAGTTTGGCCGCACCGCTCGCGAGAAGATGCTCAAGGGCGTCGACATCCTCGCTGATGCCGTGAAGGTAACGCTCGGCCCGAAGGGCCGTAACGTCATCATCGACAAGTCCTTTGGCGCTCCGCGCATCACCAAGGACGGTGTATCGGTAGCCAAGGAAATCGAACTGGACGACAAGTTCGAGAACATGGGCGCCCAGATGGTCCGCGAAGTTGCTTCGAAGACCAACGACATCGCAGGTGACGGCACCACCACTGCAACCGTTCTGGCCCAGGCGATCGTTCGCGAAGGCAACAAGGCGGTTGCTGCCGGCATGAACCCGATGGATCTGAAGCGCGGTATCGACCTCGCTGTTGCAGAAGTCGTCAAGGACCTTCAGGCCAAGGCCAAGAAGATCTCCACCTCCGCTGAAGTTGCGCAGGTCGGCACGATCTCCGCAAACGGCGACGAGCAGGTTGGCCGCGACATCGCTGAAGCAATGCAGCGCGTCGGCAACGAAGGCGTGATCACGGTTGAGGAAGCCAAGACCGCCGAGACCGAGCTCGAAGTCGTCGAAGGCATGCAGTTCGACCGCGGCTACCTGTCGCCGTACTTCGTCACCAACGCAGAGAAGATGGTCGCCGAACTGGAAGACCCGTACATTCTCCTGCACGAGAAGAAGCTTTCCAACCTGCAGGCCATGCTGCCGGTTCTGGAAGCCGTCGTTCAGTCCGGTCGTCCGCTCCTCATCATCGCTGAGGACGTGGAAGGCGAAGCTCTTGCTACGCTCGTCGTCAACAAGCTGCGTGGCGGCCTGAAGATTGCTGCCGTCAAGGCTCCGGGCTTCGGCGATCGCCGCAAGGCGATGCTCGAGGACATCGCGATCCTCACGGGCGGCCAGGTCATCTCCGAAGACCTCGGCATCAAGCTCGAGAACGTTACCCTTGAAATGCTCGGCCGTGCAAAGCGCGTTTCGATCTCCAAGGAAAACACCACCATCGTTGACGGTGCTGGCAGCAAGGACGAGATCGAAGGTCGCGTTGGCCAGATCAAGGCCCAGATCGAAGAGACCACCTCTGACTACGACCGCGAGAAGCTCCAGGAGCGTCTTGCCAAGCTCGCTGGTGGCGTTGCCGTGATCCGCGTTGGCGGCTCGACGGAAGTCGAAGTCAAGGAGCGCAAGGACCGTATCGACGACGCTCTGAACGCAACCCGCGCGGCTGTTCAGGAAGGTATCGTTCCTGGCGGTGGTACGGCTCTGCTCCGTTCGGCTCAGAAGATCACCGTCACCGGTGCAAACGACGACCAGAACGCAGGCATCAACATCATCCGCCGCGCTCTGCAGTCGCTGGTTCGCCAGATCGCTGACAACGCAGGTGATGAAGCTTCGATCGTTGTCGGCAAGGTGCTTGACGTCAACGACGACAACTTCGGCTACAACGCTCAGACGGGCGAGTACGGCGACCTGATCGCCATGGGCGTGGTTGACCCGGTCAAGGTTGTCCGCACGGCTCTGCAGAACGCAGCTTCGGTTGCTTCGCTGCTGATCACCACCGAGGCGATGGTTGCCGAGCTTCCGAAGAAGGACGCAGCTCCGGCAATGCCAGGTGGCATGGGCGGCATGGGTGGCATGGACTTCTAATCAGTCCACTCAGTGTTTACGGAAAGGGCGGCAGCGATGCCGCCCTTTTTGTTAGAGGGCAATTTAAGAAAAAGCAGGAACCCGCTCTTCCTGGGTTGGCTAAGCGTCTTCTAGCAGGGTCTTCTCAAGCCAAAGCTTCTGGACTTCCTTTTCATAAGCAGCAAGCAGGTTGTACGAGCTGCGCAGCGCCTTTTCACGTCCCAGCCGAGGGAAACGCATGCGCAATCGGGCCTTGGCTGTCATGACGAAGGGTCCAAACCCGTCCACGAGGATCAACTGCCGGCCGGACGCTGTGTTCTGAACGAGGAAGTTGTTCACGTTCTCGTCGTCGTGCAGGATTATCCCGTGCTTGAGCAGCGCGGCGAGCGCCTCCTGAAGCAGGGACCGCCCTTCCTCGATCGTTATGCGCTCCCAGCGCAACGCCTCGACCAGGTTGAGGCTTGTCTTGCCGTCATCATCGTGGATGCGTTCGAACATAAGACCACGTCCGAGCTGCGTCTCGACCCATCCGTACATCTTCGGCAGAACCGGTGTTGTCTCGATCCTGCTCAGGTAGGCATAGTCTATATCGTTCCGATCTATGGGCACGTCCCTGTTGATCTTGATAACAATGTCTTCCCAAACCGGATGAAGGTAAACGACGCGCTCCACCCCGGATCCGATCCGTCTCCTTACAACCACATTCTTGACAGCCACCCCGAATCCCCCGAGCGATATCCGCTATTGTCCGCATACTGTAGTAGATTGGAATTGCAACCAATAGTATGTGCTATTCGCTACGACATTGCGGCGTAGCTTGCCCGCACCCATGCTGCGGGACCAGAGTACGGCGGAGAGACCAAGGATCTCTGGCGGATATATCCTGGCTTCGTATCGTCAATCTCCTTGGCACACCCTGCATCTCCCGCACTTGCCGACGGCGTCCAGGAAAATGATCCATTGGCGTGCAGAGCAGCTCACGCCCCATCCATAATGAAGACCGCCGCCAACACCAGCGATCTGGACGTGCTGACCTTCCGCCCCCTGCCAAGACGCCCCCCATTCGCCAGGCTGCCATTCCAGCGGCTCTTTTCAGAACACCGATAAATAATTTCCACCGGGCCATTTGAGTCTGACCTGCCACTGAGTTTTTCCTCCACCTGGAGTTAGAGTCCGGCCTTGATTGAAGGACGGACAGATGAAGCGGAAGCGGTTTTCGGAAGAGCAGATCATCGGGGTTCTGCGCGAGCACGAGTCGGGTGCGAAGGCGGCCGATCTGGCCCGCAAGCACGGGGTGAGCGAAGCGACCCTGTATAACTGGAAGGCGAAGTATGGGGGGATGGAGGTGTCCGACGCCAAGCGCCTGAGGTCTCTGGAAGAGGAGAATACGAAGCTGAAGAAGCTGCTCGCCGACCAGATGCTGGAAGCATCGGCACTTCGCGAGCTTCTGTCAAAAAAATGGTAGGGCCCGCCGCCAAGCGCGAAGCCGTCGCGCATCTGCAGGCCGCCATGGGCCTGTCGGAGCGTCGGGCCTGTTCCTTCGTCGGTGCCGATCGCAAGATGGTCCGCTACCAGTCCTGCCGTCCGCCGGAGACCGAACTGCTCGGCCGGCTGCGCGACCTTGCCAATGAACGCCGGCGTTTCGGCTATCGACGCCTGTTCATCCTGCTGCGACGGGAGGGTGAGCCGTCTGGCATCAACCGTATCTACCGGCTCTACCGAGAAGAAGGGTTGACGGTTCGCAAGCGCCGGGCAAGGCGACGGGCGGTGGGTACGCGAGCGCCGATCCTGGTCGAGGCGAGACCGAACGCACGCTGGTCACTGGACTTCGTGCACGACCAGTTCGCCTGCGGTCGGCGCTTTCGGGTGCTATGTCGCCCGCGAGCTTACCGATCTGATCAGCCGTCGCGGCAAGCCGGACATGATCGTTTCGGACCACGGCACCGAGTTCACGTCGAACGCCATCCTTGCCTGGTCGAAAGATCATCGAGTCGAGTGGCATTACATCGCGCCAGGCAAACCCATGCAGAATGGCTATGTGGAGAGCTTCAACGGTCGGATGCGGGACGAGCTGCTGAACGAGAGCCTGTTCTTCGGCATCGACCATGCGCGCAGCGCCATCGCTGAATGGAGGCAGGACTTCAACACCGCGCGACCGCATTCCTCGCTCGGATACCAAACCCCGGCAGCCTTTGCCGAAACTCTCACCGCAACCGGCTCCGACGCTTCGCTCGATAAGGGCTTCGCGTCTCCACCGGTTGCTCAACCCGCGCCCTACGGCGTAACAGAAACGGCCGAGGCTCTAATCGCCGCTGGATGACAGTTCAGTGGCAGGTCAAGTCTTGCCAAAATGAATACTTCAAATAGAATATTCGGCACGAACCGACGACCATTTACGTCTTTTTACTTTGCGTACATTAATATAGAAAATATACATTCCAGTTTGGTTAGCTATACGGAAGTTAGAACTGAGCGAACAATAGAAATATCTTATTATATTTGCACACCACTCCTGCATCCAGATCTATGGCAACAACCCGCCCATCGCAGATGTGCCCGTTATGAGGTATCAAGGACTAGGCGTTTGGCCTTGTTGTCAGAGCCGTTTGAAATCGGACTGCAATTACCGCTAAAGGAATTTCTGAGAATTCATGTGCTTGAATATTTACTTGTATATCTTGGCTTTCTTGTTGGCTTTCACCAGCGTTGCCGGAGCTGATGATCAATACCCTTGCCAATCAGATCCGGCGGGGCGATGGGCTCCAGGTGTGCAGGACCACAACTACCTGGTCAGACGGACCATCGGTCCACACAGCTTTGACATCCCCTACGGGTATCTGATGATCCGTCCGTCGGCAAACAGGGTCAACTGCTATTCAAAGAGAAGCAGCATCAGCTTCGCATTCTGGATACCCGATCTACGTCCTCCGTTATCCGATATGTGGTCACAGCCAAACTTTCGAGTTCAGGAGCCTGGAAGATCTAAACCCAGCACTGACGAATTTGTGGTGTCAGTTCTGACAGCCTCTCCAAACAATCCTGGCGCACCAACGACTATGTTCAGAAACACAATTGGGTTTTTAGCGGGTTCATACCAGATAAGGTTTGAAAACGGTTTGCTACATGTCATCCCCAGTGAAAACCTGCGAGCCTTCGAGGGCTATTTTGACCTCTCAAACAACAACAACCAGGTCGCTCTTGACTGCACTCCCTCCGGCGAGGACAGCCCCCCAAATCCTTCGTGTAAGGGAACCATCTATTTCCACGATTTAGGGCTGACCTTGGTTGTTCTCTTCCCGAAAGATGGATTGCCTTACTGGAAGGCGATCCGCGACGGAACAAGCACATTGCTGGATCAATGGTCCGTTGCCCCACAATGAGAAAACCTTACTACAACAGTATTTGTTTATTAATATGGAAGCTTACTTAATATGACTGACGAATTTAAATTAAACGATGCACAAAAGCAACAATTGGTTGATATTACTCAAAGTAACACTTCAAATTATGCAGCAGGCTACGAATTCCTGCGCCAAGAAATGCAAAACTTTCTCGACAATCCCGCCAATGCTGAAAACCCCCATAGGCAGGATTATGCACGAATGATCTTCTAGCTGAAGAACGCAGCAGAGATCAACCGCAATGACGCCGGTAGCCAGAGCAACTCTTTCATACGCGGCACAGCCCGCACCGGTCGAAAGTATGACCATAAGGACGCCGGAGATGATGCACTTCAGCGTATATCTGACTTGATCGGGAAGGTTGTCATCGGTGATGTCCTGAAGAATTCCTATGTTCCAAATATTAGCGGTCTTGTCCGCAATGATGTTCACGCGGCGCTTTCAAAAGGTGAGCAAACGGTAGGGACTTGGGGTGGCTCTTCCTTTTACTGGAACATGCAATTGTCGGATGACCCGAAAGATACGGTCGGCAATTCGATCCTTAAAGATCCTGCGGAATACGAGAAATTCCTCTCCGTCACTTCGAAAGCGATGCTCGACACTGCTGCAAAGTTCGGTATTACCGCAGAGCAGGCGTTGACAGCCCTTGAGGCCCAATTACCCGCTGAAGTGGTCAGCGAGCTGGTAAATCGCGTCATTGACTACATGGATGGTTCAACGATTAGCCTGGCAGGGGATCCGGAACGGATCGATGGTTTCCGGACCAGTGAGGCCGACGATGGATCAGTCAGCTGGTATCAGTTGGATAAGGATCTCAAGAGAACATACGTAACTGACCCCGACAAGGTCAAAGAACTGAACCAGAGGCGCGAAATTCGCCTCGAAAAAGGTGCCGACGAAAACTGGCAGAAGTCGGAGGCTGGCTCCTCAGACCTCAAGCTCGCGGCATCTAACGGAAACACCTACGCGTTGCATCTCGACGGTGACGGGAAGAAGACATCAGCTACCGTGACGAAGGCTGACGGTTCCCGCATTGACCGCGAGTATCAACCAAACAGCGCCCTCGGACAAAAGAAGCCGCGTTACGAACGCACATATGATGCTCACGGGCACATGACCGAGGAGAGGAAGAACCTCGATGATGGTTCCTATACATCATCGACGGAACTCGCTGCAGCCGAAAGAGCTGCGGCCGAAAAGGCAGAAGCTGAAAGGGCTGCAGCTGAAAGCCAAGCTGCCCAAATTGCTGCAGCCGAAAGAGCTGCGGCTGAAAAGGCAGAAGCTGAAAGGGTGGCAGCTGAAAGCCAAGCAGCCCAAATTGCTGCAGCCGAAAGAGCTGCGGCCGAAAAGGCAGAAGCTGAAAGGGCTGCAGCTGCAAGCCAAGCAGCCCAAATTGCTGCGGCCGAAAAAGCCGCGGCTGAAAAGGCAGAAGCTGAAAGGGCTGCAGCTGAAAGGGCTGCAGCCCAAATTGCTGCGGCCGAAGAGGCACGCCGTTCCAGGGAGCGCGAGCAAGAGCACCAACGTCTTGCGGAGGCACGGCAACGTGAGCTGAACCAGAGACTGCAGACACCTCCGCTCCAGATCAATATTGGATCGGTTGCGACACAACGGCCATCCAGCCAGTATGGCATTTCACTCGACCAGCCGGCGAGCCTGAATATTTCTGTCTACAAGCCACCAGAGCCACCTGCACCAGAGCCGAAGCTCAAGATCGAGTTCGGACAGCCTGGCCAAGGCAACTTCAGCGGAGGCGGCAATGTCAATTTGCCTGCCATTGCCCCAATACCGCAGCCACGGCCCAATCTGGATGTACCGATTTATAAGCCAGCACCTTCGCCAGGATCCGGTTCTCGAACCGGATCGGGAACAGGCATATTCATTGGCGTGCCCGTCCTACTCGACCTCGATGCTGACGGCACAATCGATGTTCGCCCGCTTGCGATCGCTAGCGTTCCGCACCAGGCCGCGGAAGCAGAAGCCCCTGCATCCACCACCCGCTTCGACTGGAACAGCGATTGCATCCCTGATCCCACGGCCTGGGTTGGTCCAAATGATGGTTTGCTGGCCATCGACCTGGCAATTGACGGCTCTGCCGGCGCTAACGGAAAGATCGATCAGGCCAAGGAGATTGCCTTTGCGCTCTGGAAGTCGGAAGAGGAAATCGCCTCAGAAAACGCCGACGCCGGCAGCAGCCATGGAGCTCGCCTCACCGACCTTGAAGGGCTGCGGCGCTACTTCGATACCAACCGCAACAATGTACTGGATGCGGCCGACGACCGCTGGAGCGAGTTCCGCGTCTGGCGCGACGCCAACCAGAATGGCGTGGCGGATGCAGGTGAATTGCGTACCATGGCCGATGTCGGGATCAAACTCATCAGCCTGATGCCCGCGTCTGAGGGCGCCAGGGCATTCTCCGACGGCTCATCCATCAGCGGTACCAGCTATGCCGAGATGAACGATGGCACCCGCATGCTGGTTGGCGACGTGGCATTGGCCTCTCGCCCGGGCGTTCTTGCGCAGCACGCAGCCTGACAAGACATCCAAGAAACTCCAGCAACCATATTCCGGCACCTCCGGGTGGCAGTAATGCCGCCCGGACTGCTGCTGGACGAAAGCACAAACTGCATGGAAACCTTCAACGAAGAGTGCCGTGATGCCGGCCTCAACCCGGATGCCACCTGCGATCCACAACAGGCGGAGAGTGGTCTGACGGCGCTTGTCGCCATCGCATCCTACTATCACATTCCGGCCCGTCCGGAGGCCCTTTCCCGTGAACTCGCCCTGACAGGAGGAGCAACCTGCGAGCACTTGTTGCTTGCCGCGAAAGCCATCGGCCTCAAGGCCCGCATCGTCAACGTGAGCGAAGAGCGGATGGCGAAACTGCCCAGGCCGGCGATCGCTGTCTTGCTCGACGGCACCTTCGCCATCTTCGCTGGCCAAGTCGACGACGGTCATTTCCGCCTGATCAATCCGCTGGGCTTTACGGCAAGGGATATGGATTTCGCGGCGCTTCAGAAGTTGACCGAGGGCCGGTTCCTGCTCGTTCAGCGTCGCTTTCTCGGACCAGGTACGGCGCAGAAAGCCTTCGGCTTCAGCTGGTTTCTACCCTCTATCTGGAAGTATCGTCGCGCCTTCGCCCATGTCCTCGTGGCATCGCTGTTCATCCAGATTTTTTCCCTTGTCACGCCCCTGTTCTTCCAGATCGTGGTCGACAAGGTTCTGGCACATCGCAGCTATTCGACACTGATCGTGCTCGTGGTCGGACTGGTAGCAGTCGGGCTCTTCGACGTTTTGCTGCAGTATCTGCGCACCTACGCCCTCTCGCACACGACGAACCGTATCGATGTCGAGCTTGGGAGACGGCTGTTCCGCCATCTGCTCAACCTGCCGCTCAGCTATTTCGAAACCCGGGCGGCCGGTCAGACGGTGGCGCGCATGCGCGAGCTCGAAACAATCCGCGATTTTCTCACCGGCCAGGGGCTTTTCAGCGGGCTCGATCTCATCTTCACCGGCGTCTTCATAGCCGTGCTGTTTGCCTATTCCACAACGCTCGCCTGGATCGTGGTCGCTTCCATTCCTTGCTACCTGGCAATCGGCTTTTTGATCCGCCCGTTCCTGAAGGAACGCATCGATGAAAAATTCAATCGCGGCGCGTTTAGCCAGCAATTGCTGGTCGAGAGCATTGTCGGGGCGCAGACTCTGAAGGCTGCGGCGGTGGAGCCTATCGTGGCGGCGCAGTGGGAAGAGCGCTTCGCCGCCTATGTGCGCTCCTCCTTCGCGGCCACCATGATGGCTGCGAAGGGTCAGAACGCGATCCAGTTTGTCAGCAAGGTGACCGGCGTCCTCCTGCTTCTATTCGGCGCACAGGCGGTCATAAACGGAGAACTCACCGTCGGCGCGCTGATCGCCTTCAATATGATCGCCGGCCACGTTGCGCAGCCTGTCCTGCGCCTGTCGCAGCTCTGGCAGGATTTCCAGCAGGTGCAGATCTCGGTCTCCCGCCCTTCCGACATTCTGAATGCGCAAGCCGAATTTCGGCCAACCTCGCCTCAGGCCCTGCCGGCGCCGAAAGGTCACATCGCCTTTCGGAATGTGACCTTTCGCTATGGCGCTGGCGGACGCGATGTCCTGCAGGATGTCTCACTGACGATCCGGCCGGGAGAAGTAATAGGCATCGTCGGCCCCTCCGGTTCTGGCAAGTCGACGCTGACCAAACTTCTGCAGCGTTTCTACGTGCCGAGCGCAGGCCAGATCCTGGTTGATGGACAAGACATCGCGCAGGTTGATCCCGCATGGTTGCGCAGCAATATCGGCGTCGTGCTGCAGGAGAACCTGCTGTTCAACCGCACCATCCACGACAATATAGCGCTCACCAACCCGGCCATGTCTCGCGAGCAGGTCATCCAGCTGGCAAAGCTCTCGGGCGCAGATGAATTCATCGTCAAACTGCCCTGCGGCTACGACACGATGATCGAGGAGCGCGGGGCCAATCTTTCCGGCGGACAGCGTCAAAGGCTTGCGATAGCACGAGCGCTCGCCACCAACCCGTCGATCCTCATCATGGACGAGGCCACCAGCGCGCTCGACTATGAGAGCGAACGGATAATTCTCGCCAACATGCGTGAGATCGTACGCGGCAGAACGGTGATCATCATTGCCCACAGGCTAGCAACGGTGCGCGGCTGCAACCGCATCATCGGCATGACAGACGGCTGTATCGTCGAGGAAGGCACACACGAGAGCCTGACCGTTCAAACCAACGGCCTCTATTCCAGGCTCTGGCAGCTGCAGCATGGTGAGCTCGCATGAAGTTGGTTTCATTGAAACGCTGGCGTTCATCCTCACCGTGCCGGGATGACACAGCCTTCCTGCCTTCTGCCCTTGAGATCCTCGATACGCCTGCCTCACCTGTGCGCGTCGCCTTCATCTGGTTCATCTGCATGCTCGCGGTTTCGGTCCTGGCCTGGGCCTGGTTTGGCAGGATCGATGTCGTAGCCACAGCACAGGGCAAGGTCCAGCCAGCCGGCCGCGTCAAGATCATCCAGTCTGTCGAAGCCGGAAAGATCGTATCAAACCCGCTGCCGAACGGCACGCATGTCGAAGCCGGGCAACAGCTCCTGCAGCTCGATGAAACGCAAGTGCGCGCGGAACTTTCCGCCATCGAGTCCAGCCTTGCCGCATGGCAGGCTGAATCCATTCGGAGGCGGGCAGTCGATGAAGAGTTCCGAAAATTGAGCCTCGATGCGGTTAAGGATATGGATCCTGACCCAACCTGCCTTCTGGATCGGCTCGGCGAAGAGTTACCCATTGAGATCAGAAGGCGCGAGATGCTCGCCTTCCATGCCGATCTCGCTGCTCTGGTTTCCTCCCTGCGCGCGCTGGACGCTCAACGTGCACGCCACCTGGCGGAGGTTGATAGCCTGACCGGGAACATCAGCGCCCGTGAAGAACTGCTCGCAACACTTTCAGAGCGCGTAACCATGCGTTCGACTCTGATCGACGGCCCTGCAGGCTCTCGAGCACGCGTCCTCGATGCGCTTGAGATCAAGCAGAAGGAAATGGCAGACCTTTCGGAAAAACAGGGTAGACTTCAGGAAACGCGGGCAGCCATTGGTGCGATCGAGCGTGAGGCCGTAAAGCTGATCGACGCGGCCATCGCCGACAACGTGGGTAAGCTTTCAGAAACAGAACGACGGGTAGATACTGAAACCCAGTCAGCGATCAAGGTTCGACGGCAGTTGGAGCTTCTGACGATCCTGGCCCCCGTGTCGGGGACGATCCAGGCCTCTGCCGTCACCACCCCAGGCCAGGTGATATCCGCCGGATCGGAATTGATGCGGATTGTGCAAGACGACTCTGTGCTCGAAATCGAAGCTTATCTCCCCAACGTGGATATTGGCTTCGTAAGCGTCGGCCAGGAAGCGGCCATCAAGATCGAGGTCTTTCCATTTACGCGCTACGGCATTCTACCGGGAAGGGTCACCCACGTTGCGCGCGACGCCATTCCCGAGCCCGACGCCCAACAAAGCGAGCAGCAGGCGGCAGCAGAGCTGCGCGCCATAGTGCCGGTCAGCAACGCCCAGCGGGTGCAGAACCTGGTGTTCCCTATAACCATTGCGCCCGCGACCTATGAAATCGTGGCGGATGGCCGTAGCGTTCCTCTCAGACCGGGCATGGCCGTCACTGTCGAGATCAAGACAGGTAGACGGCGCATTCTGGAATACCTGTTCTCGCCGCTCGCCGAGATTGCCGCCGGCGCCATGCACGAACGCTAATCACGACCGGAGCCAGACAGGAGCAAGACCTTGAAGACACCGACCACAAAGGCCGCCATCGCCGCCGCGCTGATCCTTGGCTCAGTCAGCTTGGCCTTAGCGGAAGATCGGGAATGCGGTAGTGGGGACCCGATCGAAACGATCAATGAAATGTTCGACGCCATCTATGCCTGTTGGGAACCGCCGGCGGGCAGCGAAGGGATGAGTCTGACCCTGACCTTCTCAGTCCGCAGCAATGGTACGCTGATCGGCGTACCGATCGTCCGTCATTCGCGGCTTGGCAAGGACAGCGCGCTCAGAGAGGCGTTTGTCGAATCCGTTTTCGGCGCGCTCGATAGAGCGACGCCACTCCCCTTGTCCAAATCCATGGGCGGCGCAATCGCCGGCCGCATCCTCGCTCCACGCTTCGCCGTGCCTGGCAGAGCGATCTGACGCGCAGGACCTCGGCGCACTACCTTCCCCACTGCGCACCCCAACGCACAATGGAGAAGACCAGCTGCGATCAGCCAGCTTGCAGAGTGGCGCCTTCGATGAGCTTGCGGTTGCGATTCAGAGCCTTGACCTCCTTCTTCAGCAACGCATTCAGCTTGAATGAGCAACGCAGCAACTTCTCGCGCGCAAACAGTGGATAGCGTAGCCGAAGCCGCGTCTTGTATGTCATGAAGGATGGCCCAAATCCGTCCACCATGACCAGACGCCGAGATGAAGGACCTTCCTCGACCACGAAATTGTCCAGGGTCTTGTCGTCGTGGACAATTATCGCGTCCTTGCCGAGGGCCGACAGTGCCCCCTTCAACAGAGACCGCCCCTCCTCCGGTGACACACGCCCGGTGCGCAGTGCCATCTTCAGGTTCATGCTCGTTTCCCCGTTCGCATCGCGAACCCGTTCGAACATCAACCCCGGCCCCATCTGTGTATCCACCCAACCGTGCATCTTGGGCAGGATAGGGTGCGATTTTATCCTGGTAAGGTAAGCATGATCGAGATGATTCCGATCCACTGCGCCCTTCTTGCTGATCTTGATGACAATGTCATCGCGCGCTGGATGGAGATAAACCTCTCGTTCATATCCCGCGCCAACCAAAGTATTGACTACAATCATTTGCCCCGAAGCCCCGTATTCCCAACCTCGGGAATTTACGGGACTCAGGCCGATTAGCAAAGCGTTATGACCGATTACTCTTTGATTATATTATAATTGAACAATTTTTGCTGTGGATATCGATACAGAATACGTTAAGTTTATGGGCAAAAACACGCTCAAGCGATGCAGCCGGATTTGCGTGAAGGCGAGCAGCAGGGTAGTCCCGATTTCGGCAGAAGATGTACGTCACTGAACCGGATGCTGATGATAGGCAGCGGGCTGTACACGGAGATACGCTACACCAGCTTCCTCATTGCGCAACGCAGACCTATGAGGAGTCCCGCTTTCTCCTCTGCATCGAGAACAGACCTCAGCCTTGAATTGAGTTCATGGCGCTGGAGAGGAATGAAGCCGAGGCTGCGGTAGAATGGCTACGTTCCAGGGGACATTACGGAAGGTGGTTAGCGTCAGCGCACGGGCCCCTTCAGTAATGGCAGACTGTTCCGCTGCAGCGATCAATCTACGCCCAATGCCGCGCCGCTGCTGTTGCTCATGGACGGCCATCTGCCAGATGTGCAGGGCGTCGGAAGTCATCTCGCCATTGAGGAAGGCTGCAACGCCCCATCCGTCCACTTCTGCAACGAATGAGATGCCGTTCCCTATCAGGGCGGTGCTGCTCTTCCGACTGAACAGTATCTTCGGCAATCCACTCCAGCCCAGGCCACAGCCGAAAGACTTCACCGGAGCTACGCTCGATTTCAGGCAGCAGGCCGACGTCGTTTTGGGTTGCAGGTCTGACAAGGATCATGCTGCGGCCTATGCTCTGGAATCTTCCAATGCGCGGTCGGTACGAAAAGACAGGAGGCTAAAGGCTACTGGAACGATGTCGTCCCGCTAAGCGCCAAATCATTGAGTTTGAAGAAGAAATGGCGCACCCGAAAGGATTCGAACCTCTGACCCCCAGATTCGTAGTCTGGTGCTCTATCCAGCTGAGCTACGGGTGCGCTGTCTGCCTTGAGGCAGTTTTTCGTCGCTGGTTTGTGGCCAGCGCTGGAATGACGCTTACCTAACGGGTGAGTTCCCCAAATGCAAGCGGGCATCGCCAACAAAATGCAAAAAATCACATCCATTATAGTGGATACCCCATCCCGAAATTGATGGCTCAATCACGGGAGAGCCCGGAAACGGCGGATTTCCGCGGAGGAGCCTGTAGCTCTCCCAAACCTGGTTTCTGCTCCCCTGACAACCTGTCGCAGCGCCAATCCTAGCTGCTGACGTGCTGGCGCCCCCTGCCCGACGAGGATTCCGTGTCCGACAGATTCGCAGGCAGGCGGATGTCAAACACCGTGCGGCCGTTGCCGCTTTCCACCAGCCTGATCTCGCCGCCATGCGCGCGAACGAGTTCCTGCGAGATCGCAAGCCCGAGGCCGGTGCCGCCGCTCTTGGCGGCCCCATGGAAGGCCGTGAACAGGTTCTGGCGAGCCCTCTCGGGCAAGCCCGGACCGGTATCGGTAACGCGAACCCGCACCGAAGCACCGTCGTGTTCGGCGCTGATGGTGAGTCGCTTCACCAGCACCGATTCGTTCTCGCCCGACATGGCCTGCACCGCATTGCGCGCAAGATTGAAGAGAACGCGGAAAAGCTGATCCGAATCAGCATCGATCTCGAACCCCGCCGGCACGGCGTTGATGAGTTCGATGCCACTGCGCTCGGCAAGCGCCATGGTGCTCATCACATCGTCCACCAGCTCCTGGAGCTTGAGCCGTCTGAGGCGCGGCGGCGGCTCCTGCGTGCGCCCGTATGCGAGCACGCCCTCGGAATAGGCGACGGCGCGGTCGAGCGTGCGCAGCAGCCTCGGCACCAGCGACTGCACCGACGGGTCGTTCACCTCGGCCAGGCGGTCGGAGATGAGCTGTGCGGCGGCCAGCATGTTGCGCATGTCATGGTTGATCTTGGAGACCGCAAGGCCAAGATCGGCAAGCCTGCGCCGCTCGCCCAGCGTCCGGTGCAACGCCTTCTGCATTTCGGCAAGTTCGCGCTCGGCAATGCCTAGCTCGTCATCGCGCTTGGTGTCCGCCTGGATGATCCGCGTGGCGTCATCCGGCGCCTCTCCGAAGGCCAGCATGGATCGCGTCATGCGACGGACGGGGCGGATCATGATGCGGTTGATCGCATAGAAGACCAGCATCGCCGTGAAGAGCGAAAGGCCGAGAGACAGGAGGGCGATGTTCCGCGAATAGTCGAGAAGTGCCGCCCGCAGTCCCCAGTCGGCCAGCACGATTTCATACTGCGTGTTCGAATCATCGATGCGCCCGAAGATGCGCAGCACCCGCTTGCCGCCAAAAAGCAGCGTGTCGAACGCCTGCCTGATCGAGCCGGTAAGCCCGATCGTGTCGAGATCGATGTGCTGGTCCACAGCTGGGGGCACCTGCGAAACCACCAGCATGCGCGACACACCTTCATCGCGTACCGCGATCGCCCGCGTACCTGCAGCCATCAGCACACGATTGCTGCCTTGCATGCTCAGGTTTCCCGGTCCGCTCTCGATGACGGCAACTGCCACGGCAGCGGCTGTGCGCAACCGCCCTTCCATCCAGCCGCGGCTGAAATTGGCGATCGAAGGAATGGCAATCAGCAGCTCTGCGGCAAGCACGAACAGGATGGTGAGAAACAGCAGCTTCGTGGAAAGGCCCCGGGTCAGGGGCACCTCCCGATCATGTCCGTCTGAGACTTGCGCTGATTTCAGCATCACGTCGTTCCAACGCCGGTACCCACCAATGCATGCCCTGAATGGAGACGATCACTCCGGTCCGCGAACATGCCACCCATACGGTCCTCAGAGCCTCCGGTCACTCTGTCGGGAACCGGATCTGGTTCCTTAACTGCATAGTTATCTGAAATACCCTGAAAATGGGACCATTTACCAGCCAATAGCATATGTGACCGCCTGACCCTGGCGGACAAAAAAATTCCCCCGCACAAGGCGGGGGAGCGTTGGGCTTGTCGGCAATGTGTCTGGCCTAGCCGCCAGAGACGATTACTGCGGTGCGATCATCTGCTCCGGACGGACCAGACGGTCATAGTCCTCGGCGGTCACGAGGCCGCTCTTCAGCGCTTCTTCACGCAGCGTGGTGCCGTTCTTGTGCGCCGTCTTCGCGATCTTTGCCGCACCGTCATAGCCAATCGCAGGAGCAAGCGCGGTGACCAGCATCAGCGAGCGCTGCATCAGATCGGCGATGCGAACTTCGTCAGCCTCGATGCCCTTCACGCAGTTGTCGGCGAATGAGCGCATCGAGTCGGAGAGCAGGCGCACCGACTGCAGAACTGCATTGGCGATGACCGGCTTGAAGACGTTGAGCTCGAAGTGGCCCTGGCTGGAAGCAACGGTAACGATGGTCTGGTTGCCCATGACCTGCGTCGCAACCATCGTCAGCGCTTCGCACTGGGTCGGGTTGACCTTACCCGGCATGATCGACGAGCCAGGCTCGTTTTCCGGCAGCTTGAGCTCGCCAAGGCCGGAGCGCGGACCGGAGCCCAGGAAGCGGATGTCGTTGGCGATCTTGAACAGGTCGGAAGCGAGCGAGTTCAGCGTGCCGTGGAACGTGTTGAGCGCGCCATGGCTTGCCAGCGCCTCGAACTTGTTCTCGGCGGTGCGGAAAGGCAGGCCGGTGATGGCGGCAACGCGATCCGCGAAATCCCTGTCGAAGCCGATCGGCGCGTTGAGGCCGGTGCCGACGGCGGTGCCGCCCTGTGCCAGCGCGTAGACGTCGTTGAGGGCTGCCTCGATGCGAACACGACCGAGCTTCAGAGCCGCGACGTAGCCGGAGAACTCCTGGCCGAGCGTCAGCGGGGTTGCGTCCTGCGTGTGCGTGCGGCCGATCTTGACGATGTCACCGAACGCACGCTCCTTTTCCTCAAGCGCAGCGGTCAGATGGTCGAGCGCCGGCAGCAGCTCGGCAACCGCCTCGCGCGCAACGGCGATGTGCATCGCTGTCGGATAGGTGTCGTTGGACGACTGACCCATGTTGACGTGGTCGTTCGGGTGAACCGGCTTCTTCGAGCCCATCTCCCCACCCAGCATCTCGATCGCGCGGTTGGAGATCACCTCGTTCGCGTTCATGTTGGTCTGGGTGCCCGAACCAGTCTGCCAGACGACCAGCGGGAATTCGCCATCGTGCTTGCCATCTACCACTTCGCGGGCAGCTGCAACGATCGTCTCGCCGACCTTCGCGTCCAGCTTGCCAAGGCGCATGTTCACCTCGGCAGCAGCCTGCTTGATGATGCCGAGCGCCCTCACCAGCGGGATCGGCATCCGCTCGGTACCAATCTTGAAATTGGTGAGCGAACGCTGCGTCTGCGCGCCCCAATATTGATTGGACGGAACTTCGATGGGACCAAAGGTATCGGATTCAGTGCGGGTGTTCATATGGCGCTCTCACTGCACGGGATTTGGTTCTGCCATATGCGCCAAGAGAGCGGGTTTTGCAAACCCGCAGAAGCGTCGCCGGGAAATTGGATCGATTAAATATGACGATGCGAAAAGCGGTTGTGGAATATTATTTCAACCGGCGTTTGCCGCAGGCGCGTCAAGTTTCAGCCCCACATATCGATCAAGCGTTTTCCGGTCGGCGAGCAGATCGGCTGACGGTGCTTCATGGGCCACGAGCCCGCGCTCAAGGATGATCGCGCGGTCGGTCAACTTCAGCGCCACGTCCGCATGCTGCTCGACAAGAACGAGGGTGAGCCCCTCGTCCTGCGCCATGCGCCGGATGGCTGCCGTCAGCTCCTCGACGATGATGGGAGCGAGCCCCTCAAGCGGCTCGTCCAGGAGCAGCAGCGACGGGTTCGTCATCAGCGTGCGGGCAATCGCGAGCATCTGCTGCTCACCGCCCGAGAGCTGGTCGCCCATGTTCCGCCGCCGTTCCTTCAGGCGCGGGAAGAGCGCATAGATCGCATCGAGATCCCACCTTCCCGGCCGCGCCGCCACCGTCAGGTTTTCTTCCACCGACAGCGACTTGAAGACTTCGCGCTCCTGCGGAACCCAGCCGATGCCCAGCAGTGCCCGCCTGTCCGGCGTCAGCCTCGAAACTTCGGTCCCCTTGAAGGTTATCGTCCCGCGCATGGGCCGCACAATGCCCATGATCGTCAGCAGGAAGGTCGTCTTGCCGACGCCATTGCGCCCAAGCACGGCGAGGCTGCCGCCCGCAGCAATGCTGACGGAAATCCGGTCGAGAACGACGGCCTCATGATAGCCGGAGCGCACGTCTTTGAGTTCAAGCAGCGTTTCAGACATGGGCGCTTCCCAGATAGACTTCGCGCACGCGCGGATCTTCCTTCACCTCATCGGGTCCCGCCTGCAGCAGCACCGCTCCGCCGACGAGCACGATCACCTGCGTTGCAAAGCTGAAGACGATCTCCATGTCGTGCTCGATGAAGAGCACGGCAATGTCTTCCGGCAGGTTCGCCACTACCTTGAAGAGCATCGCACTCTCATCCTTCGGTACGCCCGCCGCCGGCTCATCCAGCAGAAGCACCTTCGGCTTGGTGGCCAGCGCGAGCGCGATCTCCACCAGACGCTGCTGGCCATAGGCAAGCTGCCGCGTCGGACGGGTTGCAACGTCGGCCAGTCCCAGGCGGCTCAGGATCGCGAAACCCTCCTCGATCGCATCGCGATGCGCTGATAGCCCGCGCCAGAAATTGGCCGAGACCCCTTCCCGCTCGCAGACTGCGAGAGTTACCGACTCAAGCGGTGTCAGCTCCGGGAAAAGCCGGTTGATCTGGAACGTGCGTGTCAGCCCCTTGCGGACGCGATCGGCGGTCCCGGTCCGCGTGATGTCCTGGCCGTCCAGCAGGATGCGGCCGGAATCGGGCTTCAGCTGCCCGGTGACAAGATTGATGAAGGTTGTCTTGCCTGCGCCGTTGGGCCCGATCAGCGCATAGCGCGCGCCGGCCGGCAGATTGATGGAAATGTCCCTTGCTACCTCAAGGGAGCCGAACTTCTTGCAGAGGGATTGGGTGCTAAGAACCATGCTCTTCCCCCTAGTCTTCGCGCCGGATCAGCCGCGACAGGCCACCCAGGATGCCCTTGGGCATGAACAGCACGACGGCCATCAACAGGATGCCGATCCACAGGAACCAGTACTGCGGATTGATGCCTGCCAGCTGGTCCTTCGCGACGAGGAAGATCACCGCGCCGATGATGGCACCATAGAGCCGTCCCGTCCCACCAAGGATGAGCATGACGACGACGTCGGCCGACCTCTGGAAGCTCAGAACTTCGAGCGTCACCGTATTGGTCGTTTGCGTCAGCAGGGCGCCTGCAATGCCGGCGATGGCGGCCGAGATCGTGTAGACCTTGCGCAGGTGCCACTTGTAGTCCGAACCGATGGCCGGCATGCGCTGAACATTCTCGCGGATACCGCGAAGCGCAAGACCGAAGGAAGAACTCACCACCAATCGGCAGATGAGGAAGCCGAGGAAAAGTACCGCCAGCGAATAGGCGTAGCTCGTGTAGCCCCAGAGATCGAAGCGGAAATAACCAAAGATCTTCCAGGTGCTGATGCCGGTGAGACCATCGGTGCCGCCCGTCAGCCACCTGAGGCTGTTGGCAAGTTCGAAGGTCAAAAGCCCGAGGCCGAGCGTCACCATGATCAGCGCGAGATGCTGTACGCGCACGATCAGGAAGCTGGTGACATAGCCCGCCAGCGCGGCAACCATTCCACCCAGCAGCAGCCCGCTGATCGGCTCGCCCCAGCCATAGCGGGAACTGAGGATGCCGGCCGTGAAAGCGCCAAGCCCGAAGAACATGGCATGGCCGAGCGTGATGATGCCGGCGTAGCCCAGCACCAGGTCGACCGAGAGTGCAAAAAGCGCGGTGATCGCCACCTGGCTCGCCAGGTTCAGATAGGCTGGAAAGAAATAGAGGGGCGCGAGCGTCGCGATCCAGAACAGGATCTCGAAGATGGTCCAGCGGTTGCGGCTGCGGATCCAGCGGGCCGGGCTTTCAACGATCGCGGAGGTCTGATTGTGGGTCATCGCGCCCTCCTATCGTTTGCCAAGCAAGCCGGTCGGCTTGACCAGGAGGATGGCGACGAGCAGCAGGTAGATCAGGAACGATCCAAGCTCGGGCACGAGATATTTTCCGGCAACGTCCCCGATGCCGAGAAGCGCTGCGCCCAGGAAAGAGCCCGCAATGGAGCCCAATCCGCCGACGCTCACCACGATCAGCACATAGACCAGGAAGTGGAAGCCGAAGGACGGATCAAGGCCGACGATTTCCACTGCGAGAGCACCGCCGAGTCCCGCCAGTCCGCTGCCCAGCGCAAAGGTGATGGCGAAGATGCGCTCAACGTTGAGGCCTAGCGCCTGCGCCACCTTCTGGTTGTCCACCGATGCCCGGATCTTCGCGCCGAAGCGGGTCCGTTCCAGCGTGAAGAACAGCACGGCCGTAATCGCGAGCGAAACAGCGATCAGGAACATGCGATAGACGCCGAAGCGGATGCCGAACAGTTCGACCGAACCGCGAAGCCAGCTCGGCAGAACAATGGGCTGTTGCCCCGTGCCGAAGAAATAGGTAGCGCCAGCGGCCGCAACGAAGACAAGCCCGATGGTAAACAGCACCTGGTTGAGCTCGCCTGACCGATAAAGCCGGCGGAAGAAAATGCGCTCCAGCACCACGCTGACCAAGGCCGCACCGAGAAACGCGAGCGGCAGCGTCAGGAGAAACGGAACGCCGTACTGGCGCATGAGCATGACGGTGACATACCCGCCGACCATGCCGAACGCCCCATGGGCGAGGTTGATGAAGTTCATCAGTCCGAGGGTCACGGTGAGACCCACTGAAAGAACGAACAGCAACATCCCGAACGCAAAGCCGTCAAACAGGACGATGACGATATTATTGATCACGAGCCCTCAACCCATCCGCAGAGGCATTCTTGGAGCAGTTCGCGGAAAGTGGGACCGGTTTCCGACTGAACTGCGAAAAGTAAAAACTCAGAGCCGTTCTGATTTTCAGTGAACCTGCAGGGCCCCAAGCTGCCGGTCCGGCACCGGTCCCCGATGAGACTGGCGCCGGAGAGGCTTTCTTGGCTGGCGGCTCCGCTGAAACAGCCGGAGACGCCTTGCTGCTTACTTTGCTGCGCCGTGCAGCGGATCCTTCACTTCCGGGATCTCGTGGATGACCACGTTCTGCAGCTTGCCGTCCACTTCCTGAACTTCGCGGATGTAGACGGTCTGCACGACATCGCGCGTCTCAGGATCGATCGACATCGGACCACGCGGGCTGTCCCAGGACATGCCCTTCGCGGCCTCGATGAGCGCGTCGCCGCTGGCATCGCCGTTGGTCTTCTTCAGCGCCTCATAGATGAGATGCATGCCGTCATAGCCACCGATCGAGAACAGGTCCGGGGAGCGACCGTTGTTGGCGGCGTGATAGCCGTCCACGAACTCCTTGTTCAGCGGATCGTCGCGCTCAAGCGTGTAGTGGAACGTGGTGATGACGCCACGCGCTGTCTCACCCATGCTTTCGAGCGCTTCCGGATGCGTCAACTCGCCCTGTGCGAAGATCTTGGTGTCGGGCGGAGAAAGACCACGGTCGGCCAGCGCCTTGCCGATTGCCGCCGGCTGCGCGCCACCTGGCACGAAGATGTAGACGGCTTCAGGATTGCTGTCCTTCACGCGCTGAACGTAAGCGGAAAAATCCGGGTTGGCGACCGGAGTACGGTCTGCACCGAGGATTGTGCCACCTGCTTCGGTAAAACCCTTGGCAAACGAGCTTTCCGCGTCATGACCCGGACCGTAGTCGGACACAAGCGTATAGGCCTGTTTCACGCCGGCCTCTTCAACGGCCCACTTGCCCAACGCATAGTTGACCTGCGGGATCGTGACGGACGTGCGCACCATGTAGGGCGACAGGTCGATGATGCTCGAAGTTGCCGCGTTCATCAGAACGGTGAGCTTCTTGGCCTCCGTAGCAATTTCTGCGACACCGACAGCCTCAGGCGTCAGCGCGAAACCCGCGAGAATGTCGACCTGGTCGCGTACCACCAGTTCCTGCGCCAGCCGGCGTGCCACGTCGGCGTTCGGGCCCCCTGTATCCTTGCGGATGAGCTCGATCTTCTTGCCGGCAACTTCGTCGCCGTGCTTCTGGATGTACAGGGTAACACCTGCCTCGAGCTGCTTGGCGGCATCCGCGAAGGGCCCTGAATACGGCAAGATAAGTCCAACTTTGACGGTCTCCTGCGCCATGGCTCCCGTGGTCCATGCCGCACTCAGCCCCAGCGCAACGATTGCTGCGATTCTTAAAGCCATGCTTCCCTCCCAATGGATTGAACAGAGGCCTCCACACCTCTGCCAACTTCCCAATATGTATACATAGCTCGCACAGATAGCCAAGGGGTCAATTCGTTTTCCAATGCACCCAGTGGCGGCGCATCCTTAATTAACCGCGCACAGGAAACTGATCTCAACAACGGAAATCTCGCGCTTGGGCCGCAAAGCCGCGCGTTTGCTCTGTATACAGCACTTCACAGCTGCAGAGGCAGGGTGTAAGGCTCCTTCAGTCTCGGGTTTCCTTGCGCGCAGCCGGCTTCGCTTGGCCGCGGCACATCGTAGTTGACTACATGATCAATCTGTTTCTGCTGATATTGCCGCTCTACCTCCTCATTGCGATCGGCTTCTTTGCCATGCGCACGAAGCTCCTCGCCCCCGAGGCAATCCCGACACTTGGCGCATTCGTCATGAACATCGCCCTGCCGGCCATGATGCTGAATGCGCTGATGGGCCAGAACCTGACCGAGGCGTTCAATCTGGGCTACGTGCTTGCCTATGCAATCGGCTCCCTCGCCGTTTTCGGCGCCATCCTGCTTTTCTTCCTGCAGGTCCTGCGCAAGCCTTTCAGCCATGCGGTCATCGCCGCCTTTGGTAGCGCGGCGTCAAACACGGGCTTTGTGGGGCTCCCGGTGGTCACGCTCGTTTTCGGCAGCACGGCGCTGGCAGCCGTCTCCATGACGTTCGTTGTGGAGGTGCTGCTGATCATGCCGCTCGCCCTGATCCTCGCTGAAATGGGCGGCAAGAAGGATCACGCTCTCCACGCCGTCTTGCGGGACACGGCCAGAAACCTGATCCGTTCGCCTCTGCTGCTCTCGATCATCGCCGGCTCACTTCTCTCCGCACTTGGCATCCAGTTCGTTGGACCGGTAGCCAAGACGATCTCGCTTCTTGGTGCCGCCGCTATTCCCTGCGCGCTCCTCATCATTGGTGGAATTCTCGCCAATACGAAAGCACGCACTCTGGACCTTGAGCCCATCTGGATCAGCATCGGCAAGCTCGTACTGCATCCAATCGCTGTAGCATTGTGCTTCATGCTCATGAGCGGCGTTCCTGATGAACTTCGGGCAACGGGCATCGTCCTTGCGTCCTCGCCCATGCTGTCAATCTATCCGATCATCGGGGCCCGCTTCAAACTGGAAGCACTTTCCGCAACCGCACTCTTCATCGCCACATCGCTGAGCTTCATCACAATCACGCTCATACTTGCACTGGTCTGAAGCGCGACTGCATTTCGGGGAAGCCTTCGGCCGGTGCGGAATACGAGAATCGGTTCCCTACTCACACACGAAGGGCTTCCAGCCGCCTTGCGCTACCAGCCCCCTGCCGAAAATTTCTTCAGTTGACATATTTGTGATCAAACGAGTTGGACGAGCTTGTCCATGTTGCTGCGTCTCAATATCCAGCAAAACCGCCGTTCCGCGTAGGATAAGATTGTAGATCCCGACCCTGTTTACCTGCAAACACCTCGATATATCTATTTGGATATAAGCCAACCTCATGCGAAATTAGCCTCAACAAACGACGCAAGGTTGGCAGCAAGACAAATCTGACACATTACCAATCTACCAAAATAACAGTTATTTATCCTTCAGTAGATGCTGCCATTAAGTGATTGGACGAGGCATATCAAAACTCTACATTGTTTATGATATACCTATTGCAAACTTCGCCATTTATGGTAAACATTTAGACAGGATGGTTTGCAAGAACTATCTTTCAGGGCACCAATCACAGCCCGGAATTGCGGTCGCAACCTGACCGCTTCTGAAAAGCCGGTCCTCCCGCCCCCCGGACCGGCTCCCCAAGGTCTCATCGCTTCGGCGGTGGGGCCTTGGGTCTCCAGTTTCCCGCGTGCGCGTAAGACCCCAGTTCACCGTTCACGCGGAGACAAGATCCTCGATGCCTGCACATCCGCTGGTAGACAAGGCGCTCATTATGCGTCTGCTCGACGAACTGGCTGAATACAGACTTAGCGACGAGGAAGTTGACCTTACCTTGGTGCGGGATGGCCCGGTCGATCTCGACCTGTTGGCCGAATGCAAGCGCGAACATCCCTTCTACGGGCGCCAGGCCGCAACTCCACCAATGGGCGACAGACCTCTCCGCCCCCGCTAGACCTGAAGCACCTTCCCCTTCTCACTAAGCAAAGTGCAAGGCGCTGCTTCGGTGCTCTTTACGCGCGGCAGAACTGGAGCGGTTCCAGGAGACTTGGGAACCGGTTTTCTGCCCGGAATAGCTGGAAAAAGCTGTTAGAGCAGCTCAGAATTTCAGTGAAAGTCTGAGCTACTCCAAGCCTTCGGACGAATTGCGTGACCAACCAGCCTTGCGCCCACACTGTCGGCGAGCATGCACGCAAAAAAAACCCGCGTGGTTCCGCTACATCGCAGCCGATCAGCAAAACCTCACTCGGAGGCCCAATCCCCCTTACGACGTCGGGCATCCGAGGCCTTGCCTCACTTGCCGCCCTCCTCCGAGAACTTCTTGATGGAAGCTGCAACTTCCTGGGCCAGTTCGCTCGGAAGCGACGCAGCGATAGGCTCGTCAACTTCCCTCATCGTAGAGGCCGACAGGTAGTTTTCGTTCGATCGGCCATCCAGGACATGCCAATAGACACGCAGCTCGTCTCCGTTACGACGCACCGTCGATAGCAGCTGATAGAGCGGCATTGAGCTGCCGAACATTGCCTGCGTTCGCGCGAGCACCTCATTGAAGTTCTCGTCAGACTTGACGCCGACCACGCGGAAGCCGTGATTTTCGCCCAAGGCGCCCCACAGCGACTGATTGAACAGATCCGCGACCGTCTCCGCAGCCAGTTCAGGAGGATAGGGCTGAGCCCTTGCCACCACGATGACCGGCGTGTGGTCCTTCGTATCCTTGTAGGAGGCGAAATAATAGGTTCCTGCGAGCGCCGCGCCAAAGAGTGCCACGCTCACGCTCACAGCGCCGCTTTGCAGACTGCGCTGGCGATCGGAGACAATCTGCCGAAAACGGGAGACTGCCCTTCCCGGTAGACCCTCCTGCTTCACGAAAACAGGCGCATAGGTCCCCAGCGGCAGAACAATCCTCACCGGATCATGTTTACCGTAGCCGGCGTAATATTCCTCAAGGGAGCGCCGGAGATGACCGGCTGCAATGCGGACGATCGGGTCAACAGACGCATCGAAGGAAGAATCCCGGCCGAAAACATCGACGGCAACGGTGAACGCCTTGATGCGGCTCGCGCGTCCCGCAACGGTTTCCTCAACCACGAATTTCAGAAACTGCTTGTTGCGCTCAGATGCGCGGAAATGTCCGCTGGATAGAATCCGGTTTAGCGCTTCAACCCTGTAGTCATGTTTTGCAAGATCAGCCTCACGATCCTCTGAATTATCTTTGTTGTTCGCCGGCGGCTCATTCGTATCAAATTTTGTCATGCTATAAAATTTGCCTTTGATTTCCCGAAGCGCTTAATCAGTTCAATTCGAGGTAAGAACCACTTGCATAATAATCTCGGTGCGACTGGAAGGCGTTACGAATAGTCATCTGCCACAATCAAACGCAGCATCAGTCGCCGGAGCATCCCTAAGAGGTGTTCGACGGTTCAGGACCAAACGCTTCGATGAACTTGGTGCGGTTGCACGCCCAAAGGCGGGCCGATCAACGCTGGAAAGCGGAAGCAACAGGACAGGCTACGAGCCCACTTCGTCGCCGCCAGTGCTTCGACGCACACGCTGTTGCGAGAAATTGGTCTCTTGTCAGCGTTATGCGCAAATAAGACACAAGGCCGAAAAAGCACCCAACCGACCGAGGTGAACGAACAAATCACTCATTTACTAGTAGTCGTGTCCAAACGTGGCTAACAGGTGGCAGGGGGTAGAAATTGCATAGAAACTATTGCCCGGCTCCCGGCGCTTATGAACGGCGGAGTTGCGGGTCGGAAGCAGGAGGACTCGCTCCGGCTGGCCCGGGCGAGCCCCAATCCTGCAGCTCGTCTGATAACAATGGAAAGCACTTAACCCTGAGCAAAGCCGACTGGTCCCCGCTCCCACGCTAGACGTTTCACGGAATCTTGTACCTCACGAGAACGTTCGCGCCGTCACTTGTGTCAACCTGATAGTCACAATCACCCCATGGATTATCCGGATCGAACTGGGTATTGAATGCGTAGGGCAGACCATTGACGCCTACGGCAGTCGCCCGATGAACTCTGTACTCCACATATGGTATTAGCGCACAAGACCTGGCACTAAGATAGCTCAGACGATGCCTCAGCGACGAAGGTCCGATACCCGCAATCGTCATGAACGTTACAGTACCGATCGGATACGTTTTCGAAATTGTTTCATTCGCAACGCCAAGCTCATATATCCTCCCGCTAATATTCTTTATATAATGCTCGTACCGAACCAGATTGCCCATCCTTACAAGCAGATCATGAGTGTCCTTCACATTGCACACAACATAATCGCCAAAGATGGTCACAGACTTGTTGCACGTAGTGTTAGCTGCTCCAGGAACAAAATTCACTATTTCGCCCTCTGGCACCACTACGGCCACTGATGCGTATGAAGCACCAACCACGACCCTTCTGAATTCCTGCGAGATCGACCCCGTACCAACTACCGTGGTGCCCTTTGAGCCACCTCTCAGGTTGAACGTGTGTTCGCATTTGGCTAACGCAGAGTTGCCGGGTCCCTTCACCATGGTCATGTAGAAAGACGCTTCCTTGAATTCGTTGGAAGCGATCCCTGAGGCTGAAATTTGAGCCCGCCTCCGTCAGCTGCCATAGCACCAGCCGTTAACAAGGTGGTCACACCCAGAATGACAAAACCGCGAAGTGACCACGCTCGCGGACTGCGGGTGGACTTTGGAAGAGAGAGAAACATCGAACTTCATTCCTATATCAAGAAAATGTTGCCCCTCCCAAGAATGACACACGCGAACAACGGGCGGGCAAATAAGCCCGTC
The DNA here is from genome assembly GCF_014641695.1 of Nitratireductor aestuarii. GTDB lineage: Bacteria > Pseudomonadota > Alphaproteobacteria > Rhizobiales > Rhizobiaceae > Chelativorans > Chelativorans aestuarii. The sequence goes on along the minus strand of NZ_BMIF01000009.1, from coordinate 169,516 downwards.
CAATCCCGCACCATCTCGGCGCTCGTGTGACCATTTTGGCTGGACTGCTGTGACGGCATCACAAGTGTGGTTGAGGACCCTGCAGCAGTCCACACTTAGTCGCATAACCCAAATGGCCAACCTGAAGAGCTCACAGATTGGCCATCCGACTGAGGTTTCGTGGATCATTTCAACAGACTCTGGAAAGTACCAATCACCTCCCCTGATTGCTGATCCTTTAAGCACCCAGCGTATATCCACCTTATCCCGGGATCTTAACAGTCACGTTGTCGACATTGTTAAGATTGACAGCGCGATCGACGCGCTCGCCGTCAAACACCCGCTACCGCGCACCTCCCTTTGCGCGGCAGGCACTGAAGCGCATTTTTAGCCGGGGATCTGGACCGTAATATTGCCGGTATTGGCCCCGCCAACTTTAGGCGAACATGTCGTGTTAGGATTTAAACCTTCAGGCGTGCCAATGTAGTCGAAGGTTTTACCACCCTTCTTTGCGTAGGCCTTTTGGACAGAATATGTCACGACAGGAAGGTTTGCACACGTCCTGTTTCCATTAAAGGTGATATGGGTTCTCATCGAGTCGGAACCAGGCCCCGTTGAGTTAGTCGTGGTAATCGATCCAAGAACATACGTCTTATTCTTTGTTAAATTGATTATACCCAATTCAATCGTCTTTGGGGCGATTGTTTTTACGTAATGCCGGAATTTCTCACCGTTAGGAATCGCGAGCAGCAAATCAGAACCGGACTTCGGTGCCTTGCAATATCCTTGAGAGACGGTGCCAACTGAGTTGGAGCAGTTTGTCAGTTCATTATTGAGAGTCCGAACGCTTTTCACTTCGTTGGCCTCTGCCTGAAACTCGAACCATGCCCTGTGGGCACCGGTCTGTGTGGCCTCTTGATGAATAAAGACCCTACCGCGGATTTTCGCAATATCCCGGATATTGACGGAACTCGAATACTTTACCTCAGCAGCAAAGCCCGGATAAGTTCCCATCGTCCAATTTACCTGGATCTCATCCATAGGCTCATTATTTGTATTTGCTGTGTTCTCATTGAATTTGAGTCGATATGAATCGTTCTTCAAGAGATCGTAGTTCTGCTGTGCCATTGCACCTGTAGCAGCCAGAGCGCCAGTGCCAGCAAGGGCAAGTGCGCAAAGCGATGTTACAAACCGATGGCGGAAGGTCTCGAAAGTTGAAGAGTGCATGGGCTCGTCTCCGGTAATGTTAAGTTACCCGGAGATTGTCGCACATGTAAACCTAAGGTGAACATATAATCCTAAAAGACGAGCGCTAGTCATCACCATGACCGCTCACGCGCGCATAGTCACAGACAGCGATCGGCAGCGCACTATCTAAACCACCATCACTTAACCACGTAGCTCAGAGGGAAACTGGTGCTGCGAGAGAGGATTGAACTCTCGACCTCACCCTTACCAAGGGTGTGCTCTACCACTGAGCTACCGCAGCATCCGGACCATCGCTGCCCACCGCGCCGAAGCAGCAAGTGAACGTTGATTTCGGGGCGGCTTCTGCCATATCGATGAGCGGAGTGCAACCTCTCTTGTAGGAAATTATAAGGGAAAATGTTGCAAGCTGGTATCGAGGTTGACGACATGAGCTCCAAACCGTTGAACAAGCAGGGTTCCGATGATCGCCAGAAGCGTCTGGCGGAAGAACTGCGCGCAAATCTCGCACGGCGGAAAGCCCAGGCGAGATCCCGCCGCGAGGGCAATCCCGACGAGCGCGACGACGGAATCCCGGCAGCGAAGCAACAGGGTGAGTCGTAAGTGCAGCCCAACAGCGCATGGTTTACGGCACGGGTTGAACGCAGCTGTCGCATGCTCTAGGAACGTTCGTCTTGCGCGCCCTCGGCGCCAGCTGGAAAGAGATTGAAGAATGGATCGAATTCGCATCCGCGGCGGCAATGTCCTGAACGGAATCATCCCGATTTCGGGAGCAAAGAATGCTGCCCTCCCGCTCATGATTGCGTCGCTGCTGACCGACGACACGTTGACCCTGGAAAACGTGCCGCATCTGGCGGATGTGGAACAGCTGATCCGGATCCTCGGCAACCATGGTGTCGATTATTCCGTCAATGGAAGGCGGGAGAATCAGGACAAGGGCTATTCGCGCACGATCCATTTCACCGCGCGCAGCATCGTCGACACGGTCGCGCCCTATGAACTCGTCTCTAAGATGCGGGCGAGCTTCTGGGTCATCGGTCCGCTGCTGGCCCGCATGGGCGAAGCCCGCGTCTCGCTGCCCGGCGGCTGCGCCATCGGCACGCGCCCGGTCGATCTCTTCATCGATGGTCTGATGGCGCTCGGCGCGGAGATCGACATTGAGAACGGCTATGTCGTCACGAAAGCCCGAAAGGGTTTGATCGGTGCTCGCTACCGTTTCCCCAAGGTTTCCGTCGGCGCGACTCACGTCATGCTGATGGCGGCTTCGCTCGCCCACGGCCAGACGATTCTGGAAAACGCCGCCCAGGAACCAGAAGTGGTAAACCTCGCGGATTGCCTCAATGCCATGGGCGCGAAGATCCGGGGCGCGGGCACGTCAACCATCGTCATCGACGGCGTTGCCTCGCTCTCCGGTGCCCGGCACAGAATCATTCCGGACCGAATCGAGACCGGCACCTATGCTATGGCTGTCGCCATGACCGGCGGCGACGTGCTGCTGGAAGGCGCACGCGCTGACCTGCTTGAGAATGCGCTGCAGGTTCTGGCACGCACCGGTACGGAAATCACCACCACGAATTCCGGCATCCGTGTCCGCCGCAATGGTGCGGGCGTCGAGGCTGTTGATGTAACGACGGAGCCGTTCCCGGGCTTCCCCACGGACCTGCAGGCGCAGTTCATGGCGCTGATGACCAAGGCCAAGGGCAAGTCGCGCATCACCGAGACCATCTTCGAGAATCGCTTCATGCACGTGCAGGAGCTGGCCCGCCTCGGCGCAAACATCAAGCTCGACGGCCAGACGGCTATCGTCGAGGGCGTGGAACGCTTGAAGGGCGCTCCCGTTATGGCAACGGACCTGCGCGCCTCCGTCTCGCTCGTCATTGCCGGACTGGCAGCCGAAGGCGAGACGACGGTCAACCGCGTCTATCACCTTGACCGCGGCTTCGAGCGGCTGGAAGAGAAGCTGTCGAACTGCGGCGCCGAGATCGAACGCATCTCCGCTTGACGTGACGGCCCTTCCGTGGGAACCCGTTGGGGTGCCTCATCGAGGTTGCCCCAGTCGAGTTGCGGTGGGGTTGCAGTTGAGCTTGATTGTACCGGTTAGGATGAGCGTCGCTGATGGATTTTCTGAAGCTGGTTGCATTTGATCAGGACGATCTCAAGATTGTAGCGGCCCACGTGCAGGATGCGGTCATCAAGGTAGGTGATCTGGTATTCCATCCCCGGCAGAAACAGTTCGTCATCCCGATGAACCGGTTCGCCTGGGAGCGGCAGCAGAAGCGGCTTTTCCGTAAGCCCACGTACGAGCGTCATCAAAGTATCCTGCATTTCGGCCGCGTAATGACGGTTCGCTCCCGCGGTATCGACAAGGGTAAGCCGGGTGAGATTCTTTCCCTGCTGACGGTGAATTTCATCAAGGGAGAGCCCCCGTCGGGCACAATCGAGCTTGTATTTTCGGGCGATGCGGCGCTTTCACTGGATGTGGAATGCATTGAGGCCAGGCTTGCCGATACGGGTGCCGCCTGGGAAACCTCGTCGCTCCCGCGCCACGACGATTAGGAAGGACAATTCATGAGCATCAGGCTCTCCACGGCCGACGGCAATTTCGAAGCGCTATTTACCGAGCTGCTGGCCACGAAGCGTGAGGTTTCCGAAGAGGTTGGCGCTGTTGTCGCCGAAGTGATCGCGCGCGTCCGCGAGGAAGGTGACGCTGCCGTCATCGACTACACGCGCCGCTTTGATCGCTTCGACCCTTCCGTGAACGGCCTGCGCATCTCGGCGGAAGAAATCGCCGCTGCCTACGAGGCTGTCGACAAGCCGACGCTGGAAGCGCTGAAGATCGCCCGTGAGCGCATTGAGGCGCATCACTCCCGCCAGCTGCCGTCGGACCTGCGCTATCGCGATGATGCCGGCGTTGAACTCGGCTGGCGCTGGACCGCGATCCACACTGTCGGCATCTATGTACCTGGCGGACTGGCGAGCTATCCGAGCTCCGTTCTGATGAACGCCGTGCCCGCGCGTGTCGCCGGTGTGAAGCGCATTGTCATGACCGTGCCTACGCCGGACGGCGAGCTGAACCCGCTGGTTCTCGTGGCGGCCGACATTGCAGGCGTGACGGACATCTTCCGCATCGGTGGCGCGCAGGCTGTTGCTGCTCTTGCCTATGGCACCGAGACGATTCCAGCCGTGGACAAGATCGTCGGTCCCGGCAATGCCTATGTGGCCGCTGCAAAGCGCCAGGTCTTTGGCAAGGTGGGCATCGACATGATCGCCGGACCATCCGAGGTTCTCGTTGTGGCCGACCCGGACAATGATCCGGCCTGGATCGCCGCCGATCTTCTTGCGCAGGCTGAGCACGACAGCGCCGCGCAATCGATCCTGATGACCACGGACGCCGCCTTTGCGGACGCTGTGGAAGAAGCGGTGCAGAAGCAGCTTGAGACCCTGCCGAGGGCTGAGATCGCTTCCGCCAGCTGGCGCGACTTCGGCGCCATCATCCTGCTGAACGGCCTTGAGGAAGCCCCCGCCCTGATCGACCGGATCGCGCCGGAGCACCTGGAGCTGGCAACGGACGTGGCCGAGAAGCTGGTCTTGAAGATCCGCAACGCCGGCGCCGTCTTCATCGGTCGCTACACGCCGGAAGCCTTGGGCGACTATGTGGCGGGCTCCAACCACGTGCTGCCAACGGCACGTTCGGCACGCTTCTCCTCCGGTCTCGGCGTGCTCGACTTCATGAAGCGCATGTCGCTCCTGAAAGCCGGTCCCGATCAGCTGCGCGCCATCGGCCCTGCGGCAATCGCTTTGGGTCGTGCGGAAGGGCTTGATGCACATGCGCGGTCCGTTTCCATACGGTTGAACGCGTAAGGCGAGCCATGGGAGCACCGGACCCCGGCAAGGCGCGCCTGATAGACGTCGAGCTGGACGAGACCATCGGCCGGGCTCCGCCGGACATCGAGCACGAACGGGCGGTCGCCATCTTCGACCTGGTGGAGGAAAACAGCTTCTGTCCACTGGGTGACGAGGCGGGCGGCCCGTACAAGCTGCGCATCTCGCTGGTCGAGAAGCGCCTTGTGCTGCGCATAGCGCGGGAGAGTGACGAGGAAGTCGTCACGCACATCCTGTCGCTTTCACCCTTCAAGCGGATCGTGCGCGACTATTTCATGATCTGCGAAAGCTATTACCAGGCGATCCGTTCGGCGTCGCCGAGCCAGATCGAGGCGATCGACATGGGTCGGCGCGGCCTTCACAACGAAGGCTCCCAGCTGTTGCAGGACCGCCTCAAAGGAAAGATCGAACTTGATTTCGACACGGCGCGCAGGCTTTTCACGCTTGTGTGCGTGCTGCATTGGCGAGGCTCGTGAATGGCAGGAACGGACCGTTCAGCCAATCCTGTGATGAGCCAAACGGAAGAGACGGCAAGCCGCCCGCCTCCCCGCTCCATTCTCTTTCTTTGCGGGCGCAACTCCATCCGCTCGCCGATGGCGGAGCTTCTCGCCCGCAAGAACCTGCCCGCAACCACCTTCGTAACGTCGGCCGGTGTGAAGCCCGGCGAGCGTGACCCCTTCGTTGACAAAGTGTTGGCCGAGGAGAACCTGTCGCTCGGCGAGCGCATGCCGCAGCGCTTCGAGGAGCTGGAAGACAGCTATTTCGACCTGATCATTACGCTGTCGCCGGAAGCCCACCACCGCGCAATGGAACTGACCAGGACCCACGCGGTGGAGGTGGAATATTGGCCCACCTTCGATCCATCCGTCGTTGAAGGCACTCGCGACCAGATCCTCGCCGCCTACCGTGAACTTCGCGAATATTTGAAGGATAACATCGCAAGGCGGTTCAGCGGCAGCTAACCAGACGTTCCGGGCTGTGTACGAGCGTCAAAAGATGCCGCCAAATCCGCAGAATTGCTTGAACTGCAACAACACGGTTCACAAATGGAAGCGGATGGTTTAGGTTCCGCTCCAATTCGGGTCCCAGGGTGCCGCGTGGGTTACCACAGCGGCTGTTGGTGTGCCTGATTTTTCTGACACAAAAGAAGGTATGGGATGCCGAAGGAAGAAGTCCTCGAATTTCCGGGTGTAGTTACTGAATTGCTGCCCAACGCTATGTTCCGGGTCAAGCTCGAAAACGATCACGAGATCATTGCTCATACGGCTGGCCGCATGCGCAAGAACCGCATCCGCGTTCTGACGGGTGACAAGGTTCTGGTGGAGATGACGCCGTACGACCTGAGCAAGGGCCGCATCACGTATCGCTTCAAGTAACCGACGCGGCGCCGGGATCATCATGAGTGCCACCTATCGCCTTGTCCTGGCCTCCGGGTCGCCGCGGCGCGTTGAGCTTCTTCAGCAGGCTGGCATCGAGCCTGATCGCCTTATCCCCACAGACATTGATGAAACGCCCCTGCGGGCGGAGCATCCCCGCTCGCTCGCCAAGCGCCTGAGCCACGGCAAGGCGGAGCGGGCGTTCGCGCGCCTGAAGAAGGACAATGAGGCCGAAACCAGCTTCATCCTGGGTGCCGATACGGTCGTGTCGGTGGGCCGGCGGATTCTGCCCAAGGCGGAAACGCGTGAGGATGCGGCGAACTGCCTGCGACTGCTGTCAGGCCGCGCACACCGGGTCTACACGGGCGTCTGCCTGATCACGCCTTCCGGCAAGGTTCGCCAGAAGGTCGTTGAAACCCGTGTGCGCTTCAAGCGTTTGTCCAGCGAAGAATTGAACCTATATCTGGAAGCAGGTGAATGGCGCGGCAAGGCCGGGGGCTACGCCATTCAGGGGCTCGCAGGGTGTTTCGTGGTTCGTCTCGCCGGATCCTACACCAACGTTGTCGGGCTCCCGCTTTACGAGACCCTGGGTCTGCTGACTGCAGATGGCTACAAGGTGCATCAGAACTGGCTTTCGCCAGATCGTGTATGACGAATGATTGACAGCAAGAATGACAAGGTCGTCCCCCTGCGCCCGAAGCGCGCCTGCCCGGAATGCGGCAGGCCTTCGGAACGGCAGTTCTTCCCGTTCTGTTCGGGACGTTGCAAGGATGTCGACCTGAACCGCTGGCTCTCCGGCTCCTATGCAATCCCCGTCCGCCCTGAAGAGGAAGCGGACGAGGAATAGGCCTCTCCCCCTTCATGGTGAGCATGTCGAACTGCGAAGGGGGACTTGGCGACTTCTCTCACGAAGTCTTCCGGATAATCTGCTTGGCGTGCTCACGCGCGATCTCGTTCAGCAGATGTGATGGATCGTCCAGCCATGAGCGGTCACCCACAAAGTGGATATCCCTCCGGCTCACCCCGATATCCCTGAGCTGCCAGTCTTCCAATTCTTCCAGCTGACGCAATGCAAGACGGCCCGCGATGATCTTGCGGACATGACGGACTACACGCGCGAGCCGGGTGAGCAGACCTTCTGATCCGCCCCCGAGTTGCAACTTTGCGGTATTCTGTTGAACCTGCATGACACCACCTCCTGAAAGATCGGGAAGCCTTGTCTCACAGGCCAATTGATTATTCGAACGAATGTTTCTAATCTTAATCATCAAAACTGGTGATGCAGGCTAGCCATGGTTACGCCCCTCGATCTCGATCAGCTTCGCACCTTCGTAGCGATTACGGAGACTGGCAGCTTCACCCGTGCGGCGGAGGAGGTGTTCCGAACCCAGTCTGCCGTCTCCATGCAGATGCGCCGGCTGGAAGAGCGTCTGGGCAAGACGCTGTTCGAAAAGGACGGGCGCAACAACCGCCTCACCACCGACGGCGAAAAGCTTCTGCTCTACGCGCGCGAGTTGCTGCGGCTGAACCGCGAGACACTTGCCGCCTTCGATGAGGAGAGCCTTGAAGGCCACATCCGCATCGGCATGCCGGACGACTATGCCGATCGTTTCCTGCCTGAGATCATGACCCGCTTTTCGCGCTCCAATCCGCGGGTAGAAATGTCGATCATCTGCGAACCGACGGTCAACCTGATCACGCAGATCCAGCAGGGACTGCTCGACGTCGCGCTGGTGACCGACCATGCGCCAGCGCAGATGGTGCGGCGCGAACCCCTTCTCTGGGTTGGTTCTGCGAATCACGAGACGCACCGGCGCGCCGTTCTTCCGATGGCGTTTGGGCGTCCCACCTGCACCTGGCGGCAGCATGGCTGCACTGCGCTGGACAAGATCGGCCGCGACTATCGCGTCATGTTTACGAGCTATTCCGCGACAGCAATCGCGGCAGCCGTGCTGTCGGGCGGAGCGATCACCATCATGCCGGAATGTTCGCTGCGCCCGGGCATGCGCGTGCTGGGAGAAGCTGACGAGTTCCCGCCGCTGCCCGACTGCGTCATCGGCATCCTGCGCAGGCCCGCGACGCAGATGGATGTCGTGGATGCTTTCGCCCGCCATATAACGGAAAGCCTCGACAACATCTCTGCAACGCTTATTGAAACGAGCGAGGACGTGGACTTCAACAACGGCATGCGCCACATGCGGCGGGCAAAGCGCATGCGGCCGGACCACATCCTTCCGGGATGGTAGTCCCCCGCTGATTTCCGCCGCTGCTTGACCGTTCCTTCTCCGTTGAGGCTCAATCACGACATGGACGAGCTGAGAGTGACCGATTCGCGAACCAACGCCGCCGAATTTTCGGTGAGCGAGCTTTCGCTCGCCCTGAAGCGGACGGTGGAAGACGCGTTCGGCTATGTCCGCGTGCGTGGTGAGATCTCCGGCTTTCGCGGCCGCCACACCTCCGGCCACTGCTATTTCTCCCTGAAGGATGACCGCTCCCGCATCGAAGCAGTGATCTGGAAAGGCACTTTTCCGCGGCTGAAGTTCCAGCCGCAGGAAGGGCTTGAGGTCATCGCGACCGGCAAGCTCACCACCTTCCCGGGTTCGTCCAAGTATCAGATCGTCATCGACCAGCTCGAGCCTGCGGGCGCCGGAGCGCTGATGGCGCTTCTGGAAGAGCGCAAGCGCCGTTTGGCGGCCGAAGGCCTCTTTGCCGAACAGCGCAAGAAGCCCCTGCCCTTCCTGCCCCGCGTCATCGGCGTGGTGACCTCGCCCACCGGCGCGGTGATCCGCGACATCATTCACCGCATCACCGATCGCTATCCGCTGCACGTCCTCGTCTGGCCCGTACGCGTCCAGGGCGAGACGACAGGCATGGAAGTCTCGAATGCTGTTGCTGGTTTCAACCGCTTCGGTGATCACCCTTCCCTTCCGCGCCCCGACGTGATCATCGTCGCACGTGGTGGCGGCAGCCTCGAGGACCTTTGGGGCTTCAACGACGAAGCAGTGGTCCGCGCCGTTGCGGATTCGAAGATTCCGGTCATCTCCGCCGTCGGCCACGAAACGGACTGGACGTTGATAGACCTGGCGGCCGACCGTCGCGCGCCGACACCTACGGGTGCCGCCGAAATGGTGACGCCGGTGAGGGCCGACCTGGAAGCAGGCCTTGCCCAGCTTTCCGCCCGTCTGAAGCGAGCCATTTCGCGCGAATTCGACCGCAAACAGAACACGTTGCGCTCGACCGCCCGCGCAATGCCATCGCCCGACCAGCTCTTCGCCATCCCGCGCCGTCACTTTGACGAATGCGCGAGCCGCCATGTCCGTGCGCTGGATGTGCTGATGCACAAGAAGCGCCTGAGGCTGGACAGCATCCGGCTTTCGCCGGCAACGCTGACGCTACGTCTGGGCGAATCGCGTCGCAGCCTGAACCAGTGCGGCAGCCGCCTGCCGCTGGTCTACCAGAACATGCTGCACAATCGCCGGACCCGCCTTGATCGCGATGCTGCGCGGATCACGCCCCGTGGGCTGGTCGACCGTCTCCGTTCTGCGAAAGATCGTCTCGACGCACTCACCGGCCGAGCCGATCGGGCGGCAGGGCTGCAGATCAGAACCTATCGCGCCAAGCTCGACCACCACGTACGTTTGGTCAATTCGCTTTCCTATCAGGCTGTGCTGGAGCGAGGTTTCGCCGTCGTCCGCGATGCGGATAATCTTCCGCTGAAGAGGGCTGCCGAGATCTCAGCCGGACAGGTGCTGAACCTCCAGTTTGCGGATGGCAGCACGACCGCAATTGCGGGCAGCCAGGCAGCTGCGCCGAAGCCTGCGCCAGCGCGCAAGGTGCCCCCCGCAAACGACAAGGGCGGTCAGGGCTCGTTGTTCTGAAAACGCCCTATCTGATTGAATTCTGGCCAAGATTCGCGTGAGTTCGGCCACCGGTTGGCAGCGTCTTGATACGGCTATTTCGGAGATGGGGAAGGGTGCGAGTGGTACGGTTGGGTGGATTCGAACCACCGACCTCAGGAGCCACAATCCTGCGCTCTAACCAACTGAGCTACAACCGCACGGCTTCTGCCCGCGTCCTTACGGGCAATCGTTCTGATTTGCAAGAGCCTCAAACCACAGAAGCGAAATTGTCGCTGCTTTCCGTTGGAAAAACCCTGGAATGTCCGTGTCGGCTGCACGATGCATGAGGGTCGGAACAGCTGAAATCCGGCTCGCACGCCTTCGTGAGGAGAATCAGCTTCCGAAATGAAAAGAGGCTGCGATTCGAACGAACCGCAGCCTCCATCCCAAGCAATATCTCACCGCCATTGGGCAGTGAGCCCGCCACCTAGTGGAATTTGAACGTCGTGGAGAACACGTCGCGCATCGGCTGCGTGAACTCGCTCATCGCCTTCTCGGAGAGGGTCTGGAATTCCTTGGCCTGCCTGGTGGCGAAATCGATCTGCTTGCGCAGGAAAGAGCTCTGCACTTCCATGAGCTCGGATACGGACTTCGCGCTTGCCAGAGCCTTGAACTGGCCGAGACCGACTTCTGTGCCCTCGCGCATCATCGCGATCGACTTCTGTGCGAAATCGGTGCTCAGTGCCTGCGCGTTCTCAAGGGACTTCTCGAAAGCACTGCGTACTTCTTCCGGACCGAACTTGACCTGGTCCGCTGCGTTACCTTCATTGATCTTGCTCATGGTATGAACCTTTCGTTGGTTACCATCGCGACATCTAACGCCATTTGATAGAGGCACTATAACGCGCTGAATTGTGCATTGCAACATTATATTGCAGTGCACAAAATCTGGGTGTGCCGTTAACCAATGTCAAGGATCACAAGGCTCAGGTTCTTTAGTTTTGTGGACGTGCCCGCCACATCCCTTTATTAACAACTCGTTAAAGCCGGCAGGAAATGGGTCCTGTCGAACTCTGGTGAACCCGAATGGCGAGAGCTTATCCGTTTCTCGACATAGTCGTGCTCGATGGGGTGCGGGAACGTTTTGTGGCAGGAGACGCGCTCGTCATCCTCTCCGCCGATCTGTCGCGCATTGTCTGGGCCAATGGCGCAGGCGCCGAGCTGTTCGGGTTTGCAAGCGTCGAGGAGGCAGTCGACCAGGACCCGGGTTTCTCGCGTGTCGCCCTACGTCAGCTGAAGGCCCTGCCCGACTTCCCGCACATCGGCAAGAATCGTGCCGTTGCAGTGCGCCTGAGTTCCGGCCTCGCTTTCTTCCACGCAAGCGCCTTCACGCTGCCCGGCGGCGAGGAAGCATTGCTGCTCGCAGCCGCACCGGCGGAAGAGCTCGCGGCGGCTGAACGCGCCCGTCGCGTCATCTCTGGTATCGCCGGACCAGGCCAATTCGCAGCACTGGTTGACGCCAAGGGAAGCATCGAAGCGGCATCATCCAATTTCGCCTCCCTGAAGTTAGACAGTTCAGCCATCAGCAGCCTGCTTGAAGATGTTCGCCAGGGAGAGGCGCGGCTTGCCAAGGGCCGCCTGTCAGCTGGCCGCAATCTTCCCGCGGGCATCGCCCGGTTGACGGACGACCCCGAGCTCCATCTGCTGGTCATCGTCGACGACCAGCCGGTTGTGGCTGAGCCCGAGGCATCCACCGAGCCGCTCTCTCGCGATGCTGAGCTTGAGCCTGTCGCGCCGCCAATCAGTGAGACTCCAGTGCATCCGGACAATTCTGTTGTTGCCAAGAGCTTTTCCCAGGAAAATCCGACGGTCCGCTTTTCCTGGCGCACGGATGCGGAAGGTCGTTTCACCAGCATCTCCAGTGAATTTGGCGAAGCCGTCGGTGAGCCTGCTGCGGACGTCATCGGGCGCACCTTCCGCGAAGTTGCGAACACCTTCGGGCTCGACAATGACGGTTCAATCTATCGTCTGATGGAACGTCGTGACACCTGGTCGGGCCGCACGGTCATGTGGCCGCTGGCAGGCACCCGCCTCAAGGTGCCTGTCGATCTGGCTGGCCTGCCTGTCTACGGGCGCGGCAAGGTGTTCGAAGGGTTCCGTGGCTTCGGCATGATCCGCATGAACGAAGCCGTCGAGGATCCGGAAGGCATCGGGGAAGTGCTGCGGGCGATTACGCCTGATCAGGGCCCTCGCGAGACGCCCTATACCACCACGCCGATCATTGATGAATTGACGAAGGACCCATTCGCCGGTGAGCGTCCGGCCCTGGAGATCCCGCAGGAACACACGCGACGCGCTGCGGATAAGGAAGCCGCCCAGGCTATCGAGAAGACCTACGGTCTTTCTCAGGCTGAGCGTCTGGCATTCCGCGAGATTGGCGAACGGCTTCGCCGCGCCAACGAGGCGCTGGCTGCGCGCAATCAGGAACTGGCTGCAGAAGACATTGCCGGGGAGCAGGCGGCGACCGAACTGCCTGAGCTGACCCCGGTAATTCCGGACGCCGTTCTGCCCCCGGTTGAGGACCATCCGGAAAACGCTCCGGAATCCTTTTCAGAGCCGGACAACGCGAAAGATTTGCCTGCAACGCAATTCAGCAATGAGGCTGAAGAGACCACTCCGGCGGATAAGACTGTCGAGATGCCTGGCGCCTGGTTTGCCCCGGCGCCCGAGCCAAAGCCGGTGGAAGCGCCTGCCGCGCAACCCCGCCGTTCCCGCTCTCTGCTGAGCCTCGTTCCGGCAAAGAAGCACGAAAAGCCAGCAAAGGCCTCACGCTCCCTCGCAGCAGCGACGGCATTGAAGGCAGAGCCTGCCCCGTCGCAGGAGCTGGATGATCTGGTCGCGCACCTGCCTGTACCGCTGCTGATCCATTCCGGCGACGAACTCCACTTTGCCAACAGGGAGTTCCTGCAGCTCACCGGCTATGCGGATCTGCCAAGCCTCGAGGCAGCTGGCGGCATTGGCGCATTGTTCGAAGACGCGCCGGATTTCCGCGTTCACGACGAGACCACTCTGACGCTGCGCACCGCCACAGGCACCGCGGTTCCCGTACAGACACGGCTGCAATCGGTCCGCTGGCACGGTCGCAAGACCCTGATGCTAGCGCTGAAGCCAGTGATCCGCACCCAGTACCGGGAACCCTTCGAACACGAGACATCGCCCTTCGGCCTTGGTCTGCGCGAGATGCAGACGATCGTCGACACGGCTGCCGACGGCGTCATCATCATCAGCAACGAGGGAGATATCCGCTCGCTCAATGCGCCTGCGGAAGCGTTGTTCGGGTTCAACGCGGAAAACGTGATCGGCAAGAATTTCTCCGTGCTGTTCGCCATCGAAAGCAAGCGCACGGTCCAGGAATACGTCGTCGCGATGGGCGAGCGTGGCGCCAACAGCATCCTCAACGACGGCCGTCACGTGATTGGCCGCGAGGCCCATGGGCGCTTCATCCCGCTCTTCATCACGCTGGCCCGCCTGCCGGAGAACCAGGGTTATTGCGCGGTGCTGCGGGACATCTCGCACTGGAAGCGCATAGAGGACGAACTCAATCAGGCTCGCTCGCAGGCTGAGCAGGCTTCTTCCCATAAAAGCGACTTCCTCGCCCGCGTCAGCCATGAGATCCGCACGCCGCTGAACGCCATCATCGGCTTCTCGGAGCTGATGATCGACGAGAAATTCGGTCCGATCGGCAACGACCGCTACCGCGACTACCTGCGCGACATCAACCGGTCCGGCAACCATGTCCTGGATCTCGTCAACGATCTGCTCGACATCTCGAAGATCGAGGCCGGCCAGCAGGAGATGCACTTCGAGTCGATCTCGCTTAACGAGGCGCTGGAGCAGGCCGTCTCCATGATGCAGCCGCAGGCCAACAGCGAACGCGTCATCATCCGCTCAAGCTTCGGCACCCGTATCCCCAATGTGGTGGCTGATCTTCGCAGCATCCGCCAGATCGCGCTCAACCTGCTGTCCAATGCGGTGCGCTATACACCGGCCGGCGGGCAGATCATTGTATCCACCGCCTATCAGCCTGAAGGTTCGGTGGTCCTGCGCATCCGCGACACTGGCATTGGCATGAACCCGACGGAGCTGGAGGAAGCACTGAAACCCTTCCGCCAGATCAACGCGCTGCGGCGCAAGCGCGGCGACGGCACCGGCCTCGGCCTGCCGCTGACCCGTGCCATGGTGGAAGCCAACCGCGCCTTCTTCTCGATCAGCTCGACGCCGGGTGAAGGAACGCTCGTCGAAATCACTTTTCCTCCAACCCGGGTTCTGGCCGACACGTAGGCTCAGGGACTTCAGCCGGGATAGCGTTGCTAAAAAAGAACGCCTTCGTAGGGGGTGAAGGCGTTCAGCGTGGAGGAACTGTTAAAACGGGGCTTGGCGCACTTGGACGAAGCAGTGTCGCCAAATGCATCGTAAGCTTCACATATTTAACATTTTCCTAATGACAAATTAACCTTTCCCACGCGGGCCTCCGATACAGAACTTGCCAGTATCCCTGCGAAATTGCTCAAGAAACCGTGGCAATCGGATCTGTGAGTTCTTCTTATATTGGTCCCATGTGATATGTAGATCCAGGTCATTCGCTGGTGATGATTTGTTGCCACCGCTATGGCACAAGGATTTGAACTGGTAGGTTAGTCGGATAAGGAAATCGATTGCAGAGTGGCCGGACCACTTGTGGATCGGAGATGTATGTCGCAGGGGCTTGCAAAAAAAACGATATGGGCCGCAGCCATCGCTGTCGTGCTGGGTATTTTTGTCATTTTCATCGGGCTGCCCTTCGTGGCGTCGACGCAGATTGTACGTGACCGTATAGCCCAGCAGATGACCGCCTGGACCGGTTATCGCGTCAGCATCGATGATGCGCCAGACGTCCACGTATGGCCCACCTTCCGCGCCGTTCTGAAGGATGTCCGCCTGCAGAGCTGGACAGACACGAGCGAGCCCGTCCTTGAGGCGGAGGAGATCGAGGTGGATCTGTCCGCCCTCGCTGCACTGCGCGGCGAAGTCGTCTTCACCCGCATACGACTGCTCCGCCCGATCCTGCGCCTGAGTGAGGACATCACCGTCGCACAGTTTCCCTCACCCCAAAGCTGGGGAAGGCTTGCTCGCTCCGTCCGGCTGGCCAAGGAAGCGGTCACTGCATCGCCGGAAGCTCCGGATCTGAGCTCCCTGCCCGCCTACAGCCTTGGCGAAATCGAATTTACCGAAGCCCGCGTGCTGTCGCCTGTCGAGGGACAGTGGGTGGATGTCATAAGCAGCCTGTCGGGCGAGCTTGACTGGCCTGCGCTCAACCGCGCGGCTACCCTGTCCGCCCGCGGCATCTGGCACGGTGAAGCCGTCACCGTGCGCGCCAACTCCGCCCAGCCGTTGTTGCTCGTGGCTGGTGGCAATGCTCCCCTCTCGCTCACGGTAGAAGCCGCTCCCGCCCGCTTCTCCTTCGAGGGCACGGCCGGTCTCGGCGAGATCGGTCTCGTGGAGGGCGCGCTCGAGATGTCTGCTCCGTCGGTCAACCGGCTTGCAGAATGGACCTATGGCGTGCGCCTGCCGGGCGGTCGCATCGGTCCCCTTGCTCTCACCGCCCAGCTCTCCGGCGACTCCAACCGCATGAAGCTGGAAACGCCAAGCCTTGCCGTCGATGCGAGCTCCGGGCGCGGTGTTCTGGAAGTGAGCTTTGAGGACGAAAGGCCGAGCATTATCGGAACGCTGGCCTTCGACGCGCTCAACCTGCGCGGCCTGGCACAGGCGCTCGGCCCGCTGGAAACGGGCAGTGCCCGGACGAACGGCAATCATTCCTTCATCAGCGGCCTCGACTTCGATCTGCGGTTCTCCGCCGCTTCCGCCACCTTCGGCTCCATTCCGCTAAGCAAGGTTGCCGCCGTCGCAAAGACCAAGGGCGAGCTCTCGACCTTCGATATCTCCGACGCCATGGGACTGGGCGGCAACTTTCAGGTGGGCGTTCGCGCCGACAAGTCCGGCGACCCGGATCAGCTGGAACTTCGCCTGAACGGAACCGAGATCGAGCTTGGCCAGCTTGCGCAGCCTTTCGGGCGCCGTAATCTCATCCCTCAGGGAAAGGCGAACCTGTCCGTGTTCCTGAAAGGCCAGGGATCTACCATCGAAAACCTGCTTTCAACGGCAAATGGCGAGGTATCCGCCACGTTCGGCCCTGGTCAGCTGCCCGGAATCGATATTCAGAAGCTGATCGACCAATCCGGCAAGAGCACCTTCATTCCGCTCTATACGGACGCTGACGGAAGCATCGCGCTGGATGCTGCCGAGATCAAGGCAACGGTGAAGAACGGACTGGCTGAGATCAGCACAGCGAAGGCAAGCGCCGGGCAATATAATCTCAGGCTGCATGGCCTCGTCCCGGTCGCAGGCCGCGCTCTGGCGCTCTCCGCTGTGCTGTCCGAGGAAGGCTCCGACGAGCTGCACTTTTTCGTCGGCGGCTCATGGGACGCGCCCTTTGTCACCGCCCCCCTCCGCTTCGGACCGGAAGGACTGATGCCCTGATCGCTTCGCTTAACCCTGGCGCTCGCGCAGCGCGCGGCGCTTGTTGAAGAGGGAAGCGGCGAGTACGCCAACCGTCACGATACCGATCAGCACGGTGCTGATCGCGTTGATCTCAGGCGTCACGCCAAGACGAACCTGACTGTAGATCTTCATTGGCAGCGTCGTGGCGCCCGGGCCCGACGTGAAGCTTGCGATCACCAGATCATCGAGAGACAGCGTGAAGGCCAGCATCCAGCCGGCGATGACCGCAGGCGCAATGACTGGCAGCGTCACCTGGAAGAAGGCGCGCGCGGGCGTAGCACCAAGATCCATGGCAGCCTCTTCCAGCGAGCGGTCGAAGGTTACCAGACGCGACTGCACCACAACGGCGACATAGCACATGGCAAAAGTGGTGTGCGCCAGCATGATCGTCGTGAACCCGCGATCAAGGCCAACCGCCACGAAGAGCAGCAGCAGCGACAGTCCTGTGATAACCTCCGGCATGACCAGCGGCGCCACCGCCATTCCCGAGAACAACAGGCGTCCACGGAACTGGCTGTAGCGGGTTAGCGCAACGGCCGCCATCGTTCCAAGAATGGTCGCCAGCGTCGCAGAGATCAGCGCGACGCGGGCCGTCACCCACGCGGCACTCATCAGCGCGCTGTTGTTCAGCATCGCCCCGTACCACTTGAACGAAAACCCGCCCCAGACGGTCACGAGACGGGACTCGTTGAACGAATAGATGACGAGTAGCACGATGGGTATGTAGAGGAACGCAAAACCCAGCGTCAGCGAGATGATGTTGAACCGGCTCCAGCTTCCAGCCATGTCAGACCTCGCTCTCGCGGG
Organism: Nitratireductor aestuarii; assembly: GCF_014641695.1. Classification (GTDB taxonomy): domain Bacteria; phylum Pseudomonadota; class Alphaproteobacteria; order Rhizobiales; family Rhizobiaceae; genus Chelativorans; species Chelativorans aestuarii. Next base: position 151,830 of record NZ_BMIF01000009.1, on the reverse strand, counting down.
CTTTTGCCTGAACCCGCTGGAAATAGACGATCGGCAGGACGAGGATCAGCAGCAGCAGGATCGCCACCGCCGAAGCGACCGGCCAGTCGCGATTAACGAAGAACTCGGCCCACAGCGTCTTGCCGATCATGAGCGTGCTCGAACCGCCAAGCAGATCCGGCACCACGAATTCGCCCACTGCCGGGATGAAGACAAGCATGGACCCGGCAAGAACGCCCGGAAGCGAGAGCGGGAAGGTCACTTTCCAGAACGCCTTGATGGGGGTGCACCCAAGGTCCTGCGCCGCTTCCACCAGCGAATGGTCCATCTTCTCAAGCGCAGCATAGAGGGGCAGCACCATGAACGGCAGGTACGAGTAGACTATGCCGATATAGATCGCGAGGTCGGTGTTCAGGATGATCAGCGGCTGCTTGATGATCCCGAGCGACAGCAGGAACTGGTTCAGCAGCCCCTCCGGCTTCAGGATCGCCACCCACGCATAGATGCGGATCAGGAAGCTCGTCCAGAACGGCAGGATCACCATCATGAGGAAGATGGTGCGCAGATTTTCCGGCGCGCGCGTCATGCCATAGGCGAGCGGATAACCAATCAGCAGCGCGAGCACCGTCGATATGGCCGCGAACTTCAGGCTCGACAGATAGGCTTTGACGTAGAGCGGATCGCCGAACACCCAAAGGTAGTTGTCGAACGACAGGCTGTTGAAGGCGTTCTTGAGCCCCTCCCAACCCTCGCTCAGCCCGAAGGTGGGCGTATAGGGAGGCATCGCAATCGCGGTCTGCGACAGCGATATCTTGAAGACGATGAAGAAGGGAGCGAGAAACAGCGCAAGGAGCCAGAGATAGGGCACCCAGATGACGACCCGGCTCAGTAGAGATGGTGAAGGCCGGCTCATCAGCCCCTCCTAACGCGTCAGCAGCACGCCGGCATCCGGCGCAAAGGACACCCACGCCCGGTCATGCCAGGTGAGCGCGTCTTCCACCCTCCGGCGGCTGTTGATCGTGCTGATCTTGATGATCCGCCCGTCGTCCAGCTTCAGGTTATAGAGCGTGAGATCGCCCATGTAGGCGATGTCCCAGACCTCACCGTCGATGGCATTGACGGCATCGGCCGGCCGCTCGCGAGTGATCTGCAGCTTCTCGGGCCTGACGGCGAGCCCCGCCGAGCCATCGGCCTGCGCGTTTGACCCTAGGGCGATCTGGAATTCTGTCCCGCTTTTGTCGCGGATCCGGGCAGCGCTTCCCGTCTTCTCCACGATCTGCCCGTCGAAGATATTGATGTTGCCGATGAACTCCGCAACGAACCGGGAATTGGGCGCTTCATAGATCTCCGCTGGCGTCGCCACCTGCAGCACCTTGCCGGCGTCCATGACGGCAATGCGGTCGGCCATGGTCATGGCTTCGTCCTGATCGTGCGTCACGATCACGAAGGTGAGGCCCAGCTCCTGCTGCAGATCCATCAGCTCGAACTGCGTTTCTTCCCGCAGCTTCTTGTCGAGCGCGCCCAGCGGCTCGTCGAGCAGCAGAACCTTCGGCCGCTTCGCCAGCGCACGCGCAAGTGCCACGCGCTGCCGCTGTCCGCCGGAAAGCTGGTGCGGCTTGCGCGACGCATACTTCTCCAGCTTTACGAGCTTCAGCATGCGCTGAACCCGCTCGCCAATCTGCGCCTTGGGCATCCCCTCCTGCTTGAGGCCGAAGGCGATGTTCTTTTCGACCGACATATGCGGGAAGAGCGCGTAGGACTGGAACATCATGTTCACCGGCCGCCGATAAGGCGGCACGCCGGAGAGGTCCTGTCCATCGAGAAGAACACGACCGGAGGTGGGCTGCTCGAACCCGCCCAGCATGCGCAGAAGCGTGGTCTTGCCGCAGCCGGAAGGTCCGAGCAGGACGAAGAACTCGCGCTCGTAGATCGACAGCGTCAGGTCATCGACGGCTGTGGTCTGTGAGCCGAAACTCTTTGTGACGTTTTCGAAGCGTATGAACGGCTTTTCGTCGGGGTTTGCCCAGGGAGCGAAATCCCGCCGGATACTGCCAAGAGACGCCATTCACCAGCCTCCCGCCCAAGGATGTTGGCTGGCCGATCCTGGGCGAGGACCGGCCAACTTAGTTTTACTGTCCGGTGGTGATGCGCGTCCACAGACGCGTCACGACGCGCTGCGTCTGCGGATCGAACGGCAGCGCTACGAACAGGTTCGCCAGCGTGGCTTCATCCGGATAGACTGCGGTGTCGGTGATGATATCGTCGTCGATGAATTCCTGCGAGGCGAAGTTGCCGTTCGCATAGACGGTGAAGTTCGACGCCTTGGCGATCACCTCGGGGCGCATCAGGTAGTTCAGGAACTCGTGCGCTTCCTCAACGTGCGGCGCATCAGCCGGGATCGCCATCTGGTCGAACCACATCTGCGCGCCTTCCTTCGGGATGGAGTAGCCTATCTCGACACCCTGCCCTGCCTCGGAAGCGCGGTCGCGCGCCTGGAAGATATCACCGGAATAGCCGAGGGCCACGCAGATATCGCCGTTGGCGAGTGCATTGATGTATTCGGACGAATGGAACTTGCGCACATAGGGACGGATCGCCTGAAGAATGTCAGCGCCCTTCTGCAGTTCAGCCTGGTCACGGCTGTCCGGGTTCAGGCCCGCATAGTTCAGCGCCGCGCGCAGCACATCGGTCGGCGTGTCGAGCAGGTAGATGCCGCAGTCGGCAAGCTTGGCTGCATTCTCCGGATCAAACAGCACGTCCCAGGAATCCACCGTGTCGATGCCCAGTGCCGCCTTCACCTTGGCCTTGTTGTAGCCGATTCCGGTAGTGCCCCACATGTAGTTGATCGAAAAGGCATTCTCGGGATCGTACATCGCCGTCTTGTCTTCGATGACGTCCCACATGTTCGAGATGTTCGGGAGCTTCGACTTGTCGAGCTTCTGGAACACGCCGGCCTGCACCTGGCGCGCCAGGAATTCGGCCGTGGGCGCCACGACATCGTAGCCCGATCCGCCAGCGAGCAGCTTGGTTTCCAGCACCTCGTTGGAATCGTAAACGTCGTAGACGACCTTGATCCCCGTCTCCTTGGTGAAGTCTTCAAGGATGCTTTCGTCGATATAGTCGGACCAGTTGTAAACGTTGACAACCCGCTCCTGCGCCATCGCTCCGAACGCGAAGAGAGCTGTTGTTACCGAGAGTACTGACCGCAGTACAAGATGGCTCTTCATTGGACCAAGCTCCCTTCATCCATCATATCCGCAAACGCGGAATTTGGGCCGAACCTATTGTTGATCAACTGTACAGACAAGGAGGAAATTCGCGAGAAATAAAAGATTTCCCCCATGCCATTACAGTGGCACAAACATGGGTCTTTGCCGCGCATTGACGAAGGCAATCTTTCGTTGTAATTATATATAAACATGCAACTAAAGATTGCAGGTGGGGATTGATGGCGAGTGGGAATGTACTGCTGGAGGCGATCGATCCGAGGCGTAGGGCAACCGGCAGTTCCGTCGTTGTCATTTCAGCCTCACCGATAAATCGGATCATCCTGGCCCAAAGTATTGAAGGCATCTACCGGCAAACCACCTGCGTGGATGGTTGGGAGAGCTTTGATACGCTCAATACTCAAGAGCTGGCGCTGGTCGTTCTGGACCTGACCCGAGAACACGCCACGCTGGGCGATATAGTTGCGTCATTGATCGAGCTTCGCAACAGGCGCAATGACGGTTTTCCGCGAATTTTGGGGATTACGAAGGGCGGACAGCCCTACGATGGATCTGTCCGAACGGCGATGGTACTGGACGCAATGATTTCGATGCCGCTCACCCAGGACAAGATACAGGCATCGGTGGCCCGGCTGCTGAACCAGGGACTGGCGCACTGACGGATGAACCTGAAAGGGTGCGGAGAGCTCGTGTTCTGACGTAATTTTCCCGCAATGCTCGGCAACAACGCGCTCGTTCGTTGCATTTAACGGGGCTAGTATAGTATCTCGTTTGAGCATTTTAGGTGATTGATGTTGAACAATACGAAAACTCCACGTGGGAAAGCGAGCCGTACGCGCGCATCTGCAGCGTTCCTGCAAAACCTGCGAGGCGTGACGGATTGGAAACAGGCCACGGAATGGCTTGAATGGCGTGCCATTGAAGACATCGAGTGCATCACCCCTGATCAGGCGGGTGTCGCGCGCGGCAAGATGATGCCGTCGAAGAAATTCATCTCCAACACGTCGCTGGCCCTCCCCTCCGCTGTCTTCATGACAACCATTTCCGGTGAATACCCGGAAGATGGCCATGGTTTTGTCTATCCCGAGGACGACGGCGATCTGAAGCTGGTCCCGGACCTGGCTACACTGTCCGTGGTTCCGTGGGAAAGCGATCCGACCGCACAGGTGATCTGCGATCTCGCTCGTCAGGACGGCAGCGTGGTGGAATACAGCCCCCGCAACGTGCTGAAGCGCGTGATGGCCAAATATGCCGAGATGGGCATGAAGCCCATCGTAGCGCCCGAGATCGAGTTCTACCTCGTCCACAAGAACCCCGACCCGGATTACCCGCTGACCCCGCCAGTCGGCCGCTCGGGACGCCCGATTGGTGGTGGCCAGGGCTATTCCATCGCCGGCGTCAACGAGTTCGACGAACTGATCGATGACATCTATCATTTCTCGGAAGCGCAGGGTCTGGAGATTGACACCCTGATCCACGAGGAAGGTGCAGGCCAGCTGGAGATCAACCTGCGCCATGGTGATCCGATCGAGCTTGCCGACCAGGTGTTCATGTTCAAGCGCACGATCCGTGAGGCGGCGCTGAAGCACGACATCTACGCAACATTCATGGCGAAGCCCATTCAGGATCAGCCCGGCTCGGCGATGCACATCCACCAGTCGCTGGTGGACATCAAGACCGGCCAGAACGTCTTCACCAACGCCGACGGCAGTGAGAGCGAGACGTTCCGCCACTTCATCGGCGGGCTGCAGAAGCACATTCCAAATGCGCTGGTGATGCTGGCGCCCTACGTGAACTCCTACCGCCGCCTGACGCAGAGCGCCTCTGCGCCGGTCAACACGCGCTGGGGTTACGACAACCGCACCGCCGCTTTCCGTGTTCCTGTATCGGACCACCAGGCCCGTCGCGTGGAAAACCGCATCCCGTCGTCAGACGCCAACCCTTACCTCGCGCTTGCCGGATCGCTGGCTTGCGGTCTGTCGGGCATCCTCGAAAAGATCGAACCCGATGCGCCCTCCAGCAAGTCCGTGAACGAGGATCTGATCGAGCTGCCGCGCGGGCTGCTCGAAGCTGTTGCGCTCTTCGAACAGGACAAGCTCCTGCACGACATTCTGGGCACCAGCTTCATCACCACCTTCGCGGCGATCAAGCGCATGGAGTTTGAAACCTTCATGCGTGTAATCAGCCCTTGGGAACGCGAATACCTTCTGTTGAACGTTTAGGGTGTGAGCCTCCGCATGGGCTACCAGTCTCCGATTTCGCCCGGAATCTCGTGGTACGAGGCGACACTCGACGCACGACCTGAATATCCGAGGCTGGACGGCAGTCGCCGTGCCGATGTAGTGATCATCGGCGGCGGCTTTACGGGCGTCTCGGCTGCCTATCACCTGGCAAAGGCTGGTGTGGACGTTGTGCTAATCGAAGCACATCGGCTGGGTGACGGCGCTTCCGGCCGCAACGGCGGCCAGCTTGGCACTGGCCAGCGCTCCTGGGCCGAAGACCTCGAGGGCCAGTTGGGCTTCACCCGCGCCAAGGCGCTCTTCGACGTGGCAGAGGAAGCGAAGTCACATCTCCTGTCCTTCGCCGGAGAGCACGGCATAGACATTGACTACATGCCAGGTCAGCTTTCCGTTGCCCATAAGCCTCGATACACTCGCCACTATAAGCACCATGCAGAAATCATGGCGGAGCGCTTCGGCTATCCGCACCTGACCTATATGGATCGCGACGAGACGGCGGCGCATCTTGGGTCGAGCCGCTATCATGGCGGCATCAAGGATACCGGCACCGGTCACATCAACCCGATCAAACTTCTGGTGGGGACCGGTCAGGCGGCTGCAAGGGCGGGAGCGCATATCTTCGAGGGCACGCAGGCGCTGCGTATCAACGCGAATGGCGGGCGGGTGGAGGTTGAGACCGACCAGGGCACGATTACCGCGGCAAACTGCCTGATCGCGACCAACGCCTATATCGATGGGCTCGAGAAAACGACGGCCCGCCATCTGATGCCGATCGGTTCCTTCATCGGCGCAACGCCGCCGCTTGGCTCCGACAGCAAAGTACTTCCCGGCGGCGAAAGCGTCGACGACTCCCACTTCGTCGTCCGCTATTTCCGCAAGTCGAGCGATGGTCGCCTTCTCTTCGGTGGGCGAGAGATCTATTCGAAGGCGAGCCCCGGCGACATCCGCAACCAGATCCGCCGGCAGATCGCGGAAGTCTATCCGCAGCTGAAGGACACGGAGATTACCCACGCCTGGGGCGGTTATGTCGGCATCACGATGCCCCGCATGCCCTACGTGCGCGAAGTCCTGCCCCATGTCATTTCCGCTGGCGGATATTCCGGGCACGGGGTCATGCTTTCCAACTACGTGGGCCGCCTTTACGCCGAAGCGCTCGCGGGCAAACGCGAAAAACTGAAGCTCTTTGAAGAGCTTGCCATTCCGCCCTTCCCCGGCGGTCAGCGCTTCCAGTCAGTTCTGCTGGTGCTTGCGTTGAACTGGTACGCGCTCCGCGACCTCATCTAGGCAGCCTTATTCCTTCTAAATTGCGATGTTAGGCTGCACTTAGTTGCAATCCTGTCTGGAATTTTTAAATCGATTAATCTAGAAGCAGCCAGAACGTGAAAGGCAGAGTGCATGACAAGCCAGATCATTCCGGTTGAACCATTCGATCTCGTCGTCTTCGGGGCGACCGGGGACCTCTCGCAGCGCAAGCTTCTACCTGCGCTTTACCAGCGCCAGCGCGCCGGCCAGTTCAGTGATCCGACGCGGATCATCGGCGCCTCCCGCTCCGACCTGACGGACGAACAGTTCCGCCAAACCGCGCGCGAGGCGATCGTCACCCACGTGCCGGCGGCCGAGGTGAGCGACACGGAGCTAGAGCGTTTCCTCTCTCGCCTCTCCTATGTCCCGGTGGACGCCCGCTCCGGCGACGGATTTGCCGCGGTTAAGGAACATCTGGGCGACAGAAATCACGTCCGTGCCTTCTATCTGGCTGTAGCGCCAAGCATCTTTGGTGATTTTGTCGGCCAGATCGAAAAGCACCAGCTTGCCACGCCCACCTCGCGCATCATCGTTGAAAAGCCGATCGGGCGCAGCCTTCGCACCGCGAAGGAGGTCAACGAGGTCATCGGCCGGGTGTTCGAAGAACGCAACATCTTCCGCATCGACCACTACCTCGGCAAGGAAACGGTCCAGAACCTGATGGCGCTGCGCTTCGCCAACGTCATGTACGAGCCGCTCTGGAACCATGCCCATATCGACCACGTCCAGATCACCGTAGCCGAGTCCGTCGGGCTCGAAGGCCGGGCCGACTACTACGACAAGGCCGGTGCACTGCGCGACATGGTCCAGAACCACATGCTGCAGCTTCTCTGCCTCGTGGCCATGGAGCCCCCCTCCTCCATGGAGGCGGATGCCGTGCGCGACGAGAAGCTGAAGGTCCTGCGCTCCCTGGTGCCGATCACCAGCGCCAACGCGGAACGCTCGACCATCCGCGGGCAATACCGCGCCGGTGCTTCGGCTAACGGTCCGGTGAAGGCCTATCTCGACGATTTGGGCGCGGGCAGCAGCAACACGGAAACCTTCGTGGCGATCAAGGCCGAGATCGGCAACTGGCGCTGGGCAGGCGTGCCCTTCTACCTGCGCACAGGCAAGCGTCTTGCGGCCCGCGTGTCGGAGATCGTCATTGAGTTCAAGCCGATCCCGCATTCGATCTTTGGCGATCAGGCGGGGCCGGTTTTCGCCAACCAATTGGTCATCCGCCTGCAGCCCGACGAGGGCGTGAAGCAGTGGATCATGATCAAGGAACCAGGGCCGGGCGGCATGCGCCTGCGCCATCTGCCACTCGACATGAGCTTTGCCGAGTCCTTCACGGACCGTAACCCCGACGCATACGAGCGCCTGCTGATGGACGTGATCCGGGGCAACCAGACGCTGTTCATGCGTCGTGACGAGGTTGAGGCCGCCTGGCACTGGATCGACCCGATCGTCGGCGCCTGGGAAGACAACAAGCAGCCGGTTCAGCTCTATACCGCAGGCACCTGGGGTCCCTCCGGATCGATCGCCCTGATCGAGCGGGAAGGCCGCACCTGGCACGAGAGCGTGTAGCATGAAGGTCAAGTGGTACGAATTCTCCTCGCCGCAGGCATTGGCGCGGGACCTCGCGAACAAGGTCTCAGGCGAGCTGGCAAAGGCTTTGTCTGCCCGGAACAAGGCACTGCTCGCCATCTCCGGCGGCACCACTCCGCGCCTGTTTCTGGAAGAATTGTCCTCAACCCCTATCCATTGGGAGCGGACTGCCGTGACCCTGGCGGACGAGCGGTTCGTTCCGCCATCTTCTGAACGGTCCAACGCACGGCTCGCACTGCGCCATTTTTTCAAGAACCGTGCATCCGACGCCGAGTTTGTGCCCCTCTACCATTCGGGTTCCAACATCGATGAAGCCGCAGAGCGGGCATCGAAGACGATTGCAGCTCTCCCGCTGCCGCTCGACGTTCTGGTGCTTGGCATGGGCAATGACGGCCATACGGCCTCACTCTTTCCCGATGCGGAAAACATCGGAGAGCTTCTCGCAACGCTGGACGGTCCGCCCGTCCAGCCGGTGGTCTCCGAGGCCGCTCAAGAGCCCCGGCTGACACTGTCCATGCCCGTGCTCTGTGCTGCGCGGGCAATCTTCCTCCACATCGAAGGTGACGACAAGCGCGCCGTTCTGGAACAGGCGCTTGCCAAGAAGTCAAACCTGCCCATCCGGGCAGTCATCGAGCGCGCAGGCGTGCCCGTGCACGTTTACTGGGCTCCGAAGGGTTGAGTATCATGACGGTGAAACGCGAGCTTGAAGCAATCACATCCAGGATCCGCGAGCGCTCCCGCGCGACGCGCGAAGCCTATCTGCAACGGCTGGACGAAGCTGCATCATCCGGCCCGCACCGTTCCGCACTCGCTTGCGGAAACCTGGCGCATGGATTTGCCGCCTGCGCTCCCGGCGACAAGGCTGCGCTTTCCGGCAATGCAGTGCCGAACCTCGGCATCGTCACCGCCTATAACGACATGCTTTCGGCGCACCAGCCCTATGAGACCTTCCCGGAACTGATCCGCGAGGCCGCGCGCGAAGTGGGTGCGGTTGCGCAGGTAGCGTCAGGCGTTCCGGCCATGTGCGATGGCGTGACCCAGGGCCAGGCCGGCATGGAGCTCTCGCTTTTCTCCCGTGACGTGATCGCGCTGTCCGCAGCCGTCGGTCTCTCGCACAACATGTTCGATGCCGCGGTCTATCTCGGCATCTGTGACAAGATCGTTCCGGGCCTGCTGATCGCAGCCCTCAACTTCGGCCACCTCCCCGCCGTCTTCATCCCGGCTGGCCCGATGACGACGGGCTTGCCAAATGACGAGAAGGCCAAGGTCCGCCAGCTCTACGCCGAGGGCAAGGTCGGTCGCGACGCGTTGCTGGAAGCTGAATCGAAGTCCTATCACAGCCCCGGCACCTGCACCTTCTACGGCACGGCCAACTCCAATCAGATGATGATGGAGATCATGGGCCTGCACACGCCAGGTGCTAGCTTCGTCAACCCGAACACGCCGCTGCGCACCGCGCTGACGCGTGAAGCCGCCAAGCGCGCGCTCGCCATCACCGCGCAGGGCAACGAGTTCACCCCGGTCGGCCGCATGATCGACGAGCGTTCGATCGTCAACGCTGTTGTCGGTCTGAATGCGACGGGCGGCTCGACCAACCACACGATCCACCTGATCGCCATAGCCGCTGCGGCGGGCATCAAGCTGACCTGGTCGGATATCGCCGAGATTTCGGACATCGTTCCGCTACTCGCCCGCGTCTACCCGAACGGCCTTGCCGACGTGAACCATTTCCATGCGGCAGGCGGTCTGGGCTTCCTGATCCGCGAGCTTCTCGACGCAGGGCTTCTACACGAGGACGTCTCGACGGTCTGGGGGCCGGGTCTGCGCAACTATGCCGTCGAAGCAAAGCTCGGCGAGAATGGCAGCGTCACCCGCGTGCCGACTCCGGAGCAAAGCGGCGACGAAAAGGTGCTTGCACCTTTCGAAAAGGCCTTCCAGCCAACCGGCGGCCTGCGCATGCTGAAGGGGAACCTCGGCCACGCCATCATCAAGACGTCAGCCGTGAAGCCGCAGCATCGGGTTATCGAAGCGCCGGCCATGGTGTTCCACACGCAGGAAGCCCTGCAGCAGGCATTCAAGGACGGCCTCCTGAACCGCGACGTGGTTGCGGTCGTGCGCTACCAGGGCCCAAAGGCGAACGGCATGCCTGAGCTGCACAAGCTTACCCCTGCCCTGGGTGTCCTGCAGGACCGCGGCTACCACGTGGCACTGGTCACGGATGGCCGCATGTCTGGCGCGTCGGGCAAGGTGCCTGCAGCGATCCACGTCACGCCGGAAGCGCTCGACGGTGGTGTGATTGCCAAGGTGCGCGATGGCGACATGGTCCGCGTCGATGCGGAAGCTGGAACGCTTGAGCTGCTGGTCGACGCGCAGGAACTGGCAAGCCGCACGGTCGAACCGGTCGATCTCTCCCACCGCCAGCACGGCATGGGCCGCGAACTCTTCGCCGCCTTCCGCCGGATCGCCGGTCGCGCTGACGAGGGCGCGTCGATATTCGAACAGGCCTGAGCGCACTGATGGCTTGAATTTGCTGCGGTCGGTGAATATTCAACGATCCTCAGGAACAAGGAGATGACCGTGGCAGAGATAATCGACGGCAAGGCTGTAGCAGCCGAAATCGTGGCGAAGGTCACAGCCCATACGGCCTCTGTTGCAGGCAGCGTGGTCCCGGGCCTGGCCACGGTTCTCGTTGGCGAAGACCCTGCAAGCCAGGTCTATGTCGCCTCCAAGTCGCGCATGGCCAAGGAATGCGGTTTCCATTCGGTCCAGCACACACTGCCGCGCGAAACCACCGAAGCCGACCTGTTGGCGCTGGTTGAAAGCCTCAACAACGATCCTTCGATCCACGGCATTCTGGTTCAGCTCCCACTGCCGGACCACATCGACTCCGCCGCCGTGATCCAGTCGATCGCGCCTGAAAAGGATGTCGACGGCTTCCATTTCATCAATGTCGGCAAGCTCGGCACCGGTGAGCTCGATACGGCCTTCGTGCCCTGCACGCCCGCAGGCTCCATGCTCCTTCTGGAGCGCGTTCGCGGCAAGGATCTCTCCGGCCTCTCCGCCGTGGTTGTGGGCCGCTCCAATATCGTCGGCAAGCCGATGGCGAACCTGCTGCTCGCCGCCAACGCCACCATTACCATTGCCCACAGCCGCACCGCCAATCTGGCTGACGTCGTCCGCCAGGCTGACATCGTTGTTGCCGCGGTTGGCCGTCCGCAGATGATCGAGGGCGACTGGATCAAGCCCGGCGCCACGGTCATCGACGTTGGCATCAACCGTATCCCGGCTCCAGAAAAGGGCGAAGGCAAGACCCGCCTCGTGGGCGACGTGGATACCCCCGCCGCCAAGGAAGTTGCAGGCGCAATCACGCCTGTGCCGGGCGGCGTCGGTCCCATGACCATTGCCATGCTGATGGCCAACACGCTTACGGCAGCCTGCCGCTTCGCCGGCGTCGAACAGCCGAAGTTCTGAGAAAGGAAGCCGCAGATGGCCGGTAAAGTTATTCTCGTAGGTTGCGGCAACATGGGCTTCGACATGCTCAAGGGCTGGCTCGCTTCCGGTGCCGTCCAGCCTGCCGACGTTCTGGTGATCGAGCCAAACGAAACGCTGCGTAACCGCGCGGGCGAGCAGGGTGTGCGCACAAGCGCCGCACCGGATGGCATTGCAGGCGAAAGCGCGGATCTCGTGATCATCGCCGTCAAGCCGCAGGTTCTGCGCGACGTGCTCCCGGCCTACAAGCCTCTGGCGCCTAAGGCCGCCTTCCTCAGCATCGCTGCAGGTATCGCGATCAGCACCTTCTCCGAAATCCTGGGGTCTGACACCCCGGTCATCCGTTGCATGCCCAACACTCCCGCCGCCATCGGCAAGGGCATGATGGGCATCTACGCCAACGAGCTCGTCTCGGCAGACATCCTCGCGTTCGTAAACACGCTGCTGTCTGCCAGCGGCGAAGTGGTTGTGTTGGACGATGAAGGCCAGATCGACGCGGTGACGGCAGTCTCCGGCTCCGGCCCGGCCTATGTCTTCCACTTCATCGAATGCCTGGAAGCTGCCGCCGTGAAGGCTGGCCTGTCGGAAAAGGCAGCGAGGCTGCTCGCCATGCAGACGGTCTACGGTGCGGCCAATCTGGCGAAGGAAAGCGGCGAGGAACCCGGCCGTCTGCGTGAGCAGGTAACGAGCCCCAACGGCACCACGGCAGCAGCGCTTGCCGTTCTCATGGGTGAGAACCGTCTCGGCAATCTCGTTGACGAAGCCGTCGACGCCGCGCGTCGTCGTTCGATCGAGTTGGGCAAGTAAGCGTCTGCGCGCTGCCTTATCTCATCCCTCATGGTGAGCCTGTCGAACCACGAGGGTGAGATGAGGCGCAGTCTGGCCCCCGTGCTTCGACAAGCTCAGCATGAGGGTGTGGGAGCTGAAAGTGGAAGTTTATACGCTTCCAAACACCATCTGGTCCTGCAGGCGGCGCAGTTCCATAAGCTTGGTATCCTGAATGGGACGCACGTTGGCGTTCGTCAGCAGCTCGCCTCTCTTCACAGCCTTGAGCACCGTACCGCCTTCCAGCAGGCCACAGGGTATCGCATCGGACGCGCGGGCATCCTCAACGCTCATGGTCCATGAGCGGTAGGTGTATTCACCGATCGCATCGAGCTTCTCACCCGGCTTCAGATCGCGCTTCGCCACCGCGCAGACTTCCGCCACCGGACGCGGCAGCGGCACCATATCCGCCTTGCGATACATCACGGCTCGCGCACAGGAGAGCGGCACTTCGAGGCTCGTCAGGTGATACGGACGGTAGAAGGTAAAGTATGGCCCATCGCCGAGCTTCAGGTCGCTCATGCGCTCGTTGAGGCGCGGATGGGACATGTCAGCGATGACGAAAACACCCGGCGCAACGCCTTTGCCGATCGAATAATCGACCACGCCCCGGCGCGAGAGAATGCCGCCGTCCTCAATTGGGCAGAGCACACGTGGCAGATCTTCGAGCGAAGCTGCCGGACCATGCATGCCGGGTTTGTCGGGGACGAGACCGGTGGCATTGGCGAGCGCCGCCATCTCCACCATGGTCTTAGAGCCGTCGACGAACTCCACCAGCATGCGCGGGTTCATGTTGCGGCGGATTGCTTCCTCGCGATAGTCGTCCGGCGTCGCATCATGATTGAGCGGATTGTTCTTGCCCTTGCCGGCAGCGATCACGTCGTGGCCCATGGCGCTCACGAACTCGATCAGCTCCATGCAGGAGGAAGGCTCGTCGCCGGCACCGACCGTGTAGACCACGCCCTGCTTGTCGGCGAGGCTCTTGAGATAGGCGCCGATGGTAACGTCGGCCTCGACATTCATCATGACCAGGTGCTTGCCGGCATTGATGGTAGCAAGACCGAGCTCAGCGCCTGCCGTGGGTCTGCCCGTCGCATCCACGACCACGTCGATTTGCTCGCTGGCAATAAGCTGCATCGCATCGCCCACGATGGCCGTACGGCCTGAACGAATGAGATCCTCCATCTGGCCGGTCGTTGTCGCGCGCCCTGCACTCTCCGGATCACGGCCGGCGATCTTCACGGCGGCCTCGGCATTGACGAAGCGGCGGTCGGCCACGGCGGCAATTTCGATGCCCTTCATCTTCGCGATCTGCGTGACCAGGTCGGTTCCCATCTCGCCACAGCCGATAACGCCGACGCGAACAGGATTTCCCTGCTCCGCACGGATGAGAAGATCACGGGCTAGGCCGGTAAGGGCGACATTGGTCATATGCAGTGTCCAGCTTGGGGGTTGGCAGGTGATAGATGCCCGCGGGCGGCGTTTGTCAACCGGAAGACTCTCGGCGGGCCAGGGAACCTTGGTCCACTTGTGAAAAAGAGAAGCAAAAAGGGCACCCTGAGGCGCCCTTTCATCATTCAGCCACTACCAACCGCGAGCTAGCGTCCGGCAATGATGCCCGCGATGATGCCGCTGGCGATCGTCACCAGCAGGTAGTCGTTGTCCACCCGCACCCAGCGCTGACCCGGAGCCGGGCGCTTCAGGCCATGACGCTTGTAGTCACGCACTTCCGAATAACGCTTCCAGTCATTGAAGCGCTGTCCACGAGCCCACTTGCGCTTAGGCGGCATCGGCTTGTGCGCCTGCGGCTTCGGCGGCATCGGCTTTGCATGAGGCGCCGGCGCTGGCTTGTGCGCCTGCGGACGTGCCGGAGCAGGAGGAGCCGGCTTGCGCGGCGCTTCCCTGTGCGGCGGCTGATGATAACCCTGGGCACTGGCCTGAGCCACCGGAAGGGCGGCCATGGCTACGGCAATCGCTGCTGCAAATACGCGGGATATGGTTTTCATTGGCTCAACTCACTGTTTGAATATGTGTGAGTGATAGAGCCGCGAACGTGAACCTTTTGTGAATGGTAACATTAGCAAATTGTAATGCTTGGCCAAGCATCGCGCCGAAGGCGCAAACCCATTCAGGGGCACAAAATATCGGTGTGTTAGAATACGAACATGTAGAGAAGGATGATCACAAAGATCGGCACTCCCATTGCCCAAAGCGCGATACCTTTCAGCATTTTCAACTCCTGTGTGGTTCTTCGGCATGACAACGTGAAAGGCGGGAACTCGTTCCGTCCTGTGTCACCATTCACACGAGAACGCAAAATTCATGCACTGTAGCAATCTGCGCGCTTTCCAACCTGCATCTGCTTTGACATGGTCCGATTGATCGACGGGCGGCGCAATCTCATGCCGCCTGACCTGTCTGCTGCCGGATAGATGTATGCGTAACAGAGTTTCTTCGAGCTTCCTTATCCCTGCATTGTTGTTGATGCTTGGCCTCGCCGGTTGCACCAGCCCCGAATATCACCGGCTGATGGCCCGCACGATCGCGCCAGCGTCTGATGCTCAGATCGCAGGCGAACACCGAATCTTTCTTGCGACAACGCGTGCCAAATCCGATCAGGACGGCCTGGTCTTCTCCGGCGACCGAACCCTCGATCCCTACTTCGCCTTCGTGGATGTCACCGTGCCCAAGGTGCATGAGGCTGGCAATATTGAACGCGCGGTCAATCCAGTCGTGGCAGATCCGGCCCGCTACTTCACCGCCAGACGACTCGGCATCTTCCGAAGCCGTGACGACTATCGCGACGAGCTTGCCCGGGAGATCCGCCAGCGCGGTGGTCGCGCCATGGTCTTTGTCCACGGCTACAACACTGCCTTTGACGATGCCGTCTACCGTATGACGCAGGTGGCGCATGATTCCGGCTATCCGGGCGCTGTGGTGCTGTTCACATGGCCCTCCGCCGGCCGCGTCGTCGATTATCTCTATGATCAGAACAGCGCCATGGCGAGCCGCGACGCGCTGGAGGATATGCTGCGGCTTGTTGCCGAGGCAGGTGCCGAGCGAATCGACCTTATTGCCCATTCCATGGGCAGCCTTGTCACCATGGAAGCGTTGCGTCAGCTCGCAATGTCGAACGATGCGGACCTGAACGGCAGGTTGGCCGACGTGATTCTCGCATCACCGGACATCGACGCCGACGTATTCAAGACGCAGAAGCGCCGGCTTGGATCTTCGAGAACGAACTTCGTGGTGCTCGCCTCGCGCAACGACCGTGCGCTAGGGTTTGCGAGCTTCCTCTCCGGCAGCCGCGAACGCGTCGGCGCAATCCTAAACGCCGAGGAATTGGCGGAATATGGCGTCACGGTTGTCGACGTCACAGCGCTTTCAGCCGCCGACTCACTCAACCACACGAAGTTTGCGGAGAACCCGGTGCTGGTGAAGCTGCTGGGCGTCACGCTAACTCGTGAAGATACGATAGTGAACGACCGCACGCTGTCGAATCAGCTGAGTTCGATTACCGGCAGCATTGGCCAGACCGTCGGCAACGCCGCAGGCATCATCATTACGACGCCGTTCCGGGTATTCGAGCTGGCGCTTTAAGGCAGTTCCGGAAGAGTGGTAATCCGTCTTGCCGAATCAACGGGCCCGTCGCGCAAGCGATAGGGCCCGAAATGCATTGCGGAGACACTTGCGCAAGCAAGCCGAGGCCAAAGGCCTTGATGTAGCGATCTAAGGAAGAGAAGGGATGGTGCCCAGAGCCGGAATCGAACCAGCGACACGCGGATTTTCAATCCGCTGCTCTACCAACTGAGCTATCTGGGCATCCGAGGCTTGAAGCTCTGTCACCAGCGCCGCGCCCCTGAATTGGGCTGGGTTATAGCATGAGATTTTCGCCTGTCTAGCCACCCTGCGAAGAACTTTTTCATCTCTTCACATGAAACGGTGGATACCTGGGAATTGCCGGCTCCCTATCAAACACAGCACGGCAATTGTCGCTTGGACACACCTCTCATGACAATTCGCCTGTGCCAAAGCGAGAATCAGCAGCGATCCCGCTCAATCCACTTGACCTCGTACTAATAAACATTACACGTTCATGATCGGAGGTTTCAGCGGGAGACTCAAATCGGTAATCATCTCTGGATGATGCGTGAGTTCCCGATGTCCCAGCGGATTTCTGTACCATATTGGTACAGCTGAGAAAGGTGCGGAAGGCAATCCCCCCCCCATCCTCCCGCCTTCTGCGCCTATTGGCGGGCAGCATTCACTTGCTGCCCGCCTCCCCATCCACCGCTTTGAGCAATCGCCCGGAAGAGTAGGGTCTTCTCTCGACAAGACTCCTTTGCCGCCTATGTAACCTTGCCATGTTGCGGCAAGGATCCTTGATGACCAGACTCAGGCGAACGCTTCTCCTCGTTAATCCGAACGCCCGTCGGGGTGGAGAATCACTAGAACCCATCATCGAACAGTTCGGGCGTGGCGGTCTGCAGATCACCACCGAAACCTTTGACGCCCTGCCGGAGCTCGCCCGTGACATCATGCGGCTGCGGAACTCCCACGACCAGATCGTCATCTGCGGTGGCGATGGATCGGTCTCTGCTGCGGCCTTTGCAGTCATGGAGAGCGGCCTGCCGATGGGTATCCTGCCGATGGGCACTGCCAACGACCTGGCCCGCACCCTCGCCATTCCCACAGAACTGGACGAAGCCGCTGACGTGATCATTCGCGGAAAGCAGCGCGCCATCGACGTAGGCTCAGTCAATGGCCACGCCTTCTTCAATGTCGCGAGCATAGGCCTAAGCTCCGAGCTTGCTCAAAAACTGGATTCGGGCCTCAAGCGGCGATTCGGCAAGCTGAGTTACGCGGTGGCCGCCTTCAAGGTGCTGGTGTCAGCCTCCCGCTTCCGCGCCCGCATCACCGAATCGGATCACACGCGGATCGTACGCACCTATCAGATCGCCATCGGCAACGGCGTTCACTACGGCGGCGGCAACGTGATCCAGGAATCGGCTGCGATCGATGACGGACACCTGGATCTCTACAGCCTCGAGATGAAGAGCCTCTGGAAGCTTGCCTTCATGCTGCCCGCCTTCCGCTCCGGCCGCCACGGCGCTTACAAGGAGGTGCGCACCGCAAGAGGGGTCGAATTCAAGATTGAGACGCGGCGCGAGATGCCCGTTAATACCGACGGCGAAATCGTCACGTCAACGCCCGCGGACTTCAAGGTTCATCCCCGTGCCGTCTCGGTTTTCGTTCCATAGGCAGGGGCTGCTGGCCTCGCAACGGCGCACCGCTCGCGGTTGCCCGACTGTTACAGAACAATCCAGCAGAAAATGCTCTGCCAATCGCAAGGCGATTGCGTATAAGCTTTATTCAACAGATTCTTATGTGCCGTCAGCCGAACTGAGGAAGGATCCGGTTTGAGTTCCAGAGCGTCGATAATGTCTCCCCTGCGCAACGGCAATTTCCGGGCCTTGTGGGGGGCGACGCTGGTATCCAACCTTGGCGGGTTGATCCAGACTGTCGGCGCCGGCTGGATGATGACCCAGATCTCGGATTCGAAGGATCTGGTCGCCTTCGTGCAGGCAGCCAACACGCTGCCTATCATGCTCTTTTCGCTTGCAGCAGGCGCCCTGGCTGACAACCTTGACCGCCGGCGCATCATGCTGGTGGCGCAGGCGCTGATGATGGTCGTGTCGGCGGCACTCGCATACCTTGCCTTTGCAGGCCAGATGACGCCGTGGCTGCTGCTTGCCTTCACCTTCATGATCGGCTGCGGCACGGCGCTGCACAACCCGTCCTGGCAGGCCTCCATGGGCGATATCGTGCCGCGTGAAGACATCCCCCAGGCGGTGTCGCTGAATGCGATGTCATTCAACATCATGCGCAGCATCGGCCCGGCGCTGGGCGGCGTCATCGTGGCCGTGTCCGGCGCGGCAGTAGCCTTCCTGCTCAACGCCATGAGCTACATTCCGCTCATTTACGCGCTGTTCCGCTGGAAGCACCGCCGGCCGTCATCCAACATCCCGCGCGAGCAGTTCGGCAGCGCCATGTCTGCGGGCCTGCGCTACATGATGATGTCGCCGAACCTGATGACGGTTCTGTCGCGTGGCTGCATGTTCGGCGTTGGCGCGGTCTCCGTCATGGCGCTGATGCCCATCATCGCGCGCGACATCCTGCTCGGCGGCGCCCTCACCTACGGCCTGCTGCTCGGAAGCTTCGGCGTGGGCGCGATCAGCGCGGCACTCCTGAACACGCGGCTACGTGAACGCTTCAAGAGCGAGACGATCGTTCGTGGCGCGTTTCTGGGCTTTGCCGGTAGCGTGGTGATCCTGGCCTTCAGCACCTTCGTCGTCGTCACCTGCGTTTTCCTTGTGGTTGCCGGCGCTTGCTGGGTGCTGGCCCTGTCGCTCTTCAACGTCACCGTACAGCTGTCCACGCCCCGCTGGGTGGTGGGCCGCGCGCTCTCCCTCTACCAGATGGCTACCTTCGGCGGCATGACGCTCGGCAGCTGGATCTGGGGTGTTGCGGCCGAGCATTGGGGCGTCACGGCTTCGTTGATCGCGGCAGGAGTCACGCTTCTGGTCGGCGCCATCGCCGGGCTGCGTTTCCCCATTCCGGGCCTCGTAGCGCTCGATCTCGATCCGCTGAAATTCCGCGAACCGGAACTGCTCCTAGACCTGAAGCTGCGCAGCGGCCCGATCATGATCATGGTCGACTACGTCGTGGAGCAGAAGAACGTCGATGCATTCCTTGCCGTGATGGCGGACCGTCGCCGCGCTCGTATCCGCGATGGCGCCCGGCAGTGGGCACTTCTGCGGGACCTCGAAAATCCAGAACTGTGGACCGAGAGCTACCATTTCCCGACCTGGGTCGACTATATCCGGCACAACCATCGTCGCACCATTGCTGACCAGGAGACCACGGAGAAGCTGCGCAAGCTGCACAAAGGTCCGGAGCTGCCGCGCATTCACCGCATGATAGAGCGCCAGACCGTGCCGTCGCACGACGACATGCCTCTAAAGCACGCGAACGACGTTCCCTGATCGCCAGGAATAAATGTCGCATCACTCAAAGGTGATCAAAAAGCCGCACAGACGATCGACTGGTTTATTGATATTACCAGCGCACCGCTTGCGGTGGTCGTCAATGTGACTGGCTATCATCGTATCTGCCGGCGGTAGACTTTCGCGTGCCCCAGCGCTTATGGAGAAGCTTGATCAGGCAGCGCGAAGCCGCACTAGAGATGCTTCCACGACAGGCTGATTGTGCCCAGCCTTTGTGCCCATGAAACGGGAATAATTGGCGCAGCGCTACTGGCGGGAGTTGACGAAAAAGCTTAAAACCATTCTAAGGTTACACTGGATAACAAAGGTACGTGGGGTTGATCGACCTCAAGGTACAACCGGAACCAACGTGTCATTTTGCCCAGCAATGAGCTGTGGACGCAGTGGTTTTCTACAATTATGATTGCTGAGCAATCGGGAAGATATCAATGAATTATCGGCGCTTTTTCTCCGAGGCTATCGATCAATTGCATGCGGAGAAGCGGTATCGCGTTTTCGCCAACCTGGAACGGATTGTCGGTTCGTTTCCGCGGGCTCTCTGGCGCGGCCCTTTCGGCCCCAGGGAGATCACCGTTTGGTGTTCTAACGACTATCTGGGCATGGGTCAGCATCCGACGGTCATCGGCGCCATGCAGAACGCAGCTGGCAGCATGGGTTCTGGTGCCGGTGGTACCCGTAACATCTCGGGCACGCACCATCCCATCGTGGAATTGGAAGCCGAGCTTGCCGACCTCCATGGCAAGGAAGCCGGGCTTGTCTTCACGTCGGGATTTGTCTCGAATGAAGCTGCCATTTCCACCATCGCCCGCCTTCTTCCGAACTGCCTTATCCTCTCCGACGAACTCAACCACGCTTCCATGATTGAGGGCGTTCGCCGGTCCGGCGCGGAAAAGAAGATCTTCCGCCACAACGACCTGGCGCATCTGGAGAGCTTGCTGCAGGCCGCCGGCCCCGAGCGTGCGAAGCTGATCGTCTTTGAATCCGTTTACTCGATGGACGGCGACATCGCTCCGATCGAGGGCATCTGCGACTTGGCCGACAAGTACAACGCGATGACCTACATCGATGAAGTCCACGCGGTTGGCATGTACGGCGCACGCGGCGGCGGCATCACGGAACGTGACGGCCTTGCCCATCGCATCGACGTCATTGAAGGAACGCTGGCCAAGGGCTTCGGCGTGATCGGCGGCTACATCACCGGCAGCGCCGACGTGATCGATGCCGTGCGCTCCTACGCGCCGGGCTTCATCTTCACGACCGCTCTGCCGCCTTCAATCGCTGCTGCGGCCACCGCCTCGATCCGTCACCTGAAGACGTCGACCGCTGAGCGCGAAGCGCACCAGCGCCAGGCGCAGCACACGAAGGACGTGCTTTCGGCTGCAGGCCTTCCCGTCATGCCGTCGGAAACGCACATCGTTCCGCTTCTGGTTGGTGATCCGGAGCTCTGCAAGATGGCGAGCGACCGTCTGCTGGAGAAGCACAACATCTACATCCAGCCGATCAACTACCCGACGGTTCCACGCGGCACCGAGCGCCTTCGCATCACGCCGACCCCGTTCCACACGGACGAGCTGATCGAGACCCTGCGCGACGCGCTGCTGGAGACCTGGGAAGCCCTCGGCCTCTCGTTCCAGGGCGAAACGCAACCGGCTGCAGCTCAGTCGGCCCGCGTCATCCCGCTGGTCGTTTCCAAGTCTGGTGGCTAAAACTCTTCTATCGAGCGCAACAAGAGAAGCCGCAGCGGCCCCGCCCTGCGGCTTTTTCTTTGCATGATCATTTGAGGCATTCCAGGCAAAGCGTGAACCGGTTTTCATCCGGAATTGCGTAGAACAAAAGCTTGGACCGCCGCATCCGTGCCTTGTGGGGCGGGGGGGGGGATTTGGGCACGGATGCGGACGTTGTCTGTCCCGCCTGCACGTGGTGGGTCCACGGCCGTCAGCAAGCGCGGACTCCTGGCCGCCCGGGGAAGCGGCCAAGCTCTTTGAAACCGGTCCGAAAAGGCGGTACCTGCCTTCCGGAACAGCCTAGATATTCCCGGCCGCCATCTCCTGCGCGATGTAATCGGCCTGGCGGATTGCGAGCGCCACGATCGTCAGCGTCGGGTTCACCGCCGCACCCGTCGTAAACTGGCTGCCGTCGGACACGAACAGGTTCTTGATGTCGTGCGTCTGGCCCCATTTGTTTACCACGCCATCTTCCGCCTTCTCGCTCATGCGGTTGGTGCCGAGGTTATGCGTTGAGGGATAAGGCGGCGTCGGGAACGTACGGGTCGCACCCACGGCCTCATAGAGCGCCATGCCCTGTTTGTAGGCGTGGTTGCGCATCGCCTCGTCGTTCGCATGGTCGGTAAACCACACGTCCGGGATCGGCATGCCGTATTGGTCCTTAAGTTCCGCGTGCAGCTTGATGGCGTTCTGCTCCTGCGGCATGTCCTCGCCGACGATCCACATTCCGGCCATGTGGTCGTAGCTGTCCATCGCCGAAGCAAACGTTCTGCCCCAGCCGCCCGGGTCAAGGAACGCCGCCATGAAGGGCAAGCCGAGCGACAGCGTCTCGAGCTCATAGCCGCCGGCAAAGCCTCGCGACGGGTCATGCCGCGCTTCATCGGTGATGATGCCAGCCATGGTCGTGCCGCGATACATGTGCACAGGCTTCTCGAACACACCGTAAACCGAACCGGTGGTGTGCCGCATGTAGTTCTTGCCAACCTGTCCGGATGAGTTCGCCAGGCCATCGGGAAACATGGTGGACGCAGAATTCAGCAGCAGCCGCGGGCTCTCGATCGAATTGCCTGCAACGCAGACGACGCGCGCCTTCTGCTCATGCAGGTTGCCGTCCTTGTCCGCATAGACGACGCCGGTGACCTTGCCGGATACGTCGTGCTCGATCTTGACCACATGCGAGTTCGGCCGCACCTCCAGTTTTCCGGTTTCCTCACCCTTCGGGATCTCCGTGTAGAGCGTCGACCACTTGGCGCCCCACTTGCAGCCCTGGAAGCAGAAGCCGGTTTGCTGGCAGGCATTGCGCCCGTCCCGCTCAGCCGAATTGATGGCCATTCGGCCCGTGTGGCACTCCTTGTAGCCGAGCTTGTCGGCGCCAGCCTTGAACACCTTGAAGTTGTTGTTGCCGGGCAGGCCCGCGATGTCGTTGGTGCGCGTCACGCCCATCTTGTCTTCAGCCTTGGCGTAGTAAGGCTCAAGGTCGGCCAGCGTAATCGGCCAGTCGAGAAGGTTCGCGCCGTCGATCTTCCCATAGGTCGTGAGCGCCTTGAACTCATGCTCATGGAAGCGCAGTGAAGCGCCTGCCCAGTGGATGGTTGTGCCGCCGACCGCCTTCACGATCCAGGCTGGCAGGTTCGGGAAATCCTTGGTGATCCGCCAGCCGCCGCCGGTCGTGCGATTATCCAGCCACGAGAGCTGGGCGAAGGCGTCCCACTCGTCGTTGATAAAGTCCTCGAATTCGATGCGGCTGCCTGCCTCGAGAATGACGACGTCGATGCCCTTCTGGGCGAGTTCGTTGCCGAGCGTGCCGCCACCGGCGCCCGAGCCGATGATCACGACAACGCTATCGTCGTCTTGTTGGTATTGGGTTGCCATTATTTCCTCCCGGGAAATGGTATCGCTCGTGACCGGAAAGCGCCCCTGAAGGCGCCGTCAACGCGTCACAGCCATTCGATGTCGTCGAACCCGCGCTCGATGTAGCCGCCCTTGGAGAAGGCCTCGCCCTCGTAGCCGAAGAACGGCCAGACCTCCTTCTGGTTGTAGAGGCTCACGACAAGATCGCCGCGCACGGTCTGGAAGAACTTGCTGTCCTGGATGTCGCGCAGGATGGCGACCCGTTCCTCCTCCCAGCCAAGCCCGCGATAGCCGACCGAGCCCGCGCGCTTGTCGAGATCGGCAACACCGTCTTCGATCAGCGCCTTGTAGGCTTCATCCTCAGCGGACTTGGTGTCATGGCCCTTTATGGCGATGGCGTAGAAGCGGTCGGGCAGACGGTCGTGGGGATAGGTATCGCGGGCCATGCGGATTAGCGTGGCCACCGTGTCGGGCTTCAGGCTGGTGGCCTCGAGGCCCCATGCCCGGTCAGGGCTGATGACGGCGCGCCCCGCAATGATGAGGGCAGCGCCGATTGCTCCTCGCTTGAGCAGCTCACGGCGCGACAGCCCCGGCTGCTGATAAACCGTTGTCATTTGATTTCCTCCCTTTGTAGCAATTCCAGGGAAAGCGGGAACCGGTCTCTCCAGAACTGCGTAAAATCAATGCCTCCATGATCACGCGGCCGCGCCCTCCTCGGCGCGGATTACCTGTATCGACCCTGCCTCTGCAGGACCTCGATCTTATAGCCGTCGGGATCTGTTATGAAGAAGAAGCGCGCCCTGAGGCCGCTCTCGTGCTTGAGTTCGGATATGGGGTTGGGCGTGAATCCTGCCTCGGTGATGCGCGCCCGCTCCGCATCCAGATCATCGACCGAAAAGGCCAGATGGCCGTAGCCGTCACCCAGCTGGTAAGGCTCTTCCCGCCCCTTGTTGATCGTCAATTCAAGCTCGAAACCATCTTCGTCATTGCTGAGATAGACGAGCACGAAGCTGTCGAACTCCAGCCGCTCCGCCACCTTAAGCCCGAAGACCTTGTCGTAGAAATCGACCGAACGCGCCTCGTCGAGAACGCGGATCATGCTGTGGATCATCTTTGCCACGATGACTTCTCCCTTCTTTGAGAGGGCAGTCTAGATCGGTCGAAACCGGTGCTGGTAGTAATCGATTACCGCACCGGAGATAATGATGATCATGTGAACATTTTCTCTGTGCCCCTGGCAAGCACTTCCACCATTTGACGCCGCCCGAAGGCAGGGGCATAGTCAGGAAAAAGAACAACGTGGGAGGTGCAGATGTGTGAAATCTACGCGGGGCAAAACCCGGATAGATATCGCCCTATCAATCGCTCTGTACGGATCGGGGGACATTCGACCAGCATTCAGCTGGAAGCGGCATTCTGGGTGCTGCTGGACGAGATCGCCGAGCGCCAGGGGCTGTCGACCGCCAAGTTCCTCTCGACGCTTTACGATGAAGCGCTGGAGATCAACGGAACGGTCTCGAACTTCGCCTCGCTGCTTCGCACGAGCTGCCTGATCTACCTCATGAACTCCGGCCGACAGGCCACACTGCAGCGCTTCGAGATCGTCGCGGCGGAGTAGAGCAGTTCCACCGGCTTTCTGCCCGGAACTGCAAGAAAACAAAAAGGCGAGGCCCTCGTAAGCCTCGCCTCTGCAACGATTGCGACTGATGCGCCAGGCTTAGCGCCGCTGCGAAAGCAGGTCGCGGATTTCGGTCAGCAGCTGGACGTCTGCGGGTGGTGCCTCTGGGACAGCCGGGGCTTCTGCCTTCTTGCGGCGCAGGCGGTTCACGCCCTTCACCATCAGGAAGATGATCCAGGCCAGGATGAGGAAGTTCAGCACCACGGTGATGAAGCTGCCATAGGCCAGCACCGCACCCTGCTCGCGGGCCGCCGCAAGCGAGCCGGCCGTCACGTTGGACGAGAGCGGGATGAAGTAGTTGGTGAAATCGAAACCGCCGAAGATAGCACCGACGATCGGCATGATGATATCGTCCGTTAGCGAGCTGACGATTGTGCCGAACGCGCCGCCGATGATCACACCGACGGCGAGATCCATCACATTGCCACGCGCAATAAACTCTTTGAATTCATCCAAAATGGATGCCATGAAACGTCCCCTCGTAAGCCTCGGGGCTGCCGCGCCCCATGCGATAGTATAACCTGTTACCCAGATATTGTAACAAGTCTGTAGTCGGCGAACAAGGCGGCTGTAGAGCCGGCGTTTCCGGGCGTGAGACGCCGTATCGCCCAGAACTGTCGGGCTAAGAGATCAGACTCACAGCTGCTCGGATGGAGCCCTACCGGACGAGGGAACCCGTTCATTCGCAGGCTCGTCGGACTCGAGCCCCTTCACGATGCCAATGAAGCGCTTGAAGAATCGCTCCATGAAATTGAGCGTCTGCTCGAATTCCTGCTCGGAAGGAAGATCGTTGTGGGCCGAAGCACGTCCGCTTTCCAACGCCTCGATACGCGCTTCAAGCTCGGTGATCTTCTTCTGCAGCATTTCAACGGTATTGTCGGCTGCCTTTTGATCGGCTGTCGTGTCGCAGACGAACTTGCCCGCCTGCTCGCGGCAGAAGGAGGTGTTGCCGGTCTGCGCATCCATGACGATGAAACCGCCATTGGAGCGCTCCATCTGGAAGCGCGGCGCATCCTGAGCCGTGGCGATGCCGCTCAAGCCCCCTGCGGCCAGTACCAGACCGATCGCCACAAATCTCGTCTTAAGCATCATTCATCTCCCCGGCTCAATCATCCGCAACTTATGAAGTGATTACGGCTCATTTTGGTTGCGCAAAAGCGATTTGTTGGATGCAAGGCACTTTCACCCGTTCCTCAATCGGATTATAGCCCCCCTATGGCAAAATTGATCTACAAGATCTGTCCCGCCTCCATGTGGCAGGTGGCCGAACAGGAAGGCGCGTTCCGCGGAGCCCCCGTGGACCTGGCCGATGGTTTCATTCACTTCTCCACCGCAGAGCAGGTCAGGGAGACCGCCGCCAAGCACTTCAAGGGTCAGGACGACCTTGTTCTCGTCGCAGTCGATGAGGCTGTACTCGGCCCTGAGCTGAAATACGAAGTCTCGCGTGGCGGGCAGCTCTTCCCGCATCTCTATGCACCGCTCCCCTGCTCCGCCGTCCAGTGGATCAAGCCGCTTCCTCTCGGCGCCGACGGCCAACACCAGTTTCCGGTTCTTCCCGAATGAGTTTCTACGATATCCTCGGTCGCCCGCTGCTCTTTTCCTTTGACGCGGAAAAGGCGCATGGCCTCTCCATCGCCGCCCTGAAGCTGGGCATGCCGATCTGCCCGCCTGCACCGAAGTCATCACGGCTTGCCGTGAAGCTGGCCGGGCTCGACTTCCCGAACCCGCTCGGCATGGCTGCCGGCTATGACAAGAACGCCGAGGTGCCGGATGGACTGCTCAAGCTCGGCTTCGGTTTCGTCGAATGCGGAACGCTGACGCCGAAGGCCCAGTCCGGCAACCCGCAGCCGCGCATCTTCCGCCTGATCGAGGATCGCGCCGTCATCAACCGCATGGGCTTCAACAATGACGGCCACGCCCCCGCGCTTGCCCGTGTAGCGGGACGCGCTTCGCGCGGCGGCATCGTCGGCATCAATGTCGGGGCCAACAAGGACAGCGAAGACCGCATCGCCGATTACGAGCAGGGCGTGCGCCGCTTCGCCAAGGTTGCGTCCTACCTCACCATCAACATCTCGTCGCCGAACACCGTCGGCCTGCGCGCCCTGCAGGAGCGCGAAAGCCTCGCTGAACTCCTCGCCCGCGTGATCCAGGCCCGCAGCACGCTTCCGCAGGGTCAGGGCGCCGAGACGCCGATCTTCCTGAAGATCGCCCCGGATCTCGATCAGCAGTCGCTACAGGACATCGCCGAAGAAGTGCTCGACAAGAAGATCGATGGGCTCATCGTCTCCAACACGACGCTTTCGCGCGCCGGCCTGAAGAGCGCTGCCGCCAGTGAGACGGGCGGCATGTCCGGCGCTCCGCTCTTCGAACGCTCTACGGTCGTTCTGGCAAAGATGCGCAAGCTCGTGGGCCAGGAGCTTCCGATCATCGGTGCGGGTGGCGTGGATTCCGCTGAAACCGCGCTTGAAAAGGTTCGTGCCGGTGCCGATCTGGTCCAGATCTATACGGGCCTGATCTACGGCGGCCCTCAGCTCCCGGCCCGCATCCTGCGTGATCTGGACCGCAAGCTGGTCGAGCTCGGCGCTTCCTCCGTCACGGATCTGCGCGATACGCGGCTGGACGACTGGGCGAACCGTCCGCTGGACTAAACCAACGGCCTATTGGAACGTGCGAGCTGTTCTGGACGGCAGCAGCGCGAGCAGGCTCAAGCCCCGCGCGATCAGAAACACGTGGAGCGACAGCCAGAGCGCTGCGTTCCCCAGCGTGCCGTCCAGCGCGAACATCGAGGCGGCATAGACGGCGAGTGAGAGGAGCATCATGTTGCGCATGTCACGCGACCATGTAGCGCCGATGTAGACGCCGTCCATCTGAAAGGCGAGAACGCCGGAAACCCCCGTCAAGGCAGCCCACGGGAGGAAGGCGATCGCCGCCTTCCGCACTTCCTCCGCATTGGTCAGAAGCTCGATGAACGTGCGGCCAAAGATCAGGAAGATTGCTGCAAGCAGGAACGCGAGCACAAATCCCCAGATGGAGGAAAGCGCAACCGCCCGCTTGAACGCGGCCTGGTGTCGAGCGCCGACCGCCCTGCCCGCCAGCTGCTCGGCGGCGGTGGCAAAGCCGTCGAGAAAGTACCCCGCCAGCAGGAAGAAGTTCATGAGGATCGCGTTGGCGGCAAGCGTTATGGTCCCAAGCTGCGCCCCCTGCCTGGTAAACAGCGCGAAGGCGGCAAGCAGCGCGAACGATCGGATCATGATATCGCGGTTGAGCGCCAGCATCTCCTTCATCGCGGAGAGATCCAGCACCCGCGACCATTCGATGGTCTCTGCCCGCAGCTTGCGGATCAGAAAGCTCCCGCCGACGATCAGCCCTGCGGCCTCACCTGCAACGGTTCCCCAGGCAACACCTTCGATCCCCCATCCGAGCTTCAGCCCCAGGATGACGGAGAGCGCAATGTTCACGCCGTTGATGACTATCTGAAGAACAAGCGCGAGCTTCCCCTCGCCGCGTCCGAGGATATAGCCGAGCGCCGCGTAGTTGGTGAGCGTTAGCGGCGCGGCCAGCATCCGGATGCCGACATAGACGGCCATGGCCGTAGCTACATCGGGTGCAGGATTGATGAGGTATGTCGCGGTCGCAATGATGACCGGCGTCAGCAGAACCAGCGCAAAACCGATGACAAGCGCCAGCGCCAGTGCTCGAAGCAGCACGGCAGCCTCTTCCTTGCGGTCGCCGCGCCCAAGCGCCTGCGCTACAAGGCCGGTCGTTCCGGATCGAAGCGAATTGAAGGTGCCGAAAACGACGTCGAAGGTAATCGCGCCGACGGCAAGTCCGCCCAGCAGTACTGCATCATTCAGCTGACCGACCACCGCCGTGTCGGTGATACCGATCAGAGGCGTGGTGAGGTAGGCAAGCGTCATCGGCACCGCAATGCCGAGAACTTCCCGGTTCGTGACCTTGAATGCGCGCGGAGACACGCCAGCCGCTGACTGATCCATGAAGCTTACTCGTGCGCCCCGGCGACTTCCCGCTAGTTGCGCCGGAAGCTCAGTACTCGCGCCAGGAGGAAGATCGGCACCACTACCATGGCGCCAATCAGGATGTAGCCGGCGAAGCGGCCAAGGGCGTCAAACCCTGCGTGCCAGATATCCATCACGGCGTCGCGGATGCCGTAGTAGATGTCCCACGGCGTCCAGTCGAACATATGCATGATGTAGCCGACGATGAGGGAGATCAGCAGCAGCTTGATGACGACCCGCCACGGCGAGTCTCCGAGAAATCTGGACAATGCTGACACGATCCACTCCTGTCTGGTCTGCGCACGATGCGTTATCTGCTCATATGGTGTGAATGTGGCAAGTGCAACAGCGATGCGACCGTGAGCGCACTCCACCCCCCCTGTGCCTGCCATTTATACACCACCCAGACCGAAGTTGGGAATACGCTGGGTTATACCTGCATCCCCTGAATACCCTGAAAAGAAGCGGCCAGCATTTTGGCCAGCCGCTGCAGTATTGTGCAGTTAGCGTTCGTTGTTGACTGTACGGCCTACGCTGATGCTCGGGCCGGACATTGCACCAACGGCGCTGACGGAGATCTTGTGCAGGTCGCGGAAATTGTTCTGATCGGAAGTGGACGGCGCGTTTGTCGGACGAAAGCTGTAGACGGCAACAGTATTACCATAATGGTACGCGTTACTGTCGGCCGTGATCTGGCTGATGGTGTTGTAGCCGTCGGTGTCACGCACATTGGTGCGGGACACGTTTGTCGTACGCGTATTATCGATAGACGTGTTGCGCGTGTATGTGGCCGTGGAGTCGATGTCAGTCAGCGAGGAGATCGCAGTGGTGTTATGCGAGTCACGCACGCTGGAACGGGTGCTGGTATTGATGGAGTTGTCAACGTTGTGGCTGGACAGGTCATTCCCGTTCACATCCAGCGAATTGTCGAAATAGTTGACGCGGGTGATGTCGGTATTGATGTTCGTAACATCGACTTCGATGTCATCAATTGCCCAGGCAGCGCCCGATACGGTCACCATGGATGCCGCAAGGGCAGCAATCAGGAGTCTCTTCATGTTTGTCTCCATTCCTCGGTTTGATTTGCTCACTGTTGATCGAGCTGGGTGACGGCAACCGCTTTGGCTGATCCCAACTCGCTACGCACTTCCAACCTACTCGGCTGCGAGCAACGCCAACCTGGCGCACGTCCCGTGCGAACAGTGCTTTCTCGACAGCATCACTCACGCATTACGGCTGTCCCGCAGCAGAAGTTGTTGCGGTTCAACCATGACGTTCGTTACGCGCTGGATCGCACCAGGTGTCGTCAGGCAGCCGGCTTCTGCTTCGGTGCAAGGTCTCGGGGCTTGTAGAGCTCTTCGAGGTGCTTGTCGCAGCCGTGGTTTTTCCAGACATCCGCCAGCGTGTTGTACCCGGCGAGCTTGACCATTTGTGCGGATACGAACTGGAGCGGCTCACGCGACCCTCCGTTCATACCCACTTCGACCAGCGAGCTGCCGAAGAAGCGGCCTACCCCGGCCTTGATCTCGTCACCGACGATCTGTTTATCCAGAGCCTGCACCTTCTGCACTTCTCCCGTGCGGGTATCAGTCAGCGCGATGTTCATGCCCACCATCACACGATACTGACGCACACCCCCGCCAATACCATCGACGCCAACTTGAACAGAACCGCCTGGGAAGAAATCGAGGCGATTGATCGAACCGGTGAAGTGATCTGTCGTCGGGACGATGCCATGCGGAAGCTTGGCGCGATCTCGGTCAAACACCAGAACGCGCATGTCGCGGCGGTTCACCACCAGGGCGCCAGCCTGAACCAGCGCGCTCTGCAGCACATCACCCAGCCCCTGGCTCACGAACTTGCCGCTGCCGCCGTCGGTCACCTGCTCCTTGCCGGTGAGGTCCGCGATTTCACCGACACCGAAAATCATCTTGCGGCGCACTTCTTTCGGGGTTGTCTCCGCCAGACACTGCAACGCTTCATCGAAAGGAGTGACGAGATTGCTGACGATCGGAGGCCCCGGAGGATTCGGAATATTTTCCTCCCGCAGCGCAACAGAGCAGGCGCTCGTCGCCAGCAGAGCAACCAGACTTGCGGCAGACGGGATCGATCGTCTTGTCACGTACATTGAGTAAAGCCTCCGAAGCTGTTTGCCACCCGGCCTAGCGCCAGGACGCCACCAGCGGTCGAAATCAATTATTGAAATAGTTCGAGCTCGTGCCGCCCTCGCCGGTCGTCCAGATGCCGGAGCTTGTGTCTCCAACATTGCTGGAGTTACTGCTGGACTGCTGGTTGACGTCGTTGTTGTCGCCAACAATGCTGACTTCGGTAACGGTCTGGCTGCCAATGGAAGTCGAGCTATTCATGTTCTCGATATACGTATCACCGTAGTTGTTGGTGACACTCGTCGTGCGCCACTGCCCGTAGTAGCCACCTCGCTCGCGTTTGATCATGTCAGCGCGATTCAGATCTACCTGCTCCTGACTGGGACCGCTGAACCGGAGATGACCTGACCATTCGAGGCTTGGGTTCCCCCAATCATTTGCCAAAACCGAGGCGGTTCCTATCAGCAGGGCGCCAACTACACACACTGTTCTGTGCATTTAGACTTCCTATTCTGTGTATGGCAGGGCGCGAGCGAGCGGAGTCGATGCCAGGACCCAAAGCTCCAGCCCGAACGCCGCAGACGCCAGGTTCAGTTTTCTTGCAATCTCAACAACAAGACACCGCGGTCGGCAGCGCCTTGTCGCGAGCAAAACCCTCCCCTTCGCAACGGAAGAAGGTGACTCATTCCAACAAATTACAGATGATACGGCATTCCAGCGTCGCATTTGACTTGGTGACGGCAACGCAGGAACTGCACCTGCCGCATCATCAGCGCTGACTTCGATCGTTACCCATCAGCCCTTGTTCAAATCACCGGAGCTGGGTGCAAGATCTGCATAATCCTACCAGGTGTCAATCCCCGTAAATAACCTGTAGGCATAATTCTGTTGAATATTAACCAGCCAAAATACCACGCAATTAAGCAATCATATCAATGGCCTGACAGTTCGAATACTATCCAGTTTTATTGAACTCAGAGAACCGTAATTAGTTTATGCTATACGGTTGATGTTGTATTCAGCAGCTGGGTACGAGCTCCATCTGCTTTGGATGCCCCGTGACCCGTTGAACCTATTTTCACTCGTGCAAGCGGTTCCAGATTGACGGAGGCAGGGGAATTTGGGTACGAAATAGCAGGCGCGGGTATGATGTAATGGTAGCCTGTCAGCTTCCCAAGCTGAACGCGCGGGTTCGATTCCCGCTACCCGCTCCAGTCATCCCCGCAAGAGCAGACACCATCTGACTGCGATATTTAACAATATTTACTTGATTGTTTCTTCCGGCAGGCATGAGATGCGGTAGTAACTTCGCCTCTCCTTGCTTCATCAGAACATGCCGTAGGCATCTGCAAGGCAATGGACCCTCCTCTGGGAAAGGCAGTCCCATGCGGAATTATCTCGCTTCGCTGCATCCGTCTCGCCGGACCGTGTTGATGGGCTCGCTCGCCACTGCCGCCTTGTGGCCGCTCTACCCCACGAAAGGGTTTGCGCAATCGGCCGAAGCTGGCCCGGATCCAGAATCTGCAGCGAAAGCGAAGGGAGCGGTCGAGAGTTTCGGCGAGGTGATCCTGCGGATCTCTCGCCAAGTCTGGGAGAACCCGGAGCTGTCGCTCCATGAGGAGGTCTCCTCCGAGATCCACATCCGTGAACTGGAAGCTGCGGGCTTCGAGATCACCAGCAGGGGGACCTCGAACATCCCGACAGCCTTCATCGCCGAATGGAGCCAGGGCGAGAACGGGCCTAAGGTTGGCTTCCTGCCAGAGTACGACGCGCTTCCCGCACTGGGAAACTCTGCCGAGCCGCGGCAGGAAGCGGGTCCCACGGGCGTTGAAGTGGGTCACGGCTGCGGCCACAACATGCTGGGTGCCGGCTGCACCGGCGCGGCCTTCGCGCTCCGCAAGTTGATGATGGACGAGCAGATCCCCGGCACGATCCGCGTCTACGGCTGCGCCGCCGAAGAAACGGAAGGTGCAAAGGTCTATATGGCGCGCGACGGTCTGTTCAATGATCTTGACGCCTGCCTTGCCTGGCATCCTGCGCCCCTCAACGCGACAGGGCTGCTGCGAACGGCAGCCGCGAATATCATGCGCATTCGCTATACCGGCCGAACGGCTCACGCGGGCGTCGACCCTTGGGAGGGCCGCAGTGCGCTAAAAGGCGCGGAGCTCTTTGGTACTGGGATCCAGTTCATGCGGGAGCACATCAAGACCACCACACGCTTGCACTACGTCTATACGGATGGCGGAGGTGCGGCCAATGTCATCCCCGACGCGGCCGAGGTGCTGATCATGATCCGCGATCAGGATCGCGCGGAGGTCAACGATGTGACCGAATGGGTACGCGATGTGGCGAACGGGTCTGCCATGTCGACGCAGACAGAGGTCGAGATCGACCACTTCTTCGGCCTTCACGACCTCCTGCCCAATGACACGCTGGTCAAGCTACTGCACGCCCACATGTCGGCGTTGACGATAGAATGGAGCGGCCAGGAGCAGGAATTTGCCAAGGCCTGCCAGCGGGAGATGAAACTTCCGGAGGATGGGCTGATGTCAACAGTCATGCCGATGTTGCCGGAGATCACCACCGGCGGCGGCACCGATGTGGGTGATGTGAGCTATAACGCACCGACTGGGCTTTTCGCCATTGCCACCATGCCGCTAGGCGTCGGCCTGCACACGTGGCCCGTGACAGCCTGCGGCGGCATGAGCATTGGCGACAAGGCTTCAATCTATTCCGCGACCGTTATGGCCGGCGTAGGCTATGACATCATGACCAACGCCGAGCTGCGGGAAGCCGCCCGTGCGGACTTCGTCCGCCGCAAGGGAGACCAGGTCTATGTCTCACCGCTGCCGGAGGGAAAGCTGCGGCCGGAAGGAATTCCGCCGCACCTCCTGATCAGGAATGGGAGCGACGAATTCCCGGCCGGCTATCGGCAGAGCTGATCGCTCAGCGGAAGTGTTTGGAGAGCTTCAGCGCCTGGCCCTGGTAGTTGGACTTGAGGCCGCTGCCGTAGAGGTTCTGGGGCAGCGTGCTCATGCGCTCGTAGATCAGGCGGCCGACGATCTGGCCATGTTCCAGGATGAACGGCACCTCGTGGCTGCGCACCTCGAGCACCGCGCGGCTTCCCGTCCCACCAGCGGCTGAGTGGCCAAAGCCCGGATCGAAGAACCCCGCATAGTGCACACGGAATTCGCCCACCAGCGGGTCGAACGGCGTCATTTCGGCAGCGTAGCCGGGAGGCACATGCACCGCTTCGCGGGAGACGAGGATGTAGAACTCGTCAGGGTCGAGCACCAGCTCACCCTTGCCGAAATCGTAGAGCGGCTCCCAGAAGTCGCGCACGTCATAACCGGCCTTGCGGTCGACATCCACGACGCCCGAATGATGCTTGGCGCGGTAGCCGACGAGGCCGCCCTCCCCGCCATTGAGGTCGATCGAAAGCGCAATGCCCCCGCCGGAGATGTTTGGCGTCTCGGAAGCAACCAGCGTCTCGCTGTCATGGAGCTGCGCCAGATCTTCTTCGCTCAAGACCGTATTGCCGCGACGGAAGCGGACCTGCGACAGGCGCGATCCCGCGCGCACCACGATCGGAAATGTGCGTGGGCTCACTTCGAGAAAGAGCGGCCCCTTGTAGCCGGCCGGGATCTTGTCGAACTCCTGGCCGCAGTCGGTCATGACGCGGGTGAAGATGTCGAGGCGACCGGTCGAGCTCTTTGGGTTGGCGGAGGCGGAAATATCCCTCGGCAGCTCCACGCTTTCCATCAGCGGAACGATGTAGACGCAGCCGGTCTCGAGCACCGCGCCCGTTTCAAGGCTGAACTCGTGCAGCGTCAGCCGCTCCAGCTTGTCGGCCACCAGATGGCGCGGTCCCGGCAGGAAGCTTGCGCGGACGCGATAGGCGACATTGCCCAGGCGGAGGTCGAGGCTCGCTGGCTGGATCTGGTCGTCATCCAGCGGGCGCGCACTCTTGAGCGCACCTTCGCTGAACAGAGCTGCAATGTCTGCATCAGGCAGAATGCCTGTCTTCACCACGTCTCGCCTCCAAGATTTTAAGCGAGGAGCTTTACCGTGCTTGACGATTGACGCAACAACAATACGAGATTAAAGACCCTTTATCCCGTGGTGATTTGGCCGGTCGGCTTGCAGCCACGTAAAATAACTCGCTAAAAGGCCGCGCTCGATGTCGATGCTCGAACCGGCGTTTTTCGCGGCCGCAGTTTTACTTTTGGGCAGAGACAATGACACAGCAATCAGAGAAAGACTGGCAACCGCAGACCCTTCTGGTCCACGGTCACACGATCCGTTCGCAGTTTCAGGAAACCTCAGAGTCCATCTGGCTGACCCAGGGTTTCGTCTATGACAGCGCAGAAGCTGCGGAAGCCCGCTTCAAGGGTGAGGATCCAGGTTTCGTCTACTCGCGCTACGCCAACCCGACCGTCGACATGTTCGAAAAGCGCATGGCCGCTCTGGAAGGTGCCGAGGAAGGCCGCGCGATGGCCTCGGGCATGGCCGCGGTTGCTG
Source organism: Nitratireductor aestuarii (assembly GCF_014641695.1). GTDB lineage: Bacteria > Pseudomonadota > Alphaproteobacteria > Rhizobiales > Rhizobiaceae > Chelativorans > Chelativorans aestuarii. The sequence goes on along the minus strand of NZ_BMIF01000009.1, from coordinate 116,219 downwards.
CCGCCCTCCTCTGTTCGCTCAAGGCCGGCGACCATGTCGTCTCCGCCCGCGCGCTCTTCGGTTCCTGTCACTGGATCATCCAGCAGCTCCTGCCGCGCTACGGCATCGAGACGACGCTGATCGACGCCCGCGACATGGCGGAGTGGGAAAAGGCCGTCCGCCCGAACACCAAACTCTTCTTCATGGAGTGCCCGACCAACCCGACGCTGGAAGTCTATGACATCCGTGCGATCTCCAAGCTGGCTGAGTCCATCGGCGCACGTGTGGTCGTCGACAATGTGTTCGCGACGCCGCTCTACCAGAAGCCGCTGCAGCTCGGCGCGCACGTGGTGGTCTACTCCGCAACCAAGCACATCGATGGCCAGGGCCGCTGCCTGGGCGGCATCGTCCTTTCCGACAAGGAATGGATCGACGCCAACCTGCACGACTACTTCCGTCATACCGGCCCCAGCCTTTCGCCGTTCAATGCGTGGACACTGCTGAAGGGCCTCGAGACCCTGCCGCTGCGCGTCCGCCAGCAGACGCACAATGCCGGAGCGATCGCAGATCTTCTGGCGGAGCATCCGAAGGTCGGCCGTGTGATCTACCCGGGCCGCAAGGACCATCCGCAGGCAGACCTCATCGCCCGTCAGATGACCGGCGGTTCCTCGCTGATCTGCGTTGAACTCAAGGGTGGCAAGCAGGCTGCGTTCAACTTCTCGAACGCGCTTCAGGTCATCAAGATCTCCAACAACCTTGGCGACGCCAAGAGCCTGATCACGCATCCTGCCACGACCACGCACAAGAGCCTGGATGATGCGGGCCGCGCCGAAGCTGGCATCACCGATGGAACGCTGCGCATTTCCGCAGGCATCGAGGACACTGGCGATCTGCTGAAGGACGTGGAACGCGCACTCGACGCTGCGTAAGGCAGCGCCTAACGTCGAACGGATGGGCGGTTCAGACGCCCATCCTTTCACTCCCACTTTTAATGGAACCGCTCTAGCAGTCTGCGTGTTTTTTCCGCTATGATGGTGCGCAGCGGTCCTGGTTCTTGGGAGTGCCATGTATCGAGCAATCACAGCCGGCATTGAGGTATCGGTCGAACCGATTTTCCTCCCCGAGCAGTCGGACCCCGAAGAAAGCCACTTCGTCTGGGCCTACCAGGTCACCATCATCAACCATTCTCCCGATATCGTCACGCTCATCTCCCGTTACTGGCACATCACGGACGAGCTTGGCCGCGTCCAGGAGGTGACCGGCGATGGCGTCGTGGGAGAGCAGCCGCGGCTGGAGCCCGGCGACAGTTTCCAGTACACCTCGGGCTGCCCGTTAGGCACACCCTCGGGCATTATGGTCGGCCGTTATACGATGGAAACAGAGACAGGCGACCAGTTCGAGGTCGATATTCCAGCCTTCTCGCTAGACCTGCCAGGCCAGCGCACGGTGCTGAATTAACGAACCCCTCATGCTTGTCGAGCACGAGGGGCGTTGAACTCTATTTCTGCGGAAAGTCCTTGGGGTCGAAGAGGTACAATTTCGAACAGAACTCGCAGTTGACGCGGATTTGACCGTCTTCTGTGCTTTCCTGGATTTCCTCGGCTGAAAACCCTTCCAGGATGGACTTGACCTTTTCATGCGAGCACGAGCATTGATCGATGATGTCGACCCCGTCATAGACGCGGACCCCATGCTCGTGGAACAGGCGATAGAGCAGCCGTTCCGTACCGACGGAAGGGTCGAGGAGCTCGTCGTCCTGTACGGTGTTCAGAAGCGCAATCGCTTCCTGCCAGGCATCGTCATCGGGATGACCGTCGCCGTGATCCTCCGGATCGCCATCCCCGCCCGGAAGGTCGCGCATCCGCATCCGTTCCGTGGAACTGGGCAGGAACTGCAACAGCAAACCGCCGGCCCGCCAACTCTCAACCACACCGTTCTCGCCGGGCACCTGCATGCGCGCGACGCCAAGGCGAACCTCGGTCGGGATCTGCTCCGACTGGCGGAAATAGGTCCGCGCCACATCCTCAAGCGAAGAACCGTCGAGCTGAACAATGCCCTGGTAGCGCTTCATATGCGCGCCCTGATCAATGGTCAGCGCCAGAACGCCCTTGCCAAGCAGCTCTTCGGGGCTGTCCTCGCCTGCTTCGATCGCCGCCTTCAGGCGGTCTTCGTCGTAGCGGGCATAGGCCCGCACCGAACCGGGCGTCGCAAAGTCTGCCACAAGCAGGTCTACGGGTCCGTCGGACCGGGTCTGGGTGATGAACTTTCCGTCGAATTTCAGCGAACTGCCGAGCATCACCGTCAGCGCGATCACTTCCGCAAGCAGCCGCGAAACTGCATCGGGATAGTTGTGGCGCGTGAGGATCTGGTCGAGCATCTGGCCGACCTGGACGGCGCGACCGCGCACATCCAGCTGGTCCACGTCGAAGGGTACGACGTGGTCGTCGCCAGCAAAGCCGAATTCACCTAGTTTGGGTTGTTGCCAATTCACGATTCAAGACACCATGCGAGGATAGCCTTCTGCGCATGCAGACGGTTTTCTGCCTCATCGAAGACAACGGAGTTCGGCCCGTCGATCACCTCGTCCGTGACTTCCTCGCCGCGATGTGCGGGCAGGCAGTGCATGAACAGCGCGTCTGGCTTGGCAAAACTCATCAGTTTCTCGTTGACCTGATACGGCAGGAAGACATTGTGACCGCGCGCACGATGCTCCTGTCCCATGGATACCCAGGTATCCGTCACGATGCAGTCGGCATCGCGGACGGCTTCCTCGGCCGAGTTGGTCACCAGAACCTGAGCTCCGTTCGCACGCGCCCAGTCTACATAGTGCTGCTTGGGCTCACTTCCAGCAGGCACGGCCACATTGACGCGGAACTCGAACCGGGCGGAAGCCTCCAGCAGCGAGTGCAGCACGTTGTTGCCGTCACCCGTCCAGGCGAAGATCTTGCCTTTCACGCTGCCGCGATGCTCCTCGTAAGTGAGGATGTCGGCCATGATCTGGCAGGGGTGCGTGTCGTCGGTCAGCGCGTTGATCACCGGCACCGTGGCGTATTCCGCCAGCTCCAGCAGGCGTGCGTGATCGGTGGTGCGGATCATGATCGCGTCGACATAGCGCGACAGGACGCGCGCCGTGTCCGCAATCGTTTCACTCCGGCCAAGCTGCATTTCTGTTCCGGTGAGCATGATCGTCTCGCCGCCCAGCTGCCGCATACCCACGTCGAACGAGACGCGGGTGCGGGTGGAGGCCTTCTCGAAGATCATGGCGAGAACCTTGCCTTCCAGCGGCTTTTCCGTCGCTTCGCCAGCTTTCAGCTTCGCCTTTCGCTCCTTCGCATCATTGAGGATGCCGTGGAGTTCGGCAGCCGACAATGTTGAAAGATCGATGAAGTGGCGCGGAGTGGTCATGGTTTGCCTTTGTCTAGCTTGCTGCCGCTTGATTGGCGGCTGATACCGCCTCGGAGGCCTTCCGGATGCGGTTGAGCGCCTCCTGGATATCGTCTTCTGTCACGGTCAGGGGCGGCAGAAGGCGCAGGACATTGTCGCCGGCAGGCGCGCAGAGAAGCTTTTCCTCCGTGAACGCCTTCTGGACAACGCTGTTGGGTGCCTTGCAGCGTAGGCCGAGCATCAGCCCTTCGCCACGAATTTCTTCAATGACATCCGGGAAATCATCGGCGATCGCGGCCAGACCCTGCTTGAGCAGCAGACCCTTGCGGGCAACGCATTCCATGAACCCTTCACCCAGGACGATGTCGAGCACTGCATTGCCCACGGCCATGGCAAGCGGGTTGCCGCCAAACGTGGTTCCGTGCATGCCGGCCGTCATGCCGCTGGCGGCCTCTTCCGTGGCAAGACAAGCGCCTACCGGGAAGCCGCCGCCGAGGCCCTTGGCCAATGCGACGATGTCGGGCGTGACGCCAGCCCACTCATGGGCGAGGAACTTGCCGGTGCGGCCGATGCCCGTCTGGACTTCATCGAAGACGAGCAGCAGGCCGTGCTCGTCGCAGAGCGAACGCAGGCGGCGGAGCGTCACGAGCGGCAGGCGGCGCACGCCGCCCTCACCCTGTACAGGCTCGACCAGAATGGCGGCCGTATCCGGCCCGATTACCTGCTCGACCGCAGCAATGTCATCAAACGGCACCTGGTCGAAGCCGTCCACGACGGGACCAAACCCTTCCAGGTACTTTTTCTGCCCACCTGCGGCGAGCGTCGCCAGGGTGCGTCCATGGAACGCACCTTCGAAGGTGATGATGCGGTAGCGGTTGGGGTTGCCCTTGGCAAAATGATAGCGCCGCGCGGTCTTGATGGCGCATTCCAGAGCCTCGGCGCCCGAATTGGCGAAGAACACCTTGTCGGCGAAGGTCGCTTCAACGAGGCGCTCGCCCAAACGTGACTGGCCGGGGATCTCATAGAGGTTGGAGACATGCCAGAGCTTGCCGGCCTGTCCGACCAGCGCGGCCACCAGGTGCGGATGTCCGTGGCCCAGGGAATTCACGGCAATTCCCGCTGCAAAATCGAGATATCGCTCTCCGTTCGCCGCGATCAACCAGGATCCCTCACCGCGCTCAAACGAAAGCGGCAGGCGGGCGAACGTATTAAAAAGAGCCGAACCAGACATTAATTTTCACTCCGGAACAGCCGCAGGATCGGCAAGCCAAACGGCACCAACCCGAGCGACGGAAATTAAAATGCCGCCCAAGGGCGGCAAGGGCGCTTTTATCAGCGTTTTCCGGCCCGAAGTCAACGAGAGTCCGTTATGTGATGTAAAGGTGCCTGACACAGGTTCCAGGACTGTGACGCCCAAGTTGGGGAAAACCCCAAAAACAGATTCGCCGCGACTCTGGGACTCTTGTCACGGAGTCAACCGATAATGTACCTTGCCGCCATAACAACTGAATTTTTGTGCGGCAGTTAATCCTATCCGTGACGTTCTTACGTCCTCTCTGCGATGGCAGGGCGGAAAAGTAGAAGGATTCTGCCGCGCTTGCAAGGAGCGCAAACCCATGAGCTGGACAGACGAACGCGTGGAGTCGTTGAAAAAACTTTGGGCGGAAGGCTTGAGTGCAAGTCAGATTGCTGCGCAACTCGGTGGGGTGAGCCGTAACGCTGTTATCGGCAAGGTGCACCGCCTGAAGCTTTCTAGCCGCGGACGCACGAACGCCGCCCCGGCCCGCCCGAAGAAGCCGGCGCCTGCAGCTGCTCCGGCGCCTTCCGCGGCTGCTCCGGCAGCCCGCCACAAGCCGCGTCCCGCGGCAGCCGCTGCTCCTTCCCGTCCGATGATGACCACCGTGGGTGCAACGGCGCTCAAGGTGCAGTTTGAGGAAGAAGAGGCGGTTTTCCATCACTACCGCGCGGTTCCCTCCAACGTTGTTCCGATTGCACGCAACCTGAAGCTGGTGGAACTGTCCGAGCGCACCTGCAAGTGGCCGAATGGCGACCCGCTTTCCGATGATTTCAGCTTCTGCGGTGCCGACTCCGGCGAGAGCGGCCCCTACTGCGGCTTCCATTCCAAGCTCGCTTACCAGCCTGCTGCGGAGCGCCGTCGCGTTCGCTAAAACAATTCCAGGTAAACTGAAACCGGTTACCTTAACAAAGAAGCGGCCTGCGAGCCGCTTTTTTGTTGGACACATGACGAGCAGTGGTCCGCGCGACTGACCTCAGAGCGGTTCCAGGAAAAGTGGAAACAGGTTTTCCGTCCGGAACCGCGAGAAAACAAAGAGATAGAGCAGTTCAGAGTTTCTGTGAAAGTCTGAACTGGTCTAGGAACGGCGGTCAGGTTTTTCTGCACCATTGCCCGCGCTCGCCGCGCCGACCACATGACTGCGGTCTTCCTTTGGGCGATCGGCGGGCAGCTGCTCACCGGTCATGATGTGATAGACGGTCTCGGCAATATTCGTCGCGTGATCGCCGACGCGTTCGATATTCTTCGCACAGAAGATCAGGTGTGTGCAGGGCGTGATGTTGGCAGGATCTTCCATCATGCAGGTGAGCATTTCACGAAAGAGCGAGGTGTACTTCGCGTCAATTTCCCGATCGCGGTCGCGCACGCTGGCAATTCTGTCGACGGACTGTGCGGCATAGGCGTCGAGAACAGCCTTCAGCTGCTCCATCGCGAGATCGCTTAGCGCTGCAAAGCCCACGAACAGCCGCCTGAGCTGCGCCACCTCGCCGATGATGATCGAGCGCTTGGCGATGTTCTTGCCCAGGTCACCGATACGTTCAAGGTCGCCCGAGATGCGGATCGCGCCGACGATTTCCCTGAGGTCGCCCGCCATCGGCTGACGGCGTGCCAGGATTTCAACCGCCCTCTCGCCAATCTCCCGCTCGAGCCCATCGAGGACCGCATCGTTCTGGATGATCTTGCGCGCAAGAGCTTCATCCCCGGTGGTGAGCGCTTCCACCGACTGTTCAACCATGCGCTCGGCATGGCCGCCCATCGCCGCAATCTGCGTCGTGATGTATCTGAGGTCCTCGTCTAGGGACCGCCTGATGTGCTGGCTGGACATTCTGTTGCTTTTCCCTGTGAGGCCCTGATTACCACAACCCGCCGATATTGGCAGCCGGTCAGAATTCGGGAGCCGGGAAGTGCACTGTGAACGACGATCCCTCACCTGGCCGCGAGCGGATGATCAGGCGAGCGCCGTGACGGTTCAGAATGTGCTTGACGATCGCAAGCCCCAATCCCGTGCCCTGCTGGCTGGGACCGGTCCCGCTGTCGGCGCGATAGAAGCGTTCCGTCAGCCGCGGCAGATGCTCTTCGGCGATGCCGGGGCCAAAGTCCGTAACAGTGACGCTCTTCTCGCCACCCGCTTCCACCTTTGCCTGCACGACCACCCGTTTCCCGTCCCGGCCGTATTTGCAGGCATTGGAGACCAGGTTCTCGAAGACCTGCACCAGCTCGTCGCGAAAGCCTGCAACCTCGAACGGACCATCCGGGAACTCGATCTCGATATTCACCCCGGCCTCGTCGGCGACCTGGCGCAGCGTATCGCAGACGCCTGCCACCAGCGGGCGAAGGTCGACTGGCTCGGTGGGTTTGCCGACCGGTTTCGCCTCGATCCGTGACAGCGTCAAAAGATCGTCGATCAGCCGCGCCATGCGCCGGGTCTGGCCATGCATGATCTGGAGGAACTGTTCCTGCGCCTTCGGATCGTCGCGCGCCGGCCCGCGCAGCGTTTCGATGAAGCCTGAGATCGAGGCGAGCGGCGTCCGAAGTTCATGGCTTGCATTGGCGATGAAGTCGGCGCGCATGCGGTCGATCCGTCGCGCCTCGCTCTGGTCGCGAAAATGGAGGACGAAACGCCTGCCGCCCTCACCTATCGCTCGCGCCGATACCCGATAGACCCGCTCCATGGGAATACGCTCGACATAGTCGACGGAAGTTTCCGTCTGCTTGCTCTTGAGAGCGTCACGCAGGAATACCTGCATTTCGGGCGAGCGGAACTTGAGCTGAATGGCGGATCCCTCGGCCAGAGGGCCGAAAGCATCGCGGGCCGCACCGTTCGAGTAGAGCACGGTGCCTTCCTCATCGAGGAAATAGATGGGATCGTTGATGGCCGCAGCGAGTTCCGCTGCAGAAATCCTTCCGCCTTCCGGGGTCTCAGAGAGCGCCTTTGCGTTGGCCCCGCCACTTCGGGTCGGCTGCAGGGCACTGAGGATCAGAAGACCCAGAATTCCAGCGGCTGATACCACGCCCGAGCCCCCACTCCATAACTCCATCGCGAGGAGCAGAAGCCCGCCGGCAAGGATAAAGGGCAGATTTCGGCGAACCCCCGCCGCTCCGGCATAGCGAACAGGCTTTCGGCCCCCATCATCCGTCATCAACAGTCCTGCATCCCGTGCCTGAATAACCCTGTATCCCATGCCACTAACATGGCCCGTGTGACAGGATTTTTACAAGCCTGGCTGAGGAACGCGCGTAGACTGTTGGCTAGCCGCATCACCTGCCGCCCTTTTCCTCGGAGCATGCGGAGTCTTTTCCCAGTAGTGCGGGCACCGGTAGAGCTGCCAGACCGCCCGCCAGGCGGCGATCGAAAGCAGCAGCCAATAGAAGGGTGTCATCACGACATAGCGCCAGAGCCGTGCCCGATCTTTCACAGGCAGACTGCGCCACCCGATCACCAGGAACCCTGCATAACCAAGCGCGATATTGGCAACGTCAAGCAGCAGCAGGGTCTCATAGATCTCCGGAACCGTCCCCGTTACGGCAAGCCACAGTGCCCCGCCCAAGACAGCGATGAACATCAGAACATTGCTGAGAGCGGCCGTCAGCGCGCAGGGAACCAGGATCTGGATGACGAAGAATGACCGGGCGCCAACGTCCCTGAAAAGCCGCACCGGGTGCCGCATGTGGACGAGCCACGTCTGGATCCAGCCTTTGAACCAGCGTGTTCTCTGCCGCAGCCAGATCGCGAGCTCGGTTGGCGCATCCTCGCAGGTGGGCGAAGAGATGGTCCCGATATTGTAGCCCATCCGGTAGAGCCTGATCCCGAGATCGGCATCTTCCGTGACGTTGTAGGGATCCCACGCGCCCACATCCTCGAGCGCCGCGCGGCGAAAGTGATTGGAGGTCCCGCCAAGAGGCAGGACAAGCTGTCGTTTCGCCAGCCATGGCAGCACGACCCCGAAAAGCGCGGAGTATTCAAAGGCGAACATGCGTGCGAGCCAGCTTCCGCGCCCGTTGGTGATGACGAGCGGCGCCTGCACGCAGGCAAGGGTATCATCTCCCTTGCGGAAGGCACGCCACGCCTCCAGCAGCTGATACGGGTTCGGGCGATCCTCGGCGTCGAACACCGCTATCAGCTCGCCCGTTGAAAGCGGCAGGGCATAGGAGAGCGCCTTCGGCTTCGTGCGCGGCAGGGAGACCGGTACTTCAATCACCTGCACGTGGTCCCGCAGTTCCAGCGCCCGGATGGCGGCGAGCGTCTCGTGGTCATCGCGTTCGCACACGAGCTTGATCTCAAGCTTGCTTCTCGGCCACACCAGCCGGCTGAGCGACGTCATGAGCTGCGGCACCACATCGGCTTCCCGGTAGAGCGCTACCATGACGGTGTAGACAGGCATCTCGTCAGCCTTGAACCCATTCAGCGGGATCTCTGGCGTCACATCCGAACTGCTGGCGGTCAGCAGCTTGAACACCACACAGCAGAAGCAGACGAGCGAGACGATGATGTGTATGGCGATCAGCGTATGGCCTGGCCAGTTGGCGGCACAGGCAATCCCACCAGCCAGTGCAGCCCCCAGCAGCACGCCCTGCCGTCCGCTCAGAACCGTGCTGGCTGAATAGACCGGAAGGGCTTCCTTCAGTCCGGCCAGTGCTTTTCTGATCGCGTCTTTTCTGCCTCGTTGCTCAAAGGCTTGCCGGAGAGCATGACTCTGAACAAAGCACACCCTTGAACGCTGCTCCGGATGGTCTGCGAGATACTTTGCGAACGCATCGAGATCCAGGTGGCGGGGCGCGAGCAGGAACACGTATCTGCCGCTGTCATCCATCCCTGTGACGACCGGGAGCCCTGCTTTCCGACCGATTGCCTGCAGGCACTGTTCGCCCGTGACCATCAGCCGTTCAGCTCTTATGCTGCTGACCGTCTGCACCTCCATGAGCTCTGCCAGCGCCCGAACGAGCGCTTCCTCCGAAACGGCTCTCGACGCAATCAACTCTGCCTGGAGCGGCACGCCGAGGCTTTCTGCCCGCCGGGTAATGTTACGCCAGTCCGCTTGGCTTAACCCGAGCTTGAGCCGCAAGGCTCGCCAACCGTACTGAAGCCAACCGGCCGCACCTCCCGGCAGCGCCTCAGCCCGACCTGTGTCATGAGAATTGATTGGTCGACTGCGAACACCCGGCTGGTGTTTTAGCCCGTCAGCCTCTTGGCGGTGCCCGCCCGCGCGTCGTCCCTCCGGCAACACCACCACACCGTCGGCACGACGTTCATGAGCGGGATGTTCATCTGCGGACCATCCATCCACGGAGCGCCCATACGCAGTCCGGTCGTACGCACGTGCCGGTATGACCCGGATCACCCGCACACTTTTGTTGACGCGAACATTCGACGGCACGCGCAGTTGTGCGCGGCCTCCACCAGCGACCAGCATCATGAGAACACCCCACCCTCATCGGGCGCGAACGCGCCGGATGGTCTAGACTTGCGCCCGACAGCAGCAGTCTTGCCAGGCACATGCAGCAGTGATTTGGCAATCGTTATGCACTGTAAAGCTATCACTAGCGCGAAGGCACGAATGCAAGGCTTGCTCTGTTCTGGTTAAACAGAACCGAACACCATCGATCAGGATGTAAGTTTGTCTGAAATTCAGACGCCAGCTACCAAGCTTGTGCTTACTATGGTCCAAGAACCTCAGTGCCGTCAATTCACATTTCTCGTTAAGCGATTTTTTAGGAGCGCATTTGCAATCTGGAATTGCATATGCGCCTGCTTGCCGGAAACAACAATTACTGTAGGCTGCGATCTTGGCAGATTCGCTCAAAGGGGTCTCATGCTGCGTTCCCGTTTGGCTCTCGCATTCGTTGCAGTCATGGTGTCGGCGCCCGCCTTTGCTCAGGTCAGGGTTCCGCATTTCTGGGACACGCGGCAGCGCCTGTCAGCACCGGATCTTACCACGATCCAGCGCCTGCGGTTTCTCACCACGACGGACTTCTTTCCGTTCAGCATGCTTGACCCGCAGGGCAATCTCGTCGGCTTCCATGTTGATCTTGCGCGCGCCATCTGTAGCAAGCTCAGCATCGACAACCGCTGCCAGATCCAGGCCATGCCCTTCGAGGAACTGGGCGAAGCGCTGGAACGCGGCGAAGGTGAGGCCATCCTCGCGGGCATCGCAGTCACAGCGGAAACCCGCGCGACCTACGACTTTTCGCGTCCCTACTTCCAGTTCCCTGCCCGTTTCATTGTCCGCCAGGATGCCCGCCTCGCTGAGCCGCTCTATGCCACACTCAAGGGCCAGCGTGTTGGCGTTCTTGCCGGCAGCGCCCACGAGGAAATGCTGCGGGATTTCTTTGACGGCGTGACCGCCGCCCCCTTCGAGGCGGAGCAGGATCTGTTTGCGGCCATCCGCAACGGCGATGTTCGCGCCATCTTTGGAGATGGCCTGCGGCTTAGTTTTGCGCTGACAGGCGAAGAGACGGATGGATGCTGCAGCTTTGCCGGTGGACCTTATCTTGCGCCCGAATATTTCGGCCATGGGCTCACAATCGCGACGCGGGATAACCAGCCGCTCCTGCAGGACGCGCTCAACTTCGCGCTGCAGCAACTGGAGGCCGACGGCGTCTTCACCGAACTCTATCTGCGCTACTTCCCGGTCGACTTTTACGAGCAGCTCCCCTAGAGCAATTCCAGGAAAAGTGGGAACCGGTTTTCCGTCAGGAATTGCGCTAAAACAATGACTTAGATAATTCAGCGTTTCTTTGAAGCCCTGCAATGTCTAAAGAGCGCCCCGCGTAAGAAAAAGAGCCCCTTCCATTGACGCTTTGCACGGGGCCGCGTACATGCCGTACGTTCCGGGAAAGCCCCGGATAGCCCCATTTTTGGCGGCACAAAGCCAATCAGATCTACCGGAAGCCACGATGACATCGTCAAGCAATGCATCCTCTTTTTCCCCCGACCTCCTGAATGCAGCGGCGGAAAGCAAGGCATGGCCATTCGAAGAAGCCCGGAAGATCGTCAAACGCTACGAAAAGTCCGGCTTTCCTGAAAAGGTGCTGTTTGAAACCGGCTACGGTCCGTCCGGCCTGCCGCACATCGGAACGTTCGGTGAAGTCGCCCGCACGTCCATGGTGCGCCATGCCTTCCACGTGCTGACCGACAACAAGGTTGCGACGAAGCTCCTCTGCTTCTCGGACGACATGGACGGCCTGCGCAAGGTGCCGGACAACGTGCCTAACCAGGAACTGCTGCGCGAGCACCTTGGCAAGCCCCTGAGCGAGGTGCCGGACCCGTTCCTGAGCGGCCAGTCCTTCGGTGCTGCGAACAACGCCCGCCTGCGCGCCTTCCTCGACCGGTTCGGCTTCGACTACGAATTCGCCTCCTCGACGGAATATTACCGCTCGGGCCGGTTCGACGCGACGCTGCTCAAGGTTCTGGAGCGCTATGACGAAGTGATGGCGATCATGCTGCCGTCGCTGCGCGAAGAGCGTTCCAAGACCTATTCGCCGTTCCTGCCGATCCACCCGAAGACCGGCGTCGTGATGCAGGTCCCGATCGAGGAGCGCAAGCTCGACGCCGGCACGGTCGTCTGGCGCGATCCGGAAACGGGCGAAGCCTTCGAGACGCCTGTAACCGGCGGCCACCTCAAGCTGCAGTGGAAGCCTGACTGGGCTATGCGCTGGGCAGCTCTCGGCGTCGACTACGAAATGGCCGGCAAGGACCTGATCGACAGCGTGAAGCTCGGCGGCGAGATCTGCAAGGTGCTCGGCGGTCGTCCGCCGGAGGGCTTCAACTACGAGCTCTTCCTCGACGAGCACGGCCAGAAGATTTCAAAGTCAAAGGGCAACGGCCTGACGATCGACGAATGGCTGCGCTATGCGCCGACCGAGAGCCTGTCGCTCTACATGTTCCAGAAGCCGAAGACCGCGAAGAAGCTCTACTTCGACGTGATCCCGCGCGCCGTGGACGAGTATTACACGTTCCTGTCTGCCTACAATCGGCAGGACTGGAGCAACAAGCTCGGCAACCCGGTCTGGCACCTCCACAACGGCAATCCTCCGGCAACGGAACTGCCGGTGCCGTTCGCGCTTCTGCTGAACCTGGCGAGCGCTTCCAACGCAAGCGAGAAGAGCGTGATGTGGGGCTTCATCTCCCGCTACGCGCCGGGCGTCACCGCTGAAACGCATCCGGAGCTCGACCGCCTCACCGAATACGCGATCCGCTACTTCGACGACTTCGTGAAGCCTGCGAAGAAATTCCGCGAGCCAGACGAAGTGGAGCGTGCAGCGCTGGAAGCAGTCTCCGCGAAGCTTGGCGAGCTGTCGGCAGGTGCGGACGGCGAGGAGATCCAGAACGCGCTGCTCGACGTCGCCCGCGGCATCGAACGCTATCAGGACCATGCGAAGAAGAGCCCATCCGGTGGACCGGGTGTTTCGGTCTCCTTCTTCCAGATGCTCTACGAAGTCCTGCTCGGCCAGGAACGCGGACCCCGCTTCGGATCCTTCGTGGCGCTTTATGGCATTGAGGAGAGCCGCACACTCATCGCGCAGGCTCTGTCGGGCGAACTTCGCGCCTAGCTTAGCCTACGTCAGGCCATCGCGTGACGGTGGCCTGACATGCTCACTGGTAAAAAGCGGGATGATAGACCGCATTCCCAACCGGGATCGCACCGGCAAACGCGATCGCCATGAAATATTCCGCCGGCACGCCCTCAAATTCCAGGCCTTCGGAAACGCGGAACCCGAACCGCTGGTAATAGGCGGGGTCGCCCAACACCACACACCCAGCCCAGCCATCTGCCTGGATGCGCTCGAGCCCTTGCCCGATCAGTGCAGCGCCTACGCCCCGCCGTTGAGCATCAGGCGCAACAGCGACCGGCCCCATGCCGAGCCAACATCCCTCGTTGCCCCCGATTGTCACTGGCGAAAAGGCAACGTGCCCGACGATTTCACCATCGCGTTCCGCCACCAGCGACAGCGTCAGAGCGCCCGCGTCCCGCAAGGCGTCGACAATGTGCTGCTCGTTGCCGCTGCTGTGCTCTGCTCCCGCGAACGCCTCGCGGACGATCCTATGGATCGCAGGCAGGTCCGCAGGCTTTTCTTGCCGGATGATCATCGAAACCTCTGACTGTGAAGGACGGAACGTTCAGTTACCGTAAACTAGCGCAGTGCCGATGGACGTTAACCATCGCAATGCTATCCTTACCACGTGCGGATAGGTGAGTCAGGGGAACTAAACCTGACAGCATCAGGGTACCGACAAGCCCCGTTTTCCCGCCTCCCGCAGCCTCGCGTGCTTGCGAATAGTTAGTAATTCGCACTCCTGCGTACCCAGAGTTAACGGCATATTTACCATAGTTGACGAAAGATTTGCCTTGGAAGGCGGATGGTCGATTCGACCTTCGGGGCCTTCCCTGGAGCGTGTAGGCGTTGACGGATAGCCAGTCGCGACTGCTCCGGTGTCGGAGAACGGCGGCCATAAAGGTCGCGTATAGGCGGGCGATCCCATGAGTACCAGGCTTTCTTATGTAGACAGGCTGAATGATGGACGGCAGCGTAGGCCCAGCTCTGCACTGGATGATATTACCCAGACACTCTCCAGGCTTGAACAGCATCTCGGCCGCGCTATCGACAACCGCGACAGTGAGGACGTGATAGCGCAACGGCTCAAGAAACTAGCGGATGAAGCGGCCAGCGAGAGCAACGGCCCCGTTCGCGTTTCTGCCAGTGCCGCAGCAAGGGATCCTCATCTTTCGCCGCTCGAACGCCTATCGCGCGATCCGCTCTTTACACGCCGCCAGGACGAGCCGCAGAGTTCCGTGAACTCGCTTGCGCGTGAGCTCGGCAACCTGCGCAGCGACCTGCACACCATCATCAACAGCGGCATGCGGGAAGAGTTCTCCCACCTGCGTCACGAGCTCTCCGACCTGCTCGCCGCTGTCCCGCACTCCCGAGGCACGGAAGGACTGGAAGCTGGGCTTGCCCGCATCGCCCGCTCCGTCGCCGAACTGTCGGAACGCGACGACCGAGATACCCACCTGCTGCAGATGGAGCTCGGTCGGCTGAAGGCCGCGATCGACGAGCTGCTACATGCCGAGCAGGTAAGGACTGCTCAGGCGCCGCTCTCCAGCGACTTTGATGCCCTGCAGGCCCGCCTCGATCAGGTTGCGGCAACCATCGATCATATCCCTGACCTGCGCTCCGTCCGCATGCTGGATGAGCGTATGCAGCAGCTTGCCCATGCACTGGAGCAGCTGGCGCTACGCAGCCAGGGCGACCAGCAGCATCTGGTTACCGCCATTGACGAGCGTCTCGACGAGATCTCCCGCGCCATCGCAGCGTCAGCAGCACTTGCGCGCTCCTCCGGCATCAACCCGGCTGTCCTGGAGCGCATCGAGGCTCGCATCGGCTCGCTCGCCCGCCAGGTGGACGAACTGAACGACGACCCCACCTCCGATACAATCATCGAGCACCTGATCGGGCTCTCCACCCGCGTCGATGACCTTGCCCAGAAGGTGGAAGTACCAGCCCAGTCGCTCGAGCGGCTTGCCCACTACGTACAGCTGATTTCGGAGCGGATGGGGTCCGTCTCCCTGGCGCCGGAAACGGAGCAGATGCTCCACGGCATCGAGGCGCAAGTCAGTGCGCTGTCCAATGCCTTCACCCGCCATCAGGCGGATGTGCTGCAGCATGGCACCAGCCTCTTCCACGACCTTGAGCAGAAACTCGTAGACGTCGTCACCCGCCTGAGCAGCACGAGCGCGAGCGCCTCCGATTCAACGCTGATGGCGATGATCGACGACCGCTTCTCCGATCTTGCCCGCCGCATGGACGACGTGCGGGCGCTGGGAGATGAGCGTACCTACCAGGCTCTGGAAGCCCGCCTTGAGAACATGGCGAACAAGCTCTATGCGGTCACCAGCAACGGCGGCGATCCGCGCCTTCTGCGCAAGCTCGAGTCTCAGGTAAGCCACCTCTCTTCGCTCCTGTCCCAGCCGCACCAGGATCTGGCCGGCCTCGCACGACTGACGCCGCGACTGGAGCAGATCGAGCGGGCGATGACAGAAAACCGCGCCTCTCTTATCGATGCCGCAAGGCAGGCCGCCGAAGAGGCTTTGCAGAAGTTTGCCGTGTCCCAGCGGTCGGAGCCGATGGACGCCCGTCTGCAGGACGAGTTGCAGAAGCTCGAAGTCCTGACCCGACAGACCGCCGAGCGGAATTCCAAGACTTTCGAGGCGATCCACGACACGCTGGTGAAGATCGTATCGCGGCTTGGCACGCTCGAAGCGGAAGGCAAGAGCCTCGAGGGGGACACCCCGAACACATTCCCGCCCTTCAGCGAGCCGGAGCCGGTTTTCGCGCAGCAACCTGTGTTCGAAGAGACGGGCGCGCTGTTCGGTGAGAAAGCAGCCACGGACGGTTCGCTGGAGACTGTGAAGTCACGCTTCCGTTCGCTGTCGGAAGCCTTCCGCCGTCGCCGCAAGCCGCAGCAGGAAGAGCAGGCGGCCATCGAACCCTCACTCGCAGGCCTCGCGAACGATCGGCACGAGCAGAAGGAACCCATCTCGGACATCAACACGATCCTGCGCCGCGTGACAGCAGATCGGCCGTCCTTCGGCGTCAGAAGCCCTGATGCCGGCAAGGCCGACTTCATTGCAGCCGCCCGTCGTGCCGCCACCGCCGAGGCTGGCGAGCCGGAGGCGTTCGACGACGAGACGGGAGAGCCGCGGAGACGCCGCAGCATCAGCACCATTGTTGGCAAGCACAGGAAGCATGCGATGGTGGCGCTCGGCGGCGTTATCCTCCTCGCTGCCGGCATGCACTGGGCGTCGACCCTGTCGATGGGGCCTGCATCGCCGCTGATGGACATTGCGAAGGATGCTCCGGCCGAACCTAAGGCCGTGACCAAGCAGATTGCCGCCGCCAAGAAGCCTGATCCGATCCAGACCGGTTCGATCAAGCCTGCTTCGGCCTCCAGGAAGGCGAACGCGGAGGAGCGCATCATTCCCCAGCATGCGTTTGCTGCGCCCGACACGAAGATTGAAGCCGCGCCCGCAACAGCAGCTGCGAAGGCAGCAGACGCTTTCGTTCCGACGGAAGCCGATCTTCCGGCCGAACTGCAGGTGCAGGCCCTACGCGAAGCTGCGCTTCAGGGCGACGCAATCGCCTATTTCGAAATTGCAAATCGCTTGGCTGAAGGCCGCGGCATGCCCCGCAACATCGAGAGTGCTGCAACCTGGTACGAAAGGGCTGCCGACAAAGGCCTGGCGCTCGCCCAGTACCGCATCGGCAACATGTACGAGAAGGGCATTGGCGTTGAACGCGATCTGACGAAGGCCAAGACCTGGTACAAGGCGGCGGCCATGCAGGGCAATCTCACCGCCATGCACAATCTCGGCGTTCTCTACGCCATGGGTGCCGACAACGATGCCGACCATCGGGCGGCCGTACGCTGGTTCACCGAAGCCGCGGACTTCGACGTCACGGACAGCCAGTTCAACCTGGCGATCCTGGCCGCCAAGGGTCTCGGCATGCAGAAGGACATGACCGAGGCCTACAAGTGGCTCGACATCGTCGCCCGCAAGGGTGACACCGACGCGGCTTCCAAACGGGACGATCTGGCCCGCGCCATGGAGCCGGACCAGCTGAAGATCGCGGAAGGAAAGGCGAAGCTCTGGAAGGCCCGCAACGTCGATGCGGCGGCCAACACGGTTGCCGTGCCAGTCGAGTGGAATGAGCCGCAGATTTCGAGCGCTTCGCCGGAATACAAGCAGGCCCTCACCAACATCCAGCACCTCCTGAACAGGATGGGCTATGACGCCGGTGTGCCCGACGGGATCATGGGAGCCAAGACCCGAAACGCCATCAAGGCGTTCCAGTCGAAGCACGGCCTGACGCCTTCCGGGGAGATCGATCAGGACCTCGTCAAGAAGCTGCTTGAGCAGAATGAAACAGCCTGATTTTCAGGCTGTTTCCGGCGTTTCCCGCAGCGCCCCAATTTGGTGATTTTTGCTGTCGATGTTAGCGACTCTTCAAGCTATTACACGTAGTAGTTTGACTTCGCCGTAGCGTCGGCGCATGAACGCGACCGTCGATCTGCACCAGTGGATGTAACGTCCACGATAACCTTGTTACGAATTGCGGGTGTCACCGGGTGGGCATCTATCTCCCTATTGCGGAAATGTCCGTAAACATGGTGGTTCTTCTCGCCATGGGGGGAGCGGTCGGCTTTTTGTCAGGCATGTTCGGCGTCGGCGGCGGATTCCTGATCACCCCTCTCCTGATCTTCTACAACATCCCGCCTGGCATCGCCGTTGCAACTGGCGCAAACCAGGTCATCGCCTCGTCCTTCTCCGGCGCGCTCGCCCATTTCCGGCGTGGCACGCTGGACGTGAAGCTCGGCACCATGCTGCTCATCGGCGGTATCGTCGGCTCGTCGCTTGGCATCTACATATTCGCCTACCTGAACAGCCTCGGCCAGCTCGACCTGATCATCTCGCTGCTCTACGTCATCTTCCTCGGCACCGTCGGTGGCCTGATGCTGGTGGAAAGCGTGCGCGCAATCCGGCGCACTCGCTCAGGCCAGCCGCCCAGCGCCTCGACCACCGGGCACCACAACTGGATCCACCGCCTGCCGCTCAAGATGCGCTTCCGCACGTCGAAACTCTTCGTCAGCGTCATCCCGATCCTAGGCATCGGCGCAGGCATCGGCGTGCTTTCATCCATCATGGGTGTCGGCGGCGGCTTCATCATGGTTCCGGCCCTCATCTACCTCCTGAAGGTGCCGACCAACGTGGTCGTTGGAACCTCACTGTTCCAGATCATTTTCGTCTCGGCCTACACGACCATCGTGCATTCGACCACCAACCACACGGTAGACGTTGCGCTCGCCTTCCTGCTGATGGTGGGTGGCGTTGCAGGCGCCCAGTACGGAACCCGCGTCGGCCAGAAACTTCGCGGCGAGCAGCTGCGCGCGCTGCTGGCGCTTCTGGTTCTTGCCGTCGCTCTGCGCCTTGCCTTCGACCTCTTCGTGCGGCCGTCGGACGTCTATTCGATCGTGATCGGGAGCGTTTGAGGATGCTCCTGCGGATACTCTCCTGCCTCCTGTTCCTCTGCCTTGGCAGCAAGGCTTTCGCGCAGGCGCAGCAGGAGCCTCTGCCTGAGGGTATCCAGATCGGCCTTTCCACCGACACTATCTACATAACGTCTGACTTCTCCGGCGCCGATCTCACGATCTTCGGCGCATTGGAAAACCCCAACACGCAGGTTTTGCGCCAGGGTCGCTATGACGTTGTGGTGGTTCTGGAAGGCCCTCCCCGCCCTACGGTCGTACGCAAGAAGACCCGCGTGCTCGGTATGTGGATCAACACGGAGTCGGTCGCCTTCAAGGACGTTCCCGCGTCTTATTCCATTGCCATGACCCGTCAGCCGCAGGACATCACGGACCCGAGCAGCTACCGCCGCCTTGCGCTGCGCGCCAACAACCTGTTCCTGCAGCCGCTGAGCCCAAACATCGACGATACCACGCTCAAGGAATTCTCCACCGCGCTGCGGGATCGCAAGAATGCGGCCGCGCTTTTTGCCGAGCGTATCGGCGGCGTGCAGTTCCTCTCGCAGAGCCTGTTCCGCGCCACACTCTATCTCGCGCCGCATGTGCCGGTCGGCACCCACCGCGCCCGCGCTTTCCTGTTCCGCAACGGCGTGTTCATCAAGGAAACCTCGACCAACCTCACGATCCGCAAGGCAGGTCTTGAGCAGCGCCTTTACGAATACGCACAGACGAACGGCTTCAACTACGGCGTCTTCGCCGTGCTGCTGGCGATGCTCACCGGTTGGCTGGGCAGCATCATCTTCCGCAAGGGCTAATGAAAGCTGCGAGGCTCTCACCCACCTCA
The DNA here is from genome assembly GCF_014641695.1 of Nitratireductor aestuarii. Classification (GTDB taxonomy): domain Bacteria; phylum Pseudomonadota; class Alphaproteobacteria; order Rhizobiales; family Rhizobiaceae; genus Chelativorans; species Chelativorans aestuarii. The sequence continues at coordinate 96,695 of NZ_BMIF01000009.1, read as the reverse complement.
TGCTGAGCTTGTCGAAGCATGAGGGCGTCAGCTAATGATAACCGCGACTACGATCGAAGCAGACTTCCCGCGATCGGATAGACCTGAGCTTTGCCAAGCATATAGGCAACGAGCCGCTCGCGATGGAACAGCCCCGCAAAGGCGCGGTCGAGCACGTTCAACGTTCCGGTCAGGGAGCCGAAGGCGGGCATCACCATGCGCAGACCGTCCGTCGCGAAACAGGCGCGGCGCACCGATCGTCCCCGCTGCACGATCCGGGCACCCGGATGCAGGTGGCCTGCGATCTCGCCCTCTTCGCCTTCCGGCATGTGCCGGAAGATGAGGTTGCCAAGCGCCAGTTCTTCCACGCTTTGCCCCGGCAGGCCTTCCGGCGGCGATGGATCATGGTTCCCGGTGACCCAGAACCAATCCCGCCCGCTCATCAGGCCGAGCAGCCTTTCGCGGTAGATGTCCGGCATGCGGCCAGCGCCGCCATCGTCATGGAAACTGTCGCCAAGGCTGATCACTGCGGACGGGCGATAGCGGGCGATCACAGCCTCGAGCCGTGTGAGCGTCACGCCCGTCTCATAAGGCGGAATGAAGCTTCCGCGCCTCGCATAGGAAGAACCCTTTTCCAGATGCAGGTCAGAGACGATGAGGATCGACTCTTCCGCAAGAAACAATGCACCCGAAGAGTCGCACAGAACGTCTTCTCCGGCGATCCTGATCACCGGTTGAGCGGGTCGTGCTTCGATCTTGGCGTAAAGGTTCATTCGCCCAGCGCTTCATGGATCAGATCGGTTGCGGCTTCCGACAGCAGATAGTCCTCTGTCGCACCCGGTACGTGCTCGCGGCCGATTTCCAGCATGATGGGTACGGCCAGCGGTGAAATATGCTCAAGGTCTTTATGCCTGATTCTGCCCTTGATGCGCGAGAGCATCTCAGAAAGACGGCCGATGTCCAGCAGGCCAGTCGCCGCATCCTTCCACGTCGCCTGCAGCAGGATGTGGTCAGGTTCGTGCGTCCGCAGCACGTCATAGATCAGATCGGCCGAGACGGTCACCTGCCGCCCGGTCTTCTCCTTGGCGGGATGCCGCCTTTCGACCAGCCCCGAGATGATCGCGCAGGTGCGGAACGTGCGCTTCATCAGCCAGCTTTCCGCAAGCCAGCTTTCAAGGTCGTCTCCCAGCATATCTTCGTCAAAGAGTTCGTTGAGCGAGAGCTTCCCGCGCCGGATCATCTGGCCAACGTCGCGCACCGTCCAGACCGCAAGCGTGTAGTCCGTCGCAACGAAGCCGAGCGGCTTCGCTCCCATGCGCTCCAGCCGTCGTGTGAGCAGCATGCCGAGGGTCTGGTGCGCAAGCCTGCCCTCGAACGGATAGGCGACCAGATAGTAGTGATCGCCGCGAGGAAAGGTCTCGATCAACAAATCCTCACGGTGCGGCAGGACCGATTTGTCCTTTTGCAGGCGCAGCCAGTCCGCAACCTGATCCGGCAGCGCGTCCCAACGGTCAGGGTTGGCGAGCATCGCCCGGACTTCGGACGCGAGGAAGGTGGAAAGCGGAAACTTGCCACCCATGTAGGACGGCACCATGGCGTCGCCCGGCGCGTTGGTCACATACGCTTCGCTCTCGCGGATCCCTTCGAAGCGCAGCGTGCGGCCAGAGAAGAAGAACGTATCGCCCGGCGCAAGCTGCTCCAGGAAATACTCCTCCACCTTGCCGAGCGACACCCCGCCCCGCGCGAAGCTTGACGAGCGCCGGTCGCGGATCAGCCGCACGTTCAGCATCGCCTCCTCGACGATGGTACCAAGGTTCAGCCGGTACTGCTGCGCGACCGACGGATGCGAAATCCGCCACCGCCCGTCCTTCATGCGCCGGATGCGGGCGTAGCGCTCATAGGTCCTGAGCGCATAACCGCCTGTCGCCACGAAATCGACAACGCGCGAAAACGTGTGTCGGTCGAGATTGGAATAGGGTGCTGCACTCCGCACTTCCGCGTAGAACTCGTCCTCATCGAACGGACTTGCGCAAGCTCGTCCCAGCACATGCTGCGCCAACACGTCGAGCCCGCCTTCACCCATCGGCGGCGTGTCCTGCGCACCCACATAATTCGCCTCAAGCGCTGCCCGGCATTCGAGGATCTCAAAGCGGTTTGCGGGCACAAGAATGGCCTCGCTCGGCTCGTCCATCCGGTGATTGGAGCGGCCGATGCGTTGCGCCAGACGGCTCGCACCCTTCGGCGCTCCCACGTGGATCACAAGATCCACGTCGCCCCAGTCGATGCCTAAGTCGAGCGTTGAGGTCGCCACGATCGCCCGCAGGCTGTTCGACTCCATCGCCTTTTCGACCCGCCGCCGCTGGCCCACGTCGAGCGAGCCATGATGGAGCGCAATGGGCAGAACGTCCTCGTTCACATGCCACAGCTCGCGAAAGATCGCTTCCGCCTGGCTTCGTGTATTGACGAAGATGATCGTCGTCTTGTGCTTCTTGATCTCCTCATAGATCGCGGGGATTGCATAATGCGACGAATGCCCCGCCCAAGGCACCCGGTCCTCCGTCTCAAGAATGGAGATGTTGGGTTTCGCGCCGCCCGGCACGGTGACCAGATCGGCCAGCGCGCTTTCAGCACTTTGGTCAACCAGCCAGCGCCGCAGCTCGTCGGGCTCGGCCACCGTCGCAGACAGGCCGATCGAGATCGGCTCTTTTGCCAGCCTGCGCAACCGCGCAAGACCAAGCGAAAGCAGCTGCCCGCGCTTAGAGGTCACAAGCGAATGGAGCTCATCCAGCACCACGTAGCGAAGGTCCTCGAAGAACCGCTCAGCGTCGCCGGATGCGATCAGCAGCGCCAGCTGTTCGGGCGTGGTGAGCAGAATGTCGGGCGGCACCTGCTTCTGCCGTTGGCGCTTGTGCGAGGGCGTGTCCCCTGTCCGCGTCTCCACGCGGATATCGAGCCGCATCTCTTCAATCGGCGTATTGAGGTTGCGCTGGATGTCCACCGCCAGCGCCTTCAGCGGCGAGATGTAGAGCGTATGGATGCCTCGCATCGGCTCTCCGGGCCTCCGCCTTTCCCGCGTCGCCAGATCCACGAGCGAAGGCAGGAAGCCTGCCAGCGTCTTGCCGGCACCTGTTGGCGCGATCAGCAGCACGGATCGTCCCTCGCCCGTCCGCTTCAGAAGTTCAAGCTGGTGATAACGCGGCGTCCAACCCCGCGCGGCAAACCACTCCCGAAATCGCTCGGGCAGCAGCGCGTCGGCCTCGTCGCCGGTGATGGGCAGGGTCGTGCTCAAGATAACCCAGAACTAATGCAGAACATCCCCATAGCCAAGTCCTAATCGCCCTCATTTCAATCATCCGGCGAAGGCCATCTTCCGCTGAGGCATTTCTGCACTATGTTGTGTGCATGGTAGATCCTCGTTCGCTCCTGCGTCTGCGCCCGGAAGGGCTCTGGTGTCCCGAAGGGGATTTCTACATCGATCCCGTTCGCCCGGTTGAACGCGCGCTCATCACCCACGGCCACTCCGACCATGCCCGATCCGGTCATGGCGCTGTGCTCGCCACGCGTGAGACGCTCGACATCATGGCGATCCGCTATGGCGAGAATTTCGCCGGAACGACGGAAGAAGCTCCCCTTGGTAAAACCCAGGCAATCGGCGGCGTCAGGGTTACCTTCCACCCTGCGGGCCATGTCCTTGGCTCCGCGCAGATCGCCATCGAAAAGAATGGCGCACGCGTCGTCGCCTCCGGTGACTACAAGCGCGAGCGCGACCCGACTTGCCTTCCTTTCGAAGTCATTCCCTGCGACGTGTTCATCACCGAAGCTACCTTCGGGCTGCCGGTTTTCAATCACCCGGCCGCTTCGACCGAGATCCATCGCCTGCTGGACTCCATGCGGCAGTTTCCGGAGCGCACGCACATCGTCGGCGCCTACGCGCTCGGCAAAGCGCAGCGCGTGATCGCGCTTGCCCGCGAGGCTGGCTACACTGACACGATCTACCTGCATGGCGCGCTGATCCGCCTATGCGACTACTACACCGAACAGGGTATCGACCTTGGCCCTCTGGAGCCCGCCACCAGCAACAGCGCCCCACCCGCCGGAGCTCTCGTTATAGCGCCACCTTCGGCGGTGGATGACCGCTGGTCACGCCGCTTTGCGGATCCGTTGGCAAGCTTCGCCTCCGGCTGGATGCGCATCCGCCAGCGCGCCAAACAGCGAGGTGTAGAGCTCCCGCTCATCATCTCCGACCACGCCGATTGGGACGATCTGCTCCTGACCATCCGAGAGACAGGTGCGGAGGAAGTCTGGGTCACCCACGGCCGCGAGGAAGCGCTGGTGCGCTGGTGCGAGATCAACGGCATCACCGCAAAGCCGCTTCATCTCGCGGGCTACGAAGACGAGGCTGAATAGGTGGAACGCTTCGCTGAACTCCTTGACCGGCTCGTGCTGACGCCCTCCCGCAACGGCAAGCTGCGGCTGCTCAAAGACTACTTTGCGAGCCAGCCGGACCCGGACCGCGGCTGGGGCCTGGCAGGCCTTACCGGCGGGCTGGACTTCCCTGCGATCAAGCCCGCCATGCTGCGAACCATCGCCACCGAGCGCCTTGATCCCGTGCTCTTCGCCTATTCCTACGACTATGTCGGTGACCTCGCCGAAACGGTTTCCCTCGTCTGGCCGGAATCCCGCAGCCGCCGCAATTCCACGCCGAGCCTTGACGAGATCGTGCAGCGTCTGTCGTCCGCGAGCCGTTCCGATGCCGCCGGTGTCATGTCGGACCTGCTCGATGAGCTGACGCCCTCCGGTCGTTATGCGGCGATTAAGCTGGCGACGGGCGGCTTGCGCGTCGGCGTCTCCGCACGTCTGACGAAGCAGGCGCTTGCCGACTTCGGCAATGTTCCGGTCGAGGAAATCGAGGAGCTATGGCATGGGGTCGTGCCCCCGTTCACCGACCTTTTCCAGTGGCTTGAGGGAAGTGCACCCAAACCCACCAGCGCCGCCCTCGCCCCCTTCCGCCCGGTGATGCTATCCAATGCCGTTGCGGAAAACGACTTCGCCTCGCTTGATCCGGCCGACTACGTCGCAGAATGGAAATGGGATGGCATCCGCGTGCAGGTCGTCTCGGAGAAGGGCGTGCGCCGCCTCTATTCCCGCACCGGCGACGATATTTCCGGCACCTTCCCTGACCTGCTGGAGCACATGAACTTCGAAGGTGCGATCGACGGCGAACTGCTCGTTGGCCATCCGCCCACCCGGACCGGCACATTTTCGGACCTGCAGCAGCGCCTCAATCGCAAGACCGTATCGAAGGCAATGTTGCGCGATGCGCCAGTGTTCGTGCGCTGCTACGATCTGCTGATCGACGGAAATGAGGACCTGCGCCCTCTGCCATGGGTCGAGCGGCGCAAGCGCCTTGAGGCCTTCGTCGCGACGCTCGAGCCCGACCGCTTCGACCTTTCGCCACTCGTCACCTACCATTCGTGGGACGAGCTGAACGATATGCGCTGCACTCCGCCTCATCCGGTGATTGAAGGCGTGATGCTGAAGCGGAAGGACTCGGCCTACATGGTTGGGCGTCCCAAAGGGCCATGGTTCAAGTGGAAGCGCGACCCGCACACCATCGATGCGGTGCTGATGTATGCCCAGCGCGGTCACGGCAAGCGTTCCAGCTTCTATTCAGACTTCACCTTCGGGGTCTGGTCGGGGCCTGAGGATGACGCAGCCTTGGTTCCCGTGGGCAAGGCCTATTTCGGCTTCACCGATCAGGAGCTGCGGGAGCTGGACAAATACGTCCGCAACAACACGATCGAACGCTTCGGACCTGTCCGCTCGGTCCGGGCTGATCGTAACCATGGCCTTGTTCTGGAAATCGCGTTTGAGGGGCTGAACCGCTCCACCCGGCACAAGTCCGGCGTGGCGATGCGCTTTCCCCGCATCTCGCGGCTGCGCTGGGACAAGCCGGCCAATGAAGCAGACCGGCTTGAGACACTGGAACAGCTGCTGCAGGAAACGGCCTTCGAAGCACCGCAGATCGAGTAGCTATTCGGTCGTCACCGCAATGCCGAAAATGTCCAGGTTCCGACCCTTACCCTCAACATCCGGCACGATCGAGATCGTTCCACCCGAGGCTGACGCATTGGCCAAGTCGACCTCGAACAAATAGTCCGCCGCCGTCGCACCCACCACGTAGCGCAGGCGATTGCACTTGCCCATGCCGCCGAAATCGCAGGCGACCGCGATCTGGCTCTCGCCCTCGGGCGCCCTTGCCCTCACGCTGAATGTGGCGGTGCGTCCAGCGAACTGCTGGAGCGTGCCTGGATCCACGGTGAAGGTAACCGCCCTGGTGCCTCCGATGGAGATAAACTCACCCTGCTCATCCGAGCTTGCCTGGGCTCCGTTTGCCGCCTGCACAGTGGACGTGTCAGACGGGTTGAAGATTTCGACCCACTGGCCATCCTCGCGGCTTGGAAGCAGCGGCCCGTTGCCGCCCACAAGCGGAGCACCGTTGCTGCCAATGATCTCTTCGATGCTGGCGCCGCCGGTGCGAACAGCTTCCTCGCCCTGCCGCCAGAGCCACAGGCCGCCCCAAGCCAGAAGTGCGAGCACCACGAGCCACAGGATGAGCCGCGCCCACCAGGGTAGCCACCGCTTGCGCTTCTGCTTGGGATCACGTCCATCATCGCGCAGCAGCGCTTCGGCCTTGCGCGCACGGGCACGTTCACGCTTGCCACCTTGCGGCGCGATCCGTTCCTCGCGCGAAATGGAGGGTACAAAATCGGCCTCCGGTCCGCTCAGCGAGGGCTCCGGAATGGATGGCTCGGGTACGAAATCCATCGAAGGGGCGGCCATCGCCTGCGCTTCGGCTGCAGCGAATTCCTTTTCGATCTCTTCGATGATGCCGAGGATCTGCTCGCGGCGACGGTAGACATCGTCGGCGCTCAGTTCGGGATTGTTCTTTACCGACTTCTCAAGCGCTGCAAATACCTGACGGTACACGGACTCGCGAAAACCGCGATCCCGCGCGTCACCCTTCGCCAGCGCAGCCAGTATTCTATCTTTCACCGACACCGATATGAGACCTCATCATCGTACCAACTTACCGTTAACCATCCGGATGAGTTGGATCAACGGCAATGCACCCCTTCCCACTGAAAAGCGGGCGAATTAGGAGAGGTTCCAGAGAAAGGACCAGGCTTTGTGTCCGGACCTGCAGGAATCAATGACTTAGATCATTTCTGCGCGGCAACGCAAAGCTGAAATGAACGCGTTCCTGACACTTCAGGTGAAGAGATGAACTCATGGGAAAGGCGGCTCCCCCCTCATGGTGAGCCTTGTCGAACCACGAGGGGGAAATGAGCGGCAACTGGACCCTCGTGCTTCGACAGCTCAGCACGAGGGCGTGTGGCCCACGTAAGGCGCCTAGCCGTTCGCGGCAGCCAAGGCGCGCTTTGCCATCACCACGATCAGGTTCGCGCGGTATTCAGCGGAAGCGTGAATGTCCGAGATCAGCCCGCTCGATGGAACGGTCGCGCCCTGCAATGCCGCCTCGTCGAACGAGCCGGCAAGCCGCGCCTCAAGCTCTGTCGCCCGGAACACACCGTTTTCGCCTGCTCCTGTCACCGCCACGCGCACGCCATCGCCGTGCTGCGCCACGAATACGCCGGTCATGGCATAGCGCGACGCCGGGTTGCGAAACTTTGCGTAGCCAGCCTTCTGGGGTGCGGTAAATGACACCGCCGTGATGATCTCATCCGCCTCCAGCGCCGTCTCGAAGAGACCGACGAAGAAATCATCGGCCGAAACGTCCCGCTTGCTGGTGTGGATCGTGCCCTTCAGGCCGAGCATGGCTGCGGGATAATCTGCTGCCGGATCATTGTTGGCGATTGAGCCCCCGATCGTGCCCATGTGGCGCACATGCGGATCGCCGATCACGCCGGCCAGCTCGCAGAAAGCAGGACAAACGGCCCTGATCTCCTGGCTATCGGCCACCTGTGCATGGGGTGTTCCCGCCCCAATGCGCACGCTGTTTCCCGAGACGGTGATGCCCTTCAGCTCCGGAATATGGCGCAGGTCGATCAGATCCGACGGTGCGGCCAGCCGCTGCTTCATGGTGGGAATGAGCGTCTGCCCGCCCGCCACCAACTTGGCATCCTCGGCCTCGCTCAATAGCCTGACTGCCTCATCGATCGACGAAGCCCTGTGATACGTTGTCTGGTACATGAGGTTCGTTCTCCTCGAATGCAGCTTGTTTTAAACTGACGCGTGCAGCAGCTTCCAGACCACATTCGGCGTTGCCGGCATGGTCAGGTTGTTGTTGCCGATCGCGTCGGTGATGGCGTTGATGATCGCGGGCGGGGAACCGATCGCGCCAGCCTCGCCGCAACCCTTGATGCCCAGCGGATTGGTCGTGCAGGGCGTCGTCTGGTGCGAGATCTGGAACGACGGCAGATCGTCCGCGCGCGGCATTGTGTAGTCCATGAAGGACGCGGTGATGAGCTGCCCTGACGTGGCATCGTAGTGACAGCCTTCCAGCAGCGCCTGCCCGATACCCTGCGCAATGCCGCCGTGCACCTGACCCTCGACGATCATCGGATTGATGATGACGCCAAAGTCGTCCGCCGCCACGAACTGCACCACTTCGGTCTTGCCCGTATCCGGATCGATTTCCACCTCGGCGATGTAGCAGCCCGCCGGGAAGGTGAAGTTCTGCGGATCGTAGAACGCCGTCTCCTTGAGGCCGGGCTCCATGCCCGCCGGCAGGTTGTGCGCCGTATAGGCAGCCAGCGCCACCTGCGCCCAGGGAAGTGTGCGGTCGGTACCAGCCACCTTCACTTCACCGTTTTCAATGACGATGTCGTTCTCGTCGGCTTCAAGCTGATGCGCCGCAATCTTCTTGGCCTTGGCCTCGACCTTTTCCATCGCCTTCAGCAGCGCCGACATGCCGACAGCACCCGAACGCGAACCATAGGTGCCCATGCCCATCTGCACCTTGTCGGTGTCGCCGTGGACGATCGAAACCTGCTCGATGGGAATGCCGAGACGTCCGGCCACAAGCTGCGCGAAGGTTGTTTCGTGACCCTGGCCATGGCTATGCGAGCCCGTCAGCACTTCGATCGTGCCGACCGCATTCACCCGCACCTCAGCCGATTCCCAAAGACCGACGCCGGCGCCGAGGCTTCCCACCGCCTGCGAAGGCGCAATGCCGCATGCTTCGATGTAGCAGCTCATGCCGATGCCCCGAAGCTTGCCGCGTGCCCGTGCCTCGTCGCGCCTTTGCGGGAACGTATCCCACTGCGCCGCCTGCATGGCCGCATTGAGCGAAGCCTCATAGTCACCCGTGTCGTAGTTCATGATCACAGGCGTCTGGTAGGGGAAGGTGCGAACAAAGTTCTTGCGCCTGAGCTCCGCTGGCGAAACGCCAAGCTCGCGCGCCGCCGTCTCGACAGTGCGCTCAAGCAGATAGGTTGCCTCCGGTCGCCCAGCCCCGCGATAGGCATCGACGGGTGCCGTGTTGGTGTAGACTGCACGCACGTTGCAGTGGATCGCCGGGATCGCATATTGGCCGGACAGCAGCGTTGCGTAGAGATAGGTCGGCACGCTGGAGGAGAAGAGCGACATATACGCGCCGAAATTTGCGATCGTATCGACCTTGAGCCCCACCATTCGGTTATCGGCGTCAAAGCCCATCTGCACTTCCGTCACGTGATCGCGGCCATGCGCGTCACAGAGGAACGCTTCCGTTCGGTCCGCCGTCCACTTCACCGGAACGCCGGACTTCCGCGAGGCCCACAGGCACACGACTTCTTCCGGATAGATGAAGATCTTCGAGCCGAATCCGCCTCCGACATCCGGCGCAATCACGCGCAGCTTGTTTTCCGGCGCCACGTTGTAGAAGGCGCTGATGACCAGCCGGGCCACATGGGGGTTTTGGCTGGTGGTCCAGAGCGTATAGTGGTCCTCCGCCATGTCATAGACGCCAAGCGCCGCGCGCGGCTCCATCGCATTCGGCACCAGCCGGTTGTTGACGATGTGCATCTTCGTGATGTGCACGGCCTGGGAGAGCGCCTCATCCGTCGCCGACGAATCGCCGATCTCCCAGTCGAAGATCAGATTGCCCTTCGCCTCCGGATGAAGCTGCGGGGCACCATCTTTCAGCGCCTCGACCACATTGGTGACCGCCGGCAGCTCTTCGTATTCCACCACCACGGCATCGGCGGCATCGCGCGCCTGACCGCGAGTCTCAGCGACGACGATGGCGACGGCATCGCCCACATAGCGCACCGTGTCGGTGGCAAGCGGCGACCACTGGCCCATGTTCATCGGGCTGCCGTCTTTGGAGTGGATCATCCAGCCGCAGATGAGGTTGCCAATGCCATCTGCCTTGAGCTCCGGTCCGGTATAGATGCCGATGACGCCGGGCATCTCCTGCGCGGCCGAAAGGTCGATGCTCCTGATTTTCGCATGTGCATGGGGGCTGCGGACGAACACCCCGTACTTCATCCCCGGTACGACCATGTCCTCGACATAGCGGCCCCGGCCAGTGATGAATCGCTTGTCTTCTTTGCGCGCGACGCGCGCACCAATCCCTTCAATTCCCATTATCTTCTCCTCCCGGATGAAGCGTCGAAGGCCCGGAGACTGGCAGGCAGAACGGCAACTCCCCTATGCCGTTTGCAGCTTAAGCCTGAGCCTGATCCTCTCATTGCTGGCAAGCTTTAGGCGGCAACCACCCTGTTGGCGCTCACGGCTTCCGAAGCGGCGAGTATGGCTTTGACGATGTTGTGATAGCCGGTGCAGCGGCAGATATTGCCCTCGAGCTCGGCCCGCACGGTCTTCTCGTCCAGCCCTTCCGGATGACGATTGATCATGTCGACGGCCGCCATGATCATGCCGGGCGTGCAAAAACCGCATTGCAGGCCATGGTGCTCCTTGAATGCCGCCTGGACGGGATGCAGCTGGTCGCCCTTGGCAAGCCCCTCGATGGTCACGACTTCGGTTCCCGAAGCCTGCGCCGCCAGCATCGTGCAGGATTTGACGGCCTTGCCGTCCACATGCACCACGCAGGCTCCGCATTGAGACGTATCGCAGCCCACATGCGTGCCGGTCAGGCCCACATGTTCGCGGAGAAAGTGAACGAGCAGCGTCCGGTCCTCCACCGTCTGCGTCACTTTTCGGCCATTCACGACCATTGTTATTTCAGCCATGTATCTCCTCCTACATTGCTTGCGTGGAATGCTGGCTCGGCTTTTTAGAGTTTGAGATTACCTCACCCGGTGCAAGAGTCCACTTCCTTGTAAGAGGCTCGACGCGACATCTTTTCCCGCGCCGACTCATGCCTGCCGATCTTGCCATGCTCACTGAGCTTTCACCGGCCTGCCACTCTCGCAGTGCTGACATTCGCCACTATCTGGAAGAGGGCACCTGCGGCAAATACGGGTTTTCCGCCGCCTGCTCGCCCATGCACAGAAAATGTGAATTCAAGCTGTTAGACGGGCTTGAAATTGGTGCTCAATGTCTGTATCAGCCACCCATCTCCGGCGGGGATGCCATCTTCGCCTCGGGCCGCTTTAGCTCAGTTGGTAGAGCACATCATTCGTAATGATGGGGTCAGGTGTTCGAGTCACCTAAGCGGCACCATTTCTCTTCCCGAACAATTTTGATCAGCAGACCTGAAGAGCGCGTACTTCCGTGCATGTTTGGAGCAGCCGGGCTCCCGTAAGGAAGCCCGACCGTTCAGCTCAGCCAGACTAGGCCAGGAATGCCATGAATTGGCAGGCGAAGTCAGCGATGAAGCTGATGATCTCTCCAGCCGTCCCTCCGTGAAGGCACTCAGACTGGGTGCCGTACTCTATCTCGCAAGCATCATATGGAAGATGAAACATTCAAAAGCCTCGTCAGTTAATATAAGTAAACAGATCTTACTATTTTATAATATTGCAAGAATAGTTCGATAATTATCGCCGTTCGTTTGCGGCGATATAGCGCAATAACGTTTAGTAAGTCTATTTTACCTTCTACTATTAAGAAAATCGCAATAACATGGATCTAAATCCGGGAACGATGGCCATTTATTACGGCAGATACGCGATTCAGGAAATTCTCAGCCACTCGGAGGTCCGCCGACAGGCTCTATCTGCTGTGCGCAAGCGACCAGACGCATTCAGTCGCGAAACATCCAAAGAAAAAGGCGGCCACTGAGGACCGCCCTTCTCAATATGTCGTTCAATATGTCGTGTATCTCGCCTGAACCGTCTACGCTGCGGCAGTCTTTCGCGCCAGGCGCGCCCGGATGCTTTCCACATCCGTACGCGGCGTGGCTGCAAACAGAGTTTTCGTGTACTCGTGCTGAGGGTTGGAGAACACATCGTCACGCGTGCCGTATTCCACCGCCTCACCGAAATACATGACCATCACTTCGTCGGCGATGTAGCGCACCACCGAAAGGTCATGGCTGATGAAGACGTAGGTGAGCCCGAACTCGTCCTGCAGGTCGGCGAGCAGGTTCAGCACCTGCGCCTGCACTGAAAGGTCAAGCGCCGAGACCGGCTCGTCCAGCACCAGCAGCCGCGGATTGAGCATCAGCGCGCGGGCAATCGCGATGCGCTGACGCTGGCCGCCGGAAAACATGTGCGGATAGCGGTTGAAGTGCTCCGGCGCGAGGCCGACCTTCTTCAGCATCTCCATGGCCCGGTGACGCCGCTCAGACGCCGGCAGGTCAGAGTTGATGATAAGCGGCTCCATCAACACATCGCCGATCTTCTGGCGAGGGTTGAGCGAACCATAGGGGTTCTGGAACACGATCTGCACCTTGCGGCGCAGCTCCGGCGAAACGCCCTTGGCCGTATCCACCTTCTGCCCGTCGATGATCAGATCGCCCGCCGTCGGCGGATCAATCATGGTGATCATGCGTGCGAGCGTGGACTTGCCGCAGCCGCTTTCGCCGACGATGGCAAGCGTCTTGCCCTTCTCCACCTTGAGGCTGATGCCCTTGACCGCGCGCACGGTCTTGGCCTGGCGGAACATGCCGCCGGCGGTCGTGTAGTCACGCACAAGGTTGCGCGTCTCAAGAACGATCTCGCTCATGCGGCGCCTCCAGTAACGGCTTCTTCCTCAAGGAAATAGTCGGAGACGCTGGGCAGCCGGTCGCCCGTAGCGTTCTCCGGCAGAGCCGACAAGAGCGCCCTGGTATAGGGGTGCTTGGGCGATTCAAAGAGGCTGAGCACATCGGATTCCTCAACCCGCCGCCCCTTGTACTGCACCGCCACCCGGTCGGCCGTTTCCGCCACCACACCCATGTCATGGGTGATGAGGATCATCGCCATTCCGGTTTCGATCTGGAGATTGACCAGGAGCTCAAGGATCTGCTTCTGGATCGTCACGTCGAGCGCCGTGGTCGGCTCGTCGGCGATCAGCAGCTTCGGATTGCAGGCGAGCGCCATGGCGATCATGACGCGCTGGCACTGTCCGCCCGACATCTGGTGCGGGTAGGAGCTGAGCCTGTCCTCCGTATTGGGGATGCCAACCATGCGGAAAAGCTCGACGGCCCGTCTGCGGCGTGCCGCCCGGTCGAGGTCGGTGTGCTGACGCAGCGTCTCCTCGATCTGGAAACCCACCGTAAAACACGGATTGAGGCTTGCCATCGGCTCCTGGAAGATCATCCCGATGTCCTTGCCGATGATCTTGCGCCGGTCCGACGGGCTCAGGTTCAGGATATCCTTGCCATCGAAGCGGATGTAGTCGGCGGTAATCGTTGCGGTCCAGGGCAGAAGCCCCATGACCGCCAGCATCGAGACGGACTTGCCGGAACCGGACTCGCCTACAATTGCCAGCACCTCGCCACGATCGACGTGGAGCGAGATGCCGTCGACGGCCTTGAGCTTGCCGCCGACCGTATCGAAGGTGAGGCAGAGGTTCTTGATTTCGAGCAGAGCCATGATCAAGACCTCTTCAGCTTGGGATCAAGCGCGTCGCGCAGGCCGTCACCCATCAGGTTGATGGCGAGAACGGTGATCAGGATCGCCAGACCCGGGAACGTCACCACCCACCAGGCGCGCATGACGAACTCACGCGCTTCGGCAAGCATGGTGCCCCATTCGGGCGTCGGCGGCTGTGCGCCCATGCCGAGGAAGCCGAGTGCCGCCGCGTCCAGGATGGCGTTGGAGAACGACAGCGTCCCCTGGACGATGAGCGGCGCGGTGCAGTTGGGCAGGATGGTCCTGAACATCAGGCGCATCCGGCTTGCGCCGGCCACCTTCGCGGCCATGACATAGTCCTTGTTCTTCTCCGCCATCACAGCGGCGCGGGTGAGACGCACGAAATGCGGCTGAAGGACGAGGGCGATTGCGATCATCGCATTGAGCAGCCCCGGCCCCAGGATCGCTACCAGCACGAGCGCCAAGAGCAGCGACGGGAAGGCCAGGATGATGTCCATCAGACGCATGATGAACGTGTCGAGCGGTCCGCGGAAATAGCCGGCGATGAGACCGACCACAACGCCGACCGACACCGAAATGGTGACGACGACGAGACCTACGAACAGCGAGAAGCGTGCGCCATAGATAAGGCGGGACAGGATATCGCGTCCGACCGGGTCGGTGCCCAGAATGTATTCCCAGCTGCCGCCTGCCTGCCAGACCGGCGGCTTCAGGAATGCGCCACGCACCTGTGTTATGGGATCATGCGGCGCAATCAACGGCGCGAAGATCGCGACGAGCAGGATGATTGTGAAGACCGCCGCGCCAACGACGGCGCCTCGGTTCTGGCGAAAATAGTACCAGAACTCAGCCAGCATGGCCCAGCGGATCGCAGAGGCGCTGTGCTCGCCCTCGAGCACCACGGGCTCTGCTACAGTTTTGGGTGTGTTAACAGCCATTTGCCAACCTGCCGCCTAGTACCGGATTCGTGGATTGATCAGCCCGTACAGAACGTCGACGAGCAGGTTCACGACCATGATGATGATGGCAATGAGCAGCAGTCCTCCCTGCACGACGGTGTAGTCCCGCCGGAACACGCTGTCGACCATCCACTTGCCGATGCCCGGCCACGAGAAGATGGTTTCCGTGAGGATCGCGCCAGCCATCAGCACACCGATCTGCAGGCCGATGGTGGTCACCACCGGGATCAGCGCGTTGCGCAGCGCATGCAGGCCGATGACGCGGCGCGGCGGCAGGCCCTTGGCCCGCGCGGTGCGCACATAGTCCTCGCTCAGCACCTCAAGCATCGCCGAGCGCGTCTGACGCGCGATCACCGCAAGAGGGATCGTGGCGAGCACGACGGTGGGCAGGATGAGATGCGACAGGGCCGACTTGAAAGCGCCGGACTGGCCCGAGAGAAGGCTGTCGATCAGCATGAAGCCTGTCACGGGCGGGAAGAAATACATGAGCGAGATCCGGCCGGAGACCGGTGTCAGCTGCAAGACGCCCGAGAAAAAGATGATGAGCAGCAGGCCCCACCAGAAGATGGGCATGGAGTAGCCCACAAGCGCAACGCCCATGACGCCCTGGTCGAACCAGGATCCTCGCTTGACTGCGGCGATGATGCCGAGTGGCACGCCGATGATGACGGCAAGCAGAATGGCGCAGATGGACAGTTCCAGCGTCGCAGGGAAGAGGGCCAAAAATTCACTCAGCACCGGCCGCTTGGTGACGATCGAATTGCCGAAGTCGCCCGTGACGATACCACCGAGGTAATCGAGATACTGCACAACGATGGGCCGATCGAACCCCAACTGCTGGCTGAGTTCAGCATGACGTTCCGGGGAGATTACGCGCTCACCAGCCATCATCTGCACGGGATCACCGGGCAGCAGACGGATAAAGGCGAAGGCAATGATAGAGACACCGACGAACGTCGGGATAAGAACCGCAAGGCGCCTGAACAGGAACTGGAGCATAGCGCGGTTGCTCTCCTTTGTACGCGAGAAGAGCCTCGCATAATTGAAATCGGAGCGCGCCCTGAAGAGAGCGCGCTCCAGTTATATGGCCGACGTTTCCTATTCGACCAGATCTACGCCTTCGAATGCGAAGTCACCGAGCGGGCTCTGTACGAAGCCTTCAACGTTCTTGCGCATCGGAACGACGGACAGCGAGTGGTCGATCGTGGCCCACGGAGCTTCACGCTTGAAGACGACCTGAGCTTCCTCGTAGAGGCGCGTACGCTCGTCAACTTCGCTGGCTTCCTTGGCCTTCATCACGAGGCTGTTGAACTCTTCGTTGCACCACTGAGCGCGGTTGTTGCCGCCCACGGCCTCACAGCCCAGCAGGGTGTGCAGGAAGTTGTCCGGGTCACCATTGTCACCGGTCCAGCCCAGCATCACAGCGCCGTCACGGTCTTCAGCCTTGGAGCGCTCGAGGTACTCGGCCCACTCGTAGCTTACGATCTCAACGTTCACGCCGATCTTCTGGAAGTCAGCCTGCATGATTTCCGCCGCGCGACGTGCGTTCAGCATGTACGGACGGCTGACCGGCATCGCCCAGATCTTCATGTCGAAGTTGCCGACGCCGGCTTCCTCGAGCAGCTTCTTGGCCTGGTCGAGATCGTAGGCATCGTCTTCGATCGCGTCGTTGTAGGACCACATTGTCGGCGGGATCGGGTTCTTGGCAGGCGTTGCCTGACCCTGGAACACGGCCTCGACGATCGCTTCCTTGTTGATCGCGTGGTTCAGCGCCTTGCGGACGCGCACGTCATCGAACGGAGCAACCTTGGTGTTGTAGGCGAGGTAAGCCACGTTCAGGCCTTCCTGCTCCTGGACCTTCAGATTGGGGTCCGCCTTAATTTCCTCGACGTCAGCCGAGTTCGGGTAAGGCATCAGGTGGCATTCGCCGGCCTTCAGCTTCTGGTAGCGAACGGATGCATCCGGGGTGATCGCGAAGACGAGATCGTCGATCTTCTGCTTGCCGTTGTGGTAGTTCTCGTTTGCCTTGTAGCGGATGACGGCATCCTGCTGGTAGGCCACGAACTGGAACGGACCGGTACCGACGGGCTGCTGGTTCAGCAGGTTCATCTGGCCGTCAGCTTCGAGCTTGTCCAGATATTCCTTCGACATGATCGAAGCGAAAGGCATCGCGAGGCTTGCCAGGAACGGCGCTTCCGGACGCTTCAGCTTGATGCGAACGGTGAGATCATCGACCTTCTCGACAGACTCGAGCAGGTCCGGCAGACCCATGCCGTTGAAATATTCCCAGTTGGCGCCCGCAACATACTTGTTCCACGGGTTGTCGCTCTTCCACTGGCGCTCGAACGAGTAGACTACGTCGTCGGCGTTGAGGTCACGCGTCGGCGTGAAATACTCCGTGGTGTGGAACTTCACACCTGGACGCAGCTTGAACGTATATTCAAGGCCGTCCTCGGAGATCTGATAGTCCTCAGCGAGACCCGGAATGGTTTCGGTCGTGCCAGGCTTGAACTCGAGCAGCCGGTTATAGACGGTGTGGGCGGCTGCGTCGAAGGTGGTGCCGGCGGTGTAGAGGCCGGGATCGAAGCCCTCGGGAGAACCTTCGGAACAATAAACAAAAGTTTTGGCGGCGGCTGCTCCGCTCATCATTGTCGCCGCCAGCAAGGCGGCTGCAAAAGCCGATTTAAGTTTCATTTTGCTCTCCCTATGCCCGTAACGTACGGACTTAACCGATTTGTATAGCGGTATATAATCAGACATCATTGTAGGTAGGCAAGACAGATCGAACGCTTATGAGACAATAGCGTTACTCAAATTGAACGGCACTGGACGCAACCGCGTTGGCGCGTCAAACTGACGATCTGACGGGCACTTGGGAGAAAGCGTGAGAGCTATGGAAAACAAGTGGGTCGATGACGTCCTGAAGTTCTGGTTCGAGGAGCTGGACGAGAAGCAATGGTTCTTCTCCACGAAGGAACTCGACGAGCAGATACGCGAGCGCTTCGGCTCCCTGATCAGCAAGCTGAGCACGACGCCGCCCGCCGAGTTAAGCGCCGAACCAAGAACAGCGCTTGCTGCTGTCGTCGCACTCGACCAGTTCCCACGCAACATATTCCGTGGCACAGCGCGTGCATTTGCCACTGACAATCTGGCATTGCGGATCGCTGCGGACGCTGTAGACAACCGACTCGACGCGAACCTGTCGCCCAACGAACGCCTCTTTCTCTACCTGCCATTCGAGCATTCCGAGGTTTCGGCGGATCAGGATCGCTCGGTTATGCTCTGCGAAGCACTCGGTTTGGACGAACCTCTGCGCTACGCCATCGAACATCGTGACATCATCCGGCGTTTTGGACGGTTTCCGCACCGTAACGCAGTGCTGGGGCGGTCGAGCACCGAGGAGGAATTAGCATTCATGAAAGAACATGCGGGGTACGGTCAGTAACGAACAAGTGATTCCAGGCGGGGGCCTGTACATCAGTCGGGGAGAGAAATTTGGCGCGATCCACCAGCAACGATAACTCAGCCGGCTCGAAAGGATCCGGGCGGACGAAGACGGCGGACGACACCAAGGGCACTGAGCTGGACGGAGACGCCGGCATGTCTTCGCAGAAGAAGACAGCAGTGACCCGGTCCAAGGCTGGCAGGGTGGTCCAGGAGGTGGAGATCGTCAGCAAGCCGAAATCCCCCCGCAAGAAACCGGTTGCGGTGGAGCATAACCCGAAACCCTGGCTTTCGAGCTACCCCGAAGGCATTCCGCACGAAATCGGACCCTTCACGCATGTCTCGCTCGTTGACCTGATGCTGGAGGCATGCGAACGCTATTCGGATCGCACGGCCTTTCTTTCCATGGGCAAGGGCCTCACCTTTGCAGAGCTTGAGGCGAAATCCCGCGACCTTGCCGCTTTCTTCCTGTCACTCGGCCTGAAGAAGGGCACACGCGTCGCGCTGATGATGCCGAACCTTCTGCAATATCCGGTAGCGCTGATGGCTGTGCTGCGAGCCGGCCTGGTGGTCGTCAATGTCAACCCGCTTTACACCGCGCCGGAACTCGCCCGCCAGCTGAAGGACTCGGGCGCCGAGGCCATCATCGTGCTGGAGAATTTTGCAGGCACGCTTCAGAAGGCCCTGCCCCAGACCGCAGTAAAGCACGTCATCGTCACCGCCATGGGCGACATGCTCGGCCTCAAGGGTCATGCCGTCAACCTGGTTGTTCGCCATGTCAAGCGCATGGTGCCAAACTGGCGTATCGATGGCTGCATCCCCTTCCCACGCGCAATGCGTGAAGGAGCGAAGCTCCAACTCACGCCGCCGTCCATCGGTCTCGATGACATCGCCTTCCTCCAATACACCGGCGGCACCACGGGCATGGCGAAGGGCGCGATCCTGCTCCACCGCAACGTTCTGGCGAACACGATGCAGAACGAGCAATGGCTGAGAACGGCCTATATCGGGCGCCCGCAGCCGGAAAATCCGATCCTCGTCTGCGCCCTGCCGCTCTATCACATCTACGCGCTCACCGTGAATGCGCTGATGGGCATGGAGATCGGCGGCACCAACCTTCTGATCGCCAATCCGCGCGACATCCCCGCCATGATCAAGGAGATGAGCCGCTACGGATTCAACATCATCGTTGGGCTGAACACCCTCTTCAATGCGATGCTGAACAACCCTGACTTCCGGAAGCTCAACTTCCAGCACCTGCATCTGACGCTCGGCGGCGGCATGGCCGTGCAGTCTTCCGTTGCGCTGCGCTGGAAGGAAGCGACCGGCGGCACGATCCATGAGGGTTACGGCCTGTCAGAAACATCGCCTGTAATTGCCGCAAACCTGTTCTGCGACCAGACCTTTTCCGGAACGATCGGCATTCCGATCCCGTCAACGGAAGTGCTCATCTGCGATGAGGACGGTTCGCCCGTCGAACTCAACACGATCGGGGAGCTCTGCGTTCGTGGTCCGCAGGTGATGCCGGGCTATTGGCAACAGCCCGAAGAAACCGCCCAATGCTTTACACGCGATGGCTTCTTCAGGACGGGTGACATGGCTGAGATGGACGAACGCGGCTTCATCCGCATCGTCGATCGCAAGAAGGATATGATCAACGTCTCCGGCTTCAACGTCTACCCGAACGAGGTCGAGGAGGTCGTGGCCTCCCATCCGGGCGTATTGGAAGCCGCCGTCATCGGTGTATCGGACCCACACTCCGGCGAGGTGCCGAAGGTTTTCGTGGTGCGCAAGGACCCGAAGCTGACGGAGCAGGACATCATGGAATTCTGCAAGGACAAGCTCACTGGCTACAAGCGCCCGAGGCACGTGGAATTCCGGGACGCATTGCCGAAAAGCAATGTCGGCAAATTCCTCCGCCGCGAGCTGAAATAGCGCCTGGAAAGTTGGGCGGAGTGATCCTCCGCCCGCCCTCGCACGCTTACTTACTCCGCAGAGAATGAACCCGGCTGACGAGCCCAGCCGTTGAAGCGTCACGACCGGACGAATCCTTCGTGCCCTCGACAACGGGCAGCAGCTCGGTTGCCAGTTCCTTGCCGAGCTCCACGCCCCACTGGTCGAACGCGTTGATGCCGAAGAGCGCCGCCTCGACGAAAACACGGTGCTCGTAAAGCGCGATCAGACGACCCAGTGCGTAAGGGTCGAGCATTCGATAGAGGATCGTTATCGAAGGACGATTGCCGGGGAAGACGCGGTGCGGCGCAAGCTTTTCTACCTCGGCGGCGTCCATCCCCTTCGACAATAGCTGAGCCTTCGCCTCTTCCAGCGTGCGGCCTTTCATCAGCGCTTCCGACTGCGCCAGGCAATTGGCGACGAGCAGGTCGTGGTGCTGCTTAAGCTCGGGCTCATGCCCCTGCGCAGCGACGATGAACTCGACGGGGATCACGTCCGTGCCCTGATGCAGGAGCTGGAAGAACGCGTGTTGGCCGTTGGTGCCGGGCTCACCCCAGACGATCGGGCCCGTAGGCGTCACCACTGGAGAACCATCCAGCTTCACCCGCTTACCGTTCGACTCCATGTCGAGCTGCTGGAGATAGGCCGGCAACCTCGCCAGCCGCTGATCGTAGGGGATCACGGCGCGCGATGGATAGGCGCAGATCGCGCGGTGCCAGAAGCCGACGAGGCCGAGCAGAATCGGCAGGTTCTGGCGGAGCGGCGCTTCCCTGAAATGCTGGTCCATGTCAGCGGCACCGTCCAGCATGAGGCGGAAGTTTTCCGGCCCGACGGCAATCATGATCGGCAGACCAATGGCCGACCACATGGAGTAGCGTCCGCCAACCCAATCCCAGAACCCGAAGACGCGGTCCGCATCGATTCCGAAGGCTGCGACCTTGTCGAGCGCGGTCGAGACGGCCGCAAAATGGGCGCCTACAGCCGCCTCACCCAGCTTGCCGATGATCCATTGCCGCGCAGTCTCGGCGTTGGTCATTGTCTCGATCGTGGTGAAGGTCTTGGACGCGACGATGAAGAGCGTCGTCTCAGGATCAAGCTTGCGCAACGTGTCGGCTATATGCGCGGCGTCTACGTTGGACACGTAGTGGCAGGCGGGGCCGTCGTGATAGGGGGCGAGCGCAAGTGTGGCCATGCAGGGGCCGAGATCAGAGCCGCCGATGCCGATGTTGACCACATCGGTGAACCGCTTGCCGGTGGCGCCCGTAAGCTCCCCGGAGCGGATCTTCTCCGCGAACGCGCCCATCGCGGCAAGCACCGCCTCAACGTCGGGCATCACGTCATGTCCGGCATGGATAACCGGCCCGGAGGAATTGCGCAGGGCCGTATGCAGAACTGCCCGCTTCTCGGTGCCGTTGATCGGGTCACCGGCGAACATCGCATCGCGCCGCTCGCTCACGCCTGCGGCGTCAGCCAGATCGCCAAGCAGCTGAAGCGTCTCTTCGCTCACTGCAGTCTTGGAGAAATCAAGCGTCAGATCGTCCAGCGAGGCAGAGAACGTCGCGAATCGCTCGGGATCTGCCTTGAATGCTTCCCTGAGATCGAACTGCCCGTTCTGACGATGGTGTTCACGCAGCGCTTCCAGCGCATCAGAATATGCAATCATTGTTCTCTCTTAGGTTCGCAATGGCGCGGAGATAAACGGAAATTGGCTTGGAACAAGCCCGATGTGGTCCTTTGAGCTCTCCAGGCACACAAATGTGGTTCTTCTTCATTCCGTGTCCAGATGGCCGCTGAAATTTCATCATCCCAATGCCATGATTAGAAACATTCCCAAACTTGCCGTCATGCATTAGCTTGCAGGTGAGATTAGCATTAGGAGGTCTTCGCATATGGCAATGGTTATTGAAGGTGAGGAGCGGATCACGGCGCCGGTCGATGTTGTCTGGCGCGCCTTGAACGATCCGGATGTTCTGAAGGAGTGCATCCCCGGCTGCGAGACCCTGGAGAAGAAGTCCGACACCGAACTTGAAGCGACGGTGACGCTGAAGATCGGGCCGATCAAGGCGAAGTTCGCAGGTTTCGTCGAGCTCCAGAACCTCAACCCGCCTTATTCCTACACGATCTCCGGCGAGGGCAAGGGTGGTATCGCTGGCTTTGCCAAGGGCGGCGCAGATGTGTCCCTCAAGGAGGATGGGCCGGACACGACGATCCTCACCTACACTGCCAAGGCGGATGTTGGTGGCAAGATTGCCCAGCTCGGTGGCCGCCTGATTGAATCGACGTCCAAGAAGCTTGCGTCGCAGTTCTTCGCGGACTTCAACGCCCACGTGAGCGGCGCTTCCGCCTCGGAAGAAGCCACCGCCTAAGGCACTCACGGAAACCAATTCTCCCCTCATGGTGAGCTAGTCGAACCACGAGGGGAGAATGAGCGCTACTCAAATACGATCTTCGGTCCTGCTCCAGCGCCTTCGCGTTCGTTGAGTTCCGCGAGCACCTTTTCCGCAATCGATAGGTACACCTTCGCCTGCGCGCCTTCCGGATCGACCGCCACCACAGGGGTACCGGCGTCGGACGTTTCGCGTACATCCATCGTCAGCGGAACACCGCCGAGGAACGGCACGCCAATGCGTTCCGCTTCAGCCTTGGCGCCACCGTGCCCGAAGATGTCGTAACGCTTGCCGGTGTCCGGCGCGATGAAATAGCTCATGTTCTCGACAACGCCGAGAAGCGGCACCTCGACCTTGCGGAACATGTTGATCCCCTTGCGGGCATCGATCAGCGCGAGATCCTGCGGCGTCGAGACGATCACCGCACCTGCGAGCGGCACCTGCTGCGCCATGGTGAGCTGCGCGTCACCCGTTCCGGGCGGCATGTCGACCACGAGAATATCAATCGGCGCCCACTCCACATCGCGCAGCATCTGCCGGAGCGCCGACATGACCATCGGTCCGCGCCACACCATGGCCGTGTCTTCGTCCACCATGAAGCCCATGGACATGACCTTCACGCCATAGGCTTCCATCGGAACAATCGTGCGTCCGTCCTTAGAGGCAGGCTTGCCCTTGACGCCCAGCAGGCGCGGCATCGATGGTCCGTAGATATCAGCATCCAGGATACCCACGCGCTGTCCCAGCGCCTTCAGCGCCAACGCGAGGTTGACCGCCGTCGTCGACTTGCCGACGCCGCCCTTGCCGCTGGCCACCGCGATGATCTTGGCGACACCCGGAATGTCAGCTTTCGCAGCAACAGCCCCGGCCCCATGCGGCGCGCTGGCTGGCGCCGCGGAGGGTCGCGGCGCTGGGCGCTGCGTCTGCGCTGGAGCCTGACCCATGCCGCCCTGGCGTTCGGCGGTCAGCGCCACCACTGCATTCTGGACGCCGGGCAGGCTCTTCACAGCCCGTTCAGCGGCTTCGCGCAATGGCTCAAGTTCCCTGGCGCGTTCTGCCGGTACCGTGATCGAGAAGAAAACCTTGCCGTCAGCGATGAAGATCTCCGAGACCATCCCGAGCGAAACGATATCGTCCTTGAAGTCCGGTCCCTTGATGGTGGAAAGTTTGTCGATGACGGCTTCACGCGTGACGGTCATGTTGTCTGCCTTCAAACTGCTGAAGCATCGGCTCGGGAATGGGGGAAGTCCCTGGGACATCAGCCGGTGCACGGAAAACTCTGCCCCGTCATAGATCAGACCGATCGCAGAACCAAGCGACAGCTTGCCGCTTTCCTTCACGCCGGCTGCAAAATGCTCTAGGGCTAGTCTTAATCTAGGGAGTGGTACGAAGATCCGCCAATGATCGACAAGCTGGAATATTTTCTGGTTCTTGCCCGCGAGCAGCATTTCGGTCGCGCCGCTGTCGAGCTTGGCGTAACTCAGCCAACGCTTTCGGCGGCAATCAAGCAGCTTGAAGATCAGCTTGGCGTGATGCTGGTGAAGCGCGGCTCCCGCTTTCAGGGACTGACACCGGAAGGGCAACGCGTGCTGGAATGGGCCCGCCGCATCGTGGGCGACTCCCGCACCCTGAAGGAAGAAATGCGCGCCGCCCGCCAGGGTCTTTCCGGCCACGTGCGTATTGCCGCGATCCCCACTGCACTCGCCATGGTGCCCTCCATCACCACGCCGTTCCGTGAGAAGCATCCGAACGTCACCTTTTCGGTCATCTCCTGCACCTCGCTGCAGGTACTCTCACATCTCGAGAACTACGACATCGACATCGGCATCACCTACATCGAGAACGAACCCTTGGGCCGTGTCGTCGCGGTGCCGCTTTATTCAGAGCGCTACCAGCTCATCACCGCCGCCGGCAGCCGCTACTCCGACCGCGATCACGTCACCTGGGCAGAGGTGGCCGAACTGCCGCTCTGCCTGCTGACGCCTGATATGCAGAACCGGCGCATCATCAACAAGCACCTTGAGGAAGCAGGCGGTCGCGTCCAGCCGACGCTCGAGTCCAACTCGATGATCCTCCTCTTTTCGCACATCCGCTCGGGCAAGTGGGCATCCATCATGCCGCTCAATCTTGCCGAAGTGCTGGGCTTCTCGGAGCCCGTCCGCGCCATCCCGATCACTGAGCCGGATGTGAGCCATCTCGTCGGCGTTGTCGCTGCCGAGCGCGAGCCACATACGCCCATGGTTTCCGCACTTCTTTACGAGGCGCGGCTGGTCGCCGAACGCTACGGCAAAGCTTGATAGAAATTTCCTATCAAGCGACGGATATGCTATATTGATCGGAACTGGGATCCGGTATCTCATACCCTTGGGCAGCTTTAGCTAAGGGAGGCGCTGGGCATGCAACCAGCCAGTACCGATTTGATCACGTCGATTATGCCGATCATCGACCGATGGAAGCAGGAGGAAGGTCCGCTTCTGCCGATCCTGAACGGCATTCTGCGTGAATTCGGCTACGTTCCCCGTGAGGTCATCCCGACCATTGCAGATGCGCTGAACCTGTCACGCGCTGACGTCTACGGCGTCGTGTCCTTCTACCACGACTATCGGGCAGAACCCACTGGCCGCCACGTGCTGAAGCTTTGCCGCGCCGAGGCCTGCCAGTCGATGGGTGGCGATGCGGTTGCCGAAAGGCTGCAGCAACTTCTGGGCGTGCGCTTCGGCGAAACGTCGATTGATGGTTCCGTGACGCTTGAGCCCGTCTACTGCCTTGGCCTCTGCGCCTGCGCGCCCTCGGCGATGCTGGATGGCGAAGTGATAGGCCGTCTCGATGAAGCCAAGGCTGCCGAGATTGCGGCGGAGGTTCGCTCCTGATGGCTGTGAAGATCTACATCCCGCGCGATTCCGGCGCCATTGCCCTTGGCGCCAACCAGGTCGCGCGAGCAATTGAATGCGAGCTTGAAGTGCGCGGCATCGAAGCAACGATCGTCCGCAACGGCTCCCGTGGCCTTTATTGGCTCGAACCAATGGTCGAGGTGGAAACCGAAAACGGCCGCGTTGCCTATGGCCCGGTCAAGCCGTCTGACGTCTCCTCGCTGTTTGATCATAACCTTACCTCCGGCGGCTCCTCCCCACATCCCCTCCTCCTTGGCCGACCGGAGGACCTTCCTTTCCTGGCGCGCCAGACCCGCCTCACCTTCGCCCGCTGTGGCATCACCAACCCGGTATCGCTGGAGGATTATGAGGCGCATGGAGGTCTACGCGGCCTGCGCAACGCCCTCGCATTGACACCGGAGCAGATCGTCGAGCAGGTGACGGAGTCCGGCCTGCGCGGACGGGGCGGCGCGGGCTTCCCGACCGGCATCAAGTGGAAGACCGTGCTCGACGCCAGGGGCCCGCAGAAATACATCATCTGCAACGCCGACGAAGGCGATTCCGGTACTTTCGCCGACCGCATGATCATGGAAGGCGACCCCTTCGTCCTGATCGAAGGCATGATCATCGCAGCCATCGCTGTTGGCGCGACCCGTGGCTACATCTATCTGCGCTCCGAATATCCCTACGCAGAGACGGTGCTCAATCAGGCTATCGAGGTGGCGCGCAATGCAGGCGTCCTCGGGCCTAGCGTCCTCGGCTCAGGCCACGCCTTTGAGCTGCAGGTGCGCATGGGCGCCGGCGCCTATGTCTGCGGCGAGGAAACCGCGCTGCTCGACAGCCTGGAGGGCAAGCGTGGCATGGTGCGCGCCAAGCCGCCGCTGCCAGCGCATGAGGGCTTCCTTGGCCGCCCGACCGTCATCAACAACGTGATTTCGCTTGCGTCTGTGCCGATCATCATGGATCGCGGCGCAACATTCTACAAGGACTTCGGAATGGGCCGCTCACGCGGCACGATCCCGATCCAGATAGCCGGCAACGTGAAACATGGTGGCCTGTTCGAGGCGGCCTTTGGCCTGACGCTCGGCGAAATCGTGGAGGACATCGGCGGCGGCACGGCCACGGGCCGTCCGGTTCGCGCGGTGCAGGTGGGCGGACCGCTGGGCGCCTATTTCCCGCCATCGCTCTTCGACACGCCCTTCGACTACGAAGCCTTCGCTGCCAAGGATGGCCTGATCGGCCACGCCGGCATCGTCGTTTTCGATGACTCGGTCGACATGCTGAAGCAGGCGCGTTTCGCCATGGAGTTCTGCGCCGTCGAGTCCTGCGGCAAGTGTACCCCCTGCCGCATCGGTTCCACGCGCGGTGTCGAGGTGCTGGATCGTCTTGCAGACGGCGTCGAGCCCGAGCGCCAGCTCGAGATCGTGACCGACCTCTGCAACACGATGAAATTTGGATCTCTTTGCGCTTTGGGTGGTTTCACCCCATATCCGGTGATGAGCGCGATAACCCACTTCCCGGAAGATTTCCGCCCTGCGCCCCTGCGCCAAGCGGCTGAGTGAGCGGCGGAAAAGGAGAAGCGCCATGTGCATGGTAAATGAAATCGACTACGGCACCCCTGCCTCCAAGTCCGACCGTATGGTCACGCTGACCATCGACGGCAAGGTAGTAACGGTTCCGGAAGGCACGTCCATCATGCGCGCGGCCCGCGAAGCCGGCATCGAAGTGCCGAAGCTTTGCGCCAATGACATGATGAAGGCCTACGGCTCCTGCCGTCTCTGCCTGATCGAGATCGAAGGCCGCAACGGCACTCCTGCCTCCTGCACCACGCCCGTGGCCGAGGGTATCAAGGTCGCCACTCAGACGGACCGCCTGGGCTCCATCCGCCGCGGCGTGATGGAACTCTACATGTCCGACCATCCTGCAGATTGCCCGGCCTGCGCCGAGGGCGATTGCGACATGGTCGAGATGGCGGCAAAGGTGGGCCTCACCGAAAACCGCTATGGCCCGAATGGGGAGAACCATGTCGCCCCGCTGCTTCACGGCGACACGAACCCGCATTTCCGCGAGCAGGACCTTTCGAACCCATATTTCGCTTACGATCCGGCCAAGTGCATCGTCTGCTCGCTCTGCGTCCGCGCCTGCGGCGAAGTGCAGGGCACCTTTGCTCTGACGGTGGAAGGTCGCGGCTTTGAAAGCCGCATCGCCGCCAGCATGGACGATCCGTTCCTTGAGTCCGAATGCGTCTCCTGCGGAGCCTGCGTGCAGGCCTGCCCGACGGGCGCGCTGCGCGAAAAGACCGTCATCGAGAAGGGTATGCCCGAGTGGTCGGCGGTCACCACCTGCGCCTATTGCGGCGTCGGCTGTACCTTCAAGGCGGAAATGCGCGGCGAGGAAGTCGTCCGCATGGTGCCCTACAAGGAAGGTCAGGCCAATCGCGGCCACTCCTGTGTGAAAGGCCGCTTTGCCTGGGGCTATGCGACCCACAAGGACCGCATCCTTAACCCGATGATCCGCGAGAAGATCACTGATCCGTGGCAGGAAGTGTCTTGGGATGAGGCGTTCGCCTATATTGCCAAGGAATTCCGCCGCCTGCAGTACCAGTACGGGAAAGGCTCCGTCGGCGGCATCACCTCGTCGCGCTGCACCAACGAGGAGACCTATCTGGTCCAGAAGCTGGTCCGTCAGGGCTTTGGCAACAACAACGTCGACACCTGCGCCCGCGTCTGCCATTCGCCCACCGGCTACGGTCTGCGCATGACCTACGGCACCTCGGCCGGTACGCAGGACTTCGACTCAGTCGAGCATACCGACGTGGTCCTGGTCATCGGCGCGAACCCTACCGACGCGCACCCGGTCTTCGGCTCCCGCATGAAGAAGCGGCTGCGCGAAGGCGCACGGCTGATCGTGATCGACCCGCGCCGCATCGATCTGGTCCGCACGCCGCACGTTCAGGCCGACTACCACCTTCCGCTCCGCCCCGGGACCAACGTCGCGATGCTGACCGCACTTGCCCATGTCATCGTCGAGGAAGGTCTGGTCGATGAGCAGTTCGTCCGCGAACGCTGCGACTGGGATGCCTTCCAGGACTGGGCCGAGTTCGTGCTCCAGCCTGAACACAGCCCCGAGGCCGTTGAGAAATACACCGGCGTTCCGGCCGAGCAGGTTCGCGCCGCCGCCCGCCTCTATGCCACCGGCGGCAATGCCGCGATCTACTACGGCCTCGGCGTCACCGAACACAGCCAGGGCTCCACGGCCGTCATGGCTATTGCCAACCTCGCCATGGCAACCGGCAACATCGGGCGCCCGGGCGTCGGCGTGAACCCGCTGCGCGGCCAGAACAACGTGCAGGGCTCCTGCGACATGGGCTCGTTCCCACACGAACTGCCGGGCTACCGCCACATCGCCGACGACGCCACCCGCGCCGTCTACGAGAGCCTCTGGGGCGTGAAGCTCGACAACGAGCCGGGCCTGCGCATCCCCAACATGCTGGATGCCGCTGTCGATGGTTCGTTCAAGGGCCTCTACGTCCAGGGCGAGGACATCCTTCAGTCCGACCCGAACACGAAGCACGTGGCCGCTGGCCTTGCCGCCATGGAATGCGTCGTCGTCCACGACCTGTTCCTCAACGAGACGGCCAACTACGCCCACGTCTTCCTGCCGGGCTCCACCTTCCTCGAGAAGGACGGCACCTTCACCAATGCCGAACGGCGCATCAACCGCGTCCGCAAGGTGATGGAGCCGAAGAACAAATACGCGGACTGGGAAGTCACGCAGAAGATGGCGCAGGCCTTGGGCCTCGACTGGAACTACCAGCACCCGTCCGAGATCATGGACGAAATTGCCAAGACCACGCCGACCTTCGCCGGCGTCTCCTTCGATCTGCTCGACCGTGTCGGCTCTGTCCAGTGGCCGTGCAACGAGAAGGCTCCGCTCGGCACGCCGGTCATGCATATGGACGGTTTCGTGCGCGGCAAGGGCCGCTTCATCCGCACCGCCTATGTGCCCACGGACGAGAAGGTCGGACCACGCTTCCCGCTGCTGCTCACCACTGGCCGTATCCTCTCGCAGTACAACGTCGGCGCGCAGACGCGACGCACGGCCAACATGACCTGGCATGAGGAAGACCGGCTGGAAATCCACCCGAACGACGCGGAGGATCGCGGCATTCGCGATGGCGACTACGTGAAGCTCGCGAGCCGCTCGGGCGAGACAAGCCTGCGCGCCAGGATTACCGATCGCGTGGCGCCGGGCGTGGTCTATACGACCTTCCACCATCCGGACACGCAGGCGAATGTGGTGACCACCGAATATTCCGACTGGGCCACGAACTGCCCGGAATACAAGGTGACCGCCGTCCAGGTATCACCGTCCAATGGGCCGACCGAGTGGCAGCGCGACTATAACGATCAGGCCAAGCGCAGCCGCCGGATCGTGCATGCAGAACCGGCTGAGTGACGCTGAAGCCGTGACCTCGCCGCTCGCCTCGTTTCCGCGTCTTGCCCAACGCCGCGATGGCGTGCGGCAAGAGCCGCGCACACTGCCGGAGGAAACCGCCGTCGCCCTCTCCTACGGCGGCACGACACATGCCGTCATGATGGCGACGCCTGCAGATCTGGAAGACTTCGCCCTCGGCTTCAGCCTGACCGAGGGGATTATCGCCTCACCGGACGAGATCGAGAGTATCGATGTTCAGGATCTGGAAGTCGGTTTCGACGTCCAGATCCGGCTCAAGGATACGGCCAACCATCGCTTTGAGGCACGGCGACGCAGGCTCGCAGGCCCCGTGGGCTGTGGCCTCTGTGGCATCGAGTCCATTGAGGAGGCCATGCGCGACGTACCGAGTGTCGCGAGCGGGTTCCGCCTGACCCACGACCAGATTGTTGAATCCGTCCGTCTGCTGTCTGAAAAGCAGGTGCTTCACCGGGCTACCGGAGCTGTGCACGCGGCAGGCATCTACAGGCCTGGCGAAGGCATCCTCGCCGCCCGCGAAGACGTCGGCAGGCACAATGCGCTGGACAAGCTGGCCGGTGCACTATCGCGCATGAAGATCGATGCCCGGGAATGTGCCGTCGTCATAACCAGCCGTGTGTCAGTTGAGATGGTACAGAAATCGGCTGCCATCGGCGCACCCATCATTATCGCAGTTTCAGCGCCGACCGCCTTGGCAGTCCGCACGGCTGAGGCTGCGGGCATCACGCTGGTCGCGCTCGTGCGCGGAGACGAGTATGATGTTTTCACCCATGACGAACGCATAGGAGTGTCCGACCATGTCGCATGACGAGGGCCAGACGACGGACGAACGTCTCGTCTACATGGCAAACCAGATCGCGACCTTCTTTGAAAGCCAGTCTCCCCAGGCGGCGGCCCATGGAGTGGCGGATCACATCAACAATTTCTGGGAACCGCGCATGCGCAAGCGCTTCTTCGAACTGGCTGAGTCCGGCTTGTTCAAGCTGAAGCCGATCGTAATGGAGGCGCTGCCGGAAATTCGCCGGCCTAAGGAAACGACGGAAGCCTGAGCGGCTGCGCCTTGCGCCGCGCGCGAAGCCTAGTGCTTACGCTTCGGCCGCAGGCGCACCAGGATGTCGACGTGAGCGATTTCCATGCCTTCAGGCGGCTCAGGCAGGTTAGTCACGGCCATATTTCCGTCGGGAATGTCGACCAGACGTTCCTCGCCTTCATAGAAGAAGTGATGGTGCTCGGACGTATTGGTGTCGAAATAGGTCTTCGACCCCTCAACCGGGAGGATCCGCAGCATGCCAGCCTCGGTGAACTGGTGCAGGGTGTTGTAGACCGTTGCGAGCGAAACCTGCACACCAGCCTGGAGCGCTTCCTCATGCAGATCCTCAGCCGAGACATGCCGGTCGCCGTGCGCGAACAGCAGGCTCGCCAAAGCTAGGCGTTGCCGGGTTGGCCGAAGGCCAGCCTCGCGAACCCGGGCTTCAAGATTGGAAATGTCGCGCTCAGTCACATCGCTCAAGGAAACGGTTCCCTTTGGTTAGGATCGTCAGAGGCACGGAATGCACCTTTCGACCTACAGAGATATATATCTGTGGGGGAGGGTCCGATCAATAGCGCCCAGAATGTTGATACTGCTGGCGCTTTCTTGCCGAATTTGTGCTTGTACGGTTTCCTACCGGAAACAAGCTGTGATAGGGAGGTGGAAAACATACCCCCTGAAAGCATCGGGTGTGAAGTGAGAAGGGCATGATGGCGCAACAGAAATCCAGCTATAGTTACGAAGAGCTTTTGGCTTGTGCTCGAGGCGAACTTTTTGGCCAAGGCAACGCCCAGCTTCCAGCGCCGCCGATGTTGATGTTCGACAGAATTACTGACGTGAGCGAGACTGGTGGCGAATACGGCAAAGGCTACATCCGCGCCGAATTCGATATTAAGCCTGACCTTTGGTTCTTCCCGTGCCACTTCATTGGCGATCCTGTCATGCCCGGCTGCCTGGGCCTGGACGCCATGTGGCAGCTGACCGGCTTCTTCCTCGGCTGGCTCGGCGAGCCCGGCAAGGGCCGTGCGATTTCCACGGGCGAAGTGAAGTTCAGTGGCATGGTGACGCCTGCGACCAAGAAGGTCGAATACGGGATCGACTTCAAGCGCGTCATGCGCGGCCGTCTGGTCCTTGGAATGGCGGATGGATGGTTGAAGGCCGATGGCGAGACCATATACAAGGCCAGTGACCTGCGGGTAGGCCTTTTCAAGCAGGAAGCTTGATAGACGCCGCTTACACGATCAACCACGCGAGGGCACCTGACTCCCTGGGTGCCCAAGGAGAAGCTATATGAGACGCGTCGTAGTCACGGGCCTCGGCATTGTTTCTTCCATTGGGAATAATGCCCAGGAAGTTATCGAATCCCTGCGTGAAGCAAAGTCCGGCATCAGTTTTTCGGAAGATTTTGCTGAACACGGATTCCGCTGCCAGGTATGGGGAAAGCCCACTCTCGACCCGAGTGAACTGGTAGACCGCCGCGCGATGCGGTTCCTGTCGAAGGGCGCTGCCTGGAACCATGTCGCCATGGACCAGGCCATTGCCGACGCAGGCCTGACCGAAAGCGAGATCACCAACGAGCGCACCGGCATCGTGATGGGTTCGGGCGGTCCTTCCACCCGCGCCATCGTGGAAGCTGCCGACGTCGTTCGCAAGAACAACAGCCCGAAGCGCATCGGACCGTTCGCCGTGCCGAAGGCGATGTCGTCGACGGCATCCGCCACGCTCGCGACCTGGTTCAAGATCCACGGCGTCAACTACTCGATCTCCTCGGCCTGCGCGACCTCGTCGCACTGCATCGGCAATGCATTTGAGCTGATCCAGTGGGGTAAGCAGGACATCATCTTTGCCGGCGGTCACGAAGATCTGGACTGGACCATGTCCGACCTCTTCGACGCCATGGGCGCGATGACCTCCAAGTACAATGACACGCCTGCTACGGCTTCGCGTGCCTATGACGTCTCACGCGACGGCTTTGCTATCGCAGGCGGTGCGGGCGTTCTGGTTCTTGAGGAACTGGAGCATGCCAAGGCCCGCGGCGCCAAGATCTACGCTGAGGTCGTTGGCTATGGTGCAACGTCCGACGGCTACGACATGGTCGCCCCGTCCGGCGAAGGCGCTATCCGCTGCATGCGTCAGGCCATCGCTACGGTGGACGCTCCGATCGACTACATCAACACGCACGGCACCTCGACGCCTGTCGGCGACAGCGCCGAGATCAGCGCGCTGCGTGAAGTCTTCGGCGACAACATCCCGCCGACGGCATCGACCAAGTCGCTTACCGGCCATTCGCTGGGTGCGGCTGGCGTTCAGGAATCGATCTACTCGATCCTGCAGATGCAGGAGCGGTTCATCGCGGAAAGCGCCCACATCACCGAGCTCGACCCTGAGTTCGACGGCGTGCCCATCGTTCGCAAGCGTATCGACAATGCCAAGATCGACACCGTTCTCTCCAACTCCTTCGGTTTTGGCGGCACGAACGCGACGTTGGTCTTCCAACGCTACAACGGCTAAGGGGAACCTTGCATGGAACCAATAATGAAGGGCAAGCGGGGTTTGGTGATGGGCGTGGCAAACGACCACTCCATTGCCTGGGGCATCGCGAAGAAGCTTGCCGCCCATGGCGCGGAACTGGCCTTCACCTACCAGGGTGAAGCTTTTGGCCGCCGCGTGAAGCCTCTGGCCGACCAGCTCGGCTCCAAGCTTCTCCTCCCCTGCGATGTGGAAGACAGCGCCTCTATCGACGCGGTGTTCTCAACGCTGAAAGACGAATGGGGCACGATCGACTTCCTCGTTCACGCTATCGGGTTCTCCGACCGAAACGAGCTGAAGGGCCTCTACGCCAACACCACGCGCGAGAACTTCATCCGCACGATGGTGATCTCCTGCTACTCGTTCACGGAAGTGAGCCGCAAGGCGGTGGAGCTGATGCCGAACGGCGGCAACCTGCTCACCCTCACCTACGCGGGCTCTGTGCGCGTCATGCCGAACTACAACGTCATGGGCGTTGCCAAGGCAGGCCTGGAAGCGAGCGTTCGCTACCTCGCCAATGACTTTGGCCCGAAGGGCATCCGCGTCAACGCGATCTCCGCTGGCCCGGTCCGTACGCTGGCTGGTGCAGGCATCGCTGACGCGCGCCACATGTTCTCCTACCAGCAGCGCAACTCGCCGCTTCGCCGCAACATCACCATTGATGACGTTGGTGGATCAGCACTCTACCTGCTGTCGGACCTGGCGAGCGGTGTCACCGGCGAGATCCACTACGTGGATTCCGGCTACAACATCGTCTCGATGCCGGCTCTGGAAGAGCTGAAGTCGACCGGCGAGGCGCAGGAAAAGGCCGAAGCCGAAGCTGCAGCGAGCGCCAAGTAAGTCCATCTTAAATGATGCGCAAAAAGCCGCCCTCGAGGCGGCTTTTTTCGTTTGCGGGGGCGAACAACCGTTCAGCTTGATACGCAGGTACGGCCGAGCTATATTAAGGAGGTGGGACCAGGCGCCAACCTGGCCCCCTTTGGCTAGAGTATCAGTCCAACACGGATCTCAAGAGACCAACACGTCCGTGTTTTTCTAAGCCTGAAGCCTATCGTCAGTGGCCAAAACCACATGGCGATACCTCCTTAGTAGAGAGCAAGGCTGTTGCCGCAGCCAGGGAAGCCCATCTTCCTTGGTTGCACCTGCTGGCCTAGAGCAATTCCAGAAAAAGTGGGATCCGGTTTTCCGTCCGGAATTGCGTTGAAACAATTGCCTAGATCACTTCAGAGTTTCCGTGAAACACTGAAGTGTTCTAGGCGCTGCTGCTTCTGCCCCCAACAGCTTACTTATACACCCACAACCCTACACACGTGAAGATTGCAAAAGCGGTTGTCGCTCTACTTATCGACGTCCCCACAGCACCTTGAACGTACCGCCGCGGGCAACTTCGCCGCTGGCGGAGAAATGCTCCTTCAGCACGGCTTCATACGGTAGCCCCCTGTTTGCCACGAGGTACAGGCGGCCGCCCGGCTTCATTGCTGCGGATGCAGCCTTGATCATGGCCTTGCCAAGGTCGGGTTCGGCCGAGCGCGACTGGTGGAACGGTGGGTTCATGATGATCGCGTCATAGCGACCGGCGACCCTCTCACTCACCAGATCATGCCAATGGAAACCTGCGGGTGCATCCGGTGCGAGCTTCTCGAAGTTGCGCTTGGCTGCCTCAAGGGAGCGCCTGTGGGCCTCGTAGAGATCGAGCGCGCCCATCTGATACTTCCGAGCCACCTCAACAGAGAGATAACCCCAGCCGGCGCAGAAATCGGCAATACGACCCGTCGAAGCGGTGAGCTTCTCTGGCAAGCTCCTGAGCAGAAGCTGCGAACCTTCGTCGATCCTGCCTTCCGAGAACCCGCCGACTGCCGTCTCGAACCCTTCCGGCGTCATCACCGCTTCCGGGAACAGCGGAGCAATGGTGGCGGCATCAAGCGCCTCGGGGCGCACAGACCAGAATACGATGCCGTGGTGCTTGGACATCTGCTCAACGATGGGCACCATCTCACCCATCCGTTTGGCGACGCTTGGGGCACCGTCCTTCTTGGTGCCGGCCGCGACGATCAGGCCGCCGGGCTTCACCCGCGTCAGTGCCTCTGCGAAGCGGAGTTCGTTCTCGCGGCGGTGCCGTCCAAGCAGGATGAGAGCCAGATCATAGCCCTCGCCTTCAGCCTCAGCAACGGCATGAAAGCCGGCCTTCTCAAGCGCCAGATAATCCGGGCGGAAATCCTGAACGGCTGTCACATCTGCGGCCGCTCCATCCGGCATGCGAAAGCCTGCAGAGGCTCCGAGGACGAGCACGCGCTCCCCCTTGCCCGGCACATCTAGGATGCCGCGTTCGAAGGGAAACAGCAGGGTGGGCAGGGCTTCATTCATGGGGTGGTCCCGTACAGTGCGCTGGCAATCGATGGCGGATGCCGCATCTTCTACGCGCCGCCATCATGAAAAGCAAAAGGGCGCGGAGTTGCCGCGCCCTTTCGTATCTGAAAAGAAGAAGGGCTTAGCCCTGGGCCGCCTGGCCCTCGTCTTCCTTCTTCTCGCGAGCAATTTCCTTGCCGGTTGTCTGGTCGACAACCTTCATGGAAAGGCGAACCTTGCCGCGCTCGTCGAATCCCATGAGCTTCACGAAAACCTTGTCGCCTTCCTTGACGACGTCCGTGGTCTTCTGGACGCGGTCCTGGGCCAGCTGCGAGATGTGAACCAGACCGTCACGCGGACCGAAGAAATTCACGAATGCGCCGAAGTCAGCGGTCTTCACGACCGTGCCTTCGTAGATTTCGCCAACTTCCGGCTCTGCCACGATGGAGTGGATCCACTTCTTGGCGGCCTCGATCTCCTTGCCGTTCGACGAAGCGATCTTGATCGTGCCGTCATCCTCGATGTTGATCTTGGCGCCCGTCTTTTCGACGATCTCGCGGATCACCTTGCCGCCCGTGCCGATAACTTCACGGATCTTGTCGGTCGGGATCTGCATCACTTCGATGCGCGGCGCGAACTGGCCGAGCTCTGAGCGGCTCTGCGACAGGGCTGCACCCATTTCGCCGAGAATGTGCAGACGACCGTCCTTGGCCTGGTCGAGGGCGATCTTCATGATCTCCTCGGTGATGCCGGTGATCTTGATGTCCATCTGCAGCGAGGTGATGCCTTCATCGGTACCAGCGACCTTGAAGTCCATGTCGCCGAGGTGATCCTCGTCGCCAAGGATGTCGCTCAGCACGGCGAAGCGCTCGCCTTCCTTGATCAGGCCCATGGCGATACCGGCCACCGGCTTTGCCAGCGGAACGCCTGCATCCATCAGTGCGAGCGAGGTGCCGCAGACCGTTGCCATCGAGGACGAGCCGTTGGACTCGGTGATCTCGGAAACAACGCGGATGGTGTAGGGGAACTGATCCGGAGCCGGCAGCAGCGGATGGAGCGCTCTCCATGCCAGCTTGCCGTGGCCGATTTCGCGGCGACCCGGCGAACCCATGCGACCCGTCTCACCGACCGAGTAGGGCGGGAAGTTGTAGTGCAGCATGAAGGATTCTTTGTAGGTGCCGGTGAGCGTATCGATGTACTGCTCGTCTTCACCGGTACCCAGCGTCGCAACAACCAGCGCCTGCGTCTCACCACGGGTGAACAGCGCCGAACCGTGCGTGCGTGGAAGGACGCCAGCCTGCGAAACGATCTTGCGAACCGTCTTCAGGTCGCGGCCGTCGATGCGGCTGCCGGTGTCGAGAATATTCCAGCGAACGATCTTGGCCTGCAGGGCCTTGAACACGGTCGCAACCTGCTCGGCGGACCATGCAGCTTCTTCGCCTTCAGCAGGCGTGAAGGCAGCCTTGACCTTGGCCTTGGCAGCGTCGACGGCGGCATAGCGAGCCTGCTTGTCGATGATCTTGTAAGCCTCGCGCAGGTCGCTCTCGGCGATCTTCAGCATCTCGGCTTCAAGCGCGCTCAGGTCTTCCGGCAGGAAGTCGCGCGGTTCCTTGGCGGCAACTTCAGCGAGCTTGATGATCGCATCGATGACCGGCTGGAAGCCACGATGGCCGAACGTAACGGCACCCAGCATGACTTCTTCCGAAAGCTGCTGAGCTTCGGATTCAACCATCAGAACGGCGTCAGACGTACCGGCGACAACGAGGTCGAGCTTCGTCTCGGCCATCTCGTCGAGATGCGGGTTCAGAACGTACTCGCCATTGATGTAGCCAACGCGTGCCGCGCCGACCGGGCCCATGAATGGAACGCCGGACAGCGTCAGAGCTGCCGAGGTGGCAACCATCGAAACGATGTCAGGATTGTTCTCGAGGTCGTGCTGCAGAACGGTCACAACAACCTGCGTGTCGTTCTTGTAGCCTTCCACGAAGAGCGGGCGGATCGGGCGGTCGATCAGGCGGGAAACGAGCGTCTCGTTTTCGCTCGGACGGCCTTCACGCTTGAAGTAGCCGCCGGGGATCTTGCCCGCAGCGAACGACTTTTCCTGGTAGTTGACGGTGAGCGGGAAGAAATCCTGGCCCGGCTTCGGCTCCTTCGCCGAAACGACGGTGGCGAGAACGACGGTCTCACCGTAGGTGGCCAGAACGGCGCCGTCTGCCTGGCGGGCGATCTTGCCCGTTTCGAGGATGAGCGGACGCCCAGCCCATTCGATCTCGACTTTATGTTCCTTGAACATGTCTTGTCCTTACGTGTTGGCCCTGCATCGGTGCAGAGCCCTTTCCATTCGTGGGACCAGCCACGGGCAAGACAACGGGAAGCTTGTAATCAAGCGTCCTGCAATCCTGCCCCATGACCCATCCGTCTCAAAACTTCGCGCATCAGGCGCGAAGCTTATGCCAAAGGCGGGTCCTTCCATGCTGAAGGACCCGCCTTTAGATTAGCGACGCAGTCCGAGCTTTTCGATCAGCGTCTGGTAACGTCCCTCGTCCTTACCCTTCAGGTAGTCGAGGAGGCTACGGCGCTGCGAAACGAGCTTCAGAAGACCACGGCGGGAGTGGTTGTCCTTCTTGTGATCCTTGAAGTGCTCGGTCAGGTTCTTGATGCGCTCCGACAGGATGGCAACCTGCACCTCAGGCGAACCAGTGTCGCCCTTAGCAGTTGCAAATGCTTGCATGAGTTCCTGTTTGCGCTCGGCAGTAATCGACATCGTATATCCTTTCTAACTTACGGGAGGATTGAGGCGCCCATAGCCGAGATGTCGTTCAGCCAGGGTCGTGGGCCGTGCACCACGCACGGCAGCACATCGCGCATATAGGGCATTGTGGCCTTCAATGCTAGCGAAAACCGCCAAAACGGCGAGAGTAGTCCTATTCCGCGGCCGCCTGGACCACATGGACGCTCTCGGCGGCGATGCGCGCAACGGGAATGCGGAAGATGCATTCCAGGCCCTTCGGCAGGAAGTTGCGTTCTATCTCGGCATCGAACGTACCGCCCAGCATCCTGTCGATGATCTCGGTACCGAAGCCGCTGCGGATGACCGGCTTGCGCCGCGCGCGGCTGACGAACTCCTGCCAGACGAAGACAAGCGCTTCGCCTTCGATCTTCCATGAGACGTGGAGCTTGCCACCGCTTGCGGAAAACGCGCCATACTTGGAGGCGTTGGTGGCAAGTTCGTGGATCGCAAGCCCAATCGTCTGCGCCGCCTGGTTGGCAAGCCGGAAGGCCGGTCCATTGATCTCGAGCCGTTTGGGATCGTCCGGCCTGAATGGCTCCACCTGGACCGTGATAAGCTCCTTCAGCTCCACACCCACTGCACCGCCGGCGATCAGCAGATCGGTCGAGCGGGCAAGGCCGTAGATGCGCTTCTGGAACGAGTCGAGGAATGTCGGCAGCGAGCGGGCATGCCGCGCCGTCTGCTTGGCCATGGAGGAAACGACGGTCAGCTGGTTCTTGGCGCGATGAGCCACCTCACGCATGAGAAGGCGGATCTCGTTCTCCGCCTGCTTGCGGTTTCTCGCGGCCTCAGCCAGGGCCGAAGAGACGGTTGTCATCTCGGTGATGGGATAGATGGCGCCGGACACCGGTTCGCCGGCTCCAAGCCTGCGGGCGTCTGCTGCCAACCTGCGGATTGGGCGGGTGATCTGCCTGCCCACCATCAGCGCCGTTCCCGCACCGATCACCAGGACGATAAGACTGCCCGCGAAGAGCAGCGACAGCGTCCGCCGCATAGGTGACTCGATGACAGAGACAGGCGCCCAGGCCACGACCTTCCAGCCACTGAAGTTGGATTCGTCCATCACCGTCAGGTAGAGCTCGTCCCCGCCCTCGGTGTAGCGCACCATACCCGCGGAACTGCTGTTGCCGACATTCAGGAAAAACGGTTCGCCGACCGTATCGTCGGCTGAGGTTGAAACGATGACCTTGTTCTCACGATCAAGCAAAGACGCGTGCCAGCCGCCGCGCAGAAGATGCTGCGACAGCGTCGTAGCCATCGAATCCGCATTCTGCGAGATTGCCAGGACGCGGGGTGGCTGGTTCTCCGGAAAAACCGGATAGAGCACGTTGAAGACCCACCTGTCGGGGATAGCTCCATAGAAGATGTTCGACACGTTCGTTGCACGGGACGAGAGTGCCGTCTCCACCAGAGCCGGATTGACCGACTTGCCGAGCGGCGTGCCGAACGGCACACGCGTGTTCATCAGGAGGTTGAATCCTTGATCGATGATCAAAAGATACGAGCCTGTCCCCGCGAGGGCGTCGACGGCCCTGGTGTAGAACGGCCCGAGATCATTATTGGCCAAAGTAGGAGACGTTGCCATGACTCGCAGCGTCGTGATGACGCCATTGAGTTCCCGATCGACCGCTTCAGCGATCGAGGCCGCCATTCCGGCGGCCAGCGTGGTCGTGATTTCGCGCTGCGCCAGGTCGTTTCGTTTGAGCAAAACCGCTGAAATTCCAAGCGCAGGAAGAACAGTCGCGGCAATCAGCAGCGCAAGGAAGAAACCGATAGGCTTCGGACGCCCCCACCAAATGCGAAAGCGCCTGACCAAACCGTTCCCTGCGTGGGAACTACCGCCATGTTCATCCGCCCGTGTCTTCTGCATTCGCTCTCGTATCCGGCCAGCCCCATTAATGCAGGAAGGGCGAAAGCGTTGCAACCGACGCCGGCTAAACGACAAAAGATCCTCCTTTGTCGGCTCAGGCCCCGCGCACGTCCATTTGGAGCAGACATTACAGTTTACTATTAGGTTAATAAAACTTAACTTTACGTAATGTCTTAAAGGGATTAGGCGTTATCAAGATGATCATCTTTGGATGACCATCTTTTATTGATGATATATTGGAGACTAATATGAGGACGTTTCTTATTTCTTCGGTCTTAGCCCTTGCAACCTTCTGTTCGGTCGGCGCTGCATCGGCCTGCATTTTCGATGCAGATTTTTCCAAATGCTTCAACCAGTGCACGGAGGCGGGTTACATTCTTGCACCTGCCTGCGCTTTGGGTTCCACACCCGGCATCAACTGAGAACCGATCTCACCAAGCAAAGACGGCCCGCCCCATTGGGGCGAGCCGCCGAAACCTCAACTCCCGGACCGTATGCAATCAGGCGCCGAATACCCGCTTGGGTTTGAACATGCCCTGCTCGATCACACCGATGGCAAGCAGGCGGCCGCGTGCACTGGCCCAGGCCTCCGGAGCCTCGACCGGCGCATCCCGGCCACGCACGATCACCGGATTTCCGAGGCGCACGCGCTGGGCT
This sequence comes from Nitratireductor aestuarii, assembly GCF_014641695.1. GTDB lineage: Bacteria > Pseudomonadota > Alphaproteobacteria > Rhizobiales > Rhizobiaceae > Chelativorans > Chelativorans aestuarii. Next base: position 55,479 of record NZ_BMIF01000009.1, on the reverse strand, counting down.
GCATCTTCATGAAGCGCAACTTCGGGAATGCCTTCCATCGCGGATTCAGTACCCAGCAGGAACTGGTCCAGCGCGGCGAACCGGTCAACAGGCTCGGGATGCTCCTCCGCCAGAGCCAGCAGGGTATCCAGCGGAACGAGGTTCGCTTCCGCGAACGGATAAACCTCCGTCCGGCGCAGATCCGAGATATAGCCGTAGCAGCCAAGATCCCGGCCTATGTCACGTGCAAGCGAGCGGACATAGGTGCCCTTGCCGCACTCCACTTCCATCACGACGCTGTCAGCATTCGGGATCTCGACGATATCGAGACGCAGGATCTCGACTTCACGCGCCGCAATCTCGACCTCAGCACCCTCACGGGCGAGGTCGTAGGCGCGCTCGCCGGCGATCTTGATAGCTGAATAGGTGGGCGGAACCTGCATGATGACGCCGGTATAGTTCGGCAGGACTGCCTCGATCTGCTCGCGCGTCGGGCGATTGTCGGAGGTCTTGACCACCGCACCTTCCAGATCGTCCGTCGTCCGCTCCTCACCCCAGGTGATCGTGAAGCGGTAGACCTTGGCGCCATCCATGACATAGGGCACGGTCTTGGTTGCATCGCCAAGCGCGATCGGCAGCAGGCCCGACGCCAGCGGGTCCAGCGTTCCGGCATGCCCAGCCTTCTGGGCGCCGAAGAGCCACTTGATCTTGGCGACAGCGTCCGTCGAACCCATTCGATAGGGCTTATCGAGAACGATCCATCCAGAAACGGGCCTGCCTTTTTTGTTTCCTCTTCGCGCCATCAAAGGTCTCTTTCATTCGTAATGCAAAAACCTTCCGGATGAATGCAGCGCGCCGCGCTCATCACGCGGCCAGGCAACTCACCGGAAGGCAAAATGGACAGGAGTAACTACTCCTCCGTACCCTCGTCATCAACATGACGGAGGTCACGCGTGACTTCCGGCGATCGCAGCAAGCGATCGATCTTGGCAAAATTGTCGAAGCTTGTATCGATGCGGAACCTGAATTCCGGCATGTATTTGAGCTGCTTCAGATACGCAGCAGCCCTGCCCCGCAGAAAGCGTGCATGGCGGTTCAAGGCAGCGACAATGATGTCCTTGTCCCCGCCAATCGGCGATATGTAGGCTGTAGCGATCTTGAGATCGGGCGACATGCGGACTTCGGAGATGGATACCACTACGCCGTCCAGAGCTGGTTCCTGCAGTTCATCGCGCTGCAGTACCTGAGCAAGAGCATGACGCGCCTGTTCGCCGACTCGAAGCTGGCGCTGTGAAGGACCGTTGGACATAGCGTTTCTTCTTGATTTCAATGCCAGTGGATCGCCAGCCTGGACTGGGCGATCCCTGCAAAATGCCAATCGCGAACCCGAAAGAAGACCACCACCGCGTCTGCGGTGGTGGCTTTCTCATTAAAGGGTACGGGTAATGTGCTCGACGCGGAACGCCTCGATGGTGTCGCCTGCGCGGATGTCTTCGTAATTCTCGAAGGCCATACCGCATTCCTGACCCATCTGGACTTCGGACACTTCGTCCTTGAAGCGCTTGAGCGTCTTGAGCTTGCCTTCGTGGATGACGACGTTGTCGCGGATAAGGCGAACACCGGCGCCACGCTCCACCTTGCCTTCGGTAACGCGGCAGCCTGCCACTTTGCCGACCTTGGTGATGTTGAACACCTCGAGGATCTCGGCATTACCGAGGAAGGTCTCGCGACGCTCCGGCGACAGGAGGCCCGACATGGCCGCTTTGATATCATCGATGAGGTCATAGATGATATTGTAGTAGCGGATCTCGATGCCCTGACGCTCGGCGAAGTCACGTGCCTGCTTGTTGGCACGAACGTTGAAGCCGAGGATCACACCGCCTGACGTCTCCGCCAGCGACACGTCGCTTTCGGTGATTGCACCAGCTCCTACATGGACGATGCGAGCACGAACTTCGTCGGTGCCAAGCTTGTCGAGCGCTGCCACGATGGCTTCGATCGAACCCTGCACGTCGCCCTTGATAATGAGCGGGAACTCCTTGAGGCCGCTCGACTGAAGCTGCGACATCATCTGCTCGAGCGAGCCGCGCTGGCCAGCCTGGCGGGCAACGGCCTTTTCGCGTGCCTTGCGGCTACGGTATTCCGAAATCTCGCGAGCGCGGGCTTCGGTATCCACCACGGCAAACCTGTCACCGGCCTGCGGCGTACCCTGAAGGCCGAGAATTTCGACCGGGAACGAAGGACCGGCAGCCTTGATCTGTGCGCCACGGTCATCGACCAGTGCGCGGACACGGCCCCACTCGCTGCCGGCGACGATGATGTCGCCAGGATGCAACGTACCCTTCTGCACCAGAACGGTGGCAACAGGGCCCCGGCCACGATCAAGCTTCGCCTCGATGACGACGCCTTCAGCGGTACGGTTCGGATTGGCCTTGAGTTCAAGGATTTCCGACTGCAGCAGAATGGCTTCGAGCAGCTTGTCCAGGTTGATCTTCTTGATCGCCGAAACCTCGACGTCCAGGACGTCACCGCCCATGGATTCCACGAAGACCTCGTGCTGGAGCAGAGCGGTGCGAACCTTCTGCGGATCAGCCTGCGGCTTGTCGATCTTGTTGATCGCAACGATGATCGGCACACCAGCAGCCTTGGCGTGGTTGATGGACTCGATCGTCTGCGGCATCACGCTGTCATCGGCAGCGACCACCAGGATGGCGATGTCGGTTGCCTGGGCACCGCGTGCACGCATTGCCGTAAAGGCGGCGTGACCCGGGGTATCGATGAAGGTGATCAGCTGACCGTTCTGTTCAACCTGATACGCACCAATGTGCTGGGTGATACCACCGGCTTCGCCAGCGGCTACGTTTGCATGACGCAGGGCGTCGAGCAGCGAGGTCTTGCCGTGGTCGACGTGACCCATGATCGTGACGACCGGTGGGCGCGAAACCAGCGTCTCTTCGCTGTCCTCGATGTTGAACATGCCCTCTTCGACGTCGGATTCAGCAACACGCTTGACCGTGTGACCGAACTCGACCGCAACCAGCTCAGCAGTATCGGCATCAATCACGTCACCGGGCTTGATGATCTGGCCCTGCTTCATGAAGTACTTGACGACGTCCACTGCGCGCTCGGCCATACGCTGGGCGAGCTCCTGAACCGTGATGGTCTCGGGCAGCACGACTTCACGCACGATCTTCTCGCGCTGTTCCTGCTGCTGCGAACGCTTGAACTTCTCCTGGCGGCGGCGCATCGCGGAGAGCGAGCGGCTGCGGCCTTCCTCGTCAGAAGACAGGGCGGTGTTGAGCGTCAGCTTGCCACGACGACGATCGTCTTCAGCCTTCTTAACAGGACGGGCAGGTGCTTCCACCTTTGCCGGACCGCGCTTTGCGCCGACATCGTCATCGTCCTTGACGGGCTTCTTGACGACAACAGCCTTGTGACCAACAGGCTTTGCGAGGCCCGTGGAGTCTTCCGGCGGCATACGGCCAGGAACGTTGATCGGAGCCGGGCGCTGCGGAGCATCGGAACGCGGCTGGCGCGGACCATCGGCACGCTGCGGACGGCCACCGTCCTGACGGTACGGGCGGCGTTCACCAGCAGGCGCTGCCGGGCGGCTCTGCTCGCCCTGCGGTGCAGGTGCGGAAGCAGCTGCGGCCGCGCGGCGCGCAGCTTCTGCTTCAGCCTTGGCGCGAGCCTCAGCCTCAGCCTTCAGACGGGCTTCTTCCTCAGCCTGACGGCGGGCGGACTCTTCAGCCTCGCGACGACGGCGCTCTTCCTCTTCGGCCTTGCGCTGTGCTTCAAGCGCAATCCTGCGGCGCTGCTCTTCAGCCTCGCGAACCTTGGAGTCCTGCAGAGCGCGGCGACGCGCATCCATTTCGCTCTTCGAGAGCTCGTTCAGAACCATGCCACCAGGGCGACCCTGTGGACGCGGCTGCTCACGGCGTGGCGACGGCTGGGACTGTTGCTGCTGCGGAGCTGCTGCAGCTGGGCGCGGCTTTGGCGCGGGCGCAGGCGTCACCGTTGGCTCGGGACTTCCGTCTGGCCGTGCAAATTTGCGCTTCTTGGTTTCGACGACGACGTTCTTCGTGCGTCCATGCGAAAAACTCTGCCGCACAGTTCCCTGCTCCGGGCGCTTGAGCGTCAGTGTTTTCTTCGGATTGACGCCGAGCGTCTTGTCTTCACCGGTTTTACTATCAGTCATTCCATATCCTCTGCGGCTCCCGCCGCGGCCGACGCCAATTTATCGGAAACTTCGCCCCGATATGCGGCAAGCATTCTCATGCGTTTCAGCGCTGCCTCGCCGGCCCCCTGGCCGAACAAAGCAGCATGTATCACATTTGTTGCCCCTAAAGCCAAACTCATTTCATTCTCAGAAAAGAGTCTGAATGCCGGCACCCCGTGTCCGCTGGCATGGGCCACCGCGTTCCTCGCGGCAAGAATTTTCCGGATTCCGTCGGGCGATGCGTCAATCGCATGAACAACAGCGATAGCTTTACCGCTGCGCACGGCAGCTTCCACTTTTGTAGCACCCAATGCCACGGCTCCGGCCTTTCGCGCAAGACCAAGCGTGCCCAAAGTTGAGGTTACCATGAGAGAATCGACCATGTCGGCCAGATCCGTGGGAACCACAACAGGCGCCTTTAGCGCTTTCGCGAAAATGTTACGGGCCGCAGCTTTCTCAACCAGGGGCTTCTCGGCAACGACCCAACAGCCACGCCCGGGCAGCTTGTGCCTCAGATCGGGAACGATCGTACCATCAGGCGCGGCCACAAACCGGATCATCTCGTCCGGATTGCGCGTCTCTCGCGTCACTATACATGTGCGATCGTTCATCTGATTTCGCAAGACCTAAAGCTGCCCTAAACATTCCCCTAGCCTTCCGAAGATGCAGAAACTGCTTCTGCATCCTCCTCGGCTACATCGGCTTCCAATTCATCCTCTGCCTCGGCTGCTGCTTCCTCTTCGGAAATCCAGCCTGCCTTGACGCGGGCGAAAACGATCATCTGCTCGGCTTCGGCGCGGGAGATGTCGAAGTTGGACAGAACGCCCTGGGTGAACTTCGTCTCACCTTCCTTGCGTTCCTTCCAGCCGACGAGATCATCCGCAGCATAACCGGCGAAATCCTCGACGGTCTTCACGCCATCCTCACCGACGGCAACCATCATGGCGGTCGTCATGCCGGGGATTTCGCGAAGTTCGTCTTCAACGCCAAGCTCGATGCGGCGCTTGTCCTGCTCGGCTTCCAGGCGCTCGAGGTATTCACGGGCGCGGGTCTGGATCTCGGTAGCGGTGTCCTCATCGAAGCCGTCGATCGAGGCAATTTCCGTCGGCTCGACATAGGCAACTTCTTCGATGCTGCTGAAGCCTTCGGAAGCCAGCACCTGGCCCACCATCTCGTCCACGTCGAGGGATTCCATGAACAGCGCCGAGCGCTCAACGAATTCCTTCTGGCGACGCTGCGACTCTTCTTCCTCGGTCAGGATGTCAATGTCCCAGCCGGTGATCTGCGAAGCCAGGCGCACGTTCTGGCCGCGACGGCCAATCGCCAGTGATAGTTGGTCATCCGGGACCACAACTTCAATACGCTCGGCATCCTCATCGAGAACAACCTTCGAGACTTCGGCAGGTTGAAGCGCATTGACGATGAAGTTCGCCGGATTTTCGTTCCACGGGATGATGTCGATCTTCTCGCCCTGTAGCTCGGCGACGACGGCCTGAACACGGCTACCGCGCATACCGACGCAGGCGCCGACCGGGTCGATCGACGAGTCATGGCTGATCACGGCGATCTTGGCGCGCGAACCGGGGTCGCGGGCAACCGACTTGATCTCGATGATGCCGTCGTAGATTTCCGGCACTTCCATGGTGAAGAGCTTCGCCATGAACTGCGGATGGGTACGCGACAGGAAGATCTGCGGACCACGCTGCTCGCGGCGCACGTCGTAGACATAGGCGCGGACGCGATCACCATACTTGAAGATCTCGCGGGGGATGAGCTCGTCACGGCGGATGATGCCTTCACCGCGACCGAGATCAACGATCACATTGCCGTACTCGACGCGCTTGACGGTGCCGTTGACGATCTCGCCGATACGATCCTTGAACTCGTCGTACTGGCGGTCGCGCTCTGCTTCACGCACCTTCTGGACGATGACCTGCTTGGCAGACTGGGCTGCGATGCGGCCGAAATCCATGGGCGGGAGCTGCTCGGCGATGAAGTCGCCAACCTGCGCATCCGGGTTGCGGGTACGAGCATAATCAAGGGAGATCTGACGGGCAGGTTCTTCGACGACGTCAACGACTTCCATCAGACGCTGCAGCTTCATCTCGCCCGACTGCGGGTTGATGTCGGCGCGGATGTTCGTCTCCTGGCCATAGCGCGAACGCGCTGCCTTCTGGATCGCATCAGCCATCGCGTGCAGCACGATCGACTTGTCGATGGACTTTTCGCGAGCGACCGCTTCTGCGATTTGAAGAAGCTCCAGTCTGTTTGCGCTGATTGCCATTTCAATTTCTCCCTTAAGGGTAGGCCGGCTGCCCGCCAGCCCTGCACGTAAAAGCTTGTGTTAGAGCAGCTCCGAGAAAACCTATCTCCCCGAGCAACTGCACGAATTCCCTAGTGTTCCGTCACGTCGTCCGCTTCGTCGCCGTCCTCATCATCGGACTTGCGATCGCGCCGATCCTGCTTGTCCTTCTTCAGGGCCTGCTGGATGAGGGCGTCCGTGAGAATGAGCTTCGCGGCAGCCATCGTATTGTAGGGGATAGAAACAACTGCTTCGTCCCCTTCGTCAACCTTGTCGCGTTCAAACTGAATGCCTTCTTCATCGGCAGCGACGATCGTGCCGCGGAAGCGCTTGCGTCCGGCAACCGATACGGCGGTCTCGATACGGGCAAGCTGACCAACGGCATTGGCAAAATCTTCGCGCCTCACCAGCGGGCGATCGATCCCCGGCGAGGAAATCTCCAGCTGGTAGGCGCTATCGATCGGATCATCGACATCGAGCGCCGGCGAAACCGCAAGGCTTACCTGCTCGCAATCATCCACGGTCATCGTGCCATCCGGCCGCTCGGCCATGATCTGCAGCGTGATGCCGTCCTGATTCAACAACTTAACGCGGACAAGCCTGTAGCCAATTGCGTCAATCACTGGGGCGACGATGGCCGCCACTCGGGCTTCAGAACCCGTTTCGCTTATAATGCGATCATCCTGCATGCCGCTGGATACCTCGTTGCACGTTCGGCCAACAAAAAAGAGCGGGACCGGACGGACCCACTCTTCGCCATAACGACCAAGAATTTGCGATCTATATAACGGAAGCCACCAGTTCTTTCAAGCTTGCTCTGCGCTTTTCCAGCCCGCCCTCGCCTATGGACCGATTTTGTGCGTTGCACAATTGCATAGGTGCGTTGCCAAAAGCCGACTCCTAACTCCGCCTGACCGCCCCTATATGAGGGCTACGAGAATTGTGCAGCGCACCAAAGAGGAGTGAACATCCATGAGCACGCGCAGAACCATCAGCAACTTCCTTGACACCGTAGCAAGCGCCATCGCCGTTTCGAACGCCGTTCGCGAACACCGCAGCCCGCGCGCCCGCGATCTGGCTCAGCTCGGCATCGACCCGATGCGCTTCCGCGAAATCAAGCGCTTCTAAGGCGGCAATTTCCACCCACAAGGGCCATATGGCCCTTGTGCGGGAGATTGCCTCCCATTTTCCTGCTGAATTTACCGACGTATGAACGTCAGATAGGCAGGCGTCCTGCCCTCACGCAAGGCCTTGGCCTCGTATCGCGTTCCCGGCCAGTACTCATACGGCCGTCTCCAGCTCTCCACCGATTCCGCCTTCCAGTCGAAGGCGTCATGATTTCTGCAGTGGAGCAGCGTCCAGTTCACATACGTATCGATATCCGAAGCAAAGCGGAATGTACCGCCGGGCTTCAACACGCGCGCGAACCGATCGAGATTCGTCTCATTGACGAACCGGCGCTTCCAGTGGCGCTTCTTCGTCCATGGGTCCGGATAGAACAGATCGATCCCATCCAGGCTGGCTTCAGGTAGCCAATCCAGGAGCTGCGTTGCGTCGTCATCATGGAGGCGCAGATTGGCCGGCACCCGGTCCTCCAGGGCGCTGGTCAGCTTGGCCATTCCATTCACGAAGGGCTCAACGCCTATAAACCCGGTCTCGGGCTTGCGCTCAAGATGCGAAACCAGGTGCTCGCCACCCCCGAAACCGATCTCCAGCCAGGTCTCTTTGACCGGCTGGGAGAAAAGCTCAGCCAGGTTCGCGGGCGGACTGCTTTCAAGATCGATCTTGAGCTGCGGCAGAACCGAATTCAGTGCGTCATGTTGAAGAGGCCGCAGTCGCTTACCGCGACGGCGGCCGAAAAAGGCCTCGGTGGACCTTTCAGGGTGGCTTTCGCCCATAGAAATGTACTCTTGAGTGTTATGCTACTTTGGCCGTGGCCTGTCTCAGCTCTTTCACCAGATCGAGCCGCTCCCACGAGAACGACCCATCCCGACCAGGCTTACGGCCGAAATGTCCGTAAGCGGCAGTCTTGGCATAGATCGCCTTGTTGAGATCGAGCTGACGGCGGATGCCGGTCGGCGACAGGTCCATCACCTGACGGATTGCCATCTCCACAACTTCTTCCGAAACCGTGCCGGTGCCATGCAGATCGACATAGATCGACAGCGGCTGCGCCACGCCGATCGCGTAGGAAAGCTGGATCGTGCAGCGATCCGCCAGCCCTGCGGCAACCACGTTCTTGGCGATATATCGGGCGGCATAGGCTGCCGAACGGTCGACCTTGGTGGTGTCCTTGCCGGAGAACGCGCCGCCACCGTGCGGTGCAGCACCGCCGTAGGTGTCAACGATGATCTTGCGGCCCGTGAGGCCTGCGTCACCGTCTGGTCCGCCAATCACGAACTTGCCCGTCGGATTGATGTACCAGCGGCAATTGTCGGCGATCCGCAATCCGCCGCTCGACAGAGCTTCGCGGATAAACGGCTCCACGACTTCGCGGACCTTGGCGCTGTCCCAGCTCTCATCCAGATGCTGGGTGGAAAGCACGATTTCCGTCGCCTCAACCGGCTTGCCGTCGATGTAGCGAACGGTGACCTGGCTCTTCGCGTCCGGACCCAGCTTGGCAACCTCGCCAACACCCTTCTTGCGGGCTTCCGACAGAAGCTGGAGGATCAGGTGCGCGTAGTAGATCGGCGCAGGCATCAGCTCCGGAGTCTCACGGCAGGCGTAGCCGAACATGATGCCCTGATCGCCAGCACCCTCTTCGCCCTGACGGTCGGCAGCACTGTCGACGCCCTGTCCGATGTCCGGCGACTGGCCATGCAGGAGCACGTCGATGCGTGCGGTCTTCCAGTGGAAGCCGGCCTGCTCGTAGCCGATAGAGCGAATGGCCTTGCGTGCGGCGGCACGGAACTTCGAAGGGTTGATGACCGGGTGGCCCTGGCTGTCCTGGACCACTTTCCCGTCCTTGTCCTTCTTCAGGAGGCTGTCGGGCACACGCACTTCACCCGCGATCACGACGCGGTTGGTGGTCGCCAGCGTCTCGCAGGCAACCCGGACCTTCCAGAGGTCCATCCCCTCCTTCTTGGCTTCCCGATAGACGAGATCCACGATCTCATCCGAGATGCGGTCACAGACCTTGTCCGGATGACCTTCGGAAACAGACTCACTGGTGAAAAGATAGTTCCTGCGTGCCACGGGCTAACCCCTCTGAGAAAAAAACGCAGCCGATATTGAGCTCTGGATTTGTTATCCAAAGCATCCTCACCCGGTCAAGAGAAAGTCAGTTCAAACACTCGAAGGGAGGAGAAACATTCTCCTTTCGACGATCATTCGGTCACTGACGGCTCCGCAGCCAGGGCTTTCACGAGTTCCAGAACTTTGCGGCGAATCTTGGGATCAGAGATCTTCACAAACGCACGATTGAGCTGGATGCCTTCCGAACTGCTCAGGAAATCGGCAACGTAGGGCGTGGAATCTTCCGCGAGCTTGCCAACGCCACCCTCATCGTCTTCTTCAGGTGCGCCTTCAAAGAAGAAGGAAACGGGCGTGCTCAGGATCGACGCTATGGCCTGCAGGCGGCTGGCGCCCACGCGGTTCGTGCCCTTTTCATACTTCTGGATCTGCTGGAATGTGATTCCCAGGCTCTCGCCCAAACGTTCCTGACTAAGGCCGAGCATGTTTCTACGAAGCCTAATTCTGCTTCCAACATGGACATCGATCGGATTTGGATTCTTCTTCTTCATTTATCCTTTACCATAAAATCAGTCAGGACTTTCGTTTGCGAGATGCTCTGGATCAAACGATGGTCCTCAGGCTGTGTCTGGGCAGGTCCTCAAGAAATTGCGCATGCTGTTAATCAATGACAAGAAACTGACCCGAAGGCAATTTCAAGATAACCATGGCAGGCAAACCGCATTTTGCAATGAAATATTATCGACCGGTCGTCAGATCGCTACGCGACGTCTTGTCTCTCAACGCGTTAGCGTAACCTCAAATAGAAGAACCATGATCTATTGCTCTCCAAGGTTGCGTCGGATCCTAGCATACCGTCAACAAGACGCATAGTCTCTTTACTAATCTAGATTAACTTTGCTGCACCTAAAGTTGTGCAACCATATTCATCTTCAGCAATACTTAGCATTAGCATTAGCCAGGCTGATGTAGCTTCAGGGAGCAGGGCACATGAGCGCTAGCGAGGCGGTTAGAAGAATGGGAACGGGCGTTGGCCCTGCTTGCGGACAACCGAAACTTTGATCGTTTCAGTGCCCGGAAGACACTGAAACGATCCAGTCATTGATTGCAGATATCTTGAAAGCGCAACGGCCCTATGCGCCGTCGCCGCTGCTGATGCCGGCTGCGTGGCTAGCTGCCTTGGGCAGACGGCGGCGGCGATCGACTGCACGGCCCTGCACGATGCGCACGCGCTTCACACGCCGCGGGTCGGCATCAAGGATGTGGAATTCATAGCCGGGCACCGCTGCAACCACCTCGCCGCGGGTCGGAACCCTGCCGAGCGTGTTGAAGATCATGCCGCCAATGGTGTCGACCTCTTCGGAATGCTCGCCCCCGCGGAAGTCGCCGCCGATGGCAGCAGCCACCTCATCGATCTCGGCGCGCGCATCCACCACGAAGACGCCTTCGCTGATCTGCTCGATGCGGGGCTCTTCCTCGTCGTGCTCGTCTTCGATGTCACCGACCACCATCTCGACAATATCTTCCAGCGAGACGAGACCGTCCGTGCCGCCGTATTCGTCGATCACCAGCGCCATCTGGATGCGGCTTGCCTGCATCCGCGCCATGAGATCGGCCGCCAGCATGGAGGGCGGAACGAACAGCAACGGACGCATCAGCTCCAGTTCGCCAATGGTCTTGCTCAGGTCGATGTTATGAAGCTCAAGCACCGGCTCGCCGGATGCATCCGCCTGGCCATTGCTGACCGGACGGGCGGCACGGCTGATATGCGCCAGTACGTCCTGGATGTGCACCATGCCGCGCGGGTCATCGAGCGACTCCACATAGACGGGCATGCGCGAATGGGCGCAACGCTCGAACACGTTGATCAGCTCGCCGAGGGTCGTGGACATTTCCACGGCCTCGATTTCGGCCCGCGGAACCATCACGTCCTCGACACGAACCTGCCGGAGGTGAAGGATGTTTTGGAACATCGCCTGCTCGGCAGGCGTCACTTCGCCATGCATGTCATTGGCGATGCTGCGGACCAGATCAGATCCTGACTGGCTGCGCTTCAAGCCGAGCAGTTCGCCAATCTTCTGCAACAAGGACGGTCGTGGGACGTCGTCGTCGGAAACGCGCCTCGGTCGACTCTGCCCCTCTCCGTCGGAGGGTGTTGTTGCTTCACCGCCAGACGCGGTTGCAACAGCAATGGAAGAACTTTCTGTCATTGTCTTTCAGTTGGTTGACCAGCCAAAGTTAGTCGTAAGGATCACTTATCGCAAGCCCCCGGAGGATTATTCTCTCGAGGTCCTCCATCTCCTCGGCCTCTTCCGGCTCTATGTGGTCATAGCCCGCGAGGTGCAAAAACCCATGCACAATCAGATGGGTAAGGTGATGTTCGAAGCTCTTGCCCTCGGCTTCCGCTTCGCGCGCGATCGTCTCGTAGGCAAGCGCAATATCCCCGAAATGTGGCGGAATCCCGGGCATCTGGCTGCCTTCGGGACCGGGGAAGGAAAGCACATTCGTAGGCTTGTCCTTGTCGCGAAACCGCGCGTTCAAATCCCGGATTGACTCGTCATCGGTGAACAACAGGCTGACCGTCTGGCCCTCCTCGATGTCCGTCACCTCGGACATCGCAGCATGAATGGCGCGCGACGCTAGTGCGTAAAGCTCATCCTCGGAGGCCCAATCGCCGCCTTCGACAGAGATCTCTATGTCCAACTTGCTGGTGTCGTCAGTATTGTCTTCAGGCATTTTTGTCTGTTGGTCGGACGCTGTTGCGATCCTTCCTATCATAAGCCTCGACGATTGCCGCAACCAAAGGATGTCTTACCACGTCTTTTTCATTGAACTTTACGGTAACGATACCTGGCACATCGGTCAGAATGCCCAAAGCCTCGACCAGGCCGGACTTGGTGTTCGGCGGAAGATCGATCTGGCTCGGATCGCCCGTGACGATCATGCGGCCGTTCTCGCCGAGACGCGTGAGGAACATCTTCATCTGCATCGGCGTCGTATTCTGCGCTTCGTCCAGAATGACGACGGAATTGGCGAGCGTCCGTCCGCGCATGAAGGCGAGCGGCGCCACCTCGATGACGTCGGCAGCAAGGGCGCGCTCTACCTTGTCGGCAGGCATCATTTCATAAAGTGCATCATAGAGCGGGCGGAGATAGGGATCGACCTTCTCACGCATATCACCCGGCAGGAAGCCGAGACGTTCGCCAGCTTCCACCGCGGGGCGGGAAAGCACGATGCGATCCACCATGCCACGCTCCAACAGCATGGCCGCATAGGCGACCGCGAGGAAGGTCTTGCCTGTACCTGCCGGACCGATGCCGAACACCAGTTCCGAGCGCTCCAGCGCGCGGATATAGGCATCCTGATTGCCGGAACGGGCGTAGATCGTGCGCTTGCGCGTGGAGATCTGGGCAGCCGATAGCTTGCCCTTGGTCTCAAGCGTGGGGAGGCTGAGCTGATCCTCCGAAGCCTGCACGAGCCGGACTGCGCCATCGACATCGGAAGCCGTCAGCGCTGTACCGCCCTTCACCAGCCCATAGAGATAGTCGAGCGCCCTCCGCGCCAACTCTGCAGCGGTGTGCTCGCCCTTGATCGACAACTGGTTGCCCTTGGAGTGAATGCTCACTCCAAGCTTCTGCTCAACCCTGGCCAGATTTTCATCAAAGGGGCCGTAGAGAGTGCCGGCATCCTTGTTGTTGTCGAAGGTCAGAACGACATGAGTCATGTCAGATGCGCCGGAAGCAATGTTACTCAAGTCCGTGCGGCTGCTCAAACGAGCTCCTCCCTCAAGCGGTTACCGGGATCTCAGAGTCCGCAAAGAGACTGTGCGAGCCCGCCTTGCTTATTCGTACTCTAACAATGTCCCCGATGTCACCAAGTTCCGCATTCATGATCACAGGCTGGAGCCAAGGCGAACGGCCGACGATCTGGCCTGCGTCTCGGCCGGGCTTTTCGATCAGCACGTCCATTTCCAAACCTGCGCGGCTCTGCGCGAAGGCCGCCTGCTGCTCGTTGAGCAGTGCCTGCAAACGCTGCAGCCGCTCGTCCTTCACATGCTCTTCCACGTGATTGCTCATGCCGGCACCCGGCGTTCCGGGACGCGGCGAATACTTGAACGAGAAGGCCTGCGCGTAGTTCACCTCGCGGATGATGCGCATGGTGTCCTCGAAGTCCTGGTCGGTCTCGCCGGGGAAACCAACGATGAAGTCGCCGGACATGGCAATATCAGGCCGCGCTCCCCGAATGCGATCGATCAGGCGCAGGTAGTCTGCTGCCGTGTGCTTGCGGTTCATCGTCTTCAGGATCCGGTCGGAACCGGACTGCACGGGCAGGTGCAGGTAAGGCATCAGTTGCGGCAGGTCGCGATGTGCTGCGATCAGCGACTCCGACATATCGCGCGGATGGCTGGTCGTGTAGCGAAGGCGGGAGAGTCCCGGCACTTCCGCCAAGCGGAACAGAAGCTCACCCAGGCCCCATTCCTTGCCGTCCGGCCCCTCACCGTGCCAGGCATTCACGTTCTGGCCAAGCAGAGTGACCTCGCGCACGCCGGATTCCGCCAGCCGCTGCGCTTCCGTCAGGATCTGGTTTACCGGGCGCGACACCTCGGAACCGCGCGTATAGGGCACCACACAGAAAGTGCAGAACTTGTCGCAACCTTCCTGAACCGTGAGGAACGCGGTCACGCCGCGATTGCGCACGATGGCTTTCGCGGGCTGCGGCAGGTGCTCGAACTTGTCCTCGATCGCGTATTCCGTCTCGACAACCTTCTCGCCGGACTTCGCCCGCTTCACGACGGAAGGCAGCCGGTGATAGGTCTGTGGCCCGACGACGAGGTCGACCGAAGGCGCCCGCCGGAGGATCTCACGACCTTCCGCCTGCGCAACGCAGCCGGTGACGCCGATCAGCAGTTCCTGACCGACTGACGCCTTCTCTTCCTTGAGTTTGCGGATACGGCCGAGCTCAGAATAGACCTTCTCCGCGGCCTTCTCCCGGATATGGCAGGTATTGAGCAGAACAAGGTCCGCCTCTTCCATATTCTCGGTCAAACCATAGCCGTCCGACGCCAGTGCATCAGTCATGCGCTGTGAGTCATAGACATTCATCTGGCAGCCGTAGGTCTTCATGAAGACCTTCTTCGTGGCAGCCTGGGCAGGGGCGTCCTGCAGCGGAGAAACAACGTTGGTCAATTTTTCGTCGCGCGCGATATTCTGTTCCATGGGGGCCTAACTAAAGCATTTTGCAGCCGAATGGAAATGTTTGACGCTTAGGCGATGCGACAAAACCAACGCAATTTTAGCCTGAGCATTGCGGTGGAGGACCCAACCCCCTCACTTTTCCCGGCGAAGCGTCGTGGAAAGCATCGCCCGTACCTGTCGTTCGGCAAGGCGGGCAATCTCCTTGCGATCACCATCCGACGAGAACTCGATCGGCTCGCCGAAGACAACCTCGACGTCGATATGGCCGCGCTTGAGGATCTCGAGGAGATGCGGAACGAAATCGGCGTCTCCAATCCAGGCAACTTCGGTGCGTTCGCTGCGGTTGAGCTTCAGCCCTCTGCGCGCCACGTAGGCGATCGCAACCGGCTGGACCAGAACGGACTTGCCGGTCTCGTTCATCGCAAGCTTGGCCGCACCAAACAGCGTGCTCTTGAACGGAAGCACCCGATTGCCGTCACCTGTGGTCCCTTCGGCAAACAGCACCATCGGATCGCCATCGGAAAGACGCGTCGCAATCTCCTTTGCCTGTTCCGATGAAGCGCGCTTGCGCTCTCGCTCGACGAAAACGGACCTCTGCAGCCGCGCGAACTGTCCCATCACCGGCCAGTTACGCACTTCCGACTTCGCCACGAAATGTACGCCCGTGATGGATCCCAGCACCAGGATGTCCGTCCATGACACGTGATTGGAGGCGAGCAGCACGGGCTGGCCGCGTGCAGCCGAACCGTTTGCCCGGACGCGTATCCGCATGATCTTCAGCGTCATTCGGTGCCACAGCTGCGGCAGCCTGCGATCGCTCCACCAGCCCGTGCGCAGCGCCACGCTCTGGGCCAGCATCATCGGCGCCGTGTAACTGGCGATCAGAGCAATCTTGCCGGCAACGCGGATCGTTCTGAGCATATGTTTCTCTAAGCCTGACGATCCCGCCGCATGACCAGAGCGTTCGTGGGAGGAGATCCGGGATTGCTGTAATAGGCGGGCCGGCAACCGACCTCCTCAAATCCGAGCCGCCGGTAGAGGGCCAGCGCCGGGGCATTCGTCTCGTCCACTTCCAGAAACAGGCTTTCGACGCGCTCTGCATGGAGGTGCCGCAGCACGGAATCCATGAGCTGATGCCCAAGGCCACGCGCGCGCAGTTTCCGGGGAACGACGATCGTCAGGATCTCCGCCTCGCCCGCTGCATGACGCGCAAGCACGAAGCCGCAGAGTGGTCCGGAGGGTACGCCCTCTTCCACCACGGCATAGCCGAAAACCGTATCCTGCCGCAGAAGCGACTCGAACTCTCCGCTGCTCCACGGCCGGACAAAGCCCTCTTCATGGAGGGAGGCGAGCGCTTCGCAATCCTCCAGCTCAACTGTCCGGACGAAGTAGTTACGCCGCCAGAACGGCGTGAATGAGAACGACATCACCCCCCCTTCACAGGCAATGCGAAATTCAAGTTCGGCTTGGCGTCTGCAGGACGAAGATACAGCGGTTTTGGCATTGTGCCATCAGACAATCGTCTGGCAGCGATCTCCGCAAAATAGCGGATATCGGCTGTCGCCCGCTGAGGCCCGAGATCGAAGCCCGCTAAAATCCTTGCTAACACTTCCGGAACCATATCACCGGCAAGAACGGGGCTCACCGCCCTGGCAAGCTCCGCGGCCTCATCGAAGGTTGCCAGGCGCGGGGCTTCAATGGTGTTCCCAGCTTCATCAAACAGGGCGAGCGCGGCGCGATCACCAGCCTTGGTGACCACCAGCACCTTGCGAGCCGGCCATGCGGCCCGCGTTTCCGCGCCAAGAGCCTCCGAAGTCGTAACGCCAACGGCTGGCACCTTGAGCGCCAGCGCCAGCCCCCTCGCTGCCGCGACACCGACGCGCACACCGGTGAAGGAGCCCGGGCCGACGGAAACCGCGATCTTGCTGAGGTTGGAATAGCCAAGTTTGGCTTCTGCCAGCGCGTCATCAATGACGGCGATCATGTGCTCGGCATGGCCCTTGCCAAGGTCGAGCACCGACCTGCCGAGTTCCTGGCCGGAGTCGGGGTCAAAAACGCAGGCCGCGCAGAGCGCGGCCGAAGTGTCGATCACGAGAATCATGACCTGATTATTGCTCCGCCTTGCGACAGAGTGATGGCAAAGGCGTCATCAGGACGCCATTGCCTCCGCCTTTTTCTCGAGGCGGCGACGATGCAGGACCGGCTCGGTGTAGCCGTTCGGCTGCTCCCGACCCTTGAACACGAGATCGCAGGCGGCCTGGAAGGCAATCGACGCATCGAAGTTCGGCGCCATCGGCTGGTAGAGCGGGTCGCCCGCGTTCTGCCGGTCGACGACAGCGGCCATGCGCTTCATCGTCTCCATCACCTGGTCTTCCGTCACCACGCCGTGGTGCAGCCAGTTGGCGATGTGCTGCGAGGAGATGCGCAACGTCGCGCGGTCTTCCATCAGGCCGACGTCGTTGATGTCCGGCACCTTGGAGCAGCCAACGCCCTGGTCGATCCAGCGGACGACATAGCCCAGGATGCCCTGCGCATTGTTGTCGAGCTCAGCCTTGATCTCTTCCGGCGACCAGTTCGGACGCGTCGCAACCGGGATCGACAGAATGTCGGCGAGCTTGGCGCGCGGACGCGACTTGATCTCGGCCTGCACGGCCTTCACGTCGACCGCGTGGTAGTGCGTCGAATGCAGCGTTGCAGCCGTGGGCGAAGGAACCCAGGCAGTGTTCGCGCCGGCCTTCGGATGGCCGATCTTCTGCTCCAGCATTGCCGCCATCAGGTCCGGCATGGCCCACATGCCCTTGCCGATCTGCGCATGGCCGGAGAGGCCGCATTCGAGACCGATATCGACGTTCCAGCTCTCGTAAGCCGAGATCCAGGCAGCCTGCTTCATGTCGCCCTTGCGGATCATCGGGCCAGCTTCCATCGAGGTATGGATCTCGTCGCCGGTACGGTCGAGGAAGCCGGTGTTGATGAACACCACGCGCTCACGCGCTGCGCGGATGCACTCCTTGAGGTTGACCGTCGTGCGGCGCTCCTCGTCCATGATGCCCATCTTCATCGTGTTGGGCTTCATGCCGAGCGCGTCTTCCACGCGGCTGAACAGCTCGACGGCGAACGCTACCTCGTCCGGGCCATGCATCTTCGGCTTCACCACATACATGGAGCCGGCGCGGCTGTTCTTGCGGCGGCCGTTCGGACCGATGTCATGCAGCGCGATCGCCGCCGTGAACATCGCATCCATGATTCCTTCCGGAACCTCGTTGCCGTCGCGATCGAGGATCGCCGGGTTAGTCATCAGGTGACCGACGTTGCGGATGAGCATCAGCGAGCGGCCGGTTAGGGACGCGGAAGAGCCGTCAGCTGCCGTGAACGTCACGTCGTCCGAGAGCTTGCGGGTGACCGTCTTGCCGCCCTTCTCGAACGTGTCGACCAGGTCGCCCTTCATCAGGCCGAGCCAGTTGCCATAGGCGAGAACCTTGTCCTCGGCGTCAACCGCGGCAACGGAATCCTCGCAGTCCATGATCGTGGTGATCGCGGACTCAACAACCACATCGGCGATGTGCGCCTTGTCATCGCGGCCGATCGGGTGGTCAGCCTTCACGACTACACGGACGTGCAGGTTGTTCTTCTTCAGGAACACTTCGGTCGGAGCAGCGGCATCGCCGTTAAATCCGGCAAACTGGCCAGCATCCTTGAGCGCGACAGTGCCGTTGTCGGTCTTGATGGCGAGCTTGCCACCCTCGACGGAAAGGCCGGAGATATCCGACCAGCTTGCGCCTTCAAGCGGTGCGCTCTGGTCGAGGAAGTTGCGCGCCCAGGCAATAACCTTTGTGCCACGCTTCGGGTTGTAGCCCGCGCCCTTCTCCGCGCCGTCAGCCTCGGGAATCGCATCCGTGCCGTAGAGCGCGTCGTAGAGCGAGCCCCAGCGGGCGTTGGCAGCGTTCAGTGCATAGCGCGCGTTCATGACCGGCACGACGAGCTGCGGTCCGGCGACGTCGGCGATCTCGGCGTCCACGTCGGTCGTGCTGACCTGGAATTCCGGACCTTCTTCGCGAAGGTAGCCGATCTCGCGCAGGAAGGTCTCGTAGGCGGCCAGATCAGTCGGCGCGCCGTTTTCCTTGTGCCACGCATCGATCTTTGCCTGCAGATCATCTCGAACCTGCAGAAGCTCGCGGTTCTTCGGAGCAAGCGCATGCACGATCTCGGAAAGCTTCAGCCAGAACGTCTCGGCATCCACACCCGTGCCGGGCAGGGCCTCATTATTTGCAAAATCATAAAGCGACTTGGCTACCTGCAGCCCGTTGATCGCAACGCGTTCAGTCATGCGTCTCTCCCGAAACAAGATTCCCGTGGCTTTGACCATTTTCTACCGGAACCGTCAATCTCCAGACCTGGGCACCGGCAAGCCAGCTCATGGGCTATTCATAGACCAAAGGATGTCGCCTTTGCCTGCAAAGACTTTCAACCGCCTGATGGGTAATGCAGAAACCAAGCCTGCAAAAAGCCGCTTCGGCGTGGCACCGAAGCGGCTTTCTTGACCAAGCCGGGGAGGAGTCAGGCTCGGCGCAAGGCTTAAGGGGGAAACCTCAGCCATTGCCTGATGTTCCACCGCAGCGTGAAATTTCCTGCGGCATTGCGCTTTCTCCGCAAGCTTGATCTTGAGGGCTGACGGGATTAGAGCATCACCAACATGGGAAAGCAGGCGCGCACGCGCCGCTTGGTCCACTCAAGAGTTCCATTCAGAAGCCCTGGTGCCTGTCGAAGGCGAGCCGTTCCACCGCAGTTGCGGAGTGACCGACCCGGGGTTTTCGACGTTCGAGGCCACGCATGCAAAGTAAGGCGCAAACCAGCAATCTGCCGTTCACTGTCGCGGCGCTCTATCGCTTCGCCCGCCTGCCGCAGTACCAGGAATTGCAGCAGCCACTGTTCGATCTCTGCACCAGCAATGGGATCAAGGGAACGCTGCTCCTCGCCGCCGAAGGCATCAACGGTACCGTCGCGGGCTCCGCTCAGGCCATTGCCGAACTGGTCCGCTATATTGAATCAATCCCCGAGCTGGCAGACCCGGAACTGAAATACTCCTACGCCAGCGCCATGCCCTTCCATCGCATGAAGGTCCGCCTGAAGCGGGAGATCGTGACCATGGGCGTCGAGGATGTCGATCCGCTGAAGACGGTGGGTACCTATCTCTCGCCAACCGAGTGGAACGATCTGATCTCAGACGAAGAGACGATCGTCATCGACACGCGGAACGACTATGAGGTCGCGATCGGCACCTTCCAGCGCGCCGAAAACCCAAACACCAAGACTTTCCGGGAATTTCCGAAGTGGGTGGAAGAGAACCGCGAGAAGCTTGAGGGCAAGAAGATCGCGATGTTCTGCACCGGCGGCATCCGCTGCGAAAAGGCCACTGCTTACGTGAAGGGCCTTGGCCTCGATGACGTCTTCCATCTTAAGGGCGGCATCCTGAAGTATCTTGAGGAAATGCCCCGCGAAAAGAGCCTCTGGGAAGGCGAATGCTTTGTCTTCGACGAGCGCGTCGCTGTCGGCCATGGCCTCACGGAAAGCGACGTCGAACTCTGCCGTGCCTGCCGCCGTCCCATCCACGCCGAGGACAAGCTGCACCAGTACTACGAAGAAGGTGTTTCCTGTGCCGCCTGCTATGACGAGCGCACGCCGGAAGACCGCGCCCGCTACCGCGAACGCCAGAAGCAGGTGAAGCTCGCTGCAAAGAAGGGCGTGAGCCACATCGGGAGCTGAGCGGTTCCAGGGAAGGTGCGCACCGGTTTTCGTCCGGAACCGCAAGTAAACGATAAACCCGATACCTGCTACGGCTTGCGGGCTTCTACCACGCACGGCACGCGTGGGCTTGTATAATTCGAGCCCATCACGGCCACCAGGAATTGCGACTGGGAAGGTGGAAGAGGACGCGTGAGAGTATAGTCCGCGCCGACGCGCACCCGCGGCACAGACCAGCTAATGACGGTTCCAGCGGGAAGGTTTTCCGCACTGTCGTTGATGAGAACGACATCATAGCCGTTCACCATGCAGCGCAGTTCCCCCGCGGCGCCTTCCGGCGCTGCTCCCTGCTGCGCGAAAGCAGGGGCTGCAAACAGGAATGGGAGAAAGAGTCCCGCCAGGACTGGAGCAATTTCAGCAAAAGTGGGAACCGGTTTTCCGTCCGTAATTGCGTTAAGACAATGGCTTAGATCATCACAGCGTTTCTGTGAAACACTGAAATGATCTAGCCTTCCTGACACGGGATGGGTGGCTCCAACTATCGTCATCGCGTTACCAACCTCCTCCACCCTGCAGTTGTGACCCACATGACCGAAGCGTCCGCTGAACGCTCCCTTCAATGCGTTCCGGCTCAACGCGAACCGGAACCCTGTCTCACATCAAGCCCCACACTCCGCGTCACGGCTTCGGGCCTATGCGGATAAGGCCAGTCTCCAGTGGATCCGTCGACAGTGGCGTATCGCCGGCCGGAGCTCCGGTGAGTTTCAGCATATGAGCCAGCATGGCCGCATAGTCTTCTTCGCTCGCAAAGCCGGGATTGCTCTTCGGCATGGTCCAGCGCGTGTAGGAATAGAGCGCGCCGAGTGAGCGGCCGTCCCAGTTGCGCAGGAACTTGGCCCGGGCAAGCGGTGGTCCGGGCAGCATGTCCCTGTCTTCCGGAACACCGTCGAGGCGGCGCCCATGGCAGAGCCCGCAGGCGCCGTTGTAGACCGTCTGCCCTTGCTTTGCCTGCTCTTCGGTGTAAACGCCATCCCAGATCGACCGCACGGCACCGCCCGGCTCCAGGTTGCCCCGGATGCCTGCCACATCGCTCGCGCTGACCTGGCCATATGAATTTCCAAACGAGTTTCGCACGTAGCTCGCCAGCGCAGCAACCTCCTCATCGCTGAACCATGGGAAGGGAGGCATGATCGCCACCCCCTGGTGGATATTGGTGACAATCGTCTCAACATCCTCCAGGCTGGACGAACTGGCGAGACTTGGAAATTCGTTGGCCTTCGGCCGGCCATCATTTCCGTGACAGATCGCACAGTTATGGTTGAAGAGCTTTTGGCCCTGCTCCATGAGCGAAGCGTCGGCACCCTGTGCGGATGCCGGTGCCTGTGAGATGCAGATCATCCCTACCGCCGCGAGCATCGCGTTCAATATCGTTTTCATGTTCTTTTTCCCCGTCGGTGTAGGGCAGCTTTGCTCCCGCATCGCTATGCCCACAGCTCGCTCACAGAGTATTCCCGGTCCTCGAACATCTCCGCTCTCAGAGTCATGTCTTCGGTAATCTCGCCATTGCTCTTGAAGGCAAAATACGGAGCTCTGGACACGAAGACCGTATAAGCGCCCTTCGGCAGCCGCACTTCGGCGACGCCCTCTTCGTTGGTCCATCCGCGATAGGGATGCACGACGACCTTGGCTTTCGGCACGGGCGCGTTGGTTGCCGCGTCGAAAGCCTCGATGCGAAGCGTCACTTCCGGTGCCCGCGTAACGTTCAGGTGCACCGCCAGCTTGCGCTCGGCATGCGGGACCTCTGCTTCCTCCGACGGAAGCGCCACGACAGCCCATTCGTGGTGACCCTCCACGGAAGGCGCATCGAGATCGATGCAGGTATAGAAGAGCGACGTGGTACCGGGCCATGGCTCGTCGCCTACCGTGCCGGCCGCGATTTCCTGACCCTCGCCATTCAGCAGCCGGAACGACCATCCCTTTACCTCACAACCGCAAGGGCACTTGAGCCCGATGGTCATCGGGAATGTGATGCCCTGCTCGATCGCCGAGGGAATGTCCCAGACCGTGACGCTGATCGGGTGCGGGGCGATGGTGACGGTGAACTCCGCTTCCTCGCAATCACAATCATCGCTTTCAAGGCGCGCGGTCCAGGTCTGCGACCCGGGTTCTGAGGGAGCCATACGCTCCAGCTTCGCCGTCAGGGGTTCAGGGGCGTAGCGACCTGCAAGTGCTGCCCGGCCGGCTTCTGCGCCGCTAGCGTCGTAGAATACAACCTCCCCCTCCACATCCATGGGTTCGGGGGTTTCAAGGCGGGCGGTCAGGATGATCTCGCCGAATGGTTCGACCTGCTCCGGGCTCGCGGTGACGACAAGATGCGGACCGACCTCAACTTCTTGATCTTCAGTTTCCATGGTCTTCTTCACTCATATGCCGAAATGAAACCGGCCAGCAGGATGCCCTGCCGGCCGGCCAGTCACTTAGCCCTCCTGGGCGGCATGCGTACCGGCTATGAAGCCCTGAACATGCCCCTTGCCCAGACCATGCTTGTTGAAGCCACCGACAGCTTCGCCACCAGCATAGAGGCCCGGGATCGGCTTGCCCTCCATGTCGATGACCTGCTGACGGCCGTTACAACGCAGACCACCGTAGCTGTCGTGCCAGATGACCATGATAGACAGCGCATAGAACGGCGGCTTGGAGATCGCGTACATCGGCGCGTCCTTCTCGCGCTCGAATTCCGGATCCGCACCGGCCGCGACATAGCCGTTCCACGTCTCGATCGTCTTGCCAAGATAAGCGAGCGGCACGCGCTGATAAGGATGGCGCGCGTAGATCTTTGCAGCCAGATCCTCGATTGACTCCGCCTTGAAGAAATAGCCGTTCTCTTCATTGACGTAGGGGAAACGAAGCTCCCAGCCCGTCCGCTCAATGGCGTCCTCGTCGAAGATCGCCCAGATCGGCCCCGAGTAGTAGTTCGGTGCGCGCGAGCCTTCGTTCATTGCGAGAGCCGCATCAAGGCCGTGATCGTAGTTGTAGCTCTGGCGGATCCACTCGGCCGAGCAGTTGCGCCAGTCGAGCGGCTTGTGCTCCAGCCCGCGTCCCGGAGCAGCGCCATCGCCCGGATAGCGGTTGCCGGCCGGACGCTTCGGCAGGCGCACTTCGTTGAAGAAGCGCTTGCCGACCTGGTTGACAGCAATGAACTCCTCGAACCCGGCGTTACCGACGTTGACGCCTGCGGAGCCGCGGAACACAAACGTCGGATGGCCCGGCATCATGTTCGTATAGGCGTCGCGAGTACCCAGCGTCGTCGCGATATGGTAGGTGGTCGGGTAGGACAGGTTCTGCTGCATGCCAGCGAGGTTGGCGCCGATCTTCAGCGCAGCCTTCAGTGCAGTCGCATCCTGGCCGCCGGGACCCTGCAAGGCACTACCGGAGGTCGGGAACGCTGGGTCGCGCATGGCCGGATAGAACATGCTACGGACTTCCGGATTACCCGCATGACCGCCGGATGCAAGAATAACGGCCTTGCGGGCACGGATGCGGAGGTTTGGACGACGTTCATCGATATTGCCGAGCTGCCAGAAGCTTTCCAGACGTTCACCGGATTTCGGATGCACGCGCGGCCGGTACTCTGCAGTTATACCGGTGACGCGACCCTCGAACGGCTTCTCGCGGATGAGGTCGATGAAGGCGCGGTGCAGCATGAAGTGCACGCCCTTTTCACGGGCCGAGAACTCCAGCGGGCGAGCAAGTGCCACACCGTTGCGAACGGCGTCTGGCCCGACAAACTGCGTTGCGTCTTCCATCTGCACCGGAGCAAACGGGCTGGTGCGTTCAAAGTCGGCGACACCTGCGTCTTCGCGCGTGATGGTGCCAGCCTTGATGTCGGTCTTGTCACCGAGCATCAGGAAGCAGTACGGCGCGCGGGCACGGCTCAGACCGCCGCCGCCGTGTGTGCCGCTGACACGGGTAAACCGGACGTAGTTGTCCATCAGAAACTGGCGGGTTGGCGGGCAGTTTTCCGCCCATGCGCGCATCATCTCGCGCTCGTTGTAGCGGTAGGGCGACTGTGCCTTGCCGTCGACAACGGACCAATCCGTAACGTCGGTGAAGAGCAACTCGACACTGTCATCGAGCTCGGCTGGATCCTCAACCGGCGGAACCGTGATGAAGCCTTCCGCATCGGCCTCGCCAGCCATGTCGCGCTTCTGGATGGGATCACCACCACCAAGCGACAGGAACGAGCCCGAGTGCAACATACGGCCGCCGAGATCGTAGTTCTGGTCGACGACGAGCACCGACGCGCCGGAATCACGTGCGCGGATGGCAGCGGTGATGCCTGCGCAGCCACCACCGCAGATCACGACGTCATACTCATAGTCCCACGCCTCTTCGGAATGGTCTGCAGAGGCAACGGCCACCGATCCGCCCAATGCTGCTGCGCTAACGCCTGCAGCAGCACCCGCCTTGAAGAACTCGCGGCGGCTCAAGGCCTTCTTGGCCTCCTCCTCGAGACGTCTTTCCTTGTCTTTCTTTCTCATGCTCTCCTCCTTGGAAATCCGACCCCCTCCTGGGTCGTAGCCGACACCACCGCCGCCTCAATTAATCAGACAACTTCCATCCCGTCGGCTTTCGCCAACGTCAGCCACCTCAAGAAAAGCATCCGCTAGACTATACAGTCGCACGCAAACACACAGGCGAAACCCGTGTACCGA
The DNA here is from genome assembly GCF_014641695.1 of Nitratireductor aestuarii. Classification (GTDB taxonomy): domain Bacteria; phylum Pseudomonadota; class Alphaproteobacteria; order Rhizobiales; family Rhizobiaceae; genus Chelativorans; species Chelativorans aestuarii. The sequence goes on along the minus strand of NZ_BMIF01000009.1, from coordinate 30,138 downwards.
TAGCCTTTAGGAGTAAGTATTTTTACTTAACGAGATAAGGTGCCAAAATAAGTTATCTAATTTCCACCTCGATGTAGGGAGCGGAGGAACCTTCGAAACTTTCATCAGGACGCTATGGCTCGTACACACTACTGTCCATCTTAAAATTCTACAGGGAGCCTGAAGAAAAACTTGCATCAAACAAAAACCATGCCCTTAATGGGGTATGGGCATATCAATAAAGCAGCTGGAGTATTTTACGGCAGTAACCGGAGCGGGGAGTATTACCCGTGCTGCGGAACTGTTGCACGTAACGCCCACGGCCATCAGTCTGCAGATTCGCCTTCTTGAAGATCTGGTGGGTACGCCGCTCTTGACCCGTCACTCACGTGGAATCGTCCCCACACCGGTCGGTAAAGACCTTCTCCCGCTGGCATCACAAATTCTTGATCTTGTCGCGACCATGGAGAAGACATTTATCCGCAAAGACCCTGCGGTGCGTGAGATCCGCCTTGGCGCACCTCCGGCCTTTTCCCGCCTTATCGGGGTTGAAGCGCTGGAAGGGGCCGCTACCTGGCTGGGGACCCCGAACCTGAGACTCGTGGAAGGCTGGACGCACGAGCTGGAACAGCGACTGGAACGCAGCGAACTCGATTGCATGATTGGATGGAACCTTCCCAGGCATTCCGAGGTGCATGTAACGCCTCTGCTCGAGGACGAGTTCTATTTCGTCTGCGCGCCGGAGATCTCAAGTGGTGCTCCTACGATCACCGTGAAGGAAGTGCTAGCCTCGCCTTTGGTCTTCTACGGCCAGAACAGCGCCTCCTGGCGCGTTGCCCAGCAGGCCGCTCGGTCATCTGGCCTGAAACTGGACTCGGAACGCCATGTGGAATCCATCGCCGTGTGGCGTTCCCTGCTCTGCCGGGGGCTCGGAACCTCGATAGTTTCCATGGGATCGATCCGGGACGAGTATCTGCGTGGCGAACTCGTCATGCAGAAGATCATCGGCTACACGGATACCCGAATGGTCGAAGTTGCGGTTCGCATCGAGCACAAGGCAGAGCCCTGGGCTCTGGCGATCTCCGACTTCCTGAAGAACCTCATGCTGGAAGCGCACTTGACACTGCCGGTCGCGGAGCCAGCTCTGCAGGCATAACGCCGCGCCCGACGCGCTCATGTTGTCTGCGACCCCGTACTATCCTATAGCGGCACGAAAGTGGATGGATGGCTTTGGCTATTCCCTTCAACGCCAGTTCTGAGCAGCTGAAACGGTAGCCGTTCTCCATGCTAAACGAGACCTTCGACACCCTGATCCTCGGCGCAGGCGCAGCCGGAATGATGTGCGCCAGCCATGCAGCGGCCAGAGGCGGACGCGTTCTCATCGTTGATCACGCAAAGTCCCCCGGAGAAAAGATCCGCATCTCCGGCGGCGGGCGCTGCAACTTCACCAACATCGGAACGTCAGCGCGCAACTTCCTGTCGAAGAACCCGCATTTCGCCAAGTCCGCGCTCGGCCGCTACACCCAGCACGACTTCATCACGCTGGTCGAAAAATACGGCATCTCCTACCACGAGAAGACGCTGGGCCAGCTCTTTTGCGATAATTCCGCGAAGGACATCATCCAGATGCTTCTGGACGAAATGGCGCGCCACGGCTCAGAGATGCGTCTCAACACCCGTGTGGCCGAGGTCCAGCAGAACGGCAGCGGCTTCTCTGTCGTGCTTGAAGGCGATGGCGCGGCAAGAATTCAGTGCCGCAATCTGGTTGTCGCCACGGGCGGCAAGTCCATTCCCAAGATGGGTGCGTCGGGACTAGGCTATCAGCTCGCGAGCCAGTTTGGCGTCGCCGTCACGGAGACCCGACCGGCGCTGGTGCCGCTGACCTTCGGCGAGGACATGCTCGCGGGCTTCCGCGAGATCGCCGGCGTCTCCGCACCCGCGCGCATTTCCTGTGGCAAGACGAGCTTTGAGGAAGCGCTGCTCTTCACCCATCGCGGTCTCTCCGGTCCCGCCATTCTGCAGATTTCTTCCTATTGGCGCGAGACGCAACCGATCCGCGTCACCTTCCTGCCGGGCACCGATATCGCAGGAGCGCTCTGCGCGTCGAAGCGTACCCACGGCAAGCGGAGCATCGCCACTGCAATCGGCGAAATCCTGCCGAAGCGCCTCGCATCCTACCTGGCCGAGCTGCACAAGTGGACGGGCGCCATGGGCGAAACGAGCGATCGCAAGCTTGGCGAAATCGCCTCCATTCTGCAGGGCTGGGAGGTCTACCCTATCGGCTCTGAGGGGTACCGGACAGCGGAAGTAACCCTCGGCGGTGTGGATACGGATGGCCTCGACTCCCGCACCATGGAATCGAAGGCCGTTAAAGGCCTCTTCTTCATTGGCGAGGTGGTGGACGTAACCGGCTGGCTTGGCGGCTACAATTTCCAGTGGGCATGGTCGTCGGGCTGGGCCGCAGGCACGGCCATTGCAGAGCGCGGCCGATAGATATGGTCGAGGATCCCCGTCATTATACATCTAAACTATGATGCAGGGCGACAAAGAACAGTGTAAGGGATAGCCCAAAAGTATCCCCTACCTACAGGCAACCCATGGCCACGATCACCGACAGCGTGAGCAGACCGCAGCAGGCGGTCGTTTCAATCATTGCGGCGACTAGCGTCTGCCACATGCTGAACGACATCATGCAGTCGCTGCTGACCTCCATCTATCCGCTGCTGAAGGAAAGCTATGCGCTCGATTTCGTGCAGATCGGCCTTCTGACCTTCGCCTTTCAGGTGACCGCGTCACTCCTGCAGCCGGTGGTCGGCACTGTCACCGACCGTTGGCCCATGCCCTATTCGCTGCCATCGGCGATGCTCTCGACCTTTGTGGGCCTGATCACGCTTGCTTTCGCGCACAGTTTTCCGGTTCTGGTCCTCGGCGCTGGCCTCATCGGCGTGGGCTCGGCAATCTTCCATCCGGAAGCCTCGCGCGTTGCCCGCGTCGCCTCGGGCGGACGCCATGGTTTTGCTCAGTCGGTGTTCCAGGTGGGCGGCAATGCCGGATCGGCGATCGGCCCGCTGCTCGCTGCCTTCATTGTCATTCCGCGCGGACAGGAAAGCCTTGGCTGGTTCTCGATCGTGGCGCTTGCTGGTTTCGGCCTGCTGACCTGGGTCGGCATCTGGTACAGCCGTCACCGGCGCAGCAACCCGGCCCACCGCCAGGTGAACCGCACGCTGCCGCTGCCGCGTAGCACCGTGCTGATGACGCTCCTCGTGCTGGTACTTCTGACGGCGACGAAGAACGCTTATCTGGCGAGCATCTCCAGCTATTTCACCTTCTACACGATCGAGAAGTTCGGCGTGGATGTTCAGGAAGCGCAGCTTCTGCTGTTCCTGTTCCTCGCGGCTTCCGCTGCGGGTGTCTTCCTCGGCGGTCCGATCGGCGACCGTTACGGCGCGCGCGTCGTCATCTGGTTCTCGGTCCTTGGCGTTATTCCCTTCGCGCTCCTGTTGCCCTACACAAACCTGTTCTGGACGGCGGTCCTGGTGGTGGTGATCGGCTTCATCTTCTCCTCGGCCTTTTCGGCCATCGTGGTCTTCGCGCAGGAACTGGTGCCGGGACGCGTCGGCATGATTGGCGGCCTGTTCTTCGGCTTTGCCTTTGGCTTCGGCGGCATCGCTGCAGCTGGCCTCGGCTATTTCGCAGACCGGCAAGGCATCGACTTCGTCTATGACATCTGCTCTTACATGCCGCTGCTCGGCCTGCTGACGATCCTGCTGCCGCGCCTTCCGGGTCACCGGTAGGCGCTACTTTCGCAGCGCCTCGAACTGTTCCTTGAGGCACGAGAGATCAACTGGCAATTGCGGCGGCATGACATTGAAGCCGTCGCAGGCACCGGCCTCGATCCAATCCCGCATCACGCGGCCGAGCTCTTCGGCCGTTCCGACAAACAGAAGATGACCCCGCCCAGCGGCGAAGCGGACGGCCAGCTGCCGCAGGGTCAGCCCTTCTCGCTCCGCCACCTCCAGAAGCAGCCTCGCGCGGGAATTGCTGAAACTGTTCCGCGGAAGGTCCTTTGCTGAAGCCTTCAGCGGAGCGTCAAGATCGGCGCCGCTCAGATCGAGCCCGGTAAAGCGCTCAAGCTTGGTGACCAGATGCTCCATGAAATTGTGGGCTGAGAGAGCCATCAGCTGCGCTTCCGCATCCTCCCTGGTCTCACCGATGAACGGCACCAGCCCCGGAAGCACCTTGATGTCCTGCGGATTTCGCCCAGCCTCAACAGCCAGCTTATGCAACCGCTCACGGAACGCCCTGGCCTGCCCGATATCCGATTGCACGGTGAACACCTGATCCGCATGACGGGCGGCGAAGGCGAGCCCCTCCGGCGATGACCCCGCCTGCGCCAGCACCGGTCGGCTCCACGGCTCCGGCGACAGGTTCAGCGCACCGTTGATTGCACCAAACCGCCCTTCCCGCTTGACCGTCTGCGGCGCCTGGTTCAGCCACCGCCCGCTTTCCTTGTCCGCGACGCGCGTCACGCCATCCCAGCTGTCCCACAGCGCCTTGACGGCGTTGACGACATCTTCCGCATGAGCGTATCGTTCTGGCGTCTCCGGCATCTTCGGCCAGCCGAAATTGGCCGCTTCCTGCGCATAGGACGAGGTAACGATGTTCCAGCCGGCACGTCCCCTGGTGAGATGATGCAGGCTCAGAATTCGCCGGGCGAGATGAAACGGATGGTTGAAGCTCGCCGACGCCGTGCCGATGAGCGTCAACCGCTCGGTTACGCCTGCTACCGCAGCAAGCACCATCAGCGGATCGAGCGCCTCGGATGGGTGGACCTCCGGATGATCCTGCAGGCAAAGAATGTCGCCCAGGAACAGCCCGTCGAAGCCCGCCGCCTCGGCAAGCTTCGCGCACGCTGTCCAGTGGCTAAGGTCCAGCGGCGCAGTCGCCTGCGCCTCCGGGCTTCGCCAGGCAGCCTCATGACTGCCATGGCCAAAAACGACCAGATTGAAGATCATTCCTTGCGCCAGTCCTCGTTGTACCAGGAACTGACGTCGCCCGGATCCTTGAGAACGTTCCCGTCCTTGTCCTTGAGTACCTCGTTCTCTGCTAGGAATTTCACCATGCCCGCAAATCGTGCCGGGTCGATCTTGCCGACCGGCGTGTCGCCGTCGCGCAGGAACTTGCCCTCGGAAATTAGCTTCAGCGAACCGCGCACCAGCTCGGGGTTCGGGAAGTCCCCGGCCGCGAGCATGATTTCGGCAGCCTCTGCCGGGTTGTCGGCGGCGAATTCATAGCCCTTGAGTGTCGCCTGCATGAAAGCTTTGACGGTGTCTGGCTGCTCGTTCAGCATCTTCGTCGTCGTGGCGATATAGCCGTTCTGCTGGTCCGGCACGCCATAGTCAGCATAGTTGAACCAGCTCTGCTTGCGCCCAAGAAGCTCGCCGTTCACACCTTCCCAGGTCGCCACTTCAAGCGTGAAGTCAACGCGGCCGACCGCCAGCGCCTCGTAAGCGCCGGTGTTCAGCGTCACGGTATCCCATACCGGCTCACCACCATCGGTGCGGATCATTGTGCTGATCAGCGCCTTTTCCCAATTGCTTCCGAACCCGGCATAGGTCTTGCCCGAGAGGTCCGCCGGACGCTTGATGGCTTCATTATCGGAATTATAGACCAGCCGTCCCGTCTCGTGCTGCATGGTCACCCAGAGCGCTGTCAGATCAGGCGAAGAAGCCCGCGCGCTGAGGTAGGCCAGCGTTGCCACATACCCAAATTCAGTCGAGCCGGAAGCCAGCAACGCCGCCGAGTTCGTGTCCGAATAGGGCAGCACCTCCACGTCCAGACCATTCTCGGCATAGAAGCCTTTATCCCGCGCAACGATAATGCCCACGTGATTGGTGTTGAGCATCCAGTCCAGCGCGACGCTGACCTTCTGCAGGTCCTTCGCTTCTTCCGGCTTGTCCTGCGCGCTGGCCGCCAACGGCACCAGCAGCAGGGCTGACATCAACAGGGTCCGGATCATGTTTCGTCCTCCAGTAGCAATGTTTTCAAGTGTTCTCGCAGGTCGGCCAGTGCGGTCTCGCTGCGCTGGCCGCGTGGAAGGTTGATGGGCAGGTCGGCCATGATGCGGCCTGGGCGCGAGCTCATGACGAGCAGCCTGTCGGCAATCCTGCTTGCCTCATGCAGGTCGTGCGTCACCATCAGGACGCCGCGGGGATCGGCCTCCAGCCGCGACACCAGCCATTCCTGCATGCGGATTTTCGTGACGGCATCGAGCGCCGAAAAAGGTTCATCGAGCAGGATGTAGCGGCTGTCCTGCACGATGGTGCGCAGGAACGCCGCCCGCTGGCGCATGCCGCCTGAAAGCTGTCGCGGGAAAAGATGCTCCGTGCCCTTGAGCCCGAATGGCTCGAATAGCGGTGCGGCCTTCGCCCAGGCTTCCCCGCGCGACATGCCCGCAACTTCGAGCCCGAGGCAGACGTTCTCGCCAATGGTGAGCCACGGAAACAGCGCATCGCTCTGCGGCTGATAGGAGAGAAACCGGTCGTGCCTCTCAACCGGCGTGCCATCGAGCGTCAGCGTACCACTGGCCTTCATTTCGGGCGGCAGGATGCCCGCCATCCACTTGATGACCGAGGTCTTGCCGCAGCCGGACGGGCCGATGAGGCAGGTGACTTGGTTCTCGCGCAATTCGAGCGAGATCGGTCCGAGCAGCAGCGTATCTGCCACGCGGACTTCGAGATCCTCAAGCCGGAGCATGACGCCGCCTCCGCGTTTCAGGATCAGTCCACCATTCGATGAGCCGCAGGAAACCCAGCAGCGCCAGCGTCAGCACGGCTGACACGACCACAGCTGACAGCACGAGATCCGCGCGAAAATTGTTCTTGGCCTGCAGGATGTAGATGCCGATCCCCGACCGGGCTCCCGCATATTCCGCGAAGATGGTGGCGACGATCGCGTAGGTGGCCGAGATCCGCAGCCCAGCGAAGAACGCCGGCCTCGCCGAAGGCAGGGTCACCCGGCGAAAACGCTGCAGCCGCCCTGCCCCCATGGAAGCCATGAGATCAAGGAAGTCCCTCGGCGCCTGTCGATAACCGGAAAGCAGACTGAGCAGGATCGGGAAGAACGTCACGAGGATGACCAGCAGCATCTTCGGCAGCACACCGAAGCCGAACCAGAGGATCATCAGTGGAGCGAGCGCCACCAGCGGGATCGTCTGGCTCACCACAAAGACGGGGATGAACGCCCGCTCCAGCGTTGGCGTGAAGTGGAGCGCGATCGAGGTCAGGAAAGCAAAGGTGACGGACATGCTGAACCCCAGCGCTGCTACACCGATGGTGGCAAGTGCATGTCCGGAGATCTCATGCGCGTTCAGATAGAGACTTCGTAAGACGTCGCTCGGTGCCGGCAGGACCAGCGGCGTGACCCCGCTCATCCGGCAATAGGCTTCCCAAAGAAGAAGCAGTGCCAGCATGACGAGAATGGCGAGGGCATTGGAACGCAACAACACAAACTTCCTGCAGCAAAGTGAATGGAGGTCGTGTGTCGGGATTGAGCCGCCTGGCGGCCAGCTCGCGACACGCGATGTCAGTCTCCCGACGGATCAGGCGGAACGGCTGCACCCAGTCTGCTTTGATGAGGAAGTCCAAACCGTGTTGGACGCGTGTGCACTACTGTGCCGAAAAGTCATCACTGCCTCGCTCCGCCGGCATTATCCGGATCAGCTCTGAAGAGTTCGCGCGTACCCGCGCATCTCAGCCCCGCTAGGAGCACCCCTGTTATGTGACGGTACAATTGCCAATGAACGGTACGAAGTCAATCCACTCACTCAGCTCGTGCTGGACATCTTCATGAGAATGAGGCCGGAGACGATCAGAGCGGCCGCAAGCCAGCGCATTGGCGACGCGGCCTCGCCCAGCACGGCGATGCCGACGAGAAACGCACCGACAGCGCCTATGCCGGTCCAGATCGTGTAGGCAGTTCCGAGCGGAATGCTCTTCATCGAGATGGCAAGCAGCCAGACGCTGCCTGCCATGGCGACAATCGTGATCACGCTCGGCCAAAGCAGCGAGAACCCTTCCGACTTTTTCATCGAAAAGGCCCAGATAACCTCAAGCAAGCCAGCAACAAACAGTATCAACCAGGCCACGCCTCGGCCTCCTTTTTGAAGCCGGGTCGTCCCGGATTGGTCATCCAAATGCAATTCGTGGGAATTGTTGGGGAGTGGTCGTCCACCCCGACTCTCATATAAGATTCTCCAGCCTGACAGGCAAGTGTGGCGCGTCAGACGCCCCCTTCGTACCTGCTCTCGCCCGTGCGATCACGTTCATAACGCTTCATGTGCGGAAACTCCGGCAGCCATGACTCGCGGCGGATGGTCCAGAGTTCGTAGGTCGGTACAAACTGATCGATCTCATCGAGAGCACCCAGATTGACCTCCACCTCGTCGTCCGATCGCCCGAACACTGAAGACCCGCAGCGCGGGCAGAAATACCTGCCCTCGTAATCTCGCGTCTCACCTTGAACCGTCACCGCCTCCGCAGAAAATATCGCAGACGCATGAAAAAGCGCTCCATGATGCTTGCGGCAGTCGAAGCAATGACAGACGCCGACGCGATAGGGCTGCCCCTGGGCCTCGAGCCGAACAGCACCGCACAGACAGCTTCCGGTGACCCTCTCCATCCTTCTCTCCCTTGAACACGCGGCTGCACCCGCCCTTGTCTCTGCATCACTTAGGTCGCGTCTCTGCTCTGGAAAGCATATCGCGCTAACTACATGCGTCATAATTGTTGTTGAGAACACGCTCCCTCATGGCCCGGTCAACAAGCGAGCTATTTCGCGCGCCATGGACGGAGATGAGTGCCGCGAAACCGCAGCTTTCAAGGCATTGAAACCCCTGCAGCGCTAGATCTACCGAGAAATCGGAGGCTCCATAACCGTTCAGCTTCGTCTTCTTGCCTCGGGAGTGATTTCGTTGACCGCGCCTATCCCGCTGGAATAGCTTATGGATCACGAAAAATGCGGCACTTATGCCGCGTATTCGGAGGGAACGATGAAAACGAAACTTCTTGCCGCCGTGACCGGCATGCTCATGATGGTCGGCTCCGCACAGGCGCTTACCGTTTATACCAGTGTTGATGAAGAGAATGCCTCGGCTATCCTCAAGGCCTTCACCGAATCCACCGGGGTCAAGGTGGACATGGTCTTCCTGTCTTCCGGCCCGGCCATGTCGCGTATCGAAGCGGAAGCCAACCGCCCGCAGGCCGACGTGTGGTTCGGCGCACCGAGCGAGAACCACATCCTTGCCGCTGAACGCGGTCTCGTTGAGCCCTACGTCTCCGCAAACGCTGGCGACCTGACCGACGAATTCAAGGATGCCAACGGCAACTGGCACGCGATCTACACCAACCCGCTGGCTCTCGGCGTCCGCACGGACCTGCTGGAAAGCCGTGGCGCACCGGTGCCTGCCTCCTGGGAAGACCTGAAGAATGAAGCCTACAAGGGCCTCATCCAGATGCCGTCGCCCCAGTCTTCGGGCACTGCCTATGCCGTGATCCTCACACTCACCCAGCTCTGGGGCGAGGACGCAGCCTTTGAATACATGAAGGCTCTGAACCCGAACATCCAGACCTACACGCAGAGCGGTACCGCACCGTCCGGCGCATTGGGTGTTGGCGAAACGCCGATCGCTCTCCAGTTCTCTCCGGGCTTCCTGAAGCTTGTGGACGAAGGCTTCCCCGTCAAGGTCGTGTTCCCGTCGGAAGGCGTGGGCTATGAGGTCGCCGCCATGTCGATCCTCAAGGGCGCAAACAACCTCGACGACGCCAAGAAGCTTGTCGACTGGATGACTTCCGCCGAAGGTCAGGAGCAACTTGCCGCAGCCAAGACCTATTTCCTTCCGATCCGTTCGGATGTAAGCGCTGGCGAAGGTATTCCTACGCTTAAAGACATCAAGCTCGTTTCCTACGATCCTTCTTTCGCTTCAGACAACCGCCAGCGTCTTGTTGACCGTTGGGTTGATGAGGTCCTAGGCCAGTAAATAACATCGGTAGTATCCCGTGTTTGCCACCGCTCGCTCACAGATCCGCGTTTTAGCGCGTGACCCCATCCTGCTCGCGCTGGTCGTGGTCATTTTCGCTGCGATCCTGATCTTCGTCGTCTATCCGCTGGCCATGGTCTTCCTGGCCAGCCTTCAGGACCGCAGCCAATGGACATTGGCCAATTACGCGCTCATCGGTGAGCGGCGGCTCTATCGGAATGCGCTGTGGAACAGCCTTTCCGTCGGAGCCCTGGTCGGCTTTATCGGCGTGATCATCGGCTATATTGCAGCCTTCGTGCTGACCCGGCTCGACGTGCCGGGTAAGCGCCTGCTGCACTATCTGATGATCGTGCCGATCATCTCACCGCCGTTCGTTTCGGCGGTGTCGATCGTTTTCCTGTTCGGAAACAACGGGCTTATCACCCGCCAGCTGCTGGGCCTGATGGACTTCAGCATCTACGGTTTCCATGGCGTTGTCTGGTCGCAGATCTTCACCTTTGCGCCCATCGCCTATCTTTCGCTGCGCGGCGTTCTCGCCTCGATCAGCCCGACGCTTGAGGACGCAGCGCTCAACATCGGCGCTTCCCGCTGGCAGGTCTTCCGGAAAGTAACCTTCCCGCTTTCCCTGCCGGGTGTCGCCAGCGCCTTCCTGGTCGTCTTCATCGAATCCATGGCCGACTTCGGCAATCCGCTGGTTCTGGCTGGCGCTGCCTTCCCGATGCTCGCCCCGCAGGCCTATCTGGAGATCACCGGCTCCTTCAACCTGCCCCGTGGCGCGATGCTCTCGGTCATCCTGCTTCTGCCGTCAATCACGGCCTTCGCCATCCAGCGCTACTGGATCGCCAAGCGTCAGTATGTGACCGTCACCGGCAAGCCGACCGCCTCCACCTCGAAGGTCGTGAGCGGACCGGTCAAGTCGTTCCTCTACGGCCTTGTGCTGCTCTTCTCGGCAATCGTGATCCTGTTCTATGGCGTCATCTTCGTCGGTGCGTTCACCCAGGTCTGGGGCTTCAACTACACCCCGACGCTGAACCACTTCGCCTATGTCTTCAACGTTGGCTTTGACACGGTGAAGGACACGCTGCTCATCGCCATCATCACGACCCCGATCAGCGGTATCTTCGGCATGCTGGTGGCGTTTCTGGTCGTACGGCGAACCTTCCCGGGCAAGAGCGCTCTGGAGTTCGGCTCGATCCTCTCCTTCGCCGTTCCGGGAACCGTCGTCGGCATCGGCTACGTGCTTGCCTTCAATCAGCAGCCGCTCATTCTCACGGGCACGCTGACGATCCTCGTCCTCTGCTTTGTCTTCCGCTACGTTCCGGTGGGCATCCAGTCGGGCATCGCGGTGCTGCGCCAGATCGATCCGTCCATCGAAGAAGCCGCCCAGAACCTTGGCGCCAGCGCGTTGACGACCTTCCGCAAGGTTACGCTGCCGCTGATCGCTCCGGCCTTCTTCTCCGCTCTGGTCTATGCGTTCGTGCGTGCCATGACGGCGATCAGCGCTGCGATCTTCCTCGTCTCGGCGAACTGGAACCTGATGACGGTGCAGATCCTGAACCAGGTCGGCTCGGGCCGCCTTGGCGTCGCTGCCGCTTATTCCGTAGTGGTGATCGCGCTTGTGCTGGTCGCCATCATCATCATCAACGCCATCGTTGTCCGCATGACCCGGCACATGAATATGGTGAGATTCTAATGGCTGAAGCCGTACACATCCGTAACCTCGTCAAGCGTTTCGACAGCCCGGACTCTCCCGGCCAGAGCGTTTTCGCCGTCCGCAGCGCCAATCTCGAGGTCAAGCCTGGCGAACTCGTCACCCTGCTTGGTCCTTCGGGCTGCGGCAAGACTACCCTCCTGCGCATGGTTGCGGGCTTCGAGGAACCCACCTCCGGCGACATCCTGTTCGGCGACCGCCGCATGAACGAGGTCGCGCCGAACCGCCGCGACGCGGCGATGGTGTTCCAGTCCTACGCTATCTTCCCGCATCTCTCGGTCTACGAGAACGTCGTCTTCGGCCTGCGCCTGAAGAAGCTTTCTGCCGACGAGATCAAGAAGCGCGCCGATCGCGTGCTTGCAATCAGCGGCCTGACCCATATGGCAACGCGTTCGCCGAACCAGCTGTCGGGCGGCCAGCAGCAGCGCGTGGCGCTTGCCCGCGCCATCATCATGGAACCGCGCGTCCTGCTCTTCGACGAACCGCTGTCGAACCTCGACGCCAAGCTGCGCGACCAGATGCGCGTCGAGATCCGTGAGCTGCAGCAGCGCCTTGGCATCACGACGCTCTACGTGACACACGACCAGATCGAGGCGATGAGCATCTCCGACCGCATAGTGGTCATGAACAGCGGTGTGATCGAGCAGATCGGCACCCCGCGCGAAGTCTATGCCCATCCGGCAACCCGCTTCGTTGCAGAGTTCATCGGCAAGGCGAACTTCCTGAACGCCACCGTCCGCGACGGTCAGACAATCGACGTCGCCGGCGTACCAGTTCCCTACGTCAATCAGGCGAATGCCGGCGACCAGCTGACCGTTGTCCTGCGGCCAGAGGCCATTGCACTCTCGGATCAGGGTGGCGACTTCCCCGCAACCGTCAAGCGCGCAATGTTCCTTGGCAACATTGCGGAATACCTGATCGAAGTGGACGGCGTCGGCGAATGGCTGGTGGATTCACCCAACCCAGGCGAATCCGGCCTCTTCCAGCCGGGCTCCCGCGTCTTCGCCACGCCCTCACGCGCGGCCCTGCACGCGCTGAGCTAATCCTTTCCCAAACGGGATCTCGAAAGCGGCTGGACCACGTCCGGCCGCTTTTTGTGTCGCCAGCAGGAAGCTCCGGTAAGACCCCTGACACTTCCCCGCGCCAGGCAAACGATGTATGGGGAGCGACATGAGCGACGCCTTATCCGAGTTTCCGGTCTACCATCCACCGCTTGATCCTTACGTCTCGATTGTCCATCGTGACGAGGATTTTCTGGTGCTGGACAAACCCAGCGGGCTGCTCTCCGTACCCGGTCGTCACCCTGCCCTGCGGGACAGCCTGGCGACCAGGGTTCAAGAGCAATTTCCGCAGGCCCAGATGATCAACCGTCTGGACAAGGATACGTCCGGTTTGGTTCTCATGTCGCTGAACCGCAAGGCTCATGCAAAGATCGCGGCTCAGTTCGAGGCGCGGACCACCGAGAAATCCTATGTCGCAGTTGTCTGGGGAAAGGTGTCTGATGGCGAAGGGTTGATCGACCTTCCTCTGGCCATCGATCCCGACAACAAGCCCCGCCACCGCGTCGATCATGGACATGGCAAGCCGGCGCAAACGCGCTGGCACGTGCTCGAATATGGTGAAAACACCACGCGGCTGCGCCTCTTTCCGCTGACAGGACGCACCCACCAGTTGCGCGTGCATATGAAGGCGATCGGGCATGTTATCCTAGGCGACGAGTTCTATGCGGAGGGACCGGCACTGCATGCCGCCGACCGCCTTTTGCTCCACGCCGAGGAACTGAGCTTCCGCTATCCGGACGGGCGAGCTGCAAAGTTCATCGTCCCCTGCCCTTTTTGAGAACGAGATGACGCTAGAAAACGACCTGATCGTTGATTTCGTCAATGGCGCCTTCGGCTATCGGGTCCGCCGCAGCGAGGGTCAGGGTCATTCCCTGGCGAGAGCCGTTGGGCTGAAACCGGGCATGGCGCTCAACATCGTCGATGCGACAGCCGGCCTCGGACGCGACGCGTTCCTGCTGGCCTCGCTGGGCGCAAAGGTCACCTTGATCGAGCGCTCGAAGCAGATGCACGACCTTCTGGCGGACGGTCTGACGCGCGCAGCAGCCGAAGGCGGGCTCTTCGCCGAAACCGTCGCGCGCATGACGCTGCTTCACGGTGACTCCTGCGAGCTTCTGCCCGAGCTGAAGCCGCATGTGGTATACGTCGATCCCATGCATCCGCCACGGGGATCAACCGCGCTGGTCAAGAAGCAGATGCGCCAGGTTCGTGAGATCGTCGGCACCGATCCCGACGCCGAAAAGCTGATGCAAGTGGCGATGGAGACCGCCGAAAACCGCGTGGTGCTGAAGTGGCCATTGCGAGCCGAACCGATGCAGGGCATTCGCAAGCCATCGCATCAGATACTCGGCAAGACCACGCGCTACGATGTCTTCGTCAAGGCGAAGATCACTTAGAGCGGTTCCGGGAAAAGCGGGAATCGGTTTCCCTGAAAGTCTGAACTGTTCTAGTGACAGGTCAGCGCTTCTTCTTGCCATCGAGCTGATGGCCGCACCAAGGGCAGTAGTAGATCGGAAACCCGCCTTCGTCGGCCAGTTCTCCGTCTGCACAGACCGGTTGCATGTAGAAGGAATTCTGCCCCGCGACCATGACATTGGACACAAAGACAAACTTCGATGTCTCGATGGCCGCAGTCATCAGGTCGCAACACCCGGGCTTTTCCTCCCACTCGAAGTTTCCTCCGATGTGATCTTTCGGGATCTTCACTGCGATACGACCAGCCATCTTTTCCTCCCCTTCAGTGAGCACCGCGTGGTCCATAGATGATCACCATGGCTCCAACAACGCAGATCATGGCGCCGACGACGTCCCAGCGATCCGGCCGCGACCCTTCAAAGGCCCACATCCAGATCAATGAGGACAGGATGTAGATACCTCCGTAAGCCGCGTAGGCACGTCCGGCAAAGTCGGCATCGATGCGCGTGAGAGCCCAGGCGAACAGCGCCAGGCAGGCCATGCCTGGCAGCAGCCAGAGCGGCGAATGGTTCAGCCGCAGCCACGCCCAGAAGGCGAAGCATCCGCTAATCTCCGCGAACGCGGCCAAAAAGTAGGTGGGAATCATCCACATGAAGGCTCTCCTTGGCCATCGTTAGCAAGGCTCGCCTCGATCTGTCGAGCGTCGTCCGGGTTAAGCAACCTCGAGCAGGATGCCGCCCAGAGCCGCAACAATGACCACCATCCACGGCGGCTTCATCCATGCCGTAAGCAGGACGAAGCACAGAAGTCCCAGTGCCAGATCCTTCAGATCATGGATTCCGCCGGTGAACACAGGGGAGTAGAGGGCGGCGCCAAGAATGCCGACGACGGCGGCATTTGCTCCCTGCATGAGCGATTGCGCACGCGCCATCGTTCGGAAGCGATCCCAGAAAGGCAATGTGCCGACCAGAACCAGGTAGCCTGGGGCGAAGATCGCGGCGAGCGCCAGAACTGCGCCAAAGATGCCGTTCGGCTCGCCTGATTTGACCGCGCCGAGATAGGCAGCGAAGGTGAAGAGCGGGCCGGGAAGCGCCTGCGCCGCACCATAACCTGCCAGAAACTGATGTTCCGTCACCCAGCCCTGCTCCACCGTCTCGGCCTGCAGCAGCGGCAGCACGACATGCCCTCCGCCGAAGACCAGCGAGCCAGCGCGGTAGAAGCCATCGAACAGGGACAGACCCGCACTCTGACCGGCAATCAATGGGAGAACAACCAGCAGCCCTAGCCAGCAACCGAGAGCCGCTATGGCAATCGGGCGAGAAACGACACTGAAGATGGCGCCGCCGCTCGTATTACCGCTTCCACGACCGAGCAACAGTCCCAACACTGCCCCAAGCATGATGGCGCCCACCATGCCGAAGGCTGTCGGCAGCACGGCGAGCACGGCGACCGCACTCACCGCAATTGCGGCTCGCTCCTTGTCCGGACAGAGGTTTTTTGCCATCCCCATGACCGCCTGCGCAACAACGGCCACGGCGACGATCTTCAGACCATGCAGGACGCCCATGGCGACAGGTCCGGAAAGATTGACGGCCACCAGAGCGAAGATCACCATCAGCAGTGCTGAAGGCAGGGTGAAGGCGACGAAGGCCGCCAGCGCCCCAAGCCAGCCCGCGCGCATCATTCCCAATGCAAAACCGACCTGGCTGGAGGCCGGGCCGGGGAGAAACTGGCAGAGCGCCACGAGATCGCCATAAGCGCTTTCGCTCAACCACTTGCGCCGGACAACCAGCTCGTCGCGATAGTAGCCAAGATGCGCAATGGGACCACCGAAGCTGGTCACCCCGAGCTTTAGAAACGCCGCAAAAACCTCACCCGGTGTTCCTTGTCCCGATCTCACAGTGTCCGCCCACAACTGGATAGCCCTTTGCCAATGTCTACATGATTTCGCGCTGCAGGCATGACATTTCTATTCACCGCAGGAGAGCACGCCTGATCTATTGGGTCCCTCCCAGCCAGGACCTGTACCGGGCCGTCCAGCGGGAAGACCATCTCTTCCGCTTGTGAAGATGCCTTGGAAATTCGACAAGGCCGCATGTCCGGCAATCGATGGTCTTTCCGCACCTGGGGTCCCAGCATTGCACGTTCTGGCCCCAGTCGAATGCAATGCGTTCAAGGTGCTGTGTCGCGGACCCTTTGATCAGGATGAGTTCGTCTGGTTGGGCGGTCTGACGGATATATTCCGTCGCAGCCCGTGGCTCCACAAAACTTGCGAAAATTCCCCGCTCTATATCTTCTTCCGTTGCTCCTGATCTGTGCGAATGATCGCCAACAAAGATGACGCGATCCGCCAGCTCCCGGCTCAAGCGGTATGCCGCACGGTATGGCTTGCGTGAGTCACCCTTATAGTCCGAGATGGTGCCAAGGATCACGGTTTTGCGCTTGGCGGAAGCCTTGCCCAATGCAGCCAATGCGCCTTCGATGCTTTCCGCCGGAGCCTTGACCGTGTCCAGCAAGAAGATCGGCCCCTTCGGGATCTTCAAAGTCTGCAGACGGTTCCATATGGGCTGTGCGCTGCCGATGAGCTCTGCCACACGAGCGGGCTCCATCCCAAGCTCCACGGCACAGGCGAAGGCGGCAGCCGTCGCAAGCCAGAACGTGCTGTCAAGAAATGGTGTGGCAACCTCAAACACACCCTGTTTGCAGCGGATGGTGACTTCCAGCTGCTTCGGGAAACCGTCCCGCGTCTCCAGAACCTGGTAATCTGCGCCCTCTGACCACCCAAACGTGACAGCGCGCGCCTTTGTCCGCTCGGACATTGCGGCCACATAGGGATCATCGGCATTCAATATTGCGAGACCGTTCTCTGGAAGAACGGACACCAGACTGCCCTTTTCTTCGGCGACGCCCTCTCTCGAGCGGAAGGAAGAATAGTGTTCAATCCCGACCTTCGTGATGACAGCCACAGTAGGTCGAAGGAGCGTTGACATCGACAGGATGTCACCTGACTGAGAAGCGCCCAGCTCGGCAAGGACGAAATCGCTGCGGAGCGGCAGCGCAGCCATAAATCGCGCAAGAGGAGTAAGGGTATTTTCGATGCAGAGCGCCTCTACCTTCCCCTGACCGGCAAGTACATGCCGCAGCAGATTGGTCGTCGTTGACTTGCCTGAACTGCCCGTCACACCGATGACGGGGCAAATCAGAGAGCTACGCTTGTTTCTGGCCCGATACGTGGCAACGCCAAGTTTAAGCCGACGGCGCAGAGGCCGTGTCTTGTCACGCAGTTTTCTGAACATTATTCCGACCGGTCCTTCAGGCTATGCTCTCCGTTGGCTATGGACGCACAGCTTCCGGCCCGATCCGAGTGGCCAATCTGATTGGATCAATTCGCCCCGCCATGCTGCATCTCATGCAGCTAGTTAATCCATGAACGGTAGTGTCAATGCAATCCTGTCGAACAGAAGCTCGACAGGATTACTGAACATCGTAGCAAATTGACAACAATACTCACTTCTTGAGCGAAGTGATCAAACAGCAATAACTTGAATACTGAGAGGCGCCGCACCGCCGGCGATCTCAAGCAGGCGGTCGATGTTCGGATGCGATCCCGAATGGTTCCTTGCTTCTTCCGTAAGCTCAGCAAAGACGGCAAGCCCGTGCTCGGCTGCCTCGGCATCCAATGTCCCAAAAACCTGATGGAGATACTGATAAATCGCCAGCGAGCCCTGCTTGCCGGGCTGGTTCTCGATCGAACCGACAACCGTACCGTCAGCATCGATAAGCTCGATGCGGGCTACATCTTCAATCGACGGGAGCCGGCTCAGGTTTTCTTTAAAAGAAGCGGTTGGCTGGATGATCATTTGCGGCCCTTTCTCAAGATGTTGCTCGCGGGCTTCTAACAGCACGATGCAATCTCCGCCATAACCTGATGCATGGGAAGCTCAGGCTTTTGCTCCTGTTTCGCCTCTGGCAGCATTCCAGAGTGGTTGTGCAATCCTGGTCATGCAAACCATGATGAATGACCCAAGTACAAACCCGAATATGCCGTCAGCAAAGGCCACTGCAGACCAGTTGAGTGCCGCCTCGAAACTTGCCGACACGCTTTGCGCGATGTGTGAAGCGGTCTCGGAGATCCACTCCGATGGCTGGTGCACGCCGAGTTCATGGAGGCCATGTATGAAGATGTTGCCACCCACCCACAGCATTGCTGCGGTCCCGATGACGGTCAGCGCGAGGAGAAGCTTCGGCACCCCGCGAACCACCAGTCGGCCAAGAAACCGTGTTGTCTGCAGTCGCCCCTTGCGCGCCATGAGCACGCCAATGTCATCCAGTTTCACGATGATCCCGACGACGCCATAAACCAGAAACGTGATCATGATGCCGACCAGGATCAGCGTGGCAAGCTCGGTCCAGATGGAACTGGATTCAATCATCGAAAGGGCGAGCGTCATGATCTCGGCCGACAGGATCAGATCTGTCTTGATTGCCCCTGCAACACGCGCCTCTTCGAGGGAGGTTGGCTCCTTCTCGGCATGCGGATTGTCTTCGTGATGCTCCCCTCCGGGCAGAAGCTTGTGCCAGATCTTCTCCGCGCCTTCGAAACAGAGATAGGCGCCGCCAATCATCAGAAGCACGGTAATTGCCACCGGAAAGAAGTAGTCGAGCGCGAGCAACACAGGGATAAGGATCGCCTTGTTCCTGAGACTGCCCAACGCGATCTTGCCGATCATCGGCAGCTCGCGTGCAGCGGTTATCCCGACCACGTAGTTGGGTGTAACCGCGGCATCATCGATCAGAACACCGAGAGTCTTGCTGCCTGCCTTGACGGCATTTGCGGATATGTCATCGATTGAAGCTGATGCAATCTTGGCGATCGCCGCGACATCGTCCAGGAGGGCAAGCAGGCCGCTCATAGAATTTTCCCCGCCTTATGCGCGGATAATAGCGTCATCATCTCTCGTCCGTTTAATATTGAGGGAAACGAACACATGGTAGCGAAAGTTCAATGCGGCGATCAAATTCCTGCACCTGAGGCCGCCTTGGTGCGCATCACATCGCGGCTTTGCTGAGGGAAGCTGATCCATCCCCGGAATTGCAGGATGAACGATCCCGATCTTGCTTTGCGCAGCCCTGCCTCACGTGGCAGTCTAAAGCCATTCACAGGAGGGCAATGTGCGCGGTTTCGATTTCAGTTCCTGGGAGAGTGTCCTGTCCACCCTGGTCGGCATCGCCCTTTTTGCACTGGTGGGCATCGGGATCCGCCTGGTCATGATGACCACGATCCAGCAGCGTCAGCAGCGGCAGAACCGGCAGATCAACGAACGTCTTAAGACCTTGATAGCAGCCTATAAAGTGCTGGGCGGCTCGTTTACCGGAAGACTGTCGGTTGACCCGCGCCATCTGCGCGACATTCGGGCGGCGGAAAAGCTGGCGGCCGAGCAGGGTGGGGAGGCGGTCGCGCCGCGTACCATGAGCGACGAGATGTTCGAGCGCGTTCGCCAGGTGCGCGACGCGGTGGAAGCAGCGCTCTCCGACATCATCCTGCTCGGAACTGACGAGCAGGTCCGGCTGGCCGAGAAAGCCGCGCGGGACCTCGTGGCAGGCAATCATATCCATACCCATGAGCTCGTGGTGTCGTTGCGCAATTTCATCCGCGAGGCCCTGGATCTCACGCCCATTCCGGCTGACCTCGAGATCCCCATGCAAGGTCCGACCCGACCGGGCAGCTCTGGCGGACGAGGCAGAGGTGGTGGTCAGCAGGGCGGTGGCGGCCGCCAGGGCGGCGCGGGTGGAGGCGGTGCCGGTGGCGGCGGTATGGGGATGGGCATGGGTATGGGCATGGGAGGCAGAGCCGATGACGGGACACCGCCAGCTGGCTCCTGAATGAGAAGCGGCAGAGTTTCCTCTGCCACATCCCACTGGGGCAATCAGGCGCCGGTAACGCGCCAGATGATGTCACCCACATCGTCTGCCAACAGCACCGCGCCGTCGGCAGCCAGTGCCACGCCGACGGGTCGGCCATAGGAATACTTCTCGTCCGGCGACAGAAAATCAGTGAGCATGTCCCGTGGCATACCCACGGGCTTACCCTGCTCGAAGGCGACGAAGACCAGCTTGTAACCCGAGAGCTTGGAGCGGTTCCACGACCCATGCTGGCCGATCGCCATGCCGGCTGGAAATCCGGGCAACGTGCCTTCAGGCAACCAGCAAAGACCAAGCGAGGCCGTATGCCCACCCAGCGCATAGTCAGGCTGCAACGCTGAGGCCACTTTTGAGAAATCCTGCGGCACCCGATCGTCGACCACCCGATCCCAGTAGCAATAGGGCCAGCCATAGAAACCACCATCAACAACCGAGGTCAGATAGTCAGGTGGTGTCTCATCGCCCAGTCCGTCCCGCTCATTGACGACGGTCCAGAGTTTTCCGTCCTCCGGCTCCCAGGCCATGCCCACGGGATTACGCAGGCCACCGGCGAAAATGCGGGACTGCCCCGAACTGAGGTCATATTCGTGAATGCATGCGCGGTTTTCTTCCACGGCCATGCCCTGGTCGGCAATATTGGTCAGCGACCCGACCGCCACGTAAAGCTTGGTGCCATCCTTGCTGGCGATGAGATTGCGCGTCCAATGCCCGCCAGGCTTCAGATCCATCAGTTTCCTGGGCGCCTTTGTGATCCTGGTTGCTCCCGGCTCGTAGGGATAGGCCAGAAGCGCGTCACTGGCTCCGACGTATAGCGTATCCCCGACCAGCGCGATGCCGAAGGGTTGGCGCACATTCTCGATATAGGCGTGACGTTCCTCGGCCACCCCGTCGCCATCTGCATCGCGCAGGAGCGTCACACGATTAGGGCTGTTCCCCGAAGCTCCGGCCCGCCGCATCGTTGCCGTCATGGCATGGTCGAAGAACGTGCGCGGACTTCCCCGTTCCCCCATCGATTCAGCCACAAGGACATCTCCATTGGGCAGCACATACATATTGCGTGGATGCGCCAGCCCACGCGCGAAGGCATTCACCTTTAGCCCTGCAGCCGCCGTTGGCTTGTGCTCGCCCTCCCAGCCCTTGGCTGTCGGCATCTTCAACGTTGGGATTTTTCCCTGCGGCTTGGCCTCGGGAATGAGGGGCTCCGTGCCGTAGACCGGTGCTCGCGCACCGTCTCCAGAGTGACGAATGGCTACGATGCCTTTGCCGACAAGGGCAATGAATTGAGCGAATGGGGAAGTCTCGGTCATGATCGTCTCTGGGCAATGGAAAGATAAGAGAAGCTCCGACGCTAAAGCCTTTGCACGACCAGCACCAGAGGGAGCCCGAAAGATTGGAACATGGAACTGGAGGCGCCCAGCGGCGGCTGCCCATCTGCCATGAGCTCCTTGGCATCTGGCGCGTTACACAGACGCCGCGGCACGCCTATCCCCGCGCACCCGACAGGCTTCATAGATCTTTTGGGCGGGCGACCGCCCGGTTCCCGTGACAACATGCGTGAAATAATCTTCTTAGCTACTTTCTGCGTTGATCGAAGGGTTGTCCACTCGCGGCGCTGGAGGGTATGGGCCCTGACCCTGCGAGGGACAGTAAGGCTGAATGACAATAGGTCGTTTGCCACTGAGGACGTCGATCAATCCCTTCCTTGCAATTTTCTGTTCCCAGTCTTCGTCGTGCCAACCCTGGGGAATATAATTACCTTCAAAAATGTCCATCTGTTCCACTTTGAACTTTAGGACTTTGGCCATTTCTGAGATCAGCTTCGTCAGCAAAGTTTCGCGCCTCTTGAAAAAGTCAGCTTGCACTAACTCATTGGCCTGCACCGGGGGCCGGTCACTAAGGTTGCGCAAATATTCCTTCCAGGCCTTGATTACAGAGTCATCCGCAGCAAACTCAACTTCGATCAAATTCAGCGCACCAACATGATCCTGGTGAATAGGCATCTTGCGCGTCCGCATCAGTGTTCGAAATATGTCCATTCGGCGCGCTTGAACTTCTTTACGGGAGTCCGACATGCGTGTGATCCAAACAGCAACTACAGGACCCGCCAGCGCTGCCGCTGCTGTAGCTAGTGCGAACCAATCGATTCCTTCATTCATGGCAGATCGCGTAGCTTCTTGAAGATACCGTTCACAGGTCCAAGGGGAGTTTGGATAGGCACTGGTTCGCCGTTTGCAAATCCTGGAGAAAGATCTACCTTGATTGTCTGACTGAAAGGGCTCGGTAGCGTTTGTCCAGTTACAAGGGTCGTTCCAGCTGGAATCGTTAAGACAATTTCAGCATGAACGCTACCGCCATTATTCACCGAATACTGGCCATCATAGGTGCTGCCCGTTACGTCAGCTCCGGCGATGGCGCCACTGTTCAACACCAGAACTGCGTGACCAAAGCCAGCTACACCAGTATAGTAGATGGCATAAAAACCGTCCATTTGCCCCTCCGAATCTCCGATGATCATCTGAATATCATTTCGAAAGATTGGCAAGGACGTTAGACGTTTTGAGGTTTAACCTAGCCGAAACGGCAAATCGCAGCCACACCCCCGCCCCTCCCGGCACATTCCCGGCGCGCACCTGACAGGCTTCGAACCTGTGACCGCTGCCTTGGGAGAAACGCACATTCTCCATTGATGCATGGGGAGGCTTAGGCTATGAAGGCGGCAGTTCGGCTTCCGGCGATGCGCTGGAACAGGCACCCGTAGCTCAGCTGGATAGAGTGCTGCCCTCCGAACACGGATTCCCATAAATTTATCCAATATTACAATGACTTACGGGGCAAGGACTTGTGACGCCCGTGTGATCAGGCACACGCTGACGCGGCACAACCCCGCCACTTCCCCGCGAGGCGCTGCTGGGATACGTTTCTCAATGACGCTCGGCTGCGGAAGACGGGGAGACGACCCTTGGCGCTGACACAGACGCAGATCATCCAGTCGCTGGCAGAAGCTCTGTCTTGGTTTGAAAAGGAACTGAGTTGGGGTGTGGCCCCGGCTGAGCTGAACCATCTGACGGGCCGAATTGGCGAACTGTATGCGGCTATGATCACGCGCGGCCAAATGGCCCTCGAGTCGAAGCAACGAGGCTATGACGTGATCAGTGCCGAGAACGAGCGCATCTCCGTGAAAACGATCACGTCCAGCAATCATGTCTCCTTCAATCCCTCAACCTTTTCACTCGTTGATCGGATCATGGTGCTGCGAGTAAATGTGGACGATGAGGCCGGGCTATCCGTGGAAACCTTGCTCGACTGTTCAGCAGAACAGTATCTGAAGGACTATGGGGACAATCCAAATGTCCTCCGCTACAGGATTGCCTCCAAACCCCGGGAGGTTCGACCAGTTGAAAGTCTCTCTGTGATCAGTGAGGCGCACTACAAGAACCTGCTTGTCCGGCAATACGAGAACGGAACCATTACCGTCTTGATGGATGAGGTGGTTCAGCCAATGGCTAAACCGCTGCTGCGCGAGATCGCTGCCGAGGTCGGCGTGGACCTCTTGAACTCGAACTCGCAGCCCAAGAACACCCGGCAACTAGGCGCAGACGTAATCAAGAACCTTCAGGCACGTATTTAGTGCTGCTTACCCATCGGCTCCCCGCTTGCGTCTTTAAGAGCATTCTTACATGTGGGAGCGGATAAAAATATGACGCAACAGCACGCCGCAGAATGCACTTTAAGGAAGTATAACGACGAGCTATAGAGTCAGGGGCATATCTAAGGGGGAAGTAAATGGGATCCTTTTCAATTTGGCATTGGCTAATCGTTATCGTCTGGCTTGGACTGCCGTTGCTTTTCATCCTGAGGCCGGCTCCCATTGGCCCTAACAGATTTGGACCGCCTTCTACTGCTGCGAGCTTTACCGAGGCTTTTGCAAGGTTCTTTAGTAACTATGTGAATTTTTCAGGTAGAGCGACGAGATCCGAGTTCTGGTTCGCAATATTGGCCGTCTTCTTGATAAACATTGTTCTCTCCATTATTGACTCTGCCGCATTTGGTGCTGATGCCGCAGTGTTGTCAGGCATCTTCTCGCTGGGTATTTTACTTCCGTCCATAGCACTATCATGCCGTCGGCTTCACGACTTAAACCGAAGCGGCTGGCATCAGATTTTATCTTATATGTTCCCGGTGGGAGCGATCGGTGTCCTCATTTGGTATTGCAAGGCAGGGACTGACACAACTCACTCCCCGGAGGAGATGCATGGTTTCCGACGTCAGGATGCATTTGCCTACAGCACAAAAGAGATCCATTCCTCGGTGGCGCGGACACATAATTCACTAACTCGGGACGCTGTCGAGATGCTCGAGCGCCTATCGAAGCTCAAGGAAGATGGCGCTATCACCGCAGACGAATATGAGTCACAGAAGCGGAGGCTACTCCAGTAGTTGTTCCACATCCCCGCAGGGCAAAGGCGTTTTAGAAATGCTGCCTATCTAAGGCAGCACTCTCCGGCACGTATCCTCTGGTCTAACCCTTTGATCCTGTAAGGCGCCACAGCGACTCAGGATGGCACCCTAGAGCGCTATTTAGCGCCGCGGCGCAATCTGGTCACACCGGACCGGGAAAGCTCCTTGGCGCCATCCCGGGGGCGTCCTACGCATCATGAGGCACATAAACAGGAGGTGCTTCATCATGGCAACGTCAGACGGCTCAGAAGGCGGTGGGAGGCGGCCCAGTGCGTTGTAAATGAGTTCGCCCGCATGCCAAGAGCTTCGATACGAAAAACGACGCTGAGAAGTGGGGTCGTAACGCCCCGGTTGCTACCGCGGAGATTTCGCTTTGATGCGAGCGATGAGTTCCTCGTCGTCGATGAAGGCATGAAGGAAGTCGCTCCATGTGTCGGCGGTACGACGAGCATCGGCAAGCATTTGCCTTAGTTCATCCATTCCATCGTCGGTTAAGGCAGTTAATGCCTCATCGGGCCCGGTATAGATGCTGATGATGCTTCCATAGCTCAGATTGTCATCGTTGCTGATGATCGCCAGAAGGAGTTCCCTATCTTCATCAAGCAAGTTGGCAACGTAGTCGATACTGAACACATGAGTCACGGTAGCCATCAAGCGGCCTCGGCGGCAGCGGTGATAGGGGACCAATTCCAGGGAAGCAGTTCGTCGATGCGATTGATCTTGTGATCATGGATGCGGTCGAGCACGTCAGCCAGATAGGCCTGCGGATCAATGCCGTTCATTTTGGCCGTCTCAATGATCGTCATGGCGCGGGCGATCGTTTCGGCGCCGGTGTCGGCACCGGCAAATAACCAGTTCTTTCTTCCGATTCCAATCGGGCGCAGGGCACGCTCAGCGGCGTTGTTGTCCATGGCGACGCGGCCGTCTTTCAGGAACAAGCAGAATGAGGGCCAACGGCTCAGGCCATATCGGAAGGCTTTCGCCAGATCGCTCTTGCCCGGAATGCGGGTCAGTTGCGCTTCAGCCCAGACACGGAATGCCTCGACCTTTGATTTGCTGTGCTTCTGACGCGTAGCAAGGCGGACATCGGCAGGCTGGCCTGTAAGGTCGCGTTCGATGTCGTAAAGCGCACCGATACGGTCGAGGGCCTCACGCGCGATCTCGGATTTGTTCGAGCTCCAGATATCATGGAAGTCACGTCGCCAATGCGCCCAGCAGGCCGCCTCCTGGAAGCGGGACGTTCCATCCGCTCCAGGCTCATATAGCTTGCCATAGCCTTTGTAGCCGTCAGCTTGAAGGATGCCACTTGCCTGCCTGAGGTGGCGGTGGACGTGTTCTTCCTTCCAGTCGGGAGCGAAGTAGTAGACCGCCCCCGGTGGAGCAGCGCCCGCCCAGGGACGTTGATCACGGACATACGTCCAGATCCGGCCTTTTTTCACGCCCTTGCCCAGACCCTTGTCCCGCATGGAGCGATCCAGCACCCGGATCGGGGTGTCGTCGGCATGGAGAAGGTCACTCGTCATGATCGCGCGCTCGATGCGCTCGATCAAAGGCTGAAGCACCTTCATGGCGCGACCGCACCAATCGACCAGCGTGCTGTCGGGGATGTCGGCACCCATGCGGGCGAAGATCTCGTTCAGACGATAGAGAGGCAGATGGTCGTCAAACTTCGAGACCAGGATATAAGCCAGAATGCTGGCCCCCGCCATGCTGCCCGGGATCGGGCGGCTGGGCGCGGGTAACTGCACCATCTTCTCGCAGCAACGGCAGGACTTCTTCAATCGTGCGACCTCGATAACCTTCATCTGCGCGGCGATCATGTCGAGGATTTCGCTGACGTCCTCGCCGACGAGACGCAATTCGCCGCCACACGCAGGGCAGCAGGTGCCGGGGTCGAGTTCCCTGCGCTCGCGCGTTGCCTTTTCCGATACACGCGGCCGGCGACGCATTATTCTTTGAGAACTGTCTGCTACAGCCGCGACTGGCGCTGCCTGATCAGCCTCATTGATCGGTCCGGCATTGCTCTCGGCTGCAGCGATCAAAAGATCCTCCAACGCCAGTTCCAGCTGCTGGATTTCGCGCTCAATCTTTTCTGAGGACTTGCCGAAGACCTGTTTCTTCAACCTGGCGATACGCAACCGCAGTGACTGGATCAACTGGTCATGGGCCTGCAACGTCGCTGACATCTTCGCATTTTCCGCCTGCAAGGCGGCGATCATTGCCTTCAGGAAGGCCGGATCATCGGGAAGATTGTGGGTCGCGGTTGCCATGAACCTGATTACCATAGGTCACGGCAAATATCCATAAAAACAAGCGGAATCAGTATGATAAAGTCAACCAACACGTGCCGGAGGAGCGCCCCATGTCGGGCGCCGCCAATCGATGCCCTCCCATAACATCGCCATTTGCGCTGACGTCAATCGGGCCGTCCCCTCGGCCGCCGAAGGCCAGGGAAACCGTCCCTTCTGCAAGATTTTGTAGTACAGGCAGAAGCCCTGACCATCAAAATAAAGAAGCTTCATACGGTCGCCACGCCGTCCACGAAAGGCGAAGACCGCACCCCCTGTCGGCTTCTGGCGCAAAACATCCTGCGCAAGCGCAGCCAGGCCTTCTATCCCCTTCCTCATGTCGGTGACCCCGCAAGCCAGGTACACCCGAACGCCCGTGCCTGGTCCGATCATGCCGCTTCCACCGCCCGGATAAGACGCGTCAGGATGGCCGCATTGATGTCTTTGTCAAAGCGAAGGCTTCGCCCCCGGCATAGTTGCAGTTCGATCATCCTGGAAGGACGTTCGGCGTCCTTGCTCGTATCGGGCGTGCCCTGCGCGACGGACATGTCCAAGGGAAGAAACACAGGGCCTGCCGATGGCAACAGAAGCCCCTTCTTCCTCAGCTCGCGCCGCCAAGTATAAATCTGCTGCCGCGTCACATCGTGCCGCTGCGCAACCTCGGTTACCGTCGACCCATCCAGGCCAACCGACATGACGACTTCGAGCTTCTTTTCGTCACCCCACCGTCGCCGCCGTTCCTCACCAAGAATCTCGACGCGCATCGCAAACTCCGTCTAAAACACGTCCCAAACGACGTCGTTAAACACGTGTCATAGATCATCACGACGATGGCGGGCAGGCGGTAGCAACCGGGCGGTTACGTGGGGTCGCAATCTGGCAGCAGAACTCGAACGCTGCGGCTCGACCGCCTATTCAAGCGATGATCTCGTTCATCGACGAACACAGCGCGCATCAGCCATGGCCGCATAACTTAAACGAAAAAGCCTCGGGCAAACCTGTTGCGGTTCAGAGTCCGATGGATGTCGCTTCAGTAGATCGAAAACTGAGCAAATCCGTTATCGCCGGCATCGGATCGAAAATTCTCTCTTAGCGCCTCAACAGATTGCGCAAGTCCGTCAAAACGACGTGGTTCAGCAAGCGAGACTACGCGGCCTAATGATACCGTTTTCTGATCCGGCAGCGCGGTAGTCGCTATAACGTAGAAAAGCCACTGCGCCGGATCGCGGTGATCTGCGCGTTCGTCATCAACTGGGTGATACGCCAGCACATAGATGTCAGCATTTCGACCGGGCTGCGGGATCCATCGAGAGCCATCCTCCCAATAGCCCGTCCTAGGCGCGATATCGAAAACGGATTTGCTCCCCTTCATCGACGTTCCAGTCCAGCTTTGACGCGCCGCGGATTGCTTCACCTCAAGCCTGGTGCCGTCGTCATGCACAAAATCGCAGGATGCATAGTCTGACGCACACCAGCGCCAACCTCCGCAAAGAGCCGTGTCGACAATTGCTTCAACTAGCAGCGATCGAAGAACGTTGGTTACGAGCGGCCTCCCGAAGGCAGCGTCACTTGCTTTGGCAACTATAAGGTCTGCTGATACTTCAAAACCCATGTCCCGTCCCCAATAATCGCGCCCTGGAGCAGACTAGCGACAAAAGCTGGCCCCGTGAAGCCGGCAATGTGACTGCCGTGTCGGGCTCGTTTCGCGTGATCTAACCTGTTGATCCTGCAAAGCTCCACAGCGACTCAGGAAGGCACCCTACAGCGCCTTTCAGTGCCACGGCACAATCCGGTCACATCGGACCGGGAAAGCTCCTTGGCACCCTCCTGGGGGCGTCCTACGCATCATGAGGCACAGAACAAGGAGGCGCTTCATGGCAACGATCAGACGGCTCAGAGGGCGGTGGCAGGCACAGGTCAGACGTAAAGGAATTCCCCCGCGTGCCAAGAGCTTCGACACGAAAATCGACGCCGAGAAGTGGGCACGTAATCTGGAGGCTGAGTTAGATCGCTGCGGCTCGCTGCCAGACACACGCCTGGCTGAGCAGATGACTGTGCGAGACTTGTTCGAGCGCTACCTTAAAGAGATCACGCCACACAAGCGCTCGGCCTCAACAGAGGTCTATCGGCTCAAAGCGATGCTCAAGCGCGACATTGCGCACCGGACGCTGGCCGCGCTGACGCCACAGCACATCGCCACCTATCGGGATGAGCGGTTGGCCGTTGCCTCACCTGCAACAGTCATTCGCGAACTCAACTCTCTCGGGCATGCGATCGACATCGCACGCAAGGAGTGGGGCGTTCACCTGTCCGAGAACCCCTGCCGGATGATCCGCCGTCCGAAGCCACCGCGTGGTCGCGATCGCAGACTGCAGCCCGGAGAAGAAGAGCGCTTGCTGCAAGCTGCTGACGCCGGACGTAACCCTCTCATGGGCCCGCTGATCATTCTTGCGCTCGAGACCGCCATGCGCCAGGGCGAGCTTCTGGGTTTGACGTGGGACAACGTCGACCTGGAGCGACGCCTTGCGCATCTGCCGTTGACCAAGAACGGTGACAGTAGGGACATCCCATTGTCGACACGTGCTGTTGCAGTTCTTCAGGGGCTGAAGGAGACTGCGACCAGTGATCGGGTCTTCAACACCACCAAGAGCGCTGTCGAGCAAGCTTGGCAGCATCTCAGGGACAGAGCTGGCTCCCCTGACCTTCGCTTTCACGATCTGAGACATGAAGCCGTCACTCGACTGCTTGAGCGGGGTTGGAACGTGATCGAAGTCGCGACCGTATCCGGACACAAAGAGCTAAGAATGCTCCAGCGTTACTCGCACCTACGCGCAGAGGACCTAGTGTCGCGTCTGGACTGAACTCAGTCCAGCAGACGCGCCGGAGTGATGTCCTAGAAAAATCAAGCTACATTGATGGGGATGCGTAGGGTTGCCGCGCAAACAGGATATCCAATCCACCTCTATCGCTGACAGGACGGTTCGACCATTTACCGCCTTGGACGGGAAGATTGCGGTGATTGATCTTTACATCACGTCAAGATCGTCGCCGTTTATGTCAACATACCGCCCGATCTGGATGTCGGTTGAGGTCAGCTATGTTGACGTCATGTCAACATTTTCAGCAGTGCGAACTCTTATTTCGTATCCATCCGAGGTGGGCCGCGGGACTTGGGATCTCGCGCGTGGTAGCATAGCAGAATGGAGATCGACGAGGACAAAATCGATGACGCGGTCCTGGCACTGTTATGGCTGACGCTCCACGATGAGC
>NZ_BMIF01000008.1 GCF_014641695.1 Nitratireductor aestuarii | reverse complement strand
GACGAATGCGACCGATCTCAGCGCCCCGCCCTGCAATGAAAGTTCGTCGTTATCTTCCATGATCGCGAGGTTATCTGCCATATATCCTGCGCCTCACTTTATAAAAGAGAGCCGCCTTCATAAGCAGAACGAGAGACAGTCTATGAATATAGCTTAATTCTTTTCTGGCCCATATCAGTTGAGGCCACTGTGTCTGGCGTATGTATTGAACCACTTCGTGTCGCCGCGAGCGGCTAAAAAGGCCTTGAAAGATATCCCTCAAACTAGGGACGTGACTTTTGTCGATAAACTTTCCCACGCCGAACAGTTCGTTGTGGCTCAATGATATGTAGGCTCGGGCCAGATCTTGATGAGTTTCCCCGATCAGCTTTCCCCAGATCTCGCAGGCCCGTTCCCTTAATTCGGAACTGACAATTACATGATTGTCGATGTACGTCGCATAAACCGACGCCGCCTGAAGCACCGCTTCCTGAAAATACGAAACAAACTGTTCAAACGTTCTGTTTTCCGCGTCATCGACGATGCGGATTGCATGCACCTGACCTTCATGCGTTTCACCGTAACCCGACACCGAGCCATTGGGCGAATTACATAGCATTTCCAGCAAGGAAACGACGTTCAGAAGATCCAGGTGGTCGGTCGCCTCATTCCCATTGGGACCATACGCACGCTTTGCACAGTTGGCAGGTTGCTCGTTAAGAAACGTCTGCAAACCAAGGTAATACCCCGTCAGCCGGGTTTGCGGACGAACATAGCCCAGGTTGTCTTGAATCGTACCCCGCCACCCGATGTCCACCACAGCGCTGTTGGCAGCCGCGCCAAAGCCCTTCGAATCCAGGTATTTTCCGAGCTGCCTTCTATCGGCCTCAACCTTCGCCTCTATACTGCTGGTAAACGCAGTGTCGGCAAACAACGCACGAACGCGATTGTCCTGCCACGGATGAACGATGTTTTCATCCAGCGTCAGATTGTACCGAGCCAGCATGGTTGCAAACTCATCCGGACGAAGCCCCAGGGTCTTTAGCAACGCGTCCATTGATTGAGTCGAATAGAGGTTCCATACGCGCCTCAACTCCCCAACACTTACCGACCGAAGTGACGCACAGAAGGTTGCTAACCGACTTACCTCCAGAAGATCCGGGAGAGGCAACTCCAACCCGGAAATCTCGTTATCGGGAAATAACGCCTTCCAGATCCGCAGAAAGAATTCACCCTCTCTGGTGAAGAAGAATACCTTCTCATCCTTATTCTTTAGCGCTTGCTCTGCGATGAATATAACAAAACCGACAAACAATGGTGCCGTGTGCAGACCAAGCTCGTAGGCCGTTCTTTGCGCACCCGAGAGCGATTGCAGCCGCGGCTCAGCATTCTTGGTAACTTCCTGAGCGATATGTGAGAACAAAGCTGTTCTATTATTCAGGTATTCTGAAATTCTAATACGCTCCGAATGTGCGCTCTTGGGCTCAAAATGAACCGCGTGAACACCCATTTTCCGGGCCATCAACACGTCAGCTTCGAAATTATCCCCAATATGCACATGGTCTCTCGGCTCTACACCGTATAGAGTGTGAATTTGCTCGTATAACTGGCCGCGCCGCTTGCTGAAGCCGACGTCACACGAACTGATCCCTGCTTTGACAAATCTCGCAATCCCATGATGATCCAATAGCTTCTGTATAGCATCGGCACTCATGTAGAAGTCCGACAAGAAATACGTTTCATCCGCAGGCCATGCCCCGCAAAATCTTTCGATACAAGGATCTGGGTAGGTGTTTCGTAATTCAAATGATTGCTCTGACGCACTGTAAATGCGCCTATACTTCTCGATGTCGACTGCATTATACTCACGCATAACACGCTGGAGCAGAAGCTCCAGAACCTCATCGAGCGAGTACTCACCATATTCCCGTTCAGCAACGAATGTTCCTTCGATCTTGCATCGTTCACGGTAAATACTCCAATGATCGTGATATTCGTCACGGACCATCTGTCCAAGCCCTAGATAAATGGCTCGCGCGGTGTGCAATTTTGAAAAATCGGGATGGCTTCTACGTCTGAGCAGTGTATCCCAAACGTCAATCGTACGTAGCTTATACATCCGCGTCAGTAAGCCTGGAGCATTCTGCGTGCCTTCCGCATGCTCCATAGGAGCGCGCGGCGCACTGGATCCGGAAAGGTGTTGACATAGCTGTTTCTTGGAACTGTCAGAATTCGTGAGATTTCTGGCGGCAGATCGGCAACCATTCTGCCTGCGACCACGGGCTTGCGACGATACAGGCGCGGCTCAGCAGTCAGCTCTGGCCTGACACCCTCAATTAGATCTTCTATGATAGAGACCACCTTCCCGGTTTCGCTGGCAAGGGAGCGATTGCGCATGAAGGCGACTCCTGCATGCGACATTGTCTCTCGCGCGGCCGGATCGTCCAGTAAACGCAGGACATTCTCGGCAATGCTTTCGGGCGTCTGTTCGCTGAGGCTTACGGCCTTATCCGGGACGTCGTAAAGATTGTTGTCTCTCCACAGTTCGACCACGGGCAAGCCAGAGGCCATCATTTCAAAAGGAATTCTGGAGGGATTGGAAGAGCTTAGACAAAGCCCTACCGAGCATTCGTTGTAGAGCGCGTTGCATTCTTCCAGACTCATCAATCCACGATGTTCGTGTTCGAACCAGACGTAGTCTCTGTCGGCGACGGCGGATCCGTATAGTATTATGTTCACTCTGGACGCTTGTGTTTCACGATGCCCAAGGCTTCAATTCCGAGACGGGAACATCTTCTCAGTTTATCCGGCTGATATATGAAGCACACCGACAAGCTCCGCTGCACCTCCGGCAGAACCTTGTAAATGCTGTGATCAGCGCCGAAATCGAAGTGAAACGCAGGGACTTGAAACCGTTTCGCCAGTTCGTGCTTCAGCCAGCGACCGATGGTGATTGGGATCAGACCATATCGATAAGAGTTTTCTGCCAGCAAGTAAGCGTCGCCCATGGGGTTAAACAACGCTTCGTAATCCTGCACAAAATAGCATTTGATGCAGTCGAAAGGGAGATCCCGGACGAATGCCGCTGAATACCATACGGTGGCAACCGCTACATCGGCCTTTGTAGCCCCGCGCCATCCATAGCGCACATTGGCGAACTTGTAGCCGAACAGCTTTTCAATCAACGCCGAAGCTCTTGAATGCTCCCCTGAACCCTCAAGGTATATTGTGCAGTCGTGGCCCGATACCTCCAGCGCATGAGCATGCGCCAGAATCGTGCGGTGCCCACCAGACCCCTGGATCAATTGAGGGATAAACCAAGCTATAGCTGCCATTTCCGCCCTAGTAAGTTCAGCTCAGGGTTAGAGTCCGTGCACAGTGCTTAGCGATGCGACCAAACAGGTTGAAGCGAACCATGCGTCGATGAGCGATGTTACCTTCATCTGGGTCAGCCACACCGGCTTGGCCGCTCGCGAGCATCTTCAACGGCCTGTCTTCATTCATTTGATGTGAGCAATCGCACCAACAGTCCGCTGATGGTGAATTGCAAGGTTTTTCAAATATCTACGCCTTGAGGAACAAGGTAAGAGAAGAACCCAATATATGTACAATAACCATTATATAAAATATCGTGCTAAATTATCATGATCGGGAATCGCCGCCCTCTTGGTAAGAGAGCCAGGAGCACATACACCACTCCCGGTGAGATATACAATCTTTTTCTAGTTTCTATTTTTTTGAGCAAATATAAATGGTTTTAGAGAGGTTTGATACAGAGTTTACGAGCTAATCAATGCGTATTGATAAAGTAATCTGGCATGAAACCACCTTCACACCAATTGTTTCATCGATTAAGCGCACGGGCGCTGTATCGTCTGTTTGAAATCCAAGCCACATCGCCGCATTTTGGGGTGAGGGACTTCTTCGCCGACAGGTCCTCTGGCGGCGTATATCCAAGAGCAAGACTCACAGTTCCCCTTCCACATGCCTGGAGCGCGACTTCCAAGACCCTTGATTGCATAGGTGGGCGGCACCTTTTCACAACACCAATGCCGCTCGTTATGCGCCATCCTGTTGCAACTTTCTCCGCCACTTGCGAGAAGGTCCCGGAAACGGCTTTTGAAAGGGTTGGCTCATGAACCAGATAGAAACACTTAACGCACCGGCGGCGATCGGGCCTTACTCCCAGGCGATCCGCCACGGTGACCTTCTGTTCGTCTCCGGCCAGTTGCCGCTCGATCCGGCAACTGGCGAGTTCAATTCTGAGGATGCTGCGGAACAGATTCGCCAGTGTGTGAAGAACATTGCAGCCATTGCGGAAGCAGCGGGAACAAGCCTCAAGAACACCATCAAGACGACGATTCTTACCACGGAGCTTTCACGCTTCGCCGAAATCAACGCTGCATACGGAGAGTTTTTCACCGCTCCCTATCCGGCGCGCGCAACCTTCGAAGTCTCGGCCCTGCCCCGCGGCGCCAAGGTTGAAGTCGAAGCAATCATTGCGATTGCCTGAATTTTCCGTGCATTCTCAACGCCTTCCGCTCCATGCGCGGAAGGCGTTGTTGCGTCTGGGCTACCACTTTTGGAGTAATGGTGCTTTTGTGCAACCGGCGTCCATACTTGTGACATACCGGTTATTCATACCGCACGTATGAATGTAGATAGCGCATGGATGGAAAGCATGGCTGGGGCGCCTGGATTCGAACCAGGGAATGGCGGTACCAAAAACCGCTGCCTTACCGCTTGGCTACGCCCCAACGGCAACGTCGGTCCATATAGCGGGCCGCTCGTTCCAACGCAACGCGTATTTCGGTTTGGCCACCAAGGCAGCGGCAACACTCGATTATTTTTTGTGAAGTCCCGTTTGTGGAATGGTCAGTTGCACTCTGAGCCGTTCGCTATAGAACGAATTTCGGGGGCTTACATGGGAGAATCATCTCTCTTAGGGCACCACTATGACTAAAGTCCGCAACTGGCTTCAATCGCGGTCCCGGCGGACGAAGCAGCTTGTCTTGCTCGTCGTCGATGCGGTTACGTTGATGTTGATCATCTGGGCTGGTTTCTGCCTACGCTTTGACCGATTCTACATCCCGAACTTCGAACAGACCCTCTTCATTCTGGCCGGTCCCGCAACGGCCCTGCCGATCTTTGCGTCCATGGGCCTGTACCGGACGATACTGAGGTATCTGAGCGGATACACGATCTGGACAGTTCTTCAGGCCGTCACCGTGTCCACTATGGTTTGGGTGAGTCTGGTCTATATAACCCTGTCCTTTGGCGCTGGAGGTATCCCGCGTACAATCGCACTGGTCTACTGGCTGGGCAGCTTCGCCGCGCTCGTAGGCACCCGATTCGTCGCCAAATGGCTCCTGACGGAACGGCATGGTACGGACAAGAACGCCAGGCGCGTCATCATCTATGGCGCCGGCGAACCGGCAATAGAGCTCGCGAACTCGCTCCATGCCACATCCGAATTCCAGGTTGCTGCCTTCGTCAGCGACGACCCAAGCCTGGAGAATATGGATGTCATCGGCATCCGGATCTATCCGAGCAAACACCTGCAGGAACTAATCCTGCAGCTTGGCATCCGGGAGGTTATCATCGCCTCTCCGACCGCCGGCGTCCGCGCCCAGCGCGAGCTCGTCGCCAATGTCGGACGTCTCCCGGTAAAGATCCGCGTCTTGCCACCGCTCGCCGATCTTGCTGCAGGCAAATACCTGGTCAGCTACATCCGTGACATCGACATTGATGATCTCCTCGGCCGCCCGCCGGTCCCTGCCATTCCAGAGCTTCTGCGTGAGCCTGTCCAGGGCCGCGTGATCATGATCACCGGCGCGGCTGGCTCCATCGGCTCTGCGCTCAGTCGCGCTGTCGCCCAGCTGAAACCTTCCAAGCTGGTGCTGCTCGACTTCAACGAACTTGGCCTCTACCAGATCGAGCGTGAGCTGCGTCCCTATGGCGACTTCGAGCTTATTCCAGCACTGGGCTCCATCTGCGACGCCGGCTTTCTGCGACATACGATCACGACCCATAAGGTCGATACCATCTACCATTGCGCAGCCTACAAGCACGTCCCAATGGTGGAGGCCAACCACGTGGAAGGCGTGCGCAACAACGTCCTCGGCTCCTTCCATCTCGCGCGCGAAGCCTGTGCGTTGAACGTCGAAAAACTCATCCTCATCTCCTCCGACAAGGCCGTCAGGCCATCCAGTGTCATGGGCGCCACGAAGCGCTGGGCGGAAATCATCGTCCACTACTTTGGAGCGCTCGCCGCGGAACAGGATCCGCGTCGCGTCTTCTCCTGCGTGCGATTCGGCAATGTCATCGGCTCCAGCGGCTCCGTGGTTCCCCTGTTCAAGGAACAGATCGCCAAGGGTGGCCCGATCACGCTCACCGACGAGGGCATGACCCGTTACTTCATGTCTATCCGCGAAGCCGCCGAGCTGATCGTCCAGGCGGGAGCCCTGTCGGAAAGCGGCGACATTCTGCTTCTCGACATGGGTGAACCCGTGCGCATCCGTGATCTCGCCGAAGACATGATCATGTTGGCGGGTCTCACGGTGAAGGACGATGAGAACCCGGACGGCGATATTGAAATCGTGACCATCGGCATGCATCCCGCCGAAAAGCTCAACGAAGAGCTGTTCTACGATCCGAGCTCGATCACGCGCACCCGCCATTCCAAGATCCTGCGCGGTGCGCCATCTCAAGTTCCTCTGGAGGATGTTCCCCTTCGGATTGACCAGCTGGAGAAGGCCATCGACCGCTACGACCCCGATGCGATCCGGCGGCTCCTGTTCGACCTTCTGGAGACGCAGGACAGGCAGTTTTTTCAAGGCAGCCCCGCGGCTTGGAGCGCGGGTGATCGATACTCCGCATGAATCCGCATCAGAATGAGCGTTCTCTGCGTCTGCCGCGAACCAGCCAACAGCCCTCAGCACTGCATCTGCGCGGCAAGCGCCTGATGGACCTCTGTCTGGCTGTGCCAGCAATCATTGTCTTCGCGCCGGTAATGGCAGTGTGTGCGATTCTCATCCGCGCAACGTCGCCAGGCCCAGCGATCTTCGCACAGATGCGCGTCGGCAAGGAGGGCCGTGGGTTCCTCTGCTACAAGCTGCGCACCATGCGAAAGGGAAGCCCTTCGGTGCCGACGCATGAAGCGCCGGTTTCCTACATAACGCCGATCGGCAAGTTTCTACGGAAGACGAAGCTCGACGAGCTTCCGCAGCTCTGGAACGTGATCAGGGGTGACATGTCGCTCGTCGGCCCCCGCCCCTGTTTGCCGGAGCAGGCAGAACTGATTCTGCATCGGCGGAACCTGGGCGTCCTGCAGATTGAGCCCGGCATCACCGGGCTGGCGCAGGTTCGCGATATCGACATGTCGGACCCGCGCCGCTGCGCCGAATCGGACGCGGAATATCTGCGGAACTGGTCGCTCCGCCTCGATCTCTGGCTGATGTTCCGGACCGTCTGGCGGGGCTGAATTCAGCCCCGCAATCCCACCCTACACCCGGTTGCGCAGCGCCAGCTGCTTCTCCCATTCCAGCGCATGGGAGATGATGAGCTCCAGATCATTGCAGCGTGGCACCCAGCCGAGCTCAGCCTTGCAGAGGTCCGGCCGCGACACGATTGCCACGGCGTCACCGGGCCTGCGGCCGCTCATGACCACGGGGAAATCCACGCCCGAAACGCGTTTCACCGCCTCGATCACCTCGAGCACCGTCGAACCACGGCCGTAGCCGCAGTTGGCAACCATGCTGTCACCGCCGTCGCGCAGGCGCTTAAGGGCGAGGTAGTGCGCATTCACCAGATCCGAGACGTGGATATAGTCTCGCTCGCAGGTACCATCTCGCGTCTCGTAGTCCGTGCCGAACACGTCCATGGATGGACGCTTGCCGGTCGCGGTTTCGCAGGCGACCTTGATGAGGTGCGTCGCCCCTTTGGTCGACTGGCCCGTCCGCATCTGCGGATCGGCACCCGAGACGTTGAAATAGCGCAGCGCCGTGTAGCGGAAATCATGCGCGGCGGCCGTATCGCGCAGCATGATTTCCGTCATCAGCTTCGACGTGCCGTAGGGAGATTCCGGCCGCAGAGGCGCCTGCTCGTTGACCGGGCTTTCCTCCGGCGTTCCATAGACTGCAGCCGTCGAGGAGAAGATGAAGTTCTTCACGCCTGTCCGCACCGCGCTCTCGATCAGCGCGCGCGATTTCACCGTGTTGTTCAGATAGTAGCCGAGCGGATCCGCCACCGATTCCGGCACGATGATCGAGCCCGCGAAGTGGATGATCGAATCCACCGAATGCCGCTTGATGATGTCTTCCACCAGCTCCTGGTCGGCAATGTCGCCCACGACAAGTTCGGCCGCCTCCGCAACAGCCCAGTCGAAACCGGTCGACAGCCGGTCGAGAACCACTACGTCCTCGCCATGGTCGAGAAGCTCCCAAACCATATGGCTGCCAATATATCCCGCACCGCCGGTCACCAGCACAGTCATGCAATTCTCCTGAGTTCAGACAGCGCCACCCGCTGACACCATAGTGGATAGGCTTGGCGGTTCCAGAGGATTCGCACGCCAATTCCTGCATTCCAACAGGCGTCATGCGCCAACGCCTCATGGCGGGCGAATAAGAAAGTCTCTCCCCGAGAGCCGCCATGAAAAAGGTTCACTTGGAAGAGAAAATGCAATAGGCCGTATCAGCAAACGGGAGGCTTTAGCGTGGAATTCAATTTGAAATTCGAGCCCCACTACGGAAAAGCGGTCGACGTCGCGCCTGGCATCCAGCGCATGACCGTCAACAATCCGAGCCCCTTCACCTTCCACGGCACCAACACTTACATCCTTGGGAGCAGCTCGCTCGCAATCATTGATCCGGGTCCGGAGGACAGAGCGCACCTTCAGGCGCTGCTGGCCGCCATCGGTTCGCGTCCCGTAAGCCACATCATCGTCACCCACACGCACCGTGACCACTCGCCCCTCGCCCGCCATCTGAGGGAGGCGACCGGAGCGCCGACCGTTGGGTTTGGTCCCCACCGCCCGTCGCGTATCCCTGCCTCCGACGAAATGGCGCAGCTCGATGCCAGCGGTGACAGCGACTTCGTGCCCGATATCGCCCTTGTCGATGACCAGCTGATCGAAGGTGACGGCTGGACCCTGCGCACCATCCACACGCCCGGCCATGCCTCGAACCATTGCGCTTTCGCGCTCGAAGGCACAGGCATCACCTTCTCCGGCGATCATGTCATGGCATGGTCCACCACTGTCGTCTCGCCGCCCGATGGCTCCATGTCCGACTACATGGCGTCCCTGGACAGGCTGCTCGAGCGCGACGACACCCTGCTGCTGCCGGGACACGGCGGACCCGTCACCAAGCCCTCCACCTTCCTGCGCGGCCTGAAGGCACACCGCAAGATGCGTGAGCGTGCGATCCTCGAGCGGCTCTCCGAAGGCGACCGCACGATCGCCGAAATCGTCGCGGCCATCTACCGCGACACCGACCCGCGCCTGCATCGCGCTGCCGCTTCCTCCGTCTTCGCGCATCTGGAAGATCTGGTCACACGCGGACGCGTCGCCTGCGAGGGCCAGCCGTCTATCCGGTCGGAGTTTATGTTAATCTAACCAATTAACTGCCTACTTCGCTCAGCGCCTGATCGAGATCCTTCAGGAACCACTGGATCTGCAGGGCATTCATGCCGAGGTCGTGCGGGCCGTAGCGTGAGACGGATCGCATGTCGACAAACGTCGCATCGCCCCGATCCTCGATCCGGATCGCCACATCGAACGGGATGCCAACGATGAACCCCGTTGCCGTCGCCTCGAGCGTCATGCTCACGACCGTCCCCTCTGCTTCATCGATCGGTGCAGGCGTGAGTAGGCTCCAGCCCCTGCCCTGCAGCAATGTCAGAACAGCATTGAGCACCTGTTCGCGTGAATGTTCATAGCGGCGGCCGGTGAGTTCCGGATAGGACTCCATATGCTGAAGCCCGTCCGCCTGGCTCAGCGGCTCTATAGGGTTCATCGCCTCGTCCCGCAGCTTTCCCGCGAGCACGAATTCGGGCGGCGACACCACGTCAGTGGTGACATCCGTCAACGCTGGACGCGTGATATAGAGCGCCACGGCCAGCCCATAAGGCAGCAGCAGCAACAGCGACGCAAAGACGCCCCAGCTTGCTGCACCTAACCCCGTCAACCCGTACTGCCACATGCGCCACAGCGCACCGACGCCCGCCAGAAGCGCCAGCACTGCCAGTCCACCTGCAATGACGAGCGACCAGAAAAACGGGATCGTCAGGAGCAGTCCGAATCCGTGCGCAACGCAGGCTGTGATCAACAGCACGATCGCAAATGAAGCCGTCCTGCTCGACCATCCCGCGAGGGATGTCCGCTGGCGTTCCAGTTTCATGGCGCGATCGACGATCATGGGCAAACTCCGCGGATACCGTTCAAACAACAAGTACCTATTTTCCGGTCCGTCGTCACCGGTCAGGCCCCAGATACAGAAACGCCGGCTCTTGAGGCCGGCGCTCTGTTCTGGATCACGCCAGAAGCTTACTTGTTGCGGCAGGCCGCCTGCGCTGCCGACAGACGGGCGATTGGTACGCGGAACGGCGAGCACGATACATAGTCGAGGCCAACCGTCTCGCAGAAGGAGATGGAAGCGGGATCGCCGCCATGCTCGCCGCAGATGCCGAGCTTGATGCCTTCGCGGGTGGAGCGTCCCTTCTCGGCTGCGATCTTCACCAGCGCGCCCACGCCATCGACGTCGAGCGAAATGAACGGATCCTGTTCGATGACGCCCTTCTTGCGGTAGGTTTCGAGGAAGGGGCCAGCATCATCGCGCGAAATGCCGAACGTCGTCTGGGTCAGGTCGTTCGTGCCGAAGGAGAAGAACTCGGCTTCCTTGGCGATCGTGTCGGCGGTGAGGGCTGCGCGCGGCAGCTCGATCATCGTACCGACGAGGTAGTCGAGCTCCGCACCGGACTCGGCCAGCACTTCCTTCGCCACATCATCGATGATCTTCTTGACGTAGGTGAGCTCCGAAGCAACGCCAACCAGCGGCACCATGACCTCCGGAATCACCGGCTGGCCGGTGCTCTTGGCGGCGGCAACGGCGGCCTCGAAGATGGCGCGGGCCTGCATCTCGGCGATCTCCGGATAGGAGATGGCGAGACGGCAGCCACGGTTGCCCAGCATCGGGTTGAACTCGTGCAGCTCTTCCGTGCGCTCCTTGAGCTTGTCGGCGGAGACGCCCATCGCCTGCGCGACTTCATTGATCTCTTCTTCCGTCTTCGGCAGGAACTCGTGCAGCGGCGGGTCGAGCAGGCGGATCGTCACCGGCAGGCCGGCCATGATCTCGAAGAGCTCGATGAAGTCAGCGCGCTGCATCGGTAGAAGCTTGGCGAGAGCCATGCGGCGCTGCTCTTCCTTGTCCGACAGGATCATCTCGCGCATGGCGAGAATACGCTCGTCATTGAAGAACATGTGCTCGGTGCGGCAGAGGCCGATGCCTTCCGCGCCGAACTTGCGCGCGGTGCGCGCATCAAGCGGCGTCTCGGCATTGGCGCGAACCTTCATGCGGCGGATTTCATCCGCCCACTCCATGATGATGGAGAAGTCACCCGAGAGCGACGGCTCGCGCATTGGCACCCTGCCCGCCAGGATCTGGCCGGAAGCACCATCGATCGTGATGATGTCGCCCTTCTTGAAGGTGCGGCCCAGCGCAAGCATGGTCCCGGCCTTGTAGTCGACGCGGAGCGCGCCGGCACCGGAAACGCAGGGCTTGCCCATTCCGCGTGCCACGACAGCCGCGTGGCTTGTCATGCCACCGCGTGTGGTCAGAATGCCTTCCGCCGCATGCATGCCGTGGATATCCTCAGGGCTTGTCTCGACGCGCACCAGAATGGTCTTCACGCCGTGCGACTTGAGCTCTTCCGCCTCATCCGGCGAGAACACGATCTGACCGGTCGCAGCACCTGGAGAAGCCGGCAGACCGGTACCCACGATGTCGCGCGGCGCATCCGGATCGAGCGTCGGGTGCAGGAGCTGGTCGAGCGACGCGGGATCGATGCGGCAGACCGCTTCCTCATGCGTGATCAGGCCTTCGTTCGCCATGTCCACGGCGATCTTCAGCGCGGCGCGGGTGGTGCGCTTGCCCGAACGGGTCTGCAGCATCCAGAGCTTGCCGCGCTCGATGGTGAACTCCAGGTCCTGCATGTCGCGATAGTGGGCCTCGAGCTTGTCGGCAACCTGAACGAATGTCGCGAAGGCTTCCGGCATCACCTTCTCGAGAGAAGGCTTGTCGGAACCGCTCTCAAGGCGTGCGCGCTCGGTCAGGGACTGCGGCGTGCGGATACCGGCAACCACGTCCTCGCCCTGAGCGTTGACCAGGAACTCGCCGTAGAGCGCCTTTTCACCGGTCGACGGGTTGCGCGTGAAGGCAACGCCCGTTGCCGACGTCTCGCCCATGTTGCCGAACACCATGGCCTGAACGTTGACGGCAGTGCCCCAGCTTGCAGGGATGTCGTGCAGGCGGCGATAGGTCATCGCACGCGGGTTCATCCAGCTGGAGAAGACGGCGCCGATGGCGCCCCACAGCTGCTCGCGCGGATCCTGCGGGAAAGGCCTGTCGATCTCGGCCTCGACCTTCTCCTTGTAGAGCGCAACAACCTCGCGCCACTCGTCAGCGGTGAACTCGGTGTCGAGCTCATAGCCAAGGCGGCCCTTTTCGTCGCTCAGGATCTCTTCGAAAATGTCGTGGTCGATGTTCAGCACCACGTTGCCGTACATCTGGATGAAGCGGCGGTAGCTGTCCCAGGCGAAGCGGGCATCGCCGGAAT
The DNA here is from genome assembly GCF_014641695.1 of Nitratireductor aestuarii. GTDB lineage: Bacteria > Pseudomonadota > Alphaproteobacteria > Rhizobiales > Rhizobiaceae > Chelativorans > Chelativorans aestuarii. The sequence goes on along the minus strand of NZ_BMIF01000008.1, from coordinate 230,585 downwards.
CCTTGGCAAGCGCTTCAACCGTCTCGTCGTTGAGGCCAAGGTTGAGAACTGTGTCCATCATGCCGGGCATGGATGCGCGCGCGCCGGAACGGACCGACACCAGCAGCAGCTTTGCGGGATCGCCAAACTTGCGGTCCGCGATCTTGCCCATCTCCTCGAGTGCTGCTTCAACCTGCGCCGTCAGTTCGGCCGGGTAGCTGCGCTCGTTGGAATAATAATAGGTGCAAACCTCAGTGGTAATGGTGAAACCGGGAGGTACGGGTAGACCCAGGCTGCACATCTCAGCCAGGTTCGCACCCTTGCCGCCCAAAAGGTTTCTGTCAGACGCCCTGCCCTCGGCCCGGCCATCTCCAAAACTGTAAACCCACTTGGTCATGCTCAATTCCTGATTGCTCTCCGTCGCGCTCCCTGCGACGGACTCTGGGATAATGGCCCAGCGAAGCCTCGGCAATAGCAGCTTTCTACCTGTGGCAATTATTATCGATTAGACAAAAGGAAGTGGTTCACACAGCAACAAAATTGCGCTCGGTCGGATGTTTCTAACGACAGAGCCGCCCAGCGCTCTGGCACTGGACGGCTCCTATTCGAACTACCGAGTAATTAGTGCACCAGCGGTGCAGCCTCCTGCGTGGCAGGAATGCGAGCGAGCACCCTTCGAAGAGCACCGGTGGCAAGCGCCACATCAGGATCCTTCTGCAGCGCGATCAGATGGCGGAGGCGGAACTCGGCGTCTCCATCCTTGCCTTCGTTGAGAAGCCTGCTGACCTCATCCCTGTATCCGCAAAGATGCTCCGCCCCGGTCAACTCACCCTCGGCAGCCTCTTCATCGAGCTTGACGATCAGCTGCGAAAGCCTGCCGGTCCACGCAAAGCGCGGATCATTGAGTACTGCGAACAGGAACGTGTACGGGTTCTTCAGGCTCGGATCATCTCCAGCCTCGGCCGTGATGAGCGCGCGATGAAAATCCCGCAACCGGAGGGAAAGCTCGTCCACAATAGGCATGGTATTGGTGGCAATGCTGGTCATCGCCTGCTCCTTTCTGGGACTAAGTCCCGAGTCAACTTGTAGAGGGAATGGAAGCAGAAATTTCTGTTCGACCGCATAGATAGGAATGCGTGATAGCCCCTACAAGGGTGCCGACTAGCTCGCCTCAGCCAGCTGTTCAGCCAGTTGCAGGTCCACCGAAACCAGCTGGCTGACACCCTGCTCTGCCATGGTCACGCCGAACAGGCGGTTCATCCGCGCCATTGTAATCGGGTTGTGGGTGATCACCACGAAGCGCGTGTCCGTGGATCGCGCCATCTCGTCAAGCAGGTTACAGAAGCGCTCCACGTTATGGTCGTCGAGCGGGGCGTCCACCTCGTCCAGCACGCATATCGGCGCCGGATTGGTGAGGAACACGGCGAAGATCAGCGCCATCGCTGTCAGCGCCTGCTCGCCACCCGAAAGAAGCGTCATGGTCTGCGGCTTCTTGCCGGGCGGACGGGCAAGGATTTCCAGTCCTGCATCCAGCGGATCGTCGGATTCCACGAGCTGCAACTCGGCCGTACCACCGCCGAACAGGTGAGTGAACAGCCGCTGGAAATGCCCGTTGACCTGCTCGAAGGCTGCAAGCAGCCGCTCGCGGCCTTCCTTGTTGAGGCTCTGGATCGCCTGGCGAAGCTTGCGGATCGCCTCGATCACGTCCTCGCGCTCGGAAACGATGAGGTCGTAGCGTTCGGAAAGTTCGCGCTGCTCTTCCTCGGCCCGCAGATTGACGGCACCCAGCCGCTCGCGCTCCGCCTTGAGCCGCTCCAGCCGCCGCTCCACCTCGTTCATCTCCGGCAGCTTCTCGTCCGGCTTGAGGCCCGTGTGCTGCGCCACAAGATGCGGTGCGATGTTCATGGACTGCTGGATACGCGCCTCAACCTCGATGCGACGCTCCTCGGCAGCCGCCTGCCGTTCTTCCGCACGCGCCCTCGCCTCCCGCGCCGACGACAGCGCCTGGATCGACTCGGTGGCCCGCTTGTCGAGCTCGGACTGCGCCGATTCCGCTTCCTGCAGGATGTCGGAGGCTTCCTTCGCCCGCGCCTCGGCGGTCGCAATTTCACTGATCAGCGCGCGGACGCGATGGTCGAGATCGTCCGGAGCTTCCGCCAGCCGCTCGAGCTCCTCGATGATTTCTTCGCGACGATCGGAAAGCGACGTGATCTGATTATCAGCATTCTGCCGGCGGAAGACCCAGCTCTGCCGTTCTTGTACGATTGCCGCAAGCCTGCGTACGCGCGCTTCCGCCTCGCGCTTCCGGCCCTCATAGGCCGCGCGCATTTCGGCAAGCTTGCCACGCGCGGTGGCAACTTCGGCTGCGGCGCGGTCAAGCTTTGCCTGCAATTCTGAAAGGTCCGGCGCATCTTCGAGAGAAGCTCGTGCCTCTTCTACAGCCTCAAGCGCTTCCTCGTGCTCTTCGGCAAGACGCGTCTGCGAAGCCTCAAGCACGGCCCGCCTGCTCGAAAGCTCACCCGATGCACGCTCAGCCGCCGCCAGCGCATCCCGCGCTACGGAAACCCGGCGCTGCGCCTCGCGCACAGCCTCGCGAGCCTGACGCTCACGCTCCACCTGCTCGCGCACGGCATTTTCCGCCTGTGCAAGGGTTGCCGCCGCCTCTTCAAGACGATCGCGGGCTTCGACCGCTTCCGCTTCAAGTTCCGCCAGACGGTTCTTCTGGGCAAGACGCATGGCAGCCGCCGTGGGCGCATCCGCACTTGCGCGATAACCATCCCAGCGCCACAGCGCGCCATCGCGCGAAACAAGCCGCTGGCCAGGCTTCAGAAGCGGCTGCAGCCGCTCGCCATCCGCCGGTTCGACAATGCCGATCTGCGCCAAACGCCGGGCGAGCTGTTGCGGCGCCGAGGCAACCGACGCAAGCGAGCGAACACCTTCGGGCAAGACCGGCTCATCGTCATGCGCAGAAACCGTGCCCCAATGGACAGGCGCAGCCGCATCAGTCGGAACATCAAGGTCTTCGCCAAGGGCGGCACCAAGTGCGGTCTCGAACCCGCGCTCGACACGGATCTGTTCAAGCACGGCCGGAAATTCAGCATTGACGCCTGCACTCAGGATCTTCGCCAGCGTGGCGGCTTCGGTCTCGATCCGCTGTACCTCGGCGCGCGCTTCACTGAGTGGCGCGCGGGCGTCCGCCTCGGCAGCGCGCGCGGAACTCACCGCCTCCTCAGCGTCAGCAACGGCCTCCTCGGCCATTTCCATGGCTTCAACGGCGACGTCCAGCTCTTCCTGCTTGGCCGCAGGATCGGGCAGCGCACTGATCCGGGCTACAACTTCTGCAAGCTCGCGATTAATGGACGCCAGCTGCTGGTTGAGCCGTTCGCACCGCTCCGACCGCTCGCGCAGAGCACGTTCCGCCTGAGCGCGAGCAGCGCCCGCTTCGGCCTTCTCGGCCGTCAGCGTGGAGAGCAGCTGCTCCCGCTCCTCAAGCTCAGCCGTCATGGTCTCGAGCAAGGCCAGCGCCTCTTCCTCACCCTCGACCGCGTTTTCCTCGAGTTCGCGAAGCTGCGCTTCCTCTTCGTCGAGGCGCTGCAAGGTTTCGGTATTGTCGCGCGCCAGCTGCTGTTCGCGGGCAATATCGGCGTCCAGCTGGGCAATCCGCTTCTGCAGGTCGGCGGTGCGCTCGCGAATGCGCTTCGCCTCCTCCTGGATCTGCGTGTGCGCAATCGTCAGCCGCTGTAGCGCTGCCGCAGCTTCCGCCTTGGCGTTCCGCAGGTTCGGAAGCTTATGGCTGCCGATGGCCTGGGCCTTGGCGGCTTCCATCTGCTGGGATGCACGTTCGGCAACCTGGTTTGTTGCCTGCGCAAGTGCGGACTTGGACTCCCCTTCCTGCGTCTTGGCCTGCGTCCATGCGAGATGCAGCAGGATGGCTTCCGCCCTGCGAATGTCTTCCGACAGGCTGCGGAAGCGCGAGGCCTGACGCGCCTGACGCTTCAGGCTCTCGATCTGCGTGGCGAGCTCACCCACCACGTCATCCAGACGCTCAAGGTTCTGCTCGGCCGCCCGCATGCGCATTTCGGCTTCATGGCGGCGCGAATGCAGGCCGGAAATGCCTGCTGCCTCTTCCAGAAGGGCGCGGCGGGCCTGCGGCTTTGCCTGGATCAGCTCGCCTATGCGTCCTTGCCCCACCATGGAAGGCGAACGCGCGCCCGTCGATTGATCGGCGAACAGCAGCTGCACGTCGCGGGCGCGCGCTTCCTTGCCGTTGATGCGATAGACGGAGCCCGCCTCGCGCTCGATGCGGCGAGAGACCTGCAGCTCGTCCGCGTCATTGAAGGACGGCGGAGCGGAGCGGTCCGTGTTGTCAAGGAACAGCGCAACCTCGGCCGTGTTGCGCGCGGGCCGGTTGCCGGAGCCTGAGAAAATGACGTCGTCCATCCCGGAAGCGCGCATGTTCTTGTATGAGTTTTCACCCATAACCCAGCGCAGCGCTTCAACGAGATTGGATTTGCCGCAGCCGTTCGGTCCGACAACGCCAGTGAGACCGCGTTCGATCACGAACTCACTGGGTTCAACAAAGGACTTGAAACCGACCAGCCGCAGCTTGGTGAACTTCATGCCGGCCTGCCCCGGCACGCACCAAGCCCTTCGCAGGGCTTCCTGCGGTTCTTAGAGTAGGGGATCGATAATTGCCGACATTTGTTCAATCGACATCGCTCCCGAATACTTTTTCCCGTTGATGAAGAACGTCGGCGTGGCATTGACACCAAAGTCCGAGCCTGCCTGGCGCATAGCTCTTACATCATCGAGAAGCTTCTGGTTCGTCAAGCAGGCCTGGAAGCTCTCCTGTGAAAAACCAGCGAGTTTGGCGATATTCAGGAGCGCGGTGGCTGCATCCTGTACGCCAGCCCAGCTCTGCTGCTGTTTGAACAGCACGTCGATCATCGGGTAATACTTGTTCTCGGAGCAGCGGGCGAGCATGAAGCCTGCTTCGGCACGCGGGTCGAGCGGGAACTCGCGCATGATGAACTTCACCTTGCCCGTCTTGATGTACTTCTCATCCAGAGCTGGATAGGTGTTCACGTGGAAGGCTGCGCAGTGCCCGCAGGTCATCGACGCATATTCGATGATCGTGACCGGCGCGTTCTCCTCGCCCTTCACCACGTCAGGCAAAGCGCCCTGCGCCATCAGCTTGTCGATGTCGACACTGCCCTGCGAAGCCGGTGCATCAACAGCCGCCGCCGTTTCGCCAGCCAGAAGCGCAAGCGCAGGAATGGCGGCCATCGAAGCGAGAAGCCTTCTACGGTTAAGTTCGGTAGTGCGAATCACGGGCGTGCTCCATCAGAAAAGCGGTCTAACAACCTGAAATTTCGACTATCAGATATGATAGTTGAAGATTAGAGCCAAATTGCAATTTTCGTGACGCATTCACGAATTCGCGAGCGGCTTCTTACGCGCTAGCACGCTGGCGCCAAGCCTTTTAAGACTCTCCTTGAGCCCCTCGTCCTCGATGTCCTGCGTCAGATGCTCCAGTCTCTGCCGTTCGGCATTGTTGAGGGCGCGGGGTGGCGGCAGCTTCTGCGGCCCCATGTCGGTAAGCTGCTTCTGCACGATCTTGATGCGCCCGATGGCAGTGAACCCCAGGAACGAATTCACCCGGGAAATGATCTCCATCGTCTCGTGCTGCACGCGCAGCGCCGCAGCACCCGAACATGCAATCACCAGCGTCGCCGGCTCGAACGGGTCTTGATCGCTCATCCTGCGCTGCCAGAGGATCTTGATCGGCCGGGTTGTGTTCGCCAGCCGCTCACCGGCAATTTCTGTCCACGACTGGACGATCTCTATCGAGATGCCCGCGCGCTTGCGCATGACCGGATCGAGGACGTCGCTCGCCAGATCGCTTACCGAGATCGCACCGCCTTGTTTCTTCAAGACCATATCCTACCTTGCCGCCTGCGAAGGCCTAGCGCATAAAGCCGTCAATGGCACCTGCAAATATGAAACGACCCTCCCCTTCGGATCAGGCCCACTCGCTGCTGGAATGGTATGACCGCCATCACCGGCGCCTTCCCTGGCGCCTGAACCCCGGTGCAATCGCCCAAGGGGAGCGTCCCGATCCCTATCGCGTCTGGCTCTCCGAAATCATGCTGCAGCAGACCACTGTTGGAGCGGTAAAGTCATATTTTGACGCATTTACGGCCCGATGGCCAACGGTCCTCGACCTCGCCGCCGCCGATGTGGATGACGTCATGAAGGCCTGGGCCGGCCTCGGCTACTATTCCCGCGCCCGGAACTTGAAGAAATGCGCCGATCTGGTAGCGGAAGAATTCAGCGGCCGGTTCCCGGATACGGAAGAAGGCCTTCGAAACCTTCCCGGCATCGGCGACTATACGAGTGCCGCCATCGCGGCCATCGCCTTCAACCGCCCCTCGGCGGTTGTCGATGGCAATGTGGAGCGCGTTGTTACTCGCCTCCATGCGATCGAAACGCCGCTCCCAGCCGCCAAGCCTGAGATCAAGGCTCTTGTGAAGGCGATGGTCCCGACTGATCGTCCGGGCGACTTTGCGCAGGCCATGATGGACCTTGGCGCAACCATCTGCACGCCCCGCACACCTGCCTGCAGCCTGTGCCCGCTGAATGACGGCTGTTTGGCCTACCAGAGCAAGACGCAGGAGCGCTACCCGCTGAAGCTGGCCAAGGCCGAGAAACCGGTCCGCATCGGAGCCGCCTTCGTTGTCGAACGGCCGGATGGCGCGATCCTGCTGCGCAAGCGCCCGCTGAAAGGTCTGCTCGCGGGCATGGCCGAGGTGCCTACGACCGATTGGACCGCCCGCCAGGATGGCGCGGACGGCATCGACGGCGCACCCTTCGAGGCGAACTGGTTGCCGCGCGGTGTCATCGTCCATGTCTTCACCCATTTCGAACTGCGACTATCGGTCTACCACGCAAAGCTCGACATACCCCCGCCCCAGAGCTGGTGGTGGGCCGACCAGAACTTGCTAGGCGAGGAAGCTCTGCCTACTGTGATGTGGAAGGCTGTCGCGGCAGCCATCCCTTCCCTCGGCAAACGTTCGGGGAAGAAGAAGAAGACTTAAAGCAGGAGGGATCAGGCGTGAGTGAAATCCGGCACATCGTCTTCGATATCGGCAAGGTCCTCATCCACTACGATCCCGAGATCCCGTTCCGCAGGCTTATCCCCGACCCGAAGCAGCGAGAATGGTTCTTCGCCACCGTCTGCACGCACGACTGGAATCTTGAGCAGGACCGTGGCCGCAGCTGGGCCGAAGCCGAGCAGCAGCTGATAGCCCTCCACCCCGACCATGAGGAGCTGATTCGCGCTTTCCGACAGCACTGGCCCGAGATGGTCTCGCACGCCTATGACGACTCGGTCGAAATCCTGAAGTCGGTGATCGACTGGGGCCACGACGTCACCATGCTGACCAACTTCGCCAGCGACACGTTCAGCGAGGCCCGGCAGAAGTTCCCGTTCCTCAACCTTGCCCGTGGCATCACGGTCTCAGCCGAGGTCGGTCTGATCAAACCGCAGCGCGAGATCTACGATCTCCACGCCAGCACATTCGGCCTTGATCCAGAGGCGACGCTTTTCATTGATGACAGCCGCGCAAATGTTGAAGGCGCGCAAGCTGCTGGCTGGCGCGCCGTTCAATTTGTCAGTGCTGATCAGCTTCGAAAAGACTTCGAAGCTTACGGCATCAGGACCTGATTCAGGCCCCGGCGGGGAGCATGGTCTGGCGGGCTTTCTGACGCAGATCGTCGATCGGCTTCAACGTGCCCTCAACTTCCACGTGCCAGAAAGTCCAGCCGTTGCAGGCGTCGAGCCCTTGAATACGGGCGCCAAGACGATGGATGGAGCCCGCCTCGTCGCCGATGGCAAGCGTTCCGTCAGCGCGCACATGGGCGGCCCAACGCCTGCGGCTGTCGAAAAGCTGCGTGCCCGGCTTCAACAGCCCTGATTCGATCAGGCTGGCGAAGGCTATGCGGGGCTCAGCCTTCTTGCTGGTCATCAGACGCAGGGTTTCACCGCTAAGTGGCTCGATCTGCGCGATGCGCTCCTGCGCAGCGTCGATATAGGACTGCTCGCGCTCGATACCGACGAAATGACGGCCAAGACGTTTTGCAACCGCGCCTGTGGTGCCCGAACCGAAGAAGGGATCGAGGACCACGTCGCCCGGCTTCGTGGAGGAGAGCATCACGCGGGCCAGCAGCGCCTCAGGCTTCTGCGTCGGGTGAACCTTGTCACCGTTCTCGTCCTTGAGGCGCTCCTTGCCCGTGCAGATCGGGAACAGCCAGTCCGAGCGCATCTGCACGTCGTCATTGGCGGCCTTCATGGCCTCGTAGTTGAACGTGTAGCCCTTGGCGTCACGGTCGCGGGAAGCCCAGATCATCGTCTCATGCGCGTTCTGGAACCGGCGGCCGCGGAAGTTCGGCATCGGGTTCGTCTTGCGCCAGATGATATCGTTCAGGAGCCAGAAGCCCAGGTCCTGCATGATCGCGCCGACGCGGAAGATGTTGTGGTAGGAACCGATCACCCAGATCGTGCCGTTTGGCTTCAGCACGCGGCGGGCAGCCAGCAGCCAGGCGCGGGTGAAGGCGTCATAGGCAGCGAAGTTCTCGAACTGGTCCCACTCGTCATCGACGGCATCGACCAGCGACTGGTCGGGGCGATGCAACGCTCCGCTCAGCTGGAGATTGTAGGGCGGATCAGCAAAGATCACATCGACCGACTTGTCGGGCAAGCGGTTGAGCGCAGCAACGCAATCGCCTTTGATAATGGTATCCAGCCAATCGGCCTTGGTGGAAACCGGAGAAATAACTTCGAGACGACGCACCGCGGACATGAACACCTCACGCGAACTCTTTAACTGGCTGTTATGGTTACCGAGTTTGGTAAATAAACCGTAAGGAAGCCGGCTAAACGCGTCGAATTGCGACTGCGGCACCAGATAGAATTGCCACGGCCACCCCGATGGGGCTACACGGGCCGGCAACAATACCTACCTATAGCCCCCTACGAATTGCTGCTTGGAGCCCAAATGTCTGCCCTGGATCTGATCATATTCGACTGCGACGGCGTTCTGGTCGATTCTGAAATCGTTGCTGCGCGCGTCGAAGCCGAGCTTCTGAAGAAGGCCGGGCACGAAATTTCGGCGGAAGAGCTGTCGGAGCGCTACTCCGGCCTGACCTTCCGCGACATTCTTCTTTCGATCGAGCGCGAGGCACAGATCCTCTTCCAGGCCTCCCTGATCGACACAGCCGAGACGCTGATCGACAAACGCCTCGCCCGTGAGGTGAAGGCAATCGAAGGCGTCGGCTACGCTGTCGCGACCCTGCCCTACAAGAAGTGCATCTGCTCAAATTCGACGCGAAGCCGCATCGAGACCATGCTTAAGCGCGCGCGCCTCGTTGGCCTGTTCGATGACGTGATTTTCTCTTCTGCTGAAACGCCGACGGCCCGCCCGAAGCCTGCGCCGGACGTCTTCCTATATGCCGCGGAAAAGATGGAAGCAGACCCGAAGAAGACCATTGTCATTGAGGATTCGGTCCACGGCATTGCAGGCGCCCGCGCAGCCGGAATGCGTGTGATCGGCTTCACCGGCGCGTCGCACACGCATCCGCGCCATGCGGACATGCTGATGGAAGCCGGCGCCGAGACAACCATCAACCGCATGTCGGACCTGAGAGCGACGATCGAAGCCCTCGCCAGCTGGTCACCAGATTTCTAGTAGATCGTTGGATAAACCGGGGCTTAACGCCCCGGACCTTCATCAAATCCGATGACGATCTGCACGGAGCGGTCGATGCCGCCCGGGATCACGACATTGGGATCGCTGAGGAAAAACTGGGTTGCGCCGGAAGTGTCGGCGACGTTCACCTGGTGCCGGATGAGCTGCGAGTAGAGCACCTGCTCACCGCGCATGGCGACGACGCGGATCGGCAGGGTCACCGCGCCGGTACGGCCCTTCGGCCCCGGAACAATCCGGCCGGCGGCCACGACATTCACCACGCCGCTACCCTCATTGGTTGTGCAGGTGCGGGTCGTGTCGGAAATCACGGCCTGGAAGATCAGACGGTTCGGGTCGTCCTGTCCGCCCCTCTCGTATTGCTGAAGATAGGCCGTTCCGTCACGTAAGGCGGGACGAGGACAATAAGCCCGTAGCTCGCTCTCGCGAACCTGACCGGCTTCGAGAGTGGCTTCAGAACTGGAAGCACCCTGCTGGCATCCGGCAAGCGCGGCCGTCGCCAGAATTGCAAATGCTGTGGCACCAAGCTTCACTGACATGAAACCCCCTCATAACTGACGCTTTCCTAATACAGGGTTGGTGTTCTATATCAACCGCGCACGAAGAATTCGACCGGCAGTGAATACGTGGCTGGTTCAAGCGTTCAAGACGGAGTTTAAGCAGGATGCAGTTTGTCAGTACGCGCGCAGAAGCGCCGGTATTAGGGTTTTCGGACGTCCTGCTCCAGGGCCTTGCCCGCGATGGTGGCCTCTATGTGCCAACGGAATGGCCGCAGTTTTCCCCAGAAGAAATTCGCGCGCTGCGCGGTCTTTCCTATGCAGAAGCTGCATTTGTCATCATGCGGCCCTTCATCGATGAGGACATTTCAGACGCCGACCTGAAGTCCATCATCGATGGCAGCTATGGCACATTCCGTCATCAGGCGACCTGCCCGCTGGTCCAGACCGGCCCCTCCGAATTCGTTCTTGAGCTCTTCCATGGCCCTACGCTCGCCTTCAAGGACGTGGCCATGCAGTTCCTCGCCCGCATCATGGATCACGTCCTGGAGAAGCGTGGCGAGCGCGTAACGATCGCAGGCGCGACCTCCGGCGATACAGGCGGCGCAGCCATCGACGCCTTTGCTGGCGCCAAGCGCGCTGACGTGTTCATCATGTTCCCGCACAACCGCGTGTCTCCGGTTCAGCAGCGCCAGATGACCACGTCGAAGGCGGACAACGTCCACGCCATCGCTGTCGAAGGGAACTTCGACGACTGCCAGGCGCTCGTGAAGTCCATGTTCAACGACCATGGCTTCCGTGATCAGATCGGTCTTTCCGGCGTGAACTCGATCAACTGGGCCCGCATCATGGCCCAGACCGTCTACTACTTCACCGCTGCGGTCAGCCTCGGCGCTCCGGACCGGGAGATCTCCTTCACCGTTCCGACCGGTAATTTCGGTGATATTTTTGCAGGTTACGCCGCAAAGCGCATGGGCCTGCCGATCGGCCGGCTGATCATCGCGACCAATTCCAACGACATCCTCGCGCGCACTCTGGCCACGGGTCGGTACGAAACCCGCGGCGTTGTCGCCACAATGTCGCCATCCATGGATATTCAGGTATCCTCGAACTTCGAACGTCTCCTCTTCGAAGCCACTGGCCGCGATGCTGCGGAAGTGCGCGCCTGCATGGAAAGCCTGAAGCAGTCCGGCAGCTTCACCATTCCGGAAGCCGCACTTGAGCGCATCCGGGAAGAGTTTGCCGCCGGTCGTGCCGACGAGGAGGAAACTGCCCGTACCATCCGCGAAACACTGGAAGCCAGCGGATACCTTGCCGACCCGCACACGGCGACCGCGCTGAAGGTTGCCCGTGAACTTGCCCAGCCCGGCGAAACCATGGTCGTTCTTTCGACCGCCCATCCCGCCAAGTTCCCGCAGGCGGTGGAGGATGCAAGTGGCATCAACCCTGCCCTGCCCGCCTGGCTCGAAGGCATCATGACAGCGGAAGAGCGCTTTACGGTCCTTCCATCGGACCTGAAAATGGTGGAAGATCACATAATCCGTCATTCAAGGACGGAGTCTAGGGAGTGACTACATGAGCGTACAAGTAAGCCGTCTTAGCAACGGCTTGACGGTTGCGACCGAAACGCTGCCGCACCTTGAATCCGTGGCGCTCGGAGTCTGGGTCAAGTCCGGCTCGCGCCACGAGACGGAAGATGAGCATGGCATCGCTCATCTTCTCGAGCACATGGCATTCAAGGGTACGCAACGTCGTAGCGCCCTGGACATCGCCACCGAGATTGAAGATGTCGGCGGCGAGATCAACGCCGCCACAAGCGTCGAAACCACGGCCTTCTACGCCCGTGTCCTGAAGGACGACCTGCCTCTGGCAGTGGACATCCTGGCCGACATCCTCACCGAATCCAAGTTCGACCCTGAGGAGCTTGAGCGCGAGCAGCACGTGATCCTCCAGGAGATCGGCGCCGCCCACGACACACCGGACGATGCCGTCTTTGACCGTTTCACCGAGACGGCCTACCGGCACCAGTCGCTCGGCCGCTCCATCCTCGGAACGCCTGACACTGTTCAGGCCTTCACGTCACAGCAGCTCCACGATTTTCTCGAGCGCCAGTACGGTGCCGACCGCATGGTGGTCGTAGCCGCCGGCGGTGTCGATCATGACGATTTCGTGCGCGAAGTGGAAAAGCGTCTGGGCGATTTCCGCCCTCATGCCGACCAGATGAAGCCGCAGGTCGCTCACTACGTCGGTGGCGACTACCGTGAGATGCGCGATCTGCGCGACGCCCAGATCATCCTAGGCTTCGAAGGCCGCGCCTATCATGCCCGCGACTTCTATGCCTCGCAGGTTCTCTCGATGATCCTTGGCGGCGGCATGTCTTCCCGCCTCTTCCAGGAAGTGCGTGAGAAGCGCGGTCTCTGCTATTCGATCTATGCCTTCCACTGGGGCTTCTCCGACACGGGCATCTTCGGCGTTCATGCCGCCACCGGCGACACCGGCACCGAGGAACTCCTCCCCGTCATCCTTCAGGAGCTCAGCCGTGCTGGCGAGCAAATCGACCAGCAGGAACTGGACCGCGCCCGCGCGCAGTTCCGCGCCTCGCTCTTGATGTCGCGGGAAAGCCCGTCGAGCCGCGCCTCACAGGTCGCCCGCCAGCTGCTCCTCTATGGTCGTCCCATCGGCACGGAAGAGCTGATGGATCGACTTGGCGGCCTGACCGTCGAACGCCTGACCGACCTCTCGGCAAGGCTCTTCTCGTCCAAGCCGACCGTCACCGCGATCGGCCCTGTCGGCAAGCTGATGCCCATCTCCGCAATCCGGGACAACCTCTCCTGGCGGCAGCCGCAAAGCATCGCGGTCTGACGCGGGATGGTCGCCGGAATGACAGCGATGGACGAACGATCGGAGAAGGGATGACCATGATGGCGGCTCGTTGGAAGGTCATCGTGATCTAGCATGTTCACCGGCTCCTTCTTTCGCCGCGACGACCCGGTGCTGGAAGGCGCCAAGGTCGTTTTGCGTATGCCCAGTAGCGGTGACTATGCCGCATGGGCAGCGCTGCGTGGGGAAAGCCGGGAGTTTTTGTCAAAGTGGGAGCCGGTGTGGGCGCCTGATGAACTTACACGCAAGTCTTATCGGCGTCGGCTGCAGCAATACCAGAGCGCCTATCAGCTCGGGCAGGCGGTTTCCTTCTTCCTCTTTTCCAGGGAAAACACCATACTTCTCGGGGGTATTTCCCTCAGCAACATCCGCCGTGGAGCGGCGCAAGCCGCGACCATCGGCTACTGGATGGGCGAGCGTCATGCAGGCAAAGGCGCCATGTATGACGCCCTCCAGTGCGTTATTCCCTATGCTTTTCAAACACTGCGGTTGCACCGGCTCGAAGCGGCTTGTATTCCCACCAACAAGCGCTCCGTCCGCTTACTTGAAAAAGCCGGATTTCAGCGCGAAGGGCTCATGCGTTCCTACCTGTGCATCAATGGTTTGTGGCAAGACCACTATCTGTATGCCCGGATCGTCGGAGAAAACCCGGTTCAAACATAGGCGAGGCTGATTCTTGTTGCCTTGGTTCACAGTCTTGAAACGTCTTTGCAGCCTTCTGGCCGTGTTTGTGTTCGTCCTGATGTCTGCTGGACACTCGCAAGCCGTCGAGCCAATCAAGATCACGCGTGAGGACGTTGCGCTTGACCTTTCAAAGGCGGTCGAGATCTACCGTGGCCAGGGTGAAACATTTCAGGTCTCCACCGCACCGGGTGCGGACAACATCGTCCGCCGCATCGAGGTGGAAGCGAAAGACCGAAGCTTCACCGGCGACTGGGCCGTTTTTGCCCTTGCCAACACCACCGATGCCCAGATTGACCGGCTGATCGTCGCCCCACACTTCCGTCTGGTTGGTTCCGGCCTTATCTGGCCCGATCTCGGCTCCCAGCGTATCGCCTCCATCACACCCAGCGAAGGCTTTGCGCTCGACAGGGTGTCGAGCGGCAATGCCGACGAGTTCCTTGTCACGCTGAACCCGAACTCCGTCATCACTTTCGTTGCTGAACTCTCGTCCCACAACCTGCCGCAGATCTACGTCTGGGAGCCCTCCGCCTACAAGGACACGGTAAACTCCTACACACTCTTCCGCGGCATCGTCATTGGCATCGCGGGCCTGCTGGCGCTCTTCCTCACCATCCTCTTCGTGATCCGCGGAACATCCATGTTCCCCGCGACCGCAGCGCTGGCCTGGGCAGTCCTTGCCTATATCTCGGTCGACTTCGACTTCCTCGACCGCCTCGTCAACATTGACCCCGCCAATGAGCAGCTTTGGCGCGCGGGGACGGAAGTGGCGCTAGCGGCCTCGCTCGTGGTCTTCCTGTTTGCCTATCTGAACCTCAACCGGTGGCATGAGCAGTTCAGCTACGGCCTTCTGGCCTGGATCATCGGCCTTGCCTTCATCGCAGGCATCGCCTGGTTCGATCCGCCGATCGCCGCAGGCATCGCCCGCCTTTCCTTCGGCCTCACCGCACTTGTCGGCCTCGGCCTCATCATCTACCTCGGCCTGCACGGCTATGACCGCGCCATCATGCTCATACCAAGCTGGCTGATGGTGCTTGTCTGGGTCTTCGGCTCCTGGCTCGCAGTGACGGGCCAGCTCGACAATGACATCGTCCAGCCCGCGATCGGCGGCGGTCTCATCCTGATCATCCTGCTCATCGGCTTCACCGTGATGCAGCACGCCTTCACGGGAAGCACCCTGTTCCAGGGCCTGTTCAGTGACATGGAACGTCAGGCGCTTGCCGTCGCCGGTTCAGGCGACCTCGTCTGGGATTGGGACGTAACGCGCGACCGTGTGATCACCAAGCCGGACGTAAGCAAACAGCTCGGCATGCCAGCCGGCAGCCTCAACGGCCCTGCCCGCAGCTGGCTGCCCCTGCTCCACGCCGATGACCGCGACACCTTCCGCTCCACGCTCGACACCATCCTCGAACAGCGTCGCGGCAAGATTTCCCAGAACTTCCGCCTGCGCAGCTCCGACGGCCACTATCATTGGCTGTCGCTGCGCGCCCGTCCTGTCGTCGGCGCCGATGGCGAGGTCATTCGCTGCGTCGGCACGATGATCGACGTCACCGAGCAGAAGAAGGCCGAGGAACGGCTGCTGCACGACGCCGTGCATGACAACCTCACCGGCCTTCCGAACCGCGAGCTCTTCATCACCCTGCTGGAAACCACGCTCGCCATGGCTGGCAACCAGAGCAAGATCCGCCCGACAGTTCTGATGATCGACATCGACCGCTTCAAGCTGGTCAATGACGAGCTGGGCATCTCCGCTGGTGACACGATCCTGCTGACGATCGCCCGGCGCCTGCACCGCCTCCTGAAGCCCGGCGACACGCTCTCGCGCCTTACCGGCGACCAGTTCGCCATGATCCTCCTGTCGGAAACCGCTCCCTCCCGCGTTGCAGCCGTGGCCGATGCCGTCCGCAAGGCGATCCGCGCGCCGATCACCTTCGCCCGCAAGGAGATCATCCTGACGCCGTCCGTAGGCCTCGTTTCCTGGACGGCCGGCATGAACTCGGCCGAAGACATGCTGAAGGATGCCGAGCTTGCGATGCATCACTCCAAGCGCTTCGGCGGCGATCGCATCGAGCCGTTCCGGCCGGCCTTCCGCACCAGCGGCACCGATCGCCTGCAGATCGAATCAGACCTGCGCCGCGCGGTTGAGCGCAAGGAACTGCGCCTCGTCTACCAGCCCATCGTTCGTCTTGAAGACGGCACTGTGGCCGGCTTTGAGGCATTGATGCGCTGGGAGCACCCGCGTCGTGGCTTGATCCAGCCAGCCGACTTCATTCCGATTGCTGAAAGCTCCGGCCTGATCGTGGCGCTCGGCCAGTTTGCATTGCAGCAGGCTGCCGACGACCTCTACGCCTGGCAGAAGCAGCTGGGCGAAATCCCGCTCTTTGTGTCGGTGAATGTGTCGAGCCGCCAGCTCATCCGCCGTGATCTCGTCGGTGACGTGCGCTCGGCAATCACACGATCCGGCATCAAGCCGCGCTGCTTCCGGCTGGAGCTCACCGAATCGCTCATCATGGATAACCCGGAGCAGTCGGCCCATGTGCTGACCAAGCTGCGCCAGCTTGGCATCGGCCTTGCGCTCGATGATTTCGGCACCGGCTACTCGTCCCTCTCCTATCTGACGCGCTTCCCCTTCGACACGATCAAGATCGACAGGAGCTTCCTGAGCGACAACACCAGCAAGGGTGCGGTGCTCTTGCGGTCGATGATCACCATGGCCCATGAGCTCGGCCTCTCGGTCGTCGCTGAAGGCGTCAATGGCGATGCGGAAGTCGAGGAACTCCGCCGCACGGGCTGCGAATACGCACAGAGCTTCCACTTCGGCACACCTGCCGATGCGGAAACCAGCCTGCGCATGCTGATGGAACAGTACCCGCTGAAATCGCTGTCGTGATGATCAATGAAAAATGCCGCCAGCCTTTCAGCCGACGGCATAGCAAATTCTCAACCAGGAGACGCCTCAAGCGTGACCAGCGTTGCTGCTGAGACGCGACAGGTCAATGCCCATGGAAGCCATGACGCGGTCGTAGAGCGTATCGACCTTCTCGGTAAACAGCAGATCCGTCTTCGCGGGACAGGCAAGCCATCCGTTGTCGGCGATCTCAGCCTCAAGCTGACCCGCTCCCCAGCCCGCATATCCAAGCGCCATCACAGCCTTCGACGGCCCGCGGCCGGAGGAAATGTCGCGCAGGATGTCAAACGTTGCCGTCAGGCAGACATCATCCGACACGGGTAGAGACGTTTCCACCACATAGTCGCCACTGTGCAGCACGAAGCCACGGCTCTGCTCCACGGGGCCACCGTTCAGCACCTTGAGACGCTTTGCCTTTTCCGGCAGCTTGATCACATCTTCACGCGTGACTATGCCGAGATCGACAAGGATATCCGAGAAGACGAGCTGCTGCGCCCTATTCACCACGAGCCCCATGCTGCCTTCCTCGGTATGCGCGCAGAGGTAGACGACCGTACGCGCAAAGCGCTGGTCTTCCATGCCCGGCATGGCGAGAAGGAAATGGTTCTGCAGTGACTGCGATGCGGCCATGGGAGTGCCTGAAACTTTCTTCATCCTTCAAACTACCGCGTTTCCGATAGGCTTGAAAGTCTCCAAAGCTGGTAACCTGCGCCAGAAGAGACTACCTCTTGCTCTGACAGCTCTTTCACAGGAATGGTCGAACCCGTCTTGATGATCCCACGAACAGCAATTTTCTTTGCCTGCCTGATCTCAGCCGCCCCTCTCTATGCCGCCTCGAGCGACGTCTTCACCACGCAAGGCGGCTCGGTGAAGCTGGTAACCTCTGGCCTTTCCGACGCTGAGGGCAAGCTGCGCGGCGCGTTGCAGATCCATCTGGAGCCTGGCTGGAAAACCTATTGGCGCGACCCCGGCGCAACCGGCATTCCTCCACAGATCGCCCCTGTCGGGACAGGTATTCAGGGTGCGGAGATCCTCTATCCGGCGCCGCAGCGCTTTGAGGATTCCTACGGCGACTGGGCGGGCTACGGCAAAAGCGTGACGTTTCCGGTCGTCTTCCATACATCAGCAACAAACACCGCCCCACTGATCGAAGCCGAGGTGATGCTCGGCATCTGCCAGACGATCTGCATTCCGGTCCAGGCATCCTTCACCTTTGATGCAAGTGCAGGCGCGGAGGATCAGCGTGATGCCTTCACGGTGCAATCCGCCTTCGCGGCTCTGCCGACAGAGCCTCGGGCCGACTTTCGGGTGGACACTGCAGAGGTAACGGACGACGACCTACTGCTTACGGTACAGATTCCTGTCGGCAACACAAAGCCGGAGCTCTTTGTGACCGCGGAAGACGGCCAGATCACCATGCCCGACCTGAAGGAAAGCAACGGTGGCACCGCCACCTTCTCTGCGCGCGTGTTGAAAGCCCCCAGGCCGGACACCCTGCTCCACTACACGCTGGTGCAGGATGGCGCAGCCGTTGCCGGAACCATTCCCTTCCCGACAAACAGGCACTCGATCGGTGACTGATTTTTGTGTGTTTATGGGATAATCATTGCCTGGATATGCTTGGCAGTTTCGCTTTCGTGAGGAAACCTCTAGGTGTGGTTTCCGGTTCAGGAAAACGAATTCAAGTTTACCCCCCAAGAGGAGAGTTGTAGATGACCATCGCAATTGGCCAGTCCATTCCCGACGTCAAGATCAAGAAGGTTGCCGGGGACGGCGCCGAAGACGTCAACACCGCCGAGTTCTTTGCCGGCCGCAAGGTCGTGCTCTTCGCAGTACCCGGAGCGTTCACGCCAACCTGCACGAACAATCACCTTCCGGGCTTCGTCGAGAACTACGACGCATTCAAGTCCCGTGGCATCGATGACGTCGCGGTGCTGGCCGTGAACGACGTGCATGTCATGCGCGCCTGGGCCCGCTTCACCGGCGCTGAAGACAAGCTCGTCTTCCTTGCCGACGGCAACGCAGACTTTGCCCGTGCCCTCGGCCTCACGCTCGACCTTTCCGCTGGTGGCCTTGGCACCCGCGCGAGCCGCTTCTCCATGCTGGTTGAAGATGGCGTCGTGAAGCAGCTCAACGTTGAGGAAGCTCCAGGCTCCGCCGAGACGAGCGGTGCAGCTCGCCTGCTGGAGCAGCTCGCCTAAAGCGGTTCCATCGCTCCAAACAAGAAAGCGGCCGTCACTGCGGCCGCTTTTTCATTTCTGAAGTTGTGAGCGGTAGTGCTCAGCGCTTGAAGGGGGCCATCCCCGCCCGGGCAAGCGCATCGGCGCGTTCGTTTTCGGGATGGCCAGCGTGGCCCTTCACCCAGTGCCAGTTGATCTTGTGGCGCTTGGTGGCCTCGTCCAGCGCCTGCCAGAGCTCGGCATTCTTCACGGGCTTGTTGGCTGCCGTCTTCCAGCCGTTGCGCTTCCAGCCGTGAATCCAGCCTGAGATGCCGTCACGCACGTAGTTGCTGTCCGTGTAGAGATCGACCTCGCATGGAGCCTTGAGCGCGTTGAGCGCCTCGGTGGCCGCCTTCAGCTCCATGCGGTTGTTCGTGGTGTCGGCCTCACCACCCTTGAGTTCCTTCTCCACGCCATTGTAGCGCAGAACGGCGCCCCAGCCGCCCGGACCCGGGTTACCGGAACAGGCACCGTCGGTATAGATCTCGATCCGCTTCACGCCAGCCCCACACCATATTCGCTTGCAGAACGGATCTGCCGGTGGAACCGCATGCGACGCAGATATTCCAGCGGATCGCGCTTCTTGATCAACGGTCCATCCGGGATCGTCAGCCAGTCATAGAGGCGCGTCAGCATGAACCGGATCGCCGAACCACGGCAGAGGAGCGGCAGCGCTTCCAGCTCCGCATCCTGCAATGGCCTGACACTCTGATAGCCAGCCAGCAGTGCTGCACCCTTGGTCAGGTTGTACGAAGCATCCTTCTCGAAGCACCAGGCGTTGAGGCAGGTGGCGATATCGTAGGCGAGCAGATCATTGCAGGCGAAATAGAAGTCGATGACGCCGGAGAGCTTGCCGTTGAGGAAGAACACGTTGTCGGGGAACAGATCCGCATGGATGACGCCGGACGGCAGATCCGACGGCCATTGGCCGACGATCTCGTCAAAGTCCTTGCCTGCTTCCTTGGCCAGCCCCGGCATCACTTCATCGGCACGATTGCGGCAACCATCCCAGAGCCGTCCCCAGCCTTCGGGCGACAGTGCGTTCTGGCGCTGAAGCGGAAAGTCTTCCGCAGCGATGTGCATCTGCGCGAGCGCTTCGCCTACCTGTCGGCAATGCTGCACCGTCGGGTTGCGCATCCACATGCCTTCGAGGAACGTAATAAGCGCAGCCGGACGGCCAGCAATCTGGCCGATCAGCTCGCCGTCATTGCGCTTCACCGGCAGCGGGCAGGAGATCCCCTTCTGCGACAGGTGCTCCATCAGTCCGAGGAAGAACGGCAGATCGCTCGTCTCCACGCGGCGCTCATAGAGCGTCAGGATGAACGCACTGTCGGACGTATGCAGCAGGAAGTTGGAATTCTCCGTCCCCTCTGCAATTCCCTTGTAGGAGAGCAGCGTGCCCACGGGATACTCGCCGAGAAACGCGACGAGCTCATCCTCGGAAATGTCGGTATAGACGGCCATCGAATCAAAGCGTCCCGTTCACAAAAGCCATGTCCGCGTTCGTGAGCGGCACGTCTCGCAGCTCACGGTTCACGGGGAAGTTTTCTCCCTCGATCGCTGTGATAGCCAAATCCACCGTCACGTCATAGCGCCCGCGAAAGGCTTCGATGATTTCGTCCACGATGATTTCAGGGGCAGATGCACCGGCAGACAGTCCGAGCACGGAAATATCGCCGATCTCGTCCCACGGAATTTCAGACGCGCGCTGCACCAGCAGGCCGCGCTTTGCCCCCGCCCGCTCGGCAACTTCAACGAGCCGCCGTGAGTTCGATGAGTTAGGCGCGCCCACCACAAGGAAGAGATCCGAACCGGGTGCAGCCGACTTCACGGCATCCTGTCGATTGGTCGTTGCATAACAGATGGATTCTGCGGCCGGCGCCTGGATCTCGGGGAAACGCTGCTCCAATGCCTCAATGATGCCGGCCGTGTCCTCAACCGACAGTGTCGTCTGCGTCACAAACCCGAGCGGTGCCTCGGTTGGGGGAACGAACCGTTGCGCGTCCTCGACAGTCTCCACGAGAGAGACCGCACCCTCTTGAAGCTGGCCCATGGTACCGATCACTTCCGGGTGGCCGGCATGGCCGATCAGAATAACGTGGCGGCCAAGCCGCTGGTGGCGCATCGCCTGCTTGTGAACCTTGGAGACGAGCGGGCAAGTCGCGTCGAGATAGAACAGATTGCGTTCGCGCGCATCCGCTGGAACCGACTTCGGAACACCATGGGCCGAGAACACCACGGGGCAATGGCGGTGCTCTTCGGGGATCTCGCTCAGCTCTTCGATGAAGACCGCGCCGCGCTCCTGCAGCCCTTCGACCACATAGCGGTTGTGCACGATCTCGTGGCGCACATAGACCGGCCTGCCGTATTTCTTGAGCGCCAGTACGACGATCTGAATGGCGCGGTCCACGCCTGCGCAGAATCCGCGTGGTCCGCACAGCCGGATCGTCAGTTTCTGCTTTTCGCCATTCATCGTCATTGCGTGAAATCTCCTGAAGCGACTACGTGGATACGAACAGCCGCGCAATCAAGCCTTGGCTCGCCACTGGCGATAAATCCAATGGGCGAGAACCAAAACAAGCGCAAAGGCGAGTCCATACCAGGTCACAGCGTATTCAAGGTGTCTGTTGGGGAAGTCAACCAGCGTCACGCCACCGATCGGCAATCCACCAGGATTGGGCTTGGCATCCGCATCGACAAAGAACGGATAGACCTTGTCCGTCGGCAGGCCCGCCGTGCGCGCCATGGTGGGAATGTCACGCCAGTAGAAGATGTTCTTGTCGAGGTCATTGTCCGGAACCAAGAAAGACGGCTTCTCCGTCTCCGGCAGACGCGACACACCGCCAATGTCGACCCTGCCCTCGACCTGGCCCGCTTCACGCGTCACCGGGTCCTTCCGGTCGAAGGGCACGAAGCCACGATTGACGAGGATGTACTGTCCGCCGCCGAGGTCCATTGGCGTGTGAACGAAGTAGCCGGACTGCCCCTGCCAGGTCGCGAAATAATGCCGCTCGCCCTGATGCAGGAACGAGCCTGAAAGTGTGACCGGCCGATACTCGATCTCTTCGCCGGCAGCATACTCGGAGGCAATCTTAGCAAGAGGGACGGGCTGTTCCGCCATCCGCTCGTTGACGCGCTGGATCAGCCCTTCCTTCCACTGCAGCCGCTGCACCTGCCAGGTACCCAGCGTGAGCAGGATCGCGAGAACCGGAAGGCTCAGTGCGATGAGCAGGAGTGTGCTTCTACGCCGTGGTTTGGTCTCGGTATTCACTGCTTTCATCCGTTCTTGTCCCAGTGGACAATTCCGAAGCCCTGAAATGAAAATGGGGGCGAGCTTAGGAGCCGCCCCCATCGTTCTAGCTTGTAAGCGCCTTAGTGGGCAGCAATTGGAGCGCCCCAGGATCCCCATACGTAGATGAAGATGAAGAGGAAGAGCCAGACGGCGTCAACGAAGTGCCAGTACCAGGCCGCAGCTTCAAGACCGAAGTGCTGCTTCGGGGTGAAGTGGCCGGCAAGAGCACGGAACAGGCAGACCAGCAGGAAGATGGTACCAACCAGAACGTGGAAACCATGGAAGCCCGTCGCCATGAAGAAGGTCGCGCCATAGATCGAGCCGGAGAATTCGAACGGAGCATGCTGGTACTCGTAGAACTGAACATAGCTGAACAGTGCGCCGAGCAGCACGGTAACCGTCAGACCCCATACAAGGCCCTTGCGATCGTTATGGAGCAGAGCGTGGTGCGCCCAGGTCAACGTCGTGCCGGAGAGCAGCAGGATGATCGTGTTGTAAAGCGGCAGGTGGAACGGGTTGATGACCTCGAGGCCCTGGGGCGGCCAGTTACCACCGGTGAACTCGCTGCGAGCAACCTGTACCGCATCGCCGGGGAACAGCGAAGCATCGAAGAAGGCCCAGAACCAGGCGACAAAGAACATCAGCTCGGAAGCGATGAACATCATCATGCCGTAGCGCAGGTGCAGGGACACCACGCGCGTGTGATGGCCTTCGTGGGCTTCCTTAACCGTGTCGCTCCACCATGCGTACATGACGTAGAGCACGATCAGCAGGCCGATCGCGAATACCCAGTACTTCGCCTGTGCGAAGTCAAAGCCCAGCAGCTCGAACGAGTCGCTGTTCATCGCGCGCATCCAGGCGATGCCGCCGAATGCCATCAGGAACGCACCAATGCCAGCCAGGAAGGGCCACGGGCTAGGATCGATGATGTGATAGTCGTGATTCTTGGTATGGGTGCTAGCCATTATCCCCCGATCCTTTTCTTGGCTGCCGGGGCCTGCACTTCTGCCGTGGCCTTGGTCAGCGGGTGGAAAGTATAGGAAAGCGTTATTGTCTTGATATTCTTCAGTTCCGGCACGTTCACAATCTCCGGGTCGACGAAGAATTGCACGGGCATCTCATAAGCCTGGCCTGGTTGCAACTCCTGTTCGGTGAAGCAGAAACATTCCAGCTTGTTGAAATATGCCCCGGCCAGTTCTGGCGAAACGTTGAAGCTCGCAGTTCCGGCGGTCGCCACATCAGCCTTGTTGCGGGCAACATAGAAGGCTTCGGCGGTTTCGCCTATCCTGAGCTCCACCTGACGCTCCTTGGGCTTGAACTCCCAGGGCAGTCCGGGTGAAGTGTTGGAATCGAAGCGCACGGTGATGGTACGGTCAAGGATCACGTCCGAGACCTGCTCGACGCGCATGGGCGTGCCACCAAACCCTGTCGCACGGCAGAACATGTCGTAGAGCGGCACCGCCGCAAACGACACTCCAACCATGGCGCAGAAGATACCGCCGCAGATCAGCCCGATCCTGCGGTTCTTCTGGTCGACATTATTATCTTTCAACTTTTCAGACATTGCTCTCAGAAAGGCCTGTTGAACACGGCTGGACCAAGTTTGAAGATACTACCAAAGTAAACCAGCACAACGAATGCGACCAAAGCGAGCGCCAGCGCGACATTGCGGCTGCGGCGCGCCTTGAGCTGCGCTTCCGTGGGCCTGATGCGATCGTTCTTGTCGTCCATCGAATCAAGCTCCAATGCGGGTTACAATGGCCTCAACCAGAAGGGCTGCGAAGATCGCAAAGAGGTAGAGGACCGAAAATCCGAACAGCGACTTGGCGGGCTTCATGGTCTCATCGGCGACGACCAGCACGCGCCACGCGTACCAGATGAAGCCGAGACCGAGCGCCGCTGCAAATGCGCCGTAATAGATGCTGGCGAAACCGAGAGCCGTAGGCAGGATGCCGCTGACGGCCACCAGGATCGAATAGATGAAGATCTGGCGCTTGGTGGATGCCTCGCCTGCCACGTTGGGCATCATAGGCACCCCTGCCCGCTCGTAGTCGCCCGTCTTGAACAGAGCGAGCGCCCAGAAGTGCGGCGGCGTCCAGAGGAAGATGATCAGGAACAGCACGATGCTCTCGAGAGAGACCGCACCGCTAGTTGCCGCCCAGCCGACGACCGGCGGAAGCGCACCGGCAGCACCACCGATAACGATGTTCTGCGGGGTCGAGCGCTTGAGCCACATCGTGTAGATGACGGCATAGAAGAAGATGGTGAAGGCCAGCAGTCCGCCGGCAAGCCAGTTGGCCATCAGGCCAAGCGTGGCGACCGAGAAGGCCGACAGTGTCAGGCCAAAAGCCAGCGCCTCTTTGGCGGTAACGCGGCCGTCCGGAACCGGACGCTTCTGCGTGCGGCTCATGACGGCGTCGATATCCGCGTCATACCACATGTTCAGCGCACCAGCCGCGCCAGCGCCGACTGCAATGCAGAGCGTGGCGATGAAGGCCAGGATCGGGTTCAGCGAGCCAGGGGCAAGGATCTGTCCCACGAACGCCGTGAAGATGACGAGCGACATGACCCGCGGCTTGAGCAGCGACAGGAAATCACCCGCGGTCGCCTCGGAAAGGCGCCCGGTGTCATCCAGAATTTGCTCTCGTTGTGCCAATGCCATGTCGCTTTTCGGTTCTTTGTCAATTTATGCGGCCCGGACCGTAGCCCAGGCCGCCGAGTTCTTTGCCAGCTGCGCGGGCTTACTTGATGCGCGGCAGCTCTTCCCACTGGTGGAACGGAGGCGGCGAAGACAGCTGCCACTCGAGCGTCGTTGCACCTTCACCCCACGGGTTCGCACCGGCGATGCGCTTCTTGGCGAAAGCTTCGAACACACCGTAGAGGAACACCAGCACGGCCACACCTGCGATGTAGGAACCGTAGGAGGAAACCAGGTTCCAGCCAGCGAACGCATCCGGATAGTCCACATAGCGGCGCGGCATGCCAGCAAGGCCAAGGAAATGCTGCGGGAAGAAGATGACGTTCACGCCAATGAAAGTCAGCCAGAAGTGCAGCTTGGCAATGGTCTCATTGTACATGTAGCCGGACATCTTCGGGAACCAGTAGTACCAGGCAGCGAAGATCGCGAACACGGCACCCATCGACAGCACGTAATGGAAGTGCGCCACCACGTAGTAGGTGTCATGCATCGCACGGTCGAGACCGGCGTTTGCCAGCTGGACGCCCGTCACGCCACCAATGGTGAACAGGAAGATGAACGCGATAGCCCAGAGCATCGGTGTACGGAAGGTGATCGAGCCACCCCACATCGTCGCGATCCACGAGAAGATCTTGATACCCGTCGGGATAGCGATGACCATCGTCGCGAACACGAAGTAGCGCTGCGTGTCGAGCGAGATACCGGAGGTGTACATGTGGTGAGCCCACACGACGAAGCCGATGCCGCCGATTGCGACCATGGCGTATGCCATGCCGAGGTAACCGAAGATCGGCTTGCGCGAGAAGGTGGACACGATGTGGCTGATGATGCCGAAGCCCGGCAGGATCATGATGTACACTTCGGGGTGACCGAAGAACCAGAACAGATGCTGGTAAAGGATCGGATCGCCGCCGCCTTCAGGCGAGAAGAAGGTGGTGCCGAAGTTGCGGTCCGTCAGCAGCATGGTGATGGCGCCTGCCAGAACGGGCAGCGACAGCAGAAGCAGGAAGGCGGTAACCAGCACAGACCAGGCGAACAGCGGCATCTTGTGCATGGTCATGCCAGGAGCGCGCATGTTGAAGATGGTCGTGATGAAGTTGATCGCACCGAGGATCGAGGATGCACCGGAGAGGTGCAGCGCGAAGATGGCGAGGTCAACTGCCGGTCCGGGCATTCCAACGGTCGAGAGCGGCGGATAGACCGTCCAGCCGGTACCTGCACCGTAGCCGCCCGGAGCACCCGGAACGAAAAGCGACAGCAGCAGAAGCAGCAGCGAGGGCGGCAGCAGCCAGAACGAGATGTTGTTCAGGCGCGGGAACGCCATATCAGGCGCACCGATCATGATCGGCGTCATCCAGTTGCCGAAGCCACCGATAACGGCCGGCATGACCATGAAGAACACCATGACAAGGCCGTGGGCCGACACGAACACGTTGAAGAGTTCCTTGCCGGCATCGGTCGCAGACGCAGCGTCATAGCCATACACCATTTGAGCAAGGCCATGGAAAACCTGAATGCCTGGTTCCTGCAATTCCCAGCGCATCATGATGGAAAGACTTCCACCGATGATACCTGCGATGATCGCAAAGATCAGGTACAGCGTACCAATGTCTTTGTGGTTGGTTGAATAGACCCAACGCGTCCACCCCTTGGGATGGTGGTGGTCATCGTGGGCGTGTGTCGCAGCGCCTGCCATATCCTAACGCTCCATTCGAAATTTATATTGGTTACCGGCTTAGTTAAGGCCGGCAACCTTGTCCTCGCCCTTGGCGCTTTGGATTGCAGCCGCCAGTGAGCGGTTTGCATCCTCGAGATTTTCTGCTGCAGCAGCCTTCCACTGGTCGAACTGCTCCTGCGAAACGACGCGAACAGCGATCGGCATGAAGGCATGGTCCTTGCCGCAAAGCTCAGAGCACTGGCCGTAGTACAGACCTTCGCGCTCAGCCTTGAACCAGGATTCATTGATGCGGCCCGGAACAGCGTCGACCTTCACACCAAATGCGGGCATTGCCCAGGAGTGAATGACGTCGCCTGCCGTCGTCAGAAGGCGGACGGTCGTATTGACCGGAACCACAACTTCATTGTCGACGGCGAGAAGACGCGGGAACTGAGCCAGGTCTTCCTTGCCGGCAGCGGCACGGTCCTCATCCTGCAGAAGCAGGGAGCTGAACGAAAGGGCCGAGTCATCCTGGTACTCATAATCCCAGTACCACTGCATGCCAGTCGCCTTCACTGTCAGCGCAGGCTCTTCGTCAGGGGTGTACTGATGGGTCAGGAGCTGGAAGGACGGAACTGCCAGAAGCAGCAGCACGACCACCGGGCCAAGCGTCCAGATGATTTCAATAACGGTGTTGTGGCTGGTCCGCGAAGGAACAGGATTGGCGCTGGCGCGGTAGCGCACGACAACCCAGGCCAAGAGAGCAGTCACCAGCAGCGTGATGGGCACGATGAACCAGAGCGTGTACTGCTCGAACCAGCGGATACCCTCCATGATCGGGGTAGCGCCCGGCTGCATTCCAATCTGCCACGGTTCCGGCTGTGCCGCGAAGGCGCCGCTGGCTGCTACTAACGCGAGAAGCCCAAGGCTTGCTGCAATTTTTTTATTCACCCTCGTCATCTCCCGATCAATGCGCTACCCGACCGGCGGAACCGGCGGGTACGCACCAAAGTGCCTCCTGAGCCCAGGAAGCACCGGTAACATGGTTCCATTCTGGCGCGTTCAAACCACACTCTGCCACCAACTTCAAGAAAGGCGTGGCTTTAAGTGTGCGGCATTTTGCGCTGATAACCTTATAAGCCTCAGCAACTCCTTGAATCTAGGGCAGTAGGTAATTACGCAAGCGCTAAATCAACCTGTTGAGATATCTTTTGGTCAGTTCCCCATAGTTCCATGCTGAAAAGCATGTTTTTATCGCACCAGGCTGTGTTTTTGCCGTAAAGCTTCGGTGTAGGATCATCCGGCGAGGTCTGAGCGGGCCCGTCTGTTCCCCGGGTAGTATAATGCGTGTCAGGATTGTTTCCTGATTCGGCTGTTGAGTGAGGTTGATGATGCGGTTCGTTCACAATTGCATTGCTGGAGGGCTTCTCACCCTGGCAGCACTGGCTCCTGCACAGGCGCAGCAACAGCCAGAAGGTAACGTGCGATCCACCCACGGCGCTTGGTCGATCGTCTGCGACAAGCCGGGTGGTGCGATCAAGGAACAATGCATCATGATGCAGAGTGTCGTGGCTGAAGACCGCCCGGAGATGGGCCTCTTCGTTGCGGTGCTGCGGACGGCTGACGGCAAGGCGGAGCTGATGCGCGTCATGGCGCCCCTCGGCGTGCTGCTGCCAAACGGCCTCGGCCTCTTCGTCGATGGCGAGGACAAGGGTCGCGCCTATTTCATGCGCTGCCTGCACGACGGCTGCTGGTCGGAAGTCATCCTCGACGACGGTTTGAAGCAGACGCTGGGCAAGGGAGAATCAGCGACCTTCGTGGTGTTCCAGACGCCAGAGGAAGGCATCGGCATCCCGGTCGATCTCACCGGCTTCCAGGATGCGTTCAACGCTCTCCCTAAGAACTGACCGGCCAAAGGCAGAATTCTTTCTGCATCAGCTGTTTGCCCATCATGGGTCACGCTCTTATATGTGACTGATCATCACCGACTTCATAAGGGCGTGACATGGACAGCATCATTGATCAATTCGACATCTCCGCTGAAGAAGTCCGCCGCGTCGTAGAGGACACAATTGCCGGAGCCGACGATGGCGAGCTCTATCTCGAGCGCAGCCAGTCCGAATCACTGCTGTTCGACAATGGCCGCCTGAAGACCGCCAATTACAATACGGATCAGGGTTTCGGCCTTCGCGCCGTGGCGGGTGAAGCGACCGGCTATGCCCACGCCAACGAGATTTCCTCGTCCGCGCTCCGCCGTGCGGCCAACGCCGTCTCCGCCGTGAAGCACGGCCATGCCGGCAAGCTAGCCCTCGCCCCGGCGCAGACGAATCAAAAGCTGTACAGCGACGACAATCCGCTGCTTGCCCCGGCCTTTGATGAAAAGGTGCGGCTCCTGCAGGAGATTGACGCCTGGCTGCGCGCCAAGGATCCGCGAGTCCGGCAGGTCACCGCCTCGCTTGCCGCCTCCTGGCAACACGTCGAGATCCTGCGCGCCGATGGCTACACGGCCCGCGATATACGCCCGATGGTGCGCATGAACATCTCCGTCGTGGTCGGCGATGGCGACCGTCAGGAGTCTGGCAACTATGGCACGGGCGGCCGCAAGAGCTTCGGTGAATTCGTCACGGAAGACTCATGGCAGTTCGCCGCGTCCGAAGCTTTGCGGCAGGCGCTGGTCAATCTGGAAGCTTCCCCCTCGCCCGCTGGTACCTTCGACGTGGTGCTGGCGAACGGCTGGCCGGGCGTGATGCTTCACGAAGCCGTCGGCCATGGCCTTGAAGGCGATTTTAATCGCAAGAAGACTTCGGCTTTCGCCGATCTTCTGGGCACGCAAGTTGCCGCCAAGGGCGTCACCGTGGTTGATGACGGCACGGTTGCCGAGCGCCGCGGCTCCATCACCATCGATGATGAGGGCACGCCCTCCAATCGCACGGTCCTGATCGAGGACGGCAAGCTCGTCGGCTACATGCAGGACCGGCTGAACGCCCGCCTGATGGGCATGAAGTCGACCGGCAACGGACGCCGCCAGTCCTACGCACATGAACCCATGCCGCGCATGACCAACACCTTCATGACCTCCGGCGATTATACGCCCGAAGAGATCATCGGCTCCGTGAAGAAAGGCATCTATGCCGTGTCCTTCGGCGGCGGACAGGTGGACATCACCTCTGGCAAGTTCGTCTTCGATTGCACGGAAGCCTACCTGATCGAGGACGGCAAGGTGACCAGGCCTATCAAGGGCGCGACGCTCATCGGCAACGGTCCGGACGCAATGCATCGCGTCTCGATGATCGGCAACGACTCCTCGCTCGACACCGGCATCGGCAATTGCGGCAAGTCCGGTCAGTGGGTTCCTGTCGGCGTTGGTCAGCCGCACCTGCGGATGGACCGCATGACCGTTGGCGGAACGCAGGCCTGATGTCGCTGATCGTCATCCTCACCGGCGCAGGCATTTCCGCCGAATCAGGCGTCGAAAGCTTCCGTGACGAAGGCGGGATCTGGTCGCGCTACGACTATCGCGAGGTGGCGACGCCGGAGGGCTTCGCCGCCAATCCGACGCTGGTGCATGAATTCTACAACGACCGCCGCGCTCAGATGCAGACGGTCGGGCCGAACGCAGCGCATTTCGCACTTGCCCGCCTTGAGCAGGAGTTCGACGGCGAGGTCCTGACGATCACGCAGAACATCGACGACCTGCACGAGCGCGCCGGGACGAAGAACCTCGTTCACATGCACGGCGAACTCGGCAAGGCGCTCTGCGTCCGCTGCAACACCAGACTGGCATGGAAGGACCAGCTTTCCATGTTCGACCATTGCCCCAACTGTGGGCACACAGGCTGTCTGCGCCCGGACGTCGTCTGGTTCGGCGAGTCGCCCTACCACATGGACATTATCGAAGAGGCACTGGCACGCGCCTCCCTCTATCTGTCCATCGGCACCAGCGGAAACGTCTATCCCGCCGCCATGTTCGTGGAGGAAGCCGCCCGCTCCGGCGCCCATACGGTCGAGCTCAACCTCGAGCCATCCGAGATTTCCCACCAATTCAACCGCACCATCAAGGGACCGGCGACCGAGATCGTCCCGCGCTTTGTCGACACCATTTTGGCAGCCGGCAAACGATAACTGAAGCTTAAGCCTTGCGGCTTAAATCTGGCCCGCGATTGTTTCCATATGAAATTTCGTCCATCCGCAATTGCTGGTGGAAGAGTTGGAGCGCATGCCCCCTCAGTTGATCCCTCCCTTTCTGGTAGCCGCTCTCGGTACCGTCACAGGCATTCTTTGGCTTGTCACGCGGCGGGATAATCCTTCGCTTATTTTCACCACTGCAGGATTTTACCTGATCGCTTTGGGGCTCGCCGTCCACGTACTCGTCATCCCGTACGACGAAAACATCGCAGTTGTCGGCTCGAACGTGCTCTATGGCATCGGCGCGGCATCGCTGACCTACGGGCTTATCAAGCGTTCGCACCAACCTGGCGGCGTAGCCATGCTGGCCGTCATGTGCATCGCTATAGCCTTCGGTACAGTCTGGTTCGCTTATATCTCAAAAAGCTCTGCTGGTCAGACCTATGTCATCAACATAGGGTTTAGCGCGCTCCTGCTCTTCGGCGCTTGGCGCACGCGACAGCTCGCCAGAGGGAACACTGGCGACCAGCTTCTTTTCTGGTGGTTCCTTGCGGTAGGGATACACTACATCCCGCGCGCCTACCTGATGGCAACGAACGTGTCGGAGGCGGACACGCTTCCCAATGGTACGTTCCTTTCAGTTATACAGCTCTTCCCGATGGCTGGGCTGATCCTGCTCTTCGGCGTAATCACGATCATCGCCACCGGCCTTGACATCATCAACGCGATCCAGGACGAGCGCGACACCGACGCGCTGACCCGCGTGCACAACCGGCGCGGCTTGGAACGTCTCCTGCGCACCACGGACTGGGCAAGCAAGCTGCCGGTCAGCGTCCTGATCTGCGACATCGACCACTTCAAGCAGGTCAACGACCGCTACGGCCATGCCGGCGGAGACCAGATCCTCGAGCACTTTGCCGGCTCGCTTATGGCTAACGTCCGGCCGAATGACATCGTGGCGCGATTGGGCGGTGAGGAATTCGTGGTCATCATGCCAGCAACGGAGCTTTCAGGCGGTGTTGCTGTCGCCGAGCGCATCCGCAGCTCGAACGCTCGGATGGGCGATGACTCCATTGCACCGGGCTATATCGTCCAGTGCAGCATCGGCGTCGCGGAACTCCAGACCGATGAAGATCTGTGGTCGGCAATTCGCCGGGCAGACGAGCTGCTCTATCAGGCAAAGCAGCAGGGTAGGAACCGTGTCGTCAGCTCTGCGGGACTATCGAACCTCATAAAGTTCCCGGAAACGGCTTTGAAGAAAGCCTGAGCTTTCCAGATCTAGAGAGCATAGATTGCCTTGGTCCGGCAGTTCCGGACCCTGTCGACCCGCTCGCCGTCCCAATGAAATTCAAAATGGTCCGCCTGCACCGGAATGGGCATCAGGTCGGGCCAGAAGATCGCGGCGCATTCTCCGCCGGGGCAGCGAACACTGCGGTAAACGACACCATTCGCGCCACTCTTCCGCAGCTCGCGCCCGAGCGTCTGCGATACCTGGTAGTCATCCGGATGGTGATACCGCTCCATGCCCCGCACATCATGCAGCTCTAGATCGAGGCTGTTGACGAGCATGCGGAATTGCGATGTCCAGCCGGGCTCCTCGGCGCTGGCCGCCATGGCGCGCCCGTGATGGTAGGCCACCTCTCGAAGTGCAACCTCTTCCTGGTTCCCGGCGCTATAGACACCATAGCTGCCGTCCGTGAACCGTCCCGGCCGGTCGGTGCTCACATGCACGAACGGCGCCATCAGGTAGCTCGCACCCGGTCCGCCTACCCTTCTATGCGGAGGAACAAGATCGAGCCTGCCCATGTGTTCCTGAACGCGGGGATTGGCCTTCGCTTCAGCGGAAGCGAGCGCCTCCCAATCAGCCGGGTCAGCGATGTCTTCGAAAAGATCGATCGGCGGGTAGATGGATCGGATCAGGCGATATGCTTTCGGCCACTGAACATGGCATTGGGGAATGCCTTCACTCACCAGCCGCCCCGCTCCGCATCAAGGTAGTGTCGCACGCGGGCAAGAGAGAAGATGTCGCCGTGTGCCATGATATCCAGGGGCGTGCGCCCGCCAAACAGGCTGTTTGGCTTCTTCACCCAGGCATATCCCCGTGCCGCATCGGTAAAGAGATAGCGCAGCCCTTTGTGAATACCCATGAGGAGCGAGAGCCGCGTGGCCAGATCGCGGTCGATCCGGCCGATCTCCCCCGCCTTCCATCTAGCAAAGGTACGGGCCGGCAAGCCACCCAAGATTTCCCGGGCCTGCGCGTCAGAGATCTGCCACCGGTCGAACAGACGAATGACAGCGCGCGCCATCGCCTCAGCCTCACGGTCCGTGATCTGCGGAATGTCTGGCAAAGCGGCAGTCCGCGGTACCTCAACGAGCATCGCAATCTCCTTTGTGGCATAAAATAGAAGATTAATTGCCATTTGGCAAGCGTAGGCCGTAGAGATGCTTTCTGCAACCTAAGTAGAAGACTTTAGTTCCGCTTGCGCGGCTTCTCCAAAAGCGCCACGACTTCAACATGCGAAGTCCAGAGGAACTGATCGACCGGAACCACGCGGGTGACTCGGTAACCGCCCTGAGTCAGGATTGCGAGGTCCCGGGCAAGCGTTCCCGGATTGCACGAGACTGCAGCCACGCGGCGCACGGTTGAGCGTGCGATCTGTTCGCACTGCGCCTCCGCTCCTGCCCTCGGCGGATCGAACGCAAGCCCGTCGAAGGCCACAAGCTCCTTCTCTGTAAGCGGACGGCGGAAGAGATCACGCTTTTCGGCGACCACCGGCTTCAGGCCCGATGCCCGCTTCGCCGCCTCATCGAGCGCTGCAAGAGCCGTGCCCTCGCTCTCCACTGCGTGCACGCGGGAGGCGGTCGCGAGCCGCAGCGCAAACGTGCCGCTTCCAGCAAACAGGTCGGCGACATACTTGGAACCGGCAAGATGCTCCTGAACGAGCGACGCCATGACGTGCTCGGCATGTTCGGTCGCCTGCAGGAAACCGCCAGGCGGAATCGTCACCGGCACATTGCCGAACATCACCACCGGCTTCTCGCGCTCGATGATGGTCTCGCCTTCGCTGGAAAGCCGGGCAAAACCCTTGCCAAGGCAGAACTCGACCAACCTGCGACGCTTGCCCTCATCGATCTTGCCAACATCCTCGGCGGCAATATCGAGGCCCGTGCGCGTGTAGGTAACCGTGAGGCGGAATGGCTTCGGCCCGCTTGCAAGCAGCGTGGCGAGCTGTCGGAGTTCCGGCAATGCGGCCACGATCTGCGGAGCAGCCACCGCACATTCCTGTATCTCGACGATGTCATGGGAATAGGCTGCGTTGAAGCCGAGCTGGACTCTGCCGCCAATACGCTGGGCGCTGAGCGTCACCCGACGGCGCGAGGCTGGCGGAGAGACGACAAGCGCATCCACCTCGGCTTCCACGCCCGCCATGGCGAGCGCGCGGACGACCTTTTCCCGCTTCCACTCGGCATAGGATTCCGGGTCCAGATGCTGGATGGAGCAACCACCGCAGCGGCCGAAATGCACGCTCTTGGGCGCCACGCGTAGAGGCGAAGGCTCATTGACTTCGAGCAGGCTGGCGCGCTGTCCCTTGATCTCGACCGTAACGGTCTCACCTGGCAACGCGAAGGGCACAAATACCTGGCCCTTCGGCGTGGTGGCCACGCCATCGCCTTGCGCCCCGAGTTTTTCAATCTGCAGGCGCTCACTCATCAAAAACTTCCCATTGCAATGGTGTTCACGCGAGGACACTCGCGTTGAACCTGTTAGGCCCGAGCGGCCCGCTTTTCGCGGTCGAGGGCAGCAAAGACAGTCCGCACGATGCCAGCCGAATCAAGCCCGGCCTTGGCATACATGTGCTCAGGCTTCCCGTGATCCATGAACACATCCGGCATCACCAGTGGTCGGACCTTGAGCCCGTGGTCCAGCGCTCCATGCTGCGCAAGCAGGTGCATTACATGGGAGCCGAAGCCACCGATTGAGCCTTCTTCCACCGTCACCAGAACCTCGTGCTCGCGCGCGAGCCTGAGGATGAGCTCTTCGTCCAGCGGCTTGGCAAACCGGGCATCGGCAACCGTGGTCGAGAGGCCAGCGGCATCGAGCTCTTCGGCAGCCTTCAGGCAGTCAGCGAGACGCGTGCCGAGCGACAGCAGCGCAACCTTGGAGCCCTGCCGGACAACGCGTCCCTTGCCGATTGGCAGGATCTCGCCCCGCTCGGGCATGTTGACGCCAACACCCTCGCCGCGCGGATAGCGGAAAGCGATCGGGCCGCTGTCATAGGCGACAGCCGTGCGCACCATGTGCTTGAGTTCTGCCTCATCGGCAGCCGCCATCACCACCATGTTCGGCAGCATGGCGAGGTAACCGATGTCGAACGCGCCGCAATGCGTCGCGCCGTCCGCACCGACGAAGCCGGCGCGATCGATCGGGAACCTGACAGGCAGGTTCTGGATCGCCACGTCATGCACCACCTGATCGAAGGCGCGCTGCAGGAAGGTCGAATAGATGGCTGCGAACGGCTTGAAACCTTCGGCAGCAAGGCCAGCGGCAAAGGTCACCGCGTGCTGTTCGGCTATGCCGACGTCAAACGTCCGGTTCGGAAATTCCTTGCCGAAGATGTCGAGGCCAGTGCCGTCCGGCATGGCAGCCGTGATGGCCACTACCTTGTCGTCCTCGCGGGCTTCCTGCACCAGCGCATTCGCGAACACCTTGGTGTAAGACGGCGCGTTGCTCGGAGCCTTCGCCTGTGCACCGGTGATCACGTCGAACTTGGAAACGCCGTGATACTTGTCCGAAGCCTGCTCGGCGGGCGCATAGCCCTTGCCCTTTTGCGTCACTACATGGATCAGGACCGGCCCCTCGCCATGGTCTCGCACGTTCTTGAGAACCGGCACCAGATGCTCGAGATTGTGGCCGTCGATCGGTCCGACATGGAAGAAGCCCATTTCCTCGAACAGCGTACCGCCCGTCACATAGCCGCGGGCATGTTCGACTGCGCGGGTAATCGCGCGGTCAACGTTCTTGCCGAGGTAGGTGGTGAGCTTCTTGCCGATCTCGCGAATGCCTTGATAGGTCCGCCCGGAAGCAAGCCGCGCCAGATAGGCGCTGAGCGCACCGGTGGGCGGCGCGATCGACATGTCGTTGTCGTTGAGGATGACGATGAGGCGTGCGTTGAGCGCACCGGCATTGTTCATAGCTTCGAAGGCCATGCCGGCAGACATCGCGCCGTCGCCGATGACGGCGATGACGTGGCGCTTTTCCTTCTTGAGATCGCGGGCGACGGCCATACCGAGGCCAGCCGAGATCGAAGTGGAGGAGTGTGCCGCGCCAAAAGGATCGTATTCGCTTTCATCGCGCTTGGTGAAGCCCGAAAGCCCGCCCTCCTGGCGCAGCGTACGGATGCGGTCGCGTCGACCCGTCAAGATCTTGTGCGGATAGGCCTGATGGCCGACGTCAAAGATCAGGCGGTCGTCGGGCGTATCGAAAACGTAATGCAGGGCGAGCGTCAGCTCTACAACGCCAAGACCCGCACCCAGATGGCCGCCCGTCTGCGAAACGGCGTCGATCAGCTCGGCTCGCAGCTCAGCCGCAAGCTGCGGCAGTTGCGATTCATCGAACTGCTTCAGGTCGGCAGGAACTTTGACCCGATCAAGGAGCGGGGTTACAGGGGAATTGGTCACGCGAGCCATGCCAGATTTGTGTCAACCCCATGACAGATAGGGTGAAGGTGTCGTGATGTAAATGAGCGTCTACGTCGCGCTCATAACGGATCGAGCGGTTCTACCCCAACCGGGGCACCCTCACGTGACAGGCGGATCTTCTCCACCTTGTCCTCCGCAGCCTTCAACAGGCGGTCGCAATGGATCTTGAGCGCCTCGCCCCGCTCATAGATACGGATGGACTGTTCCAGCGGCACGTCTCCGCGTTCCAGATCGTTGACGATGTTCTCCAGAGCCTCCAGCGCCTGCTCGAAGCTCATCGTCTTGATGTCGTCATTGGCCGTGGTGCTGTCGTTTCCAGCAGTCATGGTTCATCCTTTCATCAGGCGGCGAAGGTGGGCGGCGACCGATGACGCAAGCCCCTGCAGGTCGTAACCGCCTTCGAGCAGGCTGACAACCCGGTTGCCGCTCCATCGGCCCGCGCTCTCCATCAATTTGCCTGTTGCCCAGCTGAAATCCTCTTCCGTGAATTCGAGCGAGGCGAGCGGATCGCGATAATGGGCGTCGAACCCGGCCGAAATGATGATCAGATCGGGCCTGAACGCTTCAATTCTGGGGATAAGAACAATGTCCATGGCGGCCCGGAAATCGTCGCTGCCGGACCCGGGGCTGAGCGGCACATTGACGATATTGCCTGCGCCCGTCTCGGTCGCCGCGCCTGTGCCGGGATAGAGCGGCGCCTGGTGCGTCGAGCAGTAGAGAACCGACGGATCGTCCCAGAAGATGTCCTGCGTGCCGTTGCCGTGGTGCACGTCCCAGTCAAGGATGGCGACGCGCTCCGCCCCATGAGCCTTTTGGGCGTGGCGAGCGGCAATCGCCGCATTGTTGAACAGGCAGAAGCCCATCGCCTGGTTCTTTTCGGCGTGATGGCCGGGTGGCCGGCAGCCTACGAAGACATTATCAGCAGTCTTCAAAAATACGTCATCCACGGCCGCCATCGATGCGCCGACAGCCCTGAGCGCCGCCTCCCAGCTTCCGGGGCTCACCCATGTATCGGAATCGACCTGCCGCATCCCCTCCTTCGGGATGGCGCTATGCACGCGCTCCACGAAGGATCCAGGGTGGGCGAGCAGCAACGCGCTTTCATCGCAGAGCGGCGCTTCCACCCGATCCAGCCCGGCAAAGGCTTCGTCATCCAGCGCCTTGGCAATGGCGCGCAAACGATCGGAACGTTCAGGATGCCCGGCCGGTGTAAGATGATCCAGATACGCGCTGTGGTTATAGAATCGCGTGGTCATCCATCCTCCTCACATCCACAAACGAAAGAAGCGCCCTCTGGGCGAGAGCGCTTCCCTCGGAACCTGAACGGAACCTATCAGATAATTTCGGTGTCGATAATCTCGATGCCGAAACCTTCCAGCCCCACGAAGTGACGCTCGCGCTGCGCCAACAGGCGGATCGACGTAATGCCCAGATCCTTCAGGATCTGCGCGCCAAGGCCGATCTCGCGCCACTCGTTCTCGCGCTCGAGCGCCTGAGCGTGGCTTTCGGAATCGTGAAGCCGGCTCGGACGATTGTCCTGCGATGCACCGACATTGCCGCCACGAAGGTAGACGAGAACGCCGCGGCCCTCGCGCGCCATGCGCTCGGCAATGCTCTGCGCACGCTGCTGCGTGCCGAAAACGTCTGCCAGCACGTTTTCCCTGTGCAGGCGGACGAGGACGTCCTGCCCGTCACGGATGTCGCCATAAACGATGGCGACGTGCTGCATCGGCTCCCACGGCAGCGAATAGGTGTAGGCCGTCGCCGGACCACCGGGCGTCTCGACCGGGAAGGTTGCAACCCGCTCGATCAGCTTCTCCTGGCGCTGACGGTAGGCGATGAGATCAGCCACCGAAACCTGCTTCAGGCCGTTCTTTTCAGCAAAAGCGCTGACCTGCGGGCCGCGCATCACGGTGCCGTCGTCGTTCACCAGTTCGCAGATGACGCCGACCGGGGGCAGGCCTGCAAGCTTGCAAAGGTCGACTGCTGCTTCCGTGTGGCCCGAGCGCATGAGAACGCCGCCCTCGCGGGCGACCAGCGGGAAGATGTGGCCCGGACGAACGAAGTCGCCGGAACCGACATTCGGGTTCGCCAGATTGCGGACGGTCAGCGTCCGATCCTCGGCGGAGATACCGGTCGTCGTTCCATGCTTGAAATCGACGGAAACGGTGAAGGCCGTGCTGTGCGGAGCGTCATTGTCCGCAACCATCGGCGCGAGGTTCAGCCGGCGCGCCTCATCGCGCGTCATCGGTGCACAGACGATGCCCGACGTGTGGCGAACGATGAACGCCATCTTTTCCGGTGTGCAGTGAACGGCAGAAACGATCAAATCGCCCTCGTTCTCACGGCCGTCGTCATCCATGACAACAACAATTTCGCCGCGTTCGAAGGCCCGAAGTGCCTCGACTACCTTTTTCTGATCGTACGCCATATTACCTCGCATGGACGACCGAATTTCAAACTGCCTGCATTTAACGGCAGCTTCTCCTCCGGACCATCCTAATATTGCGCAGCACTCAATTGCGCCAGAGCCCTGGATCAAGCTCTCGCTACCAGGGCTCCTGGGTTCAACTGAGCGGCCACGCAACGGCTCCCAAACTGTTTAAGGCGTATACTGCTTGTTTTGGCCCGCCGCTATCAGAAAAGTCGCTGTGGGCAAGTCATCCAAGCCATACTCGCGTCCGTGACTGAAGGACGCGAGCTTCCCCCGAACTCTACCAGTTCGAGCCACCGCTTCGGCCGGTCTGGCCACGATGGCGCAGGTAATGGTCGGCGATTGCGCAGGCAACCATTGCTTCGCCGATCGGTACGGCGCGGATGCCAACGCAGGGATCGTGACGGCCCTTGGTGAGCACGTCGACTTCCTTGCCGAAGCGATCGATCGACTGGCGGGGCGTCAGGATCGACGAAGTGGGCTTCACCGCAAAGCGTGCGATCACCGGCTGGCCTGTGGATATACCGCCGAGAATGCCGCCCGCATGGTTGGAGAGAAACACCGGCTTGCCATCCGGACCCATCCGCATCTGGTCGGCATTCTGCTCGCCGCGAATGCGGGCAGCCTCAAAACCGTTGCCAATCTCTACGCCCTTGACCGCGCCGATCGACATGATGTTGGACGCGATGTCCTGATCGAGCTTGCCGTAAAGCGGCTCGCCGAGCCCTGCCGGAACGCCTTCAGCCACGATCTCGATGATCGCGCCGACGGAAGAGCCTGCCTTGCGGATCCCATCGAGATACTCGGTCAACTCGGCAAGCGAATCCCGGTCCGGCGTGAAGAACGGGTTTTCGGCATCATTGACGAAATCCCAGTCCCAGTTGTCCCGGTTGATATCCTTCTCGCCCATGGCAACAAGCGCACCGCGCACGACCAATCCCGGCACGACCTTGCGGGCAAGCGCACCGGCAGCGACGCGCACAGCCGTCTCGCGAGCCGATGAGCGACCACCGCCGCGATAATCGCGGATGCCGTACTTCTGATCATAGGCGTAGTCGGCATGGCCAGGGCGGTAGCGGTCAGCAATCTCACCATAGTCCTTGGAACGCTGGTCAACGTTCTCGATCAGCATCGAGATCGGCGTGCCGGTGGTGATCAGCGTCTCCCCATCTTCGTCAGGGAGTACGCCGGAAAGGATCTTCACCTCGTCGGGCTCGCGGCGCTGCGTGACGAAGCGGGACTTGCCAGGACGCCTGCGGTCGAGTTCTGCCTGGATCTCGCTCAGCTTGAAACGGATACCGGGCGGGCAGCCGTCAACGACCCCTCCGATGGCGGGACCATGGCTCTCGCCCCACGTCGTGACGCGAAAGAAATAACCGAAAGTGTTGTGCGACATTGACCGCTTCCTCTTGCACTGGCGCCGCTTCTATTTTGCTTTCGCAGTCTGGTCAAACGCCACTGTAATGTTCTACTTTTGACATATTCCGCTGATTGAATCGCAATCATTCCGCTATGATCACTATAGCAAAGATAGAGGCCTGAAATGCGAGTACCCGCCCTGATCCTCTGCATAGCGCTTCTCGGCGTGTCCTTTCCAGCCCTCGCGGCGGATACGGAAGGCAAGATCACTGCCGTCGATCCCGACAAGATGACCATCACGCTGAGCGACGGCTCCACCTACAAGCTCCCGTCCGAAATGGACACCTCCGGGCTGGAGAAGGGTGACGAGGTCGTGATCGCCTACCAGGTCGACAGCTCGGGCGCCAAGCAGATCACCGATCTGTTTATTCCTGAGTGATCGAGCTGCATAAGGATCTTGGGGAGGGCTAACGCTCTCCCTTTTGATTTACAGCCACTCCAGCTTTCCGTCTGACACCCGCAACACAAGATCCTGCGGTACCGGCATGGTCACAGCCTCTATCGTTGGCATGTCGCCTATCAGATGGCAAAGGACACGGATGACACCTCCATGGGTGGTGCAGATCGTGGGCCGTTCGAGCTCACGCAGCCAGCCGGCAACCCTCTCCGCCAGTCGTTCATAGCTTTCCGCCTCCCGACCCGGCGGCACGAAGGCCCACTTCTGCTCGTGACGCTTCAAAGTCGAGCCCGGCTGCATCTGCTCAAGCTCGGCATAGGTATGCCCCTGCCAGTCGCCGAAGTGCAGCTCCATCAGACGCGTATCGGTCGCGTAACCTGAAGCAGGCAGACCGAATTCCTCGCGGATGCGCTCCATCGTTGCCCGCGTGCGACGCAGCGGGCTGGAGACGAAATCAAATTTGGATGGAGAACTGATTAGAGACGCGAGCAGCTTTGCGTTGCGCTCGACCTGGACGCGACCGATCTCGTTCAGGTCAACCTCTGCCTGGCCCTGCAGGCGCTGCTCGACATTCCAGTCCGTCTGGCCATGCCGGACGATGTAAAGAAGCGGAGTCACAACTGCCCCCATGACGCAATACCGACCACAATCCGCTTCATAGCGTAAAAAGCCCCTGAGCCGGAGCTCAAGGGCTTTTGGATCTTAGTCGCCTACGACCGAAATATCAGGCGCATCGACCGCCTTCATGCCGACGACGTGATAACCCGAGTCCACATGAAGAACTTCGCCGGTGACACCACGCGACAGGCGCGACAGGAGGTAGAGCGCGGAATCACCCACCTCTTCAATGGTGACCACACGCTTCAGCGGCGCGTTGTACTCGTTCCACTTGAGGATGTAGCGGAAGTCGCCGATGCCGGATGCAGCCAGCGTCTTGATCGGACCGGCGGAAATCGCATTGACGCGGATGTTGTTCGAGCCGAGATCCACGGCCAGGTAGCGCACACTCGCCTCGAGTGCTGCCTTGGCAACACCCATGACGTTGTAGTGCGGCATCACCTTTTCGGCGCCGTAGTAGGTCAGCGTCAGGATCGAGCCGCCTTCCGCCATGAGCGGTTCGGCGCGCTTGGCGACAGCCGTCAGCGAGAACACGGAAATGTCCATCGTGCGCAGGAAATTGTCGCGCGTCGTGTCCACGTAGCGGCCGGTCAGTTCATCCTTGTCGGAGAACGCGATCGCGTGCACCACGAAGTCGATCTTGTCCCAAAGCCGCCCAACCTCGGCAAAAACGTTGTCGACGGTCTCAAGATCCGTGACATCGCAATGTCCAACAACGGTCGCACCGAGCTCAGCTGCAAGAGGTTCTACGCGCTTCTTCAGCGCTTCACCCTGATAGGTAAGCGCGATTTCAGCACCCTCAGCTACGAGCGCTTTTGCGATACCCCAGGCGATAGAGCGGTTGTTGGCAACACCAAGGATCACTCCGCGCTTGCCAGCCATGAGGCCATTGCCACTTGCCATAGTCGATTCTCCGAAGAAATTTGCGGCGACTGCCCTATCGCACAGCAGGACAAATGCTTCAAGCTTGGCAAGCAAGCCGCATAATTTAACGCCTGAATTACATCATGCACTGAAATATCCAGGATTCAGTGCAAAACGCGCCCCATGGAGCCTGCACCGGTCATCCGACCAGTGCAATGCCCCTTCAGGCATCGGTTTTGCTGAACAATGCCTGCAGCGCCGGATCCCCGCCTTCGGGCAGCATGATCCGCACATGCGCGTAAAGATCGCCATTCCCCTCCGTCTTCAGAGGCAAGCCCTTGCCTTTGAGCCGCAGGGTACGGTCGGAACTCGACCAGGCCGGAATGCTGACCGCTACCTTGCCCGTTGGCGTCTCGACCGCCACCTTGGCGCCCAGAACTGCATCCCTGAGCGAGACCGGCAGATCCACATGCAGGTCGCGCCCCTCGATGCGATAGAGCGAATGCGGCTTGATGGAGAGCTTGACCAGAGCGTCACCGGAGGTACCGAATGGCGTCGGATTGCCCTGCCCCTTGAGGCGGATCGTCTGCCCATCCTCAACATAGCGCGGCAGCTTGATTGCGAGCTTCTTCCCGTCCGGAAAGACAGCCGTGACCTTCGCTCCGGTGGCAATTTCCTCCACCGTTACGCCGAGCGTTACGGTAACATCGCCCATGCCATCAGGCCTCTGGGTGCCC
Source organism: Nitratireductor aestuarii (assembly GCF_014641695.1). Lineage (GTDB taxonomy): Bacteria > Pseudomonadota > Alphaproteobacteria > Rhizobiales > Rhizobiaceae > Chelativorans > Chelativorans aestuarii. Next base: position 187,716 of record NZ_BMIF01000008.1, on the reverse strand, counting down.
CGCCGGCCACCACCACCACCACCGCCGCCGCCGGCGCGTGCAAACGCATCACCGAACAGTTCGCTGAAGATGTCGCCGGCACCAAAGCCATCACCGCTGCGGAACTCGAAGTGGCTGCTGCCACCCTGGCCACCGCCCCTGCGGAACGCCGCGAACGGGTCGCCCTGCGCCCCGGCTTCGAAGCCGTGGAACCGCGGCCGACCAGCCTCGTCGATTTCGCCGCTGTCGTATTGCTTGCGCTTCTTCTCGTCGCCCAGCAGCTCGTAAGCCTGGCTGATCTCCGAGAAACGCTCCTTGGCCTGCGGATCGTCCGGATTTTGGTCAGGGTGATACTTCTTGGCAAGCCGGCGAAAAGCCGACTTTATCTCTTTCTCGGACGCACTCTTTTGTACGCCCAGAACTTCGTATGGACTTCTCATATTCGTTCTATCCGCACAAGCTTATCTACACCCGCTAGGCCGGGGGATGAGTCTGATCAAATACTTGTAACATATATGCGCACGGATTCCGCCGAATTCCAGATGCGAGGACAGATCAATGGCTTGTTGCAGCAGGAACTCGTGTTTCCTGCAGGCGCCAACGTCAATGCCCGTCGCAATTCGTTTAAAGTTTCGTCAGCGACCGCAGCGCCATGATACCGCGCGGGGTCTGGCAGGCCTCGCCTTCATAGAGGTGAATACCGTCAAAGCTCTCGCGCGTGGACTGGAAGGCGAGACACGGCACACCGTTCTCTTCCTTGCGGTCGACGGACGAGATCTTGCCTCTCGAGCCCTCTTCCGCATTCTCCCACTCGACGCCGGGCTCAGGGTTCTGCGTAAGCGCCATCAGGATCGCCGGGCCATTGGGATCGGTAACCTGCGGAGCGGGCGTCGAACCGGTCTTCAGTACTGAATCGATCCCCGAGCCGAGAACACCTTGCATTCCGGACCCGCAGCCATGTAGGCATGTTGCGAGTGCAGCAATTGCCAGTGCCCTGCCCAGGAAGGACAGAGACAGGCGTGAACCGGAATGTGTATTCTGCGTCGAACGCTTCAACGGCGCGCTCCTCTTAAGCTCGAGGATAGTGAGCAGGACAAATGACTAATGAACCTTTAACGGAAGATTTCACTGAAAGTATGGAGCCATACCAGCTCTTTGGCAGCTGGCTTGAGGACGCGACAAAGTCCGAACCCAATGATCCCAATGCTTTGGCTCTTTCTACAGTTGATTCGGACGGCATGCCCAATGTTCGCATGGTACTGCTTAAGGGATACGATACCAGAGGTTTTGTGTTCTACACAAATTACGAAAGCACGAAAGGTCGCGAGATCTTGGCCGCCAGAAAGGCCGCCATGTGCTTTCACTGGAAAACGCTTCGCCGTCAGGTCCGCGTTCGCGGCAATGTAGAGCTCGTGAGCGACGAGGAAGCGGACGCCTACTATGCGTCACGCGCACGCGGCAGCCGCATCGGCGCCTGGGCCTCGAAGCAGTCCCGCCCGCTGGAAAGCCGCTTTGCGCTCGAGAAAGCCGTCGCCGAATACACGGCCAAATATGCGATCGGAAATATCCCGCGCCCCCCGTACTGGTCCGGTTTCCGTATCGTCCCCGTGACCATCGAGTTCTGGCACGACCGCGCCTTCCGCCTGCACGACCGCGTGATTTTCGAGCGCACGGAAAGCGGCTGGACCAAGACCCGCCTTTATCCGTGAGGCCGATGCCCCCTCGTGTGCTTGACCATGAGGGGGCTCCAAGCTGTTACACAGCCTCCAGCAGATCTCCAGCGGCTATCAGGCTGTCGCTTCCCTCGATCACGACCCGCTTCAACGCGCCCACCTCGCTCAGGTGGTTGTCGGCGAAGTAGAACGCGAGCTTCGCACGGGCCGGATCGCCCGACGCCACGGCGCCGCGCAGGAGCAGCGCACCGCCCGCGGCCAGCGCCATCAGCCGCAGGAAAGGCGTTGCCGCGGAAAGCGCATGATCCAGCTTGCCAGCGCCAAGCTGTCCAAGCAGGTATTCCGTCGCCTCTGTCGTGTCGGCCAGCGCCTCCAGCACACGAGCGCCGGCGATCCCCAGATCATCCTGGTTCGATGCCCGCGCGGCTTCCGCATCCTGCTTCAGTTCATTGAGGAACCCGCGCACGTGCTCACCGCCCGACAGCGGCAATTTGCGGATCACCAGATCGATCGCCTGGATGCCGTTGGTGCCCTCGTAAATCGGTGCAATGCGCGCGTCGCGCAGCAGCACAGCCGCCCCGGTCTCCTCGATGAATCCCATGCCGCCATGCACCTGTACGCCAAGGGAGGCCACATCCACGCCCATGTCTGTCGGGAACGCCTTGGCAATGGGCGTAAGCAGGTTCACCCGCTCCAGCCAGAACGCTCCACGCTCCCGATCAAAACGAGCCATGTCGCTCGCATGAGCGCAGGCATAGGCGATCGCCCGCGATGCCTGCGTCAGCACGGTCATGCTGAGCAGCATCCTGCGCACATCCTGGTGCTTCACGATCGGCGCCATTTCACCTGCATGTGTGCCAGGCACGCGGCCCTGTTTGCGGTCCTTCGCATATTCCAGCGCCTTCTGGCGTGCTGCCTCGGCTACGCCCACGCCCTGAATGCCGACGGCCAACCGCGCTGCATTCATCATCGTGAACATGCAGTTGAGGCCGCGGTTCGGCTCGCCGACCAGCCAGCCGATCGCGCCCGGCTCATCGCCAAAGCGGCCATCGCCGTAGATCATCGTGCAGGTGGGCGATCCATGGATGCCCATCTTCTTCTCGATGGAGGCACAGAACACATCGTTACGAGCCCCGAGCGTCCCATCCTCGTTGACCAGGAACTTCGGCACGAGGAACAGCGAGATGCCCTTGGTTCCGGGGGGTGCATCCGGCAGGCGCGCCAGCACCAGATGGATGATGTTGTCGGTGAAATCCTGTTCGCCGTAGGTAATGAAGATCTTCTGACCGAAGATGCGGTAGGTGCCGTCGCCGCGCGGCTCTGCCCGCGCCCGCAGAGCGGCGAGATCGGAGCCTGCCTGCGGCTCCGTCAGGTTCATGGTGCCCATCCATTCGCCGGACACCATCTTCTCGATGTACCTGGCTTTGAGCTCTTCGCTTGCGTGCTTCTCGAGCGCGTCGATCGCGCCGATCGTCAACGTCGGGCCGATGGCAAAGCCCATGGAGGCGGAATTCCACATCTCGAGCACCGCCATGGAGATCATGGCCGGCAATCCCTGCCCGCCATATTCCTCCGGCGCGGAGACGGAGTTCCACCCGCCCTCACACCACTTGGCGTAGACTTGCCTCCAGCCTGGAGGCGTCGTCACAACGCCATCTTCGACCTTGGCGCCCACCTCGTCACCGATCCGCGCGACGGGAGCGATTTCTTCAGCCGCGAACCGCCCGGCCTCGGACAGGATGGCATCGACAAGATCTTCGGTAAGCTGCGGCGCGAGATCTCGTTCAAGAAACTCCCGCATTCCTGCAATGTCGAAGAGGGCGTGTCGGATGTCATCAATAGGCGCGCGATACATGAATGGTAGTCCTCCAGTTTCACCGCAAGGTTAGTCCCGGAAGCGGTGAAGCGCTAGTCGGCATGACCGAACGCGCGTTTTACATAGCCGTGAAATCGACTAGCATCGACTTGGGACGAGCTAGTGGGGAAAAATCGTGTCCTTTATGGGTAGGGATCGACTTGATCATTGCGATATTCGTTTATTTCTTAGCCACTTAGCTTCCGGCTCGCCAAATTCCACACTTATGTTGACTTCCACACTTCTGTGGAGTGAACTATATTCATGAATGCGAGCGAACTGAAACGTTGGCTCGCGCGGCAGGGTTGCACGTTCGAAAGTCACAGGGGCGGCAGCGGCCACCTCACAGTGAAGCTTGGTGATCGGAAAACGCAGCTGCCGATGCACGGGGGGAGCAAGGAACTCGGAACTCGTTTGGTCGAAAAGATCAAGAAGGATCTGGGTCTGAAGTAGGAGAAGCCAGATGTGGTATGAACTTGTGCTCGTTCCGGATCACGGAACCTGGCTGGTAACCTCGCCCCATTTTCCCGAGGTGACGACGTTTGGTGAAACGCAGGAGAGCGCGTGCCGGAACGGCCTTGACGCAATAGAGGAAGCCATCGCAGCCCGGATTGCGGATGGCGAAGAAATTCCATTCCCGCTCCGCGAGACCAAGGGAAAAGGCCACTTTGTCGAGGTGCCTGCCTTGGTGTTCCTGAAGTCAGCCCTTTACATGACCCTCAAGGCGGAGGGGAAGACGAGAGCCGACCTGATGCGACTGCTCAACTGCAAGCGTGAGCACGTCGACAGACTGTTCCGCCTGGATCACAATTCGCGGATCGACTCACTTGAACAGGCGTTCCGGGCGTTGGGTCATCCACTTCGTTTCGATATGGAATTCCCGGACGCAGCCTGATTTGGCGAGCTAAGCCCCCTTGCTCTCCCGCTCGATGGCGCGCCAGCCGATATCGCGGCGGCAAAATCCGGTCTGGAAGTCGATCAGATCAACAGCCTTGTAGGCTGCGTCGCGCGCTTCCGTTACCGAGTTGCCCAGCGCCGTCACGTTGAGCACGCGCCCACCGTTGGCGACGAGCTTGCCGTCCCTGGCAGCCGTTCCCGCATGGAAGACCTGCACGCCGGGCACTTCGGCCACGCGCTCCAGCCCAGCGATCTCGCCACCTTTCTTCGGAGCTTCCGGATAGCCTTCAGCGGCGAGGACGACCGTCAACGCGGCCTTGTCCTGCCAGCGTGCGGACATGTGGGCTAGCTGCCCGTCCACTGCGCCCTGGAGAAGGGTGAGGATATCGTCCTTGAGCCGCAGCATCAGCACCTGACATTCCGGATCGCCAAATCGGGCGTTATACTCGATGAGCTTCGGGCCGTCCTTGGTGAGCATCAGGCCAGCATAGAGGATGCCGACGAACGGAGCACCCATTTCGCGCATACCCCTGAGCGTCGGCTCGATGATCTCGCGCATTACCTGCTCGATCAGCGGGTCGGTCATCACCGGGGCGGGAGAGTATGCGCCCATGCCGCCCGTGTTCGGACCCGTATCGCCATCGCCCACGCGCTTGTGATCCTGCGCGGTGCCGAAGGGCAGCGCCGTCGTACCGTCGCAGAGGCAGAAGAAGCTGGCTTCCTCGCCCTCCAGGAACTCTTCGACCACCACCTCGGCGCCAGCAGCGCCGAACGCGCCGGCGAAGCAATCGTCGATCGCGCCGAACGCTTCATCCTCGGTCATGGCAATGGTGACGCCTTTGCCTGCCGCCAAACCGTCAGCCTTGATGACGATCGGCGCGCCCATCTGGCGCACATAATCCTTGGCGGCAGCGGCGTCAGCAAAGCGGCCGTAACCTGCCGTCGGGATGTTGTACTTGGCGCAGAGATCCTTGGTGAAACCCTTGGAACCTTCGAGCTGCGCGGCAATCTTTCCGGGACCGAAGGCGGCAATGCCTGCGGCCTTGAGATCGTCCACCAGACCGGCGACCAACGGGGCTTCCGGACCGACTACCACCAGATCAATGCTGTTCGCGCGGCAGAACTCGATTACCTGCTGATGATTGGCAACATCGACGCTCACGCATTCCGCATGTTCGGCAATGCCGGGGTTGCCTGGAGCGGCATAAAGCTTGTCCAGCACGGGAGAGGCTGAGATCTTCCAGGCCAGGGCGTGCTCGCGCCCGCCGGATCCGATAAGGAAAACGTTCATGTCCTAACCCATGCTGTTTCTAGTTGAGGCAGCAGCTATGACCGATTGCGCGGCGCGTCAAGCATCGTCGGCTGTGTTTAACATCTGCAACATTCCTTGCCGAACCCAAATCATTGGCTTTTGCTTGACGAACGGTGTGAGGATTGCCACTCCACCAATGATGCATGCAAACCAGAGAATGCCGGAGTACCCCAATGGATGTGATCCAGACACGACAGGTACAGGGACGTGTGGCCGATGCACCCTCCCGCCACTGGGTCTATCGGGCTCTGCCGCGCTCCGCGTGGCCCTATGCGCAGCTCGCCCGCTGGGATCGTCCGATCGGATGGAAGCTGCTGCTCTGGCCCTGCTGGTGGTCGCTCGCGCTGGCAGCCTCTGCGGGAGCGAAACCCGGCGATCCATTCTTCAGCGTACTTCCTTCGCCTTGGCTGCTGATCCTGTTCCTGATTGGCGCCATCGCCATGCGCGGTGCTGGATGCACCTATAACGACATTGTCGATCGGGACATTGACGAGAAGGTCGAGCGCACGCGCTCCCGCCCCCTTCCGTCCGGCAAGGTCAGCCGCAGGCAGGCCTGGATCTTTCTCCTTGTGCAGGCGGTCACTGGCCTTCTGGTGCTGTTGCAGTTCAACCTTTTCGCGATCCTGCTCGGCTGCGCTTCGCTTCTGACGGTTGCGATCTATCCCTTTGCCAAGCGCTTTACCAACTGGCCGCAGTTCTTCCTCGGCCTCGCCTTTTCATGGGGTGCGCTGCAGGGCTGGGCTGCCCATTTCGGCAGCCTCGGGCTGGCTCCGGTCCTGCTCTATGCCGGCTCCATCCTGTGGGTGATCGGCTATGACACGATCTACGCGCATCAGGACAAGGAGGACGACGCCATCGTTGGCGTACGCTCCACCGCGCTCCACTTCGGCGGCAGGACCAAGCAATACCTGATCGTGCTCTACGGGGGCGCGCTGCTACTTTTCGCAGGCGCTTTTGCCGCCGCCGAGGTGCCCTTCCCGGCGCTGGCCGGACTTGTCGCTGCCGGAGCGCACCTCTGGCGTCAGATCCGCGTTCTCGACATCGACAATGGCGACCAGTGCCTTGCACTCTTCAAGTCGAACTCTGTCGTCGGCTGGCTGATCTTCATCGGATTGCTCTGCGGTGGTCTCTGGGCTGTGATCAGCCCCGAGTTCTGATGCAATTCCAGGAAAAGTGGGCACCGGTTTTCCGTCCGGAATTGCATGAAAACTTAGCGCTTCGGCGTCAACTCCAGCCCATCCACGACGATGCGCACACCAAGCGTGTCCTTGCACTTGGAGAGGAACCGGATGCGTCGGCTGCCTGAACCGCTGCGCTTCCGCTTCTCCACATTGATGCCGCTGATCGCGTCTTCCAGCTTGCACACCTCGCCATTGGCTTCCACGAGCAGCATCGGCAACCCGTAGGCCTCGGACCAGGTCCGCCAGTCGGCAGCGACGTCATCGAGGTTGCTTGCGACAAGCAGCGGTACGCAAAGCTTCGGGTCGACGTGCATCAGTTCCAGCGTTACCAGAACCTCCCCGTTCTCTTCCATGGCGCGCGCGGCCACGCCCATGAAGGCGTTTGGCGGAAGCACGAAGGTCAGCGGAAGAAGGCTCCGCTCCAGCAGGCGGCGCACGCGCACACCGCGCCGGTCAACCGTCAGCACCACCTCCCCCAGGTCATCATGCGATCCATAACTCACCACCTGCGGAAGATTGGTTGGGTCGAGCCGCATTGAGCTGCCCGCCCATACGGGCTTCAGATTGCTTGCCATTGTTCAACGTCCCTGTTTTCGCCTGAGAGCCGTTTTCGGCTTCTCTGAGCCGGTTTGTTCCCCGGCCTCTTATGGCTTCACAATGGACTATGGTTGTTACTGACGACCTTAAGATGTTAGGTTAAATTTTGTTGACCGTACAAATGGTTAGCGGTTTGCCACCCTCATATACGGATGCGAAAGATTCCTCGCCGAAAGGTAAATACGCCTTAGTCGGCTAAATGACCTTGCCAGGATTCATGATGCCTGCGGGGTCGAATGCCGCCTTGATGCGGCGCATGAGGTCGGTTGCGATTGCAGGCTGGGTGGCGACGAGCAGGTCGCGCTTGAGTGTGCCTATGCCATGCTCTGCGGAGAACGAACCGCCCAGATCCTTGACGATCGCGTAGATGGCCTCGTTCATTGCCCCATAGTGCCGGAGATACTCGACCGCATCCGCGCCGACTGGCTGCGAAACGTTATAGTGCAGGTTACCGTCGCCCATGTGGCCGAAGCAGACGACGCGAGCGCCGGGCACCACCTGCTGCACCGCCTCGCCTGCCCGCTCGATGAATTCCGGCACCGCCACGACGGGAACCGAAATATCGTGCTTGATGGAGCCTCCCTCCATCTTCTGCGCTTCGGACATGGCCTCGCGCAGATGCAGAAGCTTGGCGCGCTGGCTTTCGCTCTGGGCGATTGTGGCGTCGGCAAGCAACTCTTCCTCGTAAGCCTCGGAGAGAACGGTTGCCATCAGTTCGCGCGCATCCTGCGCCGAGCGTCCGGAGGAGACCTCCATCAGCACGTGCCACGGCGATTCTTCCGTCAGCGGATTGGTGGTGCCGGGAATGTGCTGCAGCACGAAATCGAGAGGCCTGCGCTCCATCAGCTCGAACATGGTGAGCGATGGCCCTGCAAGCTCGTTCGCCTTCTGGAAGAGCTTCAGTGCGGCCGCTGTTGAAGGTACGGCGCCCCATGCGAGCTCGCGGCCCTTGGGCATCGGCAGGAGCTTGACCACCGCCGCCGTGATGACACCGAGCGTGCCCTCGCCGCCAACGAACAGGTCCTTGAGGTCGTAGCCGGTATTGTCCTTCTTGAGCTTGCGCAGATCATCGAAGATCTCGCCCGTCGGCAGCACCACCTCGACGCCGAGGCAAAGATCCCGCGCCGTGCCATAGGCAAGCGCCCCGACGCCACCGGCGTTGGATGAAAGATTGCCGCCGATCTGACAGGAGCCCTGCGAAGCGAGCGCCAGCGGAAACAGCCGCCCCTCGGCCGCTGCAGCTTCCTGCAGCACTTGCAGCACTACACCCGCCTCGACGGTCGCAGTGTTGGATGCAAGGTCTATCTCACGGATGCGGTTAAGCCGCGACAGTGACAGCACCACCTGACGGTCCGACTTGTCCGGCATCTGCCCGCCAACGAGCCCCGTATTTCCGCCTTGCGGCACGATTGCGGTCTTCGTCTCGGTGGCAAGCCGCATGATCTTGCTCACCTCGTCCGTATTGGCGGGGCGAAGCACGAGCGACGTCGTGCCGCCGAAGAGACCGCGCTGCTCCATCACATGGGGCGCGATGTCTTCCGGTGCGGTGACGGCATGCTTCTCGCCGACGATGGCGGCGAAGCGGGCGATGAGTTCAGGGGTGAGTGAGTCGGGCTGTGTGTTCATAGCGACGCAGATTAAGCGCAGCCGGTAACGCTGTCACGCCCCGTCGCGCGGTGCGGCTGCGCGGCGCAGACGATCGTTGATCGCCTCGCCAAGACCGATTTCCGGGATGGGCTCGACGGCGATAGTGGTCGCACCAAAGCGATCGAGCTGCTTCATGTAGCTGAAGAGGTTTACCGCCGCCTGCTTGAGATCACCCGCCTCGGAAAGGTTGAGCACGGCAACGGCCCGCTCGGCGTTTCTTGCGCGAACCGGTCCGAAGGCCAGCAATGCCTCGCCCTCTCTCACGTCCTCGGCGTTGAGGCGCATGGCGGCATCAGGCGCATAATGCGAGGCCATCATGCCGGGTGCCTGAATGGCCGCGCGCTGATCGACGCGATGAAGCTGCTGCCCCAGCACCTTTTCAATTTCCTCGGCAGCAAGCCCCCCGGGCCGCAGCAGGTGCGCCTTGCCATCTTCGATCTTGATGATCGTGGACTCGAGCCCGACGGCACAGGCGCCACCGTCCAGGATCAGATCGACCTTGTCGCCGAGATCGGCGCGCACTGCCTGCGCGGTCGTAGAGCTGATCTTGCCGGACGTATTGGCGCTCGGCGCGGCGATTGGATGCCCCAGCGTACGGATGATCGTGCCGACATTCCCCTTCGGCATGCGCACGGCGAGCGTCGGCAGTCCCGCGGTGACAAGCGGATGAATGCCGGAGGCTTCTTTGAGCGGCAGCACCAGCGTCAGCGGGCCCGGCCAGAATTTTTCGGCCAGCTTGCGGGAGAGCGGATCGAACGTGACGTAGCGCTCGGCCATGGCGATGTCCGCCACGTGCGCAATCAGCGGATTGAAGCTCGGACGTCCCTTGGCGGCGTAGATGGCGGCAACGCCCTCGCCATTGGTGGCGTCCGCAGCGAGGCCGTAGACCGTCTCCGTCGGTATGGCGACAAGCCCCCCGCGCCGAAGAACATCGGTCGCCGGTTCCACCGCCTCCCCGTCAAAGGTCAGCACATTGTCCACGTGCCTCTCCGTATTAAGCGTGTTCCGGACGGGGCGTAATACGCCATTCGTCCGGAATTGAGGTCAATGAAGCTAAGAGCTTAGCCTGCGAGCTTGCCGAAGTCTGCCACTTCGCCGGTTGCTTCACGGATCTTGGTCAGAAGCGCCAGACGGTTGGAACGCACCTTCTCATTCTCGTCGTTGACGAGCACCTTCTCGAAGAACGTGTCGACCGGGCCGCGCAGTGCCGCCAGCGCCCGCATCGCGCCGGAGAAATCCTCCCTGGCGATTGAGCTTTCCACATCGGCCCGCGACGAAGTAATGGCGGCAAAGAGCGCGCGCTCCTCTTCCTCGGTGAAAAGTGCCGGATCGATCTCGGCAGCGATCGCCGTGCCCTTCTTCTCCTCGGCAGCCAGAATGTTCGCGGCGCGCTTGGTACCGGTGATCAGGTTTTGGCCGTCTTCGGTGTCAAGGAATACGATCAGCGCCTCGAGACGGCGAGCCGCCAGCAGCAGATTGTCCGTATCGGCGTTCAGCACCGCGTCGATCGCATCATGACGTGCACCTTCATCGCGGAGGTACACGCGGAAGCGGTCATGGATGAAGGCGAGGAGATCTCGAACGATTTCGTCCCGAGTGTGGAGTATCCACGCCTGAACATCTTGACCCTCAGGGCAAACCTTTTCTGGCTCGTACGACTCACTGGACTTCTTCATCATATCCAGCAGGTTAATTCTGAGATCATTCTCAAGGATCAGGCGGATGACGCCCAGCGCTGCACGGCGCAGTGCGTACGGGTCCTTGGAGCCGGTAGGCTTCTCGTTGATGAGCCAGAAGCCAGTCAGCGTATCGAGCTTGTCGGCAAGTGCGACGGCAACAGCAATCTTGTCCTTCGGCACGAAGTCCGACGGGCCCTGCGGCTTGTAGTGCTCCTCACAGGCAGCGGCGACGGAGGCGTCTTCGCCCTGAAGGAGAGCGTACTTGCGGCCCATTGCGCCCTGAAGCTCGGGGAACTCGCCAACCACTTCGGTCTGCAGGTCCGCCTTGGCGAGAACGGCAGCCCGCGCGGCCAGGGCCGGATCAGCACCGATCAGCGAAGCAATGTGCGTTGCAAGTCCACGGATACGCTCGACTCGAGCACCCTGGCTGCCAAGCTTGGCGTGGAAGGTGACGTTGAGCGCATCGAGACGCGCCATGCGCTGGTCGAGCGGCTTGGTTAGATCAAGACCAAATTTCTCGGCAGATGCGACCAGCTTGTCCAGGTCCGGCAGGTTGCCCTGGTCGGTGTGCCAGAAGTAGAGCGCATCCGAAAGACGAGCACGCACCACCTTGCCGTTACCGAAGGCGATTTCCTTGCCACCATCCTTGGCCGCGATGTTCGAGATAAGGATGAACTTGTTCGAAAGCTTCTCCGCCTCGCCAGACGGACGGGTCACAAAGCACTTCTGATTGGCGCGGATGGTCAGACGAATGACTTCCGGCGGGATCGCCAGGAACTCTTCCTCGAACTCGCCCATCAGCACCACCGGCCATTCGACGAGACCGGAAACCTCTTCCAGCAGACCCTCATCCTCTACCAGTTCCAGACCGGAGGCAAACGCGAGGTTGCGGGCGTCGGAAAGGATCATCTCCTTGCGGCGCTCGGCGTCGAGCACCACAAAGGCCTTCTCCAGCTTCTCGACATAGTCATCGAAGCGACGGACCGTGATCGGCTGGCCGTCGCTCATGAAGCGGTGGCCAACGGTCGTGTTGCCGGAGCGCACACCGCCAGCCTCGAACTCGATGACCTTCGTCTCTTCGGTTTCAGGACCGTAAAGGCATAGGATCGACTGCAGCGGACGCACCCAGCGCACGGCACCCGGCTTGGCGGATTCCTTGCCCCAGCGCATGGACTTGGGCCAAGGGAAATTGCGGATCACCTGAGGCACCAGCTCTGAGATGATCTCTTCCGCGTCGCGGCCGGGCTTCACCAGATGGGCAACGTAGAAATCGCCCTTCTTCGGATCCGAGTGCACATGCGCCTGCGAAACATCGCTGAGGCCCGCCTTGCGGAGAAAACCCTGGATCGCCTGTTCCGGAGCCTTGGTTGACGGACCCTTGATCTCTTCGCGCACATCCTTGGAACGGGCGGAGAGGTTGCGGATGTCGAGCGTCAGGCGGCGTGGCGTCCAGTATTCGCGCGCGGCCTCGTAGGTTAGGCCAGCCTCAACCAGACCGTCGGTGATGAGCTTTTTCAGGTCGGCTGCAGCCTTACGCTGCATTCGCGCGGGGATTTCTTCGCTGCGCAGTTCAAGAAGAAGATCGGGCATTGGACGCCTCTGGACCAGTTTTTGTGTCGGGATGCGGGTTCACCGCCTGAAATATTCTGCCTGTCAGGCAGCCTCGAAGTTCGCGCCGCCCGCTTCCGTCAGCAGGAAGGCCTCGCCGCATGCCTTGGCAAGTTCGCGAACCCGCAGGATGTAGCTCTGTCGCTCGGTAACCGAGATGACGCCGCGCGCATCGAGAAGATTGAACACATGGCTCGCCTTGATGCACTGGTCATAGGCCGGGAACACCAGCTTGTGGATGTCGCCTTCCTTCTGCGGTTGGCCGGCTGCCAGCAGGTGCCGGCATTCCTTCTCCGCGTCCTGGAAGTGCTGGAACAGCAGCGCCGTGTCGGCATACTCGAAATTGAAGCGGGAGTACTCCTGCTCGGCCTGCAGGAAGACATCGCCGTAGGTAACCTTCTCCGGTCCTTCCAGACCGTTGAAGTTGAGATCGTAGACGTTGTCCACGCCCTGCACATACATGGCGAGGCGCTCAAGACCATAGGTCAGCTCACCCGCAACAGGCGCGCACTCGATGCCGCAGACCTGCTGGAAGTAGGTGAACTGCGAAACTTCCATGCCGTCGCACCAGCATTCCCAGCCGAGGCCCCAGGCGCCGAGCGTCGGGCTCTCCCAGTCATCCTCGACGAATCGGATGTCGTGCAGCATCGGATCAATGCCGATCGCAGCCAGCGAACCGAGGTAGAGTTCCTGCAGGTTCGACGGGTTCGGCTTCAGGATCACCTGATACTGGTAATAGTGCTGCAGGCGGTTCGGGTTCTCGCCATAGCGGCCATCCTTCGGACGGCGGGAAGGCTGCACATAGGCGGCTTTCCACGGACGGGGACCCAGCGCGCGCAGCGTCGTTGCCGGATGGAAGGTACCAGCGCCAACTTCCATGTCATAGGGCTGAAGGATGACACAGCCTTTTTCGGCCCAGTAGTTGTGTAGTGTCAGTATCAGACCCTGAAACGAACGGGTCGGATCCATATGGGAGTGGGTTTTGGCGTCCACGCGTCTTCTCCGGCATCCAGTGCGGCAGCGTGTTCGTCCTATTGCTCTGCTCTTGATGCGTCAAGCAGCCGATAGTGGAAAGGCGGCTCGTGGCCGCCTTTCGATGGGTTCCTGCCCTGATCCAGCCTGCCTATTCGGGCAGACGGAGCTGATATCCGGGGCGGATGGCATTGGGGTTCCGCCGAAGCTCCGGGTTGAGTTCCAGGATCTCGCGGAACCGTTCACCATTGCCGAGCCGCTCGGCAGCGATCGACCAGAGCGTCTGACCCGCCTTCACGGTATAGACCGCAGGCTGCGGAGCGCTCTCCGCCTGTGTGGGCTCCGTCTCGGGCGTGGCTGGCGCCGGCTTCTCTTCCGTGGGCTGCGCCTCGTCCTTCGGCTCGGGCTTCTTCCGGGTTTCTGCTGGCGAATCGGAGCTGTCGTTCACCACGGGTGCTGCCGTTCCGGCAGCATTGGCAAACTTCTTTGGCTCAGGCTCGGGAAGCCCCTTCTCTATCTTTTCCTCGACGGACTTCTTCAGGTCGTCATCAGGATCGAGGTCCAGCACATGCGACCACTGATAGATCGCCTCAAGCTTACGGCCCGTGCGCCAGTATCCGTCACCGAGATGGTCGTTCAACACCGGGTCTTCCGGCTGCAGCGAGACGGCGCGTTCAAGGTTCTCGACCGCCTGCTCATACTCGCCCATCTTGTAATGGGCCCAACCCAAGGAATCGACGATGTAGCCATCGCTCGGCCGCAGCTCCACGGCACGCCGGATAAGCTTCATGCCCTCATCGAGGTTCATGTTCATGTCGATCCACGAGTAGCCGAGATAGTTCAGCACCTGCGGATGATCCGGATAGAGATCGAGCGCCTGCTTGAAGTTGGGCTCTGCCTTCGGCCACTGCTTCAGTCGCTCGTAGGCGATGCCGCGCTGATAATAGATGTTCCAGTGCTGCGGTTGCGGTTCGCCGATGGCTTCCACCGCCTGATCATAGAGGGCAGCCGCCGACTTGAAATCCTGCTGCGCGCTGTAGACCCGGCCAAGCGCGAGATAAGCGCGGATGTCACTGGGATCTTCCGCCAGAACACCCTTCAAGTGCTCCACGGCTTCATCGTTGCGTTCAAGGTCGGCAAGGTTGAGGCCGATCTGGAACTCTGCAAAACGCGCCCAGGGTGAACCGGAACCGATCCGCTCATAGTATTCGATCGCTTTCTCGGGCTGCTCGAGCCGCTCCGAGACGCGGGCAAGCTGGATCAACAGCGGGTCGCTGTGCGGCTGCAGGGCGAGGCCGTAGTGCAGGTAGAGATGCAGATAGAGCTGAACGAAGGCATCGCCGCCGCCGCTTGCAAGCTCGGTCGCCACCGCCAGCAGCACTTCCGCCGCACCGGCAGCAGGTGTATCGATGATGAAATCGAGCTTCTCGCCCTTTGCAATGCGATCCTTGAGGACCGGCAGCGGCGAAATGCCAAGACCCGCATCAATGGTCTTGTTCAGGACCTCCAGCGCCTGTTCGTTTTCACCACGGCTCGAAAGGAACGTAGCATAGGCCTCCACCAGGCGGGCAAAGGTCTCCGCCGACATGGCGTTCTGTGCGCCGCTGAACAGCTTCTCGAAGGCCTTCTCCGCTTCATCGTCCTGTTTGTCATAGGCAAAGACGATGGCACGCTGGTAATCGCGGAACGGCGTGAACCACTCCGGCTTGCTGAGGGAGTCGAGAACCTTCAGGCCACCCGCGATGTCCTTCTGGCCGATCTTCGACCAGGCCACCATGGTTTCGGTGATCAGACGGTCGAGATCCGATTCGGGAGCAACCTCCAGCCACTTCTCCGCGCCGGAGAAGTCCTGCCGGCGGAACGAATCAATCGCCAGCACGAGACGGGCAAGCCGCGAGGCTTCCTCATCCTTTACGAGATTGTTCGCGTAGGGCAGCGCCTCTTCGAGGGAACCTTGTGCAATCAGCGCACGCAGGAGCCTGCGCTGCAGCATCAGGTTCTCGGCGTCAAAAGTCAGTGCGCGCTTATAATAGGAAACCGCAGCGTCGAGATCGTTATCCGTCTCGGCCACCCTCGCGGCGAGGTAAGCGCCAGAGAATGAATGGACCGGAACAATCTCCGTGACCTTCGCATCCTCCTTGGCCGAAGCCATACCAATGGACAGCGCGAGAATGGCCGCTACTGACGCCGAAATTCGAATTCCTGCCTTCATGCGCCGCATTATGATCCTTTCATCGGCTGGGCCCCTAAGGCACCCCTCACCAGTTCCAGCCTCGGTATGTGCCAAGCATGGCCATTTTAGGAACATGCTGCAACTGTAATGCCACACCAGCCGATAAGGTAATACGGTTTTCGCCGTTCATGTTACCCGGCTGATGCAGAAATCTATCACTTCTGTGAGAGCTGCCTTCTGCGGCGAGCTCTTGAGCGGTGCCAGCGCATCCCGGGCAATTTCACCGAAATGGCGGGCCCGCGCGATGGTGTCGCCGATCGCATTATACTTCGTCATCAGCGACT
Organism: Nitratireductor aestuarii; assembly: GCF_014641695.1. Classification (GTDB taxonomy): domain Bacteria; phylum Pseudomonadota; class Alphaproteobacteria; order Rhizobiales; family Rhizobiaceae; genus Chelativorans; species Chelativorans aestuarii. The sequence goes on along the minus strand of NZ_BMIF01000008.1, from coordinate 171,799 downwards.
TTGCAGTCTCCAGTGCCGCGTCGTCGCTGGCGCCTTCCTCGATCGCATGCTTCCAGAACTTGCGCTCTTCTTCGGAACCGCGGCGGTAACTCAGGATAACCGGCAGCGTAATCTTGCCTTCGCGGAAATCGTCGCCGACGTTCTTGCCGAGATCCTTGGCGCTGCCGCCGTAGTCCAGCGCATCGTCGACCAGCTGGAAGGCGAGGCCCAGGTTCGTGCCGTACGACTTGAGGGCAGCGCGCTCGTTCTTCGAAACGCCGGCAATGATCGGCCCGACTTCTGCCGCTGCAGAGAACAGCGCTGCGGTCTTCGCCTTGATGACCTGCAGATATTCGTCTTCTGTCGTCTCGAGGTTCTTTGCGACGTCAAGCTGCATGACTTCGCCCTCGGCGATGACAGCTGCAGCCGACGCCAGCACGTCCAGCGCGTCGAGCGAGCCCACGTCGACCATCATGCGGAACGCCTGGCCTAGCAGATAGTCACCGACGAGAACGCTGGCCTGGTTGCCCCAGATCATGCGCGCGGTTTTCTTGCCGCGGCGCAGGTCGCTCTCGTCCACGACGTCGTCATGGAGCAGCGTTGCCGTGTGCATGAACTCTACGCTCGTGGCGAGCCTCACGTGGCCTTCGCCTGAATAGCCGAACATCTGCGCCGCTGCGATGGTGATCATCGGGCGCAGGCGCTTGCCGCCGGAGGAAATGAGATGATTGGCGAGCGTGGGGATGAGTTCGACGTCCGAGCCGGCCTTTGACAGGATCAGCTCGTTCACCTTGCCCATTTCTTCTTGCGTGAGGGCAATCAATGGCTCCACCGAAGCCATGTTCCTCTTGCCATCCATGTTCAATACAACGCCCACCGCAAGCTCCTTCGCGAATTCGCATAGTCAGGTAAGTTGGACCTTAAAGGCCGTTAACGAACCGTTGCAAGGAGCGAAATAGCGCGGGAAGCCGCTGTCTACAACCATCACGCATTTACAAGCCCTGAAAGACCTGCCAACGTTCCGAAATGATCGAACTTCTTCGCACCAATGATGCCGTCACGATTTCCTACGTCGAGAGCCTGTTGCGCGACGCCGGAATCGAATTCCTCGTGGCCGACCAGAACATGAGCATCATGGAAGGCTCGCTCGGCGTTCTGCCGCGCCGGGTCCTCGTAGCCGAAGATGCTTCGGAACAGGCGCGCCAACTTCTGCGCGACGCTGGAATTTCAGGGATCGTAGAGGCTTCCTGATCCATGCCCTCGGCCGAAACCTTCACCATCGATGCATTCCATCGGGGCCGCTTCCACTTGTCCCAGCCTGCTGACAAGGGGCATCGGGCAGGCGTGGACGCGATGCTTCTGGCCGCTGCTGTCCCTGATGGATTTGACGGGACGGTGGCTGATCTCGGCGCTGGCGCAGGCGCTGCGGGATTTGCTGTCGCCTCCCGCTGCAAGGATGCAAAAATCCTGCTGGTCGAACGCTCGCCGGAAATGACGGACTGCGCCCGTTGCAGTATCGCACTCTCCGAGAATGAACCCTACGCAGGCCGCATCAATGTTCTGCAGGCGGATGTCGAAGCCACCGGTCGCCAGCGTGTCGCGGCTGGCCTTCCCGACAACCACTTCGACTTCGTCATCATGAACCCGCCCTTCAATGGGCCGCGTGATCGCGCCTCGCCGGACAGCCTGCGCCGCGACGCCCATGTGATGACAGAGGGCCTGCTGGAACGCTGGATCCGCTCGGCAGCCGCCATTGCCGCTGCCGGTGGCGGCTTTGCCATCATCGCCCGCGCCGAGTCGCTGGAAGAGATCCTTACCGCCTGCGCTGGCCGCTTCGGCGGCATCGAGATCTGCCCCATTCATCCCCGTCCGCAGTTGGCCGCCATCCGCATCGTCCTGCGGGCGCGAAAAGGGGCTCGCGGCATGCTGAAGCTATTGCCGCCGCTGGTCCTTCACGGCGAAGAAGGACGCGACTTCACCGACCGGGCGAATGCCGTAATTAACGGCGAGCAAAGCCTTTTCCCCATCTGACATCTGGGGCATTGCGCGGCCCGATCTCGTACTTACATATTGAAGAAATTGCTTGTGTTGGGGATTCCTTTGAAACAGTTCTTTTCACGCCTTCTTCCGAAATCCCTCCGTCCCGGCGAAGTTTCAATTCCGGTCGTCCGTCTTCACGGAACGATCATGGCATCGGGCACGCCCATGCGGCAGAACCTGTCGCTGGCGGGCGTTGCAGGCGTACTGGAAAAGGCATTCTCCATCCCTGCCCCGGCTGTGGCAATTTCGATCAATTCGCCCGGCGGCTCCCCTGTCCAGTCTCGGCTTATCTACAAGCGCATCCGTGATCTTGCCGAGGAGAAGCAGCGCAGGGTTCTGGTCTATGTCGAGGATGTCGCGGCATCCGGCGGCTACATGATCGCCTGCGCCGGCGACGAGATCATCATTGACCCCTCCTCCATCGTCGGCTCCATCGGTGTCGTCTCGGCCGGTTTCGGCTTCCAGGAAATGATCCGCAAGATCGGGGTCGAGCGCCGCGTCCACACCTCCGGCCGCAACAAGGCCATCCTTGACCCCTTCCAGCCGGAGAAGGAGGATGACATCGCGCACCTGAAGGAGTTGCAGCAGCACATCCATACCGTCTTCATCGATCTGGTGAAGAGCCGTCGCGGCGCCAAGCTGGCCGACAACGATGACCTCTTTACCGGCCTCTTCTGGGTCGGCGAAAAGGCGCGCGAACTTGGCCTTGCCGATTCACTCGGCGACATGCGCTCCGATATCAAGCGGCGCTACGGCGCCAAGGCGCAGCTGCGGCTGATCGCGCCCGCCCGGGGCCTGCTCAGCCGGAAGATCCCGTTCTTCAGCGTGGAACAGTTCTCTACCACGGATGTTGCATCAGCTTTCGCCGCGGGCTTGCTGGAAGCCGCTGAAGAAAAGGCCGCATGGCAGAGGTTCACGTTGTGACCGTGCAATTTTCGCCGCATTCAGCCCAGACGGTATATCATCTGAACAATCGCAAACCCCAGAAGGGAGGCCCCAATGCCGCAATTGATTTTGTTACTGATCGTCGCAGTGGTCGCCTATTGGGGTTACCGCTCCTTCGTCCGCGAAGCCCAGCGGGTGACCGCACGGGCCGAACGCCGCCGTCGCGAGACCGCGACTGGCAGCACCGGCACGCTGGTGAAGGATCCCCGCACCGGCGAATACTACCTTGAAAAGGACTGAAATGACGCATGGGTCCCCGAGCCTCCACAGGCTCGCCCCTGCCAAGGTGAACCTGGCGCTGCACGTCGTTGGCCAGCGGGCTGACGGCTATCATCTGCTGGAATCGCTCGTGGCCTTTACACGCTTCGGTGACCGCGTCTCGCTAATGCCTGCGGAAGCGACGAGCCTTTCTGCCACGGGACCCTTCGCGTCCGAAGTGCCGCTGGATAGCTCGAACCTTATCCTGCGCGCCCATGATCTTCTGGCGAGCGCTTTCCCAAGCCAAAAGCTTGAGCCCGTTCTCCTGTCGCTGGAAAAGAACCTCCCCATTGCCTCCGGCATTGGCGGCGGCTCCAGCGATGCCGCGGCTGCGTCAATCCTGCTTGCCCGCCATTGGGGGCTGCAGCTTACCGAATCCGACCTCGCGCCGCTTCTCCTCCCGCTCGGGGCTGACGTACCGATGTGCGTCGCGGCCCGCCCCCTGATCGCGCGTGGGACCGGTGAAGAGCTAGAATACGTAAGGCTTCCCCGTCTGCCGATGGTGCTGGTCAATCCCGGCGTTCCGCTCGCGACCCCGCCGGTCTTCCGAGCGTTGCAGAAGAAGGACAATGCTCCGCTGCCACCCCTCTCTGCCTTTATCACCACGGCAGACGTGATCGGCTGGCTCAGCGAAACGCGCAACGACCTTGAGGCCCCGGCCGCGAGCCTCGTTCCGGCCATCAATGACGTTCTGGCAGAACTTAGGTCGGAGAGCGCCGGCATCGCCCGCATGTCCGGCTCTGGCGCAACCTGCTTCGGTATCTTCCTGAGTGACGAAGAAGCCGAACGCGCCGCCACGACGATTGCTGAGCGCCACCCGTCGTGGTTTGTCGCCGCGACATCCACCCTTGCATCCGACGAGATTGTGCCATGAGTGCCGCTGAACTCACCTTCATTCCCGTCCGCTTTGCCGTTCTCACGGTTTCCGATACGCGCACGCTGGCGGACGACAAGTCGGGCGCGACATTGGCCGACCGCATCACTGACGCTGGCCACGAGCTCATCGACCGCCAGATCGTCCGCGATGACGTCGAGCAGATCCGCACGCAGGTTCTCGACTGGAGCCACAACCCCTCCATTGATGCGATTATCACCACCGGTGGCACCGGCTTCACCGGCCGCGACGTCACGCCCGAAGCTCTGGAGCCCCTGTTCGACAAGCACATGGACGGTTTCTCGATCGTCTTCCACCGGCTCTCCTACGACAAGATCGGCACCTCCACGATCCAGTCGCGCGCGACGGCTGGGCTGATCAACCAGACCTTTGTCTTCGCCCTGCCGGGCTCCCCTGGCGCCTGCCGCGATGCCTGGGACGGCATCCTGAAGGAGCAGTTCGACTACCGCCACAAGCCCTGCAACTTCGTGGAAATCCTGCCTCGCCTCGACGAGCACCTGCGTCGCAACGCCGGCTGATCCTTAGAGCCTCTCAGGTTTTGTTCTTGCTTTGTTCTCGTTCTGCTGCTATATGCAGGAAATAGAACAAGCGCGGAGGCGCGGTGCATGGAACAGATCGTAAAGGCTGACAGTCTGGCTTCCCTTGGCGGTGGCCGCGCCAGGATCGCAGATGCTCTCGTTGAACGTAGCGGCGTGCGGATCGAGATCGACCGCAGGCGTGGTCGCGGCGCGGGCATCAACCCGACCGGCCGCTTCGAGCCGACGACACGCGAAGTCTTCGACGATGGCTGGGAGTCGCTGGAAGACCTGCCCCCGTTCAAGACCGAGGTGCAGATAGAAAAGCCGCGCACCATCATCACGCGCAACAGTTCGCCCGATATCTCCTTCGACCGTTCCATCAACCCCTACCGTGGCTGCGAGCACGGCTGCGTTTATTGCTTCGCCCGCCCCACTCACGCCTATATGGGCATGTCGCCGGGACTGGACTTCGAGTCGAAGCTCTTCGCCAAGCCTGATGCGCCGAGGCTCCTGGAGCGTGAGCTGTCGAAGCCTGGCTATGAACCCCGCACGATCGCCATCGGTACAAACACCGATCCCTATCAGCCGGTGGAAAAGAAGTGGCGGATCATGCGGGAGATCCTCGAAGTGCTCGAGGCTTATAACCATCCCGTTGGCATCGTCACCAAATCAGCACTTGTCATGCGTGACATGGATATCCTTGGCCGCATGGCGGAAAAGGGACTGGCGAAGGTGGCGCTCTCCGTCACCACGCTTGACCGGAAGCTCGCCCGCACCATGGAGCCGAGGGCTGCGACACCCACGCGTCGTCTGGAAGCCATACGCGCGCTGAGCGATCACGGCATCCCGGTCTCCGTCATGATGGGTCCGGTCATCCCTGGCCTCAACGACAGCGAGATCGAGCGTATTCTTGAATCCGCCCATGCCGCTGGCGCTCGTGAAGCTGGCTATGTCATGCTGAGACTTCCGCTTGAGGTGAGCCCCATCTTCAAGGACTGGCTGCTGCGCCATTATCCGGACCGCTTCCGCCATGTCATGTCGCTCGTCCGCTCGATGCGGGACGGCAAGGACTATGATGCTGAATGGGGAAAGCGCATGCGCGGAACCGGCCCCTATGCATGGCAGATCGGCCGCCGCTTCGAGATGGCCGCCAAGCGCCTCGGCCTGAACAAGGAGCGCATGAAGCTCACCACAGAACTGTTCCGGCCGTTGTCGCGCGGTGCAGAGCAATTGGTGCTGCTCTAGGGCGGTTCCAGGAAAAGTGGGGACCGGTTTTCCGTCCGGACCCGTGAGAAAACAAAGAGTGGGAGCAGAACAGAGTTTCTGTGAAAGTCTGAACTGCTCTAGACCGGGCGGGATAGGACGTCCCGCGGGGCGGGCGGCCTTGAGATTTCGGCACCGGCAGGCAGCTGTTGATGAACCGGTGGAGCACCGCTTCCCCACCGGGCAGGTGGAGCAGCCTTGGCCCGCTCGAAGTGATTGGAATTGAAGAGGCGTCGTCTTTCTCGTCCCGGAAAGCGATACCTTTGGTAGCCTGGCCCCTTTCCGCCGCACCCGGGGTTAAGGCTTGCAGAGAATCGGATGCGGTGTCAGCATGGTTTTCATGGCTGCCTCGCAATCCGATTCTCTGCTTCTTTTCGAAGAAATTCCTTTGCGCCCCGACTTCACGATGGAAGCCGGTTTGATGCGCGATGGGCATGCACCGGTTGTCGGGCTGGACGAGGTTGGGCGTGGTCCGCTTGCCGGACCTGTGGTGGCAGCAGCTGTCATTCTCGATCCTGACAAGATCCCGGATGGCCTGAACGATTCAAAACTGCTGACCGAAGCTGCCCGCGATGCGCTCTACGAAGAGATCATGGCGACGGCGCAGGCGGTCTCCGTATCCTCGCTCTGCTCAACCTCGATCGACCAGTCGAACATTCTGCGGGCGAGCCTTGAGGGCATGCGCCGTGCGGTGATGAGCCTTTGTCTCGAACCCCGCTATGCGCTGGCGGATGGCCGCGATGTTCCTCCTGGCCTTCCCTGCCCCTGCAAGGCAGTGATCAAGGGCGACCAGCGCTCACAGTCCATCGCTGCCGCGTCCATCGTCGCCAAGGTCACGCGCGACCGTATGATGGTGCGTACAGGCCTGCAGGCGCCTGCCTACGGTTTTGACAGCCACGTCGGATATGCCACGAAGAAGCACCGCGACGCGCTTGCTCTCCATGGCCCGCTCGCACGCCTTCACCGCATGACCTTCGCGCCACTGAAGAAAGGCGCCGAGCCTGTAGAGGCCGGCACCGAAGCCGAACTGGTCTAATCTGGAGCGGTTCCACGAAAGTGGAACCGGTTGTCCGTCCGGAACCACGAGAGACCAAAGAGTTAAAGCAGTTCGGAGTTTCTGTGAAAGTCTGAACTGCTAAGCTCCGAGCGGCGAAACGCCGAAGAGCAGCTCATGCAGCCAGAAGACGAAGATCAGATAGATCACAACACCAGCGACGATTGAGGAAATATCCTTCCTTAGCACGGGCTCCCGGCCAAGGCGCACTGGGCCGCGATAGACGTTGGAGATCAGGTCAATGGCCGCCCAGACGAGGATGCCGCCGAAGAGCAGCACGTCCGCCAGCGTTCCGTTGGCCAGCAAATGGGCAACACCCCAGAGCAGCGTCCCTATCAGCATCGGATGCTGGAGCTTCGCCTTGATGAAGCCCGGGTTGTGCGAGGCGGCAAACAGCGGGAACACCGGCAGCATCAGAAGCAGAGTCAGGTGTCGCATGCCGACCGGCGGATCATAGACGATGACGGGATCCTGCCGCGCCAATCCATAGCCCCAGATGATCAGCACGAGCCCGACGAGCGAGACCACCGTGTAAGTGAGCTTCCAGAATTTCTCCCCGCGCTGGTCAATGAGCTGCTGCCGGAAGCCCGGCGCAACTATGCGGGTCGAGTGAATGCCGAGGAAAAGAACCAGACCCAGAATCAGTACTGACATGTTTGCCTCTCCGCTTGTTCAGCGTTGAACAACGGACAGCAAACCCGCAGGCCATGCAAGTGCTTGTTCGGAAAATCCTGACGGCTGCTGACTCAGCTCACTCAAGCTCTATCCAATCCCCCAAAACAAAAATGCCGCCCTTGGGGCGGCATTTGAGACATCCGGTCGAGGACCGATGTTAGTTCATCTTGGCTTTCAGCTGAGCGAGAGACTGATCGAACAGTACTCCGCTTGCGCTTCCGTCGACCGTATCACTCAGGATCTTGCCTGCGGCAGCTACAGCAACGTCAACAGCGCGGGCACGAACCTCGTTGACTGCGTCGCGCTCGGCCTGGGCGATCTTCTGCTCGGCCAGCTTGGTGCGACGTGCCACGTATTCTTCGGTCTTCTCTTTCGCGTCGGCAACAATGCTTTCAGCTTCACGTTGGGCTGCAGATACGAGTTCTGCCGCTTCCTTTTCAGCCTCATGACGCTTGCGCTGATATTCGGCCAGCAACTGCTGAGCCTCTTCACGCAAGACGCGCGCATCTTCCAGTTCGCGACGGATGCGATCGGCACGCTCATCGAGCGCCTTGGCAACCATCCCCGGAACCTTCACGTACACGAGCAGCGCGAGGAACAGGATGAGGGAGATAAACGCCCAGAATGTTGCATCCATAGCGGTTCTCCTACTGGCTCACTGCTTTCACAGCAGCCGTAACGGTTGCCTTGCTCACGTCGTTACCGGTGAGCTGTTGAACGATCTCAGCCGCGGTCTCTTCAGCAATGTTGTCAACATCGGCCAAAGCGATACGCTTGATCTCCTCGATGCGGGTCTCGGCTTCGCCGAGCTTTGCATCGAGCGTCTCAGTGATCGCGCGACGGTCTGCCTCAGCCTGGGCCTTGGCGTTGTCCCGCGCTTCCTGCGCAATCGCAGCCGACTTGCGCCGTGCTTCTGCGAGCTCCTGCTCGTATGCGGCAACGGCAGCATCCGCCTCTTCCTTGAGACGGGAAGCCTGATCAAGATCGCTGGCGATACGATCGTGACGGACTTCCAGCGTGCCCCCGATACGTGGCAGGACCACGCGCTTCAGGAACAGGTAAAAAAGTCCGAACGTGATCGCGAGCCAGAGGACCTGCGACGCGTATGTCGAGCTGTCGAATGGAGGGAAGATACCGCCGTGGGCACCTTCTTCCACTATGCCAGTCTCGGAATGGGTTTCGCCAATTGCGGGTTGAGCCGCGTCCTGTGCGAATGCCGGTGCCACGAACATGGCTTTCCCCTTGCTCTATCCACGGCCGGACGCCTGAGGCGTCCGGCAAGCCAAAAAATCGTACGGCTTAGACGAACAGGAGGAGAAGGGCGACCAGCAGCGAGAAGATGCCCAGAGCTTCGGTAACGGCGAAGCCCAGGATCAGACGGCCGAACTGACCGTCAGCTGCCGACGGATTGCGCAGGGCGCCCGCCAGGTAGTTGGCAAAAATATTGCCGAGACCGATAGCTGCACCACCCATGCCGAGGCATGCAATACCTGCGCCGATCGCCTTTGCTGCTTCTGCTTCCATCTTGCAACTCCTTGTGAAGCGTTTGAACTCTTTGAAAGTTGGCGGAAAAGCCCGCCGTTAGTCGATCCTAGTGGCCCGGATGCACCGCATCATTGAGGTACATGCAGGTCAAAACGGCGAAGACGTAAGCCTGCAGGAAGGCAACCAGAAACTCGAGACCCGTGATCGCGACAGTCATGATCAGCGGAAGAATTGAACCAGCAACACCGACAGCACCGAGCGCGCTGAGCGAGGTTACGAAGCCAGCGAACACCTTGAGGGTGATATGACCAGCCAGCATGTTAGCGAAGAGACGAACCGAGAGGCTGATCGGACGCGAGAGGAAGGAAACAATCTCGATCGCGACAACCAGCGGCACCACGACGGCGGGAACGCCGCTCGGCACGAACAGCTTGAGGAAGCCCAGACCGTGCTTCATGAAGCCGTATACGATGACTGTTCCGATCACCAGCATTGCCAGCGCGAAGGTGACGATAATCTGGCTGGTAACGGTGAAGAAGTAGGGCACGAGGCCAAGCAGGTTCGCGACGAACACGAACATGAACAGCGAAAATACCAGCGGGAAGAACTTCATCCCGTGATTGCCGGCGCTGTCACGCAACATCGACGCGATGAATTCGTAAGCCATCTCGGCAACCGACTGGGCACGGGACGGAACCAGGCCGCGGTTGGAGGTGCTCAGGAACAGGAAAGCGCTAGCGGCAGCAACGGTCGCGACCATGAAGGCCGACGCGTTGGTGAACGACAGGTCCACACCACCAACTTCAATCGGAATCCACTTGGCAATCTGAAATTGATGGATGGGATCCGTGGCCACTGAAGCACCCTCACTTTGTGCGGCGTCTGCCGCTCTTATTTCCTTTGCGGATCATTGGCGCCACCGTCCTTGGGGGCCTGTGATCCAAACTCAGCAACCCGTCCCGCAGCACGCAGGACGTTTAGAACACCTGCTGCAAATCCGAGCAGCAAGAAGATAATTAGTCCCCACGGAGCGGTATCGAACAGGCGGTCGAAGAACCAACCAAGTCCGATCCCTACGACAACGCCGCCGATGAATTCGCCCGAAAGCTTGAAAGCGTTCCCGAATCCACTGCCGCCGTTAGTCTGCTTTGCGTTGCCTTCACCAGAGTCTGATGAAGCGCCTCGCGCCGCCAGGGCATCTTCAAGTTTGCGTCGCCGCTGCTCGAGTTCGTCAGGCTCATTTCGTTCTGCCATGAGAACCTCCAGCCGCTCGCAACCTCGAAAATTAACCGTCTCGAAGTCGCGGGCAACATAGTGAGAGGGCTGTCAGCAGTCAAGCCAACTATATGCGCTGTCCATAAGGGCATGAACGCTTGAAAAACAACGACTTAGCCCAGTGCGACAATGCGCCTACGTTCTTGCAACGCAGAAAGTGGAGAGAATCTCCCGCTTAAGCCGACTTCAGTTCCAACCGCCGCCATAGGTTCGGTAGAAAATGTGCTGGCCGATCTTGGTCAGCTTCTTCATCGTTCCAGCCCATCGCGGACGCACATAAGTGGCGTGATAATGGGTGGAGCTGCCAACGCTTTCGAGCCAGATCTTGCCCGCCGAGACGGCCATGGCAACGTCCTGCGCCACGCGGTAGTGGGAAGGGCTGGTGATCCGGTCCTTGATGCCATCGCAGGCAAACGAGAACTGGCAGCGGTTGAACCAGCTGTCGTTCTGATAGACGACGCCGCAGATGGAGTTCGGATAGGCAGGATTGCGGACGCGGTTGAGCACCACCTGCGCCACAGCCGCCTGGCCCTCGACCGGCTCGCCCCGCGCCTCGAAGTAGACGGCTTCGGCAAGGCACTTCTGCTCCTTGGCCGAGAAGGCATGGGCCGGCAGTGGCGCCTTTGCCCACATATGGTCTGCCGGGTTGATCGGCGGGATGAAGCGGCCGTCATCCTCGTCGCGCAGAATGCTGGCGAAGGGTGAAGCCTTCGCATAGTCGGGTTCCGCCGGAGCGTAAGCCGTGGCCAGGATGTCAGCTTCGTCATTGTTGACGAGCTTGGCGACGGCCGGCAGCATCTTCGGCTCAGGCTTTGCCTTGTGCTTGACGTGGAAGGCCGTGGCGATTTGGACTTCCTTGCCCTTGAGGTCCGGCTTCACGAAAGCCATCGTGACCTCACCCAGCGGTTCCGTCTTCAGGAAGGCACCAGTCTGCTCCACAATCGAACCGGCGTTGAAGAGGCTCGGCGGAGCCATTGGCATCACCTGGACGATGCGGCCTTGCTTGTCGTCGCGGTTCACCCGCTCTTCATCCGTGGCATCCACCTTGGTCTTGTTCTTCGACCGGAAGGCGATCTCGCCGATGCCCGGGGCATTGATACCACCGCCCGAGAGCGAACCCAGGCGGGCATTCGGATCATTGAAGGGCATCTCGGCTTTGTGGATGGAACCGGCGACCGACTGCTCGATCACCGCCGCCCAGCGGGTTCCCGACTCCTGGCCGGTAATCAAACTTGTGATGTCCTGATACGCCGCAACCGTTGGAAAGCCGATCCAGATTGCCAGCCCAAGCAGAGTGGGCGCCAGACGCGACCGCTTTTCAACGGGAATACGACTCGAACGCGGTACTGAACCTCGCACCCCAACCTCACTCAAACACATACGCTGTTGTTGAGGATGAAGATATTTGATTAACCTTGATCGAAGGTTAATTCGCCTGCCGCTTTGTCACTGATTTCATTAAGGATTCGGTAAGGAATGAGGCGTCGCTGACAAAGCCAAACGCGTGCGCTGCCGGCAAACAAAAACCCCAGGGCGAAGCCTGGGGTCAGAGTGCGTTTCTCGACGAACCTGTCAGTCCTTGTCCCTTGCCTTGCCAGCAAATGGATTGTCGGACGTACGCAACAGCATGCGGATCGGCACGCCGTAGATGTCGAACGCCTCGCGCAAACCGTTGATCAGGTAGCGCACGTAAGACTGCGGCATGACCTCTGGACGCGAGCAGGAAAGCACGAAGCCGGGCGGACGCGTCTTGATCTGGGTGATGTACTTCACCTTCAGGCGCCGTCCGGAAACGGCGGGTGGCGGATGCATCTGCGTTGCACGCTCGAGCCAGCGATTCAGTCTGCCGGTGGAGACGCGACGGTTCCAAACCTTGTGGGTCTCGACCACGGTTTCCATCATGCGGTCGAGGCCGCGTCCGGTCTCTGCCGAGATGGTGACGAAGCGCATGCCCTTCACCTGCGGCAGCAGACGCTCGAGCTTTTCGCGCAGTTCAGCCAGCATCTCCTGCGGGTTCTCGACGATGTCCCACTTGTTGAAGGCGATGACCGGCGCCCTGCCCTCGCGGATGATGAGGTCGGCGATCTGCAGGTCCTGCTTGTCGAAAGCCTGAGTTGCGTCGAACACGACGACCACGACCTCGGCGAAGCGAATCGCACGCAGCGTCTCGCCGACCGACAGCTTCTCGAGCTTTTCCTGGACGCGCGCCTTGCGGCGCATGCCAGCCGTGTCGGCCAGACGGATCGGACGATCCCGCCAGGTCCAGTCGACGGCGATGGAATCGCGCGTGATGCCCGCTTCCGGCCCCGTGAGCATGCGCTCTTCGCGCAGCAGCGCATTGATCAGCGTCGACTTGCCAACGTTCGGACGGCCTACGATCGCAATGCTGAGCGGCTTGCCGGAATCATATTCGGGCTCTTCAGCCTCAGGATCAATGTCGTCGCCCTGCAGAGGTTCATTGTTGGAGGGCCGGACGCGCTCCTCTTCTTCCTCTTCCGCAATCTTGTCGCCCATGATGTCGGCGATCGCATCGCGAAGATCGGGCATGCCGAGGCCATGCTCGGCCGAGATGGCGACCGGCTCCCCTAGACCAAGGCTGTAAGCGTCGAACACGCCAGCCTCGGCACCGCGTCCCTCCGTCTTGTTCGATACGAGGATCACCGGCTTGCCCTTGCGGCGGACGAGTTCAGCAAAGGTCTGGTCGTCAGGGATGATGCCGCTTCGGGCATCCACCATGAAGAGCACGACGTCGGCTTCGTCGATGGCCATTTCCGTCTGCTGGCGCATCCGGCCTTCCAGCGTCGGCGCGGCGGCGGCCTCAAGACCCGCGGTGTCGATCACGTCGAAGCGCAGGTCCTGCAAACGCGCGGCATGCACCCGGCGGTCACGCGTGACACCCGGCGTATCATCGACGAGCGCGATCCGCCTCCCGACAAGCCTGTTGAAGAGAGTCGACTTGCCCACATTGGGGCGGCCAACGATTGCGACCTTGAATGACATTACGAGCTCGATCCCGAACCGCTGATCAGCTCTGACATCATCTGGGCACGCTGGCGGACACCGGCAGGTGCATCACCATCGTCCAGAATCTGATTGAAGAGCGAAAGGGCGGTTTCGCGGTTTCCTTCTTTCCATGCAGCCAGCGCCAGCACTTCACGTGCCGAATGCCGGACCGGGTTTGTATCTGCCGTCAGCTGCTCGACGCGGGAAGCAACATCGGCGTAAGAGCCATTGTCCACCAGGAGCAGGCCAGCACGCAACCGCGCCATGTCGCGCAGAGCTGCCGGTGCCGAGCCATCGTTGGCGACAGCATCAAAGGCTGCGATAGCCTCAGTCGCCTTGCCGCTGCCGGCGAGCAGCGTGGCCTCGCGCAGCCGGGCCAGCATCGGATAAGCACCAATGCCACCCTCGCGCAGCTCGGAGAGCTTCGCGATGGCTTCATCGTTCTTGCCTTCGGCAGCAAGGTCCAGCGCCTGCGCGAATGCGTCGCCCGCCTTGTTGGCGCGGTTTGTCGACCAGTATTCGTAGGCAACGAATGCCGCTGTCGCGAGCACGATGAGCACCGCAGCGCCGATCGCTATGGAGCCGAAGCGGTTCCAGAACGCCTTCAGCTGATCCTGGCGAAGCTCCTCATTGACTTCGCGAATGAAACTGTCGTCCGACATGAAAACTCTCGTTCTTCTGCCGGGCTCGTTGCCGGCACTCTCTTCTGAAGGGCTTTTTAACGAAAATTACGGCGCATGGAAGGGGTCGGACGAAAAGCAGGCGCATCAGACCATTCGAAAAGCCAATATACCAGAAAGATGTGCAAAGCACGCCGGGACTCTCCTGACCGCCACATTCGTGACTTAGGCAGTAGGTTATATGATTCTCACCGAGCATTTTTATGAGCGCAAAGCATATTGGTCTGGTCGCGTTTTCTGCCCTTCTGACCCTCTCCCCGGCCCACGCACGAGAACGTCCTCCACAATATGTATTGATCTCGTTTGACGGAGCCGGCCCCGTTGCGCAGTGGAAGCGCAGCCGCGAACTGGCAACGCAGGTGGGGGCAGAATTTACCTACTTCCTCTCCTGCGTTTACCTGCTGACCAGGGAGAACCGTAGTACCTATGTCGCGCCAGGCGCCAATGGTCCGAAGTCCAACGTAGGCTATGCCAGTTCGCGTGAGGACGTCGCTGCCCGCCTCGACCAGATCTGGAAGGCCCGCGCTGAAGGGCATGAGATCGCCAACCACGGCTGCGGCCATCTGGATGGTGCCCACTGGTCCGTGGCCGACTGGCAGCATGAGTTCAAACAGTTCGACAAGGTCCTGCTCAACGCCTGGAAGCTCAACGACATCGCGGGCGAGCCAGCCGATTGGGCAAAATTTGCCCGGGAAGAGGTCAAGGGCTTCCGTGCGCCCTATCTTTCCACCTCGTCGACCCTCTTCAAGGCGCTGGATGCAACGAGTTTCCTTTATGATGGAAGCACGGTGTCAAACGGTCCCGTAGCCGTGAAGGTGAAGGACGGCGTCTACCGCTTTTCGCTGCCGATGATTCCGGAAGGTCCGCGCCAGCGCCCCATCATTGCAATGGACTACAACCTCTATTTCCGTCATTCCGGCGCACAGGAAGAGCCGGAACGCGGCGCAGAGTTCGAACAGCGTGCCTATGAAGCGTTCATGGCAGCTTTCACCAGGCAATATGACAACGGGCGCACGCCGCTGCAGATCGGCCTGCATTTCACCCTGATGAACGGCGGTGCCTACTGGCGGGCGCTTGAACGCTTCGCGCGCGAGGTCTGCCCCCGCAAGGATGTGCGCTGCGTCAGCAACCAGCGCTACCTGGATGAAACGGAATCGAAGCAGGCCCACCTGCCCGGTCGCACCGACGGCTGAGGACGTGAATTTTACTTAGCCGTCAACAGCCGTTCATTTGCCATACACATTCGTTTCCGTAGCTTCTACAAGCGTTACTTGACCCACTGGAGCCCAGTTGGGACCATCGGAACGCCCACTCTTGGAACAAATAGCATCAAAGCGAATTACTTCGATGCTGAATGACTTTGGAGAGTCCCGATGAAAAAGCTTGTTTTAGTTCTGCCGCTGTTGCTTGGCGGTGTCGCAGCCTGCACCCCAACCCAGCAAGGCGCGGCGATCGGTGGCGCCGGTGGCGCGGCGATCGGTGCAGCGGTGGCAAATGACAGCCTCGAGGGTGCGGTCATTGGCGGCGCAGCCGGCGCAATCGCTGGTGCGCTTATCGGCCGGGCATCCGAGGGTAGCAGCCAGTGCGTATATCGCGACCAGTACGGCCGTCGTTATACCGCAGCCTGCCCGCGCGGTTACTAAACTTAATAGAATTCATAGGCATGTCTCAAAGCCGGAGCTCGTCTTCGGCTTTGAGACATTTTCGTTTGCATATTGCTTGAACCTTTACTCACCGCCCTTGTTTATCGCTTCCTCTTGAGGCATGGTCCCGCCCATCGACAGGGGCGCTCTGTAAGCCGGGCAAGGCATAAGTCTTCGCTTCAACGGCTTTCAGGGCTGAGATGATGGATGGTCCATCTGTCCCTAGAGCTGATCTGGGTAATGCCAGCGGAGCGAGGCGAACCATGTTTTCAGGTGCACAGGTATCACTGTATCCAATGTCCGACGATTTCGTCGGCATCATCTTGGGTGCGATCAAGGCGCTCGATCCTTACCGTCCCAACTTCCGCATCGAAACCGATGACGTGTCCACCCTTCTGGTCGGACCGCCCGAGCAGCTGTTTCCAGCGATGCGCGACCTTTTCGTTAGTGCAGGCTCGGCTGGCAAGCATTGTGTTATGGCGTCTACAGTGTCGCGTGGCTGCC
Organism: Nitratireductor aestuarii; assembly: GCF_014641695.1. Taxonomy (GTDB): domain Bacteria; phylum Pseudomonadota; class Alphaproteobacteria; order Rhizobiales; family Rhizobiaceae; genus Chelativorans; species Chelativorans aestuarii. Next base: position 155,582 of record NZ_BMIF01000008.1, on the reverse strand, counting down.
CCGGCGAACCGGACGACCCGATCTGCACGCCGAGCGCGCACTTCGGCAAGCAGCCTCCGCTGGCCGAGCGCATTGAAGCCGCGCACAAGGCTGTGGCGCTGGCGCCGGTCACCGGGTTGACCGTTGCCGCCCAGTTTTCGCTCTATCCCTTGGGCTCTTCCCATCACATGGACGAGATCTACGGCTGCATCGAGTTCGTCAAAGGCTCCGGCGTTTTCGACCGCTCCAAGAACTTCTGCACCAAGCTGCGTGGCGATGCGGGCGCCGTCTTCGCCACTATGTCGGAAGCGTTCCTGAATTTCGGTGCGCCCGAAGGCCATGTGGCGCTGGACCTCAAGGTTTCCGCGCATAGTCCGACGAAGGTTTAAATCCGGCGCGCGCGGCCTTTTGCTTCAGGCTCGGTCTCGAATAAGCTGGAACCCACTGCCCTGGCGGTTGTTCCACCATCGAGATCGACCTAGCACGGAGCCCACAATGCGCCACCAAATCCTTCGTTCTTCGCTGGCTGCGATTGCAGCATCCCTTGCCGTTCCTGCTCTGGCCGTAGAGGAAACTTTCGAAACGGAAGGCCCGTCCATCCGCGTCGAAACCATCGCCAATGGCCTCTCGCATCCATGGGCACTGGCCTTCATGCCCGACGGTTCTATGCTGGTGACCGAGCGAAACGGCAATCTTCGCCACGTCTCGGACAAGGTGTCCGAACCGATCGCCGGTGTCCCTGACGTGGATGCACGAGGCCAGGGCGGACTGCTCGACGTAGCACTTGACCCGCAGTTCGAGGAAAACCGGCTCGTCTACCTGAGCTTTGCCGAAGCTGGCGAAGGCGGCAACAGCACCGCCGTCGCGCGTGGCGTGCTGAGCGAGGACCTGACAAGGCTCGACAATGTCGAGGTCATCTTCAGCCAGAAGCCGAAGGTGCAGAGCCAGCAGCATTTCGGCTCCCGCCTCGTCTTCGACAATGACGGCTACCTGTTCATCACGCTCGGCGAGAGATCGCAGGCGCAGTTCCGCGAACAGGCCCAGCAGCTGAACTCACACCTCGGCAAGATCGTCCGCATACGTCCGGATGGTACGGTGCCGGACGACAACCCCTTCGTGAACCAGGCCGATGCGCTGCCGGAGATCTGGTCCTATGGCCATCGCAACGTACAGGCCGCAGCCATCAATCCTGAGAGCGGGGTTCTCTGGGAAATTGAGCACGGACCCCGCGGCGGCGATGAACTCAACATCGTTCAGCCCGGCGCCAATTACGGCTGGCCGATCGTCACGCTCGGCATCAACTACGACGGCACGACCATCGGCGAAGGCGTCGAGCACCAGGAAGGCATGGTCGATGCAATCCGCACATGGACGCCGGTCATCGCCCCCTCCGGCATGATGTTCTACCAGGGCGAGGTCTTCCCCGACTGGAAGGGCAACCTCTTCGTAGGCGGCCTGGCCTCCACCGCGCTGGTGCGACTGACGGTCGATGGCGACAACATCTCTGGCGAGGAGCGGCTACTTGAGAGCTTGGGCCTGCGCATCCGCGATGTGGCTGAAGGCCCGGACGGTGCGATCTATGTCATCACCGATGAGGATGACGGCGAAGTCCTGCGGATTTCTCAGGATGCGGGGTAAGTTTACGGTGAGTTAACGATAACGGTTCACCATGCAGGGAAGGTGCGCGGGTCCCCTCGCGCCCTTCATAATTCTGTTTAGTAATTCTTGATAATTTGTACCTAACCTCGTCGTCGGAGAAGTCTTTGCAGCGATGGCTGCAATTTTCAGATCTGGCGTGCGAGTCCCAATGCGTTTTTCCGGCAAGACAGCGATACTGTTGCTCTGTGTGGCAACCCTCACGGGTTGCTCTTCACGTGGCATGAGCGTCGAAGAGTTGATGACACAGCTCTCCTACGAGACGACCGCATCCGTTGCGCCCAGCGCTGCGGCGGCGCCAGCCTCTGCAGCGGCGCCGTCCTCTTCCGAAGAGCTTCCCGCCCTTGCCATTGCTCCGACCGAAGCGCCCGTACAGATGGCAGCGCTTGTCACGCCAACGCCCCGCCAGGCGTCGCCTCATCGCGGCAAGCAGAAAATCTATGCCCAGAAATTTCGCGATGCCAAGCCGATCAACTTCGGCAAGCAGCATGCCCCGCATCGTTTGCCGGTCCATGGCGTCGACGTGTCCCGTTGGCAGGGGAATATCAACTGGCAGGACCTGCGCGAACACGGCGCCAACTTCGTCTACATCAAGGCGACGGACGGCGGCGACCATCTCGATCCCATGTTCCGCCGGAACTGGCTTGCGGCATCGGCTTCGGGCATGAGGCACGGCGCTTACCACTTCTTCTACTGGTGCCGCACGGGCGCCGAGCAGGCTGACTGGTTCATCCGCAACGTGCCCAAGGAACCGGGCGCTCTGCCGCCGGTGCTTGACGTCGAGTGGAACGGCCAGTCACAGTGCAAGAAGCGCCCGTCGCGCGAACAGGTCATCGAGAAGATGCGGGTGTTCCTCGATAAGCTGGAGCGGCATTACGGCCAGCGGCCGATCATCTACACCGCTCCCGACTTCTACAAGGACAACCTCCAGGGCGAATTCCTCGATTACCCGTTCTGGCTGCGCTCGGTCGCCGCTCACCCGTCCAAGGTCTATCCGGGCCGCCCGTGGGTGCTGTGGCAGTACTCCGGCTCGGGCCTGTCGAAGGGCGTCGGAGAGAAGATCGACCTCAACGTCTTCAACGGCAGCGAGCGCGACTGGCACAACTGGATCGCCCGCAACACCCACTAAAACTTAAGGCAACCTACGCAGCCGTTGGCCCCGGATCGTCATTCGGGGACCACGGAGAGCCTGCTGAAGGCCTCGCCTTCGTTCGGAACGCCACGACCTCTCCACCTGTCCGGCTCTCGGCAAGAGGTCCTCTAACCGTATGCTGCACTCGGGTCAGCCTGACGGTTTCCCAAGCGCCTTCCGGCGTCTCGATCATCGCGCTTGCTCCTTCGGCCAGCCCTAACAGGCCGAGCCCTCGAACGGTGTAAACGGAAAGGTGCGCGTGCCCCGCATCTTCCGGCGTAAGCTCCACAAGTTGGTGTGGACCGAAATCCTCGCTACCGATCCGGTAGGAGATCCAGCTGTTGAGCACCGCTACCTCGGTCGGAATATCATCGCGCAGATAAAGGCGGCTATCGCGAACCTTCCGCCGCAGCATCCTCGCGTAGAATGTGTCGAGGTGCGAAAAGCGCGTGGCCATGCGCTCCAGGATCAAATGGTCTCTGGTCGTCAGGTGGCAAGATGAAGTGTCCATCGTCATTCAAGGTTCTCCTGCCCCTCGGACGATGCTCGCTCCGGGGCCGATGCATTGAAACCAAGTCACTCGCCGAAAATGACGATCGCGGCCCGCACCAAAGGTACGAACCTGTCACTCGCGACATGTGTCTGAATTGATGCGACGCAGAACGATGCAGCCGAAGGCTGATCGTAATTCCCGTCGGAAAGCTCCAGTCCCCGTGTTCAGGACATGCCTGAACCGGGGCTAGCCTCCTGCGATGGGAACGACCCTCAATGCGCAGCCAAGAAGGCGAAATGTCCGCTTAAGCTTCATGGACATGAGCTTGCCCTCTTCGCGGCGAAAGTCAAGCTCGCGGCAGACCTGTAGCAGAAGCCAATAATTTCACAGGCAAATTGTCTCAATTGCAGACAAATGGAGTTCGAATCCCTATCTGAGGGGGCAGGAACTTGCAGTTGTCGCCCCCCTACCCTATAGCACCACGCCAGCCGGGTGCTGCGGACAAAACAAGCGACAAGAAACAATTGGCGTCGAAGGCAGCTCGAAAGAGCGAGCCGATGCGATAGCCGTAATCGGACGTGAGGCCAGAACATGTCGGAAATTTCGACGCCCTACTATCTGATCGACAAAGCCAAGCTTCTCTCCAACATGGAGATCATGGATCGCGTTCGTCAGCAGTCCGGAGCCAAGGTTCTGCTTGCGCTCAAGTGCTTTGCCACCTGGTGCGTCTTCGATCTGATGAAGCATCATATGGACGGCACAACGTCCTCGTCGCTCTACGAGGTAAAGCTCGGCGCCAAGCATTTCGGCGGCGAAACCCATGCCTACAGCGTGGCCTATGCCGATCACGAGATCGACGAAGTCATCGCCAACGCGAACAAGATCATCTTCAACTCGCTGTCGCAGTTCGAGCGTTTCGCCGACCGCGCGAAGCACATTCCGGTAGGCCTGCGCCTGAACCCCGGTGTGTCGTCTTCCGAGTTCGACCTGGCCGATCCTGCCCGTCCCTTCAGCCGTCTCGGCGAATGGGATCCGGCCAAGGTACTGCCGGTGATCGACCGCATCGATGGCTTCATGGTTCACAACAACTGTGAGAACGGCAGTTTCGAGCTGTTCGACCAGCTGCTGACCCGCGTCGAGGAACGTTTCGGCGACTTGTTCCACAAGGTGCGCTGGGTGAGCCTCGGCGGCGGCATCCATTTCACCGGCGAGAACTATGAGGTCGACGCCTTCTGCGCGCGCCTCAAGGCATTCTCTGAAAAGTACGGCGTGCAGGTTTACCTGGAGCCCGGCGAAGCCGCGATCACCAAGTCCACCACGCTGGAAGTGACGGTGCTGGACAAGCTCGTCAACCAGAAGGAACTTCTGATCGTTGACTCCTCGGTCGAGGCTCACATGCTCGACCTCCTGATCTATCGTCAGGCCGGAAAGATAGAACCCAACACGGGCGACCATACCTATCAGGTTTGCGGCAAATCCTGCCTGGCGGGCGACATTTTCGGTGAATTCCGCTTCCCTCAGCAGGTACAGATCGGTGACCGTCTGTCGATCCAGGATGCGGCTGGCTACACGATGGTGAAAAAGAACTGGTTCAACGGGGTAAAAATGCCCTCCATCATGGTCAAGGAACTGGACGGCACCGAACGGCTCGTTCGCGAGTTTGGCTTTGCGGACTATGAAGCCAGCCTTTCATGAAGTAGTTAGGCAGACCCTTACCCACCTCTCGGAAACGTAAAAAGGAGTGTTCCCGGCGAAATGAAAAAGAATGTCCTTATCATCGGCGCTGGCGGTGTAGCCCAGGTAGTGGCGCACAAATGCGCGCAGAACAACGATGTACTTGGCGATATTCATATCGCATCGCGCACCGTTGCCAAGTGCGAGGCAATCCGCGCTTCGGTACATGAGAAGGGAAGCTTGAAAACGCCGGGCGTACTTGAGATTCATGCGCTTGATGCAACAGATGTTGAGGCAACCAAGGAGCTGATCGGGAAGACCGGCGTCCAGATTGTCATCAACGTCGGCGCCCCCTTCGTCAACATGTCGGTCCTGCAGGCCTGCATCGAGACTGGCGTTGCCTACATGGACACGGCCATCCACGAGGATCCGCTGAAGATCTGCGAGACCCCGCCATGGTACGGCAACTACGAGTGGAAGCGCGCTGAGGCAACAGAGAAGGCTGGAGTTACCGCGATCCTCGGCATCGGCTTCGATCCGGGTGTTGTGAACGCCTATGCCGCGCTTGCAGCCAACGAATATTTCGACAAGCTCGACTCCATCGACATCATCGATGTGAACGCCGGCAGCCACGGCCGCTACTTCGCGACCAACTTCGACCCGGAGACGAACTTCCGCGAGTTCACCGGCCGCGTCTGGTCGTGGCAGAACCGTGAGTGGACCCAGAACCAGATGTTCGAGATCCGCAAGGACTGGGACCTCCCGGTTGTCGGCAGCCGCCCGACCTACCTCACGGGCCATGACGAGATCCACTCTCTGTCCAAGAACCTTGACGTCCCGGACGTCCGGTTCTGGATGGGCTTCGGCGACCACTACATCAACGTGTTCACGGTCCTGAAGAACCTCGGCCTCCTCTCGGAGCAGCCGGTGAAGCTCGACAACGGCCAGGAAGTTGTGCCGCTGAAGGTTGTAAAGGCTGTTTTGCCGGATCCGGCGTCGCTTGCTCCGAGCTACACGGGCAAGACCTGCATCGGTGACCTGGTCAAGGGCCAGAAGGACGGCAAGGACCGCGAGGTCTTTATCTACAACGTAGCCGACCACGAGGAAGCCTACGCCGAGGTCGGCAGCCAGGGCATCTCCTACACGGCAGGTGTGCCTGCCGTCGCTGCGGCAATGCTGGTTGCCACCGGCGAGTGGGATGTGGGCAAAATGGTCAACGTGGAAGAGCTTGCCCCCCGTCCGTTCCTGAAGCTCCTCGACAAGCTGGGCCTCCCCACCCGCATCCGCGACGAGGAAGGCGACCGCGAGCTTAGCTCGACGTTCTAAACTTTCGTCAAGGCATTTGATCCAAGGCGGCGCTGGTCATCCGGCGCCGCCTTTTTCTTTGCCATCGGTGCTTCGGCTTGTCGCACAGAAAGCGACGGCAAATGAGAATTATGGCCGGAACCTTTCTGCTCGCGGGTACTTATACGCTCAGTCTCGCAAACGTGAACGTCGCTTGAATTCAGAGGAAACACCCATGGCTAAAGAAAAGACGTTGGACGATCTCTTTCTCGATACGCTGAAAGACATCTATTACGCCGAGCGAAAGATACTTAAGGCGCTGCCCAAGATGGCGCGCGCGGCTCAGTCTGAGGAGCTGAAGGCTGCCTTCCTGCAGCACAAGGAAGAGACGGAAGGTCAGATCGAACGTCTGCAGCAGGTTTTTGAGGTGCTCGGCAAGCGAGCCCAGGGCAAGACCTGCCCTGCGATCGAAGGCATCATCGAGGAAGGAGAAGAGATCATGGAAGAGTTCAAGGGTATGCCAGCCCTTGATGCCGGCCTGATCTCCGCAGCCCAGGCCGTGGAGCACTACGAGATCACCCGCTACGGTACGCTGAAGCGCTGGGCAGAGGTTCTTGGTTTGAAGGAAGCGGTCCAGCTTCTGGATGAAACCCTCCAGGAAGAATCAAAGACCGACGAGTCGCTGACAGCCCTTGCGGATGCTTCTGCCAATGAAATGGCAAAGGCAGCCTGATCAAGGCACCAGAGCCAACAGCCGCCCCAAGCCTTGGGGCGGCTTTTGCGCGTTCATGTAATTAGAAGGTGCTGGAGCAGCCGTCCAAAACCGGGGCCTACACTGGGGACGTTTCTTGCACTTGCGATAGTCGCACCATAACCTGGCTTTCAACCTTGGGCGGGGGATAGCAATTGAATATCAGTCGTACTCTAAATCGACGCACGGGCGGTAGTAGCGCCGGCCTGTTCCAATTCTTCATTCTTGCATCGGAAGTGCAGTCATGATCCGCGCTCTGGACCGCAGCAACGAACCGTTGCTGCTAAGCATCGTTGCGGCATTGATGGCTGGCCCCTTTGTCGCCGACCTCCTGGTACCGCTGGGCGTCGCAGTTTGGGTTTCCTACCTGCTGCCGATCGTGCTCACCTATCTCGGTTGGCGCCCACAGCTCCCCGTCATCCTCGCCACCCTGGTCACCTTCTTCATGGTGGCGGGCTACATGCTGTCACCGGTTGGCGTGGATGAGGATGTGGCGATCATCAACCGTGGCTTCGGCGTGCTCACGGCCTGGATCATGGGCGGCGCAGGCTACTATTTCGTCAAGAACAAGATCGCTGTTCAGGCACAGGAATGGGTGCAGGCGGGCGAAGTCGGTCTGTCGCAGACCATGGGCGGAGAGCTGAACCTCGCGAGCCTTGGCGAGAACATCCTCAGGTACCTGGCTGAATATCTGGGTGCCCGCGTCGGCGTGATCTACATGCAGAACGGCCAGGGGCTCACCAAGACCGCCACCTATGCCCTTCCTGCCAGCGCTAATGTTCCCGATGTCATCAATGCTGAAGACGGTGTGCTTGGACAGGCCGTCAAGGACGGCCGTGCCTTCGATATCCGCGACATCCCCGACGACTATCTTTCCTTTGGCTCCGCCATGGGCAAGGGCAAGCCGCGTCATGTGCTGGCAGTACCGCTGAAGGCCGACGGCATTGTCAACGGTGTCGTCGAGCTCGGTTTCTCCGGCGACCTGGATCCATCCTCCCTGACCCTGCTTGAGCGCGTAGCACCTGCAATCGGGACCGCCGTCCGCTCCGCTGTCTATCGCGCGCAGCTCCGCGAGCTTCTGGAGCAGACGCAGAAGCAGGCGGAAGAGCTTCAGACCCAGAGCGAGGAACTGCGGGCCTCCAACGAGGAGCTGGAAGAATCCCAGACGCGTCTCGAACGTCAGCAGGCTGAACTCGAACAGAGCAACGTGCAGCTCGAAGAGCTTGCGCAGCAGCTTGAACAGCAACGCGACGAACTGCAGCGCGGGCAGCTTGCCCTGCAGGCGCAGGCGGTCGAGCTTGAGCGGGCAAACCAGTACAAGTCCGAGTTCGTGGCCAACATGTCTCACGAATTGCGCACACCGCTCAATTCGCTGCTGATCATGGCCCGTCTGCTCGCTGATAATCGCTCCGGCAATCTCACGGACGATCAGGTCAAATATGCGGAGACGATCGAGGCCTCGGGCAATGACTTGCTCAACCTGATCAACGACATCCTGGACATTTCCAAGATCGAAGCGGGACGCCTCGAAATCCGCCCCGAAGAGCTTCAGACGAAGGATGTGGTCTCGAAGCTCCGCACGACCTTCGCCCAGGCGGCCTCCCAGAAAGGCCTGACGCTGCGGGTCGAGATCGAGGACGGCGTGCCCGCAAGCTTTGTCTCTGATGGCCAGCGCATCGAGCAGGTTCTGAAAAACTTCCTATCGAATGCGGTAAAGTTCACCGAGCGTGGCGAAGTCGCTCTCGTCGTTTCAAGCATGAGCGACGGGCGAATTGCCTTCAACGTTCATGACACGGGCATCGGCATTCCAGAAACGCAGCTCGGCATCATCTTCGAGGCCTTCCGTCAGGCTGACGGAACGATCAATCGCCGCTATGGCGGCACGGGGCTTGGTCTCTCCATCTGCCGTGAACTTGCCCAGCTTCTGAATGGCGAGATCCACGTAACGAGCACCGAAGGCAAGGGCAGCGTCTTCACGCTGACCGTGCCGACTCATCTGGAAGCGGCGGCGAAAGATGGGACACCCATCGAGACGGACCGCGCAGAAATCCGGCATATTACCGAAATCCTGACCCCACCTACGGCAGATGCGCAGCCGAAGATTACCCGCCCACGGTTGATCGAGGATGATCGCGACAACCTTGCCGGCAGCGAGCGCGTCATCCTCGCGGTTGAAGATGATCCGGCCTTTGCCCGCATTCTTTTCGACATGGCCCATGAGCTTGGCTTCCATTGTCTGGTAGCCTCCACGGCCGAGGAAGGTGTCGCGCTGGCCCGTCAATACCTCCCCCACGCCGTGATCCTCGACCTCGGGCTTCCCGATCACACCGGCCTCTCGGTGCTCGACCGGCTGAAGCGTGACGTTCGCACCCGGCACATCCCCGTGCATGTGGTTTCGGCCAGCGATTACGCGCAGACGGCCCTGGCCTACGGCGCCATCAGCTACATGCTGAAACCGGTCAAGCGCGAGGAGCTGATCCATACGCTCGAGCAGCTGGAAATGCGCATGGCGCAGCGCGTTCGCCAGGTGCTCATCGTCGAGGACGACAAGACGCAGCTCGAAAGTCTTGGCCTTCTTCTCGCTTCCCGCGACGTCGAGACCGTGGGCGTTCGCACCGCCGCCGAGTGCCTGGAGAAGCTGCGCCAAACCACCTTCGACTGCATGGTGCTGGACCTGAGCCTGCCGGACGTCTCCGGGTTCGACGTGCTGGAACAGCTGCATGAGAACGAGGATTTCTCCTTCCCGCCGGTGATCGTTTACACCGGTCGCGACCTCTCCGCGGACGAGGAAATGCGTCTGCGGAAGTTCTCCAGCTCCATCATCATCAAGGGGGCCAAGTCGCCGGAACGCCTGCTCGATGAGGTGACCCTCTTCCTGCATCAGGTGGTTTCCGAGCTTCCGCCGAAGCAGCAGCGCATGCTCACACAGTCGCTCAACCATGATGCGGTGCTGGAAGGCCGGCGCATTCTGGTCGTCGAGGACGACGTTCGGAACGTGTTCTCCCTCACGAGCATCTTCGAGCCGCACGGGGTGATGGTTGATATCGCCCGCAACGGCCGCGAGGCGCTGGAAGCGCTCGAACGCTTGTCGAGTGCCGAGCCAGCCGTCGATCTCGTGCTCATGGACGTCATGATGCCGGAGATGGATGGCCTCACCGCCACACGCGAGATCCGCAAAAAGCGGCAGTGGAAGGACCTGCCGGTCATCATGCTGACTGCCAAGGCCATGGCCGAGGACCAGCAGCAGTGCCTTGCCGCAGGCGCCAATGATTATCTTGCCAAGCCCCTGGACGTGGACAAGCTCCTGTCGCTTGTCCGTGTCTGGATGCCGCGCTAGGAGATGTGCCGTTGACTGACGCACCGGACGACATCGAACTGAACCTGCTTCTGAGCGCCATCCGCCAGCGCTACGGCTATGATTTTCATGGCTATTCGCGGCCTTCCGTGACCCGCAGGCTACAGCGCGCGCAGAGCTACTTCGGCTGCGACAGCCTGTCGATGCTTCAGCACAGGGTTCTGCATGATCCTTCGACCATGCCGCAGCTCCTGAACTTCATGACCGTTCAGGTCAGTGAAATGTTCAGGGACCCCTCCTACTTCCGCACGCTGCGCGAGACCGTGATCCCGCACCTGCGGACCTACCCGTCTCTCAAGGTCTGGGTGGCGGGCTGCAGCGAGGGCGAAGAGCTCTATTCGCTCGCCATCCTCTTTCGGGAAGAGGGTCTGGAGGAGAAGACGATCTTCTATGCTACCGACGTCAACCCTGACGCCGTCAAGCGTGCGAAGGCCGGGATCTACGCGATGGACCGCATTCCGCTGTTTACCCGCAACCACGCGGCGGCAGGCGGAAAGGTCTCGCTCGCAGAATATTATACCGCCGCCTACGGCCGGGCGGTCTTTGACAAGACCCTGCGAGCCCGCACGGTCTTCGCCGAGCACAACCTTGTCTCAGATCAGGTCTTCGCCGAGGTCCAGCTTGTCTCCTGCCGTAACGTCCTGATCTACTTCGATCGGGAGCTGCAGGATCGTGCGATAGGACTCTTCAAAGATTCCCTGCCGCGCGGCGGGTTCCTGGGCCTCGGTTCGCGCGAAAGCCTTCGCTTCTCGAAATACTTCAGCAATTTTGCAGACTTTTCGCCGGCGGAGCGCATATACAGGCGCGACGTTGCGCACAGCCACAGTGAGGTTACAGCTCATGCCCTGGCGTAAACCAGTCAAGTTTCTTCTGGTCGACGATCTTGAGGAAAACCTCAACGCGCTTGTCGCGCTCCTGAACCGGGACGGACTTGAGCTACACACAGCCAAGTCCGGCTCTGAAGCGCTGGAGTTGCTGCTTCACAACGAATATGCCCTGGCGCTGCTCGATGTGCAGATGCCCGGCATGAGCGGCTTCGAGCTCGCGGAACTGATGCGAGGAACGGCGCGTACGCGTCATATCCCGATCATCTTCCTGACTGCCGTTGCGACGGACGAAAGCCTGCGCTTCCGCGGCTATGAAGCAGGTGCGGTCGACTATCTGCTGAAGCCCATCAATTCGCAGATGCTGCGCAACAAGACTGACATCTTCTTCGAGCTGTCGCGCCAGAAGGCGGAGCTCGCATGGCAACGCGACCTGCTGCATCAATCGGCGGAAGACCTGAGCAAGGCGCTGGTGCGCCTGCAGGCACATAGCGACAACTCGCCGCTCGCCATCGTGGAGTTCGACCCGAAATTCCGCCTCGTCTCCTGGTCCAAGGGCGCAGAGCGCATGTTCGGCTGGTGCGCGAACGAGACGCTGGGCAAGCACGCGCTGGAGTTCAAGTGGCTGCACGAGGACGACCACGAAGACCTGAAGGCGCTCGCCAACGACATGCTGGCGGGAAATCAGCTGCGCAACAAGTTCAGCGCGCGCGTCTACAACAAGGACGGCTCGGTCATCGAATGCGAGTGGTATAACTCCGCCCTGCAGGATCAGTCGGGCAGGCTCATCTCCATCAACTCGCAGGTGCTGGACGTCACCGAGCGCAAACGCGCCGAAGACGCGCGCCAGCTGCTGGTTGGCGAGCTCAACCACCGCGTCAAGAACACGCTGGCAACCGTTCAGGCAATCGCTACCCAGACGCTGCGGCGCTCGGCAAGCCCGCAGGAGTTCAACGCCAATTTTACCGGTCGCCTTCAGTCACTGGCACGCGCCCACTCGCTTTTCAGCAGCACCACGTGGCAGCCGGTAGACCTAGACGAGCTGATCAGGAACCAGCTTCATGTGGGCTCCATCGATGAGCAGCGCTACATCCTGCGCGGTCCAGGCGTGCGCCTGCCCTGCCAGCCGGCCCTGCACTTCGCGCTAATCCTGCACGAGCTTGGCACCAACGCGCGCAAGTACGGCGCGCTTTCTACCGACGACGGCAAGATTGAGCTGCACTGGACCGTCGACAACGGCATGCTTCGTCTTAGCTGGTCGGAGACGGGCGGCCCAATCGTAAAGGTTCCAAGCAAGCGCGGTTTCGGCAGCACGCTGATCGAACAGATCGTCTCCGGCGCGGATGGCGAGGCGAATGTCTCGTTCCGGGCCGAGGGCGTGATCTGGACGATCACGGCAAAGCTGACGGACTACCCGGATTCCGAGGAAACCGCCGCGCATTCAATCTCGACATCTGCGGCCCCCGCAACCATTGCGGAAGTCGTGCGTGCGAGTGACCATCGACCAGAAACTTTGGCTGGCAAGCGCTTCCTTGTCATTGAGGACGAGCCCCTTGTAGCGCTGGAGATCGAAGGCCTGGTCGAGGAATTCGGCGCAAGCGTCGTCGGCCAGACCCGCACGGCCGAACAGGCCCTGGCTGCAATCACCGGCGAGACGGTGATCGACGGCGCGCTTCTCGATGGCAACCTTCACGGCCAGCCTGTCGACGAGATTGCGGCCGCCCTCACCCGCCGCAATATTCCTTTCGTGTTCGTCACGGGCTACGGGCGAGAGACGCTGCCGCGCGCCTTCCAGAACGCGCCGCTGCTCACCAAGCCCTTTACGGAAGCGCAATTGCTCGCCGCTGCCCGCCAACTCGTCGCCCAGGCGCCTGAGGTGGTGACGCTTCGGAAGCGCAAGGGTTAGTCCCTTCGCTTCCGGCGGATCTCCTCCAGCACACCCTCTGGCGATACGGTTTTCGTGAGATCCTCGGCGTCGACGTCCTCAGGGACGTCGACCTCAAGCCGCTCAGCAATAGCCATCAGCAGGCTAGCGAGCTTTGTCGTCTCATGTTCGGCTAGCAGGCTGATCTGCAGCGTGAGTTCGGCCCGATCCTCGTCCAGCCGCGCCTGCCGGCGCTGGTTCATGAGCACGAAGGTGGAGAGAAAGATCGCTTCGACCGAGGCGATCATCGCGAGCACCACGAGCGTCGGATCCCATGGCTCGAAGATCGGCAACAGCCCGACATTGATGAGGATCCAAAGCCCGAATATCACGCCGTGAACCAGCACGGACCAGACGCTGCCGGTGAAGTCGGCCATCCGCGCGGCGATACGTTCGGTGATGATCTCCTGCTCTGCCTCCCGCTCCCTGCGCCTCATGAGCGCCTCGACATTGTTGGCGAGGGGTTCTGAAACCTCTTCGCGCTTCGCATTCCCTGCTTCGCTCATGATGCAACCTTCTTGATGAGAGTACCCGAACCTTGAGACGCGGCTTTTGTTCGACGGAACAAGGCTCGTCGTGCGGAGTTGGTTCTGGCTGTTGAGCGGGAGGAACACTTGGAAACAACGCCATTGAAGACGCCGCGCGGCAGGGACAAGAAATCATGACATCGGCAGATGGATACAGGAACCTGATCGCGGGCTTCGCGATGGAGGCAGGTGCGCCGCAGTTGATCGACGGCGAGACTGAAGCCGCATTGATAAGGGCGCTTGAAGCTGGCGGCGACAAACCCGCCCTCGATGCACTTGCGGCGGTGATTCCGCCCAAGCCTGTCTACGCGAGGGGCACCCGCTGCTTCATTCCTCCATGGCTCGAGATCGGAAAGACCTGGGGAATCGCCTGCCAGCTCTACGAACTGCGCTCGTCCCGCAACTTCGGGATCGGTGATTTCGAGGATTTGGCCAGGCTCTGCGAAATCTTCGGTGCCGCAGGCGCTGACTTTGTCGGCGTCACGCCGCTGCACGCGCTCTTTTTGGCAGACCCGGAAGCCACCAGCCCCTTCTCACCGTCAAACCGGCGCTTCCTCAATCCGCTCTATATCGCGCTGGAAAAGGTTCCGGGTGTGTCGGAACTAAAAGTCCCCGAAGAGGACGGCGAGTTCGTCGACTACGCCGCCGTCAGTCGTTTCAAGCTGGGCATCCTTCGCGACGCCTGGAAGAACTGGACGCAGCAGGACAGCTTCCTTTCAGAAGAATTCGAGGCTTTCCGTGCCGAGCGTGGCGAGATGCTCCGGCTCCACGCGCTTTTTGAGGCCATATCGGCCGAGATGGTTGAGCGGGGCTCCGGCGCGGAATGGACGAGCTGGCCGGATGATTTCCAGTCGCCTGAAACCCGCACGGTGCAATATTTCGCCAGCACCAATGGCGACGACGTCGCCTTCCACGAATGGCTGCAATGGCTGGCTGACCGGCAGCTGAAGGATGCCGCCGACCGCGCCAGAGCAGCGGGCATGCGCATCGGGCTCTACCTCGATATGGCCGTGGGCGAAGCGCCGGGTGGATCGGCCACGTGGAGCCGGCCCCAGGACTACATCCAGGATGCTACGATCGGCGCGCCGCCGGACTATTTCAGCACGGAGGGTCAGGGCTGGGGCGTGGCGGGCTTCTCGCCGCTCGCGCTCTGGCAGCAGGATTTCGCCCCGTTGCTCGACCTCATCCGTGGCGCTTCCCGTCACGCCGGCGCGCTGCGCATCGATCACGCCATGGCGCTCTGGCAGCTATTCTTCATTCCATACGGCTCGTCGCCCGCGCAGGGTGCATATCTCCGCTTCCCCCTTGAGGACATGGTGGAGCGACTGGCCGCTCTGTCGCGCAAGCTTGAGGTCATCATGATCGGCGAGGACTTGGGCCATGTGCCGGACGGTTTTCGCGAGGCCATGTCGGCGGCTGCCATCCTGTCGAACAGCATCCTCTACTTCGAACAGGACAAGACGGGCCGCTTCCTGTCGCCAGAAAGGTACCCGCGCCAGACGCTCGCCTGCCTCTCGACACACGATCTGCCGACACTGCGCGGCTGGTGGTCCGGCAAGGACATCGAGTTGAGACGCGACTACAAGCTCATCGATGAAGAGAGCGCAGCCGAGCAGGCGCTCGCCCGAACCAAGGAACGCGAGGCAATGGTGAAGCTGGTCTCGAATGGTCGAGGCTCGAACGACAACGCGCCTGAGGTGCTGGAGCTGCAGCTGGCAGCGGATGTGCACAGGAAGCTCGCGCAATCCTCCGCAATGCTGGTGGCGGTAAGGCTGGCGGATATCGTCGGCGAGCAGGACCCCACCAACCTTCCCGGCACCCATAGGGAATATCCGAACTGGCGGCGAAAGCTCCCCGTCACGCTTGAAGAACTGCAGGAACTGCCCCTGTTCACACCCATAACGGACGCCATGCGCGGGGAGCGCCACCGATGAAGCTACCGACCGCCACCTACCGCCTGCAGTTTCGTGAAGGCATGGATTTCGACCGCGCAGCCGCGCTGGTCCCCTACCTGCAAAAGCTCGGCATCAGCCACCTCTACGCCTCGCCAATCTATCAGGCGACCTCCGGCTCCACCCACGGCTACGACGTGGTCGATCACAATGTCTTCGACCCGGCGCTGGGTGGCCGGGAAGGTTTTGAAAGAATGCACACAGCCTTGAAACAGGCTGGCATGGGCCTCATCCTCGACATTGTACCGAACCACATGGCGGCCTCGCTGGAAAACCCCTGGTGGCGGGATGTGCTGCGATGGGGCGAGCAGAGCCGCTACGCCCGCCACTTCGACATCGATTGGTCGCAGAAGCTGACGCTGCCGGTGCTTGGGTCACCGCTTGAGGAAGTGATCGCAGCCGGAGAGCTTGCGATCGTACCAGGCGCCGAGGATGGTTCGCCCGCGCTTGCCTATTTCGACAACCACTTTCCGCTTCACCCCGAAAGCCCGCCCTTTGACAGCGACGCGGACAACCTCCGTGAGATCCTCTCGGCACAACCCTGGGAACTGACCTACTGGAAAGAAGCTTCCAAACGGCTGAGCTATCGCCGCTTCTTTGAAGTCACCGGGCTTGTGGGCGTACGCGTCGAGGACGAGCCGGTGTTCAACGATGTGCATCGCCTGACGCTGGAACTTGTCCGCGACGGCAAGGTGGATGGCCTGCGCATCGACCACGTGGACGGCCTTGCCGATCCCGGTGGATACCTCGCCCGCCTGCGTGAGGCCGTGGGCGATGACACCTACATCATCGTCGAGAAAATTCTGGTTGGCGACGAGTTATTGCCGTCCGAATGGCCGATCGAGGGCACCAGCGGCTACGAGTTCATCGACATGATAGCCGACGTGTTGCCCTCGGATGCGGGGCTCGAGAAACTTTCCCAGCTCTACGAGACTCGGACCGGCAGCGCTGACACGCTCTCCATCCGCAGGGAAGCCAAGCGGCAGATCCTTGAGAACAATTTTGCCGGCGAGGTCGATCGGCTGGTGGGGCTGCTCTCCCGCGCGGTTGAGCCGAATCCCGATATCAAGGAAGCGCTGCTGGCGCTTCTGGCGGCCATGCCGGTCTACCGCACCTATGGCGCGGGCGGAGCAATGCCGGAGCGCGATGGCCGGGTTCTGGAAGCGGCGGCGGTGGAGGCGATGCAATATCTCCCCGATGGACACGACACGCTGCAGGAGCTCGTTTCTTTCTTCAAGGGAGAGGCCCCGATCCGCGACGAGGAGGCTGCCCGCCTCGCCCGCATCCGCTTCGAACAGCTTTCCGGCCCCGCCATGGCAAAGGGCGTGGAAGATACGCTCTTCTACCGCGACCATCGTTTTCTGGCGCTGAACGAGGTCGGCTGTGACCCGGCCCATCCCGCCGGCAATGTCGAGCGGTTTCATCGGCGGATGGAGGAACGCGCCGCGCGACTGGACCACTCGCTCTCCGGCACGTCAACGCACGATACCAAGCGCGGCGAGGATGCCCGAGCTAGACTTTATGCCATTTCGGAAGCCCCAGAGCTCTGGGCCGAAGGATTGGAGCGCTGGAAGTCCATGAACCGTTTCCCTGACGTTTTGGAGCCGGAACTTGAATGGCTTGTCTATCAGGCATTGGCTGGCGTCTGGCCCTATCCGTTTAATGAGGCAGCACTTCCACCCCTCCACGACCGTTTGGAGGCTTACCTGCAGAAAGCGCTGCGGGAGGCAAAGCAGCGGACCAGCTGGACGGAAGTCGATGAAGCCTACGAGGAAGCCGTCATCACCTTCGTTGATGGCGCGCTTGAGAATGCCGCGTTCCGCGAAGATTTCTCACGCACGCTTCAGCCCTTCATCATGGCTGCGCACAACAACAGCCTGACCCAGACGCTTCTGAAGATGGCCTGCCCCGGCATCCCGGACATCTATCAGGGTTCGGAAGCTGAGGACCTGAGCCTTGTCGATCCGGATAACCGCCGCCCACCAGATTTCGCCAAACTTGAAGAGATGCTGCAAGGTGGCGGCGAGAGCCTTCCAGCGCGCAAGCAGGCCATGATCGCTCGCCTCGCCAACGCAAGGACCCAGCATCCCGCCCTGTTCAATAATGGCGATTACCAGCCGCTGGAGGTCACCGGACCATTCGCCAAACATATGATCGCCTTCAGCCGTTCGAGAGGTGATCGCCACCTGATCGTCATCGCGCCCCGCCTGACGCTAGGGCTTATCGAAGAGACCGGACATATCCGCCCGGATGTGATGCAGCAGACGGAAATCACGCTGCCGGAAGCGCTTCAGGGCAAACCGTTCACGAACCGGCTGGCCGGCAGCGAAGATGCGCAGATTACCTCCGGCTCCCGCCTCAACCTCGGCCGGTTCGCCACCGCCCCGTGGGTCGCGCTCGTGCATTAGCCGGTTCCTGAAATTTGACCGGCCTCGACCGGAACAACTTCCGCCCTGCTCGGTTCTTAACTTGCCAACCGGGGAGCAACATGGCGCGTATATCAGCCTCCAAAAAATCGAGACTGCCAATCACTGACGTTCCGGACGCCGCCGACGCGGCGTTGCGCGAACTTGCCCAGACACGAGTTGTCATCGAGAACGTATCCCACGAGATCGACGGCGGCCGCTTTCCGGCCAAGGCTGTCGTGGGCGAAGACTGCGTCATCGAAGCTGATATCTTCAGCGACGGCCACGACGTCATCAACGCCGCCATTGAGTGGCGTTGTCGGGGCGACGAGATGTGGCACACCGCCCCGATGCGTTTCGTCGACAACGATCGTTGGGCCGGAACCGTCCGCTTCGAAAGGCTCGGCAGCCACGAGTTCACGATCATCGCCTGGCGCGACCTCTTCGCGACATGGCTGCGCGACACCGAAAAGAAGATCAACGCGGGTCAGGACGTCTCGCTTGAGACGATCGAGGGCGATCATCTCGTTGAAGCCGCCGCTGAGCAGGCCGCAGGCTCCGAGCACGAGCCGGCGCTGCAGGCGATCGTGAAGTCGCTCAACTCCGTCAGCGAAACCACCCACAAGCTGACGATCCTGCTAGCGCCCGAGACGCGGCGCTGCATGCGCAAGGCCGGTCCGCGCACCAACCTGTCGCGCTGTATGCGCACGCTGGAGATTTGGGTGGAGCCGCAAATCGCTGGCTTCGGCGCCTGGTACGAGCTCATGCCGCGTTCGCAGTCGGGCGACATGAGCCGCCATGGCACCTTCGATGACGTGATCGCCCGTCTCCCTTACGTGAAGAATCTGGGCTTCGACGTCCTCTACTTCCCGCCCATCCACCCGATCGGCCGGACCAACCGCAAGGGCCCGAACAACAGCCTGACAGCTGGTCCCAACGATCCGGGCAGCCCCTATGCCATCGGCTCGGAAGACGGCGGTCACGACGCGATACATCCCGAGCTCGGCACATTCGAGGATTTTCACCGGCTGGTTGAAGCCGCCCGCGCGGAAGGTATCCTGATCGCGCTCGACTTCGCGATCCAGTGCTCGCCGGACCATCCATGGATCAAGGAGCATCCGGAATGGTTTGACTGGCGGCCGGATGGCACCATCAAGTTCGCCGAGAACCCGCCGAAGAAATACGAAGACATCGTCAACGTCCATTTCTACCGCGAGGCGATCCCGGGCCTCTGGTACGCGCTGCGCGACATCGTCCTGTTCTGGATCGGCCATGGGGTAACGATCTTCCGCGTCGACAACCCGCACACAAAGCCCTTCCCCTTCTGGGAATGGATGATCCGCGAAGTGAAGACGCAGCACCCCGAAGTCGTCTTCCTTTCAGAAGCCTTCACGCGACCCAAGGTTATGAAGCGGCTGGCCAAGGTCGGCTTCACCCAGTCTTATACCTACTACACGTGGCGCAACACCAAGCAGGAGCTGACGGAGTACCTGACCGAGCTGACCACCGAGGAATGCCGCTACTACATGCGGCCGAACTTCTTCGTGAACACGCCGGACATCAACCCATACTTCCTGCAGACGAGTGGACGCCCGGGCTTCCGCACCCGCCTCGTGCTCGCCGCCACTCTTTCCGGCAGCTACGGCATCTACAACGGCTATGAGATCTGCGAGGCAGCACCCGTTCCCGGCAAGGAAGAGTATCTCGACTCGGAGAAGTACCAGCTCCGCGTCTGGGACATGGACCAGCAGGGCAATATCCAGGATGACATCCGCCTCGTGAACCGCCTGCGGCGTGAACAGCCGGCCATGAAGGCGTTCACCTCGCTCAGGTTCTACAATGCCTGGAACGATCAGGTTCTCTACTACGCCAAGAATGACAAGGCGTCAGGCGATTTCGTGCTGTTCCACGTCCTGCTTGATCCGCAGAACTCGCAGGAATTCGACTTCGAGATCCCGCTCTGGGAGTTCGGCCTGCCGGATGATGCATCCATAGAAGTCCAGGACCTGATTCACGGCAATCACTTCACCTGGCACGGCAAATCCCAGCGCCTGAACCTCGATCCCAATCAACGCCCCTACGCAATCTGGCGCCTTATCCCGCCTGGAGCCCATAGATGAAGCACAGCAGCCCCAAGACCGACGGGATCATCGATCGCAACCAGCGCGACTGGTACAAGGATGCGATCATCTACCAGCTGCACATCAAGGCATTTCAGGACGCCAACAACGACGGCATCGGCGACTTTGCAGGCCTCATGCAGCGGCTGGACTATATCCAGGAGCTTGGCGTCAACACGATCTGGCTCCTGCCCTTCTATCCCTCGCCACTCCGGGACGACGGTTACGACATCGCTGATTACCGCGCCATCAATCCGTCCTACGGGCAGATGAAGGATTTCCGCGCCTTCGTGGCTGAAGCGCACCGGCGCGGCCTGCGCGTCATCACCGAGCTCGTCATCAACCACACGTCGGACCAGCATCCGTGGTTCCAGCGCGCGCGCACGGCGAAGCCCGGATCGCCCGCCCGCGACTTCTACGTCTGGAGCGATACGGACGCGAAATTCCCGGAAACCCGTATCATCTTTCTCGACACGGAAAAGTCGAACTGGACCTGGGACCCGGTGGCTGGCCAGTACTACTGGCACCGCTTCTACTCTCACCAGCCAGACCTCAACTTCGACAATCCGCGCGTTCTGCAGGAAGTGCTGAAGGTCATGCATTTCTGGCTGGAGATGGGTGTCGACGGTCTGCGGCTCGACGCGATCCCCTACCTGATCGAGCGTGAGGGCACGAACAACGAGAACCTGCCCGAGACCCACGACGTCCTGAAGAAGATCCGCGCCGAGCTCGACGCGCATTACGAAGACCGGATGCTGCTTGCCGAAGCCAATCAGTGGCCGGAGGATACGCGGCCCTATTTTGGCGAAGGCGATGAGTGCCACATGGGCTTCCACTTCCCGCTGATGCCGCGCATGTACATGGCGCTGGCGCAGGAAGACCGGCACCCGATCTCCGACATCATGCGCCAGACGCCGGAAATCCCGGACGAATGCCAGTGGGGCATTTTCCTGCGCAATCATGACGAGCTGACGCTTGAAATGGTGACCGACAGGGAACGCGACTACCTGTGGCAGACCTATGCCGATGACAAGCGCGCGCGCATCAATCTCGGCATCCGGCGCAGGCTCGCGCCGCTGATGCAGAACGATCGCCGCAAGATCGAGCTCATGAATTCGATGCTGATGTCAATGCCGGGAACGCCGATCCTCTATTACGGCGACGAGCTCGGCATGGGTGACAACTACTATCTCGGCGACCGTGACGGCGTGCGCACGCCCATGCAATGGTCACCGGACCTGAACGCCGGCTTTTCCCGTGCCAACCCGCAGCAGCTTTACCTGCCCGTCATCCTCGACCCGATCTACGGCTATCAGGCGATCAACGTGGAGCGGCAGGCGAGCGACCCGTCCTCGCTTTTGAACTGGATGCGCAAGCTGATCGCCGTGCGCAAGCAGCATCCGGCCTTTGGACGCGGTACCTTCCGCATGCTCTACCCGCGCAACCGCAAGATCCTGGCTTATATCAGACAGCATGAGGATGACGTGATCCTCTGCGTGGCGAACCTGTCCCGCGCGGCACAGGCGGTAGAGCTCGACTTGCATGACTGGAAGGGCATGGTGCCGCTGGAAGTAACCGGCCGCTCGCCCTTCCCGCCGATCGGCGACCTGCCCTATCTCGTGACGCTTCCAGCCCACGGCTTCTACTGGTTCCACTTGACCAATGAGACGGAAGCGCCGCACTGGCACCAGCAGGTGCCGGACATCCTGCCTGAATTCATCACCCTGACGACCCGCGACGGAAGCATCCGGAACGCGCTTGAGGGTCGTGAAGGCCGCCAGTTCGAGGCCGAAACGCTGCCGCGCTTCCTGGAGCTGCAGCGCTGGTTCGGCGCCAAGGACAAGGCGATCCAGAGTGCAAAGCTTAAGACCTTGAGCGAACTGCCTGACACGAAGTTCGTGCTGGCAGTCTCCACCGTCAACCTTGGCGATCAGGAGCAGAAATACTTCCTGCCGCTGTCGTCCCGCTGGGGTGAGGAGCATATCGCCTTCGGCGCTCCAACGCTGTCCTATACGCTCGCCAAGCTGCGGCGCGGATCGCGCGTCGGCGCTCTGATCGACGGAGCCTACGATCCGGATCTGTCACTCGCGCTGCTCGATGGGCTGCGGCAGGGACTGGAACTTGAGGGTCCTGCCGGCCGCGTCGTCTTCAGGCCGAACGCACCGGCGGAGGCTTTCGCTGATGTGGATTCACCCCATCCGACCGGCATCGAGCAGAGCAACGTGTCGATCATCTGCGGTGACTCCGTCATCCTGAAGATCTACCGCCGCCTGCGTCCGGGGCCTCAGCCTGAGGTCGAGATGGCCCGCTTCCTCACCAACGAAACGGACTTCAAGGGCATGCCCGCCTTCATGGGCAGCATCGACCATGAAACACAGGACGGCGAATGCACGGTGCTTGCCACCGCCTTCAGCTTCGTCCGCAACCAGGGCGATGCCTGGTACGCGCTGACCTCCGCACTTCAGCGTCACCTCCAGGATTGGGAAGCCCTCCGAACCTCCGCCACACCTGAGACGGAACAGGAGCCAGCTTTCCCACGTGAGCTCGAGGTTGGCGAACGGCTGGGCCGTCGCACGGCAGAGCTTCACGCAGCCCTTGCCACCCCAACGGAAGATGCGGACTTTGCGATGGAGCCGACCGCACAGGCTGATGTCCTTCTCTGGACGGAAGCTGCGCGCACCGACGTGGTGGAAATGTTCGATGCGCTCGAGCGGGCTTCTGCAGATAGCCTCACCGAGGGAGCGGCCGAGCTGCGCAACGAACTTCTGGCGAAGCACGACAGCACGCTCGAACGGCTGCAGCGTGGTCTGACGTTGACGCCTTCCGGCGGACGCACCCGGATTCACGGCGACTATCATCTGGGTCAGGTGCTGGTGGAGCACGACGAGTTCATCATCATCGACTTCGAAGGCGAGCCACGGCGGACTATCGAGGAACGCCGCGCGAAGATGTCCCCGCTCCGCGACGTGGCCGGAATGCTGCGCTCCATCGACTATCTCGCCCGCTCCATCCTGCGCGAGACCGTGCGGGGCCTGCCACCTGAGAGTGCTCGTGCTGCGCAGGAGCGGTTGCAGCTCTGGCGGGACACGACCGTTGCGCAGTTCCTGGAAGGCTACCGGTCCGAAATCGAAGGCTCTTCGGTCCACCCTGAGGATCGTGAATTCGAGACCGCACTCCTCGACCTGTTCCTGATCCAGAAGGCTGCCTACGAAATCATGTACGAACTCTCCAACCGGCCCGCTTGGGCGGAGCTGCCAATGTCGGGACTGCTGGAACTGCTCGGCGGAGAAGACGCATGACGGCCGCCTATGCTTCTGCCATGGCCAATGACATCCAGGCCATCGTACGCGGCCGCCATGGCAATCCGTTCGCCATCCTCGGCATGCATCAGGACGGCGGCGGCTGGCTCCGCGTCAACGTCTTCGCCCCGTCCGCAGGCCGCGTCTGGCTCATCGCCAAGGCTGACGGTTCCGAAGTCTGCGAGCTTGAGCGCATCCATCAGGAGGGCTTCTTTTCCGCCGATCTCGGCCAGCGCGAACCCTTCGACTACCGCCTTCGCTTTTCCGCCGGAGACGCCGAATGGACGGAAGACGACACTTACGCCTTCCCGCCGCTACTCGGCGAGATGGACGAGTATCTGCTGGGCGAAGGGCGGCATCTGGAGCTTTACAACCGTCTTGGCTCACATCCCATGACGCTTGAGGGTGTTGAGGGGGTGGGCTTCGCCGTCTGGGCCCCGAATGCCCGGCGTGTGAGCGTCGTCGGCAACTTCAACGCCTGGGACGGCCGCCGTCACCCCATGCGCAAACGCCTTGGCGTCGGCGTCTGGGAGCTCTTCATTCCCGGCCTCAAGGCGGGCGAGCTCTACAAGTACGAGATCATTGGCGTGCACGGGGAAGTGCTGCCGCTGAAATCGGATCCCGTAGCGCGCGCCCATGAACTGCCGCCCGCCACCGCCTCTGTCGTGTGTGACGGCGTGGATGCTTCCGCTCATGACGATCGCTGGCCCGCGCGCCGCGAAGAACTGCGGCGGGCCGACAAACCCATCTCGATCTACGAAGTGCATCTTGGCAGCTGGCGGCGCACTGCCGACGGCGAGATGCTCGACTACGACACGCTGGCAGACCAACTCGTGGACTACATTACGGATATGGGTTTCACCCATGTGGAGTTTCTGCCGGTCACCGAGCATCCGTTCAGCGGTTCCTGGGGCTATCAGCCAATTGGCCTCTTTGCGCCAACAAGCCGCTTCGGCTCGCCCGCAGCCTTCGCCCGCATGGTCGACCGGCTTCACGCAGCCGACATCGGCGTGATCCTCGATTGGGTTCCGGCCCACTTCCCGTCCGATGCGCACGGTCTCGTCCGCTTCGACGGCACTGCTCTCTATGAGCACGAAGACCCGCGCCTCGGCTTCCATCAGGACTGGAACACGCTGATCTATAACTTCGGTCGGCTGGAGGTCGCGAACTTCCTCACCGCCAGCGCCCTCTACTGGCTGGATGAGTTCCGCATTGACGGCCTGCGAGTCGATGCCGTGGCTTCCATGCTCTACCTCGATTATAGCCGCGAGCCCGGCCAATGGATCCCGAACCGCTACGGCGGCCGTGAAAACCTCGACGCGGTCGATTTCCTGCGCAACACCAACCAGCTTGTCACGACCCGCCATCCCGGCG
The DNA here is from genome assembly GCF_014641695.1 of Nitratireductor aestuarii. Taxonomy (GTDB): domain Bacteria; phylum Pseudomonadota; class Alphaproteobacteria; order Rhizobiales; family Rhizobiaceae; genus Chelativorans; species Chelativorans aestuarii. The sequence goes on along the minus strand of NZ_BMIF01000008.1, from coordinate 130,833 downwards.
CGCTGATGATCGCGGAAGAATCCACCGCCTGGCCCGGTGTCAGCCGCACCGTCGATGATGGCGGCCTTGGTTTCTCGTTCAAGTGGAACATGGGCTGGATGCACGACACGCTCGACTACATGCAGCATGATCCGATCCACCGCCGCCACCATCATCACAAGATGACCTTCGGCCTCGTCTATGCCTGGTCGGAAAACTTCGTCCTGCCGCTTAGCCACGACGAGGTTGTGCACGGCAAGGGTTCGCTGATCGGCAAGATGCCGGGCGACCCCTGGCAGAAATTCGCCAACCTCCGTGCCTATCTCTCCTTCATGTGGGCGCATCCGGGCAAGAAGCTGCTGTTCATGGGCGGCGAGTTTGCGCAGGAACGCGAGTGGAACCATGACCAGTCGCTCGACTGGCATCTGCTCGACGACCCGATGCACAAGGGCGTGCAATCGCTGGTGCGCGGGTTGAACCACCTTTATGCCGCAGAGCCTGCACTCCACGAACTCGACACGGAGCCTGCCGGGTTCGACTGGCTGGAAGCAAATGACGCAGAGAACAGCGTCTTCTCCTTCATACGGCGTAGCCGCGGCGACGTCAGCCCCGTCGTTGTGGTCTGCAACATGACGCCCGTTGTCCGTGAAAACTTCCGCATTGGCGTTCCCCGCGCCGGACAATGGAGCGAAATCCTGAACAGTGACGCTGCCGAATTCGGCGGCTCCAACGTGACCAACCCTCCCATCCCCTCCCAACCGGTTGCCTGGCACGGTCAGAGCCAGTCCATCGAAATCACTCTTCCCCCGCTGGCAGTCGTATTCCTCAAATCGGAAAGCTAAATCATGCCGCGTGCCCGCCGTATTCTTGAAGGATCTCCCTTTCCTCTTGGCGCCCATTGGGACGGGTCAGGCGTAAACTTTGCGCTGTTCTCGGCCAATGCCACCAAAGTAGAGCTCTGCCTGTTCGATGATTCAGGTCGCCGCGAGACCGAACGCGTAGTGCTGCCTGAATATACGCACGAGGTCTGGCACGGATATCTGCCGGATGTTCGGCCTGGTCAGCTATACGGCTACCGCGTGCACGGCCCCTACGCGCCGGAGGCTGGCCACCGCTTCAACCCCAACAAGCTGCTACTTGACCCCTATGCGCTGGAACTGCGGGGCGACATCCGCTGGCACGATTCCGTGTTCGGCTACCGCGTCGGCCATCCGCGCGAGGATCTGTCGTTCGACCGCCGCAACTCATCCTTTGTCATGCCGAAATGCGTGGTTGTCGACCCGGCCTTCACCTGGGGCGAAGACCAGAGGCCACGTCATCCGTGGCACAACACGATCATCTACGAAGCCCATGTGAAGGGCATGACCGCGCTCAACCCGGAGCTGCCGCAACGCTTTCGCGGCACGTTCGAAGGGCTGGCGGACCCGAGCGCCATCGATCATCTGGTGAAGCTCGGCGTAACCGCAATTGAGCTGATGCCCGTTCACGCCTTCTACGACGACCGCTATCTCGTCGAGAAAGGGCTGGTGAACTACTGGGGCTACAACACGGTCGGCTTCTTCTCGCCCGCACCCCGCTACCTCTCGCCCGGCAGCAACATCAACGAGTTCAAGCTGATGGTCCGCCGCCTGCACGAGGCGAACATCGAAGTGATCCTCGACGTCGTCTATAACCATACGGCGGAGGGTAACCAGATGGGTCCCACCCTCTCCTTCCGCGGCATAGACAACGCCAGCTACTACGTACTGGGCGACGACAAGCGCTATTATTTCGACACGACCGGCTGCGGCAACACCGTAAATATGCGCAATCAGCGCGTCTTGCAGATGGTGATGGACTCGCTGCGCTACTGGGTAACGGAATGCCGCGTCGACGGTTTCCGCTTCGATCTTTCGAGCTCGCTTGGCCGTGACCGCGCGGAATTCGACCACAACGCCGTGTTCTTCGAGGCTGTGCGGCAGGACCCGATCCTCTCCGAGGTGAAGCTGATCGCCGAGCCCTGGGATATCGGGCCGGATGGCTATCAGCTTGGCAACCATCCGCCCGGCTGGGCCGAGTGGAACGATCAGTATCGCGACACCGTCCGCTCCTTCTGGAAGGGCGATGACGGCGGCGTGAAGCGCCTCGCGCCCCGGCTACTGGCCTCGAGCGACATTTTTGACCGGCGTGGTCGCCGGCCCTGGTCGAGCGTCAACTTTGTCGCCGCCCACGACGGCTTCACGTTGATGGATGTGGTCAGCTACGACGGCAAGCATAACGAGGCGAATGGCGAGGACAACCGCGACGGCCATGACCACAACCTCAGCCACAACTGGGGCGCTGAAGGACCTACCGAAGACCAGGCGATCAACGAGACGCGCGACCGCCTGCGCCGCTCCATGCTGGCCACGGTTCTCTTCTCGCAGGGCACGCCGATGATCCTGATGGGCGACGAGGTCGGCCGCTCGCAGGGAGGCAACAACAACGGCTATTGCCAGGACAACGAGATCAACTGGCTGACCTGGGAAGACCGCGGTGAGCGCGAGGAAGCGTTCCTCGATTTCGTCGCCAAACTGATCGCCATCCGGCGTGACCGCCTGCTGCTGCGTCAGCCTCGCTTCCTGCACGACCGGGAGACCACACGGGGTGAGCGCGAGATCCAGTGGCTCTGCCCCACCGGACAGGAGATGGAAGGCGGCCACTGGGACGATCCGGCTACCAAGGCTCTGATGGTGCTGCTCAACGGCGACAGCGAAAGCGTGCTGCTGCTCATGAACGCATCGCACGAGGACGTTGAGTTCCAGCTCCCGGAACGCGAGGGCGGCTGGAAGGTTCTGGTCGACACGGCAGAGGGGCTGGCTGATCCCCTCGGCAGGAAGACGGCGGAGACGACCTTCAACCTGCCGCCCCGCTGCCTTCAGCTTGTGGAGGCGAAATATGCCTAGCATTGGCCCGCAGCACTGGGGCGCAAGGCTTCTGGACGATGGCGAGGCACATTTCCGCCTTTGGGCGCCAGCGCTACATACGCTTGCCGTCGAGATCGACGGCAACGCCGTGGCCATGAACCCGGAAGCTGATGGCTGGTTCGGCGTCACGGCGCCGGCCGCTCCCGGTGCGCGCTACCAGTTCCTGCTGCCGGATGGAACGCGCGTTCCTGACCCGGCTTCGCAGGCTCAAGCGGGTGACGTGCACGGCCCCTCCCTCCTCGTCGACCAGGAAGCCTATGAATGGCGCAGCTCCGACTGGCTTGGGCGGCCGTGGGAAGAGGCTGTGGTCTACGAACTCCATGTCGGCACCTTCACGCCCGAGGGCACATTTGCTGCGGCGAGCCAGCGGGTTGAACATCTGGCAAGCCTCGGCATCACGGCGATCGAAATCATGCCGGTTGCCCAGTTCGGAGGAACGCGTGGCTGGGGCTACGACGGCGTTCTTCCCTATGCGCCGCACAACGCATATGGCTCGCCGGACGACATGAAGGCCTTCATCGACACCTGCCATGAGCATGGCGTGATGGTGCTGCTCGACGTGGTCTACAACCACTTCGGTCCGGACGGTAACTACCTCTCGTCCTATGCGCCCGACTTCTTCGACCCAAGCCGCAACACGCCTTGGGGTGCGGCCATCGCCTACGAGCGCGAGCCCGTGCGCCAGTTCTTCATCGACAATGCGCTCTACTGGCTTCGCGACATCCGCCTCGACGGCCTGCGCTTCGACGCCATCGACCAGATCAAGGACGACAAGTCGGACGAGGAAATACTCCTCACCATCGCCCGACGCATCCGCGAAACCTTTCCCGAGCGCCACATCCATCTGACGACCGAAGATAACCGCAACGTCACCCACCTCCACGAGCGCGGCCCGAACGGTAAGGTGATGCTTCACACTGCCGAGTGGAACGATGACTTCCACAACGTCTGCCACGTCATCGCGACTGGCGAGACGGACGGCTACTATCAGGATTTCGCGGACGACATCTGGACAAAGCTCGCCCGCTCGCTTGCAGAGGGCTTCATCTATCAGGGCGAACCTTCGCCCCATCAGGAGAGCGAACCGCGCGGCAAGCCTTCGGCGCACCTGCCGCCCGCGAGCTTCGTCAACTTCCTGCAGAACCACGACCAGACCGGCAACCGCGCGCTGGGCGAACGGCTGACGACGCTCACCGACCCACATGCGCTGGAGATGCTGCAGGCAATCCTGCTCCTCTCTCCGGCGATCCCGTTGGTTTTCATGGGCGAAGAATATGGGGAGACGCGGCCCTTCCTCTTCTTCACGGACTTCACCGGAGATCTGGCCGTAGCCGTCCGCGAGGGACGGCGCAGGGAGTTCGCCGACTTTACCAGCTATCAGGGAGAAACTGTCCCGGACCCCAACGCGCTCAACACTTTCAACCAGAGCAAGCTCGACTGGGAGAAGCTTGATACGCCAGAAGGCAAGGCCCAGCTCGCCCGCTTCCGCAATCTGCTGGACCTGCGACAGAAGCACATCGTGCCACTGCTCAAAAATGCGGGCGGAAACTACGGCCGCGTCGTTGCTGTCGAAGAAGGAGCGCTCGCCATCGATTGGCAGCTGGGCGAGAAACTGCTGCAGCTACGCTGCAATTTCACTGAGCAGGAACTGACCCTGCCGGAACCGCGCGGTGTTTGCCTCTACAGCTATCCCGGCGCGGCGGACGCGGCGGCCAGCTCACCGCACCTGCGCCCGCAGTCCCTGACGTTCTGGCTGGAGTAGCTAGAGCAGTTCAGACTTTCACAGAAACTCTGAACTGCTCTAGCTCTTTGTTTTTTTGGCGGTTCCAGACGAAAAAACCGGTTCCCACTTTTCCTGGAACCGCTCTAATCCCTTTCACCACGCAGCTCGCGGGCAGCCTGCTCCCAGTGGCGTTCGTGTCCGCCCTCTGGATAACCTTCTTCCTCCCAGATCTGGTAGGCACGGCGGCGGATGGCTTCCTCATCCGTTGCCCGCTCGGCACTCTCGTCCAGAGATGCATTTCCCTGATCCGGAAAGCTCGGATGCACTGCTCCGCTCTCCTGCTGGAAGCCGGTGCCATGGATGGAAGGAGCCTCACCCGGCGTTCCCTCGGCAATTTCGTTGCCGCGCACCGGCACCTCTGAAGGGTTGGTGGCCTTGGTCGACGTTTTGCGGCGGGGCTGAGCTGGCTTGCTGGTGAGCTTTGCGTTCAACGTAGTCTCCTTCGTGGTCAGTTGCCGCATCGGGTTGGACGGTCCAAACACTGCAACAACATCCAGAAGGGAAAATGGTTCATCCAACAAAAAACCGCCACCAACTGCACGCTGATGACGGTTTCGAAAATGCTCAGCTTGCGCCGATTATTCCCACTCGATCGTGCCTGGCGGCTTCGAGGTCACGTCGTAGACGACGCGGTTGATGCCGCGGACTTCGTTGATGATGCGCGTCGCAGCGCGGCCAAGGAAGTCCATGTCGTAGTGGTAGAAGTCAGCCGTCATGCCGTCGACCGAGGTCACCGCACGCAGCGCACAGACGAATTCGTAGGTGCGTCCGTCGCCCATCACGCCAACTGTCTGGACCGGCAGCAGCACGGCAAAGGCCTGCCAGATCGCGTCGTAGAGACCAGCCTTGCGGATCTCGTCGAGGTAGATCGCGTCAGCCTGGCGCAGGATGTCCAGCTTCTCGCGCGTCACGCCGCCGGGGCAGCGGATGGCAAGGCCCGGACCCGGGAACGGATGGCGGCCGATGAAGTGTTCCGGCAGGCCGAGTTCTGCGCCAAGAACGCGAACCTCGTCCTTGAAGAGCTCACGCAGCGGCTCCACCAGCTTCATGTTCATGCGCTCAGGAAGACCGCCGACATTGTGGTGCGACTTGATCGTGACCGAAGGACCGCCCGTAAAGGAAACGCTTTCGATGACGTCCGGATAAAGCGTGCCCTGCACGAGGAAGTCGGCGCCGCCAAGCTTCTTGGCCTCTTCCTCGAAGACTTCGATGAAGAGACGGCCGATCGTCTTGCGCTTCTTCTCCGGGTCAACTTCGCCCTCGAGCTGCGACAGGAACTTGTCGGAAGCATCGACGAGAATGAGCGGCAGGTTGTAGTGCTCGCGGAACATCTGCACGACCGAAGCGGCTTCATCCTTGCGCATAAGGCCGTGGTCGACGAGGATGCAGGTAAGCTGGTCGCCAACGGCCTCGTGGGCCAGAAGGGCTGCAACTGAGGAGTCGACGCCGCCCGAAAGCGCGCAGATCACCTTGCCCGAACCAACCTGCTTGCGGATCGCCTCGACAGCCTGCTCGCGGTAGGCGGCCATGGTCCAGTCGCCCTTGAGGCCGGCGATGTGATGCACGAAATTCGCGATCAGCTTCGCGCCGTCCGGGGTGTGAACCACTTCGGGGTGGAACTGCACACCGTAGTACTTGCGCTTGTCGTCGGCGATAGCCGCGAAGGGCGCGCCAGCGGAGGTACCAACAACGCGGAAGCCTTCCGGCAGTCCCGTGACGCGGTCGCCGTGGCTCATCCACACCTGATGGCGGGTGCCCGGGGCCCAGAGGCCGTCAAACAGGGCGCAGCCGTCAGCGATGTCAAGGAACGCGCGGCCGAACTCGCGATGATCGCTCGACTCTACCTTACCACCCAGCTGCGCGCAGAGCAGCTGCTGGCCGTAGCAGATGCCGAAGATCGGCAGGCCGGACTGGAAGATGATGTCAGGAGCGCGTGGGCTGCCGATATCGACGGTGGAAGCTGGGCTGCCCGAGAGGATGACAGCCTTGGGCTGGAGGCGCTTGAACGCCTCTTCAGCGGATTGGAAGGGCGCGATTTCAGAATAGACGCCCGCCTCACGCACGCGACGCGCGATAAGCTGCGTGACCTGGCTTCCGAAGTCGACGATCAGGACTGTTTCTGGGTGGTGTGAAATGCTCATGGCGAGGCTTTAATTAAGGTCCGGTTCAAGTGCAATCGCATAAACCTGAACGATTGCGTTTTCCTACAAGGGATTGGCCCTGCCGAGCCGCGTATCCCGCATTCCATTCGTCACGTGTTAATCTACACTTTTCTCCAGCAGCGCGAAGAAGAATCCATCGGTTCCCGTTGTCGCGGGTGACAGCGTGATCCCGCCGTTAGCGCCCGTCCGGATCTTGTTGAGCGATGCGGCCGGAAAACGATCCTGCCAGAGCGCGGCGTGGTCGGCGAGCCTGAAGCCGGGGTTGCGGCTGAGAAAGCCCTGCACCTGCTCGCCGTTTTCCTGATCGAACACCGAACAGGTGATATAGGCGAGCGTCCCGCCCGGCTTCACATAACGTGCGACGTCATCGAGGATCGCCGCCTGCTCCGCCATCCGCGTATCAAGCTGCAGCTGGGTCAGCCGCCACTTGGCATCCGGCCTGCGCCGCCATGTGCCCGAACCGGTGCAGGGCGCATCCACTAGAACAAGGTCCAGATGGCCTTCGAGCTCTGCAAGACGCGCGGCCTGGCTCACGACCTGCACATTGCGGCATCCTGCTCGCTGCACGCGATCATGGATCGGCTGCAGCCGCTGCGGATCGGCGTCGAAAGCAAAAATCTGACCCTGGTTCTGCATGCGTGCGGAACAGGCAAGCGTCTTGCCACCCGCTCCGGCGCAGAAATCCAGCACCTGCATGCCCGGTGCCGCTCCCGCGAGTTCAGCAACGATCTGCGAGCCCTCGTCCTGCACCTCGAACCAGCCATCCTGGAAAGCCGGTGTGCTCTGCAGGTTCGGGTGCCTGCCGTTGCCGTTGATGGCTGGGATACGGATGCCATGGTGCGCGATCCTGGCCGCTTCTGCCCCGTGCGTTTCAAGCGCCTCCAGAACCTTTCCACGCGTTGACTTTAACGTGTTCACGCGCAGATCGAGCGGTGGCCGCTCGCAAAGCGCCTCGCTCTCCCTCACCCAATCATCGCCAAAAGCCTGTTGCACGAGCGGCAGGCACCAGTCAGGTGCATTGGCGCGGGCAATCTCGGGCATTTCGCCGACGTTCTTGCTTGTTACGTTCGCGCGCTCAGCCTCCGTTACCGGCGGCGGCGCGAAACTGTCCCCGGCAATTGAGGCCGTGAGCGCATCAACGTTGAGACCGTTTTCGAGAAGGTACGAGCCGAGGACCAGCGCGCGCGGCGAGCTTTCGCCAAACAGCCACGCGGCGGCATCCTTGCGGCGCAGTGCGCCATAGACGAGATTGCCGATGGCGGCACGATCGCCCGATCCGGCGAAGCGATGCGACAGGCCCCAATCACGCATGGCATCGGCGGCGGGTCGATTTCGAGTCTCGATATCCTCAAGAACTTCAATAGCGGCTGCCAGCCTGCCACCAAGACGCATGGCCTATCCTTTCCGGTTTACCCGATCAGACGCTTAGCTAAGCTCACTCGAACCGATTAGCAAGCCACAGCGGGTGAGGCATGATGGCCAATGTGAGAAAGCACCTCACGAAAAGAAGAAGGGCGCGGATGTCTCCGCGCCCTCCCCATCATACCAGTTATCCAGCTTACTCGGCTGCCGATTGCTCTTCGAGCGAAACGGCGGTTGCCTCGTAGCCGTGTGCTTCCTTCAGCGCGCGGCGAACGCCGGCTTCGTATTCCGGATGCACGAGCTTGAAGTGGCCAAGCTGACGCTCAACGATGAAGCCCGGAACGCCGCCCATCGCTGCAGCGATGTTCTTGAACAGGCGCTCACGCTGGCCAGCGTCGAACAGCTCGAACAGGGCGCGCGGCTGCGAGTAGTCGTCGTTGCCAACGCGGTGGTCGTAGCGAGCGGCGTCGCCGGAGATGCGCAGCGGCGGCTCCTTGGCAGCCGGGCTCTCGACCGGGCCGTTGAACGAGTTCGGCTCGTAGTAGACATCCGGGTTGCCGGTCTTCAGGCCGCCGTAGACGTTCATCTGGCCATCGCGGTGATAGTGATGAACCGGGCAGCGCGGCTGGTTGACCGGGATCGACTCGTAGTGCGTGCCGAGGCGGTGACGGTGTGCGTCCGCATAGGAGAACACGCGCGCCTGCAGCATCTTGTCCGGCGAGAAGCCGATGCCGGGAACGATGTTCGACGGCGAGAAGGCAGCCTGCTCGATTTCCGCGAAGTAGTTGTCCGGGTTGCGGTTCAGCTCCATCACACCGATTTCGATCGGCGGGTATTCCGAATGCGGCCAGACCTTCGTCAGGTCGAACGGGTTGTAGGAGGTCTTCTCAGCGTCGAGCTCCGGCATGATCTGAACCTGGACGGTCCACTTCGGGAACTCGCCGCGCTCGATGCCGCCGAACAGCTCTTCCTGATAGCTCTCGCGGGTCTTGGCGATGACCTGCTCGGCTTCCTCGTTCGTGTAGAACTTGTGGCCCTGCTGGGTCTTGAAGTGGAACTTCACCCAGTAGCGCTCGCCAGCGTCGTTCCAGAACGAGTAGGTGTGCGAGCCGTAGCCGTTCATGTACATCGGAGCAACCGGCAGGCCGCGGTCGGACATGAGGATGGTGACCTGGTGCAGGCTCTCGGGCGAAAGCGACCAGAAATCCCACATAGCCGTTGCCGAACGCAGGTTGGTGCGCGGATGACGCTTCTGCGTGTGGATGAAGTCCGGGAACTTCAGCGGATCGCGGATGAAGAACACCGGCGTGTTGTTGCCGACGAGGTCCCAGTTGCCTTCCGGCGTGTAGAACTTGATGGCAAAGCCACGAACGTCGCGCTCGGCGTCGGCTGCACCCATCTCACCGGCAACGGTGGAGAAGCGCAGAAGCAGCGGCGTCTCGGCGCCAGGCTGCAGTGCCTTCGCCTTGGTGTACTTGGAGATGTCGCCGGTGATCTTCAGCGTACCATATGCACCCCAGCCCTTGGCATGGACGGCGCGCTCTGGAATACGCTCGCGGTTCTGGTGGGCCAGCTTCTCGATGAGCTGGTAATCGGTCAGAAGGACCGGGCCACGCTCGCCGGCGGTCAGCGTATTCTGGTTGTCCGGAATCGGAGAACCAGCAGTCGTCGTCATAATTGGCTTATCAACCATGCCTTTTGCACCTCACCCAATAAAAGCTCGTGCGCTGGATGCGCACCGGAATCACTGAAGCTTCCTAGAATGGTTCTAACATAGCCGATCGCTTCAATAATTTCCAATTGCATTTGCTGTTCGCGATGATAAGATTTTCTTATCATGCGATTGACCCTGAAACAGCTCGCCTACTTTGAGTATCTGGCTGAAACAGGCCACTTTGGTCGCGCCGCCCAAGAGGCCGGCGTCACGCAACCAGCCCTTTCCGCCCAGATTGCCGAGATGGAAGGCCAGCTTGGCATACGCCTGTTCGAGCGAGGCCGCGGATCCATCCGCCTGACCGCCGAGGGCGCTGAGCTTCGCCCGCGCATCCAGCGCATCCTGAGCGAAGTTGAAGATCTGGAGCGGGCCGCCATGCGCGGCAGGGACATACTTGAAGGCCGTTTTCGGTTAGGAGTTATCCCCACCGTAGCGCCCTATCTGCTCCCCTATCTCCTCCCGCTCCTCAAGGAAGCATTCCCCAAGCTGCAGCTCGAGGTGCGGGAATCCGTCACCGACACCTTGCTGGAGGAGGTGAGCAACGGGCATCTCGACGCACTGATCGCCGCCGAGCCGCTCTCAGCCAGTGGCATCGATCATATCCCGCTCTTCGAGGACCACTTCCTGCTCGCCGTACCAACCGCAGAGGTTCCCCGCATTGCCCCTCCGGTGGCCCATGAGGCGATGGCGCTTGAACGCCTGATGCTGCTGGAGGAAGGTCACTGCATGCGGGCGCAGGCGCTCGCACTCTGCAGCAAGGTTGAGCCGGTCGCGATGCAGAGCTTCGGCGCGACGAGCCTCGCCACCCTCCTGCACATGGTTTCCCACGGGTTAGGTGTGACGCTGATCCCTGAAATCGCCCGGGAAACGGCGGAGCGGCTGCCGGGCGTCAGCGCCCTGCCCTTTGTCGCGCCCTCGCCTTCACGCACCATCTGCCTTGGCTGGCGGACGACCAATCCCCGCAGCGAAGATCTCCAGTCGCTCTCCGACTGCATAAGAAAAGCCCACCGCAAGGCAGTGGGCTTGGAGAAATAGACGTTTGAAGCGGCGTACTTAGCGGCCGCCGTGATAGTTCGGGCTCTCGCGCGTGATGGTCACGTCATGCGCATGGCTTTCCCGCAGGCCAGCGCCCGAAATGCGGACGAAGGTAGCCTTCTCCTGGAACGCCTTGATGTCGCCCGCGCCGACATAGCCCATGGCAGCCTTGAGACCGCCGGCGAGCTGGTGCAGGACACCGGAAACCGGACCCTTGTAGGGAACCTGGCCCTCAACACCTTCCGGCACGAGCTTCAGCGTGTCGCGCACTTCCGCCTGGAAGTAGCGGTCGGCCGAGCCGCGAGCCATGGCGCCAACGGAGCCCATGCCGCGATAGGCTTTGAACGAGCGGCCCTGGTAGAGGTAAACCTCACCCGGCGTCTCATCGGTACCGGCGAGCAGTGAGCCCACCATGGCTGCGTCCGCACCGGCGGCAATCGCCTTGGCAAGATCACCGGAATACTTGATGCCGCCGTCTGCGATGACGGAGATGCCATGCTTGCGGGCAACGTTCACCGCGCCCATGATGGCGGCGAGCTGCGGTACGCCAACGCCTGCGACGATACGGGTGGTGCAGATGGAGCCTGGTCCGATGCCGACTTTGACCGCGTCTGCGCCGGCATCGATGAGGGCAAGCGTGCCGTCCGGCGTCGCCACGTTTCCGGCGATTATCTTGACGTTGCCGGAAATCTTCTTGGCGCGGGTAACAGCGTCGAGCACGCGCTGAGAATGGCCATGCGCAGTGTCAATCACGAGGAAATCGACGCCAGCATCAATGAGACGCTCAGCACGCTCGAACCCATCGTCACCAACGCTGGTGGCTGCGGCAGCGCGCAGGCGACCGTGCTCATCCTTGCTGGCGAACGGATTCAGCTGCGACTTTTCCATGTCCTTGACGGTGATCAGGCCCACGCAATTGCCGGCATTGTCGACCACCAGCAGCTTTTCGATGCGATGCGCGTGCAGCAGGCGCTTGGCCTCGTCCTGCCGAACATTCTCGGTGACGGTAACGAGGTTCTCGTGCGTCATCAGCTCGCGGATCGGCTGGTTCGGATTGGAGGCAAAGCGCACGTCACGGTTGGTGAGGATGCCGACGAGCTTGCCGGTCGTGTGACCGCCCTTGCCGCCATTCTCCACCACCGGAATGCCGGAAATGCGGTGCTGCGCCATCAGCGCCATCGCGTCGGCGAGCGTTGCTTCCGGCCCGATGGTGAGCGGGTTCACCACCATGCCGGACTCGAACTTCTTGACCTGGCGGACTTCTTCGGCCTGCTCGGCCGGGGTCAGGTTGCGGTGGATGACGCCAACGCCGCCTGCCTGCGCCATGGCGATCGCGAGCTTCGACTCGGTCACAGTGTCCATTGCGGCGGAAAGGATCGGAAGGTTCAGCTCCACGCCGGCGATCGTGGTGCCGACGTTGACCTCGCCCGGCATCACATCCGAGTGGCCCGGCTGAAGAAGCACGTCGTCAAAGGTGAGTGCTTCGAACCCTGTCGCAGTTTCTATGATTTTTGCCATTGCCAGTCCTCGGAATAGAAAAAGCCGGCCCGTGCAATAGCAAGGACCCGCACTGGAAAATTCCCTTTCAGGATTGGCGGCGGTTCGTACCACTTCCGGAACAAAAATGAAAGCCGTTAACGTGTCGCAACAGCGAACTTGTTGCAGTCAGCCGTAAAACGCCACCGGATGGCCGTAGCCATCCAGCCGATTAGTCTTCGTCGTCGCCATCTTCGACTGGTACATCCTTCCGGCCCTTGAAGTTGCGCGCGAGGATGTAAAGCTCCACCGATTCCGCCCGCGATGCCGGCGGCTTGACATGGTGAACGGAGGCAAAATGCTGCTTGAGCATGGTTAGCACGTCACCTTCCGCCCCGCCCTGGAACGTCTTCGAGAGGAAGTGTCCGCCCGGCTTCAGCACGGAAATGGCAAAATGGGCCGCCGTCTCGCAAAGGTGCATCGTGCGGATATGGTCGGTCCGCCGGTGCCCCGTTGTGGGCGCGGCCATGTCGGAGAGCACCACGTCCGGAGCTCCACCCAGCGCCTCGATCAGCTTGTCCGGCGCGTCATCATCGAGAAAATCCGCCTGCAGAATGATCGCGCCCGCCATCGGATCCACAGGCAGATAGTCGATGCCGACCACGCTTGGCGATTCTGGCTTCGACTTCACCACCTGCGCCGCGATCTGGCACCATCCGCCCGGAGCCGCGCCAAGATCCACCACCTTCATGCCGGGTGCCAGAATCTTGTACTTTTCGTTGATCTCGATGAGCTTGTAGGCCGCGCGCGAGCGCATGCCCTCCGCATTGGCGCGATGCACGTAGGGATCATTGAGATGCCGTTCGAGCCAGCGGCGCGACGAATTCTTGAGCTTGGTTTTCTTGACCCGGGTCTTCAGCTGACGGAGCCCGGTGCCAGCCTTCTTGTCTTTCATGATGCTCTCGCTGCCGCATGGAACCGCTTGCGTCGCCAGACGCCGTCCCGTGCCATCATTTCACTCAGCATGCCTTCGCGCAGGCCACGATCCGCAACCCTCAGTCGCTCCGACGGCCATTGCCGGCGGATCGCTTCCAGAATTGCACAACCCGCCAGAACCAGGTCCGCCCGTTCCTCGCCGATGCAGGGATTGGCCTTCCGCTGGTCAAAGCTCCAGCCAAGGATACGCTCGATCATGCTGTCCACATGTTCACGGTCGAGCCAGAGGCCGTCCACCCGACGCCGATCATAACGGCGCAGGCCGAGATGCACACCAGCAAGCGTGGTCACCGTTCCGGACGTGCCCAGCAGATGGAACCTATCACCTGCGGAAACATGCTTGAGGCTGTTGGCCCCCTCAAAGCCACGCAGGAGATCGCTGACATTTGCGACCATCGCCTCGAAATTCTCAGGCGTCACGTCGCGACCGCCGAAGCGTTCCGCAATGGAAACGACCCCCACCGGCAGCGACGTCCAGGCAACGATATGATCGGCAAGCCGACCGGTTCGCTTCTTGGTGAGGTCGACCAGCGCGATCTCGGAAGAACCGCCGCCGATATCGAACAGCACGAGGCCGTCCGTATCACGTCCGACAAGCGAACTGCAGCCGGCGACGGCAAGCCGCGCCTCGGTCTGCCGGTCGATGATCGTGAGTGCCAGGCCGGTCTCCTTCTTGACGCGCGTCAGGAAATCCTCGCCGTTGGCAGCCGAGCGACAGGCTTCCGTCGCAATCAGCTGCATGCCGGAAAACGTCTTGCCCTCAAGCTTCTGCGCACAGATGGCGAGCGCGCCGAGCGCCCTGTCCATTGCCGCCTCGCCAAGCCGGCCATTCGCCGACAGCCCCTCACCCAGCCGCACGATTCGCGAAAATGCGTCGACCACGCGGAATCGCCCGGGCTTGCTCGGCGAAGCGATGAGCAGCCGGCAATTGTTGGTTCCGAGGTCGAGCGCTGCATAGAGCCGTTCGGCCGGCCTGCTGAGCGCATACCGGGTCGAAGCGCTCTTCTCGCGTCGCTGGCGATTCTCATGGGAGGGAGCCGATTCGGCAGCCGCGGTCGGCTGACCTGCTTTGGCCTGTCCTTGAACCGCCGGTACAGTGGTCTGTCCTGACGACTCACCACCCCGCATAAAGACGCGATTGCGGCTGCGCTTTCTCTTGCGCTTCCGTGTGCGTTTTACCGGCTCCGTGCCCGTTGGGGCGGGAGCCGCTTTTGGCCGTTGTCCCTGCGGATTCCGGCCACCCCTGGCGGGGGTGTGATCGCGAGCAGCCCTCGCAACCGGCGGTGCGTCACGTTGATCGTGGTCCACCGCTAATCCTTTCACGCCGTACGTCCATCTTGCGATGTGCGGCGTATCATCTCTTGTTGAGACCAGATTAGCAGTCTCTGGCCAAATGACCAAGAGGCACGGACACATTTGAGCTTTGTGCCTCGCGTAAAGTTGGGTTCCTGCACGCCAACTGCGACAGATAGGCCTTTCAGGACGGCTGACCTGTTAAATTGTCAATTTTGATCATCAAGGTGGGTTGACTATGCGTGAGGCATCAGTAAATAAGCGCCCATCGAGTTGCTACCGGCTCGACGGACTCGGCGAAAGCCTGTTGGGGAATAGGTTAACGGTAGACCCACGGACTCTGACTCCGTTAGTCCTGGTTCGAATCCAGGTTCCCCAGCCAACCCTTCCTTTAATATTCGAACCACGTTTTGATCGGATGCGCTACGCGTCCCGATAGATCTTGCCGCGCTCGCGCACAGGATCAAGCAGCGACCAGTCGCCCTGCTCAACTTCATAACCTTTTGGGAACGGCGGACGGTGTTCCACGCCAATCGACGCAAGCACGCGTGAGTCGCGGTAGTAGGCGCGGGCGACGATGCTCTCGATCACCGCGAAAACGCCGGGCCGTTCCGCCCGCAGCCGCGCAAGAAGTGCCGCCTGTTCAGTAGCTTCAAGGGCGCATAGAGAGCCGCCTGCCGCGTCGTCCACGCTCGCAAGTAGGGACACTACCGCCCCATGGTCGCGGTGGTCGATGATCGAGAGAATATCCTGGAGGATGACGGGATCGTTGGCTGCAGGCACGCCAAACTCCGAACTCGCCGGAATCATGTGGCCTGCGATGCAGGCGAGGCAGGCAACCTGACTGTCCGAGACCGTGAGCGAAGCAGCTTCAGGCGAAGAGGTCATGAAGACGCTCCTTGATCTGGTCGGCGATGTAGAGAGCGATCGCCTGGATAGTCGATGTCGGGTTCACCCCGCCGGACGTGACAAACACACTGCCATCCACGATGAAGAGGTTCTTCACATCATGGCTGCGGCCCCAGCTATTGACTACCGAATTGCGCGGATCATCGCCCATGCGGGCGGTGCCAAGCAGATGCCAGCCCGCATAGGGCAGCGGCGCACGAGTGACGATATCCTTCGCACCGGCCACGGTGAGGATGTCGGTCGCACGCGCCAGCGAATGGTCGAGCATCTTCAGCGTGTTCTCGCCCAGCCGATAGGTGATCTTCGGCGCGGGTATGCCGTTCGCGTCCTTGAGCGCGGGGTCCAGCGTGACGCGGTTGATCTCCTCCGGTAAATCCTCACAGACCGACACCATACCCGCCTGCCGCTCGAACAGGTCGCGATAGGCCGCGTGATGCCCCTCGCCCCACGGTAACAGGCCATCACCCATGCCGTTGATGGCTGTTATCGCCGGGCTGAACCCGCGCGTAAACTGATAGCAGTAGCCGCGTTTGAAATCGTTCGCGGGGTCCGTCTCGTAGAACTGCATCGACCACATGAACACGCGTGAGCCGCGATATGCGTCGAGCTTCTCGTCAAACGTACCGCGCGCAAGCCCGTAGGGATGGAACATCAGGTTGCGCCCCACCTGCCCGCTCGAGTTGGCAAGTCCGCTGGGAAACCGCTCTGAAGCCGAGTTCAAGAGAATGCGCGGCGTGCCGATGCCATTGCACGCCATGATGACGATCTCGGCTGGCTGGAAGACTTCCTCGCCATCGCCATTGAAATACCATGCACCCGTAGCCATCCGGTCTTCGTTTGTTTCGATCCGGCTGACGCGGCAATTGGTGCGCAGCTCGACACGATTGCGGATCGCCTCCTGCCAGTAGGTGATGTCCGTGCTGGACTTGGCTCCCTGCGCACAGCCATGGCCGCAATGGCCGAGATTGATGCAGGGCGCGCGGCCCTGATATTCCTGCGAGGTGATCGCACTGTCGGAGGGCCAGCAGTGCCAGCCAAGCTCGTTCATGGCCCGGCCAAGGCGTTCGCCTGTGCGCCCAAGCGGCAAAGGCGGCATCACCGCCTCCTTGTCGGGGTAAGCGGGGTCGCCAGCAAGCGAGGCCACGCCCATCATGCGGTCGTTGATCGCGAAAAAGGGCTCCAGCTTCCAGTAGTCGATCGGCCAGTCATCGGCCACGCCATCAAGCGTACGCACCCGGAAGTCAGACGGATGCATGCGCGGGAAATGCCCGGCATAAAGAATGGTGCCGCCGCCCACGCCATTGAAATTGGCGACCTTGATCGGAGACTCGTCGTCGTTGATCGGATAGTCGGCCTTCCCCTTACGGCGGTTCGGGCTGATGGCATAGTCGCCGAACTGCCTGTTCTCCCAATCCAGACCGGTGCTCGGATAGCGCGACGGCTCCTGCCAATCGCCCTGCTCCAGGCAGACTATGCGCATCCGCGTGTCGGCGAGGCTCCACGCGACGGCGGCACCCGAAGCGCCACCGCCAATGATCAGCACGTCGACCGTTTCATTCATGATCATGCAGAACCTCTGCCCACCAGGCGACTGGTCAGAAATCCAGACGCGGCGTCGCCGTGCGGTTGATGAGACCGGTCTTGGCAAGCGGCGGATATTTCTTCAGCGCCTCTTCGTTCGGCTCTGTACCCCAGCCCGGGCGGTCCGGCAGGATCAGGTAACCGTCTTTGTACTCCGGCGCATGGGTAAACACTTCCGAGTCCCAGGATATACGGTCGATATCGGTTTCCATAATCCGGACATTGGGCACCACGGCGCTGAAATGCGCGTTCATCATCGTGCACAGGTGGCCGTAGAAGTTGTGCGGCGCGACACTCACCTCGTAAGCTGCTGCGGCTGCAGCAATCTTCAGCGACTGCCAGACACCATTCCAAGGTGTGTCAATGATGGCGACATCAACAGCCTGGTTCTGGAAGAATGGCAGGAACTGCTGCAGGCCGAGAAGCGTCTCGCAGGATGCGATCGGATGATTGCTCTTGGAGCGGATATAGGCGAGTGCCTTTGGGTCGAGCGTATCGAGCTCCACCCAGAAAATGTCGAGATCGTTGATCTCACGGATCATCTCCAGATAGCCATCCGTGCGCGCATTGAAGTTGAGATCAAGGAGGATGTCGATGTCGGGACCGGCGGACTCGCGCATGATTTCCAGATGCCGGCGCAGATCCTGGCGCGTCTTGCGCTCGACATTGCGCGACAGGTCATGCGGACGGCCGAACCCCGGGGCCCAGGCGGAAATCCTGTCATTCGCGTCGTATTCGAAGATGTTTGTCTTCAGCGCCGTGAACCCGTCGTTGCGGACATCATTGGCAATCTGGCGCACGCCATCCGCATCATGGATCGGCGGTGAGAAATGCTCCGTACGCATGCGATAGGCAACGCAGTGGGACCAGTAAACGCGGATCTTGTCGCGCACCATTCCGCCGAGTAGCACATGGGCCGGAACGTCCATGATTTTCGCCTTGGCGTCGAGCAGCGCATTTTCTATAGCGCCAATGGCCTGAGCGATCACACCACTGAGCGCAGGACGTGTCACATCGCTCAGGTCCTCGCGGATGTGCTCGTGCAGCAAAACGCTTTGGCCAATCAGCCTATGGCTGAGTTCGTTGATGATATAGGCAACACCTGGCGAACCGAAATTCTCGTCGAACTCGCTCCAGCCGACAGTTCCATCCTCTGTCGTAATCTTCAGGAAGTGGTAGTTGCGGAAGGAATTGCTACAGGAGAGCGTCTTTACTTCGGCAATTCTTGCTTTGTTTCTCATGACCTTCAATGCCTGTTCTTGAATTTGAATAGCGAGCGGTGCATCGCTCCCTCTTACGTCGTAACCGTCTCGCGTCGCCTTCCGGAGGCCGTGTCGAACACGTGGATGTCGGCGGGCTTGGCCGAAACATGGATTGTCTCGCCGGGCTGCACATCGGTTCGGCCGCGGATAAGGACGCGAATGACATAGTCGCCCAGACGTGCGGTGATCTGCGTTTCAGAACCGGTCGGCTCGATGACCGAGACCACGGCAGGCCATCCGGCATCCGTGAGGAAAAGGTGCTCGGGCCTGACGCCGATCGTGGTGCGCCCGTTGCCGGCAACTGGTGCTGGCAGCGCCACCTCGGTGCCGTCATCGAGGATGAGTGCATTGGGTGTGTTGAGCGATCCCTCGAGGAAGTTCATCGGCGGCGAGCCTATGAAGGCCGCGACGAACAGGCTCATCGGCTTGTCGTAGAGTTCCAGTGGCGGTCCCATCTGCTCCACGATGCCGCCATTCATGACCACGACCCGGTCGGCGAGCGTCATCGCCTCGATCTGGTCGTGCGTCACATAGACGGTGGTGACGCCGAGGCGCTGGTGCAGTTCCTTGAGTTCCGAGCGCATCTGCACCCGCAGCTTTGCGTCGAGGTTCGAAAGCGGTTCGTCAAACAGGAAGACGTTCGGGTTACGCACGATGGCCCGGCCCATGGCGACGCGCTGGCGCTGGCCACCGGAGAGTGCACGCGGCTTGCGGTCGAGCAGCTGCTCAAGGCCGAGAATACGCGCGGCGTTCATCACGCGCCGGTCGATCTCGTCACGGGAAATCTTCCGCTGACGAAGCGCAAAGCCCATGTTCTGGCGCACGTTCATGTGCGGATAGAGAGCGTAATTCTGAAACACCATCGCGATGTCCCGGTCCTTGGGCGCGATGTCGTTCACCACCCGGTCCGCGATGACGATATCCCCCGCGGTGATGTCCTCGAGCCCCGCGATCATCCGCAGAAGCGTGGACTTGCCACAGCCGGAGGGACCCACCAGCGCCACGAACTCGCCATCAGAAATGTCGAGCGAAACGCAGTGGATGACCGGCAGCGCCCCGTACGACTTGTGAACGTTGCGGATAGCAACTGTACTCATGCGTTTACTCTCTCCCCATCGTCTGTCGCCAGCGCGGCCCTCCTCAAGGCCGGCACCCGCCACGATGTTTATTGTCAGCCAGTGCCCAGGGCCCGGACTTCATTGTCTTCTGCAAGCGCGCTCGCGATTGTTTCGTAAGCCGAATGTTCGTGCAGCTTGATCAACGAGGCCGCAGCCTCGAAATTGCCGGCGCGCAGCGCGTCGCGGATCGCCTTGTGTTCAGCCAGCGATGCCGCCATGCGTTCCGGCAGCAGGTTGAAGCCATAGTGCGCCGACGTCATCGCGCTCATGTTGACCAGCATGCGCAGGCACCATTGCGACTGCGGCGTGTCGCTCAGGAGCACGTGGAACTCGTGGTTGGTCTGCGTGTAGCGCGTCGTGTCCTGGGCATCGACGGCAGCCGTCGCTTCGGCGATGTTGGCGTCAAGCGCCGCAAGCCGCTCCGCGTTGAAGCTGGCACTGCCAAGCTCAATGGCAAGCGCGCCGATCAATCCCCGCAGCGCATAGATCTCGCGCAGCTGCTCGCTGCCCGCACTCGCCACCACCGCGCCTACATGCGTCTGCACCTCAAGCCAGCCTTCGGAGGCAAGGCTGCGGATTGCCTCGCGGATCGGCGTCTCGCTGATGCCCAGCGCCTCGGAAACCTCGCGCGTGGTGATGCGGTCGCCCGGCTTCACCTGCCGCGAGATGATCAGCCCTTCGATATGCCGGCGGGCGAGGTCCGTCTTGGAAAGGAAGATCGCGGGCTTCGTCATCGGGCAATCATCCGGGCGTTTACTGTCATGAACTTCATCCTGGTTATCCCTTGGTCGCGCCGTCGGCGAGGCCTTGAATGAGCCACTTCTGGACCAGAAGCGCGAAGACCACCACTGGCAGAACCGTAAATGTCCCCACCGCCGTCAGCGCGCCCCAGTTGGCGCCGTTTACCGTGTCTCCGGCGATGCCGGCGATGGCTACGGGAATGGTCGACGCATAGCGGTTGGTGAGCACGAGCGCGAAGAGCAGCTCTTCCCAGGCGAGGATCATGCTGAAGATCAGCGTCGACAGGATGCCCGGCATCGAGATCGGTACGATGATCTTGAAGAACGCGCCCATGCGGCTGCAACCGTCGATCATGGCGGATTCCTCAAGCTCCTTAGGCAGCGCCAGAAAGAAGCCGCGCATCAGCCACATCACGTACGGAATGAGGAAGGTGCAGTAGGCGAGGATCAGCGTAATGTGCTGGTCGGTAACGCCGAGCGAGCGGGCCACAAGGAACATCGGGACAGCAAGCGCGATCGGCGGCACGCCGCGTGACAGGAGGATGAGCACGCCGATCGTTCCCGCGCCCCGCAGCCGGATGCGCGCCAGGGCATAGCCCGCCATGCCGCCTGCCACGATCGAGATGATGCCGGAGCCGGCTGCCACGATGATTGTATTGATCATGCGGCGGCTGATGTCGGCGCGCTGCATGTATTCGAAATAGTGCTGCAGCGTCGGTGTGAAGAACAGCGTCGGCGGCACCGTGAAGATATCACGCTGCGCCTTGAACGATGACAACACCATCCAGAACACGGGGAACAGGAAGATGACGCAGGCGAGCAACCCGGCTGCGATGCGTACGCGGGGCCAGAAGCGGGACTTGCGCGTTCCGCCGGAGAGAGCGAGCGAGGTCAATAGCGGTCCTCCAGCTTGCGGGTACCGATCAGGAAGATCCCGGTGAGCACCATGGTAAGGACGAGGACGATCACCGCCATCGCCGCCGATTCAGCAAAGCGCAGCGACCGAAAGGCTTCCTCATAGATGAAGAGGTTGATGACGTTCGTCGCACCACCCGGCCCGCCATAGGTCGCGGCGAGCGCGATATCGAACATCTTCACCGCACCGAGCCACCGCACCACAAAGGTTGCGGCAATGATCGGCACCAGCAGCGGCAGCGTGATCGACCACAGCATCGACCACCAGTTGGCCCCGTCGATCTCGGCTGCTTCGAAGATGTCGCGCGGCAGCGCCAGCAGCGCTGCCGTTGCAATCAGGATGACGAAGGGAGTCCAGCGCCAGGTATCGATGATGATGATCGAGGCCATGGCGAGTGTGGGGTCGCCGAACCAGTCGAGCCCATCGACACCGAAAAGGCCCGCCACCCAGTTCATGATGCCCCAGAGCGGGTCGAGGATCATGCGCCAGATACCGCCGGCGACAACGGGCGCGACCACCATCGGAATGATGAACAGCGCACGCACTGCCCCACGGCCGCGCCACGGCGCATTGATGAGATAGGCTATGCCGAAGCCGAGCACGATCTGGATCGGCAGCGCGAAAGCCAGATAGATGAGCGTCACCCGCATCGACGACCAGAACCGGTAGTCATCGAACACATGGGCGTAGTTTTCCCACCCGACGAATTCTACGGCACTGAAGGTCATGAGATCGAAGCGGGCGAAGCTGATCTCGACCGTATAGATGATCGGATAGGCGAGCATGGCGGCGAGGATGATGGCCGCAGGAGCCATGAAGGCCCACCGCGAGGCGGCATCCATGAGCTTGCTGCGTACGGGAGACCGCGCGCGGCGCACCTCCCCGGCTGTCATCGTGTTCGTCGCCATGCTTCCCATCCCGGCTTTACTTGAGGATCTTTTCGATCTTCTCGGCAGCCACGTTGAGCGCTTCCTCGGCACTCACCTGGCCGGCAATGAAGCGGGAATGCTCGTCGGCGAGCACCTGCTGAGCCGCATCCGAACGCGGATGGCGGATACGCCACATCTTGCCTTCGCCTGCCGCGTCATAGGCCTGCTGCAGTGCGTCGAACACGGGCACGAGCCACGGCTCCGACGGCTCGGCGGCGAGCGTAGACTTGCGCGCCGGGAAGACGCCGAGGTTGGCTGAATGCCACTTCTCGCCTTCCTTCGAGCTCAGCCACTGCAGGACAGCCCATGCAGCTTCCGGGTTCTCGCTCTTGGCCGAAACCGCACCACTCCAGATGCCGCGATGTGCGCCAGCGCTCTTGGAGCCCATTGGCAGAACCTGGATGCCGACCTGCTCGGGAGTGAGCGTGGTGGTTGCAGCGTCAATCGCCGAACCCTTGAAGACCGAACCCCAGTTTATGTGGGTCGCAACCATGCCCTGGCGGAACGCCTGGAGGGATTCCGAGAAGCCGTGGCTGATGGCGCCCGTCGGGGCAAACTCAAGCAGCTTCTTGTGCGTCTCGAGTGCAGCGACGCCAATCTCGTTGTTGAACGCCGGCTTGCCGTTCTCGTCGAGCAGGCTGCCACCGTTCGAGTTCATGATGGTCTGCCAGATGGTCGGCGTCAGCGGCTCGCGCACGAAATAGGTGTCGATCGCCCAGGCATCCACCTTGCCGTCGCCATTGGTGTCCTGCACCAGCTTCGGCGCCTGCTCGAGGAACTCGTTCCAGGTGAGCTTTGGCGTCGGAACCGGCACGCCCGCCTTCTCATAGAGGGACTTGTTGACGAACATCATGAGCATGTTCGAGCGGACCGGCACGCCGTACTGGACGCCATCCCACTCGCTCGCCGCAAGCGGCGCCACGTTAAAGTCGTCCCAGTCGAAGTCTTCCGAGGTCCAGCCCTTGACCTCCTCCGACCGCAGGTCGAGTAGAGCACCGACGGAAGCCAATTGCGGTACCCACGGATCATCGGCGATGATGATGTCGTAGGTCGGGCTCGGGCCGGTCGCGTCCAGCATGCTCTTGGCGAGCAGCTCGACATAGGGAACGCCGTCGATAGTCACCTTGACGTTTGGATAGTGCTTGTTGAACTCAGGCACCATCAGCGTCTGCCACTGGTTGGCGAACGCTTCATTGGCGATCATTCGGACTTCGACCGGCTTGTCCGGAGTGCCGAGGCCTTCGGCCTGAGCGACCATCCCCGTCATGGTGGCGATGACGGCTGCAGATGCCGACACCATCAGGGCGCGGCGCGACAAGGAGCTGACAGCTCCAAAGAGTTGTTTCATGATTTCCTCCCATGTCGACAGCAGCGGTTCTCCTCCCGGCGGCTGCGACCTCGTCCGATGCTACATTCTATAGAATCCAGAACATGGAATTCGTAGGGGAGGCTTTCGCTCCTGTCAATCCGTGCGCGTGGGCAATTCTCGGGCTCGCTTGGATGGCCGTGGATACGTGTACAGACCTTCGACAACTCCCGAATTCAGAAGCTGGCAAAATAATGCATCGAGCACCGGAACCTGATCGTGGCTAATGAATTTGCCCGAAATGCTCTTCTATCCCGTTGTATAATTATTTAACATAACACCATAATCTACCGCGGGGTGCAGGAGGGCGAAGTGCCAGCTGGCTGCAAAGCCAGGGGCGTTTGCGCGAGAGAGGATGCCTGCCCATGCAGATGATCACCGCCTTCTTTGGGCTCATCGAAGATCTCACCTGGGGCTGGGCGCTGATCCCCATCCTCGTCGTCTTCGGCGTTTTCATCACCGTGATGAGCGGTTTCGTCCAGATCGAATATTTCGGACGAATGTTCCGCGTCCTGTCTGGCAAGAACCAGACGGGCGACCCTAACGCCATCAGCGCCCGCGAGGCTCTGCTTGTGTCCGTCGGCGGCCGCGTCGGCGGCGGCAATATTGCCGGCGTGGCCGTGGCGATTACGCTTGGCGGACCCGGCGCTGTGTTCTGGATGTGGGCCATTGCCGTGGTGGGCATGGCGACCAGCCTCGTGGAATGCACGCTGGCGCAGCTCTACAAGCGCTCCAACGGCGACGGCACCTACCGCGGCGGCCCCGCCGACTACATCATCTACGGCCTTGGCGTGAAATACAGATGGCTTGCGGTCCTCTACGCGATCTGCCTGCTCTTGTCCTTCGCCTTCGGCTTCAACGCCTTCCAGGGCAACACCTTTGCCGGCGCTGCCAACGAAAGCCTCGGCATCGATCGCATGTGGACCGGCATCGGGCTGGCGATCATCACCGGCTTCATCGTCTACGGCGGCATCCGCCGCATTGCCAAGGCGGCCGACGTGATCATCCCGGTCATGGCCGTGATCTACATCGGTCTCGCGCTGATCGTGATCATCCTGAACATCACCGATCTGCCCCGCGTGTTCGTGTCGATCTTCGCCAACGCCTTCGGCTTCGAGGAAGTGGTGAGCGGCGGTGTCGGCGCGGCACTGGCGCAAGGGCTGCGGCGCGGCCTCTTCTCCAACGAGGCAGGCCTGGGCTCGGCACCGAACGTGGCCGCCACCGCAGACGTTCGCCACCCCATCAGTCAGGGCATCACGCAGTCTCTCTCCGTGTTCATCGACACGATCATCGTCTGCTCCTGCACGGCCTTCATCATCCTGCTGAGCCCCGTCTACCAGCCGGGCATGGAAATCGACGGCATCGTGCTGACCCAGCAGTCGCTGGCAAGTCAAGTGGGCGACTGGGCCCAGTACTTCCTTACCTTCGCCATCCTGCTCTTCGCCTTCAGCTCGATCATCTACAACTACTACCTCGGCGAGACTGCGGTGAGGGTGATGACGTCGCAACCGGCGGCACTCCATATCCTGCGCTGGGCGGTTGTCGCTGTCGTCTTCCTTGGCTCGACGGCGCCGGGCGCCACGGCGGTCTTCTTCTTCTCCGATCCCTTGATGGGCGTACTGGCCGTGGTGAACCTCATGGCGATCATGATGCTGTTCCCGACCTGCCTGCGCGTGCTGGACGATTTCCGCGTACAGCTGAAGGAGGGCGTCCTGCGGCCCGTGTTCAAGCCCAAGGCCTTCCCGGACCTGAACCTGGACGAAAACGCCTGGCCGCACGCGAAACTGGTCGAGCAGGAATTTTCAGCATCCATGCGGCCTGCCCCTTCCACCACCTGACCTCAGAACCATGCCAGCGGAAAGGCTGGCAGGGTTGCCCCCCTCCCGAATGAAATAGCGGAACACTTCGGCCTCCTCTCCGTTGGACAGGCAACCCAATGAACGGAGGCAAACAATGCACGATCTGAACGGCAAGCGCGTCGCTATCCTCGCCACCCACGGTTTTGAGCAGTCCGAACTCGAAGTACCCCTGCAGAAGCTGCGCGAAGCCGGCGCAACGGTTGAAGTCGTTTCCCCCGAGAGCGGCGAGATCAAGGGCTGGGACAAGAAGGACTGGGGCCGCGCCGTACCGGTGGACCGCGCGCTCGACGGAGCCTCCGAGGCCGACTACGACGCTCTGGTGCTCCCCGGCGGCCAGATGAACCCGGACACGCTGCGCGCAAACGAGACGGCTGTGAACTTCGTAAAGTCCTTCTGGAACGCCAAGAAGCCCATCGGCGCAATCTGCCACGGCCCGTGGCTGCTGGTGGAAGCCGGCATCGCCGAAGGCCGCCGCATGACCTCCTACGGATCGATCAAGACGGACGTCATCAACGCCGGCGGCCTCTGGGAAGATTCAGAAGTCGTGACCGACCAGGGCCTCGTCACCAGCCGCAAACCCGACGACCTCCCGGCCTTCTGCGCAAAGGTGGCGGAGGAAATAGCGGAAGGAAAACATGAGCGGCGATTGTAATAAGTCTTCGTGGAGGTGGCGAGGCGCGCTTGTCGCCCGCCTCGTTGCGCCCATCTAGACGACCAGCAATCTATAGAACTTATTGTCTTCACCAAGTTTGGAGAGCGCTTTGAACATTAGGTCTCCAAACTCATAGGATTCATCCGTCCAGCTCTGCCAATTTGCTTTGACCTCTGATTCAAGAACCGCCTTCGGCTTATCGGTCCTCTCCAGAAACTGCGCGTATTTGTCGAGCAGTTGAATAACGGTATCATGTATGGAACCGAATTCTTTTTGGTCCAAGAGCCACTGAAGGCGTTCTGTCGGGGTCTTCTGAGTCATCTGCATCGCTCGCTCTAACGAGACAGTCTCCTCACGCTTGAACACGCCTAAGAGAAACAGCAGAGCTGAATAGCAAGTTAGCATCCTGCTGTGCTTTAGTTTATCGTTTTTAATTTTTCTTTGTATTTTCTTTTCTTCCGGGACGGTTTTTGTGTTTGCTTCATAGTTGACACAGAATGTGCGCCACAGTCGAAGAATGTCATTCGCAAGAAAAGCAGGCATAAAGCATTGAGCGTGATCACTATAGTCTCTCCAATATGAAGCGATCACTTCACCTATGATCTCATCATAGGTCTCTTGACCGATTAGCGGCCGACTCTCCAGGAATAATAGCAATCGACCGGTAAGCGTATTATTTGCATCGTCATCCGGCTTACCTAACAAATCAGTGAATTGCTTAACCGAATAATGACTTAGATACTTTCCATCAGAGTCAAACTCAGGCATCCCCAGCTCGCGCAAGGCGCTGATGAGGTTCGCCTTTACTAAGATCTCATCCAGATTGCTGAGCTGCCTAATTTCAAAGCCATTTTTAGTCGCCGTTTTACTCACGATAAAAAGGTCGAGATCACTGTTCTGCCCTGCTTCCAGCCTCCCAAAGGAACCAGTCGCGTAGACGCAAGCCTTGTCACCAACCAGATCAATCGCTTTGCCCAGCAGCCCCCGAAGTTCCTCAAAGCGACGCTCAGTATCAGATCTTCTCTTTTCCAAATACTCCATTTTCCGCCCCCCACTCAAATACGTTTGCGAATAGCTCCGCCTGTTCTATGGCGTCATCAAGTGCATGATGTGTATGCTTTCTATTTGGCAAAAGTTCGCTAGGCACTCTCGCACGACCTGCTCCGGCGATTGGCAATCCGGTCTTTACCGAAACGGCTGTTTTGATGTCGAAACAGCGCGAATGACCAAAGGGTGATCCTTGTTCCGTAAAACGCACGAAATACCAGTATAGCCACGTCCAATCAAAGCTAAGTGGATAAGCGACGAAAACAGGATTTCCACCTCCTGCTATCTTGCGCACCCACTCGCCTGCCTCACGCATAGCCTGCGTTGGCTGCATCCCCGTCTTCATTAATGCATCTCGATCGAGACCGTTAACTGCCAAAGCCTCAGGTTCGAAATCTTCGGAAATCGGCCGCAACTCGCGGTAGAGATAGTGATCGTAGCTAAGTGGCCGTTTGAAAGACTTGCCGTCATAGATCCCGGCATAGACCAGCGCGAAGGAGAGTATCGAGTATGGACCAGGGATAGGTCCGTCCGTCTCTATGTCGGCCGAAAAATAGACGTCCACCTTGCTCTCCAATTTTGCATCGCTGACAGCGCACACGGAGGAATCGTGGGCATTTGTTGCGAAAGTATGTTTTAAGGTGGTTTGTCCCATAACTTTTCTCAGGTTCGAATCGGGCATGTCATGTGTGGAAGATTTCATCGCGTGTCGTCCGAGTCCACTCACATCCTGTCCCATCTATCGCGGCCCAAATCGTGCCTTCAGCATGCCTTGTTATCAAGAACAACCTTAGCACTCTTGTCTAGGGAGATGGTGACTCTTTTGAAAGTCGGTCGATCCACTCCCATGCCACCAAATCCTCTTTCATGCGTTATCATCATCGCACGAACGTAGAGGTCACTGCGATGCCAGGCACTTCGGAAGACAATGGTGGAGAACTGACGGCGGTTTCGGTCCAGCTCAATGCTGAGATGCTCGCTGCGGTCGACAGGCTGGTGGATCATCACAGCATCGAGACCCGGCCGGAGGCCATACGGCTCATCCTCAAGCGGTGGCTGACGGAAAACCAGATGCTAAGGCTGAATGAGGAAGGCAAACGCCCCGAGGAACTCAACGCCAGCAACGACGGCTAGGTCGCTTCAGCGCCGATTTGCCAGCTTCTCGCCCCTCATGGTGAGCTTGTCGAACCACGGGGTGAGAAGCTGCGGATACTGAACCCCTCGTCCTTCGACAGGCTCAGGATGAGGCCGTTATTGCCCCCCATTTGCAGGTAAACGACATCGGGGCCGCGAGGGCCCCGACGAAGAACTTCATGAAGCGCGGGCTCAGGCAGCGGCCACAGCGCGCTCCTCAAGGCCGGCGGCAACCACCGACACGCGGAAGCGGCCTTCCAGGCGATTGTCGAAGATCGCGCCGACGATGATGTCGGCATCGTCGCCGATCTCTTCGCGGATGCGGGTTGCGGCTTCATCCACCTCGAACAACGTCATGTCATGGCCGCCGGAGATGGAGATGAGAACGCCGCGCGCGCCGGCAATGCTGTTGTCGTCGAGCAGCGGGTTCGAGATCGCGATCTCGGCCGCAACGCGTGCGCGTCCCTCGCCTGCGGCATCGCCCGTGCCCATCATCGCGCGGCCCATGCCCTTCATCACCGTCCGCACGTCCGCGAAGTCGAGGTTGATCAGACCCTCCTTCACGATGAGGTCTGTGATGCAGCCAACGCCGGCGTAGAGCACGCGGTCGGCCATCTGGAAGGCTTCCGCGAAGGTGGTGTTGGCGTCCGCCACCCGGAACAGGTTCTGGTTCGGGATCACGATCACGGTGTCGGCCGCTTCGCGCAGCTCGGCGATGCCCTGCTCAGCCATACGGCTGCGGCGCGTACCTTCGAACAGGAAGGGCTTCGTTACCACCGCAATGGTGAGGATGCCTGCCTCGCGCGCCGCGCGTGCGATTACTGGCGCCGCACCCGTGCCGGTGCCGCCACCCATGCCGGCGGTGATGAAGCACATGTGCGTACCGGAAAGGTGGTCCATGATCTCATGGATGGATTCTTCGGCGGCCGCACGGCCAACCTCCGGCAGCGATCCGGCGCCAAGTCCTTCGGTCAGATGCGTACCCATCTGGATCAGACGATCAGCCTTCGACATCGTCAGGGCCTGCGCGTCCGTGTTGGCGACAAGGAACTCCGTCCCGTCCAGACCCTGCGCAATCATGTTATTGACGGCATTGCCGCCGCCACCACCAACACCTAGAACTGTAAGACGCGGCCTCAACGCTTGAGACTCGCCAACGGGCTCACCGACCATCACAACCTCTCTGCCACATAACGCGGCGAATCAATTCCGCCCCATAACCGAATGAATCAGAGAGGATGCCTGCCCGCAACGCCGCGTTTGGCATATCCTTCATACGGTTTCAAAGGAGCTTGCTTATACTGAACAACGTCAGTTAGTTTCGTTGTTCATCGTGTTGCCAAGGCCGCGCGCCAAGGTCAAGCTTAACTCTTCATCAAGGATTGTTTCCATGAGTGAGATCGCTGTCAAAACTCCCCTGCAATACCTCGATCTGGCCATGGGCAAGCTGCGCGACCTCGGCCTTGTCCAGGACAAGACGGAACCGTCGCCAATCGTTGGGCTGCTGGAGAAGATCGCCGACATCGAGCCGGAAAAGATCGCGATCATCACCCGCACGCTCCAGCAGATGAGCATCTTCAACGAGGTGGTGCGCGAGCAGGTCGCCGAGATGGAGATCGGCACGCGCTACGAGAAGATCACCAAGGCTTTCGACTCGATCCGCGACGACGCCAAGACGATGGTCGACCAGATCGAGGACGGCAAGCTCGACATTTTCGAGCGGGCGACCAACGCGTGGATGAAGATTTCCCGTGGCGACATTGCCACTCGCTTTGACGAGATCAAGGACACCTATCTTGAAGTCTCGCGCGACACCAAGGCGAACATCGAGCGCGAGCAGATCATTCTGGAAGCCTATCGCGATTTCCGCGGCGCCCTGAAGCATGGCGAGGTCGCGGCCCTCGAGATCCTGAAGGCCGCTGAAAACCAGCTCAACGCCGCCAAGGAAGGTCTTGCCAAGGCCTCCGAGGCCGTGTCCTCCTTCGCCGAGGGCGGAGAAGTGGCCGAACGCGCCAGGCTGGAACTGATCCGCGACGAGCACCTGCGCCGCGTGCAGAACGAGGAAGGCCGCTACCAGGTCGCCAAGGATCTCGCTGACAACATGACCATCAGCTACAACACCTCGGAAGTAGTGATGGCCCGCCTGATGCAGACGACCAACGCCAAGGAGCGCGTCTACCAGCAGGCAGTGTCCTTCTTCTCCACTAACGAGTCCGTGCTGACTGCGCTCAAGGCGTCCTTCACCGGCCTCTTCGGCCTGCATGAAGCAACGCAGACGCTGAACCAGATGAAGGAAGGCGTGTCGAAGTCGCTGGAGACGCTGGCCGAGATCGGCGGCAAGGTTCAGGAAGAGGCGCTGAAGGCGGGCTACGGCCCGACCATCCGCGCTGATGCGGTCAAGAAGCTGGTCGACAGCGTCGTCAACTTCCAGACCCGCTCGGTCGAGATCATCTCCGAGATGCGCGAGCTTTCGACCCGCAACAGCGCCGAGATCCGCGACGCCGTCGAGGATGGCAAGAAGCGCATCGCGCGCCTTGCAGCCGAAGGCAACGCACTGGTGCTGGAAGGCTGATCGCGCGCCCAGAGACCTGAGCCATGAGCACTGTTGCTGCACCCACCGCCGCGGCCGGACAGACGCCGGCAGCGCCGCTTGATGAGCTGATGCTCGCGATGGACGTGGTGGACACGCTCCGCCACGAGGAAGGCGTTGCCCTGCGCGAGCTGGAGCAGGATGGGCGCGATGACAACCTGAAGCAGCGCCTGCGCAGCATCTATGAGAGCCAGGGGCTCGAGGTCTCCGATCGCATTCTCGATGAAGGCATCCGCGCCCTGCGCGAGAGCCGTTTCACCTACACGCCGACGCCACCGAGCTTCAAGCGCACGCTGGCTGGCCTCTGGATACGCCGGGGGACGATCGCCAAGGCTCTGGCGCTCGTGGTTCTGCTCGTCGTCGGCTGGGCAAGCTGGAGCGTCTGGCAGGATCAGCGCGCCGAGCAGGCTCAGATCACCGCCGCGCGCGAGCTGACGGAAACCCTGCCGCGTCAGATCCAGGCAGCGGCGGAAGCAGCGCTCAGCGAAGCGCAGTCGGACGACGCGCGTGAGCGGGTCGAGCAGCTTCGGACCGATGCCACCGCTGCCCTCTCCCGCTCCGATGCGGAAGCCGCGCGGGTCAGTGTCGCAGCCCTCAACCGCCTGACGGAAGCGCTGCGCGAAACCTACGTTCTGCGCGTCGTCAGCCGCGAGGGTGAGCAGAGCGGCGTCTACCGCATCCCGGATGTGAACACCGGCGCACGCAACTACTATCTGATCGTTGAGGCGGTTAAGCCCGATGGCTCCGCTATCTCGATGCCGATTACCAATGAAGAGAACAACCGCACCGAGGTTGTCTCCAAGTGGGGTGTGCGCGTGCCAAAGGCGACCTACGACGCCGTCGCTCGCGACAAGATGGACGACGGCATCATCCAGAACAATGTCCTCGCTGAGAAGCGTCGCGGCAGTCTTGAACCGTCCTATCGCGTAAGCGTGTCGGGCGGCGCGATAACCAAGTGGTAGGGTGAACATGATCAGCGCTTCCACCACCCTCAGCACCATCGATCAGGCGGCATTCAAGGTGCGGCAGGACGAGCAGCAGTTGCAGCACGTCATCGAGGCCACAACCCAGGAAATGACGCGCCTGCGTGCCGAGCAGGCCGATCTCTACCGCGCATTGGCGAAGATCCGCATGGACGCCCTTCGTGACGACCAGATCCTCCGCACCCTCGACAGCGCCGAGCGCAAAGCCCTCTCCGCCATCGACGAGCAGAAGCGTAGGCTGCAGGAAGTGGATGACCGCAAGAACGCGCTGACAGGGTCGATTGAGGCCAGCCGCAGCCGCCGGGCGGGTCTGTCGGATGCCGTGACAGCCACAGCCGACGCCATCACAGGTCTCACCGAGCGGACGCAGGCCCGCGTATCGGATGAGGTCGAATGGCAGGCGCTGAATGCCAAGGTCGACAGCCTTGAAGCCCAGGCCGAGGCGGCCGAGGAGAAAGCAACACACTCCGAAGCCGACCGCGACGAGAAGTCTAAACCATATCTGGCCGACAATCTGTTTGTCTATCTCTGGAACCGCGGCTACGGCACGTCGGCCTATCGCGCCGGCCCCATCGCGCGGATGGGCGATGCCTTCGTGGCGCGCGTCGTTCAGTACGAGCAGGCGCGCCAGAATTATTTCGCGCTGACTGAGATCCCGAAGCGCCTGCGCGCCCACGCCGAGCGCCTCAAGGAAGATCTGGCGGTAGCAGAGGCCGCGCTTGTCGCGTTTGAGCGCAAGGCCCTTGAAGCCGACGGGATCGTTCAGCTCGAGAAGGAGCACGAGCGCGCGGTGGAGGCCCTCGAGGCGCAGGACGCCGAGATCGCGGACCTTGAACAGCAGCTTGCGGCAATCGATCAGGAGCGTCAGGCGCTGCTCGATGATACCAGCAATGCAGGCCTGGGCGGCGCACTTGCCGAGCTCTCGGCAGCACTGCAACGCGACGACCTCCGCGTCCTGCTCCGGGAAGCCCTGGAAACCCCAACGCCCGACGACGAGCGTATCGTTCAGCAATTGCAGGCGAACGCCGCACGGCTCGAACAGCTGGAAGGCGAAGTGGATGAAACCCGCCGTACGATGATCACCATCGCCAAGCGCCGTGCCGAGCTCGAGCGGTCGCGCGAGGACTTCCGCCGTTCGGGCTATGAACGCGGCGGCGGCACCTTCATCAACGAAAAGCTGATCGGCGACGTCATCGGCGGCATCATCGGCGGCGTTCTATCCTCCAAGGAACTGCGCGACGCGCTGCGCAGCGGCTATCGCCAGGGTGGCGGCAGCTCGACCGTTCCAACGCGCCGCAGCAGCGGCAGTGTTTTCGGCGGCTCGCGCGGAGGATTCGGCGGTGGCTTCGGAGGCGGAGGTTCCCGCGGTGGCGGAGGCGGCGGAGGCGGTGGTTTCCGCACCGGCGGTGGGTTCTAGAGCAATTCCAGGAAAAGTAGAAACCGGTTTTCCGTCCGGAATTGCGGCCATTTACTCGACTACGCCCCCTGCTCAGCCTTCTTTCTTTCGAAGTAAGCAGCAAGTTTTGCCGTAACACCGATGACGAACGGTGCCGTGGGCAGGATCACGAAGATCCGCAGCACGTGGAAAGCCGTCACGATCGCCAGACCCTGCTGGAGGATCTTGGCCGTCAGCGCCATCTCCGTCGCGCTGCCCGGCGCAGTCGCGAGGATCATCACCTGCCAGCTGTGGCCCGTCCAATAGACGAAGGCGATGCCGAGAAGCGCGCAGAGGAACGCCATCAGGAATGCGGCGGCGATAGAGACCGGAATAAATCGACCCAATTGGCGCAGAACGGCCCGATCGAACGCCCCGCCAATGAACACCCCAAGGAACACCTGGGCGGTGACCAGCACCGGATAAGGATATCCTGTGACGGGTGCTTCGAGCACCGATGCTATGACGGTCGCGCCGAGAGGCCCGAGGAAGAATGGGTTCGACAAGCGTATCAGCTTGGCGACGACTACTCCGCAGACAGCAAGGGCGAACAGAAGCAGGCTGCCGCTGGGCGTCCACACGGTGTTGCGCAGGACTGCCGTGGGATCCGTGACGCTTCCGTCCAATGCCACGATGACAGGCGGTATCAGCGACACCAGCGACATGATCCGGAAGGTCTGGGTGAACAGGACGGGCGCAGGGTTGACCCCGTGTTTCAGGGAAATGCTGACGCTTTCCACCGGGCCGGTCGGCAACGCGGCGAGCGTCGCCGTCACGACATCAACCTTTGCGGCTACCTTGATGAACGCGCCGACGATGAACGCGAAGATGATCGTCATGATGGCAGCGACGATCATGGGTACGATGAGCGACCCCATGGCCGAAAGTGCGTCGGACGTGAATGCCAGTCCCACGGAGGCCGCGATCAGGATCTGACCCAGCTGCCGGGAGACGACGGGTACCTGCAGGTCTTGGCCGGACAGACGAAAGGCAACCGCAAACAGCATCGGGCCGATCATCCAGGCGAGCGGCAGCCGGAGCCAATTGGCTACGTAGCCGCACATGAAGGCGCCGGCATAGATCAACACCATCCGGCCGAGGTGCCGAATTGAAACTGTCCTCCCGAAAAAACTCATTGGATTCCTGCCCATGCTTCAGCGGATCAGCACCTGCATGAAGCAGTACCCCCACCCTACATTCCGGGTTTAGACCAGTAATCAGACTGGATCAATGCAGGCTAACCCGGATGGAGGATGGATGGACCGGAGAAATCTGGATCATTTCAGCCGATGGAACGCCGAAATGATCCAGATTAGTTTCCCTGTCTTTAGTCCTCTTCCGCCTGGAAGCGTGAAAGTCCCTTGAACACGAACGGAGCAACAAGCGCGATGAAGGCGATCGCCAGCATCGTTGCCGAGCTCCAGTGGTTCAGGAACACCATCGGATCTCCAAGGCTGATCTGGAGCGCGCGGCGAAGCTGCAGGTCCGCCATGGGCCCGAGGATGAGGCCGACCACTG
The DNA here is from genome assembly GCF_014641695.1 of Nitratireductor aestuarii. Lineage (GTDB taxonomy): Bacteria > Pseudomonadota > Alphaproteobacteria > Rhizobiales > Rhizobiaceae > Chelativorans > Chelativorans aestuarii. The sequence continues at coordinate 96,049 of NZ_BMIF01000008.1, read as the reverse complement.
CGGGGGCCACGGGATAATCGTAGCGGCGCATCAGGAAGCCCGCGATACCGAAGAGCACCAGGATGATCAGCTCCACCACGGACGGGTTGGCGGCGATCGTGCCCATCGCAGCGAACACCAGGATGCCCGCGTAGAGCCATGGCGTCGGGATCTTGAGCAGGCGCACCCAGAGGCCGATCATCGGCAGGTTGAGGACGAGCAGCATCGCGTTTGCGATGAAGAGCGAAGCGATCAGCGTCCACACCAGCTGCGCGTGCTGGACGAACAGCAGCGGACCCGGCTGGATGTTGTACTGCTGGAAGCCCGCGAGCATCACCGCAGCCGTCGCCGATGTCGGCAGGCCGAGCGTCAGCAGCGGCACCATTGTGCCGGCGGCCGAGGCGTTATTGGCAGCCTCCGGACCGGCAACGCCTTCGATCGCGCCATTGCCGAACGCGTTCTTGTCCCTGCAGAGCTTCCGCTCGAGGTTGTAGCTGAGGAAGGTCGGGACCTCGGCGCCGCCGGCCGGCAGACCGCCGATCGGGAAGCCGATGGCAGCTCCGCGCAGCCATGGTTTCCAGGAGCGCTTCCAGTCCTCAAGGCTCATCCAGATGGAACCCTTGATGGCCATCGGCTTCTCAGCGTTGGTCTTGTGCATGGAGACCACCATCAGCGCCTCGCCGATAGCGAAGAGACCCACGGCAAGCGTGGTCACTTCGATGCCGTCCAGAAGCTCCGGAACGCCGAATGTCAGTCGCGCCTGCCCCGTCAGTCCGTCAATGCCCATGAGGCCAAGCCACAGGCCGAGCGCCAGACTGGTAAGACCCTTCAGTGGCGAATTGCCGAAGGTTGCGGACACGGTGACGAAGGCGATCATCATCAGCGCGAAATAGTCCCATGGACCGAATTTCACAGCGACCTTGACGATCACGGGGGCGAGGAAGGCGATGCCGATCGTGGCAACCAGACCCGCGACGAAGGAGCCGATCGCGGCGGTTGCGAGCGCCGGCCCGCCCCTGCCCTGTCGAGCCATCTTGTTGCCTTCGAGCGCGGTGACGACTGATGCCGCTTCACCGGGCGTGTTGAGCAGGATGGCGGTGGTGGAGCCGCCGTACATGCCGCCGTAATAGATGCCGGCAAACATGATGAGCGAGCCGCCCGGATCAAGCTTGAACGTGACGGGCAGCAGAAGCGCCACCGTCAGAGCCGGTCCGATGCCCGGCAGAATGCCGACCGCCGTACCGAGAAACACGCCGATGAGCGCGAACAGCAGGTTCATCGGCGTCAGCGCCTGGGCGAAACCGCCCGCCAGAAGCATTAAGGTATCCATCAGGCAGCGACCCTAGATAAGGCGTTCAAGCGGACCCATCGGCAACGTCAGGGTCAGGAGCTTGTTGAACAGGAGGAAGATGAGAACTGCGATGACAAAGCCGATGATGACATCGACGATGAAGGCTTTGCGGCCGAATGCGCGCGCCGTGAAGGCGAACAGAAGCGTGGAACCGGCGATGAACCCGGCACCGAAGTAGACGCAGGCGATGAGCGATGCCAGCGCCAACCCCATCATGCCGACGGCCTTCCAGTCGGCCTCGACCACGGCTGCGCCTTCGCTAGGACGCGCGGCGCTGATGAAATGCCCGATGCCGAGGATAGCGAGGATGCCGGCGACGAGATAGGAGGCGGTGTTGGGGTTCAGACCATAGGCCGAACGGAAACTCATGCTGTATGCGTCATAGGCAGTCACCGCTGCAAACGCCAAGAGGATGATGCCGGTGACAAGCTTTGGGCGATCCAGCGCCCATCGCTGATGACCTCCCGGTGCAACTTCAGCCATAGTCAGCTTCCTTGCTACGAAATTGAGGTGTGGAACGGGCCTAAAGCGGCGTGTTCAAAATAGAAGTTGGGCGGAGCCCCAGAAGGCTCCACCCTTTGAATTGCAGCTTACTTGCCCGCAAGACCGACGCTGGTGAGGATGCCCTCGATACGCTGGGTCTCCTCGGTCAGGAAGGAGGCGAACTCGTCAGCCGGCAGATAGTAGTCAGCCCAGCCACGTGCCTTCAGCAGTTCCTGCCACTTGTCGGACTTGACCATCTCATCGAAGGCGGCTGTGAGCTTCGCCATGTCCTCATCGGACACCTGCGGAGCCGCAAAGATGCCGCGCCAGTTGACGAGCTCGACGTCCACGCCCTGTGCCTTCAGCGGCTGGGCGTCGATGCCTTCGATCGGCTCCGGATAGGAGATCGCCAGCGCGCGCAGGTCGCCGGATTCGATCTGGCCCTGCCACTCGCCGTAACCGGAGATACCGGCAACGACCTGACCGCCGAGCATTGCAGCGAGAGCTTCGCCACCTCCCGAGAAGGCAACGTAGTTCACCTTGCTCGGATCTTCGCCCGCAGCTTCCGTCAGCAGTGCAGCCAGCATGTGGTCAGCACCACCGGCCGAACCACCTGCCCAGACCGTACCAGCCACGTCGGACTTGATCTTGCCCAGGAGGTCATCGATCGTCTTGATGTCCGAGCTTGCCGGAACGACGACGGCGAGCGGGTCACCCGTGAGGCGGGCGAGCGGCTTCACGGCGTCAAGCTTCACCGGAGCATTGTTGGAGATGATGGCGCCCACCATGGTGATGCCGCCAACCAGGAGCTGGTTCGCATCGGAACCGGCGCCCGTCGCAAACTGTGCGAGACCCACGGTGCCGCCAGCGCCAGGAACGTTGAGAACCTGGATGGAACGTGCAATCCCCGTTTCCGTCATCACCTGCTGAATGGCGCGCGCAGCACTGTCCCAGCCGCCGCCAGCGCCCGCAGGAGCGATGATCGAAAGTTCACCAAGCTTTGCATCCTGTGCAACAGCGTTGGACATGCTCAGGCAGAGTGCAGCAACACCGCAGCCAATGAGCTTTGCAAACATATTCATGGAGCCTCCCAAGAACTAAATCCATGTTGTGCACCTTGTGGTGCGTTCCTCCGGCTATGTGAGTATAGCCGATATTCCGTTAGACTTCTTCAAGCTGCGGCATTCGCCGCCCGATTAAGAATGAATGGAATAATCCCTCCGTTTTCAAGAAGTTGAGTTTCAAGCAAAGTTTCGACTTGTGCAACCGTGTCGAAACTAAAAGGTGCGCGATCCCGGTAACGCAAGTGAACGGTCACCGTGCGCCTGGGTTTCAATGTATCCTGACCGAAATCAATTTCCACGAGATCGCCGGGGCGAAGCTCGAGCTGGCTTGGCTCCAGATCCGCCGGCATCTTCAGCGGCAGGATGCCCATGCCGATCAGGTTGGTGCGATGGATGCGCTCGAAGCTCTTGGCGATCACCGCGCTGACATTGATGAGCGCCGTGCCCTTGGCCGCCCAGTCGCGCGACGATCCCGCGCCGTAACGCTCACCCGCCAGGATGACCCCTGCTTCGCCACGCTCGCGCAGCCGCTGGCCGAGCCTGTAGAGCGGCAGGTGCTCGCCCGTTGCCGGGTCAACGCAGTCGCCTGCGGCTACATCCGGCGCGATATGGTTCACCACGCTGCGGTTGGTGAAGAGGCCGCGCACCATCACCTCTAAATTGCCGCGGCGCGACGAATAGACGTTGAGATCGTTCGGGTCTTCCCCGCGTTCGATCAAATACCGACCTGCCTCGCTCTTGGCGGGAATTGCACCGGCTGGCGAAATCTGGTCGGTCGTGATGTCGTCGCCCAGCACCAGCACGGGATGAGCAGCAAAGCTCTGCCAGCTCCGCTGCGCGCCAAAGGTGGCGAAGGAAGGCTTGCGCAAATAGGTCGAGCTCTCCTCGAAGGGATAGAGCGGTCCCTCGGGCGTTGCCACACTCTGCCAGAGCTTGCTGTCGGTAGCCTCCGCGAAGGCCTCCGGATAATCCGCCGCCACCGCGCCACGCTGATAGGCTTCTTCGATCTCCTGCGCTGTTGGCCAGATGTCGCGCAGGTAGACGTCGCGGCCATCTGCCGTGGTCCCCAGCCGATCGTTCTGAATATCGACATTCACCGTGCCCGCAATGGCATAGGCGATGACAAGCGGCGGCGACGCAAGGAATCCGGCTGACAGCAGCGGATGCACCCGGCCCGGGAAGTTGCGGTTACCGGAAAGCACGGCCACCGGCAGCACGCCATGATCCTGGATCGCTTGCGTGACCGGCTCAAGCAGCGGACCGGAGTTGCCGATGCACGTCATGCAGCCGAAGCCCACGATGCCAAAGCCCAGCGCTTCCAGATCGTCGATCAGACCGGCGCGGCCGAGATACCGTGCGGCAGCAGGCGAGCCCGGCGAGAAGGACGTCTTGACCCAGGACTTCGGCTTGAGCCCCAGCTGATTTGCCTTCTTCGCCAGCAGCCCGGCGGCAATATTCAAGCGGATGTCGGACGTATTCGTGCAGCTCGTGATCGCAGCAATTGCCACATCGCCGTCGCTGATCGCAGGCTCGCCCTCAGCCCTAGTCAGCTCGCCCCTCTTCTTCAGAAGCGGCTCCAGCGACCGCCCCGCGTCTGCCGGGCGGATCAGGTCTTGTGGACGCTGCGGACCGGCGATGGAGACTGCAACGGTGCTGAGATCGAGCGGAAGCACCTCGGTGTAGACCGGCTCAAGATCAGGCTCGAACCAGAGACCGTTGCTGCGCGCATATTCCTCTACGCGGGCAACATGGTCCGTGCTTCTTCCGGTAGCCTTGAGATAGGCAACCGCCTGCTCATCGATGGGGAAATAGGCCGTCTGCGAGCCCATCTCGGGCGCCATGTTGGCGACGACCGCGCGTTGTCCGACCGTCAGGGTGGAAACGCCGGGACCGAAGAACTCCACGAACGGATTGTCGATACCGCGCGCCCTGAGCTCATGCGTCACGCGCAGCGCGAGATCCGTCGCCATCACGCCTTCCGGCAGCGCACCGGTGAGCCGGATGCCGATGACATCGGGAATGCGCATCATCACCGGCAGGCCGAACATCACGCCTTCAGCCTCAAGCCCGCCAACGCCCCAGGCCAGAACGCCCAACCCGTTGATCATCGGCGTATGGCTGTCGGTTCCGATCAGCGTATCGGGGAACAGCCAGCCGTCCCGCTCGGTGACGACCGTCGCCAGCTGCTCGAGGTTGAACGTGTGCATAATGCCCGTGCCGGGCGGATGGATCGTCACGTTGGTGAGATTTGCCTGCGCCCACTTCATGAAGCGGAAGCGCTCTTCGTTGCGCTCCTGCTCACGTCGCATGTTCACCAGCATGGAATCGCGCGCGCCGAAGCTGTCGACGCCGATGGAGTGGTCCACGGAAACGTTGATCGGCACCTGCGGATTGAGAAGTGTCGGATCGTACCCGGCTTCCGCAAGGCTGTGGCGCATCCCCGCGATATCGGCCAATGCCGGGCCGCAGGTCGTGTCATGCATCAGCAGGCGCGACGGGCGGAATGCGATCTCTTCCGTGCTGGTGCGGCCCTCAAGCCAGGCAAGAATGCTGTCGCGGTAGGAACTGTCAGGCTCGTTGCGGCAGACGTTTTCCAGGAGAATGCGCAGTACGTAAGGCAACCGCTTCAGGTCTGGCCCCGCTGCCGCTGCAAGATTGACTGTTTCCATGCTAAGAACGCCCACCTGTGAGAAACAGCCCACTCATTGCACAATTCTTTATAAAAATGCAATCCCGCCAGCGATGACCGAGCGCCAGGTACGTTGGCACGTCGTCGCCAAAGAGACAATAGCCCAAATATAATCGTTTTAATCAAGAACGATCCGCATGCAAACTGAGCATTGTGCAGCGCAGCAAATAGCATTTACCAGAATGGATGAGCTATTTTTCCGCAACAGCTAGTGTCTGCTCGTCATTAAGCACGACAGGCGTCTTCGCGCGAAGTGCTCCGGCCAAATGCTGGCGCATCCGGTATGACGCGGCGACGATATCACCGGTTTCGAGAATGCCTATCAGCTCCAGATGTTCCCGGCACTGCGTATAGAGACGACGGCGATCGATCCGCGAGCGATACTCCATCAATCGCCGCATCTGGTTTACGCGCACCAGTGACTGATGGAAGAATGGATTGCCCGAGAACTGGATCAGCTCCTCGTGAAACTGCGTCCCGAGCTGCATCAGGCGCTCGCCGGGAAGCCGTTCGATATCGTGTTCCAGCATGCGTGTCTGCAGCCGCTTCAGCTCTTCCAGGACTGCCCGATTGATCTGATAGGTCGGCTCCAGCATGGCCGCCGGCTCAATCACCATCCGGAAGCGATAAGCCTGCTCGAATGCCTCCGGCGTCTTGGCCACCGGCAGGAACTGCCAACCATAGCCTGCCTTCGGCTGCGCCCACCCTTCTCTTGCTGCACGGGTCAGGATGTCCGAAAGCTGCGACTTGGTGAGCTGATAGCGGTCACGCAGCATCTGCTCCGTCACGTCAGATGGAATGCGGTCTGTCAGCCAGTCCTCAGCCATCTTCTGGTAAGCGCTCGCAGGCTCGAACGGCAGTGAGAGCCGTGCTGCGTCGGATGCAGTTCCTTCTGAAGCAGACGCCTTGGCAAAATAGCCCCGGTTCGCCCGCTGTTCTGCAAAGCCCAGCCCGGAGAGAACTTCAAGCGCTTCGCGAATCGGCGAGCGCGACACACCGAATCGCACGGCAAGCTTTGGCGCACTCAGATGTTCGCCATCACCGATTTCGCCATTGGCAATGGCGTCGGAGATGGTCTTGGCAATCTGTAGCGCGAGCGGAGCTGGCATGGCGTCTTCCTGAGGGCCAGGAGAAAAGTCGCTCTACGTCTAGACCAAATCAGGCGGGAGCGGAAGAAGTGGCCTAGCCTGAGGCCTCCTGCGGTCCGCATGAATCGGCGATTTTATAGAACATTTCAAATAGCAAAATCGGAAGACAAAGCAGCAGGGAATGCTAAAGTCGCCGCCCATCGAAGCATCACCAAACTTGCAGCCTGTGGGAGTGACATGAGCAGCAAATCGCAATTCGATTGGGCGGACCCGTTCCGCCTTAACTCTCAATTGTCGGAAGAAGAGCGTATGCTGCGCGACGCAGCGGCCAGTTTCGCAGCCGACCGGCTCGCGACGCGGGTCGAAAAGGCCTATCTGGAAGAGACCACCGATCCGGAAATTTTCCGCGAAATGGGCGAGGCCGGCCTTCTCGGCGTGACCATTCCTGAACAATACGGCGGCATCGGTGCCGGCTATGTCTCCTACGGGCTGGTGGCCCGCGAGATCGAGCGCATCGACTCCGGCTATCGTTCGATGATGAGCGTACAGTCCTCGCTCGTCATGCACCCGATCTTTGCCTTCGGCAGCGAGGAACAGCGCCAGCGCTATCTGCCGAAGCTCGCTTCCGGCGAATGGATCGGCTGTTTCGGCCTGACAGAGCCGGACGCAGGTTCCGATCCCGGCGGCATGCGCACCCGCGCAACCAGGACGGGTTCAGGCTACGTGCTGAACGGCAGCAAGATGTGGATTTCCAACGCGCCCATCGCCGACGTGTTCGTCGTCTGGGCGAAGTCGGAAGCCCATTGCGGCAAGATACGCGGCTTCGTGCTGGAAAAGGGCATGAAGGGCCTTTCGGCTCCGAAGATCGAAGGCAAGCTGTCGCTGCGCGCTTCCATCACCGGCGAAGTGGTTCTGGAGAATGTGGAAGTTGGCGAAGATGCGCTCCTTCCAGGTGTCGAAGGCCTGCGCGGACCGTTCGAATGCCTCAACCGTGCCCGCTATGGCATCGCCTGGGGCTCGATGGGTGCTGCCGAGGACTGCTGGTTCCAGGCGCGTCAGTATGGCCTCGACCGCAAGCAGTTCAACCGTCCGCTGGCCGCCACCCAGCTCTATCAGCGCAAGCTGGCCGATATGCAGACGGAAATCGCGCTCGGCCTGCAGGCTGCTCTTCAGGTAGGTCGCCTGATGGAGTCCGGCGACTGGGCGCCGGAGATGATCTCGATCATCAAGCGCAACAACTGTGGCAAGGCGCTCGACATCGCTCGCATGGCGCGCGACATGCATGGTGGCAACGGCATCCAGATCGGATATCGCATCATGCGCCACGCCCAGAACCTGGAGACCGTGAATACCTATGAAGGTACGCACGACGTTCATGCGCTGATCCTCGGCCGCGCCCAGACCGGCCATCAGGCATTCTTCTGATCAACTATTCTCGCTGAAGCGCTTCCTCACACGGAAGCGCTTCACTTCCCCGCCAGAATACGGTCAGCGGCAAGCCATGCCAGCGCCATCACCGGGCCATTGGTATTGCTGGAGACGGGCGACGGGATGACCGATGCATCCACGACCCGCAACCCCTCAACGCCGTGCACACGCAGGTTCTCGTCCACCACGGCCATGCCGTCCGTGCCCGTGCGACACGTCCCCACTGCATGGAGCCCTGAGACGAAATTCCGGCGGAAGGCGGCAAGTAGCTCCTCGTCGCCCGTCACCACGCGGCCCGGCCAGATCTCCTTCTCAAGAAAACGGGCGAGGCTCGGCTGCGCTCCAAACTGGCGCATCGCGCGCATCATGGCGACAGCTGTTTGCTGGTCACCCTCTGTGTCCAGCCAGCGCGGCTGGATGAACGGCATCTCGGCAATGTCGCCGCTGCGGATCGCGATCGTGCCGCGGCTTTCCGGTCGCAGCGCATAGCCGATGATCGTCAGCCCCGGCTCCTTTTCTAGCCGCAACCGCCCCTGCAGCAGGCCGCGCTGGAACGTATAGGGCGACAGCGAAATCTGCACATCAGGATAGTCCACCTTCGGCGCTGAGCGCACAAAGGCGCCCATCTCCGATGCGCCATAGCTCATGAGCCCGGTTCCGGTGAGGCAGTAGCGCAGCGTTTCCGCCACGAGCCTCAAGCCCCGCAGCCGGGCATTGTGGCTTGGAATTTCGCGTAGGCGTTGCGGCAGCGCAATCACCAGATGTTCCGCCAGGTTCTCGCCGACACCCGGCAGATCCGCGAGCATCTCAACACCGGCATTTCGCAGAACGCCTGCAGGCCCGATACCCGAAACCTGGAGGAGTTGCGGCGACTGGATCGCCCCGCAGGCAACGATCACCTCTCCCGCGCGGACCGTTCCCCGCTGATGGGCGACACCCACAGCCCTGCGGCCCTCGAACAGAACCTTTGTAGCACGCGTATCGGACCAGATAGTGAGGTTCGGTCGCTTCCGCACCGGATCGAGGAAGACGCGCGCCGCGCTTGCCCGCCTGCCACGCCGGTCGACGGAATGCGCGTACTGGCCGACCGCCTCTTCCCCAGCACCGTAGATCACATCTCGTTTGGCATAACCGAGCCCGGTCCCCGCCTCATAAATCGCACTTCGCAAAGGCTCAGGCAGTGGGCGCAGGCTGGTCTCCAGATGCCCGCCATCGCCATCCCTCGTCCGCTCGATCGCAGCGAAGGCCTGCTCGAACACCTCCGAGCCCCAGCCAGTCACGCCAAAGCTTGACCAGCCGTCATAATCCTGCGGCGCTCCACGGCAGTAGACCATGCCATTGATCGAGCTGGAACCGCCAAGCCCCCGGCCCCTCGCCCAGCTCTCATTCTGCCTTCCGTGCTCCGCCTCAACGGGAAATGCCCATGCCCGCTTCGGATGTCCCGTAAGCATCACCCATCCCCGCGGCATGACGGAATATGGATGCGGCCAACCCGGCCCTGCCTCCATCAGAAGCACGCGGACGGATGGATCTGCGCTGAGCCGGTTCGCCAGCACGCAGCCGGCAGATCCTGCCCCAACGATCACGTAGTCGAAGCGCGGCGCTTCATCCTGCATTGGCCTCTCTCCCGGGAGTGTGTGGAACTCCTCCCGGCAGCTTAGGCCTGTGTGCTGAAGACTGTATCCTGCAAACGAACTACATGACTACCGTTCGCGCAGTGCTTCCCCGGCCTTGTTAAACGGCTTGACCAAATACTCGAATACCGTCTTCGAGCCGGTATGGATATCCACCGTCGCGACCATGCCGGGGACGATCGAAAAGCGCTCGCCGGCCTTGTTTTCCAGCGCATCCGTCGCGGTTTCGATGAACACGCGGTAGTAATAGACCTGCGGATTGGTCTCGTCCTGCATCGTGTCGGGCGAAATGCTGCGCACTTCCCCATCGAGATCGCCGAAAACCGCATAGTCATAGGCGGTGATCTTGACGCTCGCCTTCTGGCCGGGGTGGATATAGGCGATGTCGCGCGGGGAGACTCGCGCCTCGACGATCAGCTGGTCATCGATCGGGATGATCCCCATCAGCTTGCCATTGGGCGGCACGACACCGCCGATCGTGTTGACTTCGATGTTCTGCACGACGCCGCGCACGGGCGAGCGCAGCGTCAGACGCGACAGCGTATCGGACCGCCCGCGCACCACCGAAGATAGGGAGCTCACCTCGGCGCTGGCCTTTGCCAGTTCTTCACGCGCGCGAACGACATAGTTCGACTGCGTCTCGGCCTGCTTCAGCTGCAACTCCACCAACTGACGCTTGAGCCGGATCACCTCCACATTGCTCGCCGCCCCGCTGGTCGTCAGCTTTTGGTTGATCGCAAGCTCGCTTCCGACCAGCTCGATCGATTGGTCGAGCAGCCACGTCTCCTCTTCAAGGGCCTTTCGTCGGGCCTCAAACAGCTCTGTCTCCGCCGCCACCAGATCCGGATAGTCGTCCAGATAGCTCGGGAACTGAGGCCGGCCGCCATTCACCTCGGCGGTAAGCCGCGCAACGCTCGCAAGGGCTGCTCGATACCTCGCCGCACTTTCCTCGACGCTTGATTCCGACATGGTCTGGTCGAGCTGCGCCAGAACCTGCCCTGGCTCCACCACCTCATTCTCGCGCACATAGAGTTGCGCCAGCACACCGCCTTCAAGCGACTGAATCACCTGTTCCTGCCGACTGGGCACCACCTTGCCCGACCCCGTCGACACCTCGTCCAGTTCCGCGAACCAGGACCATGCAACCGCCGTGGCGAAAAGTGCGGTCACCAGTGCGATGAACTGGTGCGTCCGCCGATCCTTTTCCGCGTCATTGTTCTCGAAGGTCCAGGCTGGGCTGCTGCCGCTGGTTGCTGCCATTTCTTTTCTCTCCCGCCTGAACTTATTTGGCCTTGTGGATCCGGACGGCATTGCCCCCCGAAAGCGTGGCAAGCGCCGTATCCTTGTCGTCATCGAGCACGATCCTGCCGCCTTCGACCATGATGATGCGGTTCACCACATCGAGTGCCCGCATGCGGTGGGTGGCAATGATGACCGTCTTGCCGACGCTCCAGGATCCGAACCGCTCGATGAAGTGCCGCTCCGTCGCGTCATCCATCGCAGCGGTGGGCTCATCCAGAAGCACGACGGAAGGGTCGCGCAGGATGAGGCGTGCCAGCAGGATCGCCTGCTTCTGCCCGCCGGAAAGGCCGAGCCCGCCTTCCTGGATGTGATAATCGAGCCCCTTGGGCAGCTTGCGGATGAAAGCATCGGCGCCGACCATGTCCAGCGCCTCCTGAACGCGGGATGAGCTGGCCGAAGGCGCGCCGAGCGTGACATTGTCCCGCAAGGTTCCGTGAAAGAGCCGCGAGTTCTGCGTAAGCAGCCCCACATCGCGGCGCACATCTGCCGGATCGATCTGATGAAGCGCCAAATCATCCAGCAGGATTTCGCCCTCGTGCGGACGCAGCAGACCGGACATCGCCTGCAACAGTGTCGATTTCCCGGCGCCGTTCTTGCCAAGCAGGGCAACACGTTCGCCAGCCTCGATATTGAGCGTACGCACCTGCAGGCAGAGCGGCAGCCCTTCACCATAGCGGTAGGCGGCATCGCGCAGCATGTACTTGCCGGATATACGCGGCATCTCGATACGCTGCTCATCCTCCGGCTGGTCGACCGGCATCTTCATGATGTTGTCGAGGCCATTCTTGGCAATCCGCGCCTGCTGAAAGCGACCAAGCAGCTGCGTCACCTGGCTCATGGGCGCCAGCATGCGCGAACCAAGGATGGAAGCCCCTACGAGCGAACCCGTCGTGATATCGCCGCTGATGACAAGCGGCGCACCCGCAAAGACGGTGAGCGCGTAGACGCCCGACTGCACATTCTGCGTCCAGACGTTCAGGCCGTTGGTAAGCGCGCGAAGGCGCAGCTGCGCCGCACCCGTCACCGCGGTATAGTGGTTCCACTGCTGCTGGAAACGGTGCTCCGCCTGAAGCATCTTGATATCTTCCAGCCCCTGCACCGTCTCCACGAGCATGGCATTGCGCAGCGACGATTCCCGCATTGCCTCATTTGCATGTGCCCGAAGCCGGCGCTGTAGCAGCAACCCCGGGAGGATGAGCAGCACGAGCGCTGTCAGCGGAATGACCACCAGCTTGCCTGCGATCATGAAATAGATGGCGAGGAAGAGCAGGAAGAACGGCAGGTCGGCAAACGCCGCCACTGCGCTCGATGTCAGCATCTCGCGCACCTGCTCAAGGTCGCGTAGCTGCGCGATAAAGGAGCCAGTCGACGTTGGCCGTGCGTCGTTGCGCACGCGCAGCGCGTGGCCGAACACTTCGTCCGACATCTGCAGGTCGGCGCGCTTTCCAACGATATCGATGATGGCCATCCGGCTCCGCCGCATCGCGAAGTCGAAGACGATGCAGAGAATGACGCCGCTGAAAAGAACGGCGAGCGTATTGAACGATTCCGCCGGGATTACCCGGTCATAGACCTGCATGGAGAAGATGATACCGGAGAGGCCCAAGGCATTCGCGATCAGCGACGCGAAGAGAATGGAAATGTAAGACCGCCAGTCCCGCGCGATGATCCGGCGCAGCCAGTCTTCGCGGAACGGCTTGATGTAGGCGTCGACACGCGCGTCCGCCACCGAGCGGGCGGGGCGGGCGAGAACCACATACTTCGTCTGCTGCAGCAGGTCGGCGAGCGGGACAGGCTGCTCCAGGCCCTGGCCTTCGGCGAAAAGCACGCTCGCCGTTCCGTCTTTTGCTATCGCGGTGACAACGGCGACGTTACCGTCGGCAAGCGCCAGCACTACCGGCAGCTGCCAGTGGCTGAGTTCCGACGCATCCGGCTGGGTCAGCCGCACCCTGAGCCCGAGATTGCGCGCGATGTGGCGAACACGCGCCTCTTCGGTCTTCGCCATGTCGGCCTCGGCCGCCAGCCGTGCGCCTTCCAGCGAATGCGCAATCCGGTAGTGGAGCACCACGTGCCGCAGGCACTCGATCCATCGACTGGCATTGAAGGTTTCCGGCTGTTCTTCGGGAGCCTGAGGCTCCACCATGGCGGCAATTGACTGGCTCATTATTCGCTTAATCCTGGACGCTGGGATGTGCCGATGCCAAAGCGCTCACGACTTTTCCCTGAGTAGTAGAGGCAAGTGACATAGAGGCTCCGAAGGTCGTGCTCGGCGTTGACTGCGAGCAGTTCCGCCTCATGCAGCTCCTTCTCCGCGTCGAGCACGTTCAGAAGCGTGCGCGTTCCAAGATCCAGATATTGCATCCGGTTGAGGTCTCGGGCTTTGGCGGAAATCTTGGTCCTGGCATTCAGGCTCCGCTGCAATTGCTTGAGCGAACTCACCTGCTGGCGAGCCTGCCTGAGCTGCATCGCTGCGGTTGAACGTGCCCCGTCCCGCGCTGCATCCGCACTTTCCAGCGCAAAGGACGCCGCCCGTACACGAGCAGCGGTGGCGCCCCCCTGATAGAGCGGTGTCGAAACGTTGAGCCCGACAGAATAGTCGACCCGATCGTCTTTCCCGCCGCCCCTGTCCTTAAGATCGTAGGAACTCCTCGCCTCGAGCGCCAGTGTTGGAAGCGTTTCCGACCTGCTGCTCTTGAGAAGCGCTGCGGCCCGCTGGTGCTGCGCTTCCGCAACCTGCATTTCGGAAACGGAATCCCAGTCGGGATCGGCGACGTTGCATGCCTCAGGAAGCCAGGACGGGACGTCGTCGGAGGGAACCGCTTCTCCTCCCGTCAGGATTGCAAGACCCGACATCTCGCGCTGGTAGGCGGCCTCGTACTGGAGCTGCGCGGCGCGCGCCGATTCCAGTCGCGATGCCGCCTGCACCTGATCGGAATCCGTGCTGGCGCCTTCTAGCGTGCGTTTATCCACAAGCCGCGCGATCGCCCCAATACTCTCCACCTCACGCTGGGAAACCTCTCGCAGGCGTCGGTTGCGCTGGACCTCGATCACGGCCATCGCCGTATCACGCGCCAACTGGTCAGCCGAAGCAAGGAGGCGAGCGCGGCTGAGCGTCTCTCCCGCCTTTCCGGCTTCCACTGACCCGGCAACCTTGCCGAAGTCGTAAAGCATCTGCTTGGCAGTAATCTCGACCTTGGGTGACAGTGACCCGTCACTGGCCTTTGAATAAGTGGAACGCACCCCGCCGCTGACGCCCGGCAGGTATCCGGCTTTTGCCTCGATGATATTTTCCTGGGCCTCCTTGACGCGACCCGCCGCCTCACTGATCGTCGGGTGCCAGTTTATCGTACTGTGGACCAGCGCCTCCATGGTGGCGTGGGAACCGGATATCCCGACTACGGATGTCAGCTGTTTAGGGCGCACTCCTGCCTGCACTGGCCGAGTAAAGTTGGCCATAGGCGTCTTGGGATTGTCAGCGCCCCTTACGCTTACGGCAGAGCACCCGGAAATTAGCGCCAGAACAGCAATACCAGCGACCGATTGCAGTGAATAAAGGATCATTACTATGTTAATTCTATTATATATTGTTGTAGTTATATGACTTTTAGTGTAACTATGCGCCCCACCCATCAACTCTGATTTGTTTGGAGGGCAAAGTCCATTACAGCCTATGACAGTTATTGCGTTTATTTCCGAAACATAAGCAATACCGGACAGTAGTCCGAACGGAGAACGTGGAAGCTGGTAGATAGCTGATTAATCGTTCCCTGTGGCAAACTGATCATCCAACTTAAACTTCGCTGTTCTGAAATGGCTCTGACTAGGGACTCTGATGGATGCGCAGCAGGCAGAAGAAGCCTACGATATACGATCTGTCCATGCTTTCAGGACATTCGCCGTCCACCGTCAGCGCGGTGATGAATGGGACGTGGCAGAAGCGGCGGATCAGCGAGAGAACCGCTGCGGCTATCCAGGATCTCGCAGAACAACACGCCTACAAGGCGAACCGACAGGCTCAGGGGCTGAAGAGTTCCCGCTCGGGTCTTATCGGCCTTCTGCTCCCGCTCTACGATAGCCGCTTTTTTTCCGCCATGGCCCAGGCCTTCGAAGCGCAGGTAAGGCTACGGGGCCTTTGTCCTGTGGTGGTGAGCGGCAACCGCGATCCCGAAGAGGAGCATGCCACCATCTCCACCCTCATTTCATATTCCATTGAATCGCTTTTCATCTGCGGCGCGACCGACCCTGACGGCTTGCACGAACTTTGCCAGGCCGCCGGTCTTCCGCACGTGAACATTGATCTTCCGGGCACCAGGGCCTCATCGGTCACCTCCGACAATTTTGCTGGCGGTCAGCTGCTCACGGAAGCGATCATCCGCCATTTCCAGAATTCGGGGGTCAAGCCTCCCTCAGGGCGTGAGCTGATGCTGCTCGGTGGGCGTGACGACGATGCAACACGCGAACGCATCCGTGGCTTCCACGCAGCCAAACGGAAGCACCTGGGCGACGACCCGGAAGACTGCGTGCGGATGACAAGTTATTCTGCTGATAACACCCGGCAGGCCCTGGAAGAACTCTACGCCAAACGCGGTCGTTTACCTCGGGCGCTCTTCATCAATTCATCTATCAATCTTGAAGGTCTGCTCCGGTTTATGGCTGAACACCCGCAAGTCAATTACGCCGACCTGGTGGTGGGCTGCTACGACTACGATCCCTTCGCGTCCTTTCTGCCGTTCCCGGTCATCATGATCCGCCAGAACGTCGATGCCATGCTGAAGAAAGCCTTTGATATTCTGGACAACCCGCCGGAAAGGCCGATCCTTTATCGTGTGACGCCCGAACTTATCACGCCGCGGACCGCACTGCCCGGCCCCCTGGACGTGCTGAAGCAGTTCGCCTGACCCGATAGATCCCTGACGATAGGTATCGAACAGCGATAATCGCCGCCGAACGGTCCACCCCTAGACCATCGCCGTAGTAGCAATTCATCTTCGTTGACATTATACTGCCCCATACGCATTATGTTTGCGCAATCGATTGCGCAAATGTTGCGCAAACTATTGCAATAGCTTGAGAATTGGCTGCATCGAACTGCGGCCTGACTGTAGAGTATTATCTGGTTCAGACTGGGAGACCTGAACTGCTTCAAAACAAATCGCATGTGCGGATACTGGTTGACCTGAACTAACGCTCGGAGGAGGAGCTTTCATGGTGACGAACCGTTGGTCTACTGCACTGGCGACAGCGCTTGGTACCTGCATGATGTTCTACGCATCGGCCGGTATGGCACAGGTCGCGAACGAAACAATCGCCTTTCTGATGCCCGATCAGGGCTCGACCCGGTACGAAGAGCACGACCATCCCGGCTTCCTGGCCGAGATGAAGAAGCTTTGCGAGAGCTGCAAGGTCATCTACCTGAACGCTGATGCGGACGCGACGAAGCAGCAGCAGCAGTTCAACTCCGTCATCGCACAGGGTGCGAAAGTCGTGGTGCTCGACGCGGTCGACACCTCAGCCGCCGCTTCGCTGGTCAAGCAGGCGCAGGGCCAGGGCATCAAGGTTATCGCCTACGACCGCCCGATCCCGGAAGCCGTGGCCGACTTCTACGTCTCCTTCGACAATGAGGCCATCGGCAAGTCGATCGCTGACTCGCTGATCGAGCACCTGAAAGCCTCTGGTGTGACGCCGGAAAAGGGCGGCCTCCTGCAGATCAACGGCTCGCCGACCGATGCGGCAGCAGGCCTGATCAAGAAGGGCATTCATTCCGGCATCGACAACAGCGGCTACGAGCTGCTTGCCGAATATGACACGCCGGATTGGGTTCCCGCCCGCGCTCAGCAATGGGCAAGCGGCCAAATCACCCGTTTTGGTGACAAGATCGTCGGCATCGTGGCCGCAAACGACGGCACCGGCGGCGGCGCCATTGCTGCTCTGAAGGCTGCGGGCGTGGATCCGCTCCCGCCCGTCACGGGCAATGACGCGACCATCGCCGCCCTCCAGCTGATCATCGCAGGCGACCAGTACAACACCATCAACAAGCCGAGCGAAATCGTGGCTGCGGAAGCTGCCCGCGTCGCCATCCAGCTTTTGAGCGGTGAAACGCCAAAGGCCGAGACGGAACTCTACAACACGCCGTCCAAGCTCTTTGTGCCGGCCGTCGTGACCCGCGAGAACATCAAGGCGGAAATGTTCGACACCAACATTGCCTCGGCAGAGACCATCTGCGTCGATCGTTACGCCGAGGGCTGCAAGGAGCTGGGCATCACCCAGTAAAATCAGGAAGTGACACCCCGGGGCAGCCCCTGCCCCGGGCTTCATTCTGAGGCCGGAATGGGCATGGAGCGTCCATCCGGCACGCCAAGGCGGGGACAGATAGCACATGCCAACACGACCGACAGGCACCCGAACCCCGGTTCTCAGCCTTCGGGGCATTTCGAAGAATTTCGGCGCGGTCTCCGCCCTGACCGACGTGGACATGGATGTGCACGCCGGAGAAGTGGTCGCCCTGGTGGGCGACAACGGCGCCGGCAAATCCACCCTGGTCAAGATCCTCGCGGGCGTTCACCAGCCCTCGTCCGGCACCGTCATCTTCAATGGCGAGCCCGTCACCATTTCCACGCCGAGCGTTGCGCTCAACCTCGGCATCGCGACGGTCTTTCAGGATCTTGCGCTTTGCGAGAACCTCGACGTGGTCGCCAACATCTTCCTCGGCCGCGAGCTGAGCCCCTTCCGGCTCGACGAAGTCTCGATGGAGATCAAGGCGTGGACGTTGCTGAACGAGCTTTCCGTCCGCATCCCGAGCGTCCGCGAGCCAATCGCATCGCTTTCCGGTGGCCAGCGCCAGACCGTCGCCATCGCCCGCTCGCTGTTGCTCGACCCGAAGCTCATTCTGCTCGATGAACCGACCGCCGCTCTTGGCGTAGCCCAGACGGCCGAGGTTCTGGACCTGATCGAACGCGTCCGCGACCGCGGCCTCGGCGTGGTCATGATCAGCCACAACATGGAAGACGTTCTGGCTGTTGCGGACCGCATCGTGGTGCTGCGCCTTGGCCGCAACAATGGCGTCTTCACGCCCGACACGTCGCACGAGGAGCTGGTGGCAGCCATCACTGGCGCGTCCAACAATGCGGTCGTGCGCAGAGCCGCCAGACGCCAGCAGACGGACGTGGGGCAGCATCATCCATGAGCAATCGGATTTCGACCAACGTGCCGCTCGACCAGCAGGATGTCCGCCTAAAGCATGAGCAGGGTCTGGCCGGAACCATCCGCGCCTTCTGGGTCCGCGTCCGCACCGGTGACCTCGGCTCGCTGCCCGTGGTCGTCGGCCTCGTCATCATCTGCTCTATCTTTCAATACCTGAACCCGGTCTTTCTCTCGAGCAACAACCTGGTCAACCTGCTGTTCGACTGCTCGACCGTCGGCATTATCGCGCTCGGCGTCGTCTGCGTGCTGATGGTGGGCGAGATCGACCTGTCCGTCGGCTCCGTCAGCGGCCTGGCTTCAACGATCACCGGCGTGCTCTGGGTCAGCAACGGCTGGCCAGTGGCAGCGGCAATCCTCGCCGCTCTCCTGACGGGGTCAGTGATCGGCCTGCTTTACGCGCTGCTCTACAACTATTTCAGCATGCCGAGCTTCGTCTCGAGCCTCGCCGGCCTGCTGGCCGCGCTTGGCATGCAGCTTTATCTCCTGGGCAATACCGGATCGATCAACCTGCCCTACGGATCGCCGCTGGTGAACTTTGGCCAGATGCTGCTGATCCCCGATCCCCTCTCCTACGCGCTCGTCTTGCTGGTGGGCGTCGGCATGTTCCTGACAGGGTATCGCTCGGCCCAACGAAGGCGAAATGCGGGGCTCTCCGCCCCCTCGCTCAGCAACCTCCTGCTGAAGGCGGCCATAACCATCATCGGCCTCGGCGCCATCGTCTTCTATCTCAACCAGGGCCGCGGCGTTCCGTGGATGTTCGCCCTCTTCGTGGCGCTCGTGGTGCTGATGAACTACGCGCTCACCCGCACCAGCTGGGGCCGCGCCATGCATGCTGTTGGCGGCAATCGGGAAGCTGCGCGACGCTCCGGCATCAACGTACGCTTCATCTACATCACGGCCTTCGTTGCCTGCAGCACACTAGCAGCTGCTGGCGGGATCCTGGCCGCCGCCCGCCTAGCCTCATCAAGCCAGCAGGCAGGCACCGGCGACGTCAACCTGAACGCCATCGCGGCAGCCGTCATCGGCGGCACAAGCCTTTTCGGCGGTCGCGGCAGCGCCTTCTCGGCACTGCTCGGCATCATCGTCATTCAGTCGATCGCAAGCGGCCTGACGCTCATCGATCTGTCATCATCGCTCCGCTACATGATCACCGGCGCAGTGCTTGCCATTGCCGTGATCGTCGACTCGCTCGCACGCCGCTCGCGCATGTCCCATGGCCGGGCGTAGAATTCCCACTCCTTCATGGTGAGCTTGTCGAACCACGAAGGAGTGGAAGCTGGTGGCAACTGCACCCTTGCCCTTCGACAAGCTCAGGATGAGGGCGTGGAACTCTATGATCCTCCTCCGACATTATAAGTTCTGGCTATAGACACTTGGCTTATGCCCTTCCCGCTGCCATGTTGAGCGGAGTACAGGAGGCCAGGAATGACAGACGGAAAGAATCAGCTGCGGCTTGCACTCAGAGGTTTTGGCGAGGCGGGCTCAGCCTTCGCGTCGGGGTGGAACCGGTCGATCCTCGCTTCGATCGCCGCCTATGATGAAAAGATCGCCATGGCTGAGGAGCGGCCGGCGCTGGAGGCCCGGCTTCAGGAGCATCAGGTAACCGGATGCGAGGATCCCGCGTCCGCCTACGCCGATGCTGATTTGATCTTCAGCCTTGTCTACGCCGATCGCGCACTCGATGCTGCGGCAGACACTGCCCGTCACATGAAGCTCGGAGCCCTCTATCTCGACGGCAACTCCTGTTCCCCGCAGACAAAGGTCCGCGCGGCCGAAGCGATCACTGCCGCTGGCGCACACTATATCGACATGGCCGTAATGGCCCCGGTGCATCCGCAGCGCGAGAAGACGCCGGTACTGCTTTCCGGCCCTGAGGCTGAACGCGCCTGCACATTGCTCCTTGAACTCGGCATGAAGCCCCGCGTCGTCGGCGACAAGGTAGGTGCCGCCTCGGCCATCAAGCTCACCCGTTCGATCATGATCAAGGGCATGGAAGCGCTTTTTGCCGAATGCTTCCTGACGGCCCGCCTGAATGGCGTCGAGGACGAGGTGCTTGCCTCCTTTGAGGCGAGTGACCCTGACATCAACTGGAAAAAGCGGCGCAACTACACGATGAACCGCATGACGGTGCATGGCCGCCGCCGCGCTGCCGAAATGCGCGAGGCGGCAAGCATGGTTGCCGAGCTTGGTCTTCCGAACCACATGGCCGACAGTACCGCAAAATGGCAGCAGATGCTGGGCGACCTGCCGTTAGAGACCGACGAAATCGATGATGTGCTGAAGGCATTGGGCAAGGCCTGAAGGCGCGCCCGATGCTGCCCACCGAACACAATCTCCGGCATTTGCGCGTGCTGACGAGCGTCGTCGAAACCGGCTCGGTGACGAAGACGGCCAGCGCCTGCAATATCTCGCAGCCAGCCGTTACCCAGGCACTCAGGAAGCTCGAGGATCAGTTCGGGGTGCAGCTCTTCGACCGCACCAACCAGGGCGTGTTTCCGAACGAACTGGCCCACCTGCTTGCCGGACGCGTGAAACGCGCGCTCGACATACTCGACACGGCCACCGCAACGCTTGCACCTCGCTTCAGGCTGACCGCCACCACCGCAAAGCTCCGCGCGCTGGTTGCCGTCGCCGAAAGTGAGAATTTCTCCATCGCCGCGCGCCGGCTTGGCATTGCCCAGCCGACAGTCCACCGCGCGGTAACGCAGCTTGAAAGCGAAATCGGGCGCGAGCTCTTCCGTCGCACGCAATATGGAAGCTCGCTGACGCGCGCCGGACAGCTATTGGCCAACGCCGCGCAGCTTGTTTTTGCAGAGCTGGCACAGGCGGAAATGGAGCTTTCCGAAGCCATCGGCCGCGGCCAGCTCAGCATCACGCTTGGCGGCATGCCGCTCTCGCGCTCCTATATCCTGCCGGCTGCCATCGCGAAATTCCATGAGCAGCACCCGCATGTCCGCATCCGCGTGCTCGAAGGCCCTTACGACACGCTGCTCGCAGGCCTCCGTCGTGGCGCTATCGACTTCCTGCTGGGAGCGCTGCGTGACCCGCCCCCCATAGACGACATTACGCAGGAATACCTCTTCGAAGATGAACTGGTCATAGTATCAGGCCCGGACCATCCGCTCGCATCGGCGGAGCATCCGAACCTTACTGCCACCCTCAAAGACTATCCGTGGATCCTGCCGCTGCCTGAAACGCCGGCCCGCCAGCATTTCGAAGCCTTCGCCGCGCGCGCCGGTGTACCTGCGCCCGATTGTCTGCTCGAAACGAGTTCGATGGTGCTGATGCGCGAAATGCTCCACGCCGGGCCCTATCTGGGCTGCATCTCCCGCCATCAGGTGCAGAGCGAATTGCAGAACAGGCTGATGAAGGCTCTTCCCTTCGCGCTTGAGGAAAGCCGTCGCCCCATTGGGATCACCACCCGGGCGCAATGGAAGCCAACGCGAACGCAGGCCGAGTTCCTGGCCCTCATCCGCGCGGACTTTGCCTGAGCAGTTCCAGGAAAAGTGGGTACCGGTTTTCCGTCCGGAACTGCGGAAACAAAAGCGAAGCGTAACGATCAGAACGCCACGCCGTCCATCAGCTTGCGGGCGGTGCGCAGAACGCCTGCGGTAAGCAGATTGCCCTCACCGTCGAGCTTTGCGATCACAGTGAACTCTCCGGTCGGATGCTCCACCGAGATGGATTTGTCCTGTCCCGAAGGAACCTTTGCATATCGCGCGGCTGGCCCATCCGGCAGCAGACAGGCGCTGGCGACTGAAACCGCGCCGAGCACACCAATCGCATCATGGCAGCGGTGCGGAATGAATGTCCGCGTCGAAATCGCGCCACCATTGCGCGGTGCGCTGACGAGCGTCATCTTCGGCACGGATTTGTCAGCAACATCACCAAGGTTCATGAGCGGTCCGGCCGCGAGCCGCACTTCCTCCAGCCGTGACTTGAGGGGCTGATCGGCTTCCAGCTCTTCAGGCGTTTCGGTGCCCGATATCTCGAAATCCGCGGCATCGAGGATCACGCAGGGCATGCCGTTGTCGATCATCGTCACCTGAACGCCGGCAACCGTGTCGACAGCATTGCCCGTAGGCAGCAGCGCACCACAGGTGGACCCCGCCGTATCCTTGAAGACGATCGGGATCGGCGCTGATGTGCCCGGAACACCGTCGATGCGGGCTTCACCGTCATAGCGAACCTTGCCACCCGGCGTCTCTACCGTAGCGATGGCGATCTGGCCCGTGTTTTCCATGAAGATGCGTACGTCCGTCGTGTCGCCCGTGGGCGCCACAAGCCCGCGTTCGATGGCAAATGGGCCGACGCCCGCAAGAATGTTCCCGCAGTTCTGGCCATCCGTGATGATCGGCCGATCCACGAACACCTGCAGGAACAGGTAGTCGACGTCGACGCCTTCGCGCTCGGACGGCTTCACCACGGCAACCTTGGAGGTGAGCGGGTTTGCCCCGCCCATTCCGTCTATCTGGCGCGGGTCCGGCGAGCCCATGATGCGCAGCAAGAGCGCGTCACGCTCGCCGATATCCTGCGGCAGGTCGGACGCGAGGAAATAGCCGCCCTTCGACGTGCCGCCACGCATCCACATGACCCGCGTTCCGTCAGACATAGCGCAGCCCCTTTTCCTTGAGCTTGTCGCGCATCTTGTAGAGGTCGAGGCCGAGTTCGCCAGCAGCAAGCCGCTTGCGCTTGGCTTCCTCGTTGGCGACGCGGTCCTGGGCGGCTTGCAGAACCTCGGCTGCCTCTTCCCGGCGCACCACGCATACGCCGTCGTCATCGGCAACGATCACGTCTCCGGGGTTGACCAGGGCTCCCGCGCAGACGATCGGCACATTGACGGATCCAAGCGTTTCCTTGACCGTGCCCTGCGCAAACACAGCCTTCGACCAGACGGGAAACTTCATCGCCGTGAGGTCCGCCACATCGCGCACGCCTGCATCGATGATGAGGCCACGGCATCCGCGCGCAAGCGCCGAGGTGGCCAGGAGGTCACCGAAATAGCCGGCATCAGAAGGCGAGGTTGGCGCAAGCACGAGGATGTCGCCATCCTTGATCTGCTCTATTGCCACATGCACCATCCAGTTATCCGCTGGCGGCGCCGAGATGGTCACGGCCGAAGCCGCTATGCGCGAGCCCGAATAGATCGGTCGCATGTAGGAGGCGAGCAGGCCCTTGCGGCCCTGCGCCTCATGAACGGTCGCCACCCCGCATTCCGCCAGCCCGGCGATGATCTCCGGATCGGCGCGCTCGATGTTCTGTACGACGACGCCCATTAGAGTTCATCCACGGTACGAGGATAGATCGACTGGAAGCCTTCGGCATACTTGGCCGGGCGCCCGCCCGACTGTCCGCCGGAGTTGCGCATGAAATGGTTGGCGCGATTTTCGGCGACGTTCTTGTAATAGTGCCAGAGGTGCTCCTGCCCCTCCATGCACTGGATCGCGGCCCACTTCTTCTCCCAGACAGGGGTAATGTCGAGGAAGACATCCGGCTTCCAGTTCATCTGTTCGGTCTGGTGCGGCTCGAACAGGTAGACCTGCGGCGCGCCGAGGATCTTCTGGCCCGGATTGTGGCCCCAGGCCTGCGCGATCGCACGGCATTCCAGCGTCCACTGCTGCACATACATGTGGTCGGTGTTGTAGGGGTCGTATTGCGAATGCGACATGATGAAGGACGGCTGCACCGCGCGCATCACGTCGACCAGCCGGAACTTGGCATCGCGGTCCATCTCGAGCGGATAGTCACCGAGATCGAAGAACTGGATATCGTGCACGTCGAGCGCCTTGGCGGCGTTTTCCGCCTCGCGGCGCCGCTCAGCCTTCACCGTGTCGAGGGTCATGCCCTCGGACTTCCACAGCTTGGCGCTTTCCCCGCGCTCGCCATAGGACAGGCAAACGACGGTTACATCGTATCCCTTGGAAGCGTGGAGCGCGATTGCGCCACCGCAGCGCCAGACAAAATCCGCCGAATGCGCGCTGATGATCAAAGCTGTCTTGTTTGCCATGTGTCTCCTGCCCTGGACCTGCGATGGCGGCACACGATTGCGCCGAGCCCATCATACCTGTTCTGAGCCACACTCTCCCATGGCCGCCGACGATTGCAAAATTCGAACTATTCGCCAGACCATAAGCTGAGGCTATGACGTTTCCTGCATTCGCGACCTAAATTCATTTAGGTTGAATAACTTAGCTGCCTGAAGATGCAGAGCTGTGCATTCCGCCCTCAGATCAGGCCGTACTGCTTCGCCTTGTTGCGCAGGAAGGGCAGCCCGTTGCCCATCACCTCCTCCTCGCTCCTTGCCACTGGCCGCCACACTGCCAACCCATAGGCAACCTCCGGCGGCATGTTGATGAAACTCTCCATGGCGAGCCCGCCCTTGAAGCCGATCGCGGCAAGTGCCGCATAGATCGCATCCCAGGGCACGTTGCCATATCCGGGCGTGCCGCGGTCGCTCTCAGACAGATGGATGTACTTCAGGTGATCGCGGGCATCGAGAATGCCGTTTGCAGAGCCCTTCTCCTCGATGTTCATATGATAGGTATCGAGGTGCACGAAGACGTTCTCCGCGCCGATCCGTTCCACCATCGCAACCGCCTGCTGAGCTGTGTTGATGAGGTGGTTCTCGTAACGGTTCACGGCCTCGATACCGAGCTCGATCCCGACCGACTTGGCGTGCCGGGCCGCTTCCGACAAAGCGCGCGTGACATTGTCATATTCCTGTTGCGTGGGCGGAACACCGGTCCGTTCGCCGATGCCGCCAAAGATGACGCCGCTGAGCGCCTTCGCCCCGATCTCGGCAGTCTTGTCGATCGCAACCTTGAGATAATCGACGGCGGCGTGTGGGTTCTTCGACGGCCAGGCTGTCTCCGGCAGTCCGAGCGAACACACGGCAGGCAACCCGTGTTTCTCAAGCAATGCGCGGCTGTGCGGCGCGTCGACGGCAGGGGCGTTCAGAAGCGCGATCTCGATGAAATCCATCTTGTATTGAACCGCTGCGGCAATCGCCCGCTCAGCCCCCGTCCGATCCCAGCTCATGGTCCACATGCTCGTGTGAACGCCAAATCCACGCATCTCCGTCCCCTCTGCGCGACAATCTCCGTCCGGCAGCGATGCGGCAAAGCCGTCTCCTGCGCAGAGCGTTCTGACTGTCTTTCAAGACGGAAGCACTCCTACGGGCACGGTTACCACTGCACAGGCGTTCCTCCTCGATAGCACCAGACAGGACCCGCCTCCCTTGGGTCCGCAGGGTGCACAATCGATGGTGCAAGTGTCATGCACGCCTTTCTGGCGGTCAAGCGGAAAGATGTGTTGGCTTGTCGGCGCCAAGCTCCTCCTACTCGGCGGCGGCACTCCAGCGTGCCTCGGAACCACGGACCGGCATGCGTCCAATCGAGGTATAGAAGAGGCCCGCCTCAGCCACCTGCTTCGGCGCAAAGACATTCCGCAGGTCCACGACCACCGGCTGGCGCAGGGACTTCCGGATTCGTAACAAGTCCAATCCGGCGAACTCGGGCCAATCCGTCAGGATGACAAGCGCATCAGCATCCTGAACACACCCGTAGGCCGTCTCCGCTAGGGTGACTTCGCCGGCGAGATCCCCAAGCCGGGGCATCGCCGCAGGATCAAATGCCCTGATCCTCGCTCCTTCGGCGACCAGCAGATGCACGATGGCGACAGCTGGCGATTCACGCAGGTCGTCCGTCCCGGGCTTGAAGGTAAGCCCCAGAACTGCCAGCATCTTACCGTCTACCGTTCCGCCACAGGCATCCGCGATCTTGCGGACCATGTCGTGCCTGCGAGCATTGTTTACGGTGGCCGCAGCTTCCACAATCCGTAAATGCCGACCGTGGGCCTCAGCCGTAACAAGAAGCGCCTGTGTATCCTTGGGAAAGCAGGAGCCGCCATAGCCGGGCCCAGGCTTCAGAAAAGCACTGCCTATGCGGTGATCAAGCCCGATGCCCAGCGCAACATCCTCGACATCGGCTTCGATGCTCTCGCAGAGGTCGGCCATCTCGTTGATGAAACTGATCTTGGCGACGAGATAAGCGTTCGCGGCATATTTGATGAGTTCGGCGGTTCTCCGTCCCGTACAGACGATCGGAACGTCCTGCCCCACCATTGTCCGGTAGAGTTTGACGACAACGTCTCTCGCGGCTGCCTCTTCTGCCCCGATGACAATGCGATCCGGCTGCATGAAGTCCGCGATTGCAGCACCTTCGCGGAGAAATTCGGGATTAGAAACGACGGCACAGTCGAGCTCCGACCGTAGCAGCCGGATCTTTCGCGCGATCTCGTCACCTGTCCCCACCGGGACTGTGGACTTGATGACAATGACCGCATGATCTCCCATACACGCAGCCACATCCGCCACTGCATTCAACACATATGTCAGATCGGTCCGCCCGTCTTGTCCGGCCATGGGCGTCCCAACAGTAACAAACACCACCTCCGCGTCACCGATGCCGGCAGCATATTCTGTTGAGAAATCAAGCCTGCCCTCCTCCACAGACCGTACGATCATGCGATCGAGCCCGGGCTCGTAGATGGGCAATTTGCCCTGATGAAGCAGCGCTATCTTCGCCGCGTCCATGTCTATGCAAACCACCTGGTGGCCGCTCGCTGCGAAACAGGCTCCTGTCACGAGCCCCACATAGCCACATCCGACGACGGCGATCCTCATGGCACACGGTCGCATGACGCCTGGCAGAACCGCAACCGGGACGGGTTCCGCCTCGATGCCTTATACCTGCTACGCATAAAGGCGCTCCTCCACACACCGCCGAAGATACGCGGAATAGTCGTTGTCCCCTAGCCAGTTCGCCCGCGACAGCACATCGTCGGCAGACAGATAACCCAGATCGAAGGCGATCTCTTCCGGACACATGATCTTGCTGCCCTGTCGCGCTTCTATGGTGCGCACGAAAGACGAGGCATCGTGCAGACTCTCGGGCGTTCCGGTATCGAGCCAGGCAAATCCGCGCCCGAGCCGGCAGACATTCAGCTGCCCTCGCTCCAGATACGCCCGGTTTACATCAGTTATTTCAAGCTCCCCTCTGGCGGACGGTGTAATACGCGATGCGATTTCCACAACTTCATTGTCGTAGAAGTAAAGTCCGGTGACAGCCCACCCCCTGCTCGTTTTCTTCGGCTTTTCTTCGATCTGCGTCGGCTTTCCTGACATCGCGTCAAACTCTACAACCCCATAGCGGCTTGGATCCTCGACACGATAGGCGAACACGGTCGCTCCCACCTCATTGCGCACCGCTTTTCGGCAAAGTGCGGCGAGCCCCGCGCCATAGAAAATATTGTCGCCGAGGATCATCGCCACACTGTCGTTGCGGATAAAATCGCGCCCGATCAGAAATGCTTCAGCCAGCCCGCGCGGCTCCTGCTGGACAAGGAAAGACAGTGATATTCCATAAGCCGATCCATCCCCCAGCAACATCCTGAAATGAGGAAGATCTCTCGGCGTGGAGATGATCAGTATTTCACGGATCCCCGCAAGCAGAAGAACGCCCAGAGGGTAGTAAATCATTGGCTTGTCATAAACAGGCATCATCTGTTTTGACATTGAAATGGTCAGCGGAAACAGGCGCGTCCCAATTCCACCGGCTAGGATAATTCCCTTCATGGCTGACACTGTCAGATACCGGTCCTGCTTATCCAGAACCAGCAGCTGTCCCAACTAGCGTTGCAGCGAAGCACGTGAAGCGGCTTCCAGATCCATGATCACCGCTTATAAATATCTTAGGTTGTATTTTTCCAAAGTCAACTATACTTTAAAGAGCATAACCTGGGGAGGCATGTAGTGACACTGCATTTCGCCGGCGAACAAAGCTCGTCCCTTCGCAGCAGTGATCTGAAGGTGGGGCTGTTTACGATCGTAAAGAACGAAGCGCCCTATATTGAAGAATGGATCGCTCATCATCGGGCCTCCGGGTGCACCCACATTTTCGTGGCCGACAATGGAAGCGATGACGGATGCCGGGAGCGCCTTCAAGCGCTTCAAGAAAGCAAGCTCTGCCGCTTTATCGATTTCCCTTCGCCATCTGACCGCCCGCCCCAGCTACCTGCCTATGAAGAACTGGTTGCCCGTTTTGCTGAGCAGGTCGACTGGATGGCCTTTGTCGACGCGGACGAATTCATCATCACGGACGAAGCATCCGGACGCATTCAGGATTTTGTCTCCGCGTTCCACTCGAGGCCGGAAGTTGGCGCGATCGCGCTGAATTGGGCCTGCTACGGCTCATCCGGCAAGCTCGCGTACGAAGAGGGCTTCGTCGTCGAACGCTTTGAACGGCGGGCGGAGCAAAATGCCTTCATCAATCACCACTACAAGTCGATTGTCAGGAGCGCAGCCTTCGCCGGCACCGGCGGAAATCCCCATCACTTCAGGCTGAAGGATGGATTTTCCTATGTGACTGCGGATGGTGAACCACTGAGACTTATGGCCCAGCGAGGCGCGGGACTGAGCGCGAGCGTGGTCTGGACCAATGCACGCATCAACCACTATGTCGTGAAATCGCGCCAGGAATTTTTCGAGAAGAAAGCAGCGCGAGGACGCGCAGCACTTCCCGGTCCGAAGCGGGGCGAGCCCTTCTTCATCGGCCACGACCGAAATGACGTCCACGAACCGTTTCCAGATCATCTCCTGCAACGGCTTCAGCGCGTACATTCGCAAGTGCTGCATGGATCAGCCGATCCCCGCTACTCAGCCTCCTATGGTGAAGCCGAAAAACCAATGATCCAGAGCGGACTGGGCGAGGCTCCCCAACGGCGATTTTACCGTTCGGTCGTCGATACCGTTGAACGTGTCGGGACGGATCTATGCATCAAGGGCTGGGCCATTTCCTCCGAAAACCTTCCTGTTGCAGATCTGGAACTCCGAGTAGGTGAGCGGTCGGTAGCGACTGAGATTATCCGCATGTCCCGCAGCGATGTGTTGCGTTCTCATCCCGAAGCTTCAGGCGACGTCGGTTTCCTGATCAAGGCATCACTGCTTGATCCCGATGTCGTAACGTCGCTTCCAGTGGAGCTCTGGTCGGACGGCGCCCTACTGGGCCGTGTGCCGATACCGGATGAGCTGCAATGGTCTGCGGATACGCTACCGAAGCTGCGGCGTCCGGCAATGCCTGCACCGTGCGTCGAACGGTTGAAGGATGCACTGGCGGATACCACGCTCTACCTGGAATATGGATCGGGCGGATCCACCACATTGGCCGCGAGCAATCCGCGTCTGTCCATCATCAGCGTTGACAGTGACTGGAAACTTCTTCGCTGCGTGAAGCTGTTGCTGGCCGAAAAAGGCGCGCTTGAACGAACCATTCTCAAATTTGTTGATCTCGGACCGGTCGGCGAAAATGGGTATCCCGTCGGAAATGCAGATTTCGGTTATTGGCATCACTATGCCATGGGGCCATGGATATTTTGCGAGGAGAAGAACCTCGCTCCAGACCTTATTCTCATCGATGGCCGGTTCCGACGTGCCTGTACTCTCGCAAGTCTTATCTTTGCTGCGCCTGGTACCCGCCTTCTGTTCGACGATTACTTGGACCGTGATCACTACCACAGCATCGAAAGACATGTCTCACCGGTAAATTGCCTGGACCGAATGGCCGAGTTCGTCCGACCTTCTGCGCTCGATGAAACGGCGCTGTGGATCGATCTCATGGAGGCGGTCTGCGATCCGCGCTGAACTGCAATCTTTACAAGATTATCTTGATCATTTATACAACCATTAGTTTAAATCTCGGACAATTCCTATGAACATCCATCGGAAAGTCGAGCAGCGATCGCTGGCTCGCCAGTTCCTGCCGCGCAGCTTTGCGCAAACAAGGCGAGAGCTTAACCTGCAGGGTTGGGAGCAGCATCACGCTGATCTCATCGTATCACGAGCGGGGCTCCTGAGGTTTTTGCAGGCGACACTTGAGAACGTCTATGTTGATGAGAGCTGGTATCTCGCGACCTACCCGGACGTGAAATCTGCGATTGAGGCGGGCGCCTTTTCCGATGCACGCGAACACTATTGCGCCTTTGGATATTTTGAAGGGCGCTTGCCCTCGGCTCCTCTTATCGATCCCGCGCAGTATCTCGAAAAGAACCCGGATCTCAAGCAACCACTAGGCGAGCGGGGCAAAGATGCGATTCTGGACCATTTCCTTCGCCACGGCTATCAGGAAGGGCGCGACTACTGATCGCGCTCATGAGCGCAAACTGTCTGTCGGCTTTTCGGCTGGCGACAACTCGATCATCGCGAAGAATGACGTAGCCCGTTCAGCTAGTGGTTTTGTCGCGCTTGGGCACGATCCATGGTTCCTGCTTAAACCCAAACACTGTCTGCGTCGGGGCTGGTATCGCCTGGACCTCAAGGCATTCCTGCCCGATGGCTACCAGCCGCGTGTCTATTTCAACTTCGGGCATGGCTTTCAGGAACGCTTTGGCTGTCCGCTCTATGTGGATGGAGATCGGTACTCGGCAATCGTACGCGCCTATAAGCCCACGCTTTCAGTGCGCCTGGATCCGGTCGACCGTGCAGTCGATTTCGACTTGAAGAGTTTTACCATAACCCCTGCGAACCCGATCCTGCTTGCAAAACTGCGCCTGCTGCAGATGCTGGGGATCGTGTGGAATCTGGCCAAGGCGCCACTCGGCTGGCGAATGCATTTCGCTGATCTGCGGCGCGACTACCTCAGCACCCGGGGGTTCGTGACGCTTCCGGTCAGATACCAGGCGCGCAGTTCGCAAGACGCTTACCTCAGATGGATCAGGGCCAGGGACTATAGTCCCGAACGCGGACGGGCCAAACTTGAAGCTGAGATCCAGAAGCTGGCCGCACCACCGCTCATCAGCGTCCTGATGCCGGTCTATAATCCCGAAATAGACCACCTGAACAAGGCGATCGACTCCGTCTCCCGACAGATCTATCCGAACTGGGAGCTCTGTATTGCCGATGACGGTTCTACCGATCCTGCAATCCGAAGAACGATCCTGAGTTGGGTCCAAAGGGACCGCCGCATCAAGGTCATTTTCCGCGGCAAGAATGGCCATATCTCCGAGGCGACGAATTCCGCCTTCGCGCTGGCCAAGGGCGAGTGGGTCGCGCTGCTTGATCATGACGATCTGCTGCGGGAACATGCTTTGGCGGAAGTTGCGCTCACCCTGAGCCGGGATCCCACTATAGAGCTCGTCTACAGCGACGAAGACAAGATTGACAGCCGAGGCCGGCGGGCAGACCCACATTTCAAGCCCGATTTCTCCATCGATCTCCTTCGCTCGATGAACTATTTAAATCACTTGACCGTGCACCGCTCGGAAAACATTCGCATGGTCGGAGGTTGGCGGCGCGGCTTCGAGGGAAGCCAGGATTATGATCTGAACCTGCGGATCATCGAGCGTATCCCCGCCTCATCGATCAGCCACATCCCCAAGATCCTCTATCACTGGAGAACGAGCGCGGGGTCCACAGCTTCCGACACGTCCGAAAAATCCTACGCTTATCAAAATGGGTTGAAAGCGCTGGCGGAGCACATCGAACGCTGCCAACTGCCCGCACAAGCCGAACCGCTTGAAAGCACGCCGTATTTTCGAATTCGCTACCACGTACCCGAGCCTGCCCCGCTTGTCAGCCTGATCATCCCGACACGGGATGGGGTCCATCTGCTGGAGACATCTATCGGCTCTGTCCTCCAAAAGACGACCTACAAGAACTACGAAATAATTATCGTCGACAATGGCTCTTCAAAACCAGAGACGCATCGCTTCTTCAAAAACATCGCTTCCGATCACCCTAATATCCGTATCATACGCTACGACCGCGAGTTCAATTACTCTGCCATCAACAACTTTGCCGTCCAGCATGCCCGGGGCACAGTGCTTGGCCTCTTGAACAACGACATAGAAGTCATCTCGCCGGACTGGCTCACCGCAATGGTAGCCCGCGCTTTGATGCCCGAGGTGGGATGTGTCGGCGCTAAGCTCTACTATCCTGACGGCACCATCCAGCATGGAGGCGTAATTCTGGGCCTCGGCAGCGTTGCCGGCCATGCACATAAGCACTTTCCGCGCAATGCCGCCGGCTATTTCGCGCGGCTATTGTTGCAGCAAAATCTGTCGGCGGTGACGGCTGCCTGCCTCGTCGTACGCAAGGATGTGTACCTTGAGGTGGGCGGCCTTGAGGAGCAAAACCTTCCCGTTGCCTTTAACGACGTGGACTTCTGCCTGCGCGTAAGAGAGGCAGGCTATCTCAACGTCTTCACGCCCTTTGCCGAACTCTACCACCACGAATCCGTCTCACGTGGAGACGACAGCACCCCCGAAAAGATGGAGCGCTCCATTCGGGAAATTGCTTTCATGCGGGCGCGATGGGGCCGACGGCTTGATGCCGACCCCTATTACTCACCCAATCTGACGCTTCAACGGGAGGATTTCTCATACGCCGAGTAGGCTCAACTGCAGCTCCGGAAATACAAGGATCTAGTCCTCATCCCTCAGCCGTTGCAGCTCGCGTCGCTGCCAGGCGGCCTCCATGGCAAGCGCTTCCTCATACCGGATGCCGAACCGGCTGCCTGCCGCGCGATATGGCCGCGAGACATACTCGCCCTGCTCCTCCTCGCTCGCTGTGATCTCCGGCTCCTCATCCCACTCGTCGTAGCAGAGCAGACCGAGGCGGAAGGCGTCCAGACCATGCGCTGCAAAGCAGTCGCGCACCCGTTGAGCGACAATGCCCACATGCCAGCGCGCCTCCTCGCCCTTCTGCTGGACCGCATCACGGTACCGGAACCGCGACCACTCCACGTCTCCCCAGGCATCGAGCCAGACGTCCGGCACGCCTTCGATCTCCTGCTTGTCATTCTCATCCGAGGTGTTGATCGTCGCCGAAGCGGCATAGACCTGTGACCAGCGCCGCGATGCGGCTCCAAGCGACTGCGCATCGTCATCCCCAGGCGTCACCTGGCCAGTACCCTCCACGATGAGGCGGTAAGTAAACGGGCCGGACACCTGCGTTCCATAGTCGCCGATCATGAAGCGACCGGCGCCGGACGAATGCGATTCTACGCCGAACATGAATCCTTTCCAGGGAGTGGTGTAATCGCCGGTCGGGAACCTGTGCATCTGCACGAGCACCGTGTTCGCGTCCCGATCCAGCCGGATCCCAGCCGAACTGCCGCGCACATGCAGCGTTCGGGCCGGGTTGAGACTGCCGATGCCGACCGCCCCCGTCGATCGATTTACCTGCACCGCCTCGTTCCAGGTGACCCCGTCAGGCGACACCTTGACGTGAAAATTGTCGTCGCCAGTGAGCCCGAATTCCGCACGTCCACTCCAGTTCGTCTGAAAGAGAATGCTGCCGGTATCGGCGGTCGCGTTCTTGTTTATCTTTAGCTGGTGCCCCGCGCCTGCATGTGTAAACAAGCTTGCAATTGATGCCACCGCCAGCTTGTTCGTGCTATCGTAGGACGTGTTGACGCCTAGCCCTTCGACGAGCTGTAAATCCTCGGGCATAAGCTCCACTGGAACGTCCTGCCAGCCAGAGCCATCATGAACGAGCATCCGTTCTTCCTCTGCCACATAAGCGACCCAGCCTGACTTTGGCTCGAAAAACGCCCAGGCGCCGTCCTGGAAGGCAGCGAGCTGATTATCCTTTCCGGCCCATGCGCCGGTGGATGGACTGCCGGCAATATAGCGGTCACCATCCTCCGGGTCCGAGGGCGGCGCTGTAAGATCCCGCGCGATTACGCCAACGTGCAACAACGCATCGATGGCGCGAATGGCCTCGTTGTGCGTCACGTGTTTTTGCGCCTGGGACGGCATTATGTAAGGGAGGCTCAGGTTCGGTGTTTCTTCGCTCATTCAGACGCTCTCTCGGTTGAAGCGCCTTCATTCTGATGATGACCCCCACGGCAGGGGATTGAAAATTGTTGGAGCGAACGAAGCGCAAATCGTCTAGCCCGTTTAACCCTTTGATTTCTTCGGCATCCTCGGCATTGGCAGCGTGGCCGCGTGGTCTGCCAAGAAAATATAGTGTCCCGCAGCAAGCGCCACGACAAATCTACTTTTCATCCCAAAGTTGTACGTGTAGATTGTTCTTTGGGGGTATGCTGATCATGGGGATGAGATGGCATCGCGGGGGAAGTGTAGAACTTCCTACGACGACGATATATTTCACTGAAGCAATGGCGAGCGAGATCGGACCTTCCGGCAGCGCGAGCCATCCGATTTGGCGTTTGTCGCCGAACGCATTTCTGATCCGGGAGACGGACGATCCGCAGCTTTTCATCATCCGTCATTTGGATGAACCTGCGGCTGCCGTCCTGCGGCAACTCCGGTCAATGCGCGTGCACTACCTGCTGGATGACGACATCTGGGCGGGCATGTGCGACACAAACCTGCCGCTGGCCTACCGGAAACGGCTTTTCAGCCTTGCCCGTAGCATAAGACCAGTCCTCAAACGTGCGGAGCACATTTACGTCACGTCAGAGGCGCTGCAGGCCCGTTTTGGGCAGCGCGGCAGGATCGTGAGCCCCTGCCTGGTTCAGCCGGTCAAGCATCTTGAGCACCACGCTTCCGGCCGGCTCAGGATCGTATTTCCTGGGACACGTGCGCGCCTTCAGGATCTTGCAAGTATCGCTGCGCCGCTTGCACGTTTCCTGCGTGAACATCCGGATTGCGAACTGCATACCTTCCTTGGCGACTATGCTCCGGGCGAACTGCGGCTCGCGAATATTGTGCACCACAAGCCGCAGAGCTGGTCCGCATACACCAATACGTTGCAACGGGAGCAGTTTCACATAGGCATTGTTCCGGCACTGCCGACGCGTTTCAATGCCGCCCGATCGCACAACAAGATACTGGAGCTTGCCAGCTACGGCGCCGCCCCCGTTTACGGTAGCGGCCTGCCGTTCCGCCACATGGCAGCCGAGGCCGGGGCGGCAATCCTCTGCAACAATAGCGTTGGCTGGTACGACCTTCTTTCAAGTCTGAACCAGGATCGGCATCTGGTCCAACGCGTTGCAGCCAACAACAGCAGGCTTGCGCTAAGGCTTGGCCTACCCGAAGCCTTGAGGCGTTTCTGGCAGAACGAGTTCGGTATCCTGCCCGCGACCGAAAAGGTGGCGGCATGATCGGCGTTACCTCTTTCAAGCTCGCGCGTCTGCCCCATCTGCATGCTTTCCTGGACGCCTCCGCCTGCAGGCTGGTCACCCCCTGGACCTTGAGGAAAACCAGTCAGATCGTCGGCTGGGGCCTGAAGCCGTCCGGGCTTAGAGCCGTCTGGCTGTCAGGCATGTGCAATAGCCCACATCTCCTGTTGGAGGACGGGTTCCTCCGTTCGCTTCATCCCGATGATCCGCCCCTCTCCATCACCGTGGAGCGGATTACGACCCACCACGACCTCACCCGTTTGGGGCATCTGGACCAGCTCCTGCAGCGTCCTCTCACAGCAACACAGCGCACTCGCGCCCGAAACCTGATCGAAGCCTGGAAGGCTGCGGGTGTGTCGAAATACAACCACCTGCCCGAATATGACGGGCCCTTGCCGGAGCGCTACGTTCTGGTGGTTGATCAGTTGCGGGGCGATGACTCGGTTCAACTCGGCAAGGCGGACGAGACCTCGTTCCGCGCGATGCTGGGAGCGGCACTCGAAGAAAACCCGTCGGCCACGGTCGTGGTGAAAGCCCATCCTCTCGCTGCGGGTCGCCGGAAAGGATACCTGAACGCCGCCGACTACGCCGACAATCCGCGTATTCTGTTTATCACGAAACCTTGCTCACCAGTGAAACTGATGGGCGGCGCTAGCGCCGTTTACACCGTCACATCACAGCTGGGTTTCGAGTCGCTCATCCATGGTAAACCTGTAAGAACCTTTGGCATGCCCTTCTACGGCGGGCGTGGCCTGACGGAAGACACGTTGCCCGCGCCGTACTGGCGCCAGCCGATTGATCTCGAAACACTCGTCCACGCCTGCCTTGTTGAACTGGCGCGCTACGTCGATCCTGAGACTGGCGAGCGCTGCGAGGTTGAGACCGTTCTGGAATATCTCGCCTTTCAGCGGCGTATGCGCAGACGCTTTCCTGAAACCGTGTACGCCGTCGGTTTCCCATTCTGGAAGCGACATTGGACGAAGCGCTTCCTTGCCGGATCCAGCATCCGCTTCGTGCGATCCGCCGGCGACTGTCCACCCGGATCCACCATCGCCATCTGGGGCAGTCAGCCCGTCGAACCTCCGCCCGGCTCGCAAATAATCCGGATCGAGGACGGTTTTCTGCGATCGGTGGGGCTTGGCGCCGATCTGAAGCCACCGCTGTCATGGTGCGTCGATGACATGGGGATGCACTACGATCCTCGGAACCCGTCCCGTCTGGAGCATCTGCTGGCGACGACCGAATTTGACGAGGCGCTTGTAAAACGCGCACGCGTGCTTCGCGAGCGGATCGTGAGTGCGGGCATCTCCAAGTACAATCTTGCCGGTAACCAGTGGCTGAGACCGCCGACCTCCAGGACGGCAATCCTTGTCCCTGGTCAGGTGGAGGACGATGCATCCGTACTCATGGGAGCATCGACCATCCGCACCAATCTTGAGCTTGTCAGGGCTGTACGGGCTGCCAATCCCGATACCTGGATCATCTACAAGCCTCACCCCGATGTAGCTGCCGGCCTGCGTTGCGGGGGAGAGGTGGAGGGTGAAATTGCCAAATATTGTGATGACGTGATGCCCGACATTTCCATCACCGCTCTGCTTCAGGAAGTGGACGAGGTACACACACTCACCTCGCTCACGGGCTTTGAAGCCTTGCTCCGTGGCAAGCGCGTCACCTGTTATGGACAACCGTTTTACGCCGGTTGGGGACTGACAACCGACGTGAGCCCCCTGCCGCGCCGCAAACGCAGGCTGGAGCTGGATGAACTGGTTGCGGCGGCACTCATACTCTACCCAACCTACGTCAGCGCGAGGACGAACCGCTACACGACACCGGAACGAACCGTCGAGGAAATCGTCGCCCAATCGCAGAGCCGGCGCGGCTTAGGGCTGCACCACCTCACACGTCCGTTCCTTCGCCTGCAACTCCACCGTCGTTTTCGCCGCCAGCCTCCGCAGATGGCTGAGGAAACATCATGAGCATTGCGACCGGGGAAGAGGCCAAGCCCAAACTCGTGCCCTTGCCCGGGACGGTGGGTGGTGTGCTTCTCACCGGTCGGACCCCTGCTTCCAGGCTGCGCCCCCGCCACCGTATTCTGTTTGCAAGCTTCGTGATCTGTGTCCTGCTGCCCGCATTTCTGAGCGCCGTCTACTACGTCGCTTTCGCCTCCGATCGCTATGTCGCCGGTGCAGGCTTCGCGATCCGCAGCACTGAAGCAACTGGCACTGATATGATTGGCGCCATCACCGGGCTGAGTACGGCGCATTCCACCACGTCCGACGCATATATCCTGCTAAAATATCTGGGCAGCCGGGATATCGTTGAGCGCCTGTCGCAGGATTTCCCGTTGCAGGAACACTATTCCAGCGAGGAGGCGGATTGGCTGATGAGGCTCGACGAGGGCAGCTCCATCGAAAATCTGGTCAACTATTGGAACCGCCGCATCCACGCGAACTACAACAGCGCATCGGGCATCGTCACCTTCGAGGTCGAGGCCTTCGATCCGGTAGCCGCCGAGCGTTTGGCATCGCTCGTCCTCGCCTATTGCCGCGACATGGTCAATCACCTGTCCGGAGAAGCGAGGCGTGACGCAGTCGCGTTTTCTGCGGCTGAAGTCGAGCGCGCAGAAGGCCGGCTGAAGACAGTGCTGGAGGCAATCCGCCAGTTCCGCGAGACGGAGCAATCGCTGGACCCTGCAGGGTCGGCGCGCATCCGGCTTGAGCTCGTTGGCGGGCTGGAACGGCAACTGGCTGATCTCAGGGCGCGCATATCCGCCCTCCAGGCGAGCCTCGACAAGGACGCGCCGTCGCTGCGCAGCCTCACCCGCCAGGCAGAGGCGCTGGAACAGCAGATTGCTCGCGAGCGAGCCGGGATGACCGCGCACACTGCGGATGCGGCGGGGTCGGCAACGCTGAGCAACCAGCTTGCTGTCTACGAGACGCTGGAGGTGGAGCGCAGCTTCGCACAGCAATACTATGCCTCGGCTCTTTCCTCGCTTGAGACCGCGCGCATCAACGCGGACCGCCACCAGCGCTACCTCGCGGTCTATTCCGCGCCTGTTGTTCCTGAGCAGGCTGCCTATCCGCGGCGGGTGCTCAACATTCTGCTGCTGGCAGCGGGGCTCACGCTCGTCTGGGCCATTGGGGCACTGATCGGCTATGCGGTCCGCGACCATCTCAGATAGCTGGCGGGCGCTCGCGGCACTGCAGATGCGGGTGGCCGCGAGCCTGATCCTGCGCGAAACCCGCGCGACTTTCGGCACGTCACACCTCGGCTATCTCTGGGCCATCATCACGCCGGTTGCGAGCATTGTGCTTCTGACCGTCATCTTTACCTACGCCGCGCGCCATCCGCCTTTTGGCACCAGCCTCGCACTCTTCTTCGCGACCGGCATCATCATGTTGCAGCTGGTGCTGCGGCTGGCGGAATCCCTGATGACAGCGGTCGAGGCAAACCGCGCGCTGCTTGCCTATCCGCCGATCAAGCGAACCGACGTGCTCTTCGCCCGCGCGATCCTGATCGTTCTCACCTACCTTGTCATTGCCGGCGTCATCTATGGCGGGCTAATCGCTCTCGGCATGGCCACCCCGCCCGCACATCTTGAAGACGTGCTGTTCGCCTTCGTTGCCGCCAGCCTGCTTGGCACCGGGATGGGGCTCATCAACGCGATGCTTCTGAACCGCTGGGACAGCTGGCGGCGGATTGCACCGATCCTCACCAAGCCGCTTTTCTTCATCTCCGGCGTATTCTTCGTTCCGGACTACCTGCCGCCCCAGATCATCGAATGGCTGCAGTGGAACCCGGTGCTCCACGCGATCGAATGGACCCGGGAGGGATACTACCCCGGCTATGAGAGCCAGGTTCTGGACAAGACCTTTCTGCTCCTCACCAGCCTCATCCTTGTGTTCATCGGACTGGCCGCAGAACGCCTGACGCGGAGGAACGGCGGTTTATGATCGAGCTTCACGCAGTCTCGAAAGCATACTTCGCAAAGGGTATCCGCAAGCAGGTCTTTGACGGCCTCACCTTCACCTTTCCGGCAAACCGCAATGTGGCCCTCCTCGGACCCAATGGAGCGGGAAAGTCCACCCTCCTGCGGCTCATCTCCGGTGCCGAAAGTCCAGACACTGGCCGGATCGTCCGTCGGGCGAGCCTTTCGTGGCCCTTGGGCTTTTCCGGCGGGTTCAACGGTTCGATGACCGGCATCGAGAACATCCGCTTCGTCGCACGCACCTATGGAGCCGACAGCGATGAGGTCGTGGACCACGTCGCGGAATTCTCCGAGCTGGGGACCTCCTTGCGTCTGCCGGTCAAGACCTACTCTACCGGCATGCGCTCGCGCCTTGCCTTCAGCATGAGCCTCGCCATCAACTTCGACTATTACCTGATCGACGAGATTCTAGGCGTAGGCGATGCCAGCTTCCGCAAGAAATCCAACGTCGCGCTGCGTGAAAAGCTCCCGCACTCGCGGCTGATCAT
Organism: Nitratireductor aestuarii; assembly: GCF_014641695.1. Taxonomy (GTDB): domain Bacteria; phylum Pseudomonadota; class Alphaproteobacteria; order Rhizobiales; family Rhizobiaceae; genus Chelativorans; species Chelativorans aestuarii. The sequence goes on along the minus strand of NZ_BMIF01000008.1, from coordinate 56,214 downwards.
GGCCTCGCACTCGATGAGCCATGTGCGCGAGCTTTGCGATTGCGGACTGCTGCTTTCCCCCGACGGCATCTGGTTCTTCGATAATGTGGAAGACCTGATTAATGCTTACGCAAGGCTTCACTGATCTAAGGCGGTTCCAGGAAAAGTGGAAACCGGTTTTCCGTCCGGAACCGCGAGAGAACATAGACTTGGAGCAGTTCAGAGTTTCTGTGAAAGTCTGAACTGGTCTAAGCCTCAGTCTCCCAGAGCCGCGACGGTGCGAGCCGATCCGAGCATCGGTGACACGATGGACGACAGGAACTTGCCCAACTCAGCCGTTGGATGATTGGCCACATAGACCACGTCCTTGTCCTTCATCATGAACTTCTGGGCGAGGAACATCGCGTCGGGACGGCTGAAGTCGAGCCTATAGACGACGGGCGTCACATCCTCTCCTGTGCGTCCCGCGTGTCTTCGATGCTTTCCGTAGTGATCGGCAAGAGCAAGTGCCTCGAAGCGGAAGAGGAAGATGCCGCCGGCGTCCGCGCGATCATCCCTCAGCCCCTTCACCTGTGCCAGGGCTTCCGCAAGACTGAGTTTTTCCGCATGGAACGGATGGAGTCCTGTCTGCTGGACCGCTCCAAAGGCCGAGAAGGCTCTCGGCTGGTGCTGCACGATCACGGTATCGTTTGGTGCGAGCCAGATGTTGTCCCCGGAGAGGCTCGCCACCTGGTCGAGCCTGATCGTGCCGCGGTTTCGTCCCCGCGCTACGGTGACCACGGTCTCGAAGACTGGAGCCTTTGTCCCGCCCGCACGTGCGATGGCTTCCGTCAGCCGCAGTCCGTTGAGCGGCACCGCATATTGCCCCGGCTGCGCGAGATCGCCCAGCATCACCACCTTGTTGGACGCGTTTTCTTCCAGCAACACCTGCACTTGCGGTTCAACCGCCTTGCCGCGCAGGGCCTCCTCGATCGCTCTTCGCAGAGCCTCCACATGGTGGCCGCCTGCCTGCACACGTCCCGCGTACGGAATGTAGATCTTGCCCTCCTCGTCCACCGTGGCGGTCAGGCTCGTCTGCTTCTTCTCGGAAGTGGCGAAGACACCATCGACGCTGGGCTCCCAGATGTTGACGGTCAGCCTGTCGCCGACACCGACGGTCATCGCCCGTGATCCACCAAAGGCATCGCGAAATTCCGTCTGGAAGCCAAGCGGTTGATAATGGTTACTGAGGCTGACCGACAGTGGGTCGAGCGGCACCAGCACATAAGGCAAAGGTGCGGACGAGACATTCTCCTCGGCAGCCAGGCGGCTGATCTCAAGCGCCTGTGGCCCCGGTCCGGGCATTCCGGAACAGGCCGCGAGAAAGAGCAACACTAAAAGGCCGACTGATCTTGCGAGCCAGCCGATCAGCATGGCACGCACTCAGCCCTGTGGCCCGCTGCACTCCCCCAATAGCCCCAACCAGCGCCCGCAACAGAGCGGACCCTTTCAAACGCGCAGGCACCCAGAAGTGATGCGACGGCGAGCACCATCCACTCCTCCCCCCAATAGGAGCAAAGCCATGACGAAGTGAAATCGTGTCGAGAGCTGACGTGAGGAGCGCAGCGCCGCTTCACGCGGCAAGATCAATGCAAGAAACCGCTGAGATTTCTGCTACGCCTGAACACAACCCGACAAACATGCAGCCACAATCAAACGGCTGCATCATCCACGTTATGCAACCTATACGATTATGTTCGGCAACTCAAGCAGGAACTGATGATCTAATAGATCGCGACGAGCCGGCTTCCGACCGGCACGACCTTGATTTCGGTCTCGTAGATCTGGCTGAGCAGGTCAGGCTGGATGATCTCAGCCGGCGATCCGGAGGCGACGATCTGGCCATTCTTCATGGCGACGATCACGTCGGAGAAGGTCGACGCCATGTTGATGTCGTGCAGCACAACGACCATCGTTTTGTTGAGCCGCCGCGCAGCCTGCTGCACAAGCCGCATGATCTCGACCGCATGCTTGATGTCGAGGTTGTTGAGCGGCTCATCGAGCAGCACATATTCCGTGTCCTGGCAGATCACCATGGCAACGAAGGCCCGCTGGCGCTGACCGCCGGAAAGCTCGTCTAGGAACCGGTCGGCAAGGCCGCTTAGGCCCAGCATCGCGATCGCCTCGTTGACATGGCGCTCGTCCTCAACCGTGTAGCGGCCCTTTGAGTGCGGATAGCGGCCGAAGCTTACGAGGTCCCGCACCGTCAGGCGAACAGCCAGATGGTTGTCCTGCCGAAGAACGGCAAGCCGCTTGGCCAGCTCATCGCTCGGCGTCTTGGTGACGTCCAGCCCACCAACTGTGATTGTACCGGAATCGGCAGAGAGGAAGCGCCCCACCATGCTGAGCAGCGTCGACTTGCCAGCGCCATTCGGCCCGATGATCGAAGTCACACCGCCCTTGGGAAGCGTAATCGATACGCCATCCACCACCACGGAGGAGCCGTAGGTCTTGGTAATCTTTTCGACAGCAATCATCGCGCAGCTCCTCTGACGACCAGAAGGATGAAGACAAGTCCTCCCACGAACTCGATGATGATGGAAAGCGCTGTGTCGAATGCAAACACACGTTCCAGGATCACCTGCCCACCCACCAGGGTTACCACTGCTATCAGTGTTGCAACGGGCAGCACAACAGCGTGGCGCGACGTGGGTAGAATGAGATAGGCCAGATTGGCAACCAGCAGCCCGAAAAATGTCACCGGACCGACGAGCGCTGTGGAAACCGCGATCAGCACCGAGATCAGCGCCAGCGTGAACATGATCGTGCGGTTGTGATCGACGCCAAGCGCGGTCGCATGGTTCCGGCCGAGCGCAACGACGTCGAAGACTGGCAGCATACGCAGGATGATCACGGTCACGATCGCGACGACGACGCCCGCTATGCCCAGCAGCGACGTGTCTACCGCGTTGAAGCTCGCGAACATGCGGTCCTGCAGGATCAGGAATTCGCTGGGGTCAAGGATGCGCTGCAGGAAGCTCGACAGGCTGCGGAAGAGAATGCCGAAGACGATGCCGACCAGCATCAGAAGATGCGGGCTGCGCGCGGCGCCCGCGAGAATCCACCTATAGAGCAGGTTGGAAAAGAGCATCAGCATTCCTGCTTCGATCAGGAACAGCAGGAACGGGTCCATGGCGGAAAGCCGCCCCGCTCCGATGGCGAACACCAGCACCGTCTGCAGCAGCACATAAAGCGCATCGAAGCCCATGATCGACGGCGTGACGATCCGGTTTTCCATGATCGTCTGGAACAGCACGGTCGAAACGGCAATCGAGAACGCGACCAGCACCAGCGCCGCGAGCTTAGCCCCGCGGAACGAGAGAATGAACGACCAGCTGCCCTTCGCGCCAAGCGTCATGAAGGCGACCATGGCGATGACGGTCAGCACCGAGAGCAGGGCAACGATTGCCCGCACGCGTTTCCTGCGAACCTCAGGCAGCACGGGAAGTCCTCCTCAAAAGCAGGTAGAGGAAGAAGAACGCGCCGATGACACCCATCACAGCTCCAATGGGCATCTCGTATGGGCGGATGATGAGGCGGCCGAAGATATCGCAAACGAGCACGAAGCCAGCGCCCAGGATCGCCACCCACGGCAGCGAGCGTCGCATGTTGTCGCCCACCATCATGGCGACCACGTTCGGGATGATGAGACCAAGGAACGGCACCGATCCGACTGTAACGACAACCGAGGCGGTCACAAGCGAGACGATGGTAAGCCCAAGCAGCATCACGCGGCGGTAGTTGAGCCCGAGATTAGTCGTGAAGTGCTGGCCCAGCCCGGCGACCGTGAACCGGTCCGCCGCAATATAGGCCGCTATTCCGAGCGCTCCCGCGATCCACAGCAGCTCGTAGCGGCCCTTGAGAACCACGGAAAAGTCGCCTGTCATCCAGGCGCCGAGCGATTGAAGCAGATCGAGCCGATAGGCGAAGAAGGTCGTGATCGCCCCAATGATGCCCGAAAGCATGATGCCGACCAGCGGCACGAGCAGGACGGAGCGCAGCGGCACGAACTTGAGAATGCGCAGGAAGATCGCCGTGCCCGCCATCGCAAACACCGAAGCCGTGATCATTTTGGCGATCACCGGCGCACCCGGCGCGAGAACGGTGATGGCTAGGATCCCGAGGCTGGCTGACTCCACCGTTCCGATCGTTGACGGCTCGACAAAGCGGTTGCGTGCCAGCATCTGCATGATCATGCCGGCGATCGCCATGCTGGAGCCGGCGAGGATGAGCGCCGCCGTGCGCGGTGCGCGGCTGACAAGAAGCACCTGAAGCGACTTGGCATCGCCGCTCATGAGGCTGCTCAACGATACGTCGGAAACGCCGACGAACAGGCTTGCCACTGCAAGTACCAGCAGAATGAATCCCGCTAGCAAGAGGGCTGGCAACGTTGACTTCACTGATGGCTCACGCTTCAGGGCTCAAAACAAAACACAACCGGCCTGACGAAAGGCCGGCTGTGCACTCGTGGCGTTAATAGAACTTACTTGCTGAAGGCTGCAAGTAGCTCGTCCACATTCGCCTGAACGGCATTGAGCCCGCCGCCGATGATGTACCAGTTGGCAGCGTTCAGGTAGACAACGTGGTTGTTCTTCCAGGCGTTGGTCTGGGTCACCAGCTCGTTGTTCAGCACCTGCTCCGCAGCCTGGCCTTCCTGGCCGATTGCCGCGTCACGGTCGACGACCAGCAGCCAGTCAGGATTGGTCTCGAGGATGAACTCGTTCGAGATCGCCTGGCCGTGCGTGCCAACTTCCAGGCCCTCCGCAGCCGGCGTCATGCCGAAGTCCTCATAGACGATCGTGAAGCGACCGCCCTTGCCGTGGGCGCTCATGCGGCCACCGGTGGTGAGAATGGTCAGAACGCGTCCGGCATCGGCGGCCTTTTCCTTGAGGGCCGCAATGCTCTCGTCAAGCTTTGCGAGCTTGGCTTCAGCTTCCTGATCTTTGCCGAACACCGACGCCAGCGTCTTGACGTTCGTCTTCATGTTGTTGAGGAAATCGTCCGGCGCGCTCGTCATGTCGATCGTTGGAGCGATCTTGGCGAGATCCGCATATTTCGGTGCGGAACGTCCGCCCACGATGATCAGGTCCGGCTCCGCTGCATTGACGGCCTCGAAGTCCGGCTCGAACAACGTACCGACCTTCACATACTCGTCGCCCTCATACTTCTTGAGCGAGCCCGGCTTGTTGCCGCCCGGAACGCCTGCAACCTCGACGCCAAGCGCGTCGAGCGTATCGAGCGATGCCATGTCGAACACCAGCACCTTCTTCGGGGTATCCGGCAGCGTGGTCTCGCCCTGCGCATGCTTGATTGTAATTTCGGCGGCGAACGCTGGGGACATTGCCGTCGCGGCAGCCAGTGCCAGGGATGCGAAAATGGTGGTCAGCTTCATGGGAATGGGTTCCTTCGCTGCTGCTGTTAATCGTCGACGTGGTCGTGACCGCCAATGCGGCCCGGACGCCAATAACCTTCCGAACGGATTTGCTCGCGGGTAAGACCACGCGCGATGAGTGCATGGCGCTGCCGGCGAACATTGCTGGTTTCGCCAATAATATAGGCCTGGCCCCTGCCCTCCGGCAGTTCGAACGCATCCACAGCTTTCGCCATAAACTCGCTCGGGCCTGCGGGCAGATCACCCCGGTGGAGCCATTGAAGGCTGAGATCCGCATTGGTGTTGATCGCCACCTCTCCGCGCTCGTCCTGCACCTCGATGAAGGCATAGGCCTTTGTGCCAGCCGGCGCCTCTTCCAGAATGTGGACGATTGCCGGAATACAGGTCTCGTCACCGGTAAAGAGATGCCAGTCGGCTTCCGCATTGAAGACCGTGTGGCCGCGCGGACCCTTCACCTCGATCTCGTCGCCTGCCTTCGCACCGATTGCCCAACGCGGGCCTGGTGTGTCGCCGTGCTTCAGGAAGTCGACAGCCAGCGTGCGCGCCTCCCGATCAAAGGAGCGGATCGTGTAGTCGCGACGGCCGAACTCGCCATCACCCAGCGGGATCATCATCACGATCGCCTGTCCGGGCTTGTAGTCGAACGCAGTCGCATCGGCGGGCAAGGCAAACGTCACCCGCTGCATATTGCCTCCGGCCTCCACGCTGTCCACGACCGTCAGCCGGTAGGCGGGAAGGTTGGGTCTCCCGCGTCTCGGGGCAGATGCCTCTGCCCCAGGTGTCGCCACAGCGCTTTCCATTCGTGTACTCCGGATGAGCTTAGAAGGTTGAAGTCATGCCGACCCAGAAACGGCGGCCGTCGAGGGAGTTGCTGTATTCATCGGGATCGACCGTCTTGTCAAACAGGTTGTAGACAGCACCCTTCAGCGTGACGTTGTCACTCAGGGCGTAGTTCACCCCGGCATCAACCAGCGTGTAGGCGGGCAGCGTCTTCACCCGTGGCGTCTGGCGGGCGTTGGCGCTGATCTGCTCGCCGTAGTAGTTGACGCTGGCCCAGAGGTCGAGCTGTTCGGTTGCCGTCCAGTCAGCGCGCAGGCTGGCCTGATGCTCCGGCGTACGGGTCAGCGGCTCGCCCTCGAACTCACCCGAGGTCTGCCTGGACTTGGTGTAGGTATAGGTGCCGCGGAACCTCAGGTCAGGCGTCGCCTCCCAACTCGCGGTAAGTTCTACACCCTGGATGACAGCGCCATCGATGTTGAAGTGCCTCCACAGGCACTTCTCGGTTCCGGTGAGGACGGCCGACGAGCAGTTGCCCCCCGGGTCACGGATGGCGCCGGTTTCCGGATCGATGATGAGATGAGTGTTCTCATTGGTGATCTTGTTGGTGAAGTCCGTATAAAAATACGTCGCACCGGCGGTGAAGCCGCCGTAGTTGTCGTAGAGCACGCCGATTTCGTAGCTCGTGCTCTCTTCCGGCTTCAGGTCAGGATTGCCCGGGATCACACCGGCGCCCTGCTGGGTCGGATAGTAGTAGCCCGGCGTAACCGTACGCAGTTCCGGAGCGGTGAAGCCCGTCGAAACGCCGCCCTTGACCGTGATGCCTTCGAACGCATTCCAGACGCCATAAAGACGCGGCGTGACATGCGTTCCATAGCGCTGATGGTGGTTGAGGCGCAGGCCGCCCGTGAGCGCGAAATCGTCGGTGATCTTCCACTCATCCTCGGCGAACAGGGCGAAGCTGTTGACCGACAGGTCCACATAGTCGTCCGTGTGCCCGGTGTCCTTGAGCGCCTCGTTCATGTACTGGCCACCGGTCACCAGCATGTGTTCTCCGAGAAGCGAGAACGGCGTCGTGAACTTGGCATCCAGAACCGTATTGCGGATCTGCGGAATGCGCGTGTTTTCAACCCACTCATCGAGGCCCGGCGTGGACGAGTAGCTGGTGCGCTTTCCAAACTCCTGCGAAAGCGAAATCTCGGATGTCGTCCAGCCCCAGTGGCCGATATGGGTCGCCGACCAATGACCACGGTCGTAGTCGCGATAGCTGTCAGCGGGGCTGCGGCCGGCGGGATCAACCGTCTCGCCCACATGCGAAAGCGAGCGGACACGAGCGAAGCCGCCCTCGAGGTAGATCTCGTGATCGTCGGAGGGCGTGATCGTCAGCTTGGCGTTGACGTCGCCTTCCTTGCGGCCCTGGGTGCCGCCAATGACGCTATCCTCGCCGCGCAGGAAGCCCCTGCCCCAGATCTGGATGCCGACGGTATCGTCGACGACCGGGCCGGAGATGTAGATCGAGGTCTGGCCGCTGTTGCCGTAGCGCGAGTGCTCGTTAAGCGTGCCATCGACGGAGAAGCTGCCGGACCAGACATCGGACACCTTGCGGGTGATGATGTTGATCACGCCACCCATGGCGTCGGAACCATAGAGCGAGGACATCGGACCGCGCACGATCTCGATACGCTCGATAGCCGAGATCGGCGGAATGAAGCTCTGTTCCAGACCGGAGCTGCCATTGGGGCGCGAACTGCGGGTGTTCTGGCGCTTACCATCCACCAGGACCAGCGTGTAATTGCCCGGAAGGCCGCGGATCAGAATGTCGTTCTCGTTTGCGGCACCCGTTACCATCACGCCCTGCGCTTCCTTCAGCGCGTCGGTCAGATCCTTGAACGAGCCCTTCTCGAGCTCTTCGCGGGTGATCACGGTGATGCTGGCCGGGGCATCCTTGACGTTCTGCTCAAAACCGGCTGCGGTAACAACAAGCTGCTGAAGCTGGGTTACACCATTGGTGTCGGCCTGAGCCCAGGCCTGTGAAGTTCCAAGCGCGAGCAGGCTCGTGCCCAGCGCCCAGCCAGTCCGGGCGACCTTACCTACACGTTCATTTTTATAGCTGGCATAAAACATTTATTGCCCCAAACCGAAAACCTGATTAATCCACTCCTATTATTTTTACGGTCCGCGGGGTCAAACGCTATGTTTCAGAACCATTCTAAATTTCGATTTCTGGAATATTATACTCAGCTTTGGCAGCCTAAGGTTTTCGCCCGGTGAGCACGCGGTCGATCGGCACTACCAAGGCAACGGAAGGCGGTGTTTCCACAGGATCGAGCCCCCTCTCCGGCCTGAAACTGCTGATCGCTCTCGACGTTCTGCTGGTTGAAGGCAGCATCGGCCGCGCCGCCGAGCGCCTAGGCATGAGCGCACCGGCAATGAGCCGCCTGCTGGCGCAGATCCGCGAACAGTTCGGCGACCCTATCTTCATCCGCACCGGACGCGGCATGGTTCCGACGCCCTTCGCCGAAAGTCTGCGAGCGCGCCTGCGCGCCCTGGCGGGTGAAGCTGAAGCGATCCTCAATCTGAAACCCTCTGCCAACCATGTAGACAGCGCTGGCTTCTCGCCTCCAGCGTTGGTCTCTCCGCCGCAGCCAGCCGCCGCAGCCACGCAGCCGCTTGCCACGCGAAGTCATGTATTGCCGGAAGGAATGCCGTCGCCTGAAGCGATCAGCCGGCGGCTGGACGAGATGGCGCGATCCAACAACCCATCGAAGCGGCTCGCCAAACACATCGTAACCACCGGTGCGGGCGCGGGTCGGACGCGCCCCCTGACCATGGCGGAGGCCGATGACGCCATGTCGATCATCCTTCAGGGGGAAGCTGATCCGATCCAGATCGGCGCTCTGCTTGTTGCCCTGCAGTACCGCGGCGTAACATCGGCAGAACTGGCGGGGTTTGCCCGCGCCCTGCGCCGCGAGTGCGGCTGCTATCGCATAGCATCTGGCAAGGTGGACCTCGACTGGCCAGCCTATATTTCGCCAAGGCGTGGAAGCCCGCCCTGGTTCCTGCTGTCGGCACGGCTTCTTGCGCGGGCAGGTCACCGCATTCTGCTGCACGGATTGGGCTCCAATCCCCAGATCGATGGAGCCATGAGGATTCTCGGCATCCGCACCGCCGGCGCCATGACGGACGCCATTCATGTGTTGCAGAATGAGGGCATCGCCTACCTGCCCCTGCCCGGCATTTCACAACAGTTGCAGGCGCTGCTTGGGCTCTACCACTTTTTCCAGATGCGCTCGCCATTGAATGCCGTGGTTCACCTCCTGAACCCGCTTGGGGCAACCGCCAGCTTTCTGAGCGCTCCCGGAACCGCACCTGCGGAAATCCTGCGCGAGGCGGCAAAGATGGCCGGTTTCAGGAACCTCACGGTCCTCACCACCTGCCGGGACGTCGCCCAGGCCACACCCTACCGCGCCATGCCGCTGATGCGCCTTGAAAATGGCGAGCTGCAGGAGTTCATCATCCCCTCGCTCAAGAAGACACCAGCCACCAGGGCGACCGGCCTGACCACGCTCGAATACCTCGAAGCCGTCTGGCGCGGCACCGAGCGGGACGAAACCGTCACTACAACCATTCAGTCGTCCACCGCCCTCGCGCTATATACTATGGGTAGATACCCCAATTGGGTAGAATCCTATAACGCGGCCGAATTTCTCTGGAAGGGCCGTCAAAAGTTCTAGGATAATTGGGCCAGGGGCGACCTTGCGCCTCATTTGAATGAGTGATAGAAGACGTTTCGCTCGGGTGATTGCAGACCCGGAGACTGGAAGCGTTCCTGGACGACCCTTTCCCCGTATTTCAACATCTGGCGTTGGCGAACCTGCGCGCGTTGCGCAGACGCTTTTTGCAAACGGGGAGTATCCCATGGCCACGACCGGCACCGTAAAATTCTTCAACACCACCAAGGGCTTCGGCTTCATTACGCCTGACGACGGCCAGAAGGATGTGTTCGTTCACATCTCCGCTGTCGAAAATGCCGGACTGCGCACGCTCTCCGACGGCCAGAAGGTTTCCTTCGACGTAGAGCCCGACCGCATGGGCAAGGGCCCGAAGGCTGTAAATCTTACCGCTCTCTAAGAGCCGGTAGCACAGTACAGTTTCGAAGCGCGGCATTCATTTTGCCGCGCTTTTTCTTTGTCAGACAACAATTTGCCGCCTAATGCGTACCTTGTACAAAAGTTTCGCTTGCTCATAACCCTAAAATAGATGAGTATTTCCATGTTCGGGCATTTGCCGGCCCGGAGACTGGAATAGCATACCCCGGCATACGACACTAGAAAGGCTCCCGGGAAGTCGCGATGCAGAAATCCGATAGGATCAAGCGCGAGATGACTGTTTCTTCTCCTCCAGTAAACGACCGAGGTAACGTGAATTGTCCCTGATAGGCGGTTCGCAGAAGTTGGATCGGGAGCAAAGGATTCCTTCCTATGTCGCAGAGCGGTACTGTTAAGTTTTTCAACCATGCCAAGGGTTTTGGCTTTATCACCCCGGATGATGGGCAGAAGGATGTGTTCGTTCACATCTCCGCAGTCCAGGCATCGGGTCTTTCGGGCCTCGAAGATGGCCAGAAAGTTTCTTTCGACACCGAGCCGGACAAGCGCGGTAAGGGCCCCAAGGCTGTTAACCTCTCTCTCGCTTAAGAGATCTTTTCAGCCGTCGGCTTCGACGGCGATTTTCTGGCGCCGGCTTTTGCCGGCGTTTTTTATTAGCGCAGCTGTAGCAACTCCACCAAGGCTGACCCTGTTTCCCTGGAGATGCTAGCAAGCACAATGACTTACATGCATCAGCATTTCGCATGCTGAAATGATCCAAAACATCATCAGCAGTTATTTATAGTATTAATATGAATTGAAGCAGCTGCTTTTCAGTATCCATACCATTCAGTTACCGTTCATCTTACCTGTCCTAGGGTGCAATCATACGAACCATGTCGCTCCTTGCGATGGAGATTATGATGAAATGGATGATCAAGTACGCCGTCACGGGCATGGCCCTTGCAGCAACCGTCATGACGGTTGTTCCGGCAGAAGCGCGTGACCATTGGCGTCGCCACAACCATGACGATGCCGTAGCAGCAGGCATTGCCGGGTTGGCGATCGGAGCCATCGTCGGCGGACTGGCTTCGCAGCCGAGCCGGACCTATATCGATCCGCCCTATCGGCCCACCTATCGCCCGGTCTATCCGTCCTACCAGCCGTATCCGGTGTATCAGGCTCCGCGCTACCGCTATGCGCGTCCGGCCTATAGTTACGGCGGCGGCATCGAGCCCTGGACCCCGGGCTGGTACCGGGCCTGCAGCCAGCGCTACCGCAGCTTCGATCCGTCTTCAGGCACCTTCATGGGGTACGACGGACGCCGGCACTTCTGCACCTTTAACTAGGTTCAGAGGGTTCTAGTACGAACAAAGCCTCTGAGTTTCACGGCTCAGAGGCTTTCTTTTAGCCGCGCTAAATCAGGAACGGGTTCGTCTGGCGCTCGACGCCAAGCTGGCTGGCCGGTCCATGTCCGCAGATGAAGGTGATGTCGTCGCCCAGCGGCAGCAGCTTCTCCTTGATCGAACGGATCAGCGTCTCATGATCGCCGCCCGGCAGGTCGGTTCGACCGATCGAGCCGCGGAACACCACATCCCCCACATGGGCGAACTTTGCCGCAGCATTGTAGAACACCACGTGCCCTGGCGAATGGCCCGGGCAATGAAAAACTTCGAATGTATGGCTGCCGAAGGAAACCTTCTCGCCCTCGGTGAGAAAACGATCCGGGGTGCAGTTCTTCATGCCGGAATTGGCGAGCCCGATCTCAGCCGAACGGCCTTCGACACTCTGCATGTGCGGCAGGTCCGCCTCATGCGGTCCGATGATCTCGACACCGCCGAGGGCTTCCTTGAGCTCCATCGCGCCGCCCACATGGTCGAGATGGCCATGCGTGATCCAGATCGCCTCAGCCGTAACGCCGATCTGCTTGAGAGCCGACAGGATCTGCGGGACATCGCCACCCGGGTCCACAACAACACCGTGCATGTCCTTGTCATCGAACAGGATGGTGCAGTTCTGCTGGAACGGTGTCACCTGAACGATGGCTGCCTTGAGCGCTCCCATAAGACTCTCCCTGAAATATGCCTCCCGCGTCTTAGAGCATTCGGGAGTTGAGGGAAATCCTCAGCGTTGACGATTGTACTTGCCCGAGTGTCGGCAGAGGCCGAGCAAGTGCAAACGGGCGGCCCGTGCCGCCCGTCTTCAGAAATTATCCAGCCCCTTCAGAGCGTATGACTTGCCGCGTTACTCGGCTGCGGCACGCAGGCCCGGGCGTACTTCGTTGCTGTAGTCCTCCATCAGGACCTTGGTGATCTCGGCCGGCTTGAAGCTGTACGGTCCGATTTCCGCAACCGGCGTCACTTCCGCAGCGGTGCCGCAGATGAAGCACTGCTCGAACCCTTCAAGCTCTTCCGGCATGATCACCCGCTCGACCACCTCGATGCCGCGGCGCTTCGCCAGGTCGATGATCGTCTGGCGCGTGATGCCGTTCAGGAAGCAATCCGGCGTCGGCGTATGCAGCTTGCCGTCCTTCACGAAGAAGATGTTGGCGCCGGTGGCCTCGGCAACCTGGCCGCGCCAGTCGAGCATCATGGCGTCGGCATAGCCCTTGGCTTCGGCCGCATGCTTCGAGAGCGTGCAGATCATGTAGAGACCTGCGGCCTTCGACTTCGACGGAGCCGTGCGCGGATCCGGGCGGCGGTACTCGGCGATGTCCAGGCGGATACCCTTGAGCTTCTGCTCCGGATCGAAGTAGCTCGGCCACTCCCAGATGGCGATGGCGAGATTGATGCGGTTGTTCTGGGCCGAAACACCCATGGATTCGCTGCCGCGCCAGGCGATCGGGCGGACGTAGGCGTCCTTCATGCCCTGCTTCGCCAGAAGCTGGCGGCAGGCTTCGTCAATCTCTTCGACCGAATAGGGGATCTTGAATCCAAGAATGCGGGCGGACTCATGCAGGCGCTCGGTATGCTCGGTGAGCTTGAAGATCTCGCCGTCATAGGCGCGCTCGCCTTCGAACACGGCGCTGGCATAGTGCAGACCGTGTGTCAGCACGTGAACCTTGGCATCTGCCCATTGGACAAATTCACCGTTGAACCAGATGTAGCCATCCTGCTGATCGAACGAGACCGCCATGATGTTTCTCCCTAAAAGCGCCTTGTCGGCACGTGACGGCCGCTCGGCTGCGCGAATTGTTCTGGATTGTCTTCTGCCGAGGCAAACAGTTTATGGATAGTGCCCGATCACGGGGGAATCTAAGCATTAAATTGCCAGCCGAGGCCGAAAAGCTTGGCAAAAATTATCAGTATGGGGTATTTATGTCAACAAGGCTGACATAATTCAGAGGACGCGAGACGAGCATGACGGGTTCAACTTTGCCGGTGGTGGAGCGACCGGCAAGCAGCAACAACACCGAGCCGATTCATTTCGACCTGATAGAACTGCTCTTCTTCGCCTACCGGGACTTCACGTCTGACCCGGACGAACTGCTGCTGCATTACGGCTTCGGTCGCGCCCACCACCGCATTCTTCACTTCGTCACCCACCGCCCCGGCATGACCGTGGCCGAGCTCCTGGATGTGCTGCGCATCACCAAGCAGAGTCTCGCCCGCGTTCTCAAGCAGTTGATCGACACCGGGTACATAGTTCAGGTTCCCGGCCCCCGTGACAGACGGCAGCGCGAGTTGTATGTAACGAAGGAGGGGAAGGAGCTGGCACTTGCACTTGCATTGCCACAGTCCCGCCGTATCGATGCGGCACTTCGGGAGGCTGGTATCCAGGACCGCGCGGCGCTAGAACGGTTCTTCCGCGCCATGGTCAACCCCGAACGGCGTCGCCAACTGGACCGCACGACACCGAGCGAGTAGCGGAGGGAGAGCGGAATGATCGATGACGAATTGCTGGACAGCGCCGAAGCGCCTTTGGACGATGCTGCGCACCTTCTCGTGGTGGATGATGACACGCGCATTCGCATGCTGCTGCATCGCTTCCTGCGCGAGAATGGCTTCCGCGTTACCGTCGCAGGCGATGCCGCCGATGCGAGGCGCAAGCTTGAGGGCCTGGAATTCGATCTGATCATCCTCGACGTGATGATGCCGGGAGAAGACGGCGTTTCCCTCACGCGGTCGCTCCGCAAGGAGCGTGACGTCCCGATCCTGATGCTGACGGCCCTGTCGGAAACCGACAGCCGCGTTTTGGGCCTTGAAGCCGGCGCTGACGATTACCTGCCCAAGCCCTTTGACCCACGCGAGCTTGTCCTGCGCGTGAACAACATCCTGCGCCGCGGCGGCCAGCAGGCCGTTCCCGCCGTCGAGCAGGTCGTCTTCGGCCCGTACACCTTCCAGATCAGCCGGCGCGAGCTGAAGCGCGGTGGCCAGCAGCTCCGTCTGACGGAGCGCGAACGCGAGATCCTCTCGATCTTCGCGGAACGGGCGGGCGAAACCATTCCCCGCCTGGACCTCGTCGGCTCAGACTCGGAGGTTGGCGAACGCACGATCGACGTGCAGATCAACCGGCTCCGCCGCAAGATCGAGCGCGATCCCTCCAATCCGGTCTGGCTGCAGACGGTACGCGGTATCGGCTACAAGCTCTGCGTCGAGTAGACCCACACGCTGTAGTGCATTGAGCGGGAACAAGGTTTCACAGCGGATCAAACGCGGCTAAATTAGGCGCAGGCCGAAGTCTGCGAAAGCAACCGCAATTGTGTGTCCGGCTCGTGGGTAAGGAAGTATGACGAGACGGGACGTGTCAGTCACACCACAGAACGGCCTGATCTACGCTCCGGTCAAGGCGGCCGCGCGTGCGCGCTCCTATTGGCGCCTTTTCTGGCATGTCGTTTCGCATTACATGCCGAAGCGGCTTTACGCCCGCTCCCTGATCATCGTCATTGCGCCGATGATCCTCCTGCAGTCGGTGGTCGCCTTCGTCTTCATGGAGCGTCACTGGCAGACCGTGACCCAGCGCCTTTCCCAGGCCGTGACGCGTGATATCGCTTCCGTCATCGACGTCATCGAGACCTTTCCGAATGACGATGACTACGCCAATGTCATTCGTATCGCGCAGGAAAGCCTGGCGTTGCGCATTAGCGTGGAGCCGCTGGAGCCGCTTCCGCCACCCGGGCCGAAGCCGTTCTTCTCGATCCTCGACCGCACGCTTTCGGAAGAGATTACCCGCCAGATCGGCCGTCCCTTCTGGCTGGACACCGTGGGCGATTCCGACATGGTGGAGATCCGCATCCAGCTTGAGGACAAGGTGCTGCGGGTCTTTGCCAAACGCAGCCAGGCCTACGCGTCCAACACGCATATCTTCCTGCTCTGGATGGTCGGAACGTCTCTCGTCCTGATCGTGATTGCCGTCGCATTCCTGCGCAACCAGATCCGCCCGATCCTTCGACTGGCGGAAGCTGCCGAAAGCTTCGGCAAGGGCCGCCCGACAAGCGATTTCCAGCCACGTGGTGCTGAGGAAGTCCGGCGCGCCGGTGCCGCCTTCATCCAGATGCGCGAACGCATCGAACGCCAGATGGAGCAGCGGACCGCTATGCTCACTGGCGTGAGCCACGACCTGCGCACGATCCTGACGCGCTTCAAGCTGCAGCTGGCGCTCGCCCGCACCAAGTCCGACATGAAGGCGCTGGACCAGGACGTCGAGGAAATGCGCTCAATGCTCGAAGACTACCTGGCCTTCGCGAGGGGAGAAGGCACCGAGGAGCCCGGCCTGTTCGACCTCGACGCTTTCTTCGAAAAGCTGAAGGACGAGGCGCGGCTGCGCAAGCGCGGGCTGGAGATCAAGGGCACCGGCTCCATGCAGATCTTCGTTCGCCCGAACGCCTTCTCACGCCTCATGTCGAACATCGTCGGCAACGCCTTCCGCTACGCCCAGAACGTGAAGATCGAGGCCCGCCACCCGCGCGGCATGCTCTACATCGTTGTTGATGATGACGGACCGGGCGTGCCGGTGGAAAAGCGCGAGGAGATTTTCAAGCCTTTCGTGCGGCTCGATGCGGCCCGCAACCAGGACAAGAGCGGCACAGGCCTTGGTCTCTCGATTGCGCGCGACATTGCCCGCAGCCACGGCGGCGAAATCACCTTGAACAACAGCCCTGCAGGTGGCCTGCGCGTCATCATCCAGCTGCCGGTGTGAGCCTCGCTGCTGTCGGACCGGTCAGTTCTATTGTATTTTCCGCTGAGAATGCGGCACTGACGAACGTTTAACGGGTATTGGCTAAAAGAGCGGAGGGCTTCAGGGCCCATCTGCCACGCTTCAACCGGGGGCCCGCTTCAAGTGTTCTACGACCTTGGTATCATCCCAACCCTGATCCTGATCGTCCTCTTCCTGTTCATCGGATCGGCTCTCGGATTTGTAGCAACGTTCAGATCACGCCGGCTCGAAGCCCGCGTTGAACAGCTCGAAGGCGCGCTTATGCAGCTGCGCGCAGCCGCAGGCACAGCCATGCCGCCAGCGGCCGAAGAGCAACGTCCAGAACCCGAGCAGGTCCAGCAGCCCGAGCCGGTCGCAGAAGACGTTCCCAAAGCGGTTCCGGAAGAAGAACCCGCACCCGAACCGACCGTCATCGCCACCCCGAGGCCTTCTCTGGAAGAACGTTTGGGTGCTCGATGGACCGTATGGGTCGGCGGGCTTGCCTTAGTGCTGGGCGGCATTTTCCTCGTGCGCTATTCCATGGAAGCCGGGCTTCTGACGCCATCCGCGCGCGTCTTGGCCGGTGCGCTGCTCGCGCTCGCATTGGTGGGCGCTGGCGAGTATCTGCGCCGTCGCCCGCAAAGCGAAGAAACCAACGGCCGCCCCTATATCCCGGGTGTGCTGACGCTTGCGGGAACCACGACCGCCTTTGCCAGCATCTACGCCGCCCACGCCCTCTACGGGCTGATAGGTCCGTCTATCGCCTTCATCCTGTTGGCGCTGACCGCGCTGCTGACGCTCGCGGCCTCGGTTGTTCACGGTCGCACCGTCGCCTCCTACGGCTTGCTCGCGAGCTATATCGTCCCCTTCCTTGTCTCCTCACGTGAACCCGCCGTCTGGCCCCTCGTCTTCTACGGGCTCGCCGTCAGTGCCTCCGCCTATGGCGTGGCCCGCCTGCGCCTCTGGCGCTGGCTCGCGATTGCCGCCGCCATCGGCTCGGTGTTCTGGGGCCACGTGGTTGCCTATGCTGCGGACGGCGCGTGGGATGCGGGCGCGCTCGCCTTCTACGATCTCGCAGCCTTCGCCATGGCAGCCTTCGTCTTCGTGGTGAGCCTCTACCCGCGCGACGCCGAGACCGTAGCAGAAAAGCAGGATTGGCTGGCTGCAGGCATCCTCTTCCTGCAGGGTATCCTCATTCTCTACCTGCTGCAGGAAAGCCAGTTTAACGGCGCGGCATTGGCTGTCCTGCTTGTGGTCGCCGCAGCCATGATGATGATCGCCTCCGAATGGCCGGTTGCGGCTGCGACCGCAATCAGCTCGTTCCTGCTCATGGGCCTTGCCTATCTCTCGTGGGAAGTGCCCCTCTCGCCGCGCGACCTGACGATGGATATTTCGGCCACCGAGCGCATGACAGCCGCCTTTGCCAATCCATCCGCCGCCCTCTTCCCCAACACCGGCATGATGCTGGCAGCGCTCGGCGGTGGCCTCGGCTTCTGGGGCGCATGGCGCTCAGCCGGACGCTGGGCGCTCGCCGCAGCAGGTGTCGCCACGCCGCTTGCCATGCTTGCGATCGCCTATTTCCGCCTTGCCCCCTTTGAGACGAGCATCGTCTTCGGCGGCATGTCGCTGGTGCTCGCCATCCTGTTCCTGGCCGCTCTGAGCTTCCTCGACAAGCGGCTCGACGGGGAAGCACCGCACCGCGAAGCAGTCCTTGCAGCCTATGCCATCGGCACGGTGGGCGCCATTGCGGGCGCCATGACGATCCTGCTCGGAGACG
The DNA here is from genome assembly GCF_014641695.1 of Nitratireductor aestuarii. GTDB lineage: Bacteria > Pseudomonadota > Alphaproteobacteria > Rhizobiales > Rhizobiaceae > Chelativorans > Chelativorans aestuarii. The sequence continues at coordinate 38,030 of NZ_BMIF01000008.1, read as the reverse complement.
GCTGGCTCCCCGTTGGTTTGAGCCTTCTCACTGCCGGCATCATCCGGATCTGCGGAAAGTGGAAGCTGCGGGCGCTGCCACCGGTCGCGCTCGCTGTCGCAGCCCTCACCGGCTACGTCATCTGGCACAACCCAACGATCGTGCAGCCGCAGCTCCTCGGCAGCCATCCTATCTTCAATGCGCTGCTCTACGGCTACGGCGTGCCCGCCCTCTCCTTCGCCTGGTGCGCCTGGACGCTTGCGCGCCGCGATCATGAGCGCGGACGCGTGCAGCAGACGTTCGAAGCAATAGCCGTCTTCGCGGGAATGCTCACCTTCTCCGTGCTCATCCACCACGCGATGAATGGCGGCAACCTCTACGGAAATCCGGACACGCTCGCCGAGTGGAGCCTGCAGACGCTGGTTTTCCTGTCCGGGTCGCTCGCAATCCGGCAGATCAACCTGCGTGCCGAAAGCCGGGTGCTGGAAGCCGCCGTCAACATCCTCGGCTTCCTCGGCCTGGTCACCGTCGGCTTCATCCACCTCTTCGCGCTGAACCCGCTCTTCACCGGTGAACGCATCGGCCAGAACGTGTTCTTCAACGTCCTGTTGCTCGCCTATCTGATCCCGGCGATCATCCTGGGTGTCACTGCAATTCGAACAAGGGGTGGGCCACGTTCGCTTTATAGCCGTGTGGCGGGTTGGCTCTCGGTCGCACTCACCTTCGCCTGGCTGTCGTTGCAGGTCCGCGCGGTCTTCCACCGCCCCTATCTCGACCAGGGCATCACCGACTACCCCGAGTTCTACACCTATTCTGTGGTGTGGCTCGTCTTCGGCATCGCGCTGCTGCTTATCGGCCTTTACCTCAACTCACGCTCGCTGCGGCTTGCTTCCAGCGCCTTTGTCCTGGCGGCAGTTGCCAAGGTCTTCCTGCTGGACATGGCTGGCCTGGACGGTATCTGGCGGGCACTGTCGTTCCTCGGCCTCGGCGGGGCGCTCATCGGCATCGGGTTGCTCTACCAGAAGCTGCTGCGCCCAAGTGCGCGGCCCGATCAAGGACAGGAAGGTATTCCCTCCTGATGGCAAAATAGCCTAAACCAGAACAACAACCATCGTGGAGGGATGCATGGCTTTCGTACGGGTAAATGGGATTGTCCTGCATTATGCGGACCGTGGGCGGCATGACGCGCCGGCAATCGTCTTCGCCAATTCGCTGGGCACGGATTTCCGCATCTGGGAGAAGGTCGCGGACAATCTCTCTGCGGATTACCGCATCATCCTCTACGACAAGCGCGGCCATGGCCTTTCGGACGCCACGCCCCAGCCCTACAGGCTCGATGACCACGTCGGAGATCTTGCCGCTCTGCTCAAACACCTTGGCGTCTCGGATGCGGTCATCGTTGGCCTCTCCGTGGGCGGGCTGATCGCGCAGGGCCTCGCTGCCAGCCATCCTGAACTCGTCCGCGCCCTGGTCCTCTGCGACACCGCACACAAGATCGGCAACGACGAAATGTGGAACGGCCGCATCAACGCAATCAATGCGGATGGCATCGCGCCGCTTGTCGATTCCATCATGCAGCGCTGGTTCACGCCGGCTTACCGCACGGCTGAGAACCCGGACTATTCCGGCTACGTGAACATGCTGGCCCGCACGACCGTCGACGGCTATGCCGGCACCTGCGCCGCACTCCGCGATGCCGATCTGACGGATTCAACCCGCGCCCTCGCCTTGCCAGTCCTCTGCATTGTCGGCGACCAGGACGGTTCCACGCCGCCCGACCTTGTCCGCGAGCTCGCTTCCCTGATAAAGAATTCTCGCTTTGAGATCATCGAAGGCGCTGGCCACATCCCCTGCGTAGAGCAGCCGGAAGCCACGGTCGAAGTTATCCGCAAGTTCCTGGATGAACTTGCAATCCGTTAGTCCTGCCCGAAAGGAAGCACCATGGAAATTCGCAGAGTAAACGACGACTTCGCCGTCGCCGGACAGATCGGCCCGGAGGCAGTCGCTGATATCGCTGCAGCAGGCTTCAAGAGCATTGTCTGCAACCGTCCGGACACTGAGGATGGCGCGGTCCCGCACGACGCCGTTGAGGAAGCAGCCAAGGCCGCAGGCCTTGAGTTCCGGTTCCTGCCGGTTGTCGCGGGTGCCATCACCGACGAGGACGTGCAGGAAATGACCGCCATCCTCGACAGCCTCCCCACCCCCGTTCTGGCCTACTGCCGCACGGGCAACCGCTGCCTGAACCTCTTCGCCCTGGTCCAGGAAGGCAAGTAAGCCTTTTTCGTTTCTCTCCCGGCTGCGAACAGCCGGGGGAAAACGTGCGGCGACCTTCGCTTCACGCGCAGAATCCGCCTATGATTGCAGGATGGCAATCAGGCAACTTTCCGAGAATATCATCAACCAGATCGCGGCGGGCGAGGTCATCGAACGGCCTGCGAGCGTTGTGAAGGAACTGGTCGAGAACGCCCTCGACGCAGGCGCTCGCCGCGTGGAGCTTGCTACCGCAGGCGGAGGCTTGAGCCTCATCCGCGTGGTAGACGACGGCAAGGGCATCCCGCCACAAGAACTACCCCTCGCCGTCTCGCGTCACTGCACCTCAAAGCTTTCCGACAACATCCACGACATCCGCTCGCTCGGTTTCCGTGGCGAGGCGCTGCCCTCGATCGGCTCGGTCGCCCGCCTGTCGATGCGCTCGCGCCCACACGATGCCGACAGCGCTGCGGAAATCATCGTGGATGGCGGCAAGTTGAGTCCCGTTCGCCCCGTGGCTTCGAACCTCGGCACTGTAGTGGAGGTCCGCGACCTCTTCTTCTCGACACCCGCCCGCCTCAAGTTCATGAAGACGGAACGGGCGGAAGCTTCCGCCATCACCGACGTGGTGAAGCGCATTTCGCTTGCCTTCCCTTCCGTTCGCTTCACGCTCTCCGGCACCGACCGGACAATGCTTGAGCTGCCCGCCGTCTCCGAAGACGGCGACGGATTGCTGCGCCGCATCGGGCAGGTACTGGGCAAGGAGTTCTCCGACAACGCCTTGCCCATTGATGCCGAACGCGAAGGTGTGCGGTTGACGGGCTACACCTCGATTCCAGCCTATTCGCGCGGCAATGCGCTCAATCAGTTCGTCTACGTGAATGGTCGCCCCGTCCGCGACAAGCTGATCGCTGGCGCCATCCGCGCAGCCTACATGGACGCGCTGCCCCGCGATCGTCACGCGGTGACGGCACTCTTCATCCAGCTCGACCCTGAACTTGTCGACGTTAACGTCCATCCCGCTAAGGCCGATGTGCGGTTCCGCGATCCGGGCCTTGTGCGTGGCCTCCTCGTCGGTGCGATCCGGCAGGCGCTGGGCACAAGCGGCACCCGCTCCTCCACGTCGGGAGCGGCGGCGATGCTCGAAGCCTTCCGCGTGCCCGAACAGCAGCGTCAGCAGGCGCAGCAGCCGTTCCGCTCCTATGGCGAACCGCGGCCGAGCACGCCCTGGACCGCAACGAGCTCTCCGAGCCGCCCGCTGGATTTTGCCGCACCTGCCGCCGGCTTGGCGGAAGCTGCCACTGAGTTCCTAGGGCTGGCCACCATGCCTGCCGCTGATGCGCGCGCCGACCGCCACGAGGTCAAGGAAGAACTGCGCTTTCCACTGGGCGCGGCCAAGGCGCAGGTGCACGAGAATTACATCATCGCGCAGACAGAAGACTCCCTCGTCATCGTCGATCAGCACGCAGCCCACGAGCGGCTCGTCTATGAGGCGTTGAAGGAGGCGATCCATTCGCGCCCCCTTCCCTCGCAGGGTCTGCTCATCCCCGAGATCGTTGACCTGCCGGAAGACGATGTGGACAAACTCGTCCAGCACGCAGAATTCCTGGCCCGCCTCGGCCTTCATCTGGAGCGCTTCGGCCCGGGTGCTGTAGCCGTCCGCGAAACGCCAGCGATGCTCGGACAGGTGGACGTCACCGCCCTCATCAAGGACCTGGCCGACGAGGTCGCTGAGGCGGATACGACAAACCTGCTGCGCGAACGGATCGACCACATTGCCGCGACCATGGCGTGCCACGGTTCTGTCCGTTCGGGTCGGCGCCTGCGGGTCGAGGAGATGAACGCGCTTCTGCGTCAGATGGAGGCGACTCCCGGCTCCGGCACGTGCAATCACGGCCGCCCGACCTATATTGAGCTCAAGCTGCCCGACATCGAGCGCCTGTTCGGTCGCAGGTGATCTGGACTTGACGCGCAGCGAGGAATATGGCGCATGAGGGGCAATGAAAGGTCTTTCCCATGAACCGTTTTGAACGTGCCGGCGATAACCAGGCGACGCTGAAATATCTGGATGGCGACTATCAGGTGATCACGCCCGGCACCTATGTGCTCTGCGCTGTGACCGGCGAGAAGATCATGCTCGACGACCTGCGTTACTGGAGCGTCGCGCGCCAGGAAGCCTATAAGGACGTCGACATTTCGTTCCGGCGTGAGCTGGAACTGAACCCGGAACTGCGCCGCCGGCGTTAACCGGCCCTTCCGCGCACCATACGCTCGCGTCCGCGCGTTATCGCCTGCTGGATGATGCGCTGAGGCGTCAGCGCTTCCTCAAAGACTGCTTCGATGGACAGGCTCTTGATCCTGTCTCTGAACTCGGCGGCATGCGGCATGCCGTTGGCGATACGGACGAGATCCTTGTCGGTCGTTACCGGGATCAGCTGGCGCTTCTCTGCCTCTTCCAGAAGCTCTGAAAGCTCCTCGTCCGTGAAGGCATGATGATCCGCGAAAGAACGGGTCTCGACCACCTCGGCGCCGACCATCCGCAACGTATCGTAGAACTTGTCCGGGTTGCCTATGCCGGCAAAGGCAAGCACCTGTTTTCCGGCGAAATCCGGTGCATTGATCGGCTGGACGCTCGCAGCGAAAACGGCTCTCCCGGCCCTCGCCGTCCGCCGGATCACATAATCCGCTCCGTCGCCCTTCCCCATGGTCAGCACCGCATCGACGTAGTGCATTTGCCTGCCGAGCGGTGCGCGCAGCGGCCCGCCGGGGAGCACGTGGCCATTGCCAAGCCCGCGCCTTGCGTCCACCACCATCAGCGCGAAATCCATATGCAGCTTGGCGCTCTGGAACCCGTCATCCATGATGATGAGGTCGCAGCCTTCCGCGATCAGACGGCGGGCGCCTTCCACCCGGTCAGCCGCCACCACGGTCGGTGCGGCCCGAGCCAGCAGCAGCGGCTCGTCGCCCACGACGCGCGCGGAATCCTCGTCAGCATTGACCATGTGCAGGCCGCTATGCGCGCCGCCATGGCCGCGCGACAGAAACCCGGGGCAGTGCCCCATTGCAATCGCTTTTCTTGCGAGAGCAATCGCGACCGGCGTCTTGCCTTCGCCGCCCACCGTGAAATTGCCAACGCAAAGAACGGGAGCTTCCACCGGCACACGCGGTGCGCGGCGCATCAGCTGCGCGGCGACCGCGCCATAGAGTGCTGAGGCGGGCCAGAGCGCCCAGGCGCGCCAATCAGACCTGTTCCACCAGAAGGAAGGCGCTTCGCCCGGCAGAGCCATGCCGCTTTACCGTTCGCCGCCGCCTTGCAGGCGGCTCTTGACGATCAGCGGGTGCAGGAACGGCTCCAGCGCAATCAGCGTGCGGGAAAGTGATCCAGACATCTGCTCCACGGCGGTGAGGCCCGCCTGCATCATCGTCTCGCGCTCGGCGTGGTTTTCGAGCAGGAAGTTGACCGCACCAGCGAGCATCTTCGCGTCGCGCACCAGCCGTGCACCACCGTGATCGATGAGCAGGCGATAGGCTTCCCGGAAGTTCTGCACGTTCACGCCTGAAAGCACCGCCGTGTTCAGCATGGCAGGTTCCATCGGATTCTGTCCGCCCTCACCCGAAAGCGACCGCCCGACGAAGGCAATTTCGGTCAGGCGCAGGTAAAGGCCCATCTCGCCAATCGTATCGCCCAGCAGGATATCGGTGAGCGCATTGATGGAAGCGCCGCTGCTCCGCGTCACCACTTTGAGCCCGAGCTTTGTCATTTCCTCAAGCAAAGCTTCGGCCCGGTGCGGATGCCGCGGCACGATGATCGTCAGCAGGTCGGGATGACGGGACTTGAGCGCCCGGTGCACCTGCGCCGCGATCTTTTCTTCGCCCTCATGCGTGGAGATCGCCGCCCAGGTCTTCCGCGAGCCGATCTCCCGCGAATAGTGGTCAAACAGCCTCTCATCGACCGGTGGCGGTTCCGTATCGCCCTTCAGGTTGCCGGAAACGGTGACCGGCCGAGCGCCAAGCGCGCGAAACCGCTCGCCATCCGCCTCGGACTGGGCAACCACATGGGCAAAATTCTCGAACAGGGCTTCGGCAAGATAGGGAGCCTTCTGCCACCGCGCGAAAGACTTGTCGGACATGCGCGCATTGACCAGGACCTGCGGTATGCGACGCGCGCCCAGCTCCAGGATGGTCACCGGCCAGATCTCGGACTCCGCCATGATGGCGAGGTCCGGCGTCCAGAAGGCGAGGAAGCGGCTCACCGCCGGCTTCAGGTCGAGCGGCACGAACTGGTGGATGACCCGATCGCCGAGCCGCTCATGCGCCACCCGCGCGGACGTCACCGTGCCGGTCGTCAGCAACACATGGATGCCGCTTTGCAGGATGTAATCAATGAGGCTCAGCACGGCGACGGTCTCGCCAACGCTTGCGGCATGCACCCAGACGAGCGGCCCGTCGGGCCTTTGCTGGCTCGACTTGCCGTAGCGTTCGTGCCTGCGTGAACGGTCTTCCTTGCCCTTGCCCACCCGCGACAACACATAAGCGCCGATGAAAGGCATGGCGGCAACGCCGGCCCACCGGTAGGTCGTCAGCAGCATTCGCGCCCAGCGTTCGCTCATCGGTTGCCGTCTGCCAGATTGTAGGCGCGTAGCGTCGACTCGTTGAGCGCGTCGGTCAGGGTCCGACGTGCCGTTTCCATTGCCGTATCATCGGCATCAGCCGGAACGTGGATGGGCTCGCCCGTGATGACCGCCAGCCGGCCAAAGGGAAGGTTGATTGTCGTCTTGTCCCAGCTGCGCTCCAGCACCTTGCGTTTGCTGGTGGCGACGGCGAATGGAACGATGGGTCGGCCGGTCAGCCGGGCAAGCGTGATGATGCCAAGACCGGCGCTGCGCGGCACGCCATGGGGAATGTCGGCAATCATCACGACGTTGCTGCCATCGGTAACCGCTCGCTTGAGCTGGATAAGGGCACGTACACCACCTTTCTTGCGGGGATCGACACCCTCACGGCCACCCGATCCACGGATCACCTCGACACCAAACTTCGCTGCAACCAGCGCATTCAACTCCGCATCAGCGCTGCGCGACACGAGCGCCGTGTAGCGCCCTTGCGGCGCGACGACGGGTGCGAGCAGATGCTGGCCATGCCAAAGCGCGTAAATCGCCGGCGCATTCTCCTTCAGCACCTTTGGCAGATCAGCGGAGCCCTCCGCCCGACGATTGCTTCGGACGACGAACCGGAGCGTTCCCGCAATGGCCGAAGCCAGCAGGTTCTTTACCCCGGCGGATTCAGCCAGCGGCTTGCGAATGCGCTGCCAGACCGACTTCATCAGTCTTTTCTCCGGGCGTCCGCGCGCTTGACCCTCAGCATCGGAAGTATGCGTCATCCTCTTCCTACCGCCTGGCCCTACTGACCGTTCACTTGTGGATCAAGCAGGCGATGCAGGTGTACGATGAAATATCTCATATGGGCGTTATCGACCGTGGCCTGGGCCTTCGCCCGCCACGCCAGTTCGGCAGACTTGTAGTCGGGAAAGACGCCCACGATGTCGAGCTTGGACAGATCCCTGAACTCGGTACCGTCCAACGAAACCAACTCACCGCCAAAAACGAGGTGTGGGAGCTGCTTCTTCACATTTTCCCCGGCCATGGGCTGATTTCTCCATTCCGAAGTTTGCGCGGCACCGCCTCGCACGAGTGGCGAGAGCTAACGCCGCAAATCACTTGCTCTTTTTGGAGCTATTCGGCCAAGCAGGCAAGTCCGATTGCCTGCTCAAACGCCGCATTCACTCTAGCGTCGAAGTCATAATTCTCAGTAAACCGCCGCTGCCCGCCGCAAGTTCACCTTTTTCGGGATCCTCGCCCGCAAGGTAGGGACGCCTGCCCTTGCCATCGAGGAGCAGACCGCCGGCCTCGCTCAGGATGAGATCCGCCGCTGCCAGATCCCAATCGTGCGAGAAGGGTTTGACGAAAGTGGCGTCGAGCGCCCCGTTCGCCACCATCGCTATGCGATAGGCAAGTGACGGAATGTGGGCAGGTACATCCACCCGCTTCAACATGTCCTGCGGAAGCCTGTTGATCATCGGGCGGGCACCGGCGATCTTCAGCTTGTTCCTCTCCCGGCCGACCGAGAGGGTCTTGCCATTGCCGAACGCACCCTCGCCGACAGCCGCCGTATAAACCTCGTTGAGCGCCGGACAGTCGAGCACGCCGGCAATCGAACGCCCATCTTCGACCACGGCAATGCTGACGCACCAGATGTCGCGCCCGCCGATGAAGGCACGCGTTCCGTCGATTGGATCCACAACAAACGTACGTCGCGCCTGCAGGCGTTCCGACCGATCGACTGTCTCTTCCGAAAGCCAGCCGTAGTCCGGACGAGCCGCAGACAGCGTTTCCTTGAGGAACTTGTCGACCGCAAAGTCGGCGGCGCTGACGGGCGAATCCCCTTCCTTCCACCAGACCTCAGGATCACGCTTGAAGTAGCGGAGCGCGATCTCACCCGCTTCCCTTGCAGCCTCGGCGATAAGTTTCAGGTCGTCAGCCGGAGCCGTGAGCTCGGATTTACTCTCCTGCAACGGTCATTCCTTCGATCAGAAGCGTCGGAGCAGCCGTGCCGAAGTTGCGGTCGAGATCGTTCGCCGGGACCATGCGCATGAACATGTCCCTGAGGTTCGAAGCGATTGTGATCTCCGACACCGGATAGGCGATCTCGCCGTTTTCGATCCAGAACCCGGCTGCACCACGGCTATAATCACCCGTGATCAGGTTCGTGCCATGGCCGAAGAGATCGGTGACGTAGAACCCATTCTTGATACCGGCGATAAGCTCTTCCGGCGAAACGTCACCTGGCTCGATGGCAAAATTGGTGGACGAAGCGGTGACGGAGGAAGCCGACCGCACGCCGCGTCCGTTGGTTTCGAGCCCCAGTTCGCGCGCTACGGAAGTCGAAAGCATCCAGGACTTGAGCACGCCATTCTCGACCGGCACCAGCTTTTCGCCCTGCACACCTTCGCCATCGAACGGGCGCGAGGACGGCCCACGCCGACGCAGCGGTTCATCTGTGATCGTGATCCCGGCGGAAGCAATCTGCTGACCCATCTTGTCGCGCAGGAAGCTCGTCTTGCGTGCAACGGACGCGCCATTGATTGCGGCGGCAATGCTTCCCGCGATGCCACGCGCCATGCGCGGATCGTAGACGACCGGATAGACGCCAGTCTTGATCCGGCGCGAATTGAGCCGCTTTACCGCCCGCTCACCTGCCGTTCTGCCGATCTTGTCGGGCGCTTCGAGGTCCGCGAAGTGCAGTCGGGAGGAAAAGTCGTAGTCCGTCTCCATGCCCGTACCGGAACCGGCAATCACGCTCACCACCCGCGAGAAACGCGTCGCGGAATAGGCACCGACAAAGCCATGGGATGTGGCGAGCACCAGCCCGCCAGCACCAGCCGAAGCACTGGCGCCAGACGAATTGGTGACGCCTTCGACCGCCAGCGCGGCCTCCTCTGCGGCGAGCGCATCCTGCGTCAGCCGTTCAGCAGAGACTTCCGTCGGATCGACGAGATCAAGATCCAGGATCTCGGTGGCCAACCGGTGCGGATCGGCAAGCGTCTGGTAGGGATCCTCCGGAGAGACTTTCGCCATCGCTACGGCGCGCTCGGCCAGAGCGGCGGCATCGGAATTCATTGCGGCGGAAACGCTGGCGACGCGCTGCCCGACAAAGACACGAAGCGACATGTCATCGCTCTCGGAGGACTCGGTGCCCTCCACCTTGCCGAGACGCACGGAGACGCTGCTGGCGCGTGAGCGCATCACCACGGCGTCGGCGGCATCGGCGCCGGCGCGCTTGGCTGCTTCCACGAGTTCGGCAACACGGTCGACGAGAATCTGCTGGTCAGAGGCAACGCTCATGGAAGGGCCTTTATCAATGTTCCTAGTAAACCGGGATCCACAATGAAACGTCCATTGCAAACACCTGACCACATTTATGGCTGCTCACCCGGCAACGCAATGGCGGAGAAGCTTACGCCGCGCCGCCGTCGGCCAGCTGGCCGGAGATCCTGGCGGAAATTGCCTTGTCCAGCGCGCGCTTCAGCTCGTCCTTCACCGAAACCGTTTCGAGCATGATTGTTTCCATCCTGAGGAAATCCAGGACGCGAATATGTCCGACGGGTGGGCGCAGGAGGATGTCAGGCCTGCTGATTTGCAGCTTCGTCTCGATAATAGATAGCATCATCAGCTGCGAAGTGCCGAACAACACTTCGAGCGTCGAGGGGGCCTTCCCGCCAGCGCCACTGGGCACTCCTACAACGTCGACAGCGACCACAAGGTCAGCGGTGCCGTCCAGAAGGTCATAAGGCACGGGATTGTACATGCCGCCATCCACCAGCATCATGCCATCTCGCACCACCGGCTGGAAAACAGCGGGCAGCGCGACCGAAGCGGCAACGGCGGAGACGAGGTCTCCGGAGTCGAACACCGCGAGCTTGTGCCCGTAGTAGTCCGTGCCGGTCACCTTCAGCGGGATCTGCAATTCCTCGAAACTGGCAGGGATGCGCTCCGGCAGGAACTCGCGCAGGATGCGCTCGGCGTTGAGGCGACCAAGCTGCACGCCACCCTGAAAGAGTTCCGTGATCGATGCCTTCTGCGCTCGCCAGACACGCGAGGCCACCTCTGCTTTGCTGGTGAGAAGCGATCTGGCATAGTCGCGGATGTCTCGACCGGTCATTCCAGATGCCATGGCGGCACCCATCATGGCGCCGATCGAAGATCCGGCGATGGCTGTGGGCCGAACCCCAAGCTCATCCAGGGTTTCAATCACGTGGATATGGGCGAGCCCGCGGGCTCCGCCGCCTCCGAGCGCCAGCGCCACACTTGGACCAGACGTCATCCTCGATCTCCGGAATGGTTACGCACGAGACAGATATGGATCAGCAGCGAGAAGGTTCCGGCAGCATGCCGGAACCTCAACGGGGATCAGGATGATCAGCTGTCACCCTGGCCGACGATCAGCACGGCTGGCTCCTGCGACAGAAGCTTCGCTGCAAGCTTCTTGACGTCCTCAAGCGTGACGGCCTCGTAGAGCTTTTCCAGCTTGTCCAGATAGTCGATCGGGCGGTTGAGCCGCTGCAGATTGACGAGCGTGCGAGCAATCTGGCTGGTCGTGCCTAGCGAATCCATTATCACCGCGCCCTTCATATAGGACTTGGCCGCATCGACTTCCTTCTGCGAGATGTCGCCTTCGGCTATCTGCTTGACGACGTCTCGCGCCACCTCGAGAGCCTCATTGGCACTCGCGGCCCGCGTGCTGGTGGAAACGTAGACCAGTCCCCAGTCGCGCGACAATGCGCTTGACGCTCCGGCGCCATAGGTCAGGCCGCGCTTCTCGCGCAGTTCCATGAAGAGGCGCGAGGTCATGCCGCCGCCCATCAGGTTCACCAGCACATTCGAAGTGTAGAGGTCCTGGCTGCTGTTCGGAATACCGGGATAGACGAGCGCAATGGAGGTCTGCGGACGGTTATAGGCCTGATGCACGGTGACGCCGAACTTCGGCTCCGGCGGAGCAACCGGCTCAACACCAGCCTTCTCCGGCAGATCGCCGAAGACGTCGTCGAGAACCTTGGAAAGCTCTTCCTTGCTGATGGTTCCAGCCACACCGACCGTCAGGTTGGAGCGCGCCAACAATGCCTTGTGCCGCTCGATCAGGTCGTCGCGGGTGATCGCCTTGATCGTCTCCGCGGTGGTGATCGAACCCAGCGGATGCTCACCGTAGAACGCCTTGCCGAACTTTTCCCAGCCGAGGCTGTCAGGGTCGTTCTTCTTGTCCTCAAGCGCGGCGTAGACCACGCCCTTTGCCTGATCGATGGCATCCTGATCGAACCGCGGCGCCTTGAGCGCAAGCGCCAGAAGCTCTAGCGGCTCCTGCTCTTCACCCGGCAGAAGCTTGATCGAACCGCTCACCAGATCGGAGCTGCTGCGCAGCGAAAATCCTGTGCCGGTCTTGTAGAGGCGCGTCGCAAAAGCCTCACGGTCCAGGTCGCCCGCACCCTTGTCCATGAGATCGATCATGAGAGGGGTGAGACCTTCCTTGCCGGCTGGATCCTGCAGGTCGCCGCCCTCGAAAGAGAACGAGATGGAAATCATCTGATCTGACGGATCGTTCATAAGCCAGGCTTTGATGCCCTTCGGCGATACAACCTCTTCGATCTCGATCGCCTGTGCGGCGGGAACCAGAAGCATCACCGCAAAGCCGCCCGCAACCAGGGTGCGGAAGCCAAGGCGAAGCAAATTCATTTGTATGGTCATGAGAACTCTTCCTTGATGCCTTGGTGCGGGCTTACTTGGCGGGCCTGAGGTAGGCTTTGACGCTCTTGTCCAGAAGCAGATACTTCTTCGCCGCTTCCTGGATGTTTTCGAGCGTTACCGCTTCCAGCCGCTCGCGCGTGTCATCCAGCTCATCAACGCTCGCGCCCTCGATCAGATCCGAAGCGTACTGAACCGCACGTCGCATCAGGTTCTCGCGCTGGAAGATGATCGCGCTCTCATAGACCTTCTTGGCGGTCTCAAGTTCCTCTGCCGTCACACCATCGCGGATCACTGCTTCCAGTTCCTCGCGGATGGCGGCTTCCACCGTCTCAAGCGCTTCGGCATTGATTGGGTCCGCGCCCACGACGAACCGGGCACTGTCCCTGGCGCCGTATAGGTACGCGAAGACGCGGGCGGCAATGCGCTCCTTGATCACCAGACGGCGATGCAACCGGCTTCGCTCGCTGCCGCCAAGGATTTCGCCCAGCACGGCCAGCGCATCGTTGAACTGCCGCTCGTCGGAATAAGCTGCGGGCGCAAGCCAAGCCTGGCTGAAGCTCGGAATGCTGACACGGTCGTCCGCAAGCGTCACTGTCCGCTCGGTTCGTGACGGAGGCTCCATGGGGCGCACGCGCTCCGGCAGGTCAGGCCCGCGCTCAACCTTGCCGTAGGTTTCCTCGGCGAGCTTTTTCACGGTCTCGGTATCCACGTCACCGGCGACCACCAGGATGGCGTTGTTCGGGACGTAATGGCTGTCGTAGAAATCCGTCAGCTGCTCGCGTGTGACGGTCTCGATCTCATGCCGCCAGCCGATGACCGGACGCCCGTAGGGATGGTTGGTGTAGAGCGTGGCGGAGAAGGCCTCTCCGAGGATGCCGCCCGGATCGTTGTCCGTGCGCATCAGGCGCTCCTCAAGCACAACCTGCCGCTCCGTCTCGATGACCTCGTCATTGAGAATGAGGTTCCGCATACGGTCCGCCTCGAATTCCATCATCTGCGGCAGGGCGTCTGGCGTAATCCTCTGGTAGTAGACCGTGGAATCATGGTTGGTAAACGCATTGTGATCGCCACCAACCGCCTGAACCGCTGCATCGAGCTCACCTGCCGGATGTTTCTCCGTGCCTTTGAACATCAGATGTTCGAAGAAATGCGCCATCCCGGAGAGGCCTGCGGGCTCATCCGCTCCACCTACCTTATACGCAAGGAGATGGGTCACGATCGGCACGCGCCGTTGCGGGATCACGACCACCTGCAGGCCGTTATCCAGGGAAAAAACGTCCACATCCAGCTTCGGCGCCTCTTCGGCGGAACTCGGCAGCGCTAGGCTGAGAACGATAAAAAGGGCTCCTAATAAACTCAGAAAAGTATTGTCACTCCGAAATTGGCGCATATGGACGTATCCTCAACAAATCTAGGCTTACGGCTCTGCCCTGCCAATTTGACGGAAATCAGACTACACTGCAGAAACAGAGGGTGCTCGAAGCATAGTCACGTCTTTCGTGAAGGGTAAGACCTTCAGGTGGCTGGAACGGCGTGGCCGTGGCTTCCTCCACCACGACGAGCGCATCCTTGGCGAGCCAGCCTCCCGCAATCAGGGAAGCAAAGGCTTGCTCAGCAAGCCCTTTGCCATAGGGCGGATCGGCAAACACCATCTGAAACGGCTGCAGGGTGCCAAGAGGCCCCATATTGGTAGCATCCCGCCTGAAAATGCGCGTGCAGCCCTGCAGGCCCAGCGCCTCGACGTTCTCGCGGATCAGCGCGCGCGCAGCCGCATCCTGCTCAACGAACAGGCAATAGGCAGCCCCACGCGAAATCGCTTCGATGCCAAGTGCGCCGGTGCCGGAAAAAAGATCGAGCACCCGGACGCCTTCCAGCGACCCGGGATAACCATGCTCAAGGATGTTGAAAAGCGACTCGCGCGCACGATCCGTCGTCGGACGGATCGCGTCCGACTTCGGCGTCGCAAGTCGCCTGCCCCTCAGCGAACCGCCAACAACCCGCATCGGCGATTACCGCTTGCCCGGAGTACGTGGCTTGCCGGGCCCGTTGCGGGGACGATCGCCGCGCGGCTTACCGCCAGCGCCGCCCCGTCCCTCGTCACTCCGCCCGCGCGGTGCGCCGTTGCGGGACCGCTCGGTCCTGCGCTCTGAACCCTCACGTTCCGGCTTTTCCTCGGGCTTCTTGGTGACCGGACGAGCACCCGGCGCCATCCAGACATGGGCCGTACGCGAACGTCCGTTGTTGTCCTCCCGGTCGCGACCCTGGCCGCCGGAACGTCCCGCGCCCTCGTCGCGAGAGCCGAAACGGCCACGCTCGCCGCCCTTTGCGGGGCGGTCGCCGCGGGCACCACGATCACCACCACCATCCTCGGACCGACGGCCGCGGAATGGCTTATCGCCACCTTCCGAGCGCTCGAAGCGCGAGCCCTCGCGGCGCTCGCCGCCAAAGCGTTCGCTCTGCAACGGGCGCGGACGGCGCGATGCCCGCTCCTCACCTTCAGGACGGGGTCCACGGAACGGGCGGTCACCGCCATCCTCGTTGCGGGGCCGCGAGAAGCGGCGCTCTTCACGGCCTTCGCCGGAGAAGCGCTCACCCTGTACTGGACGCGGACGACGAACACCCTGCTCACCACCTTCGGGACGTGCTGCGCGCTCAGGACGCGCACCACGTTCACCGCGCGGCTTGTCAAAGCGACGCTCTTCACGACCTTCCGAACGCTCGAAGCGGCCTCTGGCGGGACGCTCGCCTGCGGCTGCACGTTGCGGACGGCCTTCGCCATCGCGCTCGAAACGGCCCCTGGCGGGACGCTCGCCTGCGGCTGCACGTGGCGGACGACCTTCGCCATCGCGCTCAGGACGGCCTGGACGGGCGCCACGGGCCGGCTTGCCGTCTTCGCGGCGCGGAGCCTTCGTCTGCAGGCGCTCACGCCCTTCCTCGCGATACTCTTCGCGGGTCTTCTTGCGGGTGGTCGGCGCACGTCCCTTCGGTGCACGCTCTTTCTTGTCGTCGGTCAAATCTTCCTCGCGTTCCTCGCCGGCCCTGACCGGACGATTCGAAAATGGTATGGCGATAGGGGCCTCGAAATCGGCGCCGGAAGCTTCGACCAGGCGCGGACCCAACTGGTCGCGCAACATACGGCCCTTCACTTCCTGCACGGCGCCTTCCGGCAGATCTCCAAGCTGGAAAGGCCCGAAGGAAACGCGGATCAGGCGTGTAACCTGCAGCCCGAGCGCGCCGAGCACGTTCTTCACTTCGCGGTTCTTGCCTTCGCGGAAGGACACGGTCAGCCAGGAATTGGCGCCCTGCACACGGTCGAGTGTCGCCTCGATGGAGCCGTAGAACACACCGTCTACAGCGATACCCTTCTGCAACTCGTCGAGCTGTGCCTGATCGACCTGCCCGTGAACCCGCACGCGGTAGCGGCGCAGCCAGCCGGTCGATGGCAGCTCGAGCACGCGCGACAGTCCACCGTCATTGGTGAGCAGCAGCAGCCCTTCGGTATTGATGTCGAGGCGACCGACGGAGATCAGCCTTGGCAGGCCCTTCGGCAGCACTTCGAAAATGGTCGGACGGCCTTCCGGATCGCGCGTCGTCGTGACCACGCCGGCAGGCTTGTGGAACAGGAACAGCCGGGTGCGCTCAACCTCTGGCAAGGGAGCATCGTCGACTTCAACCCGGTCACGGGGGGAGACGTTGAAAGCAGGCGTGTCGAGCACCTTGCCGTTCACCTTCACGCGGCCTTCCGCGATCATCGCTTCCGCGTCGCGGCGCGAGGCGATGCCGGCGCGTGCGAGCCGCTTGGCGATCCGCTCGGATCCGGCCTGTGCGCCCGTATCTTCGGCCTGCGCATCCTTTGCGGCCCCGGAAGCCGCTGTGCGCCTGGAAGCGCCCTCAGGCTTCCTGTTTTTCTTGTCGGTGCGGCCTCCCCGGGCGGGGGCGGCTGCTGATGGTCGCTTGTTTTTCATAACGCCTTTGCCACTCAGGGCACAAAGAGAGGGTTCTGCAACAAAGTCCGCATGCGTGAATGGGGAATGCAGAGACCAGGTTATTTCCAAATCAGGGTTTAGATCATTTTGCGTCGGAGTGGAATCACCATGCTGTTCCACAGCTGCGGCAAAAACAAAGAATTGGCGGGTTCGTTGCAATGCCGCGATGGACGCGCGCTGCGTCATTGGTCTAGTTAGGCGCGGAATGCAAGCTTTCTCCGATGTCGAGAGCGAAGAACCTATGATCAGACCGGCAGGCAATTACACCAGTTTCATGGATATTGCCCTAGAAGAGGCCTCGGCTGCCGCTGCCCGCGGGGAAGTTCCCGTGGGTGCCGTGATCGTTCGCGACAACCAGATCCTTGGCCGCGCCGGCAACCGCACCCGCGAACTCTTCGATCCGACCGCCCATGCCGAGGTTCTGGCCATCCGCGAAGCCTGCAAGGCCACGGCGTCCGAACGCCTGATCGGCGCAGACCTCTACGTGACGCTGGAACCATGCGCCATGTGTGCAGGCGCGATATCGTTTGCCCGCATCAACCGGCTCTACTTCGCCGCCAGCGACGAAAAAGGCGGCGGCGTGTTGCACGGCGGCCGCTTCTTCCGCCAACCCACCTGCCATCACGTCCCGGAAGTCTATGAGGGCATCAACGCAGCTGCTGCAACGTCACTCCTGAAACGCTTCTTTGCGGAGAAACGGGCTGAGGGCCAGGAGCCGGAGCTGGACTAAGCCGGAAATGCAAAGAGGGGCGCGAGCCCCTCTCAAGTGATCATCTTGGATCCGGTGATCAGAACGGCCAGAGACGTCCCAGACCACCGCCACCGCCGCCCGACTTGCGCTTTGCTTCTCGAGCCTTGCGGTCTTCATCCTTGCCGATGTCGCCCACAGGTGCAGTCTCGGATGGCTGGCGATAGGTGAGCGGCGGCTCGCTGAGGTAACGGCGCGTCGTCGGATCACCCTGGTTGTTGATCTTCCTGCGGCGCAGCACTTCAGCACGCTGCTGCTCAGGCGACAGCTGGGAGAGATCCTGCAACTCTTCCGGACCGTTTGTAACGGGTAAGTCGCGCACTACCGGCGAACGGTAGCTCGGATCGTTCTGGTTCTCGGTCGCCTCAGTGCGGATGCGTGCGAGACGCTGTTCCGGGCTCTCCGGCCAGGCCGGATTGGTGGAGGAGGAAGCAATGTTCTCCTGCGGCGGAGGCAGCACAGCCGTGGTCGCTGGCTTTACCAGCGCGGGCCGCGGCTTGTAGTCGATCACTTCCTTGTCCTTGGGGCCAAGTGCGAGAACGCCGGTCACGTCCTCAAGCAGTCGCTGCTCGGAAGTCTTGCCCGTTCCATACGTGGCACCAGCGCAACCCGCCAGGGCAACAACAGACGCCGATAACACCGCATAGGCGGCTACGCGAAAAGCTCTCGCCCCGGCGAGACGCTGCGTGTTGCCAGTCCTGATGAACATCTACTCTCCTAACCCCTGCTCAAGCCGCTCTGGGGCCTGCCCTCGCCTTCTTCCCAAAGAATCCGACAAGAGAATGGCAATATAAGGCGCTTCTTATAGCAGCGGCGGCGTCTGTGCAACGCCGCCGCAATTCATAATTCGCCGCCTGCTGATTTCCACAGGGCGGAAACCTACTGTGCGAGCAGACCCTTAGCTGCCAGCTCCCGCAATGCCGCTGCATCGCGAGCGGAGACATCCGGATAGTCCGGATCGGAACCGACGTCATCCGTGTAGCGCCACGAACGCGCGCACTTCTGCCCGCTTGCGCGCTTGAACACGACCGCAACGCCCTTGACGTCTTCGCTGGTGAAAGCGTCAGCCGGAGCTTCATCCGTCCGTACTTCCAGACCGCTGGTGATGCTGATTTCAGCCAGATCCACACCCTCCACGGCCTCGGCGAGTTCCGCGTCGGTGATGTGGACGACCGGAGCAGCCTCGAGCGAGGAACCGATGGTCTTCGCCTTGCGCTCGATCTCCAGCGCGCCGGTGACAGCACGGCGAACCTTGCGGATCTTGTCCCACTTGGCTTCGAGAGCATCATCACGCCATTCCGCCGGAACATCCGGGAACTGCGCGAGATGAACGGAGACCGCATCCGGATAGCGCGACAGCCATGCCTCTTCCGTCGTGAACGGCAGCATCGGCGCAAGCCACGTGACCAGATGGTCGAACAGCTGGCGGACGACCTGAATTGCCGACTTGCGGCGCAGACTCGAAGGCGCATCGCAGTAAAGCGAATCCTTGCGGACATCGAAGTAGAACGCCGACAATTCGACGTTCATGAAGTCGATCAGTGCACGGGCAATGCGCTTGAAGTCGAAGTTGTCGTAGCCCTTGCGCACCAGCTCATCGAGCTGCGAGAGCCTGTGCAGCATCAGCCGCTCCAGCTCCGGCATATCGGCCAACGGCACGACTTCGCCATCGTCGTGGGCGAGTGTGCCCAGCATCCAGCGGATCGTGTTGCGCATCTTGCGATAGGCGTCGATGTTCGTCTGCAGCACGTTCTGGCCGAGACGCTGGTCATCGGCGTAGTCCGTGGTCATGACCCAGAGACGCAGGATATCCGCGCCCGACTTCGCCATGACGTCCTGCGGCACGACGACATTGCCGAGCGATTTCGACATCTTGCGGCCGTCCTCGTCCATGGTGAAGCCATGGGTGATGACAGTGTCGTAGGGAGCACGTCCACGCGTTCCGCAGCTTTCGATAAGCGACGAGTGGAACCAGCCGCGATGCTGGTCGGAACCTTCGAGGTAGACGTCAGCCGGCCACTTGAGGTCTGGACGGTCTTCCAGCGTGAACGTGTGGGTTGAACCGGAGTCGAACCATACGTCCAGAATGTCCTTCACCTGCGTCCAGCGGTCCTTGTCGTCGCGGCCTTCAAGGAAGCGATCCTTCGCACCTTCTGCGAACCACGCATCGGCTCCTTCAGCTTCGAAGGCGGCGAGGATGCGTTCATTGACCGTTTCATCCTTGAGGATGTTGCCATCCTCGTCCGCAAAGACGCAGATCGGTACACCCCAGGCACGCTGGCGGGAAATAACCCAGTCCGGCTTGTCCTGGATCATGGCGCGCAGGCGCGTCTGGCCGGCAACGGGCACAAAGCGCGTCTCATCGATAGCCTTGAGTGCACGGCTGCGGAGAGTCGTGCCGTCGCCGAGCTCCTTGTCCATAGGAATGAACCACTGCGGCGTGTTGCGGAAGATCACCGGCTTCTTGGAGCGCCAGGAATGCGGGTACTGGTGCTTCAGGCGGCCACGCGCAAACAGCATGTTGGCGCCGATAAGCGCCTCGATGACGGCCTTGTTGGCGTCGCCCTTCTTGCCATTGTCATCGATGACGCGCGCAGCTCCACCCTCGCGGTCCGGACCGAAACCCGGCGCATCCTTGGTGAAAAACCCGGCGTCATCCACGGTGAACGGGATGGCGGTGTCGATGCCACGAGCAGCAATCTCGCGACCCTTCTCCATCCAAACGTCAAAGTCTTCGCGGCCATGACCGGGCGCCGTGTGCACGAAGCCGGTACCCGCATCGTCGGTGACGTGATCGCCCGCCAGCATCGGAACCGCGAACTGATAACCGCCGCCGAAGCCCTTGAGCGGATGAGCGAGCGTGATCGCTGCCAGCTGGTCTGCGGTGAGACCTGCCAGGCGCTTGTAGCCAAGCTTTGCCTTGGCGAAGGATTCTTCTGCCAGCGCATCCGCAAAGATCAGCTTCTCGCCCGCCTGAGGTCCGAAATCGTTCTCGGCAGAGGTAACCTCGTAAAGGCCGTATTCAATGCGCGGTGAATAGCTGACCGCACGGTTGCCCGGGATTGTCCAGGGGGTCGTCGTCCAGATAACCACATGGCTGCCGGCAACCTCAGCAGGGCCTTCCACGACAGGGAACTTCACCCAGATCGTATCGCTCTCGTAGTCGTGGTACTCGACCTCGGCTTCGGCCAGTGCGGTGCGCTCGACCACCGACCACATGACCGGCTTGGAACCACGGTAGAGCTGGCCGGAGGTGGCGAACTTCAGAAGCTCGCCGGCGATGCGCGATTCCGCATGGAAGGCCATCGTCGTGTAAGGGTTCTTGAAGTCGCCTTCGACACCCAGACGGCGGAACTCTTCCGTCTGCACGCCGATCCAGTTCTTGGCGAACTGCCGGCATTCCTCGCGGAACTCGTTGATCGGAACTTCGTCCTTGTTCTTGCCCTTGGCGCGGTACTGTTCCTCGATCTTCCACTCGATCGGCAGACCGTGACAGTCCCAGCCCGGCACGTAGTTGGAGTCATAGCCGCGCATCTGGAACGAGCGGGTGATGACGTCCTTCAGGACCTTGTTCAGCGCATGGCCGATGTGGATGTTGCCGTTCGCATAGGGAGGACCGTCATGGAGCACGAACTGCGGACGCCCCTTGGCGTCTTCACGCAGGCGCTCGTAGAGACCCATGTCCTTCCAGCGCTGCACGAACTGCGGCTCGCGCTCAGGCAAACCCGCCCGCATCGGAAAATCCGTCTGTGGCAGGTAGAGGGTCTTGGAATAGTCCAGCTTCTCGGAAGTCTCGCTCATTATTTTCGCCGTATGGATTGCGATGACCTTATGGTCCCGCTGATGGTCATATCAGGAGATGGAAGCGCTGCGAGCGCAGATATCCCGACCTTCCCGGACCTTACGCCCTGTGGAAGATCGGGCCAGTAATTCGCAAAACAAGAAGGCTCATACCGGCATGCGTCATCATGCTGGGGCTTTTAACCGACGCCTGATCAAGAATAAAGCCTTTCTTGGGGTTTTGGTCCCCAGACCACCGCAGGGATCGTTTCCACAAGCCTCCACCACGATCATGCCGAAAAATAGATCAGGCGGCCAGGCCGCGTTAGGCTTGTGGATCACAAACGGAGATGCGTGAGATGACCCAGTTCATTGCCCACACAGCAGCGAATAATCAGCGCAAGAATCTAGCCTCCCAAAAAGATCCGCTGCAAGAACCAGAAATCAGGCTGACTACGCGGAAAACGCCTCAACAGATCCGAGAAATCATCGCTGTAGCTGAGAATTTCCCCCTGGAAAGGATCATTCGCCGGTATATCGCGGACAAGTGTGTCGATCCCGAAGTGGCAGCTTCGCATGCCCGAGAGCTCAAGCGGTTTCTGGCCCTTTCTGCGATCTACGATGGCCCGTTAGCTATGCGCGGTCCCGTGGACGATTTTTGGCACACCTTTCTGCTGTTCACTGAACAATATCACAGCTTCTGCAATGATGTTGCCGGAACCTTTCTTCACCATGTTCCCCATGCTGATGACGCGCCGTCGTGCAGAAGTGCGACAGATACTACAAGATTTAATTTGGCTTATGCTGCCACCTTTGGACAAGCGCCAGATGCTGCGCTGTGGCCTGAGGCGGGTTACTCTCCATGTTTGATATGCCTGGCACTCTGCGGTAGCCACAACTGTTCTGTAACGGCTGGTACCGCTCTTTGAACCATAGCCGTCTAAGGACGGATACGTGGACAGCAGCCTAAAACGTCAGATCCAGATCGAGCTGGGACAGCGGTCGCATGCCGGAAAGCAGCGCCCGGGCTTCCGCTTCGTCCTGCTTCATCTGCACGACCAGCGCATCGAGCCCGTCGAACTTGAGCTCCGGACGCAGGAAGCCGAAGAGCGAGACGGAGCAGACTTCGCCGTAGAGATCCCCCTCGAAATCGAACACATAGGTCTCGAGCAGCGGCTCACCGTCACTATCGACCGTGGGCCGTTTGCCGAAGTTCGCCACCCCGTCATGAACCGTGCCGTCGGGACGACGCAGGCGGACCGCGTAAATACCGTGGGCAAGCTCGACATCACCCGACAGCACCATGTTGGCCGTCGGAAAACCCAGCGTCCGGCCCAGCTTCTTGCCATGCGTGACTTCGGCTTCCACCGTGAACCGGTAGCCGAGCAGGCCTGCAGCCTCCGCCACGGAGCTTCCCGCAAGCAGCTTGCGGATGCGGCTTGAGGAAATCACCTCGCCGCCTTCGTCGGTGAAGGCGTCCACGATGCAGACATTGAAGCCCAGCCGCTGCCCGGCTTCCTTCAGTGTCTGCGAGGTACCGCCGCGGGCTTTGCCGTAGTGGAAATCATATCCGGTGACGATGCAACCGGCGCCCAGCTTTTCCGCCAGGATCTCGGTCTCGAAGACCTCCCGCGGTATGGCGGCGAAATCCCGGTCGAACTTCTGCTCAACGACCGCGTCGTACCCCAGAAGATCCAGCACCTTCGCCTTCATCGGCGCAGGCGTCAGCCGGAACAGCGGCACGTCGGGCTGGAACACCGAGCGCGGATTGGGCTCGAACGTCAACACCACAGCCGGCCTGTTATGCTCTCGCGCGATCTCCAGGGCTCGCAATAGCACCGTCTGGTGACCGCGATGAACACCATCGAAATTTCCGATGGCCACAACAGCCCCGCGCAGATGGGCGGGCAAAGCTTCAGCTCCTGAAATACGCAAGAAGTCGCTCATTGCCGTCTAACGAAGCCGCACGGTCGCAGCGACTGGCGTGAAGCCGTGCGACGCAAGGAATTTGGAAACACGCTCAGCGTCCGGCCTGCCGCCGTCGCCATATTCAGCCGCATGAATGCCATCCGTGACGAAAAGCACGTCAATCCCCATGTTTGCGGCGCCTTTTACATCGGTCATGACGCCATCGCCAATGGCTAGCGCATCCTTTGTCCCCAGCTCGCGGCCGAGAAGCTTGCTCGCGGTTGCAAGCGCCGCCTCATAGATCGGGTGATGCGGCTTGCCGGCAATCTGCGTCCGCCCGCCCAGCTGGCCGTATGCCGCCGCCAGCGCGCCTGCGCAGTAGATGATAGTGCCGCCGCGATCCACCACGATATCCGGATTGGCGCAGATCATCGGCAGGTCCCGTGCCCGCAGACGCTGCAGCATTTCCTTGTAGTCATCCGGCGTTTCCGTCCGATCGTCGTAAAGGCCGGTACAGACAATGCCGGAAGCCTCGAACTCCTCGACTACTTCAACGTCGAGCCCGTCATAGAGGCTCATGTCGCGGTCCGGACCTATGTGGAAGATTTTCCGCGGGCCAGCCGCGATCAGTTCGCGGGTCACGTCGCCGGAGGTGATGACGCAATCGTACGCATCATCGGCGACACCCAGCGAACGAAGCTGCTCCTCTACCGGCCCATGCGGACGCGGCGCATTGGTGATCAGCACCACCGCCTTGCCCTGACGCTTGACGCGCTGCAGGGCTTCCACCGCTGGCCCGAACGCCTCCACTCCATTGTGAATGACACCCCAAACGTCGCACAGAATTGCGGAATAGTTTTCCGCCAGTCCGTCCAGTCTGTCGATGATCTCGAGTGATGGCATGAATGGTCCTTGGCACTGCGGTAGAGGTTTGCCCGAATTTTGGGCATGGATGTGCGGAGGCATAGCGTAACACGCCCGCACTGTCACCCGGTTTGAGCAAAACATCCTCTTCGCCGTAACCCTTCATAAACCAGTCTTTTTGACCGTTTGGCCATTTAAGGAACGTATAAGCCGTTGCTCGGGTAGCACCTTTGGCAACGGGGGCTACGCCTCAGTGAAGTAAGTGGCGGGGTAGGTACATGCTACGGAAGTTTGTCCGCGACACGCGTGGCAACTTTGCCATGCTGTTGGCGATTGCCATGGTTCCGGTTCTTGGCGCTGTGGCGCTGGCGATCGACTATACGGAGATGAGCCGTCATCGTCAGGCGACGCTCAACGCCCTTGACGCCGCCAACATGGCGACCGCCTGGCGGCTGCTCAGCGGCGAGTCCGAAACCGAGGTGCGCCGTTTCGCGCAGGACTTCTTCGAGGCCAACCTCGGACCGGTAAAGGCTAAGAATGTGGTCCTGAGCGTGGAACTGCCGGACCAGAGCGCGGGCGGCAACACCATCAAGATGTCTGCCGACCTTCACTACGACCCGCTTTTCTACGGCGCCTTCCTCGCCCTGCTTGGCAAGGAAGATACGATCAACATCAAGCTCTTCGCCGAAAACGAAGTCCGCCTCAAGAACACGCTCGAAGTCGCGCTGGTGCTCGATAATTCCGGTTCGATGGATGAAAAGGGATCGGGTTCGGGCAAGAAGCGCCTCGATCTCCTCAAGGAAGCCGCCAAGCAGCTGGTCGACACACTTGCCGCGCAGGGCACCCTGATGAAGCAGGTGGACAAGCCGGTTCAGTTTGCCGTCGTCCCCTTCGCCGCCTCAGTGAATGTGGGTACGTCCAATGGCTCCGCGAGCTGGATGGACACGGAAGGCCGCTCCTCGATCCACCACGAGAACTTTGATTGGGGAACGATGTCCTCGTCCCTAAAGGTCGAAAAGGTCAATGGTGTCTACAAGAAAACGGGCACCGGTTGGGGGACGGCGCGCAACTCCATCGCGTCGCGCTTCTCTCTTTTCGATGACTTGAGGCGCAAATACTGTACGAAAAAGGACAACAAGGGAAATTGTACCACCTGGGCCGAAGCGCCGATGACGAGTTGGGCGGGGTGTGTCGAGATGCGGCCATATCCATACAACGTCGACAACACTGTGCCGACGACCGGCAACCCGGACACGCTTTTCGTTCCGATGTTTGCACCGGACGAGACTGACACGACGGCCAACGGTCGCCAGGCCTACAACAACTGGTGGTCTGACTTGCTCACGTCCGGCACCGCCGCCAATCGCCAGAAGTACATGCCCAAGTACTTCACCGCCAACGAAATCACCGGTTTCGCCGACGGTAAGGGTCCTAACCTCAGTTGCACCGTAACGCCCATCACGCCCCTCGCCGATGTGACGAAAACCTCCGGCGCCAACCAGATCAAGAACGCAATTGACGCCATGGTTTCCAACGGCGCCACCAACGTGCCAGAGGGAATTGCCTGGGGCTGGCGCGTGGTGTCCGGATCCGAGCCCTTCACCCAGGGCCGGCCCGATCGTGAGAAAGGCAATGACAAGGTTGTTATCGTTCTCACTGACGGTGCAAACACTTACTATACAGCATCAAGCCTGGCAGCACCGAACAAGCAGGCAGCAGCCGACGAAGCGAACAACAAATCGATCTACTCGAACTATGGTTACGCCTCACGCGAGCGCATCTTCGACGGAACCAGCGTCAGCAAGACCCACAACAATTCCAACTATACGAAGGCGATGAACCAGCACATGCGCCAGGTCTGCACCAATGCGAAGCAGGCGGGCCTCATCGTGATGACCGTGTCGCTGGATCTCAGCACGTCGAAAAGCGATGAGAAGGAACAGATCAACCTTCTGGAGGAGTGCTCTTCTGAATCTCGCGTCCGCCGCGACCAGAAGCTCTTCTGGAACACGACGGGAGCCGGACTTGCCGAAACGTTCCGCCAGATCGCCGACGAGCTCTCCAACCTGCGCTTTGTCGGTTAACACGCTTGATCGTGTATCTCCGCAACGCTGCGCACTTGTCGCTGCTGGCCTGATCGGTTAGGGAAACTCGCCGGATGTCGTTCATAGGGACGCATCTGGCGAAACCTCAGCATCTCAATGACTGTATCAGAGCGAAGACATGGCCGAAAAAGCAAACAAGGTGAAGGCAAGACTCCCGCGCGGGCTCGTTGACCGACACCCTGAGGACATCCGCGCCGTCGACGAGATGCTGGTGAAGATTCGCCGCGTCTACGAGCTTTATGGCTTTGAGCCCGTCGAGACGCCGCTGATTGAATACACCGACGCGCTGGGCAAGTTCCTGCCGGATCAGGACCGTCCGAACGAAGGCGTCTTCTCCTTCCAGGACGATGACGAGCAGTGGCTGTCGCTGCGCTACGATCTGACCGCACCGCTCGCCCGCTACGTCGCGGAAAACTACGAGCGTCTGCCCAAGCCCTACCGCAGCTACCGCAACGGCTGGGTATTCCGCAACGAGAAGCCCGGCCCCGGCCGTTTCCGCCAGTTCATGCAGTTCGATGCTGACACCGTTGGCGCGCCGCATGTCTCGGCAGACGCCGAGATGTGCATGATGATGGCTGACGTGCTGGAAGCCCTCGGCATCGCCCGCGGCGACTATGTCATCCGTGTCAACAACCGCAAGGTTCTGGACGGCGTTCTTGAAGCCATTGGCCTCGGCGGCGACGAGAATGCCGGACGCAGGCTCACGGTTCTGCGCGCCATCGACAAGCTCGACAAGTTCGGCCCGGAAGGCGTACGCCTGCTTCTCGGCAAGGGACGTCTGGACGAAAGCGGCGACTTCACCAAGGGCGCAGGTCTGGACGATGAAGCTATCGCCAAGGTCCTGAGCTACATCGAGACCGGCGAGATCGAAGACAACGAAGGCGTGCAGGAACTGCGCGAGATCGAAGCGCTATGCGCCGCCGCAGGCTACGACGACGGTCGCGTAAAGATCGATCCCTCCGTCGTGCGAGGACTTGAATATTACACCGGCCCGGTCTTCGAGGCGGAGCTGCTTGCCGAAATCCCGAACGAGGACGGCCAGATCGTCCGCTTCGGTTCCGTTGGCGGCGGCGGTCGTTATGACGGCCTCGTTTCCCGCTTCAAGGGCGCACCGATCCCGGCGACCGGATTCTCCATCGGTGTTTCGCGTCTCATGACGGCGCTGAAGAACCTCGGCAAGCTGCAGACGGTCGAAACCCAGGCACCCGTGGTGGTGATGGTGATGGACAAGGACATCGAAAGCCTTGGCCGCTACCAGAAGATGGTCTCCGACCTGCGTCAGGCGGGCATCCGCGCCGAGATGTACCTCGGCGGCGCCGGCATGAAGGCCCAGATGAAATATGCGGACCGTCGCGGCAGCCCCTGCGTTGTCATCCAGGGCGGCGACGAACGCGCCAATGGTGAAGTGCAGATCAAGGACCTCGTGGAAGGCATGCGTCTCTCCGAGGAGATCACCGACAACACCACATGGCGTGAAGCGCGCCCCGCGCAGTTCTCCGTGGCCGAAGGCGAGATGATCGAGGCGGTCAAGCGTGTGTTGGCAGCTCAGGCGGAAGACAGGCTCGCCTGACAATCGCCGCCCGCTACGCCATGAATTGCGTATAATCAACGGCTTGGATCATCTCGGCCCTCAAGCTGGGATGATCTGATCGAAACCATCCGGTGACGCGAAAGGCCTCCGTTCGATGAGTTCTCGCTATCCAACCTTTGCTGCGGATATTCTCACGCTGTTTGAAGCGCGGGACGTGGCGCTGACGCATGTCGACATCCTGCAGCCCGCTGATCCGTTCCTGGACATGGCAGGCGAGGACCTGCGCCGCCGGATCTATCTTACCGAAAACGAGACCGGTCAGTCGCTCTGCCTGCGTCCGGAATTTACCATTCCTGTCTGCCTCGATCACATCTCCAAGCGCGCTTCGACGCCGCGCCGTTATGGCTACCTTGGCGAAGTTTTCCGCCAGCGTCGTGAGGGTGGCACGGAGTTCTTTCAGGCGGGCATCGAGGATCTGGGTTCCGCCGACCGGCCGGAGGCTGATGCCCGTTCGCTTGCCGACGCGCATGCGCTGCTCACAGCCGTTCTGCCAACCGAACCGCTGACCGTAACTGTGGGCGATCAGGCAATTTTCGAGGCGGTTTTGTCGGCTCTCGGACTTCCCCGCGGTCTGCAGAAGCGCCTGCTCCGCGCGTTCGGTTCGCCCGAGCGTCTTGACGCCACGATCAACGAGTTCCGGACGCCGCGCACGTCGCAGCCCCTGCCGCCGGAAATCGCCGCTCTTGTACAGAAGGATGACGAGGCCGAACTCGTCGCGCACGTGGAGAGCCAGATGGTGGCGATGGGCCACTCCACCTCGGCGGGACGGCATCCGCAGGAGATCGCCCGCCGTCTGCGCGAAAAGCGGCAGCTGGACAGCCTGACGCTCTCCGAAGGCGCACTGAACGCCCTTCGCAACTTCCTTGCGCTCCGGGTCGAGATCGGCACCGCCGTCGATACGCTCGCGGCCTTCGCCAAAGACTCTGGCATCGCGATCGATCAGGCGCTGGACGAGTTTGAAAAGCGCAACAACGCAACGGTGAAGTCCGGCGTTCCATTGGACAACATTCACTACGACGCCGGCTTTGGCCGTCCGCTCGACTACTATACCGGCTTCATCTTCGAGATCGGGTCGGATCGCTTGTCTCAGCCACTCGTGGGCGGCGGCCGCTACGACCGGCTGCTAACGCTGCTTGGGGCAAAGGAAACCATCCCCGGCGTCGGGTTCTCGGTCTGGCTCGATCGGGTTGAAAGCTTGCGGGAGGCGCGCTCATGACGATTACCCTCGCCCTCCCCTCCAAGGGACGCCTGAAGGATGAAGCAATCGCCCGCCTTGCCAGGGCCGGCTATGCGGTGGCCCAGCCCAAGGACGATCGCAGCTACAGCACGACGGTAGATGGTCATCCTGGCATCGACGTGAAGTTCATCTCGGCTTCCGAGATCGCTCGCGAGCTCGAGGTCGGCAACGTCGATCTTGGCGTCACCGGCGAAGACCTGATCCGCGAGACCATTCCGGAGTGGGATCAGAAGGTCGCGATCCGCGCTCGCCTCGGCTTTGGCCGCGCCGACGTGATCGTCGCCGTGCCGGAAGTCTGGTTCGACGTCTCCACCATGGCCGATCTGGACGACGTGGCCGCCGACTTCCGCCAGCGTCATGGCCGCCGCCTGCGCATCGCGACCAAGTACTGGCGCCTGACGCAGCAGTTCTTCTCGCAGAAGCATGGTATTCAGGTCTACCGCATCGTCGAAAGCCTCGGCGCCACGGAAGGCGCTCCGGCAGCCGGCTCCGCCGATATCATCGTCGACATCACTTCGACCGGTTCGACCCTCAAGGCAAACCACCTGAAGATCCTGAACGACGGCGTGATCCTGCGCTCCGAAGCCTGTCTCGTGGAATCCCTGAAGGACCGTTCAGACGAAGACGCTCAAACCATCGCGGCAATGACTGCCGCGCTGAACCGGTAAACACACCGTTCGACGTTATATCGCGGGAGCCGCTCAGCGCTCCCCACGAGCCTCCGCGTTCGATTTGAGAGCGCCCAGGCACACGTTTTGCGAGCTTGTGCTACCACTGCGTGTTGAGCTTCCTGGGATCATCTCAGTGTTTCACAGAAACGCTTTGATGATCTAAGCCATTGTCTTAACGCAATTCCGGACGGAAAACCGGTTCCCACTTTTCGTGGGATTGCTCTAGCTTGCCAAAGGGCGAACCACGCGGTTCAAAGCAAACAAGCTGGACCCTTCGTGCTTAGACGGGCTCAGCATGAAGGTGGTAGCACCCGCCATCGAACCACTTTCGCTCCCGCTCCGCTCACGCACGCAACGCATCCGTGCCCCGTCACACCTAAGCCTGTTTCCTCTCCCCTTCTCCTTCTCCTCGTCTGTTCGCTCCACCTACTCATCCACCACGCGAAGCCTGAGCTGGCCTGACCCGAGTGGCGGGACAGATGGTTCCAGCTCCCGCTCCTCCGGTCCATCGTCCTTGGCCGAGGCGGTGGGTCCAAGCTCCAGCGCCTCAATCCGGCTGCCGCGCTTGGTGATTTTGTCGGCAGAGGTGATGATCAGGTCGACGTCCTTTTGCGCGGAGAAGAAGTGCCCCTGCAGCTTGCGCACGCGATCGTCGAGCCGCGACACGTCAACCATCAGCTTCGAGACTTCCGACTGGATGAGGTGCGCCTGCTCGCGCATCCGTGCATCCTTCAGCACCGACTGGATCACCTGGATCGACAGCATCAGCAACGATGGCGACACGATCACGACGCGAGCGCGATGCGCCCGTTGCACCAGCGCTTCAAAGTTCTCGTGGATCTCGGCGAAGATCGACTCCGACGGCACGAACATGAAGGCCAGTTCCTGCGTCTCACTATTGAGCAGGTATTTTTCGGAAATCGCCTTGATGTGGACCTCGATATCCCGGCGGAAGGCCGCCTCCGCGACACGACGCGCGTCCGTGCCTCCCTCACCGTCGGCGGCAGCCTTGATGGCGTTCCACGCTTCCAGCGGGAATTTCGCATCGATCACCAGCGGCGGTGCGCCATTCGGCATTTTGATCAGGCAGTCGGGACGGCTGCCGTTCGACAACGTCGCCTGAAACTCATAGGCGTTTGACGGCAGCCCATCGGCAACAATCGCCTCCATCCGCGCCTGGCCGAAGGCTCCACGCGTCTGCTTGTTGGCAAGAATCTGCTGCAGCTGCACCACCTGCCCGGCGAGGGTCTGAATGTTGTTCTGCGCCGTATCGATGACGGCGAGCCGCTCCTGCAGCTTCGTCAGGTTCTCATGCGTCGCCTTGGTCTGCTCGGTGATGGAGGTGCCAAGGCGATTGCTCATGCCGTCGAGGCGCTCCGACAGCGCCTTCGTCAGCTCCGCCTGCCGTGAACCGAAGATTTCGGCCATTGTCCCAAGCCGCCCGTAGAGCTCCGCCTGAGTGCGGCTGACCTCACGCATCCGCTCTTCCGTTTCACGCGCTCGTTCCGCTGCTTCTGCCGCAGCCAAGGCCCGCGAACGTGAGGCTCGCACCATCACCACGACCGTGCAGATGAGCAGCAGGAGCATGGCCGCACCCGCCACCCAGGCGATGTGCCCGACGGTCAAAGTCGCCGAGCCAAAGCGCGCGACAGGAATGGCAAATAGTGAAACGGAATCCATCATTCCCCCAACGTAGACGATTCCGAGCTCCAAGAGAAGATCAAAACGAGAACAAAATACGGCAGTGCAGAACGAGTATATTGACGTCAAGAAGCGGAGCTATTACCTCACGCGCATGACCATAAGACCTCTCGTTCTTCTCCCAGATCCGTTGCTCCGTCAGGTTTCCAAGCCGGTGGAGCGTATTGACGACGAACTGCGCAAGTTCGCCGACGACATGCTTGAGACCATGTATGACGCGCCGGGCATCGGCCTGGCGGCCATCCAGGTCGGCGAGCCGTTGCGGATGCTGGTGCTGGACGTCGCGGAAAAGGACGAGCCCAAGAACCCGCAGATCTTCATCAATCCCGAGATTGTGAAGGCCAGCGAGGACGAGTTCAACGTGCACGAGGAAGGCTGCCTCTCCATTCCTGAATACTACGCGGAAGTGGAACGCCCCGCCCGCATCATGGTGAAGGCACTTGGTCTCGACGGCAAGGAAAAGCTCACGGAGGCCGACGGTCTGCTCGCGACCTGCCTGCAGCACGAGATCGACCATCTGAACGGCGTTCTCTTCATAGACCATCTGTCGAAGCTGAAGCGCGACATGGTGATCCGCAAGTTCAAGAAACTGGCGAAGGACCGTCAGGCGCCGCTGGTCGGATAATCAGCGCGAACACCGGCGTTCCGGCGGCTGGCGCAACACGGGCTCCCAAAAGGGGCCATCGATCAGCCACACAGATGCGCGAAACGCAAACGGAACTCCCATCGGGAAAGATGAAATGCCTTTACGCCTGATATTCATGGGAACGCCTGAATTTTCCGTGGCGACGCTGCAGGCGCTTCACGCCGCCGGGCACACCATCGTTGCCGTTTACTCCCAGCCGCCACGCCCGGCTGGTCGTCGTGGGCTGGAACTGACCAAGTCACCGGTTCATCAGGCAGCCGAGAAGCTGGGCCTTCCCGTCTTCACCCCCGTATCGCTGAAGAGCGAGGAAGAGCAGCAGAAGTTCCGCGATTTCAACGCGGATGCGGCGGTGGTTGTGGCCTATGGCCTGCTGTTGCCGAAGGCGATCCTCGAGGGAACGAAGCTTGGCGCTTACAACGGTCATGCGTCGCTGCTGCCCCGCTGGCGCGGCGCTGCTCCGATCCAGCGCGCCATTATGGCGGGCGATTCTGAAACCGGCATGATGATCATGAGAATGGACGAAGGACTGGATACCGGTCCCGTCGCGCTTACCCGCATCGTCCCCGTCGGAAAGGATACGACAGCCGGTCAGCTTCACGACAAGCTGATGGAAACTGGCGCCTCGCTCATGGTCGAGGCCATGGCAGCGCTTCGCGATGGCGAAGGCAGCCTGACGCTCACGCCACAGTCCGCGGAAGGTGCGACCTACGCCCGCAAGATCTCGAAGGAAGAGACGCGGATCGACTGGCTTCGCGATGCACGCGACGTCCACAACCACATTCGCGGCCTTTCGCCCATGCCCGGCGCCTGGTGCGAGATGGAGCTTGGCGGCAAGCTGGAGCGTGTGAAGATCCTCCGCTCGGCCCGCGTCGATGATATGGGCGGCACGCCCGGCGAGGTTCTGGACGATCTGCTGACCATCGCCTGTGGCTCAGGCGCCGTGCGCCTGCTTGAACTGCAGCGCGCGGGCGGCAAGGTGGTAACTGCCGCCGACTTCCTGCGCGGCGCGACGGTCGACAAGGGCCACCGGGTCCAGTGAACACCTCTCAGGGATATCGCTGATCCATGCCCCGCTATCGCATAGATATAGAATACGACGGCACCCCCTACGCGGGATGGCAGCGGCAGGCTGGACAGCCGACGGTCCAGGAGGCGATCGAGCGGGCCGTTCTCGCCTTGAGCGGCGAGGAGATTACGCTGAAGGGCGCCGGCCGCACGGACGCAGGCGTTCATGCCCTGCATCAGGTCGCGCATTTCGACCTCCTGAAGAACCTGCCTGACCGCAATATGCGCGACGGCCTGAACGCGCACCTGACCCTGGCGCAGGAGACTGTGTCCATCCTCGCGGCGGCACAGGTGGATGATACGTTCGACTCGCGCTTCTCAGCCAAGGCGCGCCACTATCTCTATCGCATCGGCAATCGGCGGACGCCCTTCGCGCTCGATCGGGAACGGGTCTGGCACGTCAAGAAGGAGCTTGATGTGGAGGCGATGCAGGCGGCCGCCGACCGGCTCATCGGCCATCATGATTTTACCACCTTCCGCTCGGCCCACTGCCAGTCGAAAAGCCCGCTGAAGACGCTCGACCGTCTGGATGTGACCCGCATCGGCAATGAGATCGAGGTTCGCGCCTCGGCTCGGTCGTTCCTCCACAATCAGGTCCGCTCGCTCGTGGGCACGCTGAAGAAAGTGGGCGAAGGCAGCTGGACTCCCGACGATGTGCAAGAAGTGTTGGCAGCTTGCGATCGCACACGCTGCGGCCCGGTGGCTCCGGCGCACGGTCTCTATCTGATCGGGGTAGACTACTGACGGCGGGCTACAGTCCCTCGATCTGGACTCCCAGCAGAGACTGCAGGAACAACAGGACCGTCACCGACGCGACGACCATGGCGAAGAACACGCCGGTTCCCACTGCCGGGCCCCTGCCGATTGCAGCGACCGTCACCCGCCATGACAGGAACAGCGTCACAAAGAAGAGAATGAGCGACAGCAGCACCGAGATCTCTTCCAGATGGGGAAAAAAGATCTGCAGGAGCGTGGGTGGCAGCATCATCCATGCCACCAGCGCCGTAGCCCAATTGGTTGCCACGACATAGTGCACGTAGCGGTCGGCGATCCGAACGTAGGGAGCGACGACGCCAAGCGCCACAAGTGGAAGGACCCATGCGCCGACGTTGGAAACAACGAGGCGGGCCAGAAAATCGAAGCGGGAGCCTGGCAGAAGCATCAGCGCTTCCGCCTCGTTGGCAACGGTCAGCCAGCTGATGAGCAGGGCGGGGAGCGCGACCAGGATGGCGAAGAAAGAATTCCAGAAACCGTCAACCGAGATATCGAGCAGTCTCAGGCCATCTTGCCGGCCGGTCATCAGACGCCAGACCCCATAGAAATAGAGCTGGATGTCTGCGCCCCATGCCGTCATGCAAACCAGTCCTCAAGGAACCGCAGATAGACCTGCGTCAGAAGCTCAAGGTCGGAAACGGCGACCCGTTCGTCAACCATGTGCATCGTCTGGCCGACGAGGCCGAATTCCACGACGGGACAGTAGTTCTTGATGAAGCGCGCATCCGAGGTGCCACCTGTGGTGGAAAGCTCCGGCGTCTTGCTCGTTACTGCGGCAATGGACGAGCTCAGCGTGTTGATGAGCTTCTCATCATGCGTCACGAACACCTGGCACGGTACGCCTTTCCAGAGGAGCTGGAATTCGACCGGGTTGTCCCGGCCGGGACGTAGCGTCTTGTCCTGCGCTGCCGCATTGAGCCGCTTCTCGATCTCTGCCTTCAGCGTTTCAACCGTCCACGTGTCATTGAAGCGGATGTTGAAGACGAGTTTCGCCTGCGCGGGAATGACGTTCGATGCCGGATTGCCGACATCGATCGAGGTGATCTCAAGGTTCGTCGCAGGGAACTGCGGTGTTCCGTTGTCGAGTGGCGGGTTCATCAGCGCCGCTGCAAGCATCGTCAGCCCACGCACAGGATTGTCCGCCAGGTGCGGGTAGGCCACATGGCCCTGCCGGCCCGAGACGGTGACCTCGCCCGTGAGCGAGCCTCGCCGTCCGATCTTGATCATGTCGCCGAGTTCATTCGGGCAAGTGGGTTCACCAACTAGCGCCGCGTCCCACGCCTCGCCCTTGGTTGCAGCCCAGTCGAGAAGCTTCACCGTGCCGTTGACGGCTGGGCCTTCCTCGTCCCCGGTGATCAACAGGGAAACCGACCCTTTCGGCTGACCGTGCTTTTTCACATAGCGCGCAAGTGCCGCGACGAAACAGGCGATACCGCCTTTCATGTCGACGGCGCCGCGCCCGTAGAGCACGCCGTCAGCGATCATGCCTTCGAACGGCGGATGCGTCCATGAGGCTTCATTGCCGGGCGGCACCACGTCCGTATGACCGGCAAACATCAGGTGCGGACCTTCCGTCCCCAGCCGCGCATAGAGGTTCTCGACCGTCGCTTCGCCTGCGGCTTCAAAAACGGGGCGTTCAACCGACAGGCCGAGTGGAGCCACCATGGCTTCAAGGGCCGACAATGCGCCGCCTTCTGCCGGCGTTACCGACCGGCAACGAACGAGAGCAACGAGATTGGCGATGGGGTCAATCGGAAGTGTCATTTCATATCAATTAGTTCAAAGCTGCATCGATGTCACGGGTGCCGCGCGATCGCTCTGACTACCTTCTTGAATTTGTAACGGAACCGAAACGGTTTGCTTGCCTGTCGCCCGGATAAAGGCACAGGACAAAGAATGTGATGATCGAAAGCACTGGGATAAAGAGAGCAATCGCGAAAAAGCCCTCCCTGTTGAAATCGTGCAGGCGCTTCACCGACAATGCCACATGTGGCCATAAAGATCCGGCCAGCACAAGCAGGAAGATGGCGCTCCAGGTGGCCGCGGCCTCGCTGCCTTCTGGAACCAGCAACAGCCGGTAATAGGGAAATACCTGCGCAATGCCTACCAGCAGGCTTGCGAGAAAGTACACCCAGCGGCTGACCCGGCCGGAGAAGCTGAAGAAAAGCCAGATGTAGTTGTTGCTGCTCACGACCATGTCCCTGTGCATCGGGAGGTTTAGGAGCCCGATGCACGTTCTGTATCAGAGTAGTCTCATTGCGCCCAGT
The DNA here is from genome assembly GCF_014641695.1 of Nitratireductor aestuarii. Classification (GTDB taxonomy): domain Bacteria; phylum Pseudomonadota; class Alphaproteobacteria; order Rhizobiales; family Rhizobiaceae; genus Chelativorans; species Chelativorans aestuarii. The sequence continues at coordinate 2,163 of NZ_BMIF01000008.1, read as the reverse complement.
CTGGGATGCCGGGATCCGGGCCGTGGGCGCCAGACCGGTCGAACTTAGTCGCGCAGCAGCTCGTTGATGGCCGTCTTGGAGCGGGTCCGCTCGTCGACGCGCTTGACGATCACTGCACAATAAAGGTTTGGACCGGGCTCGCCATTGGGAAGCGGCTTGCCTGGCATCGTGCCGGGCACGACGACAGAATATTCCGGAACCTCACCCTGGAAGACTTCGCCGGTCGTCCGGTCGATGATCTTGGTGGACTGGCCGAGGAACACGCCCATGCTGAGCACGGCGCCCTTGCGAACGATCACGCCTTCGGCAACCTCGGAACGTGCGCCGATGAAGCAATCATCCTCGATGATCGTCGGAGAGGCCTGCATGGGCTCCAGAACGCCGCCAATGCCAACGCCGCCGGAGAGGTGAACGTTCTTGCCGATCTGCGCGCAGGAACCAACGGTCGTCCAGGTATCGACCATCGTGCCCTCGCCCACATAGGCGCCGAGGTTTACAAAGGAGGGCATCAGCACAGCGCCAGGCGCGATGAAGGCGGAGCGGCGTACAACTGCGCCCGGAACGGCGCGAAGACCTGCGCGTTCGAACTCTGCAGCGCTCCAGCTATCAAACTTGGAAGGAACCTTGTCCCACCACACGGCGTCGCCGGGACCTCCCTTGATGACTTCCATCGGGTTGAGCCGGAAGGAAAGCAGCACGGCCTTCTTCAGCCATTGGTTCACGAGCCACTGGCCGTCTTCCTGGCGCTCCGCAACGCGAGCCTTGCCGCTATCCAGAAGGTTGAGTGCCTCTTCCACCGCCTCTCGCGTCTCGCCGCGCGTATCGACGGTGATCTGTTCACGTTCGTCGAAGGCTTTTTCGACGAGTTTCTCGAGTGTGGCGATATCCGATGTAGTCATTAGCGAACTGTCTCCGCTATAGGAGCTCTTGAGGCTACTATGTTTGAGTTTCTGATTGCTTGGCCGGGCCAAGCCGGCCGGACCCTATGCGAACCGCAGAACCGGGTCAATTGTGCAATGCGTTTGACCAGAGATGAATGAAGGACGGCGAAAAATGAAACCGGAAGACGACAACAACTGGACCCCGCTGCCCCACTCGGACGAAGACCTGAAGCGCGCGCGCAACGTTCCCGATACACCGCAGACGAGGTCATCGACCTACCGGCTGGCATGGGACGACGAGCACTTCATGACTCGACGCGAGCTCCGCGCCGTCCGCCTCCAGCTCGAACTGCTGAAGCCGGAGATGATGCTGACCGAGCGGGGCATCCGTTCTACTGTAATCATGTTCGGCGGCGCCCGCATCCCCGAGCCGGGTGGCGAAGCCTGGGCCGCGAAGAATGAAGTCCAGAAGAAGAACCTTGAGGCAAACAGCATCTACTATGAGGAAGCTCGGAAGTTTGCGCGCCTATGTTCCGAGCATTCAGCCAAGTCTTACTACCGTGAATACGTAGTAGTGACGGGCGGCGGCCCCGGCGTTATGGAAGCAGGCAATCGCGGCGCAGCGGAAGTTGGAGCACCGTCTATCGGCCTCAATATTGTACTACCGCACGAGCAGGCGCCGAACCTGTACGTTACGCCAGAGCTTTGCTTCAACTTCCACTATTTCGCAGTCCGCAAGATGCACTTCATCATGCGCGCGAAAGCGGTGGTGGTTTTCCCCGGCGGCTTCGGCACCATGGACGAACTCTTTGAAACTCTGACACTAATCCAAACGGGGAGGATGGATCGAGTGCCGGTTATCCTGTTCGGCCGCTCGTTCTGGGAGCAGGCGGTTAACATTCCTTTCCTTGCTGAACAGGGAACAATATCTCCTACCGACAGTGAACTGTTAACATTCGTGGATACAGCAGAGGAGGCATGGCAGGAGATCACGACATTTTACGAATTATGACACATAATTCGACGCCCTCTACGTATAAATACTTATTCTAGCAAACGGGAACTGATCACAATTACTATTGCTTAATAATTTAACATTACTTATCATCAGTACACTACGGGACGGGGAGAATTGGTTATGGTGACGCTCAGGCCACCGCAGCGTATTGCGCGCGTGTTAACCTCCTTCGACACTGCACTGATGCTTGACACGGTCCAGGAATGTCTGGAGGGAGTTATCGGGAATACTCTGCTTACGCACGTCACATTTAACATGATGGAA
>NZ_BMIF01000007.1 GCF_014641695.1 Nitratireductor aestuarii | reverse complement strand
TGGACTCCAACCGCTCCCAGTACGATTCACTGATCGCCAAGCTGAACGAGCTCGGCGTCGGATCGGAACTGAAGTCGGAAAACGCCTCCATCGTCGATCCGGCCGTCCTGTCTGGCTCGCCCGTCTCGCCACGCCTGTCGATCAACCTGGCGATTGCGCTGGTGGCCTTTGCGGGCCTTGGAGCAGCGATCATCTACCTGCTGGAACTGATGAACAACACCTTCGTCAATCCGGACCAGGTGGAGCGGGAACTGGGCATTCCGGTCCTTGGCATCCTGCCGAAGATCGAGGAGGAGGACCTGGGGACAAGCCTGACCGATCCGAAGTCCGGCCTGTCTGAAGCCTATCGCAGCCTTCGAACCTCGATCCAGTTCTCCGGCACCGAAGGCCTGCCGAAGACGCTGATGGTCTCAAGCTCCGAGCCCAATGAAGCCAAGTCGACGACGGTCAGGAAACTCGCCACCGACTTCGGCGCGCTCGGCACCAAGGTGCTGGTGGTGGACGCTGACATGCGCAAGCCGACCATGCACCGCCAGTTCGGCGTCGACAACACGCTGGGCCTGAGCAATCTTCTGACCAATTCGGTCGGTCGCGACGACCTGCCTGGTACGATCAAGAAGACGAAGGAAGACAACGTCTGGGTGATCACATCGGGCACGCTGCCGCCCAACCCGGCCGATCTTCTGTCATCGACCAAGATGGCGCTGCTGGTCCAGTACATGTCGGCGCGCTTCGATCTCATCATCATCGACAGCCCGCCGGTGATCGGCCTTTCCGATGCGCCGATCCTGAGCCGCATCGCCCACAGTACGCTGCTTCTGGTCTCGGCCAACAACGTGTCGCGCAAGTCGGCCAAGGCAGCCTTGAAGCGCCTGCGTTCGGCGGGAGCCAATGTGATCGGTGCGGCGCTATCGCGCTTTGCGGTGGGCAAGTTCGACTACAACTATGCCTACAAGTACATGAACTATTACTACTACCAGTATGGCGGCGAGCTTCCGAAGCTTGAGGCAAAGGGTGGGGACCGAAAGACGGATGAGCAAAAGACCGGGACCGTCGTGGATCGTATGGCTCGCAGCATCCGCAACGCTGCTGCTCGTCTCGGTGACCGGCTTAAGCCGGTCAATTGAGGCAGAGGCCCCTGAAGCCGCCCTTCGGCTCAACCCGCTCAACACTGACGCGCGGGTTGCCTGGCTGGTCGCGGAACTGAACGCGAGCCAGCCTTCTTCATCCCTCGAACAACAACGCGAGCTGACACGCACCGGGCTGGCATTCAGCCCGGCAGACGCACGCCTTCACAGCCTTGCCGCCGAACTCGAGCGGCGAGCAGGGAATGGCGACGAAGCTGAGCGGCTGTTCCTGCAGGCAAACCGCATCTCCCATACCGAGATCCTGGCGCTGCAGCACCTGATCGCAGCCGCGATCGAGAGGGGCGATTACGCCTCCGCTGTCGAGCGGCTGGACTTGTTGCTGCGGCGCTGGCCAGACCGACTCAACGTGGTGATGCCAGTCCTCCCGGCGCTCCTCTCTCAGGAGGACGCCTACCAGACGATCCTTGCCGCGATGAAGGCTGGCGCTCCCTGGCGCTGGGGCCTCGTGTCGGGTTTGACCCGCCAGCCTGAAGGGCTCGACTTTGCTTACCGCGTCCTGATGGATCTGGCTGCGACGCCTGAGCCTCCCACGCGCAATGAGATCAGCGCCGCGGTCCGCGCTTTCATGTCGGCCAAGCGCTATGATGAAGGCTACCGCCTCTTCCGCTTCACCGTTCCCGAAGAAGAGCGTCATCTCTCAGGCTTCGTCCACAACAGTGTCTTTCAGGCCGATGCCCTGGATGCCCCGCCGTTCTCCTGGCAGCGCCGCAACACCCGCGCCGCAGAGATTCGTTTCTCCGCTGACCCGAGCTCGCACGGTGCGGCTGTCCGGTTCCTCGACGCGCCCGCCAAGGACCTCGTCCTGAATCAGTCGCTGGTGTTGCCGCAAGGCAAGTACCGCCTGTTCGCCGAGGCGGATGCTTCCGGTCTGCGCGCGCCGCGTACGCTCTTCTGGCGGGTCAGATGCGCTGAAAATGGCAAGGAACTGGCGCGCCTGCGCATCCCTGAAGGCAGCTACAAGGAACGTGAGCTGGAGCTTACCTTCGACACAGGCCCATGTGCCCTCCAGCGTATCGAGCTTGCCACGGACGTGATCGCGGAAAGCTGGCAGAACCGCTATTCCGGAAACGTTCGTTTCCATTTCGTCAGGATAGAAAGAGCAGAGCCTCATGCGACGGACGGCTGATTTCCGAAAATATGCCCTCGGGACAGCCCTCATCGCATCGGGGCTGCTTGGCGGCGGGGCGGCCACAGGGCTGTGGACCGACACCGTCCTGCAGATCCTGATCCTGCTCTGCGCCACGCCCATTCTGGCCTCAGGGGAAGGGGAGGAGATCGATGGCAGGGTCCTGTGGTTCTGCGGCGCCCTCCTTGCCGTGCTGTTGTTGCAACTCGTGCCGCTGCCATCGGGACTTTTAAGCCTCTTCCGCGATTCTCTGCTGCTCAGCGGGCGGCAGGAGCTGGGAGGGGCAGGGCCGGAGTTCATCAGTCTGGGGCTCGGACGCACGCTTGAGACGTTCCTCTATGTCGCCGTCCTCGTCATCCTCTTCCTGGCCCTGCTGCGGCTTCCTGGCGAGCAGCTTCACGCTCTTCTGCCCTTCCTGTTGATAGGCGTCGGCTGCAACGGCATCGCGGCGCTGATCCAGTATTCGGCCTCAAGCAACGTGGCGATCAGTGACCTCCTGCCCTTCACGATCAGGGCGGGCTTCTTCGCCAATCGCAACCACTTCGCGTCGCTGCTTTATACGACGTTGCCGTTCCTCCTATACCTGCTGACCTTCAAGGGATCGCGGCTCTGGTCGGCGATCGCCATCCTGCTCTTTCTGCTTGTGCTTCTGGCGGCGGGGTCGCGGGCAGGCGTATTGCTCGGCCTTGCGGCCCTCGTCACCTCCGTAGCTTTCCTCGCCTCACGGTCACGTCTGAGTATCTGGGGCGTGGTGGTGGTGGCGGCAGTCCTTGGCGTCTACGCACTGGGCACGATGGCGCTCTTCGAGGAGCGGGATCTTGCCGACGCCAACCGCGCGGCCTTTGCCAGCACCACCCTCACGGCCATCAGGGACAACTGGTTTTTCGGCATCGGCTACGGCAACTTCCCCTTGGCCTACCAGATCTATGAAGATCCGGGCCTGGTGCGGAGTTACTACGTCAACCACGCCCACAACGACTTCCTGGAAGTGATCTTCGAGGGTGGCCTGTTCGCAGCCCTGCTGCTCGGCGTCTACGGCGTTCTTCTCCTGTCGCAGCTGATGCAGGTGCGGCACAGCCACTTCCAGAAGGCTGCGTTCCTGGCCATCCTGTTTGTCCTGATCCACTGTGTGGTCGACTATCCGCTGCGAACCATGGCGGTAGCCGTGGCCTTCGTCTACTTCAACGCGGTGCTCTTCAGCCGCGATCTGAAGCCACTCCGCCGCAACATCAAGGGCATCATCGAACTGCGCGACGGCAGCCAGATCCGCCATCTCGCAATCACCGACGAGCCGAATGACACGAGCGTCCCCGCCGTCGTGCAGGGGAGGCACGCGCGGCGACGGAGGGTGTAGGGGCGGAAGCTGCTCAACTCCTAGGACGGATTCAGTACTGCGGTGCGCGAGGACAGACGCGTGCGCGAGTGATTCTGCGCGCGAAAACGCTGACTGTAGTTCTTCTTTGAATGCGAACCATGGGAGCTAAATGGTAGCGGAGGAGGGACTTGAACCCCCGACACGCGGATTATGATTCCGCTGCTCTAACCAACTGAGCTACTCCGCCCCGGTCGGCCCTGCGAAGCAGAACCGTGAGGTTGCGCGGATATAAGAGCGACCCTTGCACAGTGTCAAGCACGATAATTCGCTAATCCGCCGAGTTTTTCACAAGCGCCCCAGGATGCGCCAACCCGTCACAGATGATAAGGTCAGCCTTTCCAGCACAAACGAAAAGAGCGGCCCCGCCGCAAGGCGGAACCGCTCCAGAACCGTTACCGAGTTGCCTCGACTTAGAGAGAGAAGTCGAACCGGTAGGTGGCCGACAGGCCGAACAGGAACTGGTTCTTGCTGCCGCGTTCACGTACCAGCGTTGAGTCGGCAGCCGGGCCGGAAAGGCGGCTGTACTCGGCAAAGACGCTCGTCTGGATGGTGTCGGTGACGTCCCACTTGATCGCGCCGCCGATGCCGATGGATTTCAAGCCGCTGCCGGGGTTGTAGGGGGTAATGCCCGATGCAATCGACTCCTCGGGAGAGACTCCGTAATAGGCATCGAAATAGTGGTCGTTCGCCCAGCTAAGGCGCGGACCAGCCGAAACCTGCACGTCAGGCGCGATATCGGTAAAGGCGTCGAGCGCGAGATCGGCCACCATTCCGTCGTGGGCGCGGATGCCGCGGCGAACCTCGCCACGAACACGCATCCAGTCGGTCGGATAGACCTCCGCGAAGCCGCCGATCTCAACTCCGAAGCGCACTGGGTTGAGGCCAATGAGATCCTCTGAGTCGCCACCGTCACGTCCGAAGACAAGCTTGCCCGTCGGTCCGATGCGGAACGTTCCCGTGTCGACGAGACCGATGGAGATATTGTCATTGCGCGAGGTGAAGCGCTGCTGCGTTCCCTGGCGGCCGAACGAAATGAGGGGCTGGGCGACGAAATGATAGGTGTCGTCGCCTTCATACTGCGGAACCAGCATTCCGGCCGCGCCAATCGTGAGGCTCCAGTCGCCGGAATAGAAGCTCTGCGCCTGTGAAGGTGAAGCGAGAGCGAGCATTGCGCTCGCTGCGATTACTCCGAGTCCGAATCTATGTGTCACTGTGGTACCCACAACTACAACTAATCATTCATGTGTTTCGCATAAGCTAATTGTTATCGAAAGCTTTCCGTTCGCTGAAAGGGGAAACAGGGCTAACAGAGCGTAAATGTCTGTTTCTCAGCACCCGACCGTCACCTTATGGCCTTCTGTTCAGAGTACCAGAGAGCTGCGGAACGAGGATAGAATGCGAGTCGCTGGCTATGCCTGAGGATAAATACCATTACAAAACTTTATCCTCGGGCGGGCTTGAGTTGAAAAGCGAGCAGGAATATGTCTCGCGGAAATTGTAAAGTGCGATGAACGAATGAAGCCGCGGATTGCTGTCCTTGGGTGCGGGTATTGGGGTTCCAACCATATCCGAACACTCAAATCGCTGGGTGCACTGAGTGCTGTATCGGATGCCAACCGACCGCGAGCCGAGGGCTTTGCCATCGAGCAGGGCTGCCGTGCGATCGACCCCGACAACCTGTTTGATGATCCCGACATCGACGCGCTTGTCATAGCGCTTCCACCGCAGTTCCACGCTGAATTGGCGATCCGCGCCGTCCGCGCAGGCAAGGACGTGCTGGTTGAAAAGCCCATCGCACTCACCGTCAAGGATGCGGAGCGCGCCGTGAATGCTGCCCGTGAAGCTGGACGTGTCTTCATGGTGGGCCACGTGCTGCGCTTCCACCCTGCGTTCGAGAAGCTGAAGCAGCTGATTGATGAGGGCGAGCTCGGCGAGGTGAAGTACATCCACTCTCACCGCCTCGGGCTCGGCAAGTTCCATACCGAAAGCGACGCGCTCTGGGATCTCGCACCCCACGATCTCTCCATGATCCTGGCGATCACCGGCGAAGCTCCGGTCGAAGTCCGAGGCGAGGGCGCGGCCCTGCTGGATAACCTCAGTGATTTCGCGCACGTCCATATGCGCTTCGCCAATGGTGTTCGCAGCCATCTCTTCACTTCGCGTCTTAATCCGTATCGCGAGAGGCGCCTGACCGTCGTCGGCAACAAGGCCATGGCCGTGTTCGATGATGCCGAGCCGTGGGAACGCAAGCTTGCCGTTTATCGTCATGCCGTGTGGCGCGACAGCGGGCAGTGGGCGTTTACCGCCGAAGAGCCCACCTATGTGGCTGTACAGGAGGCGATGCCTCTGACGCGTGAGTTGCAGCATTATATTGACTGCATCAACACGCGCGCTGAACCACGCACCAACGGCGCCGAGGCCATCGAGGTTCTGCGTATCCTCACCGAAGGTACGGTGAAGCATGAGCGACCGGCTGGGGATAGCTCAACGCCAGGTGTCGCCCGCGCCGGCTGATTGCAATGAGGCGGAGCCCCGAGGCTCCGCCCTGTTCGTATTTCTGGAACCCAATCCCTATCTCATCTCTTTAGACTGAAGAGCGGTTGTGCAGGCGGCCGGTAGATGCGCGTCGACGCTTCGCTATATGCGTGGGGGAGTTCTGCGAATTTCGGGCCTAGCAGCGCCATTTTCAGGTCAAATGCCACCGTTAAGGGAAATTTCAGAAGAACAGCGCTTATGCTGTCGTAACCAGGCATTGGGAAAGAGCCCTTTCAATGAATATCAGAGCCTTGGTCTGGGGTGAGAACGTACACGAGCAGGAAAACGAAATCGTCCGCTCGCTTTATCCTCAGGGAATGCACACCACGATCGCCCAGGCGATAGCCGCCGATGGCGATATCGATGTTTCCACCGTCGTGCTTCAGGACCCGGAACATGGCCTGACCGAAGAGGTCCTGGCGCGTACCGATGTGCTTGTCTGGTGGGGCCACAAGGCACACCGCGCGGTGGACGACGCTATTGTCGAGCGCATCGCGGCCCGCGTGTTCGAAGGCATGGGCCTCATCCTCCTGCATTCGGCGCATTTCTCCAAAATCTTCAAGCGCCTGATGGGCACGCCCTGCGCGCTGAAGTGGCGCGAGGCGGGCGAGCGCGAGCGGCTCTGGGTGGTCAATCCGCGGCACCCGATCGCTGCGGGTCTGCCCGAATATTTCGAGCTTGAGAATGAAGAGATGTACGGCGAACCCTTCTCCGTGCCGGAACCTCTTGAGACGGTTTTCATCTCATGGTTCCAGGGTGGTGAAGTGTTCCGCTCCGGTCTCACCTATCGCCGTGGCGCCGGCAACATCTTCTATTTCCGTCCGGGCCACGAGACCTATCCGACCTATCACGACAGCAATGTCGGTCTGGTGCTGCGCAACGCTGTCCGCTGGGCACGGCCTTCGGGGCCTGCTTTGACGAGCATTCACAAGGCGCCAAACGTGCCGGTCGATCAGGCGATCGAGCCGATCGTTGAACGCGGACCGAAACTGCACAAGCCCGGCGAAGAAGGCTACAAGTAGGAAAGATCCTCATCATGCGCCTGCTCATTCTAGGCACCGGCAAGATGGCGAACCAGCATGCCGTCCGCTTTGCGTCTCTTCCTGGCGTACATCTCGTGGGGGCGGTGGACACCGACCCCGTTCGTCTCGCCACCTTCTGCGAGGCCCACGGCATCGGCCGCGCCTTCAGCACCATTGAAGAAGCCCTGGCTTGGGGCGACTTCGAGGCCGTCAGCAATGTCACGCCCGACGCCGCCCACTATGCCACCACCATGGCCTGCCTTGCCGCCGGCAAGCATGTGATGTGCGAGAAGCCATTGGCCACCAACTATGCCGACGCGCTCACCATGGCAGAAGCAGCCGTGAAGATGGGTGTGGTGGCGATGGTGAACTTGAGCTACCGCAACGTGGCCCAGATCCATGCTGCGCGCGAACTCGTCCAGGCCGGCCAAATCGGAACGGTGAAGCACATCGAGGCTTCCTATCTGCAGAGTTGGCTGGTCTCCAAGGCCTGGGGTGACTGGCGCACGGGTCAGCAATGGCTCTGGCGTCTGTCGAAGGGCCATGGCTCCAATGGCGTGTTGGGCGATGTCGGTATCCACATCCTCGACTTCGTGGCCTTTGGTGCTGCGACCAGCATCGAGGACATGACCTGCCGCCTGCGCACCTTCCCAAAGGCCGAGGGCGACCAGATCGGCGAGTATCACCTCGACGCCAACGACAGCTTCGTCATGACAGCGTCGTTCAGCAGTGGTGCGCTGGGCGTGATCCATGCGAGCCGCTGGGCGACCGGGCACATCAACGAACTGCGCCTGCGCGTCTATGGCGACAAGGGCGGCATTGAAGTGCAGCACACGCACCTCGATTCGCACCTACGCGTCTGTCTGGATGACGATGTTGAGACGGGCACCTGGCGCACGGTCGAAGTCCTGCCTGTGGCGACGAACTACGAGCGCTTCGTCAATGCAATCCGCCTGAACATGCAGACGGAGCCGAGCTTCCGCCATGCGGCCGAGCTGCAGCGGGTTCTGGATCTCGCCAGCGAGAGCGAAGAAAAGCGCGAGCCGCAGACAGTCTAAGCCTCAACGCTAAAAAGCCCTCGCGTATAGGCGAGGGCCCATAGTTCTTGAAGGATGCTGAGTTGTTACGCGCGAGCTGCCAGGTTCGATGACTCGAGCAGCTTCTTCAGCTGTGCTTCGGCATCGGCGCGTCGTTCCGAGCGCTCGATGAAGCCGCCGCCGAAGACGCGGGCCTCGTTGCTGTCATCGGAGAAGAGCACGCAGGCCTGACCGGGAGCCACACCGGCTTCGCCTTCATGCAGGTCGACATAGGTCGCGCCGTCACGATGGAACAGGGTGGCCGTCATGGGTGGGCGCGTCGAGCGCACCTTGGCGTAAACTTCCATGCCGTCGGCGGGCAGCGAATCGATGGCGCCGTCACCGAGCCAGTTCATCTGCCGCAGATAGAGGCGACGCGTTTCCAGTGCCTCGCGCGGACCGACGACGACTCGCGAACGGTCGCGATCAAGATGCACCACGTAGAGCGGTTCGCCGGCGGCAACGCCGATGCCGCGGCGCTGGCCGATGGTGTAATTCAGGATGCCCTGATGCTGGCCCAGCACCCGGCCGTCAATATGGACGATCTCGCCGGGGTTCGCCGCATTCGGCATCAGCTTGGCGATGACGTCCGAGTAACGGCCCTGCGGCACGAAGCAGATGTCCTGGCTATCCTGCTTGGTCGCAACGGAAAGGCCCATCTCTTCGGCAATGGCGCGCACTTCAGGCTTCGAAAGGCCGCCGAGCGGGAAGCGCAGATAGTCGATCTGCTCCTGCGTCGTGGCGAACAGGAAGTAGCTCTGGTCGCGGTCAGCATCGACCGGACGGTAGAGGGCCCGGTGGGCGCCATTCGCCTTGGAGCGGATGTAATGACCTGTCGCCAGCGCATCTGCGCCGAGCTCCCGCGCCGTCTCCAGGAGATCGTGGAACTTAACCGTCTGGTTACAGGAAACACACGGGATAGGCGTTTCGCCGGCCACGTAGCTCTGCGCGAACGGATCAATCACGGCCTCACGGAAGCGCGCTTCATAATCCAGCACGTAATGAGCGATGCCGAGGGTCTCGGCGACCCGCCGTGCATCGTCGATGTCCTGGCCGGCGCAGCAGGAGCCGGGGCGGTGGGCGGCAGCGCCATGATCGTAAAGCTGGAGCGTAACGCCAACGACCTCGTACCCTTCTCGCGCGAGAATCCCCGCGACAACGGACGAGTCTACGCCGCCAGACATCGCGACGACGACGCGCGTGTCCTCCGGACGTCCTGGAAGGTCAAGGCTGTTCATGATCATGTATCCGTTCTGTTACCCCGCTAAATGGCAACCTTGAGCGGGAAGGTCAAGATCTGCGCGATCACCTTTGCGCATCCCTGAATCGCCGGATTCCGTGCTCCGAAACAGCAATTCAAGGACAAAAAATTAGTCGGCTTCCAATCCCTAACAGGGATTCATTTCTATTACTGCAAGATTACCAGCTGCTTAGGCAATTTTTAAAGCACTTACTGTAGGGTCCTACTCAGGTCTTGGTTCAGTGTAGAGAGTACGATGACCGATCTGGTACGTCCGCGTGTGAAGTATGTAATTGGTCCAGACGGCAGCCCGTTGACGGTTGCTGACTTGCCACCATCCAACACGCGTCGTTGGGTTATCCGCCGCAAGGCGGAAGTTGTGGCCGCCGTTCGCGGTGGTCTGTTGAGCCTGGAGGAAGCGTGCACGCGCTACCGCCTTACAGTGGAGGAGTTCCTGTCCTGGCAGGAATCGATTGATGGCTACGGACTTCAGGGGCTGCGCACCACGCGTATCCAGCAATACCGCCACTGACCTGACCTGATGGGGCAACCCGGAGGGGCGGGTGGACAAGGGTTCATCCTTGCCTGTTCCCGACACATGGAAGTTCAACGAGCCTCCATTGTGAAAGAGCACTAAAATCAAACTGCCCGGTGTCAACGCGCCGGGCAGTTTTCATTGAACTGCCGACTTTTCGGGGCCAGTATCCCAGACAATATTTCTCAGGCAGGAGAGGGGCCCTCACCGTTGACCTCGATGGTTAGCGCCGAGCTTCTCCGACTTTCTTCGAGGATCTCCGGCCGCCAACGCCTCTTTCAAGGCGCGCGCGAATTCCTCCCAGTCCGAATTGGTCGCCCTGATGTCGGCTGCGGCGAGTTTTTGCTCCAGCTCGGACCGGCGTGCACGGAGCCTCCTGTGAGCGCGCTTGGCCTGGAAGTCGATAATGCCTATGCCGGTCGCCACAACGGCCATGCTACCCAGCATCAGCAGGGTTGTAGGGCTAAAGGTGGTGAGGTCGATCATCGCTCATGGCCTCTGTTGAGTGCCTCCAGAGCCCTACTATATAGGTAAAGGCCGAAGATTGCACATCCTGCCATCACCGAGGCCACTTCGGAGGTTGGTAAGGTGGCCGCAGTCATGCCAAGGACCAGAGTGATTCCCGGCGTGAAGATCCCAACCGTAACCATGGCGACCGCCAGGTTCATCCAAGCTGTTGCGCGCAGTTTTTCCTTCTCACGCGCCAAGTCTTCCTCAAGAGCAAGTTTGCGCGCCTGATCCTGTAGTTGTTCTTCGATTGCCATCTCGACCCCCACCCCTACGGCTACAGAATAGTCGCCCCTCCGAGGGACAGTAAAGCTACGAGCTTTCAGTGCCGAGGTTGTCGAGGTGGAGTAGGTTTGTTGTGGGATTCAACGCTTGGAGGAACCAGTTGCGGTTATTGCAAAAGTTAAGGGGGGCAGAGCCCCCCGTAAGTCCCACCGACGATTTCAGTTAGAAAGCACGTGGACCATCAAGGCCACCCGTGCTGCTCGGGGTTGCCTTACCCCGCGGCAACGCGAGTGGTCGGTTCGTTGCCACGGGTGCGGCCGTCGCGCATCTCGAGGGCCTCGGCCTTCTTCAGTTCGTCTTCCATAATGGCGAGTTCTGCCACAGCCTGATCGCGCTCCTGCATCAACTCCATCTGGGAGGTGCGGAGGTTATCACGCCGTAAGCGAGCTGCCTTGGCGAAGGTCGGATACGCGAAATGCGATTGATCCGTGATGCCGGCCTTGGTTTCCTCTGAGATGATCTGAGCATCCAACTCTGTAGCCATACGCTCGAATTCCGCGATCATTCCGTCAAGCTGGGCGACGCGCCTGCGCTTGTGATTAACATTGAATAGCTTCAGCCTAACTAGATTCTCACGCGACGTCTTCATCCACTAACTCCCGAACCCCGGCCCGATGGCACCCCGCCGGCCTGTTCATTCTTAAATGTTGCCCCGCCCGTCTTTCCGATTGGTTATTGTTGGCAAACAAAATCCTAAGGAATTGGGTCCTTGGTAACCATTCGTTTACGGGCATCGTTAATCATAAGGACGATCGCTTAAGGGGCGGTAAAGGAAGTTTGGAAACTGTGGATACGGAGAGGGACGCTCCGGATCCGGACCGGTGGCCAGGCGGACCGTAACCTTGCTGCGATGATTTCGGTATTAGGATTCAACCATGTGCCGGAAGAATTAAAGTGAATGACCACTTGCAAGGGCGAATCAGGTTTTGTTAACCATTAACTGGCAGCCTCTGATTCAGGCGGTTATTGCTCGGGTGCCGGTGGACTGCCAGCCCCATTCGGCGGCGAAAAGGGGAATGATATGCGTGTTCTGCTGATTGAAGATGATAGCGCGACGGCACAAAGCATCGAGCTGATGCTGAAGTCGGAGAGCTTTAATGTCTATACGACTGATCTGGGTGAAGAGGGTGTCGATCTCGGCAAGTTGTATGATTATGATATCATCCTCCTTGATCTGAACCTCCCGGATATGTCGGGCTACGAGGTGTTGCGTACGCTTCGCCTGTCCAAGGTCAAGACGCCGATCCTCATTCTCTCCGGCATGGCTGGAATTGAGGACAAGGTTCGCGGTCTCGGCTTCGGCGCTGATGACTACATGACCAAGCCCTTCCACAAGGACGAACTGATTGCGCGTATCCACGCCATCGTTCGTCGCTCGAAAGGTCATGCGCAGTCGGTTATCCACACGGGCGATCTGATCGTCAACCTGGACACCAAGACCGTCGAAGTCGCCGGTCAGCGCGTGCATCTCACGGGCAAGGAATACCAGATGCTGGAGCTGCTTTCGCTCCGCAAGGGCACGACGCTCACCAAGGAAATGTTCCTCAACCATCTCTATGGTGGCATGGATGAGCCGGAATTGAAGATCATCGACGTATTTATCTGTAAGCTTCGCAAGAAGCTGGACACTGCGTCGGGCGGTCAGAACTTCATCGAGACGGTCTGGGGCCGCGGTTACGTGCTGCGTGAGCCCGAGGATCTGCGCGAAAGCGCGTAACTTTGAAGCAGGCCGGTCGCGGAGACAGCGCCGGCCGTCGAATCATGGTGCTCAATCAAAACCCGGCGTGATGCCGGGTTTTTGCATTCGAGGTTAGAGTCGCGGACCGAAAATCCGCTCCTTATGTCGCTGTAGCTGGTTCAGGAGGCCTCGACCAGTTCGTCGAAGCTGCGGAAGCAGTCGAGCACCTGCTGGCGGACAAACGGCTTGAGCATGTGGCCCTTGGCGCCGGCGCGCTTGGCCCGCATGATCTGGGCAACCTTGAGCTCATGCGTGCAGTAGATGATGAACGGCGGCTTCTCGGGGTTGAGTGAGTTGAGCTTTGAGATGAGGTCGATGGAATCCGCATCGGGCAGGAGGCTGTCTACGATGATGATCTCGGGCATTTCCTGGCTGCAGATTGCCAAACCTTCGGCTCCCGTTACCGCCTCGCCGACCAGGAACCCCGCATCCGTCAGGATGCGCCTCGCTACTTTGCGAACCACCTGCGAATCATCGATGACCAGGCAGCGCCTCATCAAACCCCCACGCCAAATTTTTGCTCTCCCCAAGGGAGAGGCATCATACTTCGCCGGTGTTGCTATACAATAACAGCCTGTTACACAATGCAATCGTCTCGCCGATAACGATCATGCATGGTCTCACTTGCGCATGAAGCCAACGAGTTGTCGCAGCGCCGGTTGCGCGTTGGTCCTCGACCAGACGAGCTCGACATCCAGCGCTACATTGAGATTTGCGACTGGCCGAAGAATAACGTGCGGGGAGGTCTGCTGCGCGCTCGAAGCATTGATGAATCCAATACCCATGCCGGCGGCAATGAAGCTGATCTGCATGTAGTCATTGCTCGCCTCCTGAACGATTCTCGGAGTGAACCCGAGATCCTTGCAGCGTGCGAGGAGCCTCGTCTGCGGCAGCCAATAGGTGCTCATCGAGACGGAAACGAACCGCTCTGACGTAAGAGCTTCCACCGGAATTTCTTCAAGCGCGGCCAGTGGATGCTCGCGGGGAAGTGCGAGACAGAACGGATCGGTGGCGAGGTGGAGGCGGTCGAGCGAATCATCGAGTGGGCCCTCGAGCAGGATGCCCGCGTCGATCTTGTTTGATTTCAGCGCATTGAGCTGGTCCATGGAGATCATGGAGGAAAATTCCAGCTGGATCTCCGGGTAAGCCTCGGAAAAGGCTGCGATTCGTTTGGCTATTTCAACATTGCGCGCGGCAAGATCATTCATGGCGATGGAGAGACGCCCCATCTCGCCCTTGGCCGCCCGCTTGGCCTGCAGGCCCGCCCGTTCGATTGTTTCCAGCGCGCGCCTCGCCTCGCTGGCATAGACTTCACCCGCCTGGGTTAGGCTGACGCCCGTTGGCTTGCGATCCAGCAGCCGCACGCCGAGTTGCGCTTCGATCTCCATTACGTGCTTCGAGAGCGCGGACTGCGCCACATGCAATGCCTCCGCCGCCTTGCGGAAGTTCCTGTGCTCCGCCACAGCCAGGAAATAGCGCACCTTTCGGAAGTTCATCGTGCAACCCAATCTCGTTTCGAGATCGATAGTTGAGCTTTTTATATTGGCTTTTTGCAAGCCTTCTTTGCATCCTCGGACAAGTTTCAGGAGGAGTTCTGGATGCCCCTATCTCTAGGCACGATCACGCAGACGGCTTTCATGACACGGGATATCCGCGCGTCCATCGACCATTTCGTCACCAACCTGGGCGTCGGTCCCTGGTTCATGATTGAAGGCGGCAGCTTTGCTGAATGCTACTACCGCGGAGCGCCGAGCAAGGTCCGGCTCACAACTGCTTTCGCCTATGCGCGCGGTATGGAATTCGAGCTTATGCAGCTCGACAACGACGAGCCCTCCATGTGGCGCGATGCGTTACAGCAGCCTTTTGAGCTCCATAGCTTCCATCACTGGTGTCATTGGCCGGACGACTATACCGCGACGCTGAACGAGGCGCTTGAGCGCGGTTACCGGGTCTATCAGGACGGACGCACGACACGCGGACGCTTCGTCTACCTCGATCATCCCGCACTCGGCGAAATCCTTGAAATCACTGAACGCACGCCAGAGCGCAGGGCATTCCAGCAACAGGTTGCCGAAGCAGGAATGCGCTGGGACGGCCAGCAGAAAATCGTGACCGATTGGGCTTGACCCACCGGGGAGGAAACAAGATGAAAAAGCAGATGATCCTGAGCGCGCTCGACATGTCCTGTGTGGGCTTTCTTGCGCAAGGCGTGTGGACGCACCCGGCCGACCGTTCGACTGAACTGAACACGCTGGACTATTGGATCGAATACGCGCGCCTCTTGGAGCGTGGTCTGTTCGACATGCTGTTCATCGCCGACAACATCGGCGTCTACGACGTCTATGGCGGCTCGGCGGCTGCATCGGTGAAGGGCGGTGTTCAGATTCCGATGAACGACCCATCCGTTGTCATCGGCGCCATGGCTGCAGCAACGAAGCATCTGGGCTTCGGCATCACCGGCAACCTGGTCTACGAACCGCCCTATCTTTTCGCACGGCGCATGTCGACGTTGGACCACATGACCGGCGGTCGCATTGGCTGGAACATCGTCACCGGTATCCTGCAGAGCGGCGCGCGCGCCATGGGACGCCAGGCGTTGGTACCCCACGACGAGCGCTATGACATAGCCGACGAGTTCATGGAGCTTATGTACAAGCTCTGGGAAACTTCGTGGGAGGAGGGCGCAGTCCTTGTTGATCGTGAGCACGGTAGGTACGCCGACCCCGACAAGGTTCACGTCATCCGCCACGAGGGCAAGTACTATCGCCTCGAGGCTGTGCACCCTTGCATTCCGTCGCCGCAGCGCACGCCTTTCCTGCTGCAGGCCGGGTCGTCCGGGCGCGGCAAGGAGTTCGCGGCCGCCAATGCTGAATGCGTCTTCGTGAACGGCGTCTCCAAGTCGGTCGTCGCCGGCAACGTTGCGGATCTTCGCAGGCGGGCTGCCGAAGTCGGGCGCTCACCTACCGATATCAAGGTGCTGGCTGGCGCCACCATCATTGTCGGCCGCACCGAGGCGGAGGCCCGGGAGAAGCTTGAGGAATACCGCCGTTATGCGGATCCTGAAGCGGTGCTCGCCCATGCCGCCGGCGGTCTTGGCGTTGACCTGTCAAAGTATCCGCTCGATGAGCCGATCCGCTACGAGGAGAACGACGCCAACCGTACGGCCATGGCAATGCTGACGCGCAATGGCGAAGGCGGCTACACGCCGCGCAAGATCGCCGAGGAGATGGCACTGTCGGCGCGCAATCTGCTGATCGTTGGCAGTGTCGAGCAGGTGGTCGATGAGCTTGCGGACTGGATGGAGAAGACCGGCATTGCTGGCTTCAACGTCGCCCGCCTGATCATGCCTGACAGCTTGAAGGACTTCATCGATCTGGTGATCCCGGCGCTTCAGGAGTGTGGGCTCTACAAGACGGAATATCGCGAAGGCACCCTGCGCGACAAGCTGACGGGGAATGGCCCCCGGCTTTCCGCGCCGCATCCTGCAGCAACAATCGGGCGGTGAGGCTCATGTATCACGATCAACAGTTCGGCTCGGTTGCCGAAGGGACGCCGGAAATGCTCCCACCCGACGAGGCAACCGTAAAACAGGGCTTCTCGCTGTTTCCAAGTGGCGTGGTCATTGTCACGACCGTCGACAGGGAAGGCGTCGCTCACGGTTTCACGGCCAGCACCTTTGTGCCGCTGTCGCTCGATCCGCCCATGATTCTCGTCTGCCTCCACCAGAAGGCGCAGTGCCGCGAGGCGTTTCTGGAGGCGGAGTTTTTCGCGGCCTCAGTTTTGCGCCCTTCGCACAACGACGTTGCCATCCGCTTCGCCACCAGCGGGATCGACAAGTTTGCGGGCCTGAAGCTCGGGCGAACCGCAAAGGGGATACCGGTGCTCGAAGATGCGCTGGCGACGTTTGAATGCCGCGCCGCCCACAACTATCCTGGCGGCGATCACATCATTCTGACGGGAGTAATAGAGGGCGTCCGCCATGCCGGCGAACGCGAGGCCATGGTGCACTTCGCCCGGGGTTTCCACCAGGTGCGAGGTTAGCAACGGGATCTGTCCGGAACAGTGGCTCCGGACAGTATGGCCGGCCTACGCGGCGTTGATGACGATCTCTTCCGGCGAGGCATGTAAAGCGATGGTCATGCCCGCTTCCCGAGCCAGAAGCAGCGTGTAGTAGAACTGGACGCTATGAGCGTCGATTGGTTCTTCAAGAGTGCGGCCCGAATGAAGCTCGAGGAACTTAGCCGGCACGCGCACCATCGGTCCGTGACCGATCAGCGTGAAGCGCGGCGAAGTCCTGAGGTCTTCCAGTTTCACGGTGAGCTTGCCGCCACGCGGGATGGTGGCATTGGCGACCAGAAGCAGGTTGAGCAGCAGCTTGACCTTGTTCTTGGGCAGAAGCTCGCGCTCGCCGAGCCACTCCAGCTCAGGCTTTTCATTGTTGATGTAGGAGGTGGCGACGGCCTGTGCATCGCCCGTGTCGATCTGCATGCCAGCGGAGCCGGCAGCGCCGAATGCGATGCGGGCAAACTGCAGCCGTGCCGAGGCGTTGCGCGCGCTGGCGCGGATGAGCTGCATCGCGTCCTCGTCGGCACCCCCCTCGTCGAGCAGCTCAAGGCCGTTATTGATCGCGCCCACCGGCGAGATGATGTCGTGGCAAACGCGGCTGCACAGCAGGGCTCCTAGATCAAGGGCGCTGAGCGAGAAGATATCAGTCATACAGGGCCGTCCCCTTGGTTCTGTCTGCGGACCGGAATTGCTGTCCGCGAATCACTGCCATTGAGTGCAGGAAGTGCTCGCACATTGCGGCGCGAGCGGCAACCGAGCCCCACTCCAGGCAAGTTTTTCTGCCATCCGAGTTTCGGGCTTTAATGGTTGAAAAAGGATTGCGCATTACGCTGCAATCATCCCTTAACCCTGTTTGTAAGGGATTTGCCGCACAGGGGCGATCGTTTTCACGGGGAATTTCCGTGCAGGTCGACATGGAGTGAACGAATGCTTGTGAGTCTTTTCCGCGCTGCCAAGGATTGCCTGAAGCAAGTCCAGGACAGATGCGACCGCGACAGGTCCAGAGGGACGTTCCAGGAGGCAAGGCGCCGCAGCCTGAAGGCGCTCGCATTCGCCATGCTGGGGGCGGTGATGCTGTCCGCACCGGCTGCGCACGCGCAGCAGAGCAGCGGCTACACGATGAACGAGATTGTCGATGCCGGCAGCAATTTCTTTGGCACGGCGTCCAAGGGGCTCGCGACCGGGATCGAGAACATCTTCTCCTCCTACGGTCAGCCGAACGGCTACGTGCTTGGACAGGAAGGTTCCGGCGCCATCATCGGCGGCCTGACCTATGGCGAGGGAACGCTCTTCACCAAGAACGCGGGCGACCACACCATCTACTGGCAGGGCCCTTCCTTCGGTTGGGACTTTGGTGCGAGCGGCTCCAAGGTGATGATCCTCGTCTACAACCTGAACACGGTGAACGACGTCTACCGTCGCTTCGCGGGCGTTGCGGGATCGGCCTATGTGGTTGCCGGACTCGGCTTCAACGTAATGGGCAACAATGATGTTCTGATCGTCCCGATCCGCACGGGCGTCGGCGCGCGTCTGGGCGTCAACATGGGCTATCTGAAGGTGACGCCCTCACCAACCTGGAATCCTTTCTGATCATCCGCCCTTCGGGGGTGTGTCCTGGCCGACATACACTTAATAATACATGTTATGCTGGCTTCTGGCGCTGGATTGTAACAGCCCCATCATGCAGAATAGACGCGTTCGCTCGGGGAGACCCGGGCCCTCGCGGGCCCTGATCATCTCTGCCCATGCCATCTAGGAAGGTCATCTCGTGATTGAGGGTTTGCTTTTCTCCGCGTTGGGCTTTCTGGCCGCCTTGGCGCTCGCCATCGCGCTGGCGCCTTCGCTTTGGCGGCGGGCGGAGCATCTTGAGCGCAAGCGCATCGAGGCAGCCCTTCCGCTTACCCGCGAGGAACTCGAAGGCGAGATCGACGCGATCCGTGCGCACAGTGCGATGGCGATCCGCCGGCTGGAGGTCAAAGCCGACAGCCTGCGCAAGAAGTTGGCCTCAGACACTATTCTGATCAATGTCCTGCGCGACCGCATTCGGGATCTGGAAGGGGACACTACGTCTCTCCATCACGAGATCGAAGAGGTCGAGGGTACGAAGCGGTCATTGGAGATAAAGCTTGCCGCAGATGAAGCGGAAGTGGCGGGATACACCACCCAGCTTGAAGAGCTTGCCCGCAAACTCGCGGACGAGACGAACAAGGTGCAGAAGCTGAGCCGTCAGAATGATGAGCTCAACATGATGTCGAGCACGCTGAAGATTGACCTGGTCGCCCGCGAGACAGAGATCGACAAACTCAACAACACCATCGGCCTGCTGCGCACGCAGCGCCGCGAAGCCGACCGCCTGGCGCGCGAAGCCCAGGCGGAAAAGGTCACACTGGAAAATGCCCTGCAAATCGAGAAGGCGCATGTCGCCGACCTCCAGGCAAGGGTAGACCGGTTGGTGCGAGACATTTCCACCCGCGACCAGATTCTCGAACGTCAGCAGAAAGAGCTGGCCGAGTATGGCGTGGTCATTCCCTATGAGCTGTCTTCCGTTGAGGAACCAGCGCCTCAGGCAGTGCCCCAGGATCTCGGGGTTCCGCAGCAAATTGCGTCAAACCGGTACAACGGCGTTTCTGAAAACCTCTCTCAAGAAACGGATGATGCCATGCAGTCTGAAGATATGGCTCAGTTGCAGCAGCGGGTCGCCGACCTCAATGAAGCCCATCGCAAGCGGCACCGCAAGGAACATGAGGCCGAACGCATCGAGCAGCTACGCGACGAGATTTCAGCGATCGCAGCGGAAATGGTCCAGATGGTTGCGGAGCGTGAAGGCCAGGGCTCCGAAATCAACAAGGTGCTCTCCGAGCCGGTTCGTGAAGTGCCTGGCCTCGATTTTGAGGCCCGTCCCGAAAGCCTGGCTAACCGGGTACAGAAGCTCCGCAACGCCTCCTGACTATAGCAAAGATCAGCCGCGCCAGAGCCTGTGCAGCGCGATGGCCGACGCTGCCGCCACGTTGAGGCTGTCAAAGTCCGTGCGCATGGAAATCCGCACGGTCGTGAGCCGTTCCATGAGGTGAGGGGGCAGGCCCGGTCCTTCTGCGCCGAGCAGCAGGGCTGTGCGGTTGCCGGGCTTCACGTCCGCCATGTCGAGCGCACCCTGCGGACTCATGGCGAGCACGTCGAAACCTCTGGCCATCAGGGCATCGACGATGGCTTCCGCACTGCCTTCGCGCGCGAAAGGCACTTTCAGCGCAGCACCGACCGACACGCGAATGGCCTTGCGGTAAAGCGGATCGCACGACCCCTGGTCCATGACGATAGCATCGACGCCAAAGGCAGCCGCATTGCGGAAGATCGAGCCCATGTTGTCATGGTTGGCGATACCCGCAAGCGCCACCACCAGCGCCTCATCCGGCAGCGAATCGAGAAGCTCTTCGACGCTCGGGCTATCCACCCGTCGTCCGATCGCCAGCACGCCGCGATGCATGTGGAACCCGGCGATCTGGTCCATCACCGCACCGGAGCCGACATAGATCGGAACATCAGCGGGGATCTTCGCCAGCAACTCCGTCATCCCGTCGACGCGATTCTCGCGCAGAAAGACGGATTCGGCCTCCATGCGGGCATTGGCAAAGAGCACGTTGAGGACGGTCTTGCCTTCCGCGACGAACTTGCCTTCGCGACCGACAAGATCCCGTTCCCGGATGTCGCGATACGCGGCGATCCGGGGATCTTCGGGATCTTCGATCAGGATATAGTCCCGGTTCAAGACTGTCAGTCCTCAAGCATGGTTCCGCGGTCGCGCATGACGGCCCTGAGCGTATCGCGCACGCCGATCGAGCCCAGGAAGCGCGAGGCTTCGTCAAACACTGCCACGGGAGCGGTTTGCGAATGATGGATCGCATGCATCACTGTCTTGAGCGGCGTAGTCGCCTGCGCCCAGTACACGATGTTGCGTTCTTCGTGCATGATGCTCTTGTCCTCGCACGAAATCCAGTCGGCCGGTTCTCCATGGGACTCCGCACCCACGACGAGCATGTTCCGGTCGAGGAGGAAGCGCGTTGTTCTCCGCCTGTCGAGCCATACCCAACCTTCACCGGCAGATTCGAGCTCCCGCACGTCGCGCATCACGTTCCCGGCGGTGAGCACAGAGAGTGGGTTCACGTGCGAGACGAACTCGCGGACGTATTCATTGGCGGGCGATAGCACGATGTCTTCGGGCTTGCCGCTTTGAACGATGCGCCCGCCCTGCATGATGGAGATCCGGTTGCCGATCTTCAGCGCCTCTTCGAGGTCATGGCTGACGAACAGGATCGTCTTCTTGAGCCGGGACTGAAGCTGCAGCAGCTCGTCCTGCAACTTGGCGCGGATCAGCGGATCGAGCGCCGAGAAGGGCTCGTCCATCAGAAGGATCGGCGCTTCAGTCGCCAGCGCCCGGGCGAGCCCGACGCGCTGCTGCATGCCGCCAGAGAGTTCGTGCGCATAGCGGTCGGCCCAGTCTTCCAGATGCACGAGCTTCAGCTGTTTCATGACGCGTTCGCGGCGTTCCGGAGCTGACATGCCCGAGAGCTCCAGGCCGAAGCCCACATTGTCGGCGACCGTGCGCCAGGGCAGCAGCGCGAACTGCTGGAACACCATGGCCACGCCCTCGCGCCGCAGCTGGCGCAGCTCCGCGTCGGAGGCAGTTCGTACTGACGTGGCCTTGCCATTGACCTCGACAAAGACATCGCCGCTCTGGATGCTGTTCAAACCGTTGACGGAGCGCAGAAGCGTCGATTTGCCCGAGCCGGACAGACCCATCAGGACGGAGATTTCGCCATGGCGGACGCTGAGATTGATGCCCGCACAGCCGATCACAGCGCCGGTCTTGTCGACCACTTCCTCCCGGTTCGCGCCGGCCTTGAGCAACGGCATTGCCGCCGCGCGCTCTTTCTCGGTGCCGAACATGATGTCGACATTGCGGAATTCGATTGCTGCCTTCATTTGGGCAGCTCCCGGCCGAGACGGGTGATGCGGTCGAGGATGATCGCAAGCACGACGATTGCGAGGCCCGATTCGATACCAAGCGGAATATTGACGCTGTTGAGCGCCCGCACCACCGGTTTGCCGAGGCCATTGGCGCCGATCAGAGCTGCGATGACAACCATGGAGAGCGAGAGCATGATGCACTGGGTCATGCCGGCCATGATAGAGGGCAGGGCGGCCGGCAGTTCCACCTTGCGCAGGAGCTGCAGTTTGGTCGCGCCAAAGGCGAGGCCCGCTTCCCGCAGCGGCACGGGCACGGATTTGATGCCGAGATAGGTGAGCCGGATCGGCGCCGGAGCCGCGAAGATCACCGTCACGATCAATCCGGGTGCGGCACCCAGGCCGAAGAGGATCAGCACGGGGATCAGATAGACGAAGGTGGGCAGCGTCTGCATCAGGTCGAGAACCGGCCGGATGAAACCGTAAACGCGCTCGTTATGTGCGGCCCAGATGCCGATCGGCACACCGATGGCCATGGAGGCGGCGGTGGCGGAGACGACCAGCACCAGCGTTTCGACCGCTTCCCGCCACAGTCCCTGATTGATGATGAAGGCGAGGCCGAGCAGCGTGCCGATGGTGATCCGCCAGGAGCGCTGCAGCGCATAGGCAAGCGCCGCCAGAACCAGGACGAGAATTGACGCGGGAATTGCCAGCAACAGCTCGACCATCCCGTTGAGGAAATTGCTCAACAGGAGGGCGAGATTGTCAAAGAACCAGGCAAAGTTCGCGGTCAGAAATTCGAAAAATTGCCGGCCCCAGCGACCAAGAGGTATTTTCCAGGCGGAGATCCAGGCAGTTATCGGGTCGTCCATAAGCGGTGCGGATCCTCCAGGCATTCTGAGAATGCCTCGTTTATCTCAAAGCAAATCCAGGAAAAATGGGAACCACTTTCCATCTGGAAGTGCGATGATCAAGGCTAGAGCAATTCCCGTAAAGTGAAAACCGGATTGCTTGGGAACTATGGATTAGATCATTTTTGTACCGCTTGGAAAGTCCAGCGGCGATTTGATGCGCCTGTGGAACGCGGTCCCGTCTCGACGAAACCGCGTTGCAGACTTACGCAGGCTTAGAGTCCCAGAGCCTGCTTGACGGCTGCCGGGGCATCCCCGCCGTCGAACGTGGTAACGCCTGCAAGCCATGGCTCGAGCGCATCAGGGTTCCGCGTCAGCCAGGCCGATGCAGCTTCCTGCGGGTCTGCACCGTCATCGAGGATGGCGCCCATGATCTCGTTTTCCATGTCGAGCGTGAACACGAGGTTCTTGAGGAATTGGCCTACGTTCGGGCACTGCTCGGCATAGCCCTTCCAGACGTTCGTCAACACTGTTGCGCCGCCGTAGTTGGGGCCGAACACATCGTCACCGCCGTCGAGATAGACCATGTCGAACCTGGCGTTCATCGGGTGCGGCTCCCAGCCGAGGAACACGATGTGCTCCTTGCGCTGCACGGCGCGGGCCACCTGCGCCAGCATGCCGGCCTCAGAGCTTTCCACCACCTCGAACTCGCCGAGGCCGTACGTGTTGTTGGCGATCATGTCGAGGATCAGCCGGTTACCGTCATTGCCCGGCTCGATGCCATAGATCTCGGCCTTCAGCTGGTCCTGGAACTTGACGATGTCGTCAAAGGTCTTGAGGCCTTCGTCATAGGTATATTGCGGCACTGCGAGGGTGTATTTCGCGCCTTCCAGGTTGGTCACCAGCGTCTCGACCGTGCCCTTTTCGCGATAGGGCGCGATGTCTGCCTCCATGGTCGGCATCCAGTTGCCGAGGAAAACGTCGATGTCCTTCTTGTCGAGCGAGGCATAGGTGACCGGAACCGACAGCATCTGCACCTCTGGCTCGTAACCCAGCGCCTTGAGGATGACAGTCGCCGTCGCAGTCGTGGCGGTGATGTCGGTCCAGCCCACATCGGAGAACGTCACCGTCCGGCATTCCGCGGGGTCTGCAGCAAACGCAGATCCGGAGCCAAGTGCCAGAACCAGACCAAGTGTGGCGCCCAAACTCCTGTTACCGAACATGATGATCTCCTGCTATAATGTTGGTGGAATTATCCTTTGTGCTGATAGGTCTGCGCAAGCATCAATTTGCGGTTGCTCCCAGCAATTAAGGCCCAATGAGCTTTGCCCCGAAAAAATCCGTTTCCGATGGAAAAGGAACGTCGTCTCCCGCGGTCCTCTACGGATATTCCCAAGGCCTGAAAAACAAAGGCACGGCAAGCCCAGTTGTTCCTCAGATGCAAAACGCTTATGTCAATTCCGACGGTGTTCGCCAGAACACGCTCAATGGAAGAGGCTGCAAGCCTCGTGTCGCCGCAGGAGGCGTAGTTGTTCAGAGCGATCGGTAATTTCTTTTCCCGTCTTTTCTCCTGGATTGTAGCGCCTTTCGCCGCCATCGGTCGCTGGTACACGCGGCGCGGCTGGATCCTGCGCATTTCGGTCGGGTTGGCCTTTGTTCTGTTCGTCGGCTTGAACATCTATTTCATGGTGCAGACGCAGATCTGGTCCGGCTTTAATCCCGACTATGTGGCTGCCTACGAGTTCGACAAGCGCGACACGTCGGCAGGCGCCCGCCTCGCCAATACGGGTGAAAACGCGGCTGAAACCTGCAGCCCCTCCGCGATTGCCCAGGTGACGGCCGATCTGATCGACTTCAACGTCGACCAGAACGCGTGGATCTCCTCCATGCTGTTCTACAAGCTCGGCTTCTTTGGAATTGATTGGGACAGCACGCCCTTCTTCGACAACAAGGCCTCATTCCAGCGCGGCGTGAACCAGACCGTCCGCCGCACCGCGGTGGAGCTGGTGGATGCGCTTGGTCGCGTGCGCGGCACGTCACAGATTGACGGCGATCTCCAGAAGGCGCGCGAAAACATCCAGTTCAGTGAAGACGCGTGGTATTTCGGCCTGAACCCGTTCGGACCGAAGACCCCGACGCCTTCTTTCTACCGCACCGCCGCCCAGTCGCTGCGCAGCTTCAACGCCCGCCTTGAGCGCTGTGATGCCGTCTTCGACAGCCGCGCAGACAACCTCATGCAGTTCCTCGATCGTATTGCGGGTGACATTGGTTCCACCTCGGCCATCCTGCGCGAGCGCTCCGAAAACCACAACGGCGGCTGGTTCGACTTCCGCGCCGACGACCGCTTCTGGTTCGCCTACGGCCAGCTCTACGGCTATTACGGCCTGCTCAATGCAGCCCGCGCGGATTTCCGCGATGTGATTGCCCAGCGTTCGCTCCATGCACTCTGGATGGATACGGAACAGCAGTTCCGTTCGGCACTGAACATCACCCCCTTCATGATTTCCAATGGCAGGGAAGCCGGCTGGATCATGCCGACCCACCTGGCCACGATGGGTTTCTACATCCTGCGCGCTCGGTCCAATCTGGTCGAGCTGCGGCAGGTTCTTGATCGCTAACGGAGAGTAAGCGCGATGGCGCAAGTGAAGTCCGATATCGAAATCGCGCGGGAAGCGTCCTGGAAGCCGATCCAGGAGATCGGCGCCAAGCTGGACATTCCGGAGGAGCATCTGCTGCCCTTCGGTCACGACAAGGCGAAGATTTCAAGCCAGTTCATTTCCTCGCTGGCGGATCGGAAGAACGGCAAGCTCATCCTCGTAACAGCGATCAACCCGACGCCTGCGGGCGAGGGGAAGACGACCACCACCATCGGCCTTGGCGATGCGCTGAACCGGATCGGCAAGAAGGCGATCGTCTGTGTGCGTGAACCGTCACTCGGCCCGAGCTTCGGCATGAAGGGCGGCGCGGCAGGCGGCGGCTATTCGCAGGTGATCCCGATGGAGGACATCAACCTCCATTTCACCGGCGATTTTCACGCGATTACCTCTGCGCATAATCTTCTGTCAGCACTGATCGACAACCATGTCCACTGGGGCAACAGCCTCGGCATCGACACGCGCCGCATCACCTGGCGCCGCGTGATGGACATGAACGACCGTGCGCTTCGAGATATCGTCGCGGGCCTCGGCACCGGCAATGGCTTTCCCCGTGAAACCGGCTTCGACATCACCGTGGCCTCCGAGATCATGGCGATCCTCTGCCTTGCTCGCGACCTTCACGACCTCGAACAGCGCCTCGGCAACATCATCATCGGCTACCGCTTCGACAAGACGCCGGTCTACGCCCGCGACCTCAAGGCCGATGGGGCAATGGCCGTGCTGCTTCGTCAGGCGCTGCAACCGAACCTGGTCCAGACGATCGAGAACAACCCGGCCTTCGTCCATGGCGGCCCCTTCGCCAACATCGCCCACGGTTGCAACTCCGTGATCGCGACCTCGACGGCGCTGAAGCTCGCCGATTATGTGGTGACGGAAGCGGGTTTCGGCGCCGATCTCGGAGCGGAAAAGTTCTTTGACATCAAGTGCCGCAAGGCTGGCCTGAAGCCCGCTGCAGCCGTGATCGTGGCTACGATCCGCGCGCTCAAGATGAACGGCGGCGTGAAGAAGGAAGATCTCGGCACCGAGAATGTGAAGGCCGTGCTCGCCGGCTGCCCGAACCTCGGCCGTCACATCGAGAACGTGAAGCAGTTCGGCGTTCCGCTCGTCGTTGCCATCAACCACTTCCATTCCGACACGGATGCGGAAGTCGAAGCCGTCCGCAACTACGTCGCCACGCTTGGCGGTGAAGCGATTGTCTGCAGCCACTGGGCGAACGGCTCAGCTGGTGCGGTTGAGCTTGCCGAGAAGGTGGCAGCGCTCGCCGAAGGCGGCGCATCGAACTTCGCGCCGCTCTATGTCGATGACATGCCCTTGCTTGAGAAGATGGAGACCGTCGTCAAACGCATCTATCGCGGCGCGGGCGTTGTTGCGAGTGACACGATCCAGGCGCAACTCAAGCGTTGGGAGGAGGAAGGCTACGGCAAGCTGCCGGTCTGCATGGCCAAGACGCCATACTCATTCTCGGCTGATCCGACGGTCCTCGGCGCACCGACTGGCCACGTCATCCCGATCCGCGAGGTGCGGCTTTCCGCAGGCGCAGGCTTCGTTGTGGCTATCTGCGGCGACCTGATGACGATGCCAGGGCTACCCCGTGTGCCTGCGGCCGAACGCATATTCCTCTCGCCCGACGGCTACGTGGAAGGGCTTTCCTGATCTAAACAACGCTCGGGCAAGCGGAACGTCGCATAGCCGCGAAGCTCGGCGTGAGGATGGTGGCTGACGGCGATGATCGTGCAGCCAGCCAACCGCCCGTGAATCACTTCCAACACCTTCTTCTCGGTTTCCGGGTCGAGTTCGGATGTGGCTTCATCGAGCACCAGCACGGGTCGCGCCGCAAGCACGGCACGCGCGATCAGGACTCTTTGGCGCTCACCGCCGCTTAGCCTGCCTCAATTCTTGCCGAGCGTCATGGCCAACCATTCCTTGTCACTTTGGCTGGGTGGTGTTTTCAACCCGAGCTCACGGAGCAGCTCTATGACCAGGCGCTGGTCGGAGGTCGAATGACCATAGACGACGTTCTCAAAGAGTGATCGGTCAAAAAGGCTTGGCCTTTGGGAAATGGCACAAAGGCTCGCGGCCTTATCCTGCGGCGTGAGCGACCACGCGTCCCTGCCTTCAAGCAGGACTCTTCCAGCGCAGGGTTTCAATTGGCCGGTCAGCAGCTTGAGCAGTGTGGTTTTCCCACTTCCGCTAGTCCCTTGGATCAGCTGATGCGAACCCGGTTCAATTTTCAGGCTGATAGCGTCGAGGACACGGTGCGCAGGCTGGTAGGCGAATCCTGCATCCTCAATCCGGATAAGCGGCGGGAGCGGTCTGGTCCCGGACGCCACGTCCGAACTTGCTTGGATGATCCGGGAAGGTTGCGGTCGGCTCCCCGGACGATAATCGATCGCTTCAAGGATCGCCGTGAGGTGGTGCTGGTGTTCAAAGAGTGAGTTGAGTGCTCGACCGGTGCTTTCCAGCTGTGCATAGGAAAGGAGCATGATGATGAAGATCGCCACGAAGGAGCCGTCACTACCGGGGACAGTGCTATGCGCTACGATGAGAAACACCGCGAGCGCCGTAGCCAGCGCCAGGCGCTGCACCGCGTCGGCGCGATCGACCGCCCTTTGCGATGCGCTATAGGTTGATTTCTCCCGTGCAAGAAATTCATCCAGCCGCTTTCGTTCGTGGTCAAAGCTGTTGCATTGCTGGATGGTGGCGACGTTTGCGATCGCATCCGCAATTTGCGCTGAAACGACAGACGTCTGCTGCACCGCTTGCTGCACCCGGTTTGCATTGCGCCCAAACAGCCTGAACGAGAGCCAGAGGTAGAGGAGCAGCACGCCGAGGAAGGATGCGCCGAATACCGGACCCACCCAGAAGGTGAGCAGGGCTGCGGCCCCGATCAGGAAGATCAGGCGCGAAAGGATGGCAATCGTTTCGTGGACCAATGTCCGCGTTGAATGCGAGCCGATCGAGATGCTCGACTCGATCCAGCCTTCATTCCGCTTCTGGAAAAAGGAGAGTGGCTTTCGGATGATGAAGTCGAACAGTCGCTCTTTGCTTGCGCCGCGAATGTGCTGTAGCAGCGCATTGTTCGCGCACGCGCTGGCATGGATGGCAAGCGGAGCAGCGAGCAGCGTCACGACAAGGTAGGTTACCACCTCCTGCCGATGCCCTAGACCACGCAGGAAGGCGGAAATGAGTGCGGGCTGGAGCAGGATCACGCAGATCGAAAGAGCTGAGGTGAACAGGCAGAGGAGGGCAAGACCGATGCCCCTCCTCTTGCGCAACAGGTCTCCGGCGAACGCAAGTGTCCGCTTCATGCACGCTCGTTCTTGTATTCGGGCAGGTTTCGCACATCCGCCACGCCGGCCATGAAAACCCTTTGGAAAACGAGCCGCCAGAGATTGAACGGTTCATAGTCAGCCCGTTCCCGCACATAGTCGACCATCTCGCGAAAGCGGGCCTGAGGGGTGATCGATTGTGCAAAGCGGTGTTGGATCATCTGCGCGACCGCTGCCCCGCTGTGCAGATAGTGCGTTTGACCGACAGGATCGAACCCACCCAGTTCAAACTTTGATACTCTGGGTGAGACCATATCCAATGCTACAGATATCGTTCGATGGACAGGCGCCCCGTTCCGCAACAGGATTTTCACGGGAAGGCAATAACATCCGTTGACGAGAAACTTGCTCGGTTTAATCGCAAAGAAGAAACCGGTGCCTACGCGCCGATCCGGCTGGAGAGCCTGGCTCTGATTGCCCGTACCGAGGATCACCGCAGCGTCGATCTCCACATTTTCGATTTCCTCAACGCAGTTGCGAACATCCAGCCGGATGAGGCAGCGCGCCTCGTCCAAATACTCGCATACAGAGCTTGCCGCGGTGATGTAATCTGGCTCCTTGTGGTCTACCGGCAGCATGTCAAAGGCGAACAGCCCACCGAAATAAGGAGGGTCGCCTGCGCCCACAAAGGCCGTCCCATTCCTTATCGCGACGGCACTATAGGGCGCATGGCCGATCGGGACGCGGTGGATCTCGCGTCCGTCCTTGATCGCAAGGAGGCAGAGGTGTCCATCGACGGTGACCAGCACTGTGTCCCCCACGATCGATGGGGGTGATGTCACCATCGTCTGCCCGGCAAAGGTCCACCGTATTTTGCCGGTAGCGGCGTCAAGGCATGCTAGCTGACCGCTTAGTGATCCAACGAGAATCCTATCCCTGTGAAGGATGGGCATGTGCCTTCCCACGATGGATGGGAAGGTTGCTGACCAGAGAAGCGTGCCGCTTGCCCGATCAAGACAGGAGATGGATTGGCCTGCCGTCGCATACAGGCGGTCGTCGGTCATGGCGAAGCCCGATGTATCCGAACTGACCACATGTCCGTCCGAGAGTGAAGTTGTCCAGATCAGGCCGTCTAGCCAATCCATCGCGCACAGGTGTAGTTGTGAAAAGCCGAAATCACCGGTGACGGCACAAAGGCTATAGACAATACGCCCCTGCTCCCGGGGCAACCCATAGAAGAAGCAATCGTTCGGGGTGGTTCTGGCGCACTCCTCTCCAAGCTCATTCAGCTTGAAGAGGGTGTCTCCACTCGAAGCAATGAAGTGGTTTCCGGTGAACGCGACGGGAGATCTCACTCGACTCGACGAGCGATACTTCCAGAGGATTCTTCCGGATGCGCTGTGCACCCCGGTAATGTCGGTAAAGCCAGTCGGCACGGCTATGCACTGATCGCCGGCCGCGATTGCACCATATCCACCGTTATGTAGCTGAGTGCTCCATTCCAGCTCACCGCTGTCGGGAGCGAACTTCTGCAGGATGTAGCTCCGTGTCTTCTCAGCATAACAGACGATGTAGCCGCTACCGTCGGGCGAGAACACGGGTACGCGCACGAGCGCGGGGAACGGGACGGACCAACGAAGGTCCAGTCTGCCGACAGACTTGTCGGCAACCAGGAACCGATCAAACATGGATATCTCCTCAGGCTAGTTGGCAGTCTGGCCGGTGATTGGATTCACTGCCCTGTGTTGCGATGCCACCCAGATAGCGGTGGCGCGTCCCGACCCGTGCATTGTACGCGTAGGGGCGCGTCCCCCCGATGGTCGCTGAAACCTGAACGTCGACGGTAGCATCTGGGGCGATGTCCCGAGGGATCTCGGTTTGGAAGGAGAAGTGCTCGCCAATGCGAGCGGTGGCGGGATTGGTCAGAAGGCGCGTTATGCTCCGGTTCGCTTCGTGGAATTGCACTTCAAGGGTGGCGCCCGAGAGGTGAAGGTTGTCCAGGTCCATCACCGGGCCGAAGGGAAGAGGAATGCCAGCGTGGATCTGGAGGGTCGAACCGCAATTGGAAACGGCGGCCTCAATTTTGAGGTTCGGCGGAACGGTCTGGTTTCCGGATGAGCAATCCACCATGGCAATGGTCAGGTCCTCATACGGAAGCCATGTCTTCTCAATACTTTCGTCGGAACACCGCCTGTAGGGATCCACGACGGAAAATGCCCGTTTCACGTCGTCAAACCCGACGATCAACACCGCATGACCTTCAAGATCGACCTGATACCTGTACTCACTGGGAGTCGGGTAATTGGCGCCGGCGTGCAGACGAACCAGCGATGGAAGGCCTGCGAGGAGGTTCAGCTTAATGCCTTCGATGCAGCGGGGCAGGAAGGGGTCGTAGCAAAGGATGCTTGCCAGCCCCTGATGGGTGATCTCGACAGGAGAAAGCCTGATGCCGTCTTCAATAAAGATATCAATATTATTGTGCATTTAATTTTTCTTTCGAAGTAAAGAATCAACGCAAAGCATGTAAGCACGAAGCTAAATTCCCATCAATAAAATAAGAAAATAAGTAAAATACAGAAAATCTATAATAAATACGATATTGTATTTAAATCATGGCGTGAACAATCTCGCGTTTCAGAGGGGCCGGGAGTTTAAACGGCGAGTGGACTCAGCCGGCGCAGGAAGGCGTATGCCACTCCTGCCGAATTGCATGAATAGAGACTTGGACCGCTTCCACGGAGGACGCCGAAACGATCCAGAGCTTGGTTATGTTACCTTGCGACAGCTTCCGTCGGTTCCTTTACGCCCTCCGGATGAACGGCGATGACCTTCAGCCGGTGAGACTTGCCGCCACGATCGGTCCAGTCGATGGACTGTCCAGCCGAAAGGCCGATCAGAGCCGTACCGACGGGCGTGGTCACCGAAATCTTGCCCTTCTCGATATCCGCTTCCACAGGAAACACGAGCGTGACCTTCTGGGGTTCGCCATCATCGGCCGTGTAAGACAGCGTGGAGCCCATACGAATAACTTTCGCGGGAAGAGCTTTGTCCTCGACGACATTCGCACGTTCAAGTTCCGCGATCATGGTCTCCGAAAACGTTGGATTGCGGGCCTCCATGGCCTCCGCGAGACCAAGCAGACGGTCGTGATCAGTTCTCGAAAGTGTAATTCTGGGCTTAGGCCCGGGCTTCTTCTGCATCAGTTAGACTCGCTATGCCGGAACATCCGGTAATGGAATGGATTGATGCGCCTGTTGGGAAGATGGGAATTGCCGCTACAGTTACTTCGGCGATTACCAAATGCGCCCCGTGGTTCGGAGGCGCACGCCGAACCCCGGGGTCAGTGTCCGGCGATCGGACACACCCTGAAACGGAACTGATACTGCATTGCAATCATAGTCATGTCGCCAAGGTGGTGCACGAAGGCATTCTTGTCAAGAATAGCTTCAACACTCTTCTGGATAATGCAACGGTAAGACGGGCAGATAAAAATCTTTCGGGCAAAGGTACAAGCAGCAAGCATGCGATACAAGGAAGAGTTGCGGGAAAATCGCTTTCGTCATCTGCTGAAGGGCATGATCGCCCGCAGGGAAGCACTTGCGCCAGCCATCATTTTTGGCCTGCTGGCCTTTGGCCTCTATGTATTTCTTGCGATCGCCGATGAGGTCGCGGAAGGGGAAATCCGCGAGTTTGACGAGTGGCTTCTCCTGCTTTTCCGCGACAGCGCCAACCCTGCCGCCATCCGGGGCCCGGCATGGCTGCAGGAGACCATGGTGGAGTTTACGGCGCTCGGCGGCTACCCGGTAATCATTCTAACTCTGGTTGCAGTGCTGGGGCTGCTGCTGATCACGCGCCGCTACGGTCCGGCCCTCTTCACTTTTGTCTCGGTCTGGTTCGGATGGTTGATCTCGCACCTGTTGAAGCAGTTCTACGACCGGCCCCGACCGGATCTGGTCGAACATCTTGATACGGTGCACACGGCAAGCTTCCCGAGCGGCCATGCGATGATGAGCACGGTGATCTATCTGACGCTTGCCGCTCTCGTGGTGCGCTTCTTCCAGGATTTCCGGGTGCGTGTCTATGTGGTGGTCATGGCGGTGCTGATCTCGTTACTGGTGGGCGTCAGCCGCATCTTCCTGGGTGTGCATTGGCCGAGCGACGTCATCGCTGGCTGGGCCCTGGGCATCGCCTGGGCCTGTTTCCTCTGGCTGGTGGTTGCCTTCCTCCAGAGGGCGTCGAAGCGCGAGAATGGCGATCTGTAGCTCCGTCTGCTCAAATCTGTTGCGCGCGCGGTCAATCGAAGCTATGGATTTTGCCATGAAGACGATGATCGCAAATCTTGGTTGGTGGTGGGCTCGCTAGACAGCGGCCACGCGATCGTTTGCGCATCGTTTAGAAGACTGGCCGCTGGTGTTGAACCAGGCGGCCATTTTCTTATCGGCTTCCTGGTAGCGCCACAGGAAGGGAGAACATGATGACTGTTGAAGTATTGCCGGATGGGTCCGAGCGCTTTGTAACCAAAGGCGGTGTGACCATCCTGCGGTCGCGCCACAGCGTTGACTACGCCTCTGCGATCGATGCCTGTGTGGACGCGCTCGACACCCGCCGTGGTGCGGTGTTCTCGTCCAATTACGAGTATCCGGGCCGCTATACCCGCTGGGACACGGCGATTGTCGATCCGCCGGTAGTCATCTCTTCCCGTGGCCGCGCCATGAAGATCGAGGCGCTGAACCGGCGAGGCGAGGTGATGCTTCCCGCGCTCCTCGGCGCAGTCGAAGCTCTCCCGGTCGTCACGATCTCCACGCGCTCTTCCACCAGGTTCGAGCTCACCGTTGCCGAGCCGGAAGGCATTCTCACCGAAGAAGAACGCTCCCGCGCTCCCTCCGTCTTTACCGTCCTGCGCGCCATCACCGATCTCTTCCGGACTGACAACGACAGCAATCTCGGCCTCTACGGCGCCTTCGGCTACGATCTCGCCTTCCAGTTTGACCCGGTCAGGCTTCACCTTGATCGTCCCGCCAGCCAGCGGGACGTTGTGCTCTACATCCCTGACGAGATCCTCGTCGTTGACCACTACAATGTCTCCGCATGGCGCGACCGCTATGAGTTCGCCGGCGAAGGTTTCACGACTGAAGGCATTGCGCGTGAGATCAGGGAGCAGCCCTTCACGCCGTCTGACCAGATCCCGCCACGTGGCGACCATCGCCCGGGCGAATATGCGAAGCTGGTCGAGAAGGCGAAGGAAAGCTTCCGACGCGGCGATCTGTTCGAGGTCGTGCCCGGCCAGATGTTCTTCGAGCGTTGCGAGAACAAGCCTTCCGCAATCTCGCGCCGTCTGAAGGAGATCAACCCGTCTCCCTATTCGTTCTTCATCAACCTGGGTGAAAATGAATACCTGATCGGCGCATCGCCGGAGATGTTCGTCCGCGTCAATGGTCGGCGCGTTGAGACCTGTCCGATTTCCGGCACCATCAAGCGCGGCGAGGATGCGATTGCCGATTCCGAGCAGATCCTCAAGCTCTTGAATTCCAAGAAGGACGAGGCCGAGCTCACGATGTGCTCCGACGTCGACCGCAACGACAAGAGCCGTGTCTGCGAGCCAGGTTCGGTCCGCGTGATCGGTCGCCGTCAGATCGAGATGTATTCGCGCCTGATCCACACGGTGGACCACATCGAGGGCCGTCTGCGCGAAGGTATGGACGCGTATGACGCGTTTCTGAGCCACGCCTGGGCCGTCACCGTGACCGGCGCTCCGAAGCTATGGGCAATGCGCTTCATCGAAGAGCACGAGAAGAGCCCGCGCGCCTGGTACGGCGGTGCCGTTGGTATGGTCCACTTCAATGGCGATCTGAACACCGGGCTCACGCTGCGCACCATTCGTATCAAGGATGGTATTGCCGAAGTCCGCGCCGGTGCGACTCTGCTGATGGATTCTGATGGAGCAGAGGAAGAAGCTGAGACGGAGCTGAAGGCTTCCGCCATGCTTTCGGCTATCCGTGATGCCGGCAAGAGCAACGTGAAGGCAGAGGCTCGCGCAGCCAACCGCGTAGGCGAGGGGGTCAACATCCTCCTGGTCGACCACGAGGACTCCTTTGTCCACACGCTGGCGAACTATTTCCGCCAGACTGGTGCGAAGGTAACGACCGTCCGCACGCCTGTTGCCGAGGAACTGTTCGACCGCCTGCAGCCGGATCTGGTGGTGCTTTCGCCCGGACCCGGTTCGCCGCAGGATTTTGACTGCACGGCGACCATCCGCAAGGCGCGCAGCCGCGACCTGCCGATCTTCGGTGTCTGTCTTGGCCTGCAGGCTCTTGCCGTTGCCTATGGCGGCGAGCTGCGTCAGCTGCATGAGCCGGTTCACGGCAAGCCGTCACGCATCCGCGTCGACAACAAGAGCCTTGTCTTCTCTGGCCTCGCTCAGGAGGTGACTGTCGGTCGCTACCACTCGATCTTTGCCGATCCGGTGTCGCTGCCGAAGGAATTCAACATCACGGCCGAGACCGACGATGGTGTCATCATGGGCATTGAGCACGCCAAGGAGCCCATTGCTGCCGTCCAGTTCCATCCCGAGTCGATCATGACCCTCGGTCATGATGCAGGCATGCGAATGATCGAGAATGTGGTGGCCCATCTACCCCGCAAGGTGAAGGTGCGGGCGGCCTGAGACTGATAAGAGGCGGCCCTGGTGGATCTGCAGTGAGCCTTGCAGATTTCGCCGGGGTCGCCTTCATTATTTGGGGTTGCGCGTTCAGTGTGTGACGTTTAGAAGCCCGATCTTTCAGGAATCTGTTAAACACAGAAAACGCCCCCGCGGTCTTAGCGGGCCCCAGTTCCGTGGAATAGAAGAAGGACAGTGCTAAATGTCAGCCAGGACGGTTCGTCGCCTGTCCTTCTGGACGATATTTGTTGGGGTTGCGGTCCTCGCGCTGAAAGTGCTGGCCTGGCAGCTCACGGGTTCCGTGGCGCTCCTCTCGGACGCGCTGGAATCGATCGTCAACGTCGTGGCCTCGCTGATGGTATTCTATGCCATCCGTTTGGCAGCGAAGCCGGCTGACGATTCCCATCCGTTCGGCCACTTCAAGGCTGAGTATATCTCCGCTGTCATCGAAGGCATTCTCATCCTGATCGCGGCGGTGCTGATTGCTCGCGAGGCGATCGAAGCCTTCAACAACCCACGTACCCTTGATGCGCCGCTCTACGGAATTGCGATGAGTGTTCTCGCGAGCGCAGCCAACGGGATTTGGGGCTCTGTGCTGATACGGTTGGGTCGCAAGGCGCGTTCGCCGGCGCTCGTTGCCGACGGGCGTCATCTCTGGACTGACGTTTTCACCTCAGTCGGCGTCATCGCAGGCCTGATGCTGGCGCTTTTGACCGGGTGGTTGTGGCTTGACCCGGTCCTCGCCATTGTCATGGCGGTCAGCATTGTCGTCCATGGATCGCGGATCGTCATGTCATCGATCCAGGGCCTGATGGACGCGGCCATGGAACCTGAAGATCGTGAACTGGTCGAGCGCATAATCCGCGAGACGAGTGCGGGGGCCCTCGAATTTCACGACCTCAGGACGCGTGAAGCCGGTCGCGCTCGGTTCATCGAGTTCCACCTTGTTGTCCCGTCGGACATGACCGTGGAGGAATCCCACGACATCTGCGATCGTATCGAGGACACTCTTGAGGACCAGCTGCCGGGCGCACGGGTGACGATACACGTCGAGCCTGAATACAAGGCGAAGCACGTCTAGCCACCCTCACGCCGTTACGGCGTGGGGCACCACTTGAGAAGGCTGATTGTCGATAAATTCCACCGTTCCGTCATCGGATACTTGGAATGTCGATATTCCAAGATACCTGAGTGCGGGACGGATACGGTCCAGGTGCCGGTCGAACCACTTAGATTTTGGGACGGCAATGGCGAATCGCTCTGCTTCAATCCCTTTCTCGAACCTCCAGCCAGCTGCCATTTCGAAAGCTGCTCCAACTCTTCCCCATGATGCATTGGAAGTATCGGATCCATCGTGCGCGCCGCCCTTTGCTTCGATCAACCAGCGCTCTCCAGTCTTCAGGTTTTGAGCCTTTATGTCATAGCCACGCTTTCCTGCTGGAAGAGCTTTGATGTCCTTGAAGCCGTTGTTGTTCAGCCAAATCTCAACCGCATCTACAACACCTTGCTCAGTTTTTGGCATTAGCCTCCCCATCATTTTGAGCCCGCTGAAGCGGGCTCAAAATGATGTACAGATTCCTTGAGCGCGTGCAATATTTGAGGCTGAGCCTCACATCACGTCCGGATACTTCCGCACAACCTTACGAATTTCTTCTGAGAAGTCTTCTTCGCCCATGATCTGGCGGATCTCAATGGTCTCGTTAGGACTCGCCGGGCACTTTTTCGCCCATTCGATTGCTTCCTGCAGAGAACCCACTTCGATCACCCAGTAGCCGCCGAGCACCTCCTTGACCTCTGCGAATGGTCCATCCGTGACAACCGGCGAGCCGGTTGCGAAGGACACGCGGGCGCCCATTGATGGCGGATGCAGCCCGTTGAGATCCTTGAGGATCCCCGCCTTCTGCAGTTCCTCGTTATATTTCATCATTGCGTCGACGCCGTCTGCAGGCGGCATGGTTCCTGGCTCGGCATTTTCATAACCACCCGGGATCATCAGCATCATGAACTGCATTTTTTCCTCCTGATCCGTTCAAACGTCCAAAGCTATCAGAATGAACTTCCACCTCAGGACGATCTTGATCCCAGCAATCCGACATCGGCAAGTCTGAATGTTGTGAAAATCAACCGACAGTTGCGTGTCGACACAACCTCCGGCTAGTCTCCACCGGGGAGGGGCGCATCATGAGCGAACCAACGAATCTGGATGCTGCGGTGAAAGCGTTGGCTGCCGCAGAAGCGGAGATAGAGGCAGAGCGGCGTTGGCTGGAGGCGAGAATAGAAGTTGCAAAGACTTTCACAACGTTCCTCGCAGGATGTGGATCTGCAATTTTCGCAGGCGGAGTGGTGGCCCCGATCCTCGGTTGGTTCTTCGGGGAGCTTCAGGTGAGCGTCGGGCTCATCCTTGTCAGTGTGTTGATTTGCCTGGCTACGCCCGCGTTGCTATATTTCTGGGCGGAGAATGAGATCGAAGCGGCT
The DNA here is from genome assembly GCF_014641695.1 of Nitratireductor aestuarii. Lineage (GTDB taxonomy): Bacteria > Pseudomonadota > Alphaproteobacteria > Rhizobiales > Rhizobiaceae > Chelativorans > Chelativorans aestuarii. Next base: position 235,116 of record NZ_BMIF01000007.1, on the reverse strand, counting down.
TTCGGCTATCGAAACGGAGCAGGATGATGCCTCAGGGATGGGAATATTTTGTCATTCAACTCCTGTTCCTTGTCGGCGTGCTCTGTTTTTTCCGTGTGGTGTTGCTACGCCATCGCCGTGAGTTCCGGCGCATATACGCCAACCTGGATACTCTCGAGAAAGAACGCGCAGATCTGCTCGAAACGCTACAAGCCCACCGCAAGGCTGAAGCTGTCAGGAAACGTCAGGCTGCCAGGACTGCAGCTCACCATGCGGACGTTTGAAGCTACGCAGGGGTGAGGTTCGCATGCTCCTGCCGCTCCGCATTCTGAGGTGATCAGGCTTCACCAGGCTAGCGAAAAAAACTTGCGTCTGACAATTCGCTTCGCTATCAAACTTCCATGATTATTCAGGATCGCAAAGACGGGTTCTCTCCTGCTGCCGCAACAACTGCTGCAGCCACGTTCCTGCTTTCTCCGCTTCTTCTCGGCCTTATCGGCGATCGCCGGGTCCGCTGAAGGAGCGCCCGGCGATCGAACGCCGGTGTGGCAACGCTCCTTCATCGAATCATCAAAGCTATTGCAGATTTGGAGACGCGGGTGAGTACCCGCCAGGAGTGAAGCTAAATGGACGTGAAGAACCAGCATCCCCAGTTCGGTCGTAAGGGGATGGACGATGCAAGCCGCAAGTACCAGCCCTATCCGTTCGTAAACCTGCCGGATCGCACCTGGCCCTCGAAGCGCATCGAAAAGGCGCCGATCTGGTGTTCGGTTGATCTGCGCGACGGCAATCAGGCCCTGGTTGATCCCATGGGACACGACCGCAAGGCTCGCATGTTCGCGCTGCTGCTCGACATGGGCTTCAAGGAAATCGAAATCGGCTTCCCGTCTGCCTCGCAGACTGACTTCGACTTTGCCCGCTGGTGCATCGAAGAAGCCAATGTGCCGGACGATGTCTCGCTCCAGGTGCTGGTCCAGTGCCGCCCGGAGCTGATCACCCAGACCTTTGAGGCTCTGGAAGGCGCGAAGAACCCCATCGTGCATTTCTACAACTCCACGAGCGAGTTGCAGCGTCGCGTTGTTTTCGCCAAGGACGTGGCCGGCATCAAGGAAATCGCCACTGATGCAGCCAAGATGATCACCGACATGGCCGCCAAGGCCGGCGGTGGCTACCGCTTCGAATATTCGCCGGAGAGCTTTACTGGTACCGAGCTCGAGGTGGCGCTGGAGATCAGCAACGCTGTTATCGAGATCATCAATCCGACGCCCGAGAACAAGCTGATCCTCAACCTGCCGGCGACGGTCGAGATGTCGACACCGAACATCTATGCCGATCAGATCGAATGGATGTGCCGCAACATCGACCGTCGCGACTCCGTCATCATGTCGGTGCATCCGCATAATGACCGTGGCACGGGCGTTGCCGCGACCGAGCTCGCCCTGATGGCAGGCGCGGACCGCGTGGAAGGCACATTGTTCGGCAACGGCGAGCGCACTGGCAACGTCGACATCGTCACGCTGGCCCTGAACATGTACACGCAGGGCGTGGATCCTGAGCTCGACTGCCGCGACATCAACCGGATGAAGGAAGTCTACGAGTACTCCAACCAGCTGCGGATCCCCGAGCGTCACCCCTATGTTGGCGAACTGGTCTACACGGCATTCTCCGGATCGCACCAGGACGCGATCAACAAGGGGATGAAGGCGATCTCCACCTCCAACAAGGAGCAGTGGGAAGTTCCGTACCTGCCGATTGATCCGCAGGACGTTGGCCGCACCTACGAGGCGATCATCCGCATCAACTCGCAGTCTGGCAAAGGCGGCATCGCTTACATCCTGCAGGCTGACTACGGTCTGAACCTGCCGCGCAACCTGCAGATCGAATTCCGCGAAGATATCCAGGCGATCGCCGACGCCGAGGGCAAGGAACTGCCGTCGCGCCAGATCTACGAGCGCTTCCTGGATCTCTACGTCAAGCAGCCGAGCGGTCGCCTGAAGTTCGTGGATCATCAGACCTTCCCGGACACCGAGGTGAGGGGTCGTCGCGTCGTTGAGGCTCACATTCTGGACAATGGCAAGGAAGTGAAGATCTCCGGCCATGGCACCGGCCCGATCGACGGCTTCGTCAATGCGCTTTCGCAGTACGTCGGCATCCCGATGACGGTTGTCGACTACTCCGAGCACTCACTGCAGAAGGGTGCTGACGCTGCCGCGATCTGCTACATGGAAGTCGAGCATCCGAACGGCAAGCTCTTCGGCGTTGGCATCAACACCAACATCGTGACCGCGTCGCTGGAAGCTGTGGTCTCGGCGGCGAACCGCGTCATCAGCTGATCGCTGATCGTCCGGGTGAGGTTGAATGCCGTGACGAGAGGAGAGCGGCACGATGGTCAATCCCATGGACAGCGTAAACCTTTTCGCGGATGAAACAGGCGAGGGCCCTTCGGCCCTCGTTTTGCTGCATGGGTTTGGCGGCAGCCACCATATATGGGATGAGGTGCGAACGTTTCTCGACCCTTCCGACCATATTCTTGCTTATGATCTGCCGGGGCACGGGCAGTCGTTAGAAGCGCTTGGTGAGGGTGCCGCCCCGCAGTTTGCCAAACTGATACTCGCCGACCTGGAGCAGAGAGGCGTGAGCCATGCTCATGTGGTGGGACACTCGCTTGGCGGCGCGGTGGCGGTTCTCATGGGGCTCTTCCAGCCGCAACGTATCTCACGGTTGACGCTTCTGGGCCCTGGTGGTTTCGGGCCGGAAATCAATGCCGCACTGCTGAAAGATCTGGCTCATGCCGCTTCAGCCGAGGAAATAGCGTCAAGCCTGCGGGCAATGGCGACGCCGGATTTCGTGCCGCCAGGCTCCGCAATCAGGCAGATGGCAGCCGAACGGGCGGTCCCCGGACAATTGGATGCGCTCAAGGTTCTGCTCTCACGCATCGTGCGGAATGGGCGGCAAGGTGCATTCACGCCTGAGCAGCTGGCTTCTCTATCCATGCCCGTCACGCTCGTCTGGGGCGAACTTGATCCGGTGCTTCCGTTCGTTCAGGCGGAAGGCGCCCCCGCATCTTTTCATCTCGTACGGCAATCCGGCTGCGGGCACATGCTGCCGCTGGAAGCACCGGAAGCGATGGCGAGCATCATCACCCGCGATTGACTTCGCGCTGACCAGTGCCACGTACAGCACAGTGGGGTAATGTCTTTGCCTCTATCTCGTGCTAACTATCCTTGTGCATGCCGCGTGGAGTTTATCGTATGAGTGACGCAGGCCGCAGTCTCCTGCAGGATGCGCCAAAGGGGCGCCGCCTTGCCGACGCCATTCGCGACGTCAAGAACATCGCCGCCGACAAGGCGGATGTGGTGGTCGACATACGCGAAGCAAGTCGAACACGTCTGGAAATGCTCGCCCACGAGCTTGAGCCGGTTTTCGCCGAGGTGCCGGCCGACGATCCTTCCTTCGATTTTGTCATTTCGAACGGGGAACAGCCGCGTCTATGGATCGATGCCGTTGCCCACGTAGCGCTCGGCCGGGATCGCCGCACCTACCGCTTCGTCCGCGACACCCGCTTGGGCCGGGTTGTGCTGGCTGAGACTGCCGATCTGCAGACGGTCGTGGATCAGGTCACCCTCTACATTGCTGAACGAATGGTCGAGCGTCAGCGGATGATCGACGGTGATGTCCTTCCGTTGCCGCGTGGTGCGCAGAAGCTTCCCCGTCGGGAAGGTGACGCATCTACTGCCGGCAGCTTCTGGAAAGGTCTACTGGCGCTGCTGACAGGAGCGGTGATCGGAGCAGGGCTGATCTTCCTGGTGCTCTCGGATGAGTTCGCGCGGGTGATGCAGAGAGTGTTCTGAAGCGTCAGCCAGCTGCAGCCTGGCCTGGCGCGATGATTGTCTGCCGCGACAGTTCCACGATTTCGCCACCGGGGATCACCGATCCGCGACGGGTCAGCTGCACGTCCCAGGCTCCAGCCCTGCCGTCAATCTCGAAGAGATTGTAGTGCGCGGGCGGCTTGGCCGACCCGTGTGCCTGACCGGCGGCAGCGACGCCTACCACAGGGATCTGGGTGCCGCCCGGACCGGTCATATAGTGGATGGTAGGCAAATGGGTGTGGCCATGGAGGATGAGGTCCGCGCCATGCTCCCACACCATCTTCTGAAACCGTGTGATGCCGAAGAGCCGCTTGTGCGGGCTCGTGGAGCCATGGACGGGCGGATGGTGGATCATCAGCACGCGGAAGAGACCGAGTTCGCGAGTCTGGTCGAGGAGCGTTGCCGTGGCCTTCGCCTGCCGCTCACGGAAATAACCGCTTGCCATGAAGGGGGCAGTCGCCCTGGCTGACGAAAGCCCGATCAGCGCCATCGGCCCCCGCACCCTGAGGTAAGGAAAACTGTCCGGCCGCACCGGATCGCTGACGCCGTCGCCTGTCATGTATGGCCCCCAGGCCTCGCAGGATCGGCGGAGCGACCCGCGCACATAGGCATCGTGATTGCCGGGCACGACGGAGACATTGTCGGGGGACCCCAGCCCCTGCAGCCAGATGGCCGCCATCTCGATTTCCTTGTTGAGGCCGAGGTTCACGAGGTCGCCCGAGAGCGCGATGTGGTCCGGCTTGGCGGCCAGCATGTCGTCGCTCAGGCTGTCGATGATGCCATTGTCGAGCGCGATTTTCCGGTGGCGGTGCCAGTTGATGTAGCCCGTGATGCGTTTCGAGACGAGGTCCCGCAGCCGCACGTCAGGAAGCGGGCCAAGGTGAATGTCGGAAAAATGCGCTAGTCTGAACATCTGTCCTGTCTATAGCAGTGCCACGAAAATCGGAATCGAATTTTGCCGCAATGACGCGTAACGTCATGCGTATCAGCATTGCCAGATAAAGCCTTACGAACAGAGTGATTTTCATGTCGGCTATCCCCATCAAGACGAGAGCCATCGTGCGGCTCCTTCACACATGGTTCCTGCTGTCGCGGCCGATGACACTCGGTGCCCGTGGGGTGGTCTATGATGAGAATAGCAATTCCGTGCTGCTGGTCCGCCATACCTACGTGCCCGGCTTCCAGCTGCCGGGCGGTGGCGTGGAGCCAGGTGAGACCATGGAGGAGGCGCTCGCGCGGGAGCTTGAGGAGGAGGGGAGGATCCTGATGGAGGGCTCACCGGAGCTGAGATCGATCCACCTGAACCGGCAGGCGAGCCGCCGGGATCATGTGGCGATCTACCTCGTCAGGAATTTCCGCTCGCTTGGAACCGTCGTCCCCAATCGCGAGATCGCAGAAGCCGGTTTCTATCCGCTCGATTCACTGCCGGAGGCAACCACGTCCGGAACCCGCAGGCGTCTTGCGGAAATCTTTGAGGGCGTCCCCCCACACCCGTATTGGTGAATCACGTCAACGCGTTAGAGCTAGCTGGTGAGAGATTGATTCATGCGGCTGAGACTTTGATTCAACCTGCGGGTCCAAGCTGTCTGATCGCTTCACCGCTGCCGATGGCGGCAGCCATGGCGAGGTTGAGGCTTCGTGCGCCGGGCCGCATCGGGATGATCACCCGCGCCTCGGCGGTCTCGTGCACATAGTCCGGCACACCGGCTGACTCCCGCCCGAAGAGCAGGATGTCCTGCTCCTGAAACTGGAACTGGGTGTAGGGAGCAGCACCCGTGGTGGTGAAGAGAACCAGTCGACGGCCTTCGCTCTTGCGCCACTCCTCGAACGCTTCCCACGAGCGGTGGCGCACTAGCGTCGCCATTTCCAGATAATCCATTCCGGCGCGCTTGAGGTTCCTGTCCGAGACGTCGAAGCCCGCCGGTTCGATGAGGTCAACCGTCAATCCCATGCAGGCAGCAAGCCGCATGATCGCGCCCGTATTACCGGCAATGTCGGGTTGAAAAAGGGCGATGTGCAGTCCGGTCTCGACCATTGGTCTCTCGTTTTGGTTAGCAGAATAAACGGCTTACACCCTGGTTTGCCCGCCTGCTGGACCTGCTATAACCGCTGGAGGCAGATATGGACAAGCACCTGTCACACCGCTGTCAGGAGCCTTTGCCTCAGCTCTGGGCACGAAGCTAGGCCTGGGGCAAGCTGGACGCGCGCTTTGCTGCGAACCGCAACAATGATCTGAGTGACTGACGGCTGGAATGGGAGTAAGCGAAAACCCATTTCAGTCGTTACCCATTAGTGAGAATGATAATGCCTTCTCGGCGCAGACTTCTTGACGCGATCTACGGCTATTTCGAAGATCGCCTCAACCCCTTTCCCAGCGCGGATCCGCAGGAGCCTCCGCGCACGCTTTTTGCATTCTGTGTGCATTTTACCCGTGGCTCGTGGTTCTGGATTGGGGTCTCCGCCGCCCTCATGACCATGATCGCCATCACGGAAGTCTGGATGTTCGCCTTCCTTGGCAATATCGTTGACTGGCTGGCAGTGCAGGACCGCGCGCATTTCTTCTCCAACGAAGGACTGAAGCTCGTGGCCATGGGAGCGGTGGCTCTGATCCTGCTCCCGGTTGCGGTTTTCCTGCACTCGCTCGTCACCCACCAGGTATTGATGGGCAACTATCCCATGCGCATCCGCTGGGACGTGCACCGCTACCTGCTCAAGCAGTCCATGACCTTCTATCAGGACGAATTCGCCGGTCGCATCGCCACCAAGCTGATGCAGACGGCGCTCGCCGTGCGCGAGTTCGTCATGAAGCTCATCGACGTGCTGAACTACGTCGTCGTCTATTTCACGGGCATCCTGATCATCGTCGCCTCGGCAGATCTCCGTCTGGCCATCCCGCTTGTCTTCTGGCTGATTGGATACGTCAGCCTCCTGCGCTACTACATCCCGCGCCTGGGCAAGGTGGCTGAGAAGCAGGCCGATGCCCGCTCGCTCATGACCGGTCGCGTGGTGGACAGCTACACCAACATCCAGACGGTGAAGCTTTTCTCGCATGCGGGCCGCGAGGCAAGCTATGCCCGCGAAAGCATGATCGGCTTCCTGAAGACCGTCTACGCCCAGATGCGGATGATCACGAGCTTCTACAGCCTGCTCTATGTGCTGAATGGCGCTGCACTTTTCACCGTCGGCGCACTGTCGCTCTACCTCTGGTCGCTGGACGCCATCAGCGTCGGAGCGGTCGCGGTGGCGATCGGCCTCGTCCTGCGCATCTGGAACATGTCCCAGTGGATCATGTGGGAAATGACCATGATGTTCGAGAACGTCGGCACGGTTCAGGACGGTATTGCTTCCATCTCCATGCCGCGCCTGGTTCAGGACCGGGCGGGTGCGAAGGATATCGTCGTCAGCAAGGGCGAGATCGCCTTCGAGAACGTCAGCTTCCACTACGGCAAGAAGGGCGGGGTGATCGAGAACCTGACGCTGACCATTAAGCCGGGCGAGAAGATCGGTGTGGTGGGCCGTTCCGGCGCCGGAAAGTCCACTTTCGTCAATCTGTTGCTGCGGTTTTATGACGTGCAGTCGGGCCGCATCCTGATTGATGGACAGGACATCGCCGACGTTACGCAGGACAGCCTGCGCGCGCAGATCGGCATGGTCTCGCAGGATACGTCTCTGCTTCACCGCTCCGTCCGCGAAAACATCATCTATGGCCGCCCAGATGCGACAGATGAGATGATGCTCGAGGCAGCCCGTCGCGCCAGCGCACTGGAATTCATCGACAGCCTTGCCGATATAAAGGGACGCAAGGGCTTCGACGCGCATGTTGGCGATCGGGGTGTGAAACTGTCAGGCGGGCAGCGGCAGCGAATAGCCATTGCCCGCGTTATGCTGAAGGATGCGCCGATCCTGATCCTGGACGAGGCAACTTCCGCGCTGGATTCCGAGGTTGAGGCTGCCATTCAGGACAATCTCTACCGCCTGATGGAAGGCAAGACCGTGATCGCGATTGCACATCGCCTCTCCACCATTGCGGCGATGGATCGGCTGGTGGTTCTCGACAAGGGAAGGGTCGTGGAGCAGGGCACCCATGAGGAACTCCTGGCGCGCGACGGCATTTACGCCCGGCTTTGGCAACGTCAGTCCGGCGGTTTCATTGATGTCGAAGTGTCGGAGGCGGCCGAGTGAAAGCAGAAGAGAAGAAGTCAGACAAGGCGGAGCTTCTGTGGAGCAGGGCGGAAAGCACGATAGACGCGTTCGGTGACACCGATGTTCCGGTTCTGCCGAAGGACGCTGCCCGGTTCATCTACTTCTTCGCCAAGCAGGCCAAGGGGCCCTTCCTGCTTCTTCTCATCATCGGTGGTCTTGTGGGTGCCGTGGACGCCGGCCTCTATTGGGGCGTCGGCCGGCTGATCGACCTGCTCGACACCGCTTCCCCCGCCACGCTCATTGCCGACCACTGGCATGAACTGGCCGCACTAGCCTTGCTCGTTCTGGTGGTCCGCTCGATCGTCATGGTCGCCAATACGGTTATCGAGGAGCAGGTCATCACGCCTGCCTTCTACCAGCGGGTGCGCTGGCAGGCCTTCCGCCGCGTGATGGACCAGCCTTACGAATTCTATCAGAACGATTTTGCCGGACGCATCGCCACCAAGATCATGCAGGGCGGCGAAGCGACCGGAGACTTCATCATCTCGATCCTCCAGACGACGTGGAGTTTTCTCACCTTCCTGCTGCTCGCGGGAACGATCCTCACGGCGCTCGACCCGCTTCTCGGTGTCGTCCTGGCGCTGTGGGTCGGAGCCTACCTGTTGATCGCCCGTTACCTGCTCCCGCCGCTGCGTGAGGCTGGCCGCCGCCGCGCCGATGAGCGCTCTGTGCTCAGCGGCCGCATGGTCGATGCCTTCACCAACATCATGGCGGTGAAGCTCTATGACAGCGGTCGCCGCGAACACGGCTATGTTCGCGAGGGCATGGCGCGACTGCTGCATGCGAGCCAGATCGCCGGACGCGCAGTTACCCGCGTGCGCGGCATGGTCTTCATCGTCAACGGCGTCATGATGACGGCCGTCGGCGCGATCTCCGTGATGAGCTGGATGGAGGGCAACACGACCAGTGGCGCGATTGCTGCCGCCATGGGCCTCGTGCTGCGGCTGAACCAGATGTCTGGCTACATGATGTTCAACATCAACGGCCTCATCCGCTCCTACGCGACTGTGCAGGATGCCACGACTATTATTTCGCAGCGCCCTGCGATCCAGGACAAGCCCGCAGCCAAGGTGCTCGATCATGCGGAAGGCCACATCCGGTTCGACAACGTGACCTTCAACTATGGCAAGGAAGGCGGCATCATCGAGAACCTGAACCTCGAGATCCTGCCCGGAGAGCGCGTCGCTCTGGTCGGTCCTTCGGGTGCTGGCAAGACGACGATCGTGAACCTCATGCTCCGCCTCTTCGATGTCGAAGGTGGACGGGTGCTGCTGGACGGTAACGACATCCGCGATTTGACCCAGGCGTCGCTGCGCGGCCAGTTCGGCGTTGTCAGTCAGGAGCCGATCCTGATGCACCGCTCCATTCGCGACAACATCGCCTATGGTAAGCCGGGCGCGACGGAAGAGGAAATCATCGCAGCGGCCAGGCGGGCTTCGGCGCACGACTTCATCCTGCGCGTGCAGGACCCGAAGGGCCGCACCGGCTACGACGCCCATGTGGGGGAGCGCGGGGTCAAGCTTTCGGGTGGCCAGCGCCAGCGCATCGCCATCGCGCGCATGATGCTGAAGAATGCGCCGATCCTCATCCTCGATGAGGCGACCTCGGCGCTCGATTCCGAGATCGAGTCGGTGATCCAGGAGAACCTGGAGAAGCTGATGGAGGGCAAGACCGTGATTGCTATTGCCCATCGTCTCTCCACCATCGCAGCTCTCGACCGCGTTATTGTGCTAGACAAGGGCCGCATCGTGGAAGAGGGGCGGCATGAGGATCTGCTGCAATCCGGCGGCCTCTACGCAAACCTCTGGAAGCGCCAGTCGGGCGGCTTCCTGGTGGACCGGATAGCGGCGGAATAGCGGCGCGGTTTCATGTCTGCGACCACTCCAGCTTCCGGCTCATGACAATCCGGCTATTGTCTTTTTCCCCGCCTGAACCAGATTAAAGGTTGTATTTCCGGTCGTATAACCCCACATTGTTGCGGGGAAATATAATGAAATCAGGTAGATGAACCTGATAGATGCAGATTCGAAAGGAGGATCGGATGAAGGAATTTCATTGCGGATCATTGGTACCCGGTTGTGCATGGCATACGCGTCACGAGGATGAGGCGGAAGTGATCCGCCGTGCGGTAGAGCACATGCGTGAGACCCACGGGGAGACGATCATTCGCGAGAGCATGGTTGAGGCCATCCGCTCCCGCATTCAGCCCGCGAAGAACGTGGCCTGACGGATTTCACGACTTGGTGCTGTTTCTGGCGCCGTCGCCCTCCGCTAGCGCGCAAAATCCACCCCCTCGATGGTTCGACAAGCTCACCATGAGGGGGTGGAGAAGATACTCACTTGCTTTCCGCTTCAGCCAGAAGCGCTTCCTTTGAAAGCGCAAAACCGCTCTCAACCCACTTCTGCTCAAGCCTGCTGAGCGTCTTTCCGACCTCCATCCCGGGCTCGAAGCCAATCGCCAGCAGGTCCTTGCCTGAGACAGGAAACTGCGGCCGCTCCCACGCCTGAGATTGTTTCAGAAGCCGCTGGTAACCGGCGAGCTTTTCAAGTGCTGCGGCATCCTCGGTCACGCGGGTTCGCTCGGTGACGATCGCCAGCTTCAGTCGCCAGGTGAGCCCCTGCACATCGTTCAGATAGAGCGTCTTGCGGAACTCGCCTTCGCTGAGGCCATGGGAAGGCATTGGCGTTTCCGCCCAAAGCTCTAGCCGTTCAGCTTCCCGCAGGGAGAGGCGCAGCCTCTTGCCCAGTTCCCGCATCCGTTCCGCATCTGGCGGAAGCATCGAGGCAAGGCGCAGCATGGGATCAAGCTCCCAATGCAGGGCCCGCTCGGCCTCGACCAGACCGTGGATCGTGTCGATCCCCCACTTCTCGCTCTCCGGCAGGATCGTGGTGAGCACACCCGTCTGCCGCATCCAGAGTAACGCGCGAGATGGGTCGGATGCTGAAAGCAGCTTCTTCAGTTCCGCCCAGACGCGCTCCGCCGAGAGCTTGCGCATCCCGTCCTTGAGGCGGGCGCAGGCCTTGATGCCTTCGGCATCCGGCCTTCCGCGCCCATACCAGGCGAAGAAGCGGAAGAAGCGCAGAATACGCAGATAGTCTTCCTTGATGCGCTTTTCGGCGTCCCCGATGAACCGCAGCGTTCCCGTCTCGATGTCCCGGACGCCCTCGACGAGATCGACGATAGTACCGTCCGCCTTGGCGTAGATGGCGTTGATGGTGAAGTCGCGCCGTGCCGCATCCTCGTTCCAGTCACGGCCGAATTGCACCACGGCGTGACGGCCGTCGGTCTCCACGTCGGCACGCAGCGTTGTTACCTCGAAAGGCTTGCCGGCTGCGATGACGGTGACGGTGCCGTGCTCGTAACCGGTCGGCACGACCTTGAACCCGGCCGCCTTCGCGCGCCGGATGGTTTCATCCGGAACGGTGGTAGTAGCCACATCAACGTCAGCCACATCCTGGCTGAGCAGGGCATTGCGGACTGCGCCACCGGCGACACGGGCTTCTTCACCATCCGTTGAGAGAACCGCGAGCAGCTTCTGCAGGCTTTCGTCTTTCAGCCATGCAGCGTCGATTCTTTTCATCGGTGGTATAGCCTCTCGTAGAGCATGTGAATGATGCCGGCGGTGACGCCCCAGATGTTGTATTGCTGATAAGGCATTCTGAAGAAATGCCTTTTCTGGTTCATCCAGTAGCGGCTATCGCGCTCGTGGTTCTCTTCATTCATCAGGAAGGAAAGTGGCACCTCGAAGGCGTCTTCCACTTCATCCTCGTTGATCGTCAGCAGGAAGTCGGGCTGCACCACCGAAAGGATCGGCAGCACGCGATAGCCGGTGCCGGTGTAGTAGAAGGGCAGGCGGCCGACAGTCTCCACGAAGGATGCATCTAGCCCGACCTCTTCTTCCGCCTCGCGGAGCGCGGCAGCTTCCGGCGACACATCCTCCGGATCGATGCGCCCGCCGGGGAAGGCGATCTGGCCTGCATGTTGGCGCAGCTTGCTGGAACGCAGCGTCAAGAGTACGGTCGCCTCGTCACCCCGATCGACGATAGGCACGAGAACGGCCGCATCGCGCGGTTGCTGCTGGATCAGCATGTCCTTGAGCGTCGGATTCAGGCGGTGGTCACCATATTCGGAGGTCTCCTCGTCGGTGAGGTGCAGGCGCGCTCGCTCGCGGAAATCACTGGCCGTGAAAAGCTTGGCACCTGTCGCTGCTGCGCATGCACTCATTGAGAAAGCATCTCCAGTCTGTCTACTTCCATTACGGGGAAGAGCGCACCACCTGACCGCACCGCGATTACGTTGCGGTCATCTATAGTGGCTTCTTCCCCCAACTCCAGCAATTCGTAGGTCATCGATCGCGTCACCAGAGCTTCCAGCCGCCCGCGAACATGTAGATAGGGTTTCATGCCGCCGGTTTCCCCATCTTCGACAAAACGGAGCGGATGGGCCGGGCCGGCTTCCACCACGTCGCCCACATTCGTGCGGAAGGTGAGGAGCTGGCTATCGCCCGTACCTGTCACCACCATCTCCACTGCCAGAAAATGGGCATCCGCTACACGGATTCCCACCTTTTCCACCGGCGTGACGAGATATGTCTGGCCGTCGTCATCCTTGCGCAGCACCGAGGAAAAGAGCTGAACGAGGGGCATCCGGTTGATCGGCGTGCCCATATACCACCAGCTCCCGTCGCTGCGGATCTCCATGTCGAGATCGCCGCAGAAGGGCGGGTTCCAGCGCTCAACCGGGGGGGCGCCTTTGCCGGCACGTGCGGCACGCGCGATCAGGGACGACAGCGCTTCTGCCTGGCCGGCCTTCGCCATGCCGGTGGGTTCCTCCATCGTCAGCAACCTCCATCGTTGGTGATGGTCACGAAATAGTCACCGTTCTTGGGATTGTCAGTAGGGAGAACGCATCTAAGTGTTCTATTCGGATTATTTCCATCGTGTGCTGAATGGCCTTAGACTACGCATGAGCCGAAATTCCGCCCCGCCACAGCAAGGGTACACCACATGAGCATAATCGCCCGGGACCAGAATGCCAGCATTCAGGGAGTAAGCGACAGGGAAATGGTCGCCGAGGCAGAGGCCGCTCTCGCAGATATCGCCCGCGTACGGGAATCGGTCGGCAGGGTCATCTTCGGCCAGGAGTCGGTGATCGAGCGGTCGCTTGTTGCGATTCTCGCCGGCGGACACGCGCTTCTGGTCGGCGTGCCGGGCCTCGCCAAGACAAAACTTGTGGACACGCTGGGAATCGCGCTGGGGCTCGACACCCGTCGCGTCCAGTTTACGCCGGACCTCATGCCCTCCGATATCCTGGGGTCCGAAGTTATGGAGCAGGACGAGACCGGACGCCGGTCCTTCCGCTTCATTCCGGGGCCAATCTTCGCCCAGCTTCTGATGGCCGACGAGATCAACCGTGCCAGCCCGCGTACGCAGTCGGCACTCCTGCAGTCGATGCAGGAATACCACGTCACAGTCGCGGGCCAGCGCCACGATCTTCCAGCGCCCTTCCATGTGCTGGCAACTCAGAACCCGCTGGAACAGGAGGGCACCTATCCGCTGCCCGAGGCCCAGCTCGACCGCTTCCTGATGCAGGTGGACGTCCTCTATCCGGAACTCGACGCGGAGCGGCGCATCCTCATCGAGACGACCGGTGTCACCGATGCCCACGCTACGCCCGTGCTGACGCCGGAGCGGCTCCGCGAAATTCAGCTCCTGATCCGTCGGATGCCGGTGCCCGAGAGCGTGGTGGAGTCGATCCTGACGCTCGTACGCTCCGCCCGTCCGGGTCATGGCAACGCCGAGATCGACCGTCATGTGAGCTGGGGTCCGGGACCCCGCGCCAGCCAGGCGCTGACGCTCTGCGCCCGTGCTCGTGCGCTTTATGACGGACGTCTTGCTCCGTCGGTCGATGATGTCCGCGCGCTGGCCGAGCCCATCCTGCAGCACCGCATGGCGCTGACCTTCGCGGCCCGCGCGGAAGGAACCAGCGTCCGCGATGTCATTGCCGGTCTGGTGAAGGACCTGAAATAGCCGCGACGGGCATCACGCCCACTATGAGGATTTATGGCGCGCATAGGTGAAACTACAGCTCCGGTCGCTTTGCAGGATGCGCTTGTCCGCGCCCGCACGCGCGCGTCGCTGATACCGGATCTGCTGATCGAGGCCCGTCGCATCATAAACAACGTCACTGCCGGTTGGCACGGCCGCCGCCGTCGCGGCATCGGCGAAAATTTCTGGCAGTTCCGCCCCTATGTCGAAGGCGAAGCCGTCGCCCGCATCGACTGGCGCCGCTCCGCCCGCGACGATCATATCTACATCCGCGACCGCGAATGGGAGGCTGCGCACACGGTCTGGCTCTGGGCAGACCGGTCTCCCTCGATGCTTTACCGCTCCCGTCTTGCCGATGTGCCGAAGGAATCCCGTGCGCTGGTGCTCATCCTGGCGATGGCGGAATTGCTGTCACGGGCAGGCGAACGCATCGCCTGGCCGGGCCTCACCGATCCGTTCGCCGCGCGCAACGGCGCTGAACGGCTTGCGCAATATATCGCCCACGCTGATCCTTCTGCGGCAAAGCCGGACCTGTCGCTCGTCAAGCGCATGAGCGATGTGGTGATCGCCAGCGATTTTCTCGACGTGGAGGAAACGAAGCGCTGGCTCGCGCCGCTGACGCGTAGCGGTGCTCGCGCTTATCTGATCGAGGTGGCCGATCCTGCGGAAGAGACGTTTCCCTACGCAGGCCGTACCGAGTTCCGCGACCCCGCGACCGGTGCAAAGCTCACGGCTGGCCGGGCGGAAACCGTGGCGGAAGACTACCGCCGTCTCTACATCGCGCGCCGCGAGGAGTTGATGGACTGGTGCAGCAAGCTCGGCTGGAGCTACACCGTCAACCACACCGATCGACTCGCTTCTGACGCGCTCGTCCGGGTCCATGCCGCCATGGCCGCTGGCACGGATCTACGGCTATGAGTTTTCTGCCGTTCACCTTTGCGACGCCGATGGTCCTCTGGGGACTGCTTGCGCTGCCGGTCATCTGGTGGCTGCTCCGGCTGACACCGCCGCGCCCGCAGGAGGAGGCGTTTCCGCCGCTCGCGATCCTTGCCAGGGTAATCCGCCGCGAAGAGACGCCGAACAAGAGCCCATGGTGGCTGACGCTGCTCCGCCTGCTGCTGGCAGCAATTGTCATTCTCGCGCTGGCCGACCCCGTATTCAATCCGCGGGAACGTATGGCGGTGAACGGGCAGTCGCTTGCCATCGTACTGGACAACAGCTGGGCCGCTGCTCCCGATTGGGACCGTCGCGTTGCCACTGCTACCCGCCTGATCGAGGATGCGCGTGACAGCAACACGCCGGTGGTCCTGGCACTGACGGCGGAACGGCCCGCGCAGGAAATCGGCCCCTTTGATGCTGCGACGGCACTCGACCGGCTGAACGCCGCCGAGCCGCGTCCCATCCCGCCGGATCGTCCGTCTGTCTATGGCCGCGTCGCAGGAGCGCTGGAACAGGCGCCGAACGCAACGCTTGCGCTTTTGACTGATGGCATCGCTCAACCAGGCGATGAGGAAGCTTTTCGCGAGATCATGTCCGGCGGCGTCGCCGACGTTCTCTGGTTTGATCCAGGTAGCCTGCCGCTCGTCACGGTGGTCGACACGTCGAACGAGCCGGAGCGGTTCGTCATCCGCGCGCTGCGGCCAGCGGGCCAGCAGCAGCCCCTGCGCGTCAACGCGCTGGCGCTTGATGCTCAGGGACGGCGCATTGCTGAAACGCCCGTGACGTTCGGCCCGGGCGACGTCTCCGTGCTCGCCGAAATGCGGGTGCCATTTGAGCTGCGCAACGACTTCGCCTCCGTCGTGATCGATGGACAGAGCCAGGCGGGTGCGGTCCATCTTCTGGACGAAAATTCCCGCCGCCGTCGCGTCGGGCTTCTCTCGCAGGCAGAAGCCGATCAGGCGCAACCTCTGTTGTCGCCGCTCTATTACATCCGCCGCGCGCTTGGGCCTTTCGCAGATCTGATCGAACCTTCAAGCCCCGATCTGACCGTGGCGCTGCCGGAACTGCTGGAACAGCAGCCTGCTGTCATCGTCATGGCCGACGTCGGCACGCTTCCCCAGTCCGTGCACGATTCGCTGGTGCAGTGGATCGAGCGGGGCGGCACGCTGCTTCGCTTCGCCGGCCCGCGCCTTGCAGCCGCAGAAGGGAACGACGACGCGCTGCTACCCGTGCGTCTGCGAACCGGTGAGCGCTCGCTCGGGGGCGCGCTTTCCTGGTCCGAGCCGCAGCCTTTGAGCGAGTTCCCGGCGACCGGACCCTTCTCCGACCTGACACCGCCCCGCGAGGTCACCGTCAACCGTCAGGTGCTTGCCGAACCGTCTGCCGACATTGTCGAGCGCACCTGGGCCAACCTTGCCGATGGTACGCCCTTGGTGACGGGTGCTGCGAGGGGTGAGGGCAGGGTGATCCTCTTCCATATCACGCCGGAGGCCACCTGGTCGAACCTGCCCATTTCGGGAAGCTTCGTTGAAATGCTCCGCCGCGTGGTGCAGCTGTCACGCAATCAGGGCAGCGCTTCAGCGCAGGGACAGTCCGCCAAGGCCGTTCTTCCGCCCTACCGGATGATCTCGGCTACCGGCGCCATCGTGCCGCCGGGACAGGAGGCAGAACCGCTCGCCCCTGGCGCCAACGTGGCGGTGACCCTGTCCAATCCGCCTGGTCTCTATGGTTCGGAGGAAGGGTTCGTGGCCCACAACCTGCTCAAACCTGATGCCGAACTTGCACCGCTTCGCCAGCCCCAATCGCCGGTGCCGCTGACGGAAGCGAGCTACGCCTTCGATTCCGCGCAGCCCATGAAGGGAACACTTATGGCGATTGCGCTCGGTCTGCTCGCGCTCGATACCCTCGCCATGTTGTGGCTCGGCGGTTTCGCCAATCGCGCGCGAATTGGGCGCCGGCGCGCGACCACGGCACTGCTTGCGGTCGGCCTTTCGGTCGCTTTGTTTCCTGCTGAACCAACCCGCGCACAGGAAGCGCCTTCAGCCCCGCAGGTGTCGGAAGCTGAAGCCATCGAAGCGATCTCCGCCACCCGCATCGCCTATGTGGTGACGGGCAATTCCTCCGTCGACGCGATCAGCCGCGCGGGCATTGAGGGCCTGAACCGCTTCTTGGCCGACAAGACGGCGCTGGAGCCGGGGGAGCCTGCGCCGCTCGATATTGCGACCGACGAACTCTCCTTCTACCCCCTGATCTACTGGCCGATCGATGCCAATGCGGAGATGCCCACCGAACAGGCGATCGCTCGCATCGACGCCTACATGCAGCAGGGCGGAACCGTGCTCTTTGACACGCGCGACCAGTATTCCGCAGGCTTCGGCAGCGGCGATGCGGTGACGCCTGAGACACAGCGCCTGCGCGAGATCCTCTCCGGCCTTAATGTCCCTGCACTTGAGCCGGTCCCGGAAGACCACGTGTTGACCAAGGCCTTCTTCATCCTGGATGAGTTTCCAGGCCGCTTCCGTGGCAGCGAGCTCTGGGTTGAAGCCTCCGTCAACGCTCAAAGCCGGCAGGACCGTCCGGTGCGTGTGGGCGATGGCGTGACGCCGATCATGATCACCGGCAATGACTTCGCGGGGGCGTGGGCGATCGACTCCGGCGGCGAAGCGATGCTGCCGACCGTGCCGTCTGATCCGATGCAGCGCATCTACGCCTATCGCGCGGGCGTGAACATCATGATGTACATGCTGACCGGCAACTACAAGTCGGACCAGGTGCACGTACCGGCAATCCTCGAACGTCTGGGGCAGTAGAGCATGAACTGGTCCATCAGCTTCGAGCCGCTGTTTCCTGTCCTGACGCTTGCACTGGTGCTGGTACCCATCGCGCTGCTCGTACTGGTTGGTCTCTTCATGCGCCAGCGCGGTTCGGTGCTGCGTCTGGCGGCTTTGGCGGCTCTCGCGCTGGCACTCCTCAATCCCGTGCTGCTGGAAGAACAGCGCGACCCGCTGAAAAGCGTCGTCGCCCTTGTGGTCGACAAGAGCCAGAGCCAGAATATCGGTGATCGCTCCGAGGTAACCGAACAGGCCGCGGCAGCATTGCGCGCCCGTCTTGAGCGCTTCAACCAGTTCGAAGTCCGTATGATCGAAGCCGGTCAGAGCGACGCCGCGGAAGAGCGGACCGAGACGCGTCTGTTTGAGGCGATGGAAGGTGCATTGCACGACGTCCCGCCCTCGCGCATCGGCGGAACGATCATGATCACTGACGGGCAGGTGCATGATGTTCCCGAGAATGCCGCCGGGCTTACTGCGCCGCTTCATGCGTTGATCACCGGCGAGGAGGACGAGAAGGACCGTCGCATCCGCTTTGAGCGCGCGCCGCGCTTCGCCATCGTCGGCCAGCCGATGGAAATGACCTATCGCGTCATCTCGGCTCCCCAGGAAAAGGGGATCGTTGAAGTCGAGGTCTTCGTAAACCGCGAGCTCCAATCAATAGAGCAGGCGGCGATTGGCGAGGAAATGCCCGTCTCCGTCACCATCCCGATCGCCGGCCGCAATGTTGTCGAGCTGCGGATGCCGGTGGAGGAGGGCGAACTCACCGAAACCAACAATCGGACTGTCGCCCTTGTCGACGGTATCCGCGAGAACCTGCGCGTGCTGCTGGTCTCCGGCGAGCCCCATTCGGGTGAGCGCACCTGGCGCAACCTGCTGAAGTCGGACGCCTCCGTTGACCTCGTGCACTTCACCATCCTGCGCCCCCCGGAGAAGCAGGATGGAACTCCGATCAACGAGCTGTCGCTCATCGCTTTCCCGACGCGCGAGCTGTTTGTCGAGAAGGTCGAGGATTTCGACCTCATCATCTTCGACCGGTACCAGCACCGTGATGTGCTGCCGCTGCTCTATTACGACTATATCTCGGAATATGTGCAGAACGGCGGTGCGCTGCTCATCGCGGCCGGACCGGAATTCGCAAGCGAGCAGTCGATCGCCCGCACGCCGCTGATCTCTGTTCTACCTGCCGTACCCACTGGCGAGGTGCAGGAGAGCGGGTTCTTGCCGCGCCTGAGCGACACTGGCGCCCGCCATCCCGTCACACGCGGCCTGGACGGTTCGGACGTTGACCCACCGAACTGGAGCCGCTGGTTCCGCCTCGTAGGTATTGATCAGCCGGATGGCCATGTGGTCATGGAAGGTCCCGACAAGAGCCCGTTGCTCGTTCTCTCCCGCGTTGGCGAGGGCAGGGTCGGCATGTTCCTGTCGGATCAGGGCTGGCTCTGGGCGCGCGGCTTTGAAGGCGGCGGTCCCTATGTTTCGCTCTATCGCCGCATCGCCCACTGGCTGATGAAGGAACCGGAGCTTGAGGAAGAGCGCCTCACCGCTGCGGGCCGCGGCATGACGCTGGAAATCACCCGCCAGACCATGGCAGACGAGCCGGAGCCGGTGACGGTCACCATGCCCTCCGGCGAGAAGCGCGAGCTGCCGCTGGTGGCAGGCACGCCGGGCCTCTTCGACGCTGTCATGGAGACGGATGAAATCGGCCTTTACCAGGTGACGAGCGGCGATCTGACTGCGCTCGCCCATGTAGGTCCGGTGAACGCGCCGGAATTCGCGGCGACCGTTTCCACGGAAGACGTGCTGCGTCCTGTGACCGAAGGATCGCGCGGCAGCGTCCGCCGCCTGACCAAGGGTGTTACCGGCCTTTCGCTGCCCAACATCGTTCCGGTCCGGGCGAATGCCACAGTGGCTTCCGGGCGCGACTGGATCGGGCTCAGAACCACCAACGACAGCATTCTCCGCTCGGTGCAGCGTGTGCCGCTCTTTGCGGGCTTCTTGGGCCTTGGTGTCCTGCTGCTGGCCTTCGGCGCGATGTGGTACCGGGAAGGGCGGTAACCCTCCCGTCGGCCTTGATGCATCCGGGGCAATCTGCGAGACTTACCCTGTCTGAAACAGGTTAGGTTGTGGACGGTTGGCCCAACCCCGTACTCTATTTGTGAGTACGGTCCTTCCACTGGTCACGACAGCTCGAGCTGCAGATGGGGCTAGGACGGCCCAAGACCTGAACGCCTTGCACGGTGCAGGGCGAGTTGAGGGTATTGGACATGCAACAGCAAATATCGATCATCACGCTCGGCATTCGCGATCTTGATCGCTCGCGCCATTTCTACGAGCAGGGCTTCGGCTGGAAGCCAAAATTTGCCAATGACGAAATCATCTTCTTTCAGATGAACGGCTTCGTGCTGGGTCTCTTCAAGCTTTCATCGCTGGAAAGCGACATGAACCGCACGGGCCTTGTCACGCCCGGCGCGTTCTCGCTTGCCCACAATGTCCACACACAAGAAGAGGTTGTGCCGGTCATGGAGCAGCTGCTGAAGGCCGGCGGCAGGCTCATCCGGGAAGCAGATGCCCCGCCGCACGGCGGCTTCCGTGGCTATGTCGCTGATCCGGATGATCACGCCTGGGAAATTGCCTGGAACCCCGCTTGGCCGATCAGCCCCGAAGGCTACGTTACGATCAGCGGCTAGAGCAATTCCAGGAAAAGTGGGAACCGGTTTTCCGTGGGAATTGCGTTACAACAGAGGCTTAGATCATCTCAGCGTTTCTGTGAAACACTGAAATGATCTAAGCGCCCAGGAAGTCGTTGCCTGCTACTCTCTTTCGGGACCGCAGTAGCTCGCCGAAATCACTTTTACGCGTCCAGCAGGATCGATCGAGAGCGAAAAATCGACGACCCTGCTGAGCATCAGGGGGGAGCGTTTGAAATTGGTGCGGGTAAGGTCGACAGCTTCCTTGATCGATATCCCCTGCAAGATGATGTCATCGCCGGATCGAGAGATGTTGAGGGTTTGCTGCAACTCTGGGCCAATGAGACCGGCAGCTATCGCTTCAATGCTAAGTTTACCGCCGTTGATATCCTGGGCGGAGAATCCAACATCTGCAAAAATTCCTTGAGCGGCGAGGGCCTCAACAGCAACGTGCTGTTGGCTCGTCAGGGTGCCTCCAGACAGAAGCACTGCCCTGAACGTCTGCAGCATGAGCCGTGCATCGTTCGGCTCGGCGCCGACCGGCGGGCTGAAATCGAGGGGCTCACTGTCGATAACGTACGTCAGCCGGGATAGGTCATTCATGAGCTGGGTTTCATGCTCCCGCAAAATGCGGGTTCGATCTTCCTCGGATTTGCCCGGGTCGAGAGCCTCACCTGCCACCTGGTTCCACTTCAACTCCAGGTAACGTTCACTGCAGACTGTGATTTCATGATGATACGCAGGCAGACCACTGCCGTAGTCTATTTCGATCGCGTAGCCAAAATCCTGAGGCACTATTGAGAATCTGTCCTGAAAAGCCGGGCCGGCAAACTTCTTCAGCTCCTGGAAGCTCGCTAATCGATCTTCATCTGCTACCCCTGCGGCGTACAACTGCGCGAGATGTTCCTTTGCTTCGACGAAATGCGTCCCAAGGAACCAGTCTTTGATCCTGTCCCAGATCTTTGTGAGGCTTGTTGTGCCAGACATTCCGTTTGCGGATCGTACCGCGAGCGATGCGGCATCTGAGACAGAAATGTTCAGGCTACCACCAAAGCGGGTAGGAAGTGAGACGAACGTCGACATTTGAAGCACCTATCGTGGTCAATTCCGCCAACTCCTAGGCCAAACAGTAATATAATCTGTCACAAATCTTACAGAAAGCAGAAATCGTGGCGCGGAAGCCGCCACGATCATCGTCTATATTGATTTATTCAGGAAATTACTGCCGCCAGCGCGGCGTGCGTGACGAGCCCGCGCATCAGGCTCAAAGCGCCGGGAACGTGCTCAACCGCGAGCATCCGGTTCGGGTCCGTCGGCCGTGGCATCTCTATCTGGCCGTAGGGGATCCGCCGGAAACCGAGCGGCTCATAGTAGGGCGCGTCGCCCACGAGCATGGTCACGCCTGCGCCAGCCGTTGCAGCCGCCTCAAGCGCAATCCGCACCAGCGCCTTGCCCAGACCCTGGTTCTTGAACTCCGGCTTCACGGCGAGCGGCCCGAGCAGCATCGCACGTCCTTGTCCGGCGGCGATCGGCGTCATGCGCACGGAGGCGACGACATGCCCATCCTTTAGCACGACATAGGACATGGAGCGGTCGTGCGCACCGCCCTCACGGATCTTGTAGGAAGATTTGACGAAACGGCCTGGGCCAAAGGCCTCGGCGTTGATGGCTTCAATCTCAGCGTCGTGCGCAGGAGTTTCCTGCGTGAAGGTAAACTCGGAGAAGGACATGGGAAACGAACCCGATGAGCTAACTGGTAACGAAATGGCCGCACGAAATCCCCCGCGGTCCAGCGGGCTTCTGCCTTATCGTCGTCGCTCGATCGAGATAAATGCCACCTTCAGTCTCCCTGATGCTTGCGCTGCTAGCATCAAAATCTCCGCTCGTCCATATGCCTTGAAGCGTTCCGCGCAATCTGTTGACGCACCGTTCACACGAAACCACCTGTGAACCTCGCGCGTAGTCCCATACATCACAGCCAACAAAAGGAGATCCTGATGGGACTACTGGTTGATGGCGTCTGGCATGACGAATGGTACGACACTTCAAAGACGGGCGGTCGCTTCGAGCGCTCCAAATCGCAATTCCGGGATTTTGTGACGAAAACCGGCGAGCCGGCAGACGGTCGCAGCCGCGGCTTCAAGGCTGAGCCCGGGCGATACCACCTTTACGTTTCGCTTGCCTGCCCGTGGGCGCATCGAACACTCATCTTCCGCAAGCTGAAGAAGCTGGAGGACGTGATTTCTGTGTCGATCGTCCATCACTTCATGGGCGAGAATGGCTGGACCTTCCTGAAGGAAGACGGGGCCACTGGCGACGACCTCTACGGCTACGACTACCTGCACCAGATCTACACGCGTGCTGACCCGCATTACTCCGGCCGCGTGACGGTGCCAGTACTGTGGGACAAGAAGACCCAGACGATTGTCTCCAACGAGTCTGCGGACATCATCCGCATGCTGAACGAGGCGTTTGACGAATGGGGCGATGCCTCGCTGGATTTCTACCCTGAGGAGCATCGGGCCGAGATCGATGCGATCAACGACATCGTCTATGCAAAGGTCAACAACGGCGTCTACCGCGCAGGCTTTGCGACGACGCAGGAAGCCTACGAAGAGGCCGTCACGCAGCTTTTCGCCACGCTGGACAAGCTGGAGGATCGTCTGTCTCGCCAGCGCTACCTGGTCGGTAACCGCCTGACGGAAGCGGATTGGCGGCTGTTCACAACGCTGGTGCGCTTCGATCCGGTCTATGTTGGCCACTTCAAGTGCAACATCCGTCGGATCGTCGATTATCCGAATCTTTCGAACTACCTGCGCGAACTCTTTCAGGTTCCGGGTGTGGCCGAGACGGTCAACATGCTGCACATCAAGGCGCACTACTACGGCAGCCACAAGACGATCAATCCGACGGGCATCGTCCCGGTCGGCCCCGAGATCGACTACACCCTGCCGCATGACCGGGATCGGATCAGCGGATGATCATTCCAAGCGGGCACCAAGGGCCCGCTGCATATCAGTGGAGCTCTAATCCGCGTTCGGCAGGCGGCGCATCGTGAATTCGATGTGGTCGCCCGGCCGTTCTGCCCAGCTTTCGATCTCGGTCCAGTAGGCCTGCTTGGGCCAGCGTTCCAGCCATTCCTTGGCTTTGGCGCGCGCTTCGGCTCGGGGCAGCTTGAACGTTTCGCGCACGAACCCGTCCCGTGGCAGGCGGCTACCGTCCTGCGACCGCTTCTTGTCGAGGCTCTTTTTCAGCCCCGAAAGTGGAGGTTTAGCGGGTACTCGCACGAAAGAACTCCTTGACCCGGCATATAATGAGATTAGGGATCAAGTCTCAAAATTGCGAGTCAATTATTGCACTTGGCACTGTTCGTTCGCCTTGTGCAGGAAGGAGTTCCATGGAGCGGCAAGAGATTCCCGTTGGCCTGCCGGAGGACATAGACCAGAAGAAGGAAACTGCCCGGAAGTGGTTCGAGGAATTGCGCGACCGCATCTGCGCGGCCTTCGAGGCCCTCGAAGATGAACTGACCGGCCCTCTGTCGAGCCATGCGCCCGGCCGCTTCGAGCGCACCCCCTGGTTGCGCCAGGAGGGCAAGGGCGGCGGCGGCGTCATGTCTATCATGCATGGCCGCGTGTTCGAGAAGGTTGGCGTCCACGTCTCGACCGTCCACGGTGAATTCTCGCCCGAGTTCCGCAAGCAGATTCCCGGAGCGGAAGCCGATCCGCAGTTCTGGGCGTCCGGCATTTCGCTGATCGCCCACCCGCAGAACCCGCATGTGCCTGCCGTCCATATGAACACCCGGATGGTGGTCACCAGCCGTCAGTGGTTTGGCGGGGGCGCCGATCTGACGCCGGTGCTGAACCGCCGCCGCACGCAGGAGGATCCGGATACGGTTGCCTTCCACAAGGCGATGCAGTTCGTCTGCGACAAGCACCGCGAGGTGGCCGATTACGCCAAGATGAAGGAATGGTGCGACGAGTACTTCTTCCTGCCGCACCGAAATGAGGCGCGCGGCATCGGCGGCATCTTTTACGACTGGCTGCACTCGTCCGAAGAGAAGGGCGGCTGGAACGCCGATTTTGCCTTCACGCAGGACGTCGGCCGCGCCTTCCTGATCGTATACCCGTATCTCGTGCGCCGGAACTTCAATACCAACTGGACCGAGGCCGATCGCGAGGAACAGCTGGTGCGCCGCGGCCGCTATGTCGAGTTCAACCTGCTCTATGATCGGGGCACCACCTTCGGCCTGAAGACCGGCGGCAACGTGGATTCGATCCTGTCGAGCATGCCACCCGTGGTGAAGTGGCCATAAGCATATATGTAGAGCTGTGATTGCCGGCCCGGCGGACCACAAATCCGTCGGGCTTTTTATTTGGGCATCAGTGTCTATATTTCCTCGATCGCAGCTGGCGCTCCAGATGCCTGGCTGAAGCTGCGGCAACCATCGAGGGGAGAATCAAACCTTGCTTCGACCGCCCGGATCGAACTCTTCCTCCGCCCCGCAAACCGGAATCAACGTTCTGGATTACGAGCTGGCGGGAGAAATGGCGACCGCGCTTGGCCATGCCGGACGCAATGCACAGGAATGTGTGGCTAACCTGCTGGCATTCTCCGGAGATGCTGAGGAGCGGCTCGCTGTCCGCAAGAAGGCTGTGGATGCGGTCTACGCTTATTTCATCCAGCGTGAGCTTGTCGGGCTGCGCAAACACGACGAAATCATCCGCGAACTCAACATTCCCCGCGAAGTGCTGGTGCGCCTTGGGCAATCCTAGGTGAGCTTCATCGGGCCCGAGTTCAGATGGTCTAAAATCGATTAAGCATCTTCAGGCGTGAAGATGATGCTTCTCAAAAATGCCTCGTTTGATCCATTTTCTACGTATTTTCCCCCGCGACAATCTGCCCAATAACCGAGGTGCGACTGGACAAGCGCTTATGTCGAGCATAGAAACCATCGCAAATTGCCGGGGGAATTGCTTGCCCATCAGCGGATAGTCCGTTGCATGGGTTTAGTGATATAAGCCTTTTCTCCGGGTTTTTAGCCTGAGGTGAAAGGATCGAGGTCTCGTGAGCGCTACCGATTCCCAACATACTCGCCGCGATTTTCTCTACGTCGCTACCGGCACTGCCGGTGCAGTAGGTCTCGCCGGCGCTGTTTGGCCGTTTATTGACCAGATGCAGCCTGACGCATCGACGCGTGCCCTTGCTTCGATCCAGGTCGATGTCTCGGCAGTCGAACCTGGCATGTCGCTGACTGTGAAGTGGCGCGGCCGCCCTGTCTTCATTCGCAACCGCACTGAAGCAGAAATTGAGCAGGCTCGTCAGGTTCCCCTGTCTGAGCTGAAGGACCCCGTTGCGCGTAACCAGAACCTGAATGCCGATGCACCCGCTGACGACCTCAGCCGCTCGGCAGGCGAGGGCAAGGAAAACTGGCTTGTGATGCTTGGCGTCTGTACGCACCTTGGTTGCGTGCCGCTCGGTCAGGCCGGTGATTTCGGCGGCTGGTTCTGCCCGTGCCACGGTTCGCACTACGATACGGCTGGCCGCATCCGTAAGGGTCCTGCGCCAGAAAACCTTCTCGTACCGACGTTTTCATTCGTATCCGATACCGTCATTCAGGTCGGCTAAGGGCGTAGGGAGCACATTTTTATGAGCGGTGGACACTCTACCTATACACCCAAGACCGGCGTAGGCCGCTGGATGGACGCTCGGCTGCCATTGCCGCGTCTGGTCTATGATTCTTTCGTTGCCTACCCAGTTCCGCGCAACCTGAACTATGCCTACACGTTCGGCGGCATCCTCAGCCTGATGCTGGCGGTGCAGATCGTGACGGGTATCGTTCTGGCCATGCACTACGCGGCCAACACGGGCGTCGCCTTCACCTCGGTTGAGCAGATCATGCGCGACGTCAACTCCGGTTGGCTGCTCCGCTACATGCATGCCAACGGCGCATCGTTCTTCTTCATCGCGGTCTACATCCACATCATGCGTGGCCTGTACTACGGTTCGTACAAGGCTCCCCGCGAGATGCTCTGGATCCTCGGCTGCGTGATCTACCTCCTCATGATGGCAACCGCCTTCATGGGCTACGTGCTTCCGTGGGGCCAGATGAGCTTCTGGGGTGCAACCGTTATCACCGGCTTCTTCACCGCGATCCCGGTCGTTGGTGACTGGATCCAGCAGCTGCTGCTCGGTGGCTTCGCCGTTGACAACCCGACGCTCAACCGTTTCTTCTCGCTGCACTACCTGCTGCCCTTCATGATCGCTGGCGTCGTCGTCCTGCACGTCTGGGCACTGCACGTAACCGGCCAGACCAACCCGACCGGCATCGAAGTCAAGCAGAAGACCGACACGGTTGCCTTCACGCCCTATGCGACCATTAAGGACGCGCTGGCGATGGTGGTCTTCCTCCTGGTCTTCGCCTACTTCATCTTCTACATCCCGAACTTCCTGGGTCACCCGGACAACTACACCGAGGCTAACGCCCTAGTGACGCCGGCCCACATCGTTCCGGAATGGTACTTCCTGCCGTTCTACGCGATCCTGCGTGCGATCACCTTCAACATCGGACCGATCGACTCCAAGCTCGGTGGCGTTCTTGCGATGTTCGGCGCGATCGCTGTGCTGTTCGTGGTTCCGTGGCTCGACACCTCCAAGGTTCGTTCGGCGGTCTACCGTCCCTGGTACAAGCTGTTCTTCTGGCTCTTCGTCATTGACAGCGTGTTCCTCGGCTGGCTCGGCTCCCGTCCGGCAGAAGGCCTGTATGTTGCCCTCGCTCAGGGTGCGACGCTCTACTACTTCGCCTTCTTCATCATCATCATGCCGGTTCTCGGCCTGATCGAAACGCCACGTCGTCTGCCGAACTCCATCACGGAAGCTGTGCTGGAGAAGAACAAGGCTGGTGCGAATGCCGCAGCCCAGACGACCCAGGGCTAAGCGATGCGCAAAGGGATTATGTCGATGAATACGTTTATCCGCACCTTGGCCGCGCTTGGCGTTGGGCTCTCGCTGGCCGGTGCTGCTGGTGCAGCTGAATTCCCGCACGAGAAGCCTGTCGAGCAGAACTGGAGCTTCGCAGGTCCGTTCGGTCACTACGACAAGGGTCAGCTGCAGCGCGGTCTGAAGATCTACCGTGAGGTCTGTTCCTCGTGTCACTCGCTGAGCCGCGTGGCCTTCCGCACGCTGTCAGACCTTGGCTACGATGAAGGGCAGGTCCGTGCCCTGGCTGCAGAGTACGAAGTTGAAGATGGCCCGAACGACGACGGTGACATGTTCACCCGTCCTGCGACGCCGTCGGATTACTTCCCCGCTCCGTTCGCCAACGCGCAGCAGGCTGCAGCATCCAACAACGGTGCTGTTCCGCCAGATCTGTCGCTGATCGCGAAGGCACGCGCCGTAGAGCGCGGCTTCCCGACCTTCGTCTTCGACATCTTCACGCAGTATGCCGAAGGTGGACCGGACTACATCTACAGCCTGCTGACGGGTTACGAAGAAGCGCCTGAGGGTGTTCAGGTTCCGGAAGGCACCTACTACAACCCGCACTTCATCGCCTCCAACTCGCTGGCGATGGCTCAGCCGCTGACCGACGGCCAGGTGACCTATGATGATGGTTCGCCTGAGACGCTCGACCAGTACTCGCGCGACATCTCGGCCTTCCTGATGTGGGCTGCCGAGCCGCACCTTGAAGCTCGCAAGTCCACCGGCTTCGTGGTCATGGTCTTCCTGGTCCTCTTTGCGGGCCTGATGTTCCTGACCAAGCGCAAGGTCTGGAAGGACATTGCACACTGATCCGGAAAGCAACTTCCATTGAAAAGGGCGCCCCTGAGGCGCCCTTTTTTGTTGCGCGTATGGCCGTGTTGGCTATTGGTGGATCAACAACAGACTTTCGGTGCATGGCCCTGCCAACGCACCTCCAGCCGCCTCTGGTGCCCGCCAGACAGCGGACTACGGCGAGGAACTGACGATGAAGCGGACGCTTGAAGAAACCCTCCTGGAATCGATCCGGACCATTCCGGACTATCCGAAGCCCGGCGTCCTCTTCCGCGATATCACGACGCTGCTCGGCAATGCGCGCGCTTTCCGCCGTGCCATCGATGAGCTCGTCCACCCCTATGCCGGCAACAAGATCGACAAGATCGCCGGCATCGAGGCGCGCGGCTTCATCCTGGGCGGCGCCATGGCGCACCAGCTCTCTTCCGGCTTCGTGCCGATCCGCAAGAAGGGCAAGCTTCCGCACGAGACGGTGCGCGTCGCCTACAGCCTCGAGTACGGTCTCGACGAGATGGAGATGCATGTGGATGCCGTCGCGCCCGGCGAGAAGGTCATCCTCGTGGACGACTTGATCGCCACCGGAGGCACGGCAGAAGCGGCCTGCCGCCTTCTGCATCAGATCGGCGCTGACATTGTTGCGGCATGTTTCGTTATCGACCTGCCGGATCTCGGCGGCCGCGCCCGTCTGGAAGCCATGGGCGTGGACGTGCGCACCCTGATCTCGTTCGAGGGTGAATAGAGCAACTCCAGGAAAAGTGGGAACCGGTTTTCCGTCTGGAGTTGCGGGAAAACAGAGCAACTCCAGGAAAAGTGGGAACCGGTTTTCCGTCAGGAGTTGCGAGAAACCGGTCAACTCCAGGAAAAGTGGGAACCGGTTTTCCGTCCAGAGTTGCGGGAAACAAAAAAGCCGCGGCGCATCCGTCGCGGCTTTTGTGCGCATTGGCTGCGAGAGTTATGCCGAGTTGGTCGGGCTGTACTTGTAGAGAACCGAGTTCTCCATCTCCATGACCTGCTGGCCATCGCCATTGAATGCTTCGCCCTTGGCAAGCAGCACGATCCAGCCAGGCCGCGAGGCAAGCGGGCGGTAACTGATCGAGGTGCGGTAGAACGTGATGGTGTCGCCTGCGAATACCGGCTTCATCCAGCGCAGGTTCCTGAAGCCGGGCGAGGGGCCTTTTTCAGGTTCCGCGCCTTCACCTTCCCAGCGCGGTGCGCCCCCGCCGTCCCGCTCGGCAGTGTTGTGCCGCATCCACATGGCGCAGGTGTGCCAGCCCGAAGCGCAGAGCCCCCCGAATAGGCTGTCAGCAGCCTTTGCAGGATCGACGTGGAATTCCTGCGGATCGAATTCGCTGGCGTAGTCGATGATCTCCTCTGCGGTGAAAAGGTGGCTGCCGAGGTTCACCCGTTCGCCGATCCTCAAGTAGCTGTCGAGTTCCCGGCTCATGCGTCTGCTCCTGTTTGCGGATCTCTGAGGGCGAACAGAATGGAGTTCTCCAGCTCCATGACGGTTTCACTTCGCTGGTTCGTGATGATGTGCCGGAAGGTGACCAGCCCGATGTGCGGACGCGATCTGAGAACCCGCTTTTGCAGCACCGTGGACGACCCGGAGAGCTCGTCTCCGGCATGGACGGGTCGCTTCCACCGCAGATCATCGACGCCAGGCGCCCCTTGCGCCGTTGAATTCTTGACGAAGGCCTCAAAGGCAAGCTGCATGAAGATGCCGCACGTATGCCAGCCCGAAGCTGCCATCCCGCCGAGCAGGCTCGCCTTTCCGGCCTCGTCGTCCAGATGCATGGGCTGTGGGTCGAATTTCTTCGCGAACCGAATGATTTCTTCGGCTGTCATCAGCTTCTTGCCATAGGGGAATGATTGCCCCACAGCAAAGTCTTCATACGCGCGCACTGTAACGTCCATGTCGATTGCCCAGGAGCGCGGCTAGAGCCAGCCGCGCCGCTTGAAATAGAGGTAGGGAAGGAGTGCGGACAGAACCATCAGGCCGATGGCCATCGGGTATCCGTACCTCCAATGAAGTTCCGGCATGATACCAAAGTTCATCCCGTAGATGGAAGCCACTAGCGTGGGTGGCAGGAAGACGACGGCCGCAACGGAGAAGATCTTGATGATGGCGCTCTGTTCGATGTTGATCATGCCGAGCGTCGCATCGAGCAGGAAGTTGATCTTCTGCGACTTGCCGATTGCGTGGTCGGCGAGCGAGATGATGTCGCGCGAAAGGATCTTGATGCGCACGCTCGCCTCCTTGTCGGGTGCGGAGAGCTTGAGCGCCGTCAGGTAGCCGGACATGCGTTTCAGCGTCAGCAGGCTCTCCTGCAGGATGGAGAGCAGGTGCTCCTTCTTGCCGATCTGCCGCAGGATTGCGTGGAACTGCTGGTCCCGTGTCGACGCCTTCTTTTCGCGCGACTGGAAGATTCGCGATGATATCTCGAGAATATCCTGGCTCGTCCGCTCCAGCACATCAGCGATGCGATCGACGATCACTTCGAGCAGGCTGATGAGGATCATGCTGCCCGAGCTGCAGCCAAGGGGCGTCTTGGTGGCGAGCTCAGGAAAGGTCTGGAAGGCATAGGGCGTGTGAAAGCGAAGCGTGAGCAGCCTGTCTCCCGCGAGGATGAACGTCACGGGTCCGACCTCGGGCGAGTCGCCGTCGGATTGCACCGGAACGGTCACGGTCATGTAGTGCACACCGTTCTCGGCATAAAGACGGCTGGAGATCTCGATCTCCTCCATCTCTTCCCGGCTTGGAAACTCGATACCGAGCCATTCCTCCACCGCGCGCTGCTCTTCTGGCGTGGGGGCGAGGAGGTCGGCCCAGACGATCGCCTCCTTGTGAAGGGTGAGGTCTGTCACGGGCAGAAGCCGGTCATGATCGACCACATATGCAGTGAGCAATGGCGTACCTCCTTCTGCCGCACCAGAGCCGGAGATCTACTTACACAATAGCTCGGTCGCGATCGACCATCCTATTCATCAGGATGACGGATTTGTTGTGGCTGAGGGTCGTTTAATACCCCCACCCTGCGTTCGCAGTGAGCAACGGACAGCCCGGGCCACATCAGTTCGGCGGGATACAGCTAATCTGTTTATAAGACATCATTGTTTACGAGCTGCGGTATTTATGCAGCAGTATTATCTACGCACTCGTTTACTGAAAATTATCAATTTTCGATTCACGGGGCTTATCATGAAGTTTTAGGCACTCGCGCTAGCCGCAATGATGGGCGTTTCCGGTTCCCCCCTTGCTGCGGACGTATCTTCTTCGGAAGCTTTCAACTGGACCGGCGGATATGTCGGCGCGCAGATTGGTTACAGCGCCTCCGGCGCTGCCGAGTACTACCTCGAAGAGCGTACTTGGAACGACGACTACGATTACGACAAGACACTTCGCGGCCTGCTGGGCGGCGTATACGTCGGTTACAATCATCAGTTCGACAACGGCGTGGTCCTTGGTGGCGAAGCTGACGTAACGTTTAGCGATATCCACGCTTCGCTCCTCGCACCTGGCGATTGGGCCTACGAGGCTACCACAAAGATTGATCGCGCCGCTGCTGCCCGTGTTCGTCTGGGTGTGGCCGTTGATCGCTTCATGCCTTACATCGCTGGTGGTATTTCCTACGCTCGCCTGAATTTCCACGAAACCAATAGTGTGAACTCCGGATCTGCCGATGCCAACCTTTTCGGCTGGAACCTGGGCGTTGGTGGTGAATATGCGGTGACGGACAACCTTGCCCTGCGGGCCGAATATCGCTACACCAAGTACAACAACAAGTCGCTCTTCGTAGATGGTACCGCCAGCGATTACGCATACGATGTGAAGTCGAACACCAACGAATTCCGCGTCGGTATCGCCTACAAGTTCTAACTGGCTCTCCAGATATACAGGTAACAACCTGCGCTACGGAACCCGGCTTCGGCCGGGTTTTCGTTGTCGGGTACAAGTTGATGCTGTCACGGCAGACTTTTGACATGCGGCATAAGAATTAAATGGAAAATTTTTTGTTTGCCGGTTAAATAGTGGCAGGCACTATCCGCGTGCCAATTTTTTTGGGGGAAGCTCATGAATTTGCGTTTGCTTGCTGCTGCTGCCATAGCCGCTGCTTCTACGTCCGCCTATGCTGCAGATTTCGCCGCTGACGGACCGGCGCAGCTGAATTGGACCGGTGCTTATATTGGTGCCCAGATCGGGTACAATGTGGGTGGCAATGCGGATTATTTCTATGCAGAGGATTCGGCTTACAACTACAATCACAACCTTCGTGGACTACTTGGAGGAGTATACATCGGTTACAACCATCAGCTCGAAAACAATTTCGTTCTTGGCGCTGAGGCTGATGTTTCCTTTGGTGATGTACATGGCTCTGCTGTAGATTCAGACGATCGTACATATGGCGTTACGGCGAAATTTGACCGCACTTTCAGTGCCCGTGCCCGGATAGGGTACGCATTTGACCGCTTCCTTCCTTACATTGCTGGCGGCGTGACTGTTGGTCACCTGAAGGTGCATGAAACAGATCACGGCAGCTATTACGCCGATGGGGCGAAGAACCTGGTCGGTTGGACCGTTGGCGCTGGTGCGGAATATGCA
Organism: Nitratireductor aestuarii; assembly: GCF_014641695.1. Classification (GTDB taxonomy): domain Bacteria; phylum Pseudomonadota; class Alphaproteobacteria; order Rhizobiales; family Rhizobiaceae; genus Chelativorans; species Chelativorans aestuarii. The sequence continues at coordinate 202,193 of NZ_BMIF01000007.1, read as the reverse complement.
CTGACCAACAACCTCTTCCTGAGGGGCGAATACCGTTATGCGCGTTTCAGCCGGAAGGATGTCGAAGCATACTATGGTGAAGGATCGTACATCTATTCGATTAAGGCCGATACGCACGACGTCCGTCTTGGCCTGACATATCGTTTCTGATTTGGAGCAAGTGTAGAGTTCTGCGAAAGTCTGAACTGCTCTAGGTATTTCAAAAATGAAAGCCCCGGCCTGTGAGCACTGGCCGGGGCTTTCGTTTGACTTGCGAGATCGCTGATCACACGTTGAACTTGAACAGCATCACGTCGCCGTCTTGGACGACGTATTCCTTGCCTTCGTCGCGCGCCTTGCCGGCTTCGCGCGCGGCGGTTTCGCCGCCAAGCGTGGTGAAGTCGTCGTAAGCGATGGTCTGCGCGCGGATGAAGCCGCGCTCGAAGTCCGAGTGGATCGCGCCTGCCGCCTGCGGGGCCTTTGCGCCCTTGAGTACGGTCCAGGCGCGCGTTTCCTTGGGGCCCGCGGTGAAGAAGGTGATCAGGTCGAGAAGCTGGTAGCCCGCATGGATCAGGCGGTTGAGGCCCGGCTCCTCGAGGCCCATGGCTTCGAGATACTCGGCTGCTTCCTCGTCACCCAGCTGTGCGATCTCGGATTCGATCGCTGCTGAAATGACAACGCTGGCCGCACCCTGTGCCGCAGCCATGGCTTCAACGGCCTTCGTGTGCTCGTTGCCCGTGGCAGCTTGGCCTTCCGCCACGTTGCAGACGTAGAGCACAGGCTTGGAGGTGAGCAGGTTCAGGCTGCGCAGGATCTTCAGCTCTTCCGCATCCAGGTCAGGCAGCAGCAGGCGCACCGGCTTGCCGTCTTGCAGCAACGTAAGGCCGCGCTCCATGATCGGCAGCACAGCCAGTGCTTCCTTGTCCTTGGCCGTGGCCTTCTTGCGGAAGCCGGCGGCACGGCGCTCGAGGCTTTCGAGGTCCGCGAGCATCAGTTCCGTCTCGACCGTCTCAGCATCCGCTACCGGGTCGATACGGCCTTCGACGTGGGTGATGTCATCGTCCTCGAAGCAGCGCAGCACGTGAACGATGGCGTCCACCTCACGGATGTTCGCGAGGAACTGGTTGCCCAGGCCTTCGCCCTTCGAAGCGCCACGCACGAGGCCTGCGATGTCGACGAACGAGATGCGCGTCGGAATGATTTCCTTTGACCCGGCAGCTGCCGCGATCTTCTTCAGGCGCGGATCCGGCACCGCCACTTCGCCGGTGTTCGGCTCAATGGTGCAGAACGGGTAGTTTGCAGCCTGCGCCGCAGCCGTCTTGGTAAGCGCGTTGAAAAGGGTCGACTTGCCGACATTCGGAAGTCCGACGATCCCGCATTTGAAACCCATTATGCGTGTCCTGTAGCGTTCAACAGATGTTTGGCTTGGCTATGGGGTAGGGGAGCACGCCCCGTCAAGCCCCGGTGGGCAAAGCTCAAGCCGCTTTGATCAATTCGACGCACCGTCGCGATGCGTTCTGACGTCACGAGTTCTTCGAACCGAAGAGTTTCTTCAGCATGGCGGCCATCGGTCCCGTCTGCGGAACGTTGATGGCTGGTTGCGAAGGCCGCGCCTGCCGGATATGGCTCTGGCCCTTGGGCTTTGAAGCGGGCGCCGATGCAGGTTCGCTGCCCTTGCCCTGAACCTTGAGGCTGACGCGGTTCATGAAACCTGCATCGTCGCCCTTGCACAGCAGCTCGGCATTGTCGGCGATGGCGTCCAGCAGCGGCTCCAGCCAATCCTGATCAGCCTTCGCGAAATCGCCGAGCACGTAGCCGCTGACGCGCGCCTTGTCGCCCGGATGCCCGATGCCAATGCGGACGCGCTTGTAGTTGGGGTTGCCGCAATGGGCGTCGATGGATTTGATGCCATTGTGGCCGCCAGATCCGCCGCCAAGCTTTACCCGCATCTTTGAAGGCGCCAGGTCCAGCTCGTCATAGAGGACGATCAGGTCCTTCGGCTCAAGCTTGTAGAAGCGCATGGCTTCGCCAACCGCCTGGCCGGAATTGTTCATGTAGGTCTGTGGCTTGATCAGCAGCACCTTTTCGCCGCCGATACGTCCCTCGGCAACGAGGGCGCTGAATTTCTTGGACCACGGTCCAAAGGAATGGCGGCGGTGTATTGCATCCGCCGCCATGAACCCGACATTGTGCCGCTGACCCGCATATTGCGACCCGGGATTTCCAAGCCCTGCGATAAGCAGCATGTCTGTCTTGCCCTTGTATCAGGTTAAGCCAGGAAGCCTTACTCGGCCTCGGCTTCGCCCTCAGCCTGTGCGCCTTCTTCAGCTTCTTCAGACTTCAGGCCTGCAGGAGCTGCGATCGTAGCAATGGTGAAGTCGCGATCGGTGATGGTCGGCTCTACACCCTTCGGCAGCTTGACGGCCGAGATGTGGATGGAGTCGCCAAGATCGGTACCCGTGAGGTCGACAACGATTGCCTCGGGGATGGCTTCAGCCGGGCAGTGTACTTCGACTTCGTGACGAACGACGTTCAGAACGCCACCGCGCTTGAGGCCCGGGGACTGCTCTTCGTTCTCGAAGTGAACCGGAACGTTCACGGTCACGACGGAATTCTTGCCAACGCGCAGGAAGTCTACGTGCAGAGGCGTGTCCTTGACCTTGTCCAGCTGATATTCCTTCGGCAGAACGTGGTAGGTCTTGCCGTCGACATCGATGTCGAGAACGGTGGTTGAAAAACCGCCGTTGTAGATGCGGTAGTAGATTTCCTTGGCGGAAACCGTGATCGCAACGGGGGCCTGCTTGTCGCCGTAGATTACGGCTGGAATCTTTCCTTCGCGGCGAAGTGCACGGGCGGACCCCTTACCAACCCGTTCGCGCGCCTCGGCCTTAAGCGTCGAGCTCTGGCTCATGGCATTTTCCTTTCAGTTGCTGGAGTATTCCCAAACGAGCATCATGCAAAGCACGCCGCACATTCGGAAACAGCAAAGCCGCCACTGACGGAAACCGTCTGGCGTACCTGCATCCGCGTTGCCTCCAAGGGTGTCTACGTGGACGTGGGGTCTATAGCGCGGACCACCCGATTGTGCAAGCGCACGGAGGCGGAAACCATGGGCTTGCGGCTTCGTCCCAACATCCTATCATGCCGGAAATGGCAACGTGGGATCTGGAAATGGCCATTCGCATCGTTCGTCTTGGTACCAGGCGGCATCCGGATGAAGGGCTGCGCATCGGAACGGTGCGCCGCCCCCCACGAGGTGTGCCGAAGGATCGCTTCGCGGCGGACAATTGGTACGACGTCTGGTATCCGGAGCTTTCTCCGTCACCCGATCTGGTGTCGGAGGCTCTGCACGCTGAAACGGATGCGGACTGGAACAAGTTTGTCCGCGCCTTCCGCAAGGAGATGAAGGAGTCTGCTGCGAGCCGAACGCTGGATCTGCTCGCAGCGCTCTCCCACACCACCACTTTTTCCGTGGGCTGCTATTGCGAGAATGAGGCTCGTTGCCACCGCTCGGTGCTGCGCGAGCTGCTCGAGGAGCGGGGAGCGGAGATCGCATGAAAAAGGGCGGATGAACCGCCCTTCAAAAACTTGTCTCTGATGCTTCCGATCAGTCGAACAGGCTTGAGACCGACTGTTCCGATGCGGTGCGCAGGATGGCCTCGCCGATCAGGTCGGAGATCGTTACGACGCGGATATTGTGCGCTGCCTCGACGGCCTCGGTCGGCTGGATGGAGTTGGTGATGACCAGCTCCTTGAGCTTCGACCCGGTGATGCGCTCTACGGCGGCGCCAGAGAGAACACCGTGCGTGATGTAGGCCGTCACGCTGGTTGCGCCGTTGGCCAGCAGAGCCTCGGCAGCGTTGCAGAGCGTGCCGCCCGAGTCGACGATGTCGTCAACGAGGAGGCAGTCGCGGCCGCTTACGTCACCGATGATGTTCATGACTTCGGACTCGCCCGGGCGATCGCGGCGCTTGTCGACAATGGCCAGAGGCGCATCGATCCGCTTCGCCAGCGAGCGGGCGCGAACCACGCCGCCCACGTCCGGCGACACGACCATGACGTTTTCCTGCTTGTAGTTGACGCGCACATCGCGAGCCATCACCGGAACGGCGAACAGGTTGTCGGTCGGGATATCGAAGAAGCCCTGGATCTGGCCCGCATGAAGATCGAGCGTCAGGACGCGGTCTGCACCGGCCTGCGTGATCAGGTTGGCGATCAGCTTGGCCGAGATCGGCGTGCGTCCGGAGGTACGGCGGTCCTGGCGGGCATAGCCGAAGTAGGGCAGCACTGCCGTGATGCGCCGTGCCGAAGACCGGCGGAACGCGTCGATCATGATCAACAGTTCCATCAGGTGGTCATTGGCAGGGTAGGAGGTGGACTGAAGGATGAAGACATCCTGTCCGCGCACGTTCTCCTGGATTTCGAAGAAGATCTCCTGGTCAGCAAACCGCTTCGCGACTGCCTTTCCGAGAGAAACGTTGAGGTATCGGGCAACGGCTTCCGCAAGCACCCGGTTTGAATTGCCCGCAAAGAGCTTCATGGGAGATGTCCTTGGCAAATGCCTTCGTTGAACGCGCTTTTACCGCCATGGAGAGCTAATGCAAGCTTTGCGTTCTAAAAATCCCCCATTGCGTAGCTTTTCGTGTCCTTGAGGCACCATGATTGCTGGCAGAAGCACAGATTGTCGCAATAATTGCGGCCAATGCCTCAGGCTTTGCTGCGCGAGAGCCATCCGGCCAGCTCATCGATGGTACGCTCGCCGATCCGTTTGATCGTGGCAGGATCCACAGCTTCCCAACCGCCACTTGTGTTGCTCACCCTATGCTGCCCCTGCAGGCGGTGCAGCCGGTTGCCGGCCTTGTCCGTCACGTCCCACACGTAGATGATGAGAGTGCCGCCGTCCTCCGCCACGGTCGAGAAGTAGCCGTTGACGACCAGCGTGGCATTCTCGGCCGTTTCGATGCTGAGACCAATCTCCCGCGCGCGTTCGTTGAGACCATCCTGGAGCGGTTGCAGGGCTTCGGCAGGTGTTCCGACAGCGGCCGCAAAATGCACGCGTGCAGAAGCGATTGCAGCAGCGGCCTCCCGGCTCATGGATGCGCCGGTGGCTCCAGTCTGCGAAGAGGATTGGCCTGGGCCATTCTGGCTGAGATCAATGGCATCCGAACCGGAGCATGCAGCAAGAACGAGCCCGGACAAGATCAGGCAAGCCGTCGTTCTCAAACGCCTCATCAGTTAATTTCCCCGCTCAAACAGCCTATTATGGATGAGTACCCCGCATACCATCTTACTTGACGATCAGGTCGAGTCCATGCCGGGACAGGAGCCTGGGCGCACCCGAAGTGGTCAGATAGGTGCGGCCCAGCGTCATCGCCAAACCCTGTTCGGAATCCATGATGATCATGTGGGCGAACAGCGTCATGTCCGGTCCGATCGGCTCCGGATTGCCGGAGTAGAACATCTGGGTCTCCATCCACGAGGGTGCAAACCGCGCGCCGACGGAATAACCGCATGCATTGAGCCGGTGCTTGGTCAGCCCGTGGGCTTCCATCACCTTGGCATGCGTGTCGAAGACGTCGCCAAAGGTGCTGTCGGGCGTCAGAACCTTTTCCACCGCCTGCAGCGCCGCACGTGCCCCCTCGTAGAGATCCTGATGAGCGCGTGAAACCTTGCCGGTGAGCACGGTCTGCATCATCGGGGCGTGGTAGTGATGGAAGACGCCGGCCCATTCCAGCGTCAGCTGGTCACTTTTGGCCAACTTGCGGCGCCCCGCCTTGTAGCGGCAGAGCAGGGCATCCGCACCCGATCCAATGATGAACCCATTGGCCGGGTAGTCGCCGCCACCTGCGAGGACCGCGCCCTGCATGGCGGCCAGGATCGCGGCCTCGTCGGCACCCTGCTTGATGATGTTGATACCGGCATCGAAGGCTTCATCGGCGAGGCTCGCAGCCTTTACCACCTTCTCGATTTCCGCCGGGCTTTTCACGAGCCGCAGCCGCGGGATGACGTAGGATGCATCCTCTACCTTGGCGAAAGTCTGCAACTGTTCGTCCAGCAGGCGTGCGTTCCTGCCCGTGAGACCGTGCGTGTCATACTCGACGCCGATGCGCATGCCGAGCAGATCGAGGTCGTTGAGCATATTGCGCAGTTCGGCGGCCGGGTTGACGCCCTGCCGGTCGTTCCAGACGACGATATTGTCGATGATGGAAGTCTGCCGCGCCTGGCGCAGGTCGGCCGAACGTGTCAGCAGCACCATCTCGCCGTTTGCCTTGACCACGAGGCACTGGAAGAAGCAGAAACCGAACGTGTCGTAGCCCGTCAGCCAGTACATGCTTTCCTGCGCGAAAAGCAGCATGGCGTCGAGCTTGCGCTCCGCCATCTCGATCATCAGGCGGTCGCGTCTGGCGTCGAATTCAGCTCGTTCAAAATGCAGCGCCATCAGGCATCTCCCAATACGATTGCCGAGATCTGTCGGCCGTAGTCCGGTTCCTTCCTGTGCGTTGTGCGCCTGTAGGAGAAGAACAGGTCTTCCTCCGCATAAGTGCAGCGCCCGAGGCAAGAAGCAGATACACCGGCCCGCTCCAGGCGGTCGATCGTGTAACCGTTTAGATCGAACAGGGCGTGGCCCGCGCGATCCGATGGCTGAAGGTATGCAGCGTTAGCCCCATTTTCCATGGTGAGCCGCTCAACAAATTCCGGCCCCACCTCATAGTTGGCCTGGGAAATCGAAGGTCCGAGCACTGCAACGATGTTGTCGCGGCGTGCCCCGAGACGCTCCATGGCGGCGATCGTGTTTTCGAGCACGCCGTAGAGCGCGCCCTTCCAGCCCGCGTGCGCAGCGCCGATCACGCCGGCCTCTCTGTCTGCAAAAAGCACCGGCCCGCAGTCGGCCGCGAGTACGCCCAAAGCCATGCCTGGCGTAGCCGTAACCATGGCGTCTGCCTTGATCTCCTGGCCGCCGATCGGCGCGTCTACGGTAATTACATCAGGGCTGTGACACTGATAAACAGTGCACAGGTTTTCCGCCTGCACGCCCATGGCGCATGCTACGCGACGGCGGTTTTCCAGCACTCGTTCCCGGGAATCGGACGACCCGAGGCCCACATTCAGGCTACCGTAGATGCCATCCGAAACACCGCCCTGCCGTGTGAAAAAGCCATGGCGGATCCCCTGAATTTCCAGCGTGTTCGACCGGAGTGGCTCCGGCTTCATCGCATCCTGCATTGACCGCTCCAGCTCTTCATCACAGGCGCGGGATCGTGGGGCAGGGGAGTCCAGCTGTCAATCCGGCATGTGAGACTGAGATGTGGGCAAGTGTTGGCGAACGAGACCGTGGCCAGCAACTCTTCGGTAATTAGCCAGCGCGCATACCAACCAGACTCTGCTAGAATGTACCTCTCAGGCCAAGGGTTATAGTTAGGCCCCGAAAGGCAGCGCTTTCTCCACCAGGGTCCAGTTCAGTTTCGTTGGTCTGCATGGTTGTAATGTAAGCATCGCCCTTCATCTCGAAGTACTTTTCATAGTCTAATGAGGCAAACACAGAGACCTTGTCGGAAGTTTTGTAGTGGAGATCAGCACCAAGTTCTACAAACGGTGCGCTGTAGAGATCTCCAGCAAAAATTGTCGATCTCTTCCAATGAACGTCTTTGTCCTTGGCTCCGAGAGTTTTCCCCACGCGTGCTCTTGCCGATACCAGAGACCTCTCAAATTCATTCGTCCATTTCGCGCCGACGAATATGCCTGGAATCCTCTGTTCATAGGATATCGATCTTAATCTGCTGTCACTAGGTTCAGCCACATCCCTGAATCCCTCAACGCTATAGGTAAGCGCGCCGCCACTGCTATCGAACTTTAGGTTCAAGTACTTGAAACCGCTATTCAAGTTGAGCGTGCCCACACTGCGGAGGTCGAGGTTGTACCCAAGCGTTACATCTCCCGAGATGTAGCGTTCTAGATTTGTATCCTCACTAGAGGAGTGATGCGTCCAGTCATCGAAGGCGAAACTCTTGAAAAATGGTCCAAACCAGTCGTAGTCCTCCATTCGGCTGGTTGAGAGAAATCCTATCCTCGTCTTGGCATCAATGGTGAGATCAGCCAAGGGATTGATGCTCATCGCTGCGGTAAAGACGGGAGTTTGAGAGGTCCAGATCAGATGGCTGAGCCGGTCGCCCTCAAAGTACACTTTCTCATCAGCTCTGATCCACGAGTAGCCGATACCACCAACGAAGTTCACTGTACGGTCGGGAGATGAAAAGATAAGTTGAGGCGCATCATAGTCTGCCGCCATAGCGCTCCCAGAAACGGCAAGCAGTGTTGCTAGGAAAAATCGAAGCTTAGGCATTTTGGTTCCTGTGAGTGAATATTGTATAAGTATACATTTCTATGAATTCAGAGCTCAACGCGCTTGAATTGATTACGAAAGATAAAATATGCCATACTTTATTGTATTTAAAAAATAAATGATTTTCCTATCGGATATTTCCTGCAATCGGTTGAGATGATCTAGAAAGAAACCTTCAGGCCAAGTGAAAGTTCGAAGCTCTGCAAGGCTGCACCTGCTGCGTTTGGTTCGAATTCGTAGATACCAGCCGCCTTGTCGGCGATGAATGTGTCGCCTCTCATTTCGAAATATTTCTCATATTCAGCAGCCGCAAAGAGCATGACCCAGTCGGCAACGCTGTGGTGGAGCTCCGTTCTGAGTTCCACAAAGGTGGCATCTTCAAACTTAGACCGGAAGAGGGTGGAGTTCAGCCAGTGGTTATCAATGTCTCTTGCACCAATTGTTGTGCCAAGGCGGGCTGCCGCGGTGAATGTCGTCTTTTCGAATTCCCTTGTCCAAAGAACCCCGACGAAGGCTGCCGGTAACCGCAGTTCGTAGGAGATTCCTTTCACAGCAGGGTCAAAGAGTTCAGTCTGATCCCTGAACCCGTCGGCACTGTATGTGGCCACCCCTCCATAGCTACTGAGCTTTATATTCAGGTACTTAAACCCGCCATGGACGTTGAGTGTGCTGATCTTGTCAACATCGAGATCGTACCCCAGGGCGAGATTCCCGACAATGTATCGCTCAAGATCCGTGTCCTCATGGAAAGAGTAATCCGTCCAGTCTTCGAAGCGGAAGCTCTTGAGGTGCTCAGGCGACCAATCGTAGTCATCCATCCTGCTTCTGGCAAAGAACGCGGCTTTGGCTTCAGCAGCGACGGTGAGGTTTTCTGTTGGTTTGAAGTGGAGTTTCGCCGCGATGACGGGGGTTTGTGTAGCCCAGATCAGATGGCTCAGTCGATAGTTCTCTTCGTATACCTTTTCATCCGCCCTGATCCACGAATAGCCGAGGCTGCTAGAGAAATTAACCGCCCGATCCGCGGATGAAAGGCTCACTTGCGGTGTGTGCTCTGCTGCCAACGCGCTTCCAGAAAGGGCAAGGAACGTGGCAAAGGACATTCTATGCTTCGGCATTGTTACTTCCAATAAATAAATGAAATTGCTCAACAAAAAGATGCGTATAAATAGACGGAAAGTGTCTCAACATGCGGTTTGTAGCAAATAACGACTTTTTTCAATGCGTCGTAATGGCCAGAACCTTGAACAAAGTCCCCATCTGGTCCGGCGCCGCCAGGCGTTCGACGGCGTCGCGGATGCTTTCCTGTACGCTGGCGGACTTCCCTGCGCCCAGCTGTCCGGCGCGTTCGAGCAGGCCGAGTTGCAGCAGGAACTCGCCCTGCGTTGTAAGCAAACATGTCAGACCGTGGCTTCGCGCCACCCGTGACAGTGCGTCGAAATCCACATGGGATGTAATGTCTGCTTCTCCGGGATGGGCAAGGACATCGTCATAGGTATGGTTCTTCACCGCCTGCAGCGTATCGCCGACCGCAGTCTTCTCAAAACCATAGTCGATAAACAGGCCAGCGCCGCCAAGCTGTTTCAGCCGCTCTGCAATCTGATCCATCAGGGCATCGCGAGCGGGAGCAGCTTCAAATACTGCGCCTTCCGGAGCCGTGGCCGCATCAGCAGGAAGCAAACCTGCATCCACGGAAGCGGCGCCCGCGAAAAATGCGAGCTCTCCGTCCTTATCGAGCCCCACCATGCGCTCTCTCCATCCGCTCATCGTCTTTACGAACTGCCGGATTGGGAGGGCGTCGAACAGCTCATTGCTCACGATGAAAAGCGGAGCCTCAGGAAGGTCCTCGAAGCGGCTATACCACTCCGGCGAGGTGGATGAGTTTGCAAGCGTCGCCTTCTGCACCTCGACAAGCCTCGGGCTTGCTTCGATCAGGGCAAAGCGCGTCTGGCGCGCAAATGCGGGATCGAGGCGCGAGACCGTGCGCAGCAGGTCCTTCATCAGCGTACCGCGACCTGGACCGATCTCGGCTACCACTGCATTGCCAGGAGCCCCGGCAGCCTTCCAGGCCGAATAAACCCACACACCGATAAGCTCGCCGAACATCTGGCTGACTTCCGGCGCAGTGATGAAATCGCCCTTTCGGCCAAAGGGCTCCCGCGTCGTGTAGTAACCGAACTCCGGATCGAGCAGGCACTGCGTCATGTATTCGGCAACGCTGATCGGTCCGGTGAGGGCGATCGTCCGCTTCAGCTTTTCCTTGAGCTTGGTCACGCCGCACCTATGCCCGTGCAGCGGAGCTTTCGGACGAGCGAGCCGTCAGCATCGCCCATAGGCCAATCAGCACCATCGGCATGCTCAGCACCATGCCCATCGTCAGCCAGCCGCCGGCAAGATAGCCGATATGCGCATCCGGCTGGCGGAAGAACTCGACAATGATGCGCGACACACCGTAGCCGAAGATGAAGGCGCCGCCGACGAAGCGCGGACGCTTCAGCATCAGTAGCCGGTGGGTAAGCAGTCGCAGGACGAGGAACAGGACAAGGCCTTCCAGCGCGGCTTCATAGAGCTGACTCGGGTGCCGGGGCAGGGGACCGCCGTCAGGAAAGATCACGCCCCAGGGAACGTCCGTCGTCCGCCCCCATAGCTCGGAATTGATGAAATTGGCGATACGCACCAGTCCAAGCCCGATTGGCGCGGTGGCGGCGACCACATCGATCATGCTCCAGGGGTTGATGCCGCGGCTGCGCGCAAAGAGCACCATTGCGATGACGGTGCCGAGCAGGCCTCCGTGAAAGGACATGCCGCCGTTCCACACTGCCACCAGCGATAGCGGATTGGCCAGGAACTGCGCGAAATCATAGAAGAATACGTAGCCCAGCCTTCCGCCGGCGACCACGCCGACTGCTGCCCAGACGACGAAGTCATCGAGATCGACCGGCTTCATCGGAGGCGTATCGTTACGCCACAGCTGCGGGGTGTTCACCATGCGCTTCGCGTACCACCACGCGATCAGGATGCCGACGATATAGCCTAGCCCGTACCAGCGGATTGCCAACGGTCCGATTTGCACGATGACCGGATCGATGTTTGGAAACGGCAGTGCCGCCAAAGGCAGCAGGAGGAAGTCGCTCAAATCCGTGGCTCCGTGTTCCGTTCGCGATGGCTGTTTGCACCCGTCCAGCCTATGATCGACCCATAGGGCATGGTCAAGGCCGCTGGCGCGGGCAAACTTCAAGGTTTTGCGGGAACGGGAAAAATCCGTCTTGTAGAGCGGCCTTGCAAACCCTAGGGATCGGCCCTACTTCAACTTTGGTTCAGGAGATAGGAACATGACGAACGGCACAAACCGCATCCTCGACGAATTCGCAAAGATGGTGACCGATGCGGCTGGCGCAGCCCAGGGCGTGCGGCGCGAGTTCGAGACCGTGTTCCGCAGTCAGGCTGAGCGTCTCCTCAACTCCATGGACCTTGTTCAGCGCGAAGATTTCGAAGTGGTTCGCGAGATGGTGATCAAGGCGCGTGAGGAAAACATTGCCCTGGCAGCCCGCGTCGCCGCCCTGGAAGAGAAAATCGCCCAGATGAGCGCCGATAAGCCCTCTTCCAACACGTGATCCAAAGAATATTTCGTTTTTCCTCTGGCCTGTGAACAGTCCGGAAAAAGTGTGGTGCGAGAGTCGCTTAGGCTCTTCGACTAGGCTCATTACGGTAGCCAATATCCACATGGATAAGGTCCCATAAGCAAAAAGGGACTGTTCACGGACTCTGGCATCAATACACTGAAAACACTGCATGATTCGAAAGAGCATCGGGTTGGGGCGGATCCCGCGTGTACAGTGTTTCCCCTTTCGCTCCGCTTCGTAAGCAGAGTTGGTAACGTGAGTTGAAGCTGCCGTCAGATTGGCGGAGTGCGTTTGCGCGCGCTCCTGCAAGACAGGATAACGAAATAAATGAGCCTTGTTGAATTTGACATAGCCAGAGATGCCCACCCGGTGGACGTTATCGAGCATGTTGCCAGCACCAACGACTGGAGCTTCGAGCGGAACGGCGACGACGAGATCTCGATCTCGGTTGCCGGCACCTGGACCGACTATCAGGTTTCGTTTTCCTGGATGGAGGATTTCGAGGCCCTGCACATCGCCTGCGCTTTCGATCTGAAGGTGCCAGCTGGCCGCCAGCTTGAGGTCATGCGCCTTATCTCCCTCGTCAATGAGCAGATGCTCTTCGGCCACTTCGACCATTGGGAGAAGGAAGGCGTGATCATGTTCCGTCAGGCTCTGCTGCTCGCCGGTGGCCTTGAGCCCACGGGCCAGCAGGTGGAAGTGATGCTGAACAGCGCGCTTGAGGCCTGCGAGTGCTACTATCAGGCGTTCCAGTATGTCATCTGGTCCGGCACGACGGCTCAGGATGCGCTGAAGAGCGTTCTTTTCGAGGTATCCGGCACCGCCTGATACGCAAAGCGTGTGCTCCAAGGCTCGGGAGCGCGCTGGAGGAGGTTAGGGCGGCATCGGCTTCGCCCTCCATGAGCCAGGTCTTACGCTTGTTGGAATCACGAGCCTGTCGTAGAAGGCAACTCGGCCAGTCAGCGATTTTGGGGGAGCAATGTCCGGGGCACGCGCACCAGAAATCACCTTCGATGATTTCCTTGCAGTCGATATCCGTGTTGGAACGGTAGTCGAGGCGGAACCTTACCCGGAAGCCCGCAAGCCCGCCATCAAGCTGCGCATCGACTTCGGTCCGGAAATCGGCATCAAGAAATCCTCGGCGCAAATCACGGTCCACTATACGCCTGAGCAGCTCGTAGGCCGGCAGGTCATGGCAGTTGTGAATTTCCCGCCGCGTCAGATCGGAAAGTTTGTTTCGGAGGTCCTGACCCTGGGCTTCTCCGATGAAAACGGCGCCGTCGTTCTGGCCGCTATCGACAAGCCGGTGCCGAACGGTTCGCGCCTGCATTAAGTCAGGCTTCGAAAGACCGCGCATCGTGGCCTGAATCCTAGGGCTTTCGCCTTAACGCGAGGGTTATTCCGTTCGCACCTCCAGACTTCACGTAAGCGATACTGCAACCAATTCTACACCAGCACGTTGAAAACATGCGGGGAAGCAAGGAGTTAGACCGAAGCCATGGCTGAAGTCTATTATCTTGCTAAATATTCCGCATCGTGCCTGAATACGCGTGTTCTCACTTGGAGGGAGTAGAATAGTCATGGATGACGCAGGTGTAGGCTGGATTGCGGCCATTATTATTGGTGGTTTGGCAGGCTGGATCGCTTCAAGCTTCATGAAAAGCGATACCGGCATCTTCATGAACATCATTCTGGGCATCGTTGGAGCCGCGATCGCGAGCTTCATCTTCGGCATGCTCGGTGTGTCGTTCGGCGGCTGGATTGGATATCTCATTGCCGGCATCGTCGGTGCATGCATTCTGATAGGTGGCGTGCGCGCAATACGAGGGTGAACGCTTTCCTGTTGGAAGGCCCCCGGAGCGTCTCACCGGGGGCCATTGCATTTCAAAAGCCTGACTTCTCAATCATAAGCCTCTGCGCAATCATCGGCAGAATTGGCTAGCCACATCTTCCAGAACTGTTAGCCTGTGGAGGTGTGGGATCAGCAAGCAGGCACTTACCTTTAAGTGTTCTCTCTGCTAGCGCCAGAAATTACGGTACCGATCCGCAAGTGCATCCTTGTGAGCCTTGGGGATGCCGGCCCGCCGAGGATTTGGAGCGTTCGCTGTGCGAGAACTATTCTTGATGCGCCATGCCGAGGCGTTGACCGAAAGCCCGACCGGAGATGATTTCGGACGGCCATTGTCACCGCGCGGCCAGGAGGGCGCAACGCGCATCGGCAATGCCATGGCGCGCTTTGGTTGGCTTCCGCAGCGGGTGCTGGTATCATCGGCGGCGAGAACCCGGCAGACCTGGGACCTCCTGAAGCCAGCCATTGAGAGCCCTGAACTGGACTGTTCCATCGAGGAACGCCTTTACAGTGCGACCGCGGGCAGGGTGCTCGACATGATCCGCGAGTCCGCGGATGCGGTGAATGCGGTGGCGATCATCGGCCATAATCCATCCATGCACGAGCTGGCGCTGCGTCTTGCCAGCGAAAGCTCGGATCCCGCCGCGTTCAACCTGCTTCGCCAGAAATTCCCGCCTGCCGGCATCGTCCGTCTCGAGTTCGAGGGTTCGTGGCAGACGCTCAATCCCTTCGAGGCCAGATTGACACATTTCCTGCGTCCGCAGGACATTGCTGAGTGAGACTAAACCCGTGAGCTAACAGGATTTCAGCCATGCAAAATTCCTGGATGAACTTAGCGCCTGCGCGTCTCCTGTTCCTAGGTTCGCTTGTCGCCGCCTGCGGCTTCGCCACCAGTGCGGCCGCGTGGAAGTTCGAAGACGGCGTGGCCACCACCACTCCTTCGGCGTCGAACAGCAATATCGTCCAGTTGGAGCTGGGCTGTGGTGATCCGTATCACTTCGGTGTCTTTACCGAGCATGGTCCGGTCCTCACCAAGGACGGGCGAGGGGAAAGTGATTATTTCTATGAGCCGGGCCGCATCCAGGCGGTGATCGATGGCGCGGAGTTCCCGCTGGTCGCTGCCGGGTCAGGTGACGCGGTCGTGCTGCTGGCGGAAGGCTCGCAGGAAGACAACTACCTCGCCGACATAGACGATAGCTTCATCGAGACCATCAAGCAGGGCTCCGAGCTGCTGCTGCGCTTCGACATCGTGCCGGAGAACGCGGCGGATGGATCGCCTTTCGAGACCTATTCGCTCTTCACGCTTCCAGGCGCGAAGGAAGCGATCGAGGAGGCTTTGAAGGACTGCAGCTCCTGACAACCTGCTGTCAGCAGACCGTGGCGGGCGTGGTGACCATCCAATCGCCCCCTTTCCATTTTGTTCTCGAGTATCCATATTCCCGCCATGGCTAAATCATCGTCTCCCAAGAAAGCCGCTGGCTTCGCCGAACGGCCTCAACAGCCGCTGTCGGGTACACCCCTGTCCGGTTCGATCTCGGATTGGGCCGAGGAAATTTCGCGCGCAGCCGACGACCCGGTTGTCGCGAGCACCGTAGAGGTAAAGGCGAAGCCGGCGAAGGGCACTGCCAAGCCGGCGAAGAAGATCCCCGAACGGACCACTGCGCCCGGCCGCTCTGGCCGCGGCACCTCCATGGGTGGAGCGGCAACCGTGCGCGAGCGTACAGCTGCGGGCCTCAACCCGATCCCGGGTCTGGATATCTCGCTTGAGGATGCAGAGGCGCTTGGCTCCAGCGGCGTGACCGCAACGGTGGCAGCCCTGTCGCGCCTGATCGAGGGCGGCGATCCGAACGTCACCTCCAACTGGGTCCCGCATCGGCCCGCGCGCCCGACCAAGTCGGAAGGCGGCATCCCTTTCCGCATGGCCACCGAGTTCCAGCCCGCAGGCGACCAGCCGACTGCAATCCGCGATCTGGTGGAAGGCATTTCGGAACAGGAGCGTACACAGGTGTTGCTCGGTGTTACGGGTTCCGGCAAGACCTTCACCATGGCCAAGGTGATCGAGGAGACGCAGCGCCCGGCGATCATCCTCGCGCCAAACAAGACGTTGGCGGCCCAGCTCTACGGCGAGTTCAAGTCCTTCTTTCCGGACAATGCGGTCGAGTATTTCGTCTCATACTATGACTACTATCAGCCGGAAGCCTATGTCCCCCGCTCGGATACCTATATCGAGAAGGAATCCTCGATCAACGAGCAGATCGACCGCATGCGCCATTCGGCGACGCGTGCGCTTCTGGAGCGCGACGACGTAATCATCGTTGCCTCTGTCTCGTGTATCTACGGTATCGGTTCGGTCGAAACCTATACCGCCATGACCTTCCAGATGGAGATCGGCGATCGGCTCGACCAGCGCCAGCTGCTGGCCGACCTTGTCGAGCAGCAGTACAAGCGCCGTGACATGGATTTCACCCGTGGCTCTTTCCGCGTGCGGGGCGACACGATCGAAATCTTCCCGGCCCACTTGGAAGATCGCGCCTGGCGCATCTCGCTTTTTGGAGACGAGATCGAGTCCATCACCGAGTTCGACCCGCTGACCGGCAAGAAGACCGGCGACCTGAAGTCGGTGAAGATCTACGCGAACTCGCACTATGTGACGCCGCGCCCGACTTTGAACCAGGCTATGAGGAGCATCAAGGAAGAGCTGAAGCACCGGCTGCTCGAACTCGAGAATGCGGGACGGTTGCTTGAGGCACAGCGTTTGGAACAGCGCACCCGCTTCGACCTTGAAATGTTGGAAGCGACCGGCTCCTGCGCCGGCATCGAGAACTATTCGCGTTACCTCACCGGACGTGCGCCGGGCGAGCCGCCACCGACCCTGTTCGAATACGTGCCGGACAATGCGCTCGTCTTCATCGACGAAAGTCACGTCACCATTCCGCAGATCGGCGGCATGTACCGGGGCGACTTCCGCCGCAAGGCGACGCTTGCCGAGTACGGCTTCCGCCTGCCGTCCTGCATGGACAACCGCCCGCTGCGTTTCGAGGAATGGGACGCGATGCGGCCGCAGACCGTTGCCGTGTCGGCAACCCCCGGCAGCTGGGAAATGGAGCAGTCCGGCGGTGTCTTCGCCGAGCAGGTCATCCGCCCGACCGGCCTTATCGATCCGCCCGTCGAGGTTCGGCCCGCCAAGTCGCAGGTCGATGACGTGCTGGGCGAGATCCGCGAGACGGCCAAGCGCGGCTATCGCTCGCTTGTCACTGTGCTGACGAAGCGCATGGCCGAGGACCTAACCGAATACCTGCACGAGCAGGGCGTGCGCGTCCGCTACATGCACTCGGACATCGATACGTTGGAGCGCATCGAGATCATTCGCGACCTGCGGCTCGGTGCCTTCGACGTGCTGATCGGCATCAACCTGCTGCGCGAGGGCCTCGACATCCCGGAATGTGCGCTGGTCGCCATCCTCGATGCCGACAAGGAAGGCTTCCTGCGCTCGGAAACGTCGCTGGTCCAGACGATCGGCCGTGCGGCGCGTAACGTTGATGGCCGTGTCGTCCTTTACGCCGACAAGATCACCGGCTCGATGGAACGCGCTATGGCGGAAACCAACCGCCGCCGCGAGAAGCAGCGCGCTTACAACGAGGCCCACGGGATCACGCCGGAAAGCGTCAAGAAGAACATCGGCGACATTCTGGATTCCGTCTACGAGCGCGACCACGTGCGCGCGGACATCTCCGGTGGCAAGGGCTCCGACGTCAACAATCTAGTCGGCAACAACCTGCATGCTCACCTCGAATACCTCGAGAAGGCGATGCGCGACGCGGCCGCCGACCTCGACTTCGAGGAGGCTGCGCGTTTGCGCGATGAGATCAAGCGGCTACGCGAGACGGAGCTTGCGATTCTTGATGATCCGCTCTCGCGCGATGCGGGCGTGGAGAACACCCAGTCCTCCCGCCGCGATGCTGCAAAGGGCAAGCCTGTGCAGTCTGGCAAGTCGGATGGTCTGTTCCGCAAGCCGCATCTGGACGAGATGGGCACCTCCGGCGCGCATGCGGTCCCTGCAGGCGAGTCTCTCTTCCGCAAGAACTCTCTCGATGAGATGACCGTCCGCCGGACAGAGAAGCCGGTCGGCAAGACGCTGCCGATCGAGACCGAGATGGTGGAGCCCGACCTGATCCCCCGCCGCGGCAAGATCGGCGCCGGCTCCTACGAGGACCCGGCGGAGCAGAAAGCCCGCGGCCGCCGGTCCAAGAAGACGGGAAGGCCGGGGCGTTGAGCCCCGGCACGTCGTCTTTCAAGTTCAACCCTGTGGTTGCTATCCACTTCTGTTTTCAACCTTGACAGGATGGACCGGCTTGACGGACTCTGAAGCCCGGCTGGCTTTCTGGAGTCCCGATCATGCGCAAGAGCACTTCCGACCGTTACGGTTCAGTCGCAATTACCATTCACTGGTTGACCGCAATCCTGATCGTTGTCCTGCTGAGCACCGGATTCAATGCTGCTGACAGCGCGGACTCGGCGACCAAGGCGCAGTTTCTGCGCGTTCACATTCCGGTGGCGGTCGTTGTCTTCCTGCTCACCGCCTTCCGCGTCTTCTGGTGGATCGCGCGGGACAAAAAGCCAGACCCCGTACCGGGACTGCCGCGCTGGCAGGAGTTTCTGGCACGCAACGTTCACTTCCTGATCTACGCAATCATCTTCATCATGGTGGCGAGCGGCATCGGCATGATGGTGCTGAGCGGTGCAGGTCCCGCTGTCTTTGGTGGTGGTGGAGCCCTGCCGGATTTCCGCGACTATGCGCCCCGCACGCCGCATGGGATTGGCGCGAACCTGCTGGTTCTCCTGCTGGTTGGGCACATCGGCGCTGCGCTTTACCACCAGTTCATTCGCCGCGACGGACTGATCTCGCGAATGTGGTACCGCGGCGCAAGATCGCGAGTGGAGAGCCGGTAACGCGCGGGCAGTCCTCCACGCACAGTGTGAAGGAACCCTTGCTCTAACTATTGTTTTCTCGCGGTTCCGGACGGAAAACCCGTTCCCACTTTTCCTGGAACCGCGCTAGGCTGGCCGCAGATCCGTGTTGCCGTCTGCTTGTTGTGGTGACCGGCCGGCGCCCAGGGCCTTTGCCTTGAGTTCGCGGAACTTGCCGGACATCTGTTCGAGGCGAGCCTCCCAGGCTGCATCGGGCGTCTGGCCCTCGATCGTCCTGAAATAGACCTGCATCAGGCAGGCAATTGCGAAGGGCTCGAGCAGGGCAGCCTTGACGCTCCAGGCGAAAAGCAGTGCAAAGATGAAGCCTCCGGCCGACCAGGCGCCCGGCATGAGGTAGACCACGAGCGCAGCCGGAGCGAGCATGATCAGGAACACCACGAAGCTCAGCCCGTAGACGATCAGCGCCAACCACGCAGCGTTCTTCAGCATGATCTTGTAGTTCTGACCGTAGAGGATCACGGCGTCCCTGGCTGATGCCCAGGGACTGGTTGAACCCGTGCGGATCGCGTAGGCGAGGATCACCTCATCAATGAAGCCAACGGCTACCCGAAGGAAGGCCTGGAGGATACCGGCGAGCTGTTGCACGCCCGGAATGGGCAACACCGTCAGGATGCCGCGAACCAGCCCGGTGATGGCGCTGATCACGCCCTTCACCAGCTGATCGATGCCGAAAAGCACGCTTGCCTCGAGAAAGCGCTCTTTCACGACTGCTGTCGCGTGGGTGATCTGGGACTTGCCGTCAGGCATCGGCTTGCCATCGATCAGCTCGACCAGCACGGCGATATGACCAGCCTTGACGATATAGAGGATGTATTCGCGCGCCCAGTACATGGCGGCGCCGAAAATGCCAAAGCCGAATATCCCACCCCACAGGGCAGAAGTTGTTCGAAAACCGTCGTCGCCGAACAGGCCGAACGTGTAGCCGATCCCGGCGCCGGTGCCGGTGACCAGCACATAGCCGACTGCAATCCCGAAATAGACGGCAATTCGGAGCAGAATGAATGGCATCGTCCGTGCCATCATGGACAGCGCTCCGCCCACACTGAAATCCCACATAGCTTCCCCCGCTACCGGAAAGTTTTCAGCAGTGTAGCAGCAAATTGGAAGAAGTTAACCGGCAAAACTCTTGGGGCTCTGCCAGGCGTTACAAATGCAAGGGGACACAGTTAGTGTTTGGGTGGAATAGTTCAGAATGAATACTGCAATTGGGGTATCAAGTTCTCTGGGGAGCCGGAGGGGAAAAAGAAAAGCCCGCCTAGGGCGACGGGCTTTTGACAGTCGGGATAGACTTAGAGAAAGCTGTCCAGGCCAGCCTTGACGAGGCCGAGTGGTGTGCGGTGACCGACTTCCCATGAACGCATGATATTGCTTGCAATACGTTCACGGGACATCTGGTCGTCCTTGGTAATTCCCAGTTCAGCGCATACGGCTTCCACGGCGCCGCGAATGCTCGCCATGTCATTCGCATCGTATACACCAATATCATTCAATCCGGACGCAATCATAATACAGCCTCCTCTACAAGGCTTGCAGCAACGCCTACAATGGCAAGCCACATCAGCCACACGGCAGGGCAATTACAGAAAACTAAAAAATCTCAGCGCGCTCTGAAGGCCTATCGTTGATTCGTGCGGGGCGCAGGTCAAGGGGTAAAGTTAGGAAATAGTTAACGGGGCAATCAATTTTCTTTCGAATCTGTTCGCCTAATGTGACGGCGCTTTCGTCTTTCGAGGGAGCTAAACTGCCGGCTGCAACTTCCAAAGGTCAAGTGCTTTGCCT
This sequence comes from Nitratireductor aestuarii, assembly GCF_014641695.1. Taxonomy (GTDB): domain Bacteria; phylum Pseudomonadota; class Alphaproteobacteria; order Rhizobiales; family Rhizobiaceae; genus Chelativorans; species Chelativorans aestuarii. The sequence goes on along the minus strand of NZ_BMIF01000007.1, from coordinate 181,636 downwards.
ACAAATACTGTCACGGAAGTCGGCTAAGCAAACTCGGATCTGACCGGTAAGGGATGGAATCATGAAGATTGCGGTTTTGGGTGGTGACGGCTTTGTTGGTTGGCCGACATCGTTACACCTCTCGGCACGCGGGCACGAAGTCCACATTATTGATAACCTTTCCCGGCGCTGGATCGATACCGAACTCGGCGTCCAGTCGCTGACGCCGATGGATTCGATACAGGAACGGACCCGAATCTGGCATCAGGAGACGGGCCGCCGCATTCACTTCCATCTGCTGGATCTGGCTTCTGAATATGAGCGGCTGAAGTCCTGGCTTGCCGAACACAAGCCGGATGCGATCGTGCATTTCGCCCAGCAGCGCGCCGCGCCCTATTCCATGAAGAGCGACCGGCACAAGAACTACACGGTCAACAACAACGTCAATGCCACCCATCACGTGCTGAACGCCATCGTCGAGGTGGGTCTTGATGCGCATCTGGTGCATCTCGGCACCATGGGCGTCTACGGCTATTCCACCATCGGCGCTGCGATCCCCGAAGGTTATTTGAGCGTCGGCGTGGAAACGCTGTCCGGCGATACGGTGCAGCAGGAAATCCTTTATCCGGCCAATCCCGGCTCCATCTATCACATGACCAAGTGTCTGGATCAGCTGCTGTTCCAGTACTACGCGAAGAACGACGGCCTGCGGATCACCGACCTGCACCAGGGTATCGTCTGGGGAACGCATACCGAGGAAACCCGGCTGCATGACCAGTTGATCAATCGCTTCGATTATGACGGCGATTACGGAACGGTGTTGAACCGCTTCCTCATTCAGGCAGCGATCGGTTATCCTCTGACGGTTCACGGCACCGGCGGCCAGACCCGGGCCTTCATCCACATCCAGGACTCTGTGCGCTGCATCGAGATCGCGCTCAGCAATGCCCCGAAGCGCGGCGATCGGGTGAAGATCTTCAACCAGATGACGGAGACGCACCGCGTGCGGGATCTGGCGGAGATGGTGGCGAAGCTCACGGGCGCCAAGATCACCTACCTGCCCAACCCGCGCAAGGAAGCGCCCGAGAACGACCTGATCGTGAAGAATGACCAGTTCATGGAACTGGGCCTGAATCCGATCACGCTGAAGGAGGGGCTGCTGGCGGAAGTCGTTGATGTCGCGCGGAAATATTCCTACCGCGTCGATCGCAACCGCATCCCGTGCGTCTCGGCCTGGACCAAGGATCTCGCTCCCACGATCGAGCGTGACCCGGAAGGCCGCAGACTGAAGAGCGTGAGCTAGACCAAGCGAAGTGAGCCTTCGTTGAAAAACGCATATGTAACGCTGGTCACGAATGCCAACTATGTGATGGGCGCGGTGGCGCTCGTCCGCTCGCTACAGCGGACGGGAACGGCGGCCGACATTGTGGCACTGCACACCGGTGGCGTGGAAGCGGAGGGCCTTCACCCGTTGCGTGCGCTTGGAGCCCGACTGGTGGAAGCCGAACTGCTGCCGACATCCGACGCCTTCAACCAGCGGCATCAAAGGGAAAATATCCATTCGGCAGCGCCCTTCACCAAGGGCAACAAGCCAGCCTTCCATACGCCGCTCGACAATTTTGTGAAGCTGCGGCTCTGGCAGCTCGTGGAATATGAACGCGTGGTCTTCATCGACGCCGACGCGATTGTCCTGCGCAACATCGACCGGCTGTTTCTCTATCCCGAATTCTCGGCAGCACCCAACGTCTATGAAAGCCTGCAGGATTTTCACCGCCTCAACTCCGGGGTCTTCGTGGCCGCACCCTCGATGCAGACGTTCGATGATATGCTGGCGAAGCTCGATGCACCGGACGCCTTCTGGCCGCGTACCGACCAGACCTTCCTGCAAAGCTATTTTCCGCGATGGCATGGCCTGCCGGTGTTCTTCAACATGCTCCAGTATGTCTGGTTCAACATGCCGGAGCTCTGGGACTGGAAGTCGATCTCCGTGATTCACTACCAGTATGAGAAACCGTGGGAGAGGAACCATCCGAAGGCCGACAGGCTGCAGCCGCTGATCGACCTCTGGCATGCCTACTACATCGGCGAGGGCATCCCCGATCCCGACCAGCTGAAGAACCCGACCCCATGACCATCGCGGTCGTATCTGGCGGGACGGGCTATGTCGGCCGTTTCATCGTGGAAGGGCTGCTGAAGGCTGGTCATCAGGTGGTGGTGCTGGGGCGTACGCCACCGGCTGAAGGCTTCTTCTCGGCCCCCGTCACCTTCGCCCCGCTTGATCTCGACAGCGGGAAGGTCGCTCCTGAGACTTTCGCCTCCGCGTCCTTCTTCGTTCACGCGGCCTTTGATCATGTCCCGGGCAGGTACAGGGGCGGCGAGGGAGATGATCCCGCCGCTTTTCGCCGTCGCAACTTGGACGGAAGCGTTGTCCTGTTTGAGGCAGCCAAGGCGGCAGGCGCCCGCCGCATGGTGTTTCTGTCGAGCCGCGCCGCCTATGGCACGCGAACCGCGGGCGTATGGCTTGACGAGGCCGACGAGGCTCTCCCGGACACTCTCTATGGCGAGGTGAAGCTGGAAGCCGAGAACGCGCTGCGACAGATGAGCGACGAGCGCTTCCGTGGCATCAGCCTGCGCGTCACGGGCGTTTATGGACCGGCGGGGCCGGGCAGGGCGCACAAGTGGGCCGGGCTCTTTGCTGACTATCTGGCAGGTAAGCCCATCACGCCGCGCGCCGGAACAGAGGTTCATGGGGACGATGTTACCGAAGCCGTGAGGATCGCCCTCGAGCACCCCGCGCCGGATGATCTCCTCAACGTCTCGGACATTCTCGTCGACCAGCACGATCTGCTCGGTATGGTTAAGGAGCTCACCGGCTCTCCCCGTCCGCTCCCGACGCGTGCGGATGCTGCCGCCATTAACTCCATGCGCACGGATCGTCTGTGTGCTCTGGGATGGGTGCCGGGTGGTGAAGCTCTTCTTCGCCGCACCGTCGCCCAACTTCTTCAAACCTCCGCCACCAGTCTCTGATATCTTCCTCGCAAATTGATTCAGGTTCTTGCCTATTTGAGTCAGGACGATTGCCTAAGTGGATGAAAGATAAGGAATTTCGATGAGCGATGTGGCGATGAAGCCTCAGGGCGAACTCACACTGCGGACGCAGGCCATGCCCGGCGACGCCAACGCGGCGGGCGATATTTTCGGCGGCTGGGTGATGTCGCAGATGGATATTGCGAGCGGCATTCGTGCGGCGGAACGGGCCCGGGCGAGGGTGGTGACGGCGGCCGTGAAGGAAATGGCGTTCCGCAAGCCGGTCAAGATTGGCGATACGCTGGGTGTATTCACCAGGATCGAGAAGATCGGCCGGACGTCGATCACACTGAAGGTGGAAGCCTGGGTGCGCAGGTATCTGACGCAGGAGCTGGAGAACGTGACCAGCGCAGAGTTCGTGATGGTTGCGTTGGACGCCATGGGGCGCCCAACGCCAATTCCAGAAGAGGCTTAATCCCAGTTCTCTTCTTGCGTATCGAGCCGCTTGGCGATGACGCGGTCGATACGGCGGCCATCAAGGTCGACGATTTCAAAGTGCCAGCCGAGCGCCTCGACCACTTCGCCGGTGCGTGGCATTTCCTGCGTATAGGAAAGCAGGAAGCCAGCCAGCGTCGCGTAGCTGTGGTCAGGCGGAAGGCGGATGCCCAGCTGGTCGGCCATTTCGTCGACCGGCATCAGGCCGGGCAGCAGCCACGAGCCATCGGCACGCTGCACGATGTCAACGTCATCCTCGTCAAGGTCCGATCGGAAAACGCCAGCGATGGCTTCCAGAATGTCGGCGGGCGTGATGAGGCCTTCGAAAGAGCCGTACTCATCATGCACCAGCGCCATTGGCACCTCGGCCTCGCGCAGGGTCTCCAGCGCGTCAAGCGCATCGATGAAGTCGAGCACCACCGGAGCGGGACGTAGATATTCTCGCAGGTTCAACGGCTTGCCGGAAAGTTCTGCCGTCAGAAGTTCGCGCGTGTTGATCACGCCGAGCAGCTGTTCAATCGAACCGTCACCGGCCGGCAGGCGCGTGTGTTCGGTGTTCCGCAGCGTCTCCATGGCGGCCTCGGCATCGGCATTGATGTCGATCCATTCCACTTCGCCACGTGGCGTCATGATAGCGCGAGCCTTGCGGTCGGCAAGGCGCATGACGCCTGAGATCATCTGCTTCTCGGCCGTCTCGATCGTACCGGAGCGCTCGGCCTCGGCTATCAGGCTGCGGATCTCCTCGTCGGTCACACGCTGCGAATCGTCCTGACTTTGACCAAGAGCAGCGAGCACCAGGCGGCCCGACATATCGAGCAGCCATACGAGTGGGAGGGCAACCTTGGAAAGACCCAGCATGAACGGCGCGACCCAGATCGCGATGTCCTCGGCTTTCTTGAGTGCGATCTGCTTGGGCACGAGTTCGCCTGCCACCAGTGAAACATAGGTGATGACGGCAACGACGAGACCGACACCTGCCGGGTTGGCGACGGCGGGGGAGAGACCGATGTGCATCAGCCATTCACTGAGGCGCACACCGAGGGTTGCACCCGAGAAGGCGCCGGAGAGCACGCCAACGAGCGTGATGCCGATCTGCACGGTGGAAAGGAAACGGCCTGGGTCTTCGGCTAGCCGCAGCGCCTTGGTTGCGGCCTTTTCGCCTTGCTCAGCCCGGGATTGCAGCCGGGCAGGGCGGGCAGAAACCACTGCCAGTTCAGACATGGCCATGAAGCCGTTGAAAAGAATGAGAAGAAGAAGAATCGCAATCTCAATTGCGAACATTGGGTCTCTCTGAGGTGTCCACGCGATGGTGCGCTAGTTATACACTTAGTGCATTGCCAGATAGAACGCTACCGGCAGGCCCGATATCCATTGCGACGGTTTTTGATGTCGAAATGGAAGTGGTTTGCGTGGTCCTTGTTGTAGCCAGGCCCGAGCACCGTCGTGAAATAATCGCACCCTTCGGCACGCACCTTGTTGAGCAGTCCGCGCTGGCGGAAGGCAAAGAAGCCAGGCTTGCGGACATCGATCGTGCGGCCGTTGTTGAGCGTGATCGCCATGATGTCGAGCGCGTTTCCGGTCGAATGTTCGGACGCGACGGAGGAGCCGGCGATCTTGCGGCAGGAGTAGCCGGACCCTTGGCGTATGCTCTTGATGCCGGAGAAATAACGCATGCGGGCGGAGGGCGCGAGCTCACGCTTCGTCCACAGGGCAAAGCTTGCCGCCATCTCACAATTCAGTGTCACGGCAGGCTTGATCTCGATGCCGCCGGAAAGCGCGCTCACTTTAATTGGATGGTCGATCCGGCAGGCTCCACCTTCATCGATCGGATCGAGCTCGCGGAACTTCACGCCAAGCCGCTTCAGCTGCTTGCGGCAGTCCACTTCGTCAGCGGAGAGAACCGATTGCGGGATCGGCGACATCATCGTCGGGTAGGCAACAGAGCTGGCGGGCGGGACGTGGACGAGGGTGCTCGTCATGCCCGCGTTCGAGACGTTGAGACCCGCGGAGGGGCGCAGCAGGTCATCGACCGAGCATCCAGCGATCGCGCCGCTTGCGAGCAGCGCCAATCCAACCACGGCACCCCGACGGATAATCGGCTTGATGTTGAAGAGACTGTCTTTGGTGAAGCTGCGCATTGCCACGGAAAGGCCCCTGACCGCCAGCGCGGTCCCTATAACTTGTTATGGGGCAAAATAGGGGGGAAGGGTAAACGAAAGCTCATCACGCCCGTTCACCCCTATGGCAAAAGCATGATTGTTATGGACTAGGACGTGGACTCATAAACTTTAGCACCACATTCTTGTGGCGACGAGCTTTACGGCAGCGAGGTAGTTTTCGGGGCGCTTGTCATACCGGGTTGCGATGCCTCGAAACTGCTTGATCCGATTGAAGAACCGTTCCACGAGATTGCGCTGCCGATAGACCCAGCGCGAGAACACGAAGGAACCCTTGCGATTACTTTTCGGTGGGATGTTGGCCCAGGCTTTTCGCTCGGCGGCCTTGGCCCGAATGGCGTTCGTGTCATAGCCCTTGTCGGCCAGGAGGATGCTCCCTTCGCCAAGCTCATCCGTCAGCGCGTCAGCTTCGGCACAGTCGGCAATCTGTCCGCCAGTCAGACGCAGATTGACCGGGCGACCTTCGGCATCGACGAGCGCGTGGATTTTGCTCGTAAGCCCGCCGCGGGAACGTCCCATGCCACCATCGTCTCCATCCCTTTTTTTCCTGTGGCCGCATGCTGGTGAACGCGAACACAGGTCGAGTCGATCATGACGATATCGCCATCGTAAGCCTCTGACACCGCGGCCAGAAGCCGATCCCAGACCCCGGCCTTCCGCCAGCGGACGAAGCGGTTGTAACAGGTCGTCGGCGGGCCGTAACGTTCCGGGATCTCCGCCCAGGGAGAGCCCGTGCGGAACCGCCAGAGAATGCCATTCAGCACCCGCCGATCATCGACGCGGGGAACGCCCCTTGGCTTGTTGGGCAACAACGGCGATATGATAGACCATTCGCGGTCAGTCAGTTCGTAGCGACGACGCGTCATCAAGTGCTTCCTTATTTCGAAGCCTTGAATCACCGCCACCGTTAAATGCCAAGAACTTTTATGAGTTTACGCTGTAGGAAACCGCCTGTCTGCTGCGCAGCGCCGGAATGACTTCCACCATCAGGATGGCGGCGAAGATCAGCCCGCAGCCCATCAGGCCGGATGGAGGCACGCGGTCGCCGAGGAAGATCGCGCCGAAGATGGCCGCGAACACCGCCTCGGTTGAAAGCAGCAGGGCAGCCTGCGGCGCGGTCGTGTGGCGCTGGGCGATGACCTGCAGTGTGAAGGCGATGCCGCCGGAGAATACGCCGGCATAGATGATTTCCGTGCTCGCGGCCTGGATAGCCACTAGGCTGATCGGCTCGAGGAAGAGCGCCAGCAGCAGTCCCAGCGCGCCGGTGATGCCAAACTGCGTGACGGCGAGCGTGATGGGCCGCCCCGTATGCGAAGCGCTGCGGGAGATGAAGAATACCTGCAGCGCCCAGATGCAGGCGCAGAGGATCGTCAGCCAGTCGCCCTGGCTCAAGCCGGATAGTGCGTTGCCGCCCGAGAGCAGCCAGATGCCGACGAGTGCAAAGAGCGCCGATGGCCAGACGATCGGGTTCGGCCATTGCCGGTAGAGAATGACGCCGACGAAGGGCACCAGCACCACATAGAGGCCGGTCAGAAAGCCGGAGTTGGTCACCGTCGTGGTGAGAAGACCCATTTGCTGGGCGCCCATGCCGCCGAACATGAAGATGCCGATCAGGCCGAACATCCGCCAGTCTTCTGCCTTGAGCGTCGTCTCCGCCTTTTTCCCTTCCCGGATGGCGAACGGCAGAATCAGGATGAAGGCGAGCAGGAACCGCGTTCCGATGAACAGGAACGGGCCAATCGCATTCATGGCGTTTGACTGCGCGACAAACCCCATGCCCCAGAGCGCTCCTGCAAGAAGAAGCAAAAGGTTGGCTTGATAACGTGGCATGGGAGGAATTCTTCTGATGGTGAACGGGATGCGATTGCATAGCGGATGTGGCAGCGCTGAGATAGCCGACACAAACGCGCATTGCCAGCGGCCAGGATATCCCTCCCGGGCGTACAAAAAAATTGCTGATGAAAATCCGGCAAAGCTTGTTATATTAGCACCGAGTGGATGAACGGTTCCGATGCCAATGGTTCGGACCGTTTTCTTTTTGTGTGTCGTCGCATGCGCAGTGGAGTGCGCGGCGGTCAGAAAAGGTGATGCAGATATGAACAAAGTCCCGATGACTCTGCCTGGCTATGAAGCTCTGAAGGAAGAGCTCCGCTGGCGTCAACAGGAAGAGCGTCCGCGCATCATCGACGCAATTTCGGAAGCGCGGGCTCATGGCGATTTGTCCGAAAACGCTGAGTACCATGCCGCAAAGGAGGCCCAGAGCCTCAACGAAGGCCGTATCGGCGAGCTTGAAGACTACATCGCACGCGCCGAAGTCATCGACGTGAAGAAGCTTTCCGGCGATACGGTGAAGTTTGGTGCGACAGTCGTTCTCGTCGACGAAGATACCGAGGAAGAGAAGAAGTACCAGATCGTTGGCGATCAGGAAGCTGACGTGAAGGCTGGCCGCATCTCGATCTCTTCGCCGATCGCCCGTGCGCTGATCGGCAAGGCTGTCGGTGACACCATCGAAGTCAACGCGCCCGGCGGCGCGCGCGGCTACGAACTCATCCGGATCGACTACATCTGATCATGAACATTGAAGGCGAGGCGGGCGTGAGGGGAGCAGAACCTGTTTCCGGCACGCCTGCTGTGCGCCGGATCTATGTCATTGCTACCAATTTCAAGCAGCGGCTGTCCGGCGTCACCAGCACCATAATCCAGTTGCTGCCGCTTCAGGCGCGCATGATCGGCATTGCCGCGCTCGGCCCTGGGCTTCCCTCAAACCTTCCGAAGCTGAAGTGGTGGCAGGTCCCCGGCCTGCTGTTGCGCCCGGAAGGCAGGCCCTTCCGGATCTGGCATGCGCGGCGCAATCCCGAAATGCTCGCAGGCATCCTGCTCAAATACCTCTTTCGAGCACCGCTGAAGCTCGTCTTCACCTCCGCTTCGCAGCGCCATCATACAGGTTACACGCGCTGGCTGATCCGGCGGATGGACGCGGTGATTGCCACCAGCAACAAGTCCGCGCGTTACCTGAAGGTGCCCAACACGGTCATCATGCATGGCGTGGATGTTGAGCGCTTCTCGCCGCCTGCAAACAAGGCGGAAGCGATCAGCGCCGTGGGTCTTGATCCCGCGCAGAAATACGTCGGCTGCTTCGGCCGTGTGCGTCATCAGAAGGGCACCGACCTCTTCGTAGACACGATGATCTGTCTGCTGCCGCAGCGTCCGGGCTGGACCGCCATCATCACCGGACGGACGACGCCGAACCATGCTTCGTTCGAGGCGGAATTGCGCGCCCGCATCGAAGCGGCTGGTCTCAGCGATCGCATCCGGTTTCTCGGTGAGCAGAAGAACATCCCCGACTACTATCGCGTCCTGTCATTGTTCGTGGCGCCGCAGCGCTGGGAAGGCTTCGGCCTGACGCCGCTTGAGGCGATGTCGACCGGCGTGCCGGTTGTTGCTGCCGACGTTGGTGCGTTTTCGGAGCTGATCGAACCCGGTGTCACAGGTGAGATCATCCCCCCTGACGAGCTGGAAGCCATGGTGGCAGCGACTGCGCGCTGGATGGATGACGAGGACCGCCTTGCTAGGGCCTCGAAAGCAGCCTTGGACTTGATCCGCTCGAAGTTTCGCCTGGAAGGTGAGGCTGCGAAAATCCTCGATGTCTACAACGGACTCTGGCAGGCGAAATGAAGATCGAAGCTTTCATCATCCACCTGAAGAGAGCAGAGGCCCGGCGGCCGCAGGTGGATGAATTGATCCGCCAGCTGGCGCCTTTGCCTGCTCATATCCTGGATGCGGTGGATGGGAAGGCGATGTCTCCCCAGGCTTTGAACGCATCCTATCGGCCAAACCTCTTGCAGCCCACTTATCCTTTTGAGTTGAGGCCGACTGAAGTTGCCTGTTTCCTTTCGCATCGAAAGGCCTGGGCCGAGATCGTCGATCGTAAGCTCGATGCAGGTCTCGTCATCGAGGATGACGTCAGCCTTGTGCCGGAAGTGTTTGAAGAAGCGCTGAAGCTGGCCAAGACCCTTTGCGATGGTTCCCCGCAGTACATACAGTTCGGACTGCGGGAGCCTCAGGGCAGGATGACCGGGGTGGCAGCCGATGGAAATGTCCGCATCCTGCGCCCGGAGATTGTCATGCTGGGCGCACAGGCCCAGTTGATTTCCTATGAGGCTGCAAAGCGCTTGCTGGCACATTCGGAAATGTTCGACAGACCCATTGATGTACTGGTTCAGATGTTCTGGCTGACCGGCGTTGATCCTTGTGGGGTTGCCCCGGTTTCTATCGTTGCGCGCCACAACCAGCTCGGTGGGACCACCATTCACGCCAGGAAGAGCCTTTCTGAAAAAATCTGGCGCGAGTGGAGCCGATTCCGCCATCGCAGCATTATGAAGAAACTGTCCAGGCAGCATCGCGGTGAGGCGTCGACTTCCCGCTAGTGCGTGGGTTGTCGCACTACCCTTTGGAGTCTCATAATTGCATACATACCTGATCAATCTGGACCGCGCACCTGAACGCCTTCAGCGTATGAACGGGGAATTTGCACAGCTCGGGCTGGAATTCATCCGTGTCGCGGGTGTGGATGGAGCACAGCTGTCGGACGAGGAGATCAAGCGCTATCAACCCGAGGCTGGCACCTTTGGATTGCTGTCGCGTGGAGAGGTCGGCTGCTTCATGAGCCACCGGCTGTGCTGGCAGGCTATCGCCGATGGACCTTCAGAATTCGGAGCAGTGTTTGAGGATGACATTCTGGTCAGCCCCCGCGCTGCCGAACTGCTGAAGAACATCGACTGGATCCCTGCCGATGCGGATATCGTGAAGCTCGATGCAGCGCCCTTTGCAACCTTCATCGACCGCCATCGGATCGCCCTGCCGGAAGGAACAGGGCTTCATCGCTTGTGCTTCAACCACTATTGCGCCGGCGGTTACATCTTGAGCAGGACGGTGGCTGCTCGGCTGTTGAAAGAGACCGAAATCTTCACGGCTCCGGTCGATGAGGTCATGTTCAACGTCGTTTCGCCGATTTTCCACGACCTGCAGATCTATCAGATGGTCCCGGCAATCTGCACCCAGGAACGCTACGTCCTGCCGCCCGATACGATCGAGGGACCCGAGAGCTACATCGAAAACATCGGCAACAGGAAGTTCAAGGGCCGGCTTAAGCGCAGAAAGAAGGTCCTCCGCGAACTCTACTCAGGCCTGAACCGGATCGGCACATGGGTCGGTATCCGGCAGCGGCTGATTGTTAAATACGACCTTCCTTACTGTGAGGGCGTTTAGCCCTCTCAGATCTAGTCGATCGCCACCAGTCCCTCATCCTTGACCTGGCGAATGGTGAGCGCTGTGCGCACGGTATCCACGTTCGGCGTGGAGGTGAGCTGATCAATCACGAAGGTCTGGAACGTGATGAGGTCAGGCGCCACGCAATGCAGGATGAAATCGGAATCGCCCGACACCATCCAGGCGCGACGCACGATCGGCCAGGCCTTCGCCTTCTCGGAAAAGATCTTCAGCTCGGCTTCAGACTGATGGTTCAGGCCGATGAGACAAAAGGCCACGACGTCGAACCCGAGAGCAGGACTGTTCAGAAGTGCGCGATAGCCACGAATGATGCCGCTTTCTTCCAGCCATTTCACCCGGCGCAGGCAGGGCGGAGCGGAGATCCCGACCCGGCGTGAAAGTTCGACATTCGTAATTCGCCCGTTGTTCTGCAGTTCCTTCAAAATTTTCCAGTCGATGGCGTCCAGATCGGCCTTCAACGGCATAGAAGCCTCACTTTTCCTGCATAGCAGGGCGAATCTATCCTTGTTCAGTTCCGGAAGCTAAGGCATGTGGAGCCCCGAGCCAATAAGCCCCGCGCAACCGGCTTTTCCACAGCTATGCACGCGCATGCTACCTTCTGCCAGAACTATTGGATTTCCTTGCCACGCCTTGTAACAGAGGATGTGGAATACTTAACTGATAGCGGCCCGCTAGAACCCGTGCGAAAGGAACAAAAACATGACAACGCGTCACGCTCCTGTCCTCATTATTGGATCGGGCCCGGCGGGATACACGGCGGCGATCTATGCAGCACGCGCAATGCTGAAGCCGCTTATCGTGGCCGGTCTGGAGCAGGGCGGTCAGCTGATGATTACAACGGATGTGGAAAACTATCCGGGTTTCGCCGAGCCGATTCAGGGTCCCTGGCTCATGGATCAGATGCGCCAGCAGGCCGAGCACGTTGGCGCCGAGATCGCGCACGACCTGATCGTCGACGCTGACATTTCGTCGCGTCCGTTCAGGCTCACGGGTGACTCCGGCACGGTCTACACCGCCGACGCGCTGATCATCGCCACGGGTGCGAAGGCGAAGTGGCTCGGCATTCCGTCCGAGCAGACCTTCATGGGTTACGGCGTTTCAGCCTGCGCCACCTGCGACGGCTTCTTCTATCGCGGCAAGGACGTGATCGTCGTCGGCGGTGGCAACACGGCTGTCGAAGAGGCGCTCTACCTCGCCAACATCGCGCGCAAGGTCACCATCGTACACCGCCGTGACGAGTTCCGTTCCGAGCGCATCCTGCGGGAGCGCCTGTTGCAGAAGGACAATGTCGAGGTTCTGTGGGACTCCGTCGTGGAGGAGATCGTGGGTGACACCAGTCGCGCCCCGCTGCCGCCGTCCGTCACCGGTATTCGCATAAGGAATGTGAAGACGAACGAGCTGACTGAACTTTCCACCCATGGTGTGTTCGTTGCGATCGGTCATGCTCCGGCGGTCGACCTCTTCGAGGGCAAGCTGAAGCAGAAGCCCGGCGGCTATCTCTGGACTGAACCGAACTCCACCCGCACCAGCGTCGAGGGCGTCTTTGCTGCGGGCGACGTGGCAGACGATGTATTCCGTCAGGCGGTCACTGCTGCAGGCCTGGGATGCATGGCAGCCCTGGAAGTCGAGCGATATCTGGCCGAGGTGGAAACGGTACGGGAAGCAGCAGAATAATCATTGCCTCAGCGGATGCCGGTTGAAAGCATTTTGCGCTTGGATGGGTCAGTCGGCATCTGGCAACAGCAACAAACAAGAAGCAGGACGTCACTAGAAAGTCAGCAATAGACGCGTGACGTTCGCCATAATCACAGAGGGAAACAGGCGTTGGATTGGGATAAGCTTAGGGTATTTCACGCGGCCGCTTCGGCTGGCTCTTTCACACATGCTGCAGAGGTATTGCACCTTTCTCAATCGGCCATCTCACGCCAGGTAGGCGCGCTGGAGCAGGAAGTTGGTGTTCCGCTGTTCCACCGGCATGCCCGCGGCCTCGTCCTGACGGAGCAGGGGGAGATCCTTTTCCGCACCGCGCATGAAGTCTTGATGAAGCTCGAGAGCGTCAAGATGCGCCTTTCCGAGACCAAGGACCGGCCGTCCGGCACGCTCCGCGTCTCCACCACGGTCGGTCTTGGCACCGGCTGGCTGGCCGAGCGTGTACCGGAGTTCGGCGAGCTCTATCCGGACATCCAGCTGCAGCTGATCCTCGATGACGACGAGCTCGATCTGACGATGCGCCAGGCCGACTGCGCCATCCGCATGCGCCAGCCCCAGCAGCCGGATCTGATCCAGCGCAAGATGTTTACGGTGCACTTCCACCTCTATGTCGCGCCGTCCTATATCAGTCGCTATGGCAAGCCCAGTTCCGTCGATGACCTTGACCGTCACCGCCTGGTGATCTTCGGCGAGACGGTTCCGCCGCACCTGAGCGACATGAACTGGCTGGAGACGGCTGGTCGCCCTGAGGGTTCGAAGCGCCCCACCGCGCTGCAGATCAACAGCATTCCTGCCATAAAGCTCGCCGTCCAGCGTGGCGCCGGCATCGCCATCCTGCCGGACTACGTAGTCGACGAAAACAGCGGGCTGGTCCAGGTTATGCCGGAGACGGAAGTACCGTCCTTCGACACCTATTTCTGCTATCCGGATGCGATGAAAAATCAGGCAAAGCTGCAAGTTTTTCGGGATTTTCTCATTTCGAAATCGCGCAGCTGGTCATTCTGACGCAGGAAAATACCGTAAACAACGATTTTTCCTTTGCCAGAAAGCTAAGACACCGGTTCCTCTAATGTTCGCTAAGTATATAATAAAACATAATATTTTTGCATCAAAATCGCATGGCTAGCTCGGTGCTTTTCCATTCTAATGCAAAAATGCATGGCTGAATTGCGCAACCTAGTGCTTGTTATTTAATCAGATCGAGCCCATATGAGGGGCACTCACGGAGGTGTTCTCCTCCCATTTTCCTCCGCGAGTGTTCCCCTCTGGAGGTTTTGCCTAACGGCACTCCAATAAACTCAAGCCGGGTCATTTGATCCGGCTCTTTTTTTGCCTGAAGCAATTTCAGGAAAAGTGGGCACCGGTTTTCCGTCCGGAATTGCGACCGTCAGATGTCCGTTCTTCAATATCAGGCAGCTGTCTTCCCCTGAGCAGCAAGCACATCATCGGCCAGTCGTCCGGTCAACTCAGCCATATGGTCGAGTTGCGCACGGTACGTGGCAGCTCCGGCGGTGGCCGAACGAAGTTCGATGATGAGGTTGCCCATCTCGGCTTCCGGTACGAGCGCCTCGACAACATCCCAACCGGCAAGGTCCGTACGCGTCTCGAAGCCCATGATCTGGCCGCGCCGCTGCGACAGGATCGCGGTCACACGCGCGGTAGCCTCGGATGGTGTGTCCACCTGCACCTTCAGGATCGGCTCGAGCAGCACCGGACCTGCAAGCGGCAGTCCCTCGCGCATGGCAAGTTTCGCTGCCATCTGGAAAGCCATATCCGACGAGTCGACCGTGTGATAGGAGCCGTCGGCCAGATTGACCTTTATGTCCACCACGGGGAAGCCAAGCGGACCCCGCTGCAGAGCTTCACGCACGCCGGTCTCCACGGAGGGGATGTACTGCTTCGGCACTACGCCACCAGTGATGGTCTCGGTGAACTCGAAACCGCTGCCACGGAGCAGGGGGCTGATCTGCAGGACGACATCACCGAATTGGCCATGACCGCCCGACTGCTTCTTGTGCCGCCCGCGCTGCGTCACCTCGCGACGGATCGTCTCCAGATAGGGCACGACGGGCGGACGCATGTCGACGTTGATCTGGTAGCGGCCTTCAAGCATCGACTTGGCGTTCCGCAGGTGCATTTCGCCCTGGCCGGCAAGCAGCGTCTCGCCCGTTTCCCGCCGTTGGATGATGGCGAGCGACGGATCCTCCTCGATCAGCTTCTGCAGGCAGACTGACAGCTTTGCCTCATCCTTGCGGTCGGTGGGACGCACCGCCATGGAGAACACCGGATCCGGTCGCTTGAGCTCGATGACGCGCTCCACGGCGTTCTTACCGGAGCAGAGCAGATCCCCGGTATTGGCGCGATCGAGCTTGCCGAGCGCGACGATCTCGCCTTCCGCAGCCGACGGCACCTTGGTCTGCTCCTTGCCGTTCATCCTGTAGATGCCGGAGACACGTCCAATCGACCCGAGTTCCGTCCCGTCGCTCACCTGACCGGCGAGCACGCGGGCGATGGAAACCTTGCCGCCGTGGCCGGTGTGCAGAGTCTTCATCACCTGCATCAACGCGGAGCCATTGCTTTCGACGCCCAGCCTCTCGCGGGTTGCCGTGACATCCGGAGCGTCGTGCCGAAGCGCCTTGAGGAGGCGGAGGACACCATGGCCCTTCTCGGCATTCCCGATCAGCACAGGCGTGACGGAACCTTGGCGGAGGTCTGCAGCCAGATCATTGAAGATTGCGTCTTTGGGTGGCTCGATTTCCTCCAGCAGCTGCTCCATCAGGACATCATCCTGATCGGCGAGCGTCTCGAGCATGGAATAGCGCGCCTCAATTTCCCGCGCCTTTTCCTCGTCTGGAATGGGAGCGATCTCGCTTGGTGCATGCTCCTGATAGATGTAGGCCCGCTCGAGGGCGAGATCGATCGATCCGACCACGATGCCATCCTTGCGCAGCGGGATCTGCCGGAGCAGGAGAGGGGTAGAACTGACAGGTTGCAGCGTCTTCAGCGTCTCGCGTACGCCAGCCGAGCTCTTGTCGATCTTGTTGAGGAACAGGATACGCGGAATGCCAAGCGCCTCCAGCTCCCGCAACATCAGCTGCAGCTGCGGCAGCTTCTTGTCATCTGCGTCTGCGACCACCACCGCCACGTCAGCGGCAGCAACCACAGGCGGAGCTTCCTGGGAAAATTCCACCGAGCCGGGACAATCGATGAAGGTCATGCTCTCGCCCATGAAACTTGTTGTGGCGAAACTTGCCTCTGTGCTCATTGATCGGGGGGATGCTTGGTTGCCGTTGGGCTGCGCCTGTGCGCCGGTCCGGGCTAGAATTGCGTCGAAAAGCGTACTCTTGCCGCTTTCCAAGGGGCCCACAATGGCAATGCATTTGGGCCCGGTAAATCTCGTGCTCGCACGGTTTTCCATGCCGACGACCTCCTCTCCAGCGTTAGCCGAGCGGCGGCCGGCCCCTTCAGCCGTCGCACATTCCGAGGGTGCTTCTGTGGCACATCCTTGCAGTTATCGTCCCATGACGGGCGAAAGAGAGCAAGCGGGAAAAGGAAGAGCTTCCGAGAGGCAAAGAAAAAGCCGCCGCGGGATCGCTCCCGGGCGGCTCGTTTCTGAATTTGCGAAGATTAGCGCAGTGACGCAGCGAAGCGCTGGATACGCTTGCAGGCCTCTTCCAGCAGCTCTTCCGACGTGGCGTAGGAGATGCGGAAGTTCGGTCCAAGGCCGAAGGCGGAACCGTGAACGACGGCAACCTGCTCGCTCAGGAGAAGTTCGGTCACGAAGTCTTCGTCGGTCTCGATAACCTTGCCGCTCTCCGTCTTCTTGCCGATCAGGCCAGCGCAGGACGGGTAGACGTAGAACGCGCCTTCCGGCGTCGGGCAGTTGATGCCGGTAGCCTGGTTCAGCATGGAGACAACCAGGTCGCGGCGCGACTGGAAGATCGCCTTGTTCTTGGCCACAAAGTCCTGCGGTCCATTGAGCGCCTCGACGGCAGCCCACTGGGAAACGGAGCTGGTGCCCGAGGTCTGCTGGCTCTGGATCTTGTCCATGGCCTTGATCAGCTCGATCGGACCAGCAGCATAGCCGATGCGCCAGCCGGTCATTGCGTAGGCCTTGGACACACCGTTCATGGTGAGCGTGCGGTCGATAAGCTTCGGCTCCACCTCGGCGATCGTGCGGTACTGGAAGTCACCGTAGATCAGGTGCTCGTACATGTCGTCGGTCAGAACCCAGACCTGCGGATGCTTCAGCAGCACGTCGGCGATCACCTTGAGCTCGTCGCCCGTGTAGGCAGCGCCTGAGGGGTTCGACGGCGAGTTCAGGATCAGCCACTTGGTCTTCGGCGTGATCGCAGCTTCGAGCGCCTCAGCCTTCAGCTTGAAGTTGTCTTCGAGCGTCGTCTGGGCGAACACCGGGGTACCACCGCAGAGCGCGACCATTTCCGGGTAGCTCACCCAGTACGGCGAGGGGATGACGACTTCATCGCCCGGGTTCAGCGTCGCCATCAGCGCGTTGAACAGGATGTGCTTGCCGCCGGTGCCGACGATCGTCTGCGTCCAGTCGTAGTCGAGGTTGTTCTCGCGCTTGAACTTGGCGGCGATGGCTTCGCGCAGCGGCTTGATGCCCGAGACAGGCGTGTACTTTGTCTCACCCCGGCGGATTGCGGCGATCGCTGCTTCCTTGACGTTGTCAGGCGTATCGAAATCCGGCTCGCCCATCTCCAGGCCGATCACTTTCAGACCCTGTGCTTCCAGCTCGCGTTTTTTCTGGGAAACGGCGATGGTGGCAGAAGGCTTCACACGTGAGAGGGCATCGGCAAGGAAAGCCATGATAAGGAGCTCCATAGGGATTGTTACGCTCGCCGCGAAATGTGCCTGCTCGCGGACGACGCCTTAATGTATGATCATGGGCAAAACCGCAAGTGTCTGTTAAGAGGTCAATGCATTAACGCAGGGTCAATTGTTCGGTGGCATAGTGGAATGATTGAAATTAAGACCGATCTGACCATGAAGCCCTACTCATTCTTTTTCGGCATTTTCAGCTGCTCGGAGTTTTCGCGATTGGCGTGGTGCTGACGATGGCATCTGGCAGGCTCCTTCCCGACGATATTCTGAATGCAATCCACGTGGACGAGGTCGGTCTTGAGACGGGCCTCTACGGGGATTTCCGGCTGCGTACGATCTATCATCCGATCTTCCTGCGCGAGGGCAGGGAGGCGGCTGTGCCGTGGGGCGTTGAGGGGCGTGTCCAGGCAATGCTTGGCAGCAAGCCATTCCCGGACGAGGCTTTTCGCGCCAGCACGGACACCGACGACGAACCCATGGTTGCCGCGCTGCGCGGTCTCCTGCCGATGCGCAACTATCTGAACCTCGGCATCGATGGCCTGGCGATGCTCGTAAGCTTCGAGTCGCCGGTCTACCGGAGAACCGAGACGGCGGTGGCCTGCATGGATGCGCTCGTCCAGGCGATTGCCGATGTCTGGGTCGAGCCTTCGCTGGTCTACTTTGCGGTTGGCAACGAGGTGACGGAGGACATCTTCACCAGTATCGCGCTGGAACTGAAGTTCCGTGGACTCCAGACTGCTCTGAGCGACTTCGGCACCGAGCAGGCCTCGCTTTCTCGGCTGGAGACGCTGGGGCCGAAAGTGGTGAAGCTGGAAAGCAGCATGTTCGCGCGGCTCGCCGGCGTGCCCATTGCGGTGCGCCTGATGACATCGATCGTCGAGCGCCTGCAGCGGGACGGGCGGCAGGTTCTGATCACCGGCATCGAGACGGCGGACCAGCTCCGCGTCGCGGTGGACATGGGCGCGAACCTGCTTGAAGGAAGCCTGCTGCGCGCGGCTCGCCAGGCGGGTGTCGTGATGGACATGTCGCCTGTCAATCTCGCAGCGCTCCTGTCAGGCAGCGAGAACGTCGTACGCTTCATCTCGACGGCGCGCGGCCAGCGTGACATGCCTCAACAGCGCTGATCAATCGCATCAGATTTACTCATTGGCTGCCTGGGCCCGCGTAACTTATCCTCCGCAATGATAGCGGAGGGATGAGCCAGTGAAACTCTACAGCATGATCGACAGCGGCAACTCCTATAAGGTGCGGTTGCTGCTTGCAAAACTGGTCCTTCCCTATGAGCACATCGCCACAAGCTCACGCGATGGCTCGACCAGGACCCCTGAATTTCTGGCCAGGAACCCGATCGGCAAGGTGCCGCTGCTTGAACTGGACGACGGCCGGTTTCTGGCAGAGTCCAATGCGATCCTGCTCTATCTGGCCGACGGATCGCCCTTTATACCCGAGGATCGCTACGACCGGGCGAAGCTCTACCAGTGGCTGTTCTTTGAACAATACAGCCACGAGCCGAATGTCGCGGTTCGCCGTGCGCTGAAGACCTATCCTGAGCGGGCAGAGCAGGCCACGCCCGAGCGTTTGGCCCAGACCCTTGCCGGCGGCAATCACGCGCTCAGCGTCATGGAACAGCAGCTGAAGAAGACGCCGTTCCTGGTTGGCCATGCGCTGACCGCCGCCGACATCTCGCTCTATGCCTATACGCACGATGCGGAGGTGGGCGGGTTCAACCTGGGCGATTATCCGGCGGTCACTGCCTGGCTCGAGCGCGTTGCCGCTGAGCCTCGTCATGTGCCGATGCGTGACCCTCGGATACTGGCTGCGGATCGCGTCAGGATAAGCTAGGCTGACTGCTGCAGCAGCGCGTCCATAGAGGCCGCGTGATCCCGCTCTGCCTGCGCCGTCGCGCGCAGGATCGAGTTCAGCTCGTCCATGTCGACATAGAAAGCGCGGACGAGATGAGTCGGGATGAGGTCCTCATCGATTCCGGCTGCCATTAACTTCTGCACTGCGGAGGCAAGCTGCTCGCGCTCGGTTAGGCGTAGCTTGAGACTGTCCGTACGGCTGTAGCCCATCGTCTCTATCCGTTTCACATACAGTAAAATCAGTGATTTAGCTCGCGTCCCGTGGTCTTCTCGGGTGCAGGATGACTATAGTTAAAGATGGTTAGCAGAAAGTGAATTCAAGAATGGGGCGAACATCTGCCATAAATTGGCGTTGCCACGTTAAGGGGCGAGTTGATTTGCCTGTTACAGAGAGCACCCTGCCGCGCACCATTTTGTGCGGGCTTGCAGGGAAAACTTTGAACAGGTTAAAAACCGATTCACCCGGACGTATTTCGCCGGGCAGGGGAAACGATTTGGGAGCTACGGTTTGACGCCTCGTACATTCTATTGCCGCGCCGCTGTGATTTCGCTTGTAAGTGCATTTCTAGGTGCGTGCAGTAGTACGACGGGTGGTCTTGATGTGATCGCGACCGATCTTCCCGTGAAGGAAAGCGCTTCCACACCTTCCCAAACCGCTGCAGCCACACCGGGCAACAAGTCTGCCAAGGCGCGCAAGCCTGAGGCTGCCAAGACCGAGGCTACCAAGGTCGCTGAGACTGACGCAGCTGCACCACAGGCAAACCTGGTGGTTGCTCAGGCTGATGTGGCGAAGTCCGGTGAGGGAAATCGGGCTGTCGCTGAGGCGGTTGCCGAAGCTGCCGCCAATGATCGCGTAGCTGCCGCGGTGGATGCAGCAGAAACGTCCCAGCAGGTTGCCGTCGCTTCGCTCGATGCATCCGTGACATCCGCTCTCCCCACGCCGCGCCCCAGCCTTGCCGTCCAGGCTTCGGAAGTGCCGGTGAACGCCTTTGCCGAGCAGAAGAACACCGCTCCGCTTGCTACTGTTGCACTTGAGCCTGCGCCGAGCGGCAAGGCTGTCGCTGCCAACAGCCCTGAGCTTCATGCGCTGATCTCCCGCTATGCGGCACACTACCAGGTTCCGGAATCGCTCGTTCGCCGCGTCGTGAAGCGCGAGAGCAATTTCGATCCGACCGCCCGCAACAAGATCTACTGGGGCCTGATGCAGATCCGGCACGATACCGCCCGCACCATGGGCTATACCGGCGCTCCGCACGGCCTGCTCGATGCTGAAACCAACCTGAAATACGCGGTAAAGTACCTTCGCGGCGCCTACCTGACGGCCGGCGGCAATGAGGATCAGGCGGTTCGCTTCTATTCCCGTGGCTATTACTATGATGCCAAGCGCAAGGGTCTGCTGCAGGTTACCGGCCTGCGTCCCTGAGGTGTTGCGCCCTTGGGGCCTTCACATATGTTTGGTTATCCAACAAAAAGCGGCATTACACCGCTATTTTCGGGGTTCCTAACGGAACCTCCATTGCCTATAAGGCTCGCTTAGCCCCCATACGAATTCGCTCCCGGCGGCTCCTCCCTTTTTCGGTGAGGTGTTTTCGCCTGAGCCACTAACGGACGCTAAAGAAATGCCCAAACGTACCGACCTTAAGTCGATCCTGATAATCGGGGCCGGCCCCATCGTCATCGGCCAGGCCTGCGAGTTCGACTACTCCGGCACCCAGGCCGTAAAGGCGCTGAAGGAAGAGGGCTACCGCGTCATCCTTGTCAATTCCAATCCGGCCACCATCATGACCGATCCGGAATTGGCCGATGCGACCTACATCGAGCCGATCACGCCGGAAGTCGTTGCCAAGATCATCGCCAAGGAGCGCCCGGACGCGATTCTGCCCACCATGGGTGGCCAGACCGCGCTCAACACCGCTCTCTCGCTGCGTCGCATGGGTGTGCTGGAGCGTTATAACGTCGAGATGATCGGCGCCAACGCCGAGGCCATCGACATGGCTGAAGACCGCGCCCTGTTCCGCGAGGCCATGGCTCGCATCGGCCTTGAGACGCCGCGCTCCGTCTTGGCGAATGCTACGGAAGTGAAGGAAGCGGATCGCCGGAAGCACGACGCCGAGCGTGAGGAGCTGCGTAGCAAGCTGAGCGGCGCGGAACTCGACGCCGCACTTGATGCATTGGAAGCTGAGTGGCAGCGCGGCGAGGGGGATCGCAAGCAGCGCTACATGGCACATGCATTGGCATTGGCTGCACAGGGCATCGAGCACGTCGGCCTGCCGGCCATCATCCGTCCGTCCTTTACGCTTGGCGGCACCGGTGGCGGCATCGCCTACAACCGCTCCGAGTTCTTCGAGATCGTCGAGCGTGGACTCGACGCATCGCCCACCACCGAAGTGCTCATCGAAGAATCGGTGCTAGGCTGGAAGGAATACGAGATGGAAGTGGTCCGCGACCGCGCGGACAACTGCATCATCATCTGCTCGATCGAGAACCTCGATCCGATGGGCGTTCACACGGGCGACTCGATCACCGTTGCACCCGCGCTTACCCTCACCGACAAGGAGTACCAGATCATGCGTAACGCATCGATCGCGGTGCTGCGCGAGATCGGTGTGGAGACCGGCGGATCGAACGTTCAGTTTGCTGTGAACCCGGCTGACGGCCGCCTGGTCGTCATCGAGATGAACCCGCGCGTGTCGCGTTCGTCGGCGCTTGCTTCCAAGGCAACGGGCTTTCCGATCGCCCGCGTGGCGGCCAAGCTCGCCATCGGCTACACGCTCGACGAGCTTGAGAACGAGATTACCGGTGGCGCAACGCCGGCTTCCTTCGAGCCGTCGATCGACTATGTCGTCACCAAGATCCCGCGCTTTGCGTTCGAGAAGTTCCCGGGCACCGACAACACGCTGACGACCGCCATGAAGTCGGTCGGCGAGGTGATGGCAATCGGCCGTACCTTTGCTGAATCGCTTCAGAAGGCGCTGCGCGGACTTGAGACCGGCCTGAACGGCCTCGATGACATCGAGATCCCGGGCTACGACGCTGCTGGCGACGCTTCCGAGAACAAGAACGCGATCCGCGCCGCCCTCGGCACGCCGACGCCGAACCGTCTGCGCATGGTCGCGCAGGCGCTCCGCCTTGGCGTTTCGCAGGAAGAGGTCCACTCGATGTGCCACATCGACCCGTGGTTCCTCGAGCAGATCGCCGGCATCATCGAGATGGAAAAGCGCATTCGTGACAATGGCCTGCCGCAGGACGCCTACAACCTGCGCATGCTGAAGGGCATGGGCTTCTCGGATCAGCGCCTTGCTTCGCTCACCGGTGCCGACGCTCACAGCGTCCGCAAGCTGCGTGAGAAGCTGGACGTTCACCCGGTCTACAAGCGCATCGACACCTGCGCTGCCGAGTTCGCTTCGCCCACAGCCTACATGTACTCGACCTACGAGACGCCCTTTGCTGGCCAGCTGGCAGACGAAGCACACGTTTCGGATCGCAAGAAGGTCGTCATCCTCGGCGGTGGCCCGAACCGTATCGGCCAGGGCATCGAGTTCGACTACTGCTGCTGCCATGCTGCCTTCGCGCTGGCCGAAGCTGGTTATGAATCCATCATGATCAACTGCAACCCGGAAACCGTGTCGACCGACTACGACACCTCCGACCGGTTGTACTTCGAGCCGCTGACCGAAGAGGACGTGCTGGAAATCCTGCGCGCCGAGAAGGCCAAGGGCGAGCTCGTCGGCGTGATCGTGCAGTTCGGTGGCCAGACCCCGCTGAAGCTTGCCGACGCGCTGGAGCGTGAGGGCATTCCGATCCTCGGCACCTCGCCGGACGCAATCGACCTTGCCGAAGACCGTGACCGCTTCCAGAAGCTTCTCATCAAGCTTGGCCTCAAACAGCCGAAGAACGGTATCGCCTACTCGGTCGAGCAGGCTCGCGTCGTTGCGGCCGAACTCGGCTTCCCGCTGGTCGTGCGTCCGTCCTACGTTCTGGGTGGCCGCGCCATGCAGATCATCCATGACGATGCCCGCCTGCAGAGCTACCTGCTCGACACGGTGCCGGGCCTGGTTCCCGAAGAGATCCGCCAGAAGTACCCGGCCGACAAGACCGGCCAGATCAACACGCTGCTCTCGAAGAACCCGCTTCTGTTCGACACCTACCTGTCCGAAGCGATCGAGCTCGATGTGGACTGCCTGTCGGACGGCAACGAGTCCTATGTCTGCGGCATCATGGAGCACATCGAGGAAGCTGGTATCCACTCCGGCGACTCTGCCTGCTCGCTTCCGGAACATTCTCTGCCCCGCGAAATCATCGCTGAGGTCGAGCGTCAGACGAAGGCGCTGGCGAAGGCCCTCAACGTTGGCGGCCTGATGAACGTGCAGTACGCCGTCAAGGACGGTGAGATCTACGTGCTGGAGGTCAACCCACGCGCCTCCCGTACGGTGCCCTTCGTGGCGAAGACCATCGGACGCCCGATCGCCAAGATTGCGGCCCGCGTCATGGCAGGCGAGAGCCTGCAGGAAACGTTTGGCACCTATGGCCAGCTGCCTGACATCAGCAAACTCGGCCACATTGCGGTCAAGGAAGCCGTGTTCCCGTTCGCCCGCTTCCCGGGCGTCGACACGCTGCTTGGACCTGAGATGAAGTCGACCGGCGAGGTCATGGGTCTGGACCACGACTACGCTCTGGCCTTTGCGAAGGCGCAGCTCGGCGCTGGTGTGGACCTGCCGCTCTCGGGCGCGCTGTTCGTCGCCGTTCGCGATGAGGACAAGCCGCGCGTTCTGCCGGCCGTCCGCAAGCTCGCTGAGCTTGGCTTCAAGGTCATGGCAACGAGCGGTACCGCGCGCTTCCTGCGTGAGAATGGCGTTGAGGCCGAGAAGGTCAACAAGGTGCTGGAAGGCCGTCCGCATATCGAGGACGCCATCCGCAACCGTCAGGTTCAGATCGTGTTCAACACGACGGACGGCCAGAAGGCGGTTTCGGACTCCAAGTCCTTGCGCCGTGCAACGCTGATGCAGAAGGTGCCGTACTACACGACGATGGCCGGCTGCGATGCAGTTGTTCAGGCAATCGCCGCGTTGAAGGCCGGTAACCTCGAGGTTCGTCCGTTGCAGAGCTACTTCGTGAAATAGTAGTTCCAGGCAAAGTGGGACCCGGTTCTCCGTCGGGAACTGCGACCGGACAATGATCTGGTAGCTTGAGATAAAAAGCTGGTTGGATGCCTTAGAAACGGGCGGTGGTGCGAAAGCACCGCCGCCCGTTTTTTTCTATACTTGATTATTCTGTAGAGTTTGCAATAAATAGCGCTGTTAATGCATGTGCATTTAACAAGCGTTCTTATTAATTAATATGATTACTTGATATCATAATATAACTTGGGGATGCAGAACTGAATAACGTCGGTTCTGCGGATTTGGGCTGGATAAGATGAAGCTCTTTTCTGCGCAGCATCAGGCTGCGCGTACTCTCGTCTTGTTGATCATTCTTCTGGTGCTTGCGCGGTTGGTTTCCATGGCGGTTTTGCCGCTCATGGACACCACTGAAGCCCGCTATGCCGAGATAGCCAGAAAGATGGTCGTTCTTGGCGACTGGATAACCCCCTGGGCAGACGACAATTTACCCTTCTGGGGTAAACCACCGCTCTCGTTCTGGCTGACCGCGGCAACCTTGTTTTCTTTCGGAGTATCGGAGTTTTCCGCGCGAATTCCACATTTTCTCTGCGCCCTGTTTATCGGCTTCCTGGTATGGGATATGGCCCTGCGCCAGGAGGGAAGGCGGACGGCAGTGCTCGCTATTTCAGTACTGGCGGGCTCGGCCCTCTTCCTCGTCTCCTCAGGTGCCGTGATGACTGACATGGCGCTCGTGCTAGGTACAACAGCTGCCCTTTATGGTTTCTGGACGGGCATCCACGGTTCCACGAGCAGCGCGCGAAGCAATGGCAGCCTGATCTTCTTCGTTGGCCTCGCCATAGGGCTGCTCGCCAAGGGACCGCTCGTGCTGGTGCTTGCAGGCCTGCCGATCAGCCTCTGGATACTGCTGGAACGACGTTGGAAAACCGTGCTGACTGGCATCCCCTGGATCTCAGGTATCCTGTTGGTCGCGGTTCTCGTGCTTCCCTGGTATTGGTTTGCCGAACAGAAGACGCCGGGCTTCCTCGATTATTTCCTCATCGGCGAGCACTTCAAACGCTTTGTGGAGCCGGGCTGGACGGGTGACCTTTATGGCCGCGCCCACAATTTCCCCCTTGGTACAATCTGGCTGTTTGCCCTCATCGCATTCTTGCCGTGGCCGTTTACCTTCCTCGTCGTCAAATGGGAATCGCGCGGTAAACAGGTCGAGGCGAGGGATCGCTCCTGGGTGCGCTATACGCTGCTCTGGGCGTTGATGCCGCTCGTCTTCTTCACCGCCTCGCGTAATATCATCTGGACCTATGCGCTGCCGTCATTGCCGGCTGCAAGCCTGTTCATGGGCGGATGGCTTGCCGCACGGTCGCGCCGGGCAGAGCTTTGGGTGGCGGGCGGACTTGCGATCATGTTCGCTCTGACGGTGGGGGCAGGGGCGGGCGCCATGTTTTTCCCGCATCTTCTGGATGGGGCAACAGCCAAGGCGGTTTCCGTCGCTTATCTCGGACGGCGGCAGTCAGGCGAAACCCTGTACTTCCTGCAAAGCAGGCCCTTTTCGGCGAGCTTCTATAGTGAAAACGCCGCGCGTCAGCTGAGACCGGAAGAACTGGAATCCGCCCTGTCTGGAAAGAGTGGGTTCATCGCTTATCCGAAGAATGCTCAGCCACCGAAGCTTCCTTCCGGCGTGGTCGAGGAACCTGCCGGTGACTACGGCAGGTTCCGTTTGCTGCGCGTACACCGCATTGATCAGTTGCCGCGCCGGTAGAGCCACAGCGTGACCGGCGAAAGAACGAGCGTCAGAACCAAGGGCGCCGCCAGCGCAAGCAGCACGTCGGGCATCGTGGCCGTGCCGTTCATCAGGCCGCGGATGGCGGTTGCCATGTGGGTGACCGGATTGCGCACCACGAAGGCTTCAAGCCACCCCGGCATGGTCTCCGGCCGCACCATGATGTTCGATGCGAAGGTGAGCGGCATGATGAGAGTGAAGCCGAAGGTCATCACCGTCATGGGCGAGCGGATGAGAAGGCCCAGAACGAGGAAGATCCAGCCCACACCAAATCCGATGGTGAACAGCAGGAGAAATGCACCGGCAACACCGACAGTCCCGCCTTCCGGACGGTAGCCGAGAATGAGGCCGATGGTGAGAATGATGAGCCCGGCAATGAAGTGGCGCAGTACATCACCCACCATCAGGCCCGCAAAGGGTGCCAGCGACCAGATCGGCAGCGACCGGAACCGTTCGAACAGGCCCTTGGAAAGGTCAGTCGACAGCCCCATTCCCGAGTAGACGGAGTTGAACACCACCGTCTGCACCAGGATGCCGGGCAGCAGGAACTGCAGATATCCGCCCGGCGAACCAGCCAGAGCACCGCCGAACACGAATGTGAACAGCAGCGTGAACATGATTGGCGTCATTACCAGGTCAAACATCTGCTCCGGTACATGGCGGAACTTCAGGATTGCACGCCACCCGAACACGAGCGCATTGGAAAACGCCGAAGGCTGGGGCGGGCGGGCGACCTTGATCGTATTGGCGGTGATCTCGCTCATTGTGCAGCCTCCCTCGTGCTGTCTGGATCTGCATTTCCGGTCAACGCGAAGAAGACCTCGTCGAGGCTGGGCGAACCCATGGAGAAGTCCGTGAGCTCGATTCCTGCGTCGATCAGCGCCGTCAGCGCTTCGTTGGCATCGTGCGGGGATGCGGCGATGACGGAAAGCTGTCCGCCTTCCGCATTGCGGTGGACGTTGTTGCCGAGCCTCTGCTCGAGCAGGGCGGCTGCCTTTTCGAGATCGAGCGGATTGGCCGGAGCGACATGGAGATAGCCGGACCCGATCTGGGCCTTGAGCTCGCGACTGGTGCCTTCCGCAATCTTCCGACCCTTGTCGATAACAGCGATACGGGCTGCCAGCTGATCCGCCTCGTCCAGATATTGCGTGGTGAGCAGGATCGTGACACCGGCGGCCGCCAACTCGCGGATCATGCGCCACACGCCCTGACGGGCGGTTGGATCAAGTCCGGTGGTCGGCTCATCAAGGAACAGGACGCCGGGCGTGACGACCAGCGAGGCGGCGATGTCGAGCCTGCGCCGCATGCCGCCGGAATAGGATTTCACCTGCTTCTTCGCCGCGTCGGAAAGGTCGAAGGCAGCGAGTAGCTCATCTGCCCGGTCCTTGGCCGCACGACCTTTGAAGCCCCAGAGCCGCGCAAGCATGATGAGATTGTCGCGTCCGGTAAGGTCCTCATCCAGCGATGCGAATTGCCCGGTGAGCGCGATTTCGCTGCGCACCCCTTGGGGATCCGTGGCGAGGTCGTGCCCCATCAGGTTTGCTATCCCGGCGTCCGCCTTGGTGAGTGTCGCCAGCGTGCGGATCAGGGTGGTCTTGCCGGCACCGTTCGGCCCCAGCACGGCGAAGATCATGCCGCGTGGCACGTCGAGATCGATGCCGTCGAGCGCCTTCACCGCGCCGAAATGCTTGACGAGACCGCGCGCGGTTATGGCGAACGGAAACGCTGCTGACTCGGAAACAAAGCTACTCGCAGGTGCTGTCCTGTTCATGGCCACCTCGTGTGTTTGCAGTGCCTGAAAGACGGATCTGTCGCCCCATCCCCGACAGCGGCTGGTCTGCATATATCAATTTTGCGTCATTTTGAAGCAGGATGCTCGGCAGGATGATTGGCTCCTGCCACAAGGTGACAGAAGAGGATGAACCATTTCGGTCAATGACATTGCTGGGAACTTCAACTAGCCTATCTGGTTAACATGAGCCCCATTTCCATAAACTGCGAGGAACTTCATGCGTTGGAGAGGCCGTCGGGAAAGCAGCAACGTTAGCGACCAGCGGGGGCGCGGGGGAGGCATTCCCGGCATGAACCGGGGCATCCCAGTTCGTCTACCGATAGGTCGCGGCGGTGGCGGAATCTCCACCATCATCATAATTGCGGTGCTTTTCATCGGCGCGCGCGCGCTGGGTATCGACCCTATGGAGATCCTCACGGGTTCTCCAACCACGACCACCACCAGCCGGACGGAACGCACGGCCGCCAATGACGAGGCCATGCAGTTCGTAAGCGTTGTGCTGGCGGAGACGGAGGACGTCTGGAACGGCGTCTTCCAGGCTGCTGGCGTCCAGTACCAGGAGCCGCGCATGGTGGTCTTCTCCGGTCAGGTCCAGTCAGCCTGCGGCTTTGCATCCGCTGCGAGCGGCCCGTTCTATTGCCCCGGCGACAAGCAGGTCTACATCGACCTCGACTTCTTCGATGAACTTGCCAACCGCTTCGGCGCTTCCGGCGACTTCGCCCAGGCCTATGTCATCGCCCATGAAGTTGGCCACCATGTTCAGAACCTCACGGGCGTGCTCCCGAAATTCAACCAGGCGCGCCAGCGCATGAACCAGGCGGATGCCAACGCCATGTCGGTGCGCGTCGAGCTTCAGGCCGACTGCTATGCAGGCGTCTGGGCCAACCATACGGACCAGAAGGGTCTGCTAGAAGCGGGTGACCTTGATGAGGCACTGAATGCCGCTTTCCAGATCGGCGACGACACGCTGCAGAAGCGTTCGCAGGGCTATGTCGTGCCGGAAAGCTTTAATCATGGCACGTCTGCACAGCGCAAACGCTGGTTCCTGAAAGGCTACCAGTCCGGTGACGAAGATAGCTGCGATACCTTCAGCGGCGACATCTGATCGCAGATGAGGCCGGGGCGTATACTGACATTGCTGACCGTTTGCGCCGGTGCGGTGCTGGCCTCGCAGGCGCCTGAGTTTGCGCAGCAGTACCGCCAGCGGCTTGGCGGTGCGATTGAAGAGCTCGCGGTCGTCATCGCCGACTTTGACGCGGATGCCACACGCAACAACCTGAACCGCGAGCAGGCGCTCGACGTTCACCGTCGCGCGCAGGAGCCGTTCCTGAAAGATCGCGGCGTCTCGATGGAAACGGCGATCCGGCGTCTCGACCGCCTGTCACTTCAGGCGAAGGAGTTCGAGACGCTGCCGCCGCTACTGAGGCCGGTGGCTATTGCTTATGGTCCGGATCAACGCCTGCTCGACGGCACTCTGCGCGATTTTGAGCCCGCCGTTCCCGTCACGCCTCATGGTGCGGTCTGGACCGGGGCAGGGGCGTTGCTGGCCTATCTGATTGCCAAGCTGTTCGGGCTGCCGTTCAGACGAAAAAGGCGGGCAAATGCCCGCCATCTCGTTCGATAAAACTGGTCTCAGGAACTACTCGGCGAGAGCCGGTTCGCCCTTGCGCTCACGGATGAGGTTGATGAAGCGCCGGAACAGGTAGTGCGAGTCCTGCGGACCGGGCGAAGCTTCCGGGTGATGCTGCACCGAGAACACCGGCTTGCCAACAACCGTCAAGCCGCAGTTCGAACCGTCGAAGAGCGACACGTGGGTTTCCTTCACGCCTTCCGGCAGCGACTTGGCGTCCACCGCGAAGCCGTGGTTCATGGACACGATCTCCACCTTGCCGGTGGTGAAATCCTTGACCGGATGGTTCGCGCCGCGATGGCCCTGGTCCATCTTCAGCGTCTTGCCGCCGAGGGCGATGCCAAGCAGCTGGTGGCCGAGGCAGATGCCGAAGAGCGGGATGTCGGCCTTCAGAACGTCCTTGATCATCGGCACGGCGTATTCGCCGGTGGCAGCCGGGTCGCCAGGACCGTTGGACAGGAACACGCCGTCGGGGTTGAGCGCCAGAATGTCTTCAGCGGTGGAGGTGGCCGGAACGACAGTCACCTTCGCGCCGAGACCGGCGAGCAGTCGCAGGATGTTGCGCTTCACACCGTAGTCGACGGCAACAACGTGATACGGCTGTTCGGTAGCTTCGCCATGACCTTCGTTCCAGACCCAAGGCGTCTCGCTCCAGAC
The DNA here is from genome assembly GCF_014641695.1 of Nitratireductor aestuarii. Lineage (GTDB taxonomy): Bacteria > Pseudomonadota > Alphaproteobacteria > Rhizobiales > Rhizobiaceae > Chelativorans > Chelativorans aestuarii. The sequence continues at coordinate 151,276 of NZ_BMIF01000007.1, read as the reverse complement.
CATGGACTGGCCGGAGGTGACTTCCTTGGCGAGGTCGAGACCGAGAAGGCCGCTCCACTCGCGAGCCTGCTTCTTCAGGTCTTCGATATCGAACTTGCCGTCCGGCGAATGGGCGATCACGGCGTTCGGCGCACCCTTTTCACGGATGAGCACGGTGAGCGCGCGAGTGTCGATGCCGGACAGGGCAACGACGCCACGGCGCTTCAGCCAGGCGTCGAGGTGCTCTGCTGCGCGGTAGTTCGAAGGTTCCGTCACATCTGCGCGGAAGATCGCGCCAACGGCACCTGCTCGGGCCGCCGGGTGCAGATCCTCGATATCTTCCTCATTTGCGCCGACATTGCCGATATGCGGGAAGGTGAAGGTGACAATCTGCCCGCTGTAGGAGGGGTCAGTCAGGATTTCTTCATAGCCGGTCAGCGCTGTGTTGAAGCACACTTCACCGACGGCGCTTCCCGTGGCGCCAAGCCCCGTACCCTCGATGACCGTCCCATCTGCCAGCACAAGAAGAGCCGTGACCTTGGGAGCGATCCAAGGGCCGCTTGCAGTTGTCATATAAAATCTCCATCTTACAGAGGCAGCCGTAACGATCAGGTGCGGTGTCTACCATGATTCACGTGCGCGTAAAGGTAGCGCGGCCCGCAACCAGCCAGCGTTTCTGTTAGTTAATATGCTTGCAGGTGGCGGACAATAGTTGAGACAGCACGCGTGGTCAATTGACGCGGTGCACAACCGGCATGAATTGACGCGTTGATCAATCCACTCTGTTTAACGGCAGCATCTATCGAATTTGCCAATTCCGGATTATGTGTCCGTTCCGCTTTGGAGAACTGAAATGCAAATCCGCGAGAAAATCGCTCAGGCACTGGTGAGTGCACTCAAGAACCAGGACAAGCGCCGGACGTCGACGCTTCGGCTCATCCAGGCTGCCATCAAGGACCGGGACATCGCGCATCGCGGCGCGGGCAAGGACCCGGTAAACGACGAGGACATCCTCGAAATACTGACGCGCATGGTGAAGCAGCGCAACGAATCGGCGCGCATCTACCAGGAGAATGCTCGGGCGGAGCTGGCCGAAGAGGAACTGCAGGAAATTGCCATCATCATGGAGTTCCTGCCCAAGCCGCTGGACGAGCAGGACATGCGTCAGGCATGCGCCGAGGTCGTCAAGGAAGTAGGTGCCGAAGGCCTGCGCGACATGGGCAAGTGCATGAACGCGCTCAAGGAAAAGTTCCCGGGCCGCATGGACTTCAGCAAGGCTAGCGGTGTGGTCCGCGATCTTCTGCGCTGACGCCCGGCAGGTGCCGGAAATACGCCGCACCTCCTTTTCCACAAGCTGTGAACAACGGGAATAGCGGGTAGAATATAGCCCGCTTCCCACCGCTCTTGTGACTCGCGTGCATCTTTAGGTGAGCGGCGTTTGCTTTAGGGTGTGGTTCGTGAGAAAGCCTTGACCATGCGCTTTTCCCAAAGTTTCCTCGATGAAATCCGTGACCGGGTGCCCATCTCCCAGGTGGTTGGCACAAGGGTTTCGTTTGACAAGCGCAAGACCAATGCCGCCCGTGGCGACTACTGGGCCTGCTGCCCCTTCCACGGCGAAAAATCGCCGAGCTTCCACTGCGAAGACCGCAAGGGCCGCTACCATTGCTTTGGCTGCGGCGTTTCCGGTGACCATTTCCGCTTTCTTGCGGAACTCGATGGGATTGCTTTCCCTGAGGCTGTCGAAATCGTGGCCGAGATGGCGGGCATTTCCATGCCTGCGCGCGACCCCGAGGCCGAGCGCAAGGAACAGGCCCGCGCAAGCCTCACCGACGTCATGGAAATGGCCGCGCGCTTCTTCCAGAACTGCCTGCAGGAGGCTGTAGGGGCGGAGGCGAGGGCGTACCTGCGCGGGCGCGGGATTACGTCGGTCACCCAGCAGACGTTCCGCATCGGCTTTGCGCCGGATTCACGCAACGCACTTAGAGAGCATCTGGCCTCCAAGGGCGTGACGCTGGAGCAGATGGATGCCTGCGGCCTGATCTACACGGGTCCGGATATCCCGGTGGCGTTCGACCGTTTCCGCGGTCGCATCATGTTCCCGATCGAGGATACCCGTGGCCGCGTGATCGCCTTTGGCGGCCGCGCCATGTCGTCTGACGTTCCGGCCAAGTACCTGAACTCGCCCGATACCGAGCTCTTCCACAAGGGCAACGTGCTCTACAACCTTGGCCGTGCACGCAAGAACGCCAAGGACGCAGGCCTGATCGTCGTCGAAGGCTATATGGACGTCATCGCCCTGGCTCAGGCTGGCATCGACACGGCAGTCGCCCCGCTTGGAACGGCCCTCACTGAAAACCAGCTGGAACTGCTCTGGCGCGTCTCGCAGGAGCCGATCCTCTGCTTCGATGGTGATAATGCGGGCCTGCGTGCTGCCTGGCGTGCGGCCGATCTTGTGCTTCCTTCCGTTCAGCCCGGGCGGACCGTCCGCTTCGCGCTGCTTCCGGACGGCAAGGACCCGGACGACATCGTAAAGGAGGGCGGACGTCAGCCCTTCGATGCGATCATGTCTCAGGCGCTCCCGCTCGCCGATCTCATCTGGATGCGCGAAACCTCCGGTTCCTCCTATGACACGCCGGAGCGCCGCGCCGAGCTTGAGGAGCGGCTGCGCAACCTCACCAACCAGATCAAGGACGAGAACGTCCGCCGCCACTATGCGCAGGAAATGCGCGACCGGATGCAGAGCTTTTTCGGCTCGCCCAAGCCGCAGGGTCGGAATGCCGAGCGGGGAGGCCAGTTCGGTGGCGGTCGCGGTGGCGGTCGTCACGGCGCGCGTCCGGGGGCAGCATCGGGACGAATGCCCGTTTCGCAGAGTCTTGCGCGTTCCTCGCTGGTGAGGGCGAGCGCAGGTGCCGCGATGCCGCTGCGTGAGGCAACCATCGTCGTGACGCTCGTCAACCACCCTATGTTGATCGAGGAGCATTTTGACGCGGTGGAGCCGCTGGAGTTAACCAGCAATGATCTGGTGTTGCTGAGGCGCATCATTCTGGACCAGTTCGCCTTCGATCCGGCCCTCACGCGCGAAAAACTGATCGGCGCTATTGAAGAAGCTGGGCTCGGCACTATCTGGGCTGATGCGGAATTGCGGGTTAAGGCCGCATACATGTGGCCCGCGTTGCAAAATGCCGCGCTTGAAGATGCGCGAGAGGCGTTCACGCAGCTGCTGCACTTGCATAGACGCGTTCGCTCTCTACATAGAGAGCTGAGAGCAGCAGAGGCTGAAATGGCCGTGGCCGAGGTCTGGACCGAAGAGGATGCCCGCCACCTGGCAGAAATTCAGGCTGAACTGCATAATATCGACGCCACCAACGCCCTGATCGATGGCTTTGGTATAGCGTCTGGGCGTGTTTCCGGGCGGTCGTAGCTAAGTGCAATGCGGCAGATTGATTCGCTTTTTTGTACCGAATCATGTCAGAGCAGCTTGACCTTGGTCGCGAATGAAGGAATCAAGTTTGATTCGAACGCTGTCGGAGCGCTGCTCGCTCGAAAATGTAGAAGAAACCCATATCACAAGACATGGACGGTTCGAAACTTCGCATTAGATGACAAGGTTAATCGTGCGTTTACGGGACCGCGGTAGAGGCTACACATGCGCGACTCGGCTGCGCGCATCCAGTGAGACTGTCCGGCTCGGCCGGTAGGAGATTACAAGGCATGGCGACAAAGGAAAAGGAAGAGGTCGAGACCGAGCGCGAGGATAGCCCGCTGCTGGACCTTTCTGATGACGCAGTCAAGAAAATGATCAAGGTCGCCAAGAAGCGCGGCTATGTGACCATGGATGAGCTCAACGCAGTTCTTCCATCCGGTGAAGTGTCTTCCGAGCAGATCGAGGACACGATGGCCATGTTGTCTGACATGGGCATCAACGTTGTCGAAGATGAAGAGGCCGGCGAAGACGCTGACTCCTCTGACGACGACGAGACGGGCACCGAGCTTGCTGACGCCACCGGAACCGCCGTTGCCGTTACGCAGAAGAAGGAACCGACCGATCGTACGGACGATCCGGTCCGCATGTACCTGCGCGAAATGGGTTCCGTCGAGCTTCTGTCGCGCGAAGGCGAAATCGCCATCGCCAAGCGCATTGAGGCTGGTCGCGAGACGATGATCGCCGGGCTTTGCGAAAGCCCGCTGACCTTCCAGGCTCTGATCATCTGGCGCGACGAGCTCAACGAAGGCAAGATCCTGCTGCGCGAGATCATCGATCTCGAAGCTACCTATGCAGGTCCGGAAGCCCGCCAGGCTCCGATGATCACCCGTCCTGAAGAGGACGAGAAGCCGGCTGCGCCTGAGAAGTCGGGCCGCGCCCGCCGTTCCGATGACGACGACGTCACCAACGTCGGCGGCGAAATGCGTGAGGAAGAAGAAGAGGAAGACGAGGACGAGGCAAACCTGTCGCTCGCAGCCATGGAAGCTGAGCTCAAGCCCAGCGTCATGGAGACCCTCGACTTCATCGCCGAGACCTACGCCAAGCTGCGCAAGTTCCAGGATCAGCAGGTCGAGAGCCGTCTTGCCGATGGCGACAACGACCTGTCGACCGCCCAGCAGTTCCGCGCCAAGCAGCTCAAGGACGAGCTGATCAAGTCCGTGAAGTCGCTGTCGCTCAACAATCAGCGTATCGAAACGCTGGTCGAGCAGCTCTACGACATCAACAAGCGCCTTGTTCAGAACGAAGGCAAGCTGCTGCGTCTGGCTGACAAGCACGGCGTTCGCCGTGAGGATTTCCTGCGCGCCTATCAGGGCTCCGAGCTTCACCCGAACTGGGCCAAGATGGTATCCGAGCTGCCGGAGCGCGGCTGGAAGCAGTTTGTCGAGCGTGAACTCCGCGCGATCGAGGACCTGCGGGCCGAGATCCAGAACCTCGCCCAGGAAACTGGTATCTCGATCGGCGAGTTCCGCCGCATCGTGAATCAGGTCCAGAAGGGCGAGCGCGAGGCTGCGATCGCGAAGAAGGAGATGGTGGAAGCCAACCTCCGCCTCGTCATCTCGATCGCCAAGAAGTACACGAACCGTGGCCTGCAGTTCCTCGATCTTATCCAGGAAGGCAATATCGGCCTGATGAAGGCAGTCGACAAGTTCGAGTACCGTCGCGGTTACAAGTTCTCGACCTACGCGACCTGGTGGATTCGTCAGGCTATCACCCGTTCGATCGCTGATCAGGCCCGCACCATCCGTATTCCGGTGCACATGATAGAGACGATCAACAAGATCGTCCGCACGTCGCGCCAGATGCTGCACGAGATCGGCCGCGAGCCGACCCCGGAAGAGCTGGCAGAGAAGCTGGCTATGCCGCTCGAAAAGGTCCGCAAGGTCCTGAAGATCGCCAAGGAGCCGATCTCCCTCGAAACGCCTGTGGGCGACGAGGAAGATTCACATCTCGGCGATTTCATCGAGGACAAGATGGCGATCCTGCCGATCGACGCTGCGATCCAGGCGAACCTGCGCGAGACCACCACGCGCGTTCTGGCTTCGCTGACGCCGCGTGAAGAGCGTGTGCTGCGCATGCGCTTCGGCATCGGCATGAACACCGACCACACCCTTGAGGAAGTGGGTCAGCAGTTCTCGGTGACGCGCGAACGTATCCGCCAGATCGAGGCGAAGGCGCTGCGCAAGCTGAAGCACCCGAGCCGCAGCCGCAAGCTGCGCTCGTTCCTGGACAGCTAAGCGGTCCATAAAATTCTGAAGAAGCCGGGCTCATGTCCGGCTTTTTTCGTTTCAGCTTGGGAGAAAGCAGGAATGGCAAGCCAGACACGTCTGAACATTTCCACCAGAGGGCAGGGGCTCTACGAGTTCACGGATGAAGTCTGTAGCTTCGTGCGCGAGTCCGGGGCTGGCACCGCGCTTCTGACGGTCTTTGTCCGCCACACCTCCTGTTCGCTCCTGATCCAGGAGAATGCCGATCCGGACGTCCAGCGCGATCTCAAGGCCTTCTTCCAGAGGCTCATCCCTCCGTCGAACGATCCTTCGATGAAATGGGTGACGCACACGATGGAAGGCCCGGACGACATGCCAGCGCACATCAAGGCTGCGTTGCTCCAGACGTCCCTCTCAGTTCCCATCGCTGACGGAGAGCTGCTGTTGGGAACCTGGCAGGGCATCTACCTCTTCGAGCATCGCGATCATTCGCACCGCCGGGAGATCGTACTTCATATCGCATAAGCGATTGATCATCCGACGACGTCTGGGCTATTGAGCCTCAATCACAAGGGGAGCACGGCTATGTCATTCTTGAAGCGCTTGTTCGGCGGCGGCTCGAAGGTCAGCGACAATTCGGGCGGTGAGCGCACGGTCGGCGAGGTTGTCGAGCACAAGGGCTTTTCCATCCGCGCCACGCCTTTCAAGGAAGGCGGGCAGTTCCAGACCTGCGGCGTCATCTCTAAGGAAGTGGACGGCGTGGTGAAGGAGCATCGCTTCATCCGTGCAGACCGCTTCCAGTCCGAGGACGCGGCGGCCGACGTAGCAATCCGCAAGGGCATGCAGATTATCGACGAGCAGGGCGACCGGATTTTCCTGTAAGCGTGGCGCTGTTAGCTTTGACGGATCAGCCCTGAGAGAAGCGCCTCGATACCCTCCTGATAGGGGCGGGGATCGGCGCCTTCGGATATCGCAAGAGCAGCGCGATCAAAGGCTGCACTGAGCATCTCCGACAGGGGCCCTAGCGGCAGGCCCTGCCGATTAGTCTCAGCCAGCGCTTCAGTCAGGCCTTCAAGCAACGTACGGGCGCCGTGCTCGGCGTCGATCTCGTCCATTGATTTTCGGCCAAGGACGGCAGGACCTTCAAGCAGCAGGAGCTTTGCCCGCCCGGGTCTTATCATGGCATCGAAGTAGGCGCGGCTCCCCTCCATCAGCGCATCGATGGCTGAGGGCGTCTCGTTGGAAGCGCCTGCCTCTATTTCCGCAGCGACGGTTGCGGACTCCTGTTCGACAACGGCGCGAAACAGCGCCTGCTTGTCGGTGAAGTGATGATAGAGGGCGCCGCGCGTAAGCCCCGCTGCCGCCACGATCTCTGGCGTGCTGGTTTCCGCATATCCTTTTTCAATGAAGAGCGTCCGGGCAGCCGCCATAAGCCGGGCCTTGCTTTCATCTGACCGCTCGCGGTTGGTTCGGCGGGTGCTTCCTTGTTGCATACATGCAGCCTGTATGTTAATAAGAACAAACATGCAGATTGTATATTTGTTTTGAAGGAAAGGGAAGTGCCGTGAAGATCACCAGCTACTACCCCGTCATCATGACAGCCGATGTGCAGGGCACGGCAGAGTTCTGGCAAAAGCACTTCCGGTTTGCGCCTCGCTTCACGAGCGACTGGTACGTGCATCTTCAGTCCGAAGTGAATGAGAACGTCAATCTGGCGATCCTGGACGGCAGCCACGAGACAATTCCGGCCAGCGCGCGCGGCAGGACAAACGCGCTGATCCTGAACTTTGAGGTTGAGAACGTTGACGGCGAGTATGAGCGTCTCAAGGGGGCAGGGCTGCCCATGCTGCTTGAGTTGAAAGACGAACCTTTCGGGCAGCGCCACTTCATTACCGCGGACCCAAACGGAATCCTGATCGACGTAATCACTCCGATAGAGCCATCGCCGGAATTTGCCAGCCAGTATCTCGGCTGAAACAAAAAGAGCTGCGTGGCCGTGGCGAGTTTCCTCACGCTGGCCACTCAGCCCTTCTGAAGTTCGTGGGCGCTTAAACCCCGAAGCCGGATTTGTTCGGCGAAGCAACGATCTCGACGAGTTCAAGCTCGAACGTGAGGTCGCGTCCAGCCAAAGGATGGTTGCCGTCCACCGTCACGGTATCGTCGGTGAGCGCCACCACTGTAAGCGGGATCTCCTTGCCATCGCGCGTCGTTGCAGTGAGCCCTGCGCCAACTTCGAGGATCAGGTCTTCGGGCATGGCGTTCCGCGGGATTTCCTGGATCTGGCGCTCGTCGCGCTGGCCATAGGCCTCGTCGGCCGGGATGGTCACGACGGAAGTCTCGCCGACCGCCATGCCTTCCACCTGACGTTCGAAGCCTGGGATCACCTGGCCGCTGCCGACCTGGAATTCTAGTGGCTCACGGCCGCGGGACGAATCAAATTCTGTGCCGTCCGATAGTGTGCCGCGATAGTGAACGCGTACAATATCTCCGCTCTGTGCCTGTGCCATATAGTGCTCCCTTCAATAGTTCGGACTGAAATGCTGGCTACAAGCCGCGCTCTTCCGCGTCTTAACTGACCGGACCATAGAAGGATAGGGCGGAAGGATCGGAGGTAAAGGCTATAGGGTCATAAACTTGGGGTATGGCCTCATCCAGAAGAAGGCACTGCACCGATCTTGTGCAGTGCCTTGTGGACGAGTTCCAATCCGGTCCGGTGCAGATGGGCAGCCGAACCCTTAACCTGTGCGAATGCGTTGCTTAACCTGTAATCGCCCAGCTGAAGCCGAACGGATCACGCACCTGGCCCCAACGCGAACCCCAGAACATCTCCTGCAACTCGACCTCGACAACGGTGCCTTCGGCCTTTGTTGCGCGTTCCCACCACATGTCCGGATCTGTAACGTTGAGGGTGAGGGTCATGCCGCCCGGCTTTTCCAGCGGATGGCCGTGCTCTTCATAGACATCGCAGAGCATCAACGATCCCTCGTTGATGTAGAGGTGCAGGTGCATGGTGCGGCCCTTCTCGTCGAGCGGCGCACGGGCAACCTCGCGAGCGCCGAAGGCGCGGGCGTAGTAGTCCGCAGCTTTGACAGCCCCGTCGACTTGCAGATAGGCGATCACCCCGCCACGAACTTCTCCGGTTTCGCCCGGTGCAACTTGAACGACTGACATCTTTCTCCCTCCATTGTTGGATCTCACTCAGGACGAATATCTCTGCCGCTAGCCGACATAGCCGAGGAAAGTTTTCGCTATTGCGCGGCCTTCATTGGGCCTGCGAGTGCGTCGAGCTGCTGGCGGATGTGGGCGGCTTCTGCTGGCGTTCGCGCGAGCGAGATCGCCTTGTTGAATGCCTGCCGCGCTTCATCCACCTGCCCAAGCTCCTTGAGCAGCGCACCATGGACGCCATGAAAATAGAAATAACTGCCGAGCCTGTCTTCGAGCGGTTTCACCAGCTCCAGCGCCTGTTTTGCGCCGGATGCCTTGAAAACGGCGACCGCCCGGTTGAGCGTGATGACAGGCGAGGGCGTCATGCGCTCAAGCGTCAGATAGAGGAGGCTGATCTGCGTCCAGTCCGTTGCCTCGGCATTGGGCGCCTGATCATGCAGGGCGGCTATTGCTGCCTGGATCTGGTAGGGCCCGGGAGCGCGATGGCGCACGGCCTTGTCGATAAGCGCCAGACCCTCGCCAATCTGTTCGCGGTTCCAGCGAGTGCGGTCCTGGTTTTCCAGAAGAACGATGTTTCCCTCGGCATCGAGGCGGCTTGGTGTGCGTGCGTGCTGCAGCAGCATCAGCGCGAGCAGCCCCATGATCTCTGGCTCGGAAGGATAGAGCCGCAGCAACAGGCGTGCGAGCCGTATTGGTTCTTCGCAGAGCGGCGCGCGCAGATGTACCTCACCGCCGCTTGCTGAATATCCCTCGTTGAAGAGCAGGTAGATCATCGCCGCCACCGCGCCAACGCGCTCCGCCCGCTCGGCAGGGCCGGGGGCCTCGAACGGCACGTCGGCATCCATGACGCGGCGCTTGGCGCGCGTGATCCGCTGTTCCATCGCCTTCTCGTTGACGAGGAATGCCGCCGCGATCTCCTTCACCGACAACCCAGAGACGATGCGCAGCGCAAGCGCAATCTGCTGGGTCGCGGGTAGGTCCGGATGGCAGCAGATGAACATCAGCCGGAGAATGTCGTCCCGGTAATGCGCATTGTCGAGCCGGTCCGACATCTGCGTTTCCGCGTCATCCAGATCTGAAATCGCTGCATCGTCAGGCAATTGGGTGTTTCGGCTGTCGCGCCGAACCGTGTCGAGAACGGCGTTGCGGCCGACAAAGATCAGCCATGCCGCAGGGTCGCGTGGCGGCCCCTTGTCCGGCCAGGTTCGCAATGCCCTGAGGCAGGCTTCCTGAAACGCTTCTTCCGCCCGGTCGAGATCCCGGAAGTACCGCAGCAACGCGCTCACAACCTGCGGCCTTGCACCCGTAAGCGTTCTCTCGATCCAGGCGATGTCACTCATGATGTTGCTTCCAGCTCCGCCTCAACGACGCCCTGCTTGAAAATGCTGATGGGCCGGATCTCGAAGGTGCAGTTCTCGCCCTCCTTGATACGCTTGGCCGCTTCGATCACCTCATCCAGGTTGTCGCCTTCGAGGATGTAGAAGCCAAGCAACTGCTCCTTCGTCTCGGCGAAGGGACCGTCGAGCACCACGTCGCCGCGGATGGTCGTTGCAGCCGAAGTGGGCATGAGCCGGATCGCCGGGCCCATCTTGCCGCGCGCTGCCAGCTCGTTCGTGACCTTGCTGCGCTTGGCCAGAACCGCATCGTCCTCCTCCTTCGACCAGGAAGTGACGACGTCTTCATTGTGGTAGCAAAGAATTGCGTAGAGCATCTGAGACATCCCTTTCACTGGATAGACGAAGGAGGATGCCGCAAACCGACAGGGGTGCCTAGCATTTTCCACGCAGATCAAGGGCGGAGATCTGCTTTCTCCTTGCGTGTCAGCGGAATCCGGCTATGTGTTTGGCCTCATGAAAACGATCACTATTCGCCAGCCCGACGACTGGCATCTGCACCTTCGTGATGGCACCGTGCTGAAGGCCGTGGCGCCCTTTACCGCCCATTTTGGCCGCGCCATCATCATGCCAAACCTTGTCCCGCCGGTCGTGACCACGGCCGACGCGGCTGCCTACCGCGAGCGTATCCTTGCGGCACTGCCTGAAGGCAGCAGCTTCAAGCCGCTGATGACGCTTTACCTCACCGAGGCAAGCTCGGCTGACGACATCGCCGCGGGCTTCCGGGATGGTCTGGTCACCGCCGTGAAGCTCTACCCGGCTGGCGCGACGACCAACTCCCACGGGGGCGTGCGCGACATCGAGAAGGTCATGCCCATCCTGGAGCGCATGGCCGAGATCGGCATGACGCTTTGCGTGCACGGCGAAGTGACTGATCCGGAAGTGGATATCTTCGACCGCGAGGCCGTGTTCATCGAGCGCGTTCTGGCGCCGCTGCGCAAGCGTATCCCCGAGCTGCGCATCGTGATGGAGCACGTCACGACCAGCGACGGCGTGGATTTCGTGCGCGCGCAGAATGGTGCGATCGCTGGCAGCATCACGCCGCACCACCTGATCATCAATCGCAACGCGATCCTTGTCGGTGGCATTCGCCCGCACTACTACTGCCTGCCGGTGGCCAAGCGCGAGAAGCACCGCCTGGCGCTGCGCGCCGCTGCGACTTCGGGCGAGGGGACATTCTTCCTCGGCACCGACTCCGCGCCGCACGTCGATCCGCTGAAGGAATGCGCCTGCGGCTGCGCTGGCGTCTTCAATGCGCCGAACACGGTCGCCTGCCTTGCAGAGGTGTTCGAGCAGGAGAATGCGCTTGATCGGCTCGAGGCTTTCGCTTCGCTGAACGGTCCGGCATTCTACCGCCTGCCAGTGAACGAGAAGCGCATCACGCTGGTCCGTCACGACGTGCCGGTCGAAGCGCTGCCGTCGAAGATCCTGGCTGGGGAAGACGAGATCACGATCTTTGATCCGATGTTCCCGATCCACTGGTCGGTTGAAGAAAGCAATTAAAGGCAATTCCAGGCACGGGAGACTTCCATGTTCGCCAACACCTTTCCGGACAAGGCGCTGATCGCCGAAACCGTCGCACGGATGCTGCTGGAAATCGGCGCCGTCCACATTCGGGCGAACGAGCCGTACACGTTCACCTCTGGTCTGCGCAGCCCGGTCTACACCGACTGCCGCAAGATCATCTCCTACCCGCGCGTTCGCTCGGCGATCATTGATTTCGGCGTCTCGGTCATTCTTCGCGACGCAGGCTTCGAGCAGTTCGACGCGATCGCCGGTGGTGAGACCGCAGGCATTCCCTACGCTGCCTGGATCGCGGACCGCATGGGCCTGCCCATGCTCTACATCCGCAAGAAGCCGAAGGGCTTTGGCCGCAACGCCCAGATCGAGGGCGATCTGAAGGAAGGCGCTCGCGTTCTTCTGGTGGAAGACCTGACGACGGACGGCGGCAGCAAGATCAAGTTTGCCGAGGCCATCCGCAACGCGGGCGCCACGGTGGAGCACACCTTCGCGCCGTTCTACTACGACATCTTCAAGGATACGCCGGACCGTTTGCAGGCCGCTGGCATGAAGCTGCACTACCTGTCGACCTGGTGGCATGTGCTGGAGGTCTGCCGCAAGGACGGACTGTTCCCCGGCCAGCTCGAGCAGGCGGAAGCCTTCCTCAAGGCTCCGCTGGAATGGTCCGCAGCCAATGGCGGCATCTCCGAACTGCCGACGCGCAAGGACTGATCGGGTAGAGCCTTCAGGTAAGGCCTGATTAAGAGAGCCGCCCCCGGGCGGCTTTTTGCGTCGATCCCGCCGAGCACTATGGCTACCGGCTTCTAAAAAAGGTCAGTGAGCCGAGGGGCCCTTGGTCACGAACACCGGGACCAGGAGGTCACCCCAGCTGCCTTCACCGCCGTGGAAGCGAGAAGAGCGGACCAGCTCCACCGTAAGCCCCATCTCGACGGCCTTCATGACAGACTGGTTCAGGCGATGCAGCTCGTTGGCGAGCGTGCGGACAGCCGCCTGCTGATCTTGGTCCATGGTCATCGTCTGCTCTTCAGCACGTTCCTTGACGTGGGTTCGCGGCATCATGGTTCTCCTGCTCCGTGTTCTGTTGCCTTCAAGGCGCCAATGGTTGCTTCCGGCTCAGCCTGTAAAACACTGTCATGGCGTCTTGGCTCGGTAGATCTTGTAACAGGATTTACCGCGCGCGGTTTCCTTCGTCAGCTACAATCCGCCTTTTAGAGCCAGGTTTCGAGTTGCCCTGTCGCGTCCTGTCAAACCACTCTTGTCAAATTGTAAAAAATGTAAAAAATGGAGCCTGAAGCTGGGATCGTGTGAGAGATGAGCACGCAGAAGATTTTTGCGGGTGCCCGCATCCGCCGCATCAGGATTTCGAAGGGGCTCACCCAGACCTCCATGGCGGATGGCTTGGGTATCTCGCCGTCGTATCTCAACCTGATCGAGCGCAACCAGCGCCCGCTCACAGTACAGCTGATTTTGAAGCTCGCCTCCGTCTACAAGGTGGATCCGGAGGAACTTTATGGCGAGGGGACTGCTTCTCTGGCGTCGCTGCGTGAGGTTTTTGCCGATCCGTTACTCTCCGGTGAACTTCCCGGCGAACACGAGCTGGTCGAACTTGCCGAAGCAACGCCTAACGCGGCGGCAGCTCTTGTAAAGCTCTACCGCGCCTACCGCGAGCAGGCCGAGCGCCTGACGGACCTGTCTGACGTCATGGCTTCGGGCGGTGGCACGGTGGCCGCGCCACGTCTTCCCGCGAATGAAGTGCGCGACGTGCTGGAATCCCGGCCATTCCATTTCGCTTCGCTGGAGGAAGAGGCGGATGCCTTCCACAAGGTGCTGAATGCGGGCGACGACCTGGCCGCTGCGCTAAAGAACTGGCTCCAACAGGAGCACGGCATTGCGGTGCGCGTGCTGCCTGTCTCGGTCATGCCGAACTGGCGCCGCCGCTATGATCGGCATTCCCATCGGCTCTTTCTTTCCGAACGGCTATCTCCGGCCGACCAGCTGCGCGAGCTCGCAATCGAAGCTTCACTCATCCGCATGCGCGCAGCGATCGCAGCCGAAATCGACGCTCTCAAGCTGTCGTCGGATGAGGCCCGGCGTCTCGCTCGCTTCGAGCTGGCGCGCTACGCAGCCCATGCGCTGATGATGCCCTATGCGGCGTTTCTCAACGCGGCCGAGCGCCAGCGCTATGACATCGATGTCCTCGCTGCCCGCTTCCGCGTCTCATTCGAACAGGCGGCGACACGCCTCACCACCCTTGCGCGCGAAGGGGCAAGCGGCATCCCCTTCTTCCTGCTGGAGGTCGATAACGCCGGCAATCGCATCAGGCGCATGGGCGCGGAAGGCTTTCCGCATGCCCGCTTCGGCGGCGCATGCCCGAAGCTCGCAGCCTTTGCGGCCTTCGCCGAACCCGGTCGTATCCTTCCAGAAGCAGCAGAAATGCCCGATGGTGAAAGGTTTCTCACGATCTCGCGCACCGTCGACGGCCCCCACGCTGGTTTTGACGCCCGGCCTCGCCGCACAGCCATCCTGTTGGGCTGTGATCTTTCATTCGTTGGCCAAACCATCTACGGCCAGGCGCTGAGCAGGGCGTCACTGGAGACCCCGCTTCCGATTGGCCGCGCCTGTCGGCTCTGCGAGCGTCAGGGCTGCCTTTCCCGTGCAGAACCGCCGGTAACAAGGCCGCTTGGGTTGGATGAGATGGTGACAGGCTTCAGCGCCTTCGACTTCCAGTAGTCACGTCATGGATCAGCTCACTCTCCAGAAGGGGCTTGCATAAACCAGTGTTGCTGGGCAAAAGTCCTTTTTTTAATTTTATAGTTTGGATATTGCCTTGGGTCCCGGCCCGAACCCTGGATTGTCTTATCTGGCCCTGACCGCCGTTGCCGTTGGTTCGATGGTAGGCGCAGGCATCTTCACTCTGCCGCGCAGTTTTGGTGCGAGCACTGGTCCCGCGGGTGCTCTTGTCGCCTGGGCGATCACCGGATTTGGAATGTACGCGCTCGCTCGCGTGCTTCAATGGCTTTCAACCGTCAGGCCCGATCTTGATGCAGGCATCTATGCCTATGGGAAGGAAGGTTTTGGCAATTACGCCGGGTTTCTAGCGGTCCTTGGCTATTGGCTCGTGGCCTGCATCGGCGATGTCGCCTACTGGTGCTTGCTGACGGCAACGCTTGGCCATTTCTTTCCCGCCTTCGGCGAGGGAAACACCTTTCCGTCTATGATCCTGGCGACCGCTGGGATCTGGGGCTTTCATTTCCTGATCCTGGCGGGCGTCAAGGGCGCTGCATCGGTCAATGCAGTTGCGACCGTCGCAAAGGTCATTCCCATCCTGCTCTTCATCATCCTGCTGGCGCTCTCTTTCGAACCGGCCACCTTTGACGACAACTTTTGGGTCGGCGGGGAGCAGCCGGAGGAGGGCATCTTCCAGCAGATCCGCGCGACGATGCTGATCACCGTCTTCGTCTTTGTCGGGGTCGAGGGAGCGAACGTCTATTCCCGTTACGCCAAACGCAGGGCGGATGTCGGACGCGCGACAATTACCGCGTTCCTGCTTGTGCTGGCCTTGATGCTGCTGGTAACGCTTTTGCCCTATGGGCATTTTCCACGTGCGGAAATCGCGGCCCTGACGCAACCGTCCATGGCTTCGCTGCTGAAGGCGGTCGTTGGCCCATGGGGCGCGATCCTTATCAGCCTCGGACTGATCATATCGATCCTCGGCGCTTATCTTGCCTGGACATTGCTCGCCATCGAAGTGCTGTTCGTCGCAGCCAAAAATGGAGATATGCCACGTATGCTCGCGCGCGAGAACGCGCGTGGTGTACCATCTGCATCGCTATGGTTCACGACACTCACCGTGCAGGCGCTGCTGTTTATCGCCTGGTATGCGGATGATGCGATCCAGCTCCTGGTGGAGCTCTCCGCTTCCATGGCGCTCACGCCCTATTTCCTGGTGGCGGCCTTCGCCTGCAAGCTCGTCATCCGTGGGGAAGGTGGGAATGACCTGCGCTGCCGGCTGCTTGCATGCATCGCGCTGCTCTACACGATCGGCATGGTCTACGCGGGCGGCCTCCCGATCCTGCTCCTGTCGCTGGTATTCTACGCGCCGGGGACGATCCTCTACGTAGTGATCAGGCGTGAGCAGCGAGGCCGCGTCTTTTCCATGAGCGAATCGATGCTTTGCGCTCTGGTGGTTCTGGGGGGGATGGCCGGGGTGCTCGGCCTCTGCCGAGGCACGATCAGTCTCTGAAGCAGACCGCTTACACGAACTTGAACGCCAGACCGGAGATCATCGCCTTCACGTAACGCTGCTTTTGCGAAGATCCGTTGAGCGATACGCGGTGGAAGGCGGTGGGCCTCTTCAGGTTTTCGCAACGCAGGATGCTCGGCTGCGTCGTCACCGCCATCGGAATGCCGGCGTCCGCCACGGCCTGGATTTCACGCTCGCCAACGGCTGCGCGGAACCCGTAGGGGTAGGCAAAAATGCGCGGCGCCTTGTCGACATAACGCTCGACTGCGGCGGCAGACTCTACGATCTCTTCGCGGAGTTCCTCGTCGCTCAGGCGTCGCATGTTGCGATGGGTCACTGTGTGCGCACCGAAATTTGCCAGCGGATCTTCGGCCAGTTCCCGCAACTCAGCCTGGTCCATCGTCAGCTCAGCCGCGAGGCCGAGCGGATCAATGCCGTGGACTCTTGCCGCTGTATCGAGCCTTGCGACGGCTGCATTTTCATTCTCGGTGGCAGTAAAAAGTGCGAACCGGTCGAAGGCCTTCAGCTTCTGGCGCTTCGTCTTGAGCTGAACGGTTTCTACACCCTGTCCGAAATCGAACTCGATGCGATCCAGTTTCCGCAGCAACGCTTCGGCAGTCTCCCACCATAACGAACGGGTGCGCTCTACAAACCCGGATGTGAGGAAGATTGTATAAGGCACATTGTACTTGCCGAAGATAGGAGCTGCATACTCGGCATTGTTCTTGTAGCCGTCATCGAGCGTGAAGCTCACAAAGCGACGGTTATCGGAAGGATCTGCGAGGAGAGCTGGGAGGTCTTCGGCGGCAACCGGGGTCAGCCCGCACTCGAGCGAAGCTTCGATAGCCTCTTCCAGGAACTGGGGCGTAACCGAAAGGATCCGGTTTGGCTGGAATTCTTCATTGCTGTCTGGCCGCACGTGGTGAAGCGTGAAGATGATGCCGCGCCCGCGGGCCTTGGTGGAATGGGCAAGGGAACCCAGCAGCGAAATGCCCTCGAAACCTGCTCGGATCAGGGCGTATTTCAAACGCTTCAGACCGACCATACGGGGGCAAACTCCTGACTGCACGTTCCAACAAGGCGAGGCGGATCTGCGCTCAGGTCCGCGTGACCCACTCCTATGTCCCTTTTCCTAACAACTGCCGAATGCAGGGAGAAAAAACCACCACTTCGGGATGCAAGGTGAAGACTGCAACCAGAAGAGGCGAGGTTGAAACTGGGGAACCTACCGGCGCGCGCAAGGGCTGTGCTAAGCACATGCCGGAAGCTGCATCCCGGTGCAATGAATCTCCGCACTTCAACCCCCAGCCCCTTTTGCGGGCGGAAGATGCCACAGCATGACGCCTGGGTCGAGCCCCTAAACCCCACGGGAATCGGAGGAGGTGGCGAAGGCATAAACGAAAGCTCGGGTAACGGTCTGAACTAAAAAGTGTAGCCGCAAGGGCAATGCAGGCAAGACCCCGTTAGTTGACTATTATGCTCCAAGTGTTGCGACACTGCTACAGATCACGCTTGTGCATCATGTTATGCAACATCGTTAATGTGAGGGGCAATCATGAAAATTCAGCTATTTGCGGGTGCTCTGATCCTTGCTTCGATGGGTCTGGCACACGCTGCCGATCCTGTAGTCGCGATCGGTGAAGAGGCATTTTCCTGGGACGGAAGCTATATCGGCGCAAACATCGGCTATGGGTGGGGCACGTCCACGATCCATGACTCCGAGTACAACGTATATTTGCCGACTTTTCCACCTTTCAGCTTTGACTTCGACTCGAAGGGTATGCTGGGCGGCCTGCAGTTCGGCCACAACTGGCAGCGTGGCAACCTGGTTTACGGCCTGGAAGGCGATCTCGGTTATCTGAACCTGAAAGGCAGCGGCTGGCCAGGTCTGGATCCTACGGGTGACCCTTACGACACCTACGGCATCACGAAGGGCGGCTGGTACGCTGGTCTTGCTGCGCGCCTCGGTTACGCCAGCGATCACACACTATTCTACCTCAAGGGTGGTGCTGTTTATTCGGCAGGCAAGTTCGGTTACGTGGACAGCTGCAGCAGCGACTTTATAGATCCTCCGGGATGCGGCCCGAGCCTGTTCGACGCCTGGGACCGTATTGGCTGGGGCTACCAGGTTGGTGCTGGTGTCGAGCACGCACTCAACAACCACTGGACCGTCAAGCTTGAGTACGCCTATCTCGACTTTGGTTCGTCAAAGCCGTCAGACGTGGTCACTGGAGGTGGCGAATATGAGGGTCAGCTGCTCCACGTCGACGGAGACCTGAGCGCCCACACGATCAAACTCGGCATCAACTACAAGTTCTAATCGCGTTACTCCCGGCAACGGCTTCAAGCAAGCTGCTGCCGGGTAAACTACGCTGGACGCCCGGATCTCACTGCACTTGCCATGCCGCGTCGGGCAGCTGTACTTCAGGCAATATCGGTCATTAAGACCGCTCTTGAGGTGTGTAGCCGGCTTCATCATCGATGTGGTCTGAAGACTGGCGAAAACCGGAATCGCAGCTTACTGCGTTTGGTGCGGAACTACCGGAAAACGCTCGGCAAAATCAACGGGTAACAAAAACTGGTGGGCCCGGAGGGACTCGAACCCCCAACCAAGCGGTTATGAGCCGCCGGCTCTAACCATTGAGCTACAGGCCCGGTCAAGTCTGCTTAGATGTTTTCGCAATTATAGACAAGAGGGGGCAGGAGACAGCCGCGCCCCATTCGGTCCATAATCACAACTTAAAGCGAGTCTGTTTTAAGTTTTTTGGAGCAATCGAATGTCGCGGTCCCTAGTTGCGCTTGCCCTCGTCTTACCCCTTGTTGCCGCTGCGCCGGTATTTGCACAGGAAGTTGATATGCGTCCAAAGATCGAAGTTCTGGGCGAGGGTGAGGCCCGCGTCAGCCCCGATATGGCGATCGTGACGCTGGCTGTCCTCAAGGAGGCTCCGACCGCCCGCGAGGCAATGGACCAGAACAATTCAGCCATGGCGGCCGTGATTGCAGCCCTCAAGGAAGAGGGCATTGCTGCCAAAGACCTGCAGACCGGCGGTCTCTCCATCAACCCCCAATGGGTTTATCCGGACGGCAAGGACCCTGCGGAAAAGCCGCGCATCACCGGCTATCAGGTGACCAATTCGCTGACGGTACGCGTGCGTGATCTTGCCAAGGTTGGCGGGGTGATCGATCGTTCGGTTTCGCTCGGTGTCAACCAGGGCGGCAACATCGTCTTCACGAATGACGATACCGCCGAGGCGATGAGCGAAGCCCGCAAGGATGCGGTTGAAAACGCGATGGCCAAGGCGAAAACGCTTGCCGAGGCCGCCGGCGTCGGGCTCGGCAGCGTGCTGCGGATCACCGAGGGCGGCGGCATGCCCGCGCCGATGCCGATGATGAAGTCGATGCGCGCTCAGGGCATGGTCGCGGAAGCCTCGGTCCCGATCGAGGCCGGCGAAAACACCTATACGGTTCAGGTAAACGTGACCTTCGAGCTGGTTCAGAAGCAGGGTAAGCAGGACGACGCCAGTCAGAAGGACGCCAAATAAGCCAGCTCAAAACGGGCCAAAAAAAGCCGCCGGGTTCAACCCCGGCGGCTTTTGCATGTCGGTTCTGCGTGGAGACTACATCCTGCGGATCACCGGGCAGTGCGGCGCGCGGGCGAAGACAACGATCCCGCGGCCATAGCGGGAGTGGCCTGCCACGTGCACCGTGCGGCGATCCTCGCGGATGATGCGGGCGCGGCGCAGGCCCATGTCGTGTGCCTTGCTGATGGCCTGGCGAGGGGAACAGGCCGGAGCGTGGTGATGGCGACGATCCCAAGCAGGACCGCGGTGGCGGCGGTCGTGGTCGCCTACGGTAACGGTTGCGCCGCCCTGGCCAATGCTGAAGTAAATACCGTCAGCCTGTGCGGAGGGAACGGCTGCGAGCGAGCTCAGTCCGACAACGGCTGCGAGGGTGAGGGTCTTGATTTTGCTGAACATGATCGGCTCCCATCTGGTTTGTGTTCGATGGTGTGATCATGCCAAACCGGTCCTGAACCGAATGCGAACCGATCGTTAATCTTCAGTTCACCTGTTGCGCAACGCTGCGTCCCAGAGCATCGGGTTATGATACGCGGTTACACGCGTAATGAGACCGTCCTCAACCTCGAAGAACATGCCCCCGGGTACGCTGTAGCTCTGGCCGTTTGCCTCAGGCAAACCTTCCTTGGTCTGCTCATATGTTCCGGAAAGAGTGCACTCGGCTGCGCCGCGGATGCCGTTTGGCTCTACCATGATGACAACGTCACGGTAGCTTTCCCGGAAATTGACGTTCATCTGGCTGAGCGTGGAGCGGAACTGGTCCTTGCCGACGTGACGGATGCCCGCCCTCGTGTCGAGCACGACATCGTCATCGAGAAGCGCGAGCACTGCTTCCTTGTCACCGGCGTTGAGGGCGGCAAAGTAGCGTTCGATCAGGGACTTCACGTCGTTCATGGCTCTTCCTCCAGCATGTACTCGAAATAGTCTTCAGGCTCGTTGAGTTCCGTCTCCAGGACGTCCACGCGGGAGCGCATCGACATGC
The DNA here is from genome assembly GCF_014641695.1 of Nitratireductor aestuarii. Taxonomy (GTDB): domain Bacteria; phylum Pseudomonadota; class Alphaproteobacteria; order Rhizobiales; family Rhizobiaceae; genus Chelativorans; species Chelativorans aestuarii. Next base: position 130,726 of record NZ_BMIF01000007.1, on the reverse strand, counting down.
CGGCCTGGTGGATTGTCTCGCGGTCGCCCGAAACGAGATGGTGCCACCAGTAGAGATCGCGGCCCTCCGCCACCAGCTTGTAGGCGCAGGTGGATGGCAGCCAGGAGAGCGTGCGCACTTTTTCAGGCGTCAGCTGCACGCAGTCCGTCACCGTTTTCAGGCGATTTTCGTAATCGTTGCAGCGGCAGGTTTCGGAATTAAACAGACGGCATCCAACGGAGGTCCAATAGATCTCGCCGGTGTCTTCGTCTTCAAGCTTTGCCAGGCAGCACTTTCCGCAACCGTCACAGAGGGATTCCCATTCCTCTGGGGTCATCGCTTCAAGTGTCTTGGTCTTCCAGAACGGTTCATTCATCCGCCGCATGTGGACCCTGGAAATGGCCCCGTCAAGGTCCTGCGCGCCGCCGTTACTGGAACCAAACATGGTGCGGGTGGTTTGTTGCTCGAAGGGATTCCCACGGGAGAAGAAGATGAGACTTTCCAATCGCTTTCTGACAGGGTCGGCTATCTGCCTGCTGATGGCTGCGCCATCTGCATTTGCCGATACCCTGGACGCCAGAAGCTCGGCGGGCACCAGTGCTCCACTGATCCTGGCGCAGGCCGATGGCGGCCAGGCTCCTGCCGCCGAATGCCCGCCGGGTACGACGGCTTCCGCCGACGGCTGTGTTCCCGCGCAGGGACCCGCGCAACCGCCTGCAGCCCCGCCGGAAGAAGCCGCTCCGCCGCAGGAGGAAGCTCCTGCTGAAGAGGCGCCATCCGCTGAGGAACCAGCCGCCGAGGAACCACCGGCAGCAGAACAGCCTCAGGAGGCTCCCGCCGAACCCGAGCAGCCGAGCGAGCGGGAAGCAGCTCCACCTGCCGAGGAAGCGCCAGCTCCTCAAGAAGCACCGGCAGAGCAGCCTGCTCCTGAGCAGTCCGCTCCAGAAGCGCCTGCGGAAGAAGCTCCCGCTCAACAGGAACAACCTGCCGAAAGGCCAGCTGAAACGCAGGAAGCTCCGGCAGGAGAAGCTGAACCTGAGGAATCCGCACCTGCCGAAGAATCTGCGCCAGCCGAACAGCCCTCCGATGCCGCGCCGGCAGAACAGCCTGCGGGCGAGGCTCCGGCCGAACAGGCTCCCGCACAGGAAGCACCTGCGCCTGAGCAAGCCCCAGCCGCTCCGCCAGCAGGCGAAGCACCTGCGCCAGCGCCTGAGGCTCCAGCCGAGGCTCCGGCTGACGGCGCTCCAGCCCCTGCGCCTTCAGACGGAGCACCGCAGCTTCCAAGTGGTGCACAGCCTGATGCAGGCCAGCAAATGCCTCCGGTCGAAGGACAGCCGGCCCCTGAACAGGGACAGGAAGCCCTGCCTGAAAACGCTGCCCCCATCCTCGACAGCCAGAAGGGTGCTCCCGATCAGGCTCAGCCCGGCGATCAGCAGCAGCCCCCGGCAGGCCAGCCGCAGGACCAGCAGGCGCAGCCCGTGCCAGCCGAACCGGTACCGCTGCCGCAGTCTGATGCGGAAGCCCAGCAGCTTCAGGTCCAGCCGGAACAGGTCCAGCAGGACATCCGCTCGATCGTTGAAGAGCAGGGCCAGCGCATCGACATCGGCCAGACGCCGCAGGACCGCGCCTTCCGTCGCGCGGAAATTTTCCAGCGCCCGCCTGATGCGAACGTTGTTCAGGAGTTCAATGACAACCGTACGATCGTCGAGATCAACAACCAGGTCTATGTCCGAAGCTCTGACTACGACCGCCTCGTGCGTCGTGATGATACCGTCTATTACGAGGAACTCCGCAACGGCCGCGTTCGCGAAGTCGTTGAACGTCGCGACGGATCGCGCCTGATCACCATCCGCAACCGCTATGGTGATGTCGTCCGCCGCGTTCGCGTTCAGCCGGATGGCCAGGAATATGTGATGGTCTATGTGCCGGAGGATCGCTTCGACCGCATGGAGCCGTTCCGGGATCCGGGTCTTGATCTGCCGCCGCTGCGGCTAACCATCCCCGCTGACGAATATATCCTGGACGCAGAGCGGGTGAGCGATCCGCAGGCTTATTACACCTTCCTCGCCGAGCCGCCGGTCGAGCCGGTCGAGCGTCTCTACTCCATCGATGAGGTTCGTTACTCGGCGCGTATCCGCGACAAGGTTCGTCGTATCGACCTGGACACGATCCAGTTCGAATTTGGTGCAGCCACGATCGCCGACAGCGAAATCGCTCGTCTGGAAAGCCTTGCCAACGCGATCACGGAAATGCTCGAGAAGAACCCGGGCGAGACCTTCCTCCTTGAGGGCCACACGGATGCGGTTGGCTCCGAGAACGCGAACCTCGCGCTATCGGATCGACGGGCCGAGGCAGTGGCCGTTGCACTGACGAACGTTTTTAACATCCCGCCGGAAAACCTTGTGACCCAGGGCTATGGCGAGCAGTACCTTAAGGTCAACACGCAGGAACCTGAGCGGGAAAACCGCCGTGTTGCCGTCCGTCGTATTACTCCTCTGGTGACGCCGGTCGCAAAGCGCTGATCCAAAGAATATTCGTCTCAAACGCATGAAAAACGGTCCGCTCCGGCGGGCCGTTTTTTTCGCCGACTCACAATTTTCTTGGAGGTTTCACATAAAGGGTATAACTTGATTGTTATGAAGACTTACAATCTTCATTTTCCTCTTGGTGCCGTTACGTGAGTGTGCTCTCGCAAACTCGGCCCTCGAGATGCTAGCGGGATGGAGGCACGCTGTGCCTATCTAGGACTCCGCGCTGTCTGCGAGGACGATGATGAGCACGAACCAACAGGCCGGACCACGTCCGGCCTCAAGATCTATCAGTTCCACCGGAGAGTGGTCTTCTTCTCAAGGCCAGCCAATGGCCGAAGGCGGCGCAGCTTCAGGCTTCGCCCTTCGAGAAGCCGCATCCAGGTTCGAACAAGCTTCAAGCCGTATCTCCACCGACGAAGCGCTGGCGAGGCTCGATGCCGCAAGCGCCGAGGCTGAAGAAGGTGGTGAGGCGTCCTTGTGGAAGCTTTGGCCCGCTATCACTGGTGGTGCAATTGCGCTGGCGCTGCTTGGGACTTGGGCAGGCTTTGCCTTCTTGGGGGAACAGCCGCAGCTCTCTTCGCCCGCTGCCGAGGCAACGGCGTCGGGGGTGGAAAACATGCGGCCCTTCGTTCTCGTCAGTTTCGATGACCGGGCGACGATGGCGCAGATCACCCGCTCACTTCAGGCCCTTGGTGTGGAGATCGAAAGCGGCCCATTGCCGGGCGGTGTCTATCGGGTGAGTATCCCGGCTGAAGACGGAACCACATACGATGCGATCGCAGCCAAACTGGACCAGGATCCGCTCGTCGGCAGGCTGGTGATTGGGCGCAGGCCGCCGAACTAAGTATTTCCATGAAAATGAACAGGCGCCACAACCTGCTTATTGGTTGTGGCGCCTGTGTCGTTCCAACGTCTTGGTTAGAAGCGGTAGCCGATCTTTCCAAAGACCGAATGGGATTTGTAGTGACCCTGAATATTCGTGGTATCGAACAAGGCCTGATCTGGATCCGGTGCTGAGAACGTGGTCTTGCCGAGATCGGTGTAGTTGTATTCTACTCCAACAAAGACCTGGTCATTGACCTTGAAATCAGCGCCTCCGCCGAGGACGTATCCCGTTTCGGATTTCTTGCCTTCCCATGCCTGCGAGGGGGTCGATGCGATAAGCTGCCTGCTGGAAAGCTTTCCGTGGGCCACACCGGCGGTGATATACGGCATCCACTGGCCGGCATTCATGCCCAGACGGGCTTTGGCCGTGCCAAGATACTTCAGCGAAGTGTCTGTGAAGTTGTTGTACTGCGCATAGGCGTTGCCGTCGTCGATGTCTCTGCCCGAGCGGATGCCAACTTCCGCGCCCAGCACGAAACCATTGTCGAATTGCATGTTGTAGCCGGCAGCGGCGCCATAGATGAAGCCGTCGCCCTTGTGGTCAAACGTGCCGCCTGGGCCTCCGAATGAACTCTGATTTAGATGAACGTTATGGCTGGATGCGCGCTCGTATCCGGCTAATCCGTAAAGATAGAAGCCGGTCCAGTTGTTGACCGAAGCTGACGGTGCGGCATCAGAATAGCTGTAGGTATCAGCGGCGTAAGCTGCATTCGAGAAAATAAAGGCAGCTGAGGCAAGTATTGCAACTTTCATTCAAACCCCCATTTGCAGTCAGAAAGTATATCTAGAAATACTTGGATTAATATATGGTTCGTTCCTATGCATAACAAATTGAGAACATCTGCTTCAGATGTTAATTAAGTAGGCTGTATTTTAGATGCTGCTTCGACTGCGGGTTAATTCGTAGATCAGCGCTTCCTCAGCCATCCTCGAAGTGCTGCGGGTGGGACTGATATAATTCAAGGAATACTGAAATTACCGCTGGATGAGTCCGGTCGGGGCGAGGATCAGCCCTTCTGTGTCGAGTGCGAAATGCGCGCGAACCCCGAAGACATGGGCGAGCCTCTGCGGCTGCATCATCAGGCCTGGGCTACCGTCACCGGCGATCTCACCATCTTTGAGCATGATGACACGATCGCACCAGCGTGCGGCGAGCGTCAGGTCGTGTAGCGAGACGAAAACCATCCGTCCCTGTCGGGCAATCCGCCGAAGGGCTTCCATCATCATGATCTGATGCGCCGGATCGAGGCCGGAAGCAGGCTCGTCCGCGATGAGCAGACGGGTATCCTGAGCGACTGCACGGGCCGCGAGCACGCGGGCCTGCTCACCGCCTGAAAGTTCCGTCGCGGTGCGATCCGCCAGATGGGCAACGTCCATGAGATCGAGCGCGTGCTGAACTGCCTCTGCGTCGGCTGCGCTGCTGCGCTGGCCAAGTGCACGCCAGGGCAGACGACCGAGCGCCACCACGTCACGCACCCGCATTGGCCAGCCGATGATGCGGGTTTGGGGCAGATAGGCGAGGTTCCGTGCGCGTTCTGCTATGGAGAGGCTGGGCAGGTCATGCTCGTCGAGCTTGATCGCGCCTTCGATCGGATATTGTCCCGAAAGTGCGCGCATCAGCGTCGATTTGCCGGCGCCATTGGGGCCGAGCAGGCCGACGACCTCGCCATTGCGGATAGTGAAGTTCAGCGCGTGCAAGACCCGCCGCTTGGAGAGCACGACCGAGAGGTTCTTGACGTCGAGCATCACGCCACCTCCCGCCGTGTACGCACGACCAGCCACAGGAAGAACGGCGCACCGATCAAGGCGGTGACGACGCCGACATTGAGCTCGCTCGCCGGAAGAACCACACGGCAAACGGTATCCGCAACAAGAAGCAGCGCACCGCCGCCAAGCGCCGATGGCAGCAGCAGCTGGCGTGGCATACCGCTCGTGAAGGGCCGAAGCAGGTGCGGCACCATCAGGCCGATGAAGCCGATCGCGCCCGCGACTGCCGTAGCCGCGCCGACGCTGAGCGCAACACCGAGAACGATCACCGTGCGCGCACGGGATAGATTGATGCCCATGGTGGCCGCAGCTTCCTCTCCCAGCGAAAGAGCGTTGATGGCCCGGCCAGCAAGCGCGATGAGCAGCCATCCGGCGATCATCAGCGGCAGCGCCAGCCAGACATGCTCCATGGAGCGGTCCTTGAGTGATCCAAGCAGCCAGAAGATGATCTCGTAGCTTGCAAATGGGTTGGGCGAGAGACTGAGGACCAGTGAGGTGAGCGCCCCGGCAAGGCTTGAGAGCGCAACACCCGCGAGGATCAACGTCAGCGTCGAGTTGCTGCGGGCGGCGAGCACCAGGAGCAGGACTACGGCGATGAGAGCTCCAAGCAGCGCACCCGCCGGAAGAACATAGAGCGCGCTTCCCGCCACGCCGAAATAGAACAGGAGTACTGCGCCGAGCGACGCCATGCCGGAGACGCCGATGAGCCCCGGTTCCGCCAGCGGATTGCGCAGAAACCCCTGCAGCACCGCTCCTGAGAGCCCTAGCGTCGAGCCGATCGCCAGCGCCAGAATGGTGCGCGGCAGGCGGATTTCTCGCAGGATGATCGCACCGACGTCAGAGCCTCCGGCCACGATGCCGGTGACGCTCTCGGTCACGCCGAGGCCAGCCGGGCCAACGGCAAGCGAGAGCAGGGCTGCAACGAGCACGATCGCCGTGAGACCTACGTTCAGCAAGGCTGGTCTCATTCGGTCGTCTCCGCGCAGGGCGCAACCTTCTGTCTCAATTCTGCCAGCGCCTTCACAGCATCGATGATGAGCGGCCCATTGCATGCCCATGATCCGGGTGGAAGAAAGGCATCGATGCGCGAATTGAGATGCTTCATCGCCGGGTGGCGCAGCACATAGGCGCCGAGCGTTGGCGCTTCGTCCTCGCTCGCCTGCACCACGATCACGTCCGGCTCCTGCGCAACAACCAGCTCGAGCGGGAAGGGGGCGGCACCCACCAACCCGGCTTCTGCCGCCAGGTTGCGGAAGCCGGCTGCCCGGAACACGGAGTCGGCGAGCGTGTCCCTGCCGGGCGAAATCCCGTTTTGCTCAAAGGCAAGGATGGTCGGCTTCGGCTCGCACTGCTGCTTTTCGATCGCGTCGAGCGAGGCCGCGAAATCGGAGGCAAGCTTCTCCGCCTTTTCCTGCTGATGCAGCAGCGCGCCCATGCGCCGGATTTCGCCGGGAATGGTTTCGAGCGTCATGGCGAAGTCGAACTCTTCGACAGGCAGGCCAACGCGCCGCAGCAGGAACGTTGTATTGTGCTGCGAGAAGGTGCCGGTGACGACGAGATCCGGCTGCTCCAGAAACACCTCCTCCGCAATCCCGTGGTTGACGGGAAAGTTCTGCGCCTCCCGCCACATGGGCGAGATGGTCCGGTCCCTGGCGAGAAAAGAGACAGACATGAGCTGCTCCGGATCAGCAAGCGCCATCGCCAGCTGATCCGTGCAGAGGTTGAGCGACATTACCTTGGGCAGCGACTGCTGTGCCTCTGCGTCGGGTGCAGGCGCGAACAGGGCAGCCGCCAGCGCCACCAGCGCAAGGCCGGTCGATCGCTTGAGGAGGCCGCCCGTTGTCATCAGTATTCACTCACGGCTGAAAGGCCATCTTGAAGCCAGCGAATACGCCAATGCCCGGATTGTTGAACCCGCGCACCGTCTGGTAGTCCTGATCGAGCAGGTTCTCTACGCGCAGATAGAGTTCCTTGTCCTCATCCGGCTTGTAGGCAACCTTGGCGTTCAGCAGGAAATAATCGTCGAGTTCGCTGCCGTCGATCGCGGTGGTGTCGAGCGCGATCCTTCCGGTTCCGGATACAGTCCACTTTTCGGCGGGCTTGTAGGTGGCGGTCAGTCCAACCATGTGGCGGGCCACCTGTGGCAGGCGCACGTCGTACTGATCCACGGCATCCGTGTAGGTGTAGGAACCGCCGAGCTTCAGCTGGTCATTGACGTCGTAGCTCACGGACGCCTCGACACCGCTCATGCGCGAGCGCCCGTCGATCTGCTCATATCCCCAAGTTGCATTGTTGTAGATGATGAGGTTTTCGATCTGCAGGTTGAAGTAGGTGAGGTCGGCAACCAGCGCGCCATCCAGGAACTCCTGTTCAACGCCGATGTCGAAGCTCTTGCTGGTCTCTGGCCGTAGCGTTGGGTCGCCAGCGAAGGGCGCATAGAGCTCGTAGAGGCTCGGCGCGCGGAAGCCGGTGCCGTAGGATGAATGCAGGCGGGTGCCGGTCTGATCGAAGAGATAGGTGCCGGAGAGGCGGTAGGTCGTCTCGTCGCCGTAGCGGTTATGTTCGTCACGGCGGAGGCCGGCTGACAGGAACAGGTTCTCGATCGGCTGCAGGTCGCCCTGCAGCCAGATACCGGTATCGTGCATCCGGTCATCGGTGGGCAGCGAACCGGAATCGTCACTGAAAACCGCATTCTGCCGCTCATGATCAGCGCCATAGCGGAGCGTCAGCCAGTCCGTAGCCTCGAACGAGCCCTGATAATCGAACTTGGTGCGCCCTCCCTCATACCTGGCGTCATACTCACCGAGAGTGGTGTGGACGCTGTGCAGTCGGCGGTCGAACTTCATTCCCTGTACTGAGAAGGTGTTCTTGAGGCGTCCGTCCATGAAATCCATGTTGAAGCCCACACGACCGGCCACATGGCGGGTCTTGTTGAGATTTTCGGAAGTGGGATCATCAATGGGCGGCTTCGGACTATCTTGATCGAACTCGGCCTCCGCATCGATGATGAAACCGCTGGCAAAGACTGAGAACACGTCATTGAACCGATACTCACCGTTGAAATCGCCGGTCAGGTTCTGGTAGCCGTCGCGTTCAGTACCGGCCGCCGCAGCAGAAATTCCATCAGTATGGAAGCCCACGATATTCGCGGCGAACTTGCCTGCGTCATTGGCTGCGCGCAGACCATAGATTCCCGAGGCAGTGCCGAAAGATCCGCCTTCCGCGCCGATGATGTGGGTGATGCCGGGCCGGATGTCGCCCAGCGTATCGACGCTGATGACACCCGCGATGGCATCGGATCCGTAGAGCGTGCTCTGCGAACCGCGCAGCACTTCCATCGAGGTGATGCCGCCCGTCAGCAGGTACTGGTACGAGGTCTGCACCTGGGGCGCTGTTATGTCGGCAAGATCGATGCCGTTGTAGAGCGTCTTCACGTAGCGGCGCGGAGCACCGCGCAGCGACAGGCTCGTCTCCGTTCCTGCGCCACCCGGGGTGGCGAGCGAAACGCCCGGCACAGTCGCCAGATAGTCGAGCACCAGCGGCTGGGACTGCTCTTCGATCGTTTGCTCATCGATTACGGTGACGGAAGATCCCGTTTCGCTGACCTTCGTCGGTGCGCGGTTGGGCGACACGACGATTGTATCGAGCCTCAGTTCCTGCGCCAGTGCGGGCAGTGAAGCAGTGCAGAGTGAAATGGCCGATGTGGCCGAGAAAATAAGCCATAGATAGCGCGAGGACATGGATAGCCCCTCCGAACGACAGACACACGTGTGCTGGTGGGAGGGGTGTTGCGCCCCAGGTCCGCCAGCGATGACTTCCGTCACCACTGCGAAGACCACAGCCCCGGAAGCATCCCGCATCCGGTAGGTGACGCCCAAGGCAGGTTTCCTGGCTCGCGTTTCAACGGTTTCCCCGCCTTCCCGGACTTGTCGTCCAGTGGCAATTGGAGAGACCTCCACGCTCACAGTTGCGGGAGCAGCTACGGTATGCGGGCTATTGCCCTCCGTATTCCCTTTTAACCGCTCGCGAAACGAGCGGCACCTTGAGTGAAATGCGATATAACCAATGCGCTATCACGCGGTCAATGCGCCCTTCTTGCTAAACTGAGCGATTGACCCCGTTGAACGAGATGTTCTGTGCAAGGTTGCTGGCCAGCCGCAGTGCCGCTGCGGTTGCCACCACCATCTGGGGCAGGAGCATCCATTCCAGCGTCCAGGCAGCTCCCGAGCGCTCGTTCTCATGCACGACCGAGTGGTGCATGCCGGACAGAAGCGTTGCGTTGAAGCGCGCAAGTGTCACCAGCACCTCGGCTGGAACCGGGTTCTTCTTGTGCGGCATGGCGGACGATCCGCCGCCTGTTGCGAGGTTGATCTCGCCGACCTCGTTCTGCGCCATCAGCGCCACGTCCTGCCCGAACTTGCCGAGGCTTCCCGTGATGAGCGACAGCACCGACGCGAAGGCGGCAATACCGTCGCGCTCGGTGTGGCGCGGCTGGTCGACCGGCCGGAGCTTGAGTTCTGCTGCCATGTCGGCGGCGACGAGGTTGCCCTTGCCGTCGAACTTTTCGAGAGTTCCTGCGGCGCCGCCGAGGTGTAGCACCTCGACGTCTGTACCGACTGCCTTGAGCCGCGCGCGGTCGCGCAGGAGCGGATCACTCCAGGAGCGGATCTTGCGGCGAGCGGCAACGGGAATTGCAGCCTGCATGCGGGTGTGCCCCATCACTTCCACCGCCCCGTCGCGGTCTTCGAGTGCGTCAAGGGCGTTGATGACCTGTTCCAGCCGCTCGTCCAGAAGGACGATCGCCTTGGCAAGCCGAAGTGCCAGCGCCGTATCGATCGCATCCTGACTGGTTGCTCCGAAATGCAGATGCGGGCGGAGGTCGTCGCTGAGCTTCGCCCTCAGCTGCTTGAGCAGGGCAGGGATCACCACACCGTCGTTGCCGAGACCAGTGGCAATTGCTTCCACGTCGGGCGTGAAGCCGTTGAGGGCTGCTTCGATGGCGGGTACGGCTTCCGCCGGAATGATGCCATGCCGGCTTTCCGCGCGGGCAAGTGCGAGCTCGAAACGCAACAGCGCATCGACCTCGGCTTCGACCGAAAAAAGCGCCGCCGCCTCTTCATCTCCAACCAGTTTTGTAAAGAATGGGTGGTCGATGGCAGCGGCGCTCATGAGGGTCCCTCGCTCTGGATCGCGATGAAGTCGGTTCAGATAGACCCGACTTTATAGACGCGATCTACTACAAAGAGATAGAGCGGGATGCGGGCGGAAAACCGCTTCACACTTTTCCTCATCCCGCTCCCTGGGGATGCCCGGGGGCATCAAATGTCGAAGAAAACAGTTTCCTTCTCACCCTGCAGGTGGATATCGAACTTGTAAGTGTTTCCTTCGCGCGGTGCAATGAGCGTAGGGACACGGTTCTGATGCTCAAGCCGCGTCAGAACGGGGTCGACCCGGTTTGCTGCATCTTCGTCGGCAAAATACATCCGCGTCTGCAGGCCCAGATTGATGCCACGGGCAACGATCCACAGGCTGATGTGCGGAGCCTGCATGCGCCCGTCGTTGAAGGGAACCTGACCCGGCTTGATGGTGCGGAACACGCATTCGCCGTTCTCCATGTCCGAGGCCATGCGCCCCCAGCCGGTGAAGTTGGGATCAGCCTTGCCGCGCGGCTCGTTGGGCGAATTGTAGAGCCCCTTCGCATCGGCCTGCCAGATCTCCACCAGCACGTCCTTGAGGACCGTGCCCGTCCCGTCGAACACACGAACGACGACGTCGATGCGCTCGCCAATGGTCTCGTCGTTCACCATCTCGCGGCCGAGATCGACCGGGAACACCCCTTCGATGCCCAGGAAATTGGGCGTGAGGCCGATATGAACGTAGGGGCCTGCGGTCTGCGAAGGCGATTCCTTCAGTCTGTTGAGCTCCTGCGCCATGATCAGTTGCCCTCCTTGCGATTTTCAAACAGGGTGGAATTGCTTCCACGCAGCACGATGTCGAACTTGTAGAGACGCGAGTCGAATGGCTGCGTCGCTTCCATGTCCAGCTTGGCGATAAGCCGCTCAATGGCGCGCTCGTCCGGAATGGTCCGCACGATCGGACACTTCCAGATCATCGGGTCGCCCTCGAAATACATCTGGGTGATCAGGCGCTGCACGAAGCCGGGTCCGAAGACCGAAAAGTGGATGTGCGCCGGGCGCCAGTCGTTGACGCCGTTCGGCCAGGGATAGGCGCCCGGCTGAACGGTGCGGAACCAGTAGCGTCCTTCCGCGTCCGTGACCGCGCGTCCGCAACCACCGAAGTTGGGATCGAGCGGCGCGAGATAGGTGTCCTTCTTGTGGCGATATCGTCCACCGGCATTGGCCTGCCAGAACTCCACAAGCGAGTTGGGAACCGGACGGCCATTCTCGTCCAATACGCGACCATAGACGACGATGCGCGGACCGATGGCGCTCTCGCCAGCCTTGGCGTAGTTGATCGTCAGGTCGTTGTCGAGTTCGCCCAGCAGGGCGTGGCCGAAGACCGGCCCGGTCACTTCCGACAACGTGTTCGGAAACGAGATCGGTGCGCGCTGCGGCGAGCGAACGACGGTGCTGCGATAGCCCGGCGCGAATGCCGGCGGATGCCAGCTACGGTCGCGCTGGAAGAAGCCGTGCACCTCGGGCAGTGAATTCTTCATGCATGTCCTCCATTCAATTCCTGTCGAGAAGCGGCTGTCAGGCCTGCGTCCCCGATGTTTTTCCCAGATCCTCGCCCATGTCTGCGAGAGTCTGCTTGATGATCTTGATCGCGTGATTGGCAGCCGGAACACCGCCATAGATGGCGACATGCAGCATGGCCTCGCGCAGGTCCTCGGGCGTCGCACCCGTGTTCACCGTCGCGCGCACGTGCATCGCCAGCTCTTCGTGCTGACCGAGGGCGGCGAGAAGGGCGATGGTCACGATCGAGCGTTCCCGCTTGGTCCAGTTGGGGCGCGACCAGACGTGGCTCCAGGCGGCTTCCGTGATGAGCTCCTGAAACGGCGCATCGAATTCCGTCTTGTTGGCCTCCGCGCGGTCGACCCAGGCATCGCCCAGCACCGAGCGCCGCGTGGCCATGCCCTGCTCATATCGCTTGGATTTCTCGCTCATTGTTCCTCGCTTGGGTTTTCAGATCGCAGCCTCAGTAGGGCAGGCCAACGTAATTTTCGGCGAGCGCCGTCCGGGCCGCAACGGATTCGAACAGATAGTCGAGCTCTGCGTGCTGGATCTTCTGGCCAAATGCGCCTTCCTCCGGAAGACGGTGGAGCGTCTGGGTCATCCACCAGGAGAACCGCTCAGCTTTCCAGACGCGTTGCAGCGCCTTCTGGGAATAATTGTCTATTCCGGCGCTCGAACCTTCAGCGTAGTATTCCCTAAGTCCGTCAAAGAGATAACGGACGTCGCTCGCAGCCAGATTCAATCCCTTTGCACCGGTGGGCGGTACGATATGGCCGGCGTCCCCCGCCAGGAAAAGCCGGCCGAAGCGCAGCGGCTCGGCAACGAAGGACCGGAGGGGCGCGATCGATTTTTCGATGGAGGGGGCCGTCTTCATCCGCTCCGCCTGTTCGCGCGGAAGGCGGCGGCGGATTTCGTCCCAGAAGCGATCGTCCGACCAGTCCTCGATCTTCTCGTCCAGCGCCACCTGGACATAGTACCGGATGCGCGTCATCGAGCGCATGGAGCAGAGCGCAAATCCGCGCGGATGATTGGCGTAGATGAGCTCGTGGCTGACCGGCTCCACGTCGGCAATGATGCCGAGCCAGCCGAAGGGGTAGATCCGCTCGTAGGTGGCGATTGCCTTCTCAGGAACCGAACGGCGGCTGACGCCGTGATAGCCGTCGCAGCCTGCAATGAAATCGCAATCAATCCGGTGCGTTACGCCGTCTTTCTCATAGGTGACATAGGGCTTGTCACCATCGAAATCATGCGGCTCCACATTGGCCGCCTCATAGATTGTCACGCCGCCGGTCGCCTCACGCTTGTCCATGAGGTCCTGGGTGACCTCGGTCTGGCCATAGATGATGACCCGTTTGCCGGTGAGTTCGTGCAGGTCGAGGCGGTGGCATCGCTCATCGAAGGCGATCTCGAAGCCGTCGTGGGGGAGGCCGATTTCGCGCATGCGGGCGCCCACACCTGCCTCATCCAGCATGTCGGCCATGCCTTCTTCCAGCACGCCTGCGCGGATACGGTTCAGGACATAGTCCTTCGACGCCCGCTCCAGGATGATGTTGTCGATCCCGGCATTGGTGAGCAGCTGCCCGAGCAACAAGCCGGACGGACCCGACCCTATGATTACAACCTGGGTTCGCATTGTCTCCTCCTTCAATGCTGCGGCCAGTCTGGAACGGTTATGTCGCCTTCACAATGGACAAAATTGGCGAATTGCTGCACTTTCTGATCATATGCCTGGGGGAGACATATGAGTAGCAGCAAAGTACCAAGTTACCGGCTGTACCGGCAGGGAACGGAGGACTCGGGTGACTTCTGGTTGCACGGAGAGACGCTTTCGCAGCGCAGCCAGTTGCACAATTGGGAGATTTCGCTTCATCGCCACGAGGGCCTGTTCCAGGTCTTTGTGCTGCAGCAGGGTGAGGGCGAACTGCTGGAGGGTGAGCGCCGTCGTCCTTTTTCCGCGCCCTGCGCCATCTATATCGCACCCGGCGCCGTGCACGGATTTCAATACGTCCAGGGCTCGGAAGGGCTCGTTTTCACCGTTCTTGAGGATAGGCTGACGCCAATTGGTGCGGCTGATCCGGCGATAGCCGAGTTTCTGGCGCAGTCGCGGACAGTCCCGTTTAGCCCAAATTCTGGTGAGCAGCTGCTGCTCATGGACCTCTCGGACCGTATCCACGACGAGGTTCAAGGTGTCAGGCCGGGTGGAAATCTGCTGCTGGAAGCTATGGTCACCGAGCTGATGCTGCGGCTGGCTCGTCTCCAGGTGAACCACGAGCATGGTGATCCGTCGCCGACGAGCAGGGAGCGCGACCGTCGCCGCATGCATCTGCTGATGTCGCTGTTGAGCGCCCACTGCCGGGAGCATAAACCGGTGAGCTTCTATGCAGAAAAGCTTGGACTTTCGGTTCCCCACCTGAACCGCATCGCCAGGAATGAGGCCCGCGCCAGCGTGCAGGAGCTGGCCGCCTTCCATCTGGTGCGCTTTGCCAAGCGTGAGCTGGTCTTTACCACCGCGTCCATTTCCAGCATCGCCTACGCGCTGGGCTTCCAGGATCCGGCCTACTTCAACCGCTTCTTCAAGCGCGAGACAGGAATGACGCCGGGACAGTATAGGGAATTGGAACGTCGCAGATTGGCCGGCGGTCAACCGCCGAAGATAATGGCGCTCGCAGAATAGCGACGAGCTAGCTCGCCGCAGTCGCAGGGTTGGAGCGGGTCCTTGCCTTGCCGCTGCGGCGGTCGTCAGCTTTGATACGCTCTACCTTGGCAAGCAGCTCGGCCCGCTTGGTTTCGAGTGCAACCATTTCCGCGCGGAGCCGCTCGAAGCGCTGATGATGGCGCCACGTTTTGTAGCCAAAGAACGATAGCGCACTGGCGACGATGACTGCTTGTACAAGAGCGAATTCCCAAGCCTGCATCACTCAGCTCCTTTTCAGTGCGTAAGCGGCTTCGACTTCATTCTCTGCCCATACATATAACAGGGCTGCGCTACACGTGCAAAGAAGACCGCTCCAGAGGATTATCCAGCTATCAGTTCTTGTCTGTTCCAGCAGCCATCCGATGAGCGGTGCAACCACGCCGCCGGCGAAGATCGCGGATGCTACTCCCGCAAGAAATGTACTGAAAACCCTCGCCTGCTCAATCGCCTCTTCGATCTTGCTTCATTGATCCTGCAGATGAAATTCTGTCGCGGTAAGGCTTTCGATGGTCTTGGACAGCGCGTCAGGCTCACTCATCGCTAAGGTCCCCCTCCCGCCCATTGGTAGACAAGAAGGGAACCAAATCCAAACGATGGTTGATTTTTAGCTGGTTAACCGCAATCCTGACGACGCTACTCGACCGAGGTCAGCACCTCGCGCAGGATGGTGACGATCTGGTCGATATGTTCCTTCTCCACGATCAGCGGTGGCGACATGGCGATGATGTCACCGGTCGTGCGGATCAGCAGGTTCTTCTCGAAAGCCTTGAGGAAGGCAGAAAACGCCCGCTTGGTCGGCTGCCCGTCGATCGGCTCCAGCTCTATTGCGCCGACAAGGCCTATGTTGCGGATGTCGATCACGTGCGGAGCATCCTTGAGCGAGTGCAGCGCATCTTCCCAGTACTTGCCGATTTCACCCGATCCGCGCGTGAGCAGCCCCTCGTCCTTGTACGTCTCCATGGTGGCGACACCGGCTGCGCAGGCGAGCGGATGGGCAGAATAGGTGTAGCCGTGGGCGAACTCGATCAGATGCTCCGGCCCGGTCATGAAAGTGTCGTAGATTTCCTTCTTCACGAACACGGCACCCATGGGAACCGCACCGTTGGTAACGCCCTTGGCTGCTGTGATGATGTCTGGCGTTACCCCGAAGGCGTCCGCCGCAAACGGCGTTCCCAGGCGGCCAAAGCCCGTGATGACCTCATCGAATATCAGCAGGATGCCGTGCTTGTCGCAGATCTCGCGCAGGCGCTGGAGATAGCCCTTCGGCGGGATCAGGACGCCAGTCGAGCCAGCGACCGGCTCCACGATCACGGCTGCAATGGTCGAGGCATCGTGCAGGCCGACGAGCCGCTCCAGGGTATTGGCGAGATCTTCGCCGCCGTGCTCCGGCTCCCCGCGGCTGAACGCGTTGCGGTCGGGCAGGTGGGTATGCGGCAGGTGATCCACGCCACCCACCAGGGTGCCGTACATCTTGCGGTTTCCGACGATGCCGCCGACGGCGGTGCCGCCGAAGTTCACGCCATGATAGCCGCGTTCACGGCCGATGAGCCTGGTGCGCGCGCCTTCGCCGCGAACCCGGTGATAGGCAAGCGCGATCTTCAGCGCCGTCTCGACGGACTCAGAACCCGAGTTCGTGAAGAACACGTGGTCCATGCCCTTCGGCGCGATCTCGACAAGCCGGTTCGCCAGCTCGAAGGCCAGCGGGTGGCCCATCTGGAAGGGCGGCGCATAGTCCATCTCGGCCGCCTGCTGCTGGATCGCCTGGGTGATCTTCGGCCGGCCATGTCCGGCGTTCACGCACCAGAGCCCGGATGTGGCGTCGAGCACCATCCGCCCATCGTCCGTGGTGTAGTGCATGTCCTTTGCCGCGACGAGCAAGCGGGGAGCCTGCTTGAATTGCCGGTTGGCAGTGAACGGCATCCAGAATGCTCTGAGGTCGTTAGGTCTAGCGCGGTCCAGCATGATCAGGTCTCCTCGAACAAAAGTGATCGGCGCGTCCCTCTAGCGCCGCCTTTGCCCGACGGTATCATGCCAAGACAGTCGGTCAAGCGACCTGATCATCGCTCCTGTCGGCGAGCATGCTCTGGATCCAGTCGGCGATTTCTTCGCTCAGATTCTGATTCAAGTTGCTCATTGATAGAGTCCGTTTCGCGACGTAACTCGTTGAACCGGAGTCGGAAAAAGCCTTTGCGCAGCGTCCGGGTCGAAGCGCGGCAATCGCGAGCCCAATAGGCATGGGAGCTTCGCCGGACCTTCGCAGAACTTGGCTTGGAACATCTGATCCGAGCCGAAACCGCTCCCAGTAGAGTAGGGCAAGGAGCAGGGCGCGCTTTGCAGCTGAGAGGTTCGGCGTGCCGCAAAAACCGACTGCGCGATATTGCCCCGGCAACCGATGCGCCAAAGACGCAGCGATCATGGCGCCGTAGTCGAGGCCGAGCAGCACGACCGGCAGGCCTGAATACTCGCTGGCAATTGCTTCTCTGCTGGTCTCTATCCTCTTGAGCAGAGCTTCGGTCGACGTGGAGATCGGCCCGTTGGTGACAAATGACTTCTCCACCCAGGGGATCAGCCCGCGAGCTTTGAGCCCGGAGGTGAGGGCGGCGAGGCGCTCCTGCTCGATCGGCAGGGCAATGATATGCACAACCGCCCTCGCGTCTTGCAGCATTTCGAGGCCGCTTTCAGCCATTCTGTGTTCATCTTTCAGTCTTGGCTGCATCGGTGACGTTGCTCCGGGCGACGCTTTCGCCTACATACGCGGCAGATTTCCTGATCCGGGAGCAGGCCTAGAGAAATCGGCTTATTTGCCAATAGGTTTCACGACCAGCCTTGCTCTTGTTCACAACACTGGAGCGTACCTGCCCTATGGCGCGTCAATTCATTTATCACATGTCGGGCCTGAGCAAGGCCTACGGGGCCAAGAAGGTCCTCGATAACGTCCACCTGTCTTTCTACCCTGACGCCAAGATCGGTATCCTCGGTCCCAACGGTGCAGGTAAGTCGACCGTTCTGCGCATCATGGCCGGCCTCGACAAGGAGTTCACCGGCGAAGCCTGGCTAGCTGAAGGTGCAACCTGCGGATACCTGCCGCAGGAGCCGCAGCTCGACCCTTCGCTCGACGTGCTCGGCAACGTGATGCTCGGCGTGGAGGCCAAGAAGGCCGTTCTCGACCGCTACAACGAGCTCATGATGAACTACTCGGATGAGACGGCGGACGAGGCTGCCAAGCTTCAGGACGAGATCGACAGCCAGAACCTGTGGGATCTGGATTCCCAGGTCGAGATGGCGATGGAAGCGCTGCGCTGCCCTCCGGGCGATGCGGACGTCTCCAAGCTTTCCGGTGGTGAAAAGCGCCGCGTGGCTCTCTGCCAGCTGCTTCTGCGCCAGCCCGACCTGCTGCTCCTCGACGAGCCGACCAACCATCTCGACGCCGAGACCACCGCGTGGCTGGAAAAGCACCTGCGCGAATATCCCGGCGCCGTGCTGATCATCACCCACGATCGTTACTTCCTCGACAACGTCACGGGCTGGATTCTCGAGCTCGACCGCGGTCGCGGCATCCCCTACGAGGGCAACTACACCGCCTACCTGCAGGCCAAGGCCAAGCGCATGGCGCAGGAAAATCGCGAGGAGGCTTCCCGCCAGAAGGCTATTGCCCGCGAACAGGAGTGGATTTCATCGAGCCCCAAGGCCCGTCAGGCGAAGTCCAAGGCCCGTATCAAGGCCTATGACGAGCTGGTTCGCTCTGCAAACGACCGTCGTCCTGGCGACGCGCAGATCGTCATCCCGACCGGCGAGCGCCTTGGCGACGTGGTGATCGATGTCGAGAACCTCACCAAGGGTTATGGTGATCGCCTGCTGATCGACGACCTGAACTTCAAGCTTCCCCCCGGCGGCATCGTCGGTGTGATCGGTCCGAACGGTGCCGGTAAGACGACCCTGTTCCGCATGCTGACCGGCCAGGAACAGCCGGACCAGGGTTCGATCCGCATCGGTGAGACGGTTCACCTGTCCTACGTCGACCAGTCGCGTGACTCGCTCGATCCTAACAAGACCATCTGGGAAGAAGTGTCCGGTGGCGCTGACGTGATCAAGCTCGGCAAGCACGAAGTGAACTCGCGCGCCTATTGCTCGTCGTTCAACTTCCGTGGCGGCGACCAGCAGCAGAAGGTTGGCTCGCTCTCCGGCGGTCAGCGCAACCGCGTCCATCTGGCCAAGCTCCTGAAGGAAGGCGGCAACGTTCTTCTCCTCGACGAGCCGACGAACGACCTGGATACCGAAACGCTGGCAGCGCTCGAAGACGCGCTGGAAAACTTCGCCGGCTGCGCCGTTATCATCTCCCACGATCGTATGTTCCTCGACCGTCTTGCCACCCATATCCTCGCCTTTGAAGGCGACAGCCATGTTGAGTGGTTCGAGGGTAACTTCCAGGAATACGAGGCTGACAAGATCCGCCGTCTCGGCCCGGATTCAGTCAACCCCAAGCGGGTGACCTACAAGCGCCTGACGCGCTAACGGTCGAAAAAATAATCATCGTCGGGCGGAACATTTTTCCGCCCGATGTCGTTTGGTGCCGATTGTAACTTGTTTGGGGGAGGTCCAGTGCTGGAAGTTGAGCTAGACGCCCATCTCACTTGCTTCCTTTGCAGACTGGATAACGGACATTGCATTCATCATTGAACAACCTGCGTATTTTTGTTGTTGAGGACGAGGCGCTCGTCGCCATGAATCTCGAGATGATCCTGGAAGACCTGGGCTGTCAGGTCGTCGGGCCTGCGATGCGTTTCGACAAGGCGCTTGCGATGGTGGACGATGGCGTAAAGGCAGACGCGGCAATCCTTGACGTGAACGTTGCCGGCCGGGAAGTCTTCCCCCTCGCGGAAAAACTGGGCGAACTCGGCATTCCGATGGTATTTGCCACCGGCTATGACCAGACCGGCTTTCCCGAAAAATGGTCGGCCAACCCTGCGGTGCGCAAGCCCTATACGCTTGAAGATGTCGAGAAGGCACTGAAACAGGCACTCGCGTAAGACTGCCGGCCGCCCCAATGGCAATCCTATTCCTGATCGAGGTCCTCGGGATCGAGGAGCCGCGTCGCGCGCCAGCTGGTCAGCACTTCGTTGATCTGATCGACCACGAAATAGCGCGCTGAATCCCTATCGTAGCCATCCTCCAGCAGGGCGTCATAGTCGCTGTGGTTGTGCCGGATATGCGTGATGGCTGCGAGCCACACGGCAATTCCCGGTGGCAGCGTCCGCAGCTTGCGATCATTCGAAGCAGCTCGAATCTGCTCGATATCGGCGTAGGGCGCTTGAGGCAGCAGCGTTGTCAGCGCCTTGGCGACGGCCTTCTGCCGGTTGGTCGACACACCCTTCATCGTATTCCCCGCAATCGCAACACACCGCTCATCCACACTTGCCTTTTCCCTCTTTCTGACATAAAGATATCTTTATGTCTTTCTGAATGGAGATCGGTCTGTGCGGCAAACACTCAGACTTGAAGCAATGGTGGATGTACTGAAGTCGGCGGCTGAACAGAGCCGGCTGCGCATTCTTGTTCTCCTGAATCAGACGGACCTGACAGTTTCCGATCTTACCGAGATTCTCGGCCAGTCGCAGCCACGCGTTTCGCGCCACCTGAAGCTGCTGCTGGAGGCCAATCTCATCTCCCGTTATCAGGAAGGTTCCTGGGCCTTCTTCCGGCTCTTTGACAGCGACGAGAGCCGCGCGCTGGTGCACGGGTTGATCAACCGCCTTGATCCCGCGGATCCGATTATCTCCCGCGATCTGGAGCGCCTTGAGGCGACCAAGCGCCGCCGGCAGGAAAAGGCTGCGGAATATTTTTCCCGCAATGCCTCCAGTTGGGATGAAATTCGCTCGCTTCACGTGCCTGACACAGCCATAGAGAATGAGCTGCGGTCGCTGGTTGGCGAGAAGTCGTTCCAGTCCATGGTCGATCTTGGCACAGGCACAGGCCGCCTCTTGGAATTGTTCGCGCCGCTTTATCGCCGCGCGGTGGGAATTGATCTTTCCCGCGAGATGCTGGCGGTGGCGCGTGCGAACCTGGACAGGGCAGGGGTTGCCCATGCGCAGGTGCGGCTTGGCGATCTTTACACGCCTCCGGTTGACCGCAACTGCAACGATCTGGTGACGATGCATCAGGTTCTGCACTATCTGGACGACCCGGCGACGGCGATCTATGAGGCAGCCCGGTTGCTGCGTCCCGGCGGACGATTGGTCATCGTCGACTTCGCGCCGCACGACCACGAATTTCTCCGTGAGGAGCATGCCCACCTGCGGCTTGGCTTCAGCGACCGGCAGATTGTCGAGTGGCTGGAACAGGCCGAACTGGAGCTTGAGGCCTCGCGCGAGATAGCCCCCGGCAGCGATGTCGAGAACGGTTTGACCGTCAAGCTCTGGCTTGCACGCGATCCCCGCATCCAGATCGCAGGCCCCGATACTACACATGCCGAAAGCAAGGAATTGGCTTGATGTCCAACTATCGCTTCTCCCGCCGCCCGGACTCTGGCGGCAATCTCAAGGTCTCCTTCGAGTTCTTCCCGCCGAAGACCGAGGAGATGGAAGCGCGCCTCTGGGAAACCGTCGTACGCCTTGCTCCGCTGAAACCCGAATTCGTGTCGGTCACCTATGGGGCAGGCGGCTCCACCCGTGAGCGTACCCTGCACACCGTTCAGCGTATTCTGAACGAGACCAACTTGACGCCTGCAGCGCACCTGACCTGCGTTGACGCTTCGCGCGAGCAGGTGGACGGCGTGATCAGGGAATTCGCGGCCATGGGTGTCAAGCGCTTCGTGGCGTTGCGCGGCGATTCCCCGGATGGCGTGGGCCAGGCCTATCGTCCGCATCCGGAAGGCTACACCAATGCCGCCGATCTCGTGGCCGCACTCGCGCGCCAGGGCGATTTCGACATCACCGTCTCCGCTTACCCGGAGAAGCATCCGGAGAGCCCGGACTTCGCGACCGACATCGACATGCTGAAGCGCAAGGTGGACAATGGCGCGACGCGCGCGATCACCCAGTTCTTCTTCGACAACGACGTCTACGAGCGTTACGTCGAGCGTGTGCGCCGTGCCGGCATCTACATCCCGATCGTCCCGGGCATTCAGACGGTGCACAGCTTCAAGCAGTTGACCAACTTCGCCAAGCGTTGTGGCGCGCACATCCCTGCATGGCTGGCTGACCGCTTCCAGGGGCTGGAGAATGATCCGGAGACCCACCAGCTGGTCGCCGCCGCCGTGGCAGCCGAGCAGGTTCTGGATCTGGTGGAGCGCGGCGTGCAGGATTTCCACATCTACACACTGAACCGGGCTGGGCTGCCGCTGGCCGTCTGCCAGATGATCGGCATCCGCCCTACGCCTGAGGCCGTTGCCCATTCTGTCGCTGCGTGACGGCCGAAAAGTACCTTACAAGAAGATAGAAGCAGAAAGGGCCGGATCAGTGATCCGGCCCTTCTGTTACCCAGAACATCTTGTTCCCAACTGCTGCTTTAAGGCAGGACCCCCATTATGAGTGCACCGACAAAAGCGAAAGCGGCGCAGATCGCAAGCACGTTTAACGGACGTGTTAGGCCCATATAGTTTGCCTCCTTTTGCAGACTATGGCGGGATTCTAACGCGTGAACGCGGTTTGCCAAGAAAATTATTTGCGGAAGTGAGGGCTTCCAGGAATGGAATTGCCTCCAAGACATTGAAGTTCCTGAGATTAACCATTCCCACTTTTTGTGGTTCACAATTGGTTAATCGCGCGACAGGTTAAGTCTTATGCGTCCGTCAATGACGAGAAGGCCGAATCCGATCAGCAGCATTCCCGCGATTTCGAACCATTCCAGATGCTCGCCGAGGAACAGTGCACCAAGAAGTATCGCGCTTGCGGGTACGATGAGCGTCACCAGCGAGGTGTTGGTTGCTCCCACCGACTGGAACAGAACGAAATAGATGATGTAACCGAAGGCTGTTGCCAGAAGCGCGAGGCCCAGCACGGCGCCCCACACGGGAAGGCTGTGGGTGAACAACCCATCCGTTCCGTAGACGATCAGGATGGTGGGCACCATGATGATCGCTGCAGCGGTGAACTGACCTGTCGCCACCACAGGCGCTGGGATGTGGCTGAACCGGCGGGCATACATGAAGCCAAGCCCGTAGGAGATGGACGTGCCGATCAGCGCCAGCTTGGCCCAGAGCGGTCCGCCGAGACTGTCGGCTAGTCCGGGTCCGATCATCACGCCAGTGCCGATGATGCCTAGCCCGATGCCAACGATCTTGGCTGTGGTCAGGCGAGCTTCAACACGGAAAGCCTGTGCGAGGATGGCAGTCCAGAACGGCGTCGTCGCGTTGAGGATCGAGGCAAGCCCGGCGCCGATCTCCGTTTGCCCAAGGAACATCAGCGTCCAGGGGAGTATGCTGTTGATCAGCGCCAGGATGAAGAAGCTGCCGGCCATCGGTAGGGCAAGCCGGAAGCTCGGACCTGCAATGAGCAGCCAGCATTGCAAGGCGATCGCCGCCAGCGTCACCCGAAACATGACGAGGGTGAGCGGCGCAATCTCGGCCACGGCGACACGGGCGAAGAAGAACGAACCACCCCAAATGGATCCGAGCAGCAGGATAAGTCCCCAGTGCTTGAGCGATACGGTTGCGGCGGTAGGCCTCTGTACTGCGGCGGCGTTCTTCAATTCGGTCATTGACCTCTCCAATCGCGGCAAGCGGTACCCCAAAACGGTGATGCGGGCAACGGAATGCAGCTGCTCGCCCTAGGGCCTCCTGCAAGCTCCTGCCACCCGAAAAGCACTCAGCGTGTGTGGTTCTTGAGCCAGCTCTGCCAGGTGCTCGCGCTGCCGTTGAAGACATTGATGTCGGCGTCGCCTCGGATACCTGGCAGAGAGCCCGTTCCCGTGTATTGCCAGAAGGTCCACGGATGTTTTCCGTAGAGGTCATCGGGATGAGCGGCCACCGATCGGAGCCAGAATGGATAACCCCGGAACTGCGCGAGCTCGTTTTTATCGAAGAAGTCGATCGTGGTGTAGATGATCGGCCGCTTGCCGTAGTGCCGCTCCAGCATGTTCAGGAAGATGCGCATTTCGGACCGGACTGTTTCCGGGTCCGGCCGGAGTTTGCAGCTGGGCGAAAGATGGTTCCACTCCATGTCGAGCACGGGCGGCAGAGCCGAAGGATCGCGCGGCACGTGCCGGATGAACCATGCGGCCTGCTCGGACGCGGGGCGGCAGAAATAATAGAAGTGATAGGCGCCACGCGGGATGCCTGCCTTCCTGGCCCCGTCCCAGTTCCGCTCAAAGTAATCGTCGAACCGGTCGCCGCCTTCGGTTGCCTTGATGAAGGCGAAGGAGATACCGTTGCGCCGGAGCGTGCTCCAGTCGACTTCGGCCTGGTACTTGGAAACGTCCGTGCCGTGGACGGGATAGTTCCAGGGAGCATGGCCTGCTCCCCACGGGTGAGGCTTGCGGTCTTCGAACCGTGGTCCGGAGCCAAGCTGCGGGGCGGGGGACGTCGGCGCGAGATCGTCGAGACGCATGGTGGCGCAGCCAGTCAGGGTAAGTGCTATGCCAAGCGACAATGCCACCAGGCGCATGGATTGGATCATGACTGGCAAAGCCCCGAATCATTGTGCTGAATGACAGTTCAGGGAGTAGGGCATGCCGAGAACGATTGCCAGAGTGAAATGGCCATCCGGCTATGCAGTCCTGGCTCGGGTCCTCTGGCCTCGCTCAATGACTGCAATGACTTGCCGGAGGTTGCTGACGATCTGATTCATCAACCTCGCGCATTGATTCAGCTTGAGCGCGGCGCGCGCCGCTCGCCGAACGTGAACTGAAATGCACAGAAGTTTTGGAGCTCGGCCTTGTGACTGCCGCTTTCGGGGCTATCTTCGCGCGCTTCAGGAATGAGGTAGCATGCAACACTTTCTGCAACGCCATGCGGCGATTATCGGCCAGGAAATCAGCGCCGGTGCAAATCAGGTTCTGGCAGCCATCGGTCTTCTTGATGAGGGCGCCACGGTTCCATTCATTGCGCGATACCGCAAGGAGGTCACCGGCGGGCTCGATGATACGCAGCTCCGCAACCTGTCGGAGCGGCTCTCCTATCTGCGTGAGCTCGACCAGCGGCGCGAGACGGTTCTGAACTCGATCCGCGAGCAGGGCAAGCTGACGGACGAGCTCGAGAAGAGCATCCTCACGGCGACGACCAAGGCGGAGGTTGAAGATCTCTATCTTCCCTATAAGCCGAAGCGGCGGACCCGTGCGCAGATCGCACGCGAGCGCGGCCTCGGTCCGCTCGTCGACGCGATCATGGAGAACCGGTCGGTCGAGCCTGCAAAGCTCGCCGAAGGCTTCATCACTGACGAAGTGCCGGACACCAAGGCCGCACTTGAAGGCGCGCGCGACATCATCTCGGAAGTGATCTCCGAAAATGCTGAACTCGTGGGCAGGCTCCGCACCCACATGAAGGATTACGGCATCGTCCGTGCCCGCGTTGTGGAAGGCAAGGAAGAGCAGGGCGCGAAGTTCTCCGACTACTTCGCTCATTCCGAAGCATGGAAAAATGTGCCGAGCCACCGCGCGCTCGCCATGTTCCGTGGCCGTAACGAGGAAGTACTGTCGCTCGATATTGAACTGCCGGAAGGCGAGGGTGGCGCTTCGGCTGCAAGTCCGGTCGAGGCGATGATTGCAGCTGCGTTCAGCATCGGCGGGACGCTTCCGGGCGACCGCTGGCTCCGCGATGTTGCATCCTGGACCTGGCGCGTGAAGTTGTCGCTCCGCCTGGTGCTCGACCTGATGGGCGAGCTGCGCGAGCGCGCCGAGGAAGAGGCGATCCGCGTCTTCGCCCGCAACCTGAAGGACCTGCTGCTGGCAGCCCCAGCCGGTTCACGCTCTACCATGGGCCTCGACCCCGGCATCCGTACCGGCGTGAAGGTTGCCGTCGTGGATGAGACTGGCAAGCTTCTCGCCACCTCGACGGTTTATCCCTTCCAGCCGCGAAACGATCTGCATGGCGCGCAGGCGGAACTGTCGAAGCTCATCCGCCAGCACAATGTGCAGCTGATCGCGATCGGCAACGGCACGGCAAGCCGCGAGACTGAACGCCTCGTGGCCGACTTGCTCGCAAAGCTTCCAGCCCCGAAGCCTACCAAGGTGATCGTCTCGGAAGCCGGCGCATCCGTCTATTCCGCGTCCGCGTTGGCAGCGGCCGAGTTCCCGGACCTCGACGTCTCGCTGCGCGGTGCAGTTTCGATCGCCCGCCGTCTGCAGGACCCGCTGGCCGAACTCGTGAAAATCGAGCCGAAGTCCATCGGTGTCGGCCAGTACCAGCATGACGTCGACCAGTTCCGTCTGGCCAAGGCGCTGGACGCGGTGGTGGAAGATGCGGTGAACGCCGTTGGCGTCGACCTCAACATGGCGTCCGTCCCCTTGCTCGCCCGCGTTTCGGGTCTTGGGCCGACGCTGGCCGAGGCTATCGTTGCGCATCGCAATGCCAATGGCGCGTTCCGCACGCGCAAGGACCTGTTGAAGGTTGCCCGTCTCGGGCAGCGCACTTTCGAGCAGGCCGCGGGCTTCCTGCGCATCCCCGATGGCGATGAGCCGCTCGATGCCTCGGCCGTCCATCCCGAAGCCTATGACGTCGCGCGCAAGATCGTCGCCGCCTGCGGTCGCGACCTTCGCTCCATCATGAGCGACGGCTCGGTGCTGAAGAAGCTCGACCCGCGCCAGTTCACCGACGAGCGCTTCGGCCTGCCAACGGTCAAGGACATCATGGCCGAGCTTGAAAAGCCGGGTCGCGACCCCCGTCCGGCCTTCAAGACTGCGACATTTGCCGATGGCGTCGAAGAGGTGAAAGACCTGAAGGTGGGCATGCTGCTGGAAGGCACCGTGACGAATGTCGCAGCCTTTGGCGCCTTCGTCGATATCGGCGTCCACCAGGACGGGCTCGTGCATATTTCGCAGCTGGCGGACCGTTTCGTGAAGGATCCGCACGAGGTGGTGAAGGCGGGCGACATCGTGAAGGTTCGCGTCGTCGAAGTGGACCTGAAGCGCAACCGAATTGCCCTTACCATGCGCAAGGATGGCGGCGGTGCGCCCGAGCCGAGGGATCGCAGTTCCGCGCCAGACCAACGTTCGCGCGGCGCTCCCCAGAAGCAGAGCAAGCCGCAGACCCAGAACGCCTTCGGTGCCGCATTCTCAAAGGCGCTTTCGGGCGCGGACAAGCGGAAATAGCCACAAAGAATCCTCCTCACGAAAGGGCGCCTCACCGGGCGCCCTTTTTTATTGAAGAATAGCCGGAACACTACGCAGTACATTGGATATAGCTTAGTAGTCAGCATGGTTATTGTTCGTAACACTCTGAAATATAACGATCTGACATCCAATGTTACGAAACAAAAGGCAGTAAACGCACATTTTCACCACGACCGCAGAATAGTCTCGGGCTTGCATGAAAAGGAGTAAGTGCGATGAGTAAAGTCTTATCTGGTATGATTGCGGGTGTGGCTCTCTTGGGGCTGGCCGCATGTGGCGACACTGACTCGACCACCACGCAGGGCGTTGACGGAACGACGCCGCCGCCGGCAGCCGCTCCGGACACGACCCCGCCAAGCACGACGCCGCCTCCGGCAGATACCGGTGGTATGGGTGGAAGCACCCCAGCGCAGTAACGATTGAGGCGCTTCGGCGTCTCCACGCAAGCAGAGTGCCGGCTAACCAGCTGGCCTTTGCTTGCCTTCGTATTGATTAAATCTCGTATTGATTTCCAGATCGTTCTAGACTGTGATTCATGACGATCTTGGAACACATCTCTGACATTCTCGCGCGTGCATCTGGAGGCGTACAAAGCCTCGTTGCAGCCATCCGTGATCTATTTCGGTCCGACCCTGAGCTGCGCCGCAAGGTGGCCTTTTCGGTTGCGCTGATTGCGCTTTCCGCGAAGATGGCCAAGGCTGACGGCGTGGTGACAACAAATGAGGTGAAGGCTTTTCACGAGTTCTTCGCCGTTCCTCCGCATGAGATGCGCAACGTGGCGCGTCTCTATAATCTTGCCCAGCAGGATATCGCCGGATTCGAGGCGTACGCAAAACAGATGGCGGGCCTCTGCCGTGGCGAAGCCCACGAGTGTGCCATGCTGGAAGACGTGCTGGATGCGCTCTACCACGTCGCCAAGGCTGACGGCGTGGTGCATGAGCGGGAGCAGAACTATCTCGCTCGCATCGCCGAAATCTTCGAGATCGACGAAACCCATTTCGCGCAGATCCAGGCACGCCACATTCTGGATGGCGAGGCGGACCCCTATGTCCTGCTCGGACTTCCTTCTGGTGCGACCGTCGACGAGGTCAAGAAGCGCTACCGCCAGCTGGTCGCTGAAAATCATCCCGACCGGCTGATCGCCCGCGGCGTGCCGGAAGAGTTCATCATCATTGCCAATGGACGTCTGGCGGCTCTCAACAATGCCTATGAGCGGCTGGAGCTGACATGGCGGAAGAAGTGAGCTTCCAGGCAGACTACCGGAAGGCCCGCGTGCGGCCTTCGCCGAACTTCGGCGAGCGCCGCGACGGGATCAGCCCGGATACGGTCATCCTGCACTACACCGGCATGGCAACGGCCAAGGGTGCTGAGGACTGGCTGTGCGACACGCGCAGCCAGGTTTCCTCCCATTATCTAGTCTATGAGGATGGTGCGACTGTCCAGATGGTGCCGGAGAAGGCGCGCGCCTGGCATGCCGGCAAAAGCTACTGGCAAGGTGAGACGGATCTGAATTCGCGCTCGGTCGGCATCGAGATTGTCAATCCTGGCCATGACTTCGGCTACACCGATTTCCCTGACGCTCAGATCGACGCGGTGATCGATCTCTGTCGCGACATCATGGCCCGTTGGTCCATTCCGGTGGAGCGTGTGCTTGCCCATTCCGACATCGCCCCCTCGCGCAAGATCGACCCAGGCGAGAAGTTTCCATGGAGACGGCTTGGCGAAGCGGGCGTCGCGTTTTTCGTCGAGCCGAGTACGTGCGAAGGCGGCGAAGTACTATCACCAGGCGACGAGGGGGAGGCCGTGGCGCAGTTTCAGCGCGACCTGGCGTGTGTGGGCTACGGTATCTCAGTCACCGGAACCTATGACGCGGAGACCGGGATCGTTACGAAAGCATTTCAACGACGGTTCCGGCCCGCAAAAGTCGATGGCATGGCCGATGCTGCAACGATGGAGACTTTGCGGTGGGTTATACAGAAATTGCGCTAACAGTTTAGCTGTATAATTTTCCATATTAATTTCTAAAATAAGTTTTTACTGACTTTGCCTTTATTTGGAGAAGATTATTAAGCAAATGGCCGGCCTCCGAACGGGGGGCTCCCGCGCAACCACTTAGCCGGTTGCATTTCTCAAACTGAGAAGTTCGTAAAGTCAGGCCAATGCATAATAAAAAACTGTTTGTGCTGGCAGCGGTTGTGGCCCTGCCATGCATCACCTTTGCTTCGTTTGTTCCATACTCTGACGCGCAGGCTGCTCCGGCGAGCGTTTCTCGGCAGGAACCTGCGGCTTCGCGTCTGCCTTGGGCTCAGCCTGCTCAGCGCCGCACGGTAGCTCCCGATCAGACTTCCATCAATGCCGCTCAATCCAAGGTCAAGCGGCCGAAGCGGAACGCTCCTTCCGCGCAGCGAAAAGTGCGCAGGCGTCGCGGAAATGGTGTGGCGCCGGTGCCCGCGCCGGATGTCGCTGAGTACAAGACGCTGGTGTCCAACTTTGCCCGCGAATATAACGTTCCGGTCGATCTGGCGAATGCCATCGTGACCGTTGAAAGCAACTACTACCCCAAGGCGCAGGGCGGCGCGGGTGAGGTCGGTCTCATGCAGATCAAGCCGGCGACGGCCCGCGGCATGGGATACAAGGGCTCCAGGAGCGGTCTCTTTCATCCGGAAACGAACATCAAGTTCGGCATGAAGTATCTGGCGGCTGCCTATAAGCTCGGCGGTAAGACCACCTGCGGCGCGGTGCTCAAGTATAATGCGGGCCATGGCGCAAAGCGCATGAACCCCATCTCCTCCGCATATTGTGCGAAGGTGAAGCGGTTGCTGCAGAAGTAACTGCGTGTTTCCCGTAAATATGCCTGCAATTCCGCTTTTGGGGATTGCAATGGTTGTGTGGGCTCCCTTATCTGCAGCATGCCAGCTGGCCGGACGGCCGCGCGCGCAAGTGTCGAAAGGCCGCGTGCGAGGAAAGTCCGGGCTCCATGGAACACGATGCCGGGTAACGCCCGGCGGGGGCAACCCCAGGGACAGTGCCACAGAAAGTAAACCGCCCCGACTTCTCGGGGTAAGGGTGAAAGGGTGGGGTAAGAGCCCACCGCGCGACTGGTAACAGGAGCGGCATGGTAAACCCCATCGGGAGCAAAACCGAATAGGGATGACACGAAGGGAAACCTTCAGGCTGTTCCGGCCGGGTCATTCGGGTAGGTTGCTTGAGGTCAGCGGCGACGCTGATCCCAGATGAATGGTCGTCACGTCGCCACCTTCGGGTGGCGGCCTTACAGAACCCGGCTTACAGGCCAGCTGGCATTTTCATTTTAATCGACGGATTACGGGTCCTTCGCACTCTCAGGCGTGCATGGGTCGGAGTCCTTTTGTCGCGCTCCTGAGGCTTCCACGGAAGGCCTCCATCATTTCTGCGAAGAGGGGGCGGGAGCGTCCGGGATCTCAACCATTCGTTAGTCTTAACAGGCGATAACAATTCCACATGTGACGAAGCTTCGAGTGCCCTCCGTACGGGATGATCCCATTGACGCCCATAGTACCCCATGTTATCCCAGCAAATCAGTTTGCTTATCTTGTTATCGGGGATTCAATCGGTTGCGACGCTGGCCTTGCCGGTGCGCGTCGAGGGTGTTTTGCCGTTCTTTCGAGCCGGGTTGGCAACCGGTGGGCGTGTGAGTGCACGATCATCATGGTGCGGAGGGGCGTAGCCCCATGGACGGTTGTTGCAGGGTATGGATCGGTTTCTTTCCAGTGCAGTGAACAGGATCGACGCGAAAGGCCGGGTCTCCGTACCTGCGCATTTTCGCGCCGTCGTTCAGAAGCGCGGATATACCGAGCTCTACGCCCTGCGGGCGCTGGATATTCCGGCGATGGACGTTGGCGGGCTGGATCTGCTGGATCGCTACGAGCAGCGCATTGCAGCCGAGGATCCGTTTCTTCAGACGGCGGACGACATGTCCTTCTTCATTCATGGCGATGGAGCGTTCCTGAAGCTCGACCAGGACGGGCGCATCACCATGACCGATTTCATCCGCGAGCATACGGGCATCACCAACGAGGTGGCTTTCGTGGGCCGCGGGCTGTTTTTTCAGATGTGGGAGCCGGAACGGCTCAAGGCCTATGGTGCGGAAGTGCGCGCGCGTCTCATGAAGTTGCGCCAGCAAGCCTCCGTTGGAGTAAAGGAAGACGTGCAATGAACGCTGCTTCGGAAAACAAGGGCAGCGATCAGGGCCGCCAACGCCATATCCCGGTTCTGCTTGAACCCGTCCTTGCCTCCCTCCAGCCGCGCGCCGGCCAGGTGATCGTCGACGGCACCTTCGGTGCGGGCGGCTATACGACGGCGATCCTGGAGCAGGGCGCGGATGTCGTCGCGATCGATCGTGACCCGGATGCCATCGCAGCGGGCGCGACACTCGTGGAGCGCTTCAAGGGGCATCTGCGTCTGGAGCACGGACCCTTCTCACAGATGGAAGAGCTGGTCGGTGAGAGCGTTGACGGTGTCGTGCTAGACATCGGCGTCTCATCCATGCAGCTGGATGAGGCCGAGCGCGGCTTCTCCTTCCGCTTTGACGGTCCGCTCGACATGCGCATGGCGCAGGCGGGTCTCTCCGCCGCCGATGTCGTCAACCGCTTCAAGGTTTCGGATCTGACCCGCATCTTCGGCATGCTGGGCGAAGAGCGTCATGCGGGCCGCATCGCTCGCGCCATAGAGAAGGTGAGGGCGGAGCGTCCCTTCGAGACGACCTCTCAGCTGGCGGAGCTGGTCGAGAAGACGATCGGCCGCAAGCCCGGCGACAAGATCCATCCGGCAACTCGCGTATTTCAGGGTCTGCGCATCTTCGTCAACGACGAGCTTGGCGAGCTTGGCCGCGCGCTGTTTGCAGCAGAGCAAATCCTGAAGCCCGGCGGTATCCTTTCTGTCGTGACCTTCCATTCCCTCGAAGATCGCATGGTGAAGCGCTTCTTTGCAGAGCGCTCCGGTGGCTCGGGGGGCTCTCGCCATCTGCCGGCGGCACATGCAGTCACGGCGACCTTCGAGAAGCCCGCCAAGGCTGTCGAGCCATCCCAAGCGGAAGTCGATGCCAATCCGCGGGCGCGTTCCGCCCGCCTTCGTTCGGCGGTGCGCACGTCAGCACGAGCCGGACGCGCTGATCTATCCATCTTTTCCATGCCGGCCCTTTCCCTGACCGGGGAAGGTAGCGGAGGTAGGTAACATGCTGTTCAGGACCAGAGATATTGCGATGATCGCAGTCATGCTTTCAGCCGCAGCCTTTACCTACAAGACCAAGCACGACGCCGAAGCCATGCGCAGCCGCATCTACAGCCTGCAGTCTCAGATCCAGGCCGAGAAGGATGCGATGGACGTGCTGAAGGCGGACTGGAGCCTGCTTACCCAGCCGGGGCGGATGCAGAAGCTGGCCGAGGCGCATCAGGAGGAACTGAACCTGAGGCTCATGGAGCCGCAGCAGATCATCTCCATGCAGCGCCTTCGTGAAATCCCGCTGCGACCCATTGACGATGTGGTTGCGGAAGAAATTGGAAAAGACCTGACGATTACCGGTGGAGTGGAGCGATGAGCGTGCTTAATCCCTTCAAGCTCCGTATGCGCGGTGCCGATGCTGGGAAGCAGGGCATCCAGGTAAAGGCCAAGAGCGGCAGCGTGCGTTCGCGCAGCCGCATCATGCTGGCCATGGGCGTTGTCTTTGCCGTCTACGGAACCATCGGTGGACGCCTGGTCCAGCTGGGCATGACTGGCGAGCCGGTCGTGGCGCTCCCGCAGACCCGTCCGACCGCTTCCCGTCCGGACATTCTGGATCGCAACGGCCAGGTCCTGGCGACCGACATCAAGACCGCTTCGCTCTTTGCCGAGCCGCGCCGCATCGTCGACATCGACGAGGCGATCGAGAAGCTGCAGACTGTCCTGCCGGACCTCGATTACACCCAAACCTATCGGAAGCTCGACAGCCAGGCAGGGTTCGTCTGGCTGCGCCGCCAGCTGTCGCCGCGCCAGCAGGCCGACATCCTCGCTCTCGGCATTCCAGGCATGGGTTTCCGCACCGAAAAGCGCCGCTTCTACCCGGGAGGCTCCACCGCGTCCCACATCCTTGGCCTCGTGAATATCGACAACAAGGGTATCGCGGGCATGGAGAAGTACATCGACGATCAGGGTCTGGCCGATTTGCAGGCGCTTGGTCTCGCTGGCCCGGATACGCTTGAGCCGGTGAAGCTCTCGATCGATCTGCGCGCCCAGCACGTGCTGCACGATGAACTTGCCGACGCTCTTGAGCGCTATCATGCGATTGCGGCTGCGGGCGCGGTGATCAACGCGCGCACCGGCGAGATCCTCGCGATGGCGTCGCTGCCGGATTACGACCCGAACAACCCCTACAACGCGCTGGAGAAGGACAGGCTGAACCGCGTCTCAGCTGGCGTGTTCGAAATGGGCTCGACCTTCAAGCTGTTCACGACGGCGATGGCGCTCGACTCCGGCAAGATCGGGCTCAACAGCACCTTCGACGCATCGAAGCCGATGCGTATCGGCGGCTTCACCATCAACGACTTCCACGGCAAGCGCCGCGTGCTCTCCGTGCCGGAGATCTTCATCTATTCGTCCAACATCGGCACGGCGAAGATGGCCGAGGTCATTGGCGTCGAGGGCCATCGTGCATTCCTCAAGAAGGCGGGCCTGCTTGATCGCATGCAGACAGAGCTGCCCGAGGTCGCTACCCCGACCGAGCCGAAGGAATGGAAGCGCCTTCACTCCATCACAATTTCTTACGGTCATGGTGTAGCGACGACACCGCTCCAGACGGCTGTCGCAGCTGCTGCCATGGTCAACGGTGGCAAGCTGTTCCCGCCGACCTTCCTTCCGAGGACCGAGGAAGAGGCCGAGCAGATCGCCCAGCAGGTCATTTCCCCGGAGACGAGCGC
Source organism: Nitratireductor aestuarii (assembly GCF_014641695.1). GTDB lineage: Bacteria > Pseudomonadota > Alphaproteobacteria > Rhizobiales > Rhizobiaceae > Chelativorans > Chelativorans aestuarii. Next base: position 96,984 of record NZ_BMIF01000007.1, on the reverse strand, counting down.
AAAGATACGGTATCTTTTCCGTTTGAACGTGGAGACGGGTTCCGGCAAGCGCGCGGAGGCGCAGGGCTACTATGTTGGCGGCAAGACCGGCACGGCGGAAAAGGTGGTGAACGGCCGCTACTCGAACAACAAGCGCTTCAACGCCTTCATCGCAGCCTATCCGTCCAATGATCCCGACTATGTGGTTGCCATCGTCGTTGACGAGCCAGAGGGTGAGAAGCCGGGCATGGCCGCTACGTCGGGTCTCAATGCTGCACCGATAGCTGGCAATGTGATCCGCAGAACGGCGGCGCTACTTGGCGTAGAGCCGGATTTCAGCCATGAAAGTGGGGCTCTTCTGGTTTCGTACCAGTGATTCCCCTCGAAGGTTGATGGGAATGGCCAAGAAAGATTCTGGATCATGATCAAGCTGGCCGCTTTTGCCGATATCCTGCCACATGTGGCATCAATACCCGGTGATATGGATATCACCGGTCTCGCTTCTGATTCTCGCCGGGTTGAACCCGGCAATCTGTTTTTCGCCCTTGCCGGCACCAAGGCGGATGGCGCTGCCTTCATTGCGGATGCCATCCAGCGCGGTGCTTCTGCCGTTGTCGCGCGCAAGGGTTCCGTCACGGGCGAGATTTCTGTTCCGCTGAGCGAGGTCGATGATCCGCGGCTGGCGCTGGCGCAGGCTGCTGCCCGCTTCTATGCCGGTCAGCCGGCCACCATGGTTGCGGTGACGGGCACGAGCGGCAAGACGTCGGTAGCATCCTTTACCCGCCAGATCTGGGAGTATGCGGGTCTCTCTGCAGCCTCCATCGGCACCACCGGTGTTGTTGCGCCGGGCCGTGACGAATATGGCGAGCTCACCACGCCCGATCCCATCTCGCTGCACAAGCTGCTGAGCGAACTGGCGGCCTCAGGCGTCACCCACGGCGCCATGGAAGCGTCGAGCCACGGCCTGTCACAGCGCCGTCTTGATGGCGTGAAGCTTGCCGCAGGCGGCTTCACCAATCTCGGCCGCGACCACATGGATTATCATCCGACGGTCGAGGAATACCACCAGACCAAGATGCGTCTGTTCGATACGCTTCTGCCCGTTGGTGCGCCTGCTGTCGTCTTTGCCGACGATGCATGGTCGGAAGCGACCATGGAAGCCGTCCGCAAGGCGGGCAGGGAGCTTCTCACCGTTGGCCGCAACGGCACCTACATCACCATCAAGCGTGCCGAGCATGAACGTCATCGCCAGCATGGCGAAGTGGAGCATGACGGCCGGATCTATGAGATCGATCTGCCGCTCGCCGGAGAGTTTCAGCTGAGCAATGCGCTCGTCGCAGCTGGCCTAGCCATTGCCACCGGCCTTGACCCGGCGATTGCGTTCAAGGCTTTTAAGTACATCAAGGGTGCATCCGGTCGCCTCGAGCTGACGGGTACGACCCCCGAAGGTGCGCAGATCTACGTCGACTATGCGCACAAGCCGGAAGCTCTTGAAAACGTACTGAAGGCGGTTCGTCCGTTTACCACGGGCCGCGTTTTTCTTGTCTTCGGATGCGGGGGGGACCGCGACCGTGGCAAGCGGCCCATCATGGGCGACATAGCAAGGCGACTGGCGGATGTCGCCATTGTCACAGACGATAACCCGCGGTCCGAGGATGCATCCGCTATCCGTGCCGAGATCATGGCTGCCATTCCGGACGCGCAGGAGATTGGGGACCGTCGCGAAGCCATCCGATCGGCAATAGCAATGCTTCGGACTGGCGATACGCTGATCGTCGCTGGCAAGGGGCATGAACACGGCCAGGAGATTGCGGGAACGAAGTATCCGTTCTCCGATCATGAGGAGGTCAGCAAAGCCTTGGAGGGATTGGGCTCGTGACTTTGCTATGGAGTAGTGAGGAGCTGATCGCGGCCACGGGTGGGCGTCCGTTCGGAAATCTGCCCGAAGGTGTGACAGGCGTCTCGATCGACACGCGTACCATGAAGCGGGGAGAAGCGTTCTTTGCGATAAAGGGCGATCGCTTCGACGGTCACGATTTCGCAACAGCTGCCATGGCCGCCGGCGCGGCGGTGATGGTCGTTTCGGAAGATCGCCTGCCGGCTCTGGGCCGTCTGGCGATCCCGAAGATCGTGGTGCCGGACGTGCTGAAGGCGCTGCAGGATGTGGCGCTCGCCGCCCGTGCACGCAGCCGCGCCCGCATCATTGCGGTGACCGGTTCGGCCGGTAAGACCACGACTAAGGAAATGCTGCGCCTGGCGCTTGAGAGCGCCGGCCCGGTCCATGCCGCCGAGAACTCCTTCAACAATCATTGGGGCGTGCCGCTGACGCTGGCGCGCCTACCGGTCGACGCCAAGTTCGGCGTCTTTGAAATCGGCATGAACCACCCGGGCGAGATCGAGCCGCTGGTGAAGCTGGTTCAGCCCCATGTCGCGATTGTCACCATGGTGGCGGGCGCTCATCTCGGTCACTTCTCCAGTCTGGAAGAGATTGCGAAGGCCAAGGGCGAGATCTTTTCAGGCGTCATCAGCGGGGGGCAGGCGATCATCAACCGCGATGATGCGCGGTGGAACCTGCTTGCCAAGATGGCGATGGACGCGGGCATCCAGAACGTCTGGGGCTTCGGCGAAAATCCCCGGGCGCAGTTCCGTCTGGTCTCCTGGGAGCCGGGCGAGAATGGTTCGTCCCTGACCGTCCGGATCGCAGGCCAGGAAATCACCGGCCAGATCGGCGCGCCGGGCCGTCATATGGTGCAGAATGCGCTTGCCGTTCTGGGCGCTGGCTACCTTGTCGGCGCCGACGTGCAGCAGATGCTGGACGCGCTCTCCCGCTTCAAGCCTGCTGAGGGCCGGGGCCAGCGTTTCCGCCTGAAGCACCCCGAGGGCGGCACCTTCACGGTGATTGACGAGAGCTACAACGCCAATCCGGCTTCCATGCGCGCTGCCCTTCATCTGTTGAGCGCAGCTTCCATTCCGGAAGGCGCGCGCCGCATTGCCGTGCTTGGCGACATGCTGGAACTGGGCGAACACTCGGCCCGCCTTCATGAGGCGCTTGGCGAACTCGTTTCTGCCGCCAAGACGGATCTGCTCTTTATCGCTGGTGAGGAGATGCAGGCGCTTGCCGCCAGGTCGCCTTCTGGTACGGAAGTGGAGTACAGACCCACAGTCGCCGAGCTTGAACCTCTGGTCCTTCAGGCTGTAAAGCCGGGCGACATCATTGTGGTCAAATCGTCGAAGTCAGCTGGCTTTTCAAAACTCGTGGAAGCCCTCCTCAAGCATTTCCCGGCTGCAGATGCCGCGGCGGATGCGTAAGAGGAAGAAGGGCGGGGAATAACTTAGATGCTAATGCTACTGGTCCAGCTGTCGGACTCTGTCTCGGCCTTCAACGTCTTCCGCTACATCACGTTCCGCACCGGCGGCGCGCTGATCACTGCGGCCTTCATCGTCTTCCTGTTTGGACCAACGATCATCAATTCTCTGCGGGTTCGTCAGGGCAAGGGTCAGCCGATCCGGGCTGACGGTCCGCAGACGCACTTCAAGAAGGCCGGCACACCCACCATGGGCGGCCTGATGATCCTGAGCGGCATCCTGGGTTCCTGCCTTCTCTGGGCCAATCTGGCCAGCGTTTATGTGCTGGTCACGCTGATGGTGACCGTCGGCTTTGGCGCCATCGGCTTCTACGACGACTACATGAAGGTGACGAAGCAATCGCACCTTGGCGTCTCCGGCAAGGTGCGATTGGCGCTTGAATTCCTGATTGCCGGCGTCGCCGCCTGGATCATCATGCAGAACGGTCAGGCTCCGTTCTCCTCGACGCTGACCTTCCCGTTCTTCAAGGAATTCCTGCTCAACCTTGGCCTCTTCTTCATCCCCTTTGCCGCTTTCGTGATTGTGGGGGCCGGCAATGCGGTGAACCTGACGGACGGCCTCGACGGTTTGGCGATCGTTCCGGTGATGGTCGCGGCAGCCTCCTTCGGCGTGATCGCCTACCTGTCCGGTAACGCCATTTTCGCAGACTACCTGCAGATCCACTTCGTTCCGGGCACCGGTGAACTCGCTGTAGTCCTTGGTGCGGTCATTGGCGCTGGCCTCGGCTTCCTCTGGTTCAACGCACCGCCTGCGGCAATCTTCATGGGCGACACCGGTTCTCTGGCCCTCGGCGGCCTGATTGGTACCGTCGCCGTTGCGACGAAGCACGAGATCGTCCTTGCCATCATCGGCGGTCTGTTCGTGGTCGAAATCTTCTCGGTGATCATTCAGGTCGCTGTCTTCAAGATGACTGGCAAGCGCGTCTTCCTGATGGCACCCATCCACCACCATTTCGAAAAGCTCGGCTGGACCGAAAGCCAGGTCGTGATCCGCTTCTGGATCATCGCCGTGGTTCTCGCCCTCGTTGGCCTCTCCACCCTGAAGCTGCGCTAACATCACTGCCTAAGGAGCGTCCGTAAGTGATCCCGGCAACCACCTGCAAGAACAAGAAGATTGCCGTGTTTGGCCTGGGCGGCTCCGGGCTTGCCACCGCGCAGGCGCTGGTCGCTGGCGGCGCTGATGTGGTCGCCTGGGATGACAATCCTGACAACGTTGCCAAGGCCGATGCGCAAGCCATTCCAACGCGCAACATGCGCGAACTGGACTGGGCTTCCGTTGATGCGCTGGTTCTTTCCCCGGGTGTTCCGCTGACCCACCCGCATCCCCACTGGACGGTGGAGCTGGCGCAGGCGGCAGGCGTCGAGATCATCGGCGACATCGAGCTCTTCACCCGTGAGCGGAACGAGCACGCCCCTTCCGCTCCGTTCATTGCCATCACCGGCACCAACGGCAAGTCCACCACCACGGCACTGATCGCCCATGTGGTGCGCTCCTCGGGCAGGGACACCCAGCTAGGCGGCAACATCGGCACCGCGATCATGACGCTGGAGGCTCCGGCGGTCCATCGCCATTATGTGGTCGAGTGCTCGTCTTACCAGATCGACCTTGCGCCGGGCCTGAATCCCTCGGTCGGCATCCTGCTCAACCTGACGCCCGACCACATCGACCGTCATGGGACGATGGAGCATTACGCGGCCGTCAAGGAGCGTCTGGTTGCAAAGAGCGGCACCGCCATAATCGGCGTCGACGACGAATACTGCCGCGCCATCGCAGACCGCCTTGAGAAGGCTGGCCGCAAGGTCATTCGTATATCCGTCAGGGAAACTCTGGCGAACGGTCTCTATGCGGATGGCTCGAAGCTGATGCGCGCCGTGGATGGAAAGGCCGAAGAACTCCTGTCGCTCGAAGGCATCGGCTCGCTTCGCGGCCGCCACAATGCCCAGAATGCGCTTGCCGCGCTTGCTGCCTGCCTCGCGTCCGGCCTTTCGAGGGAAGAGATCGCGACAGGCTTCGCATCCTTCCCGGGCTTGGCCCACCGCATGGAGCAGGTGGGTCGCAAGGGGAACGTGTTGTTCGTCAACGACTCCAAGGCGACCAATGCGGAAGCCTCAGCTCCGGCACTGGCCAGTTTCGAGCGCATCTACTGGATTGCCGGCGGTCTGCCCAAGGCGGGCGGCATCGAAAGCCTGACCTCCTTTTTCCCGCGCATCGCCAAGGCCTATCTGATCGGCGAGGCCGCACCTGCTTTCGCGGTCACTCTTGGTGAAAGAGTCCCTTATGAAATTTCGGGTACGCTTGCGGCAGCTGTAGAGCATGCCAGCCGGGACGCCTCTCTTGAGGCTGATGGAGAACCGGTCGTTCTCCTGTCACCCGCCTGCGCAAGCTTTGACCAGTTCAGGAATTTCGAGGTCAGGGGTGATGCATTCCGCGAGCTCGTGTCAGCGCTTGATGGAGTGCAGCCGGTCGGAGGGACGAAATGATATTGAGCCGCACAGATCGCAGTCCCGTTGCCACCTGGTGGTGGACGGTTGATCGCTGGTTTCTATCCGCATTTCTGATGTTGATGGGCCTGGGCATCGTCCTGTCCTTCGCGGCAAGCCCGGCCGTGGCCGAACGCATCGGCCTTGAAAGCTTCCACTTCGTCACCCGCCAGATCGTCTTCATGGTGCCAGCAGTGCTGGTCATGATCGGCATCTCTTTCCTTGACCAGCGTTTGCTCCGCCGCGTGGCGCTGCTCATGCTGGTGGGCTCTCTTGTGCTGATGGTGGCGACGCTCTTCGTCGGTATGGAAGCCAAGGGTGCAAAGCGCTGGATCCACATCTTCGGCCTGTCGATCCAGCCTTCCGAATACATGAAGCCGGCTTTCGTGGTCGTCTGCGCCTGGCTTTTCGCCGAGCATAGCCGCCAGCCGGAAATCCCCGGCAACCTCTTTGCCCTGATCCTGCTCGGCCTTGTGGTCGCGCTGCTGGTCGCTCAACCGGACCTCGGTCAGACTATTCTGATCCTCGGTACCTGGGGTGCGATGTTCTTCATCGCCGGAATGCCCTGGCTCTGGATCGCGGTGCTGGGTGGCTTCGGCGTTGTCTTCGGTCTCGCGGCCTACACGATCTTCCCGCACGTGGCCGGTCGTATCGACCGCTTCCTGACGGGCGAGGGCGACACCTACCAGGTGGACATGAGCCTTGAAGCGCTGACGCGCGGCGGCTGGCTCGGTCAGGGCCCGGGCGAGGGCTCGGTGAAGCGCATCCTGCCCGACAGCCACACCGACTTTGTCTTCGCCGTTGCCGGTGAGGAGTTCGGCCTCATCCTCTGCCTGCTGATCATGTCGATCTTTGCCTTCGTCGTTCTGCGTGGTCTGGCCATCGCCCGCCGCGATGACGGCGATGACTTCACCCGCTACGCTCTCTCCGGGCTCGTCATGCTGTTCGGCTTCCAGTCGATCATTAACATGGGCGTGAACGTGAACCTGCTGCCGGCGAAGGGCATGACGCTTCCGTTCATCTCCTACGGTGGTTCCTCGCTGATCGCGATGGCGATATCCATGGGCTTCGTGCTTGCCCTGTCGCGCAAGCGGCCTGAGCGGCGCCGGGCTGTCAGCCTCACAACTCTTCCGGACGGGGCCACAACGGTCAGCTGAGTATGAAAAAACGGACTGCTCTACTTTGCGCAGGTGGCACTGGTGGCCACCTTTTTCCTGCCGAGGCCCTCGCACATGAACTGATCAGCCGAGGCTGGTCGGTCCATCTGGCGACAGACTCGCGCGCTGAACGCTTCGCCTCCAACTTCCCCGCAGAGGAGATCCACCGGATCAACTCCGCAACCTTCGGCTCCCGGAACCCGATTTCGCTGATCCGGTCGGGCCTGAAGATCTGGAGCGGCGTCCGCCAGGCTTCCGCGCTGATCGGCCGGATCGAGGCGAGTGCGGTCGTAGGCTTCGGTGGCTATCCGACGCTGCCGCCTGTGTTCGCCGCCACGCGTCGCCGTGTGCCGACGATGGTGCACGAGCAGAACGCCGTGATGGGGCGCGCGAACAAGGCGCTGGCCCAGAGGGTCACCGCCATTGCCGGCGGCTTCCTGCCAGAGCAAGGTGAGTTTGCCGAAAAGATCATCACGACCGGCAACCCGGTCCGCCCTGCAGTCCTCAAGGCTGCGGAAGTGCCGTACGAGCCGGTGACGGGCACGAAGCCGTTCCAACTGCTGGTGTTTGGCGGAAGCCAGGGCGCGCAATATTTCTCGCAGGTTCTTCCTGAAGCCATCCGGCTGTTGCCTGAGGCCAAGCGTTCGCGACTGCGCATCGTTCAGCAGGCTCGCCCCGAGGACGAGGCAGCCGTGAAGCAGGCCTACGCGAACATGGGCGTCGAGGCCGAGGTTGCGACCTTCTTCACCGACATGGCTGATCGCATCGCGCGCGCGAGCTTCGTGATCTCACGATCGGGTGCGTCGACGGTATCGGAGATAGCGGTTATCGGCCGTCCGGCACTGCTGGTGCCATATCCGCATGCGTTGGATCACGATCAGGCGGCGAATGCGGCTGCGCTTCAGAAGGCGGGTGGTGCCGAGATCATCACGCAGGACAAGCTGACGGCGGAACGCCTGCGCGGCATGATAGAGATCGCCATGAACATGCCGGAAAAGCTCGCCGCTATGGCGAATGCGTCAAGAAGTGTTGGCCGTCCGAACGCAACGGCATTGCTTGCGAACGTCGTGGAGGCTATTTCCTCGGGCGAATCACTCAAAGAGTTCAAACGGAGAATGATCCCATGAAGATGCCCCAGACGATTGGTGTCGTGCACTTTATCGGCATCGGCGGGATTGGCATGAGCGGCATCGCGGAAGCGCTGCACACGCTCGGCTACCAGGTTCAGGGCTCCGACCAGTCCGAGAACGCGAACGTCCAGCGTCTGCGCGAAAAGGGGATCAACGTTTTCGTTGGCCATGATGCGGCGAATCTGGGCGATGCCGAAGTGGTCGTCATCTCGTCGGCCATCAGGAAGGACAATCCGGAATATCAGGCAGCGAAGAACAAGCTGCTGCCGATCGTCCGGCGCGCCGAGATGCTGGCCGAACTGATGCGTTTCCGTCAGGCGATTGCCGTTGGCGGCACGCACGGCAAGACCACGACCACGTCGCTCGTCGGCGCACTGCTCGACGCGGGCAGCTTTGATCCAACCGTGATCAACGGCGGCATCATCAATGCCTACGGCACCAACGCCCGCATGGGACAGGGTGACTGGATGGTGGTTGAGGCTGACGAAAGCGACGGCACCTTCCTGAAGCTTCCGGCAGACATTGCCATCGTCACCAACATCGATCCCGAGCATCTCGACCACTACGGCTCGTTCGACAAGGTCCGCGAGGCCTTCCGTCAGTTCGTCGAGAATGTGCCGTTCTACGGCTTCGGCGTCATGTGCATCGACCATCCGGAAGTGCAGTCGCTCGTCGCCCGCATCGATGACCGCCGGATCGTCACCTATGGTGCAAACCTTCAGGCCGATGTCCGCTTCTCCAACCACCGCGTAGAGGGCGGGAAGTCGATCTTCGATGTGACCCTTCGTGGACGCAAGCATTCGGAAGAAGTGGTCTTCGAGGGCCTGGTCCTGCCGATGCCGGGTCGCCACAACGTGTCCAACGCCACAGCTGCAATCGCGGTCGCCTCCGAACTCGGGATCGGTGAGGACGCCATCCGCAAGGGTCTGGCATCCTTCAGTGGCGTCAAGCGCCGCTTCACCCACACGGGTACGGTCGATGGCGTCAGCATCTTCGACGACTACGGCCATCACCCGGTCGAGATCTCGTCGGTGCTCAGCGCTGCGCGCGGCGCCACGAATGGTCGCGTCATCGCGATTGCACAGCCGCACCGCTACACGCGCCTGCGCGACCTGTTCGACGAGTTCTCCTCCTGCTTCAACGACGCGGATGTGGTGATGATCGCCCCGGTCTACTCGGCAGGCGAAGCACCGATCGACGGCGTCTCGTCGGAAGCGCTGGTCGCGGGCCTGCGCGCCGCAGGCCATCGCGATGCCCGCTTCATCTCCGGTCCGCAGGAAATCGCACCTCTGGTGAAGGAACTGGCGCAGGACGGCGACTATGTCGTGTTCCTCGGCGCCGGCAACATCACGCAATGGGCCTATGCTCTGCCGAAGGAACTCGAGGGATGAGCTCCGATCAGAACCTCATCGAACAGCTGGGGGATCGTCTGTCCGGCCTGCGCGGTCGGCTGACGCCCAATGTCGGCATGGACACGGTGACCTGGTTCCGCGCGGGCGGTCCGGCTGATGCACTGTTCCAGCCGCAGGATGAGGAAGATCTGGCGGCATTCCTTCGCGCCGTTCCGGAAGAGATCCCGGTGCTGGTGGTAGGTGTCGGCTCGAACCTGCTCGTCCGCGATGGTGGCATCCGTGGCTTCGTGGTTCGCCTGTCGGCCAAGGGCTTTGGCACAGCTGAAGCGATATCGCCAACGCAGATCAGGGCAGGCGCGGCAATTCCAGACAAGCGTCTGGCAGCCGTCGCGCTCGAAGCGGGTATTGGCGGTTTCCACTTCTACCATGGCATCCCCGGCGCTCTTGGCGGCGCACTGCGTATGAATGCGGGTGCGAATGGAGTCGAAACCCGCGAGCGCGTCGTTGAAGTCCGTGCGCTCGACCGACAGGGTAGCGTCCATATTCTGACGAACGCCGACATGGGCTATTCCTATCGCCACTCGGAAGCGTCAAAGGACCTGATCTTCACGTCCGCGATCCTCGATGGATACGCGGAGGACGTGGATGTCATCCGCACGAAGATGGATGAGGTTCAGCACCACCGCGAGACGGTTCAGCCGATCCGCGAGAAGACCGGCGGCTCCACCTTCAAGAACCCGGAAGGGACCTCTGCCTGGAAGGAAATCGACAAGGTCGGCTGTCGTGGTTTGACCATCGGTGGCGCGCAGATGTCCACCATGCACTGCAATTTCATGATCAATACCGGCACTGCGACCGGCTACGATCTGGAATCTCTGGGCGAGACGGTCCGCTCCCGTGTGCTCGAAAATTCGGGCATCAGGCTCGAGTGGGAGATCAAGCGCCTCGGCGACTTCGAGAGAGGAAAAGTGATCGAGCCTTTCCTCGGTGCGCGCGCTTAGCATCTTCTTAGATCTAGCTAGCCGGGGCCTTCTATGGGTACCCGGCTCCGGCTCCCGACTCGGGCATAAGGCGCTGCTTTTTCTACGTTAAGCAAGAACCTCAGTTGCTTAGCTGGCAACAGGATTCCGCGCCCTGTTGATGGCATTCGATGCGCCCCAAATGGGGGCATTCCGATAACATCGCATGTAGCATTGTGGCCACTTCTATCAAATTTACCGAAAAATTGAATCAGGTTGAATCTCAAGGGCTTGTCAGTGAATCAACTTCCTGATTCTTTAGGCTCTACGTTCCCTGATTTGAGTCGGCGGCGTTGAGTAGGGAAGGGCCAGCCCTTTCTTTGTGTTCATTCAAGTTTTGCACCGCTGTGAGTGGCGGAAAGGGCTGCAGGTTATGATGCAGAAGCATGTTGCTGTATTGATGGGAGGGTTCTCGTCAGAGCGGCCAGTTAGTCTGTCTTCTGGATCTGCTTGCGCCGATGCGCTGGAGCAACAGGGCTACAAAGTATCTCGCGTGGATGTTGGTCGCGACATCGGCCAGGTGCTGACCGAGCTTCGTCCGGACGTCGCCTTCAACGCGCTGCATGGCCCGTACGGCGAGGATGGCCGTATCCAGGGTATTCTTGAATATCTCGAAATTCCCTACACGCACTCGGGCGTACTTTCTTCCGCGCTCTCCATGGACAAGGCGCTGGCCAAGACGATTGTCGCCGGTGTCGGTGTTCCGGTTGCTCAGTCGCTGATTATGAATCGCTTCGACATCGTCGGCGAGCATCCGATGGAGCCGCCCTATGTTGTGAAGCCGGTCAACGAGGGCTCCAGCTTTGGCGTCGTGATCGTGCGTGAAGACCAGTCGCATCCGCCGCAGGTCTTGCAGTCGGATGACTGGAAGTACGGCGACCGCGTCATGGTTGAGAAATATGTCCCCGGTCGCGAGTTTACCTGCGCGGTGATGGGCGATCGTTCGCTGGGTGTCTGCGAGATCATCCCGGTTGGCCATGCATTCTATGATTATGATTCAAAATACGCTCCGGGCGGCTCAAAGCACGAATGTCCTGCAAAGCTTTCACTGAATATTTACCAAAAAATAGAACAATTGGCTGTTGAGGCGCATCTGGCGCTTGGTTGTCGCGGGGTTAGTCGCTCCGATTTTCGTTTTGATGACCGGCTTCCGGATGATCAGGGGCTGATCTGGCTTGAGGTTAACACCCAGCCGGGCATGACCCCGACGTCTTTGGTTCCTGATATCGCCGCTGCGGCGGGTATCAGTTTTGGTGAGTTGTTGCGTTGGATGGTGGAGGACGCGTCTTGTTCGCGTTGAAATCGGATAGGGGCTCTGCCCTGACTTTTGGCGGTGTGGCTCTGCCGCGCTGGCTGCGACGGCCGGCGCGCGCGTTGGGCCGGCTGCGCATTGAAGATATCCGCTATCCCCGCTTTGGCGCGTCAATTTCCACCGGCGCGCTTTTCGGTTTCGTGCTCCTTTACGGGGGTGTACAGGGCGGTCATTCTGAGGCAGTCATCCAGCTGGTTACCTCTCGGGCGGGTTTCGCGATCGAGGATGTAAACATTACGGGTAACGTGGAGACGTCCGAGATCGACGTTCTTCAGCAGATCGGCCTCGATGGCTGGACCTCGATGGTTGGCTTCGATGTCGAGAATGCCCGTCAGCGTATCGCCGAGCTTCCGTGGGTTGATAGCGTGGAAGTTCGCAAGATTTATCCGGCGCGTGTTGAGGTCCAGATCAACGAGCGCAAGCCCTACGCCATCTGGCAGTTCGGACAGGAGCTCCGGGTTGTCGAGGCGAATGGCGCTGTGATTGCTCCGTTCTACGGCGGTCGCCTGGCGGCGCTGCCGCGGGTGATCGGTGCGGGTGCCGACAAGGCGGGTCCGGCCATCATTGAGGCTGTCGCTGCCCATCCGCAGCTCGCGTCTCGCGTTACGGCCTACATTCGTGTGGCCGATCGCCGCTGGGATCTGCGTCTCTACAACGGGGTCACCGTCCGCCTGCCGGAAGCGAATGTAGCGGCAGCGCTTGCAGAAGTTGCCCGTCTCGATGTCGAGTACGCGCTGTTCGAGCGCGACCTGAGCGTCGTGGATATGAGGCTTGAAGATCGCATTACAGTTGCCCTCTCGCCGGAAGCCGCCGAGTCACATAATGACGCTTTCAAGAAGATGATGGCAGCGCGTAAGAAGGGGGCGAGAATATGAACTGGTTGCTCGGCGACAGCAATTCCCCACAGCGCCGTTCTGGTATCATTACCGTGCTGGATATTGGTTCCAGCAAGGTTTGCTGCATCATTGCAAAGCTCCTGCCGAATGAAGGTGGCGTCGCGCTGTCGCACCGCACGCACCGCATCAAGGTCATTGGTATCGGACATCAGAAGTCCGAAGGCGTAAAGTCCGGCGTTATCGTAAACCTGGAGAAGGCTGAGCAGGCTATTCGCCTCGCGGTCGACGCCGCAGAGAGAATGGCCGGGCTCACCGTGGACTCGTTGATCATCAACGTATCCGCGGGCAGGCTGAAGAGTGAGCCGGCAACGGCCGCAATCAGCCTCGGTGGTCATCAGGTATCCAAGTCCGACGTTAACAAGGTGCTTGTTGCCGGTGCGCGTCAGGCATTGCGTGCCGAGCGTGAGGTTGTACACTCGCTGGCGGTCGGTTTCGCCCTCGACACCGAACGCGGCATTCGCGATCCGCGCGGAATGGTCGGTGACCAGCTTGGTGTCGACATGCATGTCGTCACCGCTGATTCAGTCCCGCTGCGTAACATCGAACTGTGCGTCAACCGGGCCCATCTGGCGGTCGAGACGATGGTGGCCACGCCCTATGCGAGCGGACTGGCGACCCTGGTCGATGACGAGACCGAGATGGGCGCTGCCTGCATCGATATGGGCGGCGGCACGACCACGATTTCGGTCTTCGTTGAAGGCAAGTTTGTTCATGCCGACGCGCTTCCGATCGGCGGCAATCACGTGACGATGGATCTGGCGCGTGGCCTGTCGACCCGCCTCGATGATGCAGAGCGGCTGAAGGTCATGCACGGTTCGGCCCTGCCGGCGAGCGCCGACGATCGCAGCGTTGTTTCGATCCTGCCCATGGGTGCGGATGAGCATGATCAGCCCCTGCAGGTGCCGCGCTCGGTCATGTCGCGGATCATCAGGGCGCGTGTTGAAGAGACGCTTGAACTGGTTCGCGATCGGCTGAACCGTTCGGGCTACGGTCATCTTGTAGGACGTCGTGTGGTGTTGACGGGTGGTGCGAGCCAGCTTGCGGGACTTCCCGAAGCGGCGCGTCGTCTGATGGGGCGGAATGTTCGCCTCGGTCGTCCGCTGGGCGTTACCGGCCTGCCTGAAGCTGCCAAGGGTGCAGCTTTCGCGGCTCCGGTCGGTCTTCTTATTTACCCGCAGGTTGCAGGCTTCGAGAGCCGCAACGTTCGGGGTGGTTTCCTGATGCGCGCCACCGGGACGGGTGGTCGCCTTCAGCGTGTGAGTCAGTGGTTGCGTGACAGTTTTTGATCCGGGGGACGGCCAGCAGCGGGCCCGGCAGAAAAGGCGGAAAGGACGAGGATAATGACGATCAACTTGCGGAAGCCGGACATAACCGAGCTAAAGCCGAGGATCACGGTTTTTGGCGTTGGAGGCGGCGGCGGTAACGCCGTAAACAACATGATCAACGCCGGTTTGCGCGGCGTGGAATTTGTCTGCGCAAACACCGATGCGCAGGCTTTGGCCATGTCCAAGGCAGAGCGGGTAATCCAGCTCGGTGCGAACGTGACGGAAGGCCTGGGCGCCGGATCCCAGCCGGAAGTGGGCCGTGCTGCTGCCGAAGAATGCATTGACGAGATCCTTGACCAGCTGACAAGCACGCACATGTGCTTCGTCACCGCCGGCATGGGTGGTGGTACGGGTACGGGTGCGGCTCCGGTCGTCGCTCGCGCAGCCCGTGAGCGTGGCATTCTGACCGTCGGCGTTGTGACCAAGCCTTTCCACTTTGAAGGCCAGCGCCGCATGCGCACTGCAGAGCAGGGCATCGAAGAGCTTCAGGCTTGCGTCGACACCCTGATCGTCATCCCGAACCAGAACCTGTTCCGCATCGCCAACGACAAGACCACCTTCGCCGACGCATTCGCGATGGCCGACCAGGTGCTCTACTCGGGCGTTGCCTGCATCACCGACCTGATGGTCAAGGAAGGCCTGATCAACCTCGACTTCGCCGACGTTCGTTCGGTAATGCGCGAGATGGGCAAGGCCATGATGGGCACCGGCGAAGCTTCCGGCAGCGGTCGTGCAATGGCTGCGGCTGAGGCTGCGATCGCCAACCCGCTGCTCGACGAGACGTCAATGAAGGGCGCCAAGGGCCTCCTGATCTCGATCACCGGTGGTCGCGACATGACCCTGTTCGAGGTCGACGAAGCAGCAACCCGCATCCGCGAAGAGGTCGATCCGGACGCCAACATCATCCTCGGTGCGACTTTCGACGAAGACCTCGAGGGCGTTATCCGCGTGTCGGTTGTCGCCACCGGCATCGACAAGTCGGCTGCCGACATTGCTGCAGCTCCGACGGCTATCCGCGCCACCCCGCGTCCGGCCGTACAGATGCAGCCGCAGCCGAAGCCTGCTGTTCAGGTTGCACAGCAGCCGCAGGTTCCGGTTCGCCCCGCAGCCTTCCAGCCTGAGCCGAGCGAAGCTTCGCTCATCGAGCAGCAGATCGAGGAAGTTGCCCGTTCGGTTCAGCCGGCTCACCAGCCTGCCGCACCGGCCTTCCAGCCGCAGAGCAACCTATTCCGTCCGGTTCAGCCGGAAGTAGCACCGCGCGCTCCGGTTCAGCCGCAGGTACAGCAGGTACAGCCGCAGCAGCACGTGCAGCAGCCGGTTCAGCCGCAGGTTCTGCGTCCCGCCGCCGTTGCTCCGCAGCAGCAGCCGGTCGCCGCAGCTCCGCAGCCGCAGCACCATCAGGCTCCCGTACAGCAGCAGCAGCCGCGCATGCCGCAGGTCACCGATTTCCCGCCGCAGGTTCAGGCTGAGATCAACCGTGCGCCGGCCCCGGCTCCCGAGCATGAAGACCGTGGTCCGATGGGTCTCCTGAAGCGCCTGACGGCTGGTCTGTCCCGCCGCGAAGAAGACGACCACACCGCAACGCCGCCGGAGCCGCGCCTGCGTCAGGCCGAGCCGCGCCGTCAGGAGAGCCAGTTCTATGCACCGGCTCGCGGCCAGCTCGACGACCAGGGCCGTCTGGTTCAGCAGACGCGCCACCAGCAGGAAGAGGATCAGCTGGAGATCCCCGCATTCCTGCGCCGTCAGGCCAACTAGTACCGCTGCTATCTTTTCCGCTTGATTTTGAAGTGGGCGCCTCGGCGCCCATTTCTTTTTCCATTATCGCGGCCGACTATTTTCTTCCGCCTTTTGCGTCCTGCCCGATTTTGGGTTTATGACGTCCACAGATCGATGACAGACACAGGATCGGTACCGTGGATCAGCAGACAACATTGAAGAAGCGCGTCAGCCTGTCCGGCGTCGGCGTACATAGCGGCAAACCGGTCACTGTCCATTTCAACCCTGCCACGGCGGGCGAGGGCATCGTCTTCAAGCGCGTCGATTCGGGCGCCGAGGGACGCTTGATCCGTGCTCACGCTTCGCAAGTCGCCAAGACCGACCTCTGCACCGTGATCGGAAACAACGATGGCGACCAGGTGATGACCATCGAGCACCTGATGTCCGCCGTGTCCGGGCTTGGCATCGACAATCTCCTGATTGAGATCGACAACTCCGAGGTTCCGATTCTCGATGGCAGTTCGATCATGTTCCTCGATGCGTTTGTGGAGGCAGGGATCGAGACCCTGCCAGCCAGCCGGCGTTTCATCCGCATCCTGAAGCCCGTGCGGGTCGAAGCTGGCGAGGCATGGGCCGAGCTTGTTCCCTATAATGGCACGCGCTTTGAAGTTGAGATCGACTTTGCAACGCCGGCCATTGGCCGGCAGAAGATCGGCCTCGATCTTAGCGCAAGAATCTACTCGCGAGAAATCTCCCATGCCCGCACCTTCGGCTTCATCAAGGATGTCGAATGGCTCTGGGCGGCAGGCCTGGCGCTCGGCTCGTCGCTCGAGAATTCGGTTGTGATCGGCGAGGACGATCGCGTCGTCAACGCCGCGGGGCTGCGCTACCCGGACGAATTCGTCCGCCACAAGACGCTTGATGCCATCGGCGATCTGGCTGTGATTGGCGGACCGATCATCGGCTGCTTCCGCTCCTACCGAAGCGGCCACCGGCTGAACGGAACGGTCGTGAAGGAAGTGCTCGCCGATCCATCTGCCTTTGAGATTGTGGAAGCCCGCAGGGCAGGGACTGGCTACGAGGACATTACGCGCGCAGAATAGGCTCGAAAACTTCGGGAATCACTTTGCAGGTTCTGCAATATCCGAAGTTCAGCGGAAACGAAGCCTGACGTTTGCTTTGCCTGCAGGCTTATGGAAGGTGGATATGTGGCTCAAAGCCTTGTGCCTGTTGTCATCCGCCTTAAAAATGTGCGATTGGGCAAGGATAGCATTGCCGGGGTTCCCGATTATGCGTATTGCATAAGCGCATGCGGAAGTGTTTGTCCTAACGCCGAGAGGGCGATTGAGAATGAGTTTTAGACGCGCAGCCAAGATCCATCTTCCGCTTAACTTTGCGAAGTTGGCGACAGCGGCTATTGCAGTTCCACTGTTCCTTGCAGGTTGCAACGCGGAGAAGGATCTCGATCTTTCGTCCTACGTTGAGAGCACGGAACCAGCGGACGTTCTCTACAACCAGGCACTCGCCAATCTTGAGGCCGGTCGCCTGACCGAAGCTTCGAAGAAGTTCGAGGCGGTCGACAAGCAGCATCCCTATTCGGAATATGCGCGCAAGGCGCTCATCATGGGCACCTTCACCAATTACCGCCAGGGCAAGTATGTTGAGGCGATCAACAGCGGCAAGCGCTTCGTGAACCTCTACCCGAGCGATCAGGATGCGGCTTATGCGCAGTACCTGATTGGTCTGAGCTACTTCCGTCAGATCAAGGACGTGACGCAAGACCAGGGCGATGCCCGCCGCACCATCGAGGCGATGGAAGAGGTGGTGCAGCGCTGGCCGGACTCCCAGTACGTCGCCGACGCAAAGGACAAGATCCGCGTTGCTCGCGATCAGCTCGCCGGCAAGGAAATGCAGGTTGGCCGCTACTATCTCGAGCGCCATGAATATATCGCTGCGATTCGCCGTTTCCGTGGCGTTGTCGAAAACTACGGCAATACCCGCCACGTGGAAGAGGCGCTCGCCCGCCTGACGGAAACCTATCTCGCGATGGGCATCTCGTCGGAAGCACAGACCGCGGCTGCCGTGCTCGGCCACAACTATCCCGACAGCCAGTGGTACAAGGATTCCTACAAGCTGCTGCAGTCGGGCGGTCTGGAGCCACGCGAGAACCGCGGCTCCTGGATCTCCAAGGCGGTCAAATCAGTCGTAGGAAGCTGACCAGGGGCAGGGAATGCTTTCCCACATCTCGATCCGTGACATTGTCCTGATTGAACGGCTCGATATTGATTTCGCCACGGGTCTCTCGGTCCTCACCGGTGAAACGGGTGCCGGCAAGTCGATTCTGCTCGATTCGCTTTCGCTGGCGCTTGGCGCGCGCGGCGACGCTTCGCTCGTACGCCATGGAGCCCAGCAGGGGCAGGTGACGGCCGTCTTCGACGTGCCGATGGATCACCCCGCACGCGAACTCCTGCGCGAAAACGGCATGGAGGACGATGGCGACATCATCCTTCGCCGCATCCAGAGCGGCGACGGCCGCTCACGCGTCTTCATCAACGACCAGCCATCAAGCGTTTCGCTGCTGCGCCAGATCGGCCATCATCTGGTCGAGATCCATGGTCAGCACGACGACCGCGCGCTGGTGGAAGCTGACGCTCATCGCGATCTGCTCGACGCCTTTGGCGGGCTCAAGGCGCTGACGGAAGAGGTCGCGAACGCCTATCGCGGCTATCGCAGCGCAGTGCAGGAGCTTTCCCGCCACCGCGCCCGCGTCGAGGCTGCGGCGCGTGAGGCGGACTACCTCAGGGCTTCCGTGGAAGAACTGGGCAAGCTCGACCCTCAGCCAGGCGAGGAAGACGAACTCGCCGAAGAGCGCGCCAAGATGATGCGCGCGGAAAAGATCGCTTCCGACATTTCAGACGCAGAGGAAGTTCTGTCTGGACAGAGTTCTCCTGTGCCGGCTCTTTCGAGCCTGCTGCGTCGTCTGCAGCGCAAGGCAGCTGAGGTGCCGGGTCTTCTGGACGAGATCATCCAGTGCCTCGACGTAGCCATGCTCAACCTCGACGCTGCGCAGAGCGCAGTCGACACTGCCATGCGTGCGACCGAGTTTGACCCGAAGCGTCTGGAGCAGGCCGAGGAGCGTCTGTTCGCGCTGCGTGCCGCTGGCCGCAAGTACAGCGTCCCTGTTTCGGAACTGCCGGCGCTGCGCGACCGGATGGATGCAGATCTTGCCGATCTCGACGCAGGCGAGGAACGCCTTATCGCGCTCGAAAAGGCAGTTGAAGACCTGCGCGTCGCATATGATGCGGCCGCCGCGTCTCTTTCCGAGGCCCGGCACGCAGCTTCAAGCGCTTTGGCTGATGCCGTCATGGCAGAGTTGCCGGCGCTGAAACTTGAGCGTGCCCGCTTCATCGTTCACATCGAGACCAATGCGGAAGAGCGTCAGGAAAGCGGTATCGACATCGTCGAATTCTGGGTGCAGACGAACCCTGGCACGCGCCCCGGTTCTATGATGAAGGTCGCTTCCGGTGGCGAGCTCTCGCGTTTTCTGTTGGCTCTCAAGGTGGCGCTCGCGGATCGCGGCTCGGCCCCGACGCTGGTCTTCGACGAGATCGATACCGGCGTGGGCGGTGCTGTAGCCGATGCGATCGGCCAGCGTCTCGCTCGTCTTTCCGCCAATGTGCAGGTGCTGGCGGTCACGCACGCGCCGCAGGTCGCAGCCCGTGCCCGCACCCACTACCTGATCTCGAAGGCTGGCAACGAGGATCTGGTGACCACCCGCGTCGCCGTGATGGATATTGAGGCGCGGCAGGAAGAGATTGCCCGCATGCTCGCCGGCGCCACTGTTACCGATGAAGCGCGGGCTGCGGCGGAACGTCTGCTGCGCGAGAACCTTGCCGTAGCCAGCTAGGCGGTTTATCCCCGCCTGCTTCGCACCCACTAGAATGCAGGCCGTTGTAGGATTCTTCCTTATGAGCACATCACAGATAGCTGTCGATCAGTTGACCGAGGAACAAGCTAGGGAAGAGCTTGCCCGTCTGGCCGCAGAGATCGCCGTGCATGACAAGCACTATCATGGGGAAGATGCGCCGGTCATTTCCGACGCGGAATATGATGCGCTGAAAGCGCGCAACGAGGCCATCGAACTGCGCTTCCCGCATCTGGTGCGGCCGGACAGCCCGTCGCTCCGCGTGGGTGCTGCGCCGTTGCCAACCTTTGCGCCGGTAACCCATTCGCGCCCGATGTTATCGCTTGGCAACGCCTTCAGCGATGAGGACGTGCAGGACTTTGTCGGCAGCGTCTACCGCTTTCTGGGCATGCTGCCGGACAACTCCATCGTGTTTACGGCAGAGCCGAAGATCGACGGCCTTTCCATGTCGATCCGCTACGAGAACGGCATTCTGGTTCGCGCCGCCACGCGTGGCGATGGTGCCACCGGCGAAAACGTGACGGCCAATATTCTGACCATCAACGAGATCCCGAAGCGGCTACCTAAGGGCGCGCCGGATGTCGTCGAGGTGCGCGGCGAAATCTATATGGCCAAGAGCGACTTCCTGGCTCTGAACGAGCAGCTGGCGGCTCAAGGCAAGCAGACCTTCGTCAATCCGCGCAACACGGCGGCGGGATCGCTTCGCCAGCTCGATGCCCGCGTGACGGCAGGCCGCAAGCTTCGCTTCTTCGCCTACGCCTGGGGCGAGATGTCTGAAACGCTGGCGGATACCCAGATGGGCTTTGTGGAGACGTTCAAGTCCTGGGGCTTCCCGGTCAATCCGCTGATGAAGCGTGTCAGCAGCGTTCAGGAACTCCTCGAACACTACCGCGAGATTGGGCTTGAGCGCCCGAAGCTCGATTATGACATCGATGGCGTCGTCTACAAGGTTGACCGTCTCGATCTGCAGAACCGCCTTGGCTTCCGCTCGCGCAGCCCGCGTTGGGCGATCGCGCACAAGTTTCCCGCAGAGCAGGCTTTCACGATTCTGCGCGGCATCGACATTCAGGTTGGCCGTACCGGCGCGCTGACGCCCGTGGCGCGTCTGGAACCCATCACCGTCGGCGGTGTGGTCGTCACCAATGCGACGCTCCACAACGAGGATTACATCAAGGGCATCGGCCTGAACGGCCAGCCCATCCGCGAGGGCCGCGATATCCGCGTCGGTGATACCGTCATCGTCCAGCGGGCTGGTGACGTGATCCCGCAGATCGTTGACGTGGTGCTGGAGAAGCGCCCGAGCGAAGCGAAGCCCTATGAATTCCCGCGCACCTGTCCGGTCTGCGGAAGCCATGCGGTGCGCGAGGAAGGCGAGGCGGTGCGCCGCTGCACGGGGGGTCTCATCTGCTCGGCGCAGGCGGTGGAGCGCATCCGCCACTTCGTGTCGCGCAATGCCTTCGACATCGAGGGCCTGGGCGAAAAGCAGGTCGAGTTCTTCTTCAACGCCGATGATCCATCACTGTCGATCCGCACACCCGCCGACATCTTCACCTTGCAGAAGCGCCAGCAGGCGTCGCTGCGCAAGCTGGAAAAGATCGACGGCTTCGGCACGGTGTCGGTCCGGAAGCTCTATGAAGCCATCGACGCGCGCCGGTCGATCGCGCTGAGCCGCTTCCTTTACGCCCTTGGCATGCGCCACGTGGGCGAGGTGAACGCGAAGCGCTTTGCCCGCGCCTTCGGCTCCTATGCGGCCTTTGAGCGTGTGGCGCGCGATGCGATGCCGCCGAGCGAGGGTAATCGCACCGACCGGGGCAACGAGGCCTGGCAGGAGTTGATCGGCGTGGAAGGGATCGGCTCCGTCGTGGCGGAAGCCGTTGTCGAATTCTTTAACGAGCCGCACAACCGGGAAGTGCTGGACGCCCTGCTGCAGGAAGTGACGCCGCAGGATGAAAAGCTGGAGGTGGCGGAAGGTTCTCCCGTGGCTGGCAAGACGATTGTCTTCACCGGGTCGCTTGAACGAATGTCCCGTGACGAGGCCAAGGCCATGGCCGAGCGCTACGGGGCGAAGACTGCAGGGTCCGTCTCCAAGAAGACGGATCTGCTGGTAGCGGGGCCGGGGGCTGGGTCTAAGCTTGCTAAGGCGCAGGAACTCGGCATTGAGGTCATCGACGAGGATGCCTGGTTCCTTCTTGTTGGAGAAGAGTAACTATGGTTGGCAGTGTTGAATCTGCACATTGGAGGGCGATGACACCTGAGGACGTGGATGAGGTGGACAGGATCGCGCAGATCGTCCACCCCGGGTTACCCGAGGACCGGGATGTTCTTGCGGAAAAGCTGAAGCTGCACCCGGAGGGCTGTTTCATCCTGTCAAATTCGGCTGATGGTACGACACTCGGATATCTGTTCAGCCACCCTTGGAAGGCTGCGGATGCCCCGGACCTGGATAGGCTCATTGGCGAGTTGCCTGAGCCCGAAGTCTACTACATCCACGACATTGCCCTTCTGCCTGCTGCTCGAGGACTGCGGGCCGGGCACACTGCATCTCGGATGATTGAGGCGCATGCGCGTGAGCTTGGATTTGAACGGATGGCGCTTGTCTCCGTAAACAATTCGACGGGGTTTTGGGTGCAGCAGGGGTTCCGGATCTTTCAGGTACCCGAACTGGCCGCCAAGCTCGAGACTTATGGATGCGACGCGGTCTATATGACGAGGATACTTGCAGAAAATCCTGCTTGATCAAAATAACTGATCAGACGTTTTGAAATCAGCCATGGCTAGCGGACGGGTCTTTCGCTAGCAATGCGTGTGAAATCGAAACGGCAGGAGTCGGGATGTCGGCACAACAGGCAACCCCACGTGACCAGTTTCTGGAAGGTATCGCACTCAGCCTTCCAGTTCTCGTTGGTGTGGCACCCTTTGGTGCATTGTTTGGAATGCTGGCCGTCGAACACAATTTCTCGGTGGGCGAGGCCATGTTCATGAGCGCATTCATCTATGCGGGCGCAAGCCAGCTGGTGGGTATAGAACTGTTCGGTTCCCACGTCGCGCCATGGTTGATCGTGCTGTCCATCTTTGCCGTGAACTTCCGGCTCGTGCTCTATTCAGCGGCCGTGGGGCGCTATCTGGCGCGCTGGCCGATCGGCAAGCAGATCATTGGATACTTCTTTCTGGTCGATCAGCTGTTCGCGGAGTCGGAGCGGCGGACATCGAGCGGGGTTCCGCTGCACTTCGCCTGGTACATGGGGATGGCGCTGACCGTTTACGTCACATGGCTCATCTCCACCTATCTCGGTGCCGTGTTCGGGCAGTTCATCCCCGATCCTCACGTGTTTGGCATCGATTTCCTTCTGACGATCTATTTCTTCTGCATCGTGCTGACGTTGCGCACGCGCCACAACTGGTTCCCGATAGCCGCGTCAAGCGCATTGGGCGCCATTCTGGGTTACAAGACCATCGGCTCGCCCTGGCATGTAACGGTGGGCGCCTTCGTTGGCGTTTTCGTCGGCGCCTTCCTTCCGCCCGTTGCCGCGAAAGACGAAGCA
This sequence comes from Nitratireductor aestuarii, assembly GCF_014641695.1. Classification (GTDB taxonomy): domain Bacteria; phylum Pseudomonadota; class Alphaproteobacteria; order Rhizobiales; family Rhizobiaceae; genus Chelativorans; species Chelativorans aestuarii. The sequence continues at coordinate 73,785 of NZ_BMIF01000007.1, read as the reverse complement.
GCCGAGCACGACCACACCGGAGAGCGTAATCCGTGAGCACCACATTCTGGATCATCTTGGCCGGGGGGGTGCTGACCTACCTGACCCGCATCGGCGGTCATCTCGTGATTTCGCGTTTCGAGCGGCTTCATCCGCGCGTCGAAGCCGGATTGAACGCGGTGCCCGTCGCGGTTCTGACGACGCTTTTCGCGCCCGCTGTCGTGGAAGGTGGCCCGGCGGAGTGGATCGCCCTTGCGGCCGCCGCCGTGATTGCTTTCACCGGCGGCAGCTTCCTCCTCATGTTCCTGGTCGGCGCAGGACTGCTCGTGATCCTGCGTCAGTTCTTCGGTTAGAGCGCACTGCCGTCAGATGACGGCAGTTGCCTGTTCCAGCCACTTGGCTGTCTCTGGCGCGACCAACGGCGAGATCTCCTGATAGACCCGGCGGTGGTAGGCGTTGAGCCATGCCCGCTCTTCTTCCGTCAGCAGCGCTGGCTCAATGAGCCTGCGGTCGATGGGCGCCAGCGTCAGCGTCTCGAACGAATGCATCGGGATGTCGCCGCCTTCGACGGGCTCTGCCGGTGAGACGATGATCAGATTCTCGATGCGGATGCCGTAGTGGCCGGGCTTGTAGTAGCCGGGCTCATTCGAAAGGATCATGCCGGGCGCAAGCTTGGTCACACCGGTCTTGGCAATACGCTGTGGGCCTTCATGCACGGAGAGGTAGGAGCCGACGCCGTGGCCGGTGCCGTGGTTGTAGTCGAGGCCATGCCGCCAGAGCGCATTGCGCGCGAACGCGTCGATGTCCGCTCCGCGCGTGCCCTCGGGGAAACGCAGGAGCGAGATGGCGATCATGCCCTTGAGCACCAGCGTGAAGCGCTTGCGCATCTCTTCGGTCGGCTGGCCCACGGCGACGGTGCGCGTGATGTCGGTGGTGCCATCGAAGAACTGGCCGCCGGAATCGACCAGCAGCAGTTCGCCGGGCGCTGACTTGCGGTTGCTCTGCTCGGTCACGCGGTAGTGGGGCAGGGCGGCGTTCGGACCCTCGCCGCAGATCGTGCCAAAGGAGATATCCTTCAGCGGCATCTGCATCGCTTCACCCACCTTCACGCGAATTGCCTCAAGCTGCTCGACCACCTTGATCTCGGTGAGCGAACCGGCATCCTGCGCATCCAGCCAGGCAAGGAACTCGGTAATTGCTGCACCATCGCGCACATGCGCCTTGCGCGTACCGGCGAGTTCCGTCTCGTTCTTCATGGCGCGGGGAAGGGCCGCCGGATCAGCAAAGTGAACGACCGTTCCGCCGTTCTCCTCAACGACTTCCCGCAGCAGATCCGCCGCCAGGTTCTCGTCCAGGCCGACCTTGGCTCCGGCCTTCGCAAGGGCTGCCAGCTCGGTGGTGAGCGCGGATGGCGCATATAGCTCCGCGAGGCTGGTGAGGTGAGCCTTCGCCTCCTGATCAAGCTTCCGCTCGTCCAGGAAGAGCTTGGGCTTGGCCGAAGCCGACAGGATGACAAAGCCCAATGCCAGCGGCGTGTGCGGTACGTCACTGCCGCGGATGTTGAAGGCCCAGGCAAGCGACGCCGGATCGGTCAGCACCGTGTGGTCCACGCCCTCTGCCTTGAGCTTGCCTGCCAACGTCGCGAGCTTTTCCTCGGCGGCAACACCGGCATATTTCAGCGGGTGGACGATGACCGGGCCGACAGGCTCGTCTGGACGATCCTCCCAGACGGCATCGATCAGGTTGCGCTTGAGCGGAACGGCTGAAGCTCCAGCCTTTGCCAGCGCCTTCTGCAGGGCGCGCACTTCGCCAACGGTGTGCAGCCAGGGGTCGAAGCCAACCTTCGCTCCCGTGGAAAGATTGCTCTTCATCCACTCGCGCGGCGGGTTGTCGACAAGGCTATCGACCTCGAAGAGGGCCGGATCGGTCTGCTCACCGGCCTGAACCGTATAGCGTCCGTCAACGAAGAGAACGGCGCGATCCTTCAGGATAACGGCGGCGCCTGCCGACCCGGTGAAGCCGGTGATCCAGGCGAGACGTTCGGAGCAGGGGGCGACGTACTCACCCTGGTGCTGATCAGCGCGCGGCACGAGAAGCGCATCCAGCCCTTCTTCGGCCATAAGTGCACGCAGCCTTGCGAGGCGCGGCTTGGCCTGGGACGGATCGGAGGTTGTCTTGAAGGATTGGAACATTTGCTACTCCGCACGAAAGCTTAGAGCGAGAAGACCCAGAAGGTCGGATCAGGATTTTCGCCGTTGGACCCGTGATCCAGAACGGTGATGCAGGGCGTGAAACTTAGACCATTTCGCACCCGAATGGAAACGACGCCCGCGGCCTGATCTCAGTTTTATTTCTCTGCGGAAGCGTCTGAAGTTGCGGCGTTTTGTGCAATGCAAAATAACAATGCTGCCATGCAGCGAAATCGTTGGTTACCGGCAGCTCGTCTACCTATATTGATGATGCAGACAACAGAGAAGGAGAATGCAAAATGGCCAATTCTAAGGGAATTTTTCGGTCCATGCTGGACTCGATGATCGCAGCACGCGAAGCACAGGCAGCCCGTTACGTCCGTCAGGCTCGCGCCATGCTCGACAACGACATGCAGCAGACCCGCGCAGCCAAGCAGAAATAATCTGATATGCGCAGGCCGGAAAAATGCTAGGCCGCAACCGGTAACTCATGGGTTGCGGCAGGCTCCGGCAGAAGAACTGAGAGGGCACAGCCCCGGTTCTCGATGGAAGTATCTACGGGAAACCTTTTCCCGCTCTCCCTTAAAAAGCTCAGCGCTTCATGTGGATCGTCACCCAGCCTTCGCGATGAAGGGTCGTGATGTGACGGAATCCCTGGCCGACATAGGCCGCGACCACCTGATCGCGCTGCTTGTCCAATATCCCTGACAGAATGATCGAGCCGCCTGGCTTCAGGTGGCGGGCCATATCCGGCGCAAGCTTCATCAGCGGGCGCGCGAGAATATTGGCGACGATCAGTCCGAACGGCTTTCGCTGACCGAAGATCGGGTTGTGAAAGCCCGGCGCAGTCGCGGTCTCCACCCAAGCGGACACTTCATTGATGGCAACATTTTCACGCGCCACCCGGACGGCAACGGGATCGATGTCGGTTGCGAGCACCGGAATGCGGCGCAGCTTCGCGATGGCAATGGCGAGCACGGCGCTGCCCGTGCCGAGGTCGAGCGCATTACGCGGGTTCTCACGCTTCAGCACCCGGTCAATCATTTCAAGGCATCCGGACGTGGTGCCATGATGCCCGGTGCCGAACGCCAAACCCGCGTCGATCTGGATGGCCAGATCTCCCGAGTTCACCTTGTCGCTATCATGCGACCCATGGATGAAGAAGCGGCCGGCGCGGACTGCATGCAGACCCTCCAGCGAATGAGTGACCCAGTCGATGTCGGGCACTTCTTCTTCGCCGATCTTGACAGAGAAGGGGAGGTCGGCCAGCAGGCTTTGCATCCGGGTGCGGAGCGGCTGGGTGTCGCCATCGAGCACATAGACCGAGACCTCGTGCAGGTCGGCGTCTTCATCGACCTCCCACATGGAAATCGGAACCCCGTCTTCCTCGAGTGCCCTTTCCAGATGCTGGAATGCCTGCGTGGCCTGAGGGCCGAGAGCTTGGAAGAAGAGACGGGTCTGCGGCATGGTCGTAAGGTCCGGTTGAATCAGCCTTCCCTTATCAGCCTCTTGAGCTTCGCTAAAGCTGTTTCAGGATTTTCCTGGTAGGCGATCGTGCCGAAGAAGTCGCCATCGCTGTCCAGCAGCAGCACCGATGCGGTGTGATCCATGGTGTAGTCACCGTTTTCCAGCTCAACCTTCTTGGCGAAGATGCGGAAGTCTTTCGCCATCTCCATCACCTTGGCAGGCTCGCCGGTGATGCCTGTGATGTGGCCGGAAAAGTTTCCGAGATAGGCTTTCATCACCTCTGGCGTATCACGCTCCGGGTCGATGGAAACGAAATAGGCGCCCATCTTGTCGGCGTCGGAGCCGAGCTGCTCGATCCAGCCGCCGAGCTCGAAGAGCGTCGTGGGGCAGACTTCCGGGCAATGCGTGAAGCCGAAGAACACAGCCGTCGGCTTGCCGCGGAAAGCCTGCTCGGTGATCTTTTCCCCGTTGTGGTCAACCAGCTCGAACGGTGCGCCGAAGGCGACAACCTTGGAGGAACCCGACTGCGTCCACAGATAGGTGGCCACGCCTGCGGCAAGCACCAGAACTGCAGTCACGCACAGTACGATATAACGCATTGTTCTTCAGACCCGAGGAAGAGGATTGTCAAAGGCACCAGGCAAGGCCCGTTTCCGCCAGGGCGAGAAACAGAGCGGCGCCGCGCTCGAACCACATGCCCATCCCCCAGCCGCCGATCATGGCCAGCACGATCCCTGCGGCGGCGATCTTGAAGAGGGTTGGATATGTCAACTGGGCGGTTCTCATGGCTTCAAGATAGTCTTTGCTGTCTAATAAGCAAAGGTGCAAACGGTCGCAAATGCGTGAACAGCTTGCGTCTCTTCGCTGGCGACCCTAGACCACACATGACCGGTCGGATCCGCACCGGTAGCCGCGCTCGGAAGGACGCCATGGAAGACACCCGCTTTACAGACCCGCAGCCCAAGATCCATACGACGGCCGAGTTGCGGGGGTGCCGCATGGGGCGCTATTGCTCAGTTGGAGAGCGCGTGAGCCTCGCCAATGTAACCATGGGCGACTTCAGCTACATCCAGCGTCATTCCGAAGGGATATACGCCACCATCGGCAAGTTCTGTTCGATAGCGGCCAACGTCCGCATCAATGCGCTCGAGCACCCGATGGAACGCATCACCACCCACAAGGTGAGCTATCGGCCGAATGAGTATTTCCGCTTTCAGAAGCTGGATGCGGACTTCCGCAGGCGCCGCATGGAGAAGCCCGTCACCATCGGCAATGATGTCTGGATAGGCCACGGTGCGGTCATCATGCCGGGTGTGACGATCGGCGACGGTGCCGTGATAGGAGCAAATGCGGTGGTTACCCGCGACGTTGCACCCTATACGGTGGTTGGGGGAGTGCCGGCGCGGGTAATCCGCCCTCGTTTTGCACCGGAGACGGCCAGAAAGCTCATGGGCCTGGCATGGTGGGACTGGCCGTTAGAAAAGCTGTTTACTGCCGTCCCGGATATGCAGACGCTGTCTGCTGAAGAGTTCGTCGCGAAGTGGACTGACGCCTAGTCTTTCGGAAGTTCCCTTCCGCTGAACGGCAGCGGAAGGGACTGGAGGTCATCGCGTTTCCGCGATTCGTGTCCGATAGGCAGGGTCACGTGTTCACAGTTAAAGCGGTATAGTGTTAAAAGTTCATTTATTTTTACCGCAACTTGCAGGTGTACCTGGTTGAGTATCTGTGCTGGATATTGAACTGGCGACAGTTGATAGAGATGGCTCGGAGGCAAGATTGATTGCGAAAATCTATTCTAGGGAGTCTTCAGGTAGTGAACGTGTTATCAAATACAGCTTCGCGCCCGTCTGTCTTTGATCGCCAGAGAAACAGCTGTGGAATGATCATTCGTGCTTTAGAGCAGCAAATTGATATGGAAAGCATCAATTTGTTGTTGATACATACTTACTTTGAAGTATTCAATTATGCTATAAATATCGGGAAATTCAGAAAATCATAATATATGTTATCGAACTGCACGCCTTGGTTGTGGCTGTATTTCGGGGCAGCCCGGAGTGGATACTTACTGGCGCATGGCGAGTATTGACACCGCGATCGATTATGTAGCCAAATGCGCAGGATTACAGCCTTTAAGGCATGTAACTAGGTTGGGGCGCCGTCATGAACAAGAACTTTGTTGAACTGAAACAGCAGCTGAATGAACTGTCGGAAACGATAAACAGGTTCGACTCTGAAGCAGTGCAATTGCGGATCGTCGAGCTGTTGTTCAACCAGACATCGGGTACAGTCGGAACTTCGGGAATGGCCGAGGAGGCCAATTCCTATGAAGCTGGCCCAGTCGCGGAGCCGAGGAGCGCTCCGGCTTCATCCCCGTCGCGTGGCCAGTCACGTGGGGGAGGCAAGCGCGGTGGCGAAGCGGCCACGCCGAGCGCCAGCGGCGCCGTTGCCGCACTGGCTCGGTTGGTCGATAGCGACTTCTTCACCGAGAAGCGGACGATTGGCGACGTTGTGAAGAAGTGTGAAGAAGATTTTGGCGTGCGCTACAAATCTAACGCCTTCTCCGGACCGCTTTCGCGCTATGCGGCCAGCGGAGTACTGAAGCGGGACAAGAACGCCGAAGGAAAGTTCGCCTATTTCAAGTAGGCTTAAGCTTTCGGTTAAGGCCATCGGCATCGAATGGATATCCGCCAGGTCGCTCGGCGGATCGTAGGTTTAATTGCGATTGGACCCACTCGGCCCTTCAGGGGCCGGTGCCGACAGGTACGTCAGGCTACGACTGATCGCTCTTTCCGGACGTGCGCGGATGGCGCAGCCCGCGGATGGAAAACGGGTTAACAGACGACTTGCCGGCGGCGCGAGCTTGGCCGTTCTCACTGTGAGATTTGTGCAGCTCACAGTGAGAGATAGTGCGAACAAGCCTCAAACAGGCTCCACGAACCCGTCCAGAACCCGCTTCTGGCCCGCCTTGTCGAAGTCGATGGTAAGCTTGTTACCTTCGATCGAGGCGATGTTTCCATTGCCGAATTTCAGGTGGAATACCCTGTCACCCACCTTGAAGCGGGAGGGCTCCGTCGCAACCGACTTGGCGACGAGTTCACCATCGATCGTCTTGCCTTTGACCGAGCCGCGGCCTGCGCCATAGCCGGAATCCGTTTCGCCGTAGCCAATGCGCTCCACCTGATGGCCTGAGCGTGACCCCCAGTTGCGGGACGTGGCCTCGTTGCGGTTCTTTTGCGCGCGCTGCCAGCCGGGCGTGCTGTATGTGTTTGAAAAGGCCGGGCTCGCATCATCGAAACGCGAAGCGCCGTATGGGTTTGGCCTTCCGGGATAGCCGGAATGGCCGTATCCGCCATAGGCGCCGCCGGCCTCGACCACTTCCACGTGACTTTCTGGAAGCTCGTCCAGGAACCGCGAGGGTATGGTCGACTGCCACAGACCATGGATACGCCGGTTTGAGGTAAACCAGATGTGCAGGTTCTTCTTGGCGCGGGTAACGCCCACATAGGCGAGCCGCCGCTCTTCCTCGAGACCTGTACGGCCGCCCTCGTCGAGCGCCCTCTGGTGCGGGAAAAGGCCTTCCTCCCAGCCAGGCAGGAAGACGGTGTCGAACTCGAGACCTTTAGCCGAGTGGAGCGTCATCAGGCTGATCGCGTCCTGCTCGTCGTTCTGCTCGGCGTCCATCACCAGTGAGACGTGTTCGAGGAACGCTCGCAGGCTCTCATAGCTCTCCATATTGGTGATGAGCTCCTTGAGGTTCTCGAGCCGTCCCGGTGCCTCCGGGGTGCGATCGTTCTTCCACATGTCCACGTAGCCGGACTCTTCGAGGATCAGCTCGGCCAGTTCCGTATGCGGCGTGCGGTCGATCAGCCCCTGCCAACGCTCAAACGATTCCACGAGGTTTCTCAGCGCGGCGCGCGGCTTCGGCTTCATTTCCTCGGTGCCGATGAGATCGCGCGCTGCCTGCAGCAAGGTGGTCCCACGGGCGCGAGCGGTATCGTGCATCAGGCGGAGAGCAGCCTCACCAAGCCCGCGCTTCGGCACGTTGATGATGCGTTCGAGCGCCAGATCATCGGCTCCCTGCGCAACCACGCGGAAATAGGCCAGGGCATCGCGGATTTCCTGCCGCTCATAGAAGCGGGGACCGCCTATGACGCGATAGTTAAGGCCGAGCGTGACGAAGCGATCTTCGAAGGCGCGCATCTGGAAGGAAGCGCGCACGAGGATCGCCATGTCATTCAGCGCATGGCTCTTGCTCTGCAGGGCCTCGACCTCTTCGCCGATGGCGCGGGCCTCCTCGTCGGAATCCCAGGCGGCATGAACCTTGACGCGTGCATCGTCGGGATCGCTGCGTTCCGTGAACAGCGTCTTCCCGAGACGGCCCTCGTTGTGCGCAATCAGGTGGGACGCCGCGCCAAGTATGTGCGCGGTCGAACGGTAATTGCGTTCCAGGCGGATGACGGTCGCACCCGGAAAATCCTTCTCGAAGCGCAGGATGTTGTCCACCTCCGCGCCGCGCCAGCCGTAGATCGACTGGTCGTCGTCACCGACGCAGCAGATGTTGACCGGCATGCGGCTGCCGTCATCGGCCTGTCGCCGCTGGGCGAGCAGGCGCAGCCACATGTACTGAGCCGTATTGGTGTCCTGATACTCATCCACCAGGATGTAGCGGAATTTCGAATGATACTCGCGTAGCACGTCCGGATGTTCGCGGAAGATGCGAATCGGCAGCATCAGCAGGTCGCCGAAATCTGTAGCGTTGAGGGTCTTCAGCCGGTCCTGGTAAGCCTGGTAGAGCAGGCGGCCCTTGCCGTTGCCGAATGCGCGCGCGTCGCCTTCCGGGATTTCTGCGGGGGCGAGTCCCTTGTTTTTCCAGCCGTCGATGAGCCCCGCCATCTGGCGAGCGGGCCAGCGCTTGTCGTCCAGGCCCTCAGCCTGGATGAGCTGCTTCAGGAGCCGGATCTGGTCGTCGGTATCAAGGATCGAGAATGTGGAGGAGAGACCGACGAGCTCCGCATGGCGGCGAAGGATCTTCACGCCGATCGAGTGGAAGGTGCCGAGCCAGGGCATGCCTTCGACGGCTTCGCCGACGAGAACGCCGATACGCACCTTCATTTCGCGTGCGGCCTTGTTGGTAAAGGTCACCGCGAGGATCTGCGAAGGATAGGCGCGTCCGGTGGCCAGAATATGCGCAATACGCGTGGTGAGCACACGGGTCTTGCCCGTTCCAGCACCTGCGAGCACAAGAACTGGTCCTTCGGTCGTTTCGACCGCCTGCCGCTGCTCCTGGTTGAGCCCGTCGAGATAGCGCGGCGCAGCATTGCGCGCCGCCATGGCGCGGGCTGCGATGCCGCCTTGGCGCGGTGCCGGCGCGGCTGGTACGAAATTGTCTTCATCGCCGAAAAACGGCAGATCGTCCGGGTAACCTGTCATGTATTCCGCATCTAGTTTTCGGCCGAGACGGCACGACGTTTTCCTTTTGTACCGGTTTGTGGCATCCGGGCCAAGGCTTAACGTCGAAATCCACGAAGCTTAGTTGGAAGTGGTCAGGGCAATTGTTCGCACGTTCCCGTGGCGCTTCGATGGCGCTCCGGTGCGACGTAGATAGACGCGGAGACCCGAGCCTTCAATGGCAGGCGCCGGCCAGAAAGGAGGGTAGTCTTGCGATTGGGGGGGCTGCGCCTACTGCTGCTTGCGCTCGTCGTTGGTGCGCAATTCCCGGGCGCGGCGCAGGATGGCCCGGGCAAAAATGATTTCCATCGGTATTGCCCCGTTCCGCCCCTTGATGGCTCTCAGCTCTTCATCCAGGCGCTTGAAGGCGCGTGCAAGCTTGTAGTTGCTGATGCGGGGGTCCTCGGCGAGGTTCTGCGACATCTTCTGCACGTCAATCTTCACCGTTGCCTCCGGTCAGCTCCAACTCGCATGGCATAGCTCCTCCGTGGAGCGGCGCATGTCCTGTCAGGTTGAGTGAAACCCAGCGGTCGCGGGTTGCAAAGGCGTTTATGGTTAGCTGACAGCCAATGTTGCCGTAACTGCTGGCCTAGGAAACGTGACCCGCGAGTGTTTATGTGTTGCTACTGGCTTATGGGTGCCGAATGCCGTGCTTTGTTCTGATCAGGCCTGTAGCTGCGTAAAATCCACGATTGTTCAGAATGGCAATTCGCACCAAAATATAACTCGTTGTGGGATAATTGTTCAGAGGCTGCACAACTGCATCTGTGCCGCTATATCGGGGCCAACACATTTTTCGCGGATGGTGAACCCTCTTTGGTTTGTCTCGTTGTGGCCCAGGATTGCTGTTAGTCTTGTCGTACTGAAAAATTCGCAGTGCGCTTGCGTGGTGATGAAACGTAGGGAGTTGAAAACTGGCTAGGCTCTTCGTCTTCTTAGGCGGGCTTGTGGTGCTGCTGCTGACAGCTGCGCTCGTGGCTCCCTATTTCATCGATTGGGCCAATTACCGTGCCGACTTCGAACGCCAGGCCGGGATCATCCTGGGCCGTGACGTTCGCGTGGAAGGGTCTGCCCGCGCACGGCTCCTGCCATTCCCTTCTGTCACCTTCAGCGACGTGGTCGTTGCCGGTACGACGCCTGACGAGCCAGCAATGACCATCGAAGAATTTTCGATGGATGCGGAGCTCGCTCCATTCCTGAGCGGTGAGGTGCTGATCTTCGACATGCGCTTGGTACGGCCCCGCGCCAACATCCGCATCGACGACGAAGGGCGCGTTGATTGGGCCATGCGGCCATCCTCGCCCTTCGATCCGCAGCAGGTAAGCCTGGAGCGGCTGACCGTAACTGACGGAAGCATTACGGTTCATCGTGGCGCCAACCAGCGTAGTATCGTGCTGAGCGACATCAACAGCGAACTCTCCGCTCGCTCTCTCGCAGGGCCATGGCGGGTGCAGGGCCAGTTGAAGGTTGACGGACTGCCAATGAGGGTCTCGGGTTCCACCGGAACAGGAAGCGCCGAGGGCATCCGCATTCGCGTTTCGGCCCAGCCGGAGGGCCTGCCTTTCGCGCTGGATGTCGACGGTCAGGCAAGCGTCAGCGAAGGCAAGGCCCAATATGCGGGCAATTTCGATCTGCGCTCCTTTGCCGATGTTCAGACAAACGCGGAAAATCCAGCGCCACCGGTGATAGCGAACCGAGTGACCGGCAAGTTCAACCTCAGCCACCAACGCCTGGGCATTGACGAGTTCCGACTGGTTTCGGGAACGGCAGAAGATCCTTATACGGCGGATGGTCATGCAGAGCTTGCCTTCGGCATCGATCCATCCTTCTCGATTGTCGCGGACGGGGCGCAGTTGCGCTGGGAGGGTTCGGCCGATCAGGCGGACAAGTCGTTGATCACGGCGGGTGAACGCATCGCTGCCTTTGCGAATTTCGTGTCTGGCCTGCCGAAGCCGTCCATCCCGGGCACCGTTTCGGTCAACCTCCCGGCGATCGTGGCGGGCGATACGACAATCCGAGACATCAAGGTTCAGGCCGAACCTGTGGCGGAAGGCTGGAGCATCAGCTCCGTCGCCGCGACCCTGCCGGGCCGCACCCGCTTTGAAGGCAAGGGGCTTCTCGCCGTAGGTGACGAGGTCTCGTTTGCCGGCAAGATGTTGCTCGCCATCTCCCAGCCCTCGGGGTTTGCCATGTGGGTGGCCCGCGATGTGGATGACGCAATCCGCCGTCTTCCGGCCGCTGGCTTCAGCGCCGATGTGACGCTGAGCGCCACCCAGCAGACTTTCGAGAACCTTGAGCTCATCCTGGGCGAAGCACGGTTTGGCGGGCGTCTGGAGCGGCAGAGTCCGGCTGATCGCCGTGCATCGATCCTCGTCTCGCTCGATGGCGGACGTCTGGATGTCGACGGGCTGCGGGCCTTTGCCTCGCTTTTCATCGATGAACAGGGGCAGAACCGCGTCGCCGATCACGATGTCGACGTAGAGTTTGCTGCCGGACCCGTCGTGTCGCGCGGCATTGAAGCCGAGCGTATCGAGACGGAGCTTCGCCTGCGCGAGCAGGTGCTGGAAATTGATCGCTTCTCCGCAACCGGCCTGGCGGGCGCAAATGTCAGCGCCACGGGACGCATCGAGACCCTCTCGGCGAATCCCGCCGGCAGCGTCGACGCCACCATCGTCGCCGTCGATCTAGCTCCCTTCGTGAGTCTGCTTGCCCAGAACCTGCCGGATGTCCGGCCGATCCAGCTCCTCGCGCGCAATGCCTCCCTCTATCCGGGCCTGCTGGAAGAGGGGAAGGTGGACATTCTCGCTGGCCGTTCTGTCGATGGCTCCAGCAATCTGACTGTGAAAGGTGTCGCGGGCGGCACCGACTTCACGCTGAACGGAAGCGCGCAGGATCTTGCCCTTGGCGCTGATACACCGATTGAACTGCAGCTGACGGCACGCAATGCCGAGCCTGCAAATCTCTACGCGCTGGTGGGTCTGCCGGGACTGCCCTTGGGATTTGCTGGGGACGCCACGCTTGAAGCAAGCCTTTCCGGAAAGCTCGCAGACGGTGCGGCTACCACGGTGACCTTCAAGGGCGAGGATCTTGCCGCGACGTTTAACGGCACGGTGGCCCGCGACGAGGACCAGTTCAACTCCCGTGGCGAAGTGGAGCTAAGATCCGGAGACCTGGAACCTTGGCTGTCTGCTGCCGGCATTGCGTTGCCGGGCTTTGGCTATGGTCTTCCGGCGGAAATCAGAGCCTCGATCGACGTGGGCGAGAAGCTCGCCGTAATCAGCGATGTGACGGGCCAGATCGCCGGTTCGAGCCTTCACGGGGATCTCAACGCCGAGATGCGCAACAGCATCCCGCACGTCACCGGCGAGCTCCACCTGGGCACGCTTGATCTTGCGCTTGCCGTGGAGATGGTGACCGGTAGCGAGGCGCTGCAACCGGGGGAGGGTACATGGCCCGAAGCCTCGCTTCAACGCCAGCCGAGCATGCCCTTCACGGCCGATGTGGATCTGACGACCGAGCGCCTTTGGCTGGGCGACTGGACAGCCGCTGAGTCTGCCAACATGCAGCTGCGGCTCGACACCGAACGCCTGGCGCTTTCCAACGTGTCCGGTACGCTTTTTGGTGGCCGCGTGAAGGGACTGACGGAGCTGCGCAATGATCAGGGAACCGGGCTTCTCTCTGCCCAGTTCGAGCTCGAAGAAGTGCCGCTCTTGAAGCTGCTGCCGGAGAGTGGTCTGTCCGGTTCCGCCAACGTGAATGCGACCGTCAGCGCCACCGGCAAATCGGTCAACGCGCTCGTTGTAGCGCTGTCCGGCTCGGGGTCGGCCACGCTCAAGGATATAGCCATCTCAGGCCTTAACCCACAGGCGTTCAAGCTGTTGCTCGAAAAGGCCGATGAGCTTGGCCCCGAGGTCGATGCATCTCATATCGAAACCTTCGCACCTGACATCATCAGGAACGGTAAATTCGAGGCGGGCTCAGCCGAACTTGCCTTCACTGTGGCCAATGGCGTTGCCCGTTTCCCGCCGCTGCAGCTCGCCAACGAAGGGGCACGCATGAGCGTTGAAGGGTCGGCAAACTTCCGCGACCGCAGCGTTTCTGCCTCGGGAAGTCTCACCTTTGAACCGGGTATCGATGCGGTGGCAGGTGCGGACCCGACCGTACGCTTCAGCCTGTCCGGCCCGCTGGGAGAAGCGGCCAGCACGCTCGACACCGAGCCGCTCGCTCAGTTCCTGACCCAGCGCGCTCTGGAGCGCGAGCAGGACCGCGTCGAACACATGCAGGCGGTTCTGCTGGAGACGCAGCGGCTGCGCCGTGAACAGCGCTATTATGAGCAGCAGGCGGCGATCCGTGCGGCGGAAGAGGCTGAGCGTATCCGCATTGAGCGCGAGGCCGAACGTAGCCGCAAGGCGGCGGAAGAGGCGCGCCGGCAGCGCGAGGAGGCAGAACGCCGCGCTGCAGAAGAAAAGCGCAAGGCGGCGGAGGCAGCGCGTCGGGCTGCTGAGGAAAAGCGTCGGCTGGAAGTCCAGAAGCAGATGGAGCGGGAGCAGCAGCAGATCCCCCAGATCAGGATCCCGCCCCAGGGCCTTGTTGCACCCGTCACTCCATCGCCGGCTGGGGGTGGGTCCAACTCCATGCTCAACTACAACTCCGGCGAAACGCAGGGCACCCGCAGGCTGACGCCTGACGAGAACCGCCGCCGGCTTTTCGAGCTGTTCAATTCGCGTTGACGGAGACCTTCGCCTTTAGGTCGTTGAGCACGAAGAGGCGCAGGGCGGACGAGAGGTTGATTTCGCGGGGACGGGCATCGTCGATCTCCGCGATCAGGGCAGCGACGGCCTGACTGCGCTCACGCGCGATACGCTGGATTTCCTCGAAGAATTCATCCTCAAGCGAAAAGCTCGTGCGGTGGCCGTGAAGGGTCACCGAACGTTTGCGCTGCAGGCTCATTTCTCAGCGTCGTCCTCGGGTGGGGTGTCTTCCTGCAGAAGGTGAGAATCGAGCCTCTTCTTCTCGATTTCACTTAGTTTTTTGGCGCGATCACGCTCGGCGAGCGTGCGGCCGAACTTGATCCGGTTCTCCTCGGCCTGACGTTCCTTGTCAGACCGCGCCTTGGCCTTTCGTCGTGCCCTGAGGTTGACGACTTCGCCCATCCTTATTTCTTCCGGAAGGCATCCAATGAGACGACTTCGGCGCCCTTGTTGCCGGAACCGTCCGCATCAGGTTTGTCTTCAGCGTCCGCTTTCTTCGGCTGCTTCGCCTTCTTGGGCTTGTCAGCGGCCTTGCCAGCCTCAGCGTCACGCGGCTGGAATTCCTGCACGGGAGCCTCGTCGGCAACAGCCGGACGGACGTCGTCGAACTCCATCTCGAAGTTCGCATGCGGATCGTAGAAGCCGCGGATGGCCGAGTAGGGGATCTCGAGCTTCTCCGGAACGTCGGAGAAGGAAAGCACGATCTCGAAACCCTTTTCGTGCGCCTTCAGGTCCCAGTACTGGTGCTGGATGACGATTGTCATCTGCTCGGGGTAACGCTCGCGCAACGCGCTGGAAATGCGCACACCCGGCGCCGTCGTGACGAAGGTAATGAAGAAATGATGCTCGCCCGGCAGGCCAGCCTGCGCTGTTTCCTGCAGCACTTTGCGTATGACGCCGCGTGCAGCTTCCTGCACAAGAATGTCGTAGCGGATGCGATCGTCGGCCATAATTACAGCAGTCTCTTTCACGCGTTGTCTTCGCGAATAGCTCTAAAGAAGCTTGCAGAAGACGTAAACCGGTTAATTGGTGAGAAGCACAGCTGGCGATTATTTGGGTATATCGCCAGCTGGTTTCCATCCGGTCCGCTTCTTAAGCCACGCCGTTTTTTGCGTTCCAGGCTTCAACGGCTGCGAAAGCCGTCATGTTCACGATGCCGCGCGAGGTGACCGACGGGGTGAGGATATGCGCTGGCTTCGCCACGCCGAGCAGGATCGGGCCCACATGGAGCGCATCCGTCATCGTCTTCACCGTCGTAAGCGTGATGTTCGCTGAATCGAGGTCGGGGAAGACGAGCAGGTTCGCTTCGCCGCTCATGTTCGCATGCGGATAGATGCGCTGACGCAACGCCTCGTTCAGCGCGGCATCGCCGTTCATCTCGCCTTCGACGGCCAGTTCCGGCGCCACCTGGTGCAGCGTGCTCACCGCGCGGCGCATCTTGAGCGCGCTTTCGGAATCGCGCGAGCCGAAGTTGGAATGCGACAGCAGCGCTGCCTTGGGTTCGATGCCGAAGCGGCGGATCTCCTTGGCCGCGAGCAGCGTCATCTCGACGATTTCTTCGGCTGTCGGATTGTGCGTCACGAAAGTGTCGGTGAAGAATGTAACACCGCGCTGCATGATCAGCATGGAAAGGGCCGAGAGTTCCTTCACCCCTTCGCCGCGACCGATGATCATGTCGACATAGCGCAGGTGCCGTTCGAACCGGCCTTCCAGGCCGCAGAGCATCGCGTCGGCTTCGTCGCGCATCATGGCAAGTGCGGCGATCACCGTGTTGTTGGTGCGCACCAGCAGGCGGGCTGCTTCCGTGTTGACGCCGCGACGCCCGGTCAGGCGGATGAGCAGCTCCACATAGTCGCGGTAGCGCGGATCGTCCTCGGGGTTGATGATGTCGAACTCGCTGCCCGCGCGTATCTTCAGGCCATAGCGCTTGAGACGCGTCTCGATGACATGCGGACGGCCGATCAGTACCGGATAGGCGATGCCTTCTTCGTGTGCGACCTGCGCGGCGCGCAGCACGCGCTCGTCCTCGCCATCCGCATAGATGACGCGCTGGCGATTGGCCTGCTTGGCGGCCGAGAACACGGGCTTCATCACGAAGCCGGTGCGGAACACAAAGCGGTTGAGCTTGTCCAGATAGGCGTCCATGTCCTCGATCGGGCGCGTGGCGACGCCGGTTTCCATTGCAGCCTTGGCGACAGCCGGTGCAACGCGCAGGATGAGACGTGGATCGAAGGGCGAGGGGATCAGGAACTCCGGTCCGAAGATCGGCGTCTCGCCTGAATAGGCGCGGGCGGCAACATCGGACGGCTCCTCCTGGGCGAGAGCCGCGATGGCATGAACCGCTGCAAGCTTCATCTCCTCGTTGATCGCGGTCGCGCCGACATCAAGCGCGCCACGGAAGATGTACGGAAAGCAGATGACGTTGTTGACCTGGTTCGGGAAGTCCGAACGACCCGTGCAGATCATCGCGTCTGGCCGGGCCTGGCGCGCGAGGTCCGGCATGATTTCCGGCGTCGGATTGGCGAGCGCCAGGATCAACGGCTTCTCGTTCATTTCGGCGAGAAGCTCGGGCTTCAGCACGCCAGCGGCAGAGAGGCCGAGGAACACGTCAGCACCGCCGATCACGTCAGCAAGGGTGCGAGCCTCGGTGTCCTTGAGATAGGGCTCCTTCCACCGGTCCATCTCCTCGACGCGGCCCTTGTAGGCGACGCCGAAGCGGTCGGTAATCCAGATGTTCTCCGTTTTGGCCCCAAGCGAGACGAGCAGGTTGAGGCAGGCGAGCGCAGCCGCACCAGCGCCCGAAGTCACGATCTTGGCAGTCCTGATATCCTTGCCGGCAAGCTGGAGGCCGTTCATCACGGCAGCCGCAACGATGATCGCCGTGCCATGCTGGTCGTCATGGAAGACCGGAATCGACATCCGCGCCTTCAGCTGTTCTTCGACCTCGAAGCACTCCGGCGCCTTGATGTCCTCAAGGTTGATGCCGCCGAAGGTAGGTTCAAGCGCCGCAATCGTCTCGACCATGCGCTCGATCTCGGGCGCGTCGATCTCGATGTCGAAGACGTTGATGTCTGCGAACTTCTTGAACAGGACGGCCTTGCCTTCCATCACGGGCTTTGAGGCGAGGGGGCCGATGTTGCCGAGGCCCAGCACCGCCGTTCCGTTGGAGATGACGGCAACGAGATTGGCGCGCGACGTGTAGTCAGCTGCGAGTGCCGGATTTTCGTGGATCGCAAGGCAGGGCGCCGCCACGCCGGGCGAATAGGCAAGAGCCAGGTCGCGCTGGTTGCCGAGCGATTTAGTCGACTGGATCTCAAGCTTGCCCGGTACCGGGTAGCGATGAAAAAAGAGCGCAGCCTCCGTGAGATCCGAATTGTTCGCGGTCTTGCGCGCGTCTTCCGCCATCGTCCATCCCTTTCCCAAACGTGAATCGCTTTGTAACTTAGCGACTTATAACCTTTTGTTTCTGTTCGCCCAACCCGGCAATTCCAAGGCGCATTTCATCACCTGCTTTGAGGAAAATCTGGGGCGTCTTTCCGAGGCCGACGCCGGGTGGCGTTCCTGTCGTGATGACGTCGCCGGGCTCGAGCACCATGAATTGCGACAGATAGGAGATGAGATGCGCGACGGAGAAGATCATCGTGCTGGTATTGCCGCGCTGCATGGGCTCGCCGTTGAGGTCGAGGAAGAGCTCCAGGTTCTGCACGTCTGCGATCTCGTCAGGCGTGACGATCCAGGGTCCGAGCGGTCCGAAGGTGGGAGCGCTCTTGCCCTTGATCCACTGGCCGCCGCGTTCCATCTGGTACTCGCGCTCGGAGACGTCATTGCAGACGGCATAGCCGAAGACTTTCGACAGCGCCTTTTCTTCAGGCACATAATGGCAGCGTTCGCCGATGATCACGGCGAGCTCCACTTCCCAGTCGCCCTTTGTCGAACCCTTGGGCAGGATCACGTCGTCTGTCGGGCCGGAGAGCGAGCTGGGCGCCTTCGAGAAGATGATCGGCTCGGACGGAATGGCTGCACCGGTTTCTGCCGCGTGATCGGCGTAGTTCAGGCCGATGGCAATGAAATGCCCGGTGCGGGCGATCGGTGCGCCGATGCGCACGCCATTCGGCACGACCGGCAGAGTATCGAGATCGGCATCGAGCAGGATCTTGATGAGCGCGGGCGAGATCGTGTCTGGGCTGTAGTCGCGCACGAGAGAGGAAACATCGCGGATGCTCCCGTCATCCAGCTGCACTGCCGGCTTTTCTGACCCAAAGCTGCCAAACCGAAGTAATTTCAACGTGATTCCGCCAAATCCTGAAACCTTGATTCAAATCTTTTCTATGCCGGAACGGTTTCACTTTCCGAAGCTGGATGCAATCATAGATATCTGCCAAAAAGTCCAGAGCCTGTTGCCAATCAGCCCCAAAGCTCCGGCTCGGGCGGATGAACGGATGCTCCTTCATAGAGAAGGCCGGGGTTGCGATCCCTGGCGAGAAGCAGCGGCCCGTCGAGATCGACGAACTGGGCGCCCTGCGCAACGAGGATGGCGGGCGCCATGGCAAGCGATGTGCCGACCATGCAGCCAACCATGATCGAGAAGCCAAGCCGCTCGGCTTCAGCCTTCAACAGAAGCGCTTCGGTGAGACCACCCGTCTTGTCGAGCTTGATGTTCACCGCGTCATAACGGCCGCGCAGCTGCACGAGATCCTTGCGCGTATGAAGGCTTTCGTCGGCGCAGATCGGAACCGTATGGGACACCTCCGCGAGGCCATCGTCCCGTCCCGCAGGCAGCGGCTGCTCAATGAGGGCGACGCCGAATTCGGTCGCGATGCGCAGATTTTCTTCGAGATTGTGCTCGGTCCAGCCTTCGTTGGCGTCAAGGATCAGCTGGCTGTTGGGCGCGGCCCGGCGGACAGCCTCGATCCGCTCGGCGTCGCCTTCAGGCATCCCGACCTTGAACTTCAGCACGGGACGGGACGCATGGCGCCCTGCCTCCCGCGCCATTTCTTCGGGCGTCCCCAGCGAAATTGTCTGAGTCGTAACAAGCGGTTGCGGCGCGTTTTGGCCAATCAGCTGGAACACGCGTCGGCCCTGCATCTTGGCTTCCAGATCCCAGAGGGCGCAATCGACGGCATTGCGGGCGGCACCGGCCCGAAAGCGTTCGGCGAGCTCTTCGCGGGTCATCCCGCCGGCGATTGCGTCCGCCATCTCGCTGATCTGGGCGGTGACGCTTTCCACCGTTTCGCCGTAACGCGGGTAAGGGACGCATTCACCGCGTCCGGCAAAATCGCCGTCCTGGATGGTGCAGACGAGCACTACGGCCTCCGTCTTTGCACCACGTGCTATCCGGAAGGTTCCAGCGATGGGGAAACGCTCCACCTCGACCGACAAACTGCACTTCATGGTCGTCACCTTGCAAAGCTACTGTTATGCTGCCTGTTAAACCCTTTGGGGCCAGCTGCGAAAGCAGTTTCCTTGATAGCGTGAGAGCTTTAAGAATGAGGCAACGTCGCAAGGGATTCTGATGCAGCTGGACATTGACGAGGGCAGAAACGGCACTGCCACGGAAGCAGCGTTCCACTTGAGCGAAGTGGATGGCGTGATGACGTGCGAACTATCGGGCGATTGGACAACCCACACTGTTGGCGAGGTCGACCGCGAGTTCCGGCAGCTGGAAAGCCGCGAGGGGTTTTCCGCGCTGCATCTCGATCTTTCCGGCATCCGCTACATCGACACGGCAGGAGCGTGGCTCATTGCCCGCATGATCCAGCGGCAGGAGAAGCAGGGCACGAAGGTGGAGATCAGCCGCCAGTCCGAGGCCGCTTCGATCCTGTTGAGCGCCGTGGCTGAGACGGCTGACAATCCGGATGTTCCGGAAGATGCCTCCAGGCGCTTCAATCCGCTCGGAGTGTTTGAAGCTGTTGGGCGGGGCGTCTTCCTGCTGCGCAGCGATATCATCTACGGCCTGCACATCCTGGGCGCCACAGTCGGTGGCGCGCAAATGAAGCTTGGTGGCAAGCAGTCGATCAACCCGAATGCTATCGTCTCGCAGATCGACCGGATGGGCGTGAAGGCCATCCCGATCGTCGTGCTGATGTCGGCGATCGTAGGCGCAATCATTGCCCAGCAGGGCGCTTTCCAGCTGCGCTACTTCGGTGCTGAAATATTCGTGGTCGACATGGTCGGCATTCTGGTGCTGCGCGAATTGGGCGTGCTGCTCACCGCCATCATGATTGCCGGCCGCTCCGGCAGTGCGATCACCGCCGAAATCGGCACCATGAAGATGCGCGAGGAGGTCGACGCGCTGACGGTGATCGGCCTCAACCCGTTGGGGGTCCTGGTATTCCCGCGGCTGGTGGCGCTCGTCATCGCGCTGCCGTGCCTCACCATCATCGCGAACTTCGCCGCTCTTGGCGGGGCGATCCTCGTCTCGTGGACCTATTCGGACATAACGCCTGCTGCGTTTATCGAGCGGATGAGGACCGCCATTGATCTAACCAGCATCTTTGCGGGTTTGATCAAGGCGCCCTTCATGGCGATGATCATCGGCATCATCGCTTCAGTGGAGGGCATGAAGGTGGGCGGCAGCGCGGAGTCGCTTGGTGAACGCGTCACTGCGTCGGTTGTTAAGGCTATCTTCATCGTCATCGTTCTCGATGGCTTTTTCGCCATTTTCTACGCCCAGATCGATTTTTGATGAGCACAGACAACGACATGCCGCAGCAGGGCGGAGCGCGTGATGAGGTGATCCTGGAGGTGCGGGATGTCGTCGTTCGCTTCGGCAAGAACACGATCCTGGACCATCTGAACCTCGACGTTCGGCGCGGTGAAATCCTTGGTTTCGTCGGCGCATCGGGTGCGGGCAAGTCGGTGCTGCTGCGCACGGTCCTTGGCCTCATCCCGCGCGTAGGCGGCACGATCAGGATGTTCGGTCAGGATCTGGCGACGGTGAGCGACGCCGATCGGGTCAAGATCGACATGCGCCAGGGTGTGTTGTTCCAGCACGGTGCGCTGTTCTCCGGCCTGACAGTGCTGGAAAACATCCAGGTTCCGATGCGCGAATATCTGAACCTGCCGAAGAAGCTGATGGACGAGCTGGCGCTTCTGAAGCTGGAACTCGTGGGACTGCCGCGCAACGCCGCGCACAAGTTTCCGTCGGAGTTGTCGGGCGGCATGATCAAGCGCGCAGCACTGGCCCGCGCACTCTCGCTCGACCCGGATATTGTGTTTCTGGACGAGCCCACCTCGGGCCTCGACCCTATCGGTGCGGCCGAGTTTGATGAACTTGTGGCGCAAATGCGCGACACGATGGGCCTGACCGTGTATATGGTGACCCATGATCTGGACAGTCTGTTAAGCGTTTGTGACCGTATAGCTGTTCTCGGAAACAAGAAAATCTTGGTGGAAGGTACCGTTGAAGAGATGATGGCAAGCGAGGAGGCCTGGGTGAAAGCCTACTTCCGGGGTAAGCGCGCACGCACCATCGTTCAGCCGGGCCCACCAACGGAAAAGATGTATGGAAACTAGAGCAAACTACGTCATCGTCGGGATTTTCACGGTCCTTTCGATCCTGGCGGCCTTCGGTTTCGTGTACTGGACGGCCGGCTACGGCGACCAGGGCGCAACCGCGCAGCTGCGTTTCCGTATTCCCGGATCCGCGACCGGCCTCGGTCGTGGCAGTGCCGTGCTCTTCAATGGCGTGAAGGTGGGTGATGTCCAGCGCGTCTATCTTGACCCGCAGAACCCGCGCGTGGCGATCGCCGACACGGTGGTGCTCCGCTGGACCCCGGTGACACAGTCTACCAAGGCTGACGTGGGGCTCGCGGGCCTGACGGGCCAGGCCAGCATCGAAATGACCGGCGGCGACCCGAACGAGCCCAATCTTCTGGATCTGGCGGAGCAAAACGATCAGATCGCAACGATGGACGCCACGCCTTCCGCGCTCGCGAACCTCCTGCAGGCAACGCAGAACCTGATGACCCGAGCCGACGCAGCCGTGGCCCAGCTTGAAGGCCTGGTGACGGATTCGCGCGGCCCTCTCACAGAGACGTTTGAGAACGTTAGTAAGTTCACCAAGGCTCTCGGCGACAATGCGGAGAACATCGACAAGTTTCTCACAAGCGCTGGCGAACTCTCCGAGACCGTCTCAAGCGTATCCGAGCGCCTCGACTCCACGCTCGCGGCTGCTGAAAGCCTGATCAATGCGGTTGATCGGGACAAGGTCGCCGCAGTCATCGATGATGTCTCAAGCTTCACGGCTCAGCTCTCCACTGCCGGTGAGCGCCTCGACAGCATCTCCGCTGGCGTGGACAGCGCCGTTGCCTCGATTAACAGGTTCTCGACCGATGCCAATGCCACGCTGGAAAAGGTCGACAAGGCCGTCAGCGCCGTCGATCCAGCAGCCGTCGAAACCATCGTCCGGAACTTCTCCGACGCGAGCGGCAAGGTGGATCGCGCATCCGAACAGATCGCCCGGATCAGCGAAACCATCGGTGGTCGCGAAGAGGACATCAACCAGTTCATCGATGACGCCAAGGAAATTGCATCCCGTCTGAACCAGGCTTCTACCCGCGTGGACGGCGTTCTGGCGAAGCTCGACGGTCTTCTCGGATCAGACGATGCGGGTGATCTGATGGGAGATGCCCGCGCGACGCTTGCTTCGTTCCGCCAGGTGGCTGACACGCTCAACGCGCGCATCGGCACCATCACGGACGGGCTCGCCCGCTTCTCCGGTAACGGTCTGCGCGACATTGAGGCGCTGGTGAGTGAGAGCCGCCGTTCGATCAGCCGGATCGAACAGGCGATTACGGATTTTGAGCAGAACCCACAGCGCATCATCACTGGGGGAGACGGCACGGTTCGCCGCTACGACGGACGGGCCCGCCGTTGACAATCAGCCCTGACGCCAGCAAGAAAGAAAATCCGATGCTCACCGGAGACCGGAATCAGTCTGGAGCCAGCTTTTGCCATTGAAGATAGCTTTACCTGGGACCATCGCCGCGTCGCTCATTCTCACCGGCTGTGCTGCTATTCCGGGGCTCGGACCAGCTCCGGTTGATGCGTTTGATATTTCAGCTCCGCTGAAGGTTTCCGCTCCGCGCCGGCTCTCCCGTACGCAGATCCTTGTACCGGAACCGACCGCCCTCAAGCTTCTCGACGGTGAGGACATCGCCATTCGCCTTGGCGGCAGCTCGGTGCAGCTCCTGAAGGGCGCCCGCTGGGCAGACCGTTTGCCAAAGCTCGTACAGGCCCGTGTCATCGAGGCCCTGCAGCGCTCCAACAGCTTTGCCGGCGTGGGCCGTCCAGGTGAGGGGCTCGCGATCGACTATCAGATCGTGATCGAGATCCGCTCGTTCGAGGTCAGGGTTGGGGCAGGTGGCGGCGACACGGCCCACGTCGATCTCTTTGTGCGCCTGCTGAACGATCGCAATGGCAACGTACGCGCCTCTCGCAGCTTCCAGGCCCTGGTGCCTGTCACGGGGCAGGGCTCGGATGCTTTTGCGAACGCCCTGAACGAAGCCTTCCAGAAGACCGCAACCGAAATCGTCAGCTGGACCAGCGCCTCGATCTGAGCCTTACTTGGCTCAAGCAATAGTCCCCCGGCCTGTCGCAGCGCTTTAGGCGCTGCGTTTTTTTATGGCATTCGCACAAACAAAAACCCCGGCCAGTGGCCGGGGTTTTCGTTAAGTTCGAATGGCTTACGCCGAGTAGTACATGTCGAACTCGATCGGGTGCGGCGCCATTTCGAAACGCAGCACTTCGGTCATCTTCAGCTCGATGAAGGAGTCGATCATGTCGTCATCGAACACGCCGCCAGCCTTCAGGAACGCGCGGTCCTGGTCGAGGCTCTGGAGAGCTTCACGCAGGCTGCCGCAGACGGTCGGGATCTCCTTGAGTTCCTTTGCAGGAAGATCGTAGAGGTCCTTGTCCATTGCCTGGCCGGGGTGGATCTTGTTCTTGATGCCGTCAAGACCAGCCATCAGCATGGCAGCGAAGGCGAGGTACGGGTTCGCGGTCGGATCCGGGAAGCGGACCTCGAGGCGCTTTGCCTTCGGGTTGGAGCCGAACGGAATACGGCAGGAAGCCGAACGGTTACGAGCCGAGTAGGCGAGCAGAACCGGAGCTTCGAAGCCCGGGACCAGACGCTTGTAGGAGTTGGTCGACGGGTTGGTGAAGGCGTTCAGAGCCTTGGCGTGCTTGATGATACCGCCGATGTAGAACAGGCAGTTCTCGGACAGGCCAGCGTATTCGTTACCAGCAAACGTCGGCTTGCCGTCTTTCCAGATCGACTGGTGAACGTGCATGCCCGAGCCGTTGTCGCCGTAGATCGGCTTCGGCATGAAGGTAGCGGTCTTGCCGTAGGAGTTGGCAACCTGATGCACGACGTACTTGTAGATCTGCATCTGGTCAGCGGACGACAGCATCGGAGCGAACTTGATGCCGAGCTCGTGCTGAGCAGAAGCCACCTCGTGGTGGTGCTTCTCGACCGTGACGTTCATCTCCTTGAGGACGGTGAGCATCTCGGAGCGCATGTCCTGCAGGGAGTCGATCGGCGGGACCGGGAAGTAACCACCCTTGACGCGCGGACGGTGACCGAGGTTGCCGGTCTCGTACTCGGTGTCGTCGTTGGACGGCAGCTCGCTGGAGTCAAGCTTGAAGCCGGTGTTGTACGGGTCGGCCTTGTACTTGACGTCGTCGAAGACGAAGAACTCAGCTTCCGGACCGAAGAATGCGGTGTCGCCGATGCCTTCAGCGCGGAGGTAAGCCTGGGCGCGCTTGGCAATGCCGCGCGGATCGCGGTTGTAGCCTTCGCCCGAAACCGGGTCGAGGATGTCGCAGAAGATCACCAGCGTGGACTGTGCGAAGAAAGGATCGACGTGGACGGTTTCCGGATCCGGCATGAGGACCATGTCGGACTCGTTGATGGCCTTCCAGCCAGCAATGGACGAACCGTCGAACATGACGCCGTCGGCGAACATGTCTTCATCGACCAGATCGACATCCATGGTGACATGCTGAAGCTTGCCCCGTGGATCGGTAAAGCGAAGATCGACGAACTTGATGTCGTCTTCCTTGATGCGCTTCAGAATATCCTGTGCTGTCGTCATTTTAGGTTTCACCCCTTGGTATAGGTACTTTTTTGTTTGTGTAGGTTGTTCGTTAGACTGCGTCTGGTCCGGTCTCGCCGGTACGGATGCGGACGACTTCCTCCACGTTGGAGACGAAGATCTTGCCGTCGCCGATTCTACCGGTTTGAGCTGCCTTACGGATGGCCTCGATCGCGGCATCAACCATTTCGTCGACCAAAACCACTTCGATCTTCACTTTTGGAAGAAAATCCACGACATATTCAGCCCCGCGGTAAAGCTCGGTGTGGCCTTTCTGACGGCCAAAACCCTTAGCTTCGGTAACGGTGATGCCCTGCAGGCCGACCTCCTGAAGGGCTTCCTTCACTTCGTCGAGCTTGAAAGGCTTAATAATTGCCTCGATCTTTTTCATGGTTCGGCGGACTCCGATTGATGCAGTAAGCGGTTAACCCGCTTGTGACTAGTAATAAGCATGAAGCGTGCCAGACTGCTTCTGAGGTGCTGGAATCCGCAATTTTGCTCCTTCCGGCCTTCCTATCGCACGCTGGTTAACAGTTCCACTTAGCTTCAAGTGCGATAATGAGGCACTTTACAGGTGAAATTGTTCCACGTCTGCACAAAAACTAGCCGATATGCTCAATAACTAAGCACAAGAGTTGCCGATTTACCCGGCCGCCCGTTTGCGCCACTATTGGCTGGAACGGGACTATAGCACATGCACGAACTCCTCACTCCGCAACAAATGGCAGAGGCCGACCGTCTCGCCGCCGAATGCATTGGCGAGAGCTATCCGTTGATGCTGCGGGCAGGAGAGGTGTTGGCGCAGATCATCCTGGAACGTTTTGTCGAGGTTCGGGCCGTCGATGTTCTCTGTGGTCCGGGCAATAATGGCGGTGACGGCTATGTGCTGGCGACGATCCTCCGCGAGCATGGACTTGGCGTCAGGATCTGGAGGGCCGAGGAGCCTGCTGCTGGCACCGATGCGGCCCGTGCAGCCGGCGAGTGCACGGTCGAGCGGTTCGATCTGGCTTCGTTCCAACCGGACACAAGCAATCTTGTCGTGGATGCCCTGTTTGGGGCAGGGCTGGCCCGCCCGCTCGAAGGCGTCTATGGCGACGCGCTGCGCCGGTGCGCGGAAGCGAAGGCTCCCATTCTCGCAGTCGATCTGCCATCCGGCGTTTCCGGCGGAAGCGGGCAGGTGATTGGGACAGCCGCTGCGGCAGAGTTGACCGTGACATTCTTCCGCAAGAAGCCGGGGCATCTGCTTTTTCCCGGCCGCAGCCTCTGCGGCGAGGTTGTAGTTGCCGACATCGGCATTCCGGGCAATGTACTGCAGTCCATAGATATCAGGTGTCACGAGAACCTTTCGTCGTCCTGGCGGCATTTGCTGCCGCGTCCCTCCTTCGACAGCCACAAGTACAGAAGAGGGCACGTTGGCGTTTTTTCAGGCGGCACCACCGCAACCGGTGCCGCGCGCATGTCTGCGATGGCCGCTGCCCGGGCCGGTGCCGGCGCGGTCACCCTGCTGTCGCCCGCATCGGCCCTGGCGGTGAATGCGGTGCATCTGACCTCAATCATGCTGCGCCGCATAGAGGACCCGGAGGAACTTTCCACCTTCCTCAATGAACGTGAGCTTGCGTCTGTGGTTCTGGGGCCGGGCTTTGGACTGGGCGAAAAGGTGCGGAACTTCGCCGACGTCCTTCTGCGCTTCACCTCAAGGTCAGGCAGGCGATTGAAGGTTGTGCTCGATGCCGATGCTTTGACGGGCTTTGCCGGCGATCCAGAACCGCTCTTTGAGGCAGCGAAGGAAAATGGCGGCGGCACTGTGCTGACGCCGCACGAAGGCGAGTTCGCGCGCATCTTCCCGGATATTGCTGCAGCCGCCGAACTCTCGAAGGTGGATCGGGCAAGGCAGGCCGCCGAGCGCAGCGGCGCCGTCATGGTGCTGAAAGGTGCGGACACGGTGATTGCATACCCGGATGGTCAGGCTGCGATCAACAGCAACGGAACGCCTTATCTGGCGACTGCTGGCTCAGGTGATGTGTTGGCCGGGATGATTGCGGGGCTGATGGCGCAGGGCATGCCACCGTTTGAAGCCGCCTGCGCAGCCGTCTATCTTCACGCGGAAACTGCCCGTTCTCTGGGACCGGGTCTCATTGCGGAAGATCTGCCTGCGAGATTGCCGGTTATCCTGAGCGCGTATCTCGAACCGCCGGCGCGAGGATGAAGCTTAAAATGCCAGAACGAAGGCGGAGGCCATGGCCATTACGGTGGCGATGCCAACCAGGATCATGAACGTGCGCGGACGGTCGAGGAAGACTGCATAGCCCGCGATCCAGGCAGCGGTGGCCGATCCCAGCGCAAAGAAGAAGGCGTCCTTCTCACCGAAGGTCAGGGCGGCAGCCATCAGACCCCCAATGATGATGGAGCTGAAGGCGATAATGATTGCTACCGCATAGGTGTCGTAGTTTGGATTCATCATCAGCCTCATTCTTCGCAACAGCTGCGCGAGCGTTCACCGTCTACTTAGTTTACTTTGCCGGCGGCACGCACGGCCCATAATGCACAATACCCAGAGAAATTTAAGTGGCGGTTTAGATTATCCATCGCTCCCTGTTGCCTATAAGCCGCACAGAACCATGAGAGACGTCGCACGATACGTTCGTGCGCAAAAGGAATCTCTCAGATGCACCAATTTCGAAATGCAGTTCTCATGTGAGGGTAGGAACTAGCTGCCGGTCCCTCGGCACTGGAAGTTTCCCCGGCTACATTTTCGGCAACTTTGGATCAGGGGAAAACTTATGAAGGCCTTGTTGCTTGCTACCGCCGTATTTGGCGCTTCACTCATCGCGCCGCTGCACGCCCAGGAACCGGACAAGATCCTGAATGCTTCGTACGATATCTCGCGCGAGCTCTTCGCCAAGATCAACGAGGCCTACACCGCTGCCCATCCAGGTAAGACGATTGACCAGTCCCACGGTGGCTCCTCCCGCCAGGCCCGCGCGATCCTCGAAGGTCTTGAAGCCGACGTCGTCACCTTCAACCAGGTGACGGACATCGACGCGCTGGTGAAGGGCGGCTTCGTTTCCGACGATTGGCAGAGTGAGTTCGGCAACAACGCGTCTCCATTCTACTCCTTCCCGGCCTTCCTGGTCCGTGAGGGCAATCCGAAGAACGTGAAGAACTGGGACGACCTCGTTCGTGACGATGTGAAGGTGATCTTCCCGAACCCGAAGACCTCAGGCAACGCACGCTATACTTACCTGGCCGCGACCGCCTACGCCAAGGAAGCCTTTGGTGACGACGACGCCAAGATCGCCGAGTTCGTTGGCAAGATTTTTGACAACGTTCCTGTGTTCGACACCGGCGGCCGTGCTGCCACCACCACTTTCGTGGAGCGTGAAATCGGCGACGTCCTGATCACCTTCGAGGCCGAGACACGTGGCATTGCCAAGGAGTTTGGCGAGGACAAGTTCGACATCGTCGTTCCGGAAGTCAGCGTTCTGGCCGAGTTCCCGGTCGCTATCGTTGACAAGGTGGTCGACAAGCGCGGTTCACGTGAGTTCGCCAAGAACTACCTCGACTTCCTCTACACGCCTGAAGGTCAGCGCATCCTTGCCGAGAACGGCAACCGCGTGCATGACGAGACCGTGGCAGCCGAGTTCAAGGACGAGTTCCCGGAAGTTCGTCTCGTAACGGTCGAGGACGTGTTCGGCGGCTGGCAGAAGATCCAGGAAGAACACTTTGCCTCCGGCGCCCTGCTGGATAAGATCTACGGTAATCGGTAACCGATAGGCATACGATTGCAAAACGGCCGGTGACCTTTGTCGCTGGCCGTCT
Organism: Nitratireductor aestuarii; assembly: GCF_014641695.1. Classification (GTDB taxonomy): domain Bacteria; phylum Pseudomonadota; class Alphaproteobacteria; order Rhizobiales; family Rhizobiaceae; genus Chelativorans; species Chelativorans aestuarii. The sequence goes on along the minus strand of NZ_BMIF01000007.1, from coordinate 45,036 downwards.
TCATGTTGATAGGAAATCGTCTTGCGCCAGCGTCGCATCCTGCCAGGCTTCGGACTCTCGATGGGCATCACGCTTTGCTATGTGGCAGTGATTGTAGCGCTGCCGATCGGAGCGCTTGTTTTCAAGGCGGCGAGCCTTGGGCCAGAAGACTATTGGCGCATCGTCACTTCGGCGCGTGCGCTCGCCAGCTACCGCGTCACAGTTCTTTCCGCCGCAGCTGCTACGGCTTTCAATCTTGTCTTCGGCCTCGCGCTCGCCTGGGCACTCGTGCGCTATCAATTTCCGGGCCGTCGCCTGATCGACGCTATGGTGGACCTGCCGTTCGCGCTTCCCACCGCGGTGGCGGGCATCGCGCTCACCACTGTCTTTGCGTCCAACGGCTGGTTCGGCAGCTTCCTTGCGTCCATGAACATAAAGGTGGTCTACACGCCGCTGGGCATCATGGTGGCGATGGCTTTCACTAGTCTCCCATTCATCGTGCGAACGGTGCAGCCGGTGCTGGAAGACCTTGATCCAGCACTGGAGGAAGCAGCCCAGTCGCTTGGCAGCTCCGATTTGAACATCTTCCGCCGGGTCATCCTGCCCTTGCTCACACCAGCGCTGCTGGCGGGCACGTCGCTCGCATTCGCCCGCAGCTTGGGTGAATTTGGTGCGATCATCTTCATCGCGGGCAACCAGCCGATGGAGACGGAGATCACTGCGTTGCTCGCCTTCATACGGCTCGAGGAATATGACTATCCGGCTGCTGCCGCGATCGCCTCCGTCATGCTCTTCGCAGCATTCGTCATGCTGGCGGTCACCAATTATCTGCAGGCCCGCGCCCTGCGCTACACGGCGAGGTAAGGATGACGAGCCGCAAACCGCCGCGCGTTGGCGACAGCCCCACATTCCGCCGCTTCCTGATCGCCTTCGTGCTCATCGTCGGAACGCTTCTCATCGCCGCGCCGCTCGCTGTCATATTCGCACAGGCCTTCTCGAAGGGATGGCCGACCTTCGCATCGACGATTGCGCATCCAGATACCCGCCACGCGATCTTCCTCACGGTTGTGACCGCCTTGATCGCGGTACCGATCAACACGGTATTCGGCATCGCGGCAGCCTGGGCGCTGACCAAGTTCGACTTTCGCGGCAAACGGCTGCTGACGATCCTGATCGAACTGCCGTTCTCCATCTCGCCGATCGTGGCGGGCGTTGCCTATCTCTTCGTCTATGGCCTGCAGGGCCTCTTCGGCCCGCTGCTGCAATCGGCAGACATCAAGATCCTCTTCGCGTTGCCAGGCATCGTGCTTGCCTCAATGTTCGTGACCGCACCCTTTGTCGCGCGTGAATTGATCCCGCTGATGCAGGCGCAGGGCAGGGACCTTGAGGAGGCGGCGACTTCTCTTGGCGCTTCCGGTTGGCGCACCTTCTTCTACGTCACGTTGCCCAACATCCGCTGGGCGATGCTCTATGGCATCGTGCTCTGCAATGCGCGCCTGATGGGCGAGTTCGGCGCCGTATCCGTGGTCTCCGGCAACATCCGCGGGCAGACCAACACGCTGCCGCTTCACATCGAGCTGCTCTACCACGACTATCAGACCGTCGGCGCATTCGCAGCCGCCTCCATCCTCACTGTTCTGGCGCTGGTGACCATCGTCGCCAAGGTCTTGCTGGAACGTCAGGGCGCAGGCCGTCACCATGGATCGGCGCTGGCCGGACCCGTCGCAGTTTCTCAGGATACCACCCGATGAAGATCACGCTCGATAATGTCGTGAAGACCTTTGACACCTTCCGCGCCGTTCACGGCGTCTCGCTTGAAATCGAGAGCGGCGAGCTGCTGGCGCTGCTGGGGCCTTCCGGGTCCGGCAAGACGACGATCCTGCGCATGGTGGCGGGGCTGGAATTTCCCGACAGCGGACGCATCCTCTTTGGCGACGTGGATGCGACGGACATTCCCGTCCGCGAGCGTGGCGTCGGCTTCGTGTTCCAGCACTACGCGCTTTTCCCGCACATGACGGTGGCTGAAAACATCGCCTTCGGCATGAAGGTCTCGAAGGTTCGCCGCAGCAGGGCGGAGATCGATGCTCGCGTGAACCAGCTGCTGCAGCTCGTAAAGCTGCCGGGGCTCGGCAACCGCTTCCCCTCGCAGATTTCAGGCGGTCAGCGCCAGCGCGTGGCGCTCGCCCGTGCACTCGCCGTCGATCCAAAGGTACTGCTGCTCGACGAACCCTTTGGCGCACTGGATGCCAACGTTCGCCGCGACCTGCGCCGCTGGCTGCGTGAGATCCATCAGGAACTCGGAATCACGACGATCTTCGTCACTCACGATCAGGAGGAGGCGCTCGACCTCGCGGATCGTGTCGTCATCCTGGATCAGGGCAAGATCGCCCAGATGGGTACCCCGCGCGACGTCTGCCGCAATCCGAACTCCGCCTTCGTCACACGCTTTCTTGGCGACGCCAACCGATTCTCTGGCGTGTCGAGCAACGGTCGCGTGACCGTCGCTGGAGTGGAGGTTGCAACAGCCGCGATTCCTGACGGGCCGGCCGAGATGTACGTCCGCCCGACGGATCTGATCTGGTCGCGTGAAGGGCAGGGCGTTCCGGTGAGGATCACCCGCGTTCTTGATCGCGCCGACGGCCGCCGCATTCTTGCCGAGACCGAAGACGGCACGCACATCGAGATCGATGCTGACGTGGACCTTGACGTGGAAGCAGGTCAGCGTGGCTTTGTGCAGGTCAAGCGGGCAAACGTGTATGGGGCCGGTGCTTGAGGGAAGGCTGAAAGCGCTTCGCCCCGCTTCCTATTTCCGGTTCTTCATCCAGACCTGATAGTCCTTGAGCACGTCTTCGATCGGTCCGAAGGCTTTGAGAGTGCCCCGTTCGAGCCAGATGATCTTGTTGACCCATTGCCGCAAGACCCGCTCGGAATGGCTGGCGAGCAGCAGGATCTTGGACCGTTCGATCAGCTGGCTCTGCAGGCTGTCGATCGTCTCATTGAGCGTAGGATCAACCGCGTTGATCCACTCATCCATGATGAGGATTTCGCCGCGAACAAGGCGGAGCAGGCTCATGACGAAGCGCGACTTCATGCCTGCGGAATAGCTGCTCAACGGAAGTTCAAAATACGAGCCCAGCCCGCTGATGCGTTTCAGGTCCTCCACGTACTCGGCCACCATGCTTTGCGGGACGTCGAGGTAGAGGCATTTCAGGGCGGCGTTCTGCCTGCCGGACAGTTCGGAACGCAGGCCCGAGCCAAGCGCAAACTGTGCGCTGACGACACCGTCGATCTCGACCTTGCCCGACTGAGCCGCCACCGCGCCCGCGCAGAGCTTCAGAAGCGTGGACTTGCCCGAGCCGTTGGTTCCGACGATACCGACGCGGTCGCCATCGGCAAGTGACAGGGAAACATCCTGCAGGGCGGCTATTTCCAGATAGCGCTGTCCGACGAGGATCTGGGCGCCGACAGATCCGCCGTCGAGGTTCGTACCCCGGGTTCTGGATTTCCGCAGGTAATAGCTGACGCTCACGTTCTGAAGATTGATCGCAGCCATCGCCTTACCTCAGGTTCCGAATGAAGTCGGCCGTGAGCCGGTATGTAGCTGTTCCGGCCACACACAGAATCAATGACAGGCTGAGGGTCACAGCCCAGGCCATCGGTTCGAACGGCACTATGCCGAAACATTGGCGGAAGACTGAAAGATAATGTGAGATCGGATTGTAGGTGGCAAGAATTGCACGAACGCCTGTGCCCTGTGCCTCAGCGCTCCAGAACACGGGAGAAGCGAAAAACAGCAGCCTCATCGCGACATTGAACACCGCATCCAGATCCGGAAAGAAGATGACCGCGACATTCACCAGATATGCGATCGCCAGGGAAACCAGAGCCATGATCAACAGCATCGCTGGAAGGAGCAGGAGCTGAAGGCCAATCGTCTGAGGCTTCACGATCACCAGGCAGCCAAGCAGAAGGATGAGGTTCAAACCCATGGCAAACAGGCGGTCGATGAGCAGTTTGAAGAACAGGCCGACCAGCGTGAGGTTGTTATGCACCGCGAAGTCGTAGCGTCTTTGCACGACGGTGGTGCTGGTCGTCACCGTGGCGGTGATGAAATTCCAGAGCACATAACCCGACAGGACGAACAGGAAGAAATCGCCGGCTTCCCGCAGTGGTTGCTGATGAAATACGCCGGTCAACAATCCGGCAAATATCAGCGTTGATAGCGGTGCCCATAGTATTCCCAGTCGGCTTGAGGAACGCTCGGACCGAGCTTCAATCAGGCTGATATGGAAAAAGCGCACAAGGCGGGAGAGCAGGGGCCGAACAATTAGCCAAAGGTTCAATGTGCGTCACTCAAGCTGTTTGGGTAAGTTGATCGCATAACCGATCCGGGAAGAGGCAGCAATGCATTCGTAATGCGCCATTTTGTGGATCTGTTCCGCAGTAATTCCGCTCACTTCGTATGAATGACAGTAAGCAAGATTGTGGAATACGGCCATCTTATAATGCCATTAGTCGGCCATTCCCGCCAGGGAGTCGCGTCACAGCGTCTTTCACCGATGAAAATCATCAGGCTTTCATTCGCAATATCGGGATCAAAACGCTGCCAGGGTTCATGTTGGAAGAGAAATCAGGTTGGGAGCACGTGCAGTCGATCTCGGCTTCAAATCACCCAGAGCAAACAGTGTCTCGTGACACGGTGAAGATCTGTCATCTCACGTCGGTGCACGAGCGCTATGATATCCGCATTTTTCTGAAGCAGTGCCGCTCGCTTGCCAAGGCTGGTCACGATGTGACGCTGGTGGTCGCAGACGGTCGCGGCGCGGAGATAAGAGAGGGTGTGCGCATCGTTGATGCCGGCAAACGGGCAACCTCACGTCCGCTGCGCATGACGCTTACGGCCAGGAAAGTGCTGGCTGCAGCCCGCTCCACGGGGAGCACCATATTCCACCTCCACGATCCGGAGCTGATCCCCGTGGGATTGCAGCTGAAGAGGGACGGCGCCAGGGTAATCTTCGATTCTCACGAGGACTACATCACAGACATCCTGACCAAGCCCTATCTGAAATTTGGGACGGCCCGCCTTGTCTCGGTTCTTTATGACCGGTTCGAACGCAGTGCTCTTGCGGCCTTCGATGGGGTTGTTTCTGCCTATGATGCGATTGCAAACAGCTACCATGAGCGCGGGATCAACTCTCAGGTCATCAACAACTATCCAATCGAAGAAGAGATAAGCCTGGTTCCAAGACCTTCGGTTAGACCTGGCCTTGTCTGCTACACAGGTGCGATCACCACAATTCGTGGCGTGCCCAACCTTATTGATGCCATGGCGCACTGTCGTACGCCTGTTAAGCTTTTGCTGGTCGGACCGTTCACCGAAAAGCGTGCGGAGGAATCCTGCAAGTCCAGCAAGGGTTGGGAGCGAGTTGAGGCATTTGGTCTGCTGAACAGACAAGCGATGCGAGAGCAGATGGATCGTTGTCTGGCCGGTCTGGTCACCTTTCTTCCGGTTGCCAACCACGTGGCGGCCCAACCGAACAAGCTCTTCGAGTACATGGCGGCGGGCCTGGCCGTTATCGGCGCGGACTTTCCGCTGTGGAAGGAAATCATTGAAGGCGAGGGATGCGGTATCTGCGTGGATCCCACAGATCCGGAAGCGACCGCTGCAGCGATCGACAGACTGAACGCGGAGCCTGAGCTGGCCCGGATGATGGGAGAGGCCGGCCGCCAGGCTGTTCTCAAGCGGTACAACTGGAACGCCGAAGCAGAGAAGCTCCAGGCGTTCTACGCGACCCTTTAATTCAGGTGCCGGCAATCCCCTGGAGGAACGCCGCCGAGCTGCGCAAGGCATATGATATCGGAGCTTCTATGAGCGATTCCCAACAGATCGATGTGGACGGTGTGCGCTACGAGATCGTCTTGCCGCACAGGGAAACGGACTACATTCAGCGGAAAATCTGGCAGGAAGCTTCGCCTTACGAGCTGGATATGCTGCGCGATATGTTCGGGCGGATCTCAGCGGATGACCTGGTGCTGGATATCGGCGCCAACATAGGCAATCACACCCTTTACCTTGCTACGCGCGCGAACTGCAGAGTTCATTCATTCGAGCCCAACAAAACGCTTTGCGACGCGCTTGCTGAGAGCCTGCGGCGCAACAACCTCAACGACAGGGTCGTTGTGCATCCGGTCGGCGTGGGGAGGGAAGCGGCAAAGGCAAGCTTTGCCAAGATTTCCGAGGAGAACCTGGGCGAGCAATCCCTCGAGGTCAGGCGGGATGGCGCGGGCGATATCGATGTGGTCCGGCTGGACGACCTGGACTTTGGTGGCCGGGTCAACGTCCTGAAAATCGACGTCGAAGGCATGGAGCTCGCGGTTCTTGAAGGTGCAGTGGAGATCCTCCGGCGTGACATGCCCCATCTATATGTGGAATGTCAGGAAGAAGGAGACTTCAACAGCATCCACACGTGGCTGGAGCCGTTCGGCTATTGCTACTGGGACACCTTCAACGCAACGCCTACGCATCTATTCATCCACTCCAGCCAGGTGAGCGCTTCCCAGCATATTGAACGCCTGATGGCCAAAGCTGTTCGCGACGATTACCGCCGTGCTCAGGAAATCAAGAAGCTTCATGAAAGCCTGAACAGTGCGAATCTGAAGTACAGAAGCGCATCGGAACAGATCGCATCGCTTAAGGCGGAGCTTTCCAAAGCTCATGCGGCAAGAAACGATGCGCGCCTGCGCCTGCAGGAGCTTGAGACACTATGCGAAGAGCAGAGACAATCAATTGAACACTTGCTGTTGCAGGCAGACCGCGACGATAGTGAACGGGAGATCGTCAGACTTCGCGAAAATCTCCACAATGCGAACTTGAAGTATAAAAGTGCCACGGAGCAAATTTCCTTGCTCCAGGCGCAGCTTGCTGTAGCCACCGCAGGCATCGATCCGCGGGTGGAGGAACTTGAGGTACTGTGCGAACAGCAAAGAAAGGCGATTGAAAGCCTGTCGAGCTCGCATCAAAGGCTTCAGGCTGTCTGGGATGAGAAACGAAACGAACTGGAACGAAAACGACATGCCGCCAATATCAAGTACAGGCGAGTGACCGGTCAGTTCGATGCAATTCGTCGCTCCCGTACCTACCAGCTGGCCTCCGGCATTAGAAGCGCCTATGCGCTGACGCGGAAGGGCATCCGGCTGACGTCGCAGGTGTTCAAACCTCGAGGTGGAAGCGCCAATGTGGTTCACGAAGACCAGCGCATATCACATGCGGATCCGATCCCGCTGTCCACGCCCGCGCGGCTTTCGGCCGAGCGCCTCGAGGAGATCAGCGCAAGGCTTCGCGGGATCTCAGGTCGGCGTCTGAGCGTCGCGTGCATCATGGACGAGTTCACCTACCATTCGTTCCTCCCGGAATGCGATCTGCATGCATTGACGCCGAACAACTGGGAATCGGAACTGCAGAAGTGCAGGCCGGACATGCTTTTCGTTGAGTCAGCGTGGCGCGGCAAGGACGAAAGCTGGGGGAACAAGGTCGGCCATACGAGCTCCGAACTCCAGCAGATCGTCAATTGGTGCCGCGAGCACGACGTGCCAACGGTGTTCTGGAACAAGGAGGATCCGGTCCATTTTCAGACCTTCCTCAACACCGCCAACCTGTGTGAGTTTGTTTTCACCACCGATATCGACTGCATCCATCGCTACAAGGCCGCACTTGGTCACGATCGGGTCTATCTGCTGCCCTTTGCCTGCCAGCCCAGGGTGCACAATCCAATCGAGACATACGACCGCAAGGATGCATTTTGTTTCGCAGGTGCCTACTATGCGAAGTACCCTGAACGGGCGGCGGATCTGGGCAACTTCGTCAAGGAGCTACCGAAGTATCGCCCGCTGGAAATCTTCGATCGGAACTATGGCAAGGATCATCCAGACTACAAATTTCCTGACGAGTACCAGCCCTACATCGTGGGCACTCTGCCGTTCAACGAGGTTGATCGGGCCTACAAGGGGTATCGCTACGCGATCAATCTGAATTCCATCAAGCAGTCGCAGACAATGTTTGCGCGCCGCGTATTCGAACTCCTCGCGTCGAACACGATCACCGTCAGCAACTATTCGCGTGGCTTGCGCCTCCTCTTCGGAGATCTGGTCATTGCCAGCGACGACGGGAAGGAGTTGGTACGCCGGGCAGAGCGTGTTTCGGGAGATGACCTGACGTTCCGCAAGTTCAGGCTGGCGGCTTTGCGCAAGGTTATGCGGGAGCACACATACGAGAACCGTCTGGCATATATCGTAGCCAAGCTGAAGCGCGAGGATATGCCTGATCTGCTGCCGCGCGTGATCGTCGTTGGATCCGCGCAGAAGCAGGATGAATTGAACAATCTGGTTGATCAGTTCGGCCGCCAGACCTACCGCAACAGGAAGCTTGTCGTCGTCGTTGACGGATTTGCAACTCCCGATCTTTCAAGGGGCGATGTCGAGTTGATACCTGCAACCAAGGCGGCTGAACGTCCCATCAAAGCCATTGCTGAAGAGGGAGACTGGATCGGGGCGATGGTTGGTGAAGACTACTATGGCCCCAACTACCTGACAGATCTGGCTCTGGCGACGCGCTACAGTGAGGCGGATGCGATCGGCAAGCTTGCGCACTATTCGTGGCAGGAAGGGCTGGGTCTCAACCCTGCCGATGCACATCGTGAGTACCGGTTTGATGCACGGGTTGCTCACCGGGCATCCCTGATTCGGGGGTCGCGCATTGCGACGGATACACTGCGGGACTTTGCTGTCTCAGTTCGCGAGGGAGAATTTGTTGGCAATGTCCTGGGGATCGATGCCTTCAACTACTGTCTGCAAGGCAGCAGGGCGGAGGGGATCGATCTTGAAGCGGTCAAAGAGGCCGTCGATGACCTGAAAGTTCTGGATGAGGGAATATCCATCACAGAACTGACCCATGCCGCGGAAATGATTGCGCCCGAGCAGGAGAACTCCGATTCAGATTCACTGATTTCCGGAAAAAGGCTGGGAGAGCTGTTCCGCCCTTCTTCGAAGAAGCAGTACAGCCTGACAGTTTCGGACCAATCTCTCGTGGTCGGGTCGCGACTTGCCGATGGCAAGCACGACTACATCTATTCGACTCGGGATTTCACGCTTGATGAACTCGGATATTCCAGCCGGGCGAAGTTCTACTTCGATGTCGAGCCCGGGCTGAATCTGCAGCTGGTCATTGTGTTCCTCGACGCAAAACGCAACCGCATCGCCGCCGTGGTCTCTCCCGCGAACAAGAATCATGATGTGGCAATTCCCGAAGGCACGAATGGGATCAGGTTAGGGTTGCGTATCTACGGCAGTGGCAGGGCGACGGTTCAGGGGCTCTTCCTTGGTCATCGCCGGCTGCAGCCGGCGAAGATCATCGCACGAAGCCGGTATCTGCTTCTCACGAACCACTATCCCAGCCACGACGATCTCTATCGCAATGCCTTCGTGCATGCTCGGGTGAGGGCGTATCGCGAACAAGGTGTCGACGTGGATGTCTTCCGGCTTCGGAAAGATGAGCCGGTGAGGTACCACGAATTTGAGAACATCGATGTCATGTCAGGATCTCAGGAAGCGCTGGATACGCTGCTTGCCGACGGAACCTACGAACATGTGCTGGTCCATTTCCTAGACCCAGACATGTGGGAGGTCCTGCAAAAGCATGTGCAACGGCTGAAAATAACGGTCTGGGTGCATGGTTCGGAGATCCAGCCTTGGCATCGGCGGCAATATAATTTTGCCAGCGAAGAAGAACTGTCGCGAGCACGGCAGCAAAGCGAAGAACGAATGGCGTTCTGGAGGGGAATCCTCCAACCGTTGCCTGAAAACATGAAACTCGTGTTCGTGTCGGAATATTCTGCCAAAACGGCCATGGAAGATCTCGGCGTTCGTCTGCCGGCTGGCTCCTATGCCGTAATCCATAATCCCATCGACACGGATCTCTTTTCGTACCGGGAGAAACGCCCTGAACAGAGGCTCCGCCTTCTGTCCATACGGCCATACAGCTCCAAGACTTACGCGAACGACCTGAGCGTCGAAGCCATCCGGCAGCTCAAGGATAAGCCTTGGTTCAGTGAACTGAGCATCACGATGGTTGGTGATGGCATTTTGTTTGATCAGACGATTGCGCCCCTGAAAGGGTTGGACAACGTGAGGATCGAGCAGCAGTTTCTGCCCCACCGGGAAGTCGCGGAGCTTCATCGGGAGAACGGCGTTTTCCTGGTGCCGAGCAGGATGGATTCCCAGGGTGTTTCACGCGATGAGGCGATGTCTTCCGGATTGGTGCCGATCACCAATGCGGTAGCCGCCATCCCGGAATTCGTTGATGAAGACTGTGGGATCTTGGCGCCGCCGGAGGATGCTCAGGCCATCGCGGACGGCATCGAAATGCTCTACCATGATCCAGAGCGTTTCCTGCGACTTTCAAGGAATGCTGCACGCAGGGTCCGCCAGCAATCCTCCAAGGCGATCATCATTCAGCGCGAGCTGGACCTGTTCGTTGATTTCGCCGAAGCTCTACAACCGCAAGGCGATTCCAAGGAAATGGTCGTGGCCATATGAGCTCCACTTCCAGACACGACACCGGCAACACGAACTGGGACGCCTATCTCATCGAGATCTTGCGCGAGGAGGTTGCTTCGCGCGAAGCCGAGCTCGACGCGCTTCGCGGAAGTCTGCACTATCGCGTGGGAGGTTGGGCGCTCGGCGCTTTTCCTCCGGGGCGGGGTACGATCGTCTTCTTTGCCAGATTGCTGCGCCTGTTCCTCCAACGCCGTAGAAAGGGGGCATCGCCGACAGTAACAGCTCGTGGCAACAACGCTGCAATGCTCGATGCATCCACCATCGTTTTCGGGAGGAGCGTGCCTTCCAACTTCGGGAGCGATTCCGTTTTGCATACTGACGACCCCACTCTGATTGCCGAACGTTTGGATAAGCAGGATGGCAAGCCGGGCGTCCTGGTCATCCGGACGCTGTCGGAAGCAGTCTTGCGGCGAGTAGCCCGGGCGCGGCGTCATGGCTGGCGCGTCGTATGGCATCCGGAGGACGATGATTCCATGCTCGATCCGGCGCTGGCTGCCTACATGAGAGCGCAAGCCGATGAAATTCATCCGATGGGCGAGGGCGCATGAAGGTACTCTATGCGTATCGCTACGGTATCATCGGAGGTGTTTCCACCCAGCTGCTTCTGCGACGCGCGGCCTTGAAGGCTGCCGGTATCCGGTGCGAGCTATTCTTCAGTCAGGATAACGGGCTTGGGCACGTCCTGACTGATCGGGACGGCATCCATTTCGGCAAGGAAAGATCGTTCGGGCACCTCGTGCGCCAGGGGGCCTACGACGCGGTGATTGTCATCGACTCGCCTGAGCTGCTCCACAGCGCTCGCGGCCCATTCTACCGCCGCAATCCTGTCCTGCTGGATGTCCATACGACTGTCGCCACGGGGTTGGCGTACCTTTCAGAGATCTCCCCGTCGAGGCTTGCAGCCGTGATGGTACCGACGCGCTATTCCAAAAATCTGGTGACGAGCCGATTGCCGTCGTCAACTTCGCTCGCTGTCATCCCGAACATTCTGGACACTGAACTTTTTACCCCCGCAGCTTCGCCTTTGGCGCAAGGCGAGAGGCAGTTCATCTGGGTTGGAAAGCTCGATCTGCACAAGAACTGGCGGCTGGCCGTTACTTATATTGCCATGCTCCGAAAGATCCTCGGACGTCCGGTTCGCCTGTATATGGTTGGCGGTTATGCTGCGCAGCCCGCACAGTCCGAAGCGTTCTTCAAACTGATCCATAAGCACGGCGTCTCAGACTGTGTGACGTGGATCGACCGCATCGAGAACGCGGAATTGGCGGATCTCTATCGCCAATGCGCGGCGAGCGGAGGTGCGATGCTGGTGACCTCGCGAGACGAATCCTTCGGCATGGCGGCGGCGGAAGCGGTGCTGTGCGGGTGTCCTCTGATCACCAACGACCTGCCGGTGTTCCGCGAGGTCTTCCCCGAATCCCGCATGATCCAGCGCGTCGATATCTGGCAGCCGGAACAGGTGGCCCGTGCAGCCGAGGTGCTTGCGCAACCGCCTTCGACGGAGGAAGTGGACGCTTTGCGTCAGGAACTGTCGCGGCGCTATGGCCCGCACGCCTTCGTCGAAGCCTTCAAGAAGCTGATGGGAACGCTCCAATGAATCAGAACAGCGAACTCGAAGCGCTCCGAAAGGAACTGGACCAGCTTCAGGCCGAGCATCAGCGCATCCTTGGAAGCACAAGCTACAGGGTAGGGCGTTTGCTCACCGGTGCAGCGACTTCGCCCAGGGCGCTGCTGCGCCTGCCTCTTGATGTGATGCAGCTTGCCAGGGAGATGCGTGCGAGACGGAAACCGCTCGGGCCGGATGACGAGAATTTTCAGACGGTTCTGCGCAATTGGCAGGGGCTTGCTGAACGCGTCCGCGCTGGTGAGGCGAAGGAAATTGTATTCCTCTTCTCCGGCACGACTCATATCCAGGATACGCGCGGCAATCGCCCAATCCGCCAGACCCTTGCGCTTCTCGCCCGTGGGACGCCGGTGCTTTTCAGCTACCATCGCAGCCGCAAAGATGAACCGCTGCCGGCCTTCCACGCAGACGGTCTGGTTCAGAGCCCGGTCGATATCACCATGCAGATACTCGGGAAGATCGCTGCTGCAGATCTGGGGGGCGCCCGGAAACTCTTTATCATTTCGTATCCGCTCCCCGGCATCGAGAAATCCATCGATATGTTCCGCGCTCATGGCTGGACGATCGTCTATGACTGCCGCGATGACTGGGAAGAATTCTCCAAGGTCGGCATGGCCTCATGGTATAACGCGGACGTGGAGCAACTCGTGGTCAGGAAATCTGATCGTGTGTTCTGCGTCTCGGGCCCCTTGGTGGAGAAGATGCGCAGGCAGACGGGCTGCTCCCATGTCGAGCTGATGCCCAATGCTGTCGAATCCAACTTTCTGCCGGAAGGGTATCAGCACAATCCGGCTGTCTCTCCGAAGGTGGTGGGATACTTCGGGCACCTTTCACCCGCCTGGTTCGACTGGGAGGGCTTGGCGGAGATCGCGCGCAGACGCCCGCAGTATCGCTTTGAGGTGATCGGCCACTCGGCACCTTCCATGGACCTGTCGGAGAACATCGATCTACTCGGTCCAAAGCAGTGGCATCAATTGCACAACTATGCTGCGCGATGGAGTGCGGCGATCATCCCGTTCCGCATGGGTTTGCTGGCCGATGGCGTGGATCCGATCAAGATCTATGAATACCTGTCGTTCGGGCTTCCGGTGGTCTCGTTCCGCATGCCACAGATCGACAACTATCCCTACACGCGCACCGTCGAGAGCATTGATGACTTCTGCGAAGCTCTGGACGAGGCCACGGAAACGGTTCCTGACCAAGCGGTCATCGATGCGTTCATAGCCCGCAACACGTGGGAGGTTCGTGCGGAGGAGTTGTTGTCTGTGCTGGACCACGGAAGTGGAGCTTCTCGAGGCGCTGACATTTAAATCGAGGACTATGCGTTCTTCTGCCTGTTTTGCTGTTGACCGCCACATGCGACGCAACTATGTTCCGCCGCGTTTCCTCCCGTTGGTTTCAGCGGTGAGAGCGCGTAGCTCAGCCGGTAGAGCAACTGACTTTTAATCAGTAGGTCCAGGGTTCGAATCCCTGCGCGCTCACCACTTTCACACACGAATGTGACGTACCCGGCGCCAGATGATGCGGCGTTTTGCTGCCGCTCGGGCATTGGTCCATCAGCGCTTCAGGGGTATAAGGCGCGGGCATCAAGGAGAAGACAGGCATCCATGGCGATCGAGATCGGTTACGGCAGTGCGCTCCTCGCGGGGGCAATTTCGTTTCTTTCCCCTTGCGTTCTGCCTCTGGTGCCGCCTTATCTCTGCTACATGGCCGGCGTTTCGATGGATGATTTCCGCCGCTCGGACGATGCAAAGGCGCGATTCGCCCTGATGTCGGCTGCCTTCGCCTTCGTGCTAGGCTTTTCGACCGTGTTTGTCGCGCTTGGAGCAGGCGCCTCGACCGTCGGCGCCTTTCTGCGGGCCTGGCAGCAGGAGCTCGCCATCATCGCGGGCGTCATTATCATCGTGATGGGCCTGAACTTCCTCGGCGTTCTCCGCATCCCGTTCCTGTCTCGCGAACTCCGCTTTCAGGGCGGTGGCAAGCAGGCGGGGGTCGGTTCGGCCTACCTGATGGGCCTCGCTTTCGCCTTCGGCTGGACGCCCTGCATCGGGCCGGTGCTGGGCCCGATCCTGACGCTGGCAGGCGGCCGCGAGACGATCGGCGAGGGCGCGCTGATGCTGGCGGTCTATTCACTTGGGCTCGGCATTCCGTTCCTGATCGCAGCCCTGTTCTCGGGCGCTTTCATGCGCTTCATGCAGAAGTTCCGTGTCCACATGGGTCGCATGGAGAAGGTGATCGGTGGCCTGCTGGTCCTTGCCGGTGTGCTGTTCCTCTCCGGCGGCATCCAGAGCGCGGCTTTCTGGTTGCTGGAGACGTTCCCGGTGCTCGGAACGCTCGGTTGATTTTCCATCATTCTGCCGTTGCCAGTTCTTAACGCTGGTGTGCTAAAAGGTGCCCACTTTTGACGATGGGGTTTTCATGACGTCCAGAACCTGCCTTTCCATCATCCTCGCCGCCGGTGAGGGCACTCGCATGAAGAGCGCGCTGCCCAAGGTGCTGCATCCGGTTGCCGGCCTCGAAATGGTTGCCCATGTCATGAACGCGGCGAAGCTGGCAGGCTCTGAGGCGCTCGCCCTCGTTATCGGCCATGGCGCGGACAAGGTTCGCGCGGCAATCGAAGGGCGGGCAGGAACGGCTGAATTCTATCTGCAGGAAAAGCAGCTCGGCACCGCTAACGCGGTTCTTGCGGCCCGCGAGGCGATTGCCCGTGACTATGACGACGTGCTTGTGATGTTTGGCGACACGCCGCTGATCGACGCCGCAGCGCTCACGGACATGCGCGCGTCGTTGGCGGATGGTGCTGCCGTTGCCGTCATGGGCTTCCGCACGGAAAGCCCGACCGGTTATGGCCGCTTGATCGAACGCGACGGAACGCTGGTTGCCATCCGCGAGGAGAAGGACTGCTCGGACGAGGAGCGCCGCATCCAGTTCTGCAACGGCGGGATCATGGCAATTGCTGGTGCGCACGCACTAGCGCTGTTGGATCAGGTGGGTAACGCCAACGCCAAGGGTGAATTCTACCTGACCGATATCGTCGAAATCGCGGTGAAGGATGGTCTCTCCGTCCGCGCCATCGAGGCTTCGTTCGAGAACGCGCTGGGCGTCAACAATCGCGCCGAGCTGGCACAGGCCGAAGCCATCTGGCAGAAGCGCCGTCGCCACGAACTGCTGCTGCAGGGCGTGACCATGATCGCACCGGAAACCGTGTTCCTGTCGCACGACACCGAGATCGGGCAGGACACGGTCATCGAGCCGAACGTCTTCTTTGCCCCCGGCGTGCGCGTGGGTTCTGGCGTCACGATCCACGCCTTCTGCCACTTCGAGCAGGCGTCGATTGCTGATGGCGCGCAAATCGGACCTTACGCCCGCCTGCGTCCGGGCGCGGATGTGCAGGACAAGGCCAAGATCGGCAATTTCGTTGAGGTGAAGAAGTCGGTGATCGAGGTTGGGGCCAAGGTGAACCACCTGTCCTACATCGGCGACACATCGGTTGGCGCCAAGGCGAACATCGGCGCGGGCACGATCACCTGCAATTACGACGGCTTCAACAAGCACCGCACGGTAATAGGGGCAGGGGCATTCGTTGGCTCCAACTCGTCGCTGGTTGCGCCGATCACGATTGGTGCAGGGGCCTATGTCGGTTCCGGCAGTGTGGTCACCAAGGACATTCCGGACGATGCGCTTGCCGTGGCTCGCGGACGACAGACGAACCTTGAGGGTCGCGGCAAGCAGCTGCGTGACCGCCTCGCCAAGGAAAAAGAAGCGAAGCAGAAAAAGTAGAGGCTACAGAAGCTCCTCTCGCTCCAGTGCCTGGGCAAGCCCCATTGGCACGTGGATCCCGAAGATGTCGCGCAGCACCTGTTCGACCTCATCGGGGCTCGCCAGTTCCCGCTGGAATGCTTCCGGGCCACGGAAGCTCAGGCGATTGTTGCTGAGGGCATAGCGTCCCTCGCGTGTGGGCCGTGCGGCCATCAGCGTATGAACGAAATGCGACTGCTGGTGTGTCGAGACGAAGTAGCTGGCGATCTCATAGTCCGACAGCAGGTTTTCCTCGAGCCCGAAGCGGAAGGTGGAACGCCACTCTTCACCGATCTCGACCTGCAGTAGCCAGTAGCCTTCGACCCTGTCGAGGCGGAAGCGCTCATGTGGTGTTTCCTGAACCACGCCTTCCACGAGCCTGAGCGGCGCGGTGAGCGTTACGCCGCCGAAGCCGACGTCAGCGATCCAGGTTTCGCCGTCGATGTCCACCCGCAGCAGCATGTGGGTGCGCGGGGTGAGCGCGCCTTCCGGACGGTTCCACAGAACCCGTGCTCCAAGGCCGGAAACCTCAAAGCCCAGTTCTTGCAGCATATGCATGAAGAGGATGTTGTGCTCGTAGCAATAGCCGCCGCGACGGCCCTCAACCAGCTTTGCCTGCAGCGAAGGGAGGTCGAGACTCACAGGGCGGCCGAGCAGCGGATCGAGGTTCTCGAAGGGAATGGCGAGCGGATGTAAGAGATGCAGTTCCTGCAGCGTATCCAGCGTCGGCCGAGCAGCCCCCTTGTAGCCGATACGATCGAAATAGGCTGCAATATCAACTACATCTTCTGCCATCTTCATCTCCTCCTCACCCCGCGTTGTTGTGGCATCTTATTCAGCAGCGGGCAATGGCTTGGCGCGACCGAAAGCCGCCACGCTGGGAGCGACCATTTCGCCCTTGCCCGGTGGCGAAATTCGGCTTCCAATGGTGACTCATACTTTTGGCAGGATGCTGGTGATCATGACAACAACAAGCAGCAAGGCATCGATATTGAAATCTCGCGTGGACGTCACTCCGCAGCTGGTGGATGTGGCGATGGGGCGGGCCAAGGCCGATCTGGTGATCCGCAACGGTCGCTGGGTGAACGTTCATTCCGGCGAGATCATCCCGGGCACGGATCTGGCGATCGTAGCGGGGCGCTTCGCTTATTGCGGACCTGATGCAAGCCATGCGATCGGTCCGGAAACGACGGTCGTTGACGCGGCTGGCCGCTATCTCGTGCCGGGGCTCTGCGATGCGCACATGCACGTCGAGAGCGGCATGGTGACCGTCACCGAGTTCTGCCGGGCAGTGATCCCGCACGGCACGACCAGCATGTTCATCGATCCCCATGAGATCGCCAACGTGCTCGGCATGGAGGGCGTCCGGCTGATGCATGACGAGGCGGTGGGCCAGCCGATCAACGTCTATGTCCAGATGCCGTCCTGCGTTCCTTCCGCGCCGGGACTGGAAAACGCCGGCGCTTCGATCGGCGCGGAAGAGGTTGCGGAAGCCATGAACTGGCCGAATATCATTGGCCTTGGCGAGGTGATGAATTTCCCGGGCGTCGCCAACAATGATCCGATCATGAAGGGCGTTGTTGCCGCTTCCATGCGCGCTGGCAAGACGGTGGGCGGCCACTATGCGTCGCCTGATCTGGGCCTGCCCTTCCATGGCTATGTGGCGGGTGGTCCGGAAGACGATCACGAGGGCACCCGGGCGGAAGATGCGATTGCGCGCGTCCGCCAGGGCATGCGGGCAATGCTGCGGCTGGGCTCCGCCTGGTATGACGTAGCGACCCAGATCAAGGCAGTGACGGAACAGGGGCTCGATCCCCGCAACTTCGTCCTCTGCACGGACGACAGCCATTCCGGTACGCTGGTGCATGACGGCCATATGGACCGCGTGGTGCGTCACGCGATCGAACAGGGGCTGAAGCCCGTGACAGCGATCCAGATGGCGACCATCAACACCGCCGAGCACTTCGGTCTGGCACGCGAGCTGGGTTCCATCACCCCCGGCCGCCGTGCGGATGTGCTGATCGTCTCCGATCTGGCGTCGCTAGCAATTGATGAAGTCTACGCGCGTGGTGTGCTGCTGGCGAAGGCCGGCAAGCTCGTTGCTGACATTCCCGCCTGGAACTATCCGGCGACTGCCAAGAACACGGTGAAGCTCGGCAAGACGCTTGAAGCTGGCGACTTTGACATTGCCGCACCTTCGGGTGCCGAGGCAGTCAAGGCGCGCGTCATCAACATCATCGAGAACCAGGCGCCGACGCGTGCGAGCGTGGCGGAGCTTCCCGTGGAGAACGGCCTCGTCGGCATGAGCCGCGCGAACGACATCTGCCAGATCGCACTGGTGGAGCGTCACCGGGGCACCGGAACTGTGGTAAATGCCTTCGTCTCGGGCTTCGGCTACGGGAAGGATTGTGCGCTGGCCTCCACGGTTGCCCATGACTCGCATCACATCATCGTCGTTGGCACCAACAAGGAAGACATGGCGCTGGCCTGTAACCGCCTAGGCGAAGTCGGCGGCGGCGTGGTGATGGTCTCCGGCGGCAAGGAGCTGGCGCTGGTGGAACTGCCGATCGCCGGCCTCATGTCCGATGAGCGGGCAGAAATTGTCGCCGATAAGGCCGCCCGTCTCACGGAAGCGATGCGCGAGATGGGATGTACCCTCAACAATGCCTATATGCAGCATTCGCTGCTGGCGCTCGTTGTCATTCCAGAACTTCGGATCTCCGACATCGGGCTGATCGATGTCACGAAGTTTGAGAAGGTCGATCTCTTCGTCTGATCGGCGCAGCCCTGAATATTCTTCCCGCGTCCCGGTTTGAACATCGGGGCGTCCCTTCGTCTTGAAAATGAGAGAGTTTGCCTATGCCGTCCCGTCTGTTCAGTCCCATTGAAGTTGGCAAGCTGAAGCTCGCCAACCGCATCGTCATCGCGCCCATGTGCATGTACTCGGCCGAAGATGGCTGCATGAGCGACTGGCACCAGATCCACCTCGGCCACCTGGCGCTTTCCGGTGCGGCCCTGCTGACCATCGAAGCTACGGCCGTGGAGCCCGCAGGCCGTATCAGCTACGGCGATGTTGGGCTTTGGGACGACAAGACCGAAGCGGCCATGGGTAAGGTGCTGGAGACCGTCCGCCGCTGGTCGGATATGCCGATCGCGGTCCAGCTTGCGCATGCGGGCCGTAAAGCTTCGACCGATCTGCCCTGGCACGGCGGCGGGCAGCTGCGGCCTGAGCACCCGAACGGCTGGCAGACATGGTCCTCGTCCAACCTTCCTTTCCAGAGCACCGAGAATGCGCCGCTGAGCCTCGACCGCGATGGCCTGAAGCGCGTTCGCGACGCCTTTGCTGCGGCAGCCAAGAGGGCAGCGCGCCTCGGGATCGACGCCGTACAGATCCATGGCGCTCACGGATATCTGCTGCATCAGTTCCTTTCGCCCCTCGCAAACAGGCGCGAGGACGAATATGGCGGTAGCCTCGAGAACCGCATGCGTTTTCCGCTGGAAGTCTTTGATGCGGTTCGTGAAGCCTTTCCGGCGGACCGCACGGTTTCGATCCGCGTTTCCGGCACCGACTGGGTCGAGGGCGGTTGGGACATTGAGCAGACGGTCGAATTTGCCAAGGCGCTGGAAGCGCGCGGTTGCGATGCGATTCATGTCTCCAGTGGGGGCCTCGATGCCCGCCAGCAGATCCCGGTGGGTCCGAGCTATCAGGTGCCGCTCGCGCGTGCCGTGAAGCAGGCGACGAAGATGCCGGTGGTGGCCGTCGGCCTCATCACCGATTTCGAGCAGGCCGAGGCAATCATAGGCACGGGCGACGCGGATATGATCGCGCTCGCCCGGACTATCCTCTACAACCCGCGCTGGCCCTGGCATGCAGCTGCTCACTTCGGCGATCGGGTTGCCGCGCCAAATCAGTACCTGCGTTCGCAGCCGCGCCAGTACCGTTCGCTGTTCGACATCGAGAAGAAGTAGTTTCGAGGCCTGTTGCGGTCGGGCCTTCCCGGCCGCAACAGGCTCAACGTTTCCAGAAAATCGGCGTGAAGATCACCAGCACCGCCAGGATCTCCAGACGTCCGAGCAGCATTGCGAAGGCCATGATGAGTTTGGCCGGATCGGTGAGCGTGGAGAAATTGTCGACCGGACCGATGAAGGTTCCAAGTCCGGGGCCCACGTTGGTGATGGCTGTCAGCGCCGATGTCACCGACGTGATGAGGTCGAGCCCGGTGCCTGCCAGCAGCAGGATGATCATCGCCCAAACCACCAGAAACGCGGCGAAATAGAGAACCACCGCCCGCTGCAATTCGTCCTCCACGGGACGATCGCCATAGCGAACGATCTGGATCGAGTTTGGATAGACGAGCTTGCGCAGGCCGTTGCGCAGCAGCTCGTAAAGGATCAGGAACCGGTATGCCTTGATGCCGCCTGCTGTCGAACCTGAGCAGCCGCCGAGGAACATGGCGAGGAACGCTCCGGCCACACCGAGCGAGCCCCAGAGGCCATAGTCTTCTGTTGCAAAGCCCGTGGTCGTGATGATCGAGACGAAGTTGAAGGCGGAATGGGTGAGGGCATCGCCGGGGCTGCGTCCGTCGGCCAGTCGCAGGTAGGCTGCACCCAAGAGCACGAAAACCAGCACGTAACCAGCATAGACCTTGATCTGTGGATCGCGTAGCGCATCGAACCGGCCCTTCACGAAAAACAGGATCAGCATCGAGAAGGGCAGGCCACCGATGAACATGAAGATCGTCGCGATCCAGAGGATGGCCGGCTGGTCGTTGTAAAAACCCATCGAGAGATCATGGGTCGAGAACCCGCCTGTCGCGAGCGTCGTCATCGCGTGATTGACCGCATCGAACAGGCGCATTCCAGCGAACGCATAGGCGATGGCGCAGATGAAGGTGAGCATCACATAGATGCTCATGAGCGTGCGCACGAAGGTGGAGAAGCGGTCGAACGGCTGGTCTTCTATGTGGGTCGATTCGATCTTGAAATAGGAGACGCCGCCGACATTCAGGAACGGCAGGATGAAGAGGCCGAGCGCGATCACGCCGAGACCACCGACCCACTGTAGGAGCGAACGCCAGAGCAGGATGCCGGGCGGCAGAGCATCGAGCCCCACCAGAACCGTTGAACCGGTGCTGGTCACCGCCGAAACGGCCTCGAAAAATGCATCGGGAACGTCGAGATCAAGCGACGAGGCGAGAAGCGGTGCAGTGCCGACGACGCAAGCCGTAAACCACAAGAGGTTTACCAGCAGAAAGCCGAAGCGTGATGAGAGGACAGGCCTTGATCCCTGGGTGGCGAGTGCGATTCCTGCTGCCAAGCCTCCGCTGAAAAAAGCAGTGATTGTAAAGACTTCCCAGTCGCTGTTACCATAATAGAGGTCGACTGCGGCCGGGAACAGCATTGCCACGGAGAGATAGAGCGCAAAGATCGAAGCTATGTGAATGGCGGCACGAACAGCCGTGTATTGCACAGGCAGGGTCCTCCAGGGCGGCGCTTCTTCATCGAGGCGAACGCTTGAACACGAGATTCGCTTCACGGTGCACAATGTGCGATAGCAAGGGTGTGGCTGAAATCAGCGGGATAATCCAGACGTCGCGTGAGAAGGGCAGTGAAAATGAACGCTTTTGTTGAGCGGGTGAGACGGGCCGAGGAAGCGTTGGGTAAACTGTTCCCCTCAACGCCACTTCAGCGGAACGCCTATCTTTCGCGCAAGACCGGAGCCGAGATTTATCTGAAGCGTGAAGACCTTACGCCCGTTCGCTCCTATAAACTGCGCGGTGCCTTCACGTTTATCCGCCGGGCACTGGAGGCCGATCCTACGGTCGAGAGTTTCGTCTGCGCCTCCGCTGGCAATCATGCGCAGGGCTTCGCCTATGCATGCCGCCATTTCCAGAAAAAGGGCGTGGTCTTCATGCCGGTGACGACACCGCAGCAGAAGATCGACAAGACGCGTCTCTTCGGCGGCGAGTTCATCGAGGTTCAGCTGGTTGGCGACTTTTTCGACGAGTGCAACCGAGCGGCCGAAGTCTTTGCCGCGTCCACCACCGCGATCATGGTGCCGCCGTTTGATCATGTGGACATCATCGAGGGTCAGGCGACCATTGCCCACGAACTGGTCCAGCAGCTTGGCGACCGTCTGGATGGCGCGCTGATCATCCTGCCCGTGGGCGGCGGCGGTCTTGCCGCTGGTGTTACCTCCTATCTGCATGAGATCGGCGCTGGCGCGCAGTTCATGTTCGTCGAGCCTTCCGGCGCGCCCAGTCTTGCGCGCAGCCTTGAGGCGGGCAGGCGGGTGAAGCTCCCGCAGGTCGACAATTTCATTGACGGTGCGGCCGTGGCCGAGATCGGCAAGGAGCCATTCCGGCGCTTGAAATCTTTCCCGCTGGATCTGGTGCATCTTGTGCCGGAAAACAGCGTTTGTGCGACGATCATCGAGATGCTCAATGTTGAGGGCGTCGTCCTTGAGCCTGCCGGTGCGCTGTCAATTGACGTCCTGAAGACGCTCCCGCGCGCCAGCATCAAGGGGCGAACGGTGGTCTGCCTGATCTCCGGCGGCAATTTCGACTTTGAGCGCCTGCCGGACGTGAAGGAACGCGCGCTGCGCTTCGAGGGCAAGAAGAAGTACTTCATCTTCCGCTTTCCCCAGCGCCCGGGTGCGCTGCGCGATTTTCTCGACCTGCTCGGGCCCGAAGACGACATCACGCGCTTTGAGTACCTGAAGAAGTCGGCCCGCAACTTCGGTTCGGTCCTGATCGGCATCGAGACCAAGGACCCCCGCCACTTCAAGACGCTGTTGAAACGCTTTGAGGATTCTGGCTGGGCCTATCAGGACATCACTGAGAACGACACGATCTCCAGCCTTCTGATATGACCTCTTCTGCTTACGTCATTCTGTTTCGCGGTGTCGGTGGGGCAACCCAGCTGCCGGTGAAGCAGCTGCGGACGGTGCTGGCGGAAGGCAATTTTGGCCATGTTTCGACTTACATCAACTCCGGCAATGCCGTCCTGAGTTCAGAGCTTGACGAGCCCGGGGTGGCGGAGCGTGTGGCAGCAATCGTGCGCAAGGAAATGGGCTTCGAAAAGCACGTGCTGGTCCGCTCACACCAGGACTGGCAGGGAGCCATTTCCGGTAACCCGTTTCCGGATGCTGTGGCGGAGCCAACGAAGCTCCACCTCTATGCTCTGGAGCGGGAGCCTGATCCGGAAGCTATCCAGAAACTGACGGAAAAAGCCACCGGCACCGAGCGTTTCACGGTGCAGGGGAGGTTCCTTTACCTCCATACGCCGGATGGCATGGGGCGGTCCCTTTTCGCGCCAAAGATCGAGCCGACGCTGAAGCTTGCGGGGACCGCCCGCAACTGGCGAACGGTGCTCGCTCTCGAAGAAATGATGCGCAAAATCGCTTCTTTGGACTAATTCGTTTGCAATCTTGCGCCCTTTGCTCCATATGAGCGGGAGGCGCATGGACCGGGTTGATCCGGTTTTCCCTCAGCGGACTGGTTGCGCTTGTCCTCCTCATGTTCTTCCTGGAACTGTTAGGCGGAAAGGTTACGGAAGATCCGTAGCCACGACAGCGCAGCCGTGCGGAATGATCCGCCGTCTTGTCGTTTCATTGAATGCTGATTGGTGAGTTGCGCCTCATCCCACCGTATTTGCGTGCCTTTGCTGCACGCGAGAGAAAGAGAACGTTTTGACGAACGCTATTGACGCAACCCCGAACGGGTTCGCTGAACTGGGTATTTCCGGAATGCTGCTGAAGGCGCTTGACGCTGTTGGCATGACCGAGCCCAAGCCGATCCAGGCACAGACCATTCCACATGCCTTCGAAGGCCGCGACATCCTGGGTCTCGCCCAGACGGGATCGGGCAAGACAGCTGCATTCGCGCTGCCCATTCTGTCGAAGATCGTTGCCGAACAGTCCCGCAACAAGCCACGTACGGCAAAGGCCCTGATCCTTGCGCCGACGCGTGAGCTGGCGGTACAGATTGAAACCGTCATCAAGGATCTCGCCAAGGGCTCCCGCATCTTCACGGCACTCGTCCTGGGCGGTGTCAACCGTGGCAGCCAGGTGCGCCGCATGGCGCAGGGTGTCGATATTCTGATCGCGACTCCCGGCCGTCTTGCTGACCTGATGCAGGAAGGCGCAATCAGCCTGGCTGAGACCCGCTACCTGGTTCTGGACGAGGCCGACCGTATGCTGGACATGGGCTTCATCCATGAAGTCCGCCGCATAGCCAAGGCGACCCATCCGAAGCGCCAGACCTGCCTGTTCTCGGCCACCATGCCGGCGGAAATCGAGGAGCTGACGAACAGCCTCCTGAAGAACCCCGTCCGCGTCGAGGTCGTGAAGCAGGGAACGGCTGCTCCTGAGATCAAGCAGAGCGTGATCATGGCACGGCTGAAGCAGAAGCGTGCGATCCTCGCTGGCCTGCTCTCGGGCGACGCCATGAAGCAGATCATCGTCTTCGCCCGCACCAAGCACGGCGCCGATCGCGTGACCCGTGATCTGGAGCGTGATGGCTTTGCAGCGGCCGTCATCCACGGCAACAAGTCCCAGAACGCTCGCCAGCGTGCGCTGAACGACTTCCGTGCCGGCAAGGTCCGCATCCTGGTGGCCACCGACATCGCCGCCCGCGGCATTGACGTGCCGGGCATCAGCCATGTGGTAAACTTCGACCTGCCGGACGAGGCGGAAAGCTACGTGCACCGCATTGGCCGCACCGGCCGTAATGGCGCGGAAGGCGAGGCGATCACGCTCTGCGATCCTGCCGAGGCTTCGAAGCTGCGCCAGGTCGAGCGCCTGATCCGCCAGAAGCTGACGGTCATCAAGGACGTGACCGGCGCGCCGCTGATGGAAGGCGAGAAGGCTGGCGAGGGACAGCCGAAGCGCAGCGCTCCTGCTGGTCGTCCCAAGTTCGGCAACAACGCCAAGAAGGCGGAGGGCTCGGCTCCTCCGAGGTCCGGCCAGCCGAAGCGTGAGAATGGCGAGCATGCCGGAGCGGGCAGGGGCCAGCAGAAGCGCAGCCGCCGTCCTTCTGAAGGCGGACAGCAGCGCCGCACGATCCGCGCCGCTTAAAGCTCAGGCGCAGGTATACATCCAAACGGCAGTCCGGAGGCATCCGGCTGCCGTTTTCGTTATGCCGCATGAATCGAATGAGCATAACGCCTCCAGTAGACGCGGGCTCTCAGCGCTTTAAAGTGCCGGGATGGGCTTATGGAGGAGTGAGTCGTGGTGGGGATCGTTGCACTGACAGCTGCATACATGCTTTCGCAGTTCTACCGATCGTTTCTTGCCGTCCTGACGCCAGTCCTCACATCGGAACTCAATGCCACCCACGCGGAGCTCTCCATGGCTTCCGGCGCGTGGTATGCCGTGTTCGCCGTAATGCAGTTTGCGGTGGGGATCTCGCTCGACCGTTTCGGCCCGCGCCGCACGGCCGCCTATCTGATGGGGGTATGCGGAACCCTTGGCGCGTTGCTGATGGCGCTGGCATCCAGCCCAGGGGCAGTGATCATCGCCATGGCGCTGATCGGCATGGGCTGTTCACCGGTGTTGATGGCCTCCGTCTTCATTTTTGCGAAAAGCTATCCGCCGGCGCGTCTGTCGATCCTCACCTCGTTCTTCATCGGCCTCGGTCTGGTCGGCAGCATCATCGGCACGTCACCGCTTGCTGTTGCAGCGGAGCTGTGGGGCTGGCGAACGGTGATGACCGGTTTTGCAATTAGCACCCTCATCATTTCTGCCGCCATCTTCCTCTTCGTCAAGGAACCGCCGCTTGACGCGCCGGTCTCGATGTCCGGCATGATCCGCGGTTACCTCGATCTCTTCCGCTCCAAAGCCTTCTGCCTCATCATCCCCATGGCGATCGTCATGAACATTCCATCCCAGGCCATCCGAGGGCTCTGGGTGGGGCCGTATCTGCGCGACGTCTACCATGCCGATGCCACCTTTATCGGCCAGGTGGCGCTTTACATGGCCGTAGCGTTGGCCATCGGCTCCTTCGCCTATGGACCCCTCGACACGCTGTTCAGGACGCGCAAGTGGATCCTCGTATGGGGCTCGGTGGCCACCATTGCGGTGCTCCTGTGGCTGGCAATGGTTCCGACGGCTCCGGTCATGCACATGGTAGCGGCACTCATCGTCATCGCCTTCTGCGGTGGCAGCTATGGTGTTCTGCTCGCACACGGAAAGGCCTTCATGCCGTCGCATCTGACCGGCCGTGGCGCAACGCTCCTGAACTTCTTCTCGATCGGTGGCGTGGGGCTGACGCAGTTCCTGTTCGCGGGGATCTACTCGGCAGCTGCCGTGCCGGAAGACCCTTCCTGGGGCTATCAGGTGCTCTTTGCATGCTTCTCATTGGCGCTGGCGATTGGCCTCTTCATCTACCTCTTTGCCGAGGACGCGAAGCCCGCGCGGCAGGAAGTTCCCGCCTGAGCCGGAACTCAGAACGTCGATGAAATCTGATTTCTTCTTCAAGCCCTTTCAAAGATTTTCATACCTCTCGGACGCCTGCGGACGAAACGGGCGTCCTTGCTAGTTTGCCGGCCTCTTTCTAGGTTGCGAGTACACAAGAGGTTAATTTCCATGCATTCGTCAGTTCTGGAAGCAATTGGCAACACGCCACTGATCAGGCTCAAGCGCGCGTCGGAAGAAACGGGCTGTGAGATCTACGGCAAGGCCGAATTCATGAACCCCGGCCAGTCGGTGAAGGACCGAGCGGCGCTCTTCATTATCCGCGACGCGGAGAAGCGCGGTCTGCTGCAGCCCGGTGGCCGGATTGTGGAAGGAACGGCTGGCAACACCGGCATCGGCCTCACCATGGTCGCCAAGGCGCTGGGATACCGCACCACGATCGTCATTCCCGAGACGCAGAGCCAGGAAAAGAAGGACGCGCTGCGGCTGCTCGGCGCGGAGCTGATCGAAGTTCCGGCTGTCCCGTACCGCAACCCGAACAACTACGTCCGCCTTTCCGGACGACTGGCCGAACAGCTGGCGAAGACCGATCCGAACGGTGCGATCTGGGCGAACCAGTTCGACAATGTCGCCAACCGCGACGGCCACCGCGTGACAACCGCCCGTGAGATCTGGGAACAGACCGGCGGCAAGGTTGACGGCTTCGTTTCGGCCGTGGGCAGCGGTGGTACGCTGGTGGGTGTGGCGGAAGGCCTGCGCGGCTTCAGCTCCGACGTCAAGGTGGCCCTTGCCGATCCGCTCGGCGCTTCGCTGTTCAGCTACTACACGACCGGTGAGCTGAAGGCCGAAGGCGACTCGATCACTGAGGGCATCGGCCAGGGCCGCGTAACCGCGAACCTGGAAGGTTTCCGTCCTGATTTTGCCTATCAGATCCCGGATGCGGAGGCTTTGCCGATCATCTTTTCCCTCGTCCAGGAGGAGGGCCTTTGCCTTGGCGGATCGTCCGGCGTTAACATCGCTGGTGCGATCCGCCTGGCGAAGGACCTGGGTCCCGGCCACACGATCGTGACGATGCTTTGCGACTACGGCACTCGCTACCAGTCGAAGCTCTTCAACCCAGCCTTCCTGCGCACCAAGAACCTTCCGATTCCGGAATGGATGGAGCACAAGGTCGAGATCAACGTGCCCTACGAGCAGGTCTGATCCAGAAGTCTCCTCAAATGAAAAATGCCGCCCTTGAGGCGGCATTTTTGTTTAGTACGACGCCCTCATGCTGAGCTTGTCGAAGCATCAGCCCCGCAGCATGATGTCCAGGTTCTGGACGGCTGCACCCGAAGCGCCTTTGCCGAGGTTGTCGTAGACAGCCAGCAGAACTGCCTGCGCCCGCTTGTCGTTGGCAAAGACGTGGAGCCGCATCTTGTTGGTGTCGTTGAACACCTCCGGCTGGATCTCGGGCGAACGATCGATCGCCTCGAAGGGAGCAACTTCCACGACGCTTCCTTCCAGCGAAGCGAAGTGATCGGCGATCGCTGCGTGGAGCTCGACGCCGGTTGGAACCTTCGGCAGGTGTCCAAGCTGCAGCGGCACCATGGTGATCATGCCCTGAGCGAAGTTGCCGACGACTGGCTGCATCAGCGGGTCGATGGCAAGCTTGGCAAAGGACCGGATCTCCGGCAGGTGCTTGTGGTTGAGGGTGAGGCCGTAAGGCAGGTACTCAGGCGCATCCTCGCCCTTGGACTCATAGTCCTCGATCATCGAACGACCACCGCCGGAGTAGCCGGAAATGCCGTTGATGGTCACTGGATAGTTGTCCGGGATAAGGCCGGCGGTGATCAGCGGGCGCAGCAGCGCGATCGGGCCCTGCGGCCAGCAGCCGGGATTGGCCACGTAACGTGCGGTGGCGATGGCCTTCGCCTGATCCTTGTCCATCTCGGCAAAACCGTAGGTCCAGCCTTCGGCCGTGCGGTGCGCGGTCGACGCATCGATGATGCGCGTGTTGCCATTCGCCACCAGGGAAACGCTCTCGCGAGCGGCATCATCGGGCAGGCAAAGGATCGCGATGTCCGCGTTGTTCAAGTACTCGGCGCGCGCACCCGCATCCTTGCGGCGTTCCACCGGGATCGAGATGAGCTCGATGTCGGTGCGGCCCTCGAGCCGTGAGCGGATCTGAAGGCCGGTGGTGCCGTGTTCGCCGTCGATGAAGATCTTTGCCATTCTACCAATGCCCATGAAAGATTAGCTGACAGATGGTCCATATCCCGCTCAAAATCAACTCCCGGATTTGCCGGGCAGATCATGCGGGAGAGGAAGGATTGGATCCTAATCGCTAAACACAGCGTTCACCTTTGCGACAAAGTCGAAACTTGACCGGAAGCCTTTGAACGAGTTGAAAGGCCAACACTGGATCATTAACTGGTGTAAAATCTACCCAGGCTTTTCCAGTGTTCTAATGTTAGTCCAGACCGGCGCGCCCTCCCACGTGTCGGTCGCAGCAAGTGCGATAGAATGGCTCCTAAACTTAATATCATCATCGGCAGCACCCGTCCGGGTCGCGTCGGCCCTGTCATCGGCCAGTGGGTCAAGGAACTCGCTGAGAAGCATGGCAAGTTCCAGGTTGAACTGGTTGACCTGGTTGATTTCAACCTGCCGCTCCTTGACGAAGCTGCTCACCCGGTCATGCAGAAGTATGAGCATGAGCATACCAAGCGCTGGGCAGCCAGCGTTGCTTCCGGTGACGCCTTCCTGTTCCTGACCCCGGAATATACGTCTTTCCCGCCCGCATCGTTGATCAACGCGCTTCAGGTCCTGTCGCGTGAGTGGGCCTACAAGCCTGCCGGCATCGTCAGCTACGGCGGCATCTCGGGCGGCCTGCGCGCTGCTCAGGAGCTGCGCCAGATGGTTGCGAACCTCAACATGCACGCGCTGCCGCAGACCGTACCGGTGCCGCAGTTCCCGCAGTTCATCAACGAAGGCGTTTTCACGCCGAGCGAGCCGATCGTGCAGGGCGCGACGGGGCTGCTGGATGAACTCTACAAGTGGGCAGTTGCCCTGCAGGCAGTCCGCAAGGACGCCGCATAAGAAGCAACTTCAGTTACTGAAGGAGAGGGGGCTCGTTAGCGGGTCCCTTTTTCTTTTGAGCGGTCATTTGGAAATGCGCCCAACAAAAAAGCGGGCCGAAGCCCGCTTTCTCGAAAGTCCGTGAAGCTCTGATTAGCGCTTCGAGAACTGGAACGAACGACGTGCCTTGGCGCGGCCGTACTTCTTGCGCTCGACGACGCGGCTGTCGCGGGTGAGGAAACCACCCTTCTTGAGAACGCCGCGCAGCTCTGGCTCGAAGTAGGTCAGAGCCTTGGAGATGCCGTGACGAACCGCACCGGCCTGGCCGGAGAGACCACCGCCGACAACGGTTGCAACGATGTCGTATTGGCCGACGCGGTTGGTAGCAACGACTGGCTGCTGCAGGATCATCTGCAGAACCGGACGTGCGAAGTACGCAGCGAATTCCTTGCCGTTGACGGTAATCTTGCCGGAGCCCGGCTTGACCCATACGCGGGCAATTGCGTTCTTGCGCTTGCCGGTGGCGTAGGAGCGGCCCTGCGCGTCAAGCTTCTGTACATGGACAGGAGCAGCCGGTGCAGCGGCCTGCGTTGCAGCGCCGAGTTCCTGGAGTGAATTCAGTTCAGCCATCGGGCTACACCCTCACGTTCTTCTTGTTGAGCGCAGCAACGTCCAGCTTCTCTGGCTGCTGTGCTTCATGCGGATGGTCAGCACCGGCGTAGACGCGCAGGTTCTTCATCTGACGGCGGCCGAGAGGACCGCGCGGGATCATGCGCTCAATAGCCTTCTCGAGAACGCGCTCCGGGAAGCGGCCTTCGAGGATCTGGCGAGCAGTGCGCTCCTTGATGCCGCCGATGTAACCGGTGTGCCAGTAGTACTTCTTGTTTTCGTACTTGCGGCCGGTCAGGGCAACCTTGTCGGCATTGATGATGATGACATTGTCACCGTCGTCAACGTGAGGCGTGAAGGTTGGCTTGTGCTTGCCGCGCAGACGGTTGGCAACGAGCGATGCGAGACGACCAACGACCAGACCTTCGGCGTCGATAACAACCCACTTCTTCGTTACTTCCGCAGGCTTCTGCGAAAAGGTTTTCATGGTAGAGTTTCCATATCCGATCCTGCAGGGTGAACCGCAGGACATTTCTTGTTGCTTGACCCGATGGCTATGAAGCCCTCGACACGTGACCTTGGATCACGATTGGGCGCTTATAGAGGGCGGTGGTCGCAAAGTCAACTCAACCGATCCTGGGTCAGTCCAAAAAAGATACCTAAAAACAATGGCTTATAAGTGTGGTAATATTTTACCTCACCATATTGCAGGCAGAATGGGTTCGGGGTTCGTAGAACTGGAACTTCTGCGTCTAGTCATCTAGCTTGGGGGGCAGGAAATATCGAGGAGGAATTCCGGCATGGCTGCATCATCGGCTGACGTTGTGACGAAGGAGGCTCTGGTACGGGAGCACCTGGAGGAGGGGATCCTGCGCCTCACCCTTGCCAATCCTCCGGCTAATGCGCTGTCCATTGCCTTGATGACCGAACTCAAGGCTGCAATCGAACGGGCGGGCAGGGATCCTGAGGTTCGTGTGGTCATCCTCCGTCATGACGGAAAGGTGTTCAGCGCAGGTCATGACCTTAAGGAAATGCAGGCCCGCCGCAGCGATCCGGATGGCGGCCGCGCCTTCTTCGCCCAAACGATGGAACTCTGCGCCTCGCTGATGCTGGCCATCGTCAAGCTCCCGAAGCCGGTGATTGCTGCCATTGACGGAATCGCCACGGCGGCAGGATGTCAGCTCGTCGCATCTTGCGATCTGGCGGTCGCGACAGCGCACGCAACCTTCGCCACGCCCGGCGTCAACATTGGTCTCTTTTGCTCGACGCCGATGGTGGCGCTCTCCCGCAACATTCCGCGCAAACAGGCGATGGAAATGCTGTTGACGGGCGAGAAGATGGACGCGGAGCAGGCGCTGTCCTATGGCCTCGTCAATCGCGTTGTAGAGCGGGAAGCGCTGCATGATGCCGTACTGCAGTTGGCACGGATCGTTGTCGCCAAGTCGCCGCTGACGCTCAAGATCGGCAAGGAAGCCTTCTATCGTCAGGCCGAGATGAGCCTTGAAGACGCCTACCGGTACACCGTCCAGGTCATGGTGGAAAACATGATGGCTCAAGATGCGGAAGAGGGCATCGGCGCCTTTATAGAGAAGCGCGATCCGAAATGGAGCGGCAGATAGTTACCACGCATGGTAACTGCGAGAGGTAGCGCGTTTTTGCGACGGGCTCTCTCGAGGAATGAAATTCTAGCTCCCGCACCGCTTTCCGAGTGAAATTGCTACTAAACAGGTCATCTTGGACCAAAAGCTTCTTTGCCTCCTGTTGGAGCGAAGCTAATGATGTCCGCAGTTTCGAGTTTTGTCTCAAGGAGGTCAGACATGACAGATCGTACGCCCGGCTTTGACACATTGGCGGTTCATGCCGGTGCACAGCCCGATCCAACCACGGGCGCCCGTGCCACGCCCATCTATCAGACCACATCCTATGTTTTCAACGATGTGGAGCATGCGGCGTCGCTGTTTGGTCTCAAGGCTTTCGGCAACATCTATACCCGCATCATGAACCCGACGCAGGGCGTTCTGGAGGAGCGGATCGCAGCCCTTGAAGGCGGCACCGCAGCCCTAGCGACCGCCTCGGGCCACGCCGCCCAGCTGTTGGTCTTCCACACGATCATGCAGTCGGGCTGCAATTTCATCGCTGCCCGCAAGCTCTACGGCGGTTCGATCAACCAGTTTGGCACCGCTTTCAAGAACTTCGGCTGGGAAGTCCGCTGGGCGAATCCTGAAGATCTCTCGTCCTTCGAGAGCCAGATCGACGATAAGACCCGCGCGATCTTCATCGAAAGCCTCGCTAACCCGGGCGGCACGTTCGTAGACATCGAGAAGATTTCGGAAATCGCGAAGCGCCACGGTCTGCCGCTAATCGTCGACAACACGATGGCGTCACCATATCTGGTTCGTCCGATCGAGCACGGCGCAGACATCGTGGTCCACTCGCTGACGAAGTTCATGGGCGGCCACGGCAACTCCGTCGGCGGCGCAATCGTCGATGGCGGCACGTTCGACTGGTCGAAGTCCGGCAACTATCCGATGCTGTCCGAACCGCGTCCTGAATACGGCGGCATCGTCCTGCATGAGGCTTTTGGCAACTTCGCCTTCGCCCTTGGTGCACGCGTGCTCGGTCTGCGCGATTTCGGCCCGGCGATCGCACCGATGAACGCCTTCCTGATTCTGACCGGCATCGAGACGCTGGCACTCCGAATGCAGCGTCATTGCGACAACGCGCTCAAGGTGGCGCAGTGGCTGCAGAAGCATCCAGCCGTGGAGTGGGTCTCCTATCCGGGCCTGCCGGAAGATCCGAACTACGCGCTTCACCAGAAATATGCGCCGAAGGGCGCTGGCGCCGTGTTCACCTTCGGCCTGAAGGGCGGTTTCGACGCGGGCGTGAAGGTGGTCGAGGGCGTGAAGCTCTTCTCGCACCTTGCCAACATCGGTGACACCAAGTCCCTGATCATCCACCCGGCATCCACGACGCACCGCCAGCTTTCCGACGAGCAGAAGATCGCCGCCGGCGCAGGTCCGGACGTCGTTCGCCTGTCGATCGGCATCGAGGACGCCGACGACATCATTGCGGATCTGGATCAGGCGCTGGCCGGGATCTGAGGTCACACTTACGGGACGCGACCAGTAAGGCTCGCGTCCCGTATCCTCGCTTCATCAACTCGTCCCGAATCATCGCAGATCGCGCACGAATCACGGATTGCGGTCGGGAGAACAGAGTTCATTGAAGAACGGGGAAACGCTCGTATCTGCCTGTTGCGCTCTTAACGATATCCACGTCTCGGCCTTGCGCATCATAGAGGGGGCATCCTATATCGGCTGGTGTGAACGAATCTGCCGCTCCCATCCGTGTCGCGGTCAGCAAACAAGAAGGTTTTCCCATGGCAAATCCTGTCGAGACTGCGCTCAACCTTGTCCCGATGGTTGTCGAACAGACGAACCGTGGCGAGCGCGCGTATGACATCTTCTCCCGCCTTCTCAAGGAGCGGATCATCTTCCTGACGGGTCCGGTCGAAGACGGCATGGCTTCGCTGGTCTGCGCCCAGTTGCTTTTCCTTGAGGCTGAAAACCCCAAGAAGGAAATCGCGATGTACATCAATTCCCCTGGTGGCATCGTGACGAGCGGCATGGCGATCTATGACACGATGCAGTTCATCAAGCCGCCTGTTTCCACGCTCTGCATTGGCCAGGCTGCGTCGATGGGCTCCCTGCTTCTGACGGCGGGCGCGACCGGCATGCGCCTTGCGACCCCGAACGCCCGCATCATGGTGCATCAGCCTTCTGGCGGCTTCCAGGGCCAGGCCTCGGACATCGAGCGCCACGCCCAGGACATCATCAAGCTGAAGCGCCGGCTGAATGAAATTTACGTGAAGCATACGGGTCGCGACTACGAGACCATTGAAAGGACGCTTGACCGCGACCATTTCATGACGGCTGACGAAGCGAAGGAATTTGGCCTGATCGATCGGGTCATCACGTCACGCGAAGCAATCGAAGGCCCGCAATCCGAGTAGCGCCTCCGAAATGCTCATATTGGCATTTCGTCGCGTTACGGTCTCATTTACCTTTAATCTCATGGGGAACGAGCGGGGCGTTAAGCCAATATTGAAAAATCGGAGGCCCTATATATCCCTTGGGGTTGTTGCCGCGCTTTTCAATTTGTGTTTCGTTGGCAATCCAGGAATGGGGGAACCAAATCCCCCCTTCATCGCTCTTCAGTAGAATGGAAGAGCGTTTGCAAAGAACCCGATGGGCGCGGGTGAACTGAAAGGACGTGTGAGATGAGCAAGATCAGCAACGGCGGCGGCGACTCCAAGAACACGCTGTACTGCTCGTTCTGCGGAAAGAGCCAGCATGAGGTTCGCAAGCTGATTGCAGGCCCGACTGTGTTCATCTGCGATGAATGCGTTGAGTTGTGCATGGACATCATCCGCGAAGAGAACAAGTCTTCGATGGTGAAGTCCCGCGAGGGCGTTCCGACCCCCCAGGAAATCATGTCGGTTCTGGACGACTACGTGATCGGTCAGCAGCACGCCAAGCGCGTTCTGGCCGTCGCTGTCCACAACCACTACAAGCGTCTGGCCAATGCCAGCAAGAACGGCGACGTTGAACTTGCCAAGTCCAACATTCTGCTGATCGGACCGACCGGTTGCGGCAAGACGCTGCTCGCCCAGACACTCGCCCGCATCATCGACGTGCCGTTCACTATGGCGGACGCGACGACGCTGACCGAAGCCGGTTACGTGGGCGAGGACGTCGAGAATATCATCCTGAAGCTGCTTCAGGCTGCCGACTACAACGTCGAGCGGGCCCAGCGCGGCATCGTCTACATCGACGAGATCGACAAGATCAGCCGCAAGTCTGACAACCCGTCCATCACGCGTGACGTGTCGGGCGAGGGCGTCCAGCAGGCTCTTCTGAAGATCATGGAAGGCACGGTCGCTTCCGTACCGCCCCAGGGCGGCCGGAAGCACCCGCAGCAGGAATTCCTGCAGGTGGATACCTCATCCATCCTGTTCATCTGCGGCGGCGCCTTTGCCGGCCTCGAGCGGATCATTTCGGATCGCGGTCGCAAGACCTCGATCGGTTTCGGTGCCTCTGTCGAGGCTCCGGAAGACCGCCGTGCGGGCGAGTTGCTTCGCCAGGTGGAGCCGGAGGACCTGCTCAAGTTCGGTCTGATACCCGAATTTGTCGGTCGTCTTCCCGTATTGGCTACGCTGGAAGATCTGGACGAGGCGGCCCTGATTCAGATCCTTACACAACCGAAGAATGCGTTGGTGAAGCAGTACCAGCGTTTGTTCGAGATGGAGAATGTCGAGCTTACTTTCCATGAAGGAGCCCTGACCGAGATCGCCAAGAAGGCGATCGAGCGCAAGACGGGTGCTCGTGGTCTCCGCTCGATCATGGAAACGATTCTGCTCGATACGATGTTCGAGCTGCCTGCGCTCGAGGGGGTGCAGGAAGTCGTCATCTCTGATGAAGTCGTGAGTGGCAACGCTCGTCCGCTTTATATCTACGCGGAACGCGGAAATGAGAAGGGTAGCGTCAGCGCTTGACGCTACCTGGCCGAGCGAACTCCATTGCAGCGGCCCGTATGAGCGCGCTGCAATGGAAAACGTCTGAAGCTCTTGATCTTGTCCCTTCCAACATCCACCTATGTGTAGAATAGTGGTGGATGTTCAATCCGTTTCGGGCGTTGCTGGGGGCAAGCCTTCTATAGGGTGGACGAAGCCCGGTTTCCAAACTGTTCGCGACCGATCCCAAGCGGTTGCGACTGAAAAGGCTGACAAATGACGGAAAACCCGAAGATTTCTGGTGACACGCTCTTTCCGGTCCTGCCTCTGCGCGACATTGTGGTTTTCCCCCACATGATCGTGCCGCTCTTTGTCGGGCGCGAAAAGTCGATCAAGGCACTGGAAGAGGTTATGGGGGCAGAAAAGCAGGTACTGCTTGCCACCCAGATGAATGCAGCCGACGATGATCCTGAGCCAGGTGCGATCTACGACATCGGCACCATTGCCAACGTGCTTCAGCTGCTCAAGCTGCCGGACGGAACCGTAAAGGTTCTGGTAGAAGGTGTAGCGAGGGCGCGGCTCACGAATTTCTCGTCGCGCGAGGACTACCACGAAGCAACCGTTGAGCTGCTCGAGGAGCCCGAGGAAGATCAGGTCGAGATCGAGGCGCTGGCGCGCTCGGTCGTGGCCGACTTCGAGAACTACGTAAAGCTGAACAAGAAGATCTCGCCCGAGGTCGTGGGTGCTGTTACTCACATCGAGGACTACTCGAAGCTTGCTGACACTGTTGCCTCGCATCTTGCCATCAAGATCCCCGAGAAGCAGGAGATGCTGGCGACCGTTTCCATTCGCGTCCGGCTTGAGAAGGCCATGGGCTTCATGGAAGCCGAGATCTCCGTTCTGCAGGTCGAGAAGCGCATCCGCAGCCGCGTCAAGCGGCAGATGGAGAAGACCCAGCGCGAGTACTACCTGAATGAGCAGATGAAGGCCATTCAGAAGGAACTCGGTGAGGGTGAGGACGGTCGCAACGAGATCACCGAGCTCGAGGAGCGGATCAAGAAGACCCGCCTGAGCAAGGAAGCTCGCGAGAAGGCGCAGGCCGAACTGAAGAAGCTGCAGAGCATGTCGCCCATGTCTGCCGAATCGACGGTGGTCCGCAACTATCTCGACTGGCTGCTCTCCATTCCGTGGAAGAAGAGCTCCAAGGTTCGCACCGATCTGAACTTCGCTGAAGAGGTTCTGGATGCCGATCACTTCGGCCTCGAGAAGGTCAAGGAGCGTATCGTTGAGTACCTGGCGGTGCAGAGCCGGCAGAACAAGCTCAAGGGTCCGATCCTCTGCCTCGTAGGTCCTCCCGGCGTTGGTAAGACCTCGCTCGGCAAGTCGATCGCCAAGGCGACCGGACGTGAGTTCGTCCGCATGGCCCTTGGCGGCGTACGCGACGAGGCTGAAATCCGTGGTCACCGGCGCACCTACATCGGCTCCATGCCGGGCAAGGTGATCCAGTCCATGCGCAAGGCCAAGAAGTCCAACCCGCTCTTCCTGCTCGACGAGATCGACAAGATGGGCATGGATTTCCGTGGCGATCCTTCGTCCGCACTTCTCGAAGTGCTGGATCCGGAGCAGAACTCGTCCTTCATGGATCACTACCTCGAGGTCGAGTACGACCTCTCGGATGTGATGTTTGTGACGACCGCCAATACGCTGAACATCCCGCCGGCCCTGATGGACCGCATGGAGATCATCCGTATCGCCGGTTACACCGAAGACGAGAAGGTAGAGATCGCCAAGCGTCACCTTCTGCCGAAGGCCATTCGGGAGCATGCGCTGAAGGACGGGGAGTTCTCCGTGTCCGACGACGCAATCCAGATGATCATCCGCACCTACACCAGGGAAGCGGGCGTTCGTAGCCTGGAGCGCGAGCTGATGAAGCTGGCCCGCAAGGCCGTGACGGAGATCGTGAAGACCGGTATCGACCGCGTCGAGGTAACCAAGGCCAATCTGGACAAGTACCTTGGCGTCCAGCGCTATCGCTTCGGCGAGGCTGAGGGCGAGGATCAGGTTGGTGTTGTCACCGGCCTGGCCTGGACCGAGGTCGGCGGCGAGTTGCTGACGATCGAAGGCGTAATGATGCCCGGCAAGGGCAAGATGACGGTCACGGGTAACCTCCGTGACGTGATGAAGGAGTCGATCTCTGCGGCTGCATCCTATGTGCGGTCGCGTGCGGTGGACTTCGGCATCGAGCCTCCGATCTTCGACAAGAAGGACATCCACGTGCACGTGCCGGAAGGCGCAACCCCAAAGGATGGTCCGTCTGCCGGTGTCGCGATGGTTACGGCGATCGTGTCGGTCATGACCGGCATTCCGGTCCGCAAGGACATCGCGATGACGGGCGAGATCACGCTGCGTGGTCGGGTCCTGCCGATCGGCGGCCTCAAGGAGAAGCTCCTTGCGGCACTGCGTGGCGGCATCAAGACCGTCCTCATCCCGGAGGAAAACGCCAAGGATCTGGCGGACATTCCGGCGAACGTGAAGAGCGGGCTGGAGATCATTCCGGTCAGCCGCGTTGGCGAGGTTCTGGAGCATGCGCTGCTACGCAAGCTCACCCCGATCGAGTGGGTGGAACCGGTTGCAACGACCGCTTCCGTGGAAGCGGGCGAGGGCGCTGGAACCCAGGCCATAGCCCACTAAGCAAGCGTTCTTGGATGAATTTCGAAGAAGCCGGCCCCAGGGCCGGCTTTTTTGTGCTGAAAACGGTTGGAATCCGTGGAATTCATGGGTTTCCGCTGCTTTTAGCGCTTGGTCATTGCGCGCGTTCTTCCTAAACTGCGGCCCTTGCCCGTGAATCGATTGCGGGCGCCATCAACAGGGGTTTGTTGTTTATGAATAAGAACGAGCTAGTGTCTGCCGTTGCCGAAAAGGCCGGCATCTCCAAGGGCGATGCACAGTCGGCAGTCGACGCCGTCTTTGCCGTAATCTCCAACGAGCTCAAGGCAGGCGGTGATGTACGTCTCGTTGGCTTTGGCAACTTCAGCGTGTCTCGCCGGGAAGCAAGCACGGGCCGCAACCCTCAGACGGGCGCAGAAGTTCAGATTCCGGCACGGAACGTTCCCAAGTTCACCGCCGGCAAGGGCCTGAAGGACGCGGTCAACGGCTAACCGTTTTTCTCCGACAGGAGAGGGAAAAAGGGGCCGGTTTGCCGGCCCTTTTTTGTTGCCTGGAAAGGGCCACCCAACCCTCATGCTGAGCCCGTCGAACCAGGAGGGCTCCAGCATGAGCTACATTTTTCAGTGCACCACACTGTTTGACCAAAGATTGATGACGAGCACGCCGCTCAGAATAAGCCCGATCCCGATGATCGCCGGCAGATCGAGGATCTGCCTGTAGACAACATATCCGGCGAGCGAGATGAGCACGATACCGAGGCCGCTCCAGATTGCATAGGCAATGCCGATCGGCAGCGTGCGTAACGCAACCGACAGGAAGTAGAACGACGCGCCGTAGCAGACAGCCGTTGCCACAGAGGGCCACAGCCGGGTGAACTGTTGCGAAGCGGCAAGGAACGACGTCCCTATGACTTCGCAAACGATCGCCGCGATCAGCACTGCATAGGTACCTAGAACAGGGTTCATGTAGCTACTTCCTGGCAGGGGAGGCTGGCTGCGCCTCTCATGTGTTATTCGACTCTTTGGATCCTGCTTGTTCTTCTCGGACAATTGGACTGCGAACACAATCTGGCTTCGCATCGCGCGGGATCGTTCGGGTTCGGCATGGATAGAAATACACCCAACCACGGACCAAGAACAAGAATCTGACGGGTAATTGAATGAGATAGCCGCAAGCCGCGTGTTCTCTGTTGCTTGCGTTTCTCCTCCGGCTTTTGGCACCCCTTATTCTTCTAGCAGGGCATAGGCCTATGTGAGGGATGGCCATGGAAACGAACTTTCGTAGGGCCTTGCCGCTCGTGTTGACCCACGAAGGCGGGTTCGTCAATCATCCGAAGGACCCTGGCGGAGCCACCAACAAGGGCATCACGCTGGCGAATTACCGACGCTACGTCAAGCAGGATGGCACGGTCGAAGACCTGAAGGCCATAAAGCCGAACGAGGTCGAGAGGGTCTACAAACTCTTCTATTGGGATGCCGTGAAGGCAGACTTGCTTCCCCTCGGCGTCGACTATGCCGTCTTCGATTTTGCGGTGAATAGCGGCCCTGGACGGGCGGTCAAGTTTCTGCAGCGGGTTGCAGGGGTAGCTCAGGATGGCGCCATCGGTTCAGGCACGCTGGCTGCCGTCAACGCAATGAAGCCCGAGTTGGTGATCAACCGGCTTTGTGACGACCGTCTCGCCTTCATGCAGGGGCTGTCGACCTGGAGCACCTTTGGCAAGGGCTGGGGAAGCCGGGTTCTTGGGGTCCGCCAGCACGCGTTGGAAATGGCCAAGAGTGGGCTTCACGCAATCCCCGAGCCAGCGGATGCGGCGTCGGCACCCCAGCAAGAGCCAACGCCCGAGCCAAAGCTTGAGCCAACGCCAGCACCAGCGCCTGAGCCGCTAGCGATGGCACCTGAACCGGCAGCAGCGCCCTATGAACCGGCTGCACCCGAGACGCGTGCTGAGCCGGAGCCTGAAGCTGCCAACGACAATGCCAAGTCCTCAGGCGCAGCCGCTGGAGGCGCAATTGCAGCTGTGTTCGCAGGCATCGCTGCCGCAGCAACCTATTTCTGGAACCAGATCGTATCCCTTTTTGGAGGCTGACATGTGGAGCCGTATTAGTAAGTTTTTCCGTGATAGTGAGACCATTTTCTGGGCGAGACTGCAGACCGGCATCGGTTCGCTCGCCATGATGGCGACCTATACAGACTCGTCGCTCATTCAGGGCATCCTGCCGCCTGACATACTTCCCTGGTTCCTGTTCGCCAATGGGTTGGCGACCGAGTACCTGCGTCGCCGGAGGTCTGAAATCTGATGTTGCGATTTCTCCCCTACATCATCGGCGCGGTTGCCACGGTTCTTGGCCTGGGCGGGGTGTGGGCGAAAGCTGAGAGTTCAGGCAGGGCCAAAAAGGAGGCTGAAGATGCAAAGCGCCGTGAAGCTGATCTCGCTCGCATTAGGCGTGCCGATGCTGCTCGCGTCGATGGCCGGGTGCAAGACGACCCCTTCAACCGGGATTCCAAGTGAGGTCTGCCTGATCTGGAAGCCGATCACCTTCTCTGCAAGCCGGGACACGCCCGAAACTGTGGAGGAGATCCGCGCCCAGAACGCCCGCCGGCAGGTCTTCTGCGAAGGTTAGGGGAGGCAGATCAGCTTGCCTGACAAACCGGAGTTTAAGGGTTTCCGGAGTCGATTTTCATAGGCGCGCGAAGTTCTTCGCGCGCTTTGACATTTCCGCTGAATGTTGCTTTGATAATGACTTGAAGCATCGCCGTTAGGCCTGTGGCAGCCAGCTTTGCTGCGCCACGCGTTCAGTGGGTAACCTATTTGAGAGACGAGTTGTATTTCGTTCCCAGGTCAGGCGAAGCTGCCTCAGAGATCAGGCAATTGGACTGGGCGCGAACGCCCTTGGGGGAACCGGAAGGCTGGTCTGTACAACTCAAGACAGCAGTGCAGATGATGCTTGCCTCCATGTTTCCCAAGGCGGTGATCTGGGGGCCTGACTACACCACCGTCTATAACGATGCCTTCCGCATGATCCTCGGCGACAAAACCGAGTGCATGGGCAAGCCACTCCACGTCATCTGGGAGGAGGCGTGGTCGGAACTGGCGCCGATCGCTGCCAAGGCCTTCGCAGGCGAGGCGACCTACATCGAGGACTACCCGCTCGTCATCAATCGCTACGGCCACATGGAGCAGGCTTACTTTACGTTCTCCTATAGCCCGATCCTAGATGGCGAGGGCCGCGTGGCCGGCGTGATGAACACGCTGATCGAAACCACCGGCAAGGTGGAAGCGGAAAAGATCGCCGCAATCCTCAACGCCGAGCTCGCGCACCGAATCAAGAACACATTCAGCATCATTCAGGCGATCGCTACACAGACCTTTCGGACGGCAGTGGAAAGTGAGCACCTGAAGAGCTTCGCCAGCCGGCTCCATGCACTTGCCAATGCCCACGACGTGCTCCGAATGGGGCGCAACTCCAGCGGCACCATCGAGGATATCGTCGACGGTATCGCATCGTCGCTGGGCGTGAAGGAGCGGGTGTTGCTCGAGGGCCGTGAGATCCTGATCGGCCCCAAGGGCGCGCTTTCCATGTCGCTTGCGGTCCACGAACTGATGACCAACGCGCTGAAATATGGCGCGCTGTCCAACGCCACCGGAAGCGTTTCGGTCTCCTGGGAAGTGCGCTGGAACAACGGCGACAAGACGCTTGTTTTCCACTGGCGCGAATCAGGTGGCCCGCCGGTATCACCACCGGAGAACACCGGCTTCGGTTCGCGACTCATCGAAATGGGGCTGCTTGGGGCAGGGGACGTGCAGACCTTCTATAATCGGCACGGATTTGAGGCGATCATGTCCGCACCGCTCGACCAGATCCAGGATGAGGGACGGCTTTACAACCTGAACGGTCAATAATTTTTGCCTTGAGAATGGCCGGACGCCAGGCGCCCGGCCTCTGCTGCTACCGCGACTTCTTGTAAAGCTTGGTCGCGATCTCGAACATCTCTTCCGGAGCATAGTCTGGCGTGAAGGCGGATGGGATGCCGACGAGGTCGTGAATCTTGCCGCCGTCCGGCATGCCGTCGATCACCTCGAGCTCGCCTGGAGGATCAGTCGGCAGCGCCGTCTCGCCATTGCCCCAGATGCCAGCCATCTCCTTGTAGTCGGTCGGGCTGAACGTGTAGAGCCTGCGATGCGAGCCTTCCGCCAGATATTTTTGGCATTCCGGGATCTTGTCGAGCGGGATGTTCGGGGTCGGCAGGAACTTGTCGAGGTCGACGCCGGTGATCTTCTTGAGCGCCAGCGCATAGGCGTGGGCGTGCACAGATCCGCGGACGAGCAGGTAACCACAGACTTCGCGCCCCGTGGGGTCGCTAAGGCTTTCATAGACGCGCAGCTTGTGAAGACGCGCACCGCATTCGAGATGGAAATTGTGCAGGAGGTCGACGACGACGTTACCAGTCGTGGTAACCATGTCGGCGTTCCAGC
The DNA here is from genome assembly GCF_014641695.1 of Nitratireductor aestuarii. Classification (GTDB taxonomy): domain Bacteria; phylum Pseudomonadota; class Alphaproteobacteria; order Rhizobiales; family Rhizobiaceae; genus Chelativorans; species Chelativorans aestuarii. The sequence goes on along the minus strand of NZ_BMIF01000007.1, from coordinate 2,291 downwards.
TCATGGCGTTGCTGTTGACGGGCGTCGACCCGCCGCCATGCGAGAAGAAGGCGCCCGCGAGGCGGATATCCTTCATCGCCTCGTAAGGCGCATTGGAAATGTCGCCGCCGTCGCCGGTATCGTCCAGCTTGCTGTCCGGTCCGTTGTTCAGCATGGCGACGCCGTTGCTGACCAGTTCCACATGCCCCAGCTCCTCGGCGGTAATGGCCGCGACGAGGCTATAGAACGGTTTCAGCTTGCTCTTGGATCGGAAGTTGAAGCTCTGGAAGAGATAGTTGCCCAGCGTGGACATCTCGCCGTATTTACCGCCAAGCAATTCCTGCAAGGCCGCGGCAGCATTGGGATCCTGTCTCTTGGGCGCAGGTAGTTCCACCTGCAGTTTGTCAACGCGCAAGAACATCGGTCACCTCTCTCAAACTCCCCCGTGAGACCGAACAAGGGGGAGTTGAGATGGTTCCATGGGGGCCACGAAGAGGGCGAAACGGGGCGAGCAGGGTCAGAATTCCCGGCAGGAGATCCTTTGTATTTCGCAGTTCCGCTGTAAACAGGCAAATACTGGCTTGCGAGATCTTTATTAACGGCAATTTTTCTTACGCGGAAAGCCCGCGAGTACTGACGCTGGACGATTTCAGGACGGCATTCGAAAGACTAAACTTTGCCAGAGAATGAAAAGCTGGTATGATATATTTATGAGGAGATCTCCGCTCAGTTTCGTTCTTGCCCTCGGCTTGTCGGCTGCCACGCTTTGCGCGTCATATGCCGGTGAGAAGGTAGATCTGGAACTGGTGCTGGCAGTTGATATTTCCACCTCCATGACACCAGACGAGTTGATGTTGCAACGTGAGGGATATGCGGCAGCGTTGACAGACCCTGATGTTGTTCGCGCGATAATGTCCGGGCCCTATGGCCGTATCTCAGTGACTTTCTTCGAATGGGCTGGCGTCACATGGCAGAAGATGGTGGTGCCCTGGACTATTATTGCGAACATGGAGGATGCAGAGGCTTTCGCGAAGAAGTTGGATCGCGTGCCTTCATATCAGCCCCGGCGCACCTCGATCTCGGGTGCGATCAACTTTAGCATGAACCTGTTTGATCAGAATCCGCATGAAGGGATAAGGCGCGTAATCGACGTCTCGGGCGACGGAACGAACAACGAGGGTCCGCCTGTCACGGAGGCTCGCGATCGGGCTGTTGCCGAGGGTATAGTTATCAATGGTCTGCCGCTGATGACCGACCAGGTTGATTTCAGCGACAACGACCTGGCGAATCTCGACGTGTACTTCCGCAGTTGTGTCTCCGGAGGGCCAGGCTCGTTCGTGATTCCGGTTACGGATTGGTCGGAGTTTCCGGCTGCCATACGCCGCAAGTTGATATTGGAGACATCCCAGAAAATTCCTTCTGGACATGACAAGCCAACCGTTGTGCTGGCTCGTGCAGAAAGCCCCTACGACTGCATGATAGGCGAAAAACTATATCGCGAAGACCCTCTCCGAAACAGGTATAGCCCGGAAAACTTCCAGTGGCCCTCCAACCGCCCTGAAAATCAGCGCCGCTGATCAAATGGGAAACTGCACTGGCCAATAGGTCGTGTTTGGACACAACCACATAGCATCGGCTTCAGAGAAAAGCTTTATTGTGAAGGGGGGGTGGAATGGTGGGCGATGAGAGACTCGAAATCGCTCCTCCACAAGTCCAAGCATTGAAAACATTGGGCTTTTCTTTGCTTCCGATTTGAAAACCATAGCAGTTAAACCTAGCAGGTTCAACCTATGGAGACAGACCTATGGCTACCGGAAAAAACATCTTCCCTCTTCTCACCGCCTCTACCACCGATGCTGAAATCCTCAGCCTGATTAAAGACCCTGTTGCCGCTATAGGCTTTGCTCTTGAGCATCTTGAGGACTTCGAGGTCCACCTATTCCTCCGTGATTGGCAGAACGGGGAGGACCTCACCAGCTGGATAGAGGCATGGAGGGAAGACCAGAAGGCAGGCATTGAGTACCACGCAAGCCGAGACCAGCAATAGGAACCAGCAATAGGAACCCTCAATGGGAGTGAGGCCGTACCATCCCGCTCCCTTTCTGCCCTCCCGGAGATACCCCATGAGCACCCGTCACATAGTGGCACTCTTTGAAGCGAACCGCAGACTGTTGGTGGAGCATCGGTAAGCGCGATTTTCGATGCGCCTAGACGGCCTCTTCAGGCGTAATCGCGCACGGGTTCTAGCCGTATCCAGCTTTATTTGGCATTTGCCTTGGAGAAGTTGAACGGCAGCAGGTCGCCAATGTCGG
>NZ_BMIF01000006.1 GCF_014641695.1 Nitratireductor aestuarii | reverse complement strand
CCCGGTCGAACGCGTTCTTCGTCTTCAATGCCATGTCCAACCAGTTGCAGGAACCGTTTGGCGCCAAGACCGCGCGGCCGGCGTTCCTGGCCAATCGCGGCACGCCAGTAGCCATCGAGGTCCAGACAGGCTCGCTGATCTAAGCCGGGATTTTCGAGTAAGAAGAGATAGGCAGCGCCGCACTGGCGCTGCCTTGGCCAATCAACGTATCGCAGATCCTCTACACCACCCCGTTGGCCTGAAGGCCTGCCAGACCGTGCCAGCATACATAGAATCCAACCAGCAGGATGAGCACTCCGGAGATATAAGGCGCACGCGAGGCGATCTTTGACAGCCACGGGAACCGGGTGCCCGCATGACGTACGCTCAGAGCCGCAACGACGCCGACACTGACTAGCGTGATCGCAAGGCCGATCGAGAAGCAGAAAACAAGCACTGCTCCGAGCGATATTTCGCGCAGCTGCAGACAAAGGAGCAGGACGGTAATCGCGGCAGGACAAGGAATGAGCCCGCCCGTGAGACCGAAAAGTGCGATCTGCCAGTTCGTCACGTTCTGGCTCTTGAAGCGCCGCTCGATATCAAGCCCGTGCGCCCTTTGATGCGCATCTTCATACGCATCCCCTCCCATGGCGAAAGTCTCCATACCCTCATGCGCGTGATGGTGCTCGCTGAATGGAAGATCATAATCATGGCTATGGCCGCCGTGGCCGAGGCTCAAGCGAGCGACGAACTCATGGGGTTCGGGAATTTCGTCGATTGACTCCAGATAGCCGCCTCGATCGACAAAGGTGAAGGTCTCGACCGAACCATCTGCGCGGGTCGTGGTCACGGTCACATCGTGGTCATGCCAATGATGGCCGCTGATCGTCTTCAGCTGCCAGCGGGGCGGCACACCATCCTCAAAAATCGAAAGCTCGACCTGGCCGTGGCCGGTGTTCACGTGATGCGCGCTGCCATGGCAATGATGGTGCCCGTGATCATGATCATGATCATCGCCATGGGCGTGCTTGGCCACATCAAGGAAACTCTGCCTGTCAGTATAGGTGCGCCAGACCATCCAGAGGGCAACGCCGATGATGATCAGGCCCGATAGAAGCTGGAAATAGGGCTCCAGCGTTTCAGCCTGAACACCCCGCCACAGATACATGCCGGTCAGCGCGATGCCCCATACGATGGCCGTGTGCGAGATCGTTGCCGCCACGCCAAGCAGTATCGCCTGTTTGACGGTGCCGCGGATGGCGACGATGAAGGCCGCCATCATGGTTTTAGAATGGCCGGGCTCCAGGCCGTGCAGTGCTCCGAGAAAGATGGCGCTTGGAATGAACAGCCAGGCGTGTGCAGCACCTTGCGAAAGCAGATCAGCGAATGGGGTCATCTTATAGATACTTTGTGATATCTTTGAATTCGTCTATGGCGCTGCGACGTTCCTTCGGAAGCGAACCGACTGTCTCTTCCAGACAATGATCGAGATGATCCTGGATGAGGGTGCGCTTGGCCTGGGTAATCGCCTTTTCGACCGCGTGAAGCTGCTGGGCCACATCGAGGCACGGCCTGCCGCTCTCAATCATCTCGATCACCTTTTGCAGGTGCCCGGACGCTCGCTTGAGACGTTTGACGATTTCGGGATGTGTTTCATGCACGTGTGGATGTTCCATTGCGTTCCACCTGCAGTTTATTATTATTATATCCTATCCCCCTGGAGGGGATCACGCAACGAAAATCCGCGCATCCGAGACGCTGCATTCAAAGTAAACTTGATGAACTGTTTGAGGATAAGCTGTCAGGGTTGCAGCGCAAATTTCATCCGAAGGGAAACTGCCGCAATTTTCTGTACGTCTTGACGGTGAACAGGCATCCAGCCTTGTCGCACTTGACCGGCGCCACCGAAGTGGCGCCGGGAATTTTACTCACAGCCTTGCCGGTTGTTCTTGTTTATTCTTCAAGCGCCACACCAGTCATAAATCGAAAGCGCCATCACCTTGATTGCCGTGATGTAATCATCGATCGATACATACTCGTCATTGGAATGCATGACAGCGGTCGACCCTGGCCCGAAGATCACGGTCGGGGTGTTGCCGTAGCTGTTGAGGAAACGCGTATCCGCAGCCCCCTGGCGACCGGTGATGACGGGCTGCTTGCCTGTAACCTCGGTGTAGACCTGGGATACGAGGTTCACGATCGGATGCTCGACCGGGATCTCGGACGCTTCCGCATCGTAGCCAACGAAGCGGACCACAGGCGGATGGTCCTTCATCCATGGATCCTGGGCGGCCATCTCGGCAATCTTGTCCACCAAGCTTTGCTTCACGCCCTCATGGTCCTCACCCGGAACCGTCCCGATACTGCCCTTAAGCAGCGCGGTATCCGGGAAGGCACTCGGATAGTTGCCAGCCTGGAAGCTGCCGATGATGCAGGGGAGAGAGTCGAGCGCATTCGGGTAGAGCGGATGCTTGACGGTTGCGACGCGGTGGTCCTCAAGCTCCTTGACCGCAGCCACGACCTTGTTGCCGAGGTCGATTGCGCTGATGCCTTCATAGCGCTTCTGGATGCCCGCCGGCTTGCCCTGGACCGCGATTTCAAACCAGATGCGCCCGATACACGCTGGCTGCACCGCCAGATCGCTTGTTTCGCCGGAAATACCTGCATCGGCCTTGTAGCCCCGGATGACCGTGTCCAGCGTGCCGTGCCCACTGACCTCTTCATCGATCACGACATTGATCAGCACGTCGCCCTTCAGCTTGATGCCGGCTGCCTTCAGGTATTCCACGGCGAGGATGTGGCTTGCGACGCCGCTCTTCATATCGGCTGAGCCGCGGCCGTAGATCTTTCCATCCTTGATCGAAGCGGACCAGGGGTTATCCGACCACCCTTCCCCGTTCCCAACCGGGATCACATCCGTATGGCCATTCAGCAGGAGGGAGCGGCCGCCGCCAGTACCCTTGTGGATGGCGACGATATTGGGGCGGTTCTCATAGCCACGGCTTACAGAACGGTAGCCGGGGTGTTTCTTGAGCTCCTCCCAGTCCGTCTCCCACATGTCCACATCGAGGCCGATGTTCTTCATGTACCCTGCAACAAACTCCTGGATGGCAGCCTCGTCGCCAGTGACGCTTGGTATCGAGATCATCTTCTGGAGAAACGCGACGGCGGCATCGCGATTGGCGTCGACGGTATCAAGGATTGCTTTGCGGACTTCTTGGCTCATTGAATGTGAACTCCGGTAGAAATTGCTTGGGCAGGTGAGGCTCGTGGCCGACGCTTACATGAAGCTCGGCAGCCAGAGCGCGATGGGTGGAAAGACGATCATGATCAGCATCAGCAGGATGTTGAGCATGATGAACGGAAACGCCGCCCAGTAGATATCCTTCATTGTCGTTCCGGGCGGTGCGACGCCCTTCATGACGAAGAGTGAGAGGCCGGCGGGCGGTGTGATGGTTGCGAGTTCCAGATTGACCATCATGATCACGGCAAACCAGATCGGATCCCAACCCATTGCGCGAATGATCGGCAGGAAGATCGGGATCGTCACCAGCACGATCGAGGTCTGCTCGATGAACATGCCGATCACGAGAACGATCAGCATCATCATGATCATCAACACGACCGGATCAACGGGAAGCGATGTTGCCCAGGAGGTGATGGCGCTGGTTGCTCCCGAGAAGCCCAGCAACTGACTGAACCCGGCCGAGCCGGTCAGGATGATCAGGATCATGATGGACAGTTGCGTGGCCGAGCCGATTGCATTCTTGAGGTTTGCAACCGTCAACGAACCGGAGCACGCCATCAGAATGAAGGTAAGAAACGTTCCGATGGCCGCGGACTCGGTGGGCGTGGCCCAACCAAAGAAGATGCAGGCAATGATCAGGAAAACGATCGATACCGGGGGCAGCAGGTACAGGAAAGTGTCCTTGACCTTGCGACCCAATGGGACGACCGGGACATCATAGACCGGAGCTTCGTGCGGCCTGAGCTTCACGCGGATCAGGATGTAGGCCACATACATGAGCGCCAGCAGCACTCCAGGCACGACAATGGCAACAAGAGTCTTGGCGACGGAAAAGCCGCCAACGCTTGCCAGAACGATAGCCAGAGTGCTGGGTGGGATCAGAATGGCCAGTGCACCACTGCCCAGGACCGGGCCGATCGACAGCGATTTAGAATAGCCATGCTTCTGCATCTCGGAGGTCAGCGTTGAACCAAGCATGGCGACGCTGCCCATTGCAACACCGGTGAGCGTGGCCAGTGCTGCGCCAGCACCGACGGTCAACACGGCCAAGCGCCCCGAAATGAAGCCGAGCCACTGATCGATGACCTTGATCATCCGGGGGGCGATGCCGGAATGGAACATCAGGGTTCCCATCAGGATGAACATCGGAATGGGTACGAGGTAGAATGTCGAGATCGAACTATCGATGCTGAGGATGAGCTGGTTGAACCCAGATACCCCTCCCCAAAGCATGTAAACTCCGATCATGTTCATCAGCAGGAACGCGATCGCAACCGGCAAGCCCATGAACATGAACAGGGTGAGGCCGCAAAAGAAGAAGATGAGGAATTGCCACCATTCCACGGTCAGGCCTCCACGAATTTCTCAGAAGTCGCATCATTGTTGCGATAAAGGCGTACAGCACGTCGAACGAACTCGAGGCCGAGCAGGAAGCAACCAAGCGGAATTACGACGAGATTGACGGCGCGGGGGATCTCCAGTTCGGCTGCCACCATGACCCCGCGGCTAAGAGAGAGAGACACTGCCTTTGTGCCGAACCAGGTGAGCGTGAAGCAGACCGCAGCTCCAACCAACGAAGACAGGATCAGCATGACCCTGCGTGCCCCTTGCGGGACAGACGCAACAACAAGGTCCACCACCACATGCGAGTCCCGGCGCAAGACCCATGCGGCGCCCAGGAAGGTCATGTACACCATCATGATGCCGCTGATCTGGTCGATGCCAAGAATGCCGTAATTCAGCACGGATCGCATCGCGACCTTCACGACAGTCAGCAGCATCATGGCCACAAGTATCGTGCTGGAGACCACCGCAAGCGCGTCGGTAATGATATCGAATATTCGGCCCAGCGCCTTCATTCGACCACCTCTATCTAGCGTCCGCCCGGCAGGTTGCCTTGCTTTGCACCCGCCAGGCGGAGAGTTGGACTTTATTCAGCGGCGTCGAACAGTGCCTTTACTTCCGTGATCTTGTCGGCAGGCAAGATTGTCTCGTAGTAGGCCCACAGAGACTCGATGGCGAGCTTGTTCCAGCGTTCTGCTTCCTCGTCCGAGAGCTTCAGAACTTCCATGCCGCCTTCTTTCATGAGACGAACCTGCTCTTCCAGGTTCTGGGCGAACCAGCGGCGCGTCCATTCCTGCGTCTCGGCCATTGCCTTCAGCAGAATGTCCTGGGCTTCCGGAGAAAGCGCGTTCCACTTGTCGAGGTTCATCGCCACACTGCCACCGCTGCGGTACATCGGCTGGTCAATCATGTAGCGGGTGACTTCCTGCCAGCCATAACGCGTGAACGCATCGGCGACCGGCCAGGAAAAGCCCTCGACAGTACCACGGTCCATCGCGAGATAGATTTCCGAAGGCGGCAATGTGACGGATTCACCGCCCGCCGCCTGCACGAAGTGGCGCGTCAGCGGCGTCACGCGCAGCTGCTTGCCGCGCAGATCATCCAGGGACTTTACCGGGAAATTGGTGCTCAGGTAGTGGACGCCGACACCGAGATCGCCCGCAGCATGGCCGAGGTGGCGAACGCCCTTGGCTTCGTAAAGACCGACAACAAAGTCATAGAGCTTGCTGCCCGGTCCACCGTCCGGCACGAGATGCGGCGACAGTTCTGTAATATCGCCGCCCGGCACGACACCCGCCCAATAGTTGGGAGCACCGTACCACACATCGAAGACGCCATTGACCAGTGCTTCCGGCTGGTCGAACGGCGGAAGAACGTCATCGGCGCCGATATACTGGATGCGGACGACGCCCTCGCCGAGGCGGTTCACATTGTCCATGAAGTTCTTGCCGATCTCGCCCGTTGGCGAGAAACCATGGGCCCACGCACCCACCATCCGCAGCGTCACTTCTGCGGCGTTCGCCACAGTCATTTGCGTCATGCCAAGAATGCCGGCTGCCAGCACACCAGCAAGCATGGATCGTCCTGCTCTCGAAATCATCTTATACCTCCAGAGGTGTTCCCTGATTTTTATTTTGCGTCCGGGACACTTCGAGCCCGCGTCCACCGGCCGGCAAGAATGAAATACGCATTTGCGCCGTGTGTCTACAAATATTTTTTAATTGCATACAAACGCGCGAAAGGGCGCGTTCCGCCCTACGCAGCCCGGAGTTTCAACCACCTTAAGCTCCAAATATGCATTTCTTGCATACGATTTTGGCCGAATTGTTGACGATATCGATTAAATCGAATACAAACTGACGAAATAATCAAGGGAACTCAGCGCGTAGCACGGAGATAAATCACGCAGCCTCTGCGGCGCGTGCAACTTCTGCAGACTTTACCCGGAAGTTAGATCTCCGCAACAAATAAGGAGAACGGAATGCGCCCGGCCGCTTTCGAATATCACAGGGCAGCAAGTATTGAGGAAGCCCTCAGCTTGCTTGCGGAGTTTGGCGAAGACGGGCGGCCCATTGCCGGAGGGCAAAGTCTCGTGCCGATGATGAATCTGCGTCTCGCCCGGCCTGAGCATCTGGTTGACATCAATTCGCTCGAACTCGACAAGATTGAACGCACCGGCGACACGCTCAGCCTGGGTGCATTGGTCCGCCACGAACGTTATTTCAACGAACCCTTGATCGCCGAACATTTTCCAGCGTTCCTTGATGCTGCGCACTGGATCGGTCACCCCACCATCCGGCGCCACGGTTCGCTGGGCGGCAGTATTTCGCATGCGGACCCAAGTGCCGAGCTTCCCTGCGTCTGCGTTCTCCATGATGCAACCATCGTCGCTCGCTCGGTGAATGGCGAGCGGCGCATACCCGCATCCGAGTTCTTCATCAGCGCCTATGTGACTGCGCTCGAACCGGGCGAGATGGTGGTTGCGGTCGAATTGCCGATCCCGCAGCGGAAACAGCATGGCGCGTTCATCGAAATTGCCGAACGCATGGGCGACTTCGCTGTCATCGGCATCGGAGCGGTGCTGGAACTCGACGGTGACACAGTTCTTGACGCCAGGATCGCCTGTGCAGGTGCGGAGTTGACGCCGGTTCGCGCTGCCTCGGCAGAACAATTCCTGAAGGGTCGGCAGCTGACCGAGGAGGTTGCTCAGGAAGCCGGCCAGCTCTTCGCCCAGTCCGTCGATCCGGTGAACGACTACAGGTCGAGCGCTGAATATCGCCGCCACCTGATCGTTCAGCTTACCAGCCGCACCCTTATGCGCGCCATGAAATCCAAGGCATAACGATGACCCAGACTACGCTTACCGTAAACGGTCAAACCAGGACACTTGAAGTCGAGCCTCGACGGCTTCTGGCTGATATCATTCGCACCGAATTCGATGTCTCCGGAGTACACATCGGTTGCGCACATGGTGTCTGTGGCTGCTGTACTGTTCATATCGATGGCATTCCCCGCCTCTCCTGCCTCACATTTGCCGTCCAGTGTGACGGCAAGGAAATCAATACTGTCGAAAGTCTTGGCGGCTTTGACGCGACACATGTTCTGCAACAGGCATTCAAGAGCGAGCACGGCCTGCAGTGCGGGTATTGCACACCCGGTTTCCTGATGACGTTGGCCCCTTACGTGGAAAAGAAGGTGGCAAACGGCGAGATGCCTTCGGATGAGGAGATCCGCGAAGCGATCAGCGGCAATATCTGCCGTTGCACAGGCTATCATGGAATTGTCGCCGCCGTACGCAAGGCCATCAGCAACCAGTTGGAGGGGCAGCAGGCATGAAGGCCGAGAATCCACGCCAGATCGGGGCACGCGTTCAACGCTTTGAAGATGTCCGGCTTCTCTCGGGAGTTGCCAGGTACATCGATGATATCCGGCTGCCAAATTGCCTGCATCTGACGTTTGCACGCTCGCAGATGGCTCACGGCAGGATCCTGGACGTCGACACGTCCGCCCTCGAGGACATTGGATATCCGACGTGGGTCTTCACCGGGAAAGACATTGGCGATCTTTCCATGAAGGCGCACCAGGATGTTCCCGAGATGCAGTACTCGGAGCAGCCACTCCTTGCACGCGACGTTGTTCGCTTCGTCGGCGAGCCGGTGGCCGCAGTGCTGGCGGAAGATCCTTATCTTTCCGAAGACGCCGCCGAGATGGTTTTCATCGATTGCGACCCGCTGCCAGTCGTCGGCACGATGGACCAGGCGCGTGACCCCTCGATCCCTCCGATACACGACGGATGGAAGAGCAACGTCTTCATCGAGCGACAGATGAAGGGTGGCGATCTGGAAGCGGCGCGCGCCAACGCGGCTTATGTCGTGCGCCGCACGTTCCGCAACCAGCGCCAGACCGGTGTTCCGATGGAATGTCGGGGTGTGGTCGCACAGTATTCGCCCGGTGATCGGATGCTGACGGTCTGGTCTTCCACCCAGATGCCGCATCTCGTGCGCACCTACATCTCTGAAGAGCTTGATCTTCCGGAATCCCGCATCCGCGTCATTGCGCCGGAAGTTGGCGGAGGCTTCGGCGTGAAGGGTCAGGTTTTTGGCGAGGAGGTCCTTGTTGCCTGGCTCGCAATGAAGACCCAGCGTCCGGTCAAATGGATCGAAGACCGCCGGGAGAACCTGATCGCCAGCATTCATGCCCGCGATCACGCCCATACGCTGGAAGCCTATGTCTCCAAGGAAGGCAGACTGCTCGGCCTCTGGGCAGACATCAGCGTCGACGTCGGCGCCTATTCAACCTTCCCGTTCACCGCCGCAGGCGATCCCGGCATGGCGGCCAAGGTGATGCCTGGGCCCTATGATTTCCAGGCTTACGAAGCCACCTTCCGTGCCCTTGCCAGCAACAAGTGTCCGCTGGGAACCTATAGAGGCGTCGCGCGCCCCTCTGCCGTATTTTCCCAGGAGCGCCTCATGGACGAGATTGCGAAAGAGATCGGCATGGATCCGATCGAATTTCGTCTGAAGAACATCATCCGGGAGTTCCCGTACAAGAACGTTCTGGGCTTCACCTATGATCCCGGCTCCTACGCTGAATCGCTCGAGAAGATACGGGAAATCCTGGCAGATGACATCGCTGCCGCGCGGGAAACCAGGCACTCGAAGGAGAAGCGCATCGGCGTAGGTCTCGCCTGCTTCATCGAGCAGACCGCACACGGCACACCTGACTTCACCCGTAGGCGGGTTCCCATCGAGACCGGCTATATCGCGGCGCGCGTGGAGATGCAGCCCGACGGGACAGTGGTCATTGGCCTCGGGCTGCAAAGTCACGGCCAGGGGCTGGAGACCACCATGGCTCAGGTGGCAGCTGACGCGCTGGGGATTGATCCGAAGGACGTCTTCGTCCGTCACGGTGACACGCTGACTTCGCCCTATTCGGTCGGCACCTGGGGCAGCCGCGGCGGTCCGCTTGGCGGCGGTGCCGTCCACCTCGCATCGCTCAAGATCGCAGACAAGCTGAAGGCCATCGCGGCCCACCAGCTGCAGTCGAACAAGGACCAGATAAGTCTCGGCGGCGGGAAGGCTTACATCACGGACGATCCTTCCCGATACATCCCGATCAGGACACTTGCCCGGCAGGCGCTGCGCAATGTCGAAAACCTCCCCGAAGGCATGATCCCTGGCCTTGAGGCGGAATACAGCCTCGATGGACCAAGGGACGGGACCTATTCGAATGCGGTCCATGCGGCGGTGGTCGAGATCGACGTCCCGACGGGCAAGCTCAAGCTGAAGCGGTTTGTCGTGGTCGAGGACTGCGGAACGATCATCAATCCGCTTGTGGTAGATGGTCAGGTTCGTGGAGGCGTGGTGCAGGGCATCGGTTCGGCTCTCTTCGAGCACATGATCTATGACGAACAGTGCCAGCCACTGACGACGAGTTTTGCAGACTATCTGATGCCGCTGGCGCCGGAGCTGCCGAACATCGAGGTGCACCACATCGAAACCCCCACGCCCCTCAATCCCATCGGCGCGAAGGGGCTTGGTGAGGGGGGCGCCATCGGTCCCGCTCCGGCCATCGCCAATGCCGTTTCAGATGCGCTGGGCGTTGAAGTCAACGAAACGCCCCTCACCCTGAACGCGATCTGGCGCCTCAGCGCTCACATCAGGGGCGAAGCAAGCTAGTTCTCACTACAAAGGTAAATCGCCCGCTGCGAAGCGGGCGGTTACTTCAATCCAGCAAGGCAAAAGCAGCTGTCAGAAGCCAGCCTTGGGGTTGATCTGATGGAGCGGGCTCTCACCCTCTTCGATACGGCGGATGCTTTCGGCAACATCGCGGGCGGCTGCCTGCGGGACCGTGATGCTGGCCAGATGCGGGGTTATGTAGACGTTCTCCATTTCCCAGAAGGGATGATCCTTGGGCAGCGGCTCTTCCCAGAACACGTCGAGGGTTGCTCCACCCACCTGCCCTGTTCGCAGGGCGTCCAGCAAGGCCTCTTCATCGACAACCTGCCCGCGCGAGGCGTTGACGAACTTGGCACCCTTCTTCATTGCAGCGAATGCCTCCTTGTCCAGCAGGCCGCGCGTTCCCGCAGTCAGAGGCATCATGTTTACCACAATGTCGAGCTCTGACAGGAAAGGCTTCCAGCGTGCGGGATCGCTTTCTACCCTGACGCCTGGGACATCCTTGTCCAATATGTCCCAGCCATGCACGTCAAACCCGAGGTCGGCAAGCGACCGTGCAACGGCTGAGCCCAGTGCACCAAGTCCCAGCACGCCAACCTTGATCTTGTCGAGCGGTGTGGGATGGATGTAGTGCCATTCCCCTCGCCGCTTCGCAGCCTCGAAATCAGGCATATCGCGGGCGTAACGGGTGACGGCAAAGAGCACATAGCTGCGCATCAGGTTCACCATCCCCGGATCGGAAAGCCGGCAGATCGGCACCTCCGGCAAGTCATCGCGCCCCGTCAGCGAATCCACGCCAGCGCCCAGATTAACGACGAGCTTGATATTTTCGAACGGTGCAAAGAAGCCTTGAGGCGGTCGCCAGGCAAGGACATAGCCGACGGTCTGAGGATCGCCGATATCGGGAGCAACGCGAAAATCGAGATCCGGAAGCTCTGCCTGCAGAGCCTCGCGCCATTCCTCAGGATCATCAAATTCAGAGTAAAAAACCAAAGCCTTGGCAGAAGAAGCTGGATTTCTGTCCATTGTCTTCAGAATGGAAGTCATAAGTCTACCTTTCAACGCACCTCAGGGCGCACAGGGTCCGGCCAGCGTGAAGAACCGACACGCCAATCCAGGACAGGTTGGGGTTCTCGCGCGCGCTGGCGCGTTCAATCGGGTTACATCAGTACGCTCGGAAGCCATGTGGACAGCGACGGGAAGAGCACCATGATCAGCAGCAGAACGATCAGGCTGATGAGGAATGGTGTATTGGCCTTGACCGTCGCAAGCAGATCTTCCTGTCCAATGCGAGCGGCGACAATGAGCGCCAGTGCGACAGGTGGCGTGATCTGACCAATCACGACGGTCACGATCATCAGCATTCCGAAATGCACCAGATCCACATCCAGCGTTAACAGCGTCGGCAGGAGGACGGGCATGATCATGGGGATCAATGGATCCAGGATCATACCCGCCAACAGGGCGATCATCAGCAGAAGCAGGATCTGCGGTACCGTCGACTCGAACGGGAACATCGCCTGAAGCGCGTCAGCCAGCATGATCGGGACCCGCGCTTCCGAGAGCGCCCAGCCAAGTGCCACCGAGAAGCCGACGACGATCATGACCTCGCCGGTCAGGATGGTGGCGTCGACCAGCACTGTGCGCAACTGGCTGAAGGTCAGGGTGCGGTATACACCCATCGCCAGGAACAAGGCATAGGCAACCGCGAATGCGCCTGCCTCCGTGGGAGTAAACAGGCCTACGACCAGTCCGCCCAGGATAAGTGCCGGTGAACCCATGGGCAGAATGGCGCGGCGGCCGGTCCGAATGAGCTCTTCCCAGGCGAAACCCTGCATGGGCTTCCATCCGTGCTTGCGCGCCAGGATAGCCACGGTAACCATCAGGGTCACCGCCATCAACAATCCCGGCACGATGCCCGCGAGGAACAGCGCCCCCAGAGACGTTCCGGTCACAGCGGAATAGAGGATCATCGGAGAACTCGGCGGCAGCAACACACCGATACCGGAAGACGTTGCCGTAAGGGCGGCAGAAACCGGCCCCGGATAGCCGTTTTCCTTCATCTTCGGGATGAGGACCGAGCCGGTTCCGGCCAGATCTGCCACAGACGTGCCGATCATCCCGCCGAACAGCACGCTGACGGCGATGTTCACATGGGCCAGGCCGCCCCTCATCCAGCCTACGGCCGCGCCTGCAAACTGGAACAACCGGTCTGCGATGCCGCTGGCATTCATGATGCCGCCGGCGAGAATGAACAAAGGAAGCGTGATCAGGACATAGTCGTTTACGCCGTTCAGTATCTGCTGAGGCAGTGCGAGTGACCAACCGCCGCTGATGAACAGGAATGCGATAATCGAGGCGCCAAGGGCCACGATGATCGGCATCCCGAGGACGACGAGCGCACACAGAATGACGATCATCAGGAGAGCTATCCAGAGCATGGCCCTACCTCTTCCTGAAAAGGTTGGCGAGGATCGTCAGGGACAGGCCCACCAGTGCTGTAAACACAGCGCCGATCATGATGCCCTTTGGAATTCTGAGGATGGGTGAGCGGTCTCGGCCAAAGAACTGGAGATACTCCCAGGTCAGCCAGGCGGTATAGGCCATTGCAGCAGCGCCAACGATGCTGCAACAGACGAAAAGCACCCTTATCGTATTCTGGTTCAGTCGGCTCGTCAGGATGTCGCAACAAATGAGCGTCTGACGAAGCCCCGCGAGAACAATCCCCACCGCAACCAGCCACACCATCAGGTTCATGACCACTTCTTCCGTCCAGGGAAGTGGCTTGGCAAAAGCGTA
The DNA here is from genome assembly GCF_014641695.1 of Nitratireductor aestuarii. GTDB lineage: Bacteria > Pseudomonadota > Alphaproteobacteria > Rhizobiales > Rhizobiaceae > Chelativorans > Chelativorans aestuarii. Next base: position 276,448 of record NZ_BMIF01000006.1, on the reverse strand, counting down.
CCGGCTGATCGCATTGGCGAACACAAGTGCCGCCATCAGGGCCATGAGGATCATCGCTGCGCTCTCGAAGATCCAGTTGACGGCAGATGAAACCCACGCCGGGCGCGCCTCGGTGTCAGACGCATCAATCGATGCGTCTCCACCCATAACTTCTCTGACAGACATCTTGTCCTCTTTCACGTCGCTAGCCGGTGATTGAAGAGACTGCCGTAGCCGGGCTTGGCTCCGTCTACGTCCAGCAGTTCAAGGCAATGCCAGAACGATGCCTGGATCGCGGAAATCACCGGCTTGCCCAGTTTCTGTTCGAGGGCTTCAATGGCACCAACAGACCAGAAGTTGGTGCACGAGATGAAGATCGCAGTAGCCTCCGGCCGATCCACGGAACAAACCAGATCATAGACTTTCTGCAGCGGTACCTCTGCCAGCGCCAGGTCGGAATCGATCCTCAGATTGTCCGAGGCAACGACCGGATGGCCGTTGCTTTCGAGGAAGTGGATCGCGCGCTGGTGAATCTCGTCAACATAAGGGGTGGCGAGTGCGACCGGCCCGGCATTGACCGTCTTCAAGGCGGCCAATGTTGCAGTGGAAGCAGTCGTCACCTTCTTGCCCGGAGCCCATCCTTCAAGCTTCTTTATCAGAGCCTTGTCATAGGCGGTGCCGTGAAGGAACGATGCGCTCGTTCCTCCGAAGCAGATGATGTCGACGGGCGCTGACGCGATGTGCCTGCAGGCCTGCTCCAGCTCCGGGGCATTCATCATTTCCTCGATGCCCTGAACGGTCACCTTGGGGAGCTTTATGCGCGCCGTGTGCGTGGCAACGCCTTCAGCTGCCATCGCCCACATCTCCGACTCCATAACGATGGATGAAGCAATGAAGATCAATCCAATGCGCGCCTTGGTGCCATTTCCGTCATAGCGGAACTTGACTGCCTCGGTTGGCGCATGCGGCTGCAGTTCATTGAGGTTATTCATTGATAATGCTCTTGACCTTGTCCATGAATTCCGGAGTCACGGTTTGGGCAACCTGCTCATGCACAGGCACGGCAGCTTCACGGAAAGCTGCGAGATCGGGCTTGTTGACGGCTACGCCTGCCTTCTCGAAGAACTCGACGAGGCGAGCGTCCTGTTCGTCGGAAAGCTTGTGGGTTGCCTCGGCTGCGGCCTCAGCGGCTGCAATTACAGCGGCCTTCAGGTCATCCGAAAGTGCGTCGAATGCACGGCCATTCATCGCCAAAGTAATAGGCGTGTAAACGTGGTTGGTGAGCGAGATATACTTCTGCACTTCGTGGAAGGAGAATTCCTCGATGACGGACATCGGATTTTCCTGTCCATCCAGGGCTCCCTGACGCAGCGCAACGTAGACATCGCCAAGCGACATGGGGGTTGGAGAAGCGCCCAAGGTGGTAAAGGCGGCAATTCTCATGGCACTTCCCGGCGTGCGAAGCTTGAGGCCCGCGAGATCGGCCGGCTTGTCGATCGGACGTACGTTGTTGGAAATGACCCGGAAGCCAAGTTCGCCGAAAGCAAGGGCCTCGAGGCCGGCGGTGTCGCGCAGCGACTGCTTCAGCATTTCGCCCAGTTCGCCTGCCAGCGCTTTTCTTGCCTTTTCCTTGCTGTCGAAAAGGAAGGGCGCATCAAACACTGCGAACATCTGGTCCAGTTCAACTATATCCGATCCAATGGGGATCACCTGAACCTGATTGACGCGCAGCATCTCCATGAGCGCGCCCTCGTCTCCCAGGCTTCCACCGTCAAAGAATTCCAGTTTGAACGCATCGGCCTTTGTGGCGGCCAGCTCATCACGGAACGTGGCGAGCATGACGTTTGTTGGATCTCCCGGCGTGGTTTCCACCGCCATTCTCAGCCGCTCCTGCGCAGCTGCGACACCAGTCGCAATGCTTAACGCTACGGCTGCTACGCAAGTAAGTCTAAGAACTCCCATTTTGCTCATCGTGATCCCTTTCGAAGATGCGTGTGAACGAGCTCTGAAAAAGGGAGGAATCGAAAGGTTAAACACTTAGCGCGTTATTTGATGGTCTTCAGCTGACCATCCTTTACACCTCTGCCGCTCCCATTTTCTGTCCGGTGCGCCGATTTTTCGGCGTCATCCCCTTATTGTTAGACTTTATCACCGAACTACAGCTAGCAGAGTGCCCCCATTCTGCTACAGTTGTAAAATCGCATTATTGGAGTTTTTGGATCGGGAAAAGTTATGCACATTTCTTTACGGTCCCTGCGCTACGTCGTCGTCACGGCAGACCTCGGCAGTCTTACAGCTGCATCGAAGCAGCTTGGCATTTCCCAACCGGCCATATCCGGCGCTATCACAGAAATGGAGCGGGAACTTGGGACGCAGATCTTCGTTCGCCACCATGCCCGCGGTGTCTCTCTCACGGCCGCCGGCTCCCGCTTCGTCCACGAAGCCCGGCTGCTTCTCAAACATTCTGACGATTTCGAGAAATCCGTCTCGACCATGGGCAAGAGCGTGGCTGGCGAAATTACCGTCGGCTGCTTCGGCACGCTCGCCACTCGCTACATGCCGGCTTTGCTCGCAGCCTTCTCGCAGCGGCATCCGAGCGTCACCATCAAACTGGAAGAGGGTAACCAGCAGGAGATCATCGATGGCCTCCTGTCTGGCCGCATGGAGATAGCCATTGCTTATGCATATGCGCTCCCACCAGAGATCACCGGAGAAACTTTGGTCGAGCTGCCGCCCTACCTGCTCATTGCTGCGGGTCATCCGCTGGCACAGCACAGGCGCATCAGCCTGAAGCAGGTTCAGGACGAGCCGTTCATCCTGCTCGACCTTCCCCACTCCCGTGACTACTTCCTCAACCTCTTCCGCATCGCGGAGATTGATCCCCTCATCGTCTACAGGTCCAAGTCGTATGAACTGATCCGCGGCCTTGTTGGGCACAACCGCGGCTATACGATCCACAATGCGCTTCCCGGCACCTCGGTGACCTATGATGGCAGTCGGGTCACCGCACGGCCGATCGTAGAGAAATTGCCGTCGGTGCGGGTGACCAGCCTACGCCTTGAGCGCAATCATCCCATGCGGCCGGCGGTGAAGGCCTTTGCAGATTTCCTACCCAAAGCCTTTGCGCCGGACGGCCTGTTCTGACCGGGTCAGGTGTCCAGACTATCCGGCCAGAAGTTGCTGATAGAGCTCCGGGTCCGTGGCGCCTTCAGTGCCAATCAGCAATACGCGCGACTGCGCGTTTAGCCCGAGCTTACGGGTGGCCTCTTCATCGTCAAGAACTGCCAGCAATCCTGCCAATCCCGCCCCACCGGATTCACCGATCGTCAGTGCAGGATCGCCGTGAGCTGGCCGCGCAAGATCACGCAAAGCTTTCACCGCCCAGCTGTCTTCGACAGCGATAAAGTAATCCGCAGACTTTTCGAGAATATCCCAGGCGAACGACGAGGGCTCATAGCACTCGAGCATGGCCATGACTGTAGGCTCGCCTGCCTCCATCGCGAGGCGCTTGCCGGCCTTCGCGCTCAGCTGAAGGCAATTGGCCCTGTCCGGTTCCACGACGACGAGTGTGGGACGCTGATCACCCAGACGATCTAGGAAATTTCCCGCCACAACGGCTGCCAGACCACCTACGCCGCCCTGCACGAACACGTGCGTGAAGGGTTCCTTCGCCTGCTCGTGGATCTCTTCCAGCATGAGGGTATAGCCCTGCATGACCAGGGAGGGCACTTCCTCCTGTCCCGGACGGGCGAAGTCGGAAACGGTGACCCATCCTTCCCGCTTCGAGGTCACATCCGCCTCTTCGACGGAGTCATCGTAATTGCCGTCAGTACGACGGATCTCAGCGCCGTAGTAGGCGATAGCCTTCTCGCGCCCTTCGCTGACACCGCTGTGCAGGAAGATGACGCAACGGCAGCCGAACTTCTGGGCCCCGGAAGCGACCGAGCGGCCATGATTTCCATCTGTCGCACAGCAAACGGTCAACTCGGATGCAATCTTACGGCACTCCTCACCGAGCATTTCGGCAGGATCTACCTTGCGCCCCAGCCGTTCCTCAAGGAAGCGGTGGACCAGACGGGCAACAGCGTATGCTCCGCCCAGCGCCTTGAAGCTGGAAAGGCCGTAGCGGGTGCTTTCATCCTTGATCGATACTTTCTCGAGCCCCAGGGCTCCGGCAAGGCCGGGAAGGTCGACAAGAGGTGTTGCAGCATAATCCGGAAACGCACCGAGAAAGCGGTGGACCTCAGCCGGTGCGCCGTTGCCTACAGCCAGACTTTGGGCAGCATCCAGCTTTTCATTCCTGTGAACGGAGGTGTTCGGTACAACATCCAGAGTCTGCATTCCTGTCTCCAAAACAATAGTGCGTGGCCGAAGCATGCCGCAACCGAAGCCCTGGAGCAGGTCCAGAACTCCGCTAGCTGCGGGTCTTCGTTTCCAGCGCGATCAATACGTCCGTTGCTGATCCTGCCAACAGATCGACGTGTGTGCGCATCAGCTTGTGGGCAGCTTCCTCATCACCCTGCTCGATCGCTTCGACGATGCGATAGTGCTCGGCGACAGAGTTGACCATCCGCCTGGGCTGAAACGTCATGTGCCAGCGATAGGCCCGCAACCGCTTGGCAAGCTTCGCATTCTCTTCCATGAGGAAGCTGTTTCGGGCCCCGTTCTCGATGCACTGATGAAAATCGACATTGGCCTGAAAGAAGTCTTCATGCTTGTCTTCGTCAGCGTATTTTTCACAGGCCTCGTTGAGCTGCCTCAAGGTCGCAACTTCGCTGCGCGACATCCGGCGTGCGCAGAGCCGTGCAGCAAGACCCTGCAGCTCAGCCATGACCTGAAACATCTCCAGAAGTTCAGCGGTGGTGAGGTTGCGAACCAGTGCCCCCTGATTGCGACGGATCTCGACCAGCCCGCTTGAAGCCAGGTGACGCAATGCCTCTCTCACCGGCGTTCGCGAGACATTGAACCGCCTTGCAATGGCCTGCTCATCCAACCTGTCACCGGGGCGAAGAGCGCCGTTCAGGATGTCATCCTCCAACGCCCTGATGAGATTGGTTGAAGACGTTTCCGTATTTTGACTTTCAAGTGCTTCAGTCGAGGCCATGTAGTGCTCCTAGAAACCGCGGCGTTGACTTCTATTGCCGCGTCAGGCGCGCGTCAATTCTTAGGGATGCGACAAGAAATAACCAGACTTGTGCACTCCTGTTCCTGCTCATTCAGTGTGTAGTGGGGATCGTATTGCTCGAACACAACAGCCTCGCCCTTCTGCAGGGTGAAACGCTCCTTGCCCGTATCGAAGGTAAGAGCGCCGTCGACGATGTAGAACACCTGGATCAGGTCGTCGTGATGGTGCAACTCGCCACCACCGCCCTTGGGAGCCTTGGACACCTGAACCGAAAAGTCACTGCCCGCGAGCGGAACGATGTCCAGTACGTTCAGGCCACCAAAATGGTTGGGCGGCGTGATGCCGGTCTTGTGCCCATCCTTGAAGATCTTCATCGGCTTGTTCCTTGCTGATCGGACGTTTCTGTCTAAGAAATGTAGGCCATGTACGGGCTGAGCACCGAGCGTACCGGAACCTGGACAATTGCCGGCTTGCCAGAGGCATGCGCCTCGCGCACCGCCGATGCGATCTCTTCAGGCGTGGTGGCGATGAAGCCCTTGCCGCCCAGCCCCTCGGCAACCTTGGCCCAGTCACGCCGGGGCAGGTTCATTGCATAGGTCTCGCCGTACTTCATGTCCTGTGGCAGCGCGATGGCGCCCCAAAGCTGGTCATCAAGCACGACGATCGTGAAGGCGCGGCCATAGCGTTCCGCCGTATCGAGCTCCGTCACGTGGTAGCCAACGCCGCCATCACCCACGAACACGACCACTGGTGCGTCGGGATCCTCGAAGTTCGCGCCTGCACCGTAAGGCACTTCGGCGCCGAGCGTTCCCGACTGTCCGGCACGCAGATATCGTCCGCGTGCGGGGATCTTGAGCCGCGCGTCGGCCCAGAAATCGATATTGCCGTGCGACGTCACGAAGATCGTATTGTCCGGCATGGCTTCCCGGACAGCGTCCACCGCAGTGATCGGATGCAGGCCGGTCTGGTCATCCTCACCCTCCTGGGCTGCGAATTCGGCATTCCAGCTCTCGACCACGCCACGCGTCCAGGCTTCGTCGAACGATGGCGTGTCGGCCTGTGCAAGGAGCTCAACAAACGCAGACGAACTCGCCGCAATGGCGAGACTGGCGCGCCGATTCCGGTGCAACAGCTCCTGGTCCATCGCGACCTGCACGATCTCGGTCGTCACGGGGATGGCCGACCCGAAATCGAGGTCGAACTCAAAATGATGTCCAAGAAGAATGATGAGATCTGCTTCCTGAAGTGCGGACCGAAGGCTCGAGTTGCAGGGCGTATATCCCGGCCCTGCACACAATGGATGGCGCTCATCAACGATGCCGCGGGCAAGCCTCAGGGTGAAGAAGGGAATGCCGTGCTTTTCGATGGCGCTCTGAAGCTTTTCGCTGGGATCATAGAACGTATCATCACCAAGCAAGAGTATTGGACGCTTCGCTGCAGAAAATTTTCGCAGGAATTCGTCGGCATCTGCCGGACTAAGACCAGGCTTCACTGGTTTCGTTGGTCCGGATGGCAGAATATTTTCTAGACCGATGCTGATCGGCTGGTGCAGAACATCGGTCGGTACTTCAAGAAATACCGGTCCGGGGCGCCCTGCCCACATCTTGCGCCATGCAATGTCCAGATATTCTGCAAGCCGGTTGGGGTCGGTGCAGCGCGCCGCCCATTTTGTAACGCTGCGCATTGCCGGCAGCAATTCGAAAGACATGCCGGCGCCACGCTCGGCCGACGTTGTTGCCGACTGCGCGCCGATGATGAGCAGCGGCGTTCCGCCGAGATTGGAGACAACTGCCGGTGTCAGCGTATTGGCCACGCCAGGCCCTAGCGTCACGACGAGCGCTGCGGGGTTACCTGAGACTCTGGCCGCCGCCTCAGCCATATATCCTGCGGCTGCCTCATGGCGTGCATGGACCAGCTGCACTCCATCATGGGCACAGGCTTGATAGATGGGGTTGATGGGGCCACCCGAAACCGAGAAAACATTCTTGATGCCGGCGTTCTTCAGCCACCTGACAATGGCAGTCCCGCCGTTAGCTTGATTATCCATTAGGCTTCCAATCCTTGATCAATAAGCGCGGGACTTACCGCCGTCGAGTGCAATGGCTGTTCCGGTCACAAACCCTGCCCGCTCTGAAGCAAGCAAGGCAACGAAAGCGCCAAAGTCTGCCGGATCACCAAACTTGCCGACAGGCACCTCGTTCAGCCACAGCTTCTCTGCGTCCACACGCGACAATCCATGCTGCTCGACACTTGCATTGACGAGATATTCCATCCGGTCGGTCGCAAACGGACCCGGACATAGACAATTCACCATGATGCCTTCGTGGGCGAATTCGATGGAGAGCGACTTGGCCATACCCACGACCGCGAGGCGGATGGAGTCGGAAAGCACCATGTTCGGCTGAACGATCTTCACGCCGACGGTCGTCACGTAGATGATGCGGCCCCATTGGTTGCGGCGCATATGCGGAAGAACCGCATGGGTGAGCTCGACCAACGGCAACAGGCTTTCACCAAGCGCAGCCTCCCACCCTTCGCGCGAAACACCAAGAAATGGAGCGGCCGCAGGCCCGCCGGTATTGCCGATGAAGATATCAAGGCCGTCCAGCCTGGCAGCAGCATCCTCGACACCTGACGCAAGCGTGCTCCGCTCGCAAAGGTCGATATGGACGGCCTCGGCCTGCTCGGCTCCAGCTGCGCGCAGCGCGTCGAGAAATTCCTGAGCCTTGTCCACGTTGCGCACGGCAACGGCCAGACGCGCTCCTTCTTCTGCGAGCGCCAGCGCTGAAGCGCGACCCAAGCCTCGCGACGCCGCTGTGATGAGGGCTCTCTTGCCCTTCAGACCTAGCTCCATGATGCCCTCCTTGAATATCAAATTGCTAGCAACATGCGCACAGCCTGTCAATTTGTGTCGACAATCTTTTTTTGTCTGTATACACTTCCCGCATATTGTCGAGGAGACGAACGTATGAGCGCACCTGTCATCCCACTCGTAATTGGCGATAAGGAATATTCGGAAGCTTCGGACGGTTTTGGTGAAAGCCGCAATCCGGCTACCGGTGCAGTGGTTGCCAGCTTTGCAAGAGCTGGAGAAAAGGAAGTCAATCTGGCCGTGTCCGCCGCACGGCGCGCGTTTGACGAAGGCCCCTGGAACAGGATGCGGCCTTTCGAACGTGCACGGATCATGCACCGGATTGGCGAGCTGATGCTCGAACGACGTGATGAGATCGCGCGTCTTGAAAGTGAGGATAGCGGCAAGCCGCTCCGTGACGCCTATTGGGAAGTGGATTGTTCTGCGCGCTTCTTCGAGTTTTATGGAGGTGCGGCTGACAAGCTGCAGGGACGGTCAATTCCGCTTGGACCAAACTACAGCGACTGGACGGTGCGCGAGGGAATCGGCGTCAGCCTGCACATCATTCCATGGAACTACCCATTCCAGTTGATTGCACGCGGTGTGGCGCCTGCCCTTGCTGCAGGCTGCTCCGTCATTATCAAGCCAGCGACGGAGACCCCAGTCACGGCGTATGAATTCCTGAAGATCTGCCGGGAAGCAGGGCTGCCGGAGGGGCAGGTCAACCTGATCAATGGCAGGGGCTCGCTGGTAGGCGACCTGCTGGCCCGTCATCCAGGTGTCGATCAGATCACCTTCACAGGTTCCGTGGCAACCGGCCAGCGCGTGATGGAAGCCGCCGCCAGCCATGCAATCCCGACCAACATGGAGCTGGGCGGCAAGTCGCCTCAAGTCCTGTTTGCCGACGCGGAGATGGAAAAGGCGCTTCCGATCATTGCAGGCGGCTTCCTTACGCATGCCGGACAGGTGTGCAATGCGGGTACGCGTTTGCTCGTCGAGCGTTCCATTCACGATGACGTGGTGGAGCGGCTGCATCAGCATATCCAATCCATGCGTCTGGGTGCCGGCGTTGACGACCCGGATATGGGACCGTTGATCAACACGTCTCATCGCGACGACGTCGAACGGTACTACGAGGTTGCCCGTGGCGACGGCGAACTTCTCCTCGGTGCGGATGTTCCGTCCGATACGGCACTCGCTGAGGGCGCGTTCGTCCGCCCGGGCCTGGTGATCGGCGCCAGCAACGAAACGCGGATTGCCCGCGAGGAAGTCTTTGGACCCATACTGACGGTGATCCCGTTCGACACGCCCGACGAAGCTATTCGCATCGCCAATGACTCACCCTTTGGCCTGGTGGCAGGCGTGCACACCACCAACATCAACAAGGCGCTGGGGCTGGGCGAGAAGCTCCGCGTCGGCCAGGTATGGATTAATTCCTTCGGTGTCGGCCTCGACGTTGAATTTCCCTTCGGCGGCTACAAGCTCTCCGGCTTCGGGCGTGAGAAGGGACTGGAGGCAATCGCCGCCTATCAGCAAATCAAGAATATCTGCATCCACCATCCCCTGAGCTAACACCAGGCCCAACCGGCAAATCATCACCCACGGCCGCCATCTCGGCGGCCGTTTGCCTTGGTGGATTACTTGGTCTGAAAGACCAGCAGCAGATCCTTGGCGTCGATCTGCTCGCCCGCCCTGACCAGCACTTCGGCGATTTCACCGTCGCGTTCGGCGTGGAGCACAGTCTCCATCTTCATCGCCTCAATGGAAAGCAGGACGTCACCCGCTTTGACGCTTTGTCCTCCCACGACCGCGACGGCGGAGACCACCCCCGGCATGGGCGCGCCGACATGGGCGGCGTTGCCAGCCTCTGCCTTGCGGCGGACGCGGGCGGCAGCGCCACCGCTGGTGCGGTTCGGCACCTTGACCCGGCGGGGCTGGCCGTTGAGTTCAAAGAAGACGGGCACCATGCCCTGGTCGTCGGTCTCGCCGACAGCAAGACAGCGGATCACCAGGGTCTTGCCCCGCTCAAGTTCGACAAAGATCTCGTCTTCCGGCGCCATGCCGTAAAAGTAGGACGGCGTCGGCAGGACGCTGACCGGCCCGTATTCGGACTGCGCTGTAACGAAATCCGCAAAGACTTTCGGGTACATGAGGTGCGAGGCAAACTCGGCGTCGCTGAGCTGCCGTTCAAGCTTCTCCTCGATCTCCTTGCGCTCGGCCACAAGATCCGCATCGGCAAGCAGAGAGCCCGGTCTCGCGGTGATCGGCTTCTCACCCTTCAGCGCCTTCTTCTGCAGCGCCTCCGGCCAGCCGCCCGGCGACTGACCAAGGTCGCCGCGCAGCATCGAGACAACAGAATCCGGGAAGGCGATGTCGCGAGCCGGGTTGAGCACGTCTTCAACCGTCAGCTCCTGCGAGACCATCATCAGCGCCATGTCGCCGACCACCTTCGACGAGGGCGTCACCTTGACGATATCGCCGAACATCAGGTTTGCGTCGTGGTAGGCGCGGGCAACCTCGTGCCAGCGGGTTTCCAGCCCCAGCGACCGCGCCTGCTCCTTGAGATTGGTGAACTGGCCGCCCGGCATCTCGTGCAGATAGACTTCCGAGGCAGGTCCCTTCAAATCGCTCTCGAAGGCTGCGTACTGATTGCGGACCGCTTCCCAGTAGAAGGAGATGCGGCGGATCCATTCCGTGTCGAGACCGGTGTCGCGGGCATCACCCTTCAGCGCTTCGACGATGGAGCCAAGGCAGGGCTGCGACGTGCCGCCCGAGAACGCGTCCATCGCCGCATCGATTGCATCAACACCGGCATCGACGGCGGCCAGAACGGTGGCTGCCGAGATGCCTGACGTGTCATGCGTGTGGAAATGGATCGGCAGATCCGTCGCTTCCCGCAATGCCCTGAACAGAACCTTGGCGGCAGCAGGCTTCAGCAGCCCCGCCATGTCCTTCAGCGCGATGATATGCGCCCCTGCCCCCTCCAGTTCCTTCGCCAGATTGACGTAGTAGGTGAGGTCGTACTTGGCCCGGTTCGGATCCAGGATATCGCCCGTGTAGCAGATCGCCGCCTCGCAGAGCTTGCCTTCCTCGATCACCGCGTCCATGGCGACACGCATATTCTCGACCCAGTTCAGGCAGTCGAAGACGCGAAAGAGATCGACCCCGCCCTGTGCGGCCTGCCCGACAAAGTAGCGGACGACATTGTCCGGATAGTTGGTATAGCCGACGCCATTGGCGCCGCGCAGCAGCATCTGCAACAGAACATTCGGCGCCGCCTCCCGCACCTTGGACAGACGCTCCCAAGGGTCCTCGGTCAGGAAGCGCATCGACACGTCGAAGGTCGCCCCACCCCAGCATTCAAGCGAGAGCAGCTGTGGCAGCGCTCGGGCATAGACGCTGGCGATACCGGCGATGTCAAAAGTGCGCATACGTGTCGCCAGCAGCGACTGGTGGCCATCGCGCATTGTTGTGTCGGTGACAAGCACCCGCTTTTCATTGCGCATCCACTCGGCGAACTTCTTCGGTCCCAGCTGGTCGAGCAGCTGCTTCGTGCCTTCAGGCACGGGCGCTTCGATATAGGGCACGCGTGGCCGCGCTGCGTCCTTCTTCGGCTTCGGACGGCCGCGGGTTTCCGGATGGCCGTTGACGGTTACGTCGGCGAGATAGGTCAAGAGCTTGGTGGCACGGTCCTGCCGCCTGACTTGGCTGAATAGCTCCGGAGTCTCGTCAATGAACCGCGTCGTATAGGAATTGTCGCAGAACTTCGGATGGCCGATGATCGCTTCGAGGAAGGTGAGGTTCGTCGCCACGCCACGGATGCGGAACTCGCGCAGCGCGCGGTCCATGCGGGCGATTGCTTCTTCGGGCGTGCCGCCCGACGCCGTCACCTTGACCAGCAGCGGATCGTAATAGCGGGTGATGATCGCGCCGGTATAGGCGGTGCCCCCATCGAGGCGGATGCCGAAGCCCGCCGCCGAGCGATAGGCGGTGATGCGGCCATAGTCCGGGATAAAATTCTGCTCCGGATCCTCGGTTGTGATCCGGCATTGAAGGGCATGGCCGTGCAGGCTGATTTTCTCCTGCGCCGGCACGCCTGACGCAGGCGATCCGATCGCAGCCCCCTCCAGGATGCGTATCTGGGCCTTGACGATGTCGATGCCCGTCACCGCCTCGGTGACCGTATGCTCGACCTGAATGCGCGGGTTGACCTCGATAAAATAGACCTTGCCGGTGTCGGCATCCATGAGGAACTCGACCGTTCCCGCTCCGACATAGTCGGTCGCCTCGGCAATCTTCAGGGCGTAGCCGCAGAGTTCCTGGCGCGCGGCGTCATTGAGATACGGCGCCGGCGCGCGCTCAACCACCTTCTGGTTGCGGCGCTGGATGGAGCAGTCGCGCTCGTAGAGATGGACGGCATTCCCGTGGGTGTCACCTAGCACCTGAACCTCGACGTGCCGGGCGCGCTCGACCAGCTTTTCCAGATAGACCTCGTCCTTGCCGAAGGCTGCCTTGGCTTCGCGCTTTGCCTCCATCACCTCGCGGGCAAGATCGGCTTCGGAGCGGATGACGCGCATCCCGCGTCCGCCTCCGCCCCAGGAAGCCTTCAGCATCAGGGGATAGCCGACACCGGCAGCGAGCCTTGCCACCTCGTCCATGTCATCGGGAAGCGGTTCGGTGGCCGGCACGACTGGCACGCCGATCTCGACCGCCAAATTGCGCGCGGCTACCTTGTTGCCGAGCCTTCGCATCGTCTCCGGCTTCGGGCCAATGAAGATGATGCCGTTCTCGGCACAGGCCTCGGCGAATTCCGGGCTTTCAGACAGCAGCCCGTAGCCCGGATGGATCGCATCCGCGCCGGAGAGCCTGGCCACCCGGATCACCTCATCGATCGACAGATAACTCTCGATCGGGCCAAGATCCTTCTTCAGATGCGGGCCGCGCCCGATCAGATAGCTCTCGTCCGCCTTGAAGCGATGCAGCGCGTATTTGTCTTCCTCCGCCCAGATGGCGACGGTCTGGATCCCAAGCTCATTGGCCGCGCGAAAGACGCGGATGGCAATTTCTGAACGATTGGCGACGAGAAGCTTACGAATGGCCATTTGGTGATCCAGGTTCATTGCGTACTGGAAGACAAATGTCCCGCGGAAACTTGAGAGAAACTCTGGTGACATTTGTCGTTCTGGCGACGAGGTGGCGCTACGACATCAATACTGACGATCGGCAGGGTTCCTATCGTTCTTGGGACGAGGAAGGCTGCAGTGAGGTCCATTGCTCACTGTCGCTAGGTAATCACCCGGCTCGCATCCATGTCAACCGAACCGTACATCGAAATATGACTTCCCGATCGGGACGTCCCGATCGGTAACATTGATGGTGTGCGCTATGAAATCTACCAACGCCACCGGATTATCCGTCTCCACTCGTCCTATCGCAAAGGCCAGGGCAGATTGTACATGTTCTGCAGAACTCCACCTGGGAAGACGAGGTTCAAGGCGTTGGCCAGAACCAGCATCCCGGCAATGGCGGCGGCTGTCAGCACGAGGCTCATTGGCCAGCTCAGTTTGCTGATCTTTCTGCAGAAGAAGATGAAGAAGAGCGTGATGGAGATCACGAAGCCGACGAGCGCTACGCCAATTATGAGTGCGGCGAACCATGTCAGGATCGGCCACATGCTGACTTCGCCGCTGTTTGCCTCGGTGTCATAGTTGACGTTGCTGCCCAAGCTGTTCCTTGCCTGCGGGATCAGCACCCAGACGACGGCCAGCAAGCCTGCCGCACCAGCCAGAATGGGGAAAATGCCGCCAAGGAAAGAGCGTTGTGCACCTTCATAGATGGCGAACGCCAGTGCTATCGCGATGAGGCTTGTGAACAGCAACTGCGGCAGCATGGACCCCGCTGCTGCGCTTCCCGCTCCAGAACCCTCGGTCTCGATCCTGCCCGTCGCGCCTTCCGGACGCTTGCGAATGGCCACCCAGACTGAAATGACGGAAAGCCCGATGATCAGAAGTGGCATCGGCTTCAGCAGGAAGCCTGTGCCGTGAAACTGGACGGCGTGGTAGAAGTAAGTCTCCAGCTGGGTCGCCAGCACGAATCCCACAAGGAAGGCAGGGCGTGGCCAGCCAAAGCGGCGAAGCATGATGCCGATCAGGCCAACGCCCACCAGGGCGACAAGATCATAGAGGCTGCGAGTCGACTGGAAGGCCGCGAAGGTGATGATCAAAATCATGAACGGGGCAATGATCGTGTAGCGGATCGTCGTGATCCGGGAGATCAGCGGCGCGAAGATGATGCACATGATCGTGCCGAACACATTGGCGAGCGCCAGCGACCAAACGGCTGTATAGGTCAGGTGCAGGTTCTTGTTCGGATCGGCCATGCTGGGGCCGGGCTGCACGCCGAGCAGCACCATGCCTGCAAGGAAGATCGCCATCGCGCCGGATCCGGGAATGCCAAACAGAAGCGTCGGAAACAGGCCGCCACCCGTCGTTGAGTTGTTGGCGGATTCAGGCGCGATGACGCCACGGATATCGCCTTTGCCGAATTCGCTCTTGTCGCGGCTGGTCTGGACGGCATGACCATAGGAAATCCAGTCGACGACTGAATTGCCAAGCCCGGGAATGACGCCGACGATGGCGCCGATGCCCGAACAGCGCAGGACCAGCCACCAGTTGGCAATGGTATCACGAACCCCACGCATGAAGCCCGTGCCCATATGGCCAGAGCCGGAAATCGCCTGGTTCTTGCGGATGAGATCCACAATCTCCGGCAACGCAAAGACTGCCAGCGCCACGACGATGAGGGGAATGCCGTCGCCGAGATAGATGGAGCCGAAGTCCATTCTGTATTCGCCGGTCGCGGGCGCCGCACCAATCGATCCGAAGACGAGGCCGAGTGCACAGGCGCCAATACCTTTTGCCAGACTGGAACCGGAAAGAACGCCGACCATGGACAGGCCGAATAGGGTCATGGCGAAGAGCTCAGACGAACCAAAACTCAGGATGAGCGGTCTTGCGGCGATCACCAGTACCGTCAGGATTGCTGCGCCGAAAAGTCCGCCGACCAGCGATGCGCTAAAGGCTGCAGATAGTGCCCGGGCAGCTTCGCCCCGCTTTGACAAGGCGAACCCGTCGAGAACCGTGGCCTGCGATGCGGCGGACCCCGGAATTCCCATCAGGACGGAAGCAAACGTGTCAGATGTCGGCAGAACAGCGAGGAGCCCTACGAGCAAGGCGAAGGCCGAGATCGGATCCATCCCGTAGATGAAGGGCAGCATCAGCGACAGGCCGACGATCCCTCCCAGTCCCGGAAGAAGGCCGATGAAGAAGCCGAGGGTGGTACCGAGAAGCAGGTACAGCATGTGCTCGAAAGCAAACAGCGTCACCAGCGAATGTGTCAGGGCCTCTAGCATGAAGACCGCTCCGGAATGTTCTGCAGATGTATGGGAAAAACGCCATGCCCAGGGCAACCCTGAGGCTTCCCCGGACATAGCGTTGTCAGTTGTCAGTCAGGGCCAATCAAAGCTGGACGCTGTGACGCTCGCGCAGGTAGTTCTGCACCCAGGTCTTGGCTTCCTCGTCAATCGTCGTGGCAACCTCGAAGAGCGCGTCCGCCGCCTCTCCCGTTGCCTGCGTGTAGTCGCCAAGAATGTCGCCCTTGCGTTCCTGCAGCTCAGGGTCTGCGACTGCTTTCGCAAAGGCCGTGCGGTAGGCTTCGATGACTTCGGGCGGATTGGTGTTGTGCAGCATCGCCATCTTCTGGGCGGGGAAGCCCGCGCTGAAGAACGCGACGAACGCCTTCAGTTCCGGTCCGTCCTCGGGAGCCTTGCCATGAACCATCTCGTAGGCTTCGAGGAAATGGGGCAGATCGGGGAAGGTCGGATCCCGGACGATGTTCGCGTTTTCATCCAGCGCGCCGAGCGTGAAGAGAGGCACCGCAGTCCCCGCCTCGACAAGAGGCACGATATTGGCGAGGTAGCTCGATGAGGTCTGGTAGTCCACCGTCGCCTCGCCGCGCTCAAATGCCAGACGGGTTTCGCCACGACTGGACATGCCGAAGACGTGGCGCACCTTGAGGCCAATCATCTCGAAGCCCAGCATCAGCACCAGGTCGAGCGATGTTGGACCTGTATTGGCAAGGACCAGTTCGCGGTCGAAGAGCTTCGGAAGCTCGGTCACGTCCTTCACGCCAAAACTTGGGGGGATGTAGACCACTCCGCCCGTGGGCGAAACGAGAACGGGCGTGAAATCGCGATAGTCATACTGAACACGCTTGTCGCCCAGAAGGTAGGGAAACTGCGTGGAGCCAGAAACGCCAAGCAGCGACAGGCCGTCGTTGGGCGCACGCTGTGCGAATGAGTTGGTGCCCGTGATGGAGCCGCCACCGGGGACATTGCGGACAATCACGTTCGGATTGCCAGGCAGGTACTTGCCCAGATAGTGAGCAAAGAAGCGTGCCCAGGCATCATTGCCGCCACCCTCACCGAAGGGGATGGTCCACTCCACGGTCTTGCCTGCAAGGGAGAAGCCCTCCTGCGCTCCGGCAACCGATGGCAATGCAGCCAACGCCCCCGCTGCAACCGCTCCTTCCAGAAAATGTCTTCTGCTGATCATCTCGTCTTCTCCCCAGACGGTGCCGACCATGTTGGTTCAGGTACTCGCCCGATGGGTGCGAGCCAGATCCAGACGGCCATGCGTGAATGTTCTAGTAGATGGAACTATATATTCATCTATCGAAACAGTAACAGGGGCACGGAAAGTCGTCAAGCGACGCTAATTTCACGCCGCAAGCGTTGCCTAACCGGGTAAATTACGGTGATCTGTCGTTGTTCGCCGGATGCTAGATCGAGGTTACGCCTGCGGCCGTCAGGCCCTGAGAAACGGCCTCGGCCGCTTCGACCAGGGCTTCTCCCTTCGCCTGTACTGAATCAGGCTTCATTGCCGCCGCAGTATCGAGCATGCCGAGGGTGGCGATCAGTCTGCCTGACCGCCCGAAAACCGGTGCGGCAACCCCCACCAGTCCTTCGCGCATCTGCGCTGCGGCCCATCCCTGCTTCCGGATGACCTCCAGTTGTTCAGGCGAAGTCTGTGCAAAGCGCTCGTAGGCGCGTGCAAACTCCGTGTCGTCCTTGCGGGCACTGACGGGCATAAAGGCCAATGCCACAAGGCCCTGTGCGGAGCGGTCGAATGGGAGAACGGAGCCCGGACGCATCGCGAGCACGATGGAGGAGTCGCCGGAAATCGATTTGATCACATAGATCCCCGTGGAGACGATGCGCGAGATGATGACCGTGTGCCCAAGCTTCACTTTCAACCCGTAGAGGATCGGCTCGGCGATGCTGACAGGATCGTAGCGCTCGTTGATCGCACGGCAGAAGGTAAGCAGCCGACTGCCAGCCTCATACTCTCCATCCGCATTCCTGGAAATGAAACCGCATTCGACGAGCGTCTGCAGGTGCCGGAAGATCCGGCTCTTCGACGTGCCGATCTGGCGAGCAAGATCGCTGATGCCGACAGGTCCCGCGCTGGATGCAAGCTGCTCAAGAATTTCAACCGTAAGAAGGACGGACTGAGTTCCCTGGCCCAGGGACTTGGAGACTGGAGGCATATTGGGTTGACCAACCTTGAGAAATGAAGACACGGGTCGCGGATCATCTATCAGAACACGAAAGGCTGAGCCACCTGCAAGTGGAGACAGCAAGAAGCCTTTGGCTGTTCTGATAGCAGAAACTATCTTGCCAGTAAACAGAACGAATGCTAGGCCTGATCGCAACGAGTGTGCGAAGTTTTTAGCCCATAGCAGCAAGGCATTGAAATCACAGATGACTTCCAGTTCGATTCCTGTGCGCCAGTTACCGCTCACCGAGGTTCCCTTGGTGGATGCCCATGCGCATGTCTACACGCTGGACATGCCCATGCTGGATTCAGCCTGGCACAAACCGCCGGCCGATGCTCCGATCGAGGCCTATCTGAAAGCCCTTGATCAGGCGGGTGTGCATTTCGGTGTGCTGGCCGCTGCCAGCATGTATGGCGACTACAATGATTACATGCTCGAGGCGCTCAAGGCGTCCAAGCGTCTGCGGGCGACCGTCATCGTTGACCCTGATATTGATCCATCGGCCTTACGAGCCTTGGATCAGGCAGGCGTTGTCGGTGTGCGTCTGCAGTTTCGCAACGTCGATACCCCGCCGGATATTTCGAGCTACAGCTACCAGCGTCTTTTCCGCCGCATCGCCGACATCGGATGGCACGTTCAGCTGCATGACGAGGGATGGAGGCTTCAGGACTACATCAAGCATCTCGTGGATGCTGGGCCGAGACTGGTCATCGATCATATGGGCAGGCCGCCGGCACCGGACGGCCTTGAGGCCGAAGGCTTCCGCGAAGTTTTACGGGCAGTCGACAAGGGCAACGCGTGGGTCAAGCTTTCAGGCGGGTTCAGGCTGGGTGATCCGGAATTCGTCGGCCAAGTAGCGAATACCCTGCTGAAGCATGCGGGAACCGAACGCTTGCTCTGGGGCAGTGACTGGCCATTTGCTGCATTCGAAGACAGCATGACGTATGAAGGGGCAATCGAGCTTTACCGCCGGTTTGTTCCCGATGCGGAAACGCGACGAGCCATCGACCAGACAGCCTTGCGTTTCTACTTCTCCTGAAGCGCGTCCGCGAAAACCTCATTATTCAAGTTACAGCAGGGGAGATATTGGCGTGTCCAAGATAGCTCGCAGGGATTTCAAAGTCCGCACAGTTGACGGCGTGAACATCGCGGTCAGGGAGGTTCGCCCGGAACCCCATGTCCCGGGCAAGACGCCGATGGTGCTCATGCATGGAACGCGCATTCCCGGCATCAGCGAATATGACCTTCCCGCACCGGGTGGCTCGCTTGCCGAGACCCTGGCCCTGGCGGGCCACACGTGCTTCATCCCCGATGCAAGGGGGTTTGGCGGCTCTGATCGGTCGAGCGAGATGGACGAAGATCCCTCCCAGTCGCGCCCGCTGGTTCGCTCCATCGAGATCGTCCGGGATATCGATGCTGCCGTGGACGAACTGCGTCGCACGACCGGCTCCGAGCGTGTCGGCCTCATGGGCTGGGGCGTCGGCGCGACGGTTGTCTTGATGTACGCTGCCTTCTGGCCTGAAAAGGTCAGCCATCTCGTCCTTTACAATGTCCTTTATGGCGGCGTCGAGGGGCATGCGCGCTATCGTGATCATCCCCTGGAAGATCCAGCAAGACCGGGCCACTTCAATCAGGCGCATTATGGCGGCTACAGCCTCAATGATCCGGACATGCTCATGACCAAATGGGCCCAGTCCATCCCGGTCGAGGACAAGGACTCCTGGCGTGACCCGAAGGTGGCGGAAGCGTTCCGCCAGGCGCTCATCGATGGTGATCCAGCCTCCACGAACCATGAGCCACCGCGCTACAGAAGTCCGAACGGCATGCTGGAGGACAGCTTCTACATGGGGCGCGGCGACAAGCTCATTCACGCCAGCCAGGTCTATTGCGATGTGCTGATCATGCGACCGCAGCTCGACTATTTCTCGCGTCCGGGCGATGTGAAGGCGCTTGTCGCAGATCTGGTCAATTCACCGCGCGTCGAGACCTGGGAGCCCGAGAACATGACCCATTTTGTCATCGTCGACAGAGACAGTGCGGGGCGTGCCGAAGCCGTCAACCGGATCCTCACCTTTATAGGCAACAACACTGAGGAAGACAGCTGATCCGCCCACGCGTTATTGACGGCGTACCTTCTGCATCTGAGTTTGACCTGCCTCGGTATCCCGGCTGGATACCTGAGATCCTCCGGAGTTCCTGATGGCCCTCGCTAGCCTGATCATGCTGGTACCCGTCGTTCTGGTGACGTCCTTCCTGTCCGGCATCTTCGGCATGGCAGGTGGGCTTCTCCTTCTGTGGTTTCTTTTCCTCGTCGCGCCGGCCAGCACCGCGATAGCCGTCCACGGCATTATCCAGATGGTTTCAAACGGGTCCCGCGCCTGGCTATCCCGCCGCTATCTGGACCTGAAGATCCTCGCGATCGTGAGCCTGGGGCTGCTGCTGGCGATGGGCTGTCTCTTTGCCGTTCAGTACTCTCCCAACAAGGCCATTGCCCTAATGGTGATCGGCTTGCTGCCGCTTCTGCTATGGATCCCCGCATCCTGGCTGACCTTTGATGCTTCTCGGCCCTCCCATGCCTTCGCGTGCGGGCTGATCAGTGGCGCATTGACTGTCATGGTCGGAAGCGCAGGCCCGCTCATCGATCTGTTCTTCATCAGAACCAAGCTTGACCGCCGGGTAGTCATCGCCACGAAGGCGACCATTCAGGTTGTCGCGCACTTCACCAAGGTGGTTTTCTACATCAATGCGGCGCTGATGCTCGACGCCATGGGCTGGACCACCGTTGCTCTCTGCATCCCCGCGGCATTTCTCGGTGCCTGGCTTGGAAAATTCGTCCTCGATCGGATGTCAGACCTGCAGTTCCGCAGCTGGACCCGAATGATCGTCACCTGCATCGGGTTCGCCTACTTCGTACAGGGAACCTCAGCGGTTCTCAGTGCCTGAGACATCGACACGGGACGCGGGCGGCTGGCAATCCGCCCACGTCACTTCCTGGCAACGGATGTCAGGTTGCCTCCAGAACCATGTTCAGCGGTGTGGCGGCCGCCTTCCGGACGTTCCTGAACCCTCCGGTCTTGATCACTTCGCTCAGGCGCCGTTCGCCAGCCTGCGCACCGAGCGCGAGGCCCGTCTCCTGCGCCAGTGAGGTGGGAACGCAGATCATCGTCGACGCCGAATAGTAGAGCCGTCCAACCGGGTTGATGTTCTCGGTCAGGCTATCACCTGCAGCGGGTTCCACCACCATCCACGTACCATCCGTCTTGAGAACGGAGCGGATGTGACGCGCCGCCGCTTCCGGATCGCCCATGTCATGCAGGCAGTCGAAGCAGGCCACGAGGTCATAGTCGGAGCCCGGGAAGCTTTGTGCCGTACCAACCTCGAAATGGACATTGCTGACCCCATGGGACCGGGCATGAGCCGTCGCTTCCGCGATCGATCCCGGATGGAAGTCGTAGCCGACAAAGGTCGAGTTCGGGAAAGCCTCGGCCATGACGATGGTGGAGACACCGTGCCCGCAGCCCACATCGGCAACCTTTGCGCCGCTCTTCAGCCGGTCAACGACGCCATCGAGCGCCGGCAGCCATTCCTGCACGAGGGCATTCACGTAGCCCGGCCGGAACATCCGCGCCACCGCACAGAACAGGCACCCCGCCTGATCGCCCCAGGCCACACCCTTGCCGGTCTTGAAGGCGAGTTGCACCTTCGGCTGGTTCTCCACCATGGCGGCCGCTGTGTCGAAGCCACCGATCAGGTTCACCGGACTGTTCGGGTCCACGAAAACCGCCGCCTGCTCCGGCGAGAGCGAAAACAGCCCACCCTCATAGGTGATATAGCCTGAGGCCGCCTGCGCGTTCAGCCACTCGCGAACATAGCGCTCGGCGCAACCCGTGGCCTGGGCGAGCTGGTTCGGCGTCGAGGGCCCGATCTCGTCCAGCGTCCGGTAGAGACCGAGCTCGTCACCGATACGCACGAGCGGCACGCTGACGGCTCCTCCCAAATCGCCCAACAGACGGCCGACAAAGTCATTGAGCTTCGCTTCATCTAGATTTCTCATGATCTCCTCCTGAATTCCCATGGGCATGCTCTGTCCCATGGGCGGCCGGGATACTGGCTGAGGAGGAAGCGCCTTTCATGGGTCACGCGTCCCGCAGGAGAGAAGAAAGACGCAGGATCCTTGGGACAGCTGTCCCGCGAGCCTAATGCTGGCCGGGATTGCCCAGCACCGAGACGATAGCCTCCGCCCGGCTGCGTACACCAAGCTTGTCGAAGATTGTCGAGAGCTGATTGCGGACGGTCTTTTCGCTCTTGTTGAGACGTTCCGCAATGGCGCGATTGTCGAGCCCTTCGGCCATCAGCCGCAGTACCGCTTCTTCGGCAGGCGTCAGCGTCGCCTGCCGAAGACCGTTCAAAGACCTTGCTGGCGCCTGCCCCGTAAATCGAGCCAGATGGTCGAAAAATACCCGCCAGGCTGGCTCCGATGGAAGGAGCACGTGGTTGCGGCTGTCGAGCGCCACGAACTCCGCATGCGGGATGGCAGCCGCAAGCTTCAGCCCTTCCCCGAAGGGAACCCGGACATCGCCCCGGCAATGCAGGATGAGAGTAGGCACCGTCAGTTGCCCTACCAGGTCCAGCACATCGATCCTGTGCATCTCGTAGAGAAGCTGGGAGGCGACCTCCGGGCTCGCGGTCAGCCGTTCAAGCTCGCCCCACCAGCGGTGCTGCTCCGCTGTGCCGCCGGGAATGAAGAGGTTCGTGAAAAATTCGCAGAAGGCCGGATTTTCGCGCCCCCATCCGATGCGCACGAAGTTCACCAGTGTCTCGCATTCGAGCCGCTCGGCATCGGTTTTCGCCCGGGTCCAGGCGCCCTGGCTGTAGGCGTTCATGAGGATGAGGTGCGACACGCGCTCTGGATAATGGAGTGCATAATTGATCGCGAGTGCGCCGCCCTGCGAGAGGCCGAGGAGGATGAACTGCGGCGTATCGATCGTGTCCGCAACGGCCTCCAGGTCTTCGTACCAGCGCGCGACGGAGAGATCCTCGACGTATCTTTCGGACAGGCCGCAGCCGCGGGGATCATACCGTACGTAGCGATGATTGGCGGAAAGCGCCTCCACCCACGGTCGCCACACGGGACTTTCGAGATCGTGATCCACGTGGCTCAGCCAATGAGCGGCCTTGAGAATTACAGGCCCCGCCCCGCAGGAGGCGACGGCGATTGCCGTGCCATCCCGGGATTTGCTGAGGCGAATGGTCTGACGCAACATCATGGCCAATGGAAGCCCTGAACTCGGACCGGAAGCTTCCCTGTCCTCAACCCGCGACGGCGCCAGCCAGCGCGTCCCTGAGCTCCCGTTCCTTCTCCTCGTTAAGCGAGGTCTTCAGCACCGTACCGCCATAATGGGCGATGTCCTTCAGCACCTTGTCCGCAGTCATATGCTGGACCAGCACGAAGAGTGCGGCATTTCCCGGCTGCAGGCTTGCCGACAGATCCTTCATGAAGGTGTCGTTGATGCCAATGTCTGTCCACTTGCCGCCGAGTGCGCCGCTCGCCGCACCAACCGCAGCACCCACCAGCGGATTGAGGAACAGGAGGCCAACGAGCATTCCCCAAAGCCCACCAGATGCAGCCCCTGCCGCGGTCATGCTGAACAGCTGGTTGAGCTTGACGTCGCCCTTTTCGGTCTTCGTCGCCACCACGGCATCGCCGACCTGGATCAGGTACTCCTTCTGCAACTCCAGAATGCGTTTGCGCACTTCTTCGGCCGTCTCCTCGGTCGGATAGACGATCGCAATGAGATCAGACATGTTCTCACTCTCCTGTTCACGCATGTAAATTCTAGGCCACCTCAATAATCCGCCGGGTCTCGGATGATCGGGCAGGTCATGCAATGGCCACCGCCACGACCCCGGCCAAGCTCCGCACCCGTGATGGTGACCACCTCGATCCCGGCCTTGCGCAGCAGCGTGTTGGTGTAGACATTACGGTCGTAGGCGAAGACCACGCCGGGCGAGGCGCAGACGAGATTGGCGCCGCTGTCCCATTGGGTGCGCTCGCGCATGTAGTCGTTGCCGCCGGTCTCGATCACGCGCATCTGCTTCAATCCCAGTGCATCGCGAACGGTATCGACGAACGAACCTTCGTCCCGATGCAGGTCGACCGTTCCCGGCTTGTCGCCCGGCCGATAGGAATAGGCGTGGATCTTGTCGACGATATCCGGATAGAGCAGCACGCAATCGCAGTCAGCAAAGGTGAAGACCGTATCGAGATGCATCGCGGCGCGCAGCTTGGGCATGGCGGCGACGATGACGCGTTCCGCCGCGCCATTTTCAAAAAGCGACAGCGCCACCTGGCTGATCGCCTGCCGCGACGTCCGCTCGCTCATGCCGATGAGCACATTGCCCTTGCCAATCGGCATCACGTCGCCACCCTCGAAGGTCGCAAGTCCATGGTCAGCCAGCGGGTCACCCCACCAGACATTCACCCTTCCTGCGAAGTCCGGGTGGAATTTGTAGATCGCGGCGGCAAGGATCGTCTCCTCATGCCGCGCAGGCCAGAACAGCGCGTTGAGGGTGACGCCGCTATAGATCCAGCAGGTGGTGTCGCGCGTATAGAGCGTGTTGGGAAGCGGCGGCAGGAGGTATTCGGTGACGCCGACCGCGTCGCGGATCAGCGTCAGCGTCTCGCCACCGACGTGCTCGGGAAACTCGACCGTTGAAAGCCCGCCGATCAGGGTTTCCGCCAGATCGCGCGGCTTTAGTTCTTCCAGATAACTGCGGATCTCGTCCAGGAGTTCAAGACCCACCTGGTTCGGCACCACCTGATTGTCGAGGATCCACTTCTTCGCTTCGGGAACGGCCACCGTTTCGGCAAGCAGGTTGTGCATCTCCACCACCTCGATGCCCCGATCGCGCATCTTGGTGACGAAATCGAAATGGTCGCGCTTGGCGTTCTCAACCCAGAGCACATCGTCAAACAGCAGCGCATCGCAATTGCTGGGCGTCAGCCGCTGGTGCGCGCGCCCCGGCGCGCAGACCATGACCTTGCGCAACCGTCCGACTTCCGAATGAACTCCGAAGGCCTCTGCTGCCATGACCGTTCCTCCCTCGATAGATGCGATATGCAGATCTCAGACCTGCACGACGCCGGTGGCCAGCAATGCAATTCCCACCGCGGCGAAGGCGAGCACGACCAGGAAGATGATGAGCCCCGCCGGGGTGAAAACCTGTTCCTTCTGCTGCCGCCGCGCCATGAAATAGAGGATGGTCGCCGGCGCGAGCAGGATGCAGGCAAGGAAGATGAAGACGTAGCCCGCCGCCCAGATGAGAAACAGCGTGTAGGCTGTTGAGGCCGCCGCAATCACCAGCTCGCGATTGCGCATGTTCGCTGCCCGCTCGTAGCCCTCGCCCCGCCAGGCGATCTTCACGGCGTAGGCGCTCGCCAGCGCGAACGGGGCAAGCGATAGCGCTGCCGTCAGATCGAGGGTGAAGTCGAGCGCGTTCTGCACGAACTGGACGAGGAACAGGATGGTGGACACGAAGATCGAGGTCCACAGCACCGCGTGTTCCGGCACCTGCTGGTTGTTGAGCTTGGCGAAATAGCGGGGCATGTCATTGTCCTTGGCCGCCGCATAGACCACGTCGGCTGCCAGCAGCTGCCAGGCAAGATAGGCGCCCAGCACCGAGACGATGAGTCCGAGGCGGATGAAGGTGCCGCCCCACGTGCCGACCGCTGCTTCAAGAACGCCGCCGACCGACGGCTGCAGCAGCCCCGCGATCTCTTCCTTGGGCAGGATCCCGTAGGAAACGATTGAAATGCTTGCAAAAAGAGCGAGCACAGAGAGGAACCCAAGCACCGTGGCGATGCCCACATCCTCGCGCCGCTTGGCATAGCGGGAATAGACGCTGGCCCCCTCGATACCGAGGAACACAAAGACCGTGATCAGCATCGTGCCGCGCACCTGCTGCAGGAGGGAGTCGCCGCCCGGGAGGTCATAGCCGCCAGTCAGATTGCCCATGAAGACCGAGCTGTCAAAGAAGAAGATGACGAGCACCAGGAACAGCCCGAGCGGTACGAGCTTGGCGATGGTAACGATGAAGTTGATCCAGGCGGCTTCCTTGACGCCCCTCCGGATGAGCAGGAAGAAGCTCCACACGGCCGCCACGGAAACGATGAAGGCGGGCCAGGTGTCGCCGGTGCCGAACACCCCGCCAAGCTCCGGAAAGAGCTGCGAGATGGTCGTCATGATCAGCACCCAGTAGAAGGCGTTTCCGGCACAGGCGGAGGCCCAGAAACCCACAGCCGAAAGAAAGCCGGGGTAAAGCCCGAAGCCCGCGCGGGCATAGACATAGACGCCATTGTCGAGATTTGGCTTGCGGACCGCCAGCGCCTGGAACACGAAGGCAAGGCACAGCATGCCTGTTCCTGCAATCGCCCAGGCGATCAGCGCGCCATAGACGCCGGTCTGGGTGGCAAAACGGGCAGGAAGCTGGAAGACGCCGGCGCCCACCATGGAGCCCACGACCATCGCCGTCAGCGCCGGAAGCCCCAGCTTGTCTGCCGTCCCCTGATCAGTGGCGACATCGACCGCCTGACCGGCAGTCCCTACGGACATCTCGCTTCTCCTGTCGTTCAAACGTCCAAGAGTCGAAGTTGTCGGCATTCTGCCACTGCGTCGGTGCAGTGAACGGCAAAGGGCTCCGCGACCAGAGCAGTCCCTGATTATTGGAAACGGATTCCCTCAGGAAACTGCCAAACTGACCTTGGTCCCTTCGGCATTTCTGAAGAACGCCGAAACGATCAAGGTGTATGCGGTCCTACAGGCTTTGCGGATAGAGATTTCCGCATCTTCATCGCAATGGTGGGGTCCAGTCGCAGACGACCACCCGACATCGGCGCGGATCGTACTTCTCATGTGAAGTTTTGTCCATCGACAAGTCTTTGCGCGTCGGATGAGTAGTCTATCGCAGGACTTCCGCGCCAATCGTGCTGCACGCGGTGTAAAGCAGATGGCTAACGGATCTGAGCGGGCATCCGTACGAAGCCGAGCATCGAACCGCCCGCAATGAGCAGGACGCCAAAGCCGGCGATAACCGCGACATACGACCCCGTGAAATCGTAGGCGTAGCCTGCCAGGGCTGGCGCCAGCATGGTTCCGGGCACCTGGACCATCATCAGGCTCCCCTGGACCGTACCGAAGCTCGACTGGCCGAACAGTTCGTTGCAGATGACAAGCACCAGGACCATGGGGGCCCCGGCGGCAATCCCGAGAGCACACACGACAACGAGCACGGACGGTAGGCCGGGCGTCAGCGGAAAGCTGCAAATAGCCAGGCCCTCAAGAGCAATGAGGCCGCCAAGGATGCTGGGCAGGTGCCGCGGGTCCAGCCGATCTCCGATGTAGCCGGCAAGCAGTCGAAACGGAATGGTCAAGAGGATCATGACACCAAACAGCGTGCCTGCGAACACGGGATCGAGACCATAGTCCGTCATCATGGGCAAGAGGTGCACCGTAAGACCGGTGGTGACGGACGCCTGCGTGCAAAGCGCCACGGCGATAAGCCAGAAGTTCTTGTTCCTCCAGAAGGACTGGACCTCTGGAGCGCTGAGGCCCTTTGGCTCCAATGTTCTGCGCTCCGCTGCCGGCGGCTGGCGAAACCAGATTGCCGGAACCGGGATCAGGAAGAGGATGATGACGCCCCAGACGATGCATGTCTGACGCCACCCGACATGTTCGACCATGAAGCTGACAATGGGCACGATCAGCGTGGCGACGACTGCCGATATCGAGAACCGCACCGCAAGCGCCATGCCGCGCCTGCGCACGAAGGTAGCGACCACAAGCTTGTCGAGCGCTACGGTGAAGCCCGCCGCCGTGCCTGCCGCCAATAAAAGCGACCAGGCGAAATAAAGTTGGAGTTCCGACTGCACGAAAGAAAGGGCGAAAAGTCCAACCGCCGAGAGGATCATCCCTCCCATCACGATGAGGCGCGGCCCATGGAGGTCGGTGATACGCCCCACGACAGGGGAGGAAAGTCCGCTGACGAGCCTCCCCAACCCGATGGCGATCGATACAGCCCCCCTGCCCGTGTCGAGGTCGAGTGCAAGAGGCTTCAGAAGCGCAGATACCGCAAACGCTGCAAATCCATGTCCGACGCCGGTGAGGACGCCGGTGGTGGTCACCAGCGCCCAGCGCTTCCGGTCGCTGTCGCTCATAGGTAAGCCAACCAGAGGACCAGCGACGGGAAGAGAATGAGGGCCGTCACGTGCAGAACGTCAGCCACGACGAATGGCGCTGCACCCCGGAACATGGTGGTCAGCGGAATGTCCTTGGCAATGCCCGACAGGACATAGACGTTCATCCCCACCGGCGGGGTAATGAGCGCGATCTCCGTCATGCGGACGACCAGAACACCGAACAGGATGGCGTCGAAACCCAGCGACGTGACGATCGGGAAAAACAGCGGCACCGTCAGCGTCATCATCGCCGACGCATCGAGGATCATGCCCAGGAAGAAATAGATGAGCAGGATCAGCAGCAGCACCACCATGGGTGAGAAATCGCCAGTCGCCACCAGATCGACAACCTTCATGGGGATGGTCGTGGCGGTGACGAAGCTGTTGAACACCATGGCGCCAAAGAGGATGCCGAAGATCATGCCGGTCGTCTTGAGGGTGGAATAGATGGCCATCTTCAGGTTTTCGAATGACAGACGCCGCCGCACGAGAGCGATGAGGATTGCGCCCGCCGCACCAATCGCGCCAGCTTCAGTGGCGGTGAACCAGCCACCGATGATCCCACCCATGACAAGAACGAACAGCACCACCACTTCGCCTATCTGGGTGAAGCTGAGAAGCTTCTCGCGCCAGGAGTATTGGGGTCCGCGCGGCCCGGCCGCAGGATCGAGGCGGCACCAGATGCCGATCGCGATCATGTAGAAGAGAGCTAGCAGGATGCCGGGGATGATGCCGGCGGAGAACAGCCTGCCGATCGAAGTCTCGGTGAGGATGCCGTAGATGATGAACATGCCGCTCGGCGGGATGAGCGAGCCGATTGTGCCGCCGGCGACAACACTGCCCGACGCAAGCGGCAGGCTGTAGTTGTGCTTGCGCATCTCCGGCAGCGCGATGAGCCCCATGGTGGCTGTCGCGGCAAGGCTGGAAGCGTTGACAGAGGCAAATCCGGCCGAAGCGCCGATGGTCGCCATGGCCAGGCCACCACGCCTGCGACCGATCCACTTGGCGGCAAAGTCGAAAAGGTCCTTGCCGATACCAGCGGAGAAAAGGATGTGCGCCATGAAGAGAAACAGCGGCACCGTACCAATCGCGTAGTTTGTCGCCAGATGGTAGGTGGTGACGCCGGTGCGCACGATGGCGGCATCAAAGTTCACCAGAAATGCGAAGCCTGCAAAGCCGACAAGGCCCATCGCAAAGCCGATCGGCATGCCCAGGCCGATGAACGTGAACAGGATGACAATTCCGATCATGCCAACGGTCGGTGCGGTCATTCTTTCGGCTCCGGGAAATGGTGGTTTTCTTCTTCGACCGGGATGCCTTTCAGGAGCTTGAGCCCCTGCCACACCAGTACGATCACGCAAAGGATGACGGCTGCAGCCATTGCCCAGCGAAATGGCGCCACCGGCACATTGATGATGGGCGAGAGTTCGTTCTGCGCCATCCGGCGGATCGCCTCCTTTATGGTGGCCCACACCACCACGACCCAGAACAGCGAGCCCAGGAGCAGCATGAGCCCATGGATGAAGTTGCGCAGCCTCTCATTGGAAATCATGTTCACGAAGATTTCCGCCCGCGTATGCTCGTTATAGAATGCGGCATACGCGACCGAGATGCTCACGGTCGGGATCAGCAGAAGCTCTGACAGCGAGTACGTTCCCGGGAAGGAAATCCGCAGAGCACGCAGCACCACGGTAACGACCGTTAGCCCCATGAGGCTGACAATTGCAGCGATGCCGATGACGCCAGCCACGGCGCAGATACGTCGCAGGTTCGAATCTATGAAGTGCATGGATCTATCCGGAGCCGTCCGGCGCAGCTTTGCTGCCATGGGACATGCCCAAGGCAGCAAATTGCTTATCCCGGCCTTAATTGTTGAGGGCGGCGCGAATCTTGTCGTGGATTTCCGTGCCGGGCAGACCCTTTGCATCAAGCTGCTTGGCCGTTTCCCGCGCGGCGGGCTCGAAGGCAGCCGAATATTCGGCAATGACCTCGGGTGCTACCGCGTTGAACTGGACACCCAGCTTCTCGCCATAGGCGCGGCCTTCATCCTCGGCAGCTTGCGACAACTCGTAGGTCTTCTGGGTCAGGAAATCGATATTGTCGAGGAACACCTGCTTGATGTCGTCCGGCAGGCGAGCCCAGGCCGCAGCGTTGATTGCGCGCGACGGATAGGCCCCGCGGCTGTGCGGCAGTTCGGAATAATACTTGATGACCTCGGCAAAGCTCAGTGATTTCAGCGCCTCATACGGGGCGATGACGCCATCAAGCACACCGCGCTGCAGCGACGGATAGGTTTCCGTCATGGGCATGGTCACGCCCTCGGCACCAGCCGCGGTAAGTGCGCCGACGTAATCCACGGCGGAACGGAGACGCAGACCCTTGAGGTCCGAAAGCTGATTGAAGGGCTTCTCACGCAGCATCAGATGCATCGGAGTGCCTACGTTGTAGCCGAGCACCTGCGCGCCATCGAGTTCCTGAGCATACTGGGGATAGTCTTTCCAGAGCTCCATGTAGACTTCGAGAACCTTTAGCGCATCGCCGTAGCCGTAGAAGAACTGCGGGGTAAGCCGGCTGAGGTCATAGCCGGACGTCGCGTAGATCGGCGCGATGTAGGCCATGTCCGCAACGCCGGCATTGAGTTCGTCGACACCTTCACGGCTGTTGATGAGCGCACCACCCCAGAACGGGGTAATCTTCACGCGGCCGTTGGTCTGCTCCTCGATGCGCTCAATCCACAACGCATCCGCCTGACCGTACGGATGTGTTGGCGAATAGGTGGTCGAGTAAGTCAGTTCGAAATCCGCCGCTGCCGCGACGCCCGATGCCGCGCCCAGGCTCACTGCGGTCAACAGCGCAATTGCCAATGATCTCATTTTCATAATCTCTCCTCCCTCTGTTCCATCTTCCTCCAGCTCATGCTCCCTTGTACATGAGCTGATCAATCATCTCCCTGGCGAGCCCCAGTTCCGACAGGACCTCCTCCGTGTCGGTTCCGGGCGCATGGCCGAGATTACGTATGCTAGTCTCCTCGTCCAGCCGGACCGGCTGCCCAATCTGTCGGACGGTACGGCCGGATGTCCCCGGTATTTCCATTACCATGCCGCGTGCGCGCAGGTGTGGGTCGGCCAGTGCCTCCGATATCTCATTGACCGGAGCATACTGCGTCCCTGCTGCTTCGAGGATCTGGAGCCATTCGTCACGGGTTCGCGACGCAAACACCTTGTCGAGCTCGGCGCGGATTTCGCCACGACGCGACACGTCATGCTGGCTCTCGATGAAATCCGGGCGTCCGACGGTCTCACAAAACGTGCGCCAGAACCGGGGTTCCATGTCAGTGGTGCAGATGTAGCTCCCGTCCTTCGTGCGCCACAGCCCGGAGTCGGCCCGCCGGGCACCGCGCGGGGGAATGGTCGAAAGATCTGCATGGCGCGACAGTACATTGACCAGGAGTGACATCGAGCAATCGCTCATAGCCACATCCACATGCCGGCCCTCACCCGTGCGCTGGCGTTCAATGTAGGCAGCAAGTGTCGCGAAGGCCGCGTGAGTACCCGTAACGACATCGGCAGCCGGTATTCCGGAAAAGCTCGGCGCGTCCGGGTTCTCGCCAATACGCGACAGAACGCCCGTTATGGCAAGCGCGATCGGATCGTGTCCGGGTTTGTCCCGGTAAGGGCCGGTTTGTCCACACAGGGTAAGGCTGACGTAAATAATGTCGGGCTTCACCGCCTTGAGCGCATCGTAGCCGAGCCCGATGCCTTCGAGAACACCCGGACGGTAATCCTCGACCACGATATCGGCGGTCGCAACCAGCGCCTTGATGGCTTCCTGCGCCTTCTCGTCGCCGATGTCGAGCATCACCGACCGCTTGTTGCGCGCAAGAATGTCGGTCTCGCGCAGCGCCTTTCGCTCGGCGTCCGAAAGCTTGTCCCACCCGAATGCCTTGGCCTGCTTGGCGATTTCGCGCGGGTTCTCGATGCGGATGACATCCGCCCCCATGTCCGCAAGCAGCCAGGTGCAGTAAGGCCCCGGCAGGAACTTGGAAAAGTCGACAACCCTGACCCCTTCAAGTGCGCCCATTATCCCTCCCATCCCGCAAAGCCGGATGCGGGCACCGGTCTGGACAGTGTGCGCCTCGGAGCGTCCATCACAGCCGAATGGAAGAGCGGACCCGGCACCGACGCAGTTACGCCCGTTTCTTCGTCCACCACCTCGACAAACAGGCCACGCGCCTTGAGGTGCTCGCTGCCGCGAACGTCCTGCGGACTGTAGATTACCGACAGGCCCCAGCCTGTCTTGAGCGACCAGGCCCCCAGTTCTTCGCGCGAATGGCTGGCGAAGAAGTCGGCGAGGATCGCCTGCCAGCGCTCGATGGTTTCCTGAGGGGTATCCGCGACAAGCGTATTGTCCCAGTCGATCTGGCTGAGCTCGCCTGCCGCGCCCTTTTCCTCCAGCACCGACACCACCGCGCGCATCATCGACGGATTGTCGATCATGGACCAGGTGACATACCCGTCCTTGCACGGCCAGACCTGACGGACACCAGACTTGCCACGCACCAGAAGGTTGCCATGGCGACGGCCAGTGCGGCCGGTCCACTCATACATGAGGGCTTCGCGATAATTCGACAGCACTGCACTCTGGAAGGCGGAAAGGTCCGCCTTCTGCCCCTTTCCGGTGCGTCGGCGGGCCTGAAGTCCGAGCAGCGCAGCGGTAGCCGCGTGAATGCCCGTCAGGGCATAGGCCTGCTGGCCGGGAAACTTGAGCGGCAGGCGTTTCGGATCGCCGGTAACGTGCATGAGCCCCGAAAGCGCAAAGAGGGTCAGGTCCGTCGCCGGGCGTCCCGCATAGGGTCCATTTGTACTGAAGGGTGAAACACGAATGTAGATCGTGTCGTCCGAAACCGCCTCACCGAGGCCGAAGCGGTCCCCTTCCCTCTGGCCATCGAGGACGACATCGGCCTTCGCCGCGAGCGCACGGATCGCATCGGGGTCATCCGGCGAAATGATCGTCTTGCCATGGTGCCAGGCAAGCCTGCGGGTACGGTTGGCCTGCGTCTCGGGAAGCACAACGGCGACGTCAGCGCCCAGCTCCGCCAGCATGCGGCCGCCCACATCGGTCATCCCGTCAGCGATTTCCAGAACGCGGAGTCCGGCCAGCATGCTCATGCAAGACTCCCTTCGGCAATCAGGGTCTCGATATGGTTCGCGTCGAGGCCCAGCATGTCGATGAAGACTTCGCGGTTATGCTCGCCAAGGCACGGCGCGCGCTCCACCTTGCCCGGCGTCCCATGCAGAACATAGGGCGGAGCGGGCATATTGGATGCCCCCATCACAGGATGGTCCAGCTTCACGAAATGGCCCGCAGCCGCGAGTTCAGGATTTTCCAGCACGTTCTTGCCATCGAGTACCGGACCCGCCGGAACACCGGCGGCCGCAAGGCGATCGAACAGCGAAAACTTGTCTTGTGCGCTCGTGGCAGTGCTGATGGCCTCGCGGTCGAGGCTCGCAATACCAAGCTCGCGCTTCAGCGCCTCGGCTTGGCGGTCATTCTCGATGACAATCGCGATCCACTGGTCCTCGCCCCGCGCTGGGAAAACGCCATGGAGGATGAAATCGCCGTCATCATTGCCTGTCTTTTCCACCTCGTCCTGCGCATAAAGATCAGCAATGACATGCACCATCGGCTCGATCTGCGAGACGTCGATGTGCTGGCCTTCGCCGGTTTGCGCACGATGTTCGAGAGCAGCCAGAATGGCAACCGTGAGGAACATCGGCGCTACCACGTCGCCATAAGCGAGCGGAGGCATCTGCGGCGGGCTCCCTGCCTCACCTGTCAGCCAGGCATGGCCCGAATGGGCGGCAGCGGAATTGCCGTATCCGCGAAAGCCGGCCATGGGCCCGGTCCTTCCGGCCACCGACACGCTCGCGAGGATGATGTTCGGCTTGATTTCCTTCAGCGCCTGATAGCCAAGCCCGATGCGCTCCATGAAGCCCGCACCGAAATTCTCAACCACTACGTCTGCCCACGCTACGAGCCTCCTGGCGATCTCGATACCGCGCGGATCGGACAGGTTGATCGTAACGCTCTTCTTGGAGGTGTTCGTCTGCGCGAAGAATGCCGACCCGTCGACATCCTTCGGATTGCCGGCAAAGGGAGGTGACATGCGCCCCAGGTCGAGGCGCTTGCGGGATTCGATCTTGATGACTGTCGCGCCATTGTCGGCGAGGTCCTTGGTCGCCCGCGGGCCTGCGCCAACCCAGGAAAAGTCGGCGATCTTCAGTCCATCCAATGCACCCACGGCGCTCCTCCCATAGCTCGCCAATGACCTGTGCTGTTCCGGGATAATAGTTAAGCGAATGAACTAAGTCAAACGCCTTTCTCCGCCAGAACGGCATCCAGAACGGTGCTGACGCGGGCGGTCATCTCCTCCCGGTTCCACTGGCGCTGGTCGACCATGTCGGACCACACCTCGATGACGCGAACGCCTGCCTCTTCCAGCGCCTTCTTCGCAAAGAGGGAGCCGTGGCCCGAAAAACGGTCATGCTCAGGAATGAGCAGAAGCGCCACGTCAATCCGGTACTTTTTGGCCTGCTCGACCATCCAGGCGTTGATCCAGGGCGGCTGGTGGAGCTGCTCGTTCATGGCGGAGACGCGCGCCGCAAGCGCCCGCAACGGGTCCCCCTTGATCTCACGGATGTACCCATCTGCCGCAAAGGGAAGGTACATGGACCAGGCGAAGACCGCCCCGTGGCTTTCCTCGAATGCCGAGTAGAAGCTCGTGTCGAACCAGAGACCGGCGCCGATCCACATCATGCGGATGCGTTCCTCCTCGACCACCGCTGTGCCAGCCTTCACGCGCTCATGAAGTTCATCGCGGAAATGCCTTGCGTGGGAGAGCGCCCATTCCGATCCTCGGTGCCATTGCGGGATCATCGCATTGGGGATCTGCTCGGAAATGCGGATCGGGCTGCGCGGCGCGGTTGCGAGGATTTCCGAAACGTCCTCGTAGATGCGTTCCTGCTCGTTGATCGCCTCCATGTAGCTTGCAAAGCCCTCATGGTCGAACGGACGGCCCGTGAGCTCTTCAAGCTGCGCGATCAGCTCCTTGAATTCATCGACCATGAGATCCAGCCTGTCGCCCCCATAGAGCGTTTCCCAGTCGCTCCGCCCCATCCGCCACCAGTCAGGATGCGGATCAGGCACAGCTGGCGTGGAAAAGAGAAACAGCGGCGCGCCCGTTTTCTCCGCCCAGAGCGAAAAGATCTTCTGGTGGTCGTCGGCGCTTTGCCGCGCACACAGGATGGACGGTTTTGGCAGGCCTCCCCACGGCTGCCGCTCGCGATCACCTTCGAGTTCCGCGATGAGGGGCAGGCTGGAATAGCGGGCAAGCCGGTCATGGAAACCAAGAGTCTCCATGTAATCGAAGTAGTATTCCGACAGCTGCTTTGCCGCGATGATCGCCGACCACCACTGGTTCGTCACAATGGGCAAGCCCATGTGATGAAAGAGCTCATGCGGTGTATCGGCGTTGACGAAGGCGTAAGTCGCGCCCGAGGTGATCTGCTGCTGCAGGCTCTTGGCCCAGGCGCGCTGGTGGTTCGTGGCAATCTTGGTGGATTCAAGCGGCACGTAGGTGCTTGTCATGTTCAGGCCCCAAGCTTTGCGGAAATGAGCGCTGCAGCACGTGCGTGCCACGTTTCGTGATCCGGCTCGCGGAAGCCGAGATTGACGAAGGCAATGCCCCTGCTCTCGAGCTCCGATGCAAGGGCCGGGATCTCCCAGCCAAACGTGTCGTCCGTCGGGGCGAGCTGGCACAGCACGAGCTCGCATCGAGCATTCACGACTGCTTCGATCAGCGCCTGCCGGAAAGCCGTTGTCGGACTGACGCGCGGACAGGATGGGTCAGCCGCCGCTGCGCGCAGGATATCAGCCAGAGTGGTCTTGTCGTTCCCGGGCCGCGGCCAGACGGCACCCCAGGGCTGCCAGTCACAGACAATGGTTCCGTAACGCTCAAAGACGTCATAGGAGGCGGGTGAGGCGAGCGGCGATCCGATCAGGCCGATCCGCAGGCTCTTGTTTTCGACCTTCTCCGCATCGGCAAGAGCGGCATTGAGAAGGTCCGCGTGCTCTGCTGCAGGCATGAAGCGACCGGCATTGCGCCAGCGCATCGCAGTAGCGCCGGACACCCCTGCGGCTTCCAGACGTTTCAGTGCCTCGCGGCGACGGCTCTCGGCAGCGG
This sequence comes from Nitratireductor aestuarii, assembly GCF_014641695.1. GTDB lineage: Bacteria > Pseudomonadota > Alphaproteobacteria > Rhizobiales > Rhizobiaceae > Chelativorans > Chelativorans aestuarii. Next base: position 240,402 of record NZ_BMIF01000006.1, on the reverse strand, counting down.
AAGCTTCTGCAATCGTCTCGTCGTCAGGCCTCCGCAGTCCAATTCGCTCCAGGAAACCGAAGAGCTTTTCGGCCTGAACAGCATTGAAGCGTTCAACGGCTGGTGTCTGCGTATGAACCAGATTCCAAAGAAACAGCGGCGGCACGGCTTTCGGTGCCCTGCCCTGCCGCACCCACTCGGTGGCATATTGGTAGGCAATGAGCGCCGGCGCATCATCGCGGGCAAAGATGATCCCCTCGACGTCGTCAAACTCGCCATTCATCAGGCGGTTGAGAAAGATGCGGCCTTCCTCGTCAACGAAAGGCTCGATTACCTCGTCGATATCCGCAGTGCTCGAAAGCCTTCCCATCGAGAGATGCACCGGAAGGCCGCCCGCAGCAGCGACCAGTATTTCGGGGAAGCCATTGCCGAAAATACCCACGCGCGGCAGGGGAGCGACTGGCTCATACCGATCGCGCGCTTCGAAGGCACGATCGAGCAGTGTTCCGGCTGCTCCTTTTGACTGGAGCGATGATGCGTGCGCCAAGGACTCCTCCCAATTTTTTAGTTCATTTTTAGAACTAATTTGAGGAACGTCAAGCTGCCACGTTTGACAGGTTTCGGCACGGCGGCTAGTCAGCTACCGGATTGTCTGACGTCGGGCACAGGCATCGACCGGCCAATGGAGGGCGACGCACATGGCGGGCACAATGGATGAGGGGCAACAGGATCGGGTGGTCCTTGGCTCCCTGCGGGAGAACCTCCCGTTTCTGACACGCGCCCTGCGTGCCTATATTCGCGCCGAGAATGCAGAATTCTTCAATGACCTCGCCACCGAGCACGGTGAGATTGCGATCCTGAGTGTCATCGCACTCAACCCGGGGATTTCCCAGAACGACCTTGCCGCAATACTGGTCTTCAAGAAATCGGCCATCACGAAGCTGGTCAAGGAACTCGAAGCGCGCGGCCTGATCGAGCGGGCGAAGTCGGCAGCTGACAAACGCTTCAATGCCTTGCAGCTAACCGCGGCGGGACAGCTGCGCTACGAGAAGATCTCGGAACGGGTGACCACCCAGCACGCCGCGATCTTTGAAACCTTCACCAAGGAAGAACGAAGTCAATTCTTCGACCTCCTCAACAAGCTTTATGCGCATCTTGGCGAGCGACAGGCGCGGCGAACCGGATTGTCGGCAGCCATCGCCGTCGATGGTGACGACTGACCCCGCTTGACAGGCTTCGCCGTATTAGTTCAACTAATGAACTAAGGGAGGAGCAGCATTGGCACAACCACTCGCAGGCGTCCGCGTCGCCGATTTCAGTCATGTTATCGCAGGCCCCCTGGCCACCCAGTTCCTGTGCCTTCTCGGGGCGGAGGTCATCAAGGTAGAGCCGCCCACAGGGGATGTGCTGCGGAACTACACCCAGCGCAAGGAATTGCGCGGGATGGCGGAACCCTTCATTGGCGCCAACGCCGGCAAGAAGTCCATCGTCCTTGATCTCAAGTCCGACTTCGGACGCGAAGCGGCGCAGAAGCTCATTGCCACCTGCGATATCATGGTCGAGAACTTCCGTCCGGGCGTCGTTGACCGCCTTGGCCTCGGATATGAGGCGGTCCGCGAGATCAATCCCGGCCTGATCTTCTGCTCCATCTCCGGCTACGGGCAGGATGGCCCGATGCGGGATTACCCGGCCATCGACCAGATCATTCAGAGCGTTTCGGGGCTGATGGGCCTTTCTGGCGAACCGGACAGCGGCCCCATGCGTGTCGGCTTTCCCATCGTCGATACCTACAGCGCCCTCCTTGCCGCATTTGCCATTCAGGCGGCCTACATCCAGCGCGAGCGGGACCCTGAACGGCGCGGCCAATACATCGACATGTCGATGCTCGATGCTTCGCTGGTGATGATGTCATCCGTGGTCAACCCGCTGGTCATCTCCAATATCGAGCCGAAGCGCACCGGCAATCGCGGCTTCTCGCTGGCCCCCACAGCCGACACATTCGAGACGGCGGAGAACGCGATCACCATCGGCGCCGTGCAGCAAAATCAGTATGAGCGGCTGTGCGCGGCGCTGGGTCGGCCTGATCTGCTCTCCGATCCGCGATTTGCGGACCCGGATTCCCGCATGGCTCACGACCGTGAACTTCAGGCGGAACTGACCGCAGCCTTCAAGACGAAGACGGCGCTGGAGTGGGAAGTCATCCTTTCGCAAGCAGGCGTTCCCGCCGGCGCGGTGCGCCCCGTGCGCGACGTGCTGAAGCTGCCGCAACTTGAAGGGCGCAACCTCATGCTTGAGGTCGATGTGCCGAACCCGGCGGTACAGCGCACCTCGATCCTCAATGCGGGCTTCCGCTTTGCCCATGATGGCCCCGGTGTATCCGCACCACCGCCGCTACCGGGTGAGCATACCGAGGAAATACTTTCCGAACTTGGCCTCTCCTCGTAACCAAGCGGCTCCTCGCCGCTCGGCAGCACCAATCCTCTGTCAGGGCGGAAAACTGCAGCCCTAACGGTGCGGTCGGCGAAATATTGCAGACCCGATTGCCGAATTGCCCCACGTCAGGAATGTTATCTGCTACTGCGTTGTATGAGTGTCGACCCAAGGCGGTAAAGAAAATGGCGGATACCAGAGTACTGTTCCTTGAGGGCGGCGGTGAAATGGGCGCGTTGATGCGTTCCCACGACTGGTCGGCAACACCTTTAGGCTCCCCCGACACATGGCCACAAAGCCTGAGGGTGACCATTCGATTGATGCTGAACAGCCAGCACCCGATGTTCATCTGGTGGGGTCCTGAGCTTATCCAATTCTACAACGATGCGTACCGCCAAACCATGGGTCCTGCCATGCACCCCAAGGCCCTGGGAGCGCGTGGTCGCGAAACCTGGGAAGACATCTGGCCGATCATCGGACCGCAGATCGAACTCGTGATGTCTGGAGGAGGTGCAACCTGGAATGTGGAGCAGCTCGTCCCGATCAATCGAGATGGCGAACCGGAAAACGTCTGGTGGACCTATGGGTACTCGCCCATTGATCTGGATGGCGAAATCGGCGGTGTGCTGGTGGTTTGCAATGATGTGACCGAACAGCACCAGCGAACCGAAGCATATAAGAACGAAACACTCAGGATTGCCCGGCAATTCGAGGAAGCACCAGGCTTCATTGCCATGCTGTCTGGACCCGACCACATTTTCCAGTCCGCAAATGCGGCGTATCGCCGGCTGGTCGGCCTGAGGGACGTCGTTGGCAAGTCAGTGCGCGAGGCCGTGCCTGAAGCTGTAGACCAGGGCTTTGTCGAACTGCTGGACAAGGTTTACACGACCGGGCAGCCCTTCGTGGGAAGACGCACCTTGATCAGGCTGCAACCTGATCATGACTCTCCGCCAGAAGACCATTATCTCGACTTTATCTACCAGGCGGTACACGAGCCCAACGGCACCATCTCCGGCATATTCGTTGAAGGCCAGGACGTCACGGAACATGTGCTCGCCGAGCAGCGGCTTGAACTCGTAAACCGGGAACTGCAGCACCGGGTCAAGAACACCCTGGCCACGGTCCAGGCCATTGCGACGCAAACGCTGCGGTCTGTAGCCGACGACGAGGTGATGAAAACGCTGACGCAGCGGATCGTTGCGCTCAGCCGTGCGCATGATGCGCTGATCCAGCACAATTGGACTTCGGCGGACATTGTAAGGATTGTCGAGTCGGCGATCGACAATTTCGGAATGCGGGAGCGCTTCACAGTCACCGGGCCGTCACTTGAGCTTGGTCCCAACGCCACATTGTCTCTGGCCATGATCCTGCATGAGCTATTCACCAACGCGATCAAATATGGAGCTCTATCTGCTGAGACGGGATGGATCACGCTTTGCTGGGAGATTGAAGGCAAGAGTGCGGGTGATGAACTGGTGCTGCAATGGCTCGAAGAGGGTGGGCCGGAGGTAGTGCGACCCGAAGGAGGAGGCGGGTTCGGTTCCAAACTTGTCAACATGGGATTGGATGGAACAGGAGAAGTGCTGCAGAGTTACGATCCGTCCGGCCTCAGAGTTGAGATGAGAGCTCCGGTCGCAGCCCTACTCCGTTCTTGAAGGATATGTATGACCCGCCCTCCCGCTGTCGTTCTGGTGGTCGAAGACGAAACCCTTATTCTTCTGGACACGGTCGACTGTATTGAACATCTGGGGCACGTAGCAGTGCCTGCGATCGATGCGCGCCGGGCACTTGAGCTCCTGAAGCGACGTACGGATATCACACACCTCTTTACCGATGTGAATTTGCGCTGTGACATCGATGGGATTGAGCTGGCTGCCGCAGTTCAGGCGCACTGGCCGCACATCTCGATACTGATCACTTCGGGACACATGCTTCCTGCTACCGCCAGACTGGCGAGTGACATCCCTTTTCTCCCGAAACCTTATACAGCGGAACAGATCCAGGCCTGGTTGGAATAAACGGCGAGGCTGCCCGCTCGTGGATGCGCTTGTGTTTTGCCTCGCCGTCGAAGGAGATTATTGCCGAGGGCATAAGAAAGGTATTGGCGGCAAGTCAGTACAACTTCCCATGGCCGCTTCCGCTGCCAGGCCAATTGTCTCGCCTAACGTTGGATGCGGGTGGATGGTGCGACCGATATCGGTTGCGTCTGCCCCCAGTTCGGTCGCAAGGCAGATCTCGCCCAGCATATCACCGGCACCAGGCCCGATCATTGCGCCGCCCAGCAAACGACCCGTCTCGCGCGAGAACAACAGCTTGGTCATGCCGTAGTCCGCTCCGTTGGCGATGGCGCGGCCGGATGCCGCCCAGGGGAACTTGCCGACGTCAACCTCGATCCCGTCTTGACGAGCCGCGTCGTCGGTGAGACCAACCCAGGCAATCTCCGGATCCACATAGGCGACAGACGGAATAACCAGCGGCTCGAAGACCGCCCTGTGTCCAGCGGCCACTTCAGCTGCGACATGACCCTGGTGAACCGCCTTGTGCGCCAGCATGGGCTGACCGACCACATCGCCGATTGCGAAGATGTTCGGTTGTGCGGTCCGCATCTGGCTGTCGACCGCAATGAAGCCGCCATTGGATTGAAGCCCTGCAGCTTCCAGTGAAAGCCGATCGCCGTTCGGACGTCTGCCTGCTGCCTGCAGGATCAGGTCATAGGTCGCCGGCTCATGGCCGTTGTTGAAACGAGCAACAAATCCCTCAGGCGCGGCCTCGACTGACTCCAGCCGGGTAGAGAGCATGATGCGATCAAACCGGTGGCTGTTGCGCTTCATCCAGATGCCAACCATATCACGGTCCACGCCGGCAAGGAGGCCGCCCGTCTGTTCGACCACATCAATGCGAGCCCCCAGCCCGCTATAGACGGTCGCCATTTCGAGCCCAATGATGCCGCCGCCGATGACAAGCATGCGCTTCGGGATGAATGGCAGCTCCAGCGCTCCGGTTGAATCGACGATGCGCGGATCATCCGGCAGAAACGGCAGGTGGATCGGTGAAGAGCCCGCCGCGATAATGCACATCTGGAAGCTTACGGCGCTGACATTGCCTGCCCTGTCTTCCACATGGAGTACGTTCGGTCCGGCGAAGCGGGCATTGCCAATAATCCTTTGCACCTTGCGCTGCCTGGCCATCTGCGCAAGACCGCCCGTCAGGCGCGAGACGGTGTCGTGCCTGAAAGCGCGCAATGCATCGAGATCCAGCTCAGCCGCACCGAAACGTATGCCATGCTTTGACAGTCGCTCTGCCTCTTCCTTGGCGGCGGCTACGTGGAGCAGAGCCTTTGACGGGATGCAGCCCACATTGAGACAGACACCGCCAAGCGTTTCCTCGCGCTCGATGAGGGCAACCTGCATGCCGAGATCGGCGGCCCTGAAGGCAGCCGAGTAGCCGCCCGGCCCACCGCCGATCACCACAAGTTCCATGATTTCAGTGTTCATGAGCAACCTCAGAGCGCTGCGCGACGGAAATCGCCCAGGATTTTGACCACCGTTCCCAGGAAACGCGCGGCGGCAACCCCATCCAAGACCCTGTGATCCCACGACAGCCTGACCGGCAGGATCAGCCGCGGCTGGAATGCCGTGCCATCCCAGCGGGGCTGCATCTGTGCGCGAGCCGCGCCGAGGATCGCCACTTCGGGGGCATTGATGATCGGCGTGAAGCCAGTACCGCCGACACCGCCGAGAGACGAGACCGAGAAGCAGCCCCCCTCCATGTCCGAAGGAGCGAGCTTGCCGTTACGCGCTCTTTCTGCGAGCCCCGCAATCTCTTCGGCGATCTCGTTCAGCCCCTTGCGATCGCAGTCGCGAACAACCGGCACCAGCAGGCCCTTTGGCGTGTCGACTGCAACGCCCACGTGGACGTATTTCTTCAACACCAGCGTGTCGCCTTCCAGCGAGGCGTTGAACCGCGGGTACTCCTTCAACGCCAGCGCAGACGCCTTGGCCAGGAAAGCAACCATGGTGAGCTTGGCCCTCGCCCCCTTTGCTTCGCCATTCATGGCAACGCGGAAGGATTCGATGTCTGTCACATCTGCCTCGTCAAAACTGGTGACGTGCGGAACGGTGACCCAGTTGCGGTGCAGGCTCGAACCGGAAATCTGCTGGATCCTCGTCAAAGGAACACGCTCGATCTCGCCATAGCGCGCAAAGTCGTAAGCAGGCGCTGGCGCTACGGCTATGCCACCGTTGGATGCTGGTGCCGCGATCCGGCCCTTCACGTAGGCCTGAACATCCTCGCGCATGATGCGGCCTTTGCGGCCGGTGGGCTGCACCTCATCGAGGGACACGCCAAGTTCACGCGCATAGGAACGGACCGAAGGCGATGCGTGCGCCTTGCTGGCCGCTGCACCTGTTACTGGCGCAGCAGCCTCCACCGCGGCAGGCGCAGCGGCAACAGGCCTGGTTTCAGATGCCGTATCAGGCTTCGGCGCGACTGGCGCCTTTTCGCTGATCTCGAAAATGGCGATCGGCGCACCTTCTGACACCCTGCTCCCGATCTCGACCAGAAGTTCCACCAGAGTGCCGGAAACCGGGGACGGCACCTCGATGGTTGCCTTGTCGGATTCCAGCACGATGATGGTGTCTTCAAAGCTGACCGTGTCCCCCGGCTTGACCAGGATTTCGACGACAGGAACATCCTTGTAATCGCCAATCGTCGGAAGATGGATGGTTTGACGCTCAACCAATGCAACAGTCTCCACCACGCTTCTCCTTAGCGAGCCCAGGGGGCTGTTGCGTTGGACGCAATGCCGTATTTTTCGATCGCCTGCTGCACGGTCTCGAGCCGCAGTGTGCCCTCACGGACGAGGGAATGCAGTGCGGCCACGACCACGTGGTAGCGGTCCACCTCGAAGAAGGCGCGCAGGGCAGACCGCGTGTCGCTGCGGCCAAAGCCGTCAGTTCCTAGTACAGTCATGGGGGCTGCAACATACGAAGCGATAAGCTGAGGCAGTGCGCGGACATAGTCGCTTGCCGCCACCACAGGCGCGCGTCCCGGCAATGTCTTTTCCAGGTGACATGTCGATCCCGTCTCGCCGAGGAAGATGCGCGCTCGCTCGATCTCACGCGCCTCGCGGGAAAGCTCGGTATAGCTCGTCACCGAGAGCACCTCGGCCTCGACGTTCCAGTCCGACTTCAGCAGCTCTGCCGCGGCCACGACCTCCGGCAGGATCGCGCCCGAACCAAGAAGGCGAACCTGAGCACGGCCATCGGCCGGGCCAGACAGAGAATAGATACCCTTGATGATACCTTCAGCAACGCCTTCCGGCATGGAGGGCTGGGGGTAGTTCTCGTTCATGGCGGTGATGTAGTAGAACTCGTCCGCGCCCTCTTCCATCATGCGGCGCGCACCGTGGTCCATGATGGTCGCCAGTTCGTAGCCATAAGCGGGATCGTAGGCACGACAATTGGGAACGGTGGAAGCAACCAGGTGACTGCTGCCATCCTGATGCTGCAGGCCCTCACCGCCAAGTGTCGTCCGTCCTGCGGTAGCGCCGATCAGGAAGCCTCGCGCCCGTTGGTCGGCCGCAGCCCAGATCAGGTCGCCGATCCGCTGGAAGCCGAACATGGAGTAGTAGATGTAGACAGGTAGCAGAGGCTTGCCGTGCACGCTGTAGGATGTAGCGGCAGCAACCCACGAAGAGATTGCGCCAGCCTCGGTGATCCCTTCCTCGAGAAGCTGTCCGTCAACGGCTTCCTTGTAGTAAAGCATCGAGCCCGCATCTTCCGGCTCGTAAGTCTGGCCGACGGGCGAATAGATGCCGATCTGGCGGAACAGATTGTCCATGCCGAAGGTGCGCGCCTCATCGGCAACGATCGGCACCATGAGCGGACCAAAATCCTTGCTCTTGAGCAGGTTGCTCAAGAGACGGACTGCTACCACGGTGGTGGACATCTCCTTGCCGTCAGCCTTCAGTGCGAAATCCGCATAGGTGGAGAATGCAGGTATCGTCACAGGCTCTGATGCCTGCCGGCGGCGTGGCAGATACCCGCCCAAGGAACGACGGCGTTCATGCAGGTAGGTCAGCTCCGCCGAGCTCTCCGCAGGGCGATAGAACTCCAGGTTCTCCACCTGCTGATCCGTCAGCGGCAGGTTGAATTTGTCACGGAAGGCAATGAGCGCGCCCACATCAAGCTTCTTGGCCTGATGTGCGTTCATGCGGGACTCGCCTGCACCGCCCATTCCGTATCCCTTCTTGGTCTTGGCCAGGATGACGGTCGGACGGCCCTTCGTGTTCTTGGCGGCATGAAAGGCCGCGTAAAGCTTGCGGAAGTCGTGACCGCCACGCTTAAGCTGGTCGATGTCGTGGTCAGACATGTGCGCGACCAGCTTGCGGATTTCCGGGTCGCTGTCGAAGAAGTGGGCGAGGTTGTAGGCGCCATCCTTCGCGCCAAGCGTCTGATATTCGCCGTCGGGGGTTTCAGCGAAGCGCTGCAAGAGGCGGTGATCGGCATCACGTGCGAAGATAGGATCCCATTCGGAACCCCACAGAACCTTGATGACGTTCCATCCCGCACCACGGAATGTCCGCTCCAGCTCCTGAATGATCTGGCCATTGCCGCGAACCGGGCCATCCAGGCGCTGCAGGTTGCAGTTGATGATGAAGGTCAGGTTGTCGAGCTGCTCGCGGGCCGCCAGCGAAAGTGCTGCAACGGATTCCGGCTCATCCATCTCGCCATCGCCGAACACACCCCATACGTGCTGGTGGTCTGTCTGGGCGATGCCGCGGTCTCGCATGTAGCGCATGAAACGCGCCTGATAGATGGCGCTGATCGGCCCGAGACCCATGGATCCGGTGGGGAACTGCCAGAAGTCAGGCATCAGCCACGGGTGCGGATAGGAGCAGAGGCCGCCGCCTGAAATTTCCTGACGATACTTTGCGAGATGGTCTTCGGTTAGCCGACCTTCAAGGAAGGCGCGGGCATAAACACCGGGTGCTGAATGCGGCTGGAAGAACACCAGATCGCCACCCTGACCTTCATCCGCACGATAGAAGTGGTTGAACCCGATCTCGAAGATTTCGGCTGCCGATGCATAGCTTGCGATGTGGCCGCCCAACTCACCATAGGCCCTGTTGGCACGGACAACCATGGCAAGCGCATTCCAGCGAATGATGGAAGTGATGCGCTCCTCCATGGCCAGGTCGCCGGGGAATGGTGGCTGCTTGTCTAGTTCGATCGTGTTACGGTAGGGGGAATATGGTGGCGTCTCTTCAAAGAGCCCCATTTCCCTGGCGTGCCGCTCCAGGGCGGCGAGCAGGAATTGCGCCCGCTGCTCTCCATCTACCTTGGCGACTGAATCGAGCGCGTTTACCCAGTCGGCAGTTTCTGCCGGGTCTATGTCTGCGCTGGCGATCATGTTCTTGATGTTGGGTATCGAGTTCACGGTGTCCTCCTGCATGTATTCAGGATAACCGTCCCCGGGGAAAATTTCCTGCCGCATACGCTTCTCAAAAAACGATTAGCAGCATAATCTGCTGTTAAACGGGGATATCTCGGCATGAATGGAACGACAGTGCTCGACAGCTTCAATCGCAGGATCCTGCATGAATTGCAGGGAGAAGGGCGATTACCGAATGTGGAATTGGCGGGCCGCGTCGGCCTCTCGCCATCGCCGTGTCTGGCACGTGTGCGCCAGTTGGAAGAGGCTGGCGTCATCCGCGGCTATTACGGACTGCTGGACGCTGAGAAGCTTGGACCGACACTCAGCGTATTCATTCAGATCACGCTGGACCGCCAGTCAGAGAAGACCTTGGAAATCTTTGAATCGACTGTCGCCGAACTACCGGAAGTGATGGAGTGTTACCTCATGACCGGCGACGCCGACTACCTGCTGCGCGTGGTCGTGCGCGATGCAGTGGCGCTCAAGGACTTCATCCTTGAAAAGCTCACCAAAACGCCGGGAGTGGCAAACATTCGCTCCAGCTTTTCCTTGAAGCAGGTCAAGTACAAGACGGCCCTGCCCTTGGAACAACTGTGGCCGGCTAGGTAAGATTAACGAGCACAGTCCTGCCACCAGGTTTAACCGAACGCGGGACTTTATTGAATGTCCCGCGGCGCTGTGCGCCAACAACGACGTCACGCACCCGCATTTACCCACTTTTTCCCGCAGCAATTTATCCTATCATTCCTGCCGTACCCAATGGCCCGTTGACACCTCACGGTAGCTGCCTCTCTGAGGCTCATAACCGACGGGCCTGACGGGGCTCTTCAATTCGTCCGCGTCCAGGTTGCGGCGGACGCCGCGGCGTGAGGGATCAGGCACCGGCACGGCGTTCATCAGCTTGCGCGTGTAGGGATGCTGCGGATTGTCGAATACGGAGGCGCGCGGCCCGATCTCGACGATTTCACCAAGATGCATCACCGCCACGCGGTGGCTGATGCGTTCCACCACGGCCATGTCGTGCGAGATGAACAGATAGGAGAGCTTGAGGCTTTCCTGCAGATCCATCAGGAGATTGCAGACCTGCGCCTTGATGGAGACGTCGAGCGCGGAAACACTTTCGTCGGCCACGATGATCTTCGGGTCGAGCGCCAGGGCGCGGGCAATGCAGATGCGCTGGCGCTGGCCGCCGGAAAATTCGTGCGGAAAGCGGCTCATCATGTCAGGCGACAGCCCGACGCGCTCGAGGAGATCGGCGACCTTTTCCTTTGCCTGTGCCTGCGTTCCAAGCTTGTGCTCAAGATAGGGCTCGGCAATTGCCGCACCCACAGTCATGCGCGGATTGAGGCTGGCGAACGGATCCTGAAAGATCATCTGAATATCGCGGCGCTGGCGGCGCAGCGCGCTCTTGCCGAGAGCCCTCATGTCCACGCCGTTGATGGTGATGTTGCCACGATTGGGTTCGACCAGTCGGGTGATCGACCGCCCCGTTGTTGACTTACCGCAGCCGGATTCGCCCACCAGGGCCAGGGTTTCACCCTGATAAAGGTCGAACGTGACATCTTCCACCGCATGCACGGCGCCTGTCGGGCGGCCGAGAAAGCCGTTGCGGATCGGGAAACGCGTCACGAGGTTCTTTACCGAGAGGATCGGAGGCGCCGCACGATCAACGTCGACAGTAACCGGCCGGGCCTGCTCGGCTTCCCCGGTCCTGATGTCCACCAGCGGGAAGCGTTGCGGCAGTTCCTGCCCGGTCATTGATCCCAAACGCGGAACGGCGGACAGCAGCGCCCGCGTATAGGGGTGTTTGCCGTGGTGGAAAATGGCCTCGGTCGAGCCGCTCTCCACCGCCTCGCCGCGGTACATCACGATCACGCGGTCGGCGATTTCGGCGACGACGCCCATGTCATGCGTGATGAAGAGGACCGACATGCCCTCCTCTTCCTGCAGCGTCTTGATGAGATCCAGAATCTGGCCCTGGATGGTAACGTCGAGTGCGGTGGTCGGCTCATCGGCAATCAGCAGCTTTGGTCTCGAGGCGAGCGCCATCGCGATCATCACGCGCTGGCGCATACCACCGGAGAACTGATGCGGATATTCTTCAAGCCGCGCCGTCGGATTGGGAATGCGCACCTTGGTCATCAGGCGCACCGCTTCGTCGCGCGCCTGCGACGCCGACATCTGGCCGTGGCAGGTCAATGCCTCGACCAGCTGTTTGCCGACCGTGAAGATCGGGTTGAGCGATGTCATCGGCTCCTGGAAGATCATCGCCATGTCGCGGCCGCGAACCTGACGCATCTCCGGGTCCGACAGCGCCAGAAGATTCCGCCCGTTGAGGAAGACCTCGCCTTCAATGCGACTCGTGCCCTTGGCAAGTAGCCGCATGATCGACAGCGAGGTAACGCTCTTGCCGGAGCCGCTTTCGCCGACGATGGCAAGTGTCTCGCCCGGCAGGACGTCAAACGAGATGCCATTGACGACCGGCTTCCATGCGCGGTCGACAAGGAACGACGTCGTCAGATCGCGGACGGAAAGCACCGGTTCGGCTGATGTCTGGTTTGGCGACATGTGCAAGGTTCAATCCTCAGAAGGCGGAACTGGGGTCTTGTGCAATTCGGACGGAAAACCGGTTTCCACTTTTCCTGGAATTGCACTGGTTGTTTAGGCGATCTTGCGCTTCAGCCACGCCGGAGGCTGGCCATGGAAGCCGCCTTCAAGCGCCGTGCCGCAGGTGCAGGTGGAGCGGTCGGAAGAGATGCCTGCGATGGCGTCGATCAGGATCTTCTCGATAAGGTCGTGCAGGCCTTCCTTGTAGTAGATGTCATTCATCGAGCCGGGGCCGAAGTGAATGACGGCGGGCGCCATGCCGGCACCGAAATTGATCACCGGCGCGATCGAGGCGAAGCACATTTCGAGTTCGCGCGCGAAGATCACTTCCGGCACCAGCGGCGTTCCGACGATGTCGCCGCCTTCCTTGGCATAGGCGCGGATTTCAGCCGGCGTCTCGAAGCGCGGGCCTTCGGTGCAGACGAAAGTGCCGCGCTCGATGATGCGGTTGGAGAACCTGGTGGCGGATGTGATCAGATCCTGACGCAGGCGCGGGCAGAACGGGTCGGTAAAGTCGACGCGAACCCAGCATTCGCTTTCGTCGAAGAGCGACTGTGCACGCGACTTGGTCTTGTCGAGGAAGTCATTGGAGATGACGATATCGCCGGGACGGATTGCCGGGTTTACCGAACCGATGGCGTTCTGCGAGATGATCGACTCGACGCCCAGTTCATGCAGCGCGAAGAGATTGGCGTGGTAGTTGATCTTGTGGCTCGGGGTGGTGAGGCCCGCGCCGTAGCGCAGCTGCACCGCAGCCTCGCGTCCGCCAATCGTGCCGAGCAGGATCGACGCTTCGCCCCAAGGGGTCGAAACAACCTCCACACGGCGATCCTTGAGGAGGTTTTCCGACGCCGCACTCGTGATGAGGCCGATGGGTGCTTTGCTCATGGTGTTCCAGTTCCTGTATCAGTGAGTTGCGTAGTACTCGTGGATTGCTGTACGAATGGCGGGTTCATCGACCAGCAGCAGCTGACCGTCGCGGAAGATCATCCGGCCAGCGACCATGACCGCCTGAACATGCTGCGGCCCGGCGTGGTAGACGACGTCGGAGAGGACGCGCTCTGCGGTCAGTCCGAGCGGATGGGAAAGGTTCAGGATGACAAGGTCGGCTTCCTTTCCGGCTTCGAGGCTGCCGATCTCGCTGTCCCAGCTGAGAACGTGCGCACCCTCGATCGTCGCCATGGTGAAGGCGTCCTCGGCGTTCATGATGAAGCCGTCGAGCGAGGTGACGCGCTGAAGCAGCACGGAGAGCTTCATTTCCTGGAAGAGATCGAGGCAATTGTTGGAAAGCGTGCTGTCGGTGCCAAGTCCAACCGGAATACCGCGCTTGCGCATGGCCGGCACGGGAGCGACGCCGCTCGCCAGCTTGGCGTTGCTGGCCGGATTGTGGGCGACGCCTGAACCGCGGCGCGCCAGGATGTCCATATCGGCCTCATCCATCCAGACGCAGTGCGCGAGCACCGAGCGCTCGTCCAGAATGCCGAGCTGCTCGAGCCAGCCTGTCGGCGTTGCACCATATTGCTCGAGCGTCTGCTGGTTTTCGCGCCGGTTTTCGGCGAGGTGAATGACGAAGGGCAGATCGAGGCGATCGGCCTCGCGCCTGACTTCCTTCAAGAGGTCGCCAGTGCAGCTGTAAGGCGAATGGCCGCCGAGATAGAAGCGGGCCAGGCCATTGCCTTTGTGCAGCTCCATCGCTTCCGTCGTCTCATCGAGCGCGAGCGGCCAGTTGGGCCGTCCGGTCTTGCGCAATTCGGGGGAGTTGGCAAGGGCGCCGCTGAGCGACCGCATGCCGATCTCCGTGGCAACATCGGCGAAGACTCCAGCGCCATAGCGCGTGCAGTCGCAGGCCGTAGTGATGCCGTTGCGCACCATGTCCATGATGGCGAGATAGCAGCCGCGCCGGTTGTCCTCGACGGTCAGGTGCGAGGTGTGGGGGGCAAGTCCTGCCGCCCACTGGAACAGATCGCCATCGTCGCAGGAACACCGGTGCGTCGAAAGCCCGCCGTGGGCGTGGGTATTGATGAGACCCGGAATGACGACGCGGCCACCAAGGTCCTCATAGGTGATCGGTTCCGGTTGCGGGGGCATGTCGGCCCGGTTGCCGATCCAGACGATCTTGCTGCCGCGGATGAGGATCGCTCCGTCGGGATAGAAGCCGCCAGGAAGGCCGGTGCAGACAAAGGCATTATGAAGAAGCGTCAGCATCTCAGGTCTCCAGCAGGTATGTCTGCGGCCTGGACGTCAGCGAGATTTCGGTGGCCAGCTCACTCGGGTTAAGGGTGCCGTTGTCGATGCTGATCGGTCCGTCATGGCCCGGAATGACGATGTCCGCCATCTCGGCGATGCGCCTGATGCTGGCGGCAGCCGCCATTTCGTCGAACGCTCCGGCCGACTGGCATGAAGCAAGTTCGCCACGATGCTTCACCGCATCCTGCGCAAGGACGACGCGCTTGCCATCGACCGTCATCACCAGCGAGACATGGCCGCCGCTGTGGCCGGGCGTGCGGATCATCCGGATGCCGGGGAAGACCTCGAGCTCACCCGACACGAGGCTCAGCTGGGGGGCCCGCAGGAGGCCTTCGACCTGCCAGGTGGAAATGGCGGGGTCCGCTGCCCCATGCTCCTGCACATAGGCATACTCGTCCTCATGCAGGATGATCTCCGCCTTTGGAAAGCACTCGACATTGGCCATGTGATCGAAGTGGAGATGGGAGAGGACTACCGTCGAGATGTCCTCTTTCGCGATGCCGCGCTTTTCCAGCGCTGCCATCAGGCCAGGCCTGTCTCCGATGCCGCCGGTATCAAACAGCGCGTAGCCTTTGGCAGTGTCCAGCAGGACGATGGTGCTCCAGCCAAGGAACCCGCGCTCCCCTCTCGCTGGAAAGCCGTTCATGAGAATGTCGTAGGAAGCCTGCGCGATGATCATGATTCCACCTGCCGCAGGCGCGGGTCGAGAAGATCACGCAGCCTGTCGCCGACGAGATTGACGCCCACGACCGTCACGAAGATTGCAATGCCGGGGATGGTGGCGACCCACCAGGCGTTGCCGATGTAGTTGCGGCCTTCCGCGATCATCGTGCCCCAGGTCGGCGTGATCGGCGGGACGCCGAGGCCAAGGAAGCTCAGAGATGATTCAAAGATGATCATCTTTGCGACCAGCAGGCTTGAGATGACGATGACCGAGGACAGCACGTTCGGCAGCAGGTGACGCGTCAGGATGTGCAGGGTCGAGATGCCCATCATATGAGCGGCCTGGATGAACTCGCGCTCGCGCAGCACAAGGCATTCGGCGCGTACCACGCGCGAATACTGCACCCAGTTGGTGAGGCCGAGGATGGCGATGATGTTCCAGAGGCTCGCACCCACCACAGCGGCAACCGCAAGCGCAAGCACCATGAAGGGGATTGCGAGCTGGATGTCGGTAAGCATCATCAGGACGCGGCCGGCATACTTGTCCTCGTAGCCTGCGATGAGGCCGAAGGCGACGCCGACGATGCTGGAGATCACCACTGCGCTGACGCCGACGAGGATTGAAACCCTCGCGCCGATCACGACGCGGCTGAAGATGTCGCGCCCCAGCGCATCGGTTCCAAGCAGGTGAATGCCTTCGGAGCCCTGCCACATGGGGGGCTTGAGCCGCTGCATGATGTCCTGCGCGTTGGGGTCGAACGGCACGATGAGGGGACCGAAGATCGCGGCGAAAACCATCACGAGCACAACGATCAGGCCGATGGTTGCCAGGGAACTGGTGGTGAAACGCTTGAAGAACTGAATCATTTTCTTTTCCGCAGGCGGGGATCGAGAAAGCCGTAGGAGAGATCAACCAGCAGGTTGATCATCACGATCAGGGCCGCCATCAGCAGCACGAAGGCCTGCACCACCGTGAAATCGCGGTTGGCAATGGCCTGGATCGCAAGGCGGCCAACCCCCGGATAGGCGAATACCTCTTCCGTGATCACCGCGCCGCCGAGCAGCGCGCCGACCTGGAGGCCAATCACGGTCAGCGTCGGGATCGCCGCGTTGCGGAGCGCGTGCGAGAGAATGATGGTGCTTTCGCGTACACCCTTGCCGCGCGCCGTGCGCACGTAATCCGAACTCAGCGCCTCGATCATCGAGGAACGCAGCAGACGGGTGATGATCGCGGTCGAATAGGTGGCAAGGACAATCGCCGGCATGACAAGATGCGCCCACGTTCCGCGCCCGGAGGGTGGCAGCAGGCGGAGGTTCTCGGAGAACAGCAGGATCAGCATGATCGCCAGCCAGAAGGCGGGAAAGCTCTGGCCGATGATCGAGATCAGCAGGCTGGCCCGATCGAAAATGGAGTCGCGCTTGGCGGCAGCGATGATCGCCAGCGGCAGGGAAATGATCAGAGAAAGGAGAAGTGCAGCGCCGCCCAGCTGAAGCGTTGCCGGCATGCGATCAAGCACCAGCTGCATCGCAGGCTGGTTATAGCGCAGCGACATGCCGAAATCACCCTGAACCGCGCGACCAAGAAAATCGAAGTACTGGACGACCAGCGTCCGGTCGAAGCCCATCAGGGCGCGGAACCGCTCGATCTCTTCAAGGGAAGCTTCCGGCGGCAGGAACAATGCCGACGGATCACCGCCGATCCGGATAAGGAAGAACACCGCCACTGACACACCGAACAGGACCAGCACGGTGTAGAGCAAACGTGAAATCAGGAAATTGGCCAATGGTGCTTAACCTCTCCGTGGAACGGGCAGAAAACCCGGCCGGGTTGTCTCCGGCCGGGCGAACCGTGCTTAGAAGTGAGCCTTGCGCAGGTCGATCATGCCATCGCTGCGCGGGGTCCAGGTCAGGTTCGCGTCAAGACCATAGATCAGCGGCGGCTGGATCATTGGCACGTGCGGAGCCTCTTGTAGATCTCCTTGCGGGCTTCCGTATCGATCGTCGAAGCGCCGGCCTGCAGCAGCTCGTCGAGCTCCGGGTTCGAGTAGTAGCTCTGGTACTGGCCGGTCGTCAGCAGAGGAGCCCAGACCAACTGCGGATCACGTCCGCTCCAGCCCGGGAAGGCGATGCCTTCGCGACCCTTCTGCTCCGAAATCTGGCCCCAGACGCCTGCTTCCAGGTACTGGATGTTCGCCTTGATGCCTACCTTGGAGAGGAAGCCTGCGGTCGCCTCAACGATCTCGGCATCCTTCATGTAGCGGCCCTTGCGCGAGATGAAGGGGATCTCGAAACCATCCGGATAGCCTGCCTCGGCCAGAAGCGCCTTGGCCTTTTCCGGGCTGTACTCGTAGGGCTGCCAGGAGCTGTCATAAGCGAAGCCGTTGGTAGGAAGCGTCAGCGCGGTGCGGGTGCCCATGCCGTTCAGCAGCGCCTGCTGGATAGCGTCCACGTCGATCGCGTGGTTGATCGCCTGACGGACGCGCTTGTCCTTCAGCGGGGTGTCGCGCGTGGTGTCGAACGACAGGAAGTAGAGGGAGTCGCTGGAGACGGTGACGATCTTGGTGTCGCCGCCGTCGAGCGAAGCCATGTCTTCCGGCGGAACGTCAACGACGATGTCCACGCCTCCGCTGGTCAGCTCGGCGATGCGGGTGCGGGTTTCAGCGATCGGACGGAAGACAACCTTCTCGATGGCCGGCTTGCCACCCCAGTAATCCGGGTTGGCTTCAAGAACGACATGTTCGTCCTTCAGCCACTCGACAAACTTGTATGGTCCGGTGCCGATTGGCTTGGCGGCGATCGATGCGCCGTCGTTCTCGGCAGCATATTTCGGCGGAACGATGAGGGCCGGGAAGGAGGCCTCGTAGAGGGAGAGAAGCATCGTCGGGAACGGCTTCTCGGTCTTGAAGTCGACGGTGTATTCATCAACGACTTCGACGGCCTTGATGTGCGAGATGCGCGAGAAATAGGGAGCCTTGAAGTCCGGGTTCAGGGCGCGGTCGAAGCTGGCCTTGACGGCTTCCGCGTTGAAGTCCTCACCATTGTGGAACTTCACGCCCTGACGCAGCTTGAAGCGCCAGGTGAGCTCGTCCGGGTTGCTCCATTCCGTCGCCAGCGCCGGCACGATCTCACCGTTCTCGTCCTGTGTGACCAGTCCGTCATAGAGCTGGAACAGGATGTTGGCGGTCGGGAAGTTCGAGTGCTTCGCCGGGTCCATCGAATAGGCGTCGACACCCTGCGCGACGATGATGGTGGAACCTTCCTGCGCGATGCCGGCAGTGGCCATCAGGGCCGGGATGCTAACCCCGAGTGTGGCTGCCAGCAGGCAGCGCTTGAATGTTGAAGTCATCTATTCACCCTCATTGTTATGGAAAGGCGCTGTGCCTGACGGTTGCGGTTAAGTTCGGTTTCCCCTCCCCGGCACCGGTCATGAGACCAGTGCGATCGCTGCGAAATGATCCAGCCGATCGAGGCTGAAGATCACTTTCTGGCCAGCCCGTCTGATGGGCAGCCTCTTGTTGTCAGTAAGCGAAAGTGCCGCTTCTACATTGCCGGCAACGGAGAACTCGAAGCCGGCGAGCGGCGTCAATTCTGTCAGGCCCTTCGTCTGGGTAGCGGCGCGGTTCAGGAAATGCAGCACCATTCCGTCTGGATGCCTGTAGAGGATCGTCTCCACCGCCAGCGGCGCCGTTGTTTCCACTGGCGGCTGGCCGATTTCCTGGTTGATGAGATACGCGGCCACGGCGCGATAGTCCGGCATCATGAAGCGGTGGTAGAGCGCTCCAATCTGCCATGGCAGCCAGGTGGCATGGCCCGCGCCAAATGCGCGCTTGATCAACCCCGGCTCAACGCCGTCACCTTCAACAGTCGTGAATTCAGGTGCATTGTTGACGAAGGGGCCGATGATGCGCAGGTCGCCTTCAGCCTCGCCGAAGGGAGCCCAGAAGGTACCCGCCGCGGCGATGCGGGGCGCTTCTTGAAGGGCAGCTTTCAGTCCTGCGTCGGCAAGGGCGAAGTAAGCCCCGACGGCGGACCGCCCCTCACCCGGCAAGGCCGGGAGAGCGCGTGTTGCAGGCCGGTCTCGCCGGTTTCCATGACCATCGGAAGAAGCAAATTCGCCCGTGACCAGAATGCGGCCTCCGCCTTCGACATAAGCGTCGATTACGGCTGCTTCGTCATCGGAAAGGCAGGTAACGCCGGGCAGGACCACCAGTTCATAGCGCTGCAGCTCTTCGAGCGAGAAGCCCGGCGAGAGGATCAGGTCATAGGGATGGCGGAGATCGCTCAGTAGCTCGCACAGCCCCCGGTACTCGGCGATGTGACCCGATTGGTCGGCAGCACCATCCATGCGGCCACCGTCGCGGCCCCACAAACGCGAGGGCTCGGAGCGCACAACAGCGACACGGGCAAGGCTCGTCAGGTCGCGGTACCAGTCAGCTCTGCTGGCGAGATAGTCGCCGACGAAGGCCGTCGCCGGCACGAAGCGTGCGTCTTCCTGATCCAGAAGGCCATTGACTGCCGGCGCGGTGCTGCCGCCGTGGGCTGCGGCCTGGATCAGGTTGTTGATCATGCGCGGTGCCGGCATGGCGGCCTGGCGGCTCGCGAAAACCGCCGATGTGGTCTGGATCAGGAGTGGCGAACTCTCAGGCTTCAGTGACCGGGCTAGCAGAGCCTCCTCGGCCGCCCACAGGTTCCAGATGGGCTGGGGATCGATGGGGTTCGGTATTACCGGATTGGATACCTGCGAGCCGATAATGTCGCTGATCTCGGCCATCTGGCGCACATCCCAGCCATCGTGCACGTGATGATAGGGCACCAGCGCTGCCGCAGGGTTGCGTTCATGAATGAAGGCGCGGACGCGGCTCATGTAGTTGACGAGGAAGTCAGCACGCCACTCTTCATAGGCTGGGTCGCGTGTTCCGGCGGCAGGTACCGGTGCGCCGGTTGCTTCCCGCACGGTCGCCTGGCAGCGCGCGCAATGGCAGCGCGGAACGTGAAGGTAGTTGAAGAAGAAGCCGTCTGCGGACGGGTAGTTCTCCATGATCTCGCCGAGGATGGAAAAGACTTCGCGCTGCCAGAAATCGCCGGTTGCGCACATCTGCGGCAGGGCCCAGACCGTGGAAATGGAGCCATCTGCCTTGCGAACGAACCAGTCCGGGTTCTCAAGCTCCGCCCCTGCGCGGCCCTTGGAAATATCCATGCGAACAAGAACACGGAAGTTCTCGGCCTTGGCAGCCTTCAGGAAATCGCCCAGGAAGTCGCCTTCAAGATGCGGATTTATCGTCTGGCAGGAAAGCTTGGTCGGGTACCAGGCGGAAAAGCCGCCGCCCATCGCGATGCAGGCATTCGCGCCAACGCTCTTCATTTCGTTGACAAGCTTTTCTGCCGTCAGACCACGCGCATCCGTTTCGCGCAGGAGGTGCTGCAGGAAGCGCAGCGGCTGCTTCGTCCATCCTAGTGGCATGAACATCCTCCATGCATGTTGATGCCATAGCGCGTCCGCATCTTACGGATCGGTGCCTCAAGCAGGTGTGTGGCGGCGAGCGCGGACTGGTTGTCGCGACGATTCCGTTCGGCGAATTCCGCTGCCTCGGCCCAGATGCCCGCCTCTTCAACAAGCATCGAACGGTCATTGCGCACTACTTCGCGGCCGTTAACCAGAACACGCTCGATGGCGCTGCCGGTCTCCGAGAGCACGAGCTGGCGGACAGGATCGTTGAGCGGCGAGAAGGCGGGTGAAGCGAGCCTGAAGAAGACCATGTCGGCTGCCATGCCTGCCGCGAGACGTCCCGCGTTGTGGAGCCCCAGAACATCGGCCCCGCCCGAGGTGGCAAGCTTCAGCGCCCGCTGCGGTCCCACCCAGTTCGCCTCGTTCTCATCGATCAGGTTGTGGAGTATGGCCGCCCACTTGACGGTTTCGAGCAGGTTGACGCCGTCGTTGCAGGCCGCACTGTCGGTGCCGAGACCAATGCGGACGCCGTGTGCCAGAAGACGCGGCAGCGGACAGAAGCCGCTGCCAAGGCGCGCGTTTGAAACCGGGTTATGGACGACGGTCGCACCAGCCTCAGCGATGCGTTCGATATCGTCTTCTTCGAGCCAGATCGCGTGCACGAGATTGATGCGGCTGTTGAGGAGCCCAAGACTGCCCAGATGCGAAATCATCCCTCGCGGATTGAGCCTGAAGCCCATCTCGCGCTGCAGCCGCGTTTCCAGAACATGGGTGTGCAGCACGGTCGCGTGTCGCTCGCTGAAATCGCCGGCGCGGACCAGAAGATCGTCAGAGCAGCGCTGAGGCCCGGACGGGCCGATCGCGACCTTGAGGCGCCCCTCGCCCGTGCCATGCCACTTCTGATGGAACGCCTCGACAACCGCGATCTGCTCGGCGGCCGGCATTGGCATGCGTGCGCCATATCCGGAAAGATCGAGATCCTTCAGGTCGTCCACATCGAAGGGCATGGTTTCGATGATCGGCCGGTCTGCCACGATGGGCGCGATGGTGACGCGCAGGCCACTGTCTGCCCAGGCGGAGGCCACGGCGTCCAGTGCTTCGAGGTCGATGTCAGGAGAAATCTTGACATGATCGAGCACGGAAGTGGTGCCGCTGCGCATCATCTCGATGGCGCCCAACATAGTCGAAACGTAGATCTCGCGCGACGTGCGCCCCTCGCGCGCAGCAGACGAGGTGAGTGACCAGAGCTCAAGCGGCAGATCTGGCGAAGTGCCACGTGCAAGGTTGTCAGGCGAATGGGTGTGGCAGTTGACAAGCCCCGGCACGGCGAGAAGGCCGGCAGCATCGATGACGTCACAACCGGGCGTCGGGGCCGCTTCAGGATCGTGCAGTGCCCGGATCGTCTGCCCGTCGATCTCGATCGATAGCCGGCGCGCGCTAAGCTCGCCACCTTCCTCGACCAGACACAGGGCATTTTGGAACCAGGTTATCGTCACGTCCGCCTTGGCGCATAGAAGTTTCTGGCGGGCAAACTGCACAGGATGGCGACGAACGAGAACCACCGAAAAAAGAAATAAACATTTTCCAAATTGACGTAAAACTCGCTACCTACGCGGTGGCTTTATGCCTCCAGGGCGTTTTGGCGAAGGATATTCGCTTTGACCGGGTAGATTTTGCCCATGGTTTGGGCAGCGTGATGAAGAAGATGGCGTAGGTCACACGGGTGAGTAAGTTTCAGGACATCCTTGCTTTTGTTAAAGTTGCCGAGCTCGGTGGATTTGCCGCAGCCGCAAAGATGTTGGGAACGTCTCCTTCAAGCATTACGAAGCGCGTCGTCCGTCTCGAGGAAGGCATGGGTGTGCAATTGCTCCACCGCACGACCCGGCGGACGCATCTGACAGCTTACGGCAGTGAGTTTTTCGAGCGTTGCCAGCAGATCTTGGCAGACCTTGAGGAAGCCGAGACTGCGGTCCGGGATGCCAATCATCTGGCCAGCGGAACGGTCAGGCTGGCAGTGCCACCATCGTTCGGGCGGATGACCGTCATTCCCGCCCTGCCCTCTTTTTATGAGCAGCATCCAAACATTCTGCTCGATCTCTGCCTCAAAAAGCCGACGCTCAATCCCATCGACGGCGGCTTCGATCTCGTCGTCCACTCCGGACGTCTGCCGGATTCTCTGCTGCTGAGCCGCATACTGGTGCGCGGACCGCAAAAGACAGTCGCCTCTCCCGCCTATCTGGAAAGGTACGGCACGCCCGAGAAGCCGGCGGATCTCATTCATCACAGCTGCATCGTCGGCAGCTTTGGGGCGGACTGGCATTTCCGTGATTGTGATGGCCACGACGATACAATCCGCGTATCGGGCAAACTGGTGACGGACAGCGGCGATATCATGCGGGAAGCAGCCGTTCATGGCATAGGCATCGCCCAGGCCACCTGGTGGCTCTTTCGCGAGGACCTGCGGGAGGAACGTCTCGTGACGATCCTCGCGGATTATGAAGTTGAGGCCGACCCGATCTCGATCATTCTGCCGGCAAACCGCCGTACACCTGCCAAGGTCCGCACCGTCATTGATTTCCTGCTGAAGATCACGCGGGGCCGGCCGCTGGAGGACGAGTTCGTAATGGCAGGTAGCAGATAGACTTGATAGGTACGATCACGCACGCCAGCGACGCGGGCAAGGTCCTGTTCTTGTTACCATCAAAGTGCGATTATCTTCATCTTCTGACCACCACGCCTGCGCATCGAAGCGCCCCATTCGAAGGCGAATGGCAGTGGCTCGGCAAGTTCAAGCCGGCTCTTTCGCAATACCTTTATCAAGGCTGTGGCCATCTCGATCTGCGCAAAGCGGGCGCCGCCACAAATTCGCGGACCGGCTGAAAAGGCCATGAAGTTGGACTTCCGATCAGCCCGCCCTTCACCATGTGGGTCATGACGATCGATCCGGAATTCCCGCGGTGCATCCCATGCGGACGGGTTCTGGTGCAGTCCAATGACAGAGACGAGCACCCTGTCACCCGGCACGATTGCTTCATTGCCGATCATGTCCGAAGCTTGGGCAAACCGCGAAAGAATGGCGACGGGAGGAAACACCCGCAAGATTTCGTCGATAAACGGCCGCAGGCTCGGGATCCGATCAAAGTCAGCCATTGATGGATCGTGATCGCCGATGGTTGCCCTGATCTCCTCACGTAGCTGATCCTGGAAATCGGGCGCGGATGCCAGTACGGACAAGGCCCAGCCAAGTGCGGCCGAAGTCGTGTCAGAGCCTGCCACGACAAGCGTCAACAACTCGCCTGCGAGATCGATGCGCGTTTCCTCCGGTCCCGATTGGGTTTCGTCGGCAGCCGCGATCAATGCGCTCAACGCATCATTCTCAGGCCCGCTGGTGCGGCGATGCTCGACGAGAGCTGCCATTGCCGCGCGAATTCTGTCGGTGGCGGATTGCGCGTGGGCAAGCATTGCGCTGTCTGCCCCCGAGGGTACGCCCGGAAGATCCCAGGTGCGAGCCGCTGCATAGCGAATGATGGGCCGCAGATCCTCCGCAAAACTGCTGCCAAGCACATCAAGCGGCGTTGAAAATGCAACCTCGGTCAGCGCTGCCACGGCCGCACGGTCGATCAAGCCGTCGATGACCGTTGGGGCTCCGCCAGTTGCAAGCAGAGCATCCGCGAAATCGTCATAGATCCCGGCAACGAGCGCAAGCGCGCGTGCCGTATCATGGGGCGCAATGAAACTTTGGCTTATGCGCTGCGAATGCCGCCAGGCTTCGCCGTCAAGGGTCAGGCGGCTGCGCCCGAAAAAAGGGGTAAAGGATGCGAAATTCTTGGTGTAGTTGCCAAGGTTACCGACAAGCACCCGGGCGGCCAAAGCCGGATCCTGGACGATGACCACACTGGTTTCACCGACGGGTATACGCATAGTCTCGCCGGGATGCTGTTCAGCCAGCGCATAAAGAAACAGGCAAGGGTCATCCGCGATTGCCGGTCGTGGCGCAGTGGATGTCGGTTTACGCTTTTCAAGGCGCTCGGCAGGTGCACTGCCGGTTGTGTTGAGAACGGAAGCTTTCCGTGCGCCCCTGCCCCTATTGCCATATGCGCGTTTGAAAAAGACCCTGATGCCCGGGTTGAGATCCCGGCAGGCGCGCATGAGCCCCAGCGTTATCGTGGGGTCTTCAACCGCAACGGTGGTCAGCGCGGCGGCATCTGCGTCAGTATCTGATGGCTCCAGTTCGCCGCGGTCGTCCGCCCAGGCATCACCCGATTGTTGCGTCGTCGGGAGCCACCCCGCATAACCGATGATCCGATCACCATCATAAGTAACGACATGTTCGCCGTTGAGTATCTGACGGCGGACTGCTCGGGCAATTGTATCGAGATTTGTGGTCGAGAACGGTTCAAAACGCGACAAAAAGTCGAGCGCGGCGCCAAATGATTCAAGTGTAGCCGGCATGGTTTTGAACTTGGCATTTCTTTTCATCGTATGCATCTCGAATGAATATCGCCACCATTTGGCAAGACAATTATCTATGGATCACCTGCAAGGCGAGGCCGAAAACGCGAAAATCCCTTAGCCAGATAATTTTTGTGCGGTGGGATACCGTTCGTGAGGAAATCAGTATATCCATAACAACCGTTTTGATATCTTAAGTTTCATGCACACACCCAAATGGGGGGATTGATGTCGCTCAAAGCTAGTCCGCTTCTTGTATTGCCAGTATTGGCAGTCACTGCATCCGCAACTCAGGCGGCCGATATGGTCTACAACGAAGCGGCTCCTGAGCCTCAGTCCGTTGCGGCAAACTACGTGGCGCTTGAGGGTGGGATTCTCTGGGCTGATCAAGGCATTGTCGACGCCAATGACAGCGACAAGTTTGGCAACATACGCGACGATCGTGGCTTCTACCTCGCTGCAACCTATCGTCGGCTCGTCAACCCGGAATGGGATTGGCAAATGACGGCGACCGGCACGTGGCTGAAAGGCCGGCAAGTCTCAGAATATAGAGAGTTCCCAGAAGATTATCAGCCCTGGGAACTGGGTAGGGTAAAATCAAACCTGACGTTCCAGACTGCTGACTTTGATGCTGGGTATCATCCCGGCGCAAACCCGTTGACACGCCTGCACATTGGCATCCGGGCCCTTCATTCCTCAGACAAGCTCACCTATTGGTCTCCCTATGACTACTGGAGGGAATGGGTCGATACCGAAGGCTGGGCTATCGGCCCGAGGATTGGCTTCCAGTCCGAGACCATGCTTGGAGACTCACAGTTCGGTTTCGTCGCTGAAGCGTCGGGATCTATCCTCCTTGGCAGGTTTAAGACTGAATACGGCTATCAGTATGACGGGCAGGACGAAGCCTATACTGAATCCTACAGCGACACCCGCGCGGTCTATAATCTTGAGGCGCTGGCCGGCCTCTCCTGGCATGCAACCGAAAGCCTGACGATCACTGCCGGCTATCGGGCTCAGAAGTGGTGGGGGCTGCGCAACAATACGGCGTTTCCCGCGAGTTCTAACCCATCAGTCAGCGTGGACAGTGACATTCTTCTGCATGGACCGTTTCTACGCATCGGTATGACATTCTAGAGCGGTTCCAGGAAAAGTGGGAAGCGGCTTTCCGTCTGAAACCTGCGCCAAGACAATACCCTGGATCATTTCGGTGTTCCTATGAAACACTGAAATGATCTGAAGGAAGTTTCGCCGGTTGGCAGTATCGGGGTTAGGCGATCGTAGTAAAGCGCGTTGCAGGTCAGCCGCTCGCCGCGGATCGACGCGCCAGCAGGAACGCGAGCGCGTCCTTGACGAACCGACGTTCGTGCCCCTCTGCCCGGACAGCAGCGTCCGGTGCATGGATGGCACGAGCCGTTCGATTGCAAGGCAGGTTCATTACACCAGATATGACTTCAGGATCGACGCACCGATCGTATACTTTGGGTCGACCATGTTGCCCAGCCTGGCGCGACCGACCTGCGTCAGAAGCATGTAGGCGTCGAGTTCCGTGAAATCGTAGTCGGCTGCCATCCAGCGCACCAGCTCACGGTATGCGATGCGGGCGGCATCTTCCATTGGCCGGCCTGAGCCGATGGTCATGATGACCTTTTCGTTCTCCAGCCGCACCCATTTGAAGTTCCAGTTCTTGATCAGGTCGATCTGCACGGTCGTGACCGTGGGATGCTCGATCGCCACACCGCAAAGCTCGCCGTCACCCTGGTTTGCGTGGCAGTCGCCAAGGTAGAGAAGTCCGCCAGGCGCATTCACCGGCAGGTAAACGACCGCGCCCGGCGCGACGTCAGGCAGGTCCATGTTGCCGCCGTAATAATCCGGCTGCAGCGCCGAAATCGCTTCGATTTCCGGGGAAGTGCCGATGGTTCCGATGAATGGCTCGTAGGGGATGGTGATCTTGTCGTTCCAGGTCACGCCCTTGACGGCATCCACATGGACCTTCTTGACGCGTTCCGGCAACGGAGCGTTGAGAATAGCCGTGTCGCCGGTGCCGACGAGGCCGCCGAATTCGGTAAGAAGACACGTGGTGCCCGCGGGTTGCGGGCCGCGTGGGCGGATCTCCTTGATATAGACGGCAAGGCAATCGCCCTTTTCAGCGCCGTTTACGTAGATCGGACCGTTCTGCGGGTTCAGATAGGGGAAGTTGAGGATCTGGCTTGGGACGTCGCTTTCGCTCTTGATGGCGCCCTCGAAGGCGTCATGGGTTTCCACCGAGACCTCCGTGCCGGGATCGACCCGCAGCACCGGCTCGACATAGGGGCCGTACACGTAGTGGTACTTGCCCTGATCGGCCTCGGTGATGCTGTGGACGCTATTGACGTTTCCCTTTGCCACGGCACGTTGGGCCATGATCGAATTTTGAAGCCAAGACATCTGGTTTTCTCCTCATTTTTTGGCGGCCTATACGGCCAGGTACTTTCTGATGGTGTCGCGGTCGTCCAGCTCGTGCGGCGTCACGTGGGCGACGATGCGGCCCTTGTCCATGACGTAGCAGCGCTGGGCGAGCGCCCGGATCATGTCGAGGTTCTGCTCCACGAACATGATCGTCATGCCGCTATCCTGATTGAGCTTCCTGATGATGCGGCCGATATCCTGAACGATGGACGGCTGGATGCCTTCGGATGGTTCGTCGAGCAGCAGAAGCTGCGGCGAGCCGACCAGCACGCGGCCGATGGCAAGCTGCTGCTGCTGGCCGCCCGACATCGTTCCGGCCTGCTGCCCGGCGCGTTCCCTCAGGATCGGGAACAGTTCGTAGATCCGCTCATAGACGTCCGGCGAGACGCGTTCGCGCATGGACTCGCCGACCTGCAGGTTCTCTTTGACCGACATGCGCGGAAAGACGTCGCGGCCCTGCGGAACATAGCCGATGCCAAGCCGGGCGCGGCGGAATGACGTCAGTCCGGTCAACTCGGTCGAGCCGAAGGTGATGGTGCCCGCCATGCTTTCGACCAGCCCGATCAACGTCTTCATCAGGGTGGACTTGCCGACGCCGTTGCGCCCGATCACGGCAACGATCTCGCCCCTTGAGACGGTAAGGTCGACGCCTTGCAGAACCGGCTTGCCGCCATAGCCCGCCCGAAGTCCCTTGATGTCGAGCATGGTCTCAGTCATGGCTTTGTCCCAGATAGATTGCGGCAACCCGCTCGTCGGCGACGATCTCGGCGAAGGTGCCTTCAGCGAATATGCGCCCGAAATGGAGGACGGAGACACGGTGCGCCACCTGCCGGACGAAGGCCATGTCATGCTCGACAGCGAGCACGGTCATGCCTTCAGCGTTGAGCTGCTTCACGATCTCCCCGGTCATGTGTGTTTCTTCGGGTGACATGCCGGCTGTTGGCTCGTCCAGCAGCAGAAGCTTCGGTTTCAGCGATATCGCCATGCCGATCTCGAGCCACTGTTTAAGGCCGTGGCTGAGATTTCCGGCAAGCTGGCTGGCCACGTCTTTAAGCTGCAGGAAGTCCAGCAGCCTTTCCACCTCTGCATCGAGCTCGGCACCCTCCAGCCGGCGCTGCAGAGCGATTTCAAGGTTCTGGCGCACACTCAATGCACTGAAGATGCCGGGCACCTGGAACTTGACGCTCATGCCCTGATTGATGCGCTGGAACGGCTTGAGCCGGGTTATGTCTACTCCGTCGAACATGATCTTTCCGCTAGACGGTTGGTGCTCTCCCAGCAGCAGGCGGAAGAAGGTGCTCTTGCCGGCACCATTTGGCCCGATGAGACAATGGATCTTACCTGCTTCGAGGGTGAAGCTGACATCGGCGGTGACGTGCAGGCCGCCGAAGTGCTTGTTGAGATTGTGGGTCTCCAGCATGGCCATGGCTACGCGCTCCCATTCTTGCGGTTGAAGAGGGAACCGAGCAGGATGCCGGCGTTGGCGACCAGGCCCTTCGGAGCCAGGAGGACCGTGCAGACCAGAAGCAGCCCCATCACCACCAGCGCATACTGACTGCCGTAGATGGTAAGTGCCTGGAAGCCTGAGAGAACGATGAGCGTCCCTATCAGCGTGGCTGTGATGTCGGAACGGCCGCCCACAGCAACCCAGATGATGGGAAGCGCGGCCGAGGTGATGCCCATCGACGACGGGGTAATGTACTGGCCCCAGCTTGTGTAGAGCGCACCGCTCAGCCCGGCGAGCGCCGCTCCTATGACAAAGCCGCCGAGCTGGTACTTGCGAATGTCGTAGCCCAGCATTTCTGCGCGTTCCGGATTCTCGCGCACCGCTACGAGCACATTGCCGAACTTGGAATTCACCAGGATGCGCAGCCCGAGGTAGATGATCACGAGGAGGCCGAGAACAAGGTAGTAAAGGCCGATATCGGGGTAGAGAACGATATCGCCGCCGAACCATGGCAGGGTGAGCGGCGGCATGCCGCTCATCCCGTTGAAGCCGTTGAGGCGCGCCGATCCGACTGTCCACTGGGGGCCGGCGGTCTGGGCCATGAAACGCTCCAGCGCCAGCGTCACCGAAAGGGTGACTATGCCAAGGAAGATGCCGCTGATGCGGCCGAAGAACAGGAAGTAGCCCAGAATGGCGGCGAACAGCGCGGCAATGGCGATGGCCATCAGCACCGCGACTACGCCGAGACCGTAGGCGGTGCCGAAATTGATGGTGAGGATGCCGTAGCTGTAGCCGGCAACGCCGAAGAAGGCAGTCTGGCCGAATGACAGCGAGCCGCCATAGCCCCAGATGATGCTGAGGCCGAGGGCCATGAAGGTCCAGTTCAGGAAGTAGATGTTGTTGCCGACATCATATCCGTCGGCAAACAACGGATAGGCCAGGGCAATGGCCAGGACTACCGCGAAGGCGGTCCAGAACAAGGGCCCCTTTCCCATGGTTTGCGGCCCTTCCAGCCGCTTGAAGATCCGTGACAATGTCATTGCTGCTCAGACCCGCCCCTTCAGAATGAAGCCCGTCACGCCTTTCGGCAGCAGGCGGATGGTGATGATGACGGCAAGGAGGAGTCCGATCTGGCCCGCCAGCTGTCCCTGCCAGGAGGTCAGCGAGGCTTTGACTACCGCGAGCAAGACAGCTGCGGGTGCGGTCCCGATGAACACGTCTGCGCCGCCGACCACGACCGTGACGAATGCTTCCATGATGAAGGTCGTGCCCATCGTCGGGATCATCGTCATGGTCGGCGCGTAGATGCCGCCGGTGAGGCCAGCAAGGGCTGCGCCAATGCCGAAGGTAAGCGTGTAGATGCGGTTGGTATCGACCCCCAGCGCACTCGCCATATGTGGCGCCTGAATGGTGGCGCGCGCCAGCACGCCGAACCGCGTCTTGTTGAAGACGAGATAGAGCAGCAGGAGCACAGCGATCGCCGTTGCCATCAGCACGAGGCGATAGTACGAAAAGGACAGGGAGCCGACCATGAAACTGCCGAGCGGAGTGCCAACGCCGCGCATGGTAGGGCCGAAAAGGATCAGCGTACCCTGCGAGGCGATAAGGCTTACGCCCCAGGTGGCGAGGATAGAGTCGAGAGGGCGCGAATAGAGCCTGCGCACCACCAGACGCTCGATGACCATTCCGACAAGCCCGGCAAAAAGGCTGCCCACGATGATGGCGAGCGGCAACGGCAGGCCCCAGTTGACCGCGAACACGGTCATGTAGGCACCGCACATGATGAACTCGCCATGCGCAAGATTGATGACGCCCATCATGCCGAAGATGACGGCGAGGCCGCAGGCGGAAAGGACAAGAAACGCGAACGCGTCGCCAAATTGGTAGGCTGACGACACCAACGTTGTCACGAAATCCATTAGGAACTCCAATGGGGCAGCAGACTGCGTGGGGATGGGCGCGATGGATCGCGCCCATTATTCACGTAGGCATCTACTGCTTGGTTGGAGGATTGGACGGCGTGTACTGCGCGTCCGGATCGGACTGGGTCAGGTCGCAGCCCTCATCGCCGAGCCAATAAGGCTTGATGTTGTCCCATACCTTCGGGAAATCGATCGAATGGTCCTTGTTGACATGCGCCAGATAAATCGTGTGCGACATGTGCTGGCTCTTTGGATCGAGGCAGACATTGCCGGATGGACCATCAAAGCAGACGTCACCTTCCGCGATCACCTTGCGCAGGTCGTCGCGCTTGGTGGAGTTGGCGCGCTCGACCATCTGCTTGTAGAGGTTCATGGCAATGTAGGAATTCGCCGCTTCCTGGTTGACGTAAGGCTCGTTCGGATACTTGGCGTGGAACTTCTCCAAAAACGCCTTGCTGGCCGGCGTGTCGACTTCTTCGATGTAGTTGGTGGTGACATACATGTCGCCGAGCGAAGGCGGGGTGAAGCGCTTGTGCTCGTAGCCCTGTCCGACGTTGACCGATGATGCCATCGGCAGGCCGAGATTGGCCGAGGCGGCCTGCTCGTAATAGGAGGCCTGGGCGGCGCCCACGAGCAGGGTCACGACGAACGCGGGCTTGGCGTTCTGGATGTTCTGGATCGTCTGCGAGAACTGCGAGACGCCCAGCGGAATGAACTCCTCGCCCACCATCTCACCGCCGTTTTCCTTGACGATGTTGCGCACCCATTCGGCCGAGATCTGGCCAAAATTGTAGTCGGCGGCGATCGTATAGACCTTGTTGCCGTATTTCTCCATCATCCACGGGATGAGCGTCGAGAACTGTTGCTCCGGCACCGCGCCGGTGACGATCATGTTTGCGTCGCAGACACCGCCCTCATACTGGTTGTTGTAGAAGGCCAAGCCGTCGAACTGGTTCACGATCGGGCGATAGGCTTCGCGCGAAGCCGATGAGAAGCCGGCGAATACAACGTCGACCTTGTCACGCTGCAGCACGCGGCGCATGAATTCCTGGTAGCGGTTGTTGTCGGACTGGGTGTCATAGACGACCAGTTCGATCGGGCGGCCAGCGATGCCGCCGGCCTCGTTGATCTCTTCTGCCGCCAGTTCGATCGCGTGGACCTTGCCGATTGTCGCGGCGGCAAAGTCGCCCGATTGATCTTCCAGCACACCGATCTTGATGGGATCGGCGGCAAAGGCGGCTCCGGACACAGCAAAGGCGCACGCCAGCGTGCCAGCCTGTAGCCATCTTGATGTCATGTTGTTCTCCTCTGGTTTATTATTTTTAGGCGTAGTTGGTCTTCGGCCCGATTTGCGTTTCGAGTTCATCCGGTCCGGGGCCGTGGGCATGGATGAACGCCTCGCAGAAATCCTCGAGGCTTTGGCGCGAACGCATGCTTTCGCGGCGCAACTGGTCGTAGGCTCCGGCATAGTCCGCGCCGGTGCGGTGCATGACGATCAGGACAGCCTGGACGAGCGTCTTGCGCATCAGCCTCCGCCGCTCATATTCATCGACCAGATCGGCCAGGTGACGACGGCGGCGGAACTCGTTGATGCCCACGTAGAGCGCCGAGTAGACTGCGGCCCGGTGGACAGGCTTGCGCAGGGTCGAGGTGGTGCCAAGCTGCATCAGCGAGCGCAACCGGCTTGGTGCTTCGACACCGATGATGCCAATGACTGGAAGACAACGGCTGGGTTCCGATGCACTTGTATCCACCGCGACGTTGAGGTCTGAATCGATGAACAGGACGTTCTTCTCGCCGGGTTCGATCTGCAGCTTGGCATCGCGGATCTCGGCCATGACGACGGCAATGCCGAGTTTGCTCAGCATGTCCTCAAGCTGCTCGACGGCTCCGGGCTGCTCCGTCGCGATGGTCGCGCGGTAGCCTACGAAATTCTGGATGATGCGCGGCTCGTTCATTTGATCACCCTCAGCTTCGGCATGCTGTTGCGAATGGCATAGCGGGGCGTGGTCTTCACGAGATATGGATCAGGCTGGACCGGATCGTCAGCCTCCCAGAGGATGTCGAATTGGCCCGAGGCCGTGGACCTGCCGATCCGCGGCGTGAGGTATGCGTGGTTGGTTGCTCCATCGATGCTGACCTTCCCCTGCGGTGCCTCAACCGTCAGCGCAGGCAACGCCTTGCGGACCGCATCGACGTCATCGGAGCCTGCGGCAGCGATCGCTGCTGCCAGCAGCTTTACCGCCACATAGGAGGCTTCCGCGTCTGCCGAGGCGGCCGCGCTGTTCGGCCATCGCGCGCGATAGGCTGCGGCAAAGCGGGAATTGGCAGGTGACTTGATGGAGGAGAAATAGACGCTCGAGCTGATATGCCCGTCCATCGCGTGCCGCCCGATTTCTGCCAGTTCGGGCTCGGATAGGCTGCAACTCACCACCGGGATTTCCGACGGCTGGTCAATACCGCGCTCCTGGCAGGCGGCGCGGAATGCCTGGAAGAAACGGTAGGCGCTGGTGCCGATCAGCGTGTTAAAGACGAAATCCGGCTTTTCCTCCAGGATCGCGGCAATGGTCTTGGAGAAATCAGTGTCGCCGACGGCCGTATAGCGCTCCGAAAGGACCTTGCCCCCGGCGGCGGACAGTGCTTCACGCAGGATGCGATTGTTCTCCCAGGCCCAGATATAGTTCGAGCCGACGCAGAAGGCGCGCTTTCCAAGGTTGGCGAGCAGGAACTCGATCAGCGGAATGATATGCTGATTGGGCGCTGCTCCCGTATAGACGACGTTGGAAGAGGTTTCGAAACCCTCGTAGTGGGAGGGATACCAGAGCAGCGCGTCGCTTTTCTCGAAAAGCGGAATGACGTCTTTGCGGCTGGATGACGTGTAGCAGCCGACGACATGCCTGACGCCGTGCTTGCCGAGCAATTCCAGGCTCAGGCTGGCATAGCGCTCGAATGAACCGGCGGGATCGGCGATGACGGGAGTAAGCTGAAATGGACAGGCTTCGGCTATCTCATCGAAAGCCAGCATCGCTCCGTTGAACATGGAGCGCGAGACGACACCATATGGGCCGCTATGGGAAAACAGGACTCCGATCTTGTACAGCGCTTTTGCCATGACTCCCCTCGCAGGCAAAAAAAAGTGCCCTACAGTGTTGGCACTGTGGGCATTCTTGCCATCAATATGTCATGCAAATTTTTGCGCCACCCGGGCTCACCTGCCCAACGCATAGGCATAATGTATTGGAAACATCCGAAGTGTCAACTATCCATACGGTGAGCACTTGCCACGAACGGATTGCAGCAGTGACGGGCTATAGGCCCTGACCTGCCTGCGGCTGGATGCGCACGGGAACGGATTTCGCCGACGGCGTCTTGCTCTCCTCGGCATGATGCCAGAGCGGGATAAGCGCGTTGCATTCGGGAAAATAGGCGGCGCAGGTGCCAGCTGGCAGATTGTAGTCGATCACCTGAAAGCCTTCCATGCTGCGCGTTATGCCATCATTGACCGCCGTCGTCATACGCACCATCCCGTCCTTCCGAATGCCCAGACGTTCCCGGTCGTCCTTGTTCATCATCACGATCATGCGTGAGCCGTGAATGCCGCGCAGACGGTCGTCATAGCCATACACCGTTGTATTGAACTGGTCGTTGGAGCGCAGCGTGATGAGCCGCATCACGGTCTCGTCCGCATCGTCGTCGAAGCTTGCGGAGAGCCCTTTCGGCAGCTTGAAATTGGCCTTGCCTGTCTCGGTTTCCCACTTGCGGTCTCTTGCCGCCACGTGTCTCGGGAAGCCGCCCGGCACATCCATCCGCTTGTTAAAATCGCGGAAGTCATCCGGGAAGGTTGCCTCGATGGCATCGCGGATGAGGGCGTAGTTTCCGACCCACTCATCCCACGGGACCTTGGGATTGGGCGCCAGCGCCGCCTTGGCGATTTCGGCGACGATACGGGGCTCGGACAGCAGGTGAGCACTGGCGGGCGTGAACTTGCCGCGCGAGGCATGGATGCATGTGGTGGAATCTTCCATGGTGACGATTTGCGGCCCTGTCGCCTGCTCATCGATTTCGCTACGAACGAGCGTCGGCAGAAGAAATGTGGATCTCGCGGTCACCAGATGGGTTCTGTTCAGCTTGGTGGCGATATGAACACCAAGGTCAAGGCGCCTCCATTTGCGTTCCATCAGCTCCCGCTCCGGGATGGCGCGCAGGAAGTTGCCGCCCAGTCCGATGAAGGCGCTCACGTTTTCCGCGATGATGGCTTCGCAAGCCTCCACCGTGTTCATGCCATCTTCGCGCGGTGGTTCGAAACCGTATTGCTCTGCCATCCGGTCAAGCGGCACCAGGCTGGTTTTCTCCGAGATCCCTACCGTGCGCTGGCCCTGAACATTGGAGTGACCGCGGATCGGGCAAATGCCAGCACCAGGCTTGCCAATCTGGCCGCGCATCAAGAGCAGGTTGACCAGCATCTGCACGTTGTCGATGCCGAGCTTGTGTTGGGTAAGCCCCATGCCATAGATGGCAATCACGGACTGAGCCTTTGCGTAGGTCCGTGCGGCTGTCTCCAGCGCCTTGCGTGGCAAACCCGATGCCTTGGTTATTTCGGTCCAGTCAGTGCCCAGCACCATTTCCCTGAACGCATCGAAGCCATGGGTGTGCTCGGCAATAAACGCGTGGTCGAGCACCGGCGGCTGTCCGCTCCCCCTCGCCTCCTCGTCCAGAGCGAATAGCACCTTGGCGATGCCCACCATCGCTGCGATGTCACCCCCTGCTCTTACCTGATGGTATTGGGTCGCTATTCTGGTCGGCGAGTTTGACAACATCTGCACCGGATCCTGCGGGTTGACGAACTCTTCCCAGCCCCTCTCCCGCAGTGGATTGAAGACGATGATCGGCACATTGCGCTTGCGGGCCTGCTGCAGCGGATGCAGCAGCCTTGGCGCATTGGTCCCGACATTCTGTCCAAATGACAGGATGCAGTCCGTATCGTCGAAATCATCGAGCAGAACGGTCCCCACCGGGGTGCCGATGCTTTCGGGCAGCGCAACGGATGTGGTCTCGTGGCACATGTTCGAACTGTCCGGCAGGTTGTTGTTGCCGTAGAGACGCGCCATCAGCTGGTACATGTAGGAGGCTTCGAGAGATGCGCGACCGGACGTGTAGAACACCACACTCTTGGGCTCATAGAACTGAAGCTTTGCGCCGATATCGGCGAAGGCATCTTCCCAGGTGACCGTCACATATTTGTCGGTCGCAGGGTCGTAGCGCATCGGGTGCGTGAGCCGACCTTCATTTTCGAGATCGTAGTCCGACCAGGTGAGCAATTCCGTGACGGTGTGCCTGGAGAAGAATTCCGGTGTCGTTCGCTTTGAGGTGAGGTCCCAGAAGGTGGCCTTTGCGCCGTTCTCGCAAAACTCGGCCGTATGAGGCTTGGCGGGCTTCGCCCATGCACAACTGGTGCACATATAGCCGCCGGGCTTGTTGTGATCGCGCATCAAACCGGCAGCGCTGGTTACGGCACCCTGTCTGGTCGAGTGTTTCACCAGCGATTTGACTGAGCCCCAGCCTCCGGTAGGCTGATCGTAAGGTTTGTAGCGGGCTCTGTCATTCATGTCACACTCCGGGCTCTTCTCCTCAGAAAAGAGTTCCGTCGCGGATATGTTCCTGAGAGGACGCCTCTAACCACTCGAGACGATAAATGGTGTTCTCAGTCGATATGGACTGGATTAAAGCTTGGGAGGTCTCGCCGATGATGCAGGATCCTTGAATTCGCATCCCACCCATTCTGTTTTGACTTCGCTCAGGAAAGAATTGAGTGAAAGATCATCCGGCCCCGGCATTCCCCGATCCGGCCAGGAAGAGATCTGCACATGCCCGATCTGTTCGGAATGGGAAAGGTAAGATCCCAGAAGATCGTCTTCTTCACTTCGAACATGGAATGTATCAAACATCAGACGCAGATTTGGAATTCCCGTCTTCTTGATGATTGCCGCAGCCTCTGACAGGCGTGAATAGGGGTAGTTTTCGCAGGCCCTACGGCAAAGCGGCTCAAGAAGAATATTCCGGTGCGTCATTTCAGAAAAGCGGGTGAGATTTCGCTCCAGTACGTCCAAGCTAGCGGGCGTATCCACCCTACCCGCCAATACATGGATGTTCGGCACGTCGAGCGCATCTGCAATCCGAAGAGCATCTTTGAAGTCCAGCAAAGCCTGTTCTTCCGCGCCCGGAATTCCGGCACAACCCAGAGTTTCTCCCATCCTTATATTCATCCCGATGACGGGCAAACCTGTTTGCGCAAGTGCACTCCGTACGGAGGCAAGATCGTGACGCTGCGCTTCATCATGAAATTCGAGCCCGTCGAAGCCAGTATCTGCCGCTCGAAATATGCGATCGATGAAGCTTAGGTCGGGCCAAAGAAAACCAGTGTTCGCAGAAAACTTCTTGCGCATGATATTCAGCTATCCATGATGAGAATACGTCAAGTAATCTGGTTAAACGACACTAACCGCGACCCACGAAAGGCATTTTCGTTGCCATCAGCGTCATGAACAGCACGTTTGCATCAAGCGGAAGACCAGCCATATAAACGATTGCCGAGCCCACTTCGTTGACATCCATGGTCGCTTCCACGGCAATTTCTCCGTTGGGCTGCTGAATACCCTTGCTCATTGGCAATGCCATTTCCGTCAATGCGTTGCCGATATCAATCTGCCCGCATGCAATATCGAAGGGACGGCCATCCAGCGCTATTGACTTGGTCAATCCGGTAATCGCGTGTTTCGTTGCCGTATACGGAGCCGTACCCGGCCGGGGCGCGTGCGCGGAAATGGAACCATTGTTTATGATACGCCCGCCGCGCGGGTTTTGACGCCGCATCAAACCGAAGGCGGCTCGCGAGCAAAGGAATGTTCCGGATAGGTTTACGCCCAGAACCTGCAACCAGTTTTCGACTGGTATCTCATCGATCGGCCGCGCTGGAGCTCCAAGCCCAGCGTTGTTGAACAGCAGATCCAGCCTGCCGAACCGTTCTTCGACGCTGGCAAAAAGCCGATCAACGTCGTTGGGATCCGAAACATCTGCCGGGATGGCGAAGCCGCGTTCTGGCGCCCCCGTGAGGCTTATGGATTCAGCGAGTTTCTCTGCGCGACGGCCGACGAAAACAACGTTCCATCCGGCCTCGACAAGAGCGGTGGCAGCGGCCCTTCCGATCCCGGTTCCTGCGCCTGTGACCATTGCTACACGTTCAGTATTCATGTCGTACCCTGTTCCCTTCCAAGACGCGGCCAGATCATGAGTGTACAGGACGCGACCGAGCAAGGTCAAAAAAAGGCTGACGCGCGTGCGCCAGAATCCAAAGATCGGCAGAGGGCTTTCGACCTCCTGCCAATCTTCGGCATGTCAGCCAGTCTCAATCAGCGCCGGGATGGATTTGAGCATCCCGACGCTTCTTCCTGGCATCAGTCTTACGGCAGCGTGTAGGCGGTCTTCACCGTGGTGTAGAACTCCGCAGCGTAACGACCCTGTTCGCGCGGTCCGTAAGATGAGCCTTTCCGGCCGCCAAACGGCACGTGGTAGTCCACACCGGCCGTCGGCAGGTTGACCATCACCATCCCGGCTTCGGCATTCCGCTTGAAATGGGTCGCGTGCTTGAGGCTCGTCGTGCAGATACCTGTCGCAAGCCCGAACTCGGTGTCGTTTGCGAGCGCCAATGCCTCATCGTAGTCCTCGACCCGGATGACCGAGGCGACCGGCCCAAAGATCTCTTCACGGTTGATACGCATCTCAGGCGTCGTGTCCGTAAACAGCGTTGGCTCAAGATAGAAGCCTGGCGTCTCGCGTTGCACCAGAGAACCGCCCCAGGCGAGTGTGGCGCCCTCATCCTTGCCGATCGCGATGTAGGACAGGTCCTGGTCGAGCTGGTTCTGGTCTACGACCGGCCCGATATGCGTTCCATCCTTCACCGCATCATCGACGACAAGCTTGCTCATCCGGACTTTCAGCGCTTCCACGAAGGCGTCGTGGATCTTGTCTGTCACGATCAGGCGCGACGAAGCTGTGCAACGCTGGCCGGTAGAGAAGAATGCACCGTTTGCGGCACACTCGACCGCCACATCAAGATCAGCATCATCCAGGATGACGAGCGGATTCTTGCCGCCCATTTCCAGCTGGAACTTGCGCATGTGTTCGATGCTGCTGGCAGCGACCTTCTTGCCCGTTGCGACCGAGCCCGTGAAACTGATCGCATGGACATCGCGGCTGTTGAGCAGCACATCGCCCACGACCGAACCGCGGCCCATGACCAGGTTGAAGACGCCTTCCGGCACACCAGCCCGGATGATGATATCGGCAAGCGCCCAAGCAGACCCGGGCACCAGGTCGGCAGGCTTGAAGACAACGCAGTTTCCGTAAGCGAGTGCCGGAGCGATCTTCCAGGCAGGGATCGCGATCGGAAAGTTCCAGGGCGTGATGAGGCCCACGACGCCTACCGGTTCGCGCGTAATATCCACCTCGACACCTGGACGAACGGAAGGCAGCTTCTCGCCGGACAGGCGCAGGGTTTCGCCAGCGAAAAAGTCGAATATCTGGCCCGCGCGGACGACCTCACCGATGGATTCAGGCAGAGTCTTGCCTTCTTCTCGCGCCAGCAACCGGCCCAGTTCTTCCCTGCGGGCCAATATCTCCGTCGAAACCTTGAGCAGGATGTCGTGCCGGAGCTGGACGCTCGACCGTGACCAGGACTTGAACGCCTCCTTGGCCGCAGCGATCGCAGCTTCTGCATCCTGCCGGGAGCCACGGGCATAGACCCCGACGATCTCCCGGGTGTTTGAAGGATTGATGTTGTCTGCGGTCTCAGTCGCGTTGGTCCATTGGCCGCCGATAAAATTCTGATGCACAGTCATTTGATATCTTCCTGTTGTCGCTGCTCCGACTGATGGGAACAGTGTTCTCGTGAACCGAAAATCTAGTTACCCTGCTTGGGACAGGTGTTTTCGAAGGTGACGATGGCCCAGCGGTTCTGGCGCAGGGCCTGCTTTCGCATCCAGCCGTTCTTCTCGCCGAACTTGGCGCGGCACCAGGCGCCGTCGGTAGCCATCATGCAAAGGTCGGTTTTGACGCAGGTTTGCTGCGGCACCACGCCGACCACCTCGGCATCGTCGCGCGCCTCGGCACGTACGTTCAGGTTGACGAGCACCTGCACGCTCGCGCCTTCCGGAGCGGGAGGCGCGGCCTCTGCCGCATCCACGCACTTGCTCGTAAAGCCCGAATAGAAGCAGCCGCCGGCTTTCTTGGCAGCTTCAAGCATGGTCGCAGTGCCGCCGGCACCTACCCTCTCGAAGATCAACGGAGACCCCGATGCGCTGGTACCGCTGATCCGCCGTTGGCTGCCGCCCAATCGCGCGATCACCGCGCCGTCCGCATCGAAGAGGGTCATCTGCCCCTGGGCGACGCCCCAGGAACTGACCAGCGCGGCCTCGCCGCGGCAACCCGTGCCCTCTATGGCGAAGCGACCATCCGCGTCAGCCGTCGAGCCAAGCACCATGTTGCAGGTGGAGGGAGGGTTAGAATGGCGGGGATCGACAAGCTGCCATGTGCCGCTGAATGCCTCGACATATTGGTCGACAGACTGTGCGCGCACCTCAGGGGCGAACGAGAAGGCGCCAGCTGCGGCCAACATGGCCATCAGAAATCTCGTGAATTTCATCGCTCCGTTACCCACCCGACGAGACCTCTGCCTTGCCGACGATCCTGCCGTTCTGCCGGAGGACTACCCTGACCGAAATGCGGTCGCCCTTGGCAAGAGAGAGCGCGGTCTTGGCAATGTCCTGGGACTGGCCGGCCGAGAGGTTGAGTTTGCGGTTCTGGCGCGTTGTAACTGTGCCCGAGCCGCCGGTACGGTCGATCTCAACCGAACCCTCGATCTCGGCCATGTCGAAACCGACGGCCGATGCGACGATCTGCAGACCGGTCTCCGTAGGTTCGATGGCGATGGAGGGCACCGCAACGGCGGCGCCTCCATCCTGTGCCGTGGCGTCACCTGCACCACAGGCGGCGGCAAGGCCCACAATGAGTGCAGCTGCGTGACGCATGGCTAGAACCCTGTCTGCGTGATCGCGACCGTTCCCGGCGCCGTCGAGAACACCTGCATGCCAGTGACCCCGGCCTGGGTCAGGTTGTTGCCGTTCTGAACGATGGAGACTGAGCTGTTGGCTGCCACCGTCGTTGAGAACGAGTTGCCGTTGCCATTCTGGATGATCTCGCCCTTGCCGCCAGACTCTACCGTCAGCGAACTCGTATTGCTGCTGCCGTTCTGCACGATCAGGCCGGTCGCGGCATCGCCGACCATCAGCGAAGCTTCGTTGCCATCACCGATCTGCAGGATGGCGCCCAGGGCGTCGGCTCCGAATGCGCTCAGCTGAGCCGCATTGCCCACCGTGCCGCCAGCGGAATTGTCCTGAAGGAGCATCAATTGACCGCCGTCACCCACGATTGTCAGCATCGCGGTATTGCCCTGTCCTGTCTGAAGCGCGGATGGTGCGGTCGCCTGGTTCATCCGATACAGGTCGTCAACCTGGAGAGTACCGCCGAGCGCGTTGTCGATCATCTGCTGTGTGGGGCCGGCGACAAGCGAGTTGTCGGCCAGCGACTGATCCGACGACAGCATATTGCCCTGCAGCGCGCCGAGCGGACTGGTCTGGTCGATCTTCAGGACGTTGTCTTCAGCAAAAGCCGGAAACACAGTGATGAAGAAAACTCCTGCAAGTATAGCCCTAGATTTTCCAACCATCCGAACGTCCCTTCTTCTGTAAAAAGTCATCAACGCACCCTCCCTGCCGAGGCCACTTGCTCATCTTGCCGGACCGCGGGTGTCGAAGCCCGGATTGGCGATGGGGCGACGCCGGCGACAGCAGGCGAAGTCTCAGGATCCGCGCCATCCACCCCGGGCTCAACAGAGCCAACCGTCTCGCCCGGCATTGCTGGCGGCGGGGGTACGGGTGCTGCGGGCTTTGCAGCCGGAGACGGAGACGGAGCCGTTGCCGGGCGACGCGGCGCAACGGCCGCGCGGGGCCAGGCCGGTGTCGTCTCCACGACATCCGCGGCATTGCTTGTCTTGGGCGGCGGAACGATCTCGGCTGCTGCGGTGAGCTTGGTGCCGTACTTCTCGTCTCGATAGTCGGCAATCACCTGACGCCCCGCCTCCGCGTCTGCAAACGACCAGACGCCGAGTTCGGCACCCTCGATGATCATGCCCATGACCGCCTTTTCGATCGCCTGTTGCACGGCGATCTGCTTGGGTTCGTTGTGGGTGAGACCAGCTTCAGCCTCGAGGATCTTGTCGAGGGCAATGTAACGGAACGCACCTCCCTGAATCGCATAGGAGGCGATCATCTTGTGGACCGCGACGCTGGACAGAACCTCGCCGGTGTTCGTCGATACGGCCCGCAGCGTGACGGTTACGGTGTCCTGCTGCCATTTCGTGTCGCCGCCGATGCCCAGATAGCGGGCGCCGATGCCCCCCGTCATGGTGTTGGTGTCGTAACCGGTTATCCCACCCTGGAGGATGATGCCGGCATGATCGAGCGGCGGCAAAACGTTCGGGTCGATGCGCTGCTCGTTCCGGTAGAGCCGCCGCATCTCGGTGACGATCTGCCGTTCCTTGAGCAGGTCATCAAGGCGTGCGCGGTCGAGCACGGTAAACCAGCGCTTTTCGCCCGCATCCTGCAGAGCCTTGATCAGCATGGGCGCACCGCCCTGGGTGACAGCCCGCGACAGTGACTGAACGTTCTCACGTTCCTTGTACTGGCCAGTCAGGTCAGGAAAATCGTAAACGGCTACCGTGATGCGTTTCGCCGGTGCCGGAAGCGTACGCAGGCTGTGGCTCTGCTTCGTCACAGGCGTGTAGACGGGCTGGAGCAGGCCTGCCATCGGGACCGCCTGGCACCCGCTCAGCATAGCGGCGACAGCGCCGGCTACAGCGATCTTGGCGACCGTTTTCCGAAGGCTCCGCCGTTTAGCCATGGAGCCTGTTCCTGATACCTCTGTATGCACTGATCCGCCCTTCATGGAAATCAATTGAGCCCCGGGCTGAGCGAGGTGCTCGTCGTGAGGTCGCCGTAAAGGGCTCCGGTGTTCAAACCGCTGGACAGACCATTGCTGGTGGCGAGGCCGCTCTCCATCGTGGCACCCAGCCCCCCGGCGGACGAGACTAGGACGGGCACGACGATTTCAGTGACGCCGGTCGGATCGGTAATGACCAACCGAATGGAATCGCCCGTCCGCTCGAAGGTGACGGTCGTGTCGCCAAAGGTAACAGTTCCGGACTCCTGCGGATCGTCACCGAAGATTGCCTGGGTAACCTGGGCGGCGAGTGCTGAAAGCAGGCGGCTCTGGAGCTGTCGAACGAAAAGGTCAGCGTCGCTGGAGCCTGATGGATTATTAGGATCCGAACCAGCGGGCTTTCCCCCGGTGGCCGTACGCTGGGCATTGGCCAGACCCATCAGGTGAGACGAGTTCAGTGCGTTACCGCCGAACGAGGGATTGACCGGAGTGTAGACCATATCCTGGGCGGCCGAACCGCCTGCGCCGGCCAGAGCAACGCTGGCGGCCATAAGCCCTACGCGAACAATCTTCATCATCTTACCTCCCCCGTTATACTACATATACAAGACACCATTATCCTGCGTCTTGCAAACTCTTCCGGGAACCTGTTCTTCTACCTGTCGTTCTCCCCCGACATCCCGCCGGGGTCATTCATGTACTGGGGCCCGTCTTCACTGGGTTGGGCAGTGATGACGGGCCGCCAATCGGCAACCCTACTGCGAGATGCCGATGCTGTTGCCGCTGCCTACCTGGCTGAACGTGGCATAGTTGCCGTTCCCAGCCTGGACGATCGCAACCTCGTTCCCGGAACCCATGATCGACCCGTCGATCGTGTTGCCGTTACCCTGCTGCGCGAAAGCGAACTGGTTGAGATCGGAAGCAGGCGCCAACGATGACCCGACCTGCAGCGAGATGGAGTTGCCCGATCCCGACTGGACCAGATCGCCCGGCGCCAGGCCACCAGCTACCGCTGATGACGCCGCCAATGCGAAGGCTCCACCAGTGTTGTTGCTGTTGCCGTAGATGTCGACCTCAATCGAGTTCATGTCGCCGTACAATGACGAGTTGGTTTGGGACACATTGAGGACGTTGCTGTCTCCAGTGACCGCCGCAATGAGGCTGTTCTCGCCACCGCTGCTGTTCTGGTCTGCCGAAACCGTATTGGAGTCTCCAACAAGGTAAACCTCGCCGGTGTTCAAATCACCGGTCTGGCCGAGTGTCAGGTTATTGGCATTACCATACGCCTGCACCCAGGCGTAGTTCCAGTCGCCGGACTGATCAATGTCGAGCCCGTTATTGTTGCCACCGACGTCGACAACCGCGTAGTTGACATCCCCGTCTTGACCGAGCGTCACGCCGTTGCCATTGCCGTAAACGTTGACGAAGCCTTCGTTGCTACCGTTCTGGTCGACGGCCACCTGGTTTTGGCTGCCTTCGATCACGACCTCTCCGAGATTGGAGTCCCATCCGGCGACCTGATTAAGGGAGACGGCATTGGTGTTCCCATCAACAAAGATCTGGCCATCATTGGCGGCAGTTGAACTGGCTTCCTGGTTAAGGACCACGGAGTTGCTGTTGCTGGCAGTCCAATCGCCGATCGCAACTTCGCCGAAATTGCCAACACCCGACTGGCTCAGCGCAAGGTCATTGGCGTTGCCATTTGCCCGCGCATACGCCTCATTGAAGTCGCCGGTCTGTTCGATACCGAACCGGTTACTGTCTCCGAGGATGTCCAGCGTTG
This sequence comes from Nitratireductor aestuarii, assembly GCF_014641695.1. Classification (GTDB taxonomy): domain Bacteria; phylum Pseudomonadota; class Alphaproteobacteria; order Rhizobiales; family Rhizobiaceae; genus Chelativorans; species Chelativorans aestuarii. Next base: position 195,493 of record NZ_BMIF01000006.1, on the reverse strand, counting down.
CAAAGTGACCGTCACCTATCTGTGACGTCGCAACCTGGTTGGCGCTTCCCTCTACGATTCCAGCCATCCAGTTGCCGGCACCGTCCTGCACGAAGCCGAACAGATTGCTATTGCCGGTAACGTCAAAGCTGATGTCGTTCCCTTCCCCGGTCTGGCGAACGCGCGACTGAGCCACACTGACGTCGCTGGCCGGTCCGGTGAAGGCTGCATTTGTCGAGCCGTTGCCCATGCCTGTAAAAGTTAGCGTTGCAGTGTTATCTGCTCCGCCCGTGTTGACCTGGCGCAGCTCGCGAAGCTGATTGGAGTTGCCGCCGCCCTGGCTGATCTCAGCAATGTTGGCGCCGCCGGCGGACTGATCGTTCGTCTGCGTCGCTGTGTAGACAAGCTGCGAATTGCCGGTCTGCGAAATATTAAGCTGGTTGCCAAACCCGGTCTGGTGCGCGCCGCTGCCGTCGCTGCGAGGGCCGCTGCTGGTGTTACCAACGCGCGAGGACTGTCCGGTCTGGGTAATGGTAACGTCGTTCGATGCATCCGCCGCGCCGCCGGTGAACGTCTGGCGCAGGTTGGACACGCGCGCCGACCAGCCGCCGTCCTGAACGATCGTTGCGTTGTTTGAAGAACTGGTCGCAGACGTGCCGCCATATTGCTGCACTTCGAAGACAGCCTGGTTCGAACCCGTCTGGTCAATGCGCAGATAGTTGGCGTTTCCGGTCTGGTCGATGCCAAGGCCTGCCTGGTCACCCGGCGCTCCTACCCTGTTGCTCTGGTTGCGCGGGGGACTGTTGACGCTCGAGTTATGCGTCTGGTTGATGATCAGCTGGTTGTCCGCGCCATCCTGGCGAATCCGGGTCGTCTCATAACCGGCTCTGTTGCCGACGGTCGAACCGTTGGTCTGGCCCTGGACGATGGAAGCGGAGTTACCGCTACCGAACTGATCGATATAGACTTCGTTGTTGCTGCCCGCGAAGGCTGCGCCCATCAGCAGCCCGACCGCCGTGGTGGTCGCAAGTGTTAGCTTGACTCCCATTTTCCTCTCCTCCCTGAAGCTGATTACTGTGCGAATAATTAGACCGGGCGGTTTAACCGCCCGGTCGTTTGGTCTTACTGCGAGACAGAGAGGTTATTGCCACCGGCGCCGTTCTGAGTGAACGACGTCACGTTGTTCGATCCGTTCTGCAACACGGCAGCCTGATTGGCGCTCGACGCACCGGCATTGCCGACCTCACCGATGATGGCGTTGCCGCCACCGATCTGGGCGAAGGCGAACTGGTTCTGGTTGCCCACAACGTCATAGCTCAGGCTGTTACCGGTCAGCGCCGAGGAGGAATCCTGCAGCACCGCGCCAGCTACGAGCAGACCGCCGGACGAGCTTGCCAGGGCTCCTGCCGCACCTGTAAGGCTACCAGAGCCATTACCGTTACCGGTCAAGTTCAGAGCAACCTGGTTGAGGTTGCCCAACTGGTCGATCAACGCACTGTTACCATCGCCGGTCACACCCACCTGTGCGCTGTTGTCATCGCCGATCTGGTTGAGCGCAAAGTTGTTGATATTTCCGGAGATCACCAACTCGCCGTCGTTTGCGTCGCCATCCTGATTAAGAGAAAGCAGGTTGCCGTCTCCATAGGCGCCGACCTGGCCGATATTGCCTGTTCCCGTCTGCCTCAGCGCAACTTCATTGCTGTCGCCGTAAGCGTCTGCCTGTGCCGAGTTCGCAAAACCGGATTGCTCGATATCGAGTTGGTTGTAGTCGCCGATAACGCTGACCAGCGCATCGTTAATGGAGCCATCCTGATTCAGCGTCAGGCCGTTGCCGTCGCCGGCCACATAGACATTGGCCGAATTCTCGCCAACCTGTTCAACTGCAACGCCGTTCTGGTCGCCCAGGACTTCGATGAGCGCCTCATTGTAGGTGCTCTGGCCGATCTGATCGAGAGAAACACTGTTGGAGTTGCCATCGACGTAGATGGTGGCTTCGTTACCATACGAAGCGCTGGAGTCCTGGCTCAGGGCCACCACGTTGTCGTCGCTGGAGGCGTTGTCTCCAATCGCGATCTCGGCGGAATTCTCGTCGCCGATCTGGCTCAGCGTGAGGTCGTTGGCGTTGCCGGTTGTCCGCGTAAACGCCTCATTATAGTCGCCGTTCTGACTGGCGTCGGCTACGTTGTCATCACCGGCGGCATCGAGCTGCAGGAAGTTGCCCTCGCCGATCTGCGACCCAGCGGCCGTGTTGCCGTCCCCGTTCTGGCTGACGAGCATCGTGTTCTCGCCACCCAACTGGGTGAGGTTTGCGGAGTTGTCATCGGCCCAAGCCGAAGCAGACACGAGCGCCAAGGCGGACGCGGCCAGAAGTGTTGAAGTAAAACGTGTCGACGAGAAGAGTGTGTTCTTGCTCATGATATTGTATCCCCAACTGGAGTTTCCAGACGTGACTATTCCAGGCATTTTACTGCCGTCAGGCAAATAGAGTGCAGGCAAAGTCAGCTTGTTAAGCTTTACGCCCGAGACGAGCCGTAGTTCGCGCGCGCCACCCGCGGCATCGACCAGATCATTTCCGCCTCTCGTTGACATGCGGAAATGATTCAGGTCTTTGTTTCTTCGCAGTTCCGAACGGAAACTCGTTCCGACTTCTCCAGGACTGCTCTACAGCAATTACGGGCCATTTTTGCTGATGGACGCCGGAGCAGGCGAACCTTGCTCTGGCGCCACAGCCTTCTACTATTCGGCAACCGCAGCCATGGCTGCTCGTGCCTTCTCGACCAGCTCAGTGCCGATCTTCTCGCTGTACTCTGCTACGACGGGCGCAACGCGCTCGGTCATGGCCGAAAGCGCTTCAGGCGTAGGCCGGGTAATCTGGAAACCCTTTTCCTCGAGTTCCTTTTCCAGATCCTCTGCAGCCTTGCGCGAAAGGTCCCGCTGGAATGCTGCGGATTCCTTCGCTGCTTCCATCACGGCTGCCTTGTCCTCATCGGAGAGGCTTGCAAACCACTTCTGGCTGGCGAGCAGAACGAACGGCGTATAGACATGCCCGGTCTTGGCCAGATGCTTCTGCACTTCATAGAACCTTGCGGTGTAGATGAGAGCATAGGGTGTTTCCTGGGCATCGACAGCGCCATTTTCGAGAGCACTGTAAAGTTCAGGCCATGGAAGCGGCGTCGGATTGGTACCCAGAGCCGACCAGGTCGCCAGGAACAGCGGGTTCGGAATAACGCGGATATTGAGACCTGCCATATCCTCCACCGTGTTTACGGGGCGGATACCATTGGTCATGTGGCGGAAACCGTTGTCCCACCAAGCCAGGCCCACGATGCCCGTGGCTTTTTCCAGCTGTGCGAAAAGCTGCTCGCCGACCTCGCCATCCATGACGGCATCGACCGCGTCGAAGTCCTTGTAGAAGAACGGCAGGTCATAGATCATGAATTCCGGTACAACACCAACCAGGTTCGGCGTAGGGCCAACCATGATGTCGATGAAGCCGGCCTGAACCGAGGCCTGCATTTCAGGTTCGCTGCCGAGAACGCCGTTACCGAACGTGTCGATATTGATTCGGCCATTGGTTTTTTCTGCAACCGCCTTTGCAAAGAAGCGCGAAGCCTCACCAACCGGATGGTCTTCAGTGGGTACGTAGCCCAGGCGCGCGTTCTGAGCCATGGCAGGAGCGGCGGCAAGCAGCCCTCCAACAATGGCAGCAGTCAGAAGAAATGGTTTCATGGTTATCCTCCCAAAGAATGGTTCGCTGGAACCAGGATGCAGGAACTGTCTCCAAAAGGTAAACAGGACCAGCGGTACTGAAATTGCGTCCTTGATCAGCAGATCGAAGGGTATGCTGCTTACTGTTTAGAGTGCCTGTCCCGATTGCGATAAACGCAACCTGAACTACACCAGATCGATACCCGCCGCCTCGCCGTAGGTGGTTCGACCAGAGGCCCGCCCTCGTCATGAGGGCGGGTTATAGCTAGACTAGTCCAGATATCCCTTGCCGGAAACCGGCGGCTTCGCGGGCTGGTTGGTGTTTGGCCAGTTATGCGAACCGTAAGGATAGCCGTTGATCGCAATACGGGTGTCGAATCCCGGGCAGTAGTTAGCTGCCGAGTGCCAACGGCCGGCCGGGACGTAGACGATATCGCCAGCTTCCGAGACGAATGGGGCAAGGCCTTCGATGTTGTACTGGATCTGACCTTCCATGATGAACCAGAATTCAGCATAGTCGGCGTGGTAGTGTCCAAGAGCCGTGGGGGACTGCATGTTGCAATTGAACGCCTGGCCGCGGATGCGGTTGACGAACATGCGATCGTCGCTCACGAACGCGCCAGCTGAAGGTGCTGCTAGGTAGTCGACGAAAATCGGCTGAGGCTGACGCGTCAGGCTATCCATGTCGCGGAGCTGGGTCAGGTACCAATCCGTGCCCGCCGGGGACTTGGGCAGGGTCGCCGAATCTGCCGGGTAGGCGATCGTGGCGTTTGCGTTGAAGATCTCAAAGAACAGCGACGGCACCGAGCCCACGTTCTTCAGCTGGAACGCACGACGGAACGGGACGCGAATCATATAACCTTTTGTCGCGACAAATGGGTCCTGACCCTGGATCGAGACTTCGACCTCACCTTCCCAGACGATGAAAGCAGTCTGGTGATCCAGCACGCGCATGGACGGCGTAGAATCGCCTACCGCCAGCTGCTGCCACGATGCCTTCAGATGCTTGTCGTCGACGACCGGTACTTTCCAGGTCTTCAGCTTGTTAGGCGTCGCAATCTTGGAGCGGATGTCTTCCAGCGTCGTGCGTGGCTTGTGCGGAGACTTGTACGGCGCCGGTGCTACCGGCTTCGGAGCCCAGACATTAACAGTAGAATTGACCTGTGCGCTAGCTGCGGTGATACCCGCCGCCCCAACCACAAGCGCACCGACAAGTGCCAATGTGCCTTTCATAAGTTTCATGAAGTCTCTCCTCCCTATAGAGAAAACGCGATACCGACCTGAATTGAAGAAAACCCTCCCAGGCCCCTCGCCTGACCATAATGTGGACGCAATGTCCACATATGATGATGCTCAGGTTATTGCTGTATGTCAACAGACTTTGCTGCTTTCAGTGGCATATGCCAGCTGGCTAGTGGAAAATTGCGACGATGTTTACCCGTAAAAGGCAAATACGTCCTTGCGACTGACCGGAAACGCCTAAGGTACAGGCGTAATCGCAGCGCCGTCCTGGAACCACGAAATTATGTTCCGCGCCACAAGGTCCGCCATCGCAGTGCGTGTACTGACTGACGCGGATCCGATGTGCGGCAGAACTGTCAGATTATCCAGCGCTAACATCTCTTCCGGCACATTGGGTTCGTCCACGATGACGTCGATGCCCGCTGCCGCAATGGTTCCTGTTCGCAGGGCGCTGATCAGCGCATCCTCATCCACGACGCTTCCGCGGCCCACGTTGATGAATACGCCTTCAGATCCGAGAGCGGACAGCACCTCGGCATTCACCGTCTTTTCGGTCGCGGGACCACCCGGCACGATGGAGATGAGCACATCGACAGCACTGGCGAGTTCCAGCAGCGTGGGGAAGTATGCGTAATCAACCCCCTCGGCCGGGCGCCGGCTGTGATAAGCAACGGGAAGCCCGAAAGCTTCGACGCGCCGTGCAATGCAACGACCGATTCGGCCCATCCCATAGATGCCAACGGTGCGGTTGCGCAGCGTGAGGCGGCTGTGCGGGAAACTCGAGGTCTTCCACTCGCCGTTGCGAACAAAAGCTGTCGCCTTGGGAATTTCACGCACGACGCTGATAAGCAGCCCCAGAGTGAGGTCGGCGACCTCCTCGTTCAGGACATCTGGCGTATTTGTGACTACGACATTCCTGGTGCGTGCATAAGCAGCGTCTACTCTCTCATATCCGACGCCGTAGTTGGCGACGATTTCGAGATTGGGGAGGGCATCGATGAAATTCTGGTCAATTGTTGTGTAACAGGCCACGCCACGAATCGCAGCCCGTTGCTGCGCAGTCAGATGGGCTTCAAGGTCACAGTCCGGAATTTCGATAAGATTGAATTGGCTTCTGAGCATGTCCCGAGCATGCTCGTGCATCCAACCTGGTATCAGCACGGTGGCGGGTTCCGACAAGGGTTTTCTCCCAGTTTAAGGTGTTGCTGCAGACGATTTCGTCGCGGCAGATCAGTGGTTGGCGTGAGGAGCCAGCGGACCAAGCAATTCCACTGAGGGATCGCGAGATAACCACCAATTCCAAGAGGTAGTTGACCTATTCCGCCACGAATCTCCCCCGTAGTATTGCAGGAAAAGCAATATCCTTCCGCAACATTCAACTTCGGCCAGTTTCGATGGCGAATTCGGTCTCCCACCAACTTTCAAGACCAATTAGAGTTGATCACAATATGGTCAGAGTGTCCACATTTCGTACGGACCTTCGGCATTTTTGTCAACGCGGATGGCGCATGAACAACATGGCAGCGCTTGACAAAGGTACGGGACTAAGGATTTACTTGGACAAAGCGTCCATATAATGGACAAATTGCCGGAGGAGCGTAGTGACGTGCATACTATAAACTATCTTACAAATATCAGTTTTGGCCTTGGCGCCAGTGAGACGACCGCAGACGTTTTGCGAGAACTCGGGGTGTCACGCCCATTGGTCATTAGTGATCACGGCATCAAAGCTGCGGGTCTACTCGAGCGCCCGTGCTTCGCATTCCTGAAATCAGCGCCGGTATTCTTGGATGTACCTACCAATCCGACGGAAAGCGCGGTGGCTGCTGGTCTTGAGCTGTACAGGCAAGGCGACTGCGACGGAGTCGTGGCGATCGGCGGGGGTTCACCGATCGACCTGGCCAAGGGCGTCGCGCTGCTGGCCACCCATAAAGGAGAGCTCGAGCAGTATGCGGCGATCCTTGGCGGCTTAGCACGCATCACCAGCGCAGTGGCACCGCTCGTGGCGATCCCGACGACCGCAGGTACCGGATCCGAGGTCGGACGGGCGGCGCTTATCACGCTGAATGACGGACGGAAGCTCGGTTTCATCAGCCAGTACATGATCCCACGCAGGGCGATCTGCGACCCCGAGCTGACGATGGGTCTTCCTCCGGCACTGACCGCGGCTACCGGACTTGACGCGCTTTCGCATTGCATCGAGACGTATCTGTCCCCGCGCTACAATCCGCCTGCCGAGGCGATTGCCACCGACGGCTTCCAGCGCATCTGGAACGCCCTGCCGATCGCCTACGCAGATGGCCAGAACGCAGCGGCGCGAACCGACTTGATGATGGGCGCCCTCGAAGGCGGCATGACGTTCCAGAAGGGTCTCGGAGCCGTCCATGCCCTCAGCCATGCACTGGGCGGTCTCAAGGAGGCAAAGCTTCATCATGGCACCCTCAACGCCATCCTGATGCCGACCGTCCTTCGTTGGAACCTGGAAGACGAAACCGTCGTCAAGAAGGTCCGCCACCTCGAGAAGCTCGCAGGTCTTGAAGGGGTAACGCTTGCCGACAGGCTGGACGAGTTGAACCGCCAGCTGGGCATCACAGCCAAATTGTCGGAGATGGGCGTTCCCCGGAACGTGATAGATTGGGTGTGCGAGCGGGCACTTGCAGACCACAGCCACGCGACAAATCCTCGCCCGCTGACCAAGGAAGACTACGCCGCGATCCTTGAGACCGTCTTCTAGGCTGCGAACAGTGAATGAGCGAGGAGGTCAACGCATGAGACCGATTGTGATCGTGACAGGCGCGAGCCACGGCATTGGCGCCGAAACGGCTCGGCTGTTTGCGAGCGAGGGCTACGATGTCTGCATAAACTACCTCTCGGACACCGCTGCTGCGTCTGAAGTTGTCGAAGCATGCAAGGCAGCAGGCGCCCGCGCCATTGCGGTGCAGGGAGACGTGGGCAAGAGGGAGGATATCCAGGCTCTGTTCGACGCCTGCGACGATCAACTCGGTCGGGTGACCTGCCTCGTCAACAATGCAGGGATCATCGGAAAAGCAGGGAAGATAGAAGACTTGCAGCCTGAGGTGCTGGAAACTGCCTTCAGGATCAATGTCTTCGGTGTGATGTACTGTATTCAGGAGGCAGCGAAACGCATGTCCACCCGCAAGGGTGGACATGGCGGGACGATCATTAACATGTCGTCACTCGCTGCCTACCTGGGCAGCCCCAATGAGTATGTCCACTATGCCGCCACCAAGGGAGCCGTGGAATCCATCACCTACGGCGCTGGCAAGGAGCTGGCGCCGGAGGGCATCCGCGTGAATGCCATACGTGTCGGGACAACCAATACGCGCATCCACACCCAGGGCGGAAATCCGGAGCGCCCGGCCAAGATCGCGGCCGTGACCCCCATGGGCCGCATCGCGGAGCCAATCGACATCGCGCGCGCTGTGCTGATGCTGGCCTCTCCCGCCTCCGGGTTCATGACAGGCACGCTTATCACGGTAGCCGGAGGACTCTGACGCTCCGCAAGGGGCCTTGGCGCTAGCCACTGAGAAATGATGGCGATGAGCTTCGAAACTCATCGCCATCTCTTTTTGCGCATGCAGACGGAAAACCAAACTACCTGACGCAGTTTCACTCGAACTCGGTTGTTGAGCGGTGCCAATCAAGCACACGGTAGGGTTTCTCGTCAGTGGCGGATACGAGAATCAAACCCTCAAAGTTTTCGCTGTAGCCTGACTGTAGCGTCGTAGTGAGCTCGAACCGCCAGGTTTGAGCCTGTCCGGACGTATTGAAACTGACCCCTGCAAGCACGCCTTCGAGCTGCTCGCGGGAGATGCGGCCCGCGTCATACTGCGCGATCGCGCTGCGCGCCGAAGACGGCAGGTTTGGAATGGCGCTTAGCAATCGCTCATCCAGCGCTTCGAGGCGAACGCCAATCAAGCCGGATGAAACGGTAAGATAACGCTCGAGGGCAATGGCAACGTTCGGCGTAATGCCCGGGAAGGCGGCGAGTTCAGAGACCGTCTGAAACACCCGCTTGTTGCTTCCAGGTTGCGGCTGTCCATCTGACGGTTGCGAACGGCGGTTGATGATCCTCGTCGCCAGTTCCTCAACGGCGACGGAGGCGGCGCCCGCCGCCCGCAACGCGCCAACAATCAGCGGGCGTTCTGCGGTGTTGAGATCAATCCGCAAGGCTTCATTGGTTGCAGAGACGGAAGCGACCCCGGCCGGCAGCGTGATCTCGGAGGATATCCGATCACTCACCTTTTCTACCCCGTCGGGCGGGCCAGCGCGGATCTCGGCCGCGACCATGGCGAGCCCGGCTTCCGCCAGAATGCGCGCGGACGCCTTGTCTTCCGTGAGCCGCACACCTGCCACGACCCCGGTCGTCTGCACGCGAAGGATGACGGCAAGAAAGCCGAGGAAAATCATGATCCACAGGACGCTGACGAGGATCGCACCCCGTCGGCTGGCTGACGATTTCACGCCCATTGCCGCAAGATCACCATGCTGAGGGCAGCCACGCCCAGACGATTACCAGTGCTGGCGCAAGGAAGGTGCCGAACGGAACCTTCGCCACGGCACGCAGGGGTCTTCGCCGACGTATCGCCCGCAACGCAATGAAAATCAGTGCCGACGCTGCCGCGAGCATGATCTGCACCCCGGTCCCGGGAATCCCTACCAGAAATGCAGACGCTCCTAGCAGCTTGATATCGCCCATCCCAAGCCCGGTCTGCCCACGCAGACGCTCGTAAAACAGATCGAACAGCCACAGCGCCCCTCCCAGTAACAGTGCCCCGCATGCATGGATGACGAGGCCCTCGGGCTCGCCCGACGCGTACAGCCACTCGGCAAATCCTACGAATAGAATACCCAGCGTATAGCGGTCGGGTATGAGCATCGTCGCGAGATCATGAACGGCTATTGCCGCTGCCAGCAGGCACAGCACGCCCCAGGCAACCAACGTATATGTGGTTGCCCCGCCGGTTGCCGGGGCTGTCACTGCGGCGGTGACGAACGCCACAACCGCGATCGCACGCGGCCGCGCCGTGAATGTCTTCATTCGATCAACGTTTTGGCCGGCCGTCGCAGCGGTACGTTCCTCGACGGCTCGTTCATCAACCGCAATTGAGACCGCATCTGCTCCGCCACGTTCTGCGCATCCATGCTGTCGCGTATCACCTGCGGCTTTATCAGGATGATGAGTTCGGTGCGCGATGAGGCGTTCTGGTTAGACCTGAATGCGTCGCCAATCAGTGGAAGGTCTCCCAGAACCGGCACTCCATCGCGGCCGCGCTGCTGGCGCTCGCTGATCAGGCCGCCGAGCATCACCGTCTGGCCACTGGTCACCGACACGGTCGAACTGACCTTGCGTTGCGAAATGGTCGGCGTCAGGGATTGCGCCTGGCTTCGCTGGACAGAGCTGATCTCCTGCTCCACGACCAGGTTGATGGTGCCGTTTCCGGTGATGCGCGGGTGGACCTTCAAGATCACGCCCGTGTTGCGGAATTCGACGTTGTTGACGATCGGCGCCTCTGGATCGAGCACCGACTGCGCCGTGCGCGTCACGATCGGGATCTCGTCACCCACCTGCAGGACGGCAGGCTTGTTGTCCTGAACCACAACCGATGGTGACGACAGCACCTTGACCTCGGTCACGCCGCGAAGAGCGTCGAGGACAACACGCGGTTCGGTTTCAGGACCGAGCAGCAGGTTGAACCCGGGAAGCGTCCGCGAAATCACGGCCTGACCTGCTTCCTTGAACAGGCCCACCGAGCCTTCGTCCCGGCCCATGCCGAGATTTCTGGAATTCAGGAAGAATTGCACGCCGTAGCGCAACTCGTTGGTCAGGGTAACCTCGGCGATCGTCGCCTCGATGGCCACCTGTTCCTGCGGTCGGTCGAGTGCAGTGATCGCCTGCTCGATCGATCGTTGCTGGTCAGGCCTTGCGAAGATGAGGATGGTGTTGTTTTCCGGGTTTGCGGTAATACGCACACCGCTCGCCCCACCTGAGGCTGGCTGGCTGATGCCACCACCTGCGACCTGCTGGGTATCCTCCATACCTTCTTCGGCCGGCTGACTTGCAGCATTCGGATCCGAGTTGGAAGCATCCGACAACGAACCTGGCGGGAACTGTGAAGCCGGTTCGTCCGCTGCCGACGATGACGACGCAGACACGCCGTTGAAGATCTCGTTGACCATCGCAGCAAGACGCCGCGCCTGCAGATGCTGCGCCTTGTACACCCGCAAATTGGAGGAAGACGCGTCGAGACGATCGAGCCGCTGGATCCAGCTTGCCGCACGCTGCAGCTGTTCACGGGTTTTCGCCACCACCAGAAGCGCATTGCTGCGCTCGATCACCTGGACCCTGATCATGTTGCGCCCGCGACCGCCCTCGCCGATGTCGAGCACGCGGTTGAGCTCAGGCATCATCGCTGCGGCGCTGGAGTTGTTGACCGGGAATATTCCGACCGACTGCTCTGCCAGCCAATCCTGGTCGAACGAGCGCGCGGCTTCGATCGCCGAGATCCGCTCTGCCTCCGTTCCCTGGAAGATCAGTGCATTGCGGCTGGGATCTTCGCGCACCATGCCGGGACGGGCGAGGAAGTTTTCAAGCAACGGCAGGATCGTGCTGGTGGAAACATTCTTCAGGGGAAACACTGTGGCGGCGTAACCTGGCTGAATCCTGGTGCCCTGGTCGAGCTGGGCGACACCGACAGCCTCAGTCGCGGGCATCAGCCTTAGACTGCCGCTATCGCGAACCATGGCCACGCCATTGCTGCGCAAAGCGGACTCGAACATCGTGAGAATGTCGCGGGCCGGCGTCGGCTTCGACGTCGTGATCGTAACCCTGCCCCCCACTCGCGGATCGATCGAGTAATTGATGCCAAGGACCTCGCCCAGAACATTGCGGGCGGCAACCTTGATCTCGGCATCCTCGAGGTTGACTTCGAACTGTTCGCCGCTCAGCCGGTCAAGTGACCGGACCTCGCTGGGAGTAAGCCGCTGTTCGTAGCCGCTATATATTTGACCCTGCCGGTCATTCTGCTTCCGGCCGAATCCCAGGGCCGACAGGAAGCCGCCGCCGGAAGGCTTGCGTGCACTCAGATCTGCATTTACGACCTTGTCCATGGGATTGGGTTGCTCGGCAACATCTGAAAGATAGCCGGTAGTGGAGGTGCACGCGGTCATGACCGCCAAAGTGCAGGCCAAGCCCATGCGAACCCACACGGCATAGGCACTACGGACGCCGCCTTGCCGGAATACACTCACTTACTCACTCCACCCAACCCACGTCTCCTCACTCGCTTGGAAACGTACAGTCCTGCTAAACACATGACAACCATAAAGCACTGCCTTCCGCTTGAGCGTCGGAAACATTGTCGGTTTGGTTAAAGCAGAGGCCAACCCGGCCACTCAAACCGACGCAGGGTTCAACTTCCACCTGCACCCCCTGCCCATTGAGGAGGGGGATCGCAGGGGCCTGCCGGAACCCTTCTTCGGCAGGCCGTAGTCCATCGTCAGAGGTCAACTTGAACTCTGACGCTTAGTAGAACCATGACGCTGGTACGGTTACCAATGCCGGGAATAGGACCAGCAGCAGGATCAGGATCATCTGGGCCATAAGGAAAGGCCAGACGCCCTTTAGAGCCGATGTCATCGAAACCTGACTGATCCCGCACACTGTATTCAAAACGGTTCCTACAGGGGGCGTGATCATACCGACGGCAGCGGTCATGATAAACATGACACCGAAATAGACCGGGTCGATGCCCGCCGCCTTTACGAGCGGCAACAGGATCGGCACCATGATGGTGATCGAAGGTGCAAAATCGAGCACCATGCCAATGATGAAGATCGCCAGAACGATCATGCCCATCAGGAGGATCGGCATATCTATGAATGGTGAAAGAAGACTGATGAGCTGACCAGGCAGATTGGTGATCGTCATCATGAAGCCGGTCACCATGGAGGCTGCAACCAGCAGCATGATCACCGCTGTCATGCGACCCGCGTCAAGCAATGCATGGTATAGCTTCTGCGGCGTCAGCTCGCGGTACACCACCAATCCAACGAACAGAGCATAGGCAGCGGCAACGACGCCAGCTTCGGTGGGGGTGAACAGGCCAAAACGCAGGCCGACCAGGATAATGACCGGCAGCATCAGCGCCCAGCCGGCGGTCATGAGAGCCTTCGGAAGATCTCTGCGCGGAAGCTTTGGTTGAACCGCCGCCGTTTCCTTTTTCGAGACGAACCACCAGGCGACCACCAGGCTCAAGCCCATCAATATTCCTGGCACGATGCCAGCCATGAACAGTCCGATGATGGAAATATTGGCTGTGACACCCAGGATGATGAAGCCGACGGAGGGCGGGATCACCGGGGCAATAATGCCCGTCGCCGCGATCAGACCCGTGGACCGGTCAATATCGTATCCTGCATTGCGTAGAAGCGGGATCAACATGACGGCCAGCGTTGCCGTATCAGCGATGGCGGATCCAGAGAGGCTGGCCATAATCAAGCCCGTGCCGATGACCACGTAACCCAGGCCACCACGCAAGTGACCGACCAGCGCCAGGGCCATTGTCACGATGCGGCGGGAGAGCCCACCCGCATTCATGAGCTCACCGGCGATAAGAAAGAATGGGATCGCCATCAGTGGATAGCTGTCCGCGCCATTGACCAGCCGCTGGGCCAGTATCTGCGCATCTACATTGCCCATCAGCATCATCAGCGCGACCGCCGACAGCATCAGCGCGAAGCTTATGGGTACCCCGATGCTGATCGTACCAAGGAGGGAGCCGAGAAATACCAAACCGCTCACTGAATTTTCTCCTGAGTTAGCGCGGGGTCTACGGCCATAGAGGCCTCCTGGGCATGTGCTCCCCCCCATGTGCTGGGCAGGGTGCCGCGCAACGCGCCCCACAGTTCGATAAGGATGACTAGAGCCATCATGACGGCTGCGAAGAGCCCCGCAGCGTAAGTGAGGCCAACAGGAAGTCCCGTGAGTGGGGTAACATTGCCCCATTCAATGCGGGTAAGTGCCCAGCTGCCCTGTGCAAGGAGCCAACAGCACCAAAGCATCAGGCCTTGTGCAACAAGAAAGCAGACGAAGCGCGCCTTTTGGGGCAACCGCGCGATCAAAATGTCGACGCTGAGATGTGCGCCTTTGGCCAGACCCGCCACTGCCCCCAGGAAAATGACCCAGACGAGGATCACACGGGAAAGTTCAACGGCTGCCGAAATGCCTGAGCTGAAGCCATACCGCAGTACGACATTTGAAAAGACTAGAATGCTGATGACGGCCATGCCGACGACGATTAGGGTGTCAAAAACCTTGAAAAGCCACTTTAGCGGAGTGGGCATGACTGCTCCTATCAATGCTATGGTGTATGCAACGATCCCTGTCGCAGTTTAAGAAGCATCCGGGACCGTTAGCGGGCGCTTCCAGCATGCCGGTCGGGCATAAGCACCCGATCGCCCATTGAAAAACTGCTGTGCTCATCCGGTCGAACAGCACTGGAGGGGTAAGATGACGGCCCCTCGAACAAGTTCGACAAGAAATTTAAGCGATGATTTTGGTGTTAAACACCTTCAACCACGGCCAGGTGTGCCTTGGCATGCGGCTCGCGGGCCTTGATAGCCGTCTGATATTCCGGAGAATTATAGCAGGCGAGAGCCGTCTCGTAGTCCTTGAACTCGATTACTGCCAGGCGGTTCGCGGCCGGGCCTTCCATAACCTGGCTCTTTCCTGCGCGAACAACAAAAGTCGCCCCGTACTTGTCGAAAGCTGCCTTGTTCAAGGCAATGTATTCTTTATAACCTTCCTGGTCTGCAATATCGACCATTGCAACCCAGTATCCCTTTTTGGTCATTTACTTCCTCCCGGTAGAACTTCCCGCAGCATCGCGCGGGTGATATGACGGCCATCACGGTCACGTTTGGTGGACGCGAGTGTGTCGTTGATCCTCCTCGACCGTACGACGAATTACCTTTTCAACAAGGTGACTACAATATGGACACACTGTCCATGAATCTGTATTATTCAAATATTCCGTTGTCAAGCGCAAGGAGACGCCATGGACCGTAGTGATATCCAGGACGAAGCCGATTTCAGATCGACCACTCACGTGCAAGGAGCGGCATCGTTCTCGAAGTTCATGACGGTGCTGCAGATCATTGCCGACACCCCAGGAACATTGGACATTGCCCAGCTGACCAAGCGCGCTCCATTCCCTCGGGGAACGGTCTATCGCCTCGTCTCCGCGCTCATTGCTGAGGGCCTCGTCATCCAGTCAGGAGAGAGCGGAACGTTTCGCCTGGGGCCACGCCTCCTCCAGCTTGCAGCAAAGGCCTGGGAAGACTCGGACCTGCGCTCGATTGCGCGAGATTTTCTGGTGTCGCTTCGCGATGCAACGGATGAAACCGTGCACCTCGCGGTGCCGAGCAACAACCGGATGGTCTACATAGACAAGCTCGTCGGCTCCAACCGGGTGCAGATGAAAACCAGCATCGGGGCGCAGGTCGAACTTCACTCCACATCCGTAGGCAAGGCGTGGCTGTCCGGCCTTCCAGATCAGCGGCTCGTGGAAGTTATCAAGACCCTGGACCTGAGGCGTCATACCGACAAGACATTCACAACACCCGAGAGCCTGCTGGAGGAATTGAAGCGCACACGCGAGCAAGGGTTCGCCTTCGACGATGAGGAGAATGAGCCGGATATCCGCTGCCTCGGCAGCCCGATCTTCAATCGCTTCAGGGAACCCGTTGGGGCGGTCAGCGTCAGCATGCCTGTCTATCGCCACGACGTGCGCAGCCACGAACTCTGCGCGCGGCTCGTCCGCCAAACGGCGCAACAGATCAGCACTGAATTGTCCAGGATGGTCTAACCCACAAGCGCTGCGCAGGGGCGGCGGCCCCTGCGCATAGCCTCTTCTGATCATGTCAGTATGGAGATACCAAGTTGCGATTTCATCACTGCGCAAGGACCTTACTTACTTCTGGCCTCGTCATGCTTGCCTCGACGGCACTGGCACAGACAGAAGACGAACTGAGAGAGCTGGGTCCACACGTCCATGGGATCGGAAATCTGATTGTCGCCATCGAGGGCAACGAAATTCAGATGGAGTTCGTTGCTCCCGGCATGGATATCGTCGGGTTCGAACATGAAGCCGACACCACCCGGCAGAAGAGAGCCGTCGAGGCTGCGCTCGCCGACCTCAAGGAACCTCTGACGCTCTTTGAGTTGCCCCCGTCCGCAGGCTGCACCGTCACCTCCGCTGAAGCAGAGCTTGTCGCAGAAGGTAACGAGACGGAAGGGCATGAGGAGGCAGAGGCTGAGGCCGACGAAGACTACGAAAATCACCACAGCGAATTCAGAGCCAACTACGCTTTCACCTGTGTGGATGCTGCCCAGGCCCAGTCGATAAACTTCCGCTATTTTGATCGCTTCCGCGACGCCCACGATCTCAACGTAACGTTCATTGATGAGAACGGAGAGGTCGCCTTGGCCGTGTCCCGCAATTTCCGGTATATGGAAAGATAGTGTGGAAGCGCACGCATTAGCCGACGCCGTGAATTTGCGCGGTGTCGAATATCGGTGGAATACGCGAAATTCATTCACCTTATCAATCGGCGCCTTTCAGGTGCCGCGCGGCGAGCGTCTGCTTCTGCTCGGCCCCTCGGGTAGCGGGAAGTCAACGCTGCTCAGCCTGCTGACCGGCATCGCTTCGGCCCAGGCCGGAAGCGTGGAGATCCTGGGGCAACCGCTCAATGAATTGCATGGCAGCGGTCGTGACCAGTTCCGGGCAGAACATTTCGGCATTATCTTTCAGATGTTCAATCTTCTTCCCTATGGCTCCGTCATCGACAACGTTCTGCTGCCGCTCAACTTCGCCCCGGCGCGTCGCGCGCGTACCGTGGCTGCCGGGGGCCTGGAGAGTGAAGCCCGCCGGCTCTTGACGAGCCTGGGCCTTCCTGGAGATATTGGCAGGCAGAAGGCCGCCACTCTGAGCGTTGGACAGCAGCAACGCGTTGCGGCTGCGCGGGCGCTCATAGGCTCGCCCGAGATCATTGTCGCTGACGAACCCACATCGGCTCTCGACGAGAACCGGCAGCAGGATTTCCTCGACCTGCTGTTTGATCAGGTTGACGCCAGCGGCGCTACGCTGATCATGGTCAGCCACGACCGACGCCTGGCGCAACATTTCACAAGGGTCGTCGAATTCGCTGACATCCTGACAGTCTCAAAAACTGAAGGCAGCAACAGATGATCATTGCCCGCCTTGCTTTGCAGTCCCTGCGCAACCGTTGGATCACGGTTCTGCTGACGATCCTCGCGATTTCGGTCAGCGTCATGCTGCTTCTGGGTGTCGAAAAGGTGCGCAGCGGAGCAAGAGACAGCTTTGCCGGAACCGTATCCGGCGCGGATGTGATCATCGGTGCGCGGTCAGGGGGCATGCAGCTCCTTCTTTACTCCGTCTTTCGCATCGGCAATGCCACCAACAACGTCACGTGGCGCAGCTATGAAGACATTGTCTCGCGAAAAGAGGTGGCCTGGGCCATTCCGCTCTCGCTTGGCGACAGCCATCGTGGCTATCGGGTCATCGGAACGACCACGGACTATTTCGAGCATCTGAAATATCGTCGCGGCCAAACCCTGAAGTTTGAGGCAGGCGGACCTTTTGATGACCTGTTCGATGTCGTTCTCGGCTCAGAGGTTGCAAGCCGGCTCGGCTATTCGCTCGGTGATCAGATCACCCTCGCGCATGGCGCCGGCTCTATCGGGTCGCAGCATGACGACCTCCCCTTCCGGGTATCCGGCATTTTGGTACGCACTGGCACGCCGGCAGACAAATCCCTCCATGTGAGTCTCAAGGCGATCGAGGCCATTCATGTGGACTGGCGGTCTGGTTCAAGGATCCCCGGTCAGGTCACCTCGGCGGATCGTCTGCGGCAAATGTCGCTTCCGCCGAGTGCTATTACCGCGGCCATCATCGGCCTGAAGTCGAGACTCCAGGTAATCAGCTTCCAGCGGGCAGTCAACGAGTACAGGGCCGAGCCGCTTTCGGCCGTGCTGCCGGGACTCGCGCTGCAGGAAATGTGGGCCCTGGTCGGCACCGCCGAGACCGCATTGCTGGGTGTGTCCGTGATGGTTGTCGTGACTTCAATGCTGGGCTTATCAGCGATGATCCTGTCGACCTTGAACGAGAGGCGGCGTGAGATCGCTATACTGCGTTCGCTGGGCGCGAGACCGAGGACGATTGCTGCACTCTTGGTCGGAGAAGCGACGCTACTTACTCTGGCCGGCATCGCTATCGGCACCGCCGCGCTCTATGCGGTTCTGATGGTGGCTCGTCCGCTGATCGATCGCCAGTTCGGGATCGACATCGTCATTCAGCTTCCATCCACGACCGATGCCATGTTGCTGCTGGCAATATTGGTCGGCGGAATACTGGCCGGTTTGCTGCCGGCCTACAACGCTTACAGGACGTCCCTTGCAGACGGCATGATGGTGAGGACATGAAATACGCAGGATTACTCGTCAACGCGAGATCGATGCTCTGTCGCATTGGTCTCATTCTGGCTGCACTCTGCCTCGGCAGCAGCGCTGCATTCAGCGTCAGCACGACCAAACTGAATTGGGAGATGTTGATTCCGCAAACCGAACCGCTGGAAAATTTCTTTGAAGATGTACCGTTCGACCAGCAGCAGGCATTGCGAAATCTCCTCTATCTGGAAGCCTACCCCAAGGGTGACGTAAGTGAAGAGGTTGCCGCTGCGCGCGAGGAAGCCCGAAACAGGGTTGCCGTCGCCAGAGAGGATCTCGAAAAGCAGGGCGTCGATATCGATGATCTTTACGAGCGGTACAAGAAATGGGCGGCGGAGGTTGAGAGACGCGGCACCCTGACCGAGCCGAAGTTGGATGGTGAGCGGATATCCATCTCCGGCTATCTGCTGCCGCTGGATTTCGACCCGGACGGGACGACCGAGTTCCTGCTGGTTCCCTATTTCGGGGCGTGCATCCATGAGCCGCCGCCGCCGCCGAACCAGGTGGTCTACCTCAAGTCTTCCTCCCCGTACGCGCCCACAGCCTTGTTTGAAGGCGTTACGGTGACGGGCACGATGCGCGTTCAGCCCGCAACGAAGGATCTCTCCTTCGTGGATGGTTCGAGTGAAGTCGCATCGGCCTACATACTCGAGGGCGACACGATCGAACTTTATCAGGAGTAAGAGAGACCGGTCACCGGAACCCGGTGACCCTGAGAACTTCCGCAGGCGAGGTCAGACCCTGGCCTGCCTTTCTGGCGCCGTCATGGGACATGGTGCGCATGCCCCGCTCCAGAGCCAGTGCTTCGATCATGGCGTGATCCGCCCCTTTCGAAGCAAGTTCGGTGATTGCTTCATCGAGAACGAGGATCTCGAATACAGCGATGCGGCCGCGATAGCCCGTCGAGTTACAGCGACCGCAACCAACCGCGTTGAAAACCTTCTGACCCGGAGAGAACCCGACAGCCTGATAGCGCGTGTCGGAGAAGAAGAGCTCGGGCGAAAGAACCCCCTCTTCCTTGCAGTGGTCGCAGAGCCGCCGCAACAGGCGCTGAGAGATGATGCCCCGCAGAGCGCCGACAAGAAGGTAGGTCTCCACGCCAAGGTCGCGCATACGCGTGAAGGCAGCTGCTGCAGTGTTCGCGTGGACGGTAGACAGCACGAGGTGACCGGTGAGAGCTGCCTGGACCGCAGCGCGTGCCGTCTCGCCGTCACGCATCTCGCCGATCAGGATCACATCGGGGTCCTGACGCACAAAGGCGCGAAGTGCCGACGCAAAGGTCATGCCGGCAGCCGTGTTGATCTGCGACTGGACGATGCCCGGAATCTGGTACTCGACAGGGTCCTCGATCGTCACGATCTTGCGGCCGGGATCGTTGAGCTTGGAAAGCGCCGCTGCGAGTGTTGTCGTCTTGCCACTACCGGTCGGACCGGCAACGGCGATCATGCCGTGCGTGTGCTCGAGCAGCCGGTGCATGATCCGCCGATCGTCCTCGTCGAGACCCACGCCCGCAAAATCCAGAAGAACGCTGTCGCGATGCAGGATACGCATGACGACCGTCTCACCGTGGATAGAGGTAAGGGTCGCTACGCGCAGTTCGATTTCGCGGTCGCCGACCGGAAGGCGCATCGCACCGTCCTGAGGCTTCCGGCGCTCGGTAATGTCGAGGCCGGCGAGCACCTTGATACGCGATACGATAGCATCGCTCATTTCGTGCGGCGGCGAAGGCATTATCCGTAACACACCGTCGATGCGAAACCGCATGACGAGCCTTCCGCGCATCGGTTCGATGTGAATGTCCGTCGCCCTCAGGTCGAGCGCGCGCTTGAAGATGTCATCGACGACAACGACGACCGGCGCCCCGCTTGCAAGATCGCGCAGGCTATCGATCGCGGCTTCGGAGGTCGCTCCTTCGCCGGTGGCCTGGGCGACATACTGAGCGCCGGAAAGGTGTTCCAGGCAGGTTTCCAGATCGGGTGCGGGTATGACGCACACCTCTGCTTCCCCGTCGAGAACAGCCCGCAGTGCGGTAATCGGGTCATCGTCGCCTGGGTGAAGAACCCCTATGACAAGGTGTCCGTCCGGCGCCGTCAGCGGCGCGATCCAGTTCTCCACGAGAAATCGATTGGAGAGGTTCTGCGCGGCAGGCTTGTAGTCTGCCAGCTGCTGGCGGTCGAGAAGCCGCACGCCATAATAGGACGACAGGAAGCCTGCAAGCGCGTCGGCGTCTACGATCTGCGCTTCGATCAGGCGGTGAAGGTCCGAGGCTCGTGAGGCCTCGTTCTCACCGAAAAGATCCCGCGTCGCTTCACGGCTCGCCAATCCGGCGTCGGACAAAGCCGCCAGGAGGGAGTGTGAATGTAAGCCTGGAGGCATTGAGTTCATTGAACATACCTTCGCACTTGACCCTTTAGCACAACGGACGCCGGCTTGCGCAAACCGGATCCGGCTATTGGCTTGGTCCGCAGAGTAACCTGCCCGGCATAATTCCCGATCCTACGGTTTACCGGAAGGCTTTGCCAGACCAGAAGGCCATGCGGCACTGGAGTCAAGTGCTCGTGCCCTTCAAATCCTTACCAAGACCGGCCACCCGCTTTGCCGTTTCAGGTGACGCAAAACACGTTTTTTGCCCGCGCATCCTTAGGCAGGAATGGATATGATCCGGCTCACGCTTGGTTCTCCTCCTCCAGCTCGCGGTGCATCTTTACGAACCCGCCGTAGCGTTATATTTTAAATTCCACAAAATGGACAATTTGTCCACATTCGATTGAAAAGGGCTTGTCGGTTAATTCCCGATGCCATATCGATGTCCCGGAGGACGGTTCTGGGAGGTGTTAAATGTCCAACGTAAACGGTTCGAAGCGTCTGCGTTCGCGCGAATGGTTCGACAACCCCGATAATCCTGGTATGA
This sequence comes from Nitratireductor aestuarii, assembly GCF_014641695.1. Lineage (GTDB taxonomy): Bacteria > Pseudomonadota > Alphaproteobacteria > Rhizobiales > Rhizobiaceae > Chelativorans > Chelativorans aestuarii. The sequence goes on along the minus strand of NZ_BMIF01000006.1, from coordinate 174,104 downwards.
CGGCGCTTTATCTCGAGCGGTACCTGAATTACGGGCTGACACGCGAAGAACTGCAGTCCGGAAAGCCGATTATCGGAATCGCCCAGACGGGCTCTGACCTGTCGCCCTGCAACCGGCATCATATCGAGCTTGCCAAGCGGGTACGCGACGGCATTGTGGCTGCCGGTGGTGTTCCGCTGGAATTCCCGGTCCACCCGATTCAGGAGACCGGCAAGCGGCCGACCGCAGCACTTGACCGCAATCTCGCTTATCTCGCGCTCGTTGAGGTGCTCTACGGCTATCCGCTCGACGGCGTCGTGCTGACCATCGGCTGCGACAAGACCACTCCGGCGTTGCTGATGGCCGCGGCCACCGTCAACATTCCTGCCATTGCCTTGTCTGTCGGCCCGATGCTGAACGGCTGGCACAAGGGCGAACGCACCGGCTCCGGCACGATCGTCTGGAAGTCACGCGAGAGATACGCTGCCGGAGAGATCGACTACAACCAGTTCATGGATCTGGTCGCCTCATCGGCGCCGTCCGTCGGTTTCTGCAACACGATGGGCACGGCGACGACGATGAACTCACTGGCCGAGGCACTTGGCATGCAGTTGCCCGGCTCGGCGGCGATCCCCGCTCCCTATCGCGAACGCGGCCAAATGGCCTACCAGACCGGCTGGCGCATCGTGGATATGGTGTGGGAGGACCTCAAGCCCTCCGACATCATGACCCGCGAGGCTTTCGAAAACGCGATCGTCGTCAATTCCGCCATCGGCGGTTCGACCAATGCGCCAATCCATCTCAATGCCGTCGCGCGCCATCTCGGCGTATCGCTTACCACCGACGACTGGCAGAACGTCGGTCATCACGTTCCGCTGCTCGTCAATCTCCAGCCAGCCGGTGAATATCTCGGCGAGGACTATTACCATGCGGGCGGCGTGCCAGCCGTTGTGGCAGAGCTGTTGAAGGCCGGCCTGCTGCCCCACCCTGGAGCCGTCACCGCCAACGGCCGTACGATCGGCGACAACTGCGCCAATGCCGAGAACCTCGATACCAAGGTCATTCGCCCGGTTTCTGAGCCGCTCAAGAAGGATGCGGGCTTCATCAACCTGAAGGGCAATCTGTTCGATTCCGCGATCATGAAGACGAGCGTGATCTCGCCGGAGTTCCGCGAGCGCTATCTGTCGAACCCTGATGATCCCGATGCCTTCGAGGGCGTCGCGGTCGTCTTCGACGGACCCGAAGACTACCACGCCCGTATCGATGATCCGTCACTCGGCCTCGACGAGCATAGCATCCTGTTCATGCGCGGAGCCGGCCCCGTTGGTTATCCGGGCGGCGCCGAAGTGGTGAACATGCAGCCGCCTGCGTACCTCATCAAGAAGGGCATACATTCGCTGGCCTGCATCGGTGACGGCCGTCAATCCGGTACGTCCGGCTCACCATCGATCCTCAACGCTTCGCCCGAAGCGGCCGTAGGTGGTGGACTTGCGCTGCTTCGTACCGGTGACCGCGTCCGCATCGACCTGCGCAAGGGAACTGCCGATATCCTGGTGTCGGACGAGGAGATTGAGCGCCGTCGCGCCGATCTGCAGAGCCAGGGTGGCTATGCCTATCCAAAGCATCAGACACCATGGCAGGAGATCCAGCGGTCGATGGTTGACCAGCTTTCCGAGGGAATGGTGCTGAAGCCGGCGGTGAAATACCAGAACATAGCCGTCACGAGCGGCCTGCCCCGCGACAACCATTAGGGGCAGTTCCTGCCTGGGCCGAATGGCCTGGCAGACATCGCCCGCCAACTTCCATGGCGGGCAATTTGCCGGCAATTCGCCTCATCGCAGTCTCTCGGGAGGGCTCAGTACCCGCTGGACGAGGAATTCTGATGGATCTGGAATAATGTTCTGAAGATACGTTATGGTTAGTTCTCACGCGCGACGGAAATCCGGGCACTGTCCCCGCTTCCGCTTGAAGGTTTGACCGGGATGGCTTCTCCTTTCACCGCGGTGATCCGCGGCATGGACGACTGGATCGCGGGACCAGCCTCTCTGCTGGATGAGCTTTCACGCGTCAAATCCGGTAGCCGCGTCATCGGGTCGGTTGCTGATGACGGAAGTGAGCTTGAAATCCGGCCGGTATCGGGCCGCAAGCCGTCAGCCCCCCTGTCGATGCCAATATCCGAGGATGCTCAACCATCCGCCGCGTTTCGCAGCGCGGTGAACGGGAAGACGGTCCACCTCGGCATCCCGGCGAGCTGGGTGATCGCGCGCCGGATCGAACTGCCCATGGAGGCGGTCAGCCATCTTGACGGCATTGTTGCGTCGCGTATGGGCGCGCTTTCGCCACTGCCCGTCTCCGACATCTATTTCGGCCACAAGGTGCTCGAGATTGCCCGCGAGGCGCGGCAGGTGACGGTTGCCGTCGCGGTCGTTCCGCGCTCGCGCGTTGCTGCTGCCCTGGCATGCCTGAATGTGACGGAGGCCCGCCAGGTTCTGATTTCCGCGCCGTTGCCCGAAGGGGGCGACGTAACCGTCTCGACGTTCCGCCAATTGGGCACAGGAACCCGTGGCCGGATGAAGCTTCTTCTCGCCGGCATGCTCGGGGCCAGCATCGTCGCAGCCATCGCCGCCCTGGCGGTGGGGCCAATGATCAAGGACAGCTATGCCGAGCGGCGCGCTGCGGTCGAGATCCGAGCCGAAAAAGCGCGGCAGGCGATTGCGTTCGCAGCCACGCCAGTCAAGGCTGAGACCGCGCCCGAGCAGACCGCATTGAACATCAAGGACGACGCCGTGAGCGCGCTTGGTGCATTGAATGACCTGGCTGAGGCGTTGCCACTACACTCGTATGCAACGGAGGTGTCTTTCGCCGATGGCCGCATTCGCCTCTCCGGGCGTACGCTCGACGTACCGGAAGTGCTGACCGCGCTGGAATCGTCTGGTCGTTTCGAAGACAGCAAGTTGGTCGGACCTGCTCTGCGTGGTGAGGACGGCGTTACCTCGGAGTTTGAGGTAGACACCCGACCGCTCCTGCGCACAGGAGGGTCGCTGCGATGAGAACGACCCTGTGGCGCGACAAGCGGCTTCAATCCCTCATCGTCATTGCGCTTCTGGTTGTCGGAGCGTTGGTCGTTGTCGCCGATACGCTGCTGACCTGGCGCGCGGAGGCGCAGGCGCTCGCGCTCTATGAAGAACGGACCGTCCTGCTTGAACGCAAGGCATCCAGTTCTGCGGTCAATCAGGCCGATACGCCCACCCTCGACCTTGGCGAGAGCAAGATACTTCTCGATTCCCAAACCAGCGGGCTCGTCTCGGCCGAGTTCCAGCGCCTGCTTTCCGAGCGCGTCGAGCGCGTGGGCGCCGTTATCAGGCGCGTCGATGTTCCCACGGACGGCCTTGTCTCGAGCATCGGCGATCCGCAGTTGGAGGATCTGGAACGGGTGCGGTTGACCGCCGACATCGAAGTTGTCGAGCAATCGCTGCCAGATCTCCTCTATGCGATAGAGGCAGGGTCGCCCGTCATGATCGTTGACAGCTTCAGGCTCCGGTTGAACCGCAGGGTCGATGTGGCAGGGGGAGGCTACCAGGCCTATGGCTCGCTCGATCGGCCGTTGTCGCTGAACGTCTCGCTGTCCGCCTTCCGGGAGAAGGGGCCTGCGTCATGACGATGCTGCAGCGCGTACCTTTGATCGTCGCTCTGCTGGCGATTACATCTAGCCTCTCCTTCGGCATGGAGGAAAGTCTTTCGGTCAGGGAGCGCCCCTTGAGCGACTACGCGGCCCTTCGGGAACGGCCCCTGTTCTCGCCGGATCGGACTGCTCCGACAAAGTTCGTGGCCCCCGAGCCTGAACCTGTCGTTGTGGAACCTGAGCCCGAGCCGGAACCCGAGCCCATTCCTGCCGCTGCACCCGATTGGCAGCTGATCGGCGTTGTGCGTTCGGGAAGGTTCAACAGTGCCACCTTCATTTCCCCAGCGGAAACGAACGCCTTCACGCTCCGGATGGGGGAAAGCCGTGAAGGATGGACCTTGAAGGTGGTTGGTCAATTCGAGGTCAAGCTCGACGGAGCGGGTGGCCGAGCCACGTTGGGCTTCTCCGATGAGGCTGGCGGTGGTGGTGGTGAGGAGGGTGAATGGTCGCAACAACCCTGGAACCCTGTCCCGCAGGGAGAATCCGCTCAATACGAACAGGGAGGGTAAACCGGTGGGAGGGTTTGCACCGTTCAACACCCAGCCGAGATCTCGATTGAAGGTCTCCAAGAACGACGTTTTTGTACGAATATCTCCTCTGAAGGCGCGCGATGGCTTCGACAGCATTCGCGTATAAAGCCTTGAATGGCGCAGGGCGGCTTGAACTCGGCCGGATCGATGCGTCGGATTCCGACGACGCCATCCAGAAGCTCGGCGCGCGCGGCTTGATCCCGGTGAGTGTCGAAGAAGAAGCACAGCAGTCAGCCGCACGGGCGCCGATATTCACCACGCGAATCCCGCTGGCGGCGGTTACGCAGCTGCTCTCCGATCTGTCGATCATGCTCAATGCGGGCATCCGGATCGACGAAGCGCTGGCGATCATGGAAAAGGAGTTCGATAGCGGCAAACTTGAACCCGTCGTCACCCGCATTCGGACTGACCTCGCTTCAGGCAAGTCGTTTTCCAGTGCACTGGAAGCATGGCCCGCCCTGTTTCCGGCATTTCAGGTCGCGATGGTTCGTGTTGCGGAGAGCTCCGGCAAGTTGCCTACCCTCCTGTCGCGCATCGTGGAGGAGCGTCAGAATTTCGAGGCTCTGCAATCCAAGGTCAAGTCCGCACTGCGGTATCCGGCGGTCCTGTTCGCCGGCACGATCTGCGTCCTGGTGTTCTTCATGGTTGGCGTGGTTCCCCAGTTCGAACCGATGATCGTGCAGGGCGGCGACACGGACACCATGATGGTGGTGATGTTCGGCGTTTCGAACTTCCTCAGCTCCTACGGGCTGGAACTCCTGCTTGCCCTAGCTGTCGTCGTCTTGCTGCTGGTCGTGGCGGCGCGGCGGGGCCTTCTATGGGCATGGCTGTGGGGCAGCGCCAAGAAACTTCCGCTTGTTTCGGAAATACCGGGCAGCTACCGGACAGGTCGCTTCGCCCGTCTCCTCGGCATCATGGTCGAAACGGGTGTGGCGGTTCCCCTGGCTTTCAAGCTCATCTCCGACACCATCGATCATGGTGAGGCGGCCCGGGTACGCGCGCAGCAGGCATCCGACGCGCTGCGGCAGGGCAACAGGCTTGGCCACGCACTTGAGATTCTCCAGCTTCCGCCGCTGGCGGTGCGCATGTTGAGACTTGGCGAGCAAAGTGGTGAACTCGCAAGTCTCTCCTATCGTGTCGCCGACTTCTATGAAGTCCGGCTGGAACGTTCGCTGTCCCGTATCGTCGGGCTTGTCGGCCCTGCGGCGGTGGCAACAATCAGCATTTTGATCGGGGGTATGATCGTGTCGATCATGTCTACCCTGATGTCCTTCAATGACATGGTCCGTTAGGAGCCGGAGTGCATGAGCATACATTTTGCAGTTGATTCCCATCTCACGCAGCGCCAGCGAGCGAAGCGCCGCAAGGCGGGCTTCACGCTGATCGAGATGCTGGTCGTTCTGGCCATCATCGGACTGATCTCGGCCCTCGTCGGCCCTCGCGTTCTGGCGCAGTTGTCCGATTCCCGCGAGCGCGCGGCCAAGCTTCAGATCGAGGCATTCTCCAGTGCGCTCGATATCTTCTACATCGATGTCGGCCGGTATCCGGTGCAGGCAGAAGGCCTTGGAGCCCTGGTGCAAAAGCCCTCATCCGTTCAGGTCTGGAACGGACCATACCTTCGCACTAACGGCGTTCCGCTCGATCCCTGGGGTAATGAATACAAATATTCCAGTGATGGAAAGACATTCACCATCACCTCTGACGGAATCAATGGCGGCGGCCGGTCATAGGGGCAGCATCGCCCGTAAGAAGGGACAGCGCGGTGTCGTGCTGATCGATGTCATCGCGGCACTCGCCATCTTCGCCCTGGCGGCCTTCGTCCTGATGCCGCGGCCCTATGCCCGCATCGGAGCTGCCGAACTTTCCGGCGAGGCGGTTCGTGTCAGCGGCGAGTTCCGCAAGGCCCGGGTGAAGGCCATGACCTCGGGGGATATCGCGGATGTCATGGTTGATCCGGCTAGCCGGCGCATCCAGGTAAAGGGCGCCCATCCGATTTCAGTTCGCGACGGTGTGGCGATCGACTGGACCACGTCGGACCAGTGCCCCATCCAGGGCGGAACGAGAACGTTGCGGTTCCTCGCTGACGGGCGATCCTGCGGAGGGGTCATGAAACTTTCCGCCAGCGGCAGGGCCATAGAGCTGCGTGTCGACTGGTTTACCGGCCGCGTTGAGATGAGCTCGAAATGACAGCGCGACACAGACGCGGCTTTACGCTGATCGAGGTTCTGGCTTCGCTTGCAATTGCCTTGCTGCTGATCGTTCCGATCGCGCGCATCATCACGGGCGCCGCCGGCGCGTTCGCGGGGCTGGACCGGTCGACGGACCGCCGCGTCAACATGCAGGCTGCCATGGCAGTGGCCATGACGCTCGATCCGCTGCAACCGGGGCGGCGTGAGATCGGAGATTTCACGGTCCTCGTGGAGCCCTACGACTTTGAACGCAGCGCTGCCCTGACTGAAGCCGGATGGCAGCTCTACTCCGTCACGGTGCGCAGCACCGCGGATAGGGATAAGGATGTGATGCAGACCGTTTGCCTTGGCAGGCTGCAATGACAGGCAGACGAAGCACTCAAGGTGGTTTTACGCTGATCGAAGCCCTGGCTTCGTTGTTGCTGGCGACGATCCTGTTCGGCGGGCTGTCGATGTACACAGGAACCTGGGTGCGCCACTGGCAGGGGATGATCGACCGGGGCGGTCGCGAAGACACGGTGGCTGTCATTCTGGACCGGATGGTCGAAGACCTGGAGTCGGCGCAGCCCATCGATCCCGATCCCAACAGCGCAATCATTGCAGTCCGCTTCGACGGAAGTGCTGAAAGCGTCACCTTCGTGCGTCCCGCACTCGGCTATCAGGCACGCGCGGGGCTTGATGACGTGACCTATTCAATAGGACTGGCGGGAAGCGACAGGGCCCTCATTCGTGCTCGACGTGATCATCTGGCAACGTCGGGCGGGGAGGAGCTTCCGTTGATGCGCGGTGATCTGAAGCTATCGTTCAGCTATGCCGGGCCGGATGGCGAATTCAATCCCGAATGGACAAGCACCACAAGACTGCCGTCACTGGTCCGCATCGAACTCTCCGGCAGTTCTCCGCGCCCGTGGGAGCAATCGGCAATAGCCCGTTTGCGCGTCGAGATGCCCGCGCATTGCGGCGCCGGCGAAGCGCTTGCGCGTTGTCTGCAGCGCTACGGCAGCAGCTTCTGACTCCCGCAGGGAAATTCAAAAGAAATCCTTCGTCCGCGCAGCATACGTTTACCTCCTCAATATCTCCGATCGCCCCGCGCCACCAGTCTGGCGTTGGACATGACCGGGTAGAGCGGTTGCTCGCACTTTGGGTTGCGTAAAGGCTATACCGAGATCACATCTTCTCAATTGTCGCGCGAGCAAATGCTGCGATACTGCGATCGGCCAAGTGTTTACAGCTATCATGTCAGATGAGTTCAGCTGCTGGGGGCCGTATCAAAAGACCACATATACTGGTCTAAAGTTTTTCAGGAGGAGAACGTAATGACTGTCAGCCGACGCTCATTGTTGAAGGCCGGTGCCGGCATTGCCGCCGCGGGGGTTGCCACTAGCGTTATGCAGGTCAATATTGGCCATGCTGCGTCACCGCGCGTAGCCGATATTGTTGTTATAGGTTGCGGCTCGGCGGGCCTTGGCGCCGCAGTAGCCGCCGCCGAAGCGGGCGCATCTGTAATTGTCCTTGAGGCTCAGCCGCATATTGGCGGACGTGGTATCGTCAGCTCGGGCAATATTCCGATTGGAGGCGGAACACCTGCCCAGATCGCGTCCGGCGTTGTGGACTCCCCGGACCTCCTGTATCGCGATCTTACCGATTGGTCCGTTACCCTGCCCAATGGTGCTACGAGCTATCGCTTCAACGACCGCGAGCTCATCCGCGCATTTGCCGACCACAACCTCTTCCTTTACGATTTCCTGGTCCGCAATGGCGTCAGGTGGACGAGAAGTACGGTCGACAACGTCGGCGGCAATGAAGTCGGCAATTCCGTCAACCGCATGATGCATACCGCAATCATGAACTACGTGTCGGTCCGCACCGGCCTGCCTGTCGCTGCAAACCAGCAGGCGACCACGTCGCAAGGGCCGGGCTTCATACGTCCGCTCGAGGCCTCAGCACGGGCAAAAGGCGTCACCATCCTGACTGAACACCGTCTGGTTGCAGTGCGCCGGATGCAGCAGGGGGTAACGGGCGTCGAGGCCTCCTATCAAGGTCGCACGGTTAACATTCAGGCGCGCAAGGGTGTGATCATCGCCAGCGGCGGTGGCAATGGTAACGTGGAATACCGTCGCCAGTTCGATCCTCGACTCACGGCAGAGTATTGCGGCGTCGCAGGCGAGCCTTACTCCTTCCAGGACGCCAGCGGTATCATCGCTGGTCTGAATGTCGGCGCTTCCCTCGCGGGCACCTACAACCAGACCGCAGAGTTTGGCACCAACATCACCAAGCCAACTGCAATCGGAACGCAGTACAACTACTCGTTCCTGCAGTGGGGACCGCAGAGCCCCGTCTTCCATCTAGCGAAGGCCTCCGGTCTGGCCAACGTCAACAACCAGAACGTTATCCATGTAAATATGCTCGGAAACCGGTTCTTCGACGAAACGGCTGGGCAATTCCCGACGAATAGCGCTGGTCAGGTCAGCAATTACGTTCAGGGTAGCTACTTGAATGCCAAGAACGTTAACTGGAACCCACAAAACTGGATCAACGCCGCTTTGGCGGGAATCGGTGACGGCAAGAATGGCGGCGGCCCAATCTGGGCTATCTTCGATGCGGATGCCGTAACTCGCCAGCGTTGGACTATAGGCGCGCCCTTCGTCGATGTTGACGGAGGCTTCTTCTTCCAGGCAAACACGCTGGAAGAACTTGCGCAGAAGATCATCATGCCGCATCAGCGCGTCCCCATGCCGCCAAGCAACCTGGTTCAGACCGTGGCGCGCTACAACAGCTTTGTTGACTCAGGCGTTGACACTGACTTCGGCAAGCCGCGCCCGCAGTACAAGATCCAGAATGGACCTTTCTATGCTGCCTGGTCGACACCGGTGATCCACGACGCAAGGTCGGGCCTGCGCATCAACGCCAACAGCCAGGTCCTCGACGTTGCCGGTCAGCCCATTCCGGGCCTCTACGCTGCTGGCGAATGTGCCGGCGGCTTCAGTCAGCACGGCAATGCTCGCGCCCTCGTCCAGGGTATCATTGCCGCAAGGCACGCAGCCCTTCGTCCGGCTTAAAGACCAGTACTCCCAAGCACAGTCCCGCCCGGCTTCTCGCCCGGCGGGGTTGTTTCATTTCTCAGACCAGCCCGAAGCTACCGATTCAAACCACTCGCCTCGTTCCGGACTTTGAAAAAGAGGTGCGTGCTTCAAGCAATGAGCGCCGAGCATCGGTGGAATACTGTAATGATCGAGGCGCGCCGACCTGATGCTCAGGACTGTCGATGGAGCAATTCCTGGATCAGCAGTTTCGAAGCCGGTTGAACCGGTCCCCCTTTACGGGTCACGAGCTCATAAGGCTCGCTTTGTGACGCCAGGGCCAACGGCAGGATACGCGCCATCTGCCGGATCTTGAAGAACCGTGCGACTTCGATTGAAACCAGAGCAACAAAGGACGGATTGGCCTGCAACAGCGTCAGCGTCGCAAATGCGGAAGTCGTCTCGAGCAGGTGCTGCGGAAAGCGTATCCCGCTCTCGCGATACTCCCGTTCGAGCAAGAGCCGCATCGGCATGTTCGCGCGATAAACCACCCATCGATATGGCGCCAGCTCATGCAGTGTAAGCTTCTTCGCGTGCCGCAGGGGATGGCCAACGTTGGCGATCACCGCGAGCGTCTCGTCCTGGAGCTTCACACTGTCATAGACCTGCGGCGTCTGGCTGACGGTCGTGCGGCAAATCGCAAGGTCGAGTCGACCGGCATCGAGCTCGGCCAACAGCGCAGCACTGGTGTCTTCGACAATCTCGACGGACAAGTCTGCCTGCCGAGCAACAAGCGCGGAGACTGCATCTGTGAGCAGCGGTACTGCCCCCATTATGACGCCCGCCGCCACCCGCCCGCCATGGCCGCGCGTGATACCAACGATCTCATCGCGCAGATGCGCGAGATCTGTTTGTATACGGCGAGCATAGCGAATGACGCAATGGCCGACGACGTTGGGCTCAAGGCCGCGATTGGTGCGAACGAACAACGGCGTACCGAAGGTCGTCTCGATTTCCTGCAATGCCTTGCTGGCGCCGGGTTGGGTCAACGCGACCTGCTGCGAAGCCTTCAGGAGCGTGCCGTGCTCGCCCAGCGCCACCAGAAGCCTCAACTGTTTCAGGTGAAGCCTTGAAATGATCGAGTGAAGTGGTGGGGTCATGCCTGGATTGAACAAATGCTATACCGAGCGCAGATCGACCGTGAGGATTTCAAATGAAGTTCCTTGGTTGTCCGGATGGACAACCGGGATCTTCTTCCGACACAAAGTCTATGATCAACGTACATCGGTCCTCCACATTCAGAACAGGCAGGGTTCTTATCGACCGGCAAGCTGATAAGAAACCTGCTGTGACCCAACATTGGCGTGCATCACACCAACCCTCCCGGGTCACTTGAAGTCAGATGACTATGCCTCCAGCACTATCGCGTCTCGCACTACCGGGTTGCGAGAACGCCTTCTTCCGTTATGCCCTGTCACCGCATCCGATAAACGCTATTAGATAGCTGACAGATAACTATCTACTACGCCCTCGGGGCGCGGCCAGATACCATTGCTCCCGGCTTGCCGCGGCGCGCGATCAAAGCGATTTCACTGCGCCCGGCTTGACGAGAGTGCTGCTCGACCGCGTTCCATTGACAAGCGGGCGGCCGAAAAGCGGAATGTCGATCTCGAAGGTGTCTCCAACCTCGACCCTAACCCCGTCTCCAAACGATGCTACAGACGTACCCAGGAATATCGCGTGGACGTCTCCCGCACGTAGAAACTGGTTGTACTTGAAATGGTGAAATTCGATATTTTCGATGGAGTGGGACATGTTCGCCTCTCCTGTCGGGAAAGGTTTTTCCCAGATGGGCTTGCCATCGCGCAGGATCCGGGCTGTCCCTTCAATGTTGTCCGGCAACTGACCAACGAACAGTTCGGGACCGAAGGCACACTGCCTCAGCTTTGAATGGGCAAGGTAGAGGTAGTTCTTCTTTTCCATCACGTGATCGGTCACTTCATTGCCAATGGCATAACCGACCCTGTACGGATTACTATCCTCACCGACGACATAGAGTCCGACGATTTCCGGCTCCTCGCCCACATCGTCGCTGAAGTCGGGAACATCCAGAGGCGCGCCCGGGGCGACAATGGCAGACCCATCTCCCTTATAGAACCACTCAGGCTGCACGCCCGCTGTGCCGCTGGCAGGCTTCCCGCCATCCAGGCCCCATTTGAACATGCGCTCCGTGTCGGTCATGCTGGCTTCATCGCCGGTCGACGCCTTCTGGTGCATTTTCGAGCGCGAAGAGGCGCTGCCCATGTGGGTCAACCCGGTGCCGGCAACCATCACGTGGGCTGCATCGGGGTGGTCAATCGGTGGCAACACCTTGCCGTCGGAAAGCAACTGGTCGTAGTCGTGCGATGCACCTACGCCAAGTTGCAGCACCTGATCATCGATCGAGCGGTTTTCAGCGATAGCCCTCAAAGCCAGTTCGCGAATGCTATCGACGCCACGCACCTCGCGCACCGCATTTCCGTCAACAACGCCAATGGCGCGCGAACCGTCTGGCCCGACGAACTGGATCAGCCGCATAGTCTTATCCTCAATTCATACAACTCCGACCGTTGCGACCGGATTTAGGAACCCAAGCATCCTCTCAGGGACACCCGCTTGTCTACAATGTAGGCATACTGTCCACGAATGGTTAGCTATAAGGCCGAGTGATGTCAAGTTCTACAGGACATCATACAGCGCGGCGGTGTGCCCTCCCCCGGACGCTGTCACATTTTGCTTTGCAGGGAGCCTGCAGCGGCTCTCCTGAAGCCAGTTCTCCCAGTGTGCGGTTCGGATTTCACCGCAAGCTGTTCCCTTCAGGAAGCAAAGGCGCGGGCGAACACTGGATCCGGCTTCAGGTAAACAGTTCCGCCTTCGTCGGGAAGGGAAGAGACAGCACTACCGGGGATCTCGGCAAGCACTTCAACGCCTTCAGGCGTGACAGCCCGCACTCTGGCAATTGCGCCTTGATACGTAATCCCAGCCATCCTTGTCTCAATACCAGCCTCGTTCTTTGCAGGCGACACAGTAATATTTTCCGGGCGGATCATGAGATCGACAGTACTATTTTCTGACGGAAGTTCCTGCGAGGGGATCTTCAAGCGAGTTCCGCCGGATAACTCAACAACGTGCTCCCTCACGGATATGACCTTTGCTGGCAGGAAATTGGCCTTGCCTATGAATGAAGCAATGAAGCGCGTCGCCGGGCGGCTGTATATTTCTACAGCGGAACCAAGTTGTTCAATTACACCTTTATTCATCACCGCAATTCTGTCGGCGATGGCCATAGCCTCGTTTTGATCGTGGGTCACGAAGATGGAAGCGTTGTTGCCCCGGGCACGGATAGGAAAAGCGCCAGCACGACCTCATCGAACGACGTTATGAAAGCCATCGCGGCGCCGGCGACCACTGCGGGCCGGATGACCGGAACCAAGACCAGGAAGAAGCTGTGGAATGGCGTCGCGCCGAGGCTGAGAGCAGCCTCTTCCAGACTACGGTCAAACCGCTGCAAGAGAGGCAGAACGATCCGGATGACCTAAGGTATGCACAGAATGGTATGGGCTGCCACAAGTCTCCATGTGCCGACAGGCAGTCCGGAGTGCGAAAGGGAGGAGCTCGCCGACCCGCATTCATGCCCGGCCGGCGAAGGAGACGGCAGGTGCGCTGCATCGGCTCGTGTGGAGGACCAACGAGCTGAGCAGTGCACGACGATGCAAGAGATTTTAGATCAACACACTGCCTTGACCAGATTGATCAGGAAATCCCCGCATGCGTTCAGTTAGTTAGTTGCGAGGTATTCATCGGGTTGATGCGCCTGACAGATATCTCCGGGACCGCAGACGACGACCGGCATTTACATGGCCGCGCGGAAGCAGCCTGCCTCCGTGCCGTATGACAGCCTTACGTCACCGTTACGACCGGCACATCGCTTGACCGTCAATACCGAAGGATGTTCGGCCGACATATCAAATGCTGGATAGGCATAGACTGGCTCAATGGTGACTCCGCAACCGGGCACGCGCGCAGCCATGTTTTTGTCAAGACGTCGAACCTCAGCCATGATCAGACGCTCTACCAGGAAATCAGGATCTCCCCGGCAGAAAGCGGAACTCCATGTCGATCACACATCGGTCACCGGCGGAAGCCGCTATCACTGCTCATTCACGAACATGCCGGCAGCACCTCGCCAGCAGATCGGCAACTTGCCGACGTGATCCTGTCCTTTCCCGGGGATATCGCCAGCTACACCGCAGTGGAACTGGCCAAAATGGCTGGCATTTCGAACGCGGCCGTCAGCAGGTTCGTGCATAAACTCGGCTTCCGCAACTACGAGGACATGAAGCGGCACGCACCCGACCTTCGGAGTGAAGGTGTACCGAACTACCTGCTGGAGAAGGACCCGACCGATACGGTCGGCCAGATCGCACGCCATGTCCATTTTGGGCAGCAGAACATCGCTGAGACCTTTGCCAGCCTTGATCCGACAGAGTTGGCGGCAGCGGCGCAGGGTATGGCTGACGCCGGAAAGGTCGTCTTCCTCGGCATGCGCAATGGTCACTTCCTCGCCAATATTTGAGATGGCAAGTCAGCCTGGTGTGCCCAACACCGCGCTACTCCCGAACGACGGGGAGACTATCGCAGAGTCCTTATCCAGCCTCACCGAGCGCGATGTTGTCGTTGTCTTCGCCATCCGCCGGTTGGTGCCACTGGTCCGCGCAGCGCTTTCCCTGCTGCCACAACTGAAAGCCCGCTCACTTTTGATCGTGGACCAACATTACCGCAAGCCCTTGAAGCCCACATGGCTACTGCGTTGCGTGACAACAGCCCCTCGCCACTCGACAACCACGCCGCCGTCCTGGTGCTGTGCCACATCATGGCAGACGAACTGTTTCGTCTACGCGGAAATACCGGCCGGCATCGACTGACCGAGGTTGAGGACATGCACCATCTGCTGGGAGAGATTTGATCGAGAACTCAACCGCTCGCAGCTTAGTCGAATATGCTGGCGATTGCCGTCTGTTCGGCCTCTACCCATCGGCGAACATCCTTGTTCACTTGCTCAATTTCCTTATCGGTAAGGTGGTGTGCTCCATCCTTATCAATGCGACACAGACTGAACGGTTTACCTACGCTGGGAGAGGTCTCGTCAAGTGCCTGCAGGACCCTTAGCACAGCCGCACAGCCGAAGCGCAGAGATCGCCTGGTCAAGGAAAAGTGAGACAGAAGCGAGCCGGCCTGCCGTGCCATAGCCGCGCCGCTGCCGACGGCGTGGAATCCGATATCGGCGTAATTGCCGATCATGCCGGAGGGCGTTATCTCAATGATCCAGGGTTCGCCGTCTCGCCAACCTGCTGCCATCACGTAGGCCGCGGGGGTCCCGCCATCTTCCTCACCGGGGACATCAGGGATGAACGTCTCATAATGATGGCGGAAGATGGGGAGGAGCAGTTCCTGCATCGCTCGTCCGATATCCGGCGCCTCCAGAATAGCTGCGCTGTTTTCGTTAAAGCTGCGCCTGACATCGAAGAGGACCGATCGCGCGCCACTGCCGCCCCATGCCGCCTGACCGCCCAGAGGGTGCAGCTTCTCGGCAGGATATGTCATGCCGCGCCCCTTGTCCGTGATCTGGGAGTCTGAGCCGAGCACAACTCCATCCTGGCAGACGATTGCAAGCACGGCGGTCATGGGTCAGTCCTCTCAAGGCGTGAATTTCGGGAATTCGGTCGAGAATTACCCGAGCGTAGCCGGCTGCATCCTGAAGACCGTCAGAAGGCAAATAAACCCATCTCGTTGGCAATTGTTCCCCTTAGAATCATTTCGGTGTTTCACAGAAATGCTGAAATGACGAACACGGAGCCGCCTTAGCCCCAATAAACGAGCAGATGGGAAGGCGCCGATTGCGTAGCGTCCAGCTCCAGTCTGAAGGAAAGTTCGCGCGATGACCTGCTTCGCTGGAACTTCAAGCCATCGAAACCACTCGTCAATTCTGCACGACGAGCCCGAACCAAAGATCAAGGAAACGGCTGCGCTTCAAGGGGTCGAGGAATACCAGAAGTTCGGGGCCAGGATCGATCATCTGGATGTTCTCAATCACGCTTGGTTTCTGTGGCGTGATGAGGCCGATTTCGCTGAACGCATCAAATACCCGCTGAGAGGTAAGCAACGAGACAAGGCCCCCTGCCTGCGGCACAGGACCAGGCCAGGTGACCCCATGAGGAACGAGGCCGCACCAGGGCAGCCCCAGGACATAGTCCTGCGGCACGATGATCTCGATCTCGGAATCGCGGCGGAGAAAACTTCGCGCGCTTGTGATGGGAATATTATAGCCGAAGTCGATCGTGCCAGCGGAAAGCGCGCTCAGGAGCTCATCCGCGGTGTCAAAAATCCGCGCCCGCGACGCGCCGAACGCAGCCGAAATGCGCCAGAACATCGACGAGCGAAGCGAATCCTGGGATGCGATGGCATAAGCGACACTGTCGGTTCCCACATTGACGATGCCTGCACGTCCCTGGAAACGGTTCCCACCCTGCTCAAGCATGCGCGCAAGATCCAGTCGTGTGCGGGGAAGGTCCTGTTCGGCAATGCTTCCTTTCCGCGTTACGAAGACCGCCGGATCGTGGCCCAGAACAAAGACCTCACTGCGCCAATGGGGGACATCAAAGCCGCTCTCGAGAACCTGCGGGAACGTGCGACCTTCATTTGCCAGCTGAACGGCGAGGTCAGGGGTAGGCAGGATTGCCAAATCGGGTAACTCGGCGACATTTGCCTGGGCGGAGAAGCGAGCGACTATCTGCGCCGGCCGCGCTTCCTGGGCAGCAACGGCGATCTCGCCGAAGGGAAGGCTAGTTGAAATCGCGTCCACCAGCAGATCCAGCCTCGGAACAGATTCATGAACCAGCAGCCGCAAGGGTCTGCGCCCTTGTGCAAAGGTAGACGTAGGTACAACGCTGCCGATGAGCGAGAGGAGCAGCGAGCGACGGTTCATGCGCTCATCCCCCTCCCCTCAACCGGTCTTGGAAGCTGGAGTGTCACTTCCGTCCCGCCCTGCTCGCGGTTACGGATTGAAATACTGCCGCCCATTGCCGTGGCAACGTTGCGCGCAATCGACAGGCCGAGACCGGAACCAGGCTTGCTGGCGTTGGCTCGCTCGAAACGCTCGAAGACCAGCCCCAACTTCTCCTCGGGGATTCCCGGCCCCTTGTCGCGCACATGGAACAGGATGCTTTCTCCCCCAGCGTTCAGTCCCAACTCGATTTCGCCCGGTGCATGGGTGATCGCATTCTCCACCAGGTTGAAGACCATCTCGGCCAGACCGACGGGTTCGGCATGAATGATGACCGGATGCTCTGGCAGGTTCAGCACGAAAGAGATGTTCTCTTGCAGGTGGGGACCTTCAGCCTGCACCCGCCTTATCGCATTGCCTATGACATCTCGCATGTCCACCGTCTCGTGCACCCGCGTTTCCAGCGAATGGAGCGTTGTCGCTTCCGAAAGGATCTTGTTTGCCAGCACGCTGGCACTCACGGAATTGGAATGAATGCGGCGGATAATCTCCTTCTGGCGTCCGTGCGATGCTCCATCAAGGGCAAGCTCGGAAAGAGCACGGATGGCAGTCAGCGGCGTGCGCAACTGGTGAGCCGCGTCAGCGGTCATGTCCTTGAGGCCGAGCAGTACGGAATTCAAGCGCGACATGAAATCGTTGAGTGCGGAAACAAGGGCCGTGACCTCGCGCGGAACAGGCCCTTCGATCGGCCGCAGATCGGAGACGGCACGCAAGCGCAACTCTGTCTCGACGGTTCTCAGTGGTTCGAACGCCTTGCGCATGGCGAGCCAGATC
Source organism: Nitratireductor aestuarii (assembly GCF_014641695.1). GTDB lineage: Bacteria > Pseudomonadota > Alphaproteobacteria > Rhizobiales > Rhizobiaceae > Chelativorans > Chelativorans aestuarii. The sequence continues at coordinate 156,828 of NZ_BMIF01000006.1, read as the reverse complement.
AGCAGGAATGCAAGCACGGCAAGCGACAGTGCCGGAACAGTTGCGCTCATGGTCAACCGAAGACCGAGCTGGTCGCGTGCCTCCCGGGTCTCGGCGACGAGAATGTCGATCCAGCCCCCCTCACCAGCATCGGCATGGTAGCGGGCGACGGCTGCGATACGGACGGGATCACCCCGGTAGGAGCTGGAAAAGAACCGCAGGCCCGGGCCATTCCCCGGCGGAATCTCGAGCCCCAGGGTCGGACTACCTGTTATCAACGAGCCGTTTGGGGCAACGATGCGATAGAAGATCCGGTTCAGCCGCGAGGTGCCAAGAATGGCAAAGGCAGCATGCGGCAGATCGACGGTCGCCTCACCATCTTCGATTGAGACAGTGTCCGCAATCGACAGGGCGGCGGCACCAAGAACCCGGTCGAACGCCTCTTCTGCCGCCGTGTGGGCATACCACCGAACCGTCAGGAAAACGATCCCGCTCACCAGAACCAGAAGTGCAGCTCCGCTGACGAGCAGCCGACGCTGGATCGAATAATCAGGACTCACGCGCTGTCGTCCTCGCGTATGCGCAGGAAGTAGCCGATGCCCCTATGGGTGATGATCTCGATACTGCTTCCCTCGAGTTTCCGGCGAACGCGCGAGACGAGAAGTTCTATGGCGTTGGGCGTACCGCTGTCCTCATAGCCAAATAGCTTCAGCACCAGATTTTCCTTCGACACCGTCTCGCCCGACCGGCTTGCGAGCAGTTCGAGGACGTCGAACTCGCGGCGTCCCAGATCCAGTGGCTCACCGGAAACCATGACCGCTCTGGAACCAAGGTCGATGGTGACGTTCCCCAACTTCAAAACGGGTTTCGAGGCACCGAGATGTCGCCGCGATACAGCCCTTATGCGAGCAACCAGTTCGGACAGGTCGAACGGCTTGACGAGATAGTCGTCGGCGCCAAGGTCGAGCAAACCGACCTTGTCGGCAATCTGGTACCGCGCCGTGATGACCACCACCGGCAGGTTGTTGCCGCTCTCGCGGATAGACCGCAGAACGGAAAAACCGTCCATGCCGGGAAGGTTGATGTCGAGGATGATGAGGTCGTGAGCGGCCGCTGCGGCCAGGGCCTCTCCTTCAATGCCGTCTCGCGCCACGGTCACGCTGTATCCTTCATCCTCCAGCCGCATGGAGATGGCGAAAGCGATGTCAGGTGTGTCTTCTATCAACAGGATGCGCATTTTGCTCCAGTAACAGGATTATGACAGCAATGAACACTATCATTGACGAACGAGGCGAAACAAACCTTTAGCCAGCCGACTGGCTGCACCTGTGGAGGTTGGGAAAGTGAGGCGTTGGGCTGGATGCATTGGCGGGCTCCTTCTGCTGACGTCGTTGGCGCGTAGCGATGCTACGACGTGCAGCCATCGTGGAGAGCTCGACGCGCCTTTCTGCGACGCGAATGGCGACCTCGTTGCCGACGTGCCCGCTGAGACCTCGGCCCTGCGCGACCCGCATACGCTGATCTGGGCCTACGCGCCGATCGAGGATCCTGCCGTTTATGCCAACCTCTTCAAGCCTTTCACCCGACACCTCGAGAAATGCCTGGGCCGACAGATTGTCTATTACCCCATCCAAAGCACGAAAGGGGAAATTCAGGCGATGCGGACGGGCCGCCTGCACTTTGCCGGGTTCTCCACCGGCTCCACGGTGGAAGCGGTGAACCGGGCTGGTGCCGTCCCCTTCGCGGCCAAGGGCATCGGCTCGGACGTACGTGGATACCACGTCATGGCCATCGTGAATGCAGCATCGCCCTATACTTCACTCCAGGATCTCAAGGGAAAGCGGGTTGCCCACGCCACTCCCCTGTCCAATTCCGGCCATCTGGCGCCATTGGCCTACTTCCCGGATGAAGGCCTGGCGCCAGGCAAGGACTACGCACCCATCATGTCAGGAAGCCACGACCGCTCCATCCTCGGTGTGGCGAGGGGCGATTACGACATGGCGGCAATCGCCTCCGACGTCCTGGACCGGATGGTCGAACGAGGCATGGTTGATCGCGAAGCGTTCCGTATCCTCTACAAGAGTGCAAAATTCCCGACCTCATCCTTCGCGCATGCTCATGACCTCGATCCGTCACTCGTCGAGAAAATGAAGGCCTGCTTCTTCAACTACGAATTTACGGACGAGATGAAGGCCGAGTTTGGCGGAGATGAGCGCTTTCTGCCGATACGCTACGAGCAGGATTGGCGCTCCGTTCGCGAAGTCATCGAGAAGGTTAGCGGGGCGCCTCCTCTCTAAGCCGTCGCAATCCTCATGAAATCCGTTTCGATTGGGTCGATTTCATTCACCCGAAGCGCCTATTAAGGACGACCAATGCAAGGTCTCGGAAGAAGTCTTTATCATCTACGGGTCCGCAACCAGGACCCCACAACGCTGATCGGCATCGTGCTCGTCGTGTTGTTTGGCTACCTCATCGCTGCCCCGATATTCCTGCTGGTCACCGACGCTTTCGTCGTCCAGTTCGCAGACCAGGGTCGCGCAGGTCAGCCAATGGGCGAACTGACCTGGTATTATGTCGAGCGCGTGTTTTTCTCGCGCATCTCCATGGACGTGTTCTGGCGGCCGCTGATGCACACGGCGCTGATCTCCGTCAGCGCCATCGCCATCGCCCTCACAGTCGGAGTGCCGCTTGGCTGGCTGATGAGCCGCACTGACCTGCCTGCCAAGAAGTGGTTCTCAACCGCGCTGATCGTGCCCTACATGCTGCCGAGCTGGACGTTCGCGCTGGCCTGGTTGACCTTGTTCAAGAACCGTACCACCGGCGGTTCCGCCAGCTGGATGGAAAGCCTTGGCGTCACACCGCCCGATTGGCTCGCCTATGGCTTCCTTCCGATCACGCTGATCCTCGCGCTGCACTACACGCCTTTTTTCATCCTTCTTTTCGGCAATGCGTTACGCCAGTTTGATTCCTCACTTGAGGATGCAGCGCGCAGTATCGGCGCCAAGCGCGGCACCATTGCACGCAAGATCATCCTGCCGCTGATGCTGCCGTCACTTGTGTCAGCATCCACCTTGATCTTCGCGAAATGTCTTGGCGACTTTGGTGTCGCCTATATCCTTGGCGTTCCAGTTGGTTTCGACGTACTGGCGACGTCGCTGTTCCGCGCGATCTCAACTAGCCAGACGGGTATGAGCGCACTCCTGGCGCTCACCATTGTCATTCTCGGTTCGGTTTCGATCTTCATCGACATGTATCTCCTCAGGCAGGCACGCCGCTTTGTGGTGATCGGCTCCAAGGGGTCGATGAACCGCACCACTGCATTGCGTGGCTGGCGGCTGCCGGCATTTGGCTTTGCCATGTCTATCTTCCTGATCAGCGCGTTCATCCCGCTGATGGCTCTGTTGCTCACGACAGTGATGAAGGTTCCGGGCGTGTTTGCCCTGAGCAACTTCACCCTGGACTACTGGATCGGAACAGATGTTGGCACCACGGCACTGAAGCAGGGCATCCTTCTGACGCCGGAATTCTGGGAAGTGACCTGGAATACGCTCTGGATCGTGGGCTCTGCCGCGCTCGGCGCAGGATTCCTTGGCCTCCTCGTTGGCTATGTCGTTGCCCGCACCGAGGCAAAATCAGTGGCGACCTTCCTGCGCCAGGTGACGTTCCTGCCCTATCTCGTCCCGGGAATTGCGTTTGCTGCAGCCTATCTGTCGATGTTCGCCGTGCCACGAGGTCCTCTCCCCGCGCTCTACGGAACTCCCATCATTCTGGTGCTGGCCATCCTGGCCGACCAGATGCCTTTCGCATCACGCGCAGGCATTTCTGGCATGATGCAGCTCGGGCGCGATCCGGAAGATGCGGCGCGCAGTGTCGGCGCAGGTTTTATCCGCCGACTCACCTCGGTGGTGGTCCCGATCCAGAAGGGCGCGTTGGTATCCGGCGTGATGTTGCCTTTCATATCGGGGATCAAAGGCCTCAGCCTTGTCGTCGTTCTTGCCGTCCCTGGTACGGAAGTCCTCACCACCTATGCTCTGCGCCTCGTCGACTACGGCTACTCGCAGGCTAGCAACGCGGTTGTCCTGATGATCTGCGTCATCGCCTTTGGCGGGACCATGCTTGTTCAGCGGCTCACCAAATCGAACCTCTCCGACGGTCTGGGAAACAAATAATGTCAAGCATCAGCATCCGAGACGTGCGCAAGACCTACTCCAAATCCGCTGCACCTGCTGTCGACCGGCTTAACATCGAAATCCCGAAATCGGATTTCCTTTGCCTGCTTGGGCCATCCGGTTGCGGCAAGACAACGACCCTGCGCATGATCGCCGGCCTCGAACATCCGACAGAAGGCAAGATCGTGGTCGGTGACCGCACCGTCGTTTCGGTCGATGAAGGCATCTACGTGCCCGCCGAAGACCGCGACATGGGACTGGTTTTCCAGAACTATGCCCTGTGGCCACACATGACCGTGGCGGAAAACGTCGAGTTTGGTCTTAAGCTGCGCAAGGTGCCCAAACCGGAACGCGACCGCATCATCAACGACACACTCGAAAAGCTCGCGATCGCCCGCTACCGGGATCGCCTTCCCTCGCAGCTGTCTGGCGGCCAGCAGCAGCGCGTCGCCCTTGCCCGCATGCTCGCGCTGAAGCCGGACGTGATCCTGCTTGACGAGCCCTTGTCCAATCTGGATGCCAAGCTGCGTCTTGAAATGCGGGCGGAACTCAAGCGCATCCACGCGGAAATGGGCGCGACCATCGTCTTCGTCACCCATGATCAGTGGGAAGCGATGACTCTTGCGACCACAATCGCCGTGATGAGCGAGGGCGAGTTGCAGCAACTCGGCACGCCCGACGATATCTATGAGCGCCCGGCAAACCGTTTCGTTGCGGAGTTCGTAGGCAACCTCCCGATCAACATCGTGGAGCTGCAGGACAATTCCACAAACCCGCTGAGCGCCTGGGTCCATGGAATGTTGGCGGACATCCGCCTGACCGCCCCCGCGGGTTCGGTGGGTATCCGCCCTGAGCACGTTCGCCTCGTGCCGGTTGAGACATCCCCTAGGCCAGCAACCGTCATCGATATCGTACCAACCGGCGGCAGCTGGATTGTCGAACTTTCAGCCGACGGTGAGAAGTTCTTTGCCATCACCCCTGAGCCACCTGGCGTGGCACCGGGCGAACAGGTCGGACTCTCTGTCCCGCATGAGAGCCTGCACATCTTCGACGCGGCCGGCAGCCGCATTGAAGCAGTTCTACAACAGACAACTGGAGGAAAATCATGACCCGTATGTCTATCAACACCCGCGCCCGCCTCGCCTTGGCAGCCGGCATTTCCGCCTGCGTGCTTGCAGCTCCTGTTTCGGCGGCGGATATCGGCATTTCCGATGCGGACTATTCGCTTGAGAAGCTTATCGAAGCTGCCAAGAAGGAAGGGCCGATCACCGTTGTCGATGCAACCGGCAAGATCGTCGACATGGCCAAAGCATTTACCGAAAAATACGGCATCGAAGCCACCGGCGTAAAGATGAACGGTCAGGAGCAGGAACAGATCATCCTGCGTGAAGCGCAGGCCAAGAACGTCCAGACCGACGTTTTCAACATGTCCAACCTGCCATCGGTGACGACGCAGATCATGGTTCTCGGCGCCGGCACCAGCTGGATGCCCGCCGATCTCAAGGACCAGGTGCCGGCGGAGTATCAGGATCCCGCGATCACCAGCCTCAACCCGTGGGTCTGGGCTTACAACAGCGATGTTCACACGGACGGCTGCCCGATCGACAATATGTGGGCGCTGACGACAGAAGAGTGGAAAGGCCGCGTTGCCATTCCCGATCCGCTCCTGCGCAACGAAACGATGTTCTGGTTCAACCAGATCGCCACGCACAACGACGATCAGATGCGTGAGGCCTACAAGGCGTTCTTCGGTGAAGAACTCGTCACTGAAGAGGAGAGCGCCACAGCGGAGTGGGTCAAGCGTCTTGCTCAGAACAAGCCAAGCGTCACGCGCTCGGATTCCGATGTCGGACCGATCATCGGCGCTAAGGGCCAGGAGAAGCCCTTCATGGGCTTCCTGTCGACGGCCATTTTCCGCGATGCCAAGAAGAACGAATACGGCATGGGCGTCTGTGACGGCCTGAAGCCCTGGATTGGCCAGCTGACGCCTCGCGTAGCGGTCATCGCCACGGGAACCAAGCATCCGAACGCTGCCAAGCTGTTCGTCCACTTCATGATGTCGGGCGAAGGCATGATCCCGCAGCTGGGCGACGGCAAGATCGCGACAAACAAGAACGCCGTCATGCCGGAAAATGAAGCTTCCGGCATCATCAAGTACATGGACCAGATGCATGTCCCCAACTCGTCCACAGCAGCAGACGACTTCGAAAAGCTGCAGGACTGGCAGGACTTCTGGCTCGTGAATTCCCGCTAACCGACAAACGAAGCGCGCGGAAACGCGCGCTTCCTGCTTCCATGCCCGCTTGGGCTGACGGCTGCGACAACCGGACGGCGATGCTCAAAATCCGCGCAACGAAAACGGCTGTCTTGCGTTCATAGCCGTGGGCAGATCAAGGCAAGCGCCAACGATCGGCAGTGCAAGGCGGCGGAGGTAGCTTGTTCAGGACCGGGAATGCTGGTCAGCGATTGTTGGTAGCTGGCGCGGGCCTTGCCGCGGGCCTGCTGGCGCAACGTCTCTCCAACACTCCTGGCATCGACATCGTCATCCTGGAAGCGTCGGGATCCCCCTTTGGCGAGCACACCTGGTCGTTTCATCTGGCCGATGTATCAGAGGGCGACCTTCAATGGCTGGAACCGCTGATCGCCCATCGATGGTCCGGCCAGTCGGTGCGTTTTCGGGACTACGAGCGGCATCTGTCGTCGAGCTATGCGTCGCTGACCAGCGCGTCCGTTCGTGAAGCCATCGTGCGATTGCCCAACGTGACGATCATTCCGCATGTGCCCGTCGCGGAAGTGGGGCCGCAGGGCGTGGTGCTGAAGACCGGTGAAAAGATCGAAGCCGACTGCGTGATCGATGCCCGCGGTTTTCGCCAGAGCAATGCGCTTCTGCTGGGCTACCAGAAATTTGTAGGGCTCGAAGTCGAAACCGAAACACCGCACGGCATCAGTGATCCCGTCATCATGGATGCCTCGGTCGACCAGCTCGACGGCTACCGCTTCATCTATCTCCTGCCCTTCTCGCCAACCCGCCTGCTGATCGAGGACACCCGCTACGCCGATGGCGTGGAGCAGGATCAAAGTGCTTATGAGCGCGCAATTCATGATTATGCCCGCGCCCGAAGCTGGGCGATCAGGGAAGTCATTCGACGCGAAAGCGGTGTGCTTCCCATCACCCTTGCCCATGATGCCGAGCGCTTCTGGTCGGAAGCGCCGAACGACGTGCCCCAGATCGGCGTGCGTGCCGCACTGTTCCACCCCACTACGGGCTACAGTCTTCCCGACGCTGTGCGGCTGGCAAATCTCGTTGCCGACGCGTGGCCGGTGGATAGCTCAACGCTCGCCCGGCGGATCAAGGCCATGGCTCTGTCTCGCCATCGCCAACAGGGCTTCTATCGGTTGCTCAACCGCATGCTGTTTCGAGCCGCTGAACCGCAGCGCCGCCATCTCGTCCTGCAAAGGTTCTATCGGCTGCCTCAGCCTTTGATCGAGCGCTTCTATGCCGGCGAAAGCACGCGCTTCGATGTGGCACGCATCCTGACCGGCAAGCCGCCGGTCCCCATTCACAAGGCGCTCGCCTGTTTGCGCGAGGGCCCGTTTCTTACCCTGGAGCAAGCGTGAACCTATCAACGACCGCAGCCGTGATCGGAGCAGGTTTTGGCGGATTGGCGCTTGCCATACGCCTGCAGAGCGCCGGCATTCAGACGACGCTGTTCGAAAAGCGGGACAAGCCGGGTGGCCGCGCCTATGTCTATCAGGACGAGGGATTTACCTTCGATGCCGGCCCGACAGTCATCACCGATCCCGACTGCCTGAAGCAGCTTTGGGCGCTCTCTGGTCGCGATATGGCGGATTACGTCACGCTGCTGCCGGTCGCGCCCTTTTACCAGCTCTGCTGGGAAGATGGCTACCGTTTCCATTATGCGGACGATCAGGAGGCGCTGGACCGCCAGATCGCAGCAAAATCTCCGCAGGATGTGGAGGGATATCGCCGGTTTCTGGCCTATTCCAACGACCTCTATCGCGAGGGTTATGAGAAGCTCGGGACAGTTCCCTTCCTCAACGTCGGGTCGATGCTGAAGGTCGCGCCGCAGCTGTTGCGCCTCGAGAGCTATCGAAGTGTCTATTCGAAAGTAAGTGAATTCATTCAGGACGAGCAGCTGCGGCAAGCCTTCAGCTTCCATTCGCTTCTGGTCGGCGGAAACCCGTTCGACACGTCCTCGATCTACGCCCTGATCCATGCTTTGGAGCGAAAGGGCGGCGTCTGGTTCGCCAGGGGCGGCACCGGCGCGCTGATCGCCGCTATGGCGAGGCTCTTCGAAGATCTTGGCGGAACGATCCACCTTAACGCCGAGATCGATCGCATTGCCGCATATGGTGATCGCGTGACCGCCCTGACCCTGAAGGATGGAAGAGCCTTCGCGTTCGACCAGATCGCGTCGAATGCCGACGTGGTGCATACCTATCGGGACATGCTCCGCGGCACCAAGCGTGGCGAAGCACAGGGGCGGAAGCTGGGTGCCAAGCGTCATTCCATGTCCTTGTTCGTGATCTATTTCGGGCTGAAAACGCAGCATCCGGAATTGAAGCACCACATGGTCCTGTTCGGGCAGCGCTATCGCGAGCTCATCGACGAGATATTCAAGGGCAGCGAGTTAGCCGACGACTTTTCGCTCTACCTCCACGCCCCATCGGTGACCGACGACAGCCTCGCCCCACCCGGACAAAGCGCCTATTACGTGCTCTCGCCGGTGCCGCATCTGGGCACCGCAAATATCGACTGGTATGCGGAAGGTCCGCGCTATCGCGACCGTATCCTGCAATATCTCAACGATCGCTACATTCCCGGGCTGCTCGATGATCTGGTCACCGTCCGGCACTTCACCCCGTTTGATTTCCGGGACGAGCTCAACGCCCACCTGGGCTCGGCTTTTTCCATCGAGCCAATCTTGACCCAAAGCGCGTGGTTCCGCCCGCACAACCGCGACGACAAGATAACAAACCTCTATATCGTCGGCGCGGGAACGCACCCGGGCGCTGGCATCCCCGGCGTCGTCGGCTCGGCCAAGGCGACCGCAGGGCTGATGATCGCGGATGCGCGGCGATGACCGACACGGTCGTCGCCAGAAGCGAGGAGTCGATCGCGAAAGGCTCGCAGAGCTTCGCGGCCGCGGCACTTCTGTTTGACCGCGACACGCGCGAGGACGCCGTGATGCTCTACGCATGGTGCCGGCATTGCGACGACGTCATCGACGGACAGGAGGCTGGCCATGGGCAGGCGGAAGATTTCCGGATCGGTCAGCAGCAACGATTGATGGAGTTGCGGCAGAAGACAGCGGCAGCTCTCGCGGGTGAAGCGACCGACGAGTACATCTTCGAGGCGTTGCGCCGGGTTGTGGCGCGCCATGATATTCCTCATCGCCACCCGCAGGAACTCCTCATGGGGTTCCAGATGGACGTGGAACACCGGACGTATCGGACCATCGGCGATACGCTGGACTATTGCTACCATGTTGCCGGTGTCGTGGGGGTGATGATGGCGATGATCATGGGCGTCCGCGATCCAAAGGTGCTCGACCGCGCCTGCGACCTCGGCCTGGCGTTCCAGCTGACAAACATCGCGCGCGACGTCATTGATGATGCGCGGGCAGGCAGGGTTTACGTTCCAGCAGAGCTTCTCGCGCAACACGGGCTCAGAGAGATTGCCGCCGACGATCGAGAGCAATGGCCACGGCTCCACGCAGCCGCGCTCGACCTGCTCGAGATGGCTGACGCCTATTACGCATCAGCCTACGCCGGCATCGCTGCACTACCACCCCGCGCCGCCTGGGCGATCGCGGCTGCGCGCAGGGTCTATGCTGCGATCGGAGAGAAGTTGCGACGGGAGGGCCCCGCCGCATGGGAGCAGCGTATTTCAACGAGCCGCAATGAAAAGCTCATGCTGCTTGTGGCGGGGCTTGGTGATGTGGCGGCCACAAGATTTAGCCGTCCGGCTCCGCCGCGCCACGAGCTCTGGCAGCGCCCTTTGTGATCAGCGGGGCATCGCAGGCGTCGAAGGCTCGTCTTCCTTCAGTGCACTTTCGTCAAAGCCCTTGCGGTTCTCATGCAGCTGCTTGACCAGCTTGGACACCGGTGGCGCGTAGACGAAGCCGAAGGATACGCATCCGTCCTTATCCTCAACCGCGTGGTGGAGCCGATGCGCCTGATAGACGCGCTTGAGATAACCCTTGCGCGGAATGTACTTGAAGGGCCAGCGCTGGTGCACCAGACCATCGTGCAGCACGAAATACAGGAACCCATATATGGTAATCCCCAGCGCAATCCAGGTCAGCGGCCGCCACCACTCACCTGCAGCAAACAGCGCAATGGCGACGCCGGCAAATACGACCGCGTAGAGGTCGTTCTTTTCAAACGCGTCATCATGCGGTTCGTGATGCGATTTGTGCCAGCCCCATCCCCAGCCATGCATGATGTGCTTGTGTGACCACGTGGCGAACCATTCCATGAACGCCACCGTTCCCACAACCAGCAGGATCGGAACCAGGTAGTACAGCACAGTCTCCATAAGCTTCTCCTCACGCGATTACAGGCTGAGCCGCCAGCGGGAAACCGCGAGGCTTGCGACCAGCCCCACGGCGGCAAGAGAGGCCAGAAGCGACAATTCCGGCAGCAGTTCCTGCATCGCGTCGTTACGCCACAATATACCGTAATAGGCCTCCACAGCCCAGGTGTTCGGGGTGAACCAACCGATATCCTGCAACCACGGCGGCATCATGAAACGCGGCACCATCGATCCGCCCAGCGCGGAACTGACCAGCACGACAAACGTGGAAACCGTCTGGGCCTGCTGCTTGCTGGTGCAGAACGCGGCGACGGCGAGGCCGAGCCCGGCTGCGGAGGCCGAGGCCACCACAGTTACTGCGATCAGCGCGCCAGGCCTGGCGGTCACTTCAAGATCGTAGAACACCGCTGCAGCGAGGAAGATTAGCGCCACCTGAACCATCCCTTGCACGGTCAGGAACAGGAACTTGCCGAAGACGACCACATCCGTGCCGGCGGGTCCGACGGCCACCCGATCGAGGATGCCTGCATGGCGTTCTTCTATCAATGTGGCCGCTCCCTGCATCGACGAGAAGAGGAGGAAAAGCATCGCAATGGCGCCGGCATAGTAGCTGATGGTGGCCGAGGCGCCTTCGCCCGATCCCACCTGCTCGGTTGTGACAAGGGCCGCTGCTCTGTCACCAGCGCCCCCTCCTCCCCGCTGGATTTCGTTCAGGGCTGCGGCAAGGCGTTGTGTCTGCTCCGCACTCCACCCACCGGTGAGTTGCTCGACGGTGGTTGCCGAGCGCGCCAGCAACACGTCGGTAAGATCCCTCGCGATGACACGCTGTACCTGGCCTGCGAGGATGGCGCCCGCCAGCATCTTTCCAGGGTCGACGAGAACCCTTATGGGCGCTGAAGTCATGTCATCGGGCCCGCTCTCGATATAGAGGCCGGCGTCCGCACGTCCGCTCTGGATCAGGCGCACCATCTCCTCGCGGTTCGTGACCACACCTGGCAGTACCCGCAACGTCCCGTCGTTCCGCAGGGCTTCTTCAAGACGGCTTGAGAACGCCGACTGCGATGCGTTGCCGATCGCGATCTGCAGGCGGATTTCTCCCCCGCCGGTACCGGAGAACACAGCCGCGAAGATCAGGAAGATGACCGGCGGCAGCAGGAAGGCGAGCGCCAATGCACCTCGATCACGAATGACGCTGAGGGCCATGACGCGGAACATTGCTGCAATCAAAGGGTCGTCTCCCCTTGGTGCAGCACCCTGCGAAAAAGGCTGTCGAGGCCGGGCTCACGCAGGCGGATCTCGCGCAGATCGATACCGGCCTTGCGGAGCGCCGCCCCAAGATGGTTCACCTGATGATCGGCATCGCCGCGCAGCAAGGTCCATGTCCTGGACGCGGGGTCCGGCGTGAACCCGATGCGCTTCAACAGCATAAGGTCCTGCGGGCCGGCAGGTCGGCGAAGTTCGATGATGATCTCCTTCCGTCCGCCGAAAGCCTCCCGCACGAGGTCAGTCGGTGCACCCTGCACAGCCAGACGTCCGGAGCGTAGAAAGCCGACGCGGTTGCAGAGCGTCTCCGCCTGATCGAGGTCATGGGTGGCAAGCAGCACTGCCATGCCGCTTCCGCTCAACTCCAGGATCACGTCATTGAGGTGGCTTCGAACCTCGATGTCGACGCCCACCGTCGGCTCATCGAGGATCAGGAGTTTCGGGCTATGCAAAATCGCGGCGGCGATGTTGACGCGGCGCTTCCAGCCGCTTGAGAGCAGACCGACACGTTCGTCCAGCCGATCCGCGACCCGTGTCGCGTTGCTCGCCCAAGGCAGCCTTTTATGCACGATCTGTCGCGACAGGCCCGACAAGCGTCCAAAGACCTCCAGGTTTTCCCGGACGGTCAGATAGGGGTAAAGCGCGATCTCCTGCGGTGCGAGCCCGATATGCCTGAGCCGTGCCTTGCCGGTGTCGCCGCCGACGCGCAGGCTGCCTGATCTGGGCTCAACCCGGCCGCAGATCGCACGGATCAATGTGGTCTTGCCGGCTCCATTGGGACCCATCAGGCCGAAGATATCGCCTTCGTCGAGCTCGACGCTGAGACCCGACAGCACCTCGCGCTGGCCATAGCTTACGGTCAGACCCTCGACGCTGAGCGGTCTGGATCTATTGTCCATCGAAACGCGTCTCGAGTTTTAGATATTTGGCAATCAACGCTTCTATCGGAGCGGGAGATACCCCCGAAGCGCGCAAGGCGCGCTCGGCAGCTTCCACATGCTGTCGGCACGTCATGTGGGCGTGTCCGGCGCCATGAAGCGTGACGATGGTCGGCTTCCCGGCATCCTTGTTGACGTCCTTGCCTGCTCCCTCGGCATCCCCGAACACGTCGAGCAGGTCGTCGGCTGTCTGGAATGCCAGACCCAGATGGCGCGCAAAGATACGAACCTCGCGCATGCGCTCCGGACGCAGGCCGCGGAGCACAGCGCCCATCTCGGCCGATGCCTCGAAAAGCATTCCCGTCTTCAGCCAGTTCAGGTTCTCGACCTCAGCGGTACCGCTCAGGGTGGAACGACCGTTCAGATCGATCTCCTGCCCGGCAGCGAGCCCCTTGTGGCCGACGGCGGTGGAAAGGATGGTAGCCAGCCGCGTTCGCTTGGCGGCAGGAATGTCGAGTTCGGCAATGATGCCGAACGCGCGTGACAACAAGGCGATGGCGCTAAGAATGGCTGTGGCCTGGCCGAAGGCAATGTGTGTCGTCGGCCGGTCGCGGCGCATACGTGCATCATCCATGCAAGGTAGGTCATCCAGCACCAGCGAGGCCGTATGCACCATCTCCACCGCGCAACCCAGGTCAAGCGCGGCATTTTCCTGCGCCAGATCCGGTTCGGCGATGAGATAGACAAGGAGCGGGCGTAGCCGTTTGCCGGGCGCAAACAAGGCATGCTCCATCGCCGCGCTCAGATTTTCGGGAATGGCGCTGGAGGCGTCCAGCAAATGGTCGAGCCTGCTTTCCAGCTTCTCTCGGACATCCAGCGCATGGCGCAGATGATCCGGTTCGAGAATCGCCCCGCTCATGATCTCCGGTGGCATCAGGCTCCTCCCGATCTTCTTAGGCCATGAAGCTCGTGGCGGATATTCGCGGCGACGCGTCCTCTTCCGTAAATGCTGGTTTCGAGCAGTTGATCTTCGAGCACAAGGCGCTTCCTGAATTTGACATGGACGAGATCAAGCTCGACACACAGTTCACGAGAAAACGGATAAGCGCGCCGCCCCCTTGCGAGTTCCATGACTGGCGACCGGAAACGCGCAGATATGATCAACATTCTTGTGGGGCGCGATTTGGTCGGGCGACCCTGAGGCAGGTCCGCTCCACTTTCGGGTCTCAAGCGTGTCCCATCGTTGAGCCGGCGAAGAAGCGGAACATACCGAACAGGATGCTGTCACCGATGAGCAGATAGACGGTAATCTCGATGGTCGTGACCAGAACGAGTGTCGCCAGACGGGACAGTTTCATCGCCAGGACGGCGCCGGCCAGCACGAAGATCGTGTCGCCCAGTGAGTTCAGCAGACTGTCGCCACTATAGTGAAGATCGCTGCCCAGCATCCCGAAGCGTGCGATGATGAGCGGCGTGTTCTCCATGATCTCCCAAATCGCGCTGCTTGCGACGACCACCACGAGCAAGTCGGAAAAGCGCCAGTGGGGCCGCATCCATGCCAACCACTGGATTAGGATCATCCCGAAGCCTGCATGCAGCAGTGAATAGTGATCGGCGAATTGTTGGGAGTTCTGGCTGGGATCAAGCCCGCCCTGCCAGAGTGTGACCACACCGCAATTGCAGCTAAACGGCCGCCCCATCAGATGAAGCAGCAGAAGCTTCGCCACGATAATCGTGACCACCGCAAATGCGGTCGAACCGGAGGATTGTTGCCGGACGGACGGATAGAGCATTTCTGCAGAACCATTTACGCTTGAACAAGTTCAATGGAATATTTTGGCTCCACTGGAGAAAATTTTGCGCCTCGCTCTGATCTGTCCTCCGTTTCCCAGCCATGTCCAGGTTTTCCAGATACTGACGGCGGCTTTGATTGCCCGAGGGCATGAGGCGACGATGCTCCTTCAGGAGGGGGCAGAAGCATTTCTTTCGCAGAACGTTCCGGTCGTCACTTTCCCGTCGTCCCCCGGCAGATCGACAACGGAAGTGATCAGGCGGGCAGCCAATCCGCGCGGACCTTTGGGCGTCCTGCGGACCGTTTCGGATTCAGCGGCTCTGACGGACAACACCTGCAGGCATGTTCCCGGCATCTTAAGCCAACTCAACGTCGATGCGCTTGTGGCAGACCAGATGGAGCCTGCGGCAGGGCTGATTGCCCGGCATCTTGGGATTCCCTTCGTGTCATTCGCTTGTGCCGTGCCGTTGGAACGGGATGAACGGATCCCGCCGCCCTATCTCGATTGGCCTTATGCAACTGACGAAGCTGGCCTTAAACGCAATCGTGGAGGCGAGATGGTCGCGAGCCTGCTCTTGCGGGCGCAGCGAGCCACGATCAGGCGTTGGGCAGCGCGGTTCGGCCTCTCCGGTCTCCAGACACTGGAGGATTGCCTCTCCCCTATTGGCACAATCGCGCAATTGCCGGGCGCGCTTGACTTCCCGCGCGCCCCGTCGGCCCGGCCTCTCCTTCAGGTTGGTCCGTTGCGAGATCCGCCACCGTTAAAGCCCTTCGCGCTGGACATCGATCGGGCTCGTCCCTTTGTCTTCATGTCGCTCGGAACATTGCAGGGGCATCGGTATGCGATTTTCGAAGCTGTCGCGCGGGCATGCCACCGCCTGAACGCACAATTGATGGTCGCCCATTGCGGAGGTCTGACACCCGGTCAGGCGGAACGTCTTGGCGCGACATGGGCGGTGGATTTCGTTCCCCAGCGGGATGTCCTTGCGCAGGCAGACGTTTGCGTGACGCATGGCGGACAGAACACGGTGCTCGATGCTCTGGAGGCTGGCAAGCCGATGCTTGTGCTTCCGATTGCCTTCGATCAGCCGGGTCTGGCTGCGAGGATCGTGCACCATGGTGTTGGCATCAAGCTGTCGCCTCGGCGTCTCTCGCCGAAGCGCGTTGAAGAGGCTCTCCAAAGACTTCTGACCGATCCTGCTTACGCCGAGCGGTCCAGGGCGGCAAGCGACGCCATCGCTTCCAGCGGCGGTTTGGCAGAGACTGTGAACAGCATCGAGCGTTGGTCAGCGCCTGAGCCTACAGGCTGGTCAAAAGCAAATTGATCCATCTGGATTTATATTGACTCACCCTCTGCCTTGCGCAACTCTGAGCGCGCAGAGGGCCGGATATCTATTTCCATACATAAACATAAGGGGAACCCGCGCGCTCTCGCGTCATGCAATAAATGGAAGGGCAAACTATGCGCGCAGTTCTGATCAATCCGCCTGGCGGCGAGGAAGAGAACATGGTCGTCACCGATGTTCCTGTTCCCCACCCCAGCCCCGGCGAGGCGCTCGTGAGGGTTGAGTATGGCGGGTGCAACTATGCGGACACGATGATGCGTGTCGGCAGCTACCCGCATCCGAAAGGCTATCCCCTCGTTGCCGGACTGGAAATTGGCGGGACGGTGACGGCGATCGGCGAAGGTGTTGACGATGTTTCGGTGGGTGATCGCGTTGCCGGCTTTTCGGAAGATGCGGGCGGGTTTGCTGAATTCTGCACCATTCCGAGCGAGCGTCTGATCCATCTTCCAGACAATGTCGGGACTGATACCGGAGCTGCGTTCTACATACAGGCGCTGACTGCCTGGCATATGCTCCACACAGTCTCTACCCTCAAGCCGGATGACGTTGTCCTGATCCATGCGATTGGCGGCGGCGTTGGCCTCTACCTGACCCAGCTCGCGCATCAGGCGGGGGCAACTGTGATCGGCACCATCGGCACGGCTGGCAAGGAGAAGCGCCCGCTTGAATATGGTGCAGCGCGCGTCGTGAACCGCAACGAGGAAGACTTTGTTCAGGTCGTTCTTGAGATGACGGAAGGCCGCGGTGTCGACAAGGTCATCGATTCCACTGGCGGCAGTATTCTCGACAAATCCTTCGACGCTATCCGCCCGCTCGGCCATGTCGTCAGTTTCGGTGAAGCAGAAGGCAGGCCTTATCCAAACCTTTGGGAACGTCTTGTTCGCCGCTCGCTGACGTTTACCCGCTTCCATCTGGGCCACATAGATTTTCGTTCGGACCTCTCGCGCAACGCGGTTGAGGCGGTCGTATCGAGGATCGCCGATGGCAGCCTGAAAGTGCCGGTCGAAGGCGTTTACCCTCTGGAGAAGGTGCACGAGATGTATGACCGCCTTCTTTCCCGTCAGGTTGCGGGAAAGCTTTTATTGAAGGTGGCGGAGTAGGTTTTCCGTTTGGGACGGCGAGAAACCGGCATTGCTACACGCTTTGCCGGTTTCTGGCAGCCATCAGCAGCTAATCGACGCTCATTACCTCTGTGGTCAGCAGCTTCTGGCCTTCCGCGATCTTGCGGGACAGCTGGTAGAACATCTTGCGTTCCTCCGGCGTCAGAGGCGCCAGCCATTCTTCTTGTCTCAGCCGAGAGATCTCGACGAGTTCATCCACCAGCTTCGCACCTGCGGGGGTCACGTAGAGGCATTTCTCGCGCCCATCCGTCTCCGACACTTCCTGGCGGAGATAGCCCCGCGCTTCCAGCAGCGAGACGGCCCGGCTGATCGTGTTCTGCGGACGGGGAATGACCTCGCGAATTTCCTTGGCGCGTATGCCGGGAAATTCCCTGACGACATAAAGAGACGACCACGCCTGGATAGGCATGCGGTAGCGCTTCTCGATAAAGCGGCCGGTCACCACGTTGTTTCCCAGAACAACATAGCTGATGACCATCAGCTCCTTCAATTTTCCGGCAAAGATGCTCGCTCTGTAGTCGTTTGTACTCAACGTTTCATCCTCAGCAATGCTCTTCATTCTCTCTCCCCTACGAGGCTCCTCGCAGATCGTCCAGCATGCCAGCGACCAACAAATTAGATCCATGTAGATTCAACTTGCCAGATCAATCCAGATGGATCAATCTTCCGATATTGGTTGGAGAGGTAATCATGATTGCACTAGGAGTTGACGTCGGCGGGACGTTCACAGACCTCATTCTTGCGGATTTGGCAAAGGGAGCCGTAACGATCCATAAGGTTCCGTCCACTCCTGCCAATCCAGCTGAAGGTGTCATTGCCGGCATCCAGGGCATCTGCGAGATTGCAGGCATCGTTCCCGAGGCAATTACCGCCGTGTTCCACGGCACGACCGTCGGAACCAATGCTATGCTGGTTCACGATGGCGCCATAACCAGCATGATCACCAACAAGGGCTTCCGCGATGTCCTTCACATCGGTCGACATCAGCGCCCGCAGCATTATTCGATCATGCAGGACCTGCCCTGGCAGAACCGGCCGCTGATCCATCGCCGCTTCCGCAAGACTGTGGAGGGCCGTCTGGACGCGCAGGGCGCTGAGCTTGTTCCGCTGGACGAAGAAGCCGTCGCACAGGCTGCCCGTGAACTGGGCGAAGCCGGCGTTGAGGCCGTCCTGATCGGCTTCCTGTTCTCCTACGTCAATCCGGCACACGAGCGCCGCGCGGCAGAGATCGTTCGGGAAATCCTGCCAGACGTATTCGTCACGACTTCGGCTGACGTTTCCCCGCAGTTCCGCGAGTTCGAGCGCTTCACCACGGCGGCCATGTCGGCCTTCATCGGACCGAAAGTGCGCCGCTACATCAGCAATCTCAGCGGGGAACTTGCGAAGCTCGGCATCACCGGCGAACTGCGCGTGATGACCTCCTCGGGTGGCCTTGCGACACCGGAGATGATTGCCGAACGCCCGGCGTCTACGCTGCTTTCCGGCCTCGTCGCGGGTGTCCGCGGTGGTGAATGGGTCGGCCAGCATGCCGGCATCGACAAGCTGGTGACGCTTGATATCGGCGGCACCAGCGCCGACATCGGCATCATCCGTGATGGTCGCCTGACGGAATCGGATGCGCGCAGCGCCCAGATCGCAGGCTTCCCCGTCATGCTGCCGATGATCGACATCCATACGATCGGCGCTGGCGGCGGCTCCATCGCCTATCTTGATCAGGGCAAGGCCTTCCGCGTTGGGCCGCAGTCTGCAGGCGCCGTTCCTGGCCCCGCTGCCTACCGTCGTGGCGGCACCGTGCCTACCGTGACCGACGCCAATGTGGTGCTCGGCCGCCTGGTGCCGGAACGCTTCCTTGGCGGACGCATGTCGCTTGATGCCGAGGCTTCGGCCCGTGTTATCGGTGAACTGGCCGAAAAGCTTGGCCGCACGCCGGAAGAAACCGCAGAAGGCGTACTCACCGTCCTCAACAGCAACATGGCCAATGCCATCCGCTCGAGGACGGTCCAGAAGGGTATCGATCCGCGCGAATTCACGCTGTCCGGCTTTGGCGGCGGTGGTCCGCTGCAGGCTGCCGAAACGGCTGCCATGCTCGGCATGACGAGCGTCCTGATCCCGCCCCATCCCGGCATCACCTCCGCCGTGGGTCTTCTGACGGCCGATCTCGAATATCACGCCCTGCGCACCGCCTTCGCAGTGAAGGGCGAGCTCGAGATCAGCAGGCTGCAGGCGCTCTATGACGACATGGAAGCCGAGCTTGGCGCGATCTTCGAGCGTGACAAGGTGCCTGCCGACCGGGTTCGTATGCTGCGCCAGGCTGACCTGCGCTACGTTGGCCAGGGTTACGAACTGAAGATTGACGTCCCCGATGGTCCTCTGTCGGAGGAGTCACTGGAGACCGTCTGGCGTGCGTTCCACGACCGTCACCGTGCCGAATACGGCCACGCGTTCGAGAGCAGCCCGATCGAGATCGTCACCGTAAAGGTGCGCGGCCTTGGCCTCGTCGACAAGCTTTCGGAGCCGCCGGTGTACGCGGTTTCCGGTGAACCGACCCAGGTTGGTTCCGGCCGGTGCGTCTTCCGCGTGGACGGAAACCTGCAGGCCTTCGAGACGCCGCACATCGAGCGGACGACGCTCCCGGTCGACGTCAAGTACAGCGGCCCGGCAATCCTGCTTCAGACTGATACGACGACCGTCGTTCCGCCAGGCTGGATCTATTGGGCGGATCGGTACGGCAACGTGCGCATGACGCGCGACAACTAAGGTTCAGGAGGCAAATCATGCAGACGCGCGTCGATCCTATCCTTGCGGCCGTTATTCACGGTGCGCTTGAGAACATCGCAGTCGAAATGGGCCACAAGCTCATGCGAATGAGCTACTCGAGCATCATTCGCGAAAGTGAAGACTTCGGCACGGCCCTGACGGACGCCACTGGCAGGCAGCTCTGCGAGTGCACCATGAGCACTCCGCTGCAGTCCGGCCCGATCCCGGGCTATATCGCCGGTATCCTTGGCGAACTGGAGAAGCGAGGAGACAAGGTCCAGCCGGGCGACGTCTTCATGCACAACGATCCCTATGGCGGCGCCTCCCATGGTCCGGACGTAGGCTTCGCGGTGCCGATCTTCCACAAGGGCGAGCTCGCCGGCTTCTCGGTGACGACCGCCCACCATCTCGACATCGGGGCACTCACCCCCGGCAGCTGCGGTATCGTGGACGCCGTGGACACCTACGCCGAAGGCCTGCAGTTTAAGGCGA
Organism: Nitratireductor aestuarii; assembly: GCF_014641695.1. GTDB lineage: Bacteria > Pseudomonadota > Alphaproteobacteria > Rhizobiales > Rhizobiaceae > Chelativorans > Chelativorans aestuarii. The sequence continues at coordinate 136,472 of NZ_BMIF01000006.1, read as the reverse complement.
TCCGCGTCTATGACGCCGGCCGCAAGGTTGAACCGGTCTGGCAGATCCTGCGCAGCAACATCCGCATCGCCGATCTCGTCGTCGGTGACATGGAAGCGCAGATCGCGGCCGCCCGCATCGGTGCAGAGCGCTACTCGGCGCTGCTGGAGCAATATGGCCTCGAGACCGTCACGGGCGCTTACGAAGACCTGCTCGACTATTCCGAGCGTCTGATGCGCGATGCCATCTCCCGCATTCCGGATGGCCGCTACAACGCCCGAACCTTCATCGACGGATACCTCGATGATCCGGATCCGGCGCTCAAGGAACTGCCGATCGAGGTGACGCTGACCGTGTCGGGCTCCGACATTCACGTCGACCTGACCGGAACGGCCCCGCAGACCACCAACAAGCCGATCAACATGCCGCTCGTCGGCACCGTTGACTGCGCCGTGTGGCTGACGCTCCGTTCGATCCTGCTCGACAGCGATGTTTACGGAAATATTCCGCAGAACAGCGGCCTGACCCGCCCGATCACGATCCACGCGCCGAAGGGCTGCCTCGCCAATCCGATCTTCCCGGCCCCGGTCATCGCCCGTTTCTGTTCGGGCAATGCGGTCGCCGACACGGTAATGAAGGCGATTGCTCCGGCTGTGCCGAAGCAGGTCAGCGCCGGTATCGGCAACCTTCGCGTCATGGCCTTCAGTGGCGCTTCGGGCGGCAAGCCCTGGGTTCACATGGAGATCATGGAAGGCGCCTACGGCGGCCGCGCCGGCAAGGATGGCATGGACGCCGTCGACACGCTCTATGCAAACACCCGCAATAACCCGATCGAGGATATCGAGTCCCATCTTCCCCTGCGTGTCCTGCAGTACGAACTGCGCGAAGACGTGGCCGGCGCAGGCACCTGGCGCGGCGGTATCGGCTCCATCCGCTCGTTCGAACTGCTCGAAGATGGCGCGGTATCGGTTGAAGGCGACGGCCAGCGCTTCCGTCCATGGGGCTTCCTCGACGGTAAGGACGGCTCGCCTGCCAAGGTGGAACTGGCCCGTGCGAGTGGCGACGTGGTCAATCTGCCGTCGAAAATCCCCTACCGCCAGCTGGCGAAAGGCGACTGCATCACCGCCTACGGCCCCTGCGGCGGCGGTTATGGCGATCCCACCAAGCGTGACCCGAAACTGGTGCTGGACGATGTCCTGGACGAACTGATCACGCCTGAGACGGCACAGTCAGACTACGCAGTCGTCATAGCAGGCGGTGCGGTGGATGAGGCTGCAACACGGAGATTGCGCGGCGAAGCATAGGGGTCAGCCGCGCGAATAACAAAAAACGACTGGGAACTTTCGCGTAGAACCTGAGGAGAACTGGACATGATACGCGTTGCAAAGATTTTGGGTCTGGCATCGGCCCTCTCATTGGTGGCGTTCCTTCCCGCCACCGCTGACGAAGGCGTGGACAAGGCCAAGGAGAACCTCGCCAACTACTCCAAGATTCCGGACTTCGTGCCGGCCGGTGAACCCTTCGACGCCAAGGCCTGCATGGCCGGCAAGAAGATCTTCACCATCCCCGCTTCGAGCGCCATTCCGTTCATCAAGACCATCAGCGACCACAAGACCAAGCTGGCGCAGGAACTTGGTTTCGAGCACATGGAGTGGGAAAACCAGGGCAACCCGACGCAGTGGATCCAGGGCATGGATTATGCTGCCAACAACGGGTTCGGCCTCGTCAGCCTTCTTGCTGGTGCCGACCCGCGCTTCTTCGAGCCTCAGGTCATGCAGACCCAGGCCAAGGGCGTGAAGGTTGTCACCTCGCACCTGACCGGTCTTGAGCAGGATGCACCTGCCGGTGTCGATGCGGCTATCGCGATCGACTACCACAAGGCCGGTGAGTTGATGGCCGACTGGACCATCGCGCAGACCGACGGCAAGACGAACGCTCTCGTGCTCGTTTCCACGGAAGCGCTCTCCACCGATTCACTCGTTGCCGGCATCACCTATGCCTTCAAGGAGCACTGCCCGGACTGCAAGTATGAGATCGTGAACGTGCCAATCGTCGATTGGTCGACCAAGGTTCAGCCGACCGTGGCCGGTGCACTGCAGTCCAATCCGGACCTCAACTACGTCATCCCGATCTACGACAGCATGTCGACCTTCGTCACGCCGGCGATCGCCATCGCCGGACGTAGCGAACAGGTGAAGGTCGCGACCTTCAACGGTACACCCTTCGTCCTCGACATGATCCGTGCCGGCGATGTTGAGATCGACATCGGCGAGAACCTGGACTGGATCGCTCATGCAATGCTCGACGCCGAGATGCGGCTGCTGTGCGACATGGAAGCTGTCCGCGACTCCAAGGTACCCTTGCGCATCTTCACGGCCGAGAACATTGACGAAGTCGGCAACCCGGCCGACCCCGCAAAGGGCTACGGCGATGCCTATGTCGAAGGCTATCGCAAGCTCTGGAAGATCGCCGAATGACAAGCCAGGTTGTTCCGCGCCTGGAAATCCGGGGGCTGACCAAGACTTTCGGCGGGGTTCACGCGCTTTCGCGTGCGGATCTCGTCGTGATGCCCGGCGAAATCCACGGACTCCTGGGCAAGAACGGCTCTGGCAAATCTACGCTCATCAAGATCCTCTCCGGCTTTCACAAGCCGGATGAGGGAACCCTGCACATCGATGGGAAGCCGGTTGCGCTTCCCATCCCCCTCGGCCGCAGCGAGAAGATCGGCCTGGCCTTCGTTCATCAGAACCTTGGCCTGCTGCCTGACGCGACTGTTCTCGAAAACCTCATTCTTGGCGACGATGCGCGCAGCGGGCGCTGGTTCGTCAACTGGACGGCCGAAGCAGAACGCGCGCGGCGGCTGTTTGACCAGTACCACATCAAGCTCGACCCGATGGCCCAGGTGGCCGACCTGTCGCCCGTCAAGCGTGCGCAGCTAGCCATCGTCCGCGCCGCCGACCGGGTCAGCTCGCACTCCGATCAGGCCAGCCCCGGCGTGCTGATCCTGGACGAACCGACCCCGTTCCTGCCCATCGAGGACGTGCGCGAGCTGTTTTCCATGATGCGCCGCCTGCGCGACAGCGGCGTCAGCATCATCTTCGTCTCGCATGACATCGATGAGGTGAAGGAGATCACCGACCGGGCAACCGTGCTTCGCGACGGGCATGTCATCGGTACGTTCGAGAGCGCCAACACGGATCGGCGCGACATCGTCGCCGCCATTGTTGGGCGCGCGCTCACCCAGGAACGGCTTGTGGGAGACGTCAGCGGCCCATCGGCCCCGCTCCTCACGGTGATGGGTGCCAATGGCGGCACCGTCAGAGACCTCAGCTTCGACGTACGTCCCGGCGAGATCCTCGGCCTTACCGGCCTGATCGGCTCCGGCTACGACGAGGTTCCCAGCCTGCTCGCCGGCGCACAAAAGGCACTTTCCGGTCAGCTCAGGATCAACGGCGAGGTCTACGACCTTGCCAGGCTGCGCCCGAGCGACGCCATTGGCGCCGGCATTTCCTTCATTCCGGCAGACCGCCCCATCAAGGGTCTCGCGCTCGACATCAGCCTCACCGAAAACGCCATGCTCCCGCTCGCCGTCCGCGGCGAGGGACGTTTCCGCCTCGACCATGGCAAGCGGCAGCAGACGACGGCAGGCCTGATCGAGCGTTTCGTCGTGAAGGCCAACGCGCCGCAGCAGGCGGCGTCGGAGCTCTCCGGCGGCAATCAGCAAAAGCTCCTGCTGGCGAAGTGGCTGCAGCTCGGACCGAAGCTGATCCTGCTCGACGAACCGACACAGGGTATCGACGTCGGGGCCCGCCGTGAAATCTACGAGCGCCTGCTTGAAGCCTGCAGAAACGGCGCGGCCGTGATCTGCGCGACGTCCGAATTCGAGCAGCTTGAGCAGATCGCACACCGGGTGCTCGTCTTCGAGCGCGGCCGTGTCAAAGCACAGTTGCGCGGAAGCGAAGTCACGAAGTCCTCTATCGAGGCGTCCTGCTACGGCGAAACCAGAACACACGAACCGGCAGATGCTTAACCATGTCTAATTTGGGATCTTTATTGGAACGATACGGGCTTGTGATCGTGTGGGTCGCGGTAATTGCGATCTTCGGTTTCCTGCGGCCCGATACCTTTCTCACCTGGTCGAACTTCTCCAGCATCTTCGGTTCCGAAGCCGTGCTCGTGATTGTCACGCTCGGCCTCATCATCCCGCTGACGGCTGGCGACTTCGACCTCTCCATCGCCCAGACGCTGACGTTCGTGTCGATGCTGACCGCGATCCTGAGCGCCCGCATGGGCGTACCGCTCGGCTACATCATCCCGATCGTGCTGCTGGCGGGTGCAGCCGTCGGCCTCATCAATGGTGCGATCACACTCTATTTCCGCATCCACTCGCTCATCGTCACGCTGGGTGTCGGCACCTTCCTCCACGGTATCACGCTGTGGATGAGCGACAGCCAGACGATCAGCGGCGTGGCCCGCACGCTGATGCAGTATGTCATCATCAAGCGCATCTTCGGCATTCCGCTGAGCTTCTATTACGCAATCGTGCTTGCAGCGATCATCTGGTACGTCCTCTCCTACACGGCCTTTGGCCAGAAGCTGCTGTTCACCGGCCGTGGCCGTGAAGTTGGACGCCTTGCCGGCATCGCCGTTGGCCGCGTGCGCATGGCAGCCTTCTGTGCTTCCGGCGTGATGGGAGCCCTTGCCGGCATCCTCTATACGGGAACCACCGGTTCGGCGAACCCGACGTCCGGCACCACCCTTCTGCTGCCAGCCTTCGCCGCCGCCTTCCTCGGCGCAACCTGCATCAAGCCCGGCCGCTTCAATGCCTGGGGCTCGGTGATCGCAGTCTACTTCCTGGTGACCGGCATCAACGGCCTGTCGGTACTTGGCTTCCGAACCTTCGTCCACGACCTCTTCTACGGTGGCGCCCTCGTCGTAGCCGTCATGGTGTCCCAGCTGATCAACGGGCGCAAGGAAAGGGCACTGTAAATGGCGTATCCTGCAAACAAGGCACTGACGGTCAATGCAGACCGGCTGTGGGCCCGTCACATGGAGCTGGCGCGGATCGGCGCCATCGAGGAAACGGGTTCATGCCGCCTGGCCATGTCGGCGGAGGATGCGGAAGCCCGCGCCCTCTTCGCCCGCTGGTGCCGTGAGGCTGGCCTTGAGGTTCGCGTGGATGGCGCCGGAAACATGTTCTGCTTCCGCCCGGGCCTTGACCCGGAGCGCCTGCCGGTCGGTTCCGGCAGCCACCTCGACACGCAGCCCCATGGTGGACGTTTCGACGGCATTTCCGGCGTGCTGGCGGCGCTCGAGGTGATCGAGACCCTGAACGACGAAGGCATCCAGACCAATGCGCCGCTCGCGGTCATCAACTGGACCAACGAGGAGGGTGTACGTTATGCCCCCGCGCTGCTGGGTTCCGGTTGGTACACGGGCCTGATCGACGAGGAGGGCCTGGCAAAGGCCCATACGCCCGATGGCATCCTCTTCCGCGACGAAGCGAAGTCGCGCGGCTGGCTGGGCGAAGGCTCGGAGAAATTCCCGCTGGGCGCGTTCCTGGAACTGCACATCGAGCAGGGACCCATTCTTGAGCAGGAGCAGCTGCAGATCGGCGTCGTGAACACCGTGCAGGGCCTGCGCTGGCTCGATGTCGAGGTGACGGGGGCCGATGGCCACGCCGGCACCACGCCGCTGGACCAGCGGCAGGATGCGTTGCTGGCAAGCGCCCGTATGCTCGTCGCGCTGAACGAGATCGGCCGCAGCTACGGCCCGGCGGCGCGCGTCAGCGTTGGTCGCCTGAAGCCTGAGACGGACGGCCCGAGCACCATCGTCGGACGGACATCCTTCGTGGTCGATATCAGGCACCCGGACGCCGAAACGCTGGAGAAGCTGACGCAGGAGTGTGCGGCTGCCTGCGCCTCGGTCGGCGCGTCTTCCGGATGCGAAGTCGAATGTTCCCAGCGGATTTCGGTGCCGCCGACCGTCTTCGATGAAACCTGCGTTGCGGCGCTCGAACAGGCGGCGATCCAGCAGGGATATTCCTACCGCAAGATGGCCAGCGGCGCCCTGCACGACGCCGCAAATGTGGCCCGTGTCGTACCAACGGCAATGGTTTTTGTGCCCTGCAAGGATGGCATCAGCCACAACGTGCGGGAATACGCCTCGCCTGAAGATCTGGCCGCCGGCGCCAACGTCCTGCTGCACGCAATGCTCGAGCTGTCGAAGTAGACTGGCTGTCATACCCCGTCTACTTCGACCAGATATGACCATACCACCCTAGGGTACGGCCAATGACCCGCGCAGCGGCAGCCATGTCGGCGATGCTGGAACCCCGCCAGGCAACGTGGTGGTCGGGCCTAACCAGAAGTAGGGGTGCCTGATAAATCGAAACCAGTTCGGGCTCGTCGATCGTGAGCACCCGCAGCGGCACGCCGCGGATCCTTGCTGCCTCCTCGAAATAGCCGGCATGATCTGACGGGCCAAAGGAAATCAGCGTCAGCCACGGACCCAACCTGTCATAGAGCGCAGCACCATCCTTCAGGAAGATGCTTGGCAGGCGGGCCCCCGGCACGGTCGTCGGTTCGTATACGGCTGGATCGGTATTGATGGACGCGCCAGCTTCCGCGCAAACCACCGGCGACTCCGCATAGACGTAGCCGTGCTCTATGCCCCAGGCTTCATTTTCCAGGTTTCCAATGCGCTTCATCTCAGCCGACACGCGTCCGCGGGCTGCATCGCCCGATGGACCGTCTTCGAACAGTTCGGCTGTGTAAAGGGCGCCGATCTCCTTGCGAACATCGTTGTTGCGGCCCGAGGCTTCCAGGTTGCGCTTTCCGATCGGTCGACGCTCGGCATCATAGCTCTGCAAGATGGATTCTCCAGCAAAGCCATGAAGGACAGCGGCAAGTTTCCAGCTCAGATTGGTTGCATCACCAATTCCGGTGTTCATGCCATAGCCGCCGGTTGGAATGTATTGGTGCGCAGCATCGCCTGCGAGGAAGACACGACGCTTGGCGTAGCTGCGCGCCACAAGAAGATGCGGCGTCCACGGATTGGCCACCAGGATCTCTGCTTCGATATCCCGCCCGATGAACCGGCGAAGCAGTTCCTGCGGAGCCTCTTCAACCGTCTTCGTATCCGGAAACCGCGAATGCAGGGTCCAGACGTCCTCATCATTCTGGGCAATGAGGGTGCCGTAAACGGATTGATAGTGCCAGGCCACACCCCAGCGCATCAGGAGGTCTTTTTCGGGAGAGCGGAAATGCGTCATGAAGCGTTCCATGACGCGCGGCGAGCCTTCCAGGTCAATGCCCAGTTGCTGCCGTACCACGCTTCCGCCGCCATCACATCCGACCACATAGCGGCATTCGACGGTCGTCCGATTCTCCGTTCCAGTGTCACGGAGCACCACCGTCACACCGTTTTCCCGCTCCTCAAAGCGCTCGAAGGTGGTCGAGAAGCGCAGGTCAATCAGTGGGCTGCGTTCTGCGTGCATTCTCAGGACAGGCTCGATCACCACTTGTGAAACTCGCATCGGTGGCTCGAGCGGCATGGTGCCGTCGTTTTTCTCCAGGATACGCCGCCTCATCTCATCAACGGACGGGTACGCGAAACGGTGAAGCTCTTCGCCAACGAAATTTGTGATCCACGAGACATCAAAGGCGTGCGATGGCGGCACGGCGGCAGCCCGCAGACTCTCGGTGATGCCAATCGCGCGGAATAACTCCATGCTGCGCGAATTGGTGATGTCCATCTTCGGATGCCTGGTCGTTGACGGATTGCGCTCGACGACGAGGCAACGGATGCCGCGTCGTGCAAGATCAAGTGCAAGGGTCAGCCCAACAGGTCCGGCCCCGGCGATAACGACCGGTATTTTCATGATCACCCCCCTCATGATCTAACATACTAACATTTGTGTCAGGAGTTGTGAGCCCGGAAACTCGTTCATGGGAAGCCAGGTCGGCCGCAGCTAAGGCGCGGCCGCATGATGCCATTTCAACATGGGTCTTGGGTCACTGCACTGGCAACGATTCCCGCCAAAGCGGGTTTACCGATTGGAATGCATGGTTGGAATCGGGGTCAGGAACGCAATGCGGATGAAGTGGGTATTGAAAGGCGCGCTGGCTCTGTTTCTGTGCGCCGTCCTGTTTGTCGTTGTACTCAATCTGGTTCCGCACCGCCGCGATGTCCGACAACCAATCCCGCATGAATTCAGCGTTTCGGATCCTCAATTCCTCAGTACCATGGATGCGATTTTCGAGGGTTCGGTGACCTCAGGTCACAGCATCGATACGCTTCTCAACGGAGACGAAATCTTCCCTGCGATGTTGGAAGCGATTGCGGGCGCAAAAGACAACATCAACTTTCTGACCTACATCTACTGGTCAGGCGAAATCGCCGAACAATTTGCCGGCGCATTGGCGCAAAAGGCGCAGGAGGGCGTTGAGGTTCGGGTTCTGCTGGACTGGGCTGGCTCCATCCCTTTCGACGAAAGACTGGTCGACCAGATGGTCGCGAGCGGTGCGCGGGTGGAACGCTTTCGGCCGCTGAAATGGTACTCGATCGATCGCGTCAACAACCGCACGCACCGCAAACTGCTGATTGTCGATGGGGTACTCGGTTTTACTGGTGGTGTCGGGATCGGTGACGAATGGCTGGGCGATGCGCGTAATCCCAACGAGTGGCGTGACAACCACTACCGGGTAAAGGGGCCGGTCGTCTCGAAGATGCAGGCTGCATTCGCCCAGAACTGGCTCGAAGCAACCAATGAGGTGCTGCAAGGCATCCGCTTCTATCCGGTGCAAGACCAGGCTGGCGAGATATACGCGCAGCATGTTTCATCCTCGCCGACCGGCGGATCGCAGTCCATGCACCAGATGATGCTGATGGCCATTGCAGCAGCAGAGCAAAATATCCGCATCGGCATGGGATACTTCGCACCGGATGAGGTCTTGATCACGCAACTGCTCGACGCAAGAAGTCGGGGTGTGGAGATCGACGTTCTCATTCCGGGCGAGGAGATTGACGTGCCCATGGTGCGACGGGCCTCGCGTTACCAGTGGGGGCGCCTGCTCGAGGCCGGCATAAGGATCCATGAGTACCTGCCGACGAACTATCATACCAAACTGGTTATCGTGGACCAGCACTGGACCACCATCGGCTCGGCGAACTTCGATGAAAGATCCTTCCGGTTGAACGACGAAGCCAACCTGAACGTCTACGATCAAGCATTTGCACAACGTCAGATCCAGGACTTCAACCAGGACCTGTCCAGTGCACGCCAGGTGACGCTGGAAGCATGGAAGAACCGGCCCTGGACCATTAAGATCCAGGACTGGGCAGCAAATCTGCTCAAGACACAAATCTGAAGTCGAGCCACAGAACTAAAGATGGATCTCGTCGGCGTAGATCAGCCGCGTTTCGTAAGCAGGTCTCAGTAGCATGTCGTAAATACCGCTTGGAGGCGGATCGGCTTCGAGCCATTCCCATTCCTCGATTGCAACGCGCCACTCGCCTGGCTCACCGCCCGGCCGGACCACTGTGATCGTCTCACCGGCATCGAGTTCACCCACCCAGGCGACCTCATGCGCGTCGTGCGATCGCCCGCGCATTGTCAATTCTGTAACGGACCTCGTCTCCCAGCCCAGATCAGACTGGATCGCGGGATCGCGCTTCTGGAGCCGGGCAACCAGGCGCCGGTCTTTACGCACCGCCTCGGCGAACTGTGCGAGTGGGACGTCGCCCGAGGTGGTCTGAGCTCGCATACCCACTTGGCCACGCACGAGGACACGGACGTGGGATTCATCGGTACGGCTGACGCTGGCTATGCGTTCCGGCGGCAATTGCACAAAATCGCAACGCACGGGAGCGGACAGGTGACACCCTGCAATGCTTTCGGGTTGGTAGCGCGCGACCGCGAGCCGCACGAACGGCCAGAAGTGATTTCCGGGATTGATCGCGCAATCAACATACCAGAGTTCCCGCTCCTCGTTATAGATGGGTTGGTATCCCACGGCTGTAACGACAGGCGACCCAGGCAGCGCCGACAGCGGCAGGTTCACCGGCTGCGACGGCTGCGCTGCCTTTGTACGGTCATCGAACCCCGATATATGAAGCAGATCATCAAGCTGTAAAAGGGAGAGCTCGCGCTGATTGATCGGCGCACCCGCCCATAGTGGATCGCTGCCCCATTGGCTGACGAACGCAGATCCGGACGCAGCCCGGTCTCCGCTGCGTGCAAGCAATACAGCCAGCATCTCACCTTCGCCGCTCGAGTACCACGGACGCTGCAGATAGATGCGAACGCCGGCGCGCCGCTCATGGTGCCAGGCAAGGGGCTGCTCGGCTTCGTTTGCAGCGGACCATCGGAAGAGCGGAATGACGGAATGGATGAGCGGTGGGGCCGGTCGGGCAGAGGAAGGAATCGAAACCATGATTGCCGGTCCCACGACGCTCTGCCCGTCGTCGAGGGGCTGGTCTGGGACATCAGGCGCAGGTGGATCAGCCGGCGTGAGCAAACTGTCCGGGAAATATTCCCGGAAGCGCGTAGAGGCACGAAAGCGATACTGGACGAGACGGTGGCGCGTATCACCAAATTCGTGGAGGGAGCTATGAAAATCCACCGGCCCCACCCCCTCGAGATCGTGCTGCTGGTTTTGAAGCCACAGCAGGGCGATATCTTCGTAGGGCCGGATTGGCATCCGGTAGGCGGTCGTGGTGGCTGGCTGCTCCTGCCAGTGAGGCAGCGACAGGTCGTCTACGACATCCGTCCAGTCGGCCTCCAGGCTAAGGCTGTCGGTGCTACCGCCATGAACATCGACGGCCCCGATCAGCCAGGCGCTGGTAGAGCCTTCGGCTCTGATCGGTGTCAGCTTGATGCATCTCGGCGCTTCCACAGGCCGATCGACCGCATGGACCAGCATCACCTCCTCGAATGGCGTCAGACCCCATAGCAGCCCATCAGCCGCGGCCTCGGCAACCCCGTCCGCAGCACGCACTCCTTCGGGCAGGCTGCGCCACGGGCCCAACAGGTTCAGCCCCTCCTTCGTTACGCTGCTGGCAAGGCGGAACCGCTGGATGTCCCCGGGCGGCAGCATAATTGAAAGCGTTCGTTCCGAAAGATCGGCGGCGAGTCTGTCGGCGCCCTTCAAAACAAGCCGGAATGGCTCGATCTCCGGCCAGTCGCCAGGATAAGCCGCCGTGAAGACTTCAGCGCCGAAGGGAAACGGGATGATCCCGGGCTTGCCCGCATCGTGGAACGCAATCGAGATCCCCCGGGCGAGCGGATCAGGCAGATACGGCAACCCAAGCTCGTCTACGTCGTGTATCACCGTCTGCCCAGGGGCGAGCGGTTCGCCCGGCGCAAGCGGGAGCACCTTGAGCTCGGTGGTCGGTTGTCCGACATGCACGATGGCTATACCCGGTTGCGCGATGCGGTTAGGCGGGTTGTCGATATCGGCACGGTCGATGTCCTGGAAAGTGCCGTTCTCACGCAGAGCCCAACCCAGCATCTTGCGGTGGTCGGCCGGGTCGGAGGAACCTATGGCGGCATCGAACTTGCCGTGCAACTCAGCCTGTATCTGGCTTATCTTGGGCGGCGCAAGATGGCGCTCACAGGTGCCATGGTAACCCGCTGCGGTCAGCTTTTCATTCGCCGCAGCCGCAAATTGATCGGGATCGGCCAGTTTGATGTCGAGCGTTGCCGGGTCCTGTGTCACGCCTGAACGTATGACGAGGACGCGGAGAGACTCGCCTTCCATATATCTGCGACGAGGAACCAACGCGGGGCTGGAGACTGGCTCCCAGCGCAGGAAAGGCGTTGGCCTGGTCACCGTTCGACTGAAACGGATCTGGATCTCCTCTGCGTCCCCGGCGGTCAGATCCGCGGCATGTGCGGCCAGAACACGGGCAAGAGCATCGGACTCCTCTTTGTCGGGCGCTGACCACAGCGGCTGCGTACGATCGCTGACAATGGTGGCGACCTTCTCGTTCAGCGCATCGCGGATCGAGAATGATGGCCGCCGCACCTGCCTGCTTCCAAGTCGTCGTTGGCGCAATTGGTCGAGGATCTCGTGACCGGCCTCCCCGACCTCCCCCAGAATGCTTTCCGGATCTTCCGAGGCAGCCGCAGGCATCTCATCGCGACGGGCGATCGACGCTGCGATCGCAGTGCGCAGTACAGGAGTGTCCAACAAACTGAAGGGGGCTGAAGTCCCCTGTCCTGCACCGGGTATCAGCACAGGGGGAACTGGCAACAACGGGGTGTGGCCCATACTGTGCGGGCGGCTGTTGCCTGCAAGGTCCACGCCCCATGCGCGGAAGCTGTAGGAGCGTCCGTAGCGCAGTCTTGGCAGTGTTCCCGGCGCAACTTCCGACGCAAAATGTACAGGATGGACCAGACGCTCCGGACTTTCGGGCTCATCCGGCTCGACAATCTCCTCACCATTCAGATGCCTGATGCGATTGCCCGGCCGGCGCGCCGACAGGCTCCAACCCTCCCAGCCGAACAGCGCCTCATGGATATGTATTGGCGCTTTCGCTACGCCCGGCGTCTCATGAGCGGCCGTTCCCTGGATGAAGCCCTGCTCGCCGATCGCGGAATAGACGTCGCCGGAGCCTGAGACCGATGCGCTGGCTAAACGTTGGTGCAGGGATGCCCAACGTCCACTGTGATCGTCCCACACCTCGACGCGGAATCCACGCATCACATCCTCTGCCGCGAGAACCTGGACGCTGCCGACGGCAAGGCCGGCTTCCAGTTGCTGCTGGCGTGCAAGGCGGTGCTGGATGGCGACGCCCTGGCTTGCAGCCGCAATCGTGAATCCCGGGGACCGGAGGGACGGCGTAGCGGCGTTCACCGGATCCTGGTTCGCTTCGGAGAACAGGAGGTTCGGAAGCGTCCAGATGAAACGTTCTACCTTGAGCGCGCTGCCATCAGCGTCGATAGGCAGGACCGAGAAACGCTTTTCATCTCCCAGGGTGAGTGCGCCGTCCTGCCAATCGCTACCGGTTGGAGCGGCGACGAGGTCATCCCCCGCGCGTGAGCAAGCAAGACGGGTCGTCCGGCATGCATCGGCATTGCCTTGGATATCCAGACGCGCGGAGAGCCAGCGTGAATCCGCCATGCGCGCCGGATCGTCCACGATGAGATCGATGACAAGACCCAGCCTGCGAAGCATTGCGGGATGGTCGCCAAGAAAGGCACAGCGTTCGTGAAATTCTGACTCCGGCAGGTCGGGCCTTGGTGGTTGCGCCTCCGGGTCGGGTCGCGCCCTGTAGGGCTCCTGCGATTCCGGACGCTCGTAAAAGCGGCGGCAGCGATGGAGTTCGAGCGCCAGCTTGTGCATCCAGTCGACTTCGCCCGCCACCATCCGCTCGATCACGGCGAGAGATTCGCCCGATTCAACGATGCCGTCCAGAAGCTGCGTCATCCGGCGAGCGTCGAACTTGCGTCGGCTTCGCTCGCCGCGACCCGTGCCGGTGAGGAATTCGTGCTGCACAGCATAGCGCATCAGCAGGTCGGACAGCGGGTGGGCTGCAGGTGCCGGCGGGTCGGCCGGGCTTGCCAGCATGGTTGCAATGTGGATGCCGCGGGCGATGTCCATGACGGTGCGGGCGGAGAAGCTGCGCCAATGCCGGTCCTCCCACCGTGGAACCTGCTGCGAGCGAACCGCCAGATCGGCCGGAAACACAGCGCGCCACAAATCGGGATCGACAGGATCAAGGAGTGGCGAGCAGGCTATGGGACCGTTCTGATCGCTGAGCGTAATGCTGATCTCGCTTCGGACATGCTGCGCCCAGTCGCGAAATAGCGGCCAGTCGCCAAGCAGGGTGGTTCCTCCTGCCTGGATGGTCGGCGCCACAAACAGCGAAACATGGAACGACGCTGAAGCACGCAAGGTGTAGGGCAGCGCACAAAGAATGAAATATTCCTGTTCCATCCGTCATTCCCCTGCAAACGCGCTGCAATAGAGGGACCATGGAAGGGAAGTGCCGGTTGCGGCATCCATCACCTCCAGGAAGGAGGGGTCGCCATTCGAGCCAGCGAAGCTGCGCTCGGTCTCCAGATGAACTGACTTGGAGATTCCCATCACGGAAACATTGACGGTGATGCTGGCGCGCCCAACCATCTTGCCGCTGTCGAAGTTGTACATGAGCTCCATGTAAAGCTCGATCCCGGTAGAGATGAGCCCCAGCACGTCAACTTCGCCGCGCAGGCGAAAGTAGCCTGCGATCGAGCCGGCTTCGGACTCCAGTCGGATGTAGATGCCGAGCAATGCGCCGACCGACCCGGACGCCACACCAAAGTTCACGGCAATACAGGCTCCGGCCTCGAGGCCCACTTCCAGCACGTCGACCCCTTCGGCCGAGATGCGGATACCGCACCAGCCGCCGCCACCCAGAAATGCGACGGCAATCGTGAACGGACGCTCACGCGTGCAGAAGTTGAAGCCGACCGTGACCACCTCGCCAAGGAATGGGACCCTGACGTCAGCACCGAGCGACATGTTGGTGATGCTGAACAGGCCCATGGCGATGTCAGGCAGAGCAACGCTGAAGCCGGCGGTCAGACCCTCAGGCGTGACCGCGATGTTTGGCGGATCGGAGAACCCGTCGAGCGGGATCAGTTCCTTGATGTCTTCAACAAAACACAGGACGCCGCGAAATTCGATGTCGGCAATCACGATGTCGACCAATGGTTTGCCGGTATCGCCGCTTTTAAAGGAAAAATGATCGAAGGCGATGATGATCAGCTCGGCGTTGGGGAACAGGTGCAGTTTGAAATCGCTGAGTTCCGCCAGCACTTCCATGCCTGCTTTGCCGTCAAAGCCTGCACGTGCCTGGATGGCGAAGGAAAGGCTGTCCGGCCTCACCTCGATCAACGGTTGGGCCGGCATGGGCGGCCAGTTCCCAATCTTTGGCGTCCATTCGAAACGGATGCGCGCGAGCGTGCCGGTTTCAGCCATGCCGTTCACGTAGCGATAGATATCCTCCACCAGGTCTGCCGTTTCGAGGATTGCGGTGCGCAGCAGCTGCCCTGTCGCCCGCAGCACATGGCCGATGAAGGGGGGAAGCTTGTCGGCCAGCGCGTCGAACTCGGCGATGGCATCCTCAAGCTCACTCTTGAACGCCTCGTAGATTGTCGCGACCTGCGGGCCAGACTTGCCGCTGTTTTGTATCTGCGACATGAGCTCCGGGAGCTTCGCCGCCGCCTCGTCAAAGATGCCCTTGGCATCATTGGCTGCTGCGATTGCCGCCTGTGCCTGCTGTGCCCATTCGTCAGGCCGCCCGGCCGCACGGGCTGCCATCCTTCCGGCCTCTTCGATCGCATCGCCAAGCGCCTTTCCGGCACGGGAGATGTTGTCGATGAGCGCTTCCGTCCGACTCAGCACTTCGGAGATGAGCTGCGGGATCTTTTCGAGGTCGCTGTCCACGCTGAGGGAAAGCTCATCGAGCGGGATAAGCCCGAACAGCTTTGGCGCAGCATTCTCGAAAAATGGCTGTGGCGCGAACTCCAGCTTGGCCATTTCGTTCAATTCGCCGACCACGCCAGTCAGCCGGGACAGACCGCGCACGGGCAGATCAGGTGTGAGAAATCCGCCGCTCTTGTCGCTTCCGCTCGGCGCGCCTGCTCCGAACTGTATCTGCGGCAACGCAATCGAGGGATCGCTGGAGTTTTCCGGCGTTTGCTCGCCAGCGACAAGGACACGCGCCCAGATCTCGCCCTTGTTGGCAACAGCGCCGAAACCCTTCGCCTTGTACAAGGAATGATAGGCAATGGGAACGGAGCCGATCCGAGACAGCCGCTCGAGCGCCGCAATTTTAATGTTGGCGCTGCTCATGGACGGCTGTGAGGTGGCCGTGCCAGCCTTTACCGTGAACCGCAGCGTTTCAGTTTCGAACGCGGTGTCGCTGTTGGCCCGCGATGGGACGAAGGCGATGCGCTGACCATACGCTGACGCCGAGCGCCACGGATTGCCATTGTAGGCGGCTTCAACAGCCGCATGATCCCCGAATGCGGCCGAAACCCACATCTGATGGACCTGCAGCCTGCTCCTTTGGCCATCATGATCGAGTGCCTCGACGGTAAAGGCGACTGGCTGGCCGCCGACCTTTGGCCAGAAGAATTCCGAGAGGCGGTCGCCCGGCGCACCGCTGGGCTCGTCGATCGCTATCACCTGAGGGCCGACAATCAGCTCCCGGAACGGAAAGTTGCGGGTATCCGGATAGACACGGCGGCGCTCGCCGATGACGAGAAACAGTTGCTGATAGAGTGACGCGACCGACGGGCTGGCGTCCTTCATCTTGCGCTCAGTCACCTTGACGATGGTCGCCTGGTGCCCGAATGAGCAGAGATAACCTGGGTAGACGACCCGCACATATTGATCGCGGCCCATCGGCGCGACATGGTCCCAGGACAGGATCGAAGGGATATGCGCGCTGCTATAGGGTTTTGCCGACCAGGCGCCGTGCAGGTCGAGCCAGGCGCCGAGACTGGAAAGCCATAGCGAGTGTGCCGCCACCGGCGACGGCGTGATTGACTCCCGCGTACCAGCAAGCGTCTCTGACGTTTGCCGCACGATCATGTTCCGGTCGGCCGGGTCCAAAGACATCCGGAACGGATCGTCATTCCCATGCGCCGGAATGGAGGATCGCGGATCCTTCCAGGCGGCGTTATGGGGATAGTCGCGATCGCGCGTCCAGATCGCCCGGACGATCCGCCGGTCACTGGGTGTTTCATCGACGATCTCACGCCCGTCGTGACCAGTAGCAACGCGCCCCAATCTGCTATGCCACAGTTCGATATGACCCGGCGCCCGGGCAGATCCCACGGGCGCGACTGCGTGACCCCAGCGAGCTTCGTTGTCGGGCGAGATGATCAGCCGGTAGGGCGCCTCGATGGCCGTCTCCTCGGCAAGCGGCGGCGAACTGAGTTGCTGCCTTCGCCGTAACCCTCCAACGATTGGAGAAACAGGCAAAGCACCCAGGATCGAGTGGGCCGCGAACAGACGGCCTCCGATCCTGACGTCGCTGAAAACAGTGTCTGGCGGATCAACGCCGCGCGCAAGGTTCACTGCACGCGATGCAAGGAACGCCCGCGCCCGGCGGGCGGTGAGGGCGTCCTGCTGGAACATGGCGAGGCCGGAAGTCTCTACGGTTAACTGATCCCGCTCTCGCGCCGATGGCTTTCTCAGAACGACATCATTGCCGATGAATTCCGCGATCAACCCTCCAGGAATACGGATAAGCGGATCCGGTCGGGTGGATGGCGAGGTGAGAGCACCGGTCAGGCCCGAACCTGCGGGAAGGGCTGTTCCCGGTTGGGCAAGCTTGTGGACAACAGGCTGGAGGCGACCAATCGCCTCCAGCAGACCCTCGGTCGTGAAGCTGATGGAATCTTCGGGCGGGATTTCAAATACAAGTCTGCTGCCGTGTGCTGCGCGCGCCCTGATCGGCGGGTTCGGCCGCGCAACAGGATTGTTAAGCACCGGCGAAGTATCATCGACAGGCTCATGCGTAATCTCGTCGGGGACGGGCATCAGGCGTCCGGATGGACGCTCGTAGATCGCCTCTTCCGCGACATGTTGAAAAGGAAACCGGACGATCAGGCGGGCATTCGCACCTTCGAGGGGCGCCAGTCGGCCCTGCTCCCTATCGGTTATCAGGATGCACCCCTGAACCTCGATGGCGAGGTTTACGAGATCCCACGGGCGGATGAGGTCAATGAATATCGAGGTGTCCGCTGATGCGGCGCTCTCGCCGCTGAGCAACCTCAGCCCGCTGGCGAACCGAAGCTGGCCGATCTCAAGCGTGCGTTGCTTGCGGACAGGTCGCCTCGTCACATCTGCAGCCTCCATTGACGCCACATGCACCACGCGCGAAGGCTGACCAACCGAGGCCATGGCCATCTGGCGCGCGGCAAGATATTGCACGGGCTGGGAAGATCCCAGTCAGCTAAAAGTATAGTCTCATATCGTCAGCTTGCCGCCGCCTCTAGCCAATACTCTCGTCGACTGGAGTCGGAGAGGAAGCGCCAAAGCTAGGAATCACATCCAGAAACCCGAAGGTTCTCCGAATGATCCTGCCCGTGACCGGAGCTGCAGTAACGCCGGCGGTGAGACCTCGCGTAGAAGTCTTGGGTTTCGGATCATCGATGATAACGAGGTAGACGTAAACCGGATCGTCCATCGGCAGAGCAGCGGCAAAGACATTGTAGTTGCGGTTCCTCGCATAGCGACCCGCGATCACTTTTTCTGCGGTACCTGTCTTGCCGCCTACATTGAGCCCGGCCACTGCAGCGCGACGTCCCGATCCCTTTTCGCCACTTAGCTGATACAAGTGGCGCATCATGGCACTCGTACGATCGCTCACGATCCGTCTCGAGGCCAGCTCGGCATCCGTCTTGCCTCGCTTGATCAAGGTTGGGTTCACCAAAATTCCATTGTTCAGTATGCCGCCTATGCCTGAAGCAGTCTGTAATGGGGTGGTGGCAAACCCATGCCCAAACGACGCAGTGATTGAGGTCGCAGTGCTCCAGCGGGATGGCTCGCGGGGCGTGGCCACCTCTGGGAGCTCGAACTGCAATCTGGTGAGAAGTCCTGCGCTTTTCAAAAAATTGCGATGCTTCTCAATACCCACGGCCCGGGCTTCCAGAGCGGACCCAATATTGGAGGAGTAAAGAAACACCTCCTCTAAAGTAAGCGGCCGGTTCTTGCCGTAGTAGTCGCGGACCAGCTGCCGTCCCACGATCAGGGGTTTCGATGCATCATAGAGCGTATTCAGGGTGGCATTGCTCTTCTCGATCGCCATTGCCGTTGTGAAGGTCTTGACGATCGATCCCATTTCAGCCGCGCTTCCCGACACTCTGTTAAGGCGATCATGAAGATGCGCCTCTACCGGCTTGTTGGGGTCGAAATCCGGCAGAGAAACAAGCGCCAGAACCTCACCCGTCTTGATGTTCAGGAGGAGCCCGCCAGCTCCTGCAGGGTCGTACTTTCCCATGGCCTCGGTAAGCTCATCGTGAAAGGCATGCTGAATCCTCAGATCGATCGATGTCTTCAACGGGGAGAAGCTCTCACTACCGCCAAGTCCCAACTCCCTGAGCTCACGATACCCTTGTGTGTCTATCCATCTCTCCAGACCAGACACGCCAAGGTTATCGACGTCCGTTAATCCTACGACATGAGCTGTGGTGCGTCCCGCAGGATAGAAGCGCCTGATCTCGGACCGAAACCCTATTCCGGGGATCCCAAGCGCCATGATCCGGTTGTGCATCTGGGGCGGGAGGTGACGCTTCAACCAGATGAAGCCGCGCTCTCCCGAAAGCTTGGCGTGCATGTCTCGGACATCCAGGTCGGGAAAGACGGTGCGAAGACTGTCAATGGCATCGTCCACGTCAACAATCCGCCGCGGCTCTGCGAACAGCGAGTAGGTCTTCAGGTCGACCGCGAGCTTCCCACCATGGCGGTCGAGGATGGCTGGCCTATGCGCGGCAACTTGACCAGCTGCGACCCATGGAACTGCAGGCCCTTCAAGGCCGAACTGGACAAGTCTTGCACCGATTGCAAAATAAGCGAGCATCAAGGTCAGTGCCGCAATGCGAATCCGCGACTGCGTCAACTCACTGCGTGGGTACCGTCGTGGACATGGCATTTGCCGGCAACCCCTAGGCCAGAACAACAATCGGAGAGCCCCACTTCACCTTATCGTAGAGGTGAACAATGTCCTGATGCAGGAGCCGCACGCAGCCTGACGAGATTGCCTTGCCAATGGTGTGGGCCTCGCCAGTTCCGTGCAGGCGATAAAGCGTGTCACGGTTGCCTTGATGGATATAGAGGGCGCGCGCACCAAGGGCGTTGTTGATGCCAGGTGGCTGGCCGTATCTCCATTTCTCAAGGGGAGGTTGGCGCGCAATCATGTCAGCTGGAGGTGTCCAGACGGGCCACTCGCGCCCATAAGCTATATGGGCGCGTCCCGACCACTCAAACCCCGCTCTGCCAATCCCTACGCCGTAGCGCGTGGCGGTTCCGCCTTCACCGACGTGGTAGAGGTAGCAGTTTGGGGTATCCACAATGACTGTGCCGGGCGCTTCTGATGTCGAATAGTCGACGACTGCCCGATGAAAAGCCGGATCGAGGCGTGTCAAGTCCACCGCCGGAATCGGAAACCGCTCCTCCGGCATTGCCCGATACATAAGGAGCACGTCCTCGGAAAATGCGGGCGCTGGCAATTCCTGGGCAGGCTCCACTGAACCGGGAACGGAGCTGGTGGCACAGCCCGACACCGCCAGTCCAAGGAAACTTCCGGCTCCGCTGAGAAACAGTCGTCGGTCGATGGTGCGTGGTGTTGTCATGAAATGTCCAATGTAAGTCAGCGACGCACGCTGCCCTCTGCAAGGGCGCGTCGATCGTGGCCAGCCCTGATCGCGGAAGGGCAGACTGCCGAATGTGTTGGAGGGCGTATTCTTTCGCGTCAGGGCGCGGGGTGATGCAGGGTAAAGTCAGGCTCCACAAAGGCTACGCCATGCGCTGGCGTCGGAGCCCCCTCTGTCATTGGCCTGAGAGTATCGCTGATCTGCATCACGCTGGAGTCAGCTTACACCTTGGGCGGGAGCTGCAGCTCCGCTTTTCAGAGTGTTGTCTATCGAAGCGGTCCGGGTGCCTGAGAGTTTCCGGGGCGGTTGCTCCTTCGGCGGTCGGGGGGCCGACTCTCTCCCGCTTGTCCGCAATGGATAACGCGGTGCAGAGAGCACAGCAACCAAGGTCCGGTGAACACACCGTTCACGATATCGCCACGGTGTAGGGCCAGCCGCGCGTTCCACCGGTGGAACGCGGCGACCCGCTATCGCTGTCTACGCGGCAGGCAGATGCACTTCTACCTTCGTCTCGTCAGACTAACCTCTGCCATTAGCGAAGGAGAAAGAAATGGCATCGAACAACCTCTTGACCCCGGACAATCACGCACTTTTGCTGATTGACCACCAGTACCTCCAGCTTCTGACGCTGCGCTCGCATGAGGCTTCGCAGGTTATCAGCAACGCTCAAGCTATCAGCAAAACCGCAAAGATCTTCAACATCCCGATCCATCTCACCACTGCATTTGCGGAACGGCAGGAACTTCTCAAGGAGATCCAGGACGTCTTCCCCGAGCAGGTTCCGATCGACCGCACCACGCTGAACAGCTGGGAAGATTCCCGCGTTGTCGATTGGGTGAAGCAGACCGGAAAGAACAAGCTGGTGATGGCTGGCCTGTGGACCGAAGTCTGCTTGCAGATGCCGGTCCTTTCCGCTCTGGCCGACGGCTACGAGGTCTATTTCATCACCGATGCTTCCGGAGGCGCAAGCCGCGAAGCGCATGACATGGCCGTGGCGCGCATGATCCAGGCTGGCGCTATCCCGACCACCACTTGGTCCTATGTCAGCGAGGTGCAGCGCGACTGGGCTCGCGAGGAGACGGCTGGCGAGGTCACCAAGCTGTTCGAGGAACACGGTGGCGGTTTCGGCCAAGGCCTTCGTTGGGAATGGCAGCTTCTTGGTCTCAAGGAAGGAACCAGGTAACTGCCGCTGGCAGCGGCATGACAAGGCCGCTGCGGCATCTGCCACAGTCGACGGGCAGCCAGAGCCTGCCCGTTGCCGGTGATCATGTCGTTGACCGGCCTCCCCGGAGGCGGAAAAGATAGCTCACATCTCCGTCTGCAGTTGCGCCGCCCCGTTGAAGAGGCATGCGCTCCGTCTTCCCCAATCAGGGTCGGCAATTCAGCTTTCTAGAGCGGCTGCAGGAAAGTGGAAACCGGTTTTCCGTCCGCAGCCGCGAGAGAGCAGTTCAGAGTTTCTGTGAAAGTCTGAACAGGTTTAGAATGCTATCCCGACCGGCGTGCCGCGCGAAACCAGCGCGAATTCTTTTTCCATGAAGTCGATGAAATGTCTCACGGCTGGAGCAAGACCCCGTCGCGAGGCGAAGACGACGTGCACGATGCCAGCCTTCGGTTTCCATTTCGGAAGCACCACCTCCAGCTCACCATTACTGATATGGCTGCGAACCATGTATTCAGGCAGTTGCACGATTCCAATTCTGTTGAGCGCGGCATCACGGAGCGCCGCCATGTCATCGGTGACATAGCGCGGCTGGAACGGGACAGCGAGGACGTTGCCATCCTCGCCGGTCAGCTCCCAGGCGTGGCGCGGCATGACCCGCGTAAGGTCCATACTCGGAAGGCTTGCAGCCTGCCGCGGATCATCAGGACGGCCGTGTTCATCCAGGAAGGCCGGATGCGCGACGAGCAACTGCTCGCTCGTGCCCAGGTTCTTCATCACCAGATTGCTGTTTTCGAGTGGCGGGAAACGGACACGGAAAGCTACGTCCACCCCCTCCTCGATAACGTCGACACGACGGTTCGTCGCCGCAAGATTGACTGTGATCAGCGGATATGCGGCCAGGAAACGGGCGACCATCTGTGAGACAAGCGCCTGCAGCAGAGAGACCGGGCAGGTGACGGAGATTACTCCGCGCGGCTCAGCCTTTGTGCGATCGATCACATCCTGTGCCGCTTCCGCCTCAGCAATCATCGCCTGGCACTGCTTGAAGTACAGTTCGCCGATATGGGTCAGCGAGAACTTGCTCGCATTCCTCTGAAGCAGGCGCATGCCAAGCCGTTCCTCCAGCGCCGCTACCCTTCGGCTAAGGGTGGATTTCGGCACACCGAGTGCTCTGCTGGCGGGTGCAAAGCCCCGATTTTCAATCACTTTGGCAAAATAATAGAGGTCATTCAGATCCTGCATTGCCCGTTCCATCCGTGGGACGTGACGATCCGGTTTAGGATACTACGCGGCGATCTGCTCTGCTTCTATCTCTTCTTCTCAATTCAGCAAAGCTTTCTAGTAGCGGATGAAACCTCATGCGCAAAGTTGCATGCCGGTACTCGAGCCAAGCTGAAGATCAACGTTCACAAAGGGATAGTAAAACGATGTCGACCGCAGAACTCATCACCAGCGAAATCTTCAAGGCGCCGAGAACTCGGATCATCAGAAGCCAGGGATCGTTCACGATGCACCTCAATCTGCCCGGGTTCAACCTGCCGGAGCCAGACGATCATGGCTACGGGCCCTTGGCTCTCATCGTTGAATCGATCCTGGAACCCGGCACGCACATACGTCTGCACGAACATACGAATGATGAGATCATTTCATGGGTCCCGGGCGGTGTGATGCGGCATACCGATATGACCGTCGGTGAACTCGTCGTCGATGACCGGCATCTGATGGTCATGAACGCCGGCGCAGGTTTCTGGCATGAGGAAAGGGTCTTACCCTCTGATCCTTATCTGCGCATGCTGCAGATCTTCGTCCGCCCACGCGCTGCAGATCTCAAACCCGGCATTCAGTTCGGAGAAATGCCGGAAGCGCGACTGAATGAATGGCGTTACCTCTTCGGTCCTGAAAATTCGGATGCGCCCTTCTTCGTTCGCAACGACGCAAAATTCCACGATATCCGCTTGTCGCAAGGATCGCAGACAGCCCTGCCCGCGCCGCCGAACGGCTGGGACAGCTATTTTTACGTTTTCACCGGGAGTGTTCTGGCGGGTGGTACTCCATTTACCGAGGCCGAAACGGGCTTGATCCGCCGCCCCGATCCAACTGTGCTCACTGCATTGGAAGACAGCGTGGTCGTCTGCTTTTCGATCAATCCGGACGCACCTGCTGTTCGGCTCGGCACAGTGGGAAGATATCGGTTATCGCAGGCGTCATACTGAACTGCCGGCTGAAGAACCTGTTGCCGCTCCGCTTCACCCCATTCTCAGATCAGATTGCGGGCGGCAAGATTTCGCATCAGGTGCGATATGCCGAAGTCCCATTTCGGGCAGTCGTTGGTATAAGCGACCCGGTTGATGAGAACGCCTAGCTCCGGGTTCGAGATCGTGACCATGTCGCCGATTCTGTGCGTGAAACCCTCGCCCGGCCTTCCACGATCGTCGGTCGGCGCAAACATCGTGCCCATGAACAGCGCCAGTCCGTCCGGATACTGATGATGCTCGCCGATGGTCTGGGCCAGCAGATCGAGCGGATCTCTGCTGATTTCCGACATGGAGCTTTTCCCCGCCAGGGTAAAACCGTCCTCGCCGCGCACCTCGATACTGATCTCGGCGGTCCTGACATTCTCGATCGTATAGGCCCCATCGAAGAGACGAATGAACGGACCAATCGCGCAGGATGCGTTGTTGTCCTTTGCCTTGCCGAGAAGCAGGGCTGAGCGACCTTCCACGTCACGCAGATTGACGTCATTGCCGAGCGTCGCACCCTTTGCCCTGCCCAGGCTGTCGGCAAGCAGAACGATTTCCGGCTCCGGGTTATTCCATGTGGACACCGGGTGTATCCCCACCAATGCGCCATGCCCCACGGCCGAGAGGACCTGCGCCTTCGTGAAGACTTCCGCGTCCGGACCGATGCCGACCTCGAGATACTGCGACCAGACACCCTCCTGGATCAGCAACTGCTTCACGCGGGCCGCTTCAGGCGATCCAGCCCGCAGATTGCGCAGGTTCTCTCCGAGAATGGCTCCAATCTTCGCGCGTATGCTGGCTGCCGCCTCAGGCGCCCCGGACGCATGCTCCTCGATCACCCGTTCGATCATCGATCGCGCGAAGGTGACGCCACAGGCTTTGATCGCCTGCAGATCGACAGGTGCAAGCAACCTCAAGCCGTCCGCCCTGGCTCCTTCGTCCGGCACGGGCCCCAGAGGCTGGCCTGTCGCACTGGCCACGAAAGCAGCAGGATCGTCCATTTCGAGGAGATCGCGCATCGTCGGTGCCGACCGGGAGGTGATATCGTAAAGGATCCCGTCCTCGATCTTCACCAGTGCCGGTCCGGCCACGTCCTCACGCCACACGCGGCCCACATAGGTTCCTTCAGAATGCATGGATCTTGCTCCCAGACCTATTGTTTCTCGCGGCTGCGGACGGAAAACCGGTTTCCACTTCTCCTGCAGCCGCTCTCTGTTTGCTTCTTTGCATCGCCTGCTCAATCCGCAGCATTCACGCTCGCCACCTCGTCGTCCGGTCGTCTGGCAGCTCTGATCCAAGAGATGATGATCGTCACCCAGATCAGGCAGAAGAGGACAAAGATGCCGAAGGAAATTGGACGGTTGATGAAGTCCATCAGATTTCCCTGCGACTTGATTAGTGTGGTGATCAGGTTCTTCTCCAGGAGAGGGCCGATGACGATGCCGAGCACGCAGGGTGCAATGGGTATGCCGTTCTCCTCCATCAGGTAACCGACGACACCAAAGACAAGCATGATCGTGACACCATAGACCGCATTGTTGGAGGCAAAGGCACCGACGATGCAGAAGATCAGGATCAGCGGCATGAGAACCTTCTTGGAGACGCGAAGGATATTCTTGGAAAGCTTGATCAGCGCCCATCCAAGCGGGATCATGATCAGGTTGGCGAGAATGAAGATAAGGAAGACCGCATAGATCGTCTGCGGATTGAAGATGAACAGGGTCGGTCCGGGGTTCAGGCCCTTGATGTAGAGCACGCCGATCACGATTGCAGTCATCGTGTCCCCGGGAATGCCGAAGACGAGCGCAGGCACCCAGGCGCTGGAAAGGGCGGCATTGTTGGCCGATCCGGCCTCAGCGACACCCTCGATATGACCCGTTCCGTATTTCTCCGGTGTCTTGGAGAACCACCGGCTGATCGCATAGCTGACATAGGCCGCCACGTCCGAACCGGCGCCGGGGAGAATGCCGACCACGGTCCCCGTGACGTTGCCCCGCAGAAGCTGCCGCCAATATCTCTTCAGCATGCTTCCCCAGTCGCGGAAGATGTTTCCGACTGCAGCTGGCGCTTCTTCCCAGCTTCTGCCCCCGCTCAGGACGGTTCGGAAAACTTCCGAGATGGCGAAGATGCCGATCATCACCGGAATGAAGTCGATGCCGGCCAGCATCTCGGTCGAACCGAATGTCAGCCGCGGAACACCAGCGGGGTTGTTCAGACCGACGGATGCGATCACGAGGCCGATGAACAGGCTGAGGAGACCCTTGGCCGGATTGGATGCGCCCATGAAGACTGCGCAGGTCAAGCCGAGGAGCGCGATCCAGAAATACTCGGGCGATGAAAACTTCACCGCGAATTCGGCCAGCGAAGGTGCAGCAAAGATCAGCACGATGGTGCCGAAAAGCCCGCCGAGGGCCGAAAAGAGGACGCAGGCACCCAGAGCAAGTTCTGCCTTGCCCATCTGCGTCAGCTTGTAGGTGTCATCGACATAGGCTGCGGAAGCCGGCGTTCCCGGGATGCGCAACAATGCGGCCGGGATGTCGCCGGCGAAAATCGCCATTGCCGAACAGGCAACGATTGCACCGACAGCGGGAACCGGGTCCATGAAGAAGGTGAGCGGAACCAACAGTGCAGTTGCTGTCGTTGCGGTCAGTCCCGGTACGGCGCCAACGAAGAGCCCGAAGATGGACGCGGCGATGATGGTGATGATCACATTGGGATTTGCTACCAGGCCGAAGGCTTGAAGAATGACGTCCATTTCTCTCTCCTACCAGGGAAGCCTTGGGATCATGCCAAAGGGCAAGGGAACCAGCAGCAACGTCCTGAAGACGAAGTCGCACACCAAGGCTGCCAAGACCGCCAGAACGATGGCCTTCCCGGGATGAACCTTCAGGAGCAGAAACATTGCAAAAGTTATGATGATGGCCGTGGGGATGAACCCGAGAACATCGGCGAAGAAGATGTAGAACAGGACGAGAAGCACCGTCACTGCGACGCCGGCAAGCGCCCTCGGGTTCTTGATCTCGTCGGAAAGTACAAGCCAAGGCTCGCCCTGTCTGACCCCGGAGAAAAGCAGGCGCACCGAGCATCCAACAAAACCCAGAGCGATGAGAAGGGGAAACGTAGCAGCCCCATATGCTTGCCCCGGGATTGCCGGCAGGTTGAAGGAATACCAGGCAAGCAGGATGCCCGCGAGCAGGAATACCGCTCCGATGGTGGTGTCGCTGAATCGCATGAGAGCACCTGATCGATGATTGTCGGACAGGCCCGGCTTTCGCCGGACCTGCGGATCGCTCGGCTCGGCTATTTGGCCAGGCCGATGGCCTTCATCGTTTCACCGAAGTTCACGTCATTGGTGGCCAGGAATTTGCCGAATTCCTCACCGGGGAGGAAGCTCGCGCCAAAACCCTGTGCGCTCAGGAACTTGTTGTAGTCGTCGCTGTTGTAGACCTTCTCCAGGGCAGCGATCAGTTTGTCACGGATGTCATCCGGCAACCCCTTCGGTGCTACGATCCCGCGCCAGGCGCCAAATTCCCAGTCGGAACCCGTTTCTTCCTTCAGAGTGGGCACGTCTGGGAAGAGTGTGGAGCGCTCCTTGCTCATGTAGGCAAGCGACTTCACGCGACCCGCCTCGATGAGAGCTCGAGCCTCGACCAGCGATGTCGGTACGATTTCGGTACCACCCGAGAGCAGTTCCTGCAGGCCACTCGCGGCACCATCGCTTGGCACCCAGGTAACGGTGGAGGCATCGATGCCCGAAGCATTGAGCAGGCCGGCGATTGCCACATGCCAGCTCGATCCCTGGCCGCTGCCCGTTGCGCGGAAGGTGCCGGGCTTCGACGCCTTGATCGCCTCCAGCAGTTCATTGACGTTGGTATACTCGGAATCGGCAGAGACCTGCACACCTGCCGGGTCCTGGTTCATCAGGGCAAGAGGTGTGTAGACGTTGTAGTCCAGTTCCGTCAGCCCGAGCCAGTGCATCAGGTTGACCTCGGTCGTTGCAAGGCCAAGCGTATAACCATCGGGAGCAGCGTCCGCCATGGCCGCAT
This sequence comes from Nitratireductor aestuarii, assembly GCF_014641695.1. Classification (GTDB taxonomy): domain Bacteria; phylum Pseudomonadota; class Alphaproteobacteria; order Rhizobiales; family Rhizobiaceae; genus Chelativorans; species Chelativorans aestuarii. The sequence goes on along the minus strand of NZ_BMIF01000006.1, from coordinate 108,668 downwards.
GGCCGACAACGCCTGAGCCACCGGTGCGGTTTACCACGTTGACGGACTGTCCGAGTTCCTTTTCCAGGCCGACAGCGATGACGCGCGCAACGGCATCGGTACCGCCGCCGGCACCCCACGCAACCAGGAGAGTGATGGGCCGCTCGGGATAGTCTGCCCATGCGGGCATTGCGGTCGCCGACAGCAGGAGAGCTGCAATAATACCTTTTGCGAATTTCATGTTATTCCTCCCAAGTTGCGGTTGATTGTGCAGTGTCAGTCGAGTGAGGCCATTCGTCAGGGACATCCAACAAGGCCGATCCGGTGAAAGGACCTGCATGGCCTCCTCCAGCAGGCCTGCAGTCCGTACGCCCATCACCGTTGAGGGGCTTGCAGACCAAGCTCGCTCACGGTCGGGCGAAAAGGCGAAACAGCATCCGCGCCAAACCGATTGGCTATAAGGTATTTGATCATGTTCATGGCTGTTCCCTGGAAGAATGCTGGCGCTCGGGACCGCGACATCTGATATGGGCGCGGCAGCGATCTTTTCGTAAAAAGCAAGGTGGTTCCTGTGCGGTCTTGAGCGATTCCAGATCGCAGTCACATCACCTCCCCGTCTTGATCAGGTGGACTAGTCCGCCAACGCAGTGTTCTATCCACATAGTGGACACTATGTCCACTAAATGCTTGCTGAGACGGAATTCTTTGTCAACCCGCAAACTCGGCAATAGCCAGAGGTTTATTGTGGCAGCACATCCTTACAACTCCATTCTAGTTGCCGAACGAGAGCGGGTCCAAGCCAGACGCGACCATCTTGCTGCCGATGAGTCTCAGGCGCAGGCTACCCTTGCACTCGACACTTTCTGGGAAATCATTGCGCAGCTTGCCGATGCCAGCTGGCGGCATCGACCTTGCAGCCATCAGAGCCCGTCTCGAAGTGAATGGAGAAGAAGTCGTCGCAACAGTGTGTGGCAATCCAGCAATGGATCTCGAGCGGCTTTTATTTGGCTCGCCAGTCATAACCGCGGCAGGCAGACCGGCCTTAAGAAGGGCCAGATCATCTTAACAGGGTCATGCACAGGGATGTATTTTGTGGCTCCAGATGCCCAGGTTTGCGGCGGCGTCGCCGGATTGGGAGAGGTGTCCGTGACATTTTCCACGTCACTGCGTTTAAAACGGCAGGGCGATCAAGCGCAATCCGAGACGCCACCGGCCGCATGGCCTTTGTTCATTGATCCTCTGCAATTGGTGGCGGCTCTCGGGATACCATTCGCGAAGCCGCCACCAACGACATGCGCTGCGTTGCTCAGGTCACCGGCGAACTCTTGCCTTGAAGGTTTCGGGACCGAAGCATACCCAACCCGCCCGCTACAAGCAGAGCCATCACCGTTGCGTAGGAGACGAGCGGCCAGGCTGTGTCTCCGTCCAACAGCGTCACCGCCAGCGTACCGACAATGCTGACGATCAGGCTTTGGATGCAGAAGTAGAAGGCGACTGCAGATCCAGCGATTTCATCGAACTGAGCCAGAGCGCCGTTTGCGGTGACAGACACGGTGAAAACGATGCCCACTGCGATCACCCACATCGGCAGGATGAAGGTAAGGAATGACGGCGAGCCGTAAAGCTCGCCGATGCCCAGGAGCGTCGCTCCGCAAACGAGCAGGGCCATCCCCCGCCCGACGCAACCGGCAATGCCCCACCTGGCGACGAACGCCTTTACGAAGCGGGTGGTCACAATCATGACCAGGGCGACGGTCGCGAATGCCAGGCTGAACCAGAACTCCGAGTAGCCAGCTCGCCCGATCAGCACGCGCGGGGCTGTGGAGAAGAAGACGAAGAACGTACCCATACCCGCGCTGAAGCCTATTGTGTAGATCCAGAACGGAAGGCTCGCGAAGATGGGTCGGACGGAAGGATGCGTCTCGTTCTCGGTAACCGGGCGGGTTTCATGCCACCGAAGCGACGCGTTCGCGACGGCGAGAGCCGCCAGTGCGCAGAGCGTCAGGAAGATCGCTCGCCATCCGAACCATTCCGCTATGACGGCTCCGGCAAGCGGACCGATGGCCGGGACGAAAGCCAGCATCGAGCTGAACAAGCCATAGATGACTGCATTCTCCGGGCGGTTGGCGTAAACGTCGCGTACCGTCGCAAAGGTGGCCACCAGCGCCGCCGACGCACCAATCGCCTGGATGAGACGGAAGCCGAGAAAGGCTTCCGCCGTAGAAGAGCAGGCCGCGCCGAGGGACGCAACAGCGAAGAGCGCCCCGCCTGCAAGAAGGACAGGCCGTCGTCCGATGCGGTCTGAAATCGGGCCGAACACCACCTGTCCCACACCAAGCATCACCATGTAGAGGCTGAGCGCGAGCTGAATCATGGTTGGGGTCGTGTTGAGAATACCCGGCATCGCCGGAACGACGGGAAGAAAGATGTCCATCGCCAGCGAGGCGAGGATGTCGAAGGGTGCCATCAGCAGAAGAGCTGCGGGCAGCGTGTAAGACCACGCGGATCGTGTGGTTGTCATGACGAAAACATCCGCTTGAATGGAAGCAAAGCGGCGTTCGTTCGACAGCAATCGGAACGGATTGGCTCTACAGAACGCCGCAACAACAGAAACCGTTGCTGCGGCTTACTTGTCTGCGGACTTTCCGTCTCCCATGTCACTCCCCGAATTGAACAGGATTGCTGGATCGAATTATCGTAACTTACTTCTAAAGTCGAGAAGACGGGACAAAGGATCATGAGCATCGTCATTCGAGCGGCCAGCGATGGCGACGCCAATCAGATGGCGGCCATCCTCACTGAGATCATCTCGATCGGCGGATTGACGTCGCACCAGGCTCCGTTTGATGGCGAGCGTATCCGCCGCGAATTCATTTCTCCAAAGCGCGGAATCTCCTGTTTCGTGGCGGTGGCAGGCTCCAAGGTGAGAGGCTTCCAGTCCTTGGAGTGGTCTGATCCGGACTGGCCGGGCGAAGACTGGCTGCCGGCAGACTGGGCCTTCATCTCGACTTACGTGCAACCCGGTCATCACCGTCTTGGCACCGGCACCGGTTTGTTCGAGAAGACCGCCGCTGCTGCCGAAGCCGCAGGTGTTCGCTTCATCGATGCCACCATCAGGCTCGAGAATAGGCCTGCACTGGCCTTCTATGACAGGCTCGGATTTGAGAATTACAGACGTACGGCTCACACCGTATCAAAGCGTTTCATCGCTCAGGTGCGTCGCTGAATGCACCGCCTTCTCCGCCGACGCGCACGAGACGCTTGCCGATGTTCGCGCCGACGAACAGCCTCTGCAGAACCGCGGGCGCGTTTTCGAGACCATGGACAATGTCTTCGCGGCTAACGAGACAGCCATCCGAAATCGACCGAGAGTGCGTTGCAAACGCCTCACCGAACTCGATGATCGCGAAATGCTTATTCCTGACTTTGTCCGTTGGCCGTTCACGCAAAATTACCTGCTTGTTGACTGCGGACATGGTCTCATCTCCTTCCAAGATGGTAGGTGAGCAGCGACCACGCGATCTGGAACTGGTGGTTCAAGAGTGCGAAGTGTTTTCACGCCTGTCGTGCGCCAGGGGCCAGAGCGAATGCGGGTTCGGCCAGCGACCGGGCGTGATCGCGCAGGTCCGCAGGCCAAGGCTCGCTCAGCTCATGGAAAAGATCTCGGTCGGCAGCGTAGAGCGCCCTTGCAGCGCCCTCGTAGTTCGCTTCGTTTCCGAGCATCGCCATCATGAAGAGGTCCGCCGCCTGCTGCGCCTGCTGTGCGGCCTGCAAGGGCTCGTCTGCCTTCCGAGCAGCATCAACCAGCCTCCGCAATTCTGCAGAAGCGCCTCCCCGCTGTTGTGAAAGCCAATCCCAATGACGAGGAAGCAGGGTGACCTCACGGGAAATGACGCCCAGCTTGGGGCGCCCCGGAGACCTTGTTGCATTCACCTGTTCGGGCGCATTTAAATCCTTGAGACGTGCCGCAATCTCCTCGTCAGAGCCGCGTAGATCGAAGTCGACCTGCCGCCCTGTCGCGTCATCGAAAATGACGACAGGATCCCGGGTCTCGCGTTCCAAAGCTTTCTTGACAGCGATCGCAACATCACCTGGTGCCCCGGAAGCCAACAGGCGCGGCCCTATGAAAGCAGTACAGCGAACAGGGTTTGACATAGCGGATCCTTCCCAAGTTTAACTTCTGCGATTTTTATCCGGGTAGAATCTGCAAGTCAATACTACCCGGGTAATATTTATGCGTTTGTCGCGATCGCGCACGGCGCAATTGCCATCCTGCTGTCGAACTGAGCGCGCAGGAAAACGAAATGAGCCGGCTGCTTGTCCACTCTCCTCCTCCGCCGTGGATGCCGTATAGTAGACGCCGATTCGCAAGGCAGGACGGGGCGGATCATTGCGGCAAAGCATGAAGGTACGCATGACATGAAAGCGGCATCCGCCCAGTTCGATCTTTTCGATGAAGCACCAGGCTACCGTGAGGTTGCGCGCCCCTTGCGCAAGCGCAGGCCGGCGCCCGCGCCCGTGCCGTATAGCTGGGACGAGGACGAAGCGGTAAGGCTGTTGGAGGAGAGCGGTCGCTTCCGCATCCTGCGCAAGCTGACCCCGCGCCCGATCATCCCGCGCTCCGAGAGCAGATTTCCACGGCTTGGCCTTCTCGTTGATACGGAGACAACCGGCCTGCAGCACGACCGGCACGAGATCATCGAGGTGGGCGCCGTCGCCTTCACCTACGATGATACGGGTGCGATCGGAGATGTCGTGGGCGTCTATAGTGGCCTGCGCCAGCCGTCGTCGCCGATACCGCCGGAGATCACGCGGCTTACCGGCATCACCGACGAGATGGTGGCTGGACAGGAGATCGATCTCGCGGCCCTTGAGGAACTGGTTGAGCCGGCCGATCTGGTGATCGCGCACAATGCCGGCTTCGACCGACCATTCTGCGAGAAGCTCTCGCCCACCTTCGTGCCGAAGGTATGGGCGTGCTCTGTTACGGAAATCCGCTGGGCCGATCACGGCTTCGAAGGTAACAAGCTCGGCTATCTGGTGGGTCAGTCAGGCCTCTTCCACGAGGGCCACCGCGCGACCGACGATTGCCATGCCCTGCTTGAAGTTCTAGCGCGGCCGATAGGCGACGGGGGAATTGCGCCATTTGCGGAGCTCCTGCAGTCGAGCGGGCGCTGCCGGATGCGCATCTTCGCCGAACATGCGCCTTTCGACATGAAGGATCACCTGAAAGCACGCGGCTATCGTTGGTCCGACGGCAGCGACGGCAGGCCCAAGGCCTGGTGGATCGAAATCGACGAAGACCTCTACGAAGATGAACTCGCCTATCTGCGTGACGAAATCTACCGTTGGCCCGAAGCCGAACCGCTGACCCGGCGATTGACCGCTGCCGACCGGTTCCGGAAGGGCTAGGCCTCCGTTTCAGACGTTTGAACGAACAGCGGGCGAGGCAATGAGGCTGCCTCCAGCTTGTCCTTTCTGCTGCCTGTGTGTTGAAAGGGCAGGTGCCGGGTTCCATATGCGTAGCCCTGAACACACCTGACCCGAACTCCCACCAGCAACTGAAGGAGCCCGATATGAGAAGCGCTGTTCATGCAGAACTTGGCAGACCGGAGGACGTGCTTGCCAGCCAGGAGATGGAGAGGCCGAAGCCGGGGCCGGGTCAGGTGCTGGTGAGAATGGTTCTTGCACCAATTCACAATCACGACCTGATGACCATCGCCGGCCAGTACAGCTTCAAGCCGGAGCTTCCGGCAGTTCCCGGAACCGAAGCCGTGGGCATCGTCGAGGAACTGGGCGAGGGTGTCACCAATTTTCAGGTCGGCCAGCGCATTGCAGGCGGCGCGCGTGGAACATGGGCGGAGTACTATCTGGCTGACGCGAAGCGCTCGGTGCCCGTACCGGACAGCGTGGACGACGAAACTGCGTGCCAGCTCGTCTCGATGCCGCTTTCAGCACGAATGCTGCTGGAATCGCTCAATCTGCAGGAAGGTGAGTGGGTGGTGCAGAACGCCGCCAACGGCGCGGTCGGCAAGATGCTGGCAAGCTATGCGGCCGAACGCGGCATCAATGTGCTGGGCCTGGTGCGGCGTTCGCAAACAGTGGAAGAATTGCGCGCAATGGGTATCGACAACGTCGTAGCTACCGAAGAGGACGGCTGGCAGGAAAAAGCGCGCGCTATCACTGGCGGCGCGAAGGTGTCGCGCGCGATCGACTCGCTGGCCGGCGATGGGCCGATGCAGCTGCTGAGCGTCGCTTCCAATGGAGCCGAGCTCATCAGCTTCGGCGCCATGACGCAGGAGCCGCTGAAAATTCCCGCCGGCGAACTGTTGTTTCGCGGCATTACGGTGAAGGGGTTCTGGGCTGCCCAGCCGCCGCTGAAGCCCGAGCGTATTGGCGAGCTGCTGGGCGAGCTGGTGCAGGATGCGGCATCCGGCAAGCTCAAGCTCTCGATCGAGGCTGCCTACCCGATCGATCAGGTCGCAGATGCCGCGCGCGCAAGCGGCGAACCTGGCCGCAAGGGCAAGATCGCCATCAAGGGTACGGCAACATACTAACGTGGGTGCGTGCCCCTGCCGCAAGCATAGGCGCAACCTTTTTCTCCGCTGGCGCTTTGCCTTGGCCGGTTTCGATGCGGAGACAGAAGAATGAAAACAAGCTCGGGTACGCAAACCACGCGAAGCGCAGTTCCCGACGCACCCGAGGTTGATGACAGCGCATCGCAGCCATCGCCCGAGGAGCGTACGCAAGTTCTTCTTCCCGTAGGGGCGGTTGCCTCGTTTCTGCATCGGCGCGTCAGCCAGAAAGCGGCTGCGCCGATGCTCTATTTCGCGCGCAGCACAAGTCGGGCGGAAGCCATTACCGCGCTCCTGAGGTTGTTCGGCGGGGACCTCTCGGCCGCCATCTTTCCGCGCTGGGATGGCTCAGTTGCGGATGGTATTCCGCCGAGCCCCGAGGCGATGGGCCGACGCATGAGCGTGCTTCGATGGCTGCTCGATCGCGAGAACAGACCGCGCATCATCGTGACAACGCCTGAGGCGGCTCTGCGGCGCGTGCCACCGCGCAGCATCTGGAAAAGCATCCATCTTGAGTTTCGCACCGGCGACAGTATCGAGGCGAAGGAAGTACAGAAGCGGCTGGAGGCGATAGGCTATTGGTTCGACGAGCGGGTCGATGAACCCGGCGAAGCGGTGCTGCGAGGACAGGTGATCGAAGTCTTTCCCGCCGCCGCGCCGCGGCCGTGCCGCATCGAAATTGCTGACGGCCGAATTGCAGCGATCCGCTCCTATGATCCGGTAACGCAGCGATCCGTCCACGACACCGAGCATCTGATCGTTGATCCCGCGACCGAGACGTTCGATGCGGACAGCGAGGCGTCGAACGAGGGGGAGACCATCTTCGACTATCTCGACGACGCAGAGCTGATCATCGAGGAAGGCGCCGGACGCCGCGCCCGGGACGTCCTCTCGGCTTTCGAAGCAGATGGAGATGCTGCGGCATACCTCTCCTGGGATGAATGGAATCAGCGTACGCAAGCCGCTATTGACGCAGCTGCCGAAGCGACGACGGCTGCCGACGTTCCCGCTTTCGCGCGGGACAGTAACCCCCTCGCCGCATTCAAGCGGTTCGCCGAGCCACTGCGCGACCAGGGATATCGCCTGGTGCTGGCTGGACCCGAAGGCCACGCGCTGCGGCTTTGGAAGCGTCGCGTGGAACGGGCGCTGGAAGCCCGCCTTACATCAGTCGAAGATTGGGATGCGGTGCGGCAAGCATCCTCGGATCAACTGTCGTTCCTGGCACAGCCGATCGAGCAGGGCTTCATCGATCATGAGGAGCAGATTGCCTGTGTTGCGCTGCGGGATCTTGCGGGTCAGGCCGCACGGCAGCCCGGAAGGGAACTGGGAACGGCCCAGATTGCGGACGCCCAGCTTCGCTTCGGCGATGTCGTCGTCCACCTGGAATACGGGCTTGGCGTTCTGGAAGGCCTTGAACCTGCCGGCGGAGAGGAAGAAGCCGAAGTTCTGCGCCTGCGCTATGCCGACGACGCCGTTCTGCTGGTGCCGCTCAAGGATATCGGATTGATCTGGCGTTACGGCGGAGCCGAATCCGATGTCGCGCTCGACCGGCTGAAAGGCGGCAACTGGATCCAGCGGCGCGACCGAACGATGCAGGATATCGGAGAGACGGCCATCCGCATGATCGCCGCCCTTGAAGAGCGCGCCGGACGCCGCGCCAAGCCATTGCAGCCCGATCGTCTGGAATTCGAACGCTTCTGCGCGAGCTTCCCCTTCAATCTCACCGAGGATCAGGCCGCGGCGGCTGAAGCCATTGCCCAGGATCTGGCGTCTGGACGTCCAATGGACCGGTTGTTGTGCGGCGATGTCGGCTTCGGCAAGACCGAGATCGCGCTTCGTGCCATCGCTGCCGCCGTGTTCTCAGGTCGTCAGGCGATCATTGTTGCTCCGACGACGGTGCTGGCCCGACAGCATTTCGATGTCTTCCGCAAGCGCTTCGCCCGGCACGGAATCGAGGTCGCCATGCTGTCTCGCCTCAACACGCCCGCGGAGGCCCGCGAAGTAAAGGCCGGCCTCATCGATGGCAGTATCAGGGTCGTGGTCGCCACCCATGCCATTTGCGGGAAGGATATCGGCTTCGAGGATCTGGCGCTTGTCGTCATCGACGAAGAGCAGCGCTTCGGCACCCGGCACAAGAAGCAGATCCGGTCACTCGCGCCGGACCTGCATTTCCTGTCAATGACCGCTACGCCCATCCCGCGCACCCTGCAGGCGGGCCTCGTTGGTCTGACCGAAATCAGCATCATTGCAACTCCACCAAGGCGCCGCCGCCCCGTGCGCACGGCAACTGTTTCCTTCAGCGCTGAAACTGTCGGCAAGGCACTGCTGGCTGAGCGCGAGCGAGGTGGACAGAGCTTCGTCGTGTGTCCGCGCATCGAGGATCTCGAGCCTGTCGCACAGCGTCTTCGAGAACTGGTGCCGGATCTCTCGCTGACCGTTCTGCATGGCTCGATGAAGCCTGCCGACGTTGACCGGTCTATGCTGGCCTTCGCGGCTGGGCAGAGCGACATTCTGCTGGCCACGAACATCATCGAAAGCGGCATCGACGTACCCGCGGCAAACACGATGATCGTCTATGGGCCGGATCGTTTCGGCCTCGCGCAATTGCACCAATTGCGCGGTCGCGTAGGACGTGGCGTTCAGCGCGCGACGATGCTGATGGTGGTTGAGCCCGACGCGGAACTGTCCAGCACGGCAAAGCGTCGCCTGGACACGCTGGAAGAGACCGCCTCGCTCGGCGCAGGGTTCGAGATCAGCAGTCGCGATCTCGATATGCGTGGCGCAGGTGAGTTGCTCGGAGAGGAACAGGCGGGGCATCTGCAGGTCATTGGCGTCGGGCTCTATCGCCGATTGCTGGAGCGTGCCTTGGCGCAAGTGCAGGGCCGGGATGTGGAGGGCGAGCACCGCGCCGATGTAGAACTCGGCATTACCTTCGGCATTCCCGCCTCCTACATCCCTCAACCGGAAATGCGGATCGAACTGGCGGCAGCACTCGACAAGGTAGAGGACGAGGCTGCACTGCGGAGTGTGCGTGAAGAGTTCACCGACCGCTTCGGGACCCTGCCTCCAACGCTCGAAGCAGGTTACCGGCTCGCCGAGATACGCCTGCGCGCAACGATGCTCGGCATCCGCAAGCTTGATGGGGGACCGCAGGCAGTGGCGGCGACGCTTGCGCCAAAGGAATGGGCGAGACTGAAGAAGCAGCTGGCGAAGAACAAGGACCAGGAGATCGCTTGCAGTGAAGATAGGCTAATCCTCCGCTGGGCGACCGATAGTGACGATGACCGCTTTGCGGCAGCCGAGAGCCTGCTTGAGATCGTGATGTCTCAAGCAGGTTAGGAAAGAGTTTAATCGTAGCTGGTTCCGCAGCGCCAAACCAAAGCGTAGATCTCGGCGGCGTTGGGTGGCTGTCGTACTGAACGGCCGAATTTTCTGGCTGACGGTGCCCCCCAAAAAGCCATACCAAGGAAAATCCTTTCGTCTGCTATGCTCTCGAAGGGTAAAAATATTTGATAGCCACAACCATTTCAGAGTGAGCCGATCGCGATATTGTTTGTCGCGATAAATATCTTAGAGCAGTCCAACACGGCTCGGAGGCTATAATGCTGTATTCTAGAAGAACGATGCTCTTTACTGCGGCTCTTGCGGCGTCCGTCCAGTTTGCGGGGCTTGGGTTTGCCTACACACAGGAACTTACCAACGTTTCCTATGATCCCACCCGGGAACTCTACCGCCAGTACAACGATCTTTTCGTTAAGCACTGGAAAGAAAAGACAGGTGAAACGGCAAAAGTAACCGCCACGCATGGCGGCTCCGGTTCTCAGGCGCGCACTGTCGTGGATGGCCTGCCGGCCGACGTGGTGAGCCTCGCCCTTGCCAGCGATATCCTTCCGCTCGAGGCTGCGGGCCTCATCGAAGCGGGTTGGCAGCAGGAATTCCCCGATAATTCCACGCCTTATGTCTCGACCATCGTTTTTCTCGTCCGCTCCGGCAATCCGAAAGGCATCAAGGACTGGGACGATCTGATCCGCGATGACATCCAGGTCATCACGCCCAATCCGAAAACATCCGGTGGCGCACGCTGGAACTACCTTGCAGCTTGGGCTTACGAGCTCGACCGCACCGGTGGTGACGAAGAAGCAGCCAAGGAGTTCCTGACCAAGCTCTACCAGAACGTACCGGTGCTCGACAGCGGCGCACGCGGTTCAACCAACACCTTCGTGCAGCGCGGACTGGGTGACGTGCTGCTGGCATGGGAAAACGAAGCCTTCCTCGCTCTTGAGGAGCTTGGTCCCGGCAAGTTCGATATCATCGTGCCCCCACTTTCCATTCTGGCAGAGCCGCCGGTGGCGATCGTAGACAAGAATGTGGATGCGCGCGGCACCCGCGAAATCGCCACGGAATACCTGAACTATCTCTATTCGCCGGAAGCTCAGAAGGTCATCGCCGCCAATTATTATCGGCCCCGACACATGGAATATGCCGATCCGGAAGACAAGGCGCGTTTCCCTGAGGTCAAGATGGTCACGATCGACGATGAGATCTTCGGCGGATGGGCGAAGGCCCAGAAGGTTCACTTCGCCGATGGCGGTCTGTTCGACCAGATCTATTCGCCGAACTAGCCGTATAGACCGATGCATTCCGCGCTCCCGGAGTGCTGTCCGGAAGAAGCCAGGCTCAGGCGCTCCCTGAGCTTGGCTCATGTCTGCCCATTGCAATGGGTTTCAGATGCACCATCTTGCTATCGGACATGGGTCAACAAGGAACCCTGCGTATGAAACGTGTCGCCTTCCGTCAGCCGAGTGTCATACCCGGTTTCCGGCTGACCTTTAGTTTTACCATTTTCTATCTTTTTATAATTGTTCTCATCCCCATCGCTGGGCTCTATTTCAGGACGTTTGACCTCGACTGGAACTCATTCGTCAGCATCGTCACTGGTCCGCGTTTCATCGCTGCGCTACGCCTCAGCTTCGTGACGTCGGCGGTGGCCGCACTCTTCAACGTGGTTATCGGCCTGCTCATCGCCTGGGTGCTCGTCCGCTACGAATTCCCCGGACGGAAGGTTATGGATGCCATCATCGACCTGCCTTTCGCGCTGCCAACGGCGGTCGCGGGCATCGCACTGACGGCCATCTATGCGCCGAACGGCATCATCGGCAGTCTGTTCGACCCCTTCGGCATCCGCATTGCCTACACCTCGCTTGGTATTTGGATTGCGCTGGTTTTCATTGGTCTGCCCTTTGTGGTCCGAAGCGTCCAGCCGGTGTTGCAGGACTTCAATCGCGAGATCGAGGAAGCTGCTGCGACGCTTGGCGCGCGCCGCATCCAGACGATCACGCGGGTCATGCTGCCAACCCTGCTGCCAAGCATTCTGACGGGCTTCGCGATGGCTTTTGCCCGAGCCGTCGGAGAATACGGATCGGTCATCTTCATCGCCGGCAATATTCCGCGACAGACGGAGATCCTGCCGCTCTTGATCGTGTTCCGGCTGGAGGAATTCAACTATCCGGCAGCGGCCGCCATTGCTGCGGTTATGCTGACAGTATCATTCCTCATCCTGCTCGCCATCAACCTGATCCAGGTCTGGTCACAGAGGAGATTTGGTCTTGTCTGATACCGCATCCACCCTCCCCGAGCTCGCGACCTATCACACGGGCTATCGGTCACCGGTAACGGAACGGCCCCACACCCGCACGATCCTGATCGGCCTGACGGTCCTGCTTCTCTGCCTGTTTCTGGTGCTGCCGCTCCTGAGCGTTTTTGTTGAGGCGTTTCAGCAGGGCGTTGGGAAGTTTCTGGAAACATTCAGCATTCCTGACGCCCGTTCGGCCATCTGGCTGACGCTGCTGGTGGCCGCCATCGCTGTTCCGTTCAATCTCGTCTTCGGTATCGCGGCCGCCTGGGCCATCGCCAAGCATCGCTTCCCCGGCCGGGCCTTCCTCATTTCGCTGATCGACCTGCCGTTCTCAGTGTCGCCGGTGGTAGCAGGCCTCGTCTACATCCTGCTTCTGGGCACGAATGCGCCCATCGGCGGATTTCTCTACGAGAACTTCAACATCCGTATCATTTTCGCCGTGCCGGGCATCGTGCTCGCAACCATTTTCGTGACCTTCCCGTTCATCGCGCGCGAACTGATCCCCCTGATGCAGGATCAGGGAACGGGTGATGAGGAAGCCGCCATTTCGCTCGGCGCAACTGGCTGGCAGACATTCTGGTACGTGACGCTGCCGAACGTCAAATGGGCGCTCCTCTATGGCGTCCTGCTCTGCAACGCCCGCGCCATGGGTGAGTTTGGAGCGGTCGCGGTGTTGTCCGGCAAGCTTCGCGGAGAAACGGTGACCATGCCGCTGCAGGTGGAACTGTTCTACAATGAATACGCGTCTGTCGCGGCTTTCAGCCTGGCGTCACTGCTTGCCGGACTGGCGCTGGTGACCCTGATCATCAAGTCCTGGCTCGAGTGGCGCTTCGGCGACCAGCTCGCGACCGGTACCAGACCGCATTAAGGGAGAACATCATGGAACTCGCCCTCAAGAACGTCACGAAGTCTTTCGACGGGTTCACGGCGTTGAACGGTATCTCCCTGGATATCCGTCCTGGAGAGCTGATTGCGCTGCTCGGCCCCTCGGGTTCTGGCAAGACGACTTTGCTCCGTCTGATCGCCGGCCTCGACTTTCTCTCCAGCGGCCAGATCCTCTTTGGCGATGAAGATGCATCCGCCAAGTCCGTGCAGGAACGCAATGTCGGCTTCGTCTTCCAGCATTACGCCCTCTTCCGGCACATGACGGTGCTGGAAAACATCGGGTTCGGCCTGAAGATCCGGCCAGCGCGAACAAGACCTCCAAAGAGTGAAATCCGCCGTCGCGCACTTGAACTTCTCGAACTGGTACAGCTCTCCGGTCTCGAAAACCGCTATCCGAGCCAGCTCTCTGGCGGGCAGCGTCAGCGCGTGGCGCTTGCACGGGCGCTATGCATCGAACCACGCGTGCTACTCCTCGACGAGCCGTTTGGCGCCCTGGACGCGCAGGTTCGCCGTGAGCTACGCCGCTGGCTGCGCGAGATCCACGATGCAACCGGACACACCAGCATTTTCGTGACGCACGACCAGGAGGAAGCGCTGGAACTGGCCGACCGGGTGGTCGTGATGAGCCAGGGCCGCATCGAACAGGTTGGTACTGCCGATGAGGTCTACGACACGCCCAATTCGCCCTTCGTCTACAGCTTCATCGGCGACTCCAACTCGCTCCCCGTTCGGGTCGACAACGGCCAGATCTGGCTGCAGGACCGAACGATTGGCTTGACGGACCCCACAGCTCCTAACGGTCCTGCGACACTGTTCTTCCGTCCGCACGACATTGAACTTGTCGAGGGTTGCGGCGGATGCCTTGCCGGGACGGTGGTCACGAGCCGCCGCGTTGCAGGCACCAAGCATGTCGAACTCGAGATCGGCGGCGCACAGCACCGCATCGAAGTCGAGCTACCGATCGAGCATCCAGCAGCAACCAAGAGCAGACTTGCCTTCAGACCAAAGCGCTGGAAGGTATTTTCGGCTCAGGAACAACCTGTCTATCACACCTCCCCTGCTCCGGTTCCGGCTCAGTCGGTGCTTCTGCAGCGGGCAGCGGTTTAGCGTCTCCAACAGAGGCGTGGCAAACAACAGCGAGGGTCGTCTCTGCCGCCCATGAGCGACGGAGACGGTCAGCCCGACTTATTCAGAGCCTGTCGTTGCTGATCACCTCACGCCCCAATTGCCTGGGGTGCCGTTTGCACGCCCTTCAGGCAGGCCATCAGCATGGGTCCGACTGAAAACTCCCCTGTCCTCGCCTTTTCTGTCAGAACACGCAGGTACCCGCCTGCCGACTGAATATGCTCAGATCGCTGGAGAATGCAGGCGATCACCACCGCCGTGGTCTCCAGGCCCAGAACGGCCTGCGCTTCCCCATAGGCGGATGGACTGATGCCCAGGAAAGCCCGTACTTGCGCTGCGGTGGTCATGAAATCCCGCCAGTTCGCAATTCCGTCGATCGCATAGTCGGCGATGTCAGGGCATGCCTTCAAGACAAAACTCAGCGGATAGCCTGAGGATGGGCTTTTCGGGTTTCGATTGGTCTCAAAATTGATCCCAGCTTCTTCCGGAGCCTGTTCAACTTCAAAATGGGATTCTGGATGTGACTCAGTATAATTTCGCTGGAATTATCTTTTATTTCCAACATCTTATCCACGATCTGGCGGATTGCGACGAGCTGATCACAGATTGCCCGGAGTTCATCGAGCGACGCACGCCTCGGAATGGCCTCTACAACACTACGAAACGCCTGCCAGACTTTATCCCAATCGCCTTCGAGCTGCTCTTCCATGGCAGCGTCGATGAGCTTGCCGATATCACGGCGAAGAAGCGTCACGCGCTCACGCGTCATGCGTAGCGCAGCCATTTCCGCCCGAACGTGGTCGGCTGCGGATGCAATCTCATCGGCGCGAGCAAGCAAAGGAGCGAGCGAGAAACCGAAAGCTTCCTCCACCTGCCCTGCCCTGCTCTTGCGTGCGTAGCGCTTTCCGTTAGGGCTATCGCGGCGAATGATCAGGCCTGCTTTCACCAGGGCCGCGATGTGACGGCGCAGAGTTGGTCCTGCCATGCCGTGCGCCCGCAGCGACAGCTGCTGGTTCGACGGAAAAACGATAAGCCCATTCTCCTCGGAAAGCTCAGTTTCCGGGTAAAACGACAGGAGCGCACTCAAAACGGCCAGCGAGCGATCACCGACGCCGATGATTGCCTTGGCTTCGCAAAGGTTGCGATAGAGCTGCCATTTGTCCACGGATCTGCCTGCGGGGATCTGCTCCGCAGCATTTCTTTGCGCTGCCAACAAGGCGAGCGACATCGGCCGACCACCAAAGGGGGTCGTTCCAAATTGTACCTGCATTTCCTTTTCTCACCTTTTTTCAGGCAAAAGAAATCCGTCCGTCAAAACGACGCCCAATGGACGGTTGCTACACCATATGAGAAGGGCTTCCACGACGGGAACGTTTTGGGGGCCTTTTTCTTTTGCTGGTTAATGCTCTCCTGTGTACAACTCTGACCGCCGGAAGTCCTCGTAGAGGTCTTCAATGCGATCGGCGATGAACTTGGCGAAAGCGGATGCATCCCGGTCCTTGATGGACAGGACGGCCTGCTTTCCAGTATCTTTCAAGATGACGCGAACGGCGCGGTCCTCGGGAACCCAGGTGACTGCATCAGTCTTGGGACGCTGCGTCTTTGTCTTTGGCTGTTTCAGCAAACCGTCCGACAGAATGGTAAGCCGCTGATCACTGGTGGCCTCAGCGAATGCTGATGTCTGGATCAGCTCCCGGCAATAGTCGGCGGCCTCCTCATCGCGCACCGCGACCGCCAGCTGGTACCAGCGATCCCTTCCGCTTTCCTTGGCTGCGCCGATCGCTGAGATGATGTCAGAAGGAATATCCTTCACGACGGAAATCATCTTCGATACGACCGTCTTGTCGACGCTGAGTGCGGCCATGATCACGTCGCGTGAATAGCCACCCTGCTCCAGATTGAACGCGAACAGCGCCTTTTCAATGAACGACAGATCAGCCCGGACAGAGTTTTCCTGTCCCTGGGCGATTACATGCTGGGTATCATCGAGTTGCTTGACAACGGCTCGGACATTTCGACTGAGCGCCTTTGCAGCCCTCACGCGCCGATGACCGAAGACGATCATGTAGCGCCCCTCGGCCGTCGGATGGGGCCGCACAAGGATCGGTGAATCCTGACCGCGTTCGCGAATGGCCTCAACCAGCTCGTTGAAGGCCTCTTCATCGTCGCCGATACGGTCAGCAATGAATGATCCGTCGATCTTGCCCGGATCAAGCTCGACGACGGTCGCCCCTTCCAGCAGCTTCGCCTCATATTCCTTGGCTGCCTGCGCTCGCTCGGCCAGTTCATCGATCGAACGGGTGATGGCGCCGAAAGCCCCGCGCGAACGGCTCCGTTCCATCGCTGGTGTCAGCGGTGGTGTAGAGGGAGCTGCTTCGGGCGCGTTGTTGACTGCAGTCAACTTGCGATCCGTCAGCGAGGAAAGGAGGTTCTTGCGAGACATCATCTACCCCATGCCTTGTAAGCCAGGTCCAGGATCTCCTGATTGACGCGGTGCAGGCATTCCATCGCTCTGTCATAGGTCGCCCGCGTGAACTGGCTGCGGTCGACCTCATAGAGCGTCTGCTTGGTTATGCCCGCGTCGGAGATGGCGGTACTTTTCAGCATTTCATTGACGAGAACATGCTGCTTGAAGATGGATCGCATGAAAGCGACCATCTGGCTCTGCGGGCCGTCGGTTGGCTCATAACGCGTTACGAGATAGCGCAACCAGTCGAGCTCCATATTGGCGCCAGCGCGCTTCAAAGTGCCCAGCACCTCGCCCATCATCAGCAGGAACTGACACATCGACATCACGTCAAGCATCTGCGGATGCACGGTGATGAGAATGCCCGACGACGCCGAAAGGTGAGGACGAAATCGTAGTTGTCAGCGACTTCGGCCAGTGCTTCATCCAACCGGCCGAAGAAGAGGCCGCCCATGGCGCCGTCCTTGGCAGCGAGCGCCAGCGGTGTGTCGTACTCATATTCCTGCAGCTCAAGATTGGCAGGAATGATATCCAGGCCAGGAAAGTTTGTCTGCTTAATCAGCGATGAAAGCGGTTTCCGGTCGTCGTCATATCGCAGCGCTTCATAAAGCGATTCATTGCGATCGATCTCGGGCTGGAAACCATGGAGCGCGGAAAGCGAAGCCTGCGGGTCGAGGTCGATCACCAGGACGCGGTTGCCCTTCAGGGCAAAATACTGCGCCAGATGCGCAGTGGTTGTCGTCTTGGCTGAACCGCCCTTGAAGTTGACGACGGAGATCACCTGAAGATGTTCGCCTTCACGGCGATGCGGCACATATTTTGCGGAGCGTCCGTTCTTGTCGAGGAAACGGCGCATTTCCAGCATCTGCTCGGCTGTGTAAGACCGGCGGCCC
The DNA here is from genome assembly GCF_014641695.1 of Nitratireductor aestuarii. Classification (GTDB taxonomy): domain Bacteria; phylum Pseudomonadota; class Alphaproteobacteria; order Rhizobiales; family Rhizobiaceae; genus Chelativorans; species Chelativorans aestuarii. The sequence goes on along the minus strand of NZ_BMIF01000006.1, from coordinate 91,109 downwards.
GTGGGTGTTACCAGCGGCTGCGGCCCCTTGCCTTCGAGCGACAGATTCTTAAGATAGCCGCTCGACACACCTAAGTAGTGCGCAACTTCGTTGAGCTGGAAAGGACGTAGCGTCTTCTGTGCATTTGGAGGGAATATCTCCAGACGATGGTCGTTGAGCATGACGGATAGCTCATGCGCCTGCTGAGTCAGCAGCACATCGACCTCGGCAATCTGGTCCCTCATGTCTTCAAGTGCACTCATCGAAAATTTCCGCACATGCGATTTTGACCGCGTTTTTGAAAATTAAGCGCATGTAGCCATGATTCTCTCTGGGCTGCAAGGAATTTAGGGTAAACAAAGCCTTAACGAGTTGGAAGTTGACTGCAGTCAACTCTGCTTTCGTATCAGGTAAATAGTCTCAACGTCGATAAACATGCCATCACTAAGCGGCTGCAGTCTCAGTTCGTTGCGTCGAGCCACTAACGCCGCCTGGCATTTGGTGATTTGTTGAGGTCGATGGCTGCGCGGATCAGCGCCTTAAACGCGTCTTCGGGAAGCTCAGCGCCCTCGGGTATGTCGATGGCGCGACGCGTGTTGCCTTCGAGGCTGGAGTTGAAAAGCCCAGACGGATCATCAAGTTCGGCGCCTTTGGCGAAGGTGAGCTTCACGACCTTCTTATACGTTTCGCCCGTACAGATGATTCCTGCACATTCCCACACGGGTACGCCGCGCCACTTCCAGGTCTCAATGATTTCGGGATCAACCTCACGAATCAAACGCCGAACGCGGGCAAGGGTCGCGCCTCGCCAATCGCCGAGTTCAGCGATCTTGGCATCTATGAGGGCGCTTGCGGATTGCTCTGGCTTGTCGTTTCCCGGCATCGTCAACCTCCCAGTTGCTTCTTGCGTAACGAACCCCAACACCATCTGCCCAGGCGAAGGCTATGGCAATGGCTATAGATCATAAGAGCAAGGCCGCAGATCCTCCACTTTTCCTTGCAAGTGCTCTCGGTTCAGGCTTTATCACGGCCAGGCAATCCGAGGGTGGTGGCTGCTCATGGGGGGATTGCTGCCGGACCTTGTGCAAAGAACGCCAGTGGATTGGAGTGCATACCGTGAGCCGTACCCCGCCTGTAAAGCAGAAGCTGCCCCCAGACATCGTTGCTCTCAAGGGCAAGCAGCCAATCGTCTGCCTCACCGCCTATACGGCGCCAATCGCGAGATTGGCGGACCAGCATTGCGATCTCCTGCTCGTTGGTGACAGCGTCGGCATGGTTCTGCACGGTCTGCCGACAACGCTCGGCGTCTCGATCGAGATGATGATCCTTCACGGCCAGGCTGTGATGCGCACAGCAAAGAGTGCGCTTGTGGTGGTCGACATGCCGTTTGGCTCCTATGAGGAGTCGCCGCAACAGGCTTTCCGTAACGCTGCGCGTATTCTCGCCGAAACTGGGGCAGGGGCCGTAAAGCTTGAAGGCGGCGTCCACATGCGCGAGACAATCGAGTTTCTCACCACGCGCGGCGTCGCGGTAATGGCGCATGTTGGCCTCACCCCGCAGGCCTTCAACACGCTGGGCGGTTACCGCGTGCAGGGCAGGGACGAGGATGCTGAGCGCGTCTTCAACGACGCCGTTGCCACCGCTGAGGCCGGCGCCTTCGCCGTTACGCTCGAAAAAATTCCCTCAGAACTGGCGAAGCGGATAACCGATGCGATCAATGTGCCGACCATCGGTATTGGCGCAGGCGCCGACTGCGACGGACAGGTTCTGGTGATCGACGACATCTTCGGCTTCTTCGTCGATTTTCGCGCCAAGTTCGTCAAGCGGTATGCGGAGCTGGGCGAAGATGCGGATAGGGCCATCGCGCAATATGCGGCCGAAGTTCGCTCGCGCCAGTTTCCCGGTCCTGAACACAGTTTTGGCAGCACAACGAAGGTTTCGAAGAAATGACCGAAATCCTGCGCACAGTAGATGACACTCGCTCGCTCGTCGCCGGGTGGAAGAGGAAAGGCCTGACAGTTGGCGCCGTGCCCACCATGGGCGCGCTCCACGAGGGACATCTGTCACTCGTGCGCCGCGCGAAGGCGGAATGTGACCGGGTGATCGTCACCATTTTCGTGAACCCGATCCAGTTTAACAATGCGGAGGATCTGGCGAAATATCCCCGCACGGAAGAGGCTGACGTCAATCTGCTCGCGGAGTTGGACGTGGAGGCCATCTTTGCGCCATCGGCTGCCGAGATGTACCGGGATGGTTTCGGGACAAAGATCCGCGTCGGTGGCGTCGCCGACACGCTGGAAGGGGTGCTGCGACCTGGCCACTTTGATGGCGTCGCAACGGTGGTCACCAAGCTTTTCGGGATCACCCAAGCGGACAAGGCGTATTTCGGCGAAAAGGACTGGCAGCAGCTGCAGGTTGTCCGCCGTTTTGTGGCCGATCTCAACCTTCCCGTAGAGATCATCGGTGTTGAGACCTCGCGCGCTGAAAACGGGCTGGCGCTTTCGTCGCGAAATGCACGGCTGAGCAGCAAGGCGCTCGCGATTGCTCCAGCGCTGCATCGCGAAATGCAGAAAGCGGCGGAAGCTCTGCGGGACGGCGGCGACAAGGTGCAGGTTCTGCAGGAGGCATTAGAAGCGATCGAGGCGGCTGGTTTCGAAAAGGTGGAGTATCTGGAGCTGCGCGAAGCAAGCGCCTTGAAGCCCCTGGATGCGTTGCAGGAGGAGCCTGCGAGGCTGCTCGCAGCAGCTTGGCTCGAAGGCGTGAGATTGATCGACAATATTCCTGTCTAAAAGGGGAGGGCTCAGGCCTGATGCCGCCCCTTGGACGACCCGGAAGGCAAGAGCGCAAAGAAGAATAGGAAACGACCCCGTTTTCAGGTAAAATGGGGGTCAGATGATTTGCTGTGCCGGACAGAAGAAGTCGTTGAAGTAGGTGCACTTATTTGCGCTAACCCAAGCAAACTTCTGTTTTTCTTGATACACTTGGAAGTCTGAGGGTTTGTCAGGTTTTCTGGGCGGCAGCTGACTTTTCAAGAGTCATTGTTAAGCGGAATTGGTGAACGAATCTTTTTCAATCGGTGCACAGGGTGGGGGCCCGCATATGCCTAAGATCCGACGTTCAAGGCCCGACGAGACCCGACGCATCATCGAAATCTGGCGCAATGCGGTTGATGCACGCACGAATTTCTGACGCCTGAGGATCGTCAGACGCTTGATGACGTGGTGAGTCATTTCTTCCCGAAGGTTTCGTTCTGGCTGGCGGTCGATGGCAATGACTATCCATTGGGATTCATGTTGATCGAGAACGGCCATATGGAAGCGCTGTTCGTTGATCCTGCGCACCGGGGTAGCGGAATAGGCGCAGCCCTCGTTCGGCACGGCCTCGCGATGCACCCGCAGATGACGACGGATGTGAACGAGCAGAACGGCCAGGCCGTCGGATTTTACGAGAGAATGGGCTTCGTGCAGACGGGGCGATCGGCCTTCGACGGGCAGGGCAAGCCATACCCGCTGATCCACCTGAAACATGCGGGTGGTTCAGCGAACTAGATCATTTCAGTGTTGCACCGAAACGCTGAAATGATCTAAGCCTTTGTTTTAACGCAATTCCGGACGGAAAAACGGTTCCCACTTTTCCTGGAGCTGCTTAGCTCCGCTTAGCTCTTGTCTCCGAACCCACCGCCCGTCGGCGTTTCGATGATGATTGCATCGTTTGGTTCGACAGTGATTTGCGCGCAGGAGGGCAATTCCTCCACGGTTCCGTCTTTGCGGCGCACGGCATTGCGGCCGAGCGAGCCTGGTTTGCCGCCGGCCACGCCGAAGGGCGCTACCCGTCGGTTGCCGCTCAGGATCGAGCAGTCCATCGCCTCGCGGAAGCGGATCACGCGCCGCACGCCATCGCCCGCGTTCCACTGACCCTTGCCGCCAGAGCCGCGGCGGATCGAAAATTCCTCAAGAACAACGGGAAAGCGGGCTTCCAACACCTCCGGATCGGTGAGGCGCGTGTTGGTCATGTTCGTATGGACTGCCGAGACGCCGTCGAAACCGGGTCCGGCGGGCGCACCGGAACAGATGGTTTCGTAATACTGGTAGCGCTCGTTGCCGAAGGTGAGGTTGTTCATGGTGGCTTGCGAAGAGCCGAGGCGCCCGATCGCGCCGATCAGGCAGTTCGTCACCGCCTGGCTCACCTCGACATTGCCGGCAACGACCGCTGCCGGATAGCGCGGTGCGAGCATCGAGCCAGCCGGCACCATAATATCGACGGGCCTGAGGCATCCGGCGTTCATTGGAATGTTGCGGCCGACCAGCATGCGTAGAACATATAACACGGCAGCCCGCGTTACCGGCTCCGGCGCATTGAAATTGCTGTCCTGCTGGTCGCTTGTGCCGGTGAAATCGATGCGCAGACGCTGGTTCTCCCGGTCCACGGCGATTCCGACCACGATTTTCGAGCCGAGATCCATTTCAAGCTCGAACTTGCCGTCCTGCAACGTGGCGATCAGCTCACGCACGGCGCGTTCCGCATTGTCCTGAACATGGCCCATATAGGCGAAGACCACTTCCTCACCGAACTGGGCGATCATCTTGTGAACCTCGCGGCTGCCGCGTTCGTTGGCAGCCACCTGCGCCTTGAGGTCGGCCACGTTCTCATCGATGTTGCGGGCAGGCCAGGCAGCACCGGCCAGCAGCGCGCGCAGCTCTGCCTCGCGGAAATGGCCGCCGTCCACCAGCTTGAAATTGTCGATATAGACGCCTTCTTCCTCGATCGTGCGGCCGCGCGGGCTCATGGAGCCGGGAGCCACGCCGCCGACATCCGCATGATGCCCGCGGCTTGCCACGATAAACCGGATATCCTTGCCCTCCTCATGGAAGACGGGCGTAACGACGGTGATATCGGGCAGGTGCGTGCCGCCGTGATAAGGCGCGTTCAGCACGAACACATCGCCGGGCCGGATCTGCCCTTCGTTGCGCTCCAGAATGGTGCGCACGGAAGCGTCCATGGAGCCCAGATGCACCGGCACATGGGGCGCATTGGCGATCAGATTGCCCTCGCGGTCGAAGAGCGCGCAGGAAAAGTCCAGCCTTTCCTTCATGTTGACCGAGCGGGCGGTGTTTTGCAGCACCACGCCCATCTGCTCGGCGATGGACATGAAGAGGTTGTTGAACACCTCCAGCATGACCGGATCAGCCTCCGTGCCAACGCTGCCGAAGGCGTTGCCGGCTTCCGTGAGCCGCAGGATCAGGTCGTTTCGCTCGCTCAAGCCGCATTCCCAGCCGTGTTCGACAACCACTGTCTGGTTCGGCTCGATGATCAGGGCAGGACCCTTGACGACGTCGCCAATGCCAAGCTCTTCGCGACGGATGACGCGCGTGTCGCGCCATTCGCCCTGGCTATATATGCGGGTGAAACAAAGCTCGGCGGATTCTTGGGAGGCCAGAGGCGCATTGGGGGCCTCGATCCGTGCGCCACCGCCCACGGATTCCACGGCAACGGAGCCGATGACCAGCGAATGTCCCGCTTGAATAAAGCCAAAGCGCTGCTGGTGCTTCTGCTCGAATTCGGGCAGCATCTCTTCAGGCGCAGCCCATCTCACCTCAAGCGCCGTGTCAGTGCCGGCGTAGCGCAGGTGCAGGCGAACGTCGTCGGTGATTTCAGCAGGCGACACGCCCTGAGCTTCCAGTTCTGCACGGGTTTCAGCGATCAGAGCTTTGGCCGTCGCTTCAGCCGAGGCGAGGGATGAATCATCCAGCGTCTCTTCGATGCTTTTCTGGCGGCTGGCGCGCAGATCGCCAAGCCCGATGCCAAAGGCTGAAAGCAGACCGGAGAAGGGGTGGATGATGATGGTGCGGATGCCAAGCGTTTCCGCCACGCGGCAGGCATGCTGGCCGCCCGCACCGCCGAAGCAGGAGAGGGCATATTTGGTGATGTCGTAGCCGCGTGCGACGGAGATCTTCTTGATCGCATTCGCCATATTCTGCACGGCGATGGTGATGAAGCCGTCGGCAGCTTCCTCGGGCGTCATCGTGCCGCCCATCTCCGCCACCAGCGCGGCGAACTTCTGGCGCACCACCTCGTCATCCAGCGGCTCATCCTGATGGGCCCCGAAAATCTTCGGGAAATCCTGGGCGCGCAGCTTGCCGAGCATCACGTTGGCGTCGGTCACTGTGAGCGGCCCGCCGCGGCGGTAGCAGGCGGGGCCGGGGTTCGCGCCGGCGGATTCCGGGCCGACCTGAAAGCGCGCTCCATCGAAGGAAAGGATGGAGCCACCCCCTGCAGCAACCGTGTGGATCATCATCATCGGTGCGCGCATACGCACGCCCGCGACCTCAGTCTCGAAGGCCCGCTCGAACTCGCCGTCGTAATGGCAGACATCCGTCGAGGTGCCGCCCATGTCGAAGCCGATGATGCGCTGGAAGCCGGCCGCTTCACTGGTCCGAGCGGCACCCACTACACCGCCCGCCGGTCCGGAAAGAATGGCGTCGCGGCCCTGAAAAAGGTCATGCGAAGTCAGGCCACCGCTCGACATCATGCAGAGCAACCGCGCACCGCTTCTCGTCAGATCGAGGTCGGCCACAACGCCGTCGAGGTAGCGCTTCAGCACAGGCGAAAGATACGCATCAACCACGGAGGTGTCGCCCCGCCCGACGATCTTAATCAGCGAGGAGACTTCGTGGCTGACGGACACCTGCGCGAAGCCGATTTCGCGTGCGAGTTCGCCAAGTTTCCGCTCATGCTCCGGATAGCGATAGGAATGCATGAGCACGATAGCGACTGAATTGATGCCGGAAGCCTTGATTTCCGCCATTGCGGCGCGGGCAGCCTCCAGATCAAGCGGCACTTCGATGGTACCGTCCGCCAGCACGCGCTCCCGCACCTCGACCACGCGCTCATACAGATTTTCCGGCTTCTCGATCTTCATCGCGAAGATGTCGCTGCGGGCCTGGTAGCCGATTTCAAGCTGATCGCGGAAGCCTGCGGTAATGAGGAGCGCCACGCGCTCACCCTTCCTCTCCAGCAGTGCATTGGTAGCGACGGTCGTGCCCATCTTGATGGTGCCGACGAGGCCGGCTGGAATCCGCTCGTTGGGCTCAAGACCAAGGAAACGGCGAATTCCGGCGGTGGCGGGGTCGCGATAGGCTTCAGGGTTTTCCGACAGCAGCTTCATCGCTTCCAGTGAGCCATCCGGCTTGCGCGCGATGATGTCCGTGAATGTGCCGCCGCGGTCGATCCAGAAATCCCAGGCCATAAGAACTCCCCAGTTGTCCGCGCCACCATTCCCGCGTCCGGCCGCAAATGACAAGAGGCGAGTGGGTTCCGTGAGAAGGGAAGATCCGCTAAGGAGACGGCCAGTTCTGGGTTCGCAAAGAGGGTGCAGTCTTGGAAGCCATGTTGATACCGGCGCTTATCGGTTTCGTCGCAGCCCTTGCGGTGGCTACCCTCATCCGCAGGATGCGGCAGAAAAAGGCGCGCCGCCAACCGCTTGCGCCGGAGACGCCTCAATCGAGGCAGCACCGGCGGGCGATGGAACGACGCGCCAACAAGCAGCGCTGAGGCAGTTGGTTAGCGCCAGCCGAGTTCCGGCGCGACGTATTTCAGGATCGCCTCGATGCAGTGGGCACAGTAGGTGACGCCCAGCTGGTTCGGAATGGTGAGCAGCAGCGTATCCGCCTCGGCAATCGCCTCGTCCTCTCTCAGATCCTTGATCAGTTGTTCGGGCTCGGCGGCATAGGACCGGCCAAATACGGCTAGCGTGCCGGGCTCGATATAGCCGAAATGATCCTCGCTGCGATCGCGGCCGAAGTACATCCGGTCGAGGTCGGAAACCAGCGCAAAGATGCTGCGGCTGACCGAAACACGAGGCTCGTGCGCGTGGCCGGCTTCCTTCCATGCCTTGCGATAGGCGCGGATCTGCTCGGCCTGCTGCACATGGAACGGCTTGCCGCTCTCGTCGAACTTCAGCGTCGAGCTTTGCAGGTTCATGCCCATCTTTGCGGCCCATTCGGCGGTCGAGTTCGTCGCGGAACCCCACCAGATGCGCTCACGCAGACCCGGCGAATGCGGCTCAAGCCGCAGAAGACCGGGCGGGTTGGGGAACATCGGCTGCGGGTTTGGCTCAGCAAAGCCATTGCCTTTCAGAACCTCGAGCAGCACCTCCGTATGGCGGCGCGCCATGGTGGCATCCGTCTCGCCTTCGCCGGGGTTGAAGCCGAAGTAGCGCCAACCGTCGATCACCTGCTCCGGCGAACCACGGCTGATGCCAAGCTGGAGGCGTCCGCCGGCGATCAGGTCGGCAGCACCCGCATCTTCCGCCATGTAGAGCGGGTTTTCGTAGCGCATGTCGATGACGGCCGTTCCGATCTCGATCCGGTTCGTCTTTGCACCGACTGCCGCCAGAAGCGGGAAGGGCGAAGCCAGCTGCCGGGCGAAGTGGTGGACGCGATAATACGCGCCATCCGCGCCAAGCTCTTCCGCCGCCACTGCAAGGTCGATCGACTGCAGCAGCGCGTCCGAAGCGGACCGTGTCTGCGACTGAGGGGAGGGCGTCCAATGGCCGAAGGACAGAAAACCAATCTTTTTCATGGAATTGTTCCCGAGATGTCTTGGACGCTAATCTAGGGTCTGGGCAGTGCGCGCACAACGCGGCGCGGGCGAACGCTGTGTCGTCGCAGTGTTGACGCCAGAAAGCTCTCGGCCATTGCCGGATGGTTATACTTGATTTGAACCCTCCACTCATATAGCCCGAGGAAAAACACGCCTGAGAGGAATGCGCGTAATGGAGCAAGTCCGGAGCGTAGAAGCCGCTGTCCAGCCGATGCTGGAAATCGTGCAGCTGACCCGCCGGCTGGGCCCCGGGTTTGTTCTCGGGCCAATTGATCTTTCCATCGCGCCAAAGGAAATCGTCTGCCTCGTTGGCCATTCGGGCTGCGGAAAATCCACGCTCCTGCGCCTCATCGCGGGTATCGAGCAGCCGGACAGCGGAACATTGCAGCTCGACGGCAAGATGCTGGCGGGGCCGGGCGTATTCGTCGAGCCCGAACAGCGCAACATCGGCTTCGTGTTCCAGGATTACGCGCTTTTCCCGCACCTTACCATCGAGCAGAACGTCATGTTCGGCCTGCGCAAGTGGTCGCGTGACGAGGCGAAAGAGCGCGCGAAAATGCTGTTGAGCCTGACGGCGCTCTCTGCCATGGCGGACCGCTATCCGCATATGCTTTCGGGTGGTGAACAGCAGCGTGCCGCCCTTGCCCGGGCGCTGGCGCCGGAGCCGGCCGTCGTGCTGATGGACGAGCCATTCTCGAACCTTGATCGCGATCTTCGCGAACGCGTCCGCAGCGACACGCTGGCGCTGCTCCGCCGTACCAACACGACGGCGATTATCGTCACTCACGATCCGGAGGAAGCGCTTTCCACGGGCGATCGCGTGGTGCTGATGAAGGGCGGCAGGGTCGTCCAGAGCGGCACGGGCCGCGAGCTCTACGACCATCCGTCCGACCCCTACTCGGCAGAATTCTTCAGCACCTTCACACGGGTGCCGGGCGTCTATCGCAGCGGCCAGGTTCACACGGTGCTGGGCGCTTTTCCCTGTTGGCAGGAGGTGGCGGATGGAAGCGCGGCCGTCGCCTATATCCGCCCGCAGGCGGTCTACCCTACCGTCGCCGGCAACGCGCTGACGGGTATCGTCCGCTCACGCAGCTTCCGCGGCGAGATCGAGCAATTGGAGCTGATCGTTGACGGGCTCGAGAGCCCGCTCATCATGCGCACGACGCAGCACCTCGACGTCGTGGAGGGCAAGCTGCGCTTCCGCATTGATGAAGATGCCGTGTTCACCTTTGCCGATCCGCAGCCGTAATATTTTGTGATCGGAGCATCATCAACAAAACTTGACTAAAACCATCATAAATAGAAGATGCGCTCGACTAACCCCCAGGGAGGACAGGTTTTCATGCGCGCATACCTAACCACGACGCTGCTTTCCGTTGCATCGATCTTCACCATCGCCGGGGCTGCCAGCGCGGCCGAACTGAGCATCTACACCACCCGCGAGCCTGGTCTGATCCAGCCGCTTCTCGACTCCTTCACATCGGAGACCGGTATCAAGGTCAACACGGTGTTCCTGAAGGATGGTCTTGTGGAACGCGTCGCATCGGAAGGCGAGAGCTCGCCTGCCGACATCCTGATGACTGTGGATGCCGGCAACCTGATCGACCTCGTCGAGAAGGGACTGACCCAGCCTGTCGATTCCGCCGCCCTCAAGGAAGCTGTGCCTGAGCAGCTGCGCGACGCGGATGGCAACTGGTTTGCGCTTTCGATGCGCGCCCGCGTTGTCTATGCGGCCAAGGATCTCGATCTCAACACCATCAATTATGAGGACCTGTCCGATCCGAAGTGGAAGGGCAAGCTCTGCATCCGCTCCGGCCAGCATCCCTACAACACCGCGCTGATCGCTGCCTACATCGCCCATCACGGCGCTGAGGAGGCTGAAACCTGGCTCGCGGGCGTCAAGGACAATCTTGCCCGCAAGCCCGCCGGTGGCGACCGTGAAGGCGCCAAGGACATTCTCGGCGCCATCTGCGATATCGCGGTCGGCAACTCCTACTACGTCGGTCTGATGCGCTCCGGCCGTGGCGGCGAGGAGCAGAAGCAGTGGGGCGATGCCATCAAGGTTCTGCTGCCCACCTTCAAGGACGGCGGCACCCATGTGAACATTTCCGGTGCGGCGCTCGCCAAGCATGCTCCCAACAAGGACGAGGCGGTCAAGCTGCTCGAATACCTGGTGTCGGATGACGCGCAGAAGATCTACGCCGAAGCGAACTTCGAATATCCGGTCAAGGCTTCCGTGCCAGCTGATCCGATCATTGCAGAGCTCGGCGAGCTGAAGATTGACGCCAAGCCGCTCACCGAAGTGGTGGCCAACCGCAAGCAGGCTAGCGAACTGGTGGACAAGGTCGGTTTCGACAACTAACGCGGGTGAGGGCATCCTGTAACGGGGTGCCCTCTGATTTTGATCATGACGGAACCCGGACTGATGCGTAAGGCGACGTGGCGTTCAGGCGCTCTATGGCTCATCGTGGCCGGGTTCACGGCGTTTGCCGTTCTCCTGCCTTTCCTGGCGCTGGCCTTCGAGGCCCTGCAGGGTTCCGAAGGGCTCTGGGGCCATCTCTTCTCGACCATTCTGCCGGTCGCGTTGCGCGATACGCTGATCCTTCTTTCAGGCGTCGGCATTTTTGTGGCCATGCTTGGAACGGGCGCCGCCTGGCTGGTGACGGCCTACGACTTTCCCGGAAGGCGCACACTCGAATGGGCGCTTCTGCTGCCGCTGGCCGTCCCCACCTATATAGTCGCCTATACCTACCTCGACATTCTGCATCCGATCGGCGTGGTGCAGGGTACGATCCGCACTCTGCTCGGCTATTCGAGCCCGCGCGAGTTCCGCCTGCCGGACATCCGCTCCATGGCGGGCTGCATCCTCGTGCTTTCCTTCGTGCTCTACCCCTATGTCTACATCGCCACACGATCGATGTTCCTGACGCAGCCGGGAAGCCTGATTGAAGCGGCCCGCACGCTCGGTGTTTCGCGTCGCGCCGTGTTCTGGCGGGTGGCGCTGCCGCTCGCCCGTCCGGCCGTGGCAGTAGGCATCAGCCTAGCCCTCATGGAGACGCTGAACGATATCGGTGCTGCGGAATTCTTGGGCGTCCGCACGCTGACCGTTTCCATTTACACGACGTGGATCACCCGCTCAGACCTGCCGGGCGCATCGCAGATCGCGCTCTCGCTACTCGTCGTGGTGATGGCCATCGTCGCGCTGGAACAATATGCGCGGCGACGCCAGCGTTTTGCTGCAGGCACGCGGAGCGGCAGAAGTTTTGACCGCCAGCGGGTCTCGCTGCCGGTAGGGCTTGCTCTTCTCGGCCTCGGCCTCATTCCGGTGCTGATCGGCTTTGCGGGTCCCGCCCTTTATCTCGCGACGGAAGCCTACGCACGCCTCGGCTTTGCGGGCATTCCTCCGCGCTTTGTTTCCATCGTCACCGCAACGGTGGTCTTCTCAGCCGCAGCGACACTGATGACCCTGGCGCTGGGTGGTGCCGCAGCCTATGCAGTGCGGGTACGGTCCTGCGGGTTCTCTACCACGGCGTTCCGCCTTTCAGCCGTTGGCTATGCTGCTCCAGGGACGGTAATCGCCATCGGCCTTGTCGTGGTGCTTGGCGCATTCGACCGCACGGCGAATGCCTACGCTCAATCCTGGTTCGGCTTCTCGACCGGTCTCATCTTCCTGGGCTCTGGTGCGGCACTGGTCTACGCCTATTCGGCGCGCTTCATGGCTATTTCTTCTGGCGGCATGGCGGCTGCACTGAGCCGCATTCCGCACTCGCTGGATGAAGTGTCGCGCACGCTCGGCGAAAGCCCGTCGGGCACGCTGCGCCGCGTTCACCTTCCGCTCTCCAAGACGGGCATCGCAGCAGCAGCGCTTCTGGTTTTCGTCGACTGCGTCAAGGAATTGCCCGCGACGCTTCTTCTGCGTCCGCTCAATGTCGAGACGCTCGCCACCCATCTTTATGGCGAGGCCGCGCGCGGCACTTATGAGGATGCTTCCATCTCGGCGCTGGCCATTGTGCTGATCGCCATGCTGCCTGTGGTGCTTCTTTCTCGCGTCGGCTCGGAGCGCAACCTCCGCCGGGATGTTCTCGTGCCCACGCCGCTGGAGCAGTTGCCGCTCCAGCAACAGGCGGGATAAGCTCCAGCGAGCGTCAGCTAAACGGGGGCGGGTTGATCGCGTGGGTCAGCACGGCGCCGGTCTCGTAATAGAGAGCCTTCGGTTCGACAAAGCGTTCGACATGCTGTTCGACAGGCGCAACGGGAAGCTCGGTTTCGCGATCTTCCAGAAGCGCAATTGCGGCGCGTGTGCCGAAGACAGTGCCGGGGCCGATGCCGCGGCCCGAATAGCCAAAGCAGGCGAGGCCGGAAGGTCCGAGCCGCAGGATCTTCGGAACATGGTCGCCGGTCATGGCAATGTGGCCGTGCCAGGCGTGCTCAAAAGGCAGGTCAGCCAGTTGCGGATAGACCTGACGCAGCTTGCGGCGTGCCCAGCTCGCATGAACCGGACCACCTGCACCGCCTTCGTTTCCAATGCCGCCGACGATCATCCGGCCGGCGCGGTCGATGCGGAAGGACGACATGACCATTGCCGTATCCCAGCAGCCTTCGCCGCCGGCAAGGATGTTCTTGCGGAGATGCTCAGGCATCGGCGCGGTCGCAAATTGTGAATAGCCAACCTTCACGAACTGCGGCCTTGTGCCGAGATCGATGCCGTTGAAATAGGCATTGGTCGCCAGAAGCAGCGACTTTGCCTTGACGACATGGCCATTGGCGGTGACCTGCCAGCCCTCTCCGTCATGGGTGACGCCGGTGACCTTGCTTGCCCCGTGCAGCTTTGCGCCGGCGCGGATCGCAGCCGCCGCGAGGCCGCGTGCATAGGAGAGCGGCTGGATCGTGCCTGCTCGCGGATCGAAGAGCGAACCGTGGAACGCACTGCTGCCCGTCCGCCGCTTTGTTTCCTCTGCGTCGAGCAACTGGAGTGGCGCCCCGAGCTCGACGCCCTGCCGGTGCCGTTCCGCAAGATCGCGGAAACCAGAAGGCGCATGGGCAAGATGCAGGGTGCCGTTGCGGGTCGCCTCGCATTCGATTTCTTCGCGATCGACCAGCGACCAGACAAGCGCAGGAGCCTGTGCGAGAATATCGACCAGCCGCAAGCCCGGCTCGCGGCCCATCAGCTTGATGACGTCCTGGGGCGGCAGCCACAGGCCTGCATTGACGAGGCCGACATTGCGGCCGGAGCCGCCATGGCCGACGGTCTCGGCTTCGAGCAGGACAACCGATGCGCCACGCCGTGCTGCTTCCAGCGCCGCCGCGTTGCCGGTGAAGCCTCCGCCGATGATCACGAGGTCAGCGCGCGCGTCTGCCGCCAGCGGCGGCGCTTCCACGCTCACTGTGCTGCTTGCCCGCCAAAGATTGCCGCCTGTCTGCGCTGCCACGATATTCACCTGATCAGAACAAGAGATTGGGAAGGAAAGTCACCAGCGCCGGAACGTAGGTGAGCAACAACAAAACCGCGACGGATGCTGCAAGGAACGGCAGGAACGCCTTGGTGAAATCCTCGACCGAACAGCGGGTGATGGAGCATACCGTAAACATGACGGTTCCGACCGGCGGCGTCAGCGAGCCGATCGTGGTGTTGAACACAAGCACAACGCCAAGATGGACGGGATCGACGCCAAGCGTCTGCGCCACCTGCAAAAGCAGCGGGCCGAGAATAACGATGATCGCCAGCCCTTCAAACACCGTTCCTAAGAGAAGGAGCGCGATGTTGATGACGAAAAGCACCACGTACTTGTTGTCGGAGATCGACATCAGCGCGGTGACCAGCTGCTGCGGTACCTGTTCCAGGCTGAGGATCAGCGAAAACACCGAGGCAGATGCCACGATGAAGAGCACGCCGGCAGTCGTTGCGGCCGACTCGGAGAAGAGCGCCATTGTTTCGCCGAACGTCAGTCCGCGATAGACAAAGACACCGACGAGAAAGGCATAGACGGCTGCCACGGCGCCAAGTTCGGTCGGAGTAAACCAGCCGCTTCTGAGGCCCAGCAGCAACAGCACCGGCATCGCCAGCGCCCAAAGCGCCGCGCGACCGTTGGAGAGAATTTCTTTCGGGCCAGCCCGCTTTTCGCGCGCCGGAGCAAGGTTCATCCGCTTGGCGGTCCAGCGGACCGTCAGCATCAGCGCGATGGCGATGATGAAGGCTGGGATCACGCCGCCCATGAACAGCCGCCCGATCGACGTGTTGGTCAGCAACCCATAGACGATCAGAGCGATACTCGGCGGCATGACCGGCGCGATCATCGACGAGGCGGCACTGACCACGGACCCATAGGCGTTGGAGTAGCCGCGCGTGCGCATCACCGGAACGACAGTACGTGCGTCGATCGCCGCATCCGCGTTGGCCGACCCGGACATTGCGCCCATGAAGACGGAATTGAGCACGGCAATCTGCGCGAGGCCGCCGCGCCAGTGTCCGACCAGCGTCTCGCAGAAGGAATAGAGGCGGTCAGCAATGCCGCCTCGCGCCATCGCGGCGCCGGCCACGACGAAGAGCGGAATGGCGAGCAGCGGAAAGGATTCCAGGCCCGACGACATTCGCTGGGCGACCAGGCTCGTCATCATGGGGTTCAGCGTGAAGTAGGCCATGGAGGCGCCCAGCATCACGAAGCCGACCGGAAGCCCGAGCAGCAGAAGAAGAACGAAGACGATGGCAACGACGGTCACGAACGCACCTTTCGCAGGCTCTCAGCCATCTCAAGAAGGCGCCCGAGGATCACCAGCGCCATGCCTGTTGCAAGCAGCGCAGCGATGATCCATTTCGGCCAGCCAAGCGTGAGGAACGTGGTGAACCGGGCGGTGGAGATCTGGGCATAGGCGGCGCGGATAACCAGCGCCGCAATGAGCATTGTGAGTATGTCCGCCAGCAGGCGGGCGAAGGGGTAAAGGCGAGGGGGCAGCTTGTCGACAAAAAGAGAGATGCCGAACAGCTGGCCCTGAACGGAAGCGCCGGCAAGACCCAGCCACACAGTCGCTGCCATCAAGACGACAGCCAGTTCCTGCGCCCACATGATCGACATGGAGAAGAAGTTTCGAGCCACCACATCAGCCATGACGATGCCGATGAGGGCAGCCAGCAGCAATGCCGGCACCACCACGGCAAGAAATTCGATCATCTCGCGCAGGATTTTCAGTGGCACCAATACCTCCCTTCGATCGAGGAGGCCGGGCAGTCAAATGTGCCCGGCCAAAGCCGATCAGTTCCCCGTGGCTGCAGCGCGGACCTGTTCATAGAGACCTTCCGGCCAGTTCGGGAAGCTCTTGTAGAAACCAGCGGTAGCCGCGCGATAGGCTTCAACATCAGCTTCGTGGAAGGTAACACCTTTGCTTTCGAACTCGGCGCGAATTCCAGACTCAAGGTCAATGGACTGCTTGGTCAGATTTTGGCCGCCCTTGCGGAACTCTTCAAGCAGGATGGCGCGGTCAGCTTCGCTGATCTGCTGGAAGGCGGCGTCGCTCATCACCCAGCCAAGGAACAGGTTGAAGTGGCCGGTCAGCGTGATCTCCTTGACTGGCTCATGCCAGCCCGAAGCGCGGATACCGGTCAGCGGGGCTTCGGCTGCAGTGACGACGCCCTGCGAGAGCGCGGAATAGACTTCCGCTGCCTCGACGGTCGTGGCTGCGACACCCATGGGTTCGAACGTCTTCAGCCAGGTCTCCACCGGCGGCACGCGCATACGCACGCCCTTCAGGTCGTCCGGCGTCGGATAGGCAGCCGTTCCGATCATGTGGCGCGGGCCGTCGAACCAGTTGAGCGCAACGACGCGCAGTCCGGAAGCTTCGGCGAGGCGATCGTAGAAGCCCTGCATCAGCTCGGAGTTGGCAAGCCGCTCGCCTTCTTCAGCGTTGGAAACGATGAAGGGGCCTTCCACGATCGAAAGCTCCGGAACACCGAAACCTGCGAGGAACGATGCGGAGGTGAATGTCATGATCGGCAGGCCCTGGCTCGCCTGCTCGATGGAATCGGTGGTGGTGCCGAGCTGGCCCGAGGGATAGC
Source organism: Nitratireductor aestuarii (assembly GCF_014641695.1). Classification (GTDB taxonomy): domain Bacteria; phylum Pseudomonadota; class Alphaproteobacteria; order Rhizobiales; family Rhizobiaceae; genus Chelativorans; species Chelativorans aestuarii. Next base: position 74,482 of record NZ_BMIF01000006.1, on the reverse strand, counting down.
CCTCGAACTTGACGCGTCCCTCGGTCCGCTGGGTCACGCGTTCAGCGGTCGCCATGACCTCTTTCCAGGATTCGCCAGTGGGCGGGTTAACCGTGGTCACGCGAATGGTGACATCATCGGCCAGCGCCGCTCCGGAGAGCAGGGTGGTCACAGTCGCCGCTGCGGTCAGCAGCCGGATGGATGAAATAAGCCGGTTCATTGATCGTCCTCCTCTTAGGATTTACGCCTTGTGCTTGCTGTCATGTCCAGGGCACCCACGCGGCGCCCAGTTTTCTTGTTCACCTAGCCTGCCTCTACCGTCTCGGGTCCCGGTACTGGCTTTGTGGTGGCGTAGATTTCATCGATCGTGAGCATGGTCGACAGGTCCACGTCCATGGCCACACCGTGGCCGAAGGCTCCCGGCGACAGGCAGGTTTCGGCTGCGGCTTCAGTCGCTGCATTCAGGATCACCGAGGGATCTTCCTGGCGCAGCAGACCAACCAGGGTGCGCGCGATGAATGTGTCGCCTGCGCCAAGTGTATCGACCGGCTGCACCAATGCTGCCGGTGCCTCATGAATTGCGTCTGGGCCTGCGAGCAACGCGCCTTGCGCACCCCTCGTGATAACCACCCATTGGGCGCCATGATTTCTTACCCGCTCGGCCAGCGCGTGAGCCTCTTCCCGGCTCATGTCGCCGCCCGAAAAGCCAGCAAGGAAGCAGTGCGGCGCCACCGCTGCGATGCGCGCTTCATCGCGGATCGTGGCGAAGTCATAGGACACGCGGGTTAGCGATGCAAAACGGGGCACCCATGCGTCCACGTGGCTCGACCTGCCGGTATGCACTGCATCGGCGCTCTTCATCCAGGCCAGGTCCTCGGGGGAGGGCGCGATGATCGACACGCCCAAGTTCGCGCCGACAAAAACGCGCTCACCGTCTTCGGTTGCGATGACACAATAGGCGGTCTGGCCGGGCAGGAAGCGCAGCAGCGAAGTCTCCACACCTTCCGCAACAAAGGCGTCGCGGATAGCGCGGCCCGCCGCATCATCCGACACTCCGCCTGCATAGGCCGCATGTGCGCCGAAGCGCCGTGCGAACACGGCGTGGTTCACGCAATTGCCGCCCGGGAACATGAGCTGCTGATCCTGATAGCAGTCCACGACGTTGTCGCCGAACGCCAGAATTCTGAGAAAAGCCTGTGACACTGAAAGCCCACTTACTGATTTTGTGAGAACGTTCGCAATAATCCTGATTGCTTGTCAATCCTCCTTGACACTCATCCGCAAAAATTAATATGTCTTATGTCATCTTAATCGAAGGTGATGACCTGATGTCCTTTCCCGAACGTTACCACCCGGCCGTATCCGCCGCGCTTTCGTCCATTGATTTCGGCGCACTCCGCCATGTCTATTTCGTAGCTTGCGGCGGTTCCCTGTCGATCATGCATCCGGCCAAATTCATGCTGGACCAGCATTCTTCGCTGCCTTCCGACGTGTTCAATGCTGCCGAATTCGTGGCGCGTGCGCCCAAGCGGCTTGGCCCTGATACGCTCGTTGTGCTCTGCTCGATGACGGGCACGACGAAGGAAACGACGGCCGCAGCAAAGTTTGCGAAGGAGAAGGGCGCGAGCACCATCGGTCTAACGGTGGAGCCGGAATCGCCTCTCGGCACCGCTGTTGACTACCCGGTGAAGTTCGAGGCTCCCTACACGACCGGCGTTCCGATCGATGCAAAGGACAGCAACTACTCTGCGATCTACCAGATCGTGATAGGCATTGCTGCCGCAACCGGTGGAGAGGATCTGCGCGAGTCGCTGATCGGCAGCCTCTACAACCTGCAGGCAGCCATTGACCGTGCGCAGGAAACCTACGCACCGCTGTGGGACCGCTATGCCGAGCATTTCGCCAAGCAGGATGTCATCTACACGATGGCATCGGGCGCCAGCTATGGTGCGGCTTATTCCTTCGCCATCTGCGTGCTGATGGAGATGCAGTGGATCAACAGCCAGGCGATCCACTCCAACGAGTTCTTCCACGGACCCTTCGAGGTTCTGGACGAGACCCGCTGCTTCGTCCTGATGAAGGGTATCGATTCCACCCGTGCTCTCGATGAGCGCGCCGATGAGTTCCTGCATCGTTTCGGCAAGGCCGAGAACATCCTTGTGCTCGACGCTGCAAAGCTCGATCTCTCCGGAATCGACGAGCGCTTCCAGGGCAATGTCGTGCCGCTCATCTTCTTCGACACCCTGTGGCGATTCATCTATAAGGTTGCCGACTTCCGCCAGCAGGTCATGCTGGACGGCCGCCGCTACATGAAGAAGCTGACCGACTATTGAGGCGATGATGGTGCAAGATGGCCTGCTGCCGCTCTACGAACAGGTTCGACGCAAGCTCCTGTCCGAGATCGATGCGGGCCGTCTTCCCGAAGGCAGCTTCCTGCCACCGGAACTGGAGTTATGTGCGACGCTCGGAGTTAGCCGGATAACGCTTCGACGCGCAGTAGGTGAACTGTGTGCGGAGGGCCTGCTGATACGTCAGCAGGGCCGCGGCACCTTGGTCGCGCCGCGCAAGATGCAGCACACGATCTCACTGTCGGGCTTTGCCGATGTGGTGGCGGGGCAGGGGCACAAAGCCGGCCACCGCGTTCTGGAGCGGGAGGACAATGCCGTTGAACCCGCTGTCGCCTCCCGGCTTGGAGCCAGCAAGCTCGTTCGCTTCGTCCGCCTGCTGGAGGTGGATGATCGTCCGATGACGCTGGAGACGCTCTTTGTCGACGGCGAGCGGTTTGCCGATGCGCTGGATCCGGTCGAGGCGGGGCAGAGCTTTTTCGCGAGCCTTCGGAAAGGCTATACCGTCGAACCTGCCGGTGCCGACCGCCTCATCAATGTGGGCTTTGCCCGCGCATCTGAGGCTGAGGCGCTCGGCGTCTCGACGACAGAACCTGTCTATCGGATCGAAAAGCTGGTGTTGGACGGCAAGGGCACCCCGCTCGCCCTCTCGCAAACCGTCACGCCCTGTCACCTGGTCACGCTGGCGGTCAAAAACTGAGTTCCGCCTCAAGAGACATTATGAGGAAATGCCATGAAGGTCTTCGACGCTGAGGCGGTGCATGAAGCATTGCCCTGGTCCTATCTGATCGACGCTCTGTCACACGCCCATCGCGGATCTATGCCGCTCTCCGATGTGGTGGTGCAGAACGATCCAAATAAGACGGCCAACCAGTTCATCACGCTTCCCGGCTGGGTGGCGGGCGGACCGATCGCCGTCAAGATGGTCGGTGTGTTCCCCGGCAACGAGAAGCTCACCCCGCCGCAGCCCAACGTCCAGGGACTGGTGGCGCTGTTTGACGGTTCGACCGGCGCTCCGATGCTGGTGGCCGATGGCGCAGCAATGACGGCGCGCAAGACAGCAGGTGATTCAGCCCTGGCTGCTTCGCTTCTCGCCCGCGATGATGCTGAAGTTCTGCTCGTGGTGGGTGCAGGTGCGCTCGCACCGCATTTCGCCCGTGCGCATATGGCGGCGCGGCCATCGCTGAAGCGCGTGCTGATCTGGAACCGCACCTTGCCCAAGGCGGAAAATGTGGCCGCCGATTTGCGCGCGGGCGGCGTGAATGCCGAGGCGGTGAATGACATCGACGCCGCGGTGGCGGCCGCGGACGTGATCACCTGCGTGACCATGTCGGATCGCACTTTGGTCAAGGGCGCGCTGCTGAAGCCCGGCACGCATCTCGATCTTGTGGGCGCCTATGCAACCAGCCTGCGCGAGACGGACGAGGAGGCGCTGAAGCGCGCCCGCATATTCGTCGACACGCGGCATGGCATGGAGAATACGGGCGATCTTGGCCCGGCGCTGCGTTCCGGCCTGATAACGCCGGACGCGATAGCCGGTGACCATTTCGACCTTGCGCAGGGCAGGGCGCGGGGCCGCGAATCTGGCGATGAAATCACGATCTTCAAGAACGTTGGAGGAGCCCATCTCGACGTTTTCACCGCGATTGCGCTCAACAACGCAGCATGACATCAAACCGGGAGAGAGCAGCGTAGAGTAGTGGTTCGGAGGAAGGAACTGCACGGGGTGGTGAAGAAAGCAACGATTGCAGATGTAGCGCGGCTTGCGGGCGTATCGACTGCTACTGCGGGTCGTGTTCTTGGCAGCTACGGCTACACCAAGGCTGAAACCCGCGACAAGGTCATGCAGGCGGCCCGCAAGCTCGGCTACCGAACCAATGCCCTCGCCCGCAGCCTCATCACTGGCAGAACGCGCACCATCGGCGTTGTCGCTGGCGACATCCAGAACCCGTTCTACGCCTCCATCCTGCGCGGCATTGCGGATGTGGTGGAGCGTCACGAATTCGGGCTCCTGATCGTCAATTCCGACGAAAGCCTTGAAAAGGAGATCCGCGCGGTCAACGTCCTGATGGAAAAGCAGGTCGATGGGCTGATCGTCTCTCCCTGCGATACGCGCAATGCACGGCACCTGCGCGATCTTCAGGCTTTTGGGCTGCCGCTGGTGTTGCTTGACCGCGCCGTTGCAGGGCTGGAGGTTGATCGCGTCACGATCGACAATATCGCCGCCGCCGGCCGTGCGGTTGCCGCGCTCCTAGCGGCGGGACACAAGCGCATTGGTCTGGTTGGTGAACTCCTTGAGGAACCGGAAGGCGGCCTCGCGGGCTTCATCCGTCGCGGCCTCGCGGGCGAGGTTCTGTCGACCGATACGCTTTATCCGAGCTGGCAGCGTCTGCTTGGCTATCTGCAGGCCCACCGTCAGGCGGGTTTGCCTGTGGACGAAACGCTCATCCGTCGCGTCGGAGCCTATTCGGCTGAGAAGGCGCAACGTGTTGCGGAAGCGCTCATCCATAATGCCGATCGGCCGACGGCCGTGTTCGCCACGGACGGTACCATGTCCGAAGGCGTCATCGCCGCCATCTCGTCAGCCAGACTGTCGGTGCCTGACCAGCTGTCGCTTGTCTGTTTCGATGACCTCGAATGGATGAGCTTCCTGCCGCCGGGCATTTCGACCATGGCGCAGCCTCGTCTCGCCATGGGTGAGATCGCAGCCACCATGCTTCTGGAGCGCATCGAAGGCTCGCAAGTGCCGGCGCGCGCGCAGGTGCTGTCGGCGGAATTTGTCGAGCGGGGATCGATCACCCGCAGACCTACTTAATCTAGAGGGGGAGAGACGATGGCTTTGAGCCGGGCAAATATCTGCGGCATGAATTTTCACTATTTCCGGCATAGCCTCGACACGTTTCTTGACGATGCCGAAGCGCTGGAACTGCCGCTGGTGGAAATCTGGGGCGCTGCTCCGCATTTCTATCTCGGTGATCGCACACTGGAGGATGCTCGCGCGCTGGGCGCTGACGTGCGCACACGCGGGATGCAGATCGCCAGTTTCACGCCGGAACAATGCGTCTACCCGATCAATCTCGGCTCTCCGCAGGCGGCGCTCAGGGATCGGTCCATCCGGTACTTCCTTGAAAGCCTGGAGATGTCGGTAGAGATGGGCAGTCCTGCGGTTCTGGTGACGCCCGGCTCTGGCTTTGCCGACGAACCCTCTCAGGACGCGGTGGCGCGCTGCACTGAGGCGCTGTCGCTCATCGCCGACAGGGCTGAGCGGTTGGGTCAGAAACTCTACCTTGAAGCTCTTCCGCCTGCCTGGTCCAACATTGCTGCGACGGCTGGAGAACTGCGTTCCCTGCTCGACGCGGTGAATTCGCCGGTGCTGTTCGGCATGCTCGACACCGCCGGTGCGTTGGGCACCGGCGAGACAGTCCGCGACTACATAGAAGCACTGGGCGACCGGCTGGCGCATGTGCACATGATCGATTCCGAGCCATCTGGCAGTCATCTGGCTTGGGGTGACGGAGTGCTGTCCGCTGAAGAGTGCGTAGCGGCCCTGAACGCGGCCGGTTATACGGGAGCCCTCTCCATCGAGATCACCAACTCGCGTTACTATCTGGAACCGAAGGCCGCGATGGCGCAGTCGGTTGCAGCTCTGCGCGAGGTACTTTCCTAAACAATCCCCCATATGCATTGGCCGCACTCGATTGAGCGCGACCAAGTCATTTTCAGATGACGTTCTCACAGGTTGGGTCCCGCCGCCAGACGGAATTCTATTGAAAGTGGGCTGCCATTGCCTGCTGACCCAACGTCTTAGGGCCTAACACCATTGCAGTTGTATCTGGAATGCCCAACTTGGTGCATCCTGCACTGCAGGACCGTCGAACTGAAGCTCAACGTCAACTCTCAAAGTTCTCGTTGCGCGGGTAGGCTGTCATGTCGTGTGGTAGGAGTTCTGCCCATGTTGCCGTCGATCTCAAGGCTTCTTCGTATCTCCGGCGTTTGCCTTGTCTTGTATGCTCCGCTGGTGGAGGCGCAGGAGGCGGATCTTCTTTCAGGACGTTGGACCGGCACCTACCAGTGTGCTGGTCAGCCCGTTTCCCGGATGATCCTGGACATAGCCGCATCGAACCGACCCCTCAAGGAAGCGATCTTCAGCTTCGACGCAGGTGGGACGACGGGGAGCTATTCAGTTGTCGGGCGCGTCCGAGGGGGCGCACAATTCCGGTTCGCTCCCAGGGCCTGGATCGACAGGGCGGATGGCATTTCCATGCTTGGGCTGATTGGAATCCTGGGGCGCGACGGCCAAAGCATGACGGGCTCATTGCAGGGCTGCCCGAGCGGCAGCTTCCACGCTGAGCGGAACAACGAGGGAGAAGCTATCATTACAATCACCGGCGTGCGCCTACCTGAAGGCGATAGAATCTCTCCCAAGAAGTTCGGGGGCGCCATCGCCGGGTTGCTGGGAAGGGCCGGATCCGCCGAAGCCCAGTGTCGCGTGCTTGCCGAGTGGTATACTCCGGTTATCGACCCGCATGGCTTCGAGCGCATGCCGAGCCATAAAATCGTTGGTGCAATCGCGCCCATCTTTCGCAACGAGGCATTCGAGCCGGTCTTTGGGATGCCTTTGGAACTGATGGGAGGCATGGAGAGCAGGGAAATCGGAAGGTTTTTGAAGGAGACCTGCTATGGCAAGATTGGGATGGATAGCTATCGGAACGTCTTCGCTGATGTGTTCAGGTCGCCTATCTACCTCCCGACGCTGGCAGCCACCAATGAGGAGCAGGACAAGGCGCAGAAATGGCTCTCGGACGTTCGCGCCGAGCTTGCTGCCATATCTCCAGAGCACCCCAACGCCCTGCGCGATATAAGTAATCTTGACCGCAAGCTGGCAGGGGCGCACCGGGTCAACGTATCCGCGCAGATCGATGAACTGAAAGTCCAGGCCGCTGCACTGCGGACAGAGGCAGAAGCCGCGGCTCGGACCGCACTTTTCAATAAGCTGCTCGCCGATCTCGAAGGTGTCGGGAATGATTATGACGCAGGCCACCTGGGCACGGCCTTGCGGGTCGCTGATGAGGCGCGTGCTTCGAAGCTCGAACCGGGCAGGATCGATCAGGTCGTTGCGGCCGCCCGCGACAAGGCGGCGGCGATCCTCAACCCGAGGCTCGATGCAGCGGCAGGGTTGGCGACGATGCTCCCGCGATCTCTTGAGGGGCTTATCAAGGCTCGCGACGCCCTCGAGCCCTTCGCTGTCTACCGGGACAGCATGGACAGGACCTTTGGATCCCTAGATCCGGAGGGAAGGCTGCGACCACTCTACGATCAGATAAGTGAACTTGAGGGGGATCCTTCTGTTATTGCCGAGTTGAAGAATGCACTCGATGCTGCCGCAGCAAGCGAGAAACCACGCGAGAACGTCGAGAGGCTGGTAGCTCAGGTGACAAGCTCTGGCACTGCCTTGATCCCAGCAGAAATGGCCGAGCTGATTGCCTCTGCCCGCGAAGATGCTGAGATCAATGCCGTTGTCATAACGGACCTGTCCGGAAACCCTGATCCTTCGGAACCGAGTGCCCGTGAAATTGCTGCTTTTGCCATGAAGCGAGTCCGGGATGCGTCGTCCGAGATGGCCGGTCAGGAAGCCGTCTGCACGAGCGGCAGGGTTACCGACCCTGTTCAGGCCATGAAATGCCTGAGCAATCCGGCGCTCTGGACAGGGCAGACTGGTTCTCGTGTCACGCTGCTCGGAGTCACCAAAGTGGGATGCGAGCCGGAAGTGAAGGACAGGCAGTATCTGTGTTATTTCAACCAGCAGGTCCGCATCGATATCGCAGGAAGCCAAGCTTATGGAACGGACTGGGGTCAGATGACACAGGAGCTGTCCGGCAAGGAGATCGTAGATGCGCGCTTCTTCCGCGCTGCGGGCGGGGGTTGGACGGTAACCTGGGGCGATCTTCGGTAAGGGCCATTTTGCCAACACCTTCTCTGGCCTGTTCTGATCTGGGGTCAGGATGTCTTGTCGTGAGTGGGAAGCAGCGCCTTTCGGAGAAGTGGCGGGGTTACTCGATGGAGAATGTGCGTGTCTCCAAGGTAGCGGTTCAGAGCGGTTCTCGGACAAGTGGAAACCGGGTATCCGTCCGGCAAAAGCCAGCGCGAAGGCGCTGGCTCCTGGTTCAACTGATTAGAATTGGCGGCCCAGCTTGGCGTCGATAGACTGAGAGTTAGCGCCGCGAACCGCAAAGAAAATCGTCATCCCGAGCCATAGGATAGACTTTTCGGAACCAGCAAAGCCCTGGCCCATTGCAATCCAATGCGCATAGACGGTAACGGCAAGAATGATGGTTGCCGCAACCGCCGCCGGACGCGTGAGGAAGCCGAGGGCAATGAAAACACCGGCAAAGAACTCGGTGAATGAAAGCAACGGCGACCAGAAAACACCTGGATAGAACCCGAGGTTTTCGACCATTCCGCTCGCTTTGAAGGGCTCCATCATTTTCGGAAAGCCATGGACGGCGAGTATCACGCCGCAGATGACGCGCATCAGCGTTTCCGCAAAATCATGCAGCGCAGCGTAGATGGGGCGTAGAAAAGCAATGCGCTCGGGGACTTGGGTGTTTTTGGACATTCGGTACTTCTTCTATATGACGTCAGGATAAGCCGTTGTTCGGGGCTTGCATGGATTGGAAGTAGGCGGGAGGGCCGCGATCTCGCTGGCAGAGGCTGAACCGTTACACGAGCGGGGCCTGCGTCGTGCAGCTCTTCAAGCGAACTGGGTTCGCAAGAGTTGGAACAGACAAGCTGAAAACCAAAGCGAGGAGGGGGATAATGCGCAGGACCATGGGGGGCAAATACCCTACCGAAAGCAGATCCTCCATACACAAATCCGTTATTCTGGGCGGTAGGTGGTGACGCATTCCAATCATCAGTCACGTGGAAAGAGAAAGCGGGCAGAATGATCCGCCCGCCTCGTGCCACGTTGATGTTTGCCTGCCTTACTTGGCGTTCAGCAGTTCCGGCACTGCGAGGAGGATGAACTCGTTGTTCGCTGACGTTCCGATCTGGCGGCCTCCTGAAAACGGGAGATTGTTGTCATTGGCGACCATGATGTGGGTGTCATCGTAACGGGCGACGTCCTCGATCGTCAGGAACGGGAAGGTGAAGGGACCTTCCGCCGGCTTCATGCCTTCAAGTGCCCGGCCGTCAGGATCCTGGATATCCAGGAGGTTGATATGGCCAATCCGGCGAATGAAGCCATCTTCATCGACGGAGGCAGTGTCTACCAGCACGACATTCTTGACCTTGGCAGGGATCGGGTAGCAGTCGTTCAGATCTGCTGCACCGGAGGCGCAGGCTTTGGCGCTGTCGCCTTCGCCGTTGTCGCGCTCGATGACGAGCGCACGTGTCTCATCAATGAAATTGAAGTCGCCGATGGCTTGCGCGCCTTCGGAGAGTTTGAACTTGAAGCTTTCGCCCGTCCATTTGTTCGTATTCGTATCGAAGGTCATGACGCGCAGGAAGTCACCTTGGGTGTTGCCGCCTTCGATGAGCAGTGGCTTCTCGATCATCGCCCAGAGCAGGTTGGTGGACGGTTGCAGGGCCATGCCCTCATAGCCACCGGAGCGCTGCACCTGGAAGGCCTTGCCCGGTTCGGCTGGGACGGTGATGCCAGGAGTATCCGGACCTTTGATGACCTTGCCGTCGAGGACGGTCTCGAACACGTCGAGGATGCGTCCATCCTTGGCTGCGCGGATCACATACGGGCCAAATTCATCGCCGATCCAGATCTCTCCATTCAGATACTGAATGCTCTCCGGGTCGAAATCCGCGCCGGTCAGGTATCGGCTTTCAGTCGATTCCGTTGCAATCCGGAATGGCACCTTCTTGTCAGGGTCGTGCAGGAAAATGGTTTCCTCGACGTTGACCTTTCCCGACCCGAAATCCGGCTTCATCCGATGAAAGAAGAGCATGGCGTCCGGGCTGTTTACCTTGGAGCCGAAGCCATTGTCGGTGAGCACAAACCAGCTGCCATCATCGTCGCGGTTGGCGGCGAAACCGGACAGGCCCTGAATGGGCTGGCCAATGAAGGGCAGCGAGATTCCCGTGGGGTGGCTGCCATAAGCTGTTCCGACATCGCCCATGACGCTCATGGGGCGGTCGTTTCGCTTGGCCCCCGTGAACTTGCCGGAAACCAACAGGTCATGCGGCGCATCCGCGGGAGGAGCCACCATCGTCATGGCGGGCAGGAACGCATGTCCCGCAAGCGTCGCAGGGAAAACAGTCTGAGCAAGGACCGGGGTGGAAAGCAGTGTGCAGGCTGCCAGCAGGCTCAATGTAAAACGCATGGAATGCTCCGTGAAGTTTGCACGGGGAGACCTAGCGATGCTCCATGACAGGACGATCAAAGTTCCTTTTCAATTCCATGACACGCTCCGGAAAAAGGTTGCATGAAACTGTCATAATCCTGTCGCTGAACTGTTATCTGCAAGCGCTAATGGACCTCCGTCGGAAATTTTCAGGCAAACGCCAACGGAGCAGAAATGCGCAAACTTCTTTCCTTCCTAGCCCTCAGCACCATCCTTGCCGGGGCCAGTCACGCAGCAGAAATCTACCCGCTTGATGGTGCAACCATCCTTGCCGGCTCGAAAGTCGACTTCAAGGTCGAGCTGGATGCGGTTTATGCCCCCGAAGCTGTCACGGTGCGGGTAAATGGGAAGCCCTATGAAGAGGTATTCGGCAACGCGGCAGAATTTGTTGAAGACGAGAAGGGCAAGGACGGTGTTTCCCTGGGTTCTGCCCTCATTCTCCGCGATCTCGCACTGGCTGCTCCGGGAAAATATGCGGTTGATGTCGTCGCCGGAGAAGAGCGAAAGTCTGTGCAATGGGAGGTCTATGGCACCCCGGATGTCGCCAAGGCAAAGAACGTCATCTTCATCGTGGGTGATGGTCTCTCGATCGCGCATCGGACAGCCGCGAGGATCATGTCCAAGGGCATGACCGCCGGAAAGGCTAATGGCCGCCTTGCAATGGATGATATGGAGAGGATGGCTTTCATCGGCACATCCTCCACGCATTCCATCGCGACGGATTCCGCCAACACGATGTCGGCCTATATGACCGGGCACAAGAGCCGGGTGAATGCCCTTGGCGTTTATGCCGATCGCACTCCGGACAGCTTCGATGATCCCAAGGTGGAAACGCTGGCAGAAGCCCTGCGTCGCCAGACGAGCAAGTCCATTGGAATTGTCGCCACCTCCGAACTCCAGGACGCCACACCTGCAGCCGTCGTCGCCCATACGCGCCGGCGCGGTGACAAGGCCGAAATCGTTGGCATGCTCTATGACAACCAGCCCGAAGTCCTGTTGGGTGGTGGTTCAGCATACTTTCTCAAGTCTGATGTTCCCGGCTCAAAGCGCAAGGACGACAAGGACTATGTTCAGTTGTTCCGGGATGCAGGATATGCCCTGGCAACGACGGCTGAAGAGCTCGAGGCTGCTTACGAGAATAATTCGGGCAAGCTGCTTGGACTGTTCCACACGGGCAACATGGACACCTGGCTCGATCGCAACCAGCTGAAGAAGGGCACGGTCGACAAGTTCTCCGACCAGCCAGGATTGGTGGATATGGCGCAGATCGCCCTGGATCAGCTGTCGAAGAACGAAAATGGCTTCTTCCTGATGATCGAGAGCGCCAACATCGACAAGATGTCCCATCCTCTCGATTGGGATAGGGCCGTCGTCGAGACCATCGAGATGGACAAGGTTGTGGCGCTCGCTCAGGACTTCGCGGCCAAGAACCCGGATACGCTTATCATCGTCACCGGCGATCACACTCACGGCGTATCCCTCGTCGGCACGATCGATGATACGGTTGAAGCCGAGGACATGCGCGAAAAGCTCGGTGTCTATGAAGATGCGGGCTTCCCCAACTACAGCGACGAGGATGGCGACGGCTTCCCGGACCGCATCGATGTCACCAAGCGTCTCGCCCTCTTCGCCAATAACTTCCCGGACTACTACGAGACCTGGGGCCCGAAGATGGACGGCCCGTTCGTGCCGGCAATCCAGAATGCTGACGGCCAGTATGTTGCCAACGAAGCCTACAAGGATGTGCCCGGCGCAGTTCTGCGTGTAGGCAACTTGCCGAAGACGAATGATACGGGCGTCCATGCGGTTGATGACATCGTTCTTCAGGCTTCAGGCCCTGGAGCTGATGCGTTCCGCGGCTACATGGAACAGTCCGACGTCTACAAGGTCATTGCTGACGTCTTCGCTTTGGGAACGTCCCAGAAGTAGCACGCTTGCGTGGCTGGTCGGGTCTGTCCGGCCAGCCATTGCAAAACTGATGGAACCAAGCACATGGCACATTCTCTCACTCGCCGGTCTTGTCTGATCGGTGTTGCTTCCGCTCTTTCTCTGTTCCACACACGTGAGGTTATGGCGGCCGATGCGACGCTGACATTTGAAGAGCTCTATGCTTCCTTCAGCGCATTGGGCCTGCAGTTCTCCGACAAGGTGAAGACGCTCGAGGGCAAGACTGCAAGAATCGAAGGGTTCATGGCGCCGCCGCTGAAGGCGGAATCGAACTTCTTCGTGCTGACGCAGATCCCCATGGCTCTTTGTCCCTTCTGCTCATCGGATGCCGACTGGCCGGATAACATCATGGTCGTCTATCTGAAGAGCAGGCAGACCTTCACCGATCCCAACGAACTGATCGTGGTGAAGGGAACGTTGGAAAAGGGCTCCTGGACAGATCCTGACACCGGATTCGTGAGCCAGCTCCGGCTCCGGGACGCCACCTTCGGACGAGCTTAGCCGATGCCTGATCTCGAGGTCACGGACCTTTGCGTCCGATTTGCCGGACTGGCAGCACCGGCACTGGACGTTCCCGAACTGAAGGTTTCGGCAGGGGAGATGCTCGCCGTGGTGGGGCCTTCCGGTTCTGGAAAATCAACCCTTGTGAACATGCTCACAGGGCTCGATACACCTGCCCGCGGAGCCATCCTTTGGGGGCGAACGAACATCGGGAACCTGAGTGAGGCTGAGCGAGACCATTGGCGCGGACGGAATGTCGGCCTGGTCCCGCAGGACTTCCACCTTTTTCCGGGACTGTCAGCCATCAACAACGTGCTGCTCCCGGCTCGTCTGGCTCGGATTGCGTCTCGCACTACCGTTGACCGGGCCCACGACCTGCTTCAGGCTGTGGGACTGATGCGTCCCAATCAGCCGATCAACACGATGTCGCGAGGGGAAATGCAGCGGGTTGCCATAGCCCGGGCGCTGCTGCGGCAGCCGGCCATCGTTGTTGCGGATGAACCGACGGCAAGCCTTGATGCGGACAATGGCGCCGCCGTCTCCAGCCTGTTGATCCTGCTGGCGCGGCAAACCGGTTCGACCCTGATTGTCGTTACCCATGACGAGGCATTGATCAGGCTCATGCCTCGGCACCTGGTCCTGCGCAACGGAAGGATTTTCGCCGACAGGGTAGCGGAAGGGGTTCTCGCATGATCGGTCTGATTATCGCAGACCTGCGCCGCTATTGGGTTGGCGCACTCATGACTGTCGCCTTGATCGCGATGGCGGTCGCGCTCGGGACGGCGATCCAGCTCCAGGAGCGATCGCTGCGATTGGGGAGCGCCCGAGCGGCGGAGAAATTTGATCTTCTCATTGGAGCGCCGGGAAGTGAGGCGCAGCTCGTTCTCTCGGCCGTGTTTCTCCAGCCGGCAGCCCTCCCACTCCTGGGCGGAGACGTTCTCGCCGATCTGCAGCACGACGACCGGGTCGTTTGGGCGGAGCCCATTGCGCCGGGAGATTTCTACAAAGGCTTCCCCATCATCGGCACGACGGCGCGCCTGGTGACTGAGCTGGCCCCCGAGTTCACCGAAGGAGTTGTTTTTTCCGCGCTGGATGAAGCTGTGATAGGGGCCGCGGTGGACCTCGCTATGGGCATGACCTTCGCTCCCATGCATGGGCAGGTAGAACACGGCGAGGCGCAGCATGATAATGTTGAGTATCGAATAGCCGGACGTCTTTCGCCGACTGGAACGCCGTGGGACCGCGCAATCCTCGTTCCGATCCGCTCATCATGGAAGGTGCACGGGCTCGTCCAGGACGAGGATCGGGATTCCGGACATGATCACGACGAGACACATGCATCGGGCGATCTCGACGAGACGTTCGTGCAGGGCCAGACGCCTGACATCCCTGCCATCCTCGTGAAGCCGGCGTCCATTGCTGCAGCCTACAAGCTCAGGCAAGACTACCGCGCGAATGAGAAAACTGTTGCTGTATTTCCGGCGGAAGTGTTGACGAGCCTTTATGGGCTCCTTGGTGACGTCACAGCCGTGCTGTCCTATGTGGCCCTGGCGGCACGAATTCTCGTCGGGGTTTCGCTCATCATGCTGGCGGTCATCCACGTCCTGCAGCGTCGTCACACGCTGAGCGCCTTGCGGGCACTGGGTGCACCTCGCTGGTCCCTGTTCGCGCTCGTCTGGGGCCAGGCAATTGTCATTTCGATCTGTGGGGTCGTTCTTGGGCAGATTGGCGGCCTGGCCGCTGCATCCCTGATATCCTCTCACATAGAGAACGGGCAGGGTTTCAGTCTCCCCGTTGAGTTCGCCTCTACTGACCTCGCAGGGACCATAGCGCTCTTGATGGTCGCTGCGGTGTTCGCGGCGCTACCAGCCCTAATCGCGTTCCGCCAGCCAGCCGCCACAGGCTTGAGAGGTGGAGGCTAGCTTTTGCGCATGGTCGGTGGTGTCGATTATTTCGTTGCCGACCTGATATTCGCAAGGTGAAGTTCATGCAGCGCGCGCCGAATCTCTTCAGAAGAGCTGCCCTTGGCAACCATTTCGGCTGCGCACTTCGCGTGCTCAGCCAGTAGATGGTGACCAGGTGGCGGCGCGTGTGAATAATTCCTGCCCCACACGCGGAAAGGACGGCTGCGGCGGTTTCCCCTCCCGACAGTAACACCGTTCCCGGCTGCAGCTCTTTCATCATGCGGGCGACGCCTTCGGCAAAACGCTGCCCGACGACTGCTTCTCTTTCCGGATGCTCAGCTGCCGTGGAACGGACCAGCAGCACCGCAGGGGCTGGATCGGCATACACCGGAACAGTGCCGTTCGGTGCATCGACTGTCGTGACACCGAGGCCGGCGAGCGCACGCATCTGTGCCATGGTTATCGGGTCGCGCGATCCTATGGCAAACAAGAGTGGCTTCCGCAGGACGAGCGAAGAAGGATCGGCAGGAGCCCCAGACAGATCGTTTGCGATGCCCTCGCCCAGGCCACGCGCGCCGATCGCAAGCGTTCTCCGGCCAATCATGATCTTCCGAGCGACGTCCTGCATGTCGGCTCTGCTGGCGATGTCGGGGCAGGTGAGGTCCAGCTTGCCGGGAAAGGCAGGCAGCGGGATGCTCGCAAATCAACTCCAATGCATTCGTGTCGTCTTTCGTACGGGGAATGCATGACTGCTTCAGGAGTATTACATGGGTGAAGCTACAATTGCGATAACAATGGGTGATCCATCGGGGATCGGCCCCGAGATTATTGCAAAGGCTCTGTCTTCGCGCGAGGTCTGGGGGTTCTGCAGACCTGTCGCCGTGGGTGATGTCGACAGGATGAGGGAAGGTGCCAGGATCGCCGGGTCGTCACTGCCGGTCGAACAGGTCACGCTGTCGGCTGACGGCAGGATAGACGCCAGGCCCGGTGCGATCAGCGTGCTTCAGGCCGGTGATGTTCCGCCCGACCTGCCCTTCGGGATGATCGACGCGCGTGGCGGCGAAGCTGCCTATCAATGCGTGGTGTCCGCCGTCAGGCTCGCCCGTGCCGGCTCTGTCGATGCAATCTGCACGGCTCCGCTCAGCAAGGAAGCATTGCACGCGGCTGGCCACAAATATCCGGGCCACACCGAATTGATCGCACATCTCACGGGTACGCCCGAAGTCTCCATGATGCTCGTGTCCCCGAAGTTGCGGGTCATTCACGTCACGACCCATATCGGCCTGGTCGATGCCATCGCAAAGATCGAGCCGGGCCTGGTCTTCCGAACCATTGAACGCGGTCGGTTGGCTCTGCTCCGTACGTTAGGCCGGGAGCCGCGCATCGGCGTCTGCGCGATCAATCCTCATGCCGGCGAGAACGGCCTGTTCGGTTACGGCGAGGAGGCGGTCAAGATCGCTCCCGCAGTGGCGGAGGCGGTGGCCAAGGGGTATGATGTGTCTGGCCCGCTGGCGGCAGACACGCTGTTTTTCCGCGCCGTAAGGGGTGACTTTGACCTT
This sequence comes from Nitratireductor aestuarii, assembly GCF_014641695.1. GTDB lineage: Bacteria > Pseudomonadota > Alphaproteobacteria > Rhizobiales > Rhizobiaceae > Chelativorans > Chelativorans aestuarii. The sequence goes on along the minus strand of NZ_BMIF01000006.1, from coordinate 57,893 downwards.
GTCGTCGCCATGTATCACGACCAGGGCCACGGCCCCGTCAAGGTGCTGGGCATTGAGGATGGTGTCAACACCACCGTGGGCCTGCCCATTGTGCGCACATCGGTAGACCACGGTACGGCATTCGACATAGCTGGCCAGGGAAAGGCGGACGCTCGCAGCATGATCAGCGCGTTGCATCAGGCTGCAATACTATGCCGGGCAGGATAGTATTCCTGGTGTGCAGATGATGTTCTGATGAAACTGGAGTCCTTCAGTTTTTGGAGAAGTATCGCCTGCCTCGCGAGAGTAGTTTCCGCATCCGAGACGATCAGTCCGGCCTGCGTCATGTCTCTTCGGTCGCCTGCTTTTCCGTCATAGCTCCGAATCAAAGTGGCTCTCGAGGTGGATGCGTTTGACGGTCACAGCCTTGCTTGTCCGGTTCATCCGCTGGACCTGACCATTGGGTGCGCGACCTTGCATAATATTTGTGACAAAACGCTCACGGGGCGCCGAAAAGGTTCTGAGGCTTGCCGTCCAGCCAGGCGATGATGTTCTTGATACTCTCGGTATAGTAGTGGCCAAGACCTTCGCGGGTAGCAAACCCGAGGTGAGGGCTGAGCACGGTGTTGGGCGCGCTCCGCAACGGGTGATCTACGGGGAGGGGTTCGCGGTCATAAACGTCAAGACCTGCTCCGGCGATCTTGCCGCTGTTGAGCGCCTCAAGAAGCGCCTGTTCGTCGACCAGTGGTCCGCGCGCCGTATTCACCAGAAAGGCGCTCGGCTTCATCCGACCAAGATCCTCAGTGCCAATCAGACCACGGGTCTTGGCGCTCAGCACCATGTGGATGCTGATGAAGTCGGATGTCGAGAAGAGTTCTTCCTTCGAGGCGTAAGCCACACATGCCTCGGCAGCACGCTCTTCGTTGAGATTGGGGCTCCAGGCAACTACATCCATTTGAAAGGCGCGGGCAATCGGCACCATCTGGGCGCCCAGTCTTCCCAGACCAATCAGGCCCAGCTTCTTCCCCGCGATGTTGCGGCCAAGACGCGTCTGCCACTCGCCCTTGCGCATCCCAGCATCCTGCGAGGGGATCCAGCGGGCAAGGGACAGGATCAGCGTCCACGCAAGCTCAACCGTGTTGGCCGACCCGTTGGGTGTGCTGGTGGTCGTGGAAACCACAATGCCACGTTCCTGCGCAGCGACTGCATCGAGGGTTGGATTCCGCACTCCGGTCATAGCGATCATGCGAAGGTTCGGCAGTCTTTCGATGATGGCGCGGGAAAGGGGCGTGCGCTCGCGCATAATTGCGAGCACATCGAAGTCCTGCAACTTGGCGACTGCATCGTCCTGGTCGGAAAAAGCTTCCCGGAATACTGTCACATCGGCGCGCTCAAGCACCGCCGACCAGTCCGCGACGGTCAGTGCGCAATCAAGATAGTCATCCAGAATAGCGATGCGCGGACGCCGATCGGTTGGTGCCAGAAGGAGATTTGTGTTCGTCATCCGCGTGTGTGCCCCTCGGTCACGTTGTTGGGCTTCAGGTTGAGCACAGGGCAACTTTCTTTTCCACCTCAAGATGGCTGTCATATCGAGGCAGGAAGTTCATGACAGCCTCGTTGAACGCTTCTGCCTGCTCGATATTGATCGAATGGCCGCCATCAAGATCCACCACCTCCATGAAAGGCAGCATCTCGGCTGCCTCCTGACGCCATGGCTGGAAAGCGCGTTCGCGCATACCGTTGACCAGAAGCGTGGGGACGCGCAAACTCCTTACCCGGTCTCGCACGGTGACGTGGCCCAGGGCATGGCGGATAATGTCTGCGACGATACTGTAATCAGATCCGTCAGCGTCATGCTTTAGGATTTCGCGGATCTCTGCCGGGAAATAGCGGGCATTGCCGGGATAAACCCGATCGCTGCGGATGCCTTCAAGCCCCAGCTGGTCCACCTTGTCCGCCCGCGCGTGGAGTACGGCCAGTTGGTCGGGTGTTAGCGGATCAGCCAACAGCCGGTTCGCATTGGTCCAGACCAGCGCACCGACATATTCAGGATATTTGAGCGCGTAACGCAGAACCAGGCCCGCGCCGAAACTCTGGCCGCATATGTGCCAGCGTGGGATGTCGAGCGTGATACGCGCCTGCTCAATCGCCTCAACCAACGCATCCGGGCGGACGTCATAAGGTTCGGATGGCCGGGTCTCCCCGTGGCCGGGAAGTTCGGCAATGATCAGACGATAACGTGAACGAAGTGCCGCTTCGTTTAGCCGCCAATGGTTTCTGCTCGACAACATTCCGTGCATCAACAGCAAGGGCGGCTTGCCGACAGGGTCGGCGAAAAAGCGCATGGGATGGCAACTGATTTCCTGCATGATCAATTAATTAGACCTTTGTCGTACGCGTCTCGACTAACCTTAGCTTATGGATATGCAAGATCTCGTCAGATGAGCCGAACGGAGAAATGGAGCCAAACTGCGGGCAGGCCTGGAGGAGACGAGCATGCACATTGGTGAAGTGGCGCCATCGGATAGTAAATCGGGTGGATTGACGAAGGCTATTGCAACGTTTGCCGCAAACCTGGATTGGGCCACGCTTCCCCAGGACGCGCGCTTGCGCGCACGTGCGCATCTTGTCGACACGATTGGTGCGATTATCGCAGGGCTGAACGAGACCGTCACCAAGGTGGCCATCGATATTGCCGGACGTGACGCCGAAGGCTATCCGCTGCCAGCAGGCCTGGGGACAGTCTCGGCTTCCTCCTTCGCCATGATTTGTGGCACGGCTGCGCATGGTATCGAACTGGACGACGGCTATCGCGAAGGCTCGGTTCATCCCGGCGCGCCTGTCGTTCCCGCCTTGCTCGCCCTAGCGCAGAGAGCGTCCCGCGAGGGTCGCCCGTTCAGCGGTGCTGAGCTGCTGACGGCACTGGTCGCCGGCTATGAGGTGGTCTGCGCTATGGCAGAGGCCGGTCAGCCCGCCCTTCGTGAACGCGGGTTCCACCCAACATCGGCAACAGGACCGCTGGGTGCCGCAACGGCTTGCGCCAAGCTGATGGGACTTGATGCTGCCGGTATTGAAAACGCTTGTGGATTCGCCGCCAGCGCCTGTGGTGGGCTTTTTGCTTTCCTCGAAGGCGGTGCCGATGTGAAGCGGCTGCATGGCGGCATGGCTGCACGCAGCGGTTATGAGTCGGCACTCAGCGCCCGCGCTGGAATTGTTGCTCCTCGAGATGTCATCGAGCGTTCCAGCGGCTGGGCTCATGCCTTTACGGGTCGTTCAGTGGAGGCTTCCCTCTATCCGGCCCGGGATCTGCGTATCCTCGATTGTTACATGAAGCCTCATGCCTGCTGCCGTCATCTGCAGCCGGCGTTCGAAGCTACCGTGGAGCTGATGCGGGAGCATAGCCTGCGCGCCCAAGATGTCCGCAAGATTGAGATCGATACCTATCGGATATCAGCCCACCACGCTCAGGTTCCGTGGGACAGCTTTGCCACCGCGCAGCTGAGTTTCCCCTATCTCATCTATCTGGCGACCAACTATCAGGACGCAGGGCTGCAACGCTTCAACGATGAACACCGCAACAGCCCGGCTGTGGCTGAAATTGCTTCGCGCCTCGTTGTCCGGGAATCTGAAGAAATGCAGGCTCGCTATCCCGCGGAACGTCCGTGCCGCGTGACGATCGAAACAATTGACGGACGCTTCACGAGGGATCGCGCCGAGGCAAGTGGCACGCGCGAGGAACCGATCAGCGATGAAGCGCTGAAGCAGAAGTTCCTCGGCCTCGTTGCGCCCGCTTTGGGCCAGGAGGCGGCGGAGCGGGTGCTGAAGGCCGCATGGGAGATCGAAAAGGCAGCCGATAGCAGCCTACTGCTGCAACTGGCGCGCTGAATTGCCCCTTGAGCCTTTCCGAAAAAATTGAGGCTGCTGGCCTGCCTGTTCCAGCACCCAGTCGATGAAGTGCCTCGTCTTCGTGCTCAATGAGGTCAGGGTTGGCCAGACGACATAAAAGGCGGAATCGGCTTTGACGGGCAGCTCGAAGGGACGGATGAGATGCCCTTGGGCAAGTTCTTCCTCCAAATATTCGAGTTGGGCAATGGCCAGGCCAAGTCCTGAGCGGGCGGCCGTATAGGTCAGAAGTGAGCTTTCATACTCAATGCCCCGCCGATGGTCGATGTTGGATACGCTGTTAGCCTCCAGCCATCTGCTCCATTCGTCGCGCCGATAGCGGCTATGAAGCAGATCGTCAGCATTGAGCTTGCCCGGTGAACTCAGATCTCCCGCAGCTGCGAGATATGCTGGACTGCAGACGACATCCAGTGTCGCGTCCATCATCTTGTGGGACCGGGCGTTGCTCCAGTCGCCCCGGCCAATCTGGATGGCCACGTCGAGATGGGTGCCGCGGAAATCGAGCGGTTCAACTGCGGTATCCAACCTGATTCGGTACTCGGGATAACGTGACTTGAAGTCCGCCAGCCGTGGCATGAGCCAGTAGTGCGCAGTTGTCGGGTAGATGCGCAGCCGAATTGTGCTGTCGTTTTCTCTTTCAAGCACCCGCCGGGTGGCAGCTTCCAGGTCATCGAACAGTCCAGTGATTTCGTAGCTTAATGCACGACCAACCTGGGTAAGGGTGACGGAGCGCGTGCCCCGCTCAAATAGCTGAACGTTAAGGTATTTTTCCAATATGGAGACCTGCCGGCTGATGGCAACCTGACTGACACCCATATAGGCAGCCGCAGCAGTGAATGTCTTGTGCCGTGCCGCGATCGCAAACGCCCGCAACGGATTCAGCGGCATGTTCAGATAGCCCTTATCCATAATCGCAAGTTTCCCTTCCATGACAATTGCACGGTTTTCCGAACTATCTGTAAGGCTAATTTGTCCGCACTCTCAAGACATCTTTCCGGAGCGTGGCAGATATGGATTTTTCCCTTAGCGAAGAACAGCAACTTTTCCAGGACAGCGTGCGCGGTTGGGCGCGCCAGGAGCTGGCTCCTGATGCAGTTGCCCGCGCCATGTCGGAGACCTACCCGCGCGAGATCGCGAAGAAAGCAGCCGAGATGGGTCTGATCGGCATCACCTTTGCCGAAGAAGACGGCGGCGCAGGCGGCACGCTGATCGACGCGATCATCGCCATTCAGGAAGTAGCAATGGCCTGCCCACGCAGCGGCGACGTGATCCAGTCCGGCAATTTCGGGCCGATCCGTACATTCTACGAATATGCAACACCTGAGCAGAAGGAGCGCTTCCTGCCGGGCCTGCTCAAGGGTGAGATGGTCATTTCGCTCGGCATGAGCGAGCCGGGTGCCGGTTCTGCCGTAACGGAGCTCCAGACCTCCGCGCGTATCGACGGAGACCATGTCATCATCAACGGCACCAAGGTGTTCGGTACCCACAGCCATGAGGCGGACCTGTTCCTCGTTTATGTCCGCTTTGGCCCGGGCGTAGGCGGCATCGGATCCGTTCTGATTGAACGCGGCACGGAAGGTTTCCAGATCGGCAGCCCTACCGAGTTCATGAATGGCGAGAAGTGGTCACAGCTTTACTTCGATGAGTGCCGCATCCCCAAGTCTAACATTCTGTTGGGGCCCGGCGGTTTCAAGCAGCAGATTTCCGGCTTCAATGTTGAGCGTCTCGGCAATTCATCGCGCGCAGTGGCACTCGGACGGTACGCCTTCAACGTGGCGCGCGAACATGCGCTCGAGCGCAAGCAGTTCGGCCGTCCGCTCTGCGAGTTCCAGGGCCTGCAGTGGAAGTTTGCTGAAATGGAATTGAAGCTGACGTCAGCGCAGCTCATGCTGATGCGAGCAGCGGTCAACGCCAAGGATGGCCTGCCATCGGCGCAGGATGCGGCCCTTGCCAAGCTTGCGTGCAACGAGGCAGGTTTCTGGGCGGCGAACGAAGCGCTTCAGATCATGGGCGCGACCGGGTTCTCGGAAGACAGCCTTGTGCAGTATTGCGTCCGTCGCACACGTGGCTGGATGATTGCTGGTGGTTCTCTGGAAATCCTGAAGAACAAGATCGCAGAAGGTATTTTCGGTCGCCGCTTCGATCAGCGCGCGCCAAAGGTTGGATAAGAATGAACACTGATCTTCTGAAAGCTCTGGTCGATCCGACGAGCGTTGCCCTGGTCGGAATTTCCGGCGACGAGACGAAGCTGTCGGCGCGGCCGATGCGGTTCATGATCGCTAACGGGTTCAAGGGCAAAATATATCCGGTCAATCCTGGCCGCGCGGAGATCCTCGGACACAAGGCTTATCCGACAATAGCGTTAATCCCGGAGCCGGTGGAGCATGCCTATCTGCTGGTGCCGACTGACGCCGTCGAGGCTGCGCTGCGCGATTGCGCCGAGGCAGGCGTAAAGGTCGTCTCGGTTCTGGCCGACGGTTTTGCAGAGGCTGGCGAAGCGGGTCTCGAGCGTCAGGCGCGCATCACCGCCATCGCGAAAGAGGCTGGGATCTTCCTCATCGGCCCCAACTCCATGGGCGTGGTGAACACGCACAACGGCTTCGTCTGCACCACCAATGCAGCCTTCGGTGCCTCGAGCATTCAGAAGGGTGGAACCGCCGTGCTGTCGCAAAGCGGCTCGATCATCGGTACGCTGCTTTCGCGTGGCGCACAGCGCGGCGCAGCATTCTCGCGCCTGATCTCACTAGGCAATGAGGCAGCTTCGGGCGCCGGCGCTCTGGGTCTTGCACTGCTGGACGATCCGGCGGTCACATCCTTCGCCCTTTTCCTGGAAACCATCCGCGATGCGGATGAGCTGGCGGAATTCGGACGGCGGGCAGCGCAGGCTGGAAAGCCGGTGGTGGCCTATACGCTGGGCCGCTCGGACGAAGGAAAGGCCCTTGCGGTCTCCCATACCGGAGCGCTCGTCGGGTCGCAGGCTGCGGTCACGAGTTTCCTGACGGCCAATGGCATCCGCCGTGTTGATCTTCTGGACTCCTTCCTTGATGCGCCTGCGGCGCTAGCCCGTACCAAGGCTGATCCCAATCGTCCCCGGAAGGTCACGGTTGTTTCGACCACCGGCGGCGGCGGCGCAATGGTCATCGATCAGCTCAGCCTGCGCGGTGTCGAGATCGCTGGTTGCAGCGCGGAATCGCGAAAGGTGTTGAGCGCCCAGAAGATCGCGCTCGGATCGGGCAAGCTGGTCGACGTCACGCTTGCTGGCGCGCGCTACGACACGATGAAGGCTGTCGTTTCAACCCTTATCCGCGACCCGGAGATGGGCCTGCTCGTCGTTGCAACCGGTTCGTCCGCCCAGTTCAATCCAGAACTGGCCGTGAAGCCTGTCATCGACGCAATCGCGGAAGCGCCGGAAGGCAGCGCGCCGGTTGTCGCCATTCCACTGCCCCATGCACCGGACAGCCTGCGCATGATGCGAGAGGGCGGTGTCACGGCCTTTGCTTCGGTTGAAGCAGGCGCTGAAGTCCTCTCCATGATCATGGAGCCTTTGCGCATTGCCGAGGGGCTTGAAGGCCAGGACCTGCCTGCCGAAGTGACGGCGCTCATCGATGCGGCGGTTTCCACTGGCCAGCAGGTTCTTGATGAAAGCACCTCGGGTGCGATCCTCCGCACGCTGGGCGTCCCATTCCCGCAGCAAGTGCAACTGGCACCGGGCGAGGGGGTCGAAAAGGCAGAAAGGCTGCGCTACCCGCTCGTCGCCAAGGTCGTTTCTCCGGACCTGCCGCACAAGTCGGAAGCGGGCGCGGTTGCCCTGAACATCAAGAGCCAGGAAGAACTGGCGGCAGCCGTTGAAAAGATCCGCGCATCCGCCCAAAGCTACCACCCGGGCTATCGCGACGAAGGCGTTCTGGTGCAGGAAATGCGGCGAGGCGTCGGCGAGGCACTCGTGGGTATCACGCGCGATCCGCTGGTCGGCCCTGTGCTGACGCTGGGAATGGGCGGCGTGCTGGCGGAAGTCTACGGCGACGTTACCGTTCATCCCGCACCCGTTGGCCTTCCAACCGCGCGCGAGATGATCGGAAGCATCCGGGGCTTTGCTCCGCTGCGCGGCTATCGGGGTGCGCAGAAGGGCGATCTTGAGGATCTGGCACGGCTGGCGAGCACCCTCTCTTGCCTTATGCGCGATCCCCGTGTAGCCGAGGCCGAAATCAATCCGGTTATTATCGGAGGGGAGGGCGAGGGTGTCGTCGCCGTCGACGCGCTCATTCGCCTCCAACAATAATCTCAAGCAGGCCCAGGGAGTATCAGGTTGACTTCATCATTCCGGCCGCTGGATGGCATCCGCGTTCTTGATCTGACCAACGTCCTTTCCGGACCATTGGCCTGTTACCAGATAGCTTCCATGGGCGCCGAGGTCATCAAGGTCGAGCCAGTCGGCCGTGGCGACCTCGCGCGGCAACTGGGCGACGACCGTAAGCTGAACGCGGCCAATATGGGTGCATCGTTCATTGCACAGAATGCGGGCAAGCGATCGGTCACGCTCAATCTGAAGTTGCCCGAGGGGGCAAAGCTTTTCCGCCAGCTCGTGCGCACCGCAGATGTGGTGGTGGAGAATTTCCGCCCGGGGGTCATGGACCGACTCGGCCTTGGCTACGAAGAGTTGAAGAAAGAGCGGCCCGACCTGATCTATTGCGCGATCTCCGGCTTCGGACAGGACGGCCCGCTCAGCGAGCGTCCTGCCTACGACCAGATTGTCCAGGGCACAGCAGGCATCATGTCGGTAACCGGCGAGGCTCCGGACCGCCCGTTGCGTGTCGGCTATCCGGTTGCGGACTCCATCGGTGGTATCACTGCCGCGATGGCAATCTGTGCCGCACTCGTTGCGCCGAAACGTGGCGCTTTCATCGATGTGTCAATGATGAGCTCGGTGCTTGCGACCATGGGCTGGGCTGTCTCCAACTGGCTCACCGCAGGCACGGAGCCACGTCCGATCGGCAATGAAAATTCGACGTCCGCTCCGTCAGGCGCGTTTCGCTGCAAGGATGGCCTGCTGAACATTACTGCCAACAAGCAGGAACAGTGGGAGGCGCTGGCCCGCTATCTCGGGCTTGAGCATCTGATTCACGAACCCATGTTCCGCACCCGTGATGATCGAAAGGCGCATCGCAAGGAGCTTCTGCCACTGATCGAGGCCAAACTGGCCGAACTTGAAGTGACGGGATGTGCAGAAAAGCTAACTGCCCTTGGCGTTCCTGCCGGTGAGGTGCTTACGGTTCCGCAGGCGCTTGCCCATCCGCAGGTTACGGGCCGTGAGCAGCTGGCAACCTTCGAAGGCGTTCTGCCCGACGGACGGCCTGTGAAGGTTCTGCGACCCGGATTTACTGTGGACGGTGAGCCGGTCTCGACCCAACTGCCGCCGCCACTGCTGGGCGCAGACACCCGCCAGATTCTGAGCGAAATCGGTCTATCCGATGCAGAGCTAGATGATTTGTCCGCTCGCGGCGTGATCTGACACAGTAGGTAGGGAAGGGCGGCAACGCTTCCCTTCGCCATCAGGCCATCGACAACATCACTTGCCGATGTGAACGCCTTCGCCCATGCGGAGGTGGGCATCCTACTGTTTCGAGCGGAAACCCGCTGTCGATCACCGGGCGTAGCGAACGGCCTGCTTCCTGGCTTGAGTGGACACCATTGCTATCCCTGCTGAATAAGCGGGGCCGCGGCGTTTTCGGCCCTGCCTCAGCGATGTATGTCCCGAGCGTCCAGTTGCATGCCAAACTTTTTGTAATGCTCATCGAAACAAAGATTTGGTTTCGCGAAGGGCGCGATGAGGCACGCTAAATTTTGCAACAATTCCACTACGCCATTAGGCGGCCTGGGCAAAAAGGAATGCGATACATCACTATTTGATGTGTTCCTGTGTAAAATGATGTGCACTATTGAACTGGATGCCGTAAGTGGTTATCACTGTCATACGGTCAGACTAGTCAATTAGTTGAGTTACGATCGTGCAGGGCGAGGAACGGGAGAGCAGTTTGGACGATTTGCGGGTTTTCCAGGCCACCGCCAGAGCCTTCCACGCGGAGGGCGTGAGGACCATCTTCGGACTCAGTGGCGATGGCAACATGCACTGGGAAGCTGCTCTGGCTGACCTCCCGGATGTTCGGGCCTATCACGTACGCCATGAGCATGCCGCCTGTGCGATGGCAACCGCCTATGCGCTGGCAAGCGGCGAGGTGGGGGTTGCCTCTGTTACCTGCGGCCCCGGACTTACGCAGCTCATGACTGCGCTCACCACAGCCGTCCAGGCAAGAATTCCCCTCGTGGTCTTTGCTGGCGAAGCGCCGGTCGGAGCGACCTGGTACAACCAGTATGTAGATCAGGCGCCTTACGTCACGGCCTGCGGCGCAGTTTATATTGCCGCGCGCGACAAGAAAGTTGCGCTCCACTGCGTGCAGGAAGCCTTCATTACGGCCCGGACGCGCAAGGTGCCCGTCGTGCTCGGCATGCCTCTCGATATGCAGCAGGAGTCCCTCGGCGACTTCAACTATGTTCCTTCGCTCGATGTTCTTCCGCCTGCCCAGCCTGTCACCCCTTCGGCGGCCATGCTCAAGCTGGTTGTGGACCGGATCGCCGGGGCTGAACGCGTCATCATCGTTGGTGGGCGCGGAGTGCTCGCCAGCGGTGCCGCCGAGGCCTGCCAGCGTCTGGCGGACCTGATCGATGGCGGCTTGTCTGCCACCCTGCCCGTGCGCGGCCTCTTCAACGGCCATTCACGTGACGTGGGTTTTGCTGGCGGCTTTGCCCATGAGGCAACACGCGAGGCCTTCGCGCAGGCGGATCTCATCCTAGCCGTCGGCACCAGCCTGACGCGACATACAAGCGACCTCAATACGCTGTTCCGTCCGGAGCAGGTGATCCAGATTGACAGCAATCCGCAGATCGTCCGCCATGGACAGGTTCCGGCGGCGCTGCATGTCATCGGTGACGCCCGCCTGACCTTGGAAGCTCTCTGCCATGAGCTGGAAACGGCAGGCGTTAAGCGCAAAGCCGTCTGGGACGTCCAGGCTATTGCGAAGCGCGTCCTCAGCGAGCCGGCCGATACCGTCGAATATGGCGAGCCGCTGACTGGGCTCGATCCGCGTGATCTGACGGCAGCGCTCGACAGTGCTCTGCCAAAGGACTGGGCACTGGTGAATTCTGCCGGACACTCGGCCTATTTTGCGTCTCACTTCTATGGCCGCAATGCCAGCGATTTCCTGACCATTCGCGAATTCGGTGCGATCGGCAACGGCCTTTCTTATGCGATTGGCCGCGCCGCTTACCGGCCCGAACAACCGGTTGTGCTGATTGAAGGCGATGGCGGCTTCCTGATGCATATCCAGGAGCTGGAAACGCTCGTCCGCTCGGGACTGAAGCTGCTCATCATCATCTACAATGATGGCGCGTACGGGTCGGAAATCCATAAGCTACGGGCCGACGGCATCCATGAACGCGGTGCGGTCTTCGGCTATGGCAATCTTGCTGCCATCGCCCGCGGGTTCGGCCTCGATGGCCATATCATAACAGACACTGCACAATTGCCGGATCTGGTGCGCTCCTTTGAGGAGGGCACAGGTTCTGCGCTCTGGGACATCCGGATTTCCGACAGAGTCATGGCTCCAACAATGCGTCGGCAGACGAAGAGGAGCAAATAAACTGCCGGAATTGAACTGCCAATATCAATAACCTCAAACCTTCCTTGGGAGGAATGGAATGAAACTTCTTATTTCATCTGTATTGACTGCTCTCGCTGTAGCAATGACGCCAGTCATGGCGCAGGACTATCCTAGCAAGCAAATCACGATTGTTGTCCCGTACAGCCCGTCCGGCTCGTCTGACCCGGTAGCACGCTTCCTTGCCACCGAATTGCAGAACCGTTGGGGCCAGAACGTTATCGTTGACAACCGTCCTGGTGCGGGTTCGACCATCGGTACGGCTTATGTCGCCGAAGCTCCGGCAGACGGCTACACGATCCTGCTGACGACTTCCGCCTACACGACGGCTCCGGCTGTCTATGAGGACTTGCCATACGATCCGCTTGCAATGGTTCCTGTGGCAATGCCGTCGGAGTCGCCGTTTGTGATCACCGTTGGCTCCCAGGTGAAGGCCACCACCGTCGAGGAACTGGCTGAAGAATCCAAGACTCGCGATCTCTTCCTGGCCACCGCTGGCCTGGGAAGCTCCACCCACTTCGCAGGTGAGCTCTTCACTGCGGCCACGGGCGCCAACGTTGAGCCAGTCCACTACAAGGGCGGTACCGAGGCGATGGTCGACCTGATTGGCGGCCGTGCCGATATCTATGCCGGTTCCATCACTGCTGTTCTCGGCAATGTGAAGGCTGGCCAGATCCGCGCGCTTGCTGTGATGGGTGCTGAGCGTGCCGCTGCCCTGCCGGACGTTCCTTCCACGGAAGAACTCGGCATCAAGGGCGCAAGCTCTGGTTTCTGGCTCGGCGTCTTTGCGCCCGCTGGTACGCCGGACGATATTGTTCAGAAGCTGAACAAGGAAATCGTTGACGTCTTCGCGTCGGACGGCGGCCAGGAGTTCCTGACCAAGCTCGACTCCAAGGCGGTTGCCATGACCCCTGCCGAGTTCAAGGAGCTCGTTGATACCGAAGTTGCTCAGTGGAAGAAGCTCGCTGAAGAGCGCGGCATCAAGGCAGAGTAACGCAGGTCACATCCGGGGCTGGTACGCCGGCCCCGGACTCCAACTCCTGTTCTAACTGGATCGTGCCATGAAACGTCTGACCGGGAAGATCGCCGCGGAGCGCATCCGCATGGCTCAGGTGCCACGCGCACCGGAAGGAATAATTGAACGAATTCGTGCCATTGGCTGTGACAGCAGCATGATCTCGGATGCGATGGACCATTTCGGTATCGCGGGAACGCTGCCAGCATCCCTCTACCGTCCCACCATTGCCGGTGCTGCGATTGTTGGCACGGCTACGACGGTTCGGAACCAGATGTCATCTGCCGTCCTGACGCCCCATGAGCGCGCCCAGACCAATCGCAACGGTATGGCCGAAATGGAGGCGCATAATCAGGCGACTGAAGGTGACATTCTGGTCATCGATGGCGTTGAGGGCCTTTCCAACATGGGTGGGATTTCATCCATGATCGCCAAGCGCCACGGCATTACCGGCGCCATCGTCAAGGGCGGCATCCGCGATGTCGGCCATTCGCGGGAGATCGGCTTTCCGTTCTGGTCGACCGAAATCAGCCCCATGACGGGCAAGTGGCGCGTCGATACGGTCGAGATCAATGGCCCCGTTGAACTGCACGGCGTTGGCATCCGCCCGGGCGACATCATTGTTGCCGATGATACCGGCGTCTGTGTCATTCCGCCTGAGAGAGCCGATGATATCGTGAGCTTCGCCGAAGAGCAGCATGCGCTCGAGGTGCTCCGCATCAAGGCCATTGCCGAAGGTGTGCACGTCGCCGATCTGCCGGGGAAAGCAAAGAAGTGACTTCGCTTGCCCCCGGCCGTCTCGGATCAGTAGGGCGTCAATTCCGCCGCGTTGCGGAATTTGGCACCACCGAGGCTGATGGTTGCTTCTTCCGCGAGCTCCAGCACCTTGGCGCCGATCGTGGGGAAGGCTTCCGGTCGAAGTTCGTCTTCTCCGGCCGTCAGCACGATGGAGCCGAACGGCAGCGCGCTGTCGGCCCAAACGGGCGCGGCAATCGAGTTTCGACCCTTTCGGATACCACTTTGAGAAACGGCGTATCGCGTCTTGCGGACTTCCTTGATGGTCTCCTCAATCCAATCAGCCGGAAAGCCCTTGTATTGCAGATGACCAGTCCAGTCAGTTGCATCCTTGCTCAGAGCTTGCCGCATGGAAGCGGGAAGGTAGGGCATCATGGCACGGCCGGAGGCCGTTCCCGGCAACGGGATCTTGGTTCCGATTTCCGCGGAGTGCGGCTGGCTACGCGGACCTTCCACGCGCTCGAGGTAAACGACAAACGGGAAGGTCAGCATGGCGAAGAAGCAGGTGTAGCCGGTTGCCTGGCTGCCCAGCCGCAGCGTGGGGCGCAGAAGGCGACGTGCGCTGTTGTCGGCAATGGACCGCATCCCGAGCTCCCACAGGGACGTGGTCAGCTGATACTTGCGGCTTCCCTTCGGCTGTTCCGCATAACCAGCCGCCACAAGCGCATTGAGATGCCGCTGAACAGCGCTCTGGTTCATGTCAAGTTCGCGAGACAGTTCCGACAGGCCCTTGGGCTCCGAGCTGTAGGCCAACGCTTCAAGAACCTTCAATCCTTTGCTGAAGGTCTGGGACATCCTTCTTACTCCCTATGTGGAACCGATAAAAATTAACAATGTCAAATAATGACTTGGTGCATCTGTAGTCGATGCATCTCAGTTGCACAACTGCCTTGTTGGCAAGAAAAGAGTACCTGATGACAAAAATAGCAGTAGCCGCCAAAGACCAGGACCCGAGCCTGAGCGGTGCCTGGGAGATGCCTGAACATTTCGTCATGCTCCGCGACACGATCCGCCGGTTCATGACTGAAGAGGTTCGTCCCGTTGAAGAGCGCCAGCCTTATGACTCTTACGCGCTCCCAGCAGATGAGCTGGCGAAGCTGCGCGAGAAGGCGAAGGCGGCCGGCCTGTGGTGTATGGCCTCTCCCGAGGAATACGGCGGTGGCGGCCTTGGCCTACTCGGCCAGGTGATCGTTGCTGAAGAAGCCGCCAAGTGCCGTATGGGTGCTTATGTGCCGGCTTGCGGCGCCTTTGGTATCGATCCGCCCTCCGTCATCTGGCTCGGCACGGAAGAGCAGCGTCAGAAATATGGTGTTGCTGGCATCCAGGGCGGCAAGAAGAACTTCGTTGCAATTTCGGAAGCAGCCGGCGGTTCTGATCCGGCGCGCAAGATCGAGACGACCGTCGTCCGCGATGGCGACCACTACGTCATCAATGGCACCAAGCTTTGGATCACCGGTGCCGACAAGGCTGATTGGGGCATCGTTTTCGCCAAGGGCGAGAAGGGTATCTCGGCTTTCATCGTCGATCGCGATACCCCAGGCATCACTTGCCGCGAGATCGGTGTGATCCGTTCCTACGCGCCTTACGAAGTACACTTCGACAACGTCCGGGTGCCGGCGGGCAACCTGCTCGGCGAAGAAGGCAAGGGCTTCGCAATCTGCCAGTCATGGCTGGTTCATGCACGCGTACCTTACTCCGCTGCTGTTATCGGCATTGCCCAGGCAGCCCTTGACATTGCCATCGACTACGCACGCCAGCGCAACGTCCACAAGTCGCTGCTCGCCGACAAGCAGGCGATTCAGTGGATGATCGCGGACAGCGAGATGGAACTGCGTGCAGCGCGTCTCCTCGTTTTCCAGGCAGCCTGGAACGGCGACCTCGGCCGCGACATCAAGACGGACGCATCCATTGCCAAGGTCGTCTCGACCGAAACGGCCGGGCGCGTCGTCGACCGCTGCATCCAGATCCTCGGCGGCATGGGTGTTGCCCGTGAGATGCCGCTTGAGCGCTGGTACCGCGAGCTACGCATCAAGCGCATCGGCGAAGGCCCGTCCGAAGTTCATCGCATGGTGCTCGCACGCGAACTCCTGAGGAAGTAATATGTCCATCGATCTGGATATTCATGAAGGCGTAGCCACAATCACGATCAACCGGCCCGAACGCCGCAACGCGCTGGACGCAGAGCATTATGAAGCTCTGTCGAAGGCATGGGAGGAAGTTCGCGACAATCCGGCGATCCGCGTCGCGATCGTTACGGGTGCAGGCGACAAGGCGTTCTGCGCCGGCGCGGATCTGAAGAGCTGGATCGGCCGGGAGCAACCGCTATCGGAAATGTGGCTGACGCAGCAGAACCAGCTGCTCAATCGCGGCCTCGAAGTGTGGAAGCCCGTCATCGCTGCCATCAACGGTGTTTGCGTCGGTGGTGGCACCACGCTGATGCTGGGGACCGACCTGCGCGTTGCGGTTCCGGAAGCAAAATTTGGCCTTTCCGAGGTGAAGCGCGGGATCATTGCCGCCAATGGCGGCACCCAGCGCATCATGCGCCAGCTACCCTATGCGGTGGCTATGGAGATGCTCCTTCTCGGCGATACGATGGATGCGGAGACAGCCCTGCGCTGGGGCTTCATCAATCGCGTTGTCCCGCGTGAGCAGCTCCTGGGCACGGCTCAGGAAATGGCGGCGCGGATCGGTGAGAATGCTCCGCTGGCCGTCCAGGCAGCCAAGGAACTTGCGGTCCGCTCATTCGAGATGAGCATGGCTGAAGGATTGCGGTTCGAGCAGTTCGTCAACCGAATCCTGTCCCATTCGAAGGACACGGCAGCCGCGCGCGAAGCTTTCGCTGAAAAGCGCAAACCTACTTTCAAGGGTGAATAAGATGCAGGATCGACTGCCACTTTCCGGCATCCGCGTACTCGACCTGACGCAGATCTACAACGGACCTTACGCAACATTCCTGATGGCCATGGCCGGTGCCGAGGTCATCAAGATCGAGCCGCAGGGAGGAGAATATCTCCGTCGCCGCGATGCATCCTCTGGCGCGGGAATGCCCTTTGCAATGCTCAACGCATGCAAGCACTCGGTGTCCCTGAACCTCAAGTCAAAGCGTGGCAAGGAGATGTTCCTTGAGCTCGTGAAGACGGCGGATGTCGTTGCGGAAAATTATGCGCCGGGCGTCATGGATCGTCTTGGCCTCGGCTGGGATGTGCTCAGTGAAATCAACCCTCGCCTCATCTTCGCGAGTGGTTCGGGCTATGGTCAGGAAGGCGCATATCAGGACCTGATGGCGATGGACCTGACGGTGCAAGCCATGTCCGGCCTGATGAGCGTCACGGGCAATCCGGATGGTGCGCCCATGAAGTCCGGCGCGGCAGTGTGCGATTTCAGCGGCGGAATCCATCTCTACGGCGCCATCATGACGGCCCTCTACGAGCGCATAACCACCAATAAGGGTGGCCGCATCGACGTCGCGATGATCGACACCGTCTACATGATGATGGCGTCGAACATCGGCATGCTCTTCGGTGCCCGCAAGGACATTCCGCTGCGCACGGGCAACCGCCATGGCGGCCTGAGCCTGAGCCCGTACAGCGTCTATCCGACTGAGGATGGGCACGTCTCGATCATCTGCAACAACGACAAGCACTGGGCTGCACTCTGTGTCTGCATGGGACGTGAAGATCTCATCACTGACTCGCGTACCGCCACCAACCGCGGCCGCGTAGAGAACATGCAGTTCGTGGATGATGTCATCATTGAGTACACCACGCGCTTCAAGACAAACGACATCGCGGAAAAGCTGCGCCTCGGAAAGGTGCCGAGCGCTCCCGTGCGGCCGCTGCCGGAGGTCATGAAGGACGAAGCTCTCCACGAGCGGGGACTGCTGACCAAGGTCAACCACCCGCAATATGGCGAGGTCAGCCTGCCGCGCTCGCCTCTTCTGCTAACGCGCGGAGCAAAGCAGGCTGAATACCGCGTCAACCCGGAATTCGCGGCCGACAACGCCCGCATCTACGGCGAGCTCGGCATCGGGGCTGATGAGCTTGAAGCCCTCAAGGCGGAAGGTGTGATCTGATGCGTGGCAAGGTCTCCATCACTGGCGTTGGCCATACGACCTGGGGCAAGCACCCGGGTCGGGATCGTGTTGCCCTGATCGTTGAAGCGGCCGCCAAGGCGATCGCCGACGCCGGTCTGGAGAAGGACGAGATCGATGCCGTTCTCGTCAAGCAGCCGAATTCCGCGCCGGGCATTCTCTACGGCCAGAAGGTAGCCGAGGCGCTCGGGTTGCGGCCCACCATTGGTCTTAATCTTGACCAGGGCGGTGCGGCCTGCACCTCGCTGCTGCAATACGGTTCCCTGGCGATCGAAGCGGGGATGATCAAGAACGCCTTGATCGTCTATGGCGACACGCCGCGCACCGGGTCCCGTGCGGCTCTTCATCGCCCGCGCGGCGACGATGCGATCATGGGCTGGTATTCCGTTGCGGCCGGTTACGCGATGATCCATCAGGCCTACCAGCAGCGCTATTCCAGTGCACCGGAAGAATTTGGCATCTTCGCCGTCCAGATGCGTGCAAATGGCGCTGAAAACCCGAATGCCCATCTGCGCAGTCCGCTGACGATGGACGAGTATCTGGCCGGCGGAAAGCTGATCGATCCGCTGCGGAAGGACGACTTCTGCCTTGTCTCCGATGGCGCAGCCGCTATCGTTATCGGTGCGACGGCGGACGCGCGGGACCGTTCGCGCGCGGTTCCGCTGTTAGGCATGGGGCAGGGGCAGGAAAGCTGGGAAGTTCATCTGCGTCCGGATATTCTGCGCACGAAGGCGGAAGATTCGGCGAACATGGCGTTCAAGATGGCCGGGATTGATCGCAAGGATCTGAGCTTTGCGCAGATCTACGACTGCTTCACGGTCACGGTTCTCCAGACACTGGAAGATTACGGTCTTGCACCAAGGGGTACTGCCGGCAAGAAGGCGCTGGCCGAGGGCATCGGCCTTGATGGCTGGCTGCCGCTCAACACCTCTGGTGGTCTGCTGTCGGAGTCGGGAACTCCTGGTCTTCAGCTGATCATCGAAGGCGTCCGTCAGATGCGCGGGGAGGCTACTTTACAGGTCAAGGATCCGCGGTTTGGCCTTATTACAAACCAGGGCGGCACCATGCACACCCACGCAACCATCATTGTAGGACAGCCCTCATGAGTTTTCCTGTTCCCGAGATCACCGACGTCAATCGGCCATATTGGGACGGTCTGGCCGCTGGCGAGCTGCGCTACCAGCACTGCAAGTGCTGCGGCAATAATTGGCTTCCGGCGCGCGAACATTGTCCGCAATGCCTGTCCGCAGACAGGGAGTGGCGGCCATCTTCGGGCAAGGGTACGATCCTGTCATGGGTCGTCTATCGCCACGCCTACGCACCGCACCTCGCCGACCGCCTGCCTTACGATGTCACCGCAGTTGAGCTTGACGAAGGTGCGCGTCTGCTGACCAACATCGTCAACGGCGATGAAGGCCGAAAACTGAGCGTTGGTGCGCGTGTCGAACTGTGCATAGAAAATGAAGAAGGCGTGAGTCTGCCGCGCTTCAAGCTAACAGACCCCAAATGAACGGCCGGTTGCTGTCGCCCCGCGTGACGATGTTAACGCCATATAAGGCCTTTGTGCCAGGGAGGTTAAATGCTCAAAATAGATAAAACGGATCTCTTGTCCGGTTTGATCGTTCTGGCGGTTGGTTCCTACTTCGCCTACGGGGCGCTGGACTACCGTATCGGCACTGTCATCCGCATGGGACCAGGCTATGTGCCGCTGGCGCTTGGCCTCATCGCCATGGGACTAGGTGCCCTCATCATGCTCTCATCTCTGGGTCGCTCAGGAGCGCTTGAAAGCTTCAAATGGCGCGTCGTTCTGCCGATCGTCGCTTCAATTCTGGCCTTCTGGCTGCTTTTGCCGCGCGTGGGCGTGTTGCCGGCGACCTTCGTCACGGTTCTGTTGTCCACCCTGTCTTCACCGAAATCCCTGCTTGTGCCCGCCATCATTCTCGGCGTGATCGTCGCGGTCCTCATCTGGGCGTGCTTTGTCCTGCTGCTTGGTCTTCCAATCCCGGTTCTCAGGAGCCCGTTCTGATGGATATTCTTAACAACGTTGTCATCGGGTTCAGTACGGCCCTGACCGCCACAAACATATTCTATTGTTTCATAGGCGTGTTCTTGGGCACGTTGCTGGGGGCACTGCCGGGCATTGGTGCGCTGGCCGCTGTGTCCATGCTTCTGCCTTTGACCATTGGCCTTGACGCTACGACTGCTCTGGTCATGCTCGCCGGCGTTTACTATGGCTCGGAATATGGCGGGTCGACCGCTTCGATCCTGCTCAACCTGCCGGGAACGCCGACCAACGCCGTGACCTGCCTTGATGGCTACCCCATGGCGAAGCAGGGCAAGGCAGGTATAGCGCTATTCTCAACGACAATGGCTTCCTTCTTCGGCGGCTCTGTCGGCATCATTGCGCTCTACGCTCTGGCTCCCTTCCTTGCGCAATGGGCTATCGCCTTCGGTCCGTCCGAATACTTCGCGCTCATGGTTCTTGGCCTCGTTGCCGCTGCCGTGACGCAGGACTCGCCGCTCAAGGGCCTGGCAATGGTCGTGGTGGGAATGCTGCTCGGCACCGTCGGCACCGACGTCGACAGCGGTGTGGCCCGCTACCATTTCGGCCTGTTCGAGCTGCGTGACGGTATCAGCTTCATCGCGCTGGCCATGGGTATCTTCGGCGTATCCGAAATCCTGCACTCACTGCGTGACGCTGGTGGAGCGCCCGAAGTGCAGAACGTAACGCTCCGCTCCATGATCCCGTCCAGGGAAGAGTGGAAGAGCTCCCGCATGCCAACCGTGCGTGGAACGATCATTGGCGGTGCATTCGGCGTGCTGCCGGGTATCGGCTCCACCGTTGCGACCTTCATCAGCTATGCGCTGGAAAAGCGGCTGGCGAAGGACCCGTCCCGCTTTGGTAAAGGCGCGATCGAGGGTATCGTCTCGCCTGAGGCCGCCAACAATGCCGGTGCACAGACAGCGTTCATTCCGACGCTTTCGCTGGGCATTCCGGGCAGCGCAACCATGGCCGTCATGCTCGGCACGCTGATCATGAACGGCATCGCTCCTGGTCCGCAGTTGATGATGACGCACCCTGAGGTCGTCTGGGGTCTTGCCGCAAGCTTCTGGGTCGGTAACGTTCTGCTGGTCATCCTCAACGTCCCCATGATTGGTCTGTGGGTCAGGCTGCTTCGCGTTCCCTATCACCTGCTCTATCCGGCCATCATCATCCTGATCTGCATCGGTACCTATACCATCCGGTCCAGTGTCTTCGACATCATGCTGGTGCTTCTGTTCGGTGTTGCGGGCTACTGGCTGCGTCTGTTGCGCTTCCACCTGGCTCCGGTGCTGATCGGCTTCATCCTCGGACCGATGATCGAAGAGAACTTCCGCCGTGCAATGCTCTTCGCCCGCGGTGATTTCACGGCCATCGTTGCGCGGCCCCTGAGCGGTGTA
Organism: Nitratireductor aestuarii; assembly: GCF_014641695.1. Taxonomy (GTDB): domain Bacteria; phylum Pseudomonadota; class Alphaproteobacteria; order Rhizobiales; family Rhizobiaceae; genus Chelativorans; species Chelativorans aestuarii. Next base: position 36,958 of record NZ_BMIF01000006.1, on the reverse strand, counting down.
GCTCTGGCTATCTGCGTGGCGCTGATCTTGTGGGCGGTGTACCGGGCCATCCGTCCGGCGCAGCCCGTTTCAGCCTGAGGCTGGCACGACCGGCACACTGACTTTCCCGCCCCATGACTTGGGGCGGGCTCGGGCGAACTGGCGCCCTGCGAAATTGCACAAGCTCAAAAATCTTTGCAGCCCAGGATAGACCGGTCCGTCCAGTCTCCAGGGCTAATTCATTGGAGGAAACGGATGGCAACTGCGGATCATCTTCAGGATTTCAGGATTGCTACCTATCCCTGCCGCGTCCATTGCGGCCAGGACGCCTTGGCGAAGCTGCCAGCCGAGGTAGCCAGGCAGGGTGCGAAACGCGTCTTCGTCATCAGTGGCCGGTCGGTTGCGACCAAAACAGATCTCATTGACCGTATCCGGAACTTGCTTGGCGATACCTTCGCCGGAAATTTTGACAGGATGGGCAAGGACTCGCCAATCGAAGACGTCCTTGCTGCAGCCGATGAGGCTCGTGCGGCAAATGCGGAGCTGCTGATAGCGGTGGGTGCCGGAAGCGTCATTCAAGCCGTGCGCGTAGTTGCGATTGCACTGGCGGAGAAAGAGCCGCTCGTTGAGCTCGCCACCAAGTATCCTGAGGACGGATCGCCTGCGATCAGCCCGAAGCTGATGGCGCGCAAGCTGCCGATCATCAACGTCGTGACCGTGGGCACGTCAGCGCAGAATCGGGCTGGTTCTCCGCTCAAGTCGTCCGAGTACGGACGTCGGCTGGAATATTTCGATCCTAAAACGCGCCCCGTTGCGCTGTTCTGGGATCACGACGCACTGCGCACAGCCCCACGCTCCATGGTCAGGGCCAGTGCCGCCGCCATCTACTGGCGCGCGGTCATGCATCTGGGCTTCACCAAAGTAACCCGGCTGACCGAGCTCAACCGCCGTCAGGTCTACGAGATCATGGACAACGTGATTCGATCGCTGGACGAAGAAGACGATATCGGCGCGCGCGTTGACCTCTGCATCGCAACCTTCCTCCAGAACCGCGAGGTTGACGACGGATCGTTCCGAGCTGCGCACTGGGTGATGCGCTTCAACTATGCGTTCTCAGCAGGCATCTTCAATCTGCACGAACATGTATCGCAGGCAGAGGGCAACAGTGTGCTCGTGGGAACGGCCTTGCGGCGTCTCGGATATCGCGATCCTCAGGAGATTGCTAACATGGCTCGTATTCTGGGGGTCTGGACGGACAAGGATCCGATCGAGGAAGCGCCGTTCAGGGCGGCCGACTATCTCGAGAAGGTCTTTGCAGATCTTGGGTTGCCGACCCGCGTTGGTCAGCTTGGCCTCCCGAAGTCGAGTGTCGACGGCATCATGGCTAACGCCTTGAACAACTTCAATTCCGATCCCAAGCAGGAATTCAAGAAGGAGCCTGAGCTGCTGCGCGAGATCCTGCTCGAAGCCTGGTAAGACAAGGGCCATTTCATCAAATCTGCACGGAAACGAAAAGGGGCTACCAGATACTGGCAGCTCCTTTTTTTCTAACGAGAAAGGTTCTGATGAATTACTGCGCCGCCAGGTCATGTCAGAGGCGGGCCCCAGCTAAAGTTGCAGTTAGGCAGTCCGTGCAACACGGAACGCAGAGATCGTTCCGTGGCCTGCCCTGGCGCCGGGCCAATCGGCCGCGCTGCGCCATCAGTTCATGAATTTAGTGTCACCCTTGACAGACAATAAGTCATGGGAGCTTGAGACAAGTACGACATAATATCTCTTTTCACGGGTGCGGGCGGCAGGGGCGAAAAGGCCAACTCCGTTTTGGCTCGTACAGAAAAAATTCGATGCCCTATGTCACTTTTTGACAGTTCCTGTCTGGAAAGCGATTGTGGGCGTTTTTTGCCGACTACACAGTCTTTAGTGGTTGGTTGAGGTAATTCGGGAGGTGCTATTGTCGGAACAACGAGTTTTTGAGGCCGTCGCCGAGGCTTTCTATGCCGAGGGCGTGCGCACGGTTTTCAGCCTGACCGGCGATGGAAACATGCATTGGGAGGCCGCACTCGCAGCTTATCCCGACGTGAAAAGCGTACACGCCCGTCACGAACATTGCGCTGTTGCGATGGCAACGGCTTATGCTCTCTCCACTGGCAAGGTCGGAGTAGCTTCCGTTACATGCGGGCCCGGCCTGACGCAGATCATGACAGCACTCACCACAGCGGCGACCGCTCGCGTGCCAATGGTAATCTTTGCTGGTGAAGACCCCATCAACGCTCCTTGGTACAACCAGCGCATTGATCAGGTGCCGCTCGTTCTCGGCACCGGCGCACTTTATGTCACGGGCCGCAGCGTTGCTCTTGCACGCCACTCGGTTCAGCAGGCCTTTGCTCTGGCGTACGAGCGTCGCCTGCCGGTCGTGCTCGGAATTCCTCTCGATCTGCAGCAGCACGTTGCTCCTGCCGGGCAGTACGTTCCATCGCAACAGGTTCTGCCGACGCCTCGCCCGCGCCAGCCCCATCCGGATGAAATTGCCAGCGCCGTTACCCAGATCAAGGCTGCCAAGCGCATCATCCTGGTTGGAGGCCGCGGCGCCCAGTCGCCAGACGCCCGTAGCGCTGCGGCTCGCTTCGCAGAACTCGCCAACGCTGGTCTTTCTGCAACCCTGCCGGTCCGTGGTCTCTATAATGGGAACAAGAGATATCTGGGCATCTGCGGCGGCTATATTCATGATGCGGCCCGCGAGGCGTTTGGTGAGGCCGATCTGGTAATCGCTGTAGGTGCAAGCCTTACCCGCTTTACCAGCGACATGAACAACCTGTTCGCACCGAGCAAGGTACTCGCAATCAATACCAATCCGGCCATTCAGCAGGGTCAGATTCCCGCCAGCAGTTTTGTCGTTGCCGACTCCGCCTTGGCCCTCAACGCGATCTGCGATGCGCTGGAGAAAGAGGGCGTCACCACCGACGCGTCGTGGGATGTCGAGGGTTACGCTGCGCGTGTGCATAGCGAACCGGTTGATGCAAAAACCGAGTTCGACATTGCCAGCGGCTTCGATCCTCGCGAAGTAATGGCCGTGATCGACAGGCACGTTCCGAAGGACTGGACGCACGTCAGTTCGTCGGGGCATTGCGCCTATTTCGCCGCCCATCTTTATGGCCGTGACTCCGACGATTTCCTGGCAATCCGTGAATTCGGCGCGATCGGCAACGGCCTGTCCTATGCCATTGGCCGCTGGGCCGCGCAGCCTGACAAGCCACTCATGCTGACGGATGGTGACGGCGGGTTCCTGATGCATATGCAGGAGCTGGAAACCGTCGTTCGTCTCGGCGCGAAGATGCTCATCGTCATTCTGAATGACGGTGCATACGGTTCTGAGATCCACAAGCTTCGTGCAGATGGTCTGCCTGACTCGGGCGCTGTCTTCGGACAGGGTAATCTGGCCGGAATCGCGCGGGGCTTCGGGCTCATCGGCCACACCATCACAGATCTCGACCAAATTCCGGAACTGCTCGCCGAATTTGAGGCGTCGGACCGCACAGCCGTCTGGGATATCCCGATCTCCCAGGAAGTCGTCGCCCCGACAATGCGAAATGCGATCCGCCGCAAGGCCGGAACGAGCAAGTAGGCTGCGGGCGCGGGAAGTCGGGACCGTTAGTCACGACGCCGCGCTCGAGCTTCCTGAATAATAAACGCAATATCATCATGACCTGGAGGAGAAGATGATAACCCCCCTTAAGAAGCTTTTCACTGTCGCAGCTCTTGCGCTCTTGAGCGCCAGCGGCGCAACAGCGCAAAACTATCCCAACGGAACCGTTACGGTTGTAGTGCCTTACAGCCCCGGCTCGGCTGTCGATCCTGTCGGTCGGTTCATTGCGACGGAGCTGCAGGAATTGTGGGGCTCGACTGTAGTGGTCGACAACAAGCCTGGCGCAGGTTCGACGATCGGCACGGCGTATGTAGCAGGCGCACCAGCCGACGGTTCTGTCCTGCTGGTAACGAGCGCGGCCTTTGCGACGGCTCCGGCGATCTACAAGGAGCTGCCATACGACCCGCAAGCATTGCTTCCGGTGGCGTTTGCGTCCCAGGCATCGTTCGTTCTGACCGGTGGCGCCAACGTCAAGGCGAACACGATGGCGGAGCTGATCGAAGAGGCAAAGGAGCGGAAACTGTTCCTCGCTACGGCAGGTCTCGGAAGCTCCACGCACTTCGCTGGCGAGCTGATCACTGCTGCAGCAGGCATTGAGGCCGAGCCGGTTCACTACAAGGGCGGAACCGAGTCTCTTGTAGACCTCATGGCCGGTCGTGCGGACATTTATGTCGGCACCACGGTCGGTATCGGTAGCAACATTGCGGCTGGTCAGGTGAAGGGCTTCGCCGTGTTGGGTGACCGTCGCGCTGACAGCATCCCGGATGTTCCGACCACCGCTGAACTTGGCATTGAAGGTGCCAACGTAGCCTTCTGGCTGGGCGTCTTCGCACCGAAGGGTCTGCCGGATGACATCGCCCAGAAGATCAACGCCGATGTGACCAAGATCCTGTCGAGTGAAAAGGCGAAGGAATTCCTGCGCAAGACCGACTCCGTGCACCTGCCGATGTCTCCGGCAGAGTTCAAGGAAATGGTGGATTCCGAGGTGGCCCTTTGGAAGAAGCTGGCGGACGAGCGCGGCATTGAGGCTCAATAGCTGATCAAGCTTTAGCTGGATTCAGGTATTAGACACGAAAAACCCGCCCACAAGGCGGGTTTTTCTATGTGCTGATGGCGCGGTGCTTCTGAAAGCAAAGAAGAAGGCCGCCTGTGATTGCCAGCGGCCTTCGTTGACTTGAACCTGTCCGGGATAGAATTAGTGCTGATTACTCAGGTGGATAAGGGAGTCGACGCCGAACCCACCCTTCGGTAGCGCGATGAACGGATTGATCTCAGCGCTCTCAACTTCGTCGGCATGGGTCGCGATGAACTGAGACATCTGGACGATTGCGCGTGCAATGGCGTCAAGGTCCGCTTTTTCCTGTCCGCGAGCACCGTCGAGGATCGAGAAGGTCTTGATGGAGCGGATCATCTGGATTGCATCATCATGGGTGACCGGCGCCGTGCGCAGGACGGTGTCCTTCAGCACTTCCGTATAGATGCCGCCAAGGCCGAACATCACGATCGGTCCAAACGTCGGATCGATGTGGCCGCCGATGATCGTCTGGGTGCCGCCGCTGACCATCTGCGCGACGGTCACACCGCGGATCTCGGCATCGGGGACCGCCTTTGCAGCATTGCCGGTGACGCGGGCAAAGGCCTCGCGGACAGCCTCTTCATCGGCCAGCCCCAGGGCAACGCCCCCAACTTCAGACTTATGCGCGATCTGCGCCGACAGAACCTTGAGCACGACCGGAAAGCCGATTTCCTTGGCCGCGGCAACTGCCTCGTCCGCCGTCGCCGCAACGATCTCGCGGGCAAACTCGATCCCTGCTGAACTCAGTATTTCCTTCGACTGCGCCTCATCGGGGTTATGGGAAAGCTGAAGCGGAGCACATTCCATGACCGAAGCTGCCGGGGTTGGGTTCCGCAGGCTATGGGAGATGGAGGAGGCAGCAGCCAGCGCCTTGATCGCCTGGGTGGGATCCTCGAAGATCAGGTAGCCGAGCTGTTCGAGCTCAGCGCGCGTTTCCGGGATGGTCTGCACGCAAAGTGCAAGCTGAACATCGGCGAAGTCTTCGCGGAGCTTCTTCAGCGGCTCGCGGAGAACCTGCACGTCGTGCGGGTTGCGACCGGCATTGGCCATGAAAAGCACGACGGAACCGTAGGATCTGTCGCGCAGGATGCGCTCGACCGTGCGGGCGAGCATGGTCCGGTCGCTCACCGTCTGCGCGGTCGTGTCGATGGGGTTCAGGCCAACGGCGAGGGGAAGTTCCTGCTGGATCGTTGCGAGCGTTTCTGCGGAGATCGGCGGCATTGAAAGCCCATGCTCAACCGCCGCGTCTGTCAGCATGACACCGAAACCGCCGGAGACGCTGATCACGCAGACCGTATTGTCCTTGGGCAAACGACCGAGCGAGCAGGCGTAGATCGCCTCCACCATCTCGAACAGCGTTTCGCAGGGAAGAGCGCCGGTCTCGCGAAGGGCAGTGTCGAACACTTTCGCAGAGCCCGCCAGTGCGCCCGTGTGCGAGGCAGCGGCAGTCTGACCGGCGTCGGTCTTGCCGGCCTTGAAGACAACCACCGGCGTTTTCGTTTCCCTTGCGACACGCAGGGCGCGCAGCAGGGCAGGGCCGTTCCTGCAGCCTTCGAGATAGAGCGCGATGACTTCAGTTTCAGGATCGTGCGCCATCCACTCGATGCATTCGGCGACATCGATGTCAGCTTCGTTGCCGGTGGCGACGAACTTGGAGATTGCCATTCCCCGGTTGATGAGCAGGTTCTGCAGATAGGATCCAACGGCACCGCTTTGGCTCACCAGACCGATACGGCCGGCTTCCGGCGTGCCGCGATCCATGGCTGTGGCGAAGGTCGAGAACGTGCGGTCTGCCGTGTTGAACGCGCCGATGGAGTTCGGTCCAAGCAACCGCGCGCCGCTCTTGCGCACGAGTTCCACGATACGCCGCTGCGCCTCGGCACCTTCCTCGCCAGCTTCAGCGAAACCGCCGGTGAACATGACGATGGCGCTTGCCTTGGCCGCGCAGGCATCGGCAACCGCCTTCTCCGCCATGCTGGCCGGAACCGCGATGATCGCCTGATCGATGCCGCCCGGGATGCTTTCTGCCGATGGCCAGGCCTGCAGGCCCTGGATTTCGCTACGGGTGGGGTTCACGGGGTAAAGAGTCGCTGTTGTTTTCGCCTCCAGCATGTAGCGGATGGGGCGCCCGCCAATCTTGCGTGGGTCATCCGACGCGCCGATGACGGCGATGGTACGAGGACGGAAGAGAGCGTCGAGGCCGCTGGAACCGGTGGTAGTGGTCATTTAGTTCGTGTCTCCCGTGCGAGCGGACTGTGCGGAAAGGGCTGTCCAGTAGCGGCGCTGTTCGGTGCTGTTGCCAAGGTAGCCGAGCAGGCTGAGGCAGCGCTTGATGTGCAGGCTGAGTTCGTTCTCGTCCGTGATGCCCATCGCACCAAAAAGCTGGATGCTTTCGCGCATGACAAGCTGCGTGGTGTCGTTGAGGCGGGCACGCAGGCGGGCTGCGCGCTGGCCGAATTCGACCGGGTCTGTGATCAGATCGGCGCAGCCGAGCGTGGTCGTTAGGACGGACCGGGTCAGCCTCTGATGGACAAACATATTCGAAGCGCGATGTTGCAACGCCTGGAAAGAGCCGATCACCTTGCCGAACTGCTTGCGCGTGTTCAGGTGCTCCAGAACGAGCTTCATCATGCGGTCGATATGGCCCATGAGTTCTGCGGCAACGAGAATCGTTCCCTCATCGAGCGTCCGGCGCAAGGCGCGCGTGGCGTCGCTACCGCGCGCGATCACAGTGGAGGGTGCTGAAGTGAGAGCGAGTTCGCTGATCGGCGTGCCGTCAGCCCGGGTTCCAAAGGACAGTGAAACGCCGTCGCTCGAAGCATCGACAAGCACAAGAACGTCTCGCCCATCTTCGCGAGCGGAAACGACGAAGTGGCTTGCCTGTGCGGCAGATGCGACCCAGCGCTTCGTGCCGCTTACCGTACCGTTACGGTATTCGGTTGCGGGCAAGGGGGAGGCAAAATCGTGCGCGTTCTCCTGCCATGCCAGAACAGGCGTGGCGCTTCCTTCAACGACCTGTGCGAGCAGTCCATCGGACTCCTGCGCATGGACGAGCGCTCGGGCGCCGAGGAACAGGCCGGTCAGCGGATCGGAGGAGTAACAGCCGGAAAGGCCTTCGGCTATGATGCCTGTGGCTGAGACGCCAAGGCCCAGTCCGCCATGGTCTTCCGGGACGCTGACAGCAAGCCAGCCGAGTTCCGCCATGGTTGCAACATCGGCCGCAAGGGCACCCGGTACGTCGCCGCGCGACGCGCGGATGAGTGCGCCGTCGGCATGGCGCTCGCAATGCTTGGCAACGGTTTCGCGCAGCATTTCTGCTGTCTGAGGATCAACAATCGTCATTTGGGTCACTCCGACTTCGCCAGTCCCAGAACAGAGCGCGCCAGGATATTGAGATGGACTTCGTTGGTGCCCGCAAAGATGGTAGGGGCACGGCTCTCGTAATAGGGCGCGAGCAGGTCATCTTCGCCACTGGTGCTGAGCGTCGACCGGGACCCCGTTACCTCGAGCAGCATCTCCGAGAGGTTCTGGAAGATGCTCGTCGACCAGATCTTGAGAGCCGAAATTTCGACGCCGACCTTGCCGTCCGTGCGCACCAGATCGGCGAATTGCGTGTACATGTCCTGCGCATCGAGCGCGTCGAAGCTCGCCTTGGCGAAGCGGTCGGCCCACAGGGGATCATCGAGAAGACCCTGAGTTTCCAGCTCTCGGCGTAGCTGCCGCAGCACCTTCATTGCACGACGAGGCGAACCGGCCCAGATACGCTCGAAGCCGAGCAGCGAGCGCGCAACCTTCCAGCCCTGATTGACCTCACCCAGAATGCAGCTCTGCGGCACGACGACATTGTCGAAGAACACTTCGCAGAAGTCGGGATGGCCGCCCAGATTGGCGATCGGGCGCACCGTGATGCCCGGCAGGCTCATGTCGATCAGCATGAAGCTTATGCCTTCCTGCTTCTTGCCGGAGCGGTCGGTCCTGATCAGGCCGAACATGTGCGTCGCGACATGTGCGGAGGTCGTCCAGATCTTCTGGCCATTGATGATGACGTTCTCACCGTCCAGGCGTCCGTCGCACTGGAGGCTTGCAAGATCGGAGCCTGCGGACGGCTCGGAATAGCCCTGACACCAGATGTGCTCACCGGCGTGCATCCTGGGCAGGTAGTAGGCCTTCTGCTCTTCCGTGCCCCAGGCGATGATCGCAGGGCCGAGGTTACGGACACCGGCATCGTGGAGCCACGGGGTGCCCATGGCCTCCATCTCCTCGATGAAGATGAGGTGGCGGCTGGGATTGAGCCCCATCCCGCCATATTCAACCGGCCAGCCGGGCGCGATGAAGTTGCGGCGATGAAGCGCCTTGTACCAAGGCATCGTCACTTCCGGAGGAAACCGGTACGGGTGATAGCGCAGTTCGGCAGGACATTCGTTTTCGATGCACTCGCGGATAGTGGCGCGAAATTCCGCTTCAGGTATTTCGTTCCAGTCTGGCGCGCTATTTGTCATGTTATGTTCTACCTGATTGGTGGTATTGGCTGTGGCGCGTAAATGACCGCCTGTCAGTCTTCCGGGCCGGCTTCTGTCATTGCCCAGTCCGGTGCCTGATGATCGGGGCCAAGCAGGGCGCGTCCGGCATCGAGGACGGTCACGTCACGAGCCTCGACACGGGCCCTGAAGGAAACACGATCCCCCTGATCCCAGAACTGGAACCGCACGGTCTCGCCCGGGAAAACCGGCCGGGAGAAGCGGCATTCCACCGACCGGATCAGGTTCGGATCACCCTTGGCAATCGTCAGCAGAAGCGCGCGCGCAGCCAGTCCGTAGGTGCACAGACCGTGCAGGATCGGGCGATCAAATCCCGCGCGCGCAGCATAGGCAGGGCTTGCATGCAGCGGATTGCGATCGATGTTCAGACGGTAGATCAGCGCCTGTTCAGGACGCGTGACGATATCGATCTCGAAATCTGGAGCGGTGGCAGAGCAGGGCTGGTTGGGCTCGGCAGCGCGTCCGAGGTTCCGGCCGAACCCGCCGTCCGCCCGCGCGAATGACGAATGGAGGACGGAGACAACAGGCTCCCGCGTGGTCTGGTCGAACATGGTGCGGGCCGCGTGGATGATTGCACCCTTCTCGCCCTTGTCCTCGACACCATAGACGCTGGCATGCGCGAAGAGTTCGGCTTCCGGCGCAAGCGGCTGATGAACGAAGATGCGCTGTTCGCCATGGACAACCTTCTGGCGCGTGACGCCGAAGGCAGGGTCTGAGGTCCACACACCGGGATGGCAGAGGATCGCCGCGAAGGTTGGAACCGCCTTCAGATCTTCCTCGAAGACAAAAGGCAGTTCCAGAGGGCTGAGCGGATCTTGGCCGAAGCCGATGGAAACCGCATAGAGCATCGTGTCCTTGTCGGTGTAGCGTTGGCGGAGCAGGGGGAACCTCCAGCTCTCAAACGCCTCCAGATTCAGTGCCATGGTGCTTCGGTCCTCAGATTGGATCCCAGCTCAGCACGTCTTTCGTGCGTTCTGCTGGCGTGAAGGCCGAAGCCCAGGCATTGGGCAGGGTGGCGGCAAGCTTCTCAACCGTCCAGCCATCGTCGCGATGCAGCGTGCGGATCGGGCGCGGCTGATTATAGAGATAGACTTCGTTGCCGCGGGCACCAAAAATCTGGCCGGTGATCGATGAAGCGGCATCCGAGCAGAGGTACACTGCCAGCGGAGCGATCTGGTCGCCGCGCGTCTTCGTGCGGCGCTTTTCCATTTCACGCTCCTGCTCCTCAGGTGTTCTGCCCGGAACAGCCTCGATCATGCGGCTGAAGGCATGGGGGGCAATGCAGTTGGAGCGCACGTTGAAACGAGCCATGTCGAAGGAGATACCGCGGCTGAGGCCGACAATACCCATCTTGGCTGCCGCATAGTTCGCCTGTCCGAAGGAACCGATCAGCCCCGCCGTGGACGTCATGAAGACAAGCGCGCCGTTTTCCTGCTTGCGGAAATGCGGTGCACACGCGTGCGCCACGTTGAACGCGCCGAAGAGGTGGACACGCAGGACCGCCTCGAAATCGTCCGGCGTCATGCGGTGGAAGATGGTATCGCGCAGGATGCCTGCACTGTGGATCGCGCCATCGATACGCCCGAAGGCCGCAATTGCATCGGCGATGATCTCCTGTGCGGACTCCGCCTCGGCGATGGAGTCGCCGCTGGCGATCGCCTCGCCGCCTTCGCTGCGGATCAGGTCCACGACTTCCTGTGCGCGGGTCGTATCGTTCCCTTCACCTGTCAGCGACGCACCGATGTCGTTGACAATGACCTTTGCACCATTGCGGGCGGCACAGAGCGCGATGTCGCGGCCAACCCCGCCTCCTGCGCCCGTCACCAGAATAACCTTGTCCTGCAATTGCTTCATGGCGATGCCTAACCTTCTATTATGGATGTGATGGGCACATCAGAGCGCAGCGGATGTTCCCAGAATCAGCGTGGACTGTCCGGCGAGAACGCCACCGTTGCCGTGGGCAATTGCCGTGTCAGCCTTGGCAACCTGTCGATCACCGCACTCGCCGCGCAGCTGCCGGGTCGCCTCAACCATGGTGAACAGACCGAACATGCCGGGGTGGCAGTAGGACAATCCACCACCGGAGGTGTTCACCGGCAGACGCCCCCCGGGGGCGATGCCGCCGTCCTGTACGAACCGGCCGCCTTCGCCCTTCGGGCAGAAACCCAGATCCTCAAGGAACAGCAGGGTTGTGATGGTGAATGCGTCATAGACCTGCGCGACGTCGATATCGTTCGGATTAAGGCGCGCCACGGCATAAGCCTGCGCTCCAGAGCGTGCAGCGCCCGTGCTGGTGAGGTCCGCCATCTGCGTGATCGAATGGTGTTCCTGCGCTTCGCCTGCACCAAGTAGCCAGACTGGCGGTTTGGCAAGTTCACGGGCGCGGTCGGCCCTGACCATGACAACGGCAGCGCCGCCGTCCGTCACCAGGCAGCAATCCTTCGCGCCAAGGGGGGAGGAGATCATGGGCGCGTTCAACACATCTTCCCGCGTCAGCGGGCGGCGGTCAAACGCGACCGGGTTGAGCTGCGCCCAGCTGCGGGCTGCAAGAGCGATGTCGGCGAGATCTTCACGGGTGGTTTTGTAGAGATGCATGTGGCGTGCGGCTGCCAGAGCATAGCCAGTTACAGGCAGGCGCGGACGTGCGGCGGAGTCGTATTCGTTCTGGTCGCGCTGGGGCACGAAGGTGCCGCGCGCGCTTCGCTGGGTTGAGCCGTAAGCGATAACCGCGACATTGCAGAGCCCGGCTTCCAGCGCGAGTGCTGCGTGGGCGGCAAGGCTCTGGAACGACGCGCCGCCGAGATAGCTGGAATCGGTGTAAGTGGGCTTTACGCCGAGATATTCGCAGAGGGAGATCGTCGGCATGCGAAGCTGAGACGCTGCCGAAAATACGCCATCGACGTCCGAAAGGCTGAGGCCGCAATCATCCAGCGCGCGCTGAATGGCCTGCCCCATGAGGTCAAGTGGCGTCAGGCCAGGCGCAACAACGCCAAGATCACTTTCCGCGACGCCGACAATGGCGACGGATCCTCGCTGTGGAAGCTGTCTCATTCTGCATTCTCCCAACGGAATGTTGCCGTAGGCGCTGCACCTTCGGCCGTCGGCTGACCGATCCTGACCACCACGCGCCGGCCAATTTCGTCCGGTGTGCCGGCGGCACCCTCCACAATTGCCATCATACGGAAACCTTCATCGAGATCGATGAGGGCGACTGCATGGGGGTCAGCCTTCGGGTTATGGACGAGGGAGATGGAGTAGATCGACCCGCGCCCGGAACTGACGCGCCATTCAAGCGGCGCTTTTCCGCCAAACGGGCAGAGCACACGCGGGTAAAAAACGGCCCGATCTGCATCAGGACTGTATTGATAGGCCAGAACGCCTTCACGCAGATAATCCTGCCAGCGTTGCAGCGGGGAGATCTCGATGCGGGTCATGCCTTCCCTTCAACAATTGATGCCGGCGCTATGGCCACCATTCCACATGACCAGTTTTTTAGGGTTTGCCGCTGCGTTGCATCAACCTGTCAAACGTCAATCATGCCAAACATTTCGTTATGCTCTTGCAACGGTAATAACCTTCCGCAACCGTCCTCTTCGAGGATAGAACCGACACTCGCTCAGCTAAGTAAAACGGTGAATTTGGAATGATCGCAGTCCAGTTTGACCATCTGCATGTCAAATCCCAGGCGTGTGAAGTCTCGGCCAGGTTTTATACCAATGCCTTCGGTGCCAGTATCGTGTCTACCGCGCAGGTAAACGGCAACACGCGTATTGTCCTGAACCTCGGTGGAGTTCGGCTGTTCATTGAAGATGCGGCTGCTGACGCCTCCAGTGCGCCGGGCGCTCCGGCTAAGGGGCTTGAGCATATCGGACTGCAAGTCCCTGATCTGGATGCGGCGGTCGCCCATCTCGAGGCTAACGGAATCGAGCTGGCTGTTGGCCCCCGGAGTTCGGCACGACCGGGTATCCGGGTGGCATTTCTCTACGGACCGGATGGCGAGTACATCGAGCTCATCGAGCGGCGATGACTCGGTAAGCTTTGATCAGGGGGCCGACACAGAGTTGCTGGCGTTGAAGGCAATTCTGGAGCCGTTTGACTCAACCAGCGGCGATACGGCTTGGACAAGCTGGAAGATGGCTGCAGGCCCAAGAGCTTCCATAACCCCTTTGGTACCTGGTGCGTTTCTGAGCCTTTCGATTCCATTTCAATGGGTTGTTTTTTTGCTAAAAATACGTTATTTGATCCACTAAAAGGGTCTAATAATGCGCGTGACGCTTCAAACCCATTTTGATGGCGCCTGGCATGACGCCGCGACACTGGAAATCGAGGACGACGCTGCCGGCTTCCAGGGCGTGTCCATCGTCGATTATAATCTCGATTATTTCGTCACCGTGGCATCGGCTGAGTTTTCTGCTGGAAGACCGGACCGTGATCATCGCGCCTTGTCCGTCAATTTCCCCATCGATCTCGAAAATCGCTACAGCCGCAGTTGGCCGCCTTTCCTGTTGGATCTCATGCCGCAGGGACATGCGAGGCGGAAGCTTGCGGAGCATCTCAGCCTTGCCGAAAGCTCGCGCGCCTCGGATCTCCCTCTGCTCCTGCGATCGGCAACGGGCGGCATAGGCAACATCCGCATCAAGGAAGCCGCTGAGGCGGAAATTGAACGCCTGCGCGGCGTTGAGCGTCAAGGGGTGACGGAAGCGGAAATTCTCGAGCGGTCGGATCGTTTCCTGGAAGTCGCCGATCGTTTTGGAATGCTCGCCTCCGGCTCAAGCGGCCTGCAGGGCGAGTGGCCGAAGGTCTCGATGACCCAGGCAGATGACGGCCTCTATTATCCCGACACCTTGGTGACCGATGATGAAGCCGTACGCCACGTCATCGTCAAGTTGGTCCGCAGCAACGACCCGGTGGATAGCCTGATCCTCCAGGGAGAAGCCCTGTATTCGCGGATCGCTCAAGAGATCGGCCTCGATGTCAGCGAACCTCCCACCTACGCCGAAGGCGTTCTGATCATCCCGCGGTTTGACCGGAAGAAGAAAGAAGGCGGCGGAACCATCAGGTTGGGTCAAGAAAGCCTTGTGTCTGCAATCGGCGTTGCCAATTTCGGCCATGTCGGCACGCATGAAGCCTATATCGATGTTCTCCGCCAATATTCTGCCGATCCGTTCTCGGACATCGTCGAATACCTGAAGCGCGACATAGCAAACCTCGCGCTTGGCAATCCCGACAATCATGGCCGGAACGCTGCCCTCAGCAAACACCAGGACGGCACAATCCGCCTGTCTCCGCTCTTTGATTTCGCACCAATGCGGCTCGCCAAGGAGGGAATTATTCGGTCCACCCGCTGGGCCATGATGCGTGACAGAGGTCGTGATCATCTTCCGGATTGGTTGCGGATTTGCACCGAACTGATGCCCGACCCCGCTGAAAAAAGAGACCTTGCGGCTATGCTGTCTGCATTTGCAGAAAATCTGCGCCAGGGTCCGGCGATCGCCAGAGATATGGCTGCAGCCCCGGAAATTCTCGAGCGTGCAATGGGGCGCTGCATTGAGATAGCAGACAGCGTTCTGGCGGAGTGCCACTGATGACGAAGGACCGCTAGATGGCGCGATGGAAGAAACCAACGAAAGAGGAGGTTCTGGAAAATCGGCGAGCGCTCGCAGCACGTGCTCGAACGGGGGACTTGCGGCTGCCCGATGCTGTGGCGGAAATCCGCAAAGGCATCGGCATGACGCAGGAGGAGTTCGCAAAGATGCTGTCGCTTACCAGGCGACAAGTTGCGGAAATTGAGACCGGCACTGCAAACCCAACGCTCGAAACATTGGAAAAGATAGGCAGATTATTCGGATTCCGCGTTGGTTTTGTGCCCAAATAGCTCTGCGTAACGCAGACAACACAGACAACAGTACAAGCCGGATCCGCGGCGGCTGACGAGCAGAAACGCGACAAACCTTCCAGTGCGTTACGTTGATTTGCGAGGCCCACTAAAACGGACAGAACAGTGTCGTGGGGGTGCTTCGTCGGTTACCGTTGGGCCGCAGCCTGTTGGTTCGTGGCGGGAACGGACGCGGTCCAGATGGTCAGGAGGGCAGGGCTTTCGGGCGCTGATCGTTATTCGCTAGTCGGAAAGCTTCTCCAGAAGTTCGTCCCACTGGTCCAGAAGTGCGTCCTTGGCTCGAAGGCCGCCCGAAACCCTTTCGCGCTGTTCATCCTGGGCGAGCCGAGCAAAGACCAGGGTCCTCTTACCGCGCTGAGCCCACCCCACAAACCATCCCCAGCCTTTCGCGCGATCAAAAGAGCCATCTGCCAAGCGTGGATAGGCTGACCCGGTTTTCCCGGAAACAACCCAACCGCCTGGCGTTTGCGACCTCTCAACGATGCTCAAGGTCATTTTGATCGCCTCTGGTCGCACCGGCAGCTTACCGGTCAGGAGGTTGCGCAGGAACGCCACCTGCTCCACGGGCGCGATTTTGAGCGAGGAACTGATCCAGGCCCGCTCAAGGGCGTTGTTCTTGCCCGGATCGCCTGTGAAGTCCGCATTGCCATAGCCGAAAGCTTGCGCGTAATTCTGCAACTGCGTCACGCCCAGGTTGGCCGCAATCTGTTGGGAAAACCAGACCACGGAGTATTTCATCCATCGCTGCGGAGTGGTCTGCTGTCTCCAGTTCTCGCCGCCCCAATCGGCATACCCTCGGCGGAAGGGCAGGGAAGGGGTGTTGGGGTCTATCAGAAAACCGGAGTCATAGCCCATCACGCTGAGAGCGATCTTGAATGTCGAAGCGGGCGTGACACGGGTCCGACAGTCACCCTCCTCGGTCAGGACGTCACCCGTGACGGCATCAGCTATGACCGTGCAGAGCGTCTTTGCCTGGGCTGTCCGAAACCCAAAAAGGGACAAGGCGAGGGCGGCAGCGAAAGCGGAGAGTTTCACGGGCAGTCTCCGAAGATCAGGATTTCTTGTCCACGAGCCTTGCCGTCCAGCTCCTTCAATTCGGTTAATGCGCGCAAAGCGACGTGGATTCCCAGAATGTGTCGAATGCGAGCGTCGGCTCAAAGCAGCTCAAGTGTTCCTGCTTACTCATCAATTCAGCGCCAATAACGCAACGTCTCCTCGCCATCGCTGAGCAAGAAGGTTGGCCGCCCGCCAGGCTCGCAGACCGGAGCGACAGGCGATCACAACGCGCCCCCCGGTATCGGGTAACGGGCCGGTTGAACCATAGTCAGGCATGCGCAGGGCATCAGGGGTGGCGAGCGTCGGGGCCTCTTCGCTTGGGCGCAGGTCGACCACCAGATCGCCCGGACGCACGTCTCTCAGGGATATGAAGCAGGGGCCTGGTTCTTCGGGAGCCTTGTCGAAACGGAACTGTGAAAAGCGCATCGCGGAATCCATTCGGATCAGCAGGCCGAGCGGCGATGGATCGATGCCCAGCAGAACGCCGAGCGCCATGCGCGCCTGAAGACAGCCGAGCATCCCGACAATTGGGCCAAGCACACCGGCGGTGGCGCAGGTTGCTCCGGCATCGGTGGGATCGGGGAAGATCGCGCGCAGGCTTGGCGCGCCGCCGCAATAGCCACCCACATAGCCCTCAAGAGCGAGAGCGGACGCCGAAATCAGCGGCTTGCGCGTGGCGAAACACGTGTCGGAAAGCGTATAGCTCACCGCATAGCTGTCTGCGCAATCCAGCACGATATCAGCTCCGGCGACCAGAGAAGGCGCATTGGTCGGCGTGAGCCATTCCATCACTGGTGTGACTTCAACTGTACTGTTCAACCGCTGCATCGCCTGCTGCGCTGCCCGAGCCTTCGGCTGACCGGCCTGGCTTTCTGTGTATAGGGGCTGGCGGTGCAGGTTCGACACCTCGATCACATCCGGATCGACCAGGGTGATGTGGCCGACGCCGGCCCCCACGAGATATTGCAGAACAGGCACGCCAAGAGCACCGGCGCCTATGACCAGCACCCTTGCTGCCTGCAATCGCTCCTGTCCTGAACCACCCACTTCCGGCAGGATCGTCTGTCGAGCATAGCGGTTCATGGTGCGACCTCCAGCCATTCGCGTACTCGTGCTTCGGGATTGGGGTTAAGGGTGATGTCGGTGACCGCAGATGCTACGTCTGCGCCCGCGGCAAAGGCTTGCTCTGCGCGTTCCGGCGTCAAGCCGCCGATCGCCACGAGCGGAATATCCCCGATCAGACGCTTCCATTCGGTGACCCGGTCCAGTCTCTGCTGCTCCCATTTCATTTTTTTCAGGATGGTAGGCCAGACAGGACCGAGCGCGATGTAGTCAGGATCATGGGAAAGCGCCCGACCAAGCTCGGGATGGTCGTGCGTCGAGATACCAAGTCGTATCCCCGCCCGGCGGATGGCGGGAATATCGGCCGTGTCCAGATCCTCCTGCCCGAGGTGGATGAAGTCACATCCGAGCTCTATGGCGAGCTGCCAATAGTCATTGACAATCAACTGAGCTCCGTGGGCCGCGCAAAGATCGCGCGAGCGTTTCAAGAGGTCGCGCAGCTTGTCGGCAGGCGTATCCTTGATGCGTATCTGAACCAGCTTGATGCCCTCCGGCAGCAGCCGCTCGAGCCAGTCCGGATGGTCGAAGATGGCGTAGAATTTCGGGAGCGTCATTGGAGAACTGCCATGCCGATGAGGGGGGTTGAAGGGGCGGCCATGTCGCGCCGTTCGATGGGACCCGCTCCATGCGCAAGCCGCCCGGCCTCGATCGCCAAGGCCATTGCGCGCGCCATGGCGACAGGGTCACCAGCCTTTGCGACGGCGGTGTTCAGGAGCACCGCATCATACCCAAGCTCCATCGCCTGTGCAGCGTGCGAAGGCAGGCCGATGCCTGCGTCAACCACGAGAGGCACATCGGGAAAATGTGCCCGCAATGAACGCAGCCCGTAAGGGTTGTTCAAGCCCCGGCCGGAACCGATCGGCGCCCCCCAGGGCATCAGCACCTCACAGCCAGCATCCAGCAGGCGCCCACAGATGGACAGATCTTCTGTGCAATAGGGGAAGACCTGAAAGCCATCGTCGGAGAGGATCCGTGCCGCCTCGATCAGCGCTACCACATCCGGTTGGAGGGTGTCGTGATCCCGGATTACTTCCAGCTTGATCCATGGCGTATCAAAGACTTCCCGCGCCATGTGGGCTGTCGTGACAGCCTCCTTGACCGAATGGCAACCGGCAGTGTTGGGCAGCATGATCACGCCGAGATCGCGGACAAGGGCGTGGAAGCTCTGGCCATCCCCACGCTCGCGACGCAGCGACACCGTGGCGATACCCGCGCCGGAGGCCTGGAAGGCTTCCGCCATGATCTTGGGCGATGGATATTGCGCCGTGCCCAGCATCAGGGCGCTGTCGATCTGTTTCCCGTAGAAGATGGGCATTCCTAACCTCCCTGCATGGCGGACAGGACTTCCAATGTGTCTCCCGCCGCAAGTCTTGTTTCGCGCCGCAGGGCTGCAGGCAGGAATCCGCCATTCAGCGCAGTGGCGACGCGGGCTTTCTCCAGTCCGATTTCTGCAAGCACATCAGCCACCGTCGTGCCGCTTATCTCACGCTGTTCGCCATTCAGGATTATGTTCATCCATCAACTCCGGTATTTCGCCTGTGGTGATATGATCGGCGGCCATCCGCGCCACGGCGGGGGCAAGAAGATAGCCGTGACGATAGAGACCGTTTGCGAAAAGCGTTCCGCCTCGACGTCGCAGGCGGGGCAGGTTGTCGGGAAAGGCGGGCCGGGCATCTGCGCCCAGCTCAAGGATCTCGGCCTCGGCAAAGGCTGGGTGCAGAGCATAGGCGGCCGAGAGCAGTTCGATTGCCGCCCTCGCCGTGACCCGCGTTTTCGCCCCCGATTCCAGCATCGTGGCCCCCAACATGTAGACGCCATCGCCACGCGGGACCACGTAGAGCGGAATTCTTGGATGTAGCAGGCGGATGGTCCGGTTGAGCCGCACTTCCGGACAGCGGACCACCAGCATCTCGCCGCGAACGCCGCGCAGGTCCGGCAATGCGTCGCGCGCTGCAAGCCCGCGTGCGTCGACGATCAGGCCTGGTGTCACTTCGGAAGGAGCTTCTCTGCGGATTGAGATGCACTTCTCGTGAAGCTTCGCCGCTAATGCCTGCAAGGCCTGACGGGGCGTGAGATGGGCTTCATCTCGATAGAACAGTCCGCGATGGAACCGCTGTTCCAGTTCAGGCTCAAGCTCTGCGATGGCACAGCCATCCAGCTGCTCGTGGTTGCGCGTCAGGCGGGCAAAACGGTCGAGTTCCGCGTGATCGCGCGCCAAGGCAAGTACGAGCGTGCCGGTGTGATGGACCTCCGCACCCATGTGCTCCCACCATTCAGCCGCCTCGATACCCAAACGGATAACGGTATCCTCGGCACTCTCCGCCTCGCAGAAGGGCGCGAGCATTCCGCCCGCCCACCAGCTGCATCCGTGCGGGCCAGGCCCGCCTTCCGGATCATGTATGGAGCAGGTGACCCCGCGTTGGGTGAGTTCAGCGGCAATGGAAAGACCCATGATGCCGGCGCCAAGGATGGTGACCGACCCCTTCATGGATTACTCCACATGGCATGGAAATGATGCACCGGCCCATGCCCAGAGCCGATGCTGAGAGTGTCGGCCGCCAGAATGGCATTGTGAAGCCAGGCATGCGCCGCGCGCGTCGCCTCCAGCACGGTTAGCCCTTCGGCAAGCCCGGCAGCGATAGCCGACGAGAGTGAGCAGCCGGTACCGTGGGTATTCTTCGTGTGGATGCGGGGTGCGGAAAATGCGGCCTCACCCTCGCCCAGCAAGAGGTCCGTGCAAGTTTCCCCGTGTGCATGGCCACCCTTCATCAAGACATTTGCGGGACCAAGATCGAGCAGTGCGCGACCCTGTTGCAGGACCTCGGCATCACTGTCAGCAGGCTCGCATTCGAGAAGCGCACCTGCCTCCGGCAGATTGGGCGTGAGAAGGGTCGTCAGCGGCAGCAATTGCTCCCACAGCGCGGCAATAGCTTCATGGGGGAGGAGCACATCCCCCGACTTGGCGACCATTACCGGATCCAGCACCACGGGCACCGGACGTTCCGCCAAATGGCGACGCAACCTCGACGCTACCGTCACGATTGCATCTACGCCGCCCACCATTCCGATCTTGACGGCGGCGACGTTCAGATCACTGAAAACCGCGTCGATCTGCGCGGCAATCATGGCCGGAGAGACCGGCTCGATAGCCTCGACCCCTCGTGTGTTCTGCGCCGTGATCGCGGTGATTACTGATGCCCCGTAAACGCCAAGTGCCGAGAAGCTCTTGAGATCGGCCTGTATACCGGCTCCCCCGCTACTGTCAGAACCCGCAATCGTTAGTGCGATAGCTCGCACGGCTCCCTCCCACGCTCGATAAGGTCATGCATGGGGAAGGGGACAGAACAGAAATCTGACGATGACTGTCACACAATTCCCTTCCCTCCGCCGGCATGACCCGGATCAGGTTCAATGGGTTAGTGCAATGCACCTCTCAGCCCCGAAGGGCACCCCAAAGGATGTGTAAGCGAAAGGGTAGGTCAAAACAGATCAGGAAAGCAAGAGGGATTATCCAGCCGGGGCATGAAACATCTCCTGGACTATCCTCGTGTGTCCCCGGCCTATACAATCACTCGCAAATCTTCGACAGTGTCAGTATTCGGCTTGACCGGAAGAACTTCGCCGTTATAGTGGCTGGAAATTCCGAGGGGTGCACCGAACGGTGCTGAGACGGCGGTGAGCCGGACCCTTGAACCTGATCCGGGTCATACCGGCGTAGGAACGGAACAAGGGCCATCTCGGCATCCTTATTCTTCTTCGCTCAACCTGGATCTCCATGATGAACTTCAGGGGGATCGACATGTACTTGCGGTTTTCAAACTATCTTATACTTAGTCGGCGCAGCAGCTAGCCTGCTTCCATGCGCATTCTAGTGTTTCTGATTTCTTTGTGGCAGTCGCTGATCTGGCTGCTCAATCCGCCGCGCTATATAGTGCCTTCTCCACTGGACGTGCTTGCCGCAATCCAGCGTCAACCGGACTATTTCCTGCGCCATGCATGGGTAACACTGGAAGAAATAGCTGCGGGGCTGCTGGCTGGAACGATCCTCGGTATTCTGACTGCCCTCAGCATAGCCGCAGTACCCCGGTGGGGAAGGTTTATCTGGCCAGTCGTACTTGTACTGCAGGCATTTCCCGTTTTCGTGATCGCACCGATCCTGGTATTGTGGTTCGGTTTTGGCGCGACCTCCAAGATCGTGATGACGACGCTGATCATCTTCTTTCCTGTGGCGTCCGCCTTCGCCGACGGACTGCGCCGCATACCTCAGGAAATCGTTGATGCCGTGGCGATAACCGAGGCCACGCATTGGCAGATGCTGGCCCACATCAGCATACCGCTCGCCATTCCGTCGCTCGTTTCGGGTCTGAGGGTTGCCGCGCCGCTCGCCCCACTGGGCGCGGTCATTGGGGAATGGGTCGGCGCGTCAGCGGGCCTCGGCTTCATCATGGTTCAGGCCAACGCGCGCATGCAGACTGACACGGTTTTCGCGGCGATGGCAATCATCGTTCTTCTCACATTGGCCTTGCGCCGCGCCATCGACTGGATCGGGCCGCAGCTCACTCCCTGGTCGACAACAAACGAATTTTCACCTTCAAGACCATGAACGGAAAAACCATGATACGTGGCACAATACTTTCCATCCTGATGAGTGTAGCGATCACCGGCAATGCCTTGGCGCAGGACAAGCTTACCGTACTGCTGGAGTGGTTCGTCAATCCCGACCACGCGCCCCTCATTGTCGCGCAGCAACTTGGTTTCTTCGAAAAGGCCGGCCTGGAGGTGGAGTTCATACCGCCGACCGACCCTTCGATCGTGCCTCGCGCTGTCGCCTCCGGACAGGCAGAGATCGGCATCCACTATCAACCGAACCTCTATCTGGATCACGCTGCCGGTGTGCCGCTCGTGCGCTTCGGTACTCTCATCGAGACGCCGCTGAACACGCTGACGGTCCTGGCCGATGGTCCGATTTCAAGCGTCAGGGATCTGGAAGGCAAGCGCATCGGTTTTTCGGTCTCCGGCTTCGAGGACGCGATGCTCGGCCGGATGCTGGAGAATGCCGGTGTAGACAAGAACAGCGTCGAGCTGATCAACGTCAATTTCGCGCTCTCCCCGTCGCTCATCAGCGGTCGGGTCGATGCCACCATCGGAGGCTTCCGGAACTTCGAGCTGACGCAGATGCGGCTCGCCGGACATGAGGGCCGCGCCTTCTTTCCTGAGGAGCATGGCGTGCCGATCTATGACGAGCTGATCTTCGTGACGCGTCCGGAACTGGTTGAAGACGATCGCCTCAAGCGCTTCCTTGAAGGTGTCGAGCAAGGCGCAATCTATCTCACCAACCATCCGGAGGAAAGCTGGAAGCTTTTCATCGGAGCCTATCCTGATCTGGATGACGAGCTGAACCGGCAGGCCTGGCGCGATACGCTGCCCAGGTTCGCAAAGCGTCCTTTCGCACTGGATCAGGCGCGTTATCAAAGATTTGGTGCGTTCATGGCCGAGCAAGGCCTGATCGAGGCAGCACCTGCCGTGGACAGTCTGGCGGTGGTGCTTCGGTAGCTCTTCCATCCTCCCGCTTGCAGTTTGTGCAAAATGTCTAATAATCAGGCAATGTCGAATGCCCTTCGAATTGCCCGTGGCCGCTTCGGTAGAGTGGCGCTGCTGGACATGGACCGGCCCCTGGTGCGCCACGCACACCCGCATTGCCACGTCCTCTTGAAAGTTGAGGGCGCAGACACGCAGTTTTCCGTGCGTGACCGGATTGTGCCGCTCACCGATGAGAGCGCCGTGCTGATCAATGCGTGGGAGTCACACGCCTATGCGCACGACCCGTCACGGCCGCAAACGATCATCCTTGCGCTCTATATAGAGCCGCGATGGCTCGGCGATTTTCGACCGAACTGGGCTGCAAGCCACGCTCCAGACTTCTTCACCACGAATGTCGGCTCGATCACGCCCGATATTCGCTCGCGCGTCCGCATTTTGGCAGAGGCCTTGGTGAATGAGCCGAACAGCACCCAGATGCACGAGGTGCTGCTCGGCGAACTCATGGTTGCCGTGATAGAGCGCTTCGCCGACTGGCGAGCGGTGCCAAATTCGATCCGCGATCTTGCATCGCGTCCTCTCGTCGACTTCCGCATCCGCAAGGCCGTCGACCGCATAAAGGCGGCACCAGGGGAAATTGATGATTTCAATCTTCTGGCAAGCGACATCGGTCTGTCGCGGGCGCACTTCTTCCGTCTGTTCGAGAGTTCATTGGGCGTGACGCCGCGGGTCTTCCTCAACGTTCAGCGGCTGGAACAGGCGGTTACCGCCGTAGCCGACGGTACGGAGAGCTTCGCGGCAATCGGCGACCGTCTCGGCTTTTCCGTACCAGCCCACTTCTCGCGCTTCTTCCATGACCATGCCGGCTCCTCGCCAAGCATCTTCCGAACCGTCAGCCGCCTCTCGGCGAGCGATTATGAGACTCCTCGGTAAGGTCTGATACGCAGCGGTATCGCCCGTCTGCACCGCTTTCTTCATTTTTCCCTACGGCACCCCGACACCAACGGGAGCGTGAGGAGCGAATGAAGAGTTTGGGAGCGGCAGGCGGCCTGATTGGCCGACCTGTGGAACGTATCGAGGACGCTGGACTTCTGACCGGCCGCGGCCGCTACATCGACGACCTGCCGGTCCGACGTGATACTGCGCATCTGGCAATCCTGCGCTCGCCGCATGCCCACGCGGAAGTTCGTGCGATCTCAACGGCTGCCGCCCTTGCTCTTCCCGGTGTCTTCGCCGTGCTGACCGGGGAGGATGTCGCGCGGCTCACCCGCAGCATGACGGTAGGGGTCAAGGCCAATGTTGAATGCTGGCCGATCGCTCGCGACCGGGTCCGCTATGTCGGTGAACCGGTTGCCCTCGTCGTCGCCGAAAATCGCTATGTTGCCGAGGATGCGCTCGACCTGATCGAGGTCGAGTATGAGACTCTGACCGCCGTTGTAGACCCTGAAAAGGCACTTGCCGCCGATGCACCGGTTCTGCATCCCTCTCTCGGCACTAACCTCATCAACGAGCGCAGCTTTGGCTACGGTGATCCGGAGGCCGCCTTTGCGACGGCAGCTCACCGGATCTCCATTCGAATTGCCTATCCGCGCAACTCCTGTACGCCGATCGAAACCTACGGCGTGATCGCAGAATACGATCCGGCCGAAGACGCCTATGATGTGACGGCGAATTTTCAGGGGCCGTTCTCGATCCATGCCGTGATTGCCCGAGCCCTGAATGTTCCCGGCAATCGCATGCGGCTGCGTACGCCCCCCGATTCCGGGGGCTCCTTCGGCATCAAGCAGGGCGTGTTCCCCTATGTTATCCTTGCTGCGGTCGCTGCCCGCGTCGCTGGCCGGCCGGTCAAATGGATCGAGGATCGCCTTGAGCACCTGACCGCATCAGTCTCCGCGACCAACCGTGTGACGACGCTGGAAGCAGCCGTCACACCCGAAGGGCAGATCACCGCGCTGAACTGGGACCAGCTGGAAGATTGCGGTGCTCACCTGCGGGCTCCGGAACCGGCGACCCTCTATCGCATGCACGGCAACATGACCGGCGCCTATGCGATCCGCAACGTCGCCATCCGCAATCGCGTCGTGCTTACCAACAAGACGCCGACCGGCCTTAACCGTGGCTTCGGCGGTCCGCAGATCTATTTTGCGCTGGAGCGCCTCGTTCATAAAATCGCTGACGAACTCCGCCTCGACCCGCTCGACGTCATCCGCCGCAACCTGGTGCCGGGCGATGCCTTCCCCTATCGCACAGCAACCGGTGGTCTGCTGGATTCAGGCGATTACCAGACGGCAATCGATCGCGCCTGTGCGGAAGGTGGTCTCGAGACTCTGCGGCAGCGCAGGGCCATTGCGCGCGCCGAAGGCCGCTTGTACGGCATCGGCTTTGCGGCCGTGGTGGAGCCCAGCGTCTCCAACATGGGCTACATCACGACAGTTCTTTCGCCGGATGAGCGCAAGAAGGCGGGGCCAAAAAACGGCGCGCAGTCGGTTGCGACAATAGCCATCGATCCACTTGGGTCCGTCACCGTAAAGGTCGCATCGGTGCCGCAGGGGCAGGGCCATCGCACCGTGCTGGCGCAGGTAGTTGCCGAGCGGCTGGGCCTCTCCATGGAGGCGGTGCGCGTCAATACCGAACTCGACACGTCGCGCGATGCCTGGTCTATCGCTTCTGGCAATTACGCAAGCCGGTTTGCCGCTGCGGTCGCCGGCGCAGCGTCGCTCGCCGCAGGTCGCATCAGGGAACGTCTCGCCGCAATCGCTGCCACGCAGCTCAATATCACGTCAGAAAACGTGGACTTCAGGGACGGCAAAGTCCTTGACCGCAACAACCCGGACAATGCCCTTTCCTTCGCACGTGTGGCTGCGTCAAGCCATTGGGCGCCTGGCACCCTGCCAGATGGAACGGACCAGACAATCCACGAGACGGTTTTCTGGACGCCGGAGCAACTGGAGGCGCCGACGGCAACGGACGGGATCAATTCGTCGCTTTGCCATGGCTTCATCTTCGACATCTGCGGCGTCGAGATCGACCGAACGACAGGGCAGGTGCGGATCGACCACTATGTGACGATGCATGACTGCGGTCGCATCCTGCACCCTGGCATGGTCGAGGGTCAGGTGCGCGGCGGGTTCGCCCAGGCGGTCGGCGCGGCGCTCTACGAGGAATATGCCTATGGCGGCGACGGCAGCTTCCTGACCGGCACGCTCGCAGACTACCTGATCCCGACCGTCATGGAGACGCCGGAGCCGCTGGTCCTTCATCATGAGACGCCGTCGCCCTTCACGCCGCTCGGCGCCAAGGGGGTGGGCGAGGGCAATTGCATGTCGACTCCGGTCTGCATCGCCAATGCCGTCGCTGATGCCCTCGGCATCGAAGACGTCCAATTGCCGCTGTCGCCGAGCCGGATCACTGGGTGGCGCCATGGCGAAGAACGCCCGCCCTCGAAACCGCTGGACGCGAAACCGGCTGCCACCGGCGCTTCCGGCGAGCGGATGCTGACCGGTTCCGGCTCGGCGGAGGTTTCCGCCACGCGCGAAGCCGTCTGGGCGATGTTGCTGGACCCGAACACTCTCAAGGCAATCATTCCAGGGGCGCACGAGGTCCGGAAGGTTTCCGACACGCATTTCCGCGCCGAGGTCACGCTTGGCATAGGCCCGGTCAAGGGTCGCTACCGTGCCGACATCCGCCTCAGCGACATGGTCGAACCCGAGGCTGTGACGCTAGCGGGTGGCACCGAGGGAGCGCTTGGCTCCGGCCGCGGCACGGGCCGCGTCACCCTGACCGAGACCACAAACGGCACCCGGATCGACTATCGCTATGAGGCGGCAATCGGCGGCAAGGTCGCCTCGGTCGGAGGGCGTCTTTTGGACGGCGCGGCCCGCGTGGTGATCGGTCAGTTCTTCCAGGCGCTTGCCCGCCACGCTGGCGGGGCGCCCAGCCTGGCCAATGGCCTGATCCAGCGGCTTATGGCACCCTTCAGGAGGCGCGGATGAAACCTGCATCCTTCGACTTTCTCTGTCCTGACACGCTGGAGGAGGCGCTCGCTGCGCTCAGCCAAGGCGGCCCTGAAGCGCGTGTGATCGCGGGCGGACAGTCGCTGGTCCCGATGCTCAACATGCGGCTTGCCCGTCCCGCCCTGCTTGTGGACATCATGCGGCTTGAGGCTCTGCGCCGGATCGAGACTTCTGGCGACGAGATCAGCGTCGGCGCGGGCGTGCGACAGGCCGAGTTGGAAACCTGGACAAGCCTTGGGCGGGATCTGCCGCTACTGGCCGCCGTCTTCCCCTGGATCGGACATGTGCAGACGCGGTCTCGCGGCACGGTCTGCGGCTCCATCGCGCACGCTGATCCGAGTGCGGAACTGCCGCTCTCTCTGGTCACGCTCGGTGGCTGGGTAAGCCTGCGCGGCCACAAGCAGAAGCGCAGGGTCAAGGCGGACGACTTCTTTATCGGCATGATGGCCACAGACCTCGCCGAGGGTGAAATGATCGAAGCCGTTCATTTTCCGAGGGCGCGACCCGGCAGCGGCTATGCCTTCCGTGAGGTCGGCCGACGGCATGGGGATTTCGCCATCGTCGCCTGTGCCGCCGTCGCTGACGAGAGGGGTTTGCGGCTTGGCATAGCAGGCGTCGATGACCGGCCGCGCGTCTTCTCGCTGCCGCCTCTCGATGACAGCCAGTTCGACGACGCCATCAACGATATCGCCTGGTCGCTCAATGCCCGCGACGACTTTCACGCGAGCGCCCGCTACCGGCGCGACCTGGTCCGCAGCCTTGGCCGTGAGACTCTCAAGGAGGCAAGCCGATGCCGCGCATGAATGCCACCCGGAGGCACCCGGTAAACTTCACCCTGAATGGCAGGGCGGTCAGCGTCGAGGTTGAAAATCGGATGCTGCTCTCGGACCTGCTTCGTCACGAGATTGGGCTCACCGGCACGCATGTCGGCTGCGAGCACGGGGTCTGCGGGGCCTGTACCGTTCAGATCGACGGAAGGCCGGCTCGCGCGTGCCTGACGCTTGCCCAGCAGGTGCGTGGCAGTGACGTGCGGACGGTGGAAGCGTTGTCACCTAATCCGGCCGAGCTTTCCCCGCTTCAGGCGGCCTTTCGTCGCCATCACGGCCTGCAATGCGGCTTCTGCACGCCCGGCATCCTGATGTCGCTCGACACCCTGTTGCGCGAGACGCCCGACGCGGACCGGGACGAGATCCGGGAGCATCTCTCCGGCCATCTCTGCCGGTGCACCGGCTACGCGAGCATCATCGAGGCGGCACTCGCCGCAGCGGACGAACTACGGAAGGAGGAGAAAACGAATGCTTGATCTTGGAACGAGCTTCATCGCGAGTGTCGAGCGCGACCCGGATGCGCTCGCCATCGTCGATGGCGACATCCGGCTCAGCTATCGCCAATGGTATGGCAAGGTCTCGGCACTTGCCGCAGCTCTCGGCACGATCGGCCTGAAGCACGGTGACCATGTGCTCACGGTAATGCAGAACCGGTGGGAGAATGCGTCCCTGCACTGGGCCTGCCAGTTTCTCGGCCTGATCGTTACGCCGCTCAACTGGCGCGCGAAGGCGGACGAAATCGACTTTGCCCTCGAGGATTCAGGCGCCAGGGCCGTGTTCTATGAAGTCTCGTCGCAGGAGGCCGTGCGCCAGTCGCGGCGGGCGCAAAATCTGCCGCAATTCTCCGCTCACGCGCTTGCCGATTTCATGGAAGGCTGCGCTCCCGAAGCGACGCCTGCCGCCGACGCTGCCGACTGGTCGCTGATGCTCTACACGTCCGGAACCACCTCAAAGCCAAAGGGGGTGCCCCGCCGGCATCGGGCCGAACGGGCCGGCGCTGTCGCCCATGTCGCGCAGAACCTCTACCGGCATGGCGAACGCACGTTGGGCGTCATGCCGCTCTACCATACGATGGGCGTTCGTTCGCTGATCGCCTCCTCGCTCATCGGTGGTGCCTTCATCTGCCTGCCGCGCTTCGATGCGGCAAGGGCGCTTGACCTGATTGAGCAGGAGAAGATCACCAATCTTTATCTGGTGCCAACGCTCTACCACGACCTCCTACATCACGAGAGGTTTGCGGCAGAACGCGTCGCCTCCGTTACCAAGCTTGGCTATGCCGGCGCCTCGATGACCGACGGGCTGCTGCATCGTCTGGACCAGACCTTCCGGCCCGAGCTCTTCGTCAACCATTATGGCTCGTCGGAAATCTACACTTTCACGATCGAGCAGAAGGCCGCCTCGAAGCCGGGTTCTGCCGGCCGGGCGGGCATCAACCAGACAATCCGCGTCGTCAAGCTCGGCAGTCGCAACCCGGATGAGCTGGCGGCCATCGGTGAGGAAGGCGAGATCATCGCGCTGATGAAGAGCGATGAGGCATTCGAGGGTTATTGGAAGCGACCTGACGCAGATGCCAAATCAATTCATAACGGCTGGTACTTCACCGGCGACACTGGCTTTGTCGACAGGGACGGTGATCTCTTCGTCACCGGGCGAGCCGACGACATGATCATCACCGGCGGCGAGAATGTTTCGCCAGTCGAGGTGGAAAGCTGCCTGTCACTGCACGAGGGCGTCGCAGAGGTCGCTGTCGTTGGCCTTCCAGATGAGCGTTGGGGCAAGATCGTCGTCGCCTTCGTGAAGCGGCGCGGATCCGTCACTGCCGAGGATCTCGACCGCCATTGTCGCGATTCCGGCCTCGCCAACTTCCGCCGTCCCCGCCGCTTCGTCTTCGTCGAAGAGATCCCGAAATCTCCCGTCGGAAAACTGCTGCGCCGCCTTCTGGTGGCCGGTGAGTACACCGAGGAACGCACTCCCGAACATCAGTGAGCGGTTGGAACACCGACAAACCCATGAAAGGACAATCCATGGCTGACAACGCCACATTCCAGGACCCACGCCTGGCCGAACTCGACGGCTTCAAGGTCACGATCGACCCGGCACGTCAGCGTGCCGACATCACGCTCGACAATCCGCCATACAACGTCGTGTCAATGCTCGCCCGTGACCAGCTGCGCCTTGTCTTCGAGGCCCTCGATGAGGACGACCGTGTGCGCATCATCGTCGTCACCGGCACGGGTAAGCATTTCTCGTCGGGTGGCAACATCAAGGGCTTCCTTGAGGCCAGCCCGGAGCACGTTTCGAAGCTCGCCTGGAACATCGCATCACCAGCCCGCTGCTCCAAGCCGGTCATTGCGGCCAATCGCGGTTACTGCTTCGGCGTTGGCTTCGAACTGTCGCTTGCCTGCGATTTCCGCATTGCGACCAATACCACGCGCTACGCTCTGCCCGAACAGAAGCTCGGCCAGATCCCGGGCTCGGGCGGCTCCGCCCGCCTGCAGAAGATGGTCGGGGTCACCCGCACCAAGAACATCGTGATGCGCTCCAAGTGGATCACGGGCCAGGAAGCCTATGACTGGGGCATCGCGTCCGAAATCGTAGCGGATGCCGAGCTGGAGACGGCTGTCGATGCGCTCGTCGAGGAACTGATCCGCTTCTCGCCGCTGGCCCAGCGGACGGCGAAAAAGCTCCTGAACGAAACGGACGACGCTCTGCTCACGACGGCCATCGAGGTCGAGGGCCATTGCTACAGCCGTCTCCGGACCTCGGAAGATTTCCGCGAAGGCGTGCTGGCCTTTCACGAAAAGCGCGCGCCGAACTTCGTCGGACGCTGATCGACGAGAAGCTCAATCGGGGCCGGGCGTGAGCCCGGTTCATGTTCCAAGAGGAGGGAGCGGCCTCGTATCCGCTCCGGGAGGATTGAGAATGAACACGATAGAACAGACCTACTCTGAAAAGCGCCTGATTGAACGTGGACCCGGCTTTGCGTCGGGCCTGCGCGACCTGCCGAAGCATCTCGGTATCAAGACGGCCAGCACTGGAGTGGTGGCCACTATCTTCGGCTGCTCCGGGCCAGCCCTGATCGTCATCGGCGCGGCCGAGGCCGGCCATCTGACCAATGGCCAGACCGTTGCCTGGCTGTTTTCGATCTACGTGCTGGGTGGCCTGATCAGCCTGTTGCTGGCGCTCTATTACAAGCAGCCGATCAATGGGGCTTACTCGATCCCCGGTGCGGCCCTCATTGCCGGCTCGCTTGCGACGATCCCGTTCAGCGAGGCGGTCGGCGCCTTCATCCTGGCGGGTGTACTGGTTCTGGTGCTCGGCGTCACCGGTCTTATTGGGAGGGTCATGCGGTGGCTGCCAATGCCCATCGTCATGGCGATGATCGCTGGCGCCATGATCCGTTTTGCAACGGGCACCGTGACGGCACTCAACACCGCGCCGCTTATCGCCGGCGCTGCGATCCTCGCCTTTTTCGTCTCCATGCGGGTAAGCCGGACGATCCCCCCGGTGCTGGCAGCCCTGGTCGCCAGCTTGATCGTAGCATTTGCGACCGGGGCAGTCGGGGGTGGTGCGGCCAACATCGCGTTTGCCGCGCCTGAGTTCACGATGCCGGCGTTTTCCATTGATGCATTCTTTGCAATCGCGGTTCCGCTTGCGCTGTTGGTGATCGGCGCTGAAAACGCGCAGGCGACCGGCGTGCTTTTGGCGGAAGGCTATCGACCTCCGGTTAATGCAATGACCATCATCTCCGGCTTTGGCGGCATTGCGGCCGGTGCCCTTGGCGGCCACAACGCCAATGTTGCCGGCCCAATGACTGCCATATGCTCATCGGATCAAGCTGGTGAAAACAAGGACGGCCGTTATGCTGCGACGGTCGTCAACGGCGTGCTATTCGCCTTCTTCGGCCTCATAGCGGGAGCCGCCGTTCCGATCGTGCTGAGCCTGCCCTCCGCACTTATCGCCTCGGTCTCCGGCCTTGCCATGATCGGCGTGCTGCTGTCGGCCTGCCAGAACGCCTTCGGCAAGTCGCTAGGCAATCAGACCGGTGCATTCGTCGCACTTGCCGTCGCCATGTCCAACGTCACGCTCCTCGGCATTAGTGCGCCTTTCTGGTCCTTGGTCGCCGGCGTGCTCATCTCGGCCCTGGTCGATACGGAGAAGTTTGAGGAGAAACAGCCCGCTTGATTGCGGGCCATGTTTGACAGACAAGCATGCCCAAGCCGCCCCATTCCCAGCCTTTGGTTGGGCTGGGGCGGAACCTTATTGTCGTAGGACACCGGTGCCGGGAAGCACGTGTCTGCTTTCACGACGATTGTGCTGCTATCGAATGAGACGTTGCCGCCGGCATAGATGAGCTTCAATCCTTCAAGGTGGGATTGTGTGAGTGGCGCTTGTCCTTCTCTCCGCCTCCACTTGAGCGGTTGCTGGTTTCCCGTTGATCAGTCCTGTCTGCCGGCGGCTTGTTGATCTCCAACGGCTCTTTGGCATTTTCGTGTGAAGCGCCGGGACCGCCCTGTCTGATTGTGTTCGGATGCTTTTTGGATGTGGACATGATCAACGATCCTGCTGGTATCCCTGATGGGTGGTGTTCACCTTTGAGTTGCCCTGCTGTCCCTGACGATCGGGATCCGGCGCGCCATGTGTGCCGTGCTGCGTATCGTCAGCACTGGCGGACTTGTGATCTCCTGGGCCTTTGGGACTTCTGTTCTGGGGCGGAACGGGAGGCATCTTGCTGGACATCTCGGTTCTCCTTGTCTGTCACAAGCCCAATCGCGTTGGCGTCATGATGTTCCGAAGAACCAGGGGCCTTCCATTGCGGTCAGCTTGCTGAGCTGAGCCGTGAGTTGCCGTCTGCTGGAATGGAACAAAGCAGTCTGTCGGGAGCTTTAATGAAGCTGCTCTTAGGCGATGGCGATGAAAATCTTGTCTGATTTCGCGGGAGTTCCCTCGGCAACACAATGGCTGAGGACGCGGGGCGCAATTCTTCCCAGTGGGACGCGAATTGCGTTCGTGGCGACAGTAGCATTTTGCCTGGGTTTGACTGCGGATGCTTCTGCCCAGAATTCATCCCCCCGCATCACGCCTCCGATCTCTGCTGCGCCGGCCGATGACGGCCAATGACCATGCCAGCCAAGAACTATGCGTCCACCCGCTTCAGCGAACTGGACGAGATCAACGAGGAGAACGTCAAGGACCTCCGGGTGGCGTTCACGTTCTCAACCGGCGTCAACAAGGGCCATGAAGCAGCACCTCTCGTTGTCGAAAACACGATGTATATCGTCACGCCCTATCCGAACATCCTCTATGCCCTCGATCTCACGAAGCCTGGTGCACCGCTGAAATGGGCGTTTCGGCCCAATCCTGAACCGACGTCGCAGGGTGTCGCCTGCTGCGATGTCGTCAATCGCGGTGCAGCCTTCTCGGATGGGCGGATCTTCTTCAATACCCTCGATGGCCATACGATCGCGGTTGATGCAGAGACTGGCGCAGCCGTCTGGAACAACAAGGTCGGCAACATCAACATCGGCGAGACCATCACCATGGCGCCGCTGGTGGTGAAGGACAAGGTGCTGGTGGGCAATTCCGGTGGCGAACTGGGCGTGCGCGGCTGGGTCAAGGCGCTTGATGCGAAGGACGGCCATGTGGTCTGGACCGCCTTCAGCACGGGACCGGACAAGGACGTGCTCATCGGGTCCGAATTCAAGCCGTTCTACGACAGCGACAAGGGGGAGGATCTCGGCGTTTCCACCTGGCCGCCCAATGCCTGGCAGATCGGCGGCGGGAACATGTGGGGCTGGATTTCCTACGATCCGGACCTTGACCTGATCTATCACGGAACCGGCAATCCTGGTCCCTGGAACCCTGATCTGAGGCCGGGCGACAACAAATGGACTGCGGGTATCTTCGCGCGCGATCCGGATACGGGAGCGGCCCATTGGTTCTACCAATGGACGCCCCATGACATGCATGACTACGACGGGATCAACGAACAGATCCTGCTCGACATGGACTGGAAGGGTAAGCCTCGCAAGGTGCTCGTCCGTCCCGAGCGCAATGGCTACATCTACATACTGGATCGAACAACCGGGGAAGTCCTTTCCGCAGAGCCCTTCGGCGCCGTCAATTCAAGCAAGGGCGTTGATCTGAAAAATGGCCGCCTGATCGTGAACGAGGAGAAGGCGCCACGCACCGGCAAGCTGGTGCGCAACATCTGCCCGACAGCCTCTGGTGTGAAGGACTGGGAGCCTTCAGCGTTCTCTCCGCGCACCGGGCTCCTCTACATTCCGCACGCCAACCTCTGCATGGATGAGCAGGGGGTGGACGTGAACTACATTGCCGGTACGCCCTATGTCGGCATGGAAGTTCGGATGATCCCTGGCCCGGGCGGCCACCGCGGCGAGTTCACCGCCTGGGACATAGCCAATGAGCGGCCGGCCTGGAAGATCAAGGAGAATTTTCCGGTCTGGAGCGGGGCGCTGGCAACGGCCGGCGACGTGGTGTTCTATGGCACGATGGAAGGCTGGTTCAAGGCGGTGAGCGCAAGGACCGGCGACCTGCTCTGGCAGTTCAAGACGTCGTCGGGGATCATCGGCCAGCCAGTCGCCTATCGTGGCCCGGACGGCCATGAGTACATCGCCATACTTTCAGGCGTCGGGGGATGGGCGGGAGCCGTCGTTTCCGGCGACCTAGATCCGCGCGACCGCACTGCTGCACTCGGCTTTGCCGGTGTCATGGCCGACCTGAAGGACGTCACCGCACCGGGAGGTACACTCTATGTGTTCAAGCTTCCCTGAGCGAGCGTTGAGCACCGCCCTGCGGGTCGTCGCACTGCTCCTGATCCTCATGGGAGCCGGTGCGAGTGCCGCGCCGCAACGCCAGCTTCGCGTCTGCGCTGACCCCAACAACCTGCCGTTTTCGAATGAAAGCCGAGGGGGGTTTGAAAACCGGATCGTCGACATCGTCGCACGTGAACTGGATGCGACCGTCACCTATGTCTGGTGGGCGCAGCGGCGCGGGTTCATTCGCAATACGCTGAAGGCCGGTCTCTGCGATCTTGTGCCGGGGATACCCATGGCGGTCGATATGCTTCGACCAACGTCTCCCTACTATCGCTCAACCTATGTCTTCATCACGCGCGAGGACGGTCCTGACATCAGGTCCCTCGATGATCCGCGCCTGCGCACCTTGAGAATAGGCGTGCAGTTAATTGGCGACGACGGCGCGAATGCGCCGCCCGTACAATCGCTTGCACGCAGGGGCGTCGTCGGCAACCTGCAGGGCTTTCCCGTCTACGGTGATTATTCGAGGCCGGATCCGTCCTCGCCCATCATCGATGCCGTCGCGAAGGGAGATGTCGATGTTGCCATCGCATGGGGTCCGGTTGCCGGATATTTCGCCGCCCGCCAGAGGGTTGGGCTGAAGCTGAAGCCAGTCTTGCCGATGGTCGATCTTCCCTTCAATCCGATGATTTTCGACATCTCCATGGGCGTGCGTCACGAAGATCGCGAATTGCGGAATGCGGTCAACCAGGCGTTGCGGCAGCACCGCACCGAGATTGAGGCCATCCTCGCAGAATATGGCGTGCCCCGGATCGACGGGGCTGAAACGGCAGGCGCAAGATGAAGATGCGAACGCTCGCGCTGCTTGCTGGCGTGGCGATCCTTCTGACGGGTTGCCAGAGGGAGGAGCGTGACACGCGTCCGGACCCGGTGAAGGGTGCGGGCGACCAGGCGGTTCCGGTAACGAGCTTGGCACCTGGAGGCGAACGACCGGTCGACACGGATGCCAAGGCAGCCCGGTTCGCCGACAACGCATTCCACATGAGCGAAGGAAAGCGCCTATTCGACTGGTTCAACTGTTCGGGCTGTCATTCCAGGGGCGGAGGCGGCATGGGGCCAGCCCTCATGGACGACAAGTGGATTTATGGCAGTTCCATCGAGAACATCCATGCAACCATCCGCGATGGACGGCCGAACGGCATGCCCGCCTTCGGTGGCCGTGTACCCGACGATCAGATCTGGGAGCTCGCGGCCTACGTGCGCTCGCTTGCAGGCAAGAGTTCGAAAGCGGCAGCCCCCGGTCGAAATGACGATCTGATGCCGCATCCATCAGAAAACCGGCTGCCCGATGCGACAACGCTGGGGCGCTCGCCATGAAAGTGCTGGCGCGAGTTGGGCTCACATCCTGCGCAGGATTTCTCACCGGCTGCAGCGGCGTGCAGTCGGCGCTTGATCCCCACGGGCCAGCCGGGGAGGAGCTCGCCCGCCTGATCTGGAGCTTCACCGCACTCTGCACAGTCATATGGCTCATGGTGATGGGCGTGCTAGCGGTGGCATTGGTGCGGCGTCGGCGGCAAGCTGCAGATCCCCTCGAGACGGATGTTCAATCTGAACATGCTGCCAGCCGGGCCGTCCTGATGGCGGTTGTTGCCACCGGCCTCGTCCTCGTCTGCCTCACAGTTCTCAGCTTCTTCGCCAATCGCACCCTGGCTGGCATTGGCGCGGATGCCGAGCTCACCATCGAGGTGACTGGTTATCAGTGGTGGTGGGCGGTGCGCTACGAGAACAGCGAACCGAGCAGGATCGTGACGACTGCCAACGAAATCCACATTCCGAGTGGAGAACCGGTCAGGCTCGTCCTCAAGTCGCAGGATGTCATCCACTCGTTCTGGGTGCCAGCTCTCCACGGCAAGCTCGATCTGGTGCCGGGTGTCGTCAATACGCTGACCCTGCAGGCGGATAGAAACGGCACATATCGGGGACAGTGCGCCGAATATTGTGGGGCCCAGCATGCGCATATGGGCGTTTTGGTGATTGCTCAGCCGCGTGTGGAGTTCGATGCGTGGTATGAAGCTCAGCTCCAGAATGCCGCCGAACCCAGTTCGGAATTGGCGCGTCAGGGTCGCGATCTCTTTCTGAACCGGCCCTGCGTGATGTGCCACAAGGTTCAGGGAACCGTAGCCGCTTCAAACGCCGGACCTGACCTTACCCATGTCGCCAGCCGGAAAACTTTGGCAGCCGGAACGCTCTCCATGAGCCGCGGAAATCTCGCCGCGTGGATTGCCGACCCGCAGAGCATCAAGCCCGGCACCAGAATGCCAACGATGAATCTCACCGGCGATGAGCTCAATGCCATAGCACCTATGGAAGGGATTAGCAGAGACGGCTGCAACAGCGGTGCGCGCAGCCTTTTCTCTGCAGGCGCGCACCGCTCGAGGTGCCATGGCCAGTCAAATTTTCTCTAGAATGTGAGTGTTCACAACCCATTCGGA